>NZ_CM145764.1:2842500-3690240 GCF_055640555.1 Sphingobium sp. KKT206
TCGCTTGGTCCTTCTGCAAGGCGGTGCGGTTGCTGTTGCTGATTTCCTGTCCGGTCTATCTGGGCATGGCGGTGACGGCCGAGCCGCTGGTCGAGACATTATTCGGGGCGAAATGGCTGGAGATGGCGCCCTTCGTGGCGATTCTCGCGCTCGCCATGCCGTTCATGACGGTGCAAGTGATGTTCGCGCCGGTGAGCAATGCGCTGGGTCGGCCCGGCACCACGGCGCGAGTCGCGGCGGTCGGTGCGGTGCTGATGCCGATATCCTTTCTGATCGGGATCAAATTCGGCGCGATCGGCCTCGCCTGGGCGTGGCTGGGTGCCTTTCCGATCCTGACCGCGATCACAGCGCGGTTGGCGGGGGCACCGATGGGGTTGCGTCTTACGGATCTGGTCCGCGCGGCGGCACCGGCGCTGGGCTGTTCGGTGTTGATGGCGGGTGTCGTGATAGCGGTTGATTGGCTGCTGCCGCCGCTGGCCGCGCCGATCCGGCTCGCGATCCTGGTGCCGACGGGCGGCATCGCCTTCCTCGCGGCGTTGATGCTGTGTTCGCGCGCCACGGTGATGGAACTGGTCGCGCTGGTGGTGCGCCGCGCGCCCCCGGCCCAGGCACCGGCCTGAACCGAGGGCGCGAGCCGCCTGTTTCAAGCCGTCTGGATATAATCGCGCAGCGCGCTGGCTTCCGATTCGATGCTGTCGATGCGGAATTTCACCAGATCGCCGATCGAAATCAGGCCGACCAACTGGCCATCGACCACGACCGGCAGATGGCGGATGCGCCGCTTGGTCATCAGCGAGAGGCCATGGATCACCGGCATCTTGTCATCCACGGTGATGGCGGGCGAGGTCATCAGGTCGCCGACCGGGTGGTCGAGCGCCGCCGCGCCATCGGTTGCCACGCGATAGACGAGGTCACGTTCGGAAAAGATGCCGACCACTTCGCCATCATCGACCACGGGCACGCAGCCGATTCGCCGATCGGCGAGCAATTGGACAGCGGACAACACCGTATCGGTAGACCGCACCTGGACGACATCGCCCCCCTTGCCCCGCAAAATCGCTGCAATCGTCATGGCTGCTCTCCTTCTGCCCTATAATTTGGTTCAGGCGCTTGATGATCCCACTTTCGCGGGCCAAAGAAAAGGGATGACACGCAAGCAAGCGCTCGATGATCCGCAGATCGCCGCCGTGGCCTGGACCCGGTTTCGCCGCATCATGGCGTGGATGGCGCTGGGCGGGGCGGCCTGCACCGCGCTGGCGCTGCTCTTTCTCTATTATCGGTCGGAAACCATGCCGATCCATATGATCATCGCGACCATATTGGGGGTGTGGCTGACCTTCATGCTGGGCACGGGGCTGATGGCGCTCGCCTTCCTGTCGCATGGCACCGGCCATGACGAGCAGGTGATGGACCGGTTGAAGGACGAGGTGCCGCTGGATGACTGACAAGCGCGACGATGTGGTGTTGCGGGTCATGCCACGCATCGCCGACATCAACGCCAACGGCCATATTTTCGGCGGCTGGGTGCTGAGCCAGATGGATATTGCGGGCGGCATCGTCGCGCATCGAATCGCGCAGGGGGCCGTGGCGACCGTCGCGATCGAGAGCATGAAGTTCATCACGCCGATTTTGCTGGGCGATGTCGTGTCAGTCTATGCCCATGAGGAGCGGCGCGGGCGGACCTCGCTCGCCATCCGCATCGATGTGGTGGCGACGCGCGGGGCGGAGCAGGAGCAGGTCGATTTGACCAGCGGCCTGTTCACCTTCGTCGCGCTGGATGAGAATCACCGGCCGCGCCCCTTGCCCGCGACCTGATCGTCAGCGGGGCGTCCGCAGGCGGTAGTCGAGTTGGGCCGTTCCCTGCGCCGGTACGGTAGCCGTCCAGAGCCAAGCCCCGTCGCGACGGACGAGGCGCGGACGTGATCCGACGAGTTGGTTGGCTTCGTCATCCTGCACGATGATTTCCGCGACCAGCGGTTCGGCACCGCTATTGATCAGCCGAAGACCGTATCGCTGCGTTTTTTCATCGAAGGTCCGTTCGTAGCGCAAGTGCGGGCTTTGCCCCGCCGCGATCTCTACCTTGTCGCCGATCGCCTGGTCACGCATTCGCGCCTGCGCCAGCAACAGCGATTCGACCCCGCGCATCGCGAACAGCGACAGGCCGCCGGACGGGAGCGGTACGCCTGCCCCACTTTCGCGCCGATTGGTGAAGCGCAGCGTGCGGGTGAGCGGGCCGCCCTCGCTGACATCGCCCTGCGCTAAAAGCCGCGCGGTGTAGAGGATGGTGAAGGCAATCGCGCGCTGGTGCAGGAGGGCGACCTGCTTTTGGCTGCTGGGGTTGAGATCGACCGCCATGGGCACACGATAGAGTTTGAGGTCGCCCAGTTCCTCCTGCGTCGCGACGCGGCGACCCGTCACCATGATTTCCTGGGCCGCCATCATCGGCGGGGGTGCAGCAACCGGCGATGGCATGAAAATGAGATCAGCCCCGTCATCCTCGCCCTCATAGCTTGGTTCGGGCCAGCAGCTCAGGTAAAGCGGTGGCGCTTCTGGGGCGCGTCCGAGCGCGTCATAATCCGATGTGCGGTTGAGTCGTCCCGCAATCGCCAGCAGGCGCGCGTCGGAAAAGGCGACGCTGTTGCCGTTGGCGACCGTCAGCCAGGCGAACAGGTCGAGCGTGCGCCCGTCCGGCGCGATTCGGGCGACATAGTCGGCGGCCCAATCGAATCCGGTGGTGAGATAGGTGAGCGTCACATCGGCCTGCGTCGCCCGGTCGCTCTGCGTGTCGATCGCCAAGGTGGGGGTGACGGACAGGTCGGACGGCACGCTGTCATGGATCAGCGTTTCGGGCAGGCCCGAACAGCGCAACGCCTCTACCCCGTCCGCGCTTTCGATGACGAGCGCTTGGTCGGGCGTGGAGCGGACGATCGCGTCCTGCTCCACCACTCTGCCGGTCGCGGGATCGGTGCGGCGCAGATGCACGGCCTTGCCCAGCGCGCCGAGTGTCAGACTGGCGGGCGACAGCAGCCGGGCATCGCGATTTTTCTGGATGACGCCGCCGGGCAGGCCGGTCACCGCCGCGCTGACCGCGATCATGCCGTCCGCAACGCCTTCGAAGCGGATGGTCGCATCGCCGGGTGGGAGGGTGATGCGCCGCTGTTCGGTGACGAGCGCGAAGCCGGTGGGGAAGCGGGCGTTGATACTCCCCTCGCCGCGTTCGGGGTCGCGATAGACGGTGACCGAGCGGGAGTGCGCGCCGGGCGAGACGATAAGCGTCTGCGCAGACGCGGGCGCGCCCGTCATCGCGAGCAGCAGCAGGATCAGCCAGCGGCGCATGCGCGGGCCGTCAGTAGCGGGTTTCGAAAATGGCGGTGAGGGTGGTGGTGCCATTGGCGGGCACGGTCACCTGCCACCGCGCGCTATTGTTGTCGATCCGCTGGGACGGCAGGCTTTCGCTGACGATGCGGGTATCGTTATAGGCGAAGTCGAGGCCCGATTGGGTCAGTTCGATCGTGACCGGCTGATCCTTCGCATTGCTGAGGTCGTAGCGCATATGGCTGCGCCATTTGCTGTTCGAGACACGCTCGCGCTGTTCGACGACGGGCCTGACCTTCACGTCGAAGGCATCGCCGGTGGCGAGCGCGAGATCGCTGCCCATCGGCGTATGATCGACCTGATTTTCGCCGATGAACTGCGGCGCGCCGCCGGCATCCTTCATATAGAAGCGCACTGTGCCGGCGGGCAGCGCGTCGCCAAGGCCGCCTGACCGCGCGGTCGAGAAATGCACGACGCTGCGGACGCTTTGCGGCTCCTCGCTGCTGGCGAGCCAGCCGTTGCGATAGGCATAGCCCGCGCGCGCGGGCACGCCCTGCACGTCGAGGAAACTCACTTGCTTGGTCTGGCGATCGGCGATGCGGGTGCGGGCGGCGATGGGATAGAGGTAGAAATCGCCCAATTGCTCGCGCGGGGCGGTCTCCGTTCCGGCGCGGCGAAGGGCGGCGGCACGTTGCGGGCGATAGCCGCCCTGGCTTTGGCCGACGCTGCCCGCGACCAGCAGGGTGCGGGCATTGTCATAGCTGGTGCCGCTGGTGTTGGTGAGCGTGACCCAGCCCTGCACGTCGATCCGCCCGGCCTTGGCATCGAACAGCGCGACATAGTCCGCCGCCCAGCCAAGCCCCGGCGTCAGATAGCGGAGCGAGGCCGCGCGCGTGCCTGCGCGGGCGCTGTCCACCGTTACCGACAGGGTCGGGCGCGCGCGCAGATTGGCGGGCACCTTGTCGAAGATGACGCGCACCGGCAGGCCGTCGTCGCGCAAAATCTCGATCCGCTGGCCGATCTGCAGTACCACGCCGCCCTGGACGCTCAGCACCTTGGCCTGTTCGCGCTGTTCCGCGCCGGTGGCGGGATTGGTGCGGACGATGGTGACGGTGCGGCCGATCGCCTTTTCCATCAATTTTCCGGGGGACAGCAGGTCGAAGTCGAAATTCTGTTCGACGATCGATGCGTCATCGGCGGCGAAGGACAGGGTTTCGGGGCGGATCTGCGCCGACACATCGGGAAATTCGATGCGGCTGACCCCGGCGGGGATGGCGAGTTGGCGCACATCCTGCACCAGCGCGAGATCATTATTATAGATGGTGACGGCTACATCCCCCTGCGCCGGAGCGGCGGTCGTGTCGGTTACATCCTGTGCCAGAGCCGTGGCGGGCAGGAGAGCGAGCAAAGGCGCAAGCAGGCAAAAGCGGGGCATGGCGGCATCTCTCCAGTCGGAACGCCGGTGCCTTGTGCCGGATCGCAGCGGCCTTGGAAAGCGGGCATGAAAAAGGGGATGGCGCATGGGCTGCGCCATCCCCCTTTTTTGTCCGGTAGAGCCGGTGTGCGGCCTTATTCGGCCGCTTCCGTCGCGGGACGGGTGCGGCGAGTGCGCTTCTTGGGCGCTTCAGCTTCACCGTCATTGTCGGCGCGACCGATGGCGGGCGGCAGCACGGCCAGGTCGAGGCTTTCATTGGCCTGTTCGGCTTCGGGCACGACCTTACGCGGGCGACCACGGCGGGGACGCGGCGCTTCGGCTTCGGGCTGCGGCGCTGGGGCCTGTTCAACGACGGGCTGCGGCGCGGGGGCGGCCTGCTCTACCGGGGCCTGCGATTCCGCGGCGACGGGGCGATCGCGACGCGGACGGTCGCGACGGGCATTGCGATCTTCGCGCGGTTCGTCCTGGCGGCGATTCTGGTCGCGCGGGGCACGATCGCCGAACTCGCGGGGTGCGCGGTCGGCCTGATCGCGTTGCGGACGGTCGCCCTGGTCGCGTTGTCCGCGATCGGCATAATCGCGCTGGGGCCGGTCGCCCTGCTCGCGCGGGGCACGGTCGTTGCGGTCATTGCGATCGTTACGGTCATTCTGCTCACGCGGGGCGCGATCGAAACCGGGCTGTTCGCGCGGGGTGCGGTCGTAGGACGAATTGTCGGTGCGGAATTCGTCGACGCCGTCGGCGACGCCCTCGAAATCATCGCCATCTTCGTCGAAATTCTCGTCCGGGCGACGCTGGCGCTGGGGCTGGCCCTGCTGCTGTTCTTCCTGCCGGGCGCGGTTGTCGGCCAGGACGCGGAAATAATGGTCAGCGAATTGGAGATAATATTCGGCGTTGACCCGATCACCCGACATCTGGGCATCGCGCGCCATATTCTTGTATTTTTCAAGAAGCTGGGTCGCATTGCCACGGGCGCGATTGTCGATGCGGTTGCCGCTGTCGCCGCCCCCGCCCCGATTGTTGGTGTTGGGACGTCCGTTATTATTCCGGCCGCGATTGCGGCGACCGGCCTGCCGGTTGTTGATCAAGATATGATCCTTGTGTTCGCTGTCATAACCTTGGCTGAAAACACTGTTCCGTCGCCATCCCCAAGCGCGACCCGCTCATCGGGCCGGATATAGCTCCGCAGGACATAGGCCATTATCTGGCTTATGCCGTCCAATGCCAGAGGTGCCGCGCAGCAGCGCCATCATGACTTTAAGGAGCTAGAAAACAGCTTTTCCATCAATGACCTAAAAGGGTCATGTCGCCGGAGCGTGCTGTTCCTGACCCCGATGTAATGGCTTTCATGGGATAAACCAAGCAAATTCGGCTTTATCATCGTTAATCATGGAGTGGCGACCAGGCAGCGGTCCAGACCCGCCAAGTCGGGCAGCGGGCGCACGGCAAGGCCGACGCCCTCCAGCAGCGCCGTAACGGCAAGCCGCTGGTCATGGCCGATCTCGATCGCGGCCATGCCGCCCGGCGCGATCAGGCGCGGCAGGTCGGGCACGATGCGGCGATAATCATCGAGGCCGTCGTCGCCCGCGAACAGCGCGCTGCCCGGTTCGCGCAGCACATCGCCCGCGAGCGCCGCGTCGCGGGCGATATAGGGCGGGTTGATGAGGAGGAGGTCGAACGGGCCATCCACCCCCTGCCCCCAATCACCGAGGCGGAATTGCGCGCGCGTCGCCAGGCCCAGCCGCGCGGCATTGCCCTGCGCGACGGCAAGCGCGCGGGACGAGGCATCGATCCCCAAGCCCTGCGCGGTCGGCCATTCGCTCAAGGCCGCGAGCAGGAGCGCGCCGGAGCCAGTGCCGAGGTCGAGAACGGACGCAGGCGCGCGCCCCGCAAAATGCGCGACCGCCGCCTCGATCAGCGTTTCGCTGTCGGGGCGCGGGATCAGCACGTCGGGCGTGACGGTCAGGCTGATCGTCCAGAAATCGCGCATGCCGCTGATATAGGCGATCGGTTCGCCGTTCAGGCGGCGGTCGAGCAATGCGGCGAAGGCGGCGGGGACCGCCAGGTCGCGCTGGCGCAGCAGCATGTCGGCGCGCGAGAGGCCCAGCGCATGGGCCATCAGTAATTCGGCGTCGAGCCGCGCTGTGTCGCTGGTCGCGCTCAAACGGGCCGTAGCCTCGCGCAGCGCAGGCGCGATGCTCACCCCACCCCGTCCAGTTGCGCCAGCCGTGCGGCTTCGTCTTCGGCGATCAGCGCGTCGATGACTTCGGCAAGGCCCGGCCCTTCGAGAATTTCGGGCAGGCGGTGCAGCGTCAGGTTGATGCGGTGATCAGTGACGCGGCCTTGCGGGAAATTATAGGTGCGGATGCGTTCTGAGCGGTCGCCCGACCCGACCATCGCCTTGCGCGCGCCGGCCTGTTCGCTCTGGGTGCGTTGCCGTTCGGCTTCGTAGAGGCGCGCGCGCAGCACCTGCATCGCCTTCGCCTTATTCTTGTGCTGCGAGCGTTCGTCCTGCTGAATCACGACGAGGCCGCTGGGCAAATGGGTGATGCGGACGGCGGAGTCGGTGGTGTTGACGTGCTGGCCGCCTGCTCCGCTAGCGCGGTAAATGTCGATCTTGAGGTCGCCGTCAGCGATCTGGACATCGACTTCCTCCGGTTCGGGGAGGACGGCGACGGTCGCGGCGCTGGTGTGGATGCGCCCGCCGCTTTCGGTGACGGGGACGCGCTGGACGCGGTGGACGCCGCTTTCGAACTTGAGCTTGGCGAAGACGCCGGTGCCGGTGATGGAGGCGACGATTTCCTTGAAACCACCCGCTTCGGACGCGTTGGCCGTCATCTGCTCCATCTTCCAGCCCTGCGTGTCGGCATAGCGCTGATACATGCGGAAGAGGTCGCCGGCGAACAGCGCGGCTTCGTCGCCGCCGGTTCCGGCGCGGATTTCCAGCATGGCGGGGCGGGCATCGGCGGAATCGCGGGGCAGCAGTTGCAGCGCCAGCGCGCGTTCGGCCTGGGGCAGCTGGCTTTTGAGGAGCTGCATTTCCTCCTGCGCCATTTCGCGCATCAGCGGATCGGCATCGGCATCGACTCCGCCCGCCATATAATCGAGCGCGGCCAGTTCCTGCCGCAGGCGGCGCACTTCATGCGCGGCGCGGGCGACCGGCTCAATCTCGGCATATTCCTTCGACAGGCGCACGAACGCATCGGGGGCAAGGTCGGCGCGCGTCATCGACGCCTGCACCTCATCCCGGCGCGCCTCGATCTGCGCGATGCGTTCAGGCGAGATGTGCATTAAGTGTTGCCCCTAAATCCGTTCGGGCTGAGCTTGTCGAAGCCCCGTCCTTTCTTGCAGGCAGCAGAAAAACGGCCCTTCGACAAGCTCAGGGCGAACGAGGGTGGGGAGGCGCGATTGGCGGTGAAGGGCATTAGTCGGCCGTTGCCTTCACGCCTTCAAGCAGCGCTGGATTTCGCGCCATGCCTTCACCAACCAGCAGCATCTTCAACAGTTCATATGGAGAAGTCAGTGGCACTTCCTGCTGCTCACCCGACCGCAGATTTTTGAGCGCCATTACCCCTTGGGCGATTTCATCATCACCCAGGATAGCCGCAAATAACGCCCCGGAAGCATTCGCACGCTGCATCCGCTTTTTCATATTGCCGCGAAAACCCATGTCGCAGGCGATACCAGCGCGCCGCAGATCAGCGATGATGCCGGTGGCCTTCACTTCGGCGGCTTCCCCCATCGGGATGATGGCGACTGTTGGCTTCTCAATCTCCGGCGCATCCACAAGCATCGCCAGCCGCTCGATCCCCGCCGCCCAGCCGACCGCTGGCGTCGCAGGACCACCCAGATTTTCGATCAACCCGTCATAGCGGCCGCCGCCCAGCACCGTGCCTTGCGCGCCCAGACGATCCGTGACGAATTCGAACGCGGTGTGGCGATAATAGTCGAGGCCGCGCACGAGGCGCGCGTTGCGTTCCCAAGCGACGCCAGCGGCATCCAGGCCGCTCGTCACCTTGTCGAAGAAGCCACGCGCTTCGTCCGTCAGATAGGCGTCGATGTCGGGTGCGCTGTCGGCGACGGGGCGGTCGCGCGGGTCTTTGCTGTCGAGGATGCGGAGCGGGTTGCGCTGCAGGCGATCGACGCTGTCTTCCGACAACTCCCCGCGATGCGCCTCGAAATGGGCGATCAGCGCGGCGCGCCAGGCGTCGCGGCTGGCGGCGTCGCCCAGCGTGTTGAGCGTCAGCGTCACGCCGTCATCGATGCCCAGTTCCTTGAGCAACTGGTCGGCCATGACGAGCAGTTCCACGTCCGCGCCCGGCTCGGCCGCGCCGATGATTTCAGCGTCGAGCTGGTGGAACTGGCGGAAGCGGCCCTTTTGCGGGCGTTCGTAGCGGAACAGGGGTCCATGGGTCGCCACTTTAAGCGGCGCATATTGCTGCCAGCCTTCGGTGATATAGGCGCGGCTGATCCCGGCGGTAAATTCGGGGCGCAGGGTGATGCTGTCCCCGCCGCGATCCTCGAACGTGTACATTTCCTTCGACACGACGTCAGTGCTTTCGCCCAGCGAGCGGGCGAAGACGGCGGTGGATTCGAACACCGGCACTTCGACACGTTGAAAGCCGTAGAGTTTGCGCACCTTGTCAAAGGTCGCGACCACATGCGCGAAGCGTTCCTGGAACGCTTCCGTGGTGCCGCCCAGCATGTCCTGCGTGCCGCGTACCGGACGCGGCGTTTCGATTTTAGCCATGGGGATGGGCCTTTAACCGCAATTGCCGTTCAAGGAAACGCGCTTTTTATGCGCCTGCATCAAGGGGTGGACGCGCCCGCGTAGCGACGCCATTGTGCGGGCATGAGGGCCGTCCGGCCCAGACTGCATTTTCGGAGATGTTCATGATCCGCAGCCTTGCTGCCGCCCTTTTGCTGACAACGGGCCTTTCGACCGCGATCGCCAGCCCCCTTTTCGCGCAGGAGGCGATCCGGTCCAAGCCGACCGCACTGCCCGTCAATGACGCGACCCCTGCCCCAAAAGACGTGCCCTATCCCGGCGGCACCATCAAATTGGAGGTCGATGCCAGCGACACGACCCAGCGCATCTTCCGCGTGAAGGAAACGATTCCCGTGGCAACCAGCGGGCCGATGACGCTGCTGATGCCCGCCTGGCTGCCCGGCAATCACGCGCCGCGCGGGCAGATCGAGAAGCTGACGGGGCTGACCATCACCGCCAATGGGCAGCCGGTGCCGTGGAAGCGCGATCCGCTCAACGTCTTCGGCTTCATCATCAACGTGCCGCAAGGCGCGCGCGAAGTGGTGGCGCAATTCCAGTTCCTGTCGGCAACCCAGCCCAATCAGGGCCGCGTCGTCATCACGCCCAAGATGCTGAACATTCAGTGGGAAAGCGTCGCGCTCTACCCGGCGGGCTATTATACCCGGCAGATCCCGGTGCAGGCGACCGTCACCTATCCGGCGGGCTGGCAGGCGGCGACCGCGCTGCGCGGCACCAAGAGCGGCAACCGCGTTGCCTATGAAACGATCGATTATGAAGCGTTGCAGGATTCGCCAGTCTTTGCGGGCCGCTATTTCAAGGCGGTGGACCTGGGCAAGAATGTGACGCTCAACATCGTCGCCGACGATGCCGATGAGCTGGAATACAAACCCGAACAGATGGCCAAGCATAAGAAGCTGGTCGATGAAGCGGGCGCGCTGTTCGGCAGCTATCATTTCGACCATTATGATTTCCTGCTGGCGCTGACCGACGAAATGGGCGGCATTGGCCTGGAGCATCATCGCTCCTCGGAAAATCAGGTCGAGCCGGGCTATTTCAAGAAATGGGAGTCGGGCGAGGCGCTGCTGGACCGCAACCTGTTGCCGCATGAATTCACCCATAGCTGGGACGGCAAGTTCCGCCGCCCAGATTTGCTGTGGACGCCGGATTTCCGCACGCCGATGCAGGATAATCTGCTGTGGGTCTATGAAGGGCAGACGCAATTTTGGGGCTATGTGCTGGGTGCCCGGTCGGGGATGTTCACCAAGCAGGAAACGCTGGACGCCTATGCTCAGATCGCGGCGAAGCTCGATACCAATGTCGGTCGGCAGTGGCGGCCGATGGAAGATACCACGCATGATCCGATCATCTCCGCGCGGCGGCCCAAGGGCTGGGCGAGTTGGCAGCGGTCGGAGGATTATTATAATGAAGGGCTGATGATCTGGCTGGAGGCCGACGCGATCATTTCGAAGGCGACGCGCGGCACCAAGGGGCTGGAAGATTTCGCCAAGGCGTTCTTCGGTGTGAAGCCGGGCGACTGGGGCCAGCTCGTCTATAATCGCCAGGAGGTGATCGACACGCTCAACGGCATCGCGCCTTATGATTGGGCCGGTTTCTTCCGCACCTATGTCGACAGCCCGACCAAGGAAACGCCCAAGGGGGGCTTCATCCTGGGTGGCTATAAGCTGGTCTATGGCGACGAGCCGAACGCCATCACCAAGGCGGCCGAGGGCGCGAACAAGATGGTCGACCAGAGCTTTGGCCTGGGCGCGATCGTCAAGAATGACGGCGATATCAGCGCCGTCATCTGGGACAGCGCGGCGTTCAAGGCCGGGCTGGTGGTCGGTGCCAAGATCGTAGCGGTCAATGGCGACGAGTTTTCCGGCGACGTGTGGAAGGCGGCAATCAAGGCCAAGCAGCCGATCCAGATCATCCTAAAGCAGGATAAATATTACCGCACATTGTCACTCGATTATTCGGGCGGGCTGCGCTATCCGCGCCTCGAAAAGACAGGAGAGGGTGAAGGCAGTCTCGACCGACTGCTCAAGCCGAGAACATAATCACCCGTAGCGCATCATCGTAGCAAAAGGCGTTTCCATGAATATCGAACTGATCCCGGTGGGCGACGATCCGCCAAACAGCCTGAACGTCATCATCGAAGTGCCGGTTGGCGGCGAGCCGGTGAAATATGAATTCGACAAGGCGTCGGGCGCGCTGTTCGTGGACCGCATTTTGCATACGCCGATGCGCTACCCTGCCAATTATGGCTTCGTGCCGCACACACTGTCGCCCGATGGCGATCCGCTCGACGCGCTCGTCATCGCGCGCTCGCCCTTCGTCCCCGGTTCGGTCGTGCGCGCGCGCCCGATCGCGGTGTTGAACCTGGAAGACGAGGCCGGCGGCGACGAGAAGCTGGTGTGCGTGCCCGACAACAAGACCTTCCCTTATTATGCCGACATCAGCGAGAAGGACGACCTGCCCGGCATCGTGATGGAGCAGATCGAGCATTTTTTCACCCACTATAAGGACTTGGAAAAGACCAAGTGGGTCCGCATCGGCACCTGGGGCGGCGCGGAAGATGCCAAGCAGATCACGCTGGAAGCCATCGCCCGCTATCAGGCGGCGAAGGCAGGCTGAGGCTTTTGAGCTAGAGCTAAGCAAGAGGCCGCGCGGGGTGACCTGCGCGGCCTTTTTGTTGGCAGACAAGCGGCAGCGTCGAGCCCCCTCATCCAACTTCGCCTAAGTGCCTGCGGCACCAAGGCTGCGTATCCTTCTCCCCGCCGGGGAGAAGGGGCATCTACTCATTACCCCCTCAGATCAATCGGTCCGCTTCCAGCGCGAGCGCGAGCGAATCGCGGCTTCTGGGCAGGCGGGCGTGGAGGCGGGCGTCGGCTTCGGCGAGGCGTTCGACGCCGGTGGCGAGTTGCTCTTCGGACAAGGTGAAGGGCAGGCGCAGGAAGCGTTCGAACGCGCCGCTGACGCCGAAGCGCGGTCCCGGCGCGACGCGCACGCCGAGATTTTCGGCGAGCGCGGCGAGTGCGGTGGCTTCAGCGCGGGGGAGTTGCGCCCAAAGCGACAGGCCACCCGCAGGCGCTTCGACCCGCCAATGGGGCAGATGCCGGTCGATCAGGCCGAGCAGATGGTCGCGCCGGTCGCGCAGCATCGCGGCGCGGGTGCCAAGCCCCTCGCCCGCATCCAGCAGATGCGCGACGGCGAGCTGTTCGAGGACGGGGCTGGCCATGTCGGTCGTCGTGCGCAGGCGGGCGAGCGCGGCGATCGTCTGCGGGTCAGCGCGAATCCAGCCGGTGCGCAGGCCGCCCCAATAGATTTTGCTGGCCGAACCCATGGTGATGACCTGCCGCCCCGACGGATCATGCAGCGCGACCGGCGGCGGGGCCGTGAAATCGAGGCCCATCGCCGCCATCGTCTCGTCGATCACCAGCGGCGTGTGGCTGCGCGCGGCGACCGCGACCAGCGCGCGGCGGGTGGCCGGGTCCATGCTGCGCCCGGTGGGGTTGTGGAAATCGGCGATGATATAGGCAAAGCGCGGGGCCGTCTGGCGGAAGGCGGCGTCCATCGCGTCGATATCCCAGCCCTGGGTCGGCAGGCCCACGGGCACCGGCACGACATGGGCGCGCTGCAACGCCTGGATTGCATTATGATAGGTCGGATGATCGATGACGACGCGGTCGCCCGGCCCGGCGAGCCAGTGCAGGAGCAGCGAAAAACCCTGCTGCGCGCCGTTGGTGACGATGATCTGGTCCGGACTGGTCGGGCAACCGCGCTGTTCATAATCAGCGGCGATCGCGCGCCGCAGCACGGGAAGGCCGAGCGGATCATAGCCAAGGTCGCCCAGATGCGCAGGCAGCGCGTCGAGCGCGGCGGCATAGGCGCGCGCGACGCCGGGCGCGGCGGGGAGCGCGGCATGGGTCCAGTTCAGGAGGTTGCCGCCGCTGGCGATGCCGTCGTCAACAGGTGGTGCGGGCGTGTCGCCGGGCGGCAGGCGCGTGACGCTGCCTGACCCCTGGCGACTTTCGAGATAGCCCTCGTCACGCAGCCGATCGAAGGCGGCGGCGATGGTGGTGCGGCTGAGGCCCAGCGCAGCGGCCAGTTCCCGCTCACCGGGCAAACGGACGTTGAGGCCGATCCGGCCGTCCAGCACCAGCATCCGCAAGGCCTGTGCCAGCTGGCGATAGGCAGGCTGGGCGCTATCGAGCGCGCGCCATGCGCCGAGCAGGCGCAGCAGCGAGGGCGGGCGAAGATGCGAAGTGGACATGGCCTAGCGTTCCATTTGGGGAGCAATGCCATGCCATTTACCGCGCAATGACCCTGATGGGAAAGGCCAGTTGCTGCGAACCTGCCTGCGCCGTTGACCTGTCGGATCAGATGGGCATGATCCCGCCAACCCGTTGATCCCAGGAGCCTGACCCCATGCGCCCCGTCCTTGCCTGCGCCCTTCTTTTGATGCTGAGCGCGGCCGCGCCCTCCCCGCCTGCCCTGTCGCCGCTGGCGTTCGAGCAGATTGCACCGGCTGGCACTAAGATGCCGCGTTTCAAGGTGGATGCCGCCTGGCCGACGATGCCGGGCGACCTGTTGCTGGGGCAGGTAAGCGGCGTGGCGGTAGGGCCAGACGATTCGGTCTGGGTCGTGCATCGGCCCCATTCGCTGACCGGCACGGACACGGGATTGGCGCAGACGCCGCCGATCGCGGTCTGCTGCAAGCCTGCGCCGCCGGTGGTGCGTTTCGGCAAGGATGGCACCTATATGGGCGGCTGGGGTGGCGCGGCGAGCGCGCCGACGATTGATGGGGTCAGCCAGTGGCCTGCCAGCCTGCATGGCATATTCGTCGATCAGGCCAATACGGTCTGGTTCGGCGGCAATGGCAAGGACGATCATGTCGTGCTGAACTACAGCGCGGACGGCACATTTCTGCGCGCCTTTGGCAAGCGGGGCGAGACCAAGGGCAATGATGCGACCGACCGACTGGGCAATCCGTCCGACGTGCATCAGGTCGATGGCATGGTGCTGGTGTCGGACGGCTATGTGAACCGCCGGGTGATCGGCTTCGATGCGAAGACCAATGGCTATAAGGGGCGCTGGGGCGCCTATGGCAAGCCGCCGATCGCGCCGACCCGTCAAGGCACGTTCGACCAGAGCCATGCGGTCGACCCCAGCAAGGTGGACAATCCCAAGTCCGACATCTTTGGCGACATCGTGCATTGCGTGGTGCCGACGAAGGATGGGCATGTCTATGTGTGCGACCGCAACAACAACCGGGCGCAATTGTTCAAGCGCGGCAAGGACGGGTCGCTGACTTTCGTCCGCGATCTCGCCATCGCCCCCGAAACCGGAGGCACGCATACCGTGACCGACATCGCCTTCTCGCCCGACCCGGAGCAGACCTATCTCTATGTCGCCGACATGATGAACGGGCGGGTGTGGATTTTGCTGCGCAAGACGCATGACGTGCTGGGCGCGATTGGGCGTGTTGGGCGTCAGGCGGGGCAGTTCACCTGGCTGCACAGCATCGATACGGATAGCGAAGGCAATATCTATACGACCGAGGTGAATACCGGGCGGCGGGTGCAAAAGCTGGTGTTTACCGGTATCGAGTGAAACGAAAAGCGGTGCGCAGCGCTTCTCGACTTCGCTCGAAGCGAACGGAGGTTGGTGAAGCCGCGGTTTTTACCCGCCAATCAGTCGCATATAGGGGCTGGCGAGCCAGCCGCTGACGCAGGGGCCGGCATAGGGTTGTTTGCGGTCTACGGGCGACGACACGCCGCAATCAGGCGCAGCGGGGGCACTGTCGGCGGGCGCGGCGGGCTGCACGACGACGCCCAGCCATTTCTGGTCGAGGCTGCGGGTGCAGATATAGGCGCGCTGGCCTTCGGGCAGTTGTGCGACCACCTTGGCATCGGCGAATGGTGCGGCGAGCAGGGGAAGCCCCCCTGCCCCGCTGCGGCTCACCTGGCCCAGGCCACCGCAGGCATCGAGCCGAGGTCCGTCTTCGCCGATCGTCACGGGCCGGGCGGATGGCGTATCCATGCGGGTTTCGGAGACCTCCGAGCGCGGTGCGTCGGCAAGTGAACTGTTGGGCAATTCGTCCAGCACCTCGCGGCTGTCGGAGCAGGCGGCGAGCATCAGGAGGAGGGCAAGGGTTCGGACCATGGAGACGGGATAGACCGGCAGGCTGGTGGGGGGAAGGGCCCATGTTTCGCTTTAGTTTCAGCCCGCCTTTCCCTATAGGCTGGGCTATGAGCGAAGAACCCGTAAACTCCCCGAACAGCAACGAATATGGCGCCGACAGCATCAAGGTGCTCAAAGGTCTGGACGCGGTCCGCAAGCGGCCCGGTATGTATATCGGCGATACCGATGATGGCAGCGGCCTGCACCATATGGTGTTCGAGGTCAGCGACAATGCGATCGACGAAGCGCTGGCCGGGCATTGCGACCGGATCGACATCACGCTGAACCCCGATGGCTCGGTCAGCGTCATGGACAATGGCCGCGGCATCCCGACCGGCATCCATACCGAAGAAGGCGTGTCGGCGGCCGAGGTCATCATGACCCAGCTGCACGCCGGGGGTAAGTTCGAGAATACGTCGGACGACAACGCCTATAAGGTATCGGGCGGCCTGCATGGCGTGGGCGTGTCCGTGGTGAATGCGCTGTCCGACTGGCTGGAGCTGAACATCTGGCGCGACGGGCAGGAACATTGGATGCGGTTCCGCCATGGCGATGCTGAGGCACCGCTCAAGGTGCTGGGTCCGGCCGCACCGGGGCAGAAGGGCACGAAGGTCACCTTCATGTTCTCGACCGACACGTTCAAGAATGTCACCGACTATGATTTCGACAAGCTGGAGCATCGCTATCGCGAGCTGGCTTTCCTCAACAGCGGCGTGCGCCTGTTCCTGACCGACGCGCGGCATGAGGAAAGCAAGACAGTCGAACTATACTATGAGGGCGGCATCGCGGCCTTCGTCAGCTATCTCGATCGCAACAAATCGGCGATGATGCCGGAGCCGATCGCCATTTCGGGCACGCGCGACAATGTGACCATCGAAGTCGCGCTGGAGTGGAACGACAGCTATTATGAAAATGTGCTGTGCTTCACCAATAATATCCCGCAGCGCGACGGCGGCACCCATTTGGCGGCGTTCCGCGCGGCGCTGACCCGCACCCTCAACAATTATGCCGAAAAATCGGGCATGTTGAAGAAGGAGAAGGTGAGCCTGACGGGCGAGGATATGCGCGAAGGTCTGACCGCGATCGTCTCGGTCAAATTGCCCGATCCCAAATTCTCGTCGCAGACCAAGGACAAGCTGGTCTCCTCCGAAGTGCGCCAGCCGCTCGAAAGCCTGATGGCCGACAAGATGGCCGAGTGGCTGGAAGAAAATCCGGCGCACGGCAAGATGATCATCCAGAAGGTGATCGACGCCGCCGCCGCGCGCGAAGCGGCCAAGAAGGCGCGCGAGCTGACCCGGCGCAAGGGCGTGCTGGATATTGCCAGCCTGCCCGGCAAGCTGGCCGACTGCCAGGAGCGCGATCCGGCCAAGTCCGAACTGTTCCTGGTCGAGGGTGATTCGGCAGGCGGTTCGGCAAAGCAAGGCCGCAACCGGCATAATCAGGCGATCCTGCCGTTGAAGGGCAAGATCCTGAACGTCGAGCGCGCGCGCTTCGACAAGATGCTGTCGTCCAAGGAAGTCGGCACGCTCATCCAGGCGATGGGCACGGGCATTCGCGACGATTTCAACCTGGAAAAGCTGCGCTACCACAAGATCGTCATCATGACCGACGCGGACGTCGATGGCGCGCATATCCGCACGCTGCTTTTGACCTTCTTCTATCGCCAGATGCCGCAGATCATCGAGGGCGGACACCTCTATATCGCCCAGCCGCCGCTGTATAAGGCGACGCGCGGCCGCAGCGAACTCTATCTGAAGAACGATACCGCGCTGGAGCAATATCTGGTCGATAATGGTGTCGAATCGATGGTGCTGGAGGGACCGGCCGGGACGCGGACCGGCAATGACCTCAAGAGCCTGGTCGATCATGCCCGACGGATGCGCGCGGTGATGCGCTATGTTCCCCGCCGCTATGACCCGACGATCATCGAAGCGCTGAGCCTGACCGGGGCGCTCGACCCCGAATTGTCGCAGGACGAGCAGGCAACCCGCCTGGACGCGGCGGTCGCCTGGATGGGCGCGCAGGATGCCGAGGGCAAATGGACCGGCCGGATCGCCGAAGAAGGCGGTTTCCATTTCGAACGGCTGTGGCGCGGCGTGACCGACCATCATGTCATCGAACATGGTTTCGTCGGGTCGGCCGAGGCGCGCAAGTTACACACATTGGCGAGCGAAGAATCGCAAAGCTATCTGACCCCGGCCCGGCTGGTCACCGCCAAGGCGGCGATGGCCGCCGAAGAAGCGGGCGACGATGACCTGCCTGCCGCCCCTGCCAAGGGTATGACGCTGGTGACGCGGCCGAGCGAATTGCTGGAAGCGATTTTGGCGGCAGGGCGCAAGGGGCTGGCGATCCAGCGCTACAAGGGGCTGGGCGAGATGAATGCCGAGCAGCTGTGGGAAACCACGCTGGACCCCGACAACCGGTCGATGCTGCGGGTCGAGGTCGAGCAGGCGGATATTGCCGACGAGATTTTCAGCCGCTTGATGGGCGAAGTCGTCGAGCCGCGGCGCGAGTTCATTCAGGATAATGCGCTGAACGTCGCCAATCTGGACGTCTAAAGCGGACAGCGAAGCGGACATTGGTTTGCGAAAATGACGTTGGACGGGGGTGGTTCGCCGCCCCGCCTAGTGTCGCCCTATGTCCGCTTTGGCTGATCGGAAGATGCTGAAATAGCGCCATCTTCCGTTTCACGTGGAACAGGCTTTGTACGCTATTCCCGCCAAATGGTGGTTATGGCTTGGCGTCGAGCTGTTTGACCATCGCGTCATTGCCCTGGCCCTGGGCGACGGCCTTGGCGGTGCGGCCGGAGGCATCAGCGAGCGCTGGGTCGGCACCGGCTTTCACCAGCATGGCGACCTGGGCGCTGCGGCCAAAGAGCGCCGCCATCATCAGCGCGGTTTGCCCCGCCTTGTTGCGGGCGTTGACGTCGCAGCCTGCGGTCAGAAGCCGCGCGGCGATCGCGTCATTGCCCTTGAAGGCGACGCCCATTTGCGCGGTATTGCCCTGCGATTCGTCGGGCTTGCAGGGGTCCGCACCGGCGGCGATCAGCGCGTCGAGCGTTTCCGCCTGACCATTATAGGCCGCGAGGATGAGCGGGGTGAAGCCGCGGGCGTCGGTTGCGTTAAGGTCGACGCCTGCCTTGACGAGCGGCGTGATCATGTCGGTACGGCCGAGTCGGGCGGCGTCGAACAGGAGTTGCTGGCGGCGTTCGGGGGTGGGGAGTGCGTCGGGCGCGGGCGTTGCGGCGGCCAGCGCTGTGGCCAGGAGGAGGGAGAGCATCGCTAGTCAGCCTTATTGTGTAAATGATCCGTTCGGGCTGAGCCTGTCGAAGCCCCTCCCTTCTTTACATAGGGAAAGAAGGAAGGGCCCTTCGACAAGCTCAGGGCGAACGGTGTTTGTGCCGTGCCTTAACGCACGGTCAGGCGTTGTTGCGGATAGGCGGCTTCATATTCGGAGACCGCCTTGGTCACTTCCGCCATGGGCACGTTCACCGCCTTGGCGATGCGGGTGCCGTAATCCTTGTCCGCCTGGTAGAAATAGCTGACCATCATCGTGCGGGTGCGGTCGGAGGTGACCTGGCCCAAATCGCCCGCGAGGTTCGCGATCAGGTCGGCCTTGTCCTTGGCCGACAGCGCGCGGTAGAAGATGCCTGCCTGTGCGAAATTATTGGTCTTTTCGATCGGTTTGGTGTCGACCGTCGCATTGATCGCATAGGTCGACTGGCCAAATTCGGCCGCAGCCTGCTTCTGCACCATCGCCGGGAAATAATTGACGTTGGAGGTCGAGCCGGTCGCGTCCATCACGCCATCCTGCGAATTATTGACCACCGGGGCCAGCGGCTTGTTGACCGGCA
The DNA here is from genome assembly GCF_055640555.1 of Sphingobium sp. KKT206. Taxonomy (NCBI): domain Bacteria; kingdom Pseudomonadati; phylum Pseudomonadota; class Alphaproteobacteria; order Sphingomonadales; family Sphingobiaceae; genus Sphingobium; species Sphingobium sp. KKT206. Next base: position 2,862,052 of record NZ_CM145764.1, read on the forward strand.
GTTGCAGGACGTTCGCGCCGACGCGATAGCGCTGCGTGTCGGCATAGCTGAACAGGCGGCCCTGGAGCATCCGGTCGGGCGAGGCTTCGATGCCGGGCACCATGTTGGACGGCGCAAAGGCCGACTGCTCGGTGAATTCGAAATAATTGGCCGGCATCTTGTTGAGCGTCATCTCGCCGATCTTGCGGAAGGGTACGTCGAGCCATTCCTTGGTATCGTCAAACGGATTATAGTCGAGACCCGCAAATTGTTCGGGGGTCATGGTCTGCACCATCAGATCCCAGGTCGGGAAATTGCCCTTGCCGACTTCGCGATAGAGATCGTCGGTCAGGAAGTTGAACTGGGCCGCGCCTGCATCCTTGCCGGTAAGATTCTTGACGCCCTGGCGGCTGATCCAGCGGAACTTGGCGAAAGTCACCTTGCCCTGCGCGTTCACCAGCTTGAAGGCGTGGACGCCATTGCCGTCCATGGTGCGGTAGGAGGAAGGCGTGCCCAGGTTCGAATAGAGCTGGGTCAGCATATTGGTGGATTCAGGCGTGTTCGAGAAGAAATCGAAATAGCGGTTGGGGTCTTGCTTGTTGGTGACCGGCGAGGGCTTGAGGCTATGCACCATGTCAGGGAATTGCATGGCGTCGCGGATGAAGAAGATCGGCAGGTTGTTGCCGACCAGATCCCAATTGCCCTGATCCGTGTAGAATTTGGTGGCAAAGCCGCGCGGGTCGCGCAGGCCTTCAGGGCTGCCCGATGGGTGGATGACGCTGGAGAAGCGCACGAAGACCGGGGTTTCCTTACCCGACGTGAACAGCGAGGCGCGGGTCAGGTCGCTCATGTCGGCGGTGGCGCGGAAGACGCCATGCGCGCCAGTGCCGCGCGCGTGGACGACGCGCTCTGGGATGCGTTCGCGGTCGAAGCGAGCAAGCTTTTCAATCAGCGTGGTGTCTTCAAGCAGTACCGGGCCAAGGTCGCCTGCGGTCTTGCTGTTGCGGTTAGCCCCGATCGGCGCGCCATTGTCGCGCGTCATGTTGGGGACGGTCGCGGGCGCAGCTTCGGCGGGGACGGTCATGGTCTGCCCGGCATCGGCGGGCAAGGTGACGGTGGCCATGCGCGGGGCGACCTGCGTGTTGGTCTGGGCCGAGGCCTGTGCGCCGACAAGCGCGGACAGGCTGACGGCAGCCAGGGTCAGGCCGCGCAGCGGCGCGGCCGAAATCGGTGAATTCGACATGATCAGGTTCCTCTGTTGTTTTGTCGATCGTGACGATCGACACCCCTCGGACTGGGAAACGATGGATGGACCCGTAAAGTCCGCAAGAGAAACGGCTTATCTAGCTTTCAGATAGTGGGAATTTCGATCATTGCCGCAGCAATGCTCAATCGGCGCGCATCGCCAACGTCACCAGTGCTTCGGCTTCGATCAGCAACGCATCCTCGGCAGCGCTTTGCGCGACCTGCTCGCGGCCGATGAGGATGAGGACCGGCACGGCAAGCGGGCTGACCCGGTCGAGCGTGACATGCAGCATAGTCGTCGCCGCCCGGTCGATCAGGTCACCCAGCCGCCCGACATCGGTCATACGCGCGCGGGCGTCGGCCCAGGCGGCCTTGATCAGCAGATGGTCAGGCTGATATTTGCGCAGCACGTCGTAGATGAGGTCGGTGGAGAAAGTGACCTGCCGCCCGGTCTTGCGCTTGCCGGGATGCTGGCGCTCGATCAGGCCGGAGATGACCGCGACGTCGCGGAAGGCGCGTTTAAGCAGGCTCGATTGTTCGACCCAATCGACAAATTCATGGTCGAGTATGTCGGCGGAGAAAAGGCTTTGCGGGTCGGTGACGGGTTTCAGGCCGTAGACGGCGAGCGCGTAGTCGTTGGCGACGAAACCCAAGGGCATAAGGCCCTGGCTCTCCATCCGGCGGGTGAGCAACATGCCGAGCGATTGATGCGCGTTCCAGCCTTCGAAACTGTAGCAGACCAGATAGTGACGGCCTTCGTGCGGGAAGGTTTCGATGAGCAGTTGGCCCGGTTGCGGCAGGACGGAACGGAGTTTCTGCATGTCCAGCCATTCGCGCACGTCGGGCGGGAAGCGATGCCATTGGTCGGGGCTGGCGAGGAAGGCGCGGACGCGGTCGGCGAGGCGCGTGGACATGGCCATGCGGCTGCCGCCCCAACTGGGGATGCGCGCCTGTTTGGAGGTCGCGCGGACGACCAGATCGGTGGTGTCCATCTTGACCACTTCGAGCGCCATGCCGGAGAAGAAGAAGCTGTCGCCGGGGGCCAGCTGCGCGGCAAAGCCCTCCTCCACCGTGCCGAGCTTGCGGCCATTGGCGAAGCGGACGGCGAGCGCGGGCTGATCGACGATGATCCCGGCGTTGAGGCGATGCTGCTGAATGAAGCGCGGGTGAGCGACGCGCCATGTGCCGTCGGCATCCTGGGCCAGCCGTTTGAACCGGTCATAGGCGCGCAGGGCATAGCCGCCGCCTTCGATGAAATGGAGGACGGAGGCGAAGGCGTCAGGCGTCAGCGCGCTATAGGGGGTGGCGGACTGGATTTCGGCGAGCATCGCGGCTTCGTGGAAGGGACCGGCGCAGGCGAGGCCCATGATATGTTGGGCAAGGACATCGAGGCTGCCGACGCGGAAATCATCGGCGTCGCGCTCGCCCGCCTCCACCGCATCGAGGGCGGCGCGGGCTTCGAGATATTCGAAGCGGTTGCCGGGGATGAGGATCGCCTCGCTCGCCTGATCGAGCCGATGATTGGCGCGGCCGATCCGCTGGAGCAGGCGCGACGAGCCCTTGGGTGCGCCCATCTGGATGACGCAATCGACATTGCCCCAATCGACGCCAAGGTCGAGCGAGGCGGTGGCGACCAAAGCGCGGAGTTTGCCATCGGCCATCGCGCTTTCGACCTTGCGGCGGGCTTCGATCGACAAGCTACCATGGTGGATGGCGATCGGCAGGTTGGCGTCGTTCGCTGACCAAAGCTCCTGAAAGATGAGTTCGGCGAGGCCGCGCGTGTTGCAGAAGACGAGCGTGGTTTGATGCGCGGCGATTTCGGCCATCACCTGATGCGCGGCATATTTGCCTGAGTGACCCGACCAGGGGACGCGACCTTCGGGGATGAGGATGGTGACGTTCGGCTCCGCGCCTGCCTCCCCCAAAACCGCCGCGACCCTGTCGATATCGCCATCGGGCGCGAGCCAGGCGCGATAGGCATCGACGTCCGCCACGGTGGCGGACAGGGCGACGCGGCGCAGGGCGGGATTGATCGTCTGAAGCCTCGCCATCGACAGGCTGAGCAGATCGCCGCGCTTCTGCGTGGCGAAGGCGTGGACTTCATCGACGATGACGGTTTGCAGGTCGGCGAACATCAGCGCGGCATCGGGATAGCTGAGCAGCAGCGAGAGCGATTCGGGCGTGGTGAGGAGGATGTGGGGCGGCTTGACGCGCTGGCGCGCCTTGCGGTCCGAGGGCGTGTCGCCGGTGCGGGTTTCGACGCGGATGGGGAGCGCCATCTCCTCAATCGGGGTCAGGAGATTGCGGCGGACGTCTACCGCCAGCGCTTTGAGCGGCGAGACATAGAGGGTGTGGAGCCGGTCGGTCGGATGATCGATGAGGTCGGCGAGCGTCGGCAGGAAGCCTGCCAGCGTCTTGCCCGCGCCGGTCGGGGCGACGAGCAGCGCATGATCACCCCGGCGCGCGGCAGCGAGCATCGCGCGCTGGTGCGAACGTGGTGCCCAATCGCGGGCGGCGAACCAGTCTTCCAGCACGGGGGGGAGAGCATCCATGGGGTGGATGTAGGGAGCCGACCCAGGCCTGTCACGACATGGGGCGGGAAGAAGGGTTCGCGCGGAGACGCGGAGGGAAAAGCTCACCGTTCGCGCGCTCCGTGGTCCCGCGCATGGATATTTGGCAATAATCTGCACGGCGCGGTCGCGTAATTTAAGTCCACGTCGGTAAAATTTTATGTCTCTCCCCTCTGGCCGTCCGACCTGTCCCTGCGTTACCATCGCGCCATCAAGAGCGGCGCAATAGATGCCGCATCATGCAGGAGATCAACGATATGTCTGGCGAAAGTGAAGCCGATCTGACGGGTGTCGAATCCAACCGCCGCCGTCCCAAGCCGCCGATCATGGAGATTGACGGGCGCAAGCTGAAGCCCGCGACGCTGATGATGGGGCATGGCTATGACCCGACCCTGTCCGAAGGATCGTTGAAGCCGCCAATCTTCCTGACCTCAACCTTCGCGTTCGAGAGCGCGGCGGCGGGCAAGCGGCATTTCGAGGGGGTGACGGGCATCAGACCGGGCGGATCGGAAGGCCTCGTTTATTCGCGCTTCAACGGTCCTAATCAGGAGATTGCCGAGGATCGGCTGTCAGTATGGGAAGAGGCCGAGGATGCGTTGCTCTTTTCCAGCGGCATGTCGGCGATCGCCACCACCTTGCTGGCGATGGTGCAGCCGGGTGACGTGATCGTCCATAGCGCGCCGCTCTATGCCGCAACGGAGTCGCTGATCGGGCGGATATTGGGCAAGTTCGGGGTGCAGTGGCTCGATTTCCCCGCTGGCGCGAGCGCCGACGAGATTGGCGCGGTGATCGAGAAGGCCAAGGGGCTGGGTCGCGTGGCGATGATCTATCTGGAAAGCCCGGCCAATCCGACCAATGTGCTGGTCGATATCGAAGCAGTGGTTGCGCGGCGCGACTTGGCCTTTGCGGGCGAAGACCATGTGCCGCCGATCGCGATCGACAATACATTTTTGGGGCCATTATGGTTGAAGCCGCTGGCCCATGGCGCGGATCTGGTGATCTATAGCCTGACCAAATATGCAGGCGGGCATAGTGATCTGGTCGCGGGCGGGGTGCTGGGGTCCAGCGCGCTGATCACCACGATCCGGTTGATGCGCAATACGATCGGCACGATTTTGGACCCGCATTCGGCGTGGATGCTGATGCGCAGTCTGGAGACGCTGGAATTGCGGATGAGCCGGGCGGGCGAGAATGCGGCGAGGGTGTGCGCTTGGCTGCGCGAGCAGCCGCAGGTGGAGAAGATCGTCTATCTGGGCTTCCCCGAAACCGAACGGCAGCGCGACATTTATGAGCGGCATTGCACCGGGGCAGGATCGACCTTCTCGCTCTATCTGAAGGGTGGCGAGGCGGAGGCGTTCGCCTTTCTCGATGCGCTCAAGATCGCCAAGCTGGCGGTCAGCCTGGGCGGGACCGAGACGCTGGCGAGCCATCCCGCCGCGATGACGCATTTGTCGGTGCCGGCCGCGCGCAAGGCGGCGTTGGGGATTGGCGACAATATGGTGCGTATCTCGATCGGCTGCGAGGATGCCGACGATCTGATCGCGGACTTTGCGCAAGCGCTGCGGGCGATTGGATAAGGCGATGACGCGACCGGTTCTCTTGGTGGGTCAGGCTTTGCTGGCCCCGGTCGTGCCGCTGCTAGCGCAGGAGTATGACGTCATGGCGCTGTGGGAAGAACCCGACGCCGCGGCGTTGGCGCGGGTGGATGCGGTGATCTGGGCGGGCGAGTTCGTGCTGGAGCGGGCGCTGGTCGACGCGATGCCGCGCCTGTCGCTGATCGCCTGCTTCACTGTCGGCTATGACGGGGTGGACCTGGCGCTGGCGCGCGAGCGCAGCATTGCAGTGACTCATGCCGGTGATGTCAATGCGCAGGATGTCGCCGACCATGCGATCGGCCTGATGATCGCGCAGCGGCGCTGGATCGTGGGCGGCGACCGGCATGTGCGGAGCGGCCAATGGACGATGGCGGCCAAGACGCGGACCCGGTCGATGGGCGGGGCGAAGCTCGGTATCGTCGGCATGGGGTCGATCGGCGTTGCGGTGGCGGAACGGGCGCAGGCGATGCGGATGCAGGTCCGTTGGTGGGGACCGCGCGAGAAGCCCGCCCTCCCCTGGCCGCGTGTCGCCAGTCTGGAGGCGCTGGCGCGCGAGAGCGACATATTGTTGGTCGCGGCGCGGGCGGATGAGAGCAATCGTGGTATGATTTCGGCCGATATCATGGATGCGCTGGGGCCGGAGGGATTGCTGGTCAATGTCGCGCGGGGGCAGTTGGTGGATGAGGCGGCGCTGATCGCGGCGCTCATATCCGGGCGATTAGGGGGCGCGGCGATCGATGTTTATGATCCCGAACCGACTGACCCCAAGCGCTGGGCCGATGTGCCCAATGTCGTGCTGACCCCGCATACCGGCGGGGCGACGCATGAGGCGGTGGCGCATATGGCGCAGATGCTGCTCGCCAATCTGACGGCGCATTTCGCAGACAAGCCGCTGATCTCGCCGGTGCGCGGCTGAACCCTAAGACGAGTTGTGCGTTGAGCGCGACACAATGATGGGGGACTTGGGGGGTGTCGGTGAACGCAAAGCGGGGAGCGCGATGGGCCATAGGCATTGGCGCCGGGCTGGTGACATTGCTGGTCGTTGCGACACTGCTGCTGGCGGCCTTCCCTTGGGGGATGTTCAAGGATCGGATCGAGGCACGATTGTCGGCGCGAATCGGCAAGCCCGTCACGATCGGGACGATGACGCGCGAGGACAGCCTGTCCTTCCATCCCGTCGTCCGCCTGACCGATATGCGTGTGCCCCAGCCTGATTGGGCGAAGGGCGATGGCGATCTTGCCCGGATCGGCGAGGCGCGGGTCGGCTTTTCGGTTTTCGCGCTGCTGACCGGCGGGCCGGTGGTCGAGACGCTGGACCTGCGCCGCGCGCGCCTGAACTTCTATCGCGCCGCCGATGGGCGCGAAAGCTGGAGCGGCGAGCGGAGCGGTGGCGACGATCGCAAGGGCCGACGCCCGGCGCTGCGCAGCCTGACCGTCAGCGACAGCCGCATCGCCTATCGCGATGACAAGCGCGGGCGGTCGATGGACGCTGCGCTGGCCGTCGATGGCAAGGGGCTGCGCCTGTCCGGCAAAGGCGATGTGCGCGGCTATCCCGTCACGGTCACCGCCAGCGGCGCGCCGATACTGGGTCATAAACCAAGCACTCGCTGGCCATTTCGCGCAGAAATTGCAGGCGATGCCGTGGGCATGACGTTCGATGGCACCATGGATGGCCCGCTCGACATCGGCCATTTGCGCGGCAAGGTGACGGGCCATGCGATCGACCTGCGGGTGCTGGACGCGATCATCGAGGCGGGCCTGCCCGGCACCCAGCCCGTGCGACTGACGGCGCAGGTTGTGCGCGAGCGGCCGGACTGGATCATCGAATCGCTCAAAGGCACGATCGGCCGGTCCGCGATTGCGGGCCATGCCACCGTCCGCAAGCGCGAGGGCCGTACCCGGATCGACGGCGCGATTCGCGCGGCGCAGCTGGATTTCAACGACCTGTCGTCGGATGAAGGCCGACGCAAGGCATTGGCCAAGCGTGCGCGGCTGGGCGACCGGCTGATCCCCGACACCGCGATCGACCTGCGCAAGATGGCGCGCACCGATGGGCGGCTGGAGATACAGGCCGACCGGCTGTTATGGCCGGGGTCCAGCCCGTTCCGGTCGCTCAAGGGCGTGTTGACGCTGGAGCGCAGTCGGCTGGTGGTCGAACCATTGCGGATGGACCTGACCCGCGGCGTGCTCAGCGGGCGGATGGCAGTGGATCAGCGTGACGGCGGGCCGCGACTCGATCTGGCGCTTGATCTGCGATCGGCGCGGCTGCTCGATTTCTTTCCCGAAACGCGGATCGACGGCGGGCTGGTCGGGCGCATCGCGCTCAATGGGCCGGGCCGCACCATCCGCCAGGCGGTGGGGCAATCGTCGGGCACGATCGCGCTGGTAGCAAAGGACGGATCGATCCCCGCGCGCACGGCGGCGTTGATGGGGCAGGATGTCGGCAAGGGGCTGACGCTCGACAAGGACAAGATGGCGGTGCTGCGCTGCATGGTTGCGCGGTTCGACGTCAAGGGCGGCGTCGCGCGGACCAATCCGGTGCTGATCGACACGTCGCGCGCGCAGACCCGCGCCACCGGCACGATCCGCCTGTCGGACGAGACGCTGATGCTAACGCTGAGCGGGCAGCCCAAGCAGGGGAGCCTGTTACGGCTGAAAGGCACAGTGCCGATCCGCGGCACGATCAAGGCGCCCGATATTCAAGTGCCCAAGGAAGCGCGATCGGCCAAGGGCATCCTCAAGATGATCGGCGATGCGATCGGCGGCGACAAGGTGCCGCGCGCCAGCGATGCGGATTGCGACGCGCTGGCGCGGTCGGCGATGCGTTAGACCGACATATCGGTTCGGTTCGCGCGTTTCTCGACTTCGCTCGAAACGAAGCGATGTCTATGTCTAATTCCAGTCGACCCGCGTCCAGCCGCGCACCGCCGCCAGCTTGGCCAGCGGCTTGTGCGGGTTGGAGGCGATGGGGACGTCGGCAAATTCCAGCATCGGCGCATCCGACACATGGTCGGAATAGGCGCGGATGTGGGTTTGCGTCCGGTCGATCGCCTGCGCGGCCATCCAGGCCTTGATCATCCGCAACTTGCCGGTGTCGTAGCAATTTTCGCCGGCAATCTTGGCGCGGACATAGCGCAGATCCTGCGAGAGATGGTCGGTCGCAATGACGGCGTCGAAACCCAACCGCCGGGCGATCGGTTCGACATAGAGGCGGTAGGAGGCGGTGGCGAGGACGAGGCGGTAACCATCGGCGCGGTCGCGCGCAATCTGCGCCACCGCATCGGCGCGCAGGTTGGTCGCCAGCACCTTGTCGGCATAGCTTTCGACATGCGGCATCAACCGGGCGCGTTCCACATGGAACCCGATCATCAGCGCTTGGTTGAGTTCCTTGAGACGCTGGCGCGACAGCAGCTTGAGGACATAGGCCAGCATCAGCAGCACGACGCAGGGGAGCAGGATCAGCCGCCACGGGGCCATCGCCCGCGCCACATGGATGAGGAAGCCGGTATAGGTGCCGCTGAACGTCACCGTGCGGTCCATGTCGTAAATCGCCAACCGATGCGTCATGCCGTATCCGAAACTTTTGCCGCTGCCCTTCGTTCGGACTTGCGGATGGGCCGTTTCGGCTTGCCGTGCAACCGATATTGGACCACTAATCCCATCGCATGAATAAAGCCGCTTCACTGGCCGAAGAACAAAGCGACGGCGGCAGCGTGCTGCGGCTGTCCGGTTCGCTGGCGATCGCATCGCTGCATGACCTGCCCGACCGGCTGGATGCCGTGCAGGGTCCGGTCGGGACGATCGACCTGTCCGACGTCGATCATATGGACACGATCGGCGCGTGGACGGTGCATCGCACCGCCAAGCGGCTGGGCAGTCAGATCAGCGGCGCGCACCCGGATGCGCAGCGGCTGATCGATACGGTCGGCGCGCTGGACGATCCGGTTTCGATCCACCCAGACAGCGTTCCGGCCCTGCGCCGCGTCGTCGGCCAGATCGGCGAGGCGGTCAGCACCGCCGGGTCGACCATGTTGGGACTGCTGGGCTTTTTCGGCGCGACACTGGTCGCGGCCTGGAGCCTGATCCGCCACCCCAGCCGCTTCCGCGTCAATGCAGTGGTGCAGCGTTTCGAGGTCGTGGGCGTGTCCGCGCTGGGCATCATCGGCCTGATGAGCTTCCTGATCGGCATCGTCATCGCCCAGCAGGGATCGGTGCAGTTGCGTCAGTTCGGCATGGAGATGCTGACGATCAACCTGGTCGGTCGCCTGACCTTCCGTGAGTTGGGCGTATTGATGACCGCGATCATGGTCGCGGGCCGCTCCGGCTCAGCCTTTGCCGCGCAATTGGGCACGATGAAGCTGACCGAGGAAATCGACGCGATGCGGACCATCGGCGTGTCGCCGATGGAAGCGCTCGTCCTGCCGCGCACGCTGGCCGTCATCATCATGATGCCGCTGCTTGGCTTTTATGCGTCGATCCTGTCAGTGCTGGGTGGCGCTTTCCTGTGCGCGATCGCGCTCGACATTCCGCCCATCACCTTTTTCCAGCGGTTGCGCGAAGTCGTGCCGATCACCGACCTGTGGGTCGGGCTGATCAAGGCACCCGTGTTCGGCCTGATCATCGCCATTTCCGGCTGTTTTCAGGGGATGCAGGTCAAGGGCAATGCGGAGGAGGTGGGGCTGCGCACCACCGCCGCCGTCGTCCAGGCAATCTTCCTCGTCATCGTCATCGATGCTTTCTTCGCGGTGTTCTTCACCTGGGTAGGGTGGAACTGATGACCGAAGACGAACAGCGCCAGGCCGAAGAGCAGCGGCTCGCCCAAGCGGTCGAACAGTCCGACATCGCCATTTCGGTGCGCGGCATTCGTAATGCCTTTGGCGACCAGGTCATCCATGATGGCCTCGACCTTGATGTGCGCAAGGGCGAGATATTGGGCGTGGTCGGCGGATCGGGCACCGGCAAGTCGGTGCTGATGCGCGCGATCATCGGCCTTCAGACGCCGAACGAGGGCGAAATCCATGTCTTTGGCGAATCGATGGTCGGGCGGCTGGACGATGATGCGCTGGCGATCCGCAAGCGGTGGGGCGTGTTGTTCCAGGGCGGTGCGCTGTTTTCGACGCTGACCGTGGCGGAAAATATCGAAGTGCCGATCCGCGAATATTATCCCAATATCGGGGCGCAATTGCGTGACGAGATTGCGGCCTACAAGATCCGCATGACCGGCCTGCCCGCCGAGGCGGGGCCGAAATATCCGTCGGAATTGTCGGGCGGCATGAAGAAGCGCGCTGGCCTGGCCCGCGCGCTGGCGCTGGACCCGGACCTGCTGTTCCTCGATGAGCCGACCGCTGGCCTTGATCCGATCGGCGCGGCGGCGTTCGACGAGCAGACCCGCAAATTGCAGGAGACTTTGGGTCTTACCGTCTTCCTCATCACCCATGATCTCGATACGCTCTATTCGATCTGTGATCGGGTGGCGGTGCTGGCGGATAAGAAGGTGATCGCGGTCGGCACGATCGATGAACTGCTGGCGCTCGACCATCCGTGGATCCAGGAATATTTCAATGGCCCGCGTGGCCGTGCGGCGACGGCGGCAGTATCGCGGGAAAAGAACAAGGCGGCTCAGACCCCGCCGGACGGAAGGCAATAGGATATGGAAACCCGCTCCAACCATGTGCTGGTGGGCACGGTCACGCTGCTGCTGCTGGCGGCGATCATTATCGCGGCCTTCTGGTTCTCCCGCATTTCCGACGGGCAGAACAAGCAATATGACATCTTCTTCAAACAGTCGGTCAGCGGCTTGGCCAAGGGTTCGAGCGTCAACTATGCGGGCGTTCCCTCCGGTCAGGTGGAATCGATCGACCTGTGGAAGCGCGATCCAAGCTTCGTGCGGGTGCGCATTACGGTGAAGGACGGGACGCCCGTACTGCAGGGCACGACCGCCAGCATTGCGGGCGTCGGCTTTACCGGGGTGAGCGAAGTAGTGCTGGATGGTGCGGTCAAGGGCGCGCCGCCGATTATCTGTCCGGCAGAAAATCCCCAGGCGGTATGCCCCGATGGCGTGCCCGTCATCCCGACCAAGCCGGGCGCACTGGGCGAATTGCTCAACAGCGCGCCGCAATTGCTGGAGCGGCTGTCGACGCTGACCGAGCGGCTGACCGAAGTGCTGAGCGACAAGAATCAACAGTCGATCGCGGGCATATTGGCCAATGTCGAGCGGGTGTCTGGCGCCTTGGCCGACCGTAGTCCTGAGATCGCCGCGACCCTGGCCGAAGCGCGTATCGCAGTGCAGCGCACCGGCGTTGCCGTCGAACAGATCGGCAAGCTGGCCGCGACGACCGACGCGATGCTGAACGAGGAAGGCAAGCCGCTGATGGCCGACCTGCGCAAGAGCGTGCAGTCGGCGACGCGCAGCATCGACACGCTGGACAAGACCATCGGCGCGGCGCGGCCGGGCGTGGAGGCGTTCAGCACCCAGACCATGCCGGAAGTGAACCAGCTGGTGCGCGACCTGCGCGAAATGTCGCGCGCCTTCCGGGGCGTTGCCGAGAAACTGGACCAGCAGGGTGCGGGTTCGCTGGTCGGATCGCCCAAGCTGCCGGACTATAAGCCATGATGAGAGAGATGCGGACCATGTTCCATGCCAAACCCACCGGTGCCCTTGCGGCGCTGACCACCGCCGTCCTGTTGTCGGGCTGCGTCTCGATCGGCGGGAAGGTGCCTGAGCGGTTGCTGACGCTGGATGCAGTGCAGAAGGTGCCGGCTGGCACGGCGCAGCGTGCGGGCGCTGGGCGCACATTGATCGTGTCCGATCCCGACGCGCCCAAGATGCTGGATACGATACGTATCCCGGTGCAGACCAGCCCGACGTCGGTCGCCTATGTGACCGATGTGCAATGGGCCGATACGCCGCGCCATCTGTTCCGGCGCTTGTTGGCCGAGACGATTTCGGCGACCACCGACCGGGTGGTGCTCGATTCGGGACAGTTTTCGGGTGATGGTGGGCAGCGGCTGTCGGGCGAGTTGATTGCCTTTGGGCTGGATGCGCCGGGGAATAATGCGGTGGTGACCTATGACGCCGTGCTGACCACGCCCAATGGGGTCGCCTTGGCCCGGCAACGCTTTACTGCCAGCCAGCCAGTGGGCGCGAAGATTACGTCGATGACGGTCGGAACGCCACTCAACCTGGCAGCGAACAAAGTGGCTGGCGACGTCGCAGCCTGGGTCGCGGCGATGAAGGACTGATGGCCGCCCCGTTCGCGTCGCGCGAACGGGGGCACTCTCCTCTATTCCAGACTTTTCCCGGCCTGCTCGGTCACGTCCTTGGACAGGCCGGGCTGCGCCAATATGCGTTCGAGTTCGCCCCGCATGAGCGCGCCGCGCGCTGCATCGAAGCGCTTCCAGCGGCCTAGTGGCGGCACGAGGCGGGCGGCCGTCTGCGGATTGAGCCGGTCCAGCGCAATGATGCAGTCCGCCACCAACCTGTAGCCCTTGCCCGATTTGTGGTGGAACGCCCATTGGTTGCCGGTGAACGCGCCATAGAGCGCGCGGACGCGGTTGGGATTGGCGAGGGTGAAGTCCTTGTGCCGTCCCAGTTCCTCGACCAGATCGACCGTATCGGGATGGACCGCAAAGGCCTGGGTCTGGAACCATTTGTCGAGCGTTAGCGCGTCGGCCCCATAGCGGTTGTAGAAGATATCAAGCGCCGCGACTCGTTCGGCGCTATCACCGTTGGCGAGGATGGCGAGGGCTGCTTGCCGCTCGGTCATATTATGAGCGTGGTCGAACTGGACGAAGGCGGTTGCGGGGCCGTCCATCGCGCCGGAGGCGACCAGATAGCCAAGTGCGCTGTTGCGTAGCTTGCGCGTACCCTTGGCAGCGGCGGACATGGAAAATTCGGCGGCCTTGGTCCGGGCATGGATCGCGCGCCAGTCCACCTCCAGTTCCGCGCCGATCCGCTGTTGCAAGGCTTCGCGCGCGGCGTGGACCGCGTCAGGATCGACCTGCGCCATCTGATCGCCGAGATAGGCTTCGCTGGGCAGGCGGATGGCTTCGGCGACGAAGGCGGGATCAAGCATGGGGTCGGTGATGACCTGACGGAACGCGGCGATCACAGGGCCGTCGTCCATGGGCTGACCGGTGATGCGGCCGACCAATATGTTGACCATCAACTGTTGCATCGCCTCATAGCGGGCGAATGGATCATCATCATGGGCGGACAGGAAGGCGAGATCGTCTTGGCTGCGGTTGGTGTCGACGATCACGGGAGCGGAGAAGCCGCGATTGATCGACAGGATCGGCGCGGTCGTGAAGTCGGGGAAGGTGAAGCTTTGCTGCGGCTCGGTGAGTAGCAGCAGTTCATCGCCATGATGGGTGCTGGTGGCGGGATCGAACAGGGCGACGCGCAGTGGGATCGCCATTGGGGCCTTGTCCGGCTGGTCGGGCGTGGGGGCGAGCGACTGGTGCAGATGCAGGTTCACCATCCGGGTCACCGGATCATGGTCGAGCGTGGCGCGGACGTGCGGGGTTCCGGCCTGCTCATACCAGCGACGGAATTGGCTGAGGTCGATCTCCCCGCCCTCTTCCATCGCCAGGACGAAATCCTCGCAGGTGGCGGCTTGGCCGTCATGGCGATCGAAATAAAGATCAGCGCCCGCGCGGAAGCGTTCCGGCCCCAGCATCAGGGCAATCATGCGGATCAGCTCCGCGCCCTTATTATAAATGGTCGCGGTGTAGAAGTTACTGATTTCCATATAGGATTCGGGCCGCACGGGATGCGCGAGCGGGCCAGAGTCCTCCTGAAATTGGGCGGCGCGCAAGATGCGCACATCTTCGATCCGCTTGACCGCATGGCTGCCCATGTCGGCCGAGAAATTCTGGTCGCGAAAGACGGTGAAGCCTTCCTTGAGACTGAGCTGGAACCAGTCGCGGCAGGTGACGCGATTGCCCGACCAGTTGTGGAAATATTCATGCGCCACAACGCCTTCCACGCCATCATAATCGATATCCGTCGCGGTTTCGGGATCGGCCAAAATATAGCGTGAATTAAAGATGTTGAGGCCTTTATTCTCCATTGCGCCGAAGTTGAAATCGGCCACGGCGACGATGTTGAACACATCGAGATCATATTCGCGGCCGTAGACGCGCTCGTCCCATGCCATGGAGTTTTTGAGCGCCTGCATGGCATGGCCAGTGCGTGGCAGGTCCGCCTCACGCACCCAGATGCCCAATTGCACTTCCCGGCCGCTCATCGTCACGAAGCTGTCGACGTTGCAGGCAAGGTCTGCGGCGACCAGCGCGAACAGATAACAGGGCTTGGGGAAGGGATCGACCCATCGTGCCCAATGTTGTCCAGCGTCACCCTCGCCCTGCTCCACCGGATCGCCGTTGGAGAGCAATATGGGAAAGCGCGCCTTGTCCGCGCGCAGGGTCACGTCATAGCGCGACAGGATGTCCGGGCGATCGGGGAAGAAGGTGATGCGGCGAAAGCCCTCCGCCTCGCATTGGGTGCAAAGCAGACCCCCGCTGGCGTAGAGGCCCATCAATTTGCTGTTGGCTTCCGGGGCCAGTTCGACCAGCGTTTCGACACTGTGCGCCGAACCGGACAGCGCCACGGACAAGGAGCCTGCTTCCATATGCCATAGATCGGGCGTGGCGAGTTCGCCGTCGATGCGGACCTCCAGCGGGATCAAGCCATCGCCGTCGAGCCGCAGGGGCCGATCATGACCGCCGTTGCGCGTGACCATGAGCGTCGCGCGGACGCGGGTGCATGCGGGATCGAGGTCGAAATCCAGCGCGATATCGGGCACCAGCCAGTCGGGCGGGCGATAATCCGCGCGACGAATGACGGAAGGAGAAGCGGGGGAAGCGTGCATGTCGGCCATCCCCCCAAGCTAGGGAGACGGCCGGGAAAAGGCCAGCGGCGTGGCCCGGTTTTTCGCGTCCTGCCTGCTTAAATCCGTTCGCCCGACAGACGCTGGCACAGCATGTCCAACTGATCGAGGGTCGAATAGCGCAGGGTCAGCGTGCCGCCGCCATTGCCTTCGTGCTGGATATCGACCTTTAAGCCCAATATGTCGGCCAGATGCTGTTCCAGCGAGGCGATGTCCGCGTCTGGTTCGGCGGCGGCACCGGTGCGACGCGCGGCGGGCGTGTCGTCGCCGGTCTTCATGCGGCGGACCAGTTGTTCGGTATCGCGGACCGACAAGCCCTTTTCTTCCACCCGCCGCGCCAGCGTTTCGCAATCAGGCACACCGATCAGCGCGCGGGCATGGCCCATGCTGATCTTCTGCTCCATCACCTGCTGCTGCACCGAAGCGGGCAGGTCGAGCAGGCGCATGAGGTTGGCGATGTGGCTGCGCGATTTGCCGACGATGCGGCCCAGGGCGTCCTGCGTATGCTGAAAGTCGCCGATCAGTTTGCGATAGGCTTCGGCCTCTTCGATCGGGTTGAGATCCTCGCGCTGGATATTTTCGATCAGCGCGATTTCGAGCGTTTCCTGCTCGTCAAAATCGCGGACGATGGCGGGGATGCGGTGGAGCTGCGCCCTTTGCGCCGCGCGCCAGCGACGTTCGCCCGCGACGATCTGAAAGCCGCCGCCATGCGGGCGGACAATGATCGGCTGGATCACGCCGCGCTTGGCGATGCTGTCGGCCAGCTCCTGCAACGCGCCTTCGTCGAAATGGCGACGCGGCTGTTCAGGATGCGGCTGAATGAGCGACACTTCAATGTTCTGCACCGCCTTGCTGGACGGCGAAGCGGCGGGCGCAACCGGCTCTTCGCGCGCAACGTCGCCGAGCAGCGCGGACAAGCCGCGCCCCAGGCCGTGCGGCCGCTTCACAACTTTGGGCTTGTCGGTCGTTTCGTCGCTCAAGCGGCAACCTCCTGTCGGGGCAGGCGCGCGATCAATTCGCGCGCGAGCCGCATATAGGCTTCCGATCCTGAACAGCGGAAGTCGTAAATCAAGGCCGGGACGCCGTGGCTGGGCGCTTCGGACAGGCGCACATTGCGCGGGATGACGGTGGTGAAGACCAGATCGCCGAGGCAGGCGCGCACATCATCGGCAACCTGATCGGTCAGCCGGTTGCGCCGATCATACATGGTGAGCGCGACGCCCATGATCGACAGGCCGGGATTGAAGCGGCCGCGGATGCGCTCGACCGTCTGGAGCAGTTGCGACAGCCCTTCGAGCGCGAAAAATTCGCATTGTAGCGGGACGAGCAAGGATTGCGCGGCGACCATCGCGTTGATCGTCAACAGGCCAAGCGACGGCGGGCAATCGATCAGGCAGATGTCCCAGCGGCCCGGAGGCGCTTCGGCCAGCACCCGTTCGAGCCGATGGGTGCGCTGCTCATATTCGATCAGTTCGATCTCGCAGCCCGACAGATCCTGCGTCGCGGGGACGAGGTCGAGCTTGGGCACGCGCGTCGTGACGATCGTGTCCTCCAACGCGCAATTGCCGACGAGCAGGTCATAGCTTGACCGGGTACGTTCGGACTGGCCAACGCCGAGGCCGGTTGAGGCGTTGCCCTGCGGATCGAGATCGAGCAGCAGCACGCGCAGGCCAGTGGCGGCGAGACCGGTAGCGAGGTTGATCGCCGTCGTGGTCTTACCCACGCCGCCCTTCTGATTGGCGATAGCGATACAGATCATGCGCGACCTTTCCTTCTGGCGACGGGTTTGACCGCGTGCGCGACGATGATGGCGCTATCGGCGTCCGTCACGCTCGGTTCCACGTGAAACACACCCTGCCATGATGGGCGCGTCGCCTCCAGTTCATTCTGCGCATTTCGTCCCTTAGGCAGCACCCATAGCGTATTTTTGTCGGAAAGATGCGCGGCGGATTCGAGCAGGCGCGGGAGTGGTGCATAAGCGCGCGCGCTGATGACGGCGGCGGCGCAAGGCGGCACCATCTCGACCCGGCCGCCGAAGACCGTGGCGTTGGGCAGGTCCAATGCGGCGATGGCTTCGTTCAGAAAATCGATGCGCTTGCGCCGGGATTCGACCATCAACATGGGTCGGTCGGACAGGCAGGCGACGACGATACCGGGCAACCCGGCTCCCGATCCGAGGTCGATCCATGCGCCCTCCCCCGCCGATTGGGCGCGGGTGAGGAGCTGCGCAGAGTCCACGATATGCCGCGCCCAGACATGGGGGCGGGTCGATTCGGCGATGAGATTCTGTTCGCCCATCGCATCCAGCAGGATCGCAACGAAGCGTTCCAGACGCGCCATTGTTTCACGTGAAACATCGAATTGGCCCGTCAGCCAGGCGCGGGCTTCATCCTCCGTCATGCTGCAACCTTGCGGACATGCACGAGAATGGCGGCGAGGGCCGCAGGGGTAACGCCCCGGATGCGGCCTGCTGCGGCGAGCGTATCGGGACGCGCGACATCGAGCCGTTCGATCATCTCGGTCGAGAGGCCCCCGATGCTGGCAAAGTCGAAATCGGCGGGGATGAAGACGCGCTCGTTGCGTCGCAGGTCGGCGATCTCCGCATCCTGGCGGTGGAGATAGGGGGCGTAATGGGCATCCTCCAATATCTCCGCGCGCAGGTCGGCGGGTGCCGCGGCGAGGCGGGGGGCGAGCGACAGGATCAAGGCCCGATCGACTTCGGGGAAGCGCGCCCATTCGAACAGGCTGCGGCGTATGCCATCCTGCCGCACCGACGCGCCCGCGCGGGCCATGGTGGTGGCACCGATGGGTTGCGTGAGTTCGGCCTCTATATCGGCGCGCAGGGCATCGCGCTCGGCCAAACGCGCATAGCGGACGGGGCCGATGATGCCATGCGCGATGCCGATCGCGCCGAGGCGCGTCTCCGCATTGTCGGCGCGCAGACGCAGGCGATATTCGGCGCGCGCGGTCAACATGCGATAGGGTTCGGTCACGCCCTGTAAGGTGAGGTCATCGATCATGACGCCGATATAGCTGCTGGCCCGGTCGAGGATCATGGCCGCTTCGCTGCGTGCGCGGGCGGCGGCGTTGACGCCCGCGATCAAGCCCTGGGCGGCCGCCTCCTCATAGCCGGTGGTGCCGTTTATCTGC
Organism: Sphingobium sp. KKT206; assembly: GCF_055640555.1. Classification (NCBI taxonomy): domain Bacteria; kingdom Pseudomonadati; phylum Pseudomonadota; class Alphaproteobacteria; order Sphingomonadales; family Sphingobiaceae; genus Sphingobium; species Sphingobium sp. KKT206. The sequence continues at coordinate 2,880,481 of NZ_CM145764.1, forward strand.
CCGGCGCAGAACAGGCCGGGGACGGCGCGGACTTCCAATGTGGCGTCGAGCGCGCGCGGATCGATATGGTCATATTCGACGGCGTAGCCGGGCACGACGATGTCGGCCTGCTCCAGGCCGACCATTGACCGGATCATAGCGACCTGAACATCGGTGGGCAGCGAGGTGCTGATGCCATTGGGATAGACGAGCGGATCGTCCAGCCCTTCAGGTTCCAGAAAAATCTGATGCCCGTCGCGGTCTCCGAAGCGCTGAATCTTATCTTCGATCGAGGGGCAGTAGCGCGGCCCCCGCCCTTCGATCGCGCCGCTGAACAAGGGCGATCGGCCGAGGCCATCGCGGATGATCTGATGGGTGCGCGCATTGGTGCGGGTAATGGCGCAGGCGAGTTGGGGCAGCGGGCGACCGTTGGACAAAGGCGACATGGTCCAGCCGTCACTGTCCGATGGCTGTGCTTCCAACTGCGCCCAATCGATCGTGCGGCCATCGATGCGGGGTGGCGTGCCGGTCTTGAGGCGACCGAGGGGAAGAGCGAGATCGCGCAACTGGACGCCCAGGCTGGTCGCGGCCCGCTCGCCGACGCGACCGCCGGTTTCGCGTTCATCGCCGCGGAACAGCTTGCCACCGAGGAAGGTGCCGGTCGCCAGCACCACTGACGCGGCCTCCAGCACGCGCCCATCGGCGAGGGACAGGCCGGCGATCGCACCATCTTGCAGAAGCAGTGCAGCCGCCTCGCCCTCTACGATTGTCAGACGTTCTTGCGCATCAAGCATCTGGTGAATGGCGGCGCGATAGCGTTTGCGGTCGGCCTGGATGCGCGGCCCCTGGACCGCGGCGCCCTTGCTGCTGTTGAGCATCCGATAGTGGATCGCGGCCTGGTCTGCGGCGCGGCCGATCAGGCCATCCAGCGCATCGACTTCGCGCACGAGATGGCCCTTGCCCAACCCGCCGATCGCCGGGTTGCAGGACATGGCGCCCACGGTAGTACGGTCGAACGTCAGCAGCGCGACGCGCGCGCCTTTGCGCGCAGCGGCCGCCGCCGCTTCGCACCCGGCATGGCCGCCGCCGACCACAATCACATCATAGCGAGTTTGCATGGGTGGCCTGTAGCAGATGCAGGCCATCGCGGTCAAAAGCGTTCCACGTGGAACATCGCGCTATTTGCCGATGCAGAAGCCCGAAAAGAGACGGTCGAGCATGTCCTCGGTCCCCGCCTGTCCGGTGAGCGCATCGATCGCGCGGCGGGCCTGCCGCAGCTCTTCGGCGATGACGAGCAGGTCATCGCTGCGCCGTGCGGCGTCGACATGGGCGAGCAATTCGCCGACCCGCGCACGCTGGCGGGCGTGGAGGGCATAATCGCCCTCGCCCGGCAAGAGTTGCGCGGCGCGATCCAGCAGGGTGGTGACGAGGCTGTCCATCCCCTCCCCTGTTCGCGCGGACAATTGCAGGCCGGGTCGGGTCGGATCGCGATCGCATTGGGCGGCGATCAACAGCGCATCAGCGCGCGGCAGGTCAGCCGCATCGCCCAGCCATAGGATGATGTCCGCTGCGTCGAGCGCCGCACGCGCGCGATCCATGCCGATCGCCTCGATCGCGTCCCCAGTCCCCTCGTGCAGACCGGCGGTGTCGGTGAAGAGGAAGGCGGTGCCGCCGATTGCCGCAGGCACTTCGATGCGGTCGCGCGTCGTTCCGGCAATGTCGGACACGATTGCGGCGTCGCGCCCGACCAGCGCATTGAGCAGGGTCGACTTGCCTGCATTGGGTGGCCCCGCCAGTACGACGCGGATGCCGTCGCGCAACCGCTCAGCCGACGGCGCGGCCAATGCGGTGCCAATGTCTTCCGCAAGCGCCGCGATGCCCACACCGATCCGCTGCTCGATCGCAGCATCGGGCACATCATCCTCGTCGGAGAAATCGAGCGCGGCCTCGGCCATGGCCGACAGGTCGAGCAGATCGCGCCGCCAGCCTTCGACCCGGCGGGAAAAATGTCCCTCGGCCATCATCAACGCAGCACGGCGTTGCTGCTGGGTCTCGGCGGCGAGCAAGTCCGACAGGCCCTCGACCGCATTGAGGTCCATCCGGCCATTGAGAAAGGCCCGGCGGGTGAACTCGCCCGCTTGCGCCCGGCGCAGTCCTGGCATTGCGGCCAACGCCGCCTCCACCGCCGCGACGACAGCGCGGCCGCCATGGCAATGGAGTTCGACCAGATTCTCGCCGGTCACCGTGCCGGGGCCAGGGAACCAGAGGATGAGCGCGCGATCTAGGGGCGCGCCATCCTGCGGGTCGGTAAGCAAGGCGAGGCTGGCCTGACGCGGTGGCGGGACACGCTGGGCGAGGCTTTCCAGCGCCGCGCGGGCACGTGGCCCGCTGACCCGTACCACCGCAATCCCTGCGGGCGGCGCGCCGCTGGACAGGGCGAAAATCGTGTCAGTCATCGGCGTGGCGACGATCCTATTTCTTGTCGCCCGTCCCGCCCATGCCGGACAGACCGATATTCATCATTTGCTGGAACAGGCGCACGCCCGCATCGCCCATCGGCGAGAAACTCTTGAACAGGGTTTCCATCTGTTCGACGTTGCCGACCCCTTCGAAACTGTCGAGGACGGTGCGGATATATTTGTCGTGGATGGGCGTCACGTCGGGCAGGCCGAGAAAGGCGCGCGCCTCGGCTGGGCTGCAATCCACATCGACCGTTACCTTCATAATCCTGGCCCTTCTGGTTCTTCTATCGTCTGTCCCCCGTCATGCCGCAAACAGGCACATGGTGGCAAATTTTTTGCGTCGGTCGATGGTTGCGCGCCTACCGATGCGCCAATATGCGGGCGAGCCCCTATGGCCCAACCGCAAAGAGGAATGCGACATGACAGGCTTTACCCCGATCGAGACGCTGGAGGGCGGTGCCCGGTTCGACGCTTATGTGGCACGACCAGAAGGCGACGAGGCCAAGGCGGCGATCATCGTCATCCAGGAAATTTTCGGCGTGAACGAAGGCATCCGCCGCAAATGCGACAATTGGGCCAAGGCAGGCTATGTCGCTTATGCCCCCGACCTGTTCTGGCGCGAGACGCCGCATGTCGAACTGGATGCCGACGTGCCGGAGGAATTCCAGGCCGCGCTTGGCCATATGCAGAAGCTCAATCAGGATCAGGCTATTCGTGATATCGAAGCGACGATCAAGGCGGCGCGTGCGACGGTGAATGGCGGCAAGGTTGGGCTGGTCGGCTATTGCCTTGGCGGGCGGCTGGCGTTCATGGCGGCGTGCCGTACCGATGGCGATGCGTTTGTGTCCTATTATGGCGTCGGGATCGACGGCTTGCTGGGCGAAGCGAAGGCGATCGGGAAGCCCGTCATGCTCCACATTCCGACCGCCGATCATTTCGTCCTGCCGGATGCGCAGAAGGCGATGCATGACGGGCTGGAGCCGAACCGCCATATTGTCCTGCATGACTATGACGGGCTGGACCATGGGTTCGCCGCCGAGATGGGCAGCCGACGCGACGAGGAAGCGGCTGAGCTGGCCGACCAGCGCACCGCCGATTTCTTCGCCGAGCATCTCGCCTGATGGTCGATGCCTGGCGGATGGTGGCCCGCAGCCATGGCGGGCCGGAGGTCATCGCGCGCGAGGATTTCGATCCGGGCGTGCCGGGTGACGGCGAATTGCTGATCGCGCAGAAGGCGATCGGGCTGAACTTCATCGACACCTATTATCGCACCGGCCTCTACCCTGCCCCCCTCCCTACCCCCTTGGGGTCGGAGGGGGCAGGGCATGTCGTTGCGGTCGGGCCGGGCGTGTCGGGTTTTGCCGTCGGCGACAAGGTGGGCTGCGCGCATGGACTGGGCGCCTATGCCAGCCACCGCATCGTCGCGGCCGAGCGCGCAGTGAAGATCCCCGATGGCGTGTCGAGCGAGGATGCTGCGGCGATGATGCTCAAGGGCATGACCGCCTGCTATCTTGCCGAAGACACGGTCGATCTGGCGGCCGGGCAGGTAGCGCTGGTCCATGCAGCGGCGGGCGGGGTCGGGTCAGTCCTGGTGCCGTGGCTGCGGGACAAGGGCATCGTGGTCATCGCCCATTGCGGGTCGGCGGAGAAGGCCGCGCTGGTCGATGCCGACCATAGCCTCCATGGTCCCTTCGCCGATCTGGCCGCGGCCGCTCGCGACCTGACCGGCGACCAGGGCGTCGATGTCGTCTATGACGGTGTCGGCAAGGATAGTTGGGCGGCTTCGCTGGCCAGCCTTAAGCGCCGTGGGTTGATGGTAAGCTATGGCAATGCGTCAGGCGCAGTGCCGCCGATCAGCCTGCTGGACCTGAGCAAGGGCGGGTCGCTCTATGTCACGCGGCCGACGCTTTTCGACTATGTCGCAACGGCGCAGGCGCTGGCGCATACGGCCGACCGGCTGTTCGACCGGATGCAGCGCGGCGTGGTGCGCGCGGTGATCGGTCAGCGCTTCGCGCTTGCCGATGCACCAGAGGCGCACCGGGCACTGGAGGCACGGCAGACGACCGGCGCGACGATCCTGCTACCCTGATTGGGGCGGATAGCAGACACAAAAAAGGGGGGCGAAACCATGATGGTTTCGCCCCCCTTTTTACGTCGGATCAGCGGCTTAGCGGAACAGTTGCAGCAGCCCGACTTCCTGATCAGTGATGCCGGTATAGATCATCGTGCTGGCGACATAGAGGATGACCAACAGGCCAACCCAGGCGATCCAGCGATAGCGCTCGATATATTTGGCGATGATGTTGGCAGCGATACCCATCAGGCCGACGGCAATCACCAGCCCGACCATCAGGATGCCCGGATGATCGCGCGCCGCACCAGCGACGGCCAGCACATTGTCGAGGCTCATCGACACGTCAGCCACGGCGACCGCCCAAGCGGCGGCGGCGAAGCTCTTGGCGGGCTTCATGCCAGAATGTTCGTCGCCTTCGATTTCCGGCGACCCGGCGCTTTCGCCGCCATGGCCGATTTCGCGATACATTTTCCAGGCAACCCAGAACAGCAAGACGCCGCCCGCAAACACCAGGCCGATCAGCTGCAGCAACTGCGTCACCACCAGCGCAAAGCCGATGCGCAGCACCAGCGCGGCGATGATCCCGATCAGGATCACCTTCTTGCGCTGATCGGCGGGCAGGCCCGCCGCCAGTGCGCCGATGACGATCGCATTGTCGCCCGCCAGCACGATGTCGATCAGGATCACCTGGCCAAAAGCCAGCCAAGCCGATCCACTGCCGGAAAACAGCCCGGCAAAATCCGTGACAATATGGCCCCAAATGTCGGTCATGTCCGTCTAGTCCCCTTCACGCCGTCACTGGTTCATCGAATCGAAGAAATTCTCGTTGGTCTTCGAATCCTTCATCTTGTCGAGCAGGAACTCCATCGCGTCGATCGTGCCCATCTGCATCAGGATGCGGCGCAGCACCCACATCTTGCTGAGCGTGCCCTTATCGACCAACAGCTCTTCCTTGCGGGTGCCGGACTTGCCGACGTCGAGCGCCGGGAAGATGCGCTTGTCCGCGACCTTGCGATCCAGCACGATTTCCGAGTTGCCGGTGCCCTTGAATTCTTCGAAGATGACTTCGTCCATGCGGCTGCCAGTGTCGATCAGCGCGGTGGCGATGATGGAGAGCGAGCCGCCCTCTTCGATATTGCGCGCGGCACCGAAGAAGCGCTTGGGCCGCTGCAGCGCATTGGCGTCCACACCGCCGGTCAGCACCTTGCCCGAAGACGGGACGACGGTGTTGTAAGCGCGACCGAGGCGGGTGATGGAATCGAGCAGGATGACGACATCCTTCTTATGCTCGACGAGGCGCTTGGCCTTTTCGATCACCATTTCGGCGACCTGGACGTGGCGGGTGGCAGGCTCGTCGAAGGTGGAGGAAACGACCTCGCCCTTCACGCTGCGCTGCATGTCGGTGACTTCTTCCGGGCGTTCGTCGATCAGCAGGACGATCAGGAAGACTTCGGGATGATTGTCGGTGATGGCCTTGGCGATATTCTGCAACATCACCGTCTTGCCGACGCGCGGTGGCGCGACGATCAGCGTGCGCTGGCCCTTGCCCTGGGGCGAGACGATATCGATGACGCGCGCCGACTTGTCCTTCTGGGTCGGATCGCCCGGATCGAGCGTCAGCTTGGATTCGGGATAGAGCGGCGTCAGATTGTCGAAATTGACGCGATGACGGACCACATCGGGATCGTCGAAATTGACGGTGTTAAGCTTCACCAGCGCGAAATAGCGCTCGCCATCCTTGGGCGCGCGGATTTCGCCGTCCACCGTGTCGCCGGTGCGCAGGCCGAAGCGGCGCACCTGGTTGGGGGAAACATAGATATCGTCGGGACCGGCCAGGAAGTTGGCTTCCGGGCTGCGCAGGAAGCCGAAGCCATCGGGCAGCACTTCGATCGTGCCTTCACCCATGATCTGCTCGCCATTTTCCGCCTCGGCCTTGAGGATCGCGAACATCAGATCCTGTTTGCGCAGGGTCGACGCACCCTCGACGCCCAGTTCCTCGGCAAGCTGCACGAGGTCGGCGGGCGCTGTTTTCTTAAGGTCCTTGAGATGCATTGCGAGTCGGTCCGATGACGAGAGGGAGACAGGCGCCGGAAACGGCGAGAAACAGGCGAGCAGGACGCTGCCAGACGCTTGCCGCGAACAGGCAAGGTCGATCGTGCGCGCATTTAGCGAGGCGCGGCCCGCCAAGTCAAGGCGGGAGTGCGCCAGACGGGTGCGGAAAGGGCGGCGCGGCGGCGATTCGGGGCCAAGGGTGGCGCTGGCGCGATGACCCGGATTCATGCTATAGCGGGAGCATAAGATAAGCGGAAAGGATGCGGACATGAGACGGCACCGCGCAGGGCTTTGCGCCGTGCGCTTCGCGGGACTGGCGATCGGGCTGGCGACAGCCTGGATGCCATTGGCCGCGCAGGACGTCCCCGCGCTCGATCCCGACACTCCGCCGGCCGTCGTCCGCACCGGCCCCTCGCTCGATGCGCGGGTGACGATCCCCATCCATATCGACGGCAAAGGGCCGTGGAACTTCATCATCGATACCGGGTCGCAGCGAACCGTGATCGCGCGCGATCTGGCGGAGCGGCTGGCCCTCCCCGCGCGCACCAACGTCACCATCATCAGCATGACCGGCCGGTCGGAAGCGACGACGGTCGCGGTGCCGCGACTTGGCTTTGCGGGCGGCACGATCGACGATATCGAAGCGCCGGTTCTGGAGGGCGAGCATCTGGGCGCGCCGGGCCTGCTGGGGCTGGACAGCCTGCATGCCAAGCGGGTGACACTGAATTTCCGCAGCGGACAGATGGCCATCGCCAGCAGCAATGCGCGGCGCAGCGCTAGGGTCGATCCCGATACGATCGTGGTGGAGGCGCGGCGCAAGCGCGGTCAGTTGATACTGCTCGATTCCAACGTCAACGGCATGCGCGTCGCCATCATGCTCGACACCGGCACCAATTTCAGCATCGGCAATATGGCGCTGCGCAACAAGCTGATCGCCAAGAAGCGCGCGCCCGAATTGCTCACCGCGTCGCTGACCAGCGTGACCGGCGGGACGCTGACCGGCGAAGTGGGGCGGATCAAGGCGGTGCGGATGGGCCGGGTCAACCTGATCGACGTGCCGGTGCTGTTCGTCGATGCCAGCCCCTTTGCGGAACTGGGCATGGCCGACAAGCCGGCGCTGCTACTGGGCATCAGCGCGTTGCGTCTGTTCGACCGGGTCGCGATCGACTTCGGCCGGGGCAAGGTGGACTTCCTGCTGCCCGATGCAAGGGCGCTCGACAAGACGCAGTTGGCGGCGAACGATGTCGGCCCTTAGGCGCGCGCCTCAAGGATAAGGGTTGGGACGCGGGGGTGGCTGGCGCTGGCGATCACGGTCGCGGCCCAGCACATTGTCGATCCATTGCTGGTCGATCTGCTGGGGCGGCTGTTGCCGATCCTCCGGGTCCACCTCAAGCTGTTGCTCGTCACTCTCTTCTTCCATCGCCGGGGGACGGGAGCGTTCGATCGGGAATCCATTTTCATCGACCATCATGCCGCCTTCGGCCTCCCCATCAGGCGTGCCATAATAGGCTTCCTCGTCCGGCTCCAACTGCCATTCGGGCAAGGTGACTTCGGTTTCGAACTGTTCCACGGGGCGTTTGGCGACGGCGACCTTCATATAATCGGCAAAGGCGCGGGCGGGGGCACGGCCGCCCTGCAACACGCCCACGGCGCGCGCATCGTCGCGACCCATCCATACGCCGGTCGTGATGCCGCTGGAAAAGCCCAGGAACCAGCCATCCTTGTTGCTGCTGGTCGTGCCGGTCTTGCCTGCTACGGGGCGGCCGATCTGCGCGGCCTTGCCGGTGCCGGTGGATACGGCGGTCTGCATCAGGTCGGTCATGCCCGCCGCGACCCAAGGCGCAACCAGCACGCGGCTGGTATCGTCCTGATGCTCGTAGAGCAGGCGGCCGTCCGCCGTCGTCACCTTGGTAATGCCATAGGGGGTGACGGCAATGCCCTTGCGCGCGATCGACGCGAAGGCGCGGGTCATGTCGATCAGGCGGACGTCCGACGTGCCCAGCACCATCGAGGGATGGGTGTTGATCGGCGTCGTCACGCCAAAGCGGCGGGCCATGTCGGCGACGGTCGGGAAGCCGACCTCGACACCCAGCTTCGCCGCGACCGTGTTGATCGAATAGGCGAAGGCGGTGCGAATATCGATGTCGCCCGAAAAGCGCCCGGAACTGTTGCGCGGCTTCCAGCCGTTGATGTCCACCGGCTCGTCCGTGACGCCGGTGTCAGGCGTATAGCCCGCCTCCAGCGTGGCCATATAGACGAAGATCTTCCACGCCGATCCCGGCTGCCGCGTCGCTGTGGTCGCGCGGTTATAGTTGGACGTGACATAATCAAGGCCGCCGACCAGCGCCCGCACCGCGCCATCGCGGTCCAGGCTGACCAGCGCGCCCTGCGTACCCGACGGCACATTGGCCTTAACCGCCGCCGTCGCCGCATTTTGCATGCTGAGGTCGATGGTGGTGTAGACTTCCAGCGGTTCGTTGGACTCGTCGATCAGCACATCGAGTTGCGGCAACGCCCAGTCGGTGAAATAGCGCACGCTGTTCTGCGGCGGTTCGGGCGCGAGCGCGACATTGGCAATGTCGGCCGCCGCCTTGTCCGCCGCGCTGATGACGCCATTCTGCACCATCAGGTCCAGCACCACGCCAGCCCGGCCGATGGCAGCTTCGGCATCGGCGGTGGGGGAATAGCTGGACGGAGCCTTCACCAGCCCTGCGACGATCGCCGCTTCTGGCAGGTCGAGCGTCGTGGCGGGATGGCCGAAAAATTTGCGGCTGGCCGCATCGATGCCGTAGGCGCCGCCGCCGAAATAGACTTTGTTGAGGTACAGTTCGAGTATCTGCCGCTTGGAGAATTTGCGCTCCAGCGCCAGGGCCAGCACCATCTCGCGGATCTTGCGGCCGAAACTATAGCTGTTGTTGAGGAAGATGTTGCGCGTCACTTGCTGGGTGATGGTCGATGCGCCCTGCAGACGGCGGCCGGTGCCGCGATTTTCGACCGCGACCCAGGCCGCGCGTGCCATGCCGACCGGATCGACGCCGGGATGATGATAGAAGCGCTTGTCTTCGGTCGACACCATCGCGTCGATCATGACCTGCGGGATCTGGTCATAGTCGAGCCAGCGGCCAAAGCTCGGCCCCAGCGACACGATCACGCTGCCATCGGCGGCATGGACGCGGATCATCTGGCCATTGGGGGAGGATTTGAGGCTGCCATAATCGGGCAGCGACTGGAGCGCGATGACGACCGCGATCACGATCGCCAGCAGGCCCGCCACCGCCGCCGCCACGCCGATCTTCACCGTGCGCAGCGCCCATGTCTTCGCGCGGCTGGGCGCGCCCTTGCTCTTGCCTGATCCTGCCATCTGTGCTGCCCCGGATACGCGCTAATCCCGGCCCCGGCCAGCGTGATTCAGACGCTTTGCCGGGAAAATTGCCGTGATCGTCTCCATGACGAAAGCCGCTTTACACGGGATGAACGGTTAGTCGTCCTGGCGCGGTTTGAAGTCGAGCGAGGCGCTGTTCATGCAATAGCGTAGGCCGTTGACGCCCGGACCATCGGGGAAGACATGGCCCAGATGCCCGCCGCACTTGGCGCAGCGGACCTCGGTGCGGACCATGCCATGGCTGACATCGCGGATTTCCTCGACCGCGTCGATATCCACTGGCGCGGTGAAACTGGGCCAGCCGGAACCGCTGTCATATTTTTCCTCGGCATCGAACAATTCGGTGCCGCAGCCCGCACAATAATAGCGGCCATCGACCTTGTTGGCGTTGAGATTGCCGGTAAAGGCGCGCTCGGTGCCGCCTTCGCGCAGCACATGATAGCGTTCGGGCGAAAGGCGCGCGCGCCACTCCGCATCGGTCAAAGTCAGCTTTTCCATGGCGGCAATATGGGTGCGCAGAGCGCGCCGATCAAGCATCCGCGATGCGGGTAAGGCGCATGGCGAGACCTGCGGCCCCCGGTGTTGCGCTCAGGACACGGAGCAGGCCGGGATAGCGCCCCAGCGCGCGAAAACCCGCCGCCGCGCGCAAGGGCAACAGCGCTCGCCGCCCGAAATGGCGCTGGTAACGCTCTGCGCCGTCGCGTCCCTGCGCCTGCCATTGCGCCACGGCTTCTGCGGCGCTGGCGAGCGCGATACCGATCCCCTCCCCCGCCAAAGACGGGATCACCGCGGCTTGATCGCCAAGTCGATAGAGCCCCGGCCAGGTCGTGGTTGCGCGCCAGCCATAGGGGACATCGCCGATCGCATCGATGCTGGCGTGGGCGGGCACATCCCCCAGCCGATCAGCCAGCGCAGACGATCGATCGGCCAGCGCCGCGATCAGGCCGAGCGGACGGCCGCCCGCTGCAGCCAAGCGGCTCTTGCGCACGGCCATGCACAAATTGGCGCTGCCATCCTCTTGCAACAACAGGCCGGCATAGCCGCCCTCGACCCAATGCAGTTCGATGCGGCCGCCGATCAGGCGTTGGCGCGCAGGGCTGGCGGGCAGGCGCAGCCGCAGGCCGAGTTCGGGGTCTGCGCCGTCACGGGGCCGCGCCGCGCCGCGCACATCATGCTTGCCGGTGGCGAGGAACAGGCTGTCCCAGTCAAACGCTTGCCCATCATCCAGGGTGATCGCGGTCGGCGTCAGCGTCCGCACGGCATGGCCCAGCCGGAATGTCACCCCTGCCTCGGTCGCGGCGGCGCGCAGCAGCGTGTCGAGCCGATGCCGCGACAGGCCCATGCCCGGCGCCGGGAGCGGCAGCTCTATTTCTTGCCCACCTGCAAACAACGCCAGCCGGTCGATCCGGTGGCCGCCGAGCATGGCCGCGTCGATGCCCAGGGCCTCGATCTGCGCGATGGTCGCCCAGCTTAGAAACCCGCCGCACAGCGCATCCCCCGGCACCTGTTGCCGATCGATCAGCAGCGGCTCCGCCCCCAGCCGTGCGAGCCGCAGCGCTGCCGCTGCACCTGCCGGGCCTGCGCCGAGGATCAGCGGCGGGGTCATCGCTGGCGCGCGACGCAGAGCCGGAAGGGGAAGACACGCTCGATGCGCGCATCGTCGATATGCGCCGCCGCCAGCATCGCTCGCCATTCACCGGGCACGAAGCTGCGCGCGATCGACAATTGCCCGTCGGCGCGGACGATGGGATGGACGCCCAGCAGGCGGGCGAGCAGCGGATAGCCATGATAGGCAAAGCCGTGGCGATGCAGGTCGTTGACGAACCACCCCATGCGCGCCTGATCCTCCATGAAATGCAGGAACGCCAGCCGCTCCGCCTCATCCATATGGTGGGTGACCAGGCTGGAGATAATGATGTCCCATGGTTCATCCGCCAGCGCGGCATAGTCGCCGGTGCGATAGTCGATGGCCAGCGCCGGGCCAGAGCGCGCCTGCGCCACGGCCTGGCTACGCGAGTTGAGGTCGATGCCGACAAGCGTGCAGGCAATGCCACGCCGCTTCGCCCAGGCCGCGATCCGCCGCAGCATGCCGCCGTCGCCATAGCCGACATCGAGCAGCCGGAACTGGCCGGTTACCGCGCGATCGAGAAAGCGGAGCGTTGGCCGCGCCGCCAGCGTGACGCGATTGACCCGGTCGAGATCGGCCAGCACCCGCGCATAGACGGCTTCGGGCAGGTCGGCCGCATCCATCTGCTCTGGCGCCAGCGATCGCTTCATACGTCCGCCCGGTGGAAGGTCAGCCCTTCGGCCGCAAGCCCCGGCCCGAAGGCCAGCGCCATCCCCTGCCCGCGCGCATCGCCCGCCAAGATGCGCGCCAGCACGAACATCAGCGTCGCCGACGACATGTTGCCAAAGGCGCGCAGCACGGCGCGGCTATGGTCGAGCGCGTCGGGGGCGAGATCGAGCGCGCGCGCCACCGCGTCCAGGATCGATCGGCCCCCGGCATGGACCGCCCACAGATCGACGCTGTTCGCGGGAATCGGCAAGGCGATCGTGCCGGCGAGCGCCTGCGCGATCGCGCCGGGGACTTCGCCCGACAAATGCATGGCGAAACCATGATCGCCCAGATCCCAGCGGATCAGCGCCTCCGTATCGGGCACGGTCATGGCGAAGGGCTGGCCGAGCGTAATGCCGCCCGGCCCCGCGCTCACCAGCGCCGCCGCCGCGCCATCGCCAAATTGCAGCATGGCCAGCAATGGTTCGACCCGCGCATCGTCTTGCAAATGCAGGCTGCTGAGTTCCACGCACACCACCAGCACGCGCGCATCCGGTTCCGATCGCACGATATGGCGCGCGGATCGCAACGCGACGATGGCGGCATAGCAGCCCATATAGCCGACCATCAGCCGCTCGACCGTCGGGTCCAGCCCCAGCATCGTCACCAGCTTCTGGTCGATTCCCGGTGCGATGAAGCCCGTGCAACTGGCGACCACCAAATGGGTGATGCCGTCGATCGCCACTTGGTCGGCCAGAGCCGCCACCGCGCGCGTGGCGAGGATCGGCGCGGCGTCGGCATAGATGGCCATGCGCTGCGCCGTGCTCGGCCATGACCCGCCGTAAAAGCCGCCTTGCGCGGTCGGCGATCCAGTACCGCCATCCAGCACCGACCAGCGATGTTCGATCCCGCTGCGCTGCGCCATCCGCGTGAACAAAGCCCGTTCGCGCCGGTCGGCGATCCGCGCGCCTGCCCAGTCGATGAAGGCCGGGTGGATGTCGGTATCCGGGACGGCCGTGCCGATGGCGTGGATCGTGGCGGGAAGGGAAATGATGCGCTGCCTTTGTTGCGCGCGGACGCGGTGGGCCGGTCATACCACCAAGTCGCGACCTGTTCAGCCCTTCAAAGCGCCCAGACCCGCCCTATCGTTCCCGCCCTATCGTTCCCGCGCCGCCTGCCGCGCGATGGTCAGCAATTCGTGACGCACCAGCAGGTCGCCCGTGCCCCGGCCCGACCGGGTGGCGCGTTCGGCTTCCAGCAGGCGCTGGATCACGCGCGCGATGCCATGGCTGTCCCACAGCCGCACTTGCCGCGACACCAGCCCTTTTTCCTTCCAGAACACGGCCTTGCCCGCCGCCTCCATGGCCGTTTCCAGCCGTCCGCTGGCGTCGAAGCTGGTGCGGATATTGGCGATCAGCATCGCGCGGGTCATCAGCGGACGGATGACCGAGGCCATCGCCGTGCTGGTTTCCTGCAGGCGCGTAAGTTCATTGTGCATGGCCTTTAAGTCACCACCCAGCACCGCATTGACCAGCGGCGCGACCTCCGTATCGGGATTATCCGCCGACAGCGCATCCAGCGCCTCCGCCGTCGCTTCGCACGGCCGGTCGGGCGCGGCGTCGAGATAGAGGATCAGCTTTTCGACCTCGCCCTGCATCAGCGCGCGATCACCATTGGCGAGCGCCACGATCCGCCGTGCGAGGTCCGACGAGAGGCGCAGGCCGCCTTCGCGGGCGATGGCGATGGCGATCTGCTCGGCCTCGCGCGCGTCGGGCTGGTAGGAGATGAAGGCCAGCGTCGCCTTATGGTCCAGCGCCAGCTTGAGCAGCTTCGACGTGGCCTTGAGCGCGCCCGCCACGGCTACGACCGGATTGCCCGCCGCCGGGCTTTCGAGCAGCGCGGTCAGCGCGGGCAAGGATTCCTCCCCCATGCCATTGACGCGAATCCAGCGCCGGTCGCCGAACATGGAAAAGGACGCGGCTTCATCCGCCAGCCGGGCGGGATCGTCGCGCAGCGTCGATCCATCGAGGTCGATGCGTTCGGCCTGCGGCCCCATCGCCCGCTCCAACCGCTTGAGCAGCGCCTGGCTGCCCGCATCGTCGGGACCGTAGAGCAGGAAGAAGCGGACGTCAGCCGGCGGGGCGTCGAGCGCCTTTTCGATCTGGCCGCGATTGGCCTTCAAGGATTGGCCGCCTTGCGTGAAAACAGCGCGAGCCGGGTGACGATCTGATCCGCCACCGTCTGCGACAGCCGCTCCAGTGCCGTGTCTTCGGCCGCGATCGTCGCATATTCGCTGGATGTCACGTCAATGCCCGCGTCCGACCCGGCGGTGTCATCCAGGATTTGCGCACCGGTCGCTTCGTCGATCAACTGGTAACGCGCGCGCAGGGTGCGCCGTTCGCGGGTGACGGCGGCGTCGGCGCGCAGACCGAAGCCGGTGATCTGGTCATCCAGTTTCACGACCAGACGATAGCGCGGACCGCTGCCGCCGCTCATCGCCCCCAACCGATCGTTGAGCGCATTGCGGACCAGCCAGCCGCCGCGCCCTTCGATCGGTGCGACATCGACATTGCCCAACGCCTGCGCGACCGCGCCCTGCGTTCCCCCGCCATAGACCGGGCGAAGGCCGCAGCCGGTCAGCAGGAGGGGGATGGCGAGAAGGGGGAGGAGACGCTTCATCCGCCTTCCATAGCCGCTGCATCGATCAATTCAAACAGTGCTCCTGCGAAAGCAGGAGCCCAGAGTCGAATGGCGTGCCCTGCATCCTGGGCTCCTGCTTTCGCAGGAGCACCGACGGTCAAATAACCAGATTCACCAGACGATCGGGCACGACGATGATCTTCTTAGGCGTAGCGCCATCCAATATCCGCATGACATTCGGGGCGGCGAGCGCGAGCCGCTCCAGTTCGTCTTTCGCCGTCCCCTTGGGCACGGTGATGGTGTCGCGCAGCTTGCCCATCACCTGGCAGGCAATGGTCACTTCATCGTCAACCAGCAACGCCGGATCGACCGTGGGCCAAGCGGCATCGGCGATCAGGCCGGTCTCGCCCATGTCGGCCCAGGCTTCTTCGGCCAGATGCGGCGTCATCGGCGCGACCAGCAGGGCGAGCGCGCGGATCGCGGCGTTGCGCGATGCGGACGGCGCGGCTTTCTCGACCGCGTTGGCGAGTTCGTAGATCTTGGCGACCGCCTTGTTGAAGGACAGCGCCTCAATATCCCTGGCGATTCCGTCGATCGTCTGGTGCAGCTTGCGGTCGAGCGGCTTGTCGGCGCCTTCTGCGCCCGCTTCGATCTGGCCGAAGAGACGCCACAAGCGATTGACGAAGCGCCACGATCCCTCGATCCCGCTTTCGGTCCAGGGCAGGTCGCGTTCGGGCGGGCTGTCCGACAGCATGAACCAACGGACCGCGTCCGCGCCATATTGGGCGATGATGTCATCGGGATCGACGACATTCTTCTTGGACTTGGACATTTTGACGACCCGGCCGACAATAGCTTCGCGTCCGGTTGCGATTTCAAAAACCTTGTCACCACGCCTTTCAATCTCGGTAGGCGCAAGCCAAGGACCTATTTCGGTCATTTCGATCGTAGAATCATAATCGATGTCCGGCCAAAATCCTCTAAATTCGTACTCTGTCATCGTTCTTACGACATCTGGCCTTTTGTACGTCTCATGCGTCACCATCCCCTGCGTGAACAGGCCGGTGAACGGCTCGGCAAAGCCCAATTGCCCCATATGCTGCAACGCCCGCGTCCAGAAACGCGCGTAGAGCAGGTGCAGGATCGCATGTTCGACCCCGCCAATATATTGGCCGACCGGCAGCCATTTTTCGACCGTCGCGCGGTCGAACGGCTTGTCCTTGGGCTGGCTGGCGAAGCGGATGAAATACCAGCTCGAATCCGCGAACGTATCAAGCGTATCGGTTTCCCGCACCGCCGCCTTGCCGCAGGACGGGCAATCCACATGCTTCCAGGTCGGATGGCGATCGAGCGGGTTGCCCGGAATGTCAAAGGTCACGTCTTCGGGCAGCACGACCGGCAATTGCGCCTTGGGCACCGGCACCGCGCCGCAGGTCTCGCAATGGATCACCGGGATCGGCGTGCCCCAATAACGCTGGCGCGATACGCCCCAGTCGCGCAGGCGGAACACGGTCTTGCCCGCGCCCCAGCCTTCGCCTTGCGCCCGCGCGATGACAGCAGCCTTCGCATCCTCCACGCTCATGCCGTCCAGGAAGCGGCTGTTCACCAGCTTACCCGGCCCGACATAGGCTTCATTGTGGATCGGTTTGGCTTCGTCACCCTCCGCAGCCACGACACGTTCGACGGGCAGCATATATTTGCGCGCGAAGTCGAGGTCGCGCTGGTCATGCGCGGGGACGCCCATCACGGCGCCAGTGCCATAGTCCATCAGCACAAAGTTCGCGATGAACACCGGCAACTGCCAGTCGGGATCGAACGGATGCGTGACGGTCAGGCCCGTGTCGAAGCCCAGCTTCTCCGCCGTTTCCAACTCGGCCGCCGTCGTTCCGCCCGCCTTGCACAGGTCGATGAAGGTCTGCGCGTCCGGGTTTGCGGCCGCGACTTGCTGCGCCACCGGATGATCGGCGGCGATCGCAACGAAGCTGGCGCCAAAGATCGTGTCGGGCCGGGTCGAATAGACCTCGATCGCCTGGTCGAACGGTGCGACCGGCTTGAAGTGGAACTGCAGGCCGACAGACTTGCCGATCCAATTCTCCTGCATCGTCCGCACCTTTTCGGGCCACTGGTCGAGGCTCTTCAGCCCTTCCAGCAGATCGTCGGCGAACTGGGTGATCTTGAGGAACCATTGCGACAGCTTGCGCTTCTCGACCGTCGCACCCGACCGCCAGCCCTTGCCGTCGATCACCTGCTCATTGGCCAGCACGGTCATGTCGACCGGGTCCCAATTGACCGCGCTTTCCTTGCGATAGACCAGGCCCGCTTCCAGCATGTCCAGGAACAACGCCTGTTCATGGCCATAATAATCGGGGTGGCAGGTCGCGAGTTCGCGGCTCCAATCCAGCGCAAAGCCCAATTTCTTGAGCTGCGTCTTCATGTTGGCGATATTCTCATAGGTCCATTTGCCGGGATGAACCTTTTTTTCCATCGCGGCATTTTCAGCCGGCATGCCAAAGGCGTCCCAGCCCATCGGGTGCAGCACTTCATGCCCCGTCATCCGGCGGAACCGCGCCAGAACGTCGCCCATCGAATAGTTGCGGACATGGCCGATATGGATGCGGCCCGACGGATAAGGGAACATCTCCAGCACATAGCTGCGCGGCTTGTCCGACATATCGTCGGCCTTGAAGCTCTGCTGCTCGTCCCAGATCGCCTGCCAGCGGGCGTCGGCCTCCAGCGGATTGAAGCGCCTTTGCATGTTCACGTCCTACCCAAATGCGAGGGGGCTGGGCCTTTGCAAGCCCAGCCCCGAACCGTCAAAAAACTTGGGCTTCGCCTGCGCGCCGCCCAAGCGAAGAAGAATCAGCCGCCAATCGACGTGCGGCGCAGGTCGCGGGCCTTGGTCAGGATCACCTCTTCCAGCTTCTGCACGGTCGCGGCCTTGACCGGCGCGTCGAGCCACTGGCCATTCTGGCTCACCTGGCGGCTGGCCGCGACGCGCAATGCGTCGGCGCGCAGATCCTGATCCAGGATCGACACGGTCAGCTTCATCCGCTCATTGGGGCTGTTGGGGTTGGCGTACCAGTCGGTCACGATCACGCCACCGTTCGAATCGGTCTGCACCAGCGGCATGAAGGAAATCGTGTCGAGCGCCGCGCGCCACAGATAGGCGTTGACGCCGATCGTCGTCACTTTCGACGCGGCAAGGTCCGCCTTGGGCCGATCCTTGGACCCGCCACCGCAGGCGGCCAACGGCAAAAGCGCGGCCAGCAGCAGGCCGGCGGAAACAGGGGCGGGAAAACGGCGGACCATCAGGCATGTCCTAGCTTGGAAAATGACGAAAAACAGGCTGCTTCTATAGTGGCCATGCAGCGTTGGGCAAGGGGCGCTGCATCAGGACGCTGCGATCCTCGCTTCGCCGTGCCATCGCTGCCTTTTCAAACTCTGTGTGTTCCTTGCAACAGCTCCGACAAAAAGCCCGCCGCCCCCTAGCCAATGGAGGCTTTCCGCGTGTAGAGCGTTACACATAACAAGGAACAGGGGCGAGAATCGGGTCATGCGCGTACAAAGGGGACATCTGGCATTGGCGGGAGCGGCATTGACCGTGACCGGCTTCATGCTGTCTCCCGCGATCGGCGCGGCCAACAAGCTCGTCCAGATGCAGATCGACGCACCCGTGTCGCTCGGCGCTCTGGGCAGCATCTCTTCCTTCACCCCCACGACCAAAGACCCACAACTGGCCGCCGCTTATGCGAAAATCGCGGCGTCCGCCAACCGCCAGGGCTTTCGTTTCACGCCGACCAGCGGCTCGCTGAGCGGCGAACGGTCGATCACCGTGATGGTCCGCGCCAGTGGCGAACGCCCATCGGTGACTCGCACGATCGACCCGATCGACATCAAGCCGGTCGCGTTCAGCCTGAACGGTGCGCAGAACTGGCGCAAGTTCGCGCTGCCCGAATCGCTCGGCCGCAAGCCGCTCGATCCGGTGCCGGTCGAAACCATGGTCGATGCCAAGAATTTCTCGCTGGATGACGCCAAGAAGGATCGCTTCAGCACAAAGATGCTGATCGAAACCCGCCGCGACGCCGTCACCGCGACGCGCAACCCCGGCGCGGAGAAGGATTATTCGCTGGATCTCGCCAGCTCCTACTCGCTGACGCGCAACCTGAACGTCACGGCCGGCGTGCGCTACAACAATAACGTCGCGGGTCGCCTGACCCCGATGACCGACGACCGGCAGGACAGCCAGGCCGTCTATCTGGGCACCATCTTCAAATTCTGATCGGCCTGCGGGTTGAGTGAAGATCGGCGGTTGATCTAATGGTCAACCGCGCAGGTTGCTTCGTCCTTTCAGAATTTGCGGTTTATGTCGGATCGTTGCGCAACCGGCCGTGATCATGCGCGATCGGCGAACCAGCCCGCTAATGCGGAAATCGCGGTGGCAAGGACAGCCAACAGGCCCAGAAACAAGAGAGCTACGGGCCACAAGACATCCGCATCATTGTTTATCCACAGGATGGGAAGCTGGGCGAAGGTTAACAACGCGCCTGCGTACCAGCCATGGCTCTTGCGCAACCAGCCTGCAATCCCGGATAGAAGAAGCGAAACGGGATACCAAAGCGTCCAGTAACCGGCTGCGTCCCACGGTTCCGCGACGCCTGCAATCTGACAAACAAGCTGCCAGTAGAGCCCGCCCATAAGGCACAGAGCGGCTACGCTAAACAATCGCGTTGCCCCCCACCAGCCCATCGATCGCCGCCCAGCCATCCGCGCCGACCCCCCGCAGCATCCTTTGGTGCTGCGGCTTCACCCCGCCCAGAGCCATCACCGGCCTATCCGCCTGCCGCGCCAGGGCGGCGAAGCGCGCGCGGCCAAGGCTTGCGGCCCCCGGATGCGATCGGGTGGGGAAGAGGGGCGATACGAAGACCATGTCCGCCCTGCCCCGCCGCGCGGCCCTCATCTCGCGCGCGTCATGCGCGGCCATGCCGTGCAGCATCGGTCGCCCTGCCTGCCGCGTGTCGCGCCCATGCCAGCCATCGGCCAGCCACGCGGCCGCCATCTGCGCATCGCCCGCCAGCAGCAGCACCAGCCGTCGCCGCCGCGCCACGCGCCGCACCGCTTCAAACAACGCCCGCCGCGCCTTCCCTTCCGTCCGGTAATGCCGGAACACGATTCCCGCTCGCCCCTTGGGCAAGCGCGCCACCGCCGCCAGCAACGCCGCGTCGGCGACCCGCTCGTCGGTCATCAGCCAGATTGTCGGCAGTTTTTTGCGGTGGCGGCGGGTCATGACCCTGTCCTATAGCAGCGCGCATGACGACCGACAGCCCGCAAGCCGCCCTCCGCCTCTCCGCCCTGCGCGACGCCATCGATCGGGCTGCGCGCCTGACCGATCGCAGCGGCGAGGATATCACCCTGATCGCCGTATCCAAGACGCAGAGCGCCGACGCCATCCGCCCGCTGATTGCGGCGGGGCAGCGCGTATTCGGCGAAAATCGCGTGCAGGAAAGCCAGGAGAAATGGCCAGCACTGCGCGACGAGCACCCCGATATCGCGCTGCATCTGGTCGGCCAGTTGCAATCCAACAAGGCGGCCGATGCGGTAGTGCTTTTCGATGTCATCCACAGCCTCGATCGTCCCTCGCTGCTGACGGCACTGGCCAAGGCGATGGATACGGCTGGCAAACGCGTGCCCTGCTATATCCAGGTCAATATCGGCGCGGAGGCGCAAAAGGGCGGTTGCGCCATTGCCGACGTGCCCCCGCTGATCGCCGCCGCGCGCGACGCCGATATTCCGCTGCTCGGCCTGATGGCCGTCCCGCCAGCGGATGTCGAACCCGCCCCCTATTTCGCGCTGCTCGCAAAAATGGCGCGGGAGGAGGGCCTCCCGCGCCTGTCGATGGGTATGTCGGGCGATTATGAAACCGCCATCATGCTGGGCGCGACCGATATTCGTGTCGGCACTGCCCTGTTCGGCGATCGTCCAACCCCCGCCCGCCCCGTGCCCAAGAGCGGGCGGGGAATGATCAGAAACTCCCCCGCAACGTGATGCCATAGGTGCGCGGTTCGGCGAGATAGGCAGAGATCAGCTGATTGGCCATCGGCGCACCCTGGGCGAACTGGCCCGTGGTCGAGGTCGCCGGGCTGCTCGACTGGAGCGGGCTGCTGAACGCCACCTGGGTATAATCCTGGTTGAAGATATTCTGGCCCCAGAATTCGATCGCCCAGCGCTGGTTCGGCCCACGCAGGCCGACGCGCGCATTGACGACGGTGAAGCCGTCCTGATTCTTCTCCGGGAACAGGTCCGACCCGGTGTTGAAATCGCTGGTCATGCGGCCATCGACATAGAAGAGTGCCGACAGGCCGCTCGTGCCGATGTCCGGTGTCCAGGCGGCGCTGGCGGTCGTCACCATCTTGGGCGCATTGCTGTTGATCGATCCCGGCAACAGGAACAGGGCCGGGTCAAGCGGCACGCTGCCATCGCCGCTGCCGACCAGACGGCTGGCGAACTTGGCTTCGGCATAGGTGAAGCCGCCGGTCACGCGGAAATTGCGCGCCGGGGTGGCGGTCATTTCCAGTTCGACGCCCTGGCTGATCAGCCCAGGCCCGACATCGTCCGAGCCGCAGGTCCGCGCCGCCGACAGCGCGCTGTCGCAGCCATTGATATTCTGCACGACGAAGCTGGTGCCGTTGAAGGTGTTCAGCTGGAAATTCTTGAACTCCTGGCGGAAGGCGGCGACGTTCGCGCTCCATTTGGGCTGGCTGTATTTCAGGCCGATTTCGAACGCATCGACCTTTTCGGCGGCAAAGCGCAGACTGGCGACGTCGGCATTGCTGCGCGGTGAAAAGACCGCCGGAATGGCATTGAGGCCAGTCGATCCCAACTGGAAGCGGTCGAGGTTGAAGCCGCCCGCCTTATAGCCCTTCGAATAGCTGCCATAGAGCAGCAGATCGTCGGTCGCCTTCCACGACAGGACCGCCGTGCCCGACAATTCGCCGTCGCTGATCTTGTCATTGAGGTCGAGCGCGTTGAGGCTGGTCGAAGCATTGCCGAGGCATCCGAGCGTCAGGATTCCGCCCGCCAGCGCTGCCGCGCTGCCCAGCGCCGGGTTGGTAGCCAGGCCCGGCAAAGCGGAGGACTGCAACGCCGCGCAGGTCGCGTTATTATTGTTGAGGTCCGCCGAAAAACGCTTGCTTTCATGGGTGTAGCGCAGGCCCAAGGTCAGATCGAGCCGGTTGGTGACGTGGATGATATTATGGGTGAAGATCGCCCAATTTTCGCTCTTCTGGCGATAGATAGATCCGGTGTCGCCGGTGCCTGACGGAATCGCGGCCAGAGCGCGCAGGCCGTTACCCAAGCCCGTCGAGATCGCGCCCGCCTGGCCCGCCGCAACGGCGGCTGGCAGGCCGGCATTGATGAGGGCTGCGGTCAGCCCGGCGTTGAGATTGGCCTGCGTCCCCGCGATCAGCGGCTGAGTGGCAAGGCCACTACCGCAAGCGGCGAGCTGCTGCGCGGTGAAATTACTGTTAACGCTGGCTCCTGCCATCAGGCGGCAGGCGGCAAAGCGACCATAGTCCGCGCCGAAACGGATATTATCCTGCAAAGTCAGCCGTTCATTGGCATAATAGCCACCGACCAACCAGTCGAGGGCATCGCCAAAGGCAGAACCCTGCGCCCGCAATTCCTGCGTGAAGGTTTTGAACTGGCGATAAGTGTTGGGGTCGCGGTAGAGCAGGTCGGCGCGATTATAGTCATAATCGCCATAGTCGCTCGACTTGTAATCGCGATAGGCGGTGATGCTGGTCAGCTTCACGCCGCCCAGATCATAATTGATCTCACCCGATACGCCCCAATCCTTCAGCTTGCTGACATAATCGCGGCCAGGCGTGATGGTCAGTTCCCGGTCATAGGGGTCGGCGGCGATTACACTGCCCTGCCCTGCCAGGATCGCGGCAATGCGATTGAACGGCGCATCGGTGTAGCCGCCACCTGCGGCCGGGCGGCGCTCGCGCGCTTCGGTATAGGCCGCGCCGCAGCAGCTTTCGTCGCGATTGGTATAATCGCCGATCAGGCGGATCGACAGGTCGTCATTCGGCTCGATCAGCGCCTGTCCGCGCAGGAAATAGCGATCACGGTCATTGGTGTCGCCCACGGTAGCGCCAGCGGTGTCGACCAGTTTGTAGAAGCCATCGCGCTTGGACCATACACCATCCAGGCTGAGCGCGATGCCATCGGCGATCGGCCCGGTGACGCGACCCGACAGCCGCCAATAATCATAATTGCCATAGGTGATCTCACCCTTGGCGCTGAACGTCTGTTCGGGAGCCTTGCTGATGATGTTGATCAGACCCGCCGACGCATTGCGGCCGAACAACGTGCCCTGCGGCCCGCGCAGCACTTCGACCCGTTCGATCTCGCCCAGTTCGTTGAGGCCCGCGCCGGTGCGCGAGCGATACACGCCGTCGATGAACACCGCGACCGAGCTTTCGAGGCCGGGATTGTCGCCGACCGTGCCGATGCCGCGGATACGCGCCGACGCATTGGCTTCGGACCCGGTGGAGGAAACAAGCAGCGAAGGGGCGAGCTGGTTGAGGGTGCGGATGTCGCTGGCGCCGCTATTCTGCATCGCTTGCGCGCTGACGGCGGACACGGCGATCGGCACGTCCGACAACGGACTGGCGCGGCGGGTGGCGGTGACGATGATCTCGGCCGCATCCTGCTCGGCGACGTCCTGCGCCTGCGCGCCGGTTGCACCCATGACGAGCGCAATCACCGCAGCGGTCGATGCCCAAAGGCTCTTGTTGGTCATGATGGTCAATCCTCTCCTGCCCGCGCGGCTTTTTGCCGGGTCGGGACGTGCGGGTGATTATGCTGCCACAGCCGGGTTAAGGCAATAGACCCTAGCTTTTCTGGGCTTTTTTGCGGATGCGATGACAGAATGTTCATGCCCTGTTGCTTATCGGCAACGGCTTAATTTCCGGTTTCCGTAGCGTCGCCTTACGATAACGGAAAGCGGAGCATTCGGTCGGCAACCGGCACCAGCGCGGCTGCACCCGGCCCCACGGCACGCCGAATCTCGCCATGGCCCGCATCCAGCCCGCCGGTGAGCGCGCCGAGCGCAGGCAGAATCAGCTTGGTATCCGACGCGACGAAGCAGCGCCGCGCCACATGCCGCCCGCGCAGCGACAGGCGCAGCTTGGGATGAAAATGGCCGGATATTTCGGGCCGAACATCCTGGGGGGCTGCTTCATGCCGCAGCCATATTCCCCCGACCTCCGCCTCGGCGACCCGGCGCCCCCCAGGCATCGCCGCCACGCCGACGTCATGATTGCCAGTGATCCAGGTCCAGTCCAACCGCTGCGTCAGCGCATCCAGCCGCCCACGCGCCTGCGGGTCCAGCCGCGCCGCGCCATCGGCATCATGGAAACTGTCGCCCAAGGACCAGACCGCCCGCGCGCCGGTCCGCGCCACCAGCGCCTCGATCACGTCCAGCGTCGCCTGGCTGTCATGGGGGGGCAAGAACTGGCCGAAACGCGCGTACCAGCTTGCCTTTTCGAAATGCAGATCAGCCACCAGCAGCGCACCGTGCAAGGGCCAGAATAGCGCGGCTTCCGGCAAGGCCAGAAAGTCGTGCCCCGCGAACGAAAGGGGAACCATGGCCCCGCCTATGCGCCTGTCCGTGCCCGCTTTCAAGAGGCGGCGCAAAGCCCTATAGGCCACCGCCATGTCCTATACCGTCGCCGCCCTCTACCGGTTCGCCACTCTGGCCGATCCCGACGCCATCGCCGCCGATCTGCGCGCGCGCTGCGTCGATCTTGGCACCTGCGGCACGCTGATCGTCGCGCGCGAAGGGATTAACGGTACGGTGGCGGGCAGCGCCGACGCGGTCGCGACGCTGGTCGCCCATATCCGCACCCTGCCCGGCTGCGCCGACCTGGACGTCAAATATTCCGCCGCCAACAGCGCGCCCTTTGCGCGGATGAAGGTGAAGGTGAAGCCGGAGATCGTCACGCTGGGCGTCGGCGACCTTGATCCTGCAAGCCAGGCGGGCACGCATCTCGACCCCGCGGCATGGAATACGCTGATCGCCGATCCCGACACGATCCTCATCGACACGCGCAACGCCTATGAGGTCGCGATCGGCACGTTCGAAGGCGCGATCGACCCCGAAACCCGCGCCTTTCGCGATTTTCCCGGCTGGTTCGACGATTTCGCGCAAAATCTCCGCGATCAGGGCCGGACGTCCAAGATCGCGATGTTCTGCACCGGCGGCATACGCTGCGAAAAATCCACCGCGCTGGTGAAGGCGCGCGGCTTCGATGACGTCTATCATCTCAAGGGCGGGATATTGCGCTATCTGGAGGAAATGCCGGAGAGCGAAAGCCGCTGGCAGGGCGATTGCTATGTCTTCGATGAGCGGGTCGCGGTGGGCCATGGCCTGAAGCTCGGCGACTATAGCACCTGCCGCGCCTGCGGCCTGCCCTATCCCAACGACGCCGAGCATATGTGCGCCGCCGACGGATCAGGAGTGTGGCCACACCGAGGTTAGAATCACCCACGGATTAAGGCACCGTCTCCACCAAC
The DNA here is from genome assembly GCF_055640555.1 of Sphingobium sp. KKT206. Taxonomy (NCBI): domain Bacteria; kingdom Pseudomonadati; phylum Pseudomonadota; class Alphaproteobacteria; order Sphingomonadales; family Sphingobiaceae; genus Sphingobium; species Sphingobium sp. KKT206. The sequence goes on from NZ_CM145764.1 coordinate 2,905,923, forward strand.
TCCGCTATCTCGAAACTATAGCTTTTCCAGCCCCGCATCCGCGCGCCATCCTCGGCCGCCGCGCGTTTCTTCTTCGCCTCAGCCAGCGATCGCGCATGGCCCCAGAACACCTCGGTCTTGCCATTGTCGAGCAAGGCGACGATCCGCCAATAATGGGTGAAGGGGTCGGCCGTAGGCCCGATCGTCTTGACATAGCCGTCCGCCATCGTGGCCGTTAGATAGCGTTTCTTACGCGCCATGCCCCCTACCCCATATAGCGATGCAGCCCGGCCCCATGCGCACGCAGCCAGGCGCGCGCGGGCTTCGGGTCCGCGCCATAAATGCGCACATGGGCGGCGTGAAAGGCCGGACTGTGGTCCATATGCAGCAGGTGTGCGAGTTCATGCGCCACCGTCGCCCGCCGCACCTCTGGCGGACACAGGATCAACCGCCAGCTATAGCGGATCGCGCCCGACGATGTGCAACTGCCCCAGCGGCTGCGCGGATCGCCCACGCCCACCGATGCGACGATCAACCCATGGTCGCGCGCCAATTCCTGTGTCTCGGTCTCCAGCACCGCTTTGGCCCGCCGCACCAGCCAGCGCAGCACCCGCGCGCTCACCGATTCCGCCGCGCCACCCAGCAGCAGCCGGTCACCCTCCAGCCGGATCGTGCGGCTCGCCCCCGCCTCCCAGCAGATGCGCACCTCGCGCCCCTCCAGCGGAAAGACCGCGCCATCGCTCAGCGGCGTCAGCACCGGTTGTCGCGCCAATTGCTGCCGCACCCAGACCTCATGATCCTGCGCCCAGCCCAGCGCCCGCTTCAAATTCGCGCGTACCGGCATCGACAGCCGCACTTCGCCACGCGTCCCGTCGATCGTCAGCCGATAGGCGCGCGCCCGTGACGATCGGCGCACCCGCACCGGCGTCGGCACGCCATCGATCAGGATCGCGGCGTCGGGATCAGATATCCCGGTCGACAAGATGATTCTCCCAGTCGCCCGCATCGGCCTCCGCCACGGTCCACCCCCGCACCGATTCGCGCGCGCGATGCACCGCTTCCCGGTCGCCGGACAGCAGATAATGCCAATCGGGCAGCGGCAGCCCCTCCCCGCGCAGCCGATAGGCGCAGGTGCGCGGCAGCCAGCTGATCTGGCGCACCTTGGCCGGAGTCAGCCGCACGCAATCGGGCACGAATTTGCGGCGGTCCTTGTAATTGCTGCACTGGCCGCTTTGCCGGTCGAGCAAGCGGCAGGCGACATTGGTGGGATAGATGCGCCCGCTATCCTCATCCTCGGCTTTATGCAGGCAGCATTTGCCGCACCCGTCGCACAGGGCTTCCCACTCAGCCCGATCGAGCTTGTCGAGCGGCTTTTCCCAGAAGGGTGTCACTTGATCCATTTTTGCAAGAACGCCAGCACCTTGTCCGGCGCGCCCTCGTCCACGTCCGGCGTGCCGGGATCATCCACCGGGACCAGCGCCACCGGCTTGCCGTCGGGATCGAACAGATAGGGCGTGCGGCTATGCCCGACCAGATAATCGCTCGCCCCCGCGACCTTCTCGCTATTGTAGATGACGACGAAATCCTTGGCGACCTTGGCGATCTGATCGGGTTTCCCGGTCAGGCCGATGAGGCGCGGATGAAAGGCCGCGACATAGGTTTTTAGGACAGCGGGCGTATCGCGCGCGGGATCGACGCTGATCAGGATCGGCTGCACCTTGGCGGCACGCTGTGGCGCGGCCTTCTCGAATTGGGCAAAGGCCTGCATGATCCGCTGCAGATCGACCGGGCAGACATCGGGGCAATAGGTATAGCCGAAATAGACGATCCGATACTGGCCCTTATAGTCGTCCCAGCGCGCAGGCTTGTCGTCCTGATCGGTCAGGGTGAAGGGCGCGCCGATGCGCGCACCGGCCAGTTCGCCCTGCACGCTGTCGCCGCTTGATGCCCCGCTTGATGCCCCGCTTGATGCATTGCCGCCAGCGCCCATATTACAGGCAGCCAGCAGGGCGAGGCAGGATAGGGTGAAGAGCATCCGGGCTTTGTTCATGGCGTGGCCAGCCATGCCCTGCTAGGGATGGATTTGCAAATGCAACGGGGCGCGATGATGAAGACCAGGTTTGTTTCTGCCATGATGACCATGATCGCGGCGGCGCTGCTCGTGCCCGGCGCGGCGCAGGCGCAATTTTCCGACGCCTATAATTTCCTGAAGGCCGTCAAGGACAAGGATGGCGAGAAGGTCACTGACCTGATCCAGAAACCCGGCTCCACCGTGATCAACAGCCGCGACATCAACAGTGGCGAAAACGCGCTGCATATCGTGGTCGCGCGCCGCGACGCGACCTGGCTGTCCTTCCTGCTCGCCAAGGGCGCGAACCCCAACCTGACCGACAGTGATGGCAACACCCCGCTTATGGACGCGGTGCAGGGCCGGTTCGAGGAAGGCGTGCAGACGTTGCTCGCCAACAAGGCGCAGGTCGACAAGACGAATGGCAGCGGCGAAACCCCGTTGATCCGCGCCGTGCAATTGCGCGACCTCGGCCTGGTCCGCCTGCTGGTGGCGCAGGGCGCGAACCCGGACAAGCGCGACAGCATCGCGGGCATGTCCGCGCGCGACTATGCCGCCCGCGACAACCGCACCCCTGGCCTCATCGAAGCGCTCGCCGCCGCCAAGCCAGCGGCCAAGCCGGCCGGTCCGGTGCAGGGCCCGGTTTTCTGACTCCCTAAGCTGCCCCCACAATAGCCGTCATTCCGGCCCTGAGCCGGAATCCATTAGCCTCTCTCCTGGAGAGAGGCTCAGCGGTAGAGCCAATGGATGCTGACTTTCGTCAGCATGACGATCCGAACGCATTCACGCCCTACCAGCCAATCTCCGCCGCATGATCCGGGTCGTTGATCGCGGTCAGCCGCCGTGCCGCGCGCCGGGCGAAGCGCAGCGTCTCCGCCTTGCGCCGCGCCGCCGCCAGCGGCTCGATCGGCGCGGGCCGGACTAGCTCCGCATCATATTGATCGGCAACGATCAGCCCGGTGCGGGCGGGCCATAGCGCTTCGCTATCAAACAGGGTCACGTCGAACCCCATCGGCACCGCCCAGAAATAGCGGTCGCAATAGTCGAAATAATCGGGCCATTTCATGTCGCCGAGCAAGTCCGCCCGGCTACACTTGATCTCGACAATGGTCAGCCGCCCGGCCCCGTCGATCGCCATGATGTCGGCGCGCCGCCCATTGGGCAGCGGCACCTCCATGATCCCGCTCATATCGTGCCGGAAGAACAGGCGCAGCGTCCCCCGCGCAACGGCCAAAGCGGTGCCGTCCGTCAAAGGGGAGCAGGTGTCGGATATCGCAGCGTTCATGCCGCAATCATAGAACAAGGCAGGAACAAAAGAAAAGGCCGATTCGGATTATCCGAACCGGCCTTTTTTGATGTGTACCCAAATGTGCCTCGGCACATTCCACAATACTCAGCGATAGAAGATATGATTGTCGATCATCGCCAGCTTGGCCTTGCCCCAGCCTGGCGATACGCGGCGGGCGTGGAAGAACAGCGCGCCTTCAGCCCGGCTGTCCCAAGCGTCGGCCATGGCGATCTGCGCAATGGCAACGGCCTGACGCCAGCTGCGGCTTTCGGTGCGGATCGGCGGCATGCCACCGCCGCGCACGAAGCTGAACTGGCTCGGTTGATAGACGACGCCGCACAGGCTGCTCGCGAACCGGCCGGACTCGGCGCGATTGATGATCACGCGCGCGACGGCCAGCTGGCCTTCCAGGCTTTCGCCCTTGGATTCGAAATAGACCGCTCCGGCCAGGCACTGCATCTCGCCATCCAGCTGTTCGGGCGTGCCTTGGGCATCGACCAGCGCAGCGAGGCTATCGGCCTGCATCTCGGAGAAGGTGGAAGAAACATTGTCGGCCTTAGGGGCCGAAGCCAGCGGCTGCACGATCTCGCGCGGCGCGGCAAAGGTGACGGCGGGCTTGGCACCGGCTGAAGGCGCTGTGGTCAGCGCATTGTCCCTGGACAGGGACACCGAAGATGGGATGGCTTCACCGGCCATCGACATGTCGGATGCCGTGACCGCAGCAGCGGCGGACAAAGCAAAGGCCGCGATAATCGCAGCTCTTAGACGAAAACTCATTTTTACTCAAAATCATGCGGTTCTTGGCCGGAAACGTCGTCTTTTTTAACCCACTTTGTCCGACGACCGGCCGCCCCCCGTCTGCGTGTTTACCGCGCCCGCCCCCCTTGGACGATTGCGGCAACCTGCGCGTTCAGCGTGGGCGGGCCTCTGCACGGGCCATTGCGATATGTCAACGATCAGCAGATTGTTTCAGCGGCGAGCCGTTCCGCTTCCGGGATGTCGAGTTCGATGACCCACAGATCGGGGTCCGACCGGCGGCGCCGCTCGATATAGGGAACCATGGCTTGCGCGCCCTCTTGGGGGTCGGGTCCACAGCGCATCAACGCATGACCGCCGGAAAAGTTCGACACCCGCTCGAACAGCCCGGTTTCCTGCCCTTTTTCCAGCGTCTGGACCAGAATCACGCCGCTTATGTCATCGCCTTTGACCAGGATGGTGGCAAAGCCCCCGGCCGCCGCCACCCGCCGTCGCAACGCGCCGACCAGCATCGCGCTGGTCAGCCGGGCGGGCGGCTGTTCAGCCATGATAGCCGGGCAGCGAAGACAGCGGGAATTGCGACCGCATGAAGGTGCCGGTGCCCCGTCCGACCTCTTCGCCATGCGAATCGACCAGGCTGGCTTCGGCGACATAGACTCGGCGCTTGCCGCTGATCCAGCGCCCCTCGGCGCGGATTCGCCCCGGCGCGATCGGCCGGGTGAACAGCAGGTTGAAAGCGGTGGTGAGCAGGAAGCGATCGCTCACCAGGCTGTTGGCGGCATAGAAAGCCGCATCGTCCAGCATCTTGAAATAGACCGTGCCATGGACCGCGCCTGCGGCATGGAACTGGCTTTCATCGACGTCGAAGTCGATGACGCAGCGTCCCGGTTCGCTGATCGCGATCTCCGACCGGAACAGCCGATTGATCGGCGCGGAACGATAGAGATTTTCGAGCGCCCGGAAATGCGCGGTCTCGCCGCTGTCCGGTACGCCGGACTCAGGCTGCGTCACGCGCCCCGCCACCGGCCAGCAGGGCATGGAGCGCCCCGGTCGAACGCGCACCGCGCAACCGGGCGACCTGCGCCTCGTCACGCAGATAGCGCGATACCCGCGCCAGCGTCTTCAGATGTTCCGCCCCGCTGTCGACCGGCGACAGCAGCGCAAAGACGATATCGACCGGCAGATCATCGACCGCATCGAATGGCGCCGCCGGATCGAGCAGCACGACCACGCCGCACATCTTGTCGAGACCTGTGATCTTGGCATGGGGAATGGCGACGCCGCCGCCGAAACCGGTCGAACCCAGCCGCTCGCGATCGAACAGCGCGTCAGCGACCATGTCCGCGTCCAGCCCATAGGCATCGGCGGCGAGCGCCGCGATCCGCTGGAACAACTGCTTCTTGCCGTTCACAGACAGGCCCGTGGCGAGCGCGTCGGGTGAAACGATATCGTTGAAATGCACCATCACATGTCCGATCCAACCGAGCCGCGCCCAGTCAGGACTTCATGCGCCTATGCTCAGGGAATTAAAGCCCGGCCCCATAAGCCGCCTGCGCCACAAGGTCAACAGGCGGCCCTTGGAACCGGGTAGCGCTCAGCTTGCCTGGATGCGCGGTTCGACCCAGCCGATCGTCCCGTCATGGCGGCGATAGACCATGTTGTAGGCCGCCGTCCCGGCATTGACGAACAGCAGCGCATTGGTGTTGCGCAGGTCCAGCATCATCACCGCGTCCGACACGCTCGCTTCGGGAATATCGACACGGGTTTCCGCGACGATCAGCGGCGCGTCCTCGACCTGTTCCTCTTCATCCGCGGGCGAGGCGAAGATGGTATAGCCCGCCCCGTCAATATCATCGATGTTGAAGCTGCTCACCCGCTGCGCTTCTGCGGCGACAGCCTGGCCATGGCGGTCCTTCAGGCGGCGCATATAGCGGCGCAGCTGCTTTTCGATCCGTTCGGCCGCTTGGTCGAAGGCGGGATGCGCTTCCTGCGCCTCGCCCGCGCCTTTGAGGATCAGGCCGGTCATCACATGGCAGACGATGTCGCAGTGAAAGGCGCCATGCGGGGCCGGTCGAAAGGTCACATGCGCGGAGATTGTGCGGGAAAAATATTTCTCGGCAATCGCTTCCATGCGGGTCGCGACATGCTCCTTGAGCGCCTCGCCCGTATCGACCTGATGCCCGGAAACACGAATATCCATATGCCTTCTCCTTGTTCTTGCGGGCCGCAGGACACGGCCCGGTTGACTGGGGGCATGCAGGCGGATTGTCAGTCCGCCAGTGCCCCCTCCAGCCAGAGCGGCTTGTCGAGCGTTCTGATGAACGCTCCATGCCGTTCCAGCTCCGTCGCGCTCGCCGCAAAGACGCGCGCGGGACGAACTGGGCGAACCGCGACCTGCGCCGCGAGTTCCGCCGCAACCTCTTCTTTTGCTGCCTCCTGTGCCAGACCCAGGCCGATCTGACGGCCACCGGTCAGTTCGATGTAAAGCTGCGCCAGCAATTCGGCGTCGAGCAGCGCGCCATGTTTGATGCGATGGCTGCGGTCGATGCCATAGCGGGTGCAGAGCGCGTCCAGGCTGTGCTTGGCACCCGGATGCATGGTGCGCGCGATCGCCACCGTGTCGATCATCCGGTCGAGCGACACTTCGCCGCGCCCGCACAGCCGCAATTCATGGTTGAGGAAGCCGAAATCGAACCGCGCATTATGCGCGACCAACGGGCTATCCTCCAGAAAGGCGAGCAGGTCTGCAACGCCGCTGGCAAATAGCGGCTTGTCCGACAGGAAATGGCTCGACAGGCCATGCACCGCTTCGGCGGCGGCGGGCATGTCGCGCTGGGGGTTGTAATAAGCGTGGAAGGTCCGACCGCTGGGCACACGATTGATAAGCTCGATACAACCGATTTCGACCATTCTGTCGCCGGATGCCGGGTCAAATCCCGTCGTTTCGGTATCGAATATAATCTCGCGCATCGCCCTCTTCATATCGACTCTATGGGCCAACCCTTATCTGCCTGTCTTGCGGCCAAGGCAAGCGACCAGACGTCGCACCTGCGCACGGGTTTCGGCAAAGGTCGTGCCGGTCTGGATGAGATGATCGGCACGACGACGCTTTTCCGCGTCGGGGGTCTGGAGATGCAGGATCTGGCGGAATTTGGCGACCGTCATGCCCGGCCGCGCCAGGACGCGCTTGCGCTGTTTCCACGCAGGAGCCGTCACCACGATCACGCCCGCCAGCCGCTTCTGTCCGCCCGTTTCGAACAGCAAGGGAATGTCGAGCAGGACGAATGTGCGCGATCGGTGACGGCGCAGAAACCGGCTCCGCGCCGCGCGCACCGCCGGATGGACGATCGCTTCGAGCGCCTTGCGTTCCTGCGGATGCCCGAACACCGCCGCGCCCAGTTTCGCGCGATCCACACCCTTGGGGCCGGTCGTGCCGGGAAAGCGCGCCTCGATCGCGGGCAGCAGCGCGCCGCCCGGCCCTTGCAACCGATGCACCTCGGCATCAGCGTCGAACACCGGCACGCCTTCACGGGCGAACATCGCCGCGACCGCCGACTTGCCCATGCCGATCGATCCGGTCAGGCCATAAATCTTCATCAGTCCGCCGCGAGCAGCAGCGCGCGCAATTCGGCGTCCAGTTCGCGGGGCGCATGCGCGTCGAAGAAGATGTCGAACGCCAGCGCCGCCTGGCCGATCAGCATTTCCAGCCCATCGAGCGTCTTGAGCCCACGAGCCCGCGCCGCCTTGAGCAAACCCGTCTCCAACGGCGCATAGACGATGTCATAGACCGTCGCGCTCGGCGGCAACGGCGTCAGGTCCAGGTCCAGCACCGGCTGCCCCACCATGCCGAGCGACGTCGAATTGACGAGCAGGTCGACGGCCGGCAGGGACTCGCCCATGCCGATCACCGCGCCCTTCACCCCGGCATGGTCGAGCATCGCCTGCGCTTTCGCCGCATCGCGCGCCATGACGGTGATGTCGGGTACGCCAAGGCTGGTCAACGCAAATAATATCGCCCTTGCCGCCCCGCCCGCGCCGATCAGCACGACGCTGCGCCCCTTCCACCGGTCGCGCAGCAAGGGCTGCAAAAAGCCGCCCGCATCGGTATTGGTGCCAATGAGCGGCCCGCCGGTTTCGCTGGCGATCGTGTTCATCGCGCCGATCCGCTCGCGCACCCCACCCGGATCGTCGGTAAAGTCCATCACCGCCATCTTGTGCGGAATGGTGACATTGCACCCCAGCCAATCAGGGTCGGCCCGCCGCTGCAGGAAATAGCTGGCCAGCCCGTCGGGCGTCACATGCGTCTTGCGATATTCCGCCTCGATATCCAGCGCGTTGAGCCAGAAATTATGGATGAGCGGCGATTTGCTGTGCGCGATCGGATCGCCGATCACTTCGGCATAGGGAAGGCCTTGAGTCATGCCGTCAAAACACCCCGCACACGCAAAAAGTCAAGCAAGGGCAGCAAGGGCAAGCCTTGGATCGCGAACTGGCTGCCCTCGACCTTGGCGAACAATTGCGCGCCCGGCCCCTCGATCCGGTAGCAGCCCACGCACCAGCGGCATTCGTCCCAGTCGCCATCCAGATAGGTCGCAATGAAGGCATCGGACAAGGGCCGCACCATCATCCGCACGCGCTCGATATGCCGCCATATCGGCTCACCATTCAGCACGATCACCGCCGCGCTATGCAGATGATGCACCCGCCCCGACAGCAGCCGCAATATCCGTTCGGCATCGGCGCGATCGACCGCCTTGTCGATCATCACGCCGCGTTCCTCGCCGCCATCCAGGCTCAGCGTCTGGTCGCATCCCAGCACCAGCGCGCCCGGCACCCGGCGCGACACTTTGCGCGCCTTGAGTTCCGCCAGCGCATCGGCCAGCGCCCGCGCATCCAGCCCATCAGCGCGCAACGCCTCCTTCGCCGCTTCCTCATCGACGCCGGGCGACAGCGCCTCGAACGGCACCTGCGCCGCGCTTAGCAGCGCGCGGCGGCTCGCGCTTTGCGATGCCAGCACGATCATGCCCAAAACCTCATAAAGCGTCGCCTTCCGCCAATTCCCGGTCGTTGAACAGGTTGATGATCGCCGCCGCCGCTTCCTCGATCGACCGGCGAGTCATGTCGATCACCGGCCAGCCATTGTCAGCGAACATGCGCCTGGCAAAGGACAATTCCTCCTGCACCTTGTCATTGTCGACATAGGCGGTTTCGGGTGCCTGGTTGAGCGAAAGCAGCCGGTTGCGGCGGATCTGGATCAACCGTTCGGGGCCGACCGTCAGCCCCACGACCAGCGGATGTTTGAGGCTGTAGAGGTTTCGCGGCGGCGGCGACTCCGGCACCAGCGGAATATTGGCGGTCTTATAGCCACGATTGGCGAGGTAGATGGACGTCGGCGTCTTGGACGCGCGCGACACGCCCGCCAGCACGATGTCGGCTTCTTCCCAATTTTCATGCCCCACCCCGTCATCATGGGCAATGGTGAACTGGATCGCCTCGATCCGCGCGAAATAGGCTTCGTCCAGCACATGTTTGCGCCCCGGCCGGGTGCGGGTTTCCTGCCCCAATATGTTGGACAGCGCATCGGCGACGCTATCAAGCGCCGCGACATGGGGCAGGCCAAGCGCCCGGCAGCGCGTCTCCAGCCGCTTGCGCAACGGATGGTTGGTCAGGGTGAACAGCACCAGCCCCGGATTGGCGGAAATCTCCTCCATGATCCGGTCGAGATGGACTTCGGATCGCACCATCGGCCAGAAATGGCGGATCGCATCGACATTTTCGAACAGACCGATCGCGGCCTTGGCGATATTCTCCAGCGTCTCGCCGGTGGAGTCCGAAAGCAGATGGAGATGGATGCGCGCCATGGCCATATCTCTGTGCATAGGCTGTGGATAAAGCAAGGGACGAAATGGGGAGCAATCGACCCCCGATTTTCGCTCCACGCTGCCCGGACTCTTACCCACAGGCCCCCAACAGACCCGATTTTTCCTCAACAGCCTGTGGATAACGGGGATAAGCCAGGGGACTCGGACGGGCAAGGCTGGGCGGATCGGAGTCAAGCTGTTGGCAAAAGCGGGCACAACGCATAAACCCCGCTGCCAACGCCCCTACTATCTCCAACATTCCTATTTGAATCTTAATAGAAGAGAAGAGAGTCCGATGCTTGTCGACCCGAAGGCCGATCCCGTGGCCAAGCCGCTCCTTGGCGTCCTGCGGGGGGAACGTCCCGCCGTGCCGCCCATGTGGCTGATGCGACAGGCCGGACGCTATCTGCCCGAATATCGCGCGCTGCGGGCCGACAAGGGCGGTTTCCTCGAACTCGTCTATGACAGCGCGGCCGCGGCCGAAGTCACGCTTCAACCCCTGCGTCGCTTCGGCTTCGACGGCGCGATCCTCTTTTCCGACATATTGATCGTCCCCTATGCGATGGGACAAAATCTCTGGTTCGAAACCGGCGAAGGCCCGCGCCTCGCTCCGATCCTCAGCGACACCGACCTCTCGACCCTGAAACCTGATTATAGCCGTTTTGAGGCGGTCTATGAGACGGTGCGGCAGGTGAAGGCAGCCCTCGACCCCTCGGTCACCTTTTTGGGCTTTGCAGGCAGCCCCTGGACCATCGCTACCTATATGGTCGCTGGCCAGGGCAGCAAGGATCAGGGCGCGGCCCGCCGCCTCGCTTATGGCGACCCCTCTCGCTTTGCCGCGCTGATCGACGCGATCGTCGATGCGACCGTTACCTATCTCTCCGGCCAGATCGAGGCCGGGGTCGAAGCTGTCCAATTGTTCGACAGCTGGGCCGGCAGCCTCGCCCCGCTCCAGTTCGAACGCTGGGTGATCGCACCCAATGCCGCGATCGTCAGCCGGTTGAAGGCGCTACACCCCGACATCCCGATCATCGGCTTTCCCAAGGGCGCCGGCGCGAAACTCGCCGATTATGCGGTGGGCACGTGTGTCGATGCGATCGGCGTCGATGAAACCGTCGATCCGCACTGGGCCAACCGTGTGTTGCCTAAAGGCCTGCCGGTGCAGGGCAATCTCGATCCGCTTGCCCTCATCGCGGGCGGCCAAGCCGTAGAGCAGGCCGTGGACAATATCCGCGCCGCTTTCGCCGACCGGCCCCACATCATGAACCTTGGCCATGGCATTTTGCCCGACACCCCCATTGCGCATGTCGAAGCATTGCTTAGCTATGTGCGGCAGGAGGAAAAACGCTGATGGCCTATCTTGGTGCTGCCTATCTCTGGGTGAAGGCTGCCCATCTCATCTTCGTCATTTTCCTGATGGCGGGGCTGTTCATGATCCCGCGCTTCTTCGTCTATCATCAGGAATGCGCCGTCGGCTCGGACGAGGACCGCAAATGGATCGACCGCGAACAGCGGCTCTTGAAGATCATCCTCAATCCCTCGCTGGTGCTGGTCTGGGTCCTGGGCCTCATGCTGATGGTGGAAATCGGCGCGTGGAGCTTTGGCTGGTTTCACCTCAAACTGCTCTTCGTCATCGCTCTGTCGGGCTATCATGGCTGGATCGCCAGCTATGCCAAGAAACTCGCCAGGGGCCAGCGGACCATGACCGACCGCCAACTGCGCCTGCTCAACGAAGTCCCCGGCGTGGCTGCGGCGGTGATCGTCATCGCGGTAATCGTAAAGCCCTTCTGATCCTGCTTGGGACCCACCCACCCCGTTCGGGCTGAGCCTGTCGAAGCCCCTTTCTTTTCTTTCGGAAGAAAAGCCCTTCGACAAGCTCAGGGCGAACGGCGGGCAGGGTGTGATAACGCTCCAAAACCCAGCAAAATGGTAATATTAGATAGTTAGCTAACTATCGAAAACCCTAAACTGGCTCTACCGCGATATTGTCGATCAGCCGCGTCTTGCCCAGCTTCGCCGCCCCCAGCAACCGGGCCGGCCGGTCCAGCACCGTCATGGGTTCCAACGTCACGGCATCGCACAGCGTCACATAGTCGATCGGTCCGAACCCATGATTTTGCAGTATAATCATAGCCTTGGAAGTCGCGGATTTGACGCTCTCGCCCTTTTCCATCAGCCGCTTGGCCTCGCCCAAGGCGCGCGGCAGCGCCAACGCGGCCTTGCGCTCCGCTTCGTTCAAATAGGCATTGCGCGAGGAAAGCGCCAAGCCATCCTCGGCGCGCTGGGTCGGCAAACCGATAATATCGATACCTATGTCCAGGTCGCTGTTCGCTTGGCGGATCACGGCCAGTTGCTGATAGTCTTTTTCGCCGAAAACCGCGATGTCGGGCCGCACCTGGTTGAACAATTTCGTGACCACCGTTGCGACGCCATCGAAATGGCCAGGCCGCGCTGCGCCATCCAGCCCCTCGCTCACCCCCGACACGCTGACATTGGTGGCAAAGCCTGTGGGATACATGACCTCGACCGGCGGCAGCCATAGCAGGTCCACGCCCGCCGCCGCCAGCATCGCCGCATCCTTCGCCTCGCGCCGGGGATAGGCGTCCAGATCCTCGGCCGGGCCGAATTGCTTGGGATTGACGAAGATCGACACCACGACATGCCGCCCATGCCGCTTGGCTTCCTGCACCAATGCCATATGCCCGTCATGCAAAGCGCCCATGGTTGGCACCAGCGCCAACGGCTTTCCATCGGCTTTCAGCGCCGCGACGGCAGCGCGAAGGGCGGGCAGGTCAGACAGGGTTTGCACGGGGGGAACGGCTCCGATAAGGGCAGGGGAACAAGCGGTCGACCTGCTGGGCTGCGGCCTTGGCGGCCACCAGGAATCATGGCGACAATCAACGGGGTTATCAAGCGACCAATGGGCAATCCAACGCCGCATCTCATCGTCTTTGCCAATGAAAAGGGCGGCACGGGCAAGTCGACCACAGCGGTCCACACAGCCATCGCCCTGACGGCGCTTGGCCATCGCGTCGGCATGATCGATCTCGATCCGCGCCAGCGCACCGTCACCCGCTATCTGGAAAACCGCGCCGAAACTGCGCGCCGCCGTCAGATCGACCTGCCCGCGCCCGACTTTGCCGTACTGAAAGGCGACAGCCTCGAAGCGCTCGATGCCGAAGTCGCCGTTCTCTCGCAGGACAAGGATTTCCTGATCGTAGACACGCCCGGCCGCGACGACGTCTTCGCCCGCCACATGGCCGCGCGCGCCAATACGCTGGTCACGCCGATGAACGACAGTTTCGTTGATTTCGACCTGATCGGCCAGGTCGATGCCGAAAGCTTCAAGGTCCGTCGCCTCTCCTTCTATTCCGAACTCATCTTCGAAGCGCGCAAGACCAGAGCCAAGGCCGATGGCGTCTCGATCGACTGGGTGGTGCTGCGCAACCGGCTCCAGCATCATGACGCCCGCAACAAGAAGCGGGTCGGCGACGCGCTGATGGAATTGTCGCGCCGGGTTGGTTTCCGCGTCATCCCCGGCTTGTCGGAGCGCGTCATCTTCCGCGAACTCTTCCCCTCTGGCCTGACCCTGCTAGACAAGGGGCATCTGGGCGAACTGGGCGTCAGCCACATCGCCGCGCGACAGGAATTGCGCGAAATGGTGTCGGGGCTTGCCCTGCCGACGCATGCGGGTGCGGTGCCCGTGGACATGCTCGGCGCGGCCTGATGGGCTGGCTGGCGCTGCTGCTCGTCGGCCTGGCCGGCTGGCTCATCTGGACCGGGAGGCTGCAACGCATGACGGCGAAGGATGGCATGGCGCTTGGTGCGGCGCTGGTGGGTGCGGTGCTGGCGGCCAAGGGCAAGCCCGTGATCGGCGCGCCAGTGCTGATCGGCGCGGGACTGTTTCTGTTGCGCCGCTATAAACCTCGTTCCCGTGCGACACCGGCCCCACCGCAGCACCGGATCGACGATCTCGCCCAGGCCCGCGCCTTGCTGGGGGTCGGTCCCGATGCCGATCCCGCCGCCATCCGCGCGGCCCACCGCCGCCTGATTGCCTCGGTCCATCCCGACAAGGGTGGCACCGAAGCGCTGGCGGCACAGATCAATGCCGCGCGCGACCTGTTGCTGGCCGACCGGCAAGAGGGATGAGCCATCGGTTCGATCCGACGCTGCTGCGCGACTATGATCTGCGCGGCACGGTGGGGCGAACGCTGGATGCCGCCGACGCCTGGGCCTTGGGCCGCAGCTTTGGCACCGTCATCGCGCGGGCAGGGGGATCACGGGTCGCGGTCGGCTATGACGGTCGGCTCAGTTCCCCGATGCTGGAAGCGGCGCTGGTCGACGGGCTGACCGCCAGCGGCATCGACGTGCTGCGCATCGGCCTTGGCCCAACGCCGATGCTCTATTTCGCCGAAATGACGTGCGAGGTCGATGGCGGCATTCAGATAACCGGCAGCCATAATCCCGGCGATCAAAATGGCTTCAAGCTGGTACAGCGACACGCGCCGTTTTTCGGGGCGGACATCGCGCGATTGGGCCAGATGGCGGCGGCGGGCGACTGGGATGCCGGGGTAGGGCGGGTCGATACGACTGCCATGATGGACCGCTATGTCGCCCGGCTGATGCGGGATTTCGACGGCCGGGCCTGGCGCATCGGCTGGGACGCGGGCAATGGTGCGGCCGGGCCAGTGGTCGAGGCGCTCGTGCAATTGCTGCCGGGTGAGCATCATCGCCTCTTCACCCAGATAGACGGCAATTTTCCCAACCATCACCCCGATCCCTCCGTAGAGGCGAACCTTGCCGATCTGCGCGCGCTCGTCCTCGACAAGCAGCTCGATTTCGGTGTGGCTTTCGATGGCGATGGCGACCGGATCGGCGTGATCGACGGGCTGGGCCGCACCATAGCGGGTGATCAGTTGCTTGGCCTGTTCGCGGACGACCTGCTCGAAAAGCATCCCGGCGCCCGGATTATCGCGGATGTGAAGACCAGCCAGACCATATTCGACCGGATCGCGGCACGCGGCGGACAGCCCGATATGTGGAAAACCGGCCATAGCCATATCAAGTCCAGAATGAAGCAGATGGGCGCGCTGCTCGCGGGCGAGATGACCGGGCATCTCTTCTTCGCCGATGATTATTATGGCTATGACGACGGCCTCTATGCCGCGATCCGGCTGATCCGCGCCGCAAGCGGGACCGGGGGCAGCATCACCGACCGGCGCAGCGCCATGCCCGCCATGGCGGCGACGCCCGAGCTGCACATACCTGTCGATGACATAAGCAAATTTGCCGTGATCGAGGAGATTTGCGCGCGCTTGGCGGCTTGCGGTGCGGATATGCAAGCCATTGACGGCGCGCGCGTCACCACCGCGGACGGCTGGTGGCTGCTGCGCGCCTCCAATACGCAGGCGGCACTGGTGGCGCGCGCGGAATCGACCGATGCGGCGGGATTGGCGCGCCTGATCGCCGAAATCGATTCGCACTTGGTGGCGTCCGGGCTGGATCGCGTAAAAATCTGATCCATGCGGCTTTTCGCCAACCTGCCTTCCCTTACGGAATAAAAGGCCTGACCAAACGATTGCAAGAAACGCAATTAGACATGTCCGTTTCGCATTTGCAACAAAGGCGATGGCCCAGCAAAAGGAGCGGGCCTTTCAGGCATCCTCTCCTAAAACTTTACAAGCCGTCCTCCGGGCGGCTTTTTTTTGTGCTGTTTCCATGACGCTGTCGCACCCGTTCGCCGTAACGTCAGCCAGCATCCTCGCTATAAACGGACCGAAACCCCGCCGGATATTCACCGCTAAACACTGGAATTTAACCATAGTGTTGCTAAGCGGCCTGCGTCAAAAGCCCGCGTCCTTGCCATATGGCGGCGTGGGCTGAAAATAGCCGTAGAGGATCTGCCATGTCGTTCAGCCGCCGCCTCCCGTCCTTCCTGCTTGTCGCAGGTGCGATCGCCGCGCCCGTCCCGGCGCTGGCCGGGGGCTTCTATCTACAGGAACAATCGCCCAAGGAAACCGGGCGTGCCCTGTCGGGCGGCGCGGCAGCAGGCGATGACCCCTCGACCGTCTATTTCAATCCCGCCGCGATGACCGAATTGCCAGGCATCCAGACCTCGGTCGGCGGCATCGCGCTGTTTGCCAAGGCGCAGCAGACCAATCGCGGCACCACCCGCACGGTCCCCGGCACCACGACACAGGTACCGGTCAGCGGCACCAATGGCGGCAATGCCTTCGAAAGCGTGATCCCCATCCCCAGTTTCTATGCCACCGGCCAAGTCAGTGACCGGCTGTGGGTGGGCCTGGGCGTCAACGCCCCGTTCGGCCTGAAGCTGGAATATGAGGATGGCTATTTCGGGCGCTATGACTCGCTCTACACCGACCTCAAAACCTATAATATCCAGCCATCGGCCGCCTATAAGCTGACCGACAACCTGTCCGTCGGCGGCGGCGTCGATGTGCAATATGTCAAGGTGACGTTGACCAACGCGCTGCCGCAGCTCTCGCCGCTGCTGGCTGATGGCCATGCCTCGGTTGAGGGCGATGATTGGTCGGTCGGCTGGAATGCCGGGCTGTTCTACCGGGCTGGCGACACCCAGTTCGGCGTCCATTATCGCTCGCGCATGAAGCATAGCCTTGAGGGTGAGCAGGTGATTTCTGGCCTTGCCGGGCCGCTGGCCGGTGCCAATGGCAGCTTCGCCGCCACCGCGCCGCTGACCCTGCCCGACATCGTCACCATGTCGATGACTCACCGTCTGACGCCGCAATTGCGGGCGATGCTGACCGCGCGCTGGTATAATTGGTCGGTGATGCAGGCGATCACGATCAACGCTGCCAACGGCACATCGGTCAAGGAACTGGAATATAGCGATAGCTATAGTGTTAGCGCGGGCGGCGAATATGACGTCAACGACAAGCTGACCCTGCGCGCGGGCACGATGTTCGATCGCTCGCCGACCAATCCGCAGCATCTGACCACCCGCGTTCCTGATGGCGATCGCGTCTGGCTCAGCGGCGGCGCGACCTGGAACCTCTCGCAGTCCTTCGCGCTGAACCTCAGCTACGCGCATACCTTCGTGGAAAAGGCGAACATCATCCGCCCGGACAGCTATTTCCCGGCGCCTGCCACCGTCACCGCCACGACGCGGGCGCAGACGAGCGGCAATGCCGATCAGATCGCCGCGTCGCTGACGATGCGTTTTTGAAGAAGCGGTGCCAGCCCGACTGAAACACCAAAAGGCAACGCTTCTAACCGTCACCAAATATCCCTATAGGGGCTTCGTAACCACGGAGCCCCTTTTTCATGTCCGACCATAATCCCGGCCTGCGCCCCTGGCGCGATATTGCCCGTCGGCAGAGCCGACAGATCATGGTCGGCAATGTCCCGGTCGGCGGCGGCGCGCCGGTCACGGTCCAGACCATGACCAACACACTGACCCACGACATCAAGGGCACGATCGATCAGATCCGCCGCTGCGAAGAAGCGGGCGTGGACATCATCCGCGTCTCCTGCCCGGACGAAGAGTCCACCGCGGCGCTCAAGCAGATCGTGCGCGCCGCCCGCGTGCCGATCGTCGCGGACATTCATTTCCACTATAAGCGCGCGCTCGAAGCCGCCGATGCGGGGGCGGCGTGCCTGCGGATCAATCCCGGCAATATCGGGTCGCAGGCGCGGGTGAAGGAAGTGGTGGACGCCGCCAAGGCCAATGGCTGCGCCATCCGCATCGGCGTCAATGCGGGCAGCCTCGAAAAGGATTTGCTCGAAAAATATGGCGAGCCCTGCCCCGAAGCGCTGGTCGAAAGCGCGCTCGACCATATCAAGCTGCTCCAGGACCAGGATTTCCACGAATATAAGGTCGCGGTGAAGGCGAGCGACGTGTTCCTGGCGGTCGCGGCCTATATGCAACTGGCCGAAGCGGTCGATTGCCCGCTGCACCTCGGCATCACCGAAGCCGGCGGTCTGATCGGCGGGACGGTCAAGAGCGCGATCGGCATCGGCAACCTGCTGTGGGCAGGCGTCGGCGACACGATCCGGGTCTCGCTGTCGGCGGAACCCGAAGAAGAAGTACGCGTCGGCTATGAAATCCTCAAATCGCTCGGCATCCGCACCCGCGGCGTGAAGGTCATCTCCTGCCCCAGCTGCGCGCGGCAGGGCTTCGACGTGATCCGCACCGTGCAGGCGCTGGAGGAACGGCTCCAGCATATCCACACGCCCTTGTCGCTGTCCGTCCTTGGTTGCGTTGTGAACGGCCCCGGTGAAGCCCGCGAGACGGACATCGGCCTGACCGGCGGCGGCAACGGCAAGCATATGGTTTATTTGTCGGGCATCACCGACCATACGGTGCAGGACGAAGCGCTGGTCGATCACATCGTCCGACTGGTGGAGGACAAGGCCGCCGAAATCGAAGCCGCCAAGGCGGAATCGGAGATGACCGACGCGGGCAAGGCGCAGGCGGCGGAGTGACGCCTGCCATGGGGGCGTCGCGCCCCGCAGTCGGTTTCGCCATCCCCTTTGCCGTCTGCTGCGCGGGCGTGGCGCTGTTTGCTGTGATGGATGCGGCGATGAAGGGGTTGAGCCTTGGCATCGGCCTCTACAATGCGCTGTTCTGGCGGGCGGTTGCTGGCACGCTGCTTGGCCTTGCGCTCATGCTGCTCACGCGGCAGCGCTGGCCCTCGCGCGCGGTCCTGCGTATCCACCTGCTTCGCGGCACGGTGGTCGCGGTGATGGCCGGGCTGTTCTTCTGGGCGATCATGCGGATGCCACTGGCCGAAGCCATCGCCCTGTCTTTCATCGCCCCCCTGATCGCGCTCTACCTCGCCGCCCTGCTGCTCAAGGAACGGATCGGCCGCCGCGCGATCGGCGCATCGCTGCTGGGATTGGTGGGCGTAGCCGTCATCCTGTCGGGCCGGTTGCAGGGGCGTTATGATGCCGATGCGCTGCTGGGCGCGGGGGCCGTGCTGGCGTCGGCGGTACTCTTTGCCTGGAACCTCATCATCCAGCGGCAACAGGCGCAGGTCGCCTCGCCGATCGAGGTCGCCTTCTTTCAGCATCTGGTGATGCTCGGTGTCTTCGCGCTCGGCGCCCCCTTTCTGCTGGCCCTGCCACCACGCCCGGCCGTTCCGCTCATCCTGTTGGCAGCCGCCCTCGCCTTCACCTCGCTCGCGGCCCTGTCCTGGGCCTATGCGCGGGCGGAGGCGCAACGATTGATTCCGGTCGAATATAGCGCCTTCGTCTGGGCCGCGATCCTGGGTTGGCTGGTGTTCGATGAGCGGATCACGCTGCCGACGGTGGCCGGTGCCTTGTTGATCGTGGTCGCCTGCCTTATCGCGTCGCGCACGAAACGGGCCGATCTGGCCCATGTGGAAGCGGGAACCGCATGACCGACACCATTCTCATCCGCGCGGCCGAGCCGGGCGACATCGACACTATCTTGCAGTTCATCCGCGATTTGGCCGACTATGAGAAACTCGCCCATGCCGTGAATACGGACCGCGACACGCTCGCCCGCTATCTCTTCGGCGCTCGCCCCATGGCCGAAGTGCTGATCGCGGAGCGGCAGGGCGACGCCATCGGCTTCGCGCTCTTCTTTCACAATTTCTCGACCTTCGAAGGGCGACCGGGGCTTTATCTCGAAGATTTGTTCGTGCGACCCGAAGCGCGCGGATCAGGCGCGGGCAAGGCTCTGCTCGTCCGGTTGGCGCAACTCGCGATCGAGCGGGACTGCGCCCGGCTGGAATGGTCGGTGCTGGACTGGAACGAACCGGCCATTGCCGTCTATCGCGCGATCGGGGCGGTGCCGATGGACGAATGGACCATCCAGCGGCTCGACGGCGATGCGTTGCAGGCGTTGGCCCGCAGTTAATTCTTCAGGCGATCCTCGATACTGACATACAGCATGACGGCGGCGAAGGCGGCCATGGAGACGACGACCAGAGCGGGATAATAGGCAGCGAACATGGGACAGGTTCCTTTCTGCCGTCCTTTTTGCGCCGGTTGGCGCGTCCCCTGCCATAAGGGTTGTTACGGATAAGGCGGGACGAGCCGATCGGTCGCAGGCTTGACGCGGACTCGCGGTCCGGCGCATTGTGCCGAAACGGAACATTTGGGGGACAAGGGTTTAGCATGGCTGTCAGCCGCACCGTGAAGCGCACGCCGGAATGGCGCGAAATGCTCAAGCGCAGCTTGCTTCGCAGCGGCGCACTGATCGGCGCGATCCTGCTGATGCTGGCGACGCTGTTCGTGGCGCTGGCGCTGCTCAGCTATACGCCCAGTGACCCGTCGATGAATACGGTGGCGGGTGATCATGTCGCCAACATCATGCAGGGGCCGGGCGCGTGGACCGCCGATTTCCTGCTCTGGCTGCTGGGCGTGCCGGTGGCGTTCATCCTGCCGCTGATGGCCATCACTGCCCGCCGGATGTGGGGCGACCAGGATATGCGCAGCTGGAAGGGGCAGTTCGGCAAATGCCTGTTCGGCATCGTCCTCATCGGCATTGCCCTGTCGCTGTTTCAGGATGATCCGCTGGTCGGCTTGCCCGCAGGCTGGGGCGGAGTGATCGGTCTTGTCACCGCCAAGGGCGTGGCCAGTCTCACGGCGCAGGCGCCCGCCGCTGCCCCCTGGATAACCGGCCTATTGGTGGTCATGACGCTGATCGCGGGCCTGATCGCCTGCTATCGCAGCCTGGCGCTGGAAAAGCCGATCATCGCGCTGCGCCGTCCATCGCTACCCAAATTGGCGCTACCCCGCCCCACTTTGGCGTTGCCCGGTATTAGCACCAGCAGCGACGTCGAACCGGAAGCGGACGGGGCCGAGCGCGTCATCGCGCCCCGCAAGCAGGTCTCGAACGAACCCAAGCCGCCGATCACGATCCAGAGTCCCAAGCCCGCCGCGCCGCAGCGGCAGATGGCGCCGATCTCGCAGGACGATCTGTTCGGCCATAGCTCGCTGCCCTCGCCCGACCTGCTCAATCCCATTCCCGTCAACCAGGGCGGCAAGATCGACAAGGCTGCGTTGGAGCGCAATGCGCGGCTACTCGAATCGGTGCTCGATGATTTCCATGTGAAGGGCAATATCGTCGAGGTCCGACCCGGCCCGGTCGTGACCATGTATGAACTGGAGCCGGCCCCCGGCATCAAGGCAAGCCGCGTCATCGCGCTGGCCGACGATATCGCCCGCAACATGTCGGCGTTGTCGGCGCGCGTCGCGACGATTCCGGGGCGCACGGTGATCGGCATCGAATTGCCCAATGCCCATCGCGAAGGCGTGTCCTTCCGCGAACTCATCACCAGCGAGCAATTTGGCGGCGAAGGCACGCTGCCCATCATCCTGGGCAAGAATATTTCGGGCGAGCCGATCATCGCCGACCTTGCCCCCATGCCGCATCTGCTGATCGCGGGCACCACCGGGTCGGGCAAGTCGGTCGGCCTCAACGCCATGATCCTGTCGCTGCTCTACCGCATGACGCCGGACCAGCTGCGCCTGATCATGATCGATCCCAAGATGCTGGAATTGTCGACCTATGACGATATTCCTCATCTGCTCTCGCCGGTCGTCACCGAACCGCAAAAGGCGATCCGCGCGCTCAAATGGGCGGTCGAGCAGATGGAGGACCGCTATCGCATGATGGCGTCGATTTCCGTCCGTAACCTCGCCAATTATAATGAGAAGGTCCGCGCCGCCAAGGCCAAGGGTAAGCCGCTCGGTCGCCGCGTCCAAACCGGCTACGACCCCGAAAATGGCAAGCCCATCTATGAGGAAGAGCAGCTCGATTTCCAGCCGCTCCCGCAAATCGTGGTGGTCGTTGACGAACTCGCCGACCTGATGATGACGGCGGGCAAGGAAGTCGAATTCCTGATCCAGCGCCTGGCGCAAAAGGCGCGCGCAGCCGGTATCCACCTGATCCTTGCGACCCAGCGTCCCTCGGTCGACGTCATCACCGGCGTCATCAAGGCGAACCTGCCGACCCGGATCAGCTTCTTCGTAACGTCCAAGATCGACAGTCGCACCATTTTGGGCGAGCAGGGTGCCGAACAGCTGCTGGGCAAGGGCGACATGCTCTACATGCACGGCGGCAAGGGCCTGACCCGCGTCCATGGTCCCTTCGTTTCGGACGATGAAGTCCGCGTCGTCGCCGACCATTGGCGCGCGCAGGGCCAGCCCGACTATATCCAGGCGGTGACCGAAGAACCCGAAGAAGGCAGCTTCGCCCTCGACGGCGTGGACCTGGGCGATGACAGCCCCGACGCGCAACTGTTCCGCAAGGCGTGCCAGCTCGTGTTCGAGAATCAGAAGGCTTCGACCAGCTGGCTGCAACGCCAGCTCCGCGTAGGCTATAACAGCGCTGCGCGCCTCATTGAGAAGATGGAAGAGGAAGGCCTGGTCGGCCCGCCCAACCATGTCGGCCGCCGCGAGGTGCTGCGCGACGAAAATGGCAATCCGCTATAACGGTTCGACTCGCAACAGAGTCGGTTCATCGCAATATGATGCAGCGCAGGAGTCGGTGGCCGCAAAAAATGGTATATTTTGAGCAAGGGGATGAATCATGAGCCATAGCCTTGCCGCTGAAGTCGATGCCAACTACGATTATTTCCTCCGCCACCTTGGGGAGTTTTTGACTCACCATTCAGGCCGTTATGCGGTGTTGAAGGACAAGAAGGTTGTCGATTTTTTCGACAAGCCGGGTGACGCTTATCAATTCGCACGCGACAGCATCGACGATGGTGTTTTTTCGATTCAGGAAGTCACGGATGAACCCATAGATCTGGGTTTTTTCTCTCATGTCTCAAATTAAATGGTTGCATGCTGGTCGCAGGATAACATTGCCGGTTCGCATATTGCGGGCTGATAACCCGTTCGACATCACGTCCATCGATGCGATTGCGCTTGTGGATACCGGTGCAACCGTCAGTGGAATAGACGAGCGGATTGCGGAAAAATTGGGGCTGGAACCGTTGGGGAAGCGCCCCCTTCAGTCAGCGCATGGGCTGGCGCATACCGAACGCTTTATGTTTCGTATCGGACTAATGCCCGATGACACTGAAGATGCGCGCTTACCATATATTTTTGACGCAAGTTTTGGTTTCGGCCTGCGTGGAAGTGAGCATTTCACCGCCTTGATTGGTATGGACATATTGCGGCAATGCGACTTTTCGATGGATCGGAATGGACATTGCCGCCTCGCCTTTGGCTGAACGGCGGGGAACGGCCGGGTTCACAGGTCGTTCAAGCCGCGCCGCCTAAACCGCATCCGTAACAACCGGAGTTTCTGTCTGATGAAGCGCATCTCTCTGGCGCTGGCCATTGCGCCAGTCGCCTTCGCCCTGCCGATCGCCGTGCCTGCTTTGGCACAGGCGAACCAGTCCGATCTCACCAAGGTCAACGCCTATATCCGTGCCGTGACGACGATGACGGCCGATTTCACCCAGACCGACCGCAACGGCCAGACTCTGACCGGGCAGTTGACGATCAAGCAGCCGGGCAAGATCCGCTTTCAATATCAAAAGGGCGTGCCTTTGTTGATCGTGGGCGATGGCAAGGCACTGACGATGATCGATTATGAAGTACGCCAGGTGCAGCGCTGGCCGATCGGCAATTCGCCGCTGGGTGCGCTGCTCGACCCGTCCAAGGATTTGTCCAAATTCGGCAAGGTTGTACCAACCGGCGACCCCAGCATATTGAGCGTGGAGGCGCGCGATCCCAAGCGCCCTGAGTTCGGCACGATCACGATGATCTTCAAGCGGGATGCGGGCAGCCCGGCAGGCCTGCAACTTTATGGCTGGGTCGCGCTCGATTCGCAGAATAACCGCACCGCCGTTCGGCTGACGAACCAGCGCTATGGTGTGACGGTCGCGGATTCGACCTTTCGCTGGACCGACCCGCGACCGCGCGGCCGCTCGGCCGGGGGCTGAACCGAGCGCTTGGTGCGGCAGATCGATCGCTTTTCAAAACCGTTCATCTGCCGCTCATATGGCGGTCGCTAATCATAAACCAACGGCGCGAAACGGCATCGGGATTTCCCCCCTGTTACCCGGTCCGCTCTCGCCGCGAAGCGCTTCAAGGGCGCGATCGAGACCCCCGTTCCATGCCCCCGGAGCGGGGGTCTTACTCTGTCTGGCGCTTGCGCGCGCCACCGCGGCCTTCTAGGGCAAACCCATGGCCGACACTCTCTCCATTTGCTCCTGGAACATCAACAGCGTCCGTGCGCGCATCGACATCGTCGAACAGCTGCTGCAGCAGGAAGCCCCCGACATTCTCTGCCTTCAGGAAACCAAGGTGGTGAACGAGATTTTCCCCACCGACATGTTCCGGCGCATGGGCTATGTCCATCAGGTGCTGAATGGTCAGCGGATGCATCATGGCGTGGCGATCATGAGCAAGGTGCCGATCCACGAAGATGACCGGTTCGACTGGCAGGCCAATGGCGAAGCGCGCCATGTGGGCGTGCGCCTCGACAATGGCGTGCGGATCGAGAATGTCTATGTACCCGCCGGCGGCGACATCGCCGACCGCACGGTCAATCCCAAATTCGGGCAGAAGCTCGACTTTCTGGAGCGGATGATCGAATGGTCGAGCGCGCTGGACAATAAACCGACCATCCTGACCGGCGACTTCAACATCGCGCCGCTGGAAAGCGATGTGTGGAGCCATAAGCAGTTGCTCAACGTCGTCAGCCATACGCCCGTCGAATGCGAGATATTGGCGCGGTTGCAGGCGTCGAACGACTGGGTCGATATCGGCCGCCATTTCCATCCTGCGCCTGCGCGTCTCTATACCTGGTGGAGCTATCGCGCCAAGGATTGGGCGGAGTCGGATCGCGGACGTCGGCTCGACCATATGTGGATGACCCGCGACGTCGCGGACAAGGCGGTCAGCCATCGCGTGGTCGAACCCGCGCGCAGCTGGATCAAGCCGTCCGACCATATCCCCATCATCACCGACTTCGTCTTCTGATGCGCACGCGCGATGCTGCACGAGCGATCGACGCGCTGCGGCGCGGCTGGGCGATCAGGATTGCCGGGGCGGATGGTGCCATCCGTCTGATGGCGATCGAAGGGGCGGATGCGGTAACACTGGCCGCCTTCGATCCGCAGGCGCGCGCCGACATCCTGATCTCCGCCGCTCGTGCCGAAACGCTCAAGCTCGCGAACCAACTGGCCGCTGCCGATCCTGATCTGCCGGTATTGGTCGAGCGGGCGCCCTGGATCGACGCCGACGTCGCGACCGCGATTTCCGATCCGGTCCTGGACCTCGCGTCGCCGCTCAAGGGGCCATTCCGCGCCCGCCCACTCGCCGCGCCCCAGGCGGCAAAGGCGGCGCTGCGGCTCGCGCGCCTTGCCGGCATCCTGCCCGCCTATTTCCTGACCGAAGGGGATGAGGCCGTCGATGTCACGGTCCAGGCCGATGATATCGACGCCTATGACGATGCGATCCATCTCGCTGTCGCCACGCGCGCCCGGCTGCCGGTGTCGGCCAGCGAGACGGCCGAGATCATCGCCTTCCGTAGTCCCGACGAACCGCGCGAGCATGTCGCCTTGGTGGTGGGCAAGCGCGATGCCTCGCCGCCCGTCGTTCGCCTGCATAGCGAATGCCTGACCGGTGATGTGCTGGGCAGCCTCAAATGCGATTGTGGACCGCAACTGCATCAGGCGTTGCACCAGATCGCCGATGCGCCCTGGGGCGTGCTGCTCTATCTGCGGCAGGAGGGGCGGGGCATCGGCCTCGTCAACAAGTTGCGCGCCTATGCGATGCAGGATCAGGGGTTCGATACGGTCGATGCCAATGTGCGCCTCGGCTTTGCGATCGACGCACGCGATTTTTCCGTCGCGGCGCGCATGCTCGACCTGCTCGGCGTGGCGCAGGTGCGGCTTTTGACAAATAATCCCAACAAGGTGGCAGGGCTGGAAGCGGCGGGCATCGGCGTGATCGAGCGCTTGCCGATCATCCTGCCGACCAACCCGCATAATGAACGCTATCTCGCCACCAAGCGCGACCGGACCGGCCACCAGCTATGAGTCTGATCCGCGTCGATGGCGGCGCGGGCCGCCTGACCTTCGGCGCTATGGCCATGGATTGCACGATCGGCCGGGGCGGCACCTGTGCGGCGGCGGACAAGCGCGAAGGCGATGGCTGCACCCCGCTTGGCCTTTGGCCGATCCGTGGCGTCCTGCTGCGGCCCGGCAAGGTCGATGCCGTCGCTATCCAATTGCCCTGGCGCTGGATCAGACCTGGTGATGGGTGGTCGGACGATCCCGCTGACCCTGCCTATAATCGCCCGGTCCGCCTGCCGCGCGGCTTCTCGGCCGAAAGCCTGATCCGTGCCGACGATGCCTATGACATCATCGTCGTGCTGGGCCATAATGACGGGTCACCCGTGCAGGGGCAGGGCAGTGCGATCTTCTTCCATTTGTCCGAAGGACGCCCCACGGCGGGCTGTGTCGCCATCGAACGCAACGACATGCTCCGGCTATTACCGCTGCTCGCGCCGGGTGACAGGATGGAGATCGTCGCCTAAGCCCGCGCCAGCGCCTCGCCAACCTCGCCGCCAGCGCCCTCCAGCAATCGCCGCTCCAATGTCTGGAGCCGCGCCTTGCTCTCGATCTTGCCGCCGAACAGGTCGGTGACGTAGAATGTATCGACCGCGCGCTCGCCATAGGTGGCGACATGCGCGCTGTGGACGGTCACCTTCGACTGGAACAATCCATTGGCAAGGCTGAACAGCAGCGCGGGCCGATCGCGCGCATTGACCTCGATCACCGTGAAGCGATTCGACGCCTTATTGTCGATCAGCACATTGGGCTCGATGCGGAAGGCCTCGGCGCGGGTCCGGGTCAACGGGCGCGCGCTCAGCTTGGTGATCAACCGGTGGCGGTTCGACAGCGAATCCTCGATCGCGTTGCGGATGCGGGTCAGCTGATCGGGGCTGTGAAACGCGCCACCCATCGGGTCCTGCACCAGGAAATTGTCGATCGCCACGCCATCGCGCGTCGTGTGAATGCGCGCGTCGATGATGTTGCCGCCGGCCAGATGGATGGCGCCTGCAATGCGATAGAATAGCCCTGGATGATCGGCGGCATAGACGGTCACCAACGTCGCGCCACGCTGCGGATAATAATGCGCCGCGATCGACAGCGGCGCGTCGCCCGCCGCCAGCATATGTTCGGCATTATGGATCAAGATATCGTCGGGTTCGGCGATCCAGTAGGATTCAGGGAGTCGCTTGCTGAACGCCTCGAACGTCGCTTCGTCCATATGGAGCGCCTGGCGCAGCGTCTTCTGCTTGGCGGTCACCCGCTCGCTGCGGCCCTTCTGCTTATGGCCCAGGCGCAGCAGTTCCTCTGCCGAATCATAGAGATCGCCCAGCAACTGCCGCTTCCAGCTGTTCCAGACGCCGGGGCCGACCGCGCGAATGTCCACCACGGTCAGACATAGCAAGAGCCGCAACCGTTCGGGGCTTTGCACCACGTCGACGAAATCGACGATCGTCTTGTAGTCCGCCAGGTCGCGCTTGAACGCCGTTGCCGACATCAGCAGATGGTAGCGTACCAGCCAGGCGACCGTTTCGGTTTCCGCCGGGGTAAGGCCAAGCCGCGGGCAGAGCTGCTCGGCCACCTGCGCGCCCAATATGCTGTGGTCGCCGCCGCGCCCCTTGGCGATGTCATGCAACAGCACGGCGATGTAGAGCACCCGGCGCGAGAGCAATTTGCCCATCAGGTCGGTGGCCAGCGGATGATCCTGCGCCAGTTCCCCCTTCTCGATCCGCGACAGCAGGCCGACAGCGCGGATGGTATGCTCATCGACCGTATAATGATGATACATGTCGAACTGCATTTGCGCGACGACCCGGCGGAAGTCGGGCACGAAGCGGCCGAACACGGTCGATTCGTTCATCCAGCGCAGCACCGTTTCCGGGTCGCGCGGCGACGTCAGTACATCCATGAAGGCGGCGTTGGCACGCGGGTCTTTACGGATCTTGGCGTTGATCAGCCCCGCGTCCCGGCTCGCCGCACGCATCGCGGCGGGGTGGATGGACAAGCCATGGCGATCGGCCAGCGCGAAAATCTCCACCAGTCGCACCGGGTCGGCCTGAAAGAAATCATCGCTCGGCAGCGCCAGCCGCCCCCGGTCCAGCACGAAGCCGTCGAGCTTCTTGGGCCGCCGGAAGATGGCGGGAATATAGCGCCGCCCCTTCGGCCCCATCTGGTCATCCAGATGCGCCAGGAACACCGCGGTCAGGTCGCCGACGATCTTCGCGTTCAGGAAATAATAGCGCATAAACCGCTCGACCCCGGACTGGCCGTGCCGCCCGGTAAAGCGCATCCGCGTCGCCGTTTCGAGTTGTAGGTCAAAGGTCAGCCGGTCTTCTGCACGCCCGGTGATGGTGTGCAGGTGACAGCGCACCGCCCAGAGGAAATCCTCCGCCTTCTGGAACTGGCGCAATTCGATCTGGGTCAGCAGGCCGACATCGACCAGTTCGGCGACCGATCGCACCCGGTTCACATATTTGCCGATCCAGAACAGCGTATGCAGGTCGCGCAGGCCGCCCTTGCCTTCCTTCACATTGGGTTCGACGACATAGCGGCTGTCGCCCATTCGCTTGTGGCGCTCGTCGCGCTCGACCAGCTTTTCGGTGACGAAGGCGCGGGCATTGCCTTGCATCACCTCTGCATCGAAGCGAACCGAGGTCTCTTCATACAGCGCCCGGTCGCCCCAGACATAGCGCGCTTCCAGCAAGGCGGTGCGCACCGTCAGGTCGGCCTTGGCCATTCGCATCGTCTCGTCGATCGACCGGCTGCTATGCCCGACCTTCAGCCCCAGATCCCAGAGCGAATAAAGCATCGATTCGATCACCTGCTCGGTCCAGCCGGTGGGCTTCCAGGGGGTGATAAAGCCGATATCGACGTCGCTATGCGGCGCCATCTCGCCCCGCCCATAGCCGCCCACCGCGATCAGCGCGATTCGCTCGCCGGTGCTGCGATTGCCTGAGGGGTAAAGATGATGTGTCGTTGCGTCATAGAGCAGGCGCAGAATCTGGTCGATCAGGAAGGCAAAGGCGGTCACCGTTTCGCGCCCGCGCGTGGGGCGCTGCTCCAACCTTCGCGCGACTTCCACCCGCCCCTCTTCCAACGCCGCCTTGAGTTCGCCGACGATCAGCCCGCGCAACCGCATGGGATCGCCCTTGTGCTCGTGCGCAAGGGCGTTGATGCTGTCGGAAATCGCGCGCCGGTCGATGATCGCACGGCGCGATCCCAAAGCGGGGAACTGCATGACCATGCGCGTTCTCTAGTCGGGCGTCGCGTCGGCTGCCAGTTGTTTCAATCGATATATGTGATCGAGTGCCTCACGCGGGGACAGTGCGTCGGCGTCGATCGCGGCGATGGCCGCCCGCACCGGATCGGGCGCGACCTCTTCTTGCGCGGCGGCGGCGGCAAACAGCGGCAGATCGTCCAGTCCCGCCGCGATGCCGCCGGTCTTCGCTTTGCCCGCTTCCAGCCGCGCGAGGACATCCTTGGCGCGCTTGAGCACCGGTGCGGGCAGCCCCGCCAGCCGCGCGACGGCCAGGCCATAGCTGCGGTCGGCCGGCCCCTGTGCCAATTCGTGCAACAGCACCAGATCGCCCTTCCATTCGCGCGCGCGGACATGATGAAGCGATAGGGCGGAGAGACTCTCGGCCAGCCGCGTCAGCTCATGATAATGGGTGGCAAAGAGGCAACGGCAACGATTGACCTCATGCACCGCTTCCACCACCGCCCAGGCGAGCGCCAGCCCATCATAAGTGGAGGTGCCGCGCCCGACTTCATCGAGAATGACGAAACTGCGCGTCGTCGCCTGTGCCAGGATCGCGGCGGTCTCGACCATCTCGACCATGAAGGTCGATCGCCCCTTGGCCAGATTGTCCGACGCACCCACCCGGCTGAACAGCCGATCGACCAAAGTCAGCGTCGCCGATTGCGCCGGGACATAGGCACCCGCCTGCGCCAGGATGACGATCAGCGCATTTTGCCGCAGAAAGGTCGATTTGCCGCCCATATTCGGGCCGGTGACCAGCCACAGCCGGTCGTCGGCGACCAGGCAGCAATCATTGGCGACGAACGCCTGGCCCTCGCGGCGCAGCGCATCCTCCACCACCGGATGCCGCCCGCCGCTGATCGACAGGCAGGGGTTGGACCCGTCATCGGCGATCAGATGGGGCCGCTGCCAGCCGCCCTCCGCCGCCCGTTCAGCGAGCGCCGCCGCGACGTCGAGCCGGGCGAGCGCCTGGCCCGCCCGCGCGATGTCGGCCTTGCGGTCCAGCACGGCGGCGATCAGTTCTTCGAGGTGCGCGGCCTCCGCGACCAGCGCATGGGCGCCTGCCTGCGCCACGCGCCCGGCCTCCTCATGCAGATCGACTGAATTGAAGCGCACAACGCCGGCCAGCGTCTGGCGGTGGGTGAAGCCGCTGGTCGGCACCATCAGCGCATCAGCGGAACGGGCGGGCACCTCGACATGATAGCCCAGCACGCCATTATGGCGAATCTTGAGCGTGGCAATGCCCGTCTGCTCGCGATATTTGGCTTCCAGCGCAGCAATCGCACGGCGACCGTCACCGGCCATCCGGCGCAGTTCATCGAGCGCGGGATCATAGCCATCGGCGATATAGCCGCCGTTCGCCGTCTCGGTCGGCGGCGCGGGCACCAGCGCGCGCGACAGCGCATCGACCAGCGCGCCATGGCCGTCGAGCGCGGGCAGCAGCCGCGCCAGCAACAAGGGCGGATCAGGCAAATGCCCCAGCCGCTCGCGCAGCAGCCGCGCTTCACCCAGACCGTCGCGCAATTGCCCCAGATCGCGGGGCGAGCCGCGGCCGACCGCCACCCGCCCCAGCGCGCGGCCGATATCGGGCAGCGCCCGCAGCGCCGCGCGCAACTGGTCGCGCAACCCCGCATCGTCATGGAAGAGCTGCACCAGCCCCAGCCGTGCTTCGATCCGGTCGAGATCCATCAATGGCGCGGACAAATCCTGCCCCAGCAGCCGTGCGCCCGCCCCCGTCACGGTGCGATCGACCGCGCCCAGCAGGCTGCCCGCGCGCGCGCCGCTGGTGGTCGCGACGATCTCCAGACTTTCGCGCGTTGCTGCGTCGATCGCGACATGGCCGCCGCTCGTCTGGCGCAAAGGTGGTGCCAGGAAGGGCAGGGTGCCCTTGCCCGCATGGTCGAGATAGGCGATCAGCCCACCCATCGCCGCCAGCTCCGCGCGGCCGAACTGGCCGAACCCGTCCAGCGTCGCGACCGCAAACAGCCGTTTGAGCGCTGCTTCGGCACGGCTGCTGGAAAAGGCCGCGCGATCGAACATATGCATGTCGGGCAGGTCCAGCGACGATCCTTCTGCCACCACCGTTTCGCTGGGGCGCAGGCGCGCGAGTTCGGCATGAAGGTCGGCGGCGCGGCAGGTCATCGTCTCGAACCGGCCGGTCGAAATGTCGGCAGCGGCGATCCCGATCTCGCTATCTCCGCCCACCTGCGCCAGCGCGACGAGCATATTGTCGCGCCGGGAATCAAGCAACGTCTCCTCGGTCAGCGTGCCCGCCGTCACATAACGCACGATGTCGCGCGCCACGAGCGTCTTGCCCCCGCGCGCCTTCGCCTGCGCCGGGGTTTCCGTCTGTTCGGCGATGGCGACGCGATGGCCCGCCTTGATGAGCCGCGCGAGATAGCCCTCCGCGCTGTGGACCGGCACGCCGCACATCGGGATCGGCGCGCCATCATGTTCACCGCGGCTGGTGAGCGCGATATCGAGCGTAGCCGCCGCCGCCTTGGCATCATCGAAGAAGAGTTCGAAGAAATCGCCCATGCGGTAGAAGAGCAGGCAATCCTGCGCCTGTGCCTTGAGCGTCAGATATTGCGCCATCATGGGCGTAAGGGGTGAGGACGTGTCGGGGGCGCTGCGCATCCCGCCCGGATAGCGGCAAGGCGACGCGCAGGAAAGAGCGCGAAAAAGCGGCCTTCTCGCACTTGCCCCCAAGCATGGCTTGCCGCTAGGGCCAAGGCAACGGACAGAAGAGGCGGATAATCGATGACCGACAAGTCGAGTGTGGAATTTTCCGAGCGCGAGGCGCTGTTTTTCCATTCGACCGGTCGTCCCGGCAAGATCGAGATCATCGCGTCCAAACCGATGGCGACGCAGCGCGACCTCAGCCTCGCTTATTCCCCCGGCGTTGCGGTGCCGGTGCTGGCGATCGCAAAAGATCCGGCCCTCGCTTATGACTATACCGCCAAGGGTAATCTGGTCGCCGTCATCACCAATGGCACGGCGATTCTGGGCCTGGGCAATCTCGGCGCCCTGGCGTCCAAGCCGGTGATGGAAGGCAAGGCGGTGCTGTTCAAGCGCTTCGCCGATGTGGACAGCATCGATATCGAACTCAAGACCGAGGATGTCGATCGCTTCATCGACGCGGTCGAATTGATGGAGCCGACCTTCGGCGGCATCAACCTTGAGGATATCAAGGCACCCGAATGCTTCATCATCGAACAGACGCTCAAAGAGCGTATGAATATTCCGGTGTTCCATGACGACCAGCATGGCACTGCGATCATCGCCGCGGCAGGCGTCATCAACGCCGCGATGCTGACCGGGCGTGAACTCAAAGACCTCAAAGTCGTGGTCAATGGCGCTGGCGCGGCCTCGATCGCCTGCACCGAACTCATCAAGGCGCTGGGCGTCGCCGGTGACAATGTCATCATGTGCGACAGCAAGGGCGTGATCTATCAGGGTCGCACCGAGGGCATGAACCAATGGAAGTCGGCCCATGCGGTCAAGACCGACGCGCGCACGCTGAAAGAAGCGATGAAGGGTGCCGACGTGTTCCTGGGACTGTCAGTCAAGGGCGCGGTGACGCCGGACATGGTCAAGGATATGGGCGACAAGCCGATCATCTTCGCCATGGCCAACCCGGACCCCGAAATCACCCCGCCCGATGCGAAATCGGTGCGCCCCGAAGCGATCGTCGCCACTGGCCGGTCGGATTATCCCAACCAGGTCAACAACGTTATCGGCTTCCCCTTCATCTTCCGCGGCGCGCTCGATGTGCGCGCGACGACAATCAACGAAGCGATGAAGGTCGCCGCTGCCCATGCCATCGCCGAGCTGGCGCGCGAGCAGGTGCCCGAAGAAGTCGCCAAGGCCTATGGCCGCTCGCACAGCTTCGGCCCCGACTATATCATCCCCGCGCCCTTCGATCCGCGGCTGATGGAAGTCGTGCCGTCCGCCGTTGCACAGGCCGCAATGGACAGCGGCGTGGCGCAAAAGCCGATTGCCGACATGGCGGCCTATCGCCAGTCATTGAAGGCCCGCCTCAACCCGACCACTTCGGTCCTGACCACCGCCTATGAAGTCGCGAAGGCCAACCCCAAACGCGTCGTCTTTGCCGAAGCGGAGGAGGAAGTGGTGCTGCGCGCCGCCATCCAGTTCCGCGACCTGGGCTATGGCGTGCCGGTGCTGGTGGGACGCGGCGACGTGGTCGACAAGCTAAAGGCGCTGGGCGTGCGCGATCCCGACAGTTTCGAGTTGCACAATAGCGTCAATTCGCCGCTTGTCCCCGACATGGTCGATCTGCTCTACGCCCGGCTTCAGCGGCGCGGCTATCTGCGCCGCGATTGCGAACGGATGGTGAACCGGGACCGCAACATCTTCGGCACGTTGCTGGTGAAGATGGGCGTCGCCGATGCCATGATCACCGGCATGACCCGTCCCTATGCGCAGACGTTGCGCGAGGTGAAGCGGGTGATGGACCCCGCGGTCGGCCGCACGCCGTTCGGCATCCATGTCATGGTGGCCAAGGACAAGACGGTTTTCCTGGCCGACACCACGGTCAACGAACGCCCTACGGCGAGCGAACTGGCCGATATTGCCGAAGGCACCGTCGCTGTCGCCAGGCGCATGGGCCATGACCCGCGCGTCGCCTTCCTCTCCTACTCCAATTTCGGCAATCCGCCCGGCGCTTTCCTCGAAAATGTGCGCGGCGCGGTGAAATTGCTCGACGAACGCCATGTCGATTTCGAATATGAAGGCGAAATGACCGCCGACGTGGCGCTCAATCCGGCCGTCATGAAGAATTATCCGTTCAGCCGCCTCTCCGGGCCGGCCAATGTGCTGGTGATGCCGGGCCTGCAATCGGCCAATATCTCGGCCAAGCTGTTGCGCGAACTGGGCGGGACATCGATGATCGGGCCGGTATTGGTGGGCATGGAAAAATCGGTCCAGATCGCGACGATGGCGTCCAACGCCTCCGAGTTGCTGACTCTTGCGGTACTAGCGGCGGGCGGGATCGCGCTCTGACCGACGCAGTCTATGGAATAAGTTGCAGGAGCGAGCGGGCATGAGCGACATGGTGAGTTTCGACAGCGCCACTTTCCGGCGCGTGCTCGGCCATTATCCCACGGGCGTCTGCGTCGTGACGGCGATGGAAGCCAGCGGGGTACCGGTCGGCATGGTGGTGGGGTCTTTCACTTCCGTATCGCTCGATCCGCCGCTGGTGGCGTTCTTCCCCGCCAAATCGTCGAGCAGCTGGCCAAGGATCGAGGCGGTCGGCAAATTCTGCGTCAATATCCTTGCCAGCGACCAGCAGCCGCTGTGCCGCCAGATTGCAGCGCCAGGCCCGGACAAATTCGCCGGCATCGTGCATCGCGTGTCCGCAAATGGCTCTCCGATCCTCGATGATGTCGTCGCCTGGATCGATTGCGCGCTCGATGCGGTGCATGAGGCGGGGGACCATTATATCGTGCTGGGCAAGGTCGTGGCGCTGGAGGTCGATAGACCAGAGCGGCCACTGCTGTTCTTCCAGGGCAGCTATGGCGAATTTTCGCTGATTGTCTGACGGTCGGGCGGGATGCCTGCCGTCTGGTCGGGAAAGGGGCTGTTCTTTCCTTTTGTGGCGGCCCAGACATAAGCGGGACATATTACGGGTCCTTAACGCCTTCTTCCTATGCAGGTGCGTTGCCCTCTGACCGGACTGCCCATGACCGCGCTGCTCATCACCGTCGATACAGAGCTGTCCTCTTCGCTGCATCAGCGCGGGGTGAGCCTGGCCGACAATGTCAGCCGCTCGATCTGGGCGGAGGCGCGGGGACAGGCGCATGGCATCGGCTGGCAGATGGACATGCTGGAACGCTATGGTCTCAAAGGCGTCTTCTTCCTCGATCCCATGCCCGCACTGGTGCATGGCGCGGATTTCCTCGCACCCATTGTCGAGGCGATCGAGAGCCGGGGCCATGAAGTGCAGATGCATATCCATACCGAATGGCTCGCCTGGGCCAAGGCGCCGCCCATCGGCGGACGGCAGGGGCGCAATATCGGCGATTTCTCGCTGGATGATCAGATCACCCTGCTGAGTCTTGCCAAGATGCTGTTGGAGCAGGCGGGTGCGCCCTCCATCACAGCCTTTCGTGCCGGCAATTTCGGTGCGAACGACGATACGCTGCGGGCGCTGGCGGCGATCGGCGTGGCGTGGGACAGCAGCGTCAATCCCGCCTATCAGGGGCGAGAATGCGGCATCACCGCCGATCCGGCGCAGATCGGCGCGCAGCGGATGCAGGGCGTGGTCGAACTGCCGGTATCGGGCATCCATGACCGGCCCGGCCATTTCCGCCCGGCGCAAATCTGCGCCATGTCGGCGGCGGAAATGCGCGCCGGGTTGCGCCATGCCGCGCGTGAGGGGCAGGACGCCTTCACCGTCGTCACCCATAGTTTCGAAATGCTCTCGCGGGATCGGCAGCGCCCCAATGCCATGGTCAAGGCGCGGTTCGTGGCACTGTGCCGCGAAGCCGCGCTCTTGCCGCAGGTGCGGGGGGTCGGCTTCCGCGACCTTTCCCCGGCGATGGCCGATGATTCGCCACCATCGCAAAGCCGTGTTTCCCCCAGCCGGATACGCACCGGGCTGCGACTCGCACAGCAAGCCTGGGCGACCTGGCGCTACGAACATCGACTGGTTCCTGCGTGAGTCGCTATCCCGTCGCGCTCGTCCTCGGTCTGGAAAATGCCATCGGCCTGACGGTCGTGCGCGAACTGGGCGAAAAGGGCGTACCCGTCCATGGCATCGCCCGCGAAGCGGCGCCCGTGGCTGCCGCGTCGCGCCATTGTGCTGCCATGACGATGCGTCCCTCTGGACCGATGGCCGACTGGCTACCCGATCTGATCGCCACCACGGGGGCAGGGGCGGTCTTGGCCATTTCCGAATCCGACCTGCTGGAGCTTTCGGCTCTGCCGCCGGTGATCGACGGCTGCCATATGCTGGTGCCCCGGCCGGAGCCGCTGGCCAAGGTGCTGGACAAGCTGCGCACGCTGGAGATCGCGGCGCAGGTCGGCCTGTGCATCCCGCAAACCTGGCAACCGCGCGCGGGTGAGGATTTTGCCGCCCGTGTCGCGGCCATGCACTATCCGCTGGTCGCCAAATGGGCCAATCCCCCCGAAATCATGCCCATTTTGGAGCGGGTGGGGCTGGAATGGCTCAAGACCGAGTATATCCGCACGCCCCAGGAATTGGCGGCCTTGCTCGACCGCTACGCCCCGGTCGGTCATTGGCCGCTGATCCAGCAATATTGCCGGGGCGTCGGCCTTGGCCAAATGCTCTATATGGACGATGGCGAAGCGACCTTGCGTTTCCAGCATCGCCGCCTGCACGAATGGCCGCCCGAAGGCGGCGTGTCCACGCTCTGCCGCGCCGAGCCGGCCAACGCACATGCGGCGCAGATGCTGCTATCGGAAGCCCTGTTGCGCGCGCTCGATTGGCAGGGCCAAGCGATGGTCGAATATCGTTATGAAGCCGAAAGCGGCCGATATTGGCTGATGGAAGTCAATGGCCGCTTCTGGGGCAGCCTGCCGCTGGCGCGCCATTGCGGCGCGTTGTTCGCCTGGGAAGCCTATCGCCGCACCGTCCTTGGCCAAACCGATGTTGCGCCGACACCCCGTGACACGCTCCGCGCCCGCTATATGGTGCCCGAAACCAAGCGGCTTGCGCGCGTGTTGCTGTCGCCATCGCGGATCAGCGATCCCTTCTTCCAGCGTCGCCCACTGGCGGACCTGACCGCCTATCTGCTGACCTTCTTCGATCCGCGTGCGCGCTATTATGTGTTCAGCCTGTCCGATCCGCGCCCCTGGCTGCGCGACATGGCGCAGATGTTCAGGAAAGCCGTGTGCCGGGGAAAGCCCTGACCAGCGCGCCCACGGCCTGTTCGATCCGGGCAAGGCATTGCGCCATATAGCGGTCATCAAGCATATAGGGGTCATGCAGATGCGGTAGCATCGGCCGGGTCCATCGACCCAGCAACATGCGGGGCAGGGCCTCCAGCCGCGGATCGGCGGCCAAACGGTGCAATTGCCGCACCTCCATCGCCAGCAACAGGTCGCCGGGTTCCGGCATATAATCGGCCAGATCGATGGCGCGATGCGTGCGCATGTCATGCCCCAACATGCTCGCCGCCGCGATGGCAGGACCATGCGCCTCGCGCCCGGTCGTTGTCGACAGACCAAAGGACGCGCTATTCAGCCCCGCGCCCCGCGCCACCACATCGGCAAAGGCGCTGCGACAGATATTTCCCTGGCATACGAACACCAATCGCCGCACCTGCGCAGGGTCGGGTGCAACGCTGGCGGATCGGCCAAGCGCCAATTGCGGATAGGATAAGGCAAGCCGCACTAGCCCGCGGAAAGTGCCGAACCGCGACCGGATCATGATGGAACAGCCTTGCAGCAAAAAATTGGCGGAGACGCCGGGATTCGAACCCGGGGAGCCCCATTCAGGGCTCGACGGTTTAGCAAACCGCTGGTTTCAGCCACTCACCCACGTCTCCGCACGAATTGTCTGCCGGGTAGGCGGACAATGGCTGGGGAGGGGCTATAGCGATGGCCTTCCTGCATGGCAACGGGTCTGTCACAGCTATTTTGCAGGCTCGGTCGCCATGGCTATTCGTTCCGGCGCAGAATCGACTCAGATTGGCGTTCGTTCATTGGCCTTTCAGCTTGAAAGCCGATAACCGGGGAAATGATTGAGCGCAGATTTTTCGGGGAGCAACGGGCATGAACAGCAAAATGGGGCAAATGGCCGCCCGTGTTGCGCGAGCAGGCACATGGGTCGTGGCGCTTGCCGGACTGGCGCTGACGCCCGTCGCGACGCAGGCGCAGGTCCGCACGATCGATCCCAATACGGCCATCGATGCCGATCTCGCGCCGCCGCCGCCCGCCAATAGCCAACCGACCGCGCCGGGCGTCGATTCCAGCGTCTATGATGGCCCACCGGCGATCGAAGATCCGGCGACGGCAACCGGCGCACCGGTAACTGCCAATTCACCGCCCGCCGCGCCCGATCCCACCATTTCCTACCAGGAAGACGATTTGATCGGCGCGGCCGAGGGCGTGTTCGGCAAAGGCGCTGAAGGACTGGCTGGCCTGATCGAGAAGGTTTTGAAGGACCAAGGGCGCCCCAACGCCTATATCGCCGGGCGCGAGGCATCGGGCGCGTTCGTCGTCGGTCTGCGTTATGGATCGGGCACATTGAACCATAAGGTCGAAGGCAAGCGCGAAGTCTATTGGACCGGCCCGTCGATCGGTTTCGACGTCGGCGGCAATGCGTCCAACACCTTCGTCCTCGTCTACAACCTCTATGACACGCAGGATCTCTATCACCGCTTCCCCGCCGCCGAAGGCACGGCCTATCTGGTGGGCGGCTTCACCGCCAGCTATCTGCGCTGGGGCAATGTGGTGCTGATCCCCATCCGGCTGGGCGTCGGCTATCGCTTGGGCGTCAATGCGGGCTATATGAAGTTCAGCGAAAAGCGGAACTGGCTGCCCTTCTAACCCGGTCTATAACGACAGGGCGAGTTGTTCGCCCTGCTCGACCGCTTCCTCCGCCTCCAGATTATGCACGCCCAGGCCCAGCAACCGCGCACCCATGCGCAGGGGCAATTGCGCCAGCAGCAATTCGCGCGCGGTCTGCGCCAGCAGGT
Organism: Sphingobium sp. KKT206; assembly: GCF_055640555.1. NCBI lineage: Bacteria > Pseudomonadati > Pseudomonadota > Alphaproteobacteria > Sphingomonadales > Sphingobiaceae > Sphingobium > Sphingobium sp. KKT206. The sequence goes on from NZ_CM145764.1 coordinate 2,944,842, forward strand.
CCGGCGATCGCACTGGCGCGGTGAAGCTGCGCGACCGAGTGATGATGCGGAAATCGGCGAACTTCACCTTCAGCACCACCGTCCGGCCCCAGGCCTGCGCCTTTTCGATCCGGGCCCATAGGCTGGCGGCGATCCGGTCTATCTCCGTAACCAACGCAGCCCGATCGGTCAGGTCGTCGGAAAATGTGTCCTCCACGCTGACGGATTTACGCCCTTCACGCTCGCGCACGGGCCGGTCATCCTCGCCCCGCGCCGCGCGATAATAATAGTCCGCCGAACTGCCGAAATGGGCCTGGAGAAAGCGCAGGTCGCGCGCGCGCAGGTCCGCCCCCGTCTCGATCCCCAATTCATGCATCCGCCGCGCGGTCACTGGCCCAATGCCGTGGATGCGCCGTACCGGCATCGCCGCGATGAAGGCCGCGCCTTCACTCGGCCGCACCACACACACGCCATCGGGCTTGTTCTGGTCCGATGCCAGTTTGGCGATCAGCTTGTTGTAGGACACGCCGGCCGAGGCGGTGAGGCCCGTTTCGGCGCGGATCAAATGCCGTATCTCTTCGGCCACCTGCGTTGCCGAGGCGATGCCCGGCTTGTTCACCGTCACGTCGAGATAGGCTTCATCCAGCGACAGCGGCTGGACGATGTCGGTATAGCGACTGAAAATTTCGCGAATATGGGTGGATGCCGCGCGATAGGCATCGAACCGGGGCGGGACGAAGATCAGACCAGGACAGAGCCGCCGCGCCCGCGCGCCGGGCATGGCCGATTTGACCCCGAATGTGCGCGCTTCATAGCTGGCCGTCGCCACCACGCCGCGCGGACCACCCCCGCCCACGGCGATCGGCTGGCCGCGAAGCGCAGGGTCGTCGCGCTGTTCCACCGACGCATAGAAAGCATCCATGTCGATATGGATGATCTTGCGCAGCGGTGGCGGCACGGGGTCCATGGCCCAATTCTATGGCATAATCAGAACAAAAGAGAAACAAAATTGCGCTGTGCTTATGACTTGTTCTTGAGCGCCAGCAGGGCCGCGAAGGGACCGGTCTGATCCTCGTTCAACACGCCGACCTCTTTGAGATAGGCGTCGGCATCGGGCGAGCGGGGATAGGGAACCATGACCAACGCCATGGTTTCGGCCACGGCCTCGCCCATGTCGATGATCTGGCCGTCATAGCCGATCGTGTCGCAATCCTCGACATCCAGTTCCAGTTCGTCGCTGTCGATCACGTCGGTCCCTTCGACGATGAAGCGCAGCAGGAAATCGCTGTCGATCTGCTCCGGCACGGGCAGGCCGGTCGCGACGCAGGGCTGCGACAGCGTGGCGCGTATCCGGCCCCGCGCGACGATCGCGCCATTGTCCTCGCTAAGTCCGTAATCGGCTTCCAGCCGGTCAAGCGCAATCAGGCCGAAACGGCGCATCAAGGCCATGCGCTCGTCGGTCTTGGCCGCGATATGCACGCTGCCCGCGAGCCGACCGATTTGATCGACCTTGATCGGGCGCGAAAATTCAGGCGTGGGGACAGGGCTCATCCGATATCTCCTGCCAGCAAGGCATCGCGCGACAGGCCACCCAGCCGCGTCCAGTGCGCCCGCAGCGCGCCTTCGACATGGGTTAGCGCGATGTTCGACACAACTTCGCCGCGATACAGGTTGCGCACCAATGCCTCGCGCAAATCCGCTTCGCCCGCCAGCGCCGTGCGATAGGCGCTGATCCGCCCGCCAAGCGCGCTCATCATCCGTCCGACATGTTTGCCGACCACGACATCGCCAATCCCTTCCTGGCGCAACTGCCCATCCATATCGTCGACGAAGACTTCGGTCAGCCAGACGCTTTCTTGCGTCGCACCCTGTTCCTGCAACCGAACCAGCACCTGGCTCAAAATCGCGACGATCATGTCGAACCGGCCGTCCAGCGTGTCGGGTACGGCACCGTCCAGATACCAGTAGGGCTGGCGGCCTTCCGCGACGATGGCATGATAGAGCGGCATCAGACTGTCCTTGGGGTCGGTGCGCCCGAACAGTCTTTGCAGGAAGGAAGGGGAGGCGGTGGACATGCGGCAACGTCTTTTCATGGTGGATGGGCGGGCGGCGCGCGTTGCCCCATATTTCGCGCCCCTTGCCGGGGGCGGCGCATTTCCATATTGATCGCTGCGTCGCCCAATGCAATGGCGGCGTCATGTTTCTTGGGTTCGCGGGTCCGCCCCCGCAGGAGAAGTCGATGCGTCCGTTCAGCCGTCATTCCGCACAGGGGCGCATCCTGCTCGCCATAGGCCTTGGCGCGCTCGTGCTGGGCGCGTCGGGTTGCACCCGCGTTCGCACGCATCAGGGCTATCAGGTCGACAAGCTGCTGGTGGATTCGGTCCAGCCGGGCATCGACAATCGCGCCTCGGTCGAAGGCACGCTGGGCCGCCCGACCTTCACCTCGCAGTTCGGCGAGCAGGAATGGTATTATATTTCGCGCAGCATGCGCGCGCTGGCCTTCTCTAACCCCAAGCCCGTCGAACAGACCGTGCTGCGCGTCCGCTTCGATGCCGCCGGCAATGTCGCGGCGGTCGATCGCATGGGGCTGGAACAGGTCGCCAATATTTCGCCCTCGGGTGACAAGACCCCGACGCTCGGCCGCAACCGCAGCCTGTTCGACGAGATTTTCGGCAATATCGGTGCCGTCGGTGCCGGTGGCATGGGTGGTACCGGTGCAGGCGGTGGCGGCCCCGGCCCTAACGGCAGCTAAACCCTAGCCGCGCTGACCATCTAGCGGCTCTGGCGCCCGACTGGACAAGACACTATTGGCCTCTACGCAGCTTCCGATCGACGGATCGGGAGAATGATGTCGCTTTAGGGTTGCCTACCGGCATAGGAATGGGGAAGACGGTCATCATCATCGGATAGGCCTGCCATCCTCGTACCCGCATGGGTGTCGACCCGGAGAAGAATTTGTTTTTGGTCCTGCTTTGCCTCCTGCCATTCGTCGGCACCTTGCTGCTGTCGATCATGGGTGGGGCAGGCCGCAACGCACAGGCCGCGATAGCCGTCCTCCCCGCCATCGCCGGACTTGCCCTGCTGGGATGGTTCGCGCCGCTCGTGCTGAACGGCGGGGTGGCGCAATGGCATATGGCTTGGGTGCCGACATTGGGATTGGAACTCAGCCTGCGCCTCGACGCGCTGGGCTTGTTGTTTGCGGGCCTGATCCTGGGCATCGGCCTGCTCATCATCCTCTATGCGCGCTTCTATCTGTCCGCCAAGGACGCGATGGGCCGGTTCCTGGCGATGCTGCTGCTGTTTCAGGGGGCCATGCTGGGCATCGCTCTGTCGGGCAACATCTTGCTGTTGCTCATCTTCTGGGAACTGACCAGCCTGTCCTCCTTCCTGCTGATCGGCTTCCGCAGCGACACGGCTGAGGGGCGGCAGGGCGCGCGCATGGCGTTGGCGGTGACGGGCGGCGGTGGCCTCGCGCTCATTGGCGGTCTGCTATTGCTTGGCACGATCGCGGGATCGTTCGAACTGGCCGACATATTGGCGAGCGGCGACATCATCCGAGCGTCTGCGCTCTATCCCGTGGCGCTGATCCTGATCCTGCTGGGCTGCTTCACCAAGTCGGCGCAGTTCCCGTTTCACTTCTGGCTGCCCCACGCCATGGCTGCCCCGACGCCGGTCAGCGCCTATCTGCATAGCGCGACCATGGTGAAGGCGGGGGTGTTCCTGCTCGCGCGCTTCTGGCCGGTGCTGTCGGGGACCGACCTGTGGTTCTATCTGGTGACGACGACGGGGTTGGTCACGATGATCCTCGGTGCGGCCGTCGCCCTGTTCCGTCATGATCTCAAAGCGATCCTCGCTTATTCCACCATCAGCCATCTTGGCCTGCTGACCATGTTGTTCGGCTTCGGCACGCCGGTCGCCGCGATGGTCGGCGTTTTCCATCTGCTCAACCATGCCGTCTTCAAGGCCGCCTTGTTCATGAACGCGGGGATCGTCGATCATGAAACGGGCACGCGCGACATTCGCCTGCTGGGCGGGCTGGCGACGCTGATGCCGATCACCGCGACGCTGGGCATCGTCGCGTCCGCCTCCATGGCGGGCCTGCCCCCGTTTGCCGGTTTCCTGTCGAAGGAAATGATGCTGGAGGAAGCCGGGCATACCCTATGGGCAGGGCAGTCGTGGATCGTGCCGCTCGCCGCCGTGATCGGAGCCACGCTGTCGGTGGCCTATTCGCTACGCTATATTGTCCATCTCTATTTCGGGCCTCGCCCGGCGTCCTATCCTGCCCAGCCGCATGATCCGCCGTTCGGTCTATGGGCACCGTCCGCCTTGCTTGTCGTGCTGACCATCCTGGTCGGCCTGTTCCCGCAGACATTGACGGTGGGCCTCGTCACGCCCGCCGCCGCCATCGTCACCGGCGGCACCGCGCCGCCGTTCAAGCCCGCCCTCTGGCATGGCGTCACCCCCGCACTGGTGATGAGCATCGTGGCGGTCGCGGTCGGGGCGTTGATGCTGTGGCTTCATGGCCCCTTGCTGCGGGCCTGGGACGCTCTGCGCCTGCCCGATGCCAAGCGGATGTTTGACCGGGCGCTGGAATGGCTGGTCGATCGGGCCAGCGACATGACGCGCGCCATCCACAATGGCTCGCTCCAACGGCAACTCAGCCTGCTGTTCCTGGTCGCGATCCTGGTCGGCGCGCTGGGCGTGTGGACCGGCGGCTACAGCCCCGGCACCCGCCCCACCATTCCCGCCCATCCCGTGGCGATCCTCGCCTGGGGCTTGCTGGTCGCGGCGGTCATCGCGGTCGTGAAGGCGCAGCGCCAACGCTATCTGACGCTGGTCTATATCAGCGTCGTCGGCCTCGTCGTTTCGCTCGCCTTCGTCTATCTGTCGGCCCCGGACCTCGCCCTCACGCAAATTTCGGTGGAGGTGGTGACGATCCTGCTGTTGCTGCTGGCGCTCAACCTGATGCCCAAACAGCCGGTGCGCCTCTCCAGCAACAGTCTGCGGTTGCGCGACGGTCTGATCGGGCTGACCGGTGGCACGGTCGCAGGCCTGGCGGCCTGGGCCGTGATGACGCGCGAGCCCAATGATCCGATCTCCGCCTATCATTGGGAAAACAGCTATTCGGGCGGCGGTGGGACCAATGTGGTCAATGTCACACTCGTCGACTTCCGTGCCTTCGACACGTTCGGCGAAATTACGGTGCTGGGCATTGCCGCCCTCACCATCTTCGCGCTGCTGCAACCGGTGGCGCGTGGCCCCTCTGGCCAGCGCCTGCGCGAGTGGGTCGCGGATCTGCCCCGGTCGCCCGAACGCCATCCCATGATGTTCGCGGTCGCCGCCCGGCTCTTGCTGCCACTGGCAACGATGATCGGCCTCTTCATCTTCCTGCGCGGGCATAATCTGCCGGGCGGCGGCTTCATCGCCGGGCTGGTCGTCTCCATCGCGATGCTGATGCAATATATGGCGTCGGGCTTTGAATGGGCGGACCAGCGGCGGCGGGTCGACGAACATATGCTGATCGGCTTGGGTGTCACCATCGCCGCCCTGACCGGCCTTGGCTCGCTCTTTTTCGGCGCGCCGCTGTTCACTAGTGCTTTCGGCTATGTCACGCTGCCTTTGGTCGGAACATTTGAACTCGCGACGGCGATGCTGTTCGACGTCGGCGTCGCCATGACGGTGATCGGTGCGGTGATGCTCGCGCTGGCCGAACTCAGCCATATCGCCCAGCGCGCGGAAAAGGCGCTGGTGGAGGATGATGGCCCGATGGATATCGACCCGGCCAAATTGCGGGGACGCCGGGCATGAGTATCGAATTTCTGGTCGCCTCCGCCATTGCCGTGCTGACAGCGGCGGGCATCTATCTCGCTTTGCGCGGGCGCACCTTCCCGGTCGTGCTTGGCCTCGCCATGCTGTCCTATGCCATCAACCTCTTCCTCTTCGCCATCGGTCGCCTGACGGTGAATAGCCCGCCGCTCTATGAAAAGGGCGTGACCGACTATGCCGACCCCCTGCCGCAAGCTCTGGTGCTGACCGCCATCGTCATTTCCTTCGCCATGACCGCGCTCGCCGTCGTGCTGTCGCTGCGCAGCTTCCTGGAAACCGGCACGGATCAGGTCGACGGCATTGTCGAGGCCGATCCGCCCCAGCCCGATCGGGAGGCGGCGCCATGATCGACGCGCTGATCGCTGCGCCCTTGCTGCTCCCTGCCTTTGCCGGAACCGCGACTTTGCTGTTCCGCCGTCGGCGGCGCTGGATCGGTGCGGCCATCTCGGTCGGGTCGGCGGCTGGACTCGTTCTGCTGGCAATGATCCTTATGGGGCAGGCCATCGCAGGCGGACCGACCGCCTATGCGCTGGGTAACTGGCCCGCCCCCTTCGGCATCGTGCTGGTGCTGGATCGGCTGGCGGCACTGATGCTGCTGCTGACCGCCGTCCTCGGCTTGGCGGTGGCGGCTCACGCGACCTTGACCGGCCTCGATCGCAAGGGCTGGCACTTTCACCCGCTCTTCCAGTTCCAGCTGCTCGGCATCAATGGCGCATTCCTGACCGGCGATCTGTTCAACCTCTTCGTCTTCTTCGAAGTGCTGCTGATCGCCTCCTATGGCCTGATGCTGCACGGACAGGGCGCGCAGCGGCTGACGGCGGGCGTGCAATATGTGATCGTCAACCTTATCGGTTCCACCCTGTTCCTGATTGCCCTCGGCCTGCTCTACGGGATCACCGGTACGCTCAACATGGCCGATATGGCCGTGCGCGCTGCTGCCCTACCGCCGGGGGATATGGGGCTGTTGCGCGCGGGCGGGTTGCTGCTGGTCACGGTGTTCGCGCTCAAGGCGGCGCTTGCGCCGCTACACCTCTGGCTCCCGCGCACCTATGGATCGACAGCCCCCGCCGTCGCCGCGCTGTTCGCGATCATGACCAAGGTCGGGGCCTATGCCATCATCCGCACCGCACCGCTGATCTTCGGCGACTGGGTCGGGCAGTTGCTGCTGCCCGCAGCACTGATCGCGATGTTGCTCGGATTTGTCGGCTTGCTCGCCGCGCGCGGCTTGCGCGATATGGCGGCGTTCGGCCTGATTGGCTCGACCGCCACCTTGCTCGTCGCCGTTGCCCAGTTCGATCAGCGCGCCATGGCTGCCGCACTTTTCTATCTGCCCCATACCACTCTGGCCGCGGCGTTGCTGTTCTTGACGATCGATCTCATCATCCGCTGGCGTCCGGCCGAGGGTGACTCGATCGTGCCGACCTCGGCTTTCGCCGGGCAGGGCAGGCTGGCCTTGCTGTTCCTGGCGGCAGCCGTCGCCCTGGCAGGCCTGCCGCCGCTGTCGGGTTTCATCGGCAAATTGCTCATCCTTCAGGCATCGCTGACATCGCCCTATGTCATCGGCATCTGGGCGCTCGTGCTGGGGACCAGCCTGCTGGCGGTGGTCGGCATGGCACGGGCCGGAACCACCGTGTTCTGGAAACAAGGCAGCTGCCCACCCACGTCCAAGAACCGCACCGCCTTTCGCGCGATCGAAGCGCTGCCGGCCTTTTTCCTGCTGGTCATGCTGGGCGTGCTGACCGTGGCCGCTGGCCCGGCGACCGCCTATGCTGACGCCACCAGCCGCCAACTGTTCGACGTGCCCGCTTATGTCGGCGCCGTGCTGGGGCCAGATGCACCGGGAGCCGTCCGATGAAACGCCTGCTGCCCCATCCCGGCCTCACGCTCCTGCTGGTCACCATGTGGATGCTGGTGCTCAACAGCCTCAGCATGGGCGGTTTCCTGCTCGGCCTCTTCTTCGCAATCGTCGTGCCGCTCTTCACTGCGCCCTTCTGGCCGGACCGGCCGCAAATGCGCCTCGGCCTGCCTTTGCTCGGCTATGCCTTTCTGGTGCTATGGGACATCGTCGTTGCGAATTTTGAGGTTGCGCGGCTGATCCTGTTCCGGCGCAACCGCGATTTCCGCTCCTGCTGGCTTAGCATACCGCTCGAATTGCGCTCGGCCGAGGCCATCACCCTGCTCGCGGGCACGATCAGCCTGACGCCTGGCACCGTCTCCACCGATATTTCGACCGACGGCCGCCATCTGCTGGTCCATGCGTTGGATACCGGCGATCCGGCAGGGGAAATCACGCGCATCAAGGCGCGCTATGAACGCCGCCTGCTGGAGATTTTCCGATGATAGAGACCGCTCTGTCGATCGCGATGGGCTGCGTGGCGCTGGCGATGCTGCTCAACCTCTATCGCCTGCTGCGGGGGCCAACCGCGCCGGATCGCATCCTGGCGCTCGATACGATGGTCATCAATGCCATCGCGCTCATCATCCTGTTCGGCATATTGGAAGAAAGCGGCACCTATTTCGAAGCGGCGCTGTTGCTGGCGATGGTCGGCTTCGTCGGCACGGTCGCCTATACCAAATTCCTGCTGCGCGGCGACATTGTGGAATAGGATGGACCAGCCGGAATGACCGCCTTGATCGACATCTTCATCGCCTTCCTCATCCTGCTCGGGGGTGCCTTCGCGCTGATCGGCAGTTGGGGACTGGCGCGCCTGCCATCGCTGATGACCCGTCTGCACGGCCCGACCAAGGCGACCACGCTGGGCGTTGGCGGCTGCCTGATGGCGTCGATGCTCTATTTCCCGACCCATGGCCTCAGCTGGTCGGCGCATGAACTGCTGATCACGCTCTTCCTGTTCATCACCGCGCCGATTTCGGCCAATATGATCGCCAAAGCCTATATCCATCGGCGGCACAGCGAAACCCGGATGACGGTCGAAACGGCCAAGATGCTACCCGAATCGCCTGCCGGTGCTGCGGAATGGGCGACATTCGGCGTCGCCGATGCCGACCGGCCGAACCAGCCTTCAGGCGAACCCGCTCAGCCCTTGTAAAGCGCGTCCAACCGGTCGGCATAGCGTTTGCGGATCACATGGCGGCGGATCTTGATTGACGGGGTCATTTCCTCATTCTCGATCGTGAACGGTTCGTCGGCCAGGATGAAGCGACGAACCCGCTCGGTCACCGACAGGTCGCTATTCACCCGGTCCACCGCCGCACGTAGCGCCGCCATATAGGCCGTATCGGCGCGCGCCTCCGCCAGCGCCAAACCCTTGGCCTGCGCCCATTCCAGCGTCCATTCGGCATCCGGCACGATCAGCCCGACCAGATAGGGCCGCCGGTCGCCATGGACCATCGCCTGCCCGATCTCGGCCTGCAGCGTCAGCATCCCCTCGACCTTCTGGGGCGCGACATTGTCGCCCTTGTCGTTGACGATCAGGTCTTTCTTGCGGTCGGTGATGCGGATGCGCCCCTTGGCATCGAATTCGCCGATGTCGCCGGTGTGGAGCCAACCATCCTTCAACACCTTTTCCGTTTCCGCCGGATTGCGCCAATAGCCGTGCATGACCAATTCGCCCCGGACCAGAATTTCGCCATCCTCGGCGATCCGCACTTCCACGCCATCAAGCGGCGGGCCAACCGTGTCCATGGCAATGCCCGCGCGCGGGCGATTGCAGCTCACCACCGGCCCTGCCTCAGTCTGGCCATAGCCCTGAAGCAACGTTAGGCCCATCGCGTCGAAGAACAGGCCGACATCGGGATTGAGCGGCGCACCGCCCGACACCAGCGCCTTCAACCGGCCGCCGAAACGGGCGCGGATCTTGGGGATCAGGGTCCGCGCGAGCAGCGCCTTCATCGGCCGGTCGAGCAGGGACTTGCGTCCATGCTGCTCTTTCGCCGCAATGCGCAACGCCTGGGCCATCAGATAATTGGGAAATTTGCCCTGCTTTTCGATCGACTTCATGATCCGCGCGCGCAGCACTTCGAACAGGCGGGGCACGACCACCATGATGGTCGGCCGCGTTTCCTCGATATTGCTGGCGAGCTTTTCCAGCCCTTCCGAATAATAGATCTGCCCGCCCAGCAGCATCGGCAGAAATTGCCCGCCACTATGTTCATAGGCATGGGACAGCGGCAGGAAGGACAGGAAGACCTCCTCCCCCCAACCGAAATCCTCCGCTACGACCGCGCCTGCCCCCTCGGCATTGAGCAGTATCGCGCCATGATGCTGCATCACGCCGCGCGGCGCGCCGCCGGTGCCGCTGGTATAGATGATGCAGGCCTGGTCCTGGCGCGTCGCGGTCTGGGCGGCGGCACAGGTGGCGACATCGACCGGGTGGGCCGCGATCAGCTCATCCCACATATGGCAGGCGATCTGCCCCTGCGTTCCGCGCAACGGCTCCATCCCGATGATGAAATCGGCCTGCGATCGGACGACGGCGGGCATCAGCACCTGCGCCAGCTTTGCGGTCGAGACGATGACCGCGCGCGCGCCGCTATCGGTCAATATATGTTGATGATCGCGCGTCGTATTGGTGGTGTAGGTCGGCACGGTGATGCATCCCGCCGCCATGATGGCGAGGTCCGCGATGCAAAATTCCGGGCGGTTTTCGCTAACCAACATCACCGGATCGCCCGGCTTCAGCCCCTGCGCCTTGAGCGCGGCGGACAGGGCTGCCACCTGCTGCGCCACCGCGTTCCAGCTTAGCGACTGCCAGGCGCCGTCCGTCTTGCGCCACAGGAAGGGCGCGTCGCCCTTTTCGCCTGCGCGGGCGAAGAACATGGTGACCAGATTGGGGAATTTTTCGATGGCCCTCAAGGCGCTGCTCCTACGGTTCCGGCGCGTCTGCTGCGCGCCTGCTCATCGTCAGGCTATAGCTCCGCCTTGCCGTAACGGCCATCGACTTTATGAGGTTTCATCCATCGAAAAGCCCGTTCTGCACATCCTGCGGCGGATTGAGGCCCAAGTGCTTCCACCCCGGGCCGTTGAGGCATCGGCCGCGCGCCGTGCGGGCGATGAGGCCAAGCTGGATGAGGTAAGGCTCGATCACTTCCTCGATCGTATCGCGCGCTTCGGACAGGCCTGCCGCCAGCGTTTCGACCCCCACCGGCCCACCGCGATAAATATCCGCGATCATCATCAGATAGCGCCGGTCCATCAGGTCGAGGCCCAGTTCATCGACCTCCAGCCGCCGCAGTGAAGCATCGGCAACCTTAGCGTCCACGGCCGCAACGCCCGCGACATTGGCGAAATCGCGCACCCGGCGCAGCAACCGCCCGGCAATGCGCGGCGTCCCCCGCGATCGCCGCGCAATCTCCATCGCCCCATCGGGCGTAATGGCAAGGTCGAGCAACCGCGCCGCGCGCCGCACCACCAGCTCCAGTTCGTCCACCGTGTAGAATTGCAGCCGCACCGGAATGCCGAACCGGTCGCGCAGCGGCGTCGTTAGCAAGCCCTGCCGCGTCGTGGCCCCCACCAGCGTAAAGGGCGGCAGGTCGATGCGCACCGATCGCGCCGACGGCCCCTCGCCGATCATCAGGTCGAGCGCGCGGTCCTCCATCGCCGGGTAGAGTACTTCCTCGACCGCCGGATTGAGCCGATGGATTTCATCGACGAACAGCACGTCGCCCTCATCCAGATTGGTGAGCAAAGCCGCCAGATCGCCTGACTTGGCGATGACCGGCCCGGACGTGGCGCGAAAGCCCACGCCCATTTCCTTGGCGACGATCTGCGCGAGCGTCGTCTTGCCAAGGCCGGGCGGGCCGAAAAACAGCACATGATCCAGCGCCTCGCCACGCGCCTTCGCCGCCTCGATAAACACGCGCAAATTCCCGCGCGCCGCTTCCTGCCCGATAAATTCGTCGAGCGACTTGGGACGCAGCGCCGCGTCGACATCCTCGACGCGACGGGCAGGGGTTAGGAGGCGGTCGTCGGTCATGGACGACGTCCCAAGGCCGACGGTGCGTCCATCGCGGAATGCAGTATACGCAGGATCAAAATGGTTTGCTCGCCGACATGATATAACACTCGATGGGGTCGATGCGAAAAAGCTCTTATGCCGTCGCCATAATCGGGTCTCGCCTCGCCCGCCGCCGGATGGGTGCGCAACAAGGCGAAGATGCGCTCGAAACCCTGCATGTGCACCCGAACAGCCTCCAGGCCGAAATATTCAAGACCATGATCCTGAATGGCGATCAGATCCTGTCGGGCGGCGACCGTCAGCCTGATCTTAGGCATCCGGCAAGCGCGCCATAATCTCTTTCAGGACATCTTCCGGTTCTGCATCGACAATGCCTGACACGAAGCCCTCTTCAAGGCGGGCGCGAACCCATTGTCGATCATATTCGGACGCCTCTTGATCGCGGCGAACCAAGTCGCGCAGATAATCGGCGGCATCGACATAGCGCCCCTGCGCCAGACGGGCGTCGACCCATTGTTCAAGGGCGGGCGGCATGGAGATGTTGAGGTCGGCCATGGTCACGTCATAAGCCTTTTATCCATGCAATCCAATGCACCCATCACTTCGCCGCCTTCCGCAGCGCCAGCCGCACCAGCGCGTCCAGGCTGGCGTCGTCACCCAGTTCCGCCTCGGCGGATGCGACGGCGGTGCTGGCTTCATAGGGTTTGAAGCCCAGATTCTGCAGCGCGGACAAGGCGTCGGCGGCGAAGCTGCCGGTCGGCAGCACGGCTACGCCGCCCGCGCCGATCGGACTGCCGACCGGGGCAGCGCCGATCTTGTCCTTCAATTCATTGACGATGCGCTGGGCGAGCTTGGGACCAACGCCATTGGCGCGGGCGATCATCGCCTTGTCCCCCATGGCGACGGCCCGGTGCAGTTCCAGCGGTTCGAGCGCCGACAATATCGCCAGCGCCACGCGCGATCCGACGCCCTGCACATGGGTCAGCAGCCGATACCAGTCGCGCTCCTCCGCGCGGGCGAATCCGACCAGGCGGATCGAATCCGCCGCCACCAGCATTTCTGTGTGGATCGTCACCGCTTCCCCCACCGGACCCAAAGCCGCCAGCGTGCGCGACGATGCGCCGACCAGATAGCCGACGCCGCCCACATCGATGATGGCATGGTCGATGCCCGTGCTGTCCAGCAACCCCTTGAGTTTCGCGATCATGCCCGCTGCCTTTTGGTCATGATCTGTTCTTTACAGCCTGTCGCGCCGCGCGCCAGTCAAAAGAATAGGCGCATGAGGCAGCTTTTCCGCGCGCCATGCGTAATGCTGCCCAAACCCATTCCATATCAAGGCGATTATGATGCAGATGACCGCGCCGATGCTCGGCCCCAAGGATTTCGAATATCCCGCGATCATGCTTTCGGGCGTGGTTGACCATGGCATGTATCTTCATTTCAAGAATTGCCTGTCCACCGCGCCGCAGCAGGGTCTGGTGGTGGTCGAAATCTCCACCTTGGGCGGCGACCCCGAAATCGCGCGTCTGATGGGTGAGGATATACGTTTCCATTCCGATCTTTACCCTGAACGGCGTCTGGTGTTTCTCGGCCGCACGGCGGTTTATTCGGCGGGCGCGACCTTCATGAGCTTCTTCGCAACCGAAAACCGCTATGTCACGCGGGGTACGCGCCTCATGATCCACGAGCGGCTGATCACCAAGACGATCCAGCTCGCGGGGCCACTGTCCACCTGCATCGCTACGCTCAAGGGAACGCTCAACGAAATCCAGTCGTCGATCGCGATTCAGAATGAAGGCTTTCACAATCTGATCCTGGGATCGGATATCACCATGGAAGAGCTGCTCGAAAAAGCGCCAGAAAACTGGTATCTTGAAGCCAATGAAGCGCGCGCACGGGGGCTGATCGCCGCGGTGCTGTGATCAGGTCTTGCGCGACCCGCTGATTGCGCGTTGGTATCCGGCATGAACCGCATTCGATCAGGATCGCCGATCTTTCCCTGGCGCTATGGCATGTTCCTGGCGTTTCTGGCGACGATCGCGCCTTTGGCTTTGGTTCTGCCTTGGCATCAGGCGGTGATGGCGGGATTCGATATGGCCGCAATCGCCTTCATGCTGTCGGTAACGTCGCTCATCCGGGCCGATGCCGCCGCGATGCGGCGCAAGGCGGCGGCGAATGATGCCAATCGCGAACTGATGCTGCTGATAACCGCCATCGTCAGCTTGGTCGTCCTGGTCGCTGTCGGCGTGGCCGTTGGGGAGCAGGGCGGGCATAAGGCGGCAACAGTTGTGCTGTTGCTAGTAACGCTGCTGGTGGCTTGGCTGTTTTCCAACCTCGTCTACGCCATGCATTATGCGCATATCTTCTATCGCGCCGGACCGCAGGGAGAGGATAGCGGTGGCCTCGACTTCCCGGATACGCACGAGCCGGGCTATTGGGACTTCCTCTATTTCGCCTTTACGCTCGGCATGACGTTCCAGACGTCCGATGTGTCGGTGACGAGTGGCATGATGCGCCGCACGGCGCTGTTTCAGAGCCTCGCCGCATTCCTGTTCAACCTTGGCATATTGGCGTTCACGATCAACGTATTGGGTGGGTAGTGCCTCAAGCGGCGTTGCCCCAGCCGGATCGCTGGCGCTGCCGTTGGCCACGCGCTGTCTTGGCCGGACCAACGGCTTTTCCGGCGTCATCCTCCATATGGGCCACCGACCGCCACCATTCCGCTACGGCCGGGCGCAGAGTGGACAGGCTGCCGGACCGTGGCATCGCGTACCAGTTCTCGCCATGTCGATGAAAGGTCCAGTTCGAATCGCAATTGAGCGGAACGCGCTCGAAACGCGGAGTGACTTTGGAACCGGAGGAATCGCTGATCTCCCGTAACTGGGCAGGTACATTCTGGATGCTGCCATCGGGAAACCGCACCGCGATCGTCATCTCCTGCCTCCATCATTATCGGTTGATGAGGGGATAACGCATTGAGATAAAATGGGTTCACGACCTTGCTGCAGGTTAAGCAGTTTGTCTGCAACGGCCCTGCAGCCAAAGCCTTCACCGCTTGCTTACCAAATTTTGCTAGGGCTTGCCGCCATGCGCGACTCTGACGATCCCTGCCCCAAATCCGCCGTCAGCCATGGCGTCGGCATCGCTGGTTTGGTGGGCCTTGGCCTCTGGACCCTGGTCGCGCGCCATTATGGCATGAACGGTCCCCATGCCGGGCTGGCTGCGGTCGTCGCCTGCGGCGTGCCGATGGTGCTATGGTCGCTGCTGATCGACAAAGTGCATCGCAATGCCTCGACCGGCATAGACTGGCACGCGCCCGCCCGTCCGGTCCGCAGCGTGCTGGACATCAGCATCGTCAAGATCGCCGGGCTATGGGCAACCTGGCTCGCCATTGCCATCTTCTATTGCGTCGCGCGCTGGTATTGGAGCGGCAATTACCGCTTCTCGATGGACCTGTTCACCAGCGCCGCGCCATGGCTGCTGGCACTTTCCATCCCCTATGTCATCTGGATCGACCGGCGGATGGTCGATCCAAAGGATGCCTCCTACAGCTTTGGCCAATGGGTGATCGGCGGCGCGGCGGGCGCGCCCGACATGGTGCAGGTCGCGCATCACGCTCGCGCCTGGGCGGTCAAGGGCTTCTTCCTGGCCTTCATGGTGTCGATCGTACCGGGCAATTTTTCGAGCGTGGTCGAATGGCGGATCGCCGATGCACTGGCCAATCCGATCGCGCTCGCCGGATTCCTGATCGCGGTCATGTTCATGATCGACGTCTGCCTCGCGACGGTCGGTTATATCCTGACCTTCAAGCCGCTCGATTCGCATATCCGCACCGCCAATCCCTATCTTGCCGGCTGGCTGGCTGCCCTGATCTGCTACCCGCCTTTCGTCCTGATGGGCGGCGGCGGGCCGCTCGATTATCATGCGGGCGGCGCGGAATGGGATTATTGGACGCAAGGATCGACGACGTTGCAATGGCTGCTGGGCGGGTGGCTGGTGCTGCTGACCGCCATCTATGCCTGGGCGACGATGGCGTTCGGCCTGCGCTTTTCCAACCTCACCCATCGCGGCATACTGACCCATGGTCCTTATCGCTGGACCCGGCACCCGGCCTATTTGTCGAAAAACCTCTTCTGGTGGTTTTCCGCGCTGCCTTTCCTCAGTGTCAGCGGGTCGATCACCGACATCGTGCGCAATTGCGCGATGCTGGGCCTCACCAACGCCGTCTATTATTGGCGCGCCCGGACGGAGGAACAGCATCTGTCGGCCGACCCCGACTATCGCGCCTATAGCGACTGGATGGAACGCAACGCCCCGGTGCCCCGCTTCTTCGCCTGGGTCACCGGGCGCAAGCGGGAAGCGACTGCAGTGGCACCGACGGCGGAGCAGCCTGCGTCCTAGAAGCTTTCCTCGGCATAGACTTTGCTGACATCACCGCCCCATTCGCCATGATAGCGATCGAGCAGCCGTTCGGCGTGGGTCTTGCCGGATGACACGACCTCTTCCAGATCGGACAGATAGCCCGTCTCATTGTCGCCCGCGGCATTCAGTCGACCGCGTGCCGCCAGTCCCGACCGGGCAATATCGAGCGCTGGCTTGGCAATGTCGCGCAGCGTGCGGCCGCCACCGATCGGCGCGTCCAGGCCGAGCTTGGGCACGGAATCGCGCAAAATCTGCCGATCCTCCATGGTCCAGTCCTTGACCAGATCCCAAGCCGCATCGAGCGCGCCCTGATCATAGAGCAGCCCGACCCACAAGGCGGGCAGGGCGCAGATGCGACCCCAAGGACCGCCGTCGGAGCCGCGCATTTCGAGGAAACTCTTCAACCGCACTTCGGGGAAGGCGGTGGAGAGATGATCCTCCCAATCCTTCTCGGTCGGCTTTTCACCCGGCAGGACGGACAGTTTCCCGTCGAGGAAATCGCGGAAGCTGAGGCCCGACGTGTCGATATATTTGCCGTCGCGAAAGACGAAATACATCGGCACGTCGAGCGCATAGTCGGCGTAACGCTCATAGCCAAAGCCGTCCTCGAACACGAAGGGCAGCATGCCCGTGCGCTTGGGGTCGGTGTCCGACCAGATATGGCTGCGATAGGACAGGAAGCCATTGGGCTTGCCCTCGGTAAAGGGCGAATTGGCGAATAAAGCCGTGCCAAGCGGCTGCAGCGCCAGCGAGACGCGGAACTTCTTGGCCATGTCGGCCTCGCTGCCATAATCCAGATTGGTCTGGATGGTGCAGGTGCGCAACATCATGTCCAGGCCCATCGACCCCACGCGGGGCATGTGCCGCAGCATGATCTCGTAACGGCCCTTGGGCATGATCGGCAACTCGGCGCGGGTCTTGTCGGGCCACATGCCAAGACCCAGGAAACCCAGGCCCAGCATGTCGCCGACATGCTTCACCTGTTCCAGATGCCGCCCGGTTTCAGCGCAGGTCTGGTGCAGATTGTCGAGCGGCGCACCCGACAGTTCGAGTTGCCCGGCGGGTTCCAGGCTGATCGTGCCATCGTCCCCCGACAAAGCGATGATATTCTCGCCTTCGAACACGGGCTTCCAGCCATAGCGGGTCAGGCCGATCAACAGCGTGTGGATGCCACCCTTTTCCTCATAGGATGGGGCGTGATGATCCTTGCGGCTGTAGACGAATTTCTCATGTTCGGTGCCGATGCGCCAGCGGTCCTTGGGCTTTTCGCCCTTGGCAAAGGCCGCGATCAGCTGGTCGCGGCTTTCGATGACGGGATCTTGGCCCGCTGAGTCGGTTCTTGTGCTCATGCCCCGCCCTTACTGCTTCCCCTCTGCCCGTCAAACAGCGGCGGGCTTCGGTCAAATAGGCTGTGTTGCTATCGGGTTCAATCCAATAGCGAAATGAAACTATTTCCAGTCGCCATTGATCGTCATCCAGGCCGCCGTAGCGGCGATGGCGGCGGTTTCCGCGCGCAGGATGCGGGGGCCAAGAGAGACCGGTACGGCTTGAGGATGCGCGCGGATCGCCTCCCGCTCGGCAGGGTCGAATCCGCCCTCCGGCCCGATCAGGAAAGCCGCCGCGCCGGGATGGGTGGCAAAGGCCTCCGTCAATGGCGCGCCGCCGGTTTCATCAGCGAAAAACAGATGCCGCCCCTGCGGCCAATCGCGCAATAGCGCATCCAGCTTCACCATGGCGGCAAGTTCGGGCAGGGCGGTGCGCCCGCATTGCTCGGCGGCCTCGACCAGATGCGCGTGCAACCGGTCGAGGTTGAGCTTGTCCACCACCGCGCGGCGGGTCAGCACGGGCTGCAGCTTCGCCACCCCCAATTCGCAGGCCTTTTCCGCGATCAGGTCGATGCGCCCCTTTTTGATCGGCGCGCAGCACAGCCAGAAATTGGGCACCGTCTCTGGCCCCTTGGTCTGGGCCACACATTCCAGCACCAGATCGCGCTTGCGGATGTCGCGCGCGCGCGCGGCCCACTCGCCCGACCGCCCATCGAACAGCAGCACGATGTCATCGGGCTTCACCCGCATGACGGCGATCAGATAATGGGCCGGATTGCCGTCGATCGACACCATAACGCCCTCGCCCAACTGGGTTTCGACATGCAGGCGCGGGGCGCTTTGCGGCGGCCAGGCGGGGGTAGCGGTCATTTCGGTCTTTCCGTATGGCGATGCGGCCCCTAATGCCGTTCCTATCGAAGCAAGTCGAGACGCGCCCCGCGATCCGCGGCGAAACGGAGATAGTGTGAGCAGTAGCATCGTCCCCGACACCCAAGCGCGCGGCCTGCTGTCGCGCCTGCCGGACACGCCGCGCGGCCTCGCGCTGCTGGCGCGGTTCGACAGGCCGATCGGCTGGTGGCTGCTCTTCTGGCCAGGGGCCTGGGCTGTAGCGCTGGCCGGGGGTGGCTTCGTCCGCTGGCCGCTCATCCTGTGGTTTCTGCTCGGCAGCATCGCGATGCGCGGCGCGGGCTGCGTGTTCAACGATATCGTCGATCGCGATCTCGACGCGAAGGTCGCACGCACGGCTTCGCGCCCCCTTGCCAGCGGCGCGATCTCGCTCAGAACCGCATGGCTCTGGCTGCTGGTCCTATGCGCGGTCGGGCTTGTCGTACTGCTGCAATTACGGCCCTATGCGCAGGTCTTGGCGCTTGCGTCGCTGGCGCTGGTCGCGGCCTATCCCTTCATGAAGCGGATCACCGGCTGGCCGCAAATCTGGCTGGGCCTTGTCTTTTCCTGGGCGGCCTTGGTCGGATGGAGCGAAGTGGCCGGTATGCTGACCATCGCTGGCCTCTTGCTATACGCCGGAACCATTTTCTGGGTCGTGGGCTATGACACCATCTACGCGCTGCAGGATCGGGAGGATGACGCGCTGATCGGTATCGGTTCCAGCGCCTTGTCCATGGGACGCCATGTGCGCGCGGGCGTTGCGCTATGCTATGTGCTAGCGCTTGGCCTCTGGGCGACGGCCATCTGGCAGGTGCGGCCCGACAGCCTGGCGCTTGTCGCTCTTTTGCCGATGGCCGCGCATCTGCTGTGGCAGGTTGCGACCTTGCGCGAAGACGGCGTAGACCCGCTCACCAAGTTTCGCGCCAATCGTTTTGCGGGGTTGTTGATGTTCCTGGCTTGTCTGGTAGTAGGCAGCGCATGAGCGCGCATCCCATAGGTCCAGTGCCCGGCGACGATTGCTGGCGCATCGAGACAGCCACCCGCGCCAGCGTCATCATCGACGCGGACACCTATTTCCGCCACGCCCGCGCGGCGATGCTCAAGGCACGCAAGCGGATCATGCTGATCGGCTGGGATTTCGATGCCGCGATCAGCCTGGTGCGCGACGATGAGGTCGGAGACGGCGCACCCGCCGTCATTGGCGATTTCATCAGCTGGCTCGTCAACCGCTCGCCCGACCTCGAAATCTTCCTGCTGCGCTGGGATGTCGGCGCGATGAAGTCGATGGTCAGCCCCGTCAACCTCTTCACCACGCTCAAATGGATGGCGCATCCGCGCGTCACGGTGAAGCTGGACGGGCATCATCCCCCGGCGGCTTCCCACCATCAGAAAATCGTGGTGATCGACGATTGTTTCGCCTTTTGCGGCGGTATCGACATGACCGGCGATCGCTGGGACACGCGCCATCATCGCGACGACGAAGCCGGACGTCATCATCCCGACGGCTCGCCCTATGGGCCTTGGCATGATGCGACCACGGCACTGGCCGGACCTGTCGCCGCCGCGCTCGGTGCCCATGCGCGTATGCGTTGGAAGATGGCGGGCGGTGATGATCTGGAGCCGGTGGAAGGCGGCGAGGATTGCTGGCCCGATCGTCTCCCCGTGCAATTTGAAGGGGTGGATGTCGCCATTTCCCGATCCGCGCCGCAGATGGACGATCAGGATGGCGTGACGGAGATCGAGCGGCTTTATTGCCATCAGATCGCGGCCGCAAAACGCTGCATCTATGCCGAAAGCCAATATTTCGCCTCGCGCCTTATTGCCGAGGCAATCGCCAAGCGGCTGGCCGAACCCGATGGCCCGGATATTGTCATCGTCAACCCGGAGCAGGCCGATGGCTGGCTGGAACAGCAGGCGATGGATACGGCGCGCGCGCGCCTCTACGAAGCGCTCAAGGCGCGCGATACCCATGGCCGCTTCCGCATCTATCACGCCTTCACCACGCGCGGCGTGCCCATCTACATCCATGCCAAGATCTTGATCGTCGATGATCGGCTGATCCGGGTCGGCTCCTCCAACATGAACAACCGGTCGATGCGGCTCGACACCGAATGCGACGTCACGATCGACACGATCCTGCCCGCCAACGCCGGGCGACAGGACCGGATATTGGCCATTCGCAACGACCTGATCGCCGAACATCTCGACATGCCGGTCGAGCGCGTCGCCGCCGTGATCGCGGAACGCGGACTGGTGGCGGGTATCGAGGAAATGCGCCAGAAGCCGGGGCGGACGCTACGCCCCTATGTCACCCCGGACCTGAACGACGTTCAGACCTGGCTCGCCGATCATGAAGTGCTCGACCCCGAAGGCCCCGAAGAAATGTTCGAATCGATCAGCGAACGCGGCCTGTTCCGCCGGATGAAGGGCTGGTTCGGCAGGGGCTAGGTCTACTCCGCCGCCAGCAGGGCCTCCGCGCTCTGGAGGTTGACCGAGACCAGGCGGCTGACGCCCTGTTCGACCATGGTGACGCCGAACAAGCGGTGCATCCGCGCCATGCTGACGGCATTATGGGTGACGATCAGGTAACGGGTCTGGGTCTGCGCCACCATCGCATCGAGCAGGTCGCAGAAGCGCTCGACATTGGCGTCATCCAGCGGCGCATCGACTTCGTCCAGCACGCAGATGGGCGCCGGGTTGGTCAGGAACAGGCCGAAGATCAGCGCTACTGCCGTCAAAGCCTGCTCGCCGCCCGACAAGAGCGTCAGCGCGGCCAGCTTCTTGCCCGGCGGCTGCGCCATGATTTCCAGCCCCGCCTCCAGCGGATCGTCGCTGTCGATCAGTTCCAGATGCGCCTGTCCGCCGTTGAACAGCGTGGTGAAAAGGCGACGGAAATGGCCGTCGACTGCCTCGAACGCGGCGAGCAGCCGTTGCCGTCCTTCGCGATTGAGGCTGCCGATCGACCCGCGCAGCCGGTGGATGGCTTGCGTCAATTCTTCGCTCTCCGCGCGGCTGGCCGCTTGGCTGGCTTCCAGCTCGCCCAGTTCCTGCGCCGCGACCAGATTGACTGGACCAATCCGTTCCCGCTCGGCGACGAAGCGGTCATGCTCGGCCTGTTCGGTCTGGGCGATGCGGATGTCGGCGCTGGCAAAACCCAGCTTCTCCGGCAACAGCGGCGGCGGACATTCGAACCGTTCGCCCGACAGGCGGTTGGTTTCGATGCGCTTTTCATCGGCGGCCTCCGCGCGGGCGACGGCTGTGGCGCGCGTCTCGCGCGCTGCGCTCAGCACTTCGCCCGCCTGCGCCGCCCGATTTTCGGCGGTGCGCAGCGTCGCTTCTGCCTCATATTCCGCGCGCCGGGCGGTTTCGGCCGCCTCCGCCAGTGCGGCGCCCTGATCATCCAATGCGGCGATGGCCTGCGCCAAGTCGTTGGGCTGATCCTCGATCGTCGTGCGCTCGGTGGCGATCGCCTCCCCGCGTGCGACCATCGCCGCAATGCGCTTGGCCGCTTCGCCCGCCCGTCCGCGCCAGCTCTTGATCTCCGCCTCGGCCGCCGCCTGCCGTTCGCGGTCGCTAGATAGCGCGCGGTCAGCCAAGGCCTGGTCGGCCTGCAACTGGCTGACGGCGGCGCGCGCTTTCTCGCTCGCCTGCGTCAGTGCGGCGACCAGCGCCCGCGTATCCGCCCCATCGGGCATCGCCGTGCGCGCGGCCTGCGCCATATCCAGCTCGGCTCGCGCGGAGTCGCAATCACGCCGGGCTTCGATCAGCCGCTCCTCTATCCCTTCGCGCCGTCCCGACAGGCGCTCCAGCGCCGTCGTCGCCTCGTCGGCTGTACGTAGCGCGGCGCGCTGCTGCTGCTCCGCCTGGGTCAGTCGCGTGCGTCCCGCCGCCAGGGCATCGCTCGCCGCCTGTTCGGATGCCCGCGCGGCCTGATCTGCTTCCTGGGCCGCATCCACCTCGGTCGCAATCGCGGGCCGAGCCGCCATGATCGCCTCCAGCCGGTTGAGCCGGATCAACCGTTCGGCCGCCGCCGCGCCGCCTTCGATGGCGACATAGCCGTCCCACCGCCGCATCTGCCCGTCGCGTGTGACCAACCGCTGGCCAACGCGCAACATCTGCCCCGCATCCTGCTCGGCAAAACCAATCTGGGCCAGGCGGCGCGCCAGTTCGGGCGGCGCGCTGATATGGTCGGCAAGTGACTCGCAGCCATCAGGCAGCGCCGGATCATCGGACTGCGCCTGCGCCCCCGCCCAGCGGCGCTTGCCTTGCGGGGCGATAGGGCTTTCCAAATCATCGCCCAAGGCAGCAGCCAAGGCGCGTTCATAACCGGGCGCAGCTTTCACTTGGTCCAGCGCCCGCGCCCGCCCGCCCGAAACACTATCGACGGCACGACGCAACGCTACCGCCTCACTGTCCAGCGCCGCCAGTCCCGCGCGCGCGGATGACAGCGCCGCTTGCGCTAACGCCCGCGCCTCGTTGGCGGATTGACGCGCGGTTTCTGCCTCGCGGATCGTCGCCTCGGCCGCATCCCGATCCAGGCTGGCCTGTTGTTGCCGCGCGACCGCCTCGGCGCGCTGCGCCTCCAACGGTGCCGCATCGGGCAGCGCCGCCGCTTCGGCGGCCAGGCGAGACGCCTCGCGCTCCGCCCGCTCCAACCGCGTGCGCGCGGCCACCAGCGCGGCTTCCGCCACGCGCAGTTCAGCCTGCTCGCCCGCCTGCTTCGCCATCGCCTTGGCCAGATCCAACTCGGCATCGCGTGCGCCACTCTCGGCAGCGGCGATCCGTGCCGCAAAATCGGGCCGCAATGTCTCGGTCTCGGCGATCCGCGCCTTGAGCGTACCAATCTCCGCCGTCAGTCGCGCAATCGCCTCGGCCGCGTCATTGGCCAGCGTCCCTTCCCGCGCTCGATCCTCTTCCAGTCGTACGCTTTGCTGTACGAGATCCTGCAAACGTCGCACGACGGCATCGCGCTGCGTCCGCAATGTCTGAAGCCTATGCCCCGCTTCGCTCGCATTCTCGCGTGCCTGCTGCGCGGCGGCGCGCTTGTCCGCCAACAGGGCCACCGCTTCCTGCGCCTCGGCTACGGCTGCCACCTGCGCCTGCTGCGCGACATGCACGCCATGATCGGCCTGTTTCGCGTCGGCGCGGGCGGCTTCCGCGCTGGCATTGGCCTCGCGCCAGCGCGCAAACAAAACGCGCGCCTCGGCCACCCGGATCTGGTCGGACAGGCGGATATAGCGTTCCGCCGCGCGCGCCTGTCGCCGCAGGCTGTTGGCGCGCGCATCCATGTCGATCAATATTTCGTCGAGCCGCGCCAGATTGGCTTCAGCAGCGCGCAATTTCTGTTCGGCATCCTTGCGCCGCACATGCAGGCCCGCAATCCCGGCGGCTTCCTCCAGCATCGCGCGCCGTTCCTGCGGCCGGGCGGCGATCACGGCGGCGATCCGCCCCTGGCTGACCAGCGCCGGGCTATGCGGCCCGGTGGCGGCATCGGCGAAGATCAGCGCGACGTCGCGCGCGCGGACATCCTTGCCATTGGCGCGATAGGCGCTGCCCGCGCCGCGCTCGATCCGGCGGGTGACTTCCAGTTCGCCATCCGCGCCGACATCGACCGCGCTGAACAATTCGCCCTGTTCTTGGACCGTCAGCAGCGACACTTGCGCGAAATCGCGCTGCGACCGGGTCGCGGTACCCGCGAAGATCACATCCTCCATCCCGCCGCCGCGCATCGACCGGGCGCTCGATTCGCCCATCACCCATCGTATGGCTTCCAGCAGGTTGGACTTGCCGCATCCATTGGGGCCGACGATGCCGGTCAGGCCCGGTTCGATCCGCAATTCGGTCGCATCGACGAAGCTTTTGAAGCCGGAGAGTTTGAGCCGCTTTATTTGCACGGGATCGGACCGGAGCGATGCCTCGCCCCGGTTCCTTTAAGCGCCGATGTCAGCCCCCCAGCCGGCAATCAGAGTCCCGCTGCCTTGAGCTTGGGCTGGAGCGCGGCCCAGTTCGCGGCATTGTCGACCAGCACGCCGTTGATCAGGAAACTGGGCGTCCCGGTGATCTGATATTGGCTGTTGGCCGTCTCTACGCCCTTGGCCAGCTTTTCCGCCGCAGCCGTGTCGGCCAGGCATTGCTTGGCCTGATCCGCCGAAATGCCGCGCTGCTGCGCGAATTCGACGAGGCCCAAAGCATTCGCCAACTGTCCGAAACGCTCTACGGGCGGCGCGCTCATCACCGCTTGATAGCGTTCATCGCCCATCGCCTGCGCCTTGTCGAACATGGCGGTCTGGTTGGCAAAGAACTGCTCCGACAGCGGATAATAGATGTCCTTGCCGCCACAACGCGCCAGCAGCGCCGTCGAAATGTCGATCGGGTCACGCACATAGGGGCGGAACTCGAAGCTCATCTTGCCCGTATCGACCAGCTTGTTGATCTCCTCGGACGCTTCGGCGGTGAAATCCTTGCAATGGCTGCAGGTATAGGAGCCGAACTCGACCAGCTTCACCTTCGCGGCGGGATTGCCCATCAGAAAATAGCCATCCGGCGTTTCGGCGACGGTCTGCGACCAGCTAGTGCCAGCAGGCGGCGCAACGGCGGCGACCGATTCGCCGGTGGGCGTGGCACCTTCCTCGCTCTTGCCGCACGCGGCGAGGGTCAGGCTGAGGGCGACAAGGGCTAGACCGGAAAAGGCTTTCACGACGGGCAAGGCTCCGATGATGGATGATTGAAAGGCGAGTCTAGATCAGCGCGCGGCTGGCGGCAATGCGGCCTGAAGGATAGCCCAGGTCGATCCTTCGACCCGCGTGCCGTTGACGGTAAAACCGGGCGTGCCGGTGATCTTCACCTTGTTCCACGCATCGTCGGTCATGGCCATTACCTGTTTCATCGCCATCGGGCTGGCGATGCAGGCGTCGAGCTGCGCGGGCTTGTAGCCGCGCTTGCCCATCAGCGTGTACAGCCCGGTCTTCTGGCCGATGTCGCGCAGCGCCGCGATCTGGTCGGTGGGCTTGGTCGCATCGCGATCATAGGTTTCGATCTGCGTCATCCACGCATCCTGATTGGCGAACAGCGCTTCGTGATTGCCCATGAAACGGGCCGGACCGCCGCAGCGCGCCAGCAGCGCGGCGGTCAGGTCATATTTGTCGCGCACCGCATTGCGCACCTCGACGCTGACCTTGCCGCCCTTGACATAGCCGGTCTTGAGCGGCCCGCTCGCTTGCCCCACAAACTGGGCGCAATGGTTGCAGGTATAGCTCACATATTCGACCAGCTTGGTCGTGGCGGACGGATTGCCCATCACATGCCCGCCGACCGGCGAGATTACCACGCGGTTCACCCAATTGGTGGCAGGCGCGGCAACGAGTACTGTGGGTACAGCGAAAAGGGCGAGGGGCAGGAAGCGGGCGATGGTCATGGGAACGGGTTCCTGGCGGATATCGGCTGAATGAAAGCGTAACGGCATCAGCCGATCTTGGGCGGGCCGCTGCTGTTGGCAAGCCCCTGCGCCAGCGATTCCAGCACGGTGCGCAATTCGGGATCGCCAATGCCCCGCAACGAATCGCCCAGTTCGACCGGGATCGGTCGCAAATTGCGCGGTGGCGGACGGCGTTCGACGGTTGCTGGCAGAATGTCGCCCTGCCGCATCGCCACCTTGGCGACGGCGGCATAGCCAAAGAAGCGATTCACCCGCTCGATCATGTCGGGCAGCATATGCTGCACCATCGGTCCATGGCCGCTCATCACCGTCAGCTGCAATGTCCCACCCGCCTTCTTGCCGACCGGGAAGCGAATCGATTCGGGCGCGGTGATCGCGGCATAATGGTTGCCGACAATCTCGGTCCAGCGGGTGACGATGCTGGATTGGACGAAGCCGAACTTGCGGAAAGCGGCGCGGCCGATGTCGGGCATAAGGTCCGCAATCTGGCGGCTCGCACCGATCCGGGGTCGCTCCACGGGCAAGGCGGCGCGGCTTTTCACTTTCGGCACTGGGGGGCGTTCCGTCATCGCCCGCACCATGGCATAGGGCCGCCATGCGCGTCGAGGGTAGAGAGTCAAAAATCGCGAGCGACCTGCTCGCCCATTATGATGTCCACGCCCGTCGCCTGCCCTGGCGCGCGCCGCCGGGGAGCAACGCGACCGATCCTTATCGCGTCTGGCTGTCCGAAGTGATGCTGCAACAGACCACGGTGGCAGCAGTCGGTCCCTATTTCGCGAAGTTCACCGAACGCTGGCCGAGCGTGAAGGCGCTGGCGGCGGCAGCGGATGCCGATCTGATGGCTGCCTGGGCCGGGCTTGGCTATTATGCCCGCGCCCGCAACCTGCTCGCCTGCGCGCGCGCGGTGGCGACCGAGCATGGCGGGAGTTTCCCCGATACGGAGGATGGCCTTCGCGCGCTGCCGGGCGTGGGTGTCTATACCGCTGCCGCTGTCGCCGCGATCGCCTTTGGTCGCCGCGCCGTGGTGGTGGATGCCAATGTTGAGCGGGTCGTTGCCCGGCTGTTCGCGATCACCACCCCGCTGCCCGCTGCCCGCGCGGCGATCCGTGAAGCGGCGGATAGAATCACGCCCGATGCCCGCGCCGGGGATTTTGCCCAGGCGATGATGGATCTGGGCGCGACCATCTGCACCTCGCGCAATCCCGCCTGTGGCATCTGCCCCTTGCGCGCCGACTGCGCTGCCGTCCTGACCGCCGATCCGGCCGCCTTTCCGGTCAAGGCCGCGAAAAAGGCCAAGCCGCATCGGCTGGGCCACGCCTTCTGGATCGAGCGGGCAGACGGTCATGTCTGGCTGGTGCGCCGCCCGGACAAGGGATTGCTGGGCGGGATGCGCGGCTTGCCCGGATCGGCATGGAACGACGCGCCCGATCCGACCCCGCCCTTCGCCGGACCATGGCGAAGGCTGGAGCCGCCGGTCGCCCATGTCTTCACCCATTTCTCGCTGGCATTGACGGTCCATGCGATCCAGGTGAATCAGGATCACGTGCCGTCGGGTGCGGGCGAATGGTGGCCGATCGATCGACTGGCGGAGGCAGGATTGCCGACGCTGTTCGTGCGTGCGGCTGAAACGGCCATGAAGAAAGAGGATGTCAGCGATGCACGGCACTAATCCAGCGAGTGAGGCATTGCCCGGCTTCGCTGGCGGCACGATCGATCGGGTGGATCATATCCGCTCCAATCCGGCCAAGCTGGCGGACGCCTTCGCTGACCCCGCCGCGCGGCTACTCGTGCTTGACGGGCTGGAGCCGGTCGAGGTGAATGGCCATCTGCTGCTGGAGCCGCTGGCCGCGGACGCCCATGTCGCGGATCATGTGCTGCTCGGCATCGATCCCGCCGGACAACCGATCTTCGCGCGATTGGTCGCCGATCTCGGCCCCAACCTCATCCCCACCCCGCGCAGCCGTGCCATTGCCGGGCTGGTGCCAGCGGCGGAGGTCGCGCTCTACGGCACCGCGCGCAGCCTGGTTCACTGGCATGCGCGCCACCGCTTCTGCTCGGTCTGCGGCGGGCCGACCCAGCCGGTCAAGGCAGGCTGGTCGCGGCGTTGCGATCTTTGCGCCGCCGAACATTTCCCGCGCACCGACCCGGTCGTCATCATGCTCGCGGAATATCAGGGCCGTGTGCTGGTCGGGCGGCAACATGCCTGGCCGCAGGGGCGCTATTCGGCGCTGGCAGGCTTTGTCGAACCCGGCGAGACGATCGAGGAAGCCGTGGCGCGCGAACTGTTCGAGGAAGCAGGCATCCGCGTCCGCGACGTGCGCTATGTCATGAGTCAGCCCTGGCCCTTTCCTTCGTCGCTTATGATCGCCTGCATCGCGCAGGCGGACGACGACGCGCTGACGCTTGACCCGACCGAGATAGAGGATGCCTTCTGGTGCGATGCCGATGCCGTGCGCGCTGCGTTGGCGGAGGTGCCCGGCGCGCCTTTTCTCGCGCCGCCAACCATGGCGGTCGCCTGGCACCTGTTCGACCGCTGGCTGGCGGGCGTTGCTCCCATGGGCGCAAGCGCGTAAGGCCACAGGCTCCTCTTATCGTTTCGGGAAACCCACGCCTCCATGCTCAGCCTAGAAGAAGCCCAGTCGCGCGCGCAGGATCTGGTCAG
Organism: Sphingobium sp. KKT206; assembly: GCF_055640555.1. Lineage (NCBI taxonomy): Bacteria > Pseudomonadati > Pseudomonadota > Alphaproteobacteria > Sphingomonadales > Sphingobiaceae > Sphingobium > Sphingobium sp. KKT206. The sequence continues at coordinate 2,973,294 of NZ_CM145764.1, forward strand.
CGCCGCGCGCAAGGCAGGGGCGGATGCGGCCGACGCCATCTATGCCTGCAACGCCTCGACCAATGTGTCAGTGCGGCTCGGCCTGCTGGAGGATGTCGAACGGTCGGAGGGCGAAGAGATCGGCCTGCGTGTCTTCATCGGCAGCCGGTCGGCCAGCATTTCGGCGTCAGACATGAACCCCGCGACGCTCACCACGCTGGTCGATCGCGCCGTCGCGATGGCCCGCGAAGCCCCGGAAGACCCTTATGCGGGTCTCGCACCCGAAGATCGCCTTATGAAGAAGCGCCCGCCTGCGCTCGACCTGACCGACGAGCGAGAGCCCGAACCCGCCGCGCTGCGCGAACGCGCGCTGCTGGCGGAGGAAGCAGCGCGATCGGTGCCCGGCATTACCAACAGCGAAGGCGGCGGCGCATCGAACGGCCGCAGCCAGGTGGCACTGGCGACCAGCCATGGTTTTGCCGGTGCCTATGCGGGCACCAATCACTCGACCTGGGCCAGCGTGCTGGCGGGCGCTGGGTCGGACATGCAGCGCGACCATGCCAGCCATAGCGTGCGCCATCTGGAGGATCTGGACAATGCCGAGGCAATCGGTGTGCGCGCAGGCCAGCGCGCGGTCGCCCGCCTCAATCCGGTGAAGGTCGAAAGCGGCGTCATGCCCGTGATCTTCGATCCGCGCATCGGCTCCAGCCTGCTTGGCCATCTGATCGGCGGCATGGTCGGCCCGGCGATCGCGCGCCGGTCGAGCTTCCTGCTCGAATCCTTGGGCGAAGCGCTGTTCGACGCGGGCGTCACTATCATCGACAATCCGCAGGTGCCACGCGGGCTGCGCTCGCGCCCCTTTGATGGCGAAGGGTTGCCGGTTGCACCGCGTGCGCTGATCGACCGGGGCGTGCTGACCGGCTGGCTGATGGACAGTGCTTCGGCCCGGCAACTGGGCCTGGAACCCACCGGCCATGCGAGCCGGGGCGGCAGCGGCGCGCCGGGCGTCAGCATCACCAACGTCCATATGGAGGCGGGCACGGTGTCGCCGGGCGATCTGATGGCGGACGTAAAACGCGGCCTCTATGTCACCGAACTGATCGGCATGGGCGTCAATGGCGTCACCGGCGATTATAGCCGGGGCGCGGCGGGCTTCCTGATCGAAAATGGTGCGGTCGCCCATGCGGTGTCGGAAATCACTATTGCCAGCAATTTGAAGGCGATGTTCCGCGCGCTCATCCCCGCCAACGACCTGCATTTTCGCTATGCCATGAACGTGCCGACGCTGCGCGTGGATGGAATGACCGTTGCCGGGGGCTGAGATAGATCTGCGCGCGATCGTGTCAGCGGTCGCCGATGCGGCCGATCATGCGCTGACCCTCTGGGCGGGCGGCGATACCCGCGTGCGCCAGTGGGAAAAAGTGCCGGGCCATCCGGTGTGTGAGGCCGATCTGGAAGTCGATGCGCTGTTGCGCGAGCGGCTGGGCCAGATCGACCCGGAAGCGGGCTGGCTGTCGGAAGAGACGGCGGACACGGTGCATCGCCTGGGCGTGCCGCGCGTCTGGGTGGTCGATCCGATCGACGGCACCCGCGATTATCTGCGCGGACGGCCTGGCTGGGCGGTGTCGGTGGCGCTGATCGAGGATGGCGCGGTTCGGCTTGGCATATTGGCCGCGCCTGCCCGCAATGAATTGTGGATCGCGCAGGCGGATGGCTCGGCGACACGCAATGGGCAGACGCTGCGCGCAGGCGACCGCACGACGCTGCCCGGTGCCCGCGTCCCCGCCGATCAATTGCCGCGCATCGACCGGGATCTGGTGACGGTCGAAAAACCCAACAGCATCGCGCTGCGCATGGCGATGGTGGCCGCCGACGAGGCCGATCTGGTCGCCACGGTGCGCTGGGGCAATGAGTGGGATGTCGCCGCCGCCGCGCTGATCTGCCAGCGGGCCGGGGCGACGGTCACCGACGCCTTGGGTGCGCCGATGCGCTTCAACCGCCCCAAACCGACCGCTTTCGGCCTGCTTTGCGCTGCGCCCGGCATTCATGCTGCCGCCACGGATCGGCTGGCGCCCCGCGCCCGCGAAATATTGGGCGGTGCGCCGGGCTGACGGTCAGGCTTTACAGCTTGCCATATTGGGCTTCGAACCCGGCAATATCGCCCGCTGCCAGATATTTCGCCTGATCGACCCACTGATCGCGGATCGGACGGCCCTTGAAATTGCCCAGCCTTGCGTCGATCGCGGCGATGTCCGTGTCGGTCCAGGCAGCGATCTGCGCAAAGCGGGTGATGCCAAGGTCGTGCAGCAACGCCTTGAGCTTGGGGCCGACCCCTTTCATGCGCAACAGGTCATCCTCGCCTGCTTCCGGTGTCCCGGCAGCCACGGGCGCAGGCGCTTCCGCTTCGACCACCGCCACAGGCTCTACCGCAATCGGCTCTACCGCCACGGGTTCGACGGCCACCGGCTCAATCACCACGGGCGGGACGACCGGCACGGCTGCAACTGGGATTGTTTCCGCTTCAACCGCAGTAGGCGGCGCAATCTCCTTCGTCTTACCCTTGCCCGACAACAGGAAGACAAGACCAATGATCACCAGCAGCCCGACCAGCAGCCACAGCCCATAGTCCATGAAGAATTCCTGCATCACGCGCCTCCCTGAATATCGTGCGGCTATGTAGGGACGCTTTGTCCCGAACGGCAAGCCTTCACCCCTGTTCGCGTGCGACCTCGCGCCAGCCGATATCGCGACGACAAAAGCCCGTCGGGAAATCGATCGCATCAACCGCGGCATAGGCGGCCGCCTGCGCTGCGCCGACACTCTCGCCCGTCGCGGTCACATTGAGAACGCGTCCGCCATTGGCGACCAGCGCGCCACCCTGTTGCGCCGTCCCTGCATGGAACACCATCGCCCCCTGCGCCTGCGCCGCATCAATCCCCTGTATCGCGCCGCCCTTTTCCGGCGTGCCCGGATAGCCATTGGCCGCCATCACGACGGTCAGCGCCGTGCGGTCCGCCAGTTGCACCGGCCCCTGCTCGGCCAACGTCCCCTGCGCCACGCTCAGCAACAAATCGACCAAATCGCCATCGAAGCGCATCATCAACACCTGGCATTCGGGGTCGCCGAAACGGGCATTATATTCGATCAGCTTTGGCCCCTGATCGGTCAGCATCAGCCCGGCATAGAGGACGCCCGAATAGGGCATCCCCTCCGCAGCCATCGTCGCCACCGTCGGTTTGATGATCGTCTCAATCACCTGCCGCTCCAGTTCGGGCGTGAGCACGCGCGCCGGGCTATAGGCGCCCATGCCCCCGGTATTGGGGCCGGTGTCGCCATCGCCGACGCGCTTATGATCCTGCGCCGATCCGAAGGGCAGGATGGCACTGCCATCGGTTAGCGCGAAGAAACTGGCTTCCTCGCCGGTCATATATTCTTCCAGCACCACTTCCTCACCGGCCGCGCCGAACACGCCGGAGAACATGGTGTCGAGCGCATCGAGCGCCTCTTGCCGCGTCTCCGCGATGATGACGCCCTTGCCTGCCGCCAGCCCATCGGCCTTGATCACCACCGGCAGCGTGAAATCGTCGAGCGCGGCGATGGCGCCGTCCTTGCTGGTGACGCGCTGATAGGCGGCGGTCGGGATATGGGCGCGCTGGCACAGATCCTTGGTGAACCCCTTGGACCCCTCCAATTGTGCAGCCTTCTTGTCGGGGCCGAACACCGGAACGCCCATGGTGCGCAGATTATCGGCCAGCCCGTCCACCAGCGGCGCTTCGGGACCGATCACCACCAGCCCGATCGAATGGCGGGTGCAGAAATCCAGCACGGCGCGATGATCCGTCGCGTCGAGGTCGACCAACGTCGCTTGCTCGGCTATGCCGGGGTTGCCCGGCGCGGCGTAGAGCGTATCGAGCCGGGGCGATTGCGCCAGCTTCCACGCCAGCGCATGTTCGCGGCCACCGCCGCCAAGCAAAAGGATATTCATGTCGCCCATGTCCCCGGATTTCGATGCCTATGACAGTATGGGCCGCCTGTTAGCGGAGGAACGCGCAGGGGACAACGCGCCGCCGCTCTCGGTCAGTGAATTGTCGGGCATGCTCAAGCGCACGGTCGAGGACCGCTTTGGCCATGTCCGCCTGCGTGGCGAGATTTCCGGTTTCAAGCGCGCGGCGTCAGGGCATCTCTATCTGGCGCTCAAGGACGATAATGCCGTGCTGGATGGCGTGATGTGGAAGGGCGGGGCGCAACGCCTCGCCTTTTCTCCGCAGGACGGGGTCGAGGTGATCGCCACTGGCAAGCTCACCACTTATCCCGGCCGTTCCAAATATCAGATCGTGATCGAGCGGATGGAATTGGCGGGCGAAGGCGCGCTGATGGCGCTGCTCGAAAAGCTCAAGGCGAAACTTGCTGCCGAAGGCCTGTTCGCAGTCGAGCGCAAACAGCCTCTGCCCTTCCTGCCCCGCACCATCGGCGTCGTGACGTCGCCCACCGGCGCGGTGATCCGCGACATTCTCCATCGCCTTGCCGATCGCTGCCCCACCAACGTCCTGGTCTGGCCGGTATTGGTGCAGGGCAATGGTGCCGCCGAGCAGATCGCGCGCGCCGTGCGCGGCTTTTCCGCCATGGACGGCAACGGCCCAGTGCCCCGGCCCGACCTCGTCATCGTCGCGCGCGGCGGCGGGTCGATCGAGGATTTGTGGAGTTTCAACGAGGAAATCGTCGTCCGCGCCGTCGCCGATTGCACCATCCCGATCATCTCGGCGGTCGGGCATGAGACTGACACGACCCTGTGCGATCATGCCGCCGATCGCCGCGCGCCCACCCCCACCGCAGCGGCGGAGATGGCGGTGCCAGTGCGCGCCGACCTGCTCGCCACCCTCGCTGAAATGGGCCTGCGGGCCGGACGCGCGGTCCGTCGCAATGCGGCGCAGGCGAAAGAGCGCCTCGACATGCAGGCGCGGCTCATGCCCACCCCCGACATGCTGCTCGCGCCGCAGCGTCAGCGGCTCGATCAATTGTCCGAGGCCCTGGCCAGTGGCCTGCGCCATCGCATTGCCGACGCCCGCGCGCAATTGGGGCAGGCGGGCGGCGCGTTGCGACCGGCGCTGCTCCAGCAGCAACTCGCGCGTGCAAGCGAGCGGCTCGACCGGTTGCGGCCGCGTCCCGATTATCTGGCGCGGGTTTTGACCGATCGCGCGACCGCCTTCGACCGGGTGTCGCGTCATTTCACCTCGCTTGATCCCGACCGGCCGCTGGCGCGCGGCTATGCCCGCGTGATGGCGGGGGGGCGGCTGGTCCAATCGGTCGCCGCCGCGCAGGCTGCAGGCGCGGTGACGCTGCATTTCAAGGATGGAACGGTCGATGCGACGGTCGGGCAGGGCGCAGCCTTGCTTGAGAAGCCAGACCCCGCCGCTATATCGTCCACATCCCGCCAGTCCCGCAAACCGCGCAGCGCCGACGCACCGCCGCAGCAGGATCTTTTCTCCTGACCTTCTGAAAGGCCCGACCGATGCTCATGTCCAACCGCGACCGGATCGCCCGGCTTCATTATATGCCCTACAGCTTCCGCGTGTTGCAGGCGGGCGATCATGTGCTGTGCGCGGTCACGGGGCAGAAGATCGCGCTCGAAGATCTGCGCTATTGGAGCATCGCCCGGCAGGAACCCTATGCCAGCGCGGAAGCATCGGTTCAGGCGGAGCGCGCAGCGAAGCGCATCCCATGAATCGTCTCGCCTTCATCCTGTTGCCCGCGGTCTTGGGAATAACGATTGCAGCCGCACCGCCGCTATCCGACGACCTCCGCCTTACCGGCACCATGACGCAGGGCGGCGTGGTGACCGGCACCGCGCCTGCCGATATAGTCTCGCTTCGGCTGGGTGCGGAGGTCGTGCCGGTCGATGCCGATGGCCGCTTCCTGATCGCCTTCGACCGGGACGCCGCGCCCACCGCGCGGCTGACGGCGCAATTTGCCGACGGACGGACGGTCGAAAAAAGCCTGACCATCGCCTCCCGCCCCTGGCGGATCGAGCGCATCAACGCGCCGATGCGCCCCACCAAAAGCACGGAAGCCTTCCTGGCGCTGCGTCGGCCCGAACTGGCCCAGATCGCTGCCGCCCGTAGGCTCAACACCGATGCCAAGGGCTGGCGGCAACGCTTCATCTGGCCTGCGATGGGGCGTATTTCCGGGCTGTTCGGATCGCAGCGTGTCTATCAGGGGCAGCCGGGCGCCTATCATGGCGGCGTCGATGTCGCGGGCGCGACCGGCACGCCGGTTGTCGCCCCCGCCGATGGGGTGGTGATCCTGGCGGCGACAGCCAAGCCCTTCACGCTGGAAGGGCATTTGCTGATGATCGACCATGGCCATGGCCTCAACAGCGCCTTCCTGCATCTGTCGCGAATCGATGTGAAGCCCGGCGACACTGTGACCCAGGGGCAACGCATCGGCGCGATCGGCGCGACCGGCCGCGCCACCGGCCCGCATCTTCATTGGGGCATGAAGTGGAACGACGCGCGCATCGACCCGCTGCTGGTCGCGGGGCCGGTGCCGCAGGGACGGTGAAGATGGGCTATGAAGCGGTTTAGCTGACCCGCTTCATCCGCACCGCGCGGCCGCCTTCCACCTTGCCCATGAAACTGCCCATGGCGGCGCGTTTGAGTTCGATCTTCTGTCCGACCTTGGGGTCGCGCGCGCTGATCGCTTCGGTGGTGGCCCACACAGCGCCATCTTCCAGCCCGATCTGCCACTTGCCATAGCCCAGGCTGCGGACCGACGTGATCACCGCCTCGATCTGATCGACGCCGTCCACCTTCGCGTCGCCACTGTCATCCTCTTCGCCGCCGCCCAGAAATGGCAGCTTGGGGAAGGAAAAACCGAATAGCGTCTTGCGCGTCTTGTTAAGTTCGCTCTTGTCCAACACCACCACTTCGTCGCGCTGCGCAGCGGCGTCGATCGCGCCGACCTGACGGTCGAAGCAGGCTAGTCGCTCTGCATCCTGCGCGATGGACCGGCATTGCAGCAGGTCCGTGAAAATCTCCGGCCGGGGCTGCTGACGCTGCGGCGCGGCGCTCGCGCTGGCCGTAGTGAGGCACAAAAACACGCCTATCAGTCCGGTGTTCAAGCGCTTCATGCCGTCTCTCCTCTTCAATCGACCCGTCCACGCCCTAGCATGCATCGGCTGAAAACAAGGTCAATATATCGCAGGATCGCCACGGCCAGTCGCGTCTGCGCCATTTTCAGTCGAGCTGGATCGACGCGCAGACATCAATGGATCGCAAGAGGGCGCATTCGCGAAATTATGTTACTAATCAGCCGTAAAACAGCTCTAGCACGCGCTTGTTGCATTTATGATACAGCCCCATTCAAAAGCGGTGAATGCCCTTTTCCCGCGCTTTACAGCGCCCTGCTCCCCGCGCAGTTTCGCGGCCATGCATATGGGGGGATCGCTGTCGGGCACCTTATCCCTCCGTAGGTACATAGAGTGGCAGGTCATCTGCCAACCTCCAGAGCAAGGGACTGGACCGTGAAGACATTTTCAAAGAGGGCACTTCTGCGTGCCAGCGCCGCACCGGCGATCCTGGGCGCGTCGCTGATCGCAACCGCCGCATTCGCACAGGAAGCGCCACAGGCCGCTGGTGCAGAAGCGGGCGACACCATCATCGTTACTGGTTCGTTGATCCGCAATCCGAACCTGGAGCGCTCCAGCCCGGTCACGACGACCAGCGCTGACACCATCGAACTGAAGCAGAACAACACCGCCGAAGAAATTCTGCGTGAAATTCCGGGTATTGTTCCCAGCATCGGTTCGGCCGTCAACAACGGCAATGGCGGCGCTTCGTTCGTCGATTTGCGCGGCATGGGTTCCAACCGTAACATCGTCCTGCTCGACGGTACGCGCCTGGTTCCTGCCGAACTGAACGGCCGTTTCGATCTCAACAACATTCCGCTCGCTCTGGTGGAGCGCGTCGACGTTCTGACCGGTGGCGCATCGACCACCTATGGCGCCGACGCCATTTCGGGTGTTGTCAACTTCGTCACCAAGTCCGATTTTTCGGGTCTGGAAGCGAATTTCTCGAACCAGATCACGGAAGAGGGCGACGGCCACACGCTGCGCGCAGACGTAACGCTGGGCGCCAATTTCGATGATGGTCGCGGTAACGCCGTCTTCTCGATCGGCTATCAGCAGACCGACCCCATCTATCAGGGCGGCCGTCCCTTCTCGGTCAACAATGTTGATTCCTACAGCGGCGCGATCGGTGGTTCGGGCACTTCGACCCCGGTTCGCATCAGCGTTCCCGGCGGCGGCACGCAGCAGATCAACGCTACCACCGGCGAACTGGTTCCGACCTACTCGCTGTTCAACTTCAACCCCTACAACATCTTCCAGACGCCATTCGAACGTTTCAACATGTTCGGATCGGCGCATTATGAAGTCAGCGACGCGGTTGAAGTCTATACCCGTGGCATCTTCTCGAAGAACACGGTCAAGACCATCATCGCGCCGTCGGGTGCTTTCGGCATCCCCATCACGGTGCCTTACAGCAACCCCTATCTGCCAACGGCCGCTCGCAATGAACTGTGCGCTGCCAACGGCTTGACCATCGGCCAATGTACAGCGGCAGCCGGTGCGACCGATCCCAATGATCCCAACTATCGCACCTTCACCTCTAACTTCGCCCGCCGCGCCGTGGAAAATGGTCCCCGCGTTTCGGAGTTCACCACCACATTCTTCGATTATAAGCTCGGTGCGCGTGGCGGTATCACCGACACGATCGACTGGGATGTGTTCGGTGCCTATGGTGAGAGCGAGAATGTCCAGACCCAGCAGGGCTATTGGCTGAACTCGCGCGTGCGTCAGGCTCTGAATGCTACCAGCACGACCGAGTGCCTCAATGCGGCCAATGGTTGCGTTCCGCTCAACATCTTCGGCCCCACTGGATCGATCACCGATGAGATGAACGACTTCCTGACTGCCGAAAGCCAGATCATCACGAAATTCTCGCTGGCGCAGGCACGTGCTACGATCAGCGGTGACATTGGCGTGACCTCGCCTTGGGCAGCCAACCCGGTTGCCTTCGCAATCGGTGGTGAATATCGCAAATATCAGGCGTCGCAGGTTTCCGACCTGTTGTCGCAGTCGGGCGATCTGGGTGGTGCCGGCGGCGCTGCACCGAACATCGACGGCGGTTATGACGTTTATGAAGCGGTCGGCGAAGTCATCCTTCCGCTGATCTCGGACAAGCCCTTCTTCCAGGATCTCACGATCGAAGGCGGCGTGCGCTACTCGAAGTATAGCATCAATGCCGCAGGCAGCCCCGGTTACGAAACCTGGACCTATAACGCAGGCGGTAGCTGGACTCCGGCAGATGGCTTCAAGGTTCGCGGCAAATATGCCCGCGCCGTGCGTGCGCCTAACATCGCCGAACTGTTCTCGCCGGTCACCACCGGCCTGACCAACCTTTCGGTTGATCCTTGCGCAGGTTCCGCTCCCGTTACCGACGCTGCCTTGCGCGCCGTTTGTTTGGCACAGGGTGCGCCTGCCGCTTCGATCGGCTTCATCGAACAGCCAAGCGCCGCTCAGGCCCGTACGACCGGTGGTGGTAACCTCGCCCTCGGCCCGGAAAAGTCGGACAGCTACACCATCGGCGCAGTCATTCAGCCAGCGTTCCTGTCGGGCTTCTCGGCAACGATCGATTATTACAACATCAAGGTTAAGGGTGCGATTTCTTCCCCGACGCCGGGTGATGCGATCGCGGCCTGTTTCGACAATTTGGATGCAACCAGCGAGGCATGCACGATCATCGGCCGTGATCCGATCACGGGCGGTCTCGACGGTGACACCGCGACTGGTTTGTTCCAGGGCTTGTCGAACCTCGGCACGATTTCGACCGATGGTATCGATCTGACGATGAACTATGCGAAGGATGTTGGCTTTGCGAAGCTGGCTCTGTCGTTCGTCGGTAACTGGACCAACAGCTCGAAGTTCCAGGCATCGCCGACCTCGGTCAATCGCGATTGCGTGGGCTACTACAGCGTGAACTGCCCCTCCATTCAGCCGGAGTTCCAGTTCTCGCAGCGTTCGACGCTGTCGTTCGACAATTTCGACATCTCGCTGCTGTGGCGCTTCATCAACGCTGTGGAATATGAACCCGCAGCACTGGCCGACGATCTGGCTGCTGCCATCGGCTTTGAATGCGCCGATCCAGAAGGGACTGATCCCGACGGCTGCATGGTCGAACCAGAATTCCGCAAGATTCCTTCGGAACATTATTTCGATCTGTCGGGCCGTTTCCACATCACCGACAATCTGACGGTGACGCTGACGGCACAGAACCTGCTGAACAACAAGCCCAAGGTTGTCGGCTCGACCATCGGTTCGACCGCCTACAACAGCGGCAACGTCTATCCGTCGACCTACGACGCGCTGGGTCGTCGCTACGCTGCTGCGGTGAAGTTCCGCTTCTGATCCGTTCGGACATGCTTTAAGAAAAAGGGCCGGTGGAAACACCGGCCCTTTTTTCATGTTGTGCTGCTTCTGACGCCAGGTCGCCGTTATGGCCCAGTATCTAGCCCAGCAATGGCAGCGGCAATGTCAGCGGGATGTCGGCGTTGTTTGCAAGCAACACAGCCCATTGGCTGACTTTTTCGACTTCCTCGCGATGCATGTCCAACCCCAGCCGCGCTTCCTGCGCGCGCTGACCGGGCGCGAAATCACGTCCCATTTTGGCGTCGCGCGCAAAGACCGGTCCTTCAACGATGGACTTGATCCGTTCCGCCGTGATGTTCAGGCCGAACAATCTGGCCAAAGCCGCCAGGCTGTCCGACGGACGCGCCACCAATGTCTCGCTGTCCAGCGTCGCCACCCGCTGGCCCAAACGCTGGGTCACCATCTGGAACTGCTGCTGCTGCGCCAGCCATCCGGCTGCTGCGACCTGAATGTCCGTCAGCCCCAAATAGTCGGCAGGCGCGATGCCCAGCCCACCCAGTATCCCCTCACGCGCCAGCTTGCCGAACAGGTCGCGCACCCATAGCCGTCCCCACATCCCCTTGCGCGCGATCGAACCAAGATAAGCGTCGAGCGGCGCGTGGAGCAGCAAGGCGCGGGCCTCCGGGCGCAGGCTCATGATCGCGGGCATCAGCGGATTGACGATATTGGAAGGCTTGATGATGACGGCTTCGCCGAGGCCAAATGGGCGGGCGAGCAGACGCAACGCATCATCCAATATGCGCGCGACGTCCGGTCCCTTCGCGCCGCGGTATCGCCAGCCCACCAAGTCGTTGAGCAGGACGGGTTCCTTCACGCCCATGGCTGTGCCGGGCATGTCGCAGGCGGCGGCCAGCAACGTTGAGCAGCAATAGGCCGAATGAAAGATGAAGTGGATGGGTGCTGGCGGCGCGGCGCGTTCCATGGCGTCAGCCCGGCGCAACACCATCGGCGCTTGTGTCGGCACGAGATATTCGTCGGTCAGGAACGGAACGGCGGCATGGCGCGCCCGCGCAACCGGCAGCATGTGAAAGGCGTCGTGCCCCGGATCATAACGGTGCGCGAGCCACTCCGCGCTGGTCATGACGTCATTTATGGAGGGGAGGGCAGCAATCATGACCCGGATTGTAGGCATGACCGCCTATGCGGCACAAGCTGCGCCACAGGATCGGCCAAATCTTCGCGGTTTGATCCATAGATCGCGCATCATCATCCCATTTCGCACTTGCGCCACCGCTGCTCTTGCCGCAATTCTATGTCTCAGCCGACGCCAGCAGGATAATCCATCCCCGCTTTGGCGACTAAGCGGTCGGCCAAGGCGTAGCCCGCAGAAGAGACGGGGCGGATGGCCGATCTTTTGGGAGAATTGACCATGCATGTTTTGAAGACCGTAATTGCATCGACCCTGTTCATGATCGCCCTGCCTGCGGTGGCACAGGAAAAGCCGAAATTGGACCGGAATCACCCAGACGCTGTGCGCTGCAAGCGCTTTGCCGTCACCGGGTCGCTGGTTCAGAAGGAGCGGGTCTGCAAGACCAATGCGGAATGGCGCGCGAGTGCAGAACAGCAGAACCGCGAGGCCGATGACATGATCACCCGCAGCCGGGCGGGCATGAACCCGAACGGATGATCCGGGTGGGAAAGGGCGTTGCGGCCTATCCGCAACGCCCTAATCCTTTAGCTGATGCCCAGCACCAGCGCCCCATCGCCATCTTCGACCCGCACCGTTGATCCGTCGGGCACCTGCCCGCGCAGGATCATGTCGGCGAGGGGATCTTGCAGATAGCGTTGCACCGCGCGCTTCAACGGCCGCGCGCCATAGACCGGATCATAGCCAACGCGACCGAGCCAGGCGCGGGCACCGTCGGTCAAGTCGAGGATGATCTTGCGGTCCTTGAGCAGCTTGCCGACCCGCGCCACCTGAATGTCGACGATCGGGGCCATATGCGCGGCCCCTAAGCGGTGGAACAGGATGACCTCGTCCAGACGGTTGAGGAATTCCGGGCGGAAATGGCCGCGCACGACCTCCATCACCTGATCCTCGACCTTTTCGACCGGCTCGTCGTCGGCGAGGCCCGCAATATATTGGCTGCCCAGATTCGATGTCAGCACGATGATCGTGTTGGTGAAATCGACCGTGCGGCCCTGCCCATCGGTCAGGCGGCCATCGTCCAGCACCTGAAGCAGGATGTTGAACACATCGCCATGGGCTTTCTCGACCTCATCGAACAGGACGACCTGATAGGGACGACGGCGCACGGCCTCGGTCAGGACGCCGCCTTCCTCATAGCCGACATAGCCCGGAGGCGCGCCGATCAACCGGGCGACGCTGTGCTTCTCCATGAACTCGCTCATGTCGATGCGCACCATCGCATTGTCATCGTCGAACAGGAAACCGGCCAGCGCCTTGGTCAGCTCGGTCTTGCCGACGCCCGTGGGGCCGAGGAACAGGAAGCTGCCGAGCGGCCGGTTGGGGTCTTGTAGTCCCGCGCGGGCGCGGCGGACGGCGGTCGATACGGCACGGACGGCATGAGCCTGGCCGATGACGCGCTTGCCCAGCGTCTCCTCCATGGCGAGTAATTTCTCGCGCTCGCCGGTCAGCATCCGTTCGACCGGGATGCCGGTCCAGCGGGCCACGACGCCGGCGATGTCCTCGGCGGTCACTTCCTCGCGCAGCATCGCGCCTTCCGATGCGGTGGCCGCTTCGGCGAGCCGCTTTTCCAGCGCCGGGATGGTGCCATAGGACAGCTCGCTCATCTTCGCGAGGTCGCCCGCGCGTTGTGCCTGTTCCAGTTCGAGCCGGGCGGCGTCGAGCTGTTCCTTGATCTTGGCTTCGCCCGCAATCTTGTCCTTTTCAGCCTGCCAGCGGCTAGTCAGTTCGCTCGATTGCTGTTCCAGATTGGCAAGGTCGGCCTCCAGCGCGGCCAGCCTGTCCTTGGAGGGCTGGTCGCTCTCCTTCTTGAGCGCTTCCCGCTCGATCTTGAGCTGGATGATGCGGCGGTCGAGATTTTCGATCTCTTCGGGCTTGGACTCCACCTCCATGCGCAGGCGCGAGGCGGCCTCGTCCATCAGGTCGATCGCCTTGTCGGGCAGGAAACGGTCGGTGATGTAGCGGTTGGAGAGCGTCGCCGCCGACACGATCGCGCCGTCGGTGATCCGCACGCCATGGTGCAGCTCATATTTTTCCTTGAGGCCGCGCAGGATCGAGATGGTGTCCTCGACCGTCGGTTCGCCGACGAAGACGGGCTGGAAGCGCCGCTGGAGCGCAGGGTCTTTTTCGACATATTTGCGATATTCGTCGAGCGTGGTCGCGCCGATGCAATGCAATTCGCCGCGCGCAAGGGCGGGCTTCAACAGATTGCCCGCGTCCATCGCGCCTTCGGATTTGCCCGCGCCGATCAACTGGTGCATTTCGTCGATGAAGAGGACGACATGGCCCTCGGCGGCCTTCACTTCGTCCAGCACGCCCTTTAGCCGTTCCTCGAACTCGCCGCGATATTTGGCGCCCGCGATCAACGCGCCCATGTCGAGCGCCATCAGCGTGCGGTCCTTGAGCGTGTCGGGCACGTCGCCATTGGCGATGCGCAGCGCCAGCCCTTCGGCGATGGCGGTCTTGCCGACGCCGGGTTCGCCGATCAGGACGGGGTTATTTTTGGTCCGGCGGGCGAGAATCTGGACAGTGCGGCGGATTTCCTCGTCGCGGCCGATGACGGGATCGAGCTTGCCGTCGCGCGCGGCCTGGGTCAGATCGCGCGCGAATTTCTTGAGCGCGTCATAGCGATCTTCCGCGCCCGCCGTGTCGGCGGTGCGGCCCTGACGCAGGCTGTTGATCGCGGCGTTGAGCGCCTCGGGCTTCACGCCAGCAGCCGCCAGCGCTTTGCCCGCCGCCGTGGTGGTGGCCAGCGTGAGTGCGAGGAGCAGCCGCTCGACGGTGACGAAGCTGTCGCCCGCCTTGGCTGCGACTTGTTCGGCCGAGTCCAGCACGCGCACTATGTCATTGTCGAGGCTCGGCGTCTGTTGCGCACCGCTGCCCGACACGGCGGGGATTTTCGCCAGCGCCGCGTCGGTTTCGCGCAGCGCCGTGGGCGCGTCGCCGTCAGCGGCCTTGATGAGGCCCGATGCCATGCCCTGCTCATCCTCCAGCAGCGCCTTCAACAGATGGTCCGGGCTGATCCGCTGATGGTTCATGCGGATCGCGACAGTCTGCGCCGATTGCAGGAAACCTTTGGCGCGGTCGGTGAATTTTTCGAGGTTCATAACATGCCCTTCGTGGTGCTGCCCCTCATGTGGTGTTGCCCAAAAACCACACAAGAGGCGATACGCAATTTCCGCAGGCGCGCGATTACTTTGGCGTCGGGGCCTTGGGCTGCTCAGCAGCAAAGGCGTCGCCGAAGAAATCCTGCGCATACCAGCGCGGTGCTTCCGGCGCGTCGGCGATCTGCCGGGCGATGGCATAGTTGACGCGGGCGAATTTGGCGGCGGCATCCCAGTTGAAAGGCAGGTCGATCTGATCGGATGGCTGGTGATATTGGGTCTTGAGGAAATGTTCGAACGCGGCTTTGCCCGGCCCGGCGAAACCGGTCATCAGGAACACGGCGGGCACGCCTTCCTGCACGAAGCGATAATGGTCCGAACGGGTGAACAGCCCTTCGGCGGGCAGCGGATCGGGCGAGAGGGCGACGCCGACCGATTGCGCCGCGCGATCGACGATCGGGCCGAGCGTCGAATGTTCCGCGCCGAACGCCACGACATCCTGAAAATCATAGGTCAGGATCGGCATGTCGAGATTGACGACGCCGACCAGCTTGCCGCCTGTCGGCAGGACAGGATGCTTGGCGAGATATTGCGAGCCGAGCAGGCCATCTTCTTCCGCGGTGACGGCGGCGAACAGGATCGAGCGTTTGGGCCGCGCGCCGCCTTCCGTAAAGGCCTTCGCCACGGCCAGCATGGTCGCGGTGCCCGATGCATTGTCCATCGCGCCGTTATAGATTTTGTCGTCGCCCTTCGCGCTTTCCTTGACGCCATTATGGTCGAGATGGGCCATCAGCAGCACATATTCATGGGCGAGGGCCGGGTCGGAACCGGGCAGTACCGCCAGCACATTGGCCGAGGGGGCCGTGCTGACCGAACTGGCGCGCTCCAGCGTGACGAGCGGTTTGAGGGCAAAGCCCTTGGGGCGGCCGCCCTTCTTGCCTGCCTGCTTCAGGATGGCGGCGAGATTGCCGCGCGACCCGGCGAAAAGCGCGTCGGCGGCCGGGCCATGGACCGTGGCGGTGGCGCGGATGGCGGGGGTGCGGACATAGGGCTGGCCTTGGGTGTCGATCCAGCTGACGACCGGATCATTGCTGCGCTCGCGCAGTTTTTCCCAAGGCATGCGGGCGAGCAGGCTGGGGCTGGGCAGAGTGATGAGGCCGATGGCGCCTGCCTTCTGCGCCGCAAGCGCCTTTTCAGCGGCGAGATGCGCGCCGACTTCGCTGGGCATGCCGACGGGCGAGCCGGACAGGGCGACCGCGAATTTGCCCTTGAGGTCCAGCCCGGCATAATCGTCGATCTTTTCGCGATCCGATTGCAGGCCATAGCCGACGAACACGGCCCCGGCAGCGATGCTCTGCCTGGCTTCGCGACCAAAGCCGCCGATCGCGACATCGGTGCCATTGGCGAAACGCTGGCCGCCGATGGAGAGCGCGGCGGGCGCGCTCTTGTCGAGATCAGCCAATGCCAGCGTGACCGGCTGATACCAGCTATCCTTGACCGCCTGAGTCAGGCCGAGCGCCGCAAATCGGGCGGCGACGTAGCGGGCGGCGATGTCATAGCCGCGCGTGCCCGCGTCGCGTCCTTCGAGCAGGTCGTCGGCGAGGAATGCCACGTCGGCGCGGATCGCATCGGGGGAGAAGGTCGGTTCCTGCGCGATGGCGGGCGCGGCGAGGGCGATCAGGGAGACGAGGACGGGGAGGCGAAGGCGCATGGGTTACTCTTTTAACGTCGATGATGGAGCGGAACCTATCGTCGCGGTTCGCGCTGTCCAGCCGTATGCGTATTGCGCTGCTAAAACGCCCCGCTATTCTAGCGCCATCCTGCGGGCGGTTTCACCCCGCTGCTTTTGTCAGAAGGCTCCTTCATGATCCTGTCTTCCCTGCCGCGCCGCCTGCCCCTGCTGATCGGCCTGTCCATGCTGGCGATGACGCCCGTGACGGAGGCGCTGGCGCAGGGTGCGGCCGCCGTCGCCGCGCCTGCGCCGCTTTCCAGCCTAGTGTCGGCGGTCGATATTCCCTATGAAGAGTTCACGCTGAAGAACGGGCTGCGCGTCATCGTCCATACCGACCGCAAGGCGCCGGTGGTGGCGGTGTCGGTCTGGTATCATGTCGGGTCGCGCTTCGAGCCTGCGGGCAAGACCGGCTTTGCGCATTTGTTCGAGCATCTGATGTTCTATGGCTCGGAAAATGCCGATGGGCCGTTCTTCGGGCGTTTGGAGGATATCGGCGCGACCGATTGGAACGGGACGACCTGGTTCGATCGCACCAATTATTTCGAGACGGTGCCAACCGGCGCGCTCGACCGGGCGCTGTTCCTGGAATCGGACCGGATGGGGCATTTGCTGGGCGCGGTGACGCAGGCGAAGCTGGATACCCAGCGTGGCGTCGTCCAGAATGAAAAGCGGATGGGCGAGAACCAGCCCTATGGCCTGGTCGAATATGCGCAGCTCGCCGCTTTGCTGCCCGAAGGCCATCCCTATCGCCACTCCACCATCGGGTCGATGGCGGATCTGAATGCCGCGAGCCTCGCTGATGTGCAGATGTGGTTCAAGACGCATTATGGCCCGAACAATGCGGTGCTGGTGCTGGCGGGCGATATCGACATGGCGACCGCGAAGAAGAAGGTGGAACGCTGGTTCGGCAATATCCCGGCTGGCCCGCCGCCCCAGGATGTGGACGCGACCGTGCCGACGCTCGACAAGGATGTCGAGAAGTTGATGAAGGATAATGTCGCGGCGACGCGGCTCTATCGCAACTGGGTGGTGCCGGGTGTCAATAGCGCGGACCTGCCTGCGCTTGACCTCGCGCTATCGGTTTTTGGCGGGCTGGGATCGTCGCGGCTCTATACGACGCTGGTGCGCGACGAGAAGGTGGCGGTGGGCGTCAAGGCCAATGTCCAGCCGTTCGAGAAGCTGAGCATCGCCGAGATCACGGTGGACGTGAAGCCGGGTGAAGATGCGGTGGCGGTGGGCAAGCGGCTCGACCAACTGCTGGCCGATTATCTGGCCAAGGGGCCAAGCGCCGACGAGGTGCAGCGCGCCGCGACCCAGCGGGTGGCGGGGACGATTTCGGGCCTGGAGCAAGTCGGCGGCTTTTCCGGCAAGGCGGTGACGCTGGCCGAGGGGGCGGTCTATTCGGATGACCCGGCGACCTACAAGAAGGATCTGGCCGCCTATGCCGCTGCGACCCCGGCACAGGTGACGGAAGCCGCGCGCAAATGGCTGGGACGGCCCGTGTTCCGCCTGACGGTGGCACCGGGCGAGCGGACGGCGGCGGATAATGCGCTGGCGGGCAATGCGACGATGCAACCCGCTTATTTCCGCGATCCCGATGCGCCTGCGCCCACGGCCGCAACGCCGCCCAAGCCGACCAAGATTGCCGAGCCGCCAATCGAGCCGGTCGCTGACCTCGACTTTCCGCCGGTCGAACATGCCAAGCTCAGCAACGGCATTCCGGTCGTCTTCGCGCGCCGCGCCACGGTGCCGACGGTGCGGGTGTCGGTGGCGTTCGATGCGGGCAATGCCGCCGATGACCGGACGAAGCTGGGCACGGCGGCGCTGACCACGGCGTTGCTGGACGAAGGGACCAAGACCCGCAGTTCGCTCACCATCGCGCAGGAACAGGAGCGGCTGGGCGCGGCGGTGAGCGCGGGCAACAGCATGGATCGCACCACGGTCGGCCTGTTCGCGCTCAAGCCCAATCTGGATGCCTCGCTTGGCTTGCTGGCCGATGTGGTGCGCAATCCGGCCTTTGCCCCGGCGGAGGTCGAGCGGCTGCGTGGTCAGATGCTGACCCGGATCGCGGCGGAGAAGACCGAGCCGATGGCGATTGCCCAGCGGATGCTGCCGCCTCTGCTCTATGGCACGGCGCATCCCTATGGCATTCCCTTCACCGGGTCGGGCACCGAGAGCGGGGTCAAGGCGGTGACGCGGGCCGATCTGGTCGCCTTCCATGACGGCTGGCTGCGGCCCGACAATGCCAAGATTTTCGTGACCGGCGACACGACCCTGGCTGAATTGCTGCCCCTGCTGGAAAAGCGCTTTGGCGACTGGAAGGCCCCGGTGGCGGCGAAGGGGACCAAGCTGTTCCGCATGGACCGGATGGCGCGCCCGGCGCGGATCATCCTGATCGACAAGCCGCAAAGCCCGCAGTCGATGATCCTGGCCGGGGTGCTGACCGCCAAGAAGGGCACCGACAATCCGGTGACGCTCCAGTCCGCCAACGAGGTGCTGGGCGGCAGCACGACGTCGCGGCTGACCATGGACCTGCGCGAGACCAAGGGTTGGGCCTATGGCGCGGGGACGGCACTGCCCGGCGTCAAGGACACGATCCCGCTGCTGGTCTATGCGCCGGTGCAGAGCGACAAGACGGGCGAGTCGATCATCGCGGCGCGGCAGGACATCAAGGATTTCCTGACGACCAAGGGCACGACCCAGGCGGAGCGCGACCAGACGATCAACGGACAAATCCTGTCCTTGCCGGGCAGTTTCGAAACCTCGTCCGACCTGCTGGGGGCGATGATGCGCAACGACCTGATCGGCCGGGCGGATGATTTCTATGAGACACTGCCCAAAATCTATCGGGCGATGACGGCGGCCGATTTCGACAAGGCAGCACGCGAGGCGATCAACGCCGACGGGCTGATCTGGGTCGTGGTGGGTGACGCGAAACTGGTGCGGCCACAGCTTGACGCGGTGGGCTTGCCGGTCGAAACCGGCACCCTGGCTGACTGAGAAAAAACCTAAAGGAGTGAATAAGATGGCAACTGTCGATGGCGCTTATGATTGCGTGGCCAAGACGCCGATGGGCGACCAGAATGGCGTGTTCACCGTCATCAGCAGCGGGGACCGGTTCAACGGCACCTTTGCCGGGATGATGGGATCGCTGGATGTGGTCGATGGCAAGGTCGCGGGCGACGTGCTGACCTGGAAGATGGAAATGACCATGCCGATGCCGATGACGCTGGAATGCGAAGCGACGGTCAGCGGCGATGCGATCACCGGCACGATGCAGCTGGGTGCGTTCGGGGCTTCGGCCTTTACGGGGACGCGGCGGGCCTGACGGGTTGGGGTTCGGGCTTTGCCCGGACCCCCAAAGCGGACAGCGAGGCGGACATAGGTTGCGACTTGTGTTAAATTGATTAGTTAGCTATCTAACTATTATGGCGGACGCGGAACAGGAATTGGCTTTGCTGCACCTACTGGCCCCGGTCGCGCGCGGCTGGCGGCAGATGGGGGATGCGGCGCTGGCGCAGTTCGGCGTATCGAGCAGCGCCGGATGGTGCCTGGTGTATCTCGATCAGCTTGGGGAGCCGCCGCGACAGGCGGAACTGGCGCTGTTGCTGGATATCAGCCCGCCCTCGCTGGTGCGGACGCTGGACCAGTTGCAGACCGCCGGGTGGATCGAGCGGATTGCCGATACCGATGATAAACGGTCCAATCGGCTGGCGCTGACGGAGGCGGGCAAGGCGCTGGCTGAGAAGATCGCGGCGCGGCTGGCGGAAGTGCGTGCGGGATTGCTCAGCGGACTGCCCGATGGTGCGGTGGAGGTTGGGGTCGAGTTGCTGGGCTTGCTGAGTTTGCGGATGGCGGAGCAGCGGGCTGGGGTGGAGTGACCTCACCGTCTCGCCGGGGTTTTGGGTTGGGAGATGGGTTCCCGCCTCCGCGGGAATGACGGGATTTTACTTCGTCATGCTGAACTTGTTTCAGCATCCATCGTGCCCCGAAAACGGCGGCTCGTGGGGAGAGATGGACCCTGAAACAAGTTCAGGGTGACGACTTTGGATAGGTTGGGTGCCATATGCAATTACCCTGCCCTTGGAGGGTAGGGGCCTAGAGCATGATGACTCTAAGTCGCATCACTCCGTTCGCCCTGAGTAGGGGCTGAGCTTGTCGAAGACCCGTATCGAAGGGTCGGCTGCGCTTTATATCCTTCGATACGCCATTTCGACTTCGCTCAATGGCTACTCAGGACGAACGGTTCTGAGTAAAGTCATCACGCTTGTCTTATGACTTTGTGGTCCGTTCGGGTCAGGATGCGATGTCCGGTCCGGGGTGGCCACCCCGGACCGGACGGAAGGGGACGGATCGCAAAACCGCTGGTCGTGAAGGGACCGGGTTAGAGTAGGATCGCCCCTTTCTTTTTCATCAGGCCCGAACGGATACCGGGGCTTTTAAGGCCCGGATGACAAGCATGGGACAGCGAAAAAGATGAGCAACTCTCTACCACAAACCATCGGCATTGGACTTGTAACGGTTTTGTGCCGGTCACCTATCTCATTATGCCACCTTGGCTTCGAACGCGAGCGGGCTGATGCCGCCTAGATATGAATGGCGGCGACGGGTGTTGTAGAAGCCATTGATGTACTGAAAGATGGCGGCTTCTGCCTGACGCCGCGTCGGCCAGCTCTGCCGCCAGATGAGTTCCGCCTTCAGGGATTTGAAGAAGGTCTCGACGGACGCATTGAGGCTCCTATATTTGTCAAGCGCTGGTCAGAGATGCTTTTGGGCGACATAGGTGGGTAAAGATTTCGCGAACGATGTATCGCTTAAGGCAGCGTATAATCTCCCGGTTGCTCTTTCCCTCCATTTTTCGTTTGCTGACATAGGCAAGTGTCGGCGGATGGTTGCGCATCCGAACGATTGCAACCCGATATAGCGCGGCATTGGCTTGCCGGTTTCCACCACGGTTGAGTCGGAAGCGGTTGGTCTTGCCACTTGATGCGGGGATGGGACACACCCCGCAGAGCTTGGCGAGTGCAGCTTCGGAGCGGATTCGGGTGGGATCATCGCCGACCAGTATAAGCATTTCTGCCGCCGTCATCGTCGCGATCCCGTGCGATGCCAGCAACGTTGGTGCGTTGGCCATGACCAGTTGCTCGAGCGCCTTGTCGTGCGACTGAATTTCTTCGTGTAGAGCCAGCCAGCGTTGTGCCAAGGCCCGCAAGGCGGTTTTGGCCGATGCGATCGTCGAGGTCATTGCGCCGGGCCTGAGTGCAGCAATATATCGGATCAGCGCGATTTTTCCGTTTATCTGATCGAGCGTGTCGCGCAGCGCCGCAGGTGCGTTGATGATCAGGGTTTTCAGGGTCACCATGGCCTGCGACCGGCATTTGACTGCTGTGTCGCGTGCGATTTTGAGATGCCGGATCATCTCGACGGATCCTGTTTGCGTTTTGGGTTGGGCGATCGCCTGTCCGCCCAGCACCGACCGTGCGGCGCCTTCAGCGTCGAGGCTATCGCTTTTGCCATGTTGATAGCGCAACTGTCGATTAGGTCTGGTGACCTCGATGACTTTATGGCCCTGGGCCAGAAGATGGCGAGACAGCCCGGCTCCGTATGATCCAGTCCCCTCGATGCCAAAGGCTGTGATGGTGCCCAACGCACACGCCCAGTCCTCGAGCAATTTATAGCCCTTTGTTGTCGCTGGAGCCGAAAAGGCCGTCAATCGGCTGCCGTTGTTATCGATTGCCACGGCAACATGGATGGATTTATGGGTATCGACACCGATAATGACGCCGCTGATGTTGGTATTGGTCATGTCCTGTCCTTCTCTGAACGGTGCCCGGGCACCGTTCAGAGAAGGACAGGACTGTGAAGGGGCAAACCCGTCAGGCTCCTATCAAGTCACATCTCGCCCGTTGCCAGGGCGACTTGATGGCCGACACGTCAACGCAATGACACGGGGTCAATCGTAGCATGGGTCAGACCATCAAGCCGCAGCAACATAATCACAGTCGTAGCAATTTCCCTTGCCGCTCATTGATGGACGCAGGCCATAGGCCTGCAGCTTTTTCTGATAGTCGTAGGAGCAATATTGGCTACCGCGATCCGAATGGAAAAGGCAGCCCTCGGGAGGCTGGCGCAGGCGCACCGCCATATCCAGCGCCCTGATCGCCAGGTCTTTCTTCATCCTGTCGTTGACTGCCCAGCCTACGACGCGACGGCTATGCAGATCGAGAATGACGGCAAGGTAGAGCCAGCCTTCGGACGTCCAGATATAGGTGATGTCGCCGGCCCATTTACGGTTGGGCGCATCTGCGGCAAAATCGCCGTCCAGCCAGTTCGCTGCGACACCCAGGCGATGGTGGCTGTCAGTCGTAACCTTGTGCTTGCGCGTGCGGACTGGCTTGATCCCGTTGATCTTCATCAGCCGCCCGACCCGGCGCTCGCCAACATCGAGCCCTACCTCCTTCAACTCCATCGTCATGCGAGGACGGCCGTAGCTGCCAAGGCTCAGCCTGTACTGTTCCCGGATATGGGCCAGCACTTTCATATCTGTCCGCTCCCGCCTGCTGATCGGGCGCGAGCGCCAGGAACGATAGCCGCGTTCACTGACATCCATGACACGGCAGAGCAGTTCAACGGGCCACCGGTGCCGCCAGCTATGCACAAATGCGAACTTCACGGCCTTTGGCTCGCGAAGAACTGCGTGGCCTTTTTTAGCACTTCCCTCTCCTCCCGCAGCACACGGTTCTCAAGGCGAAGGCGTTCATTCTCACGCGCCAGATCTGCCTGCGGCGCTGAAACCAGATCACTGGGCCGATACTGCGATACCCACTTGCCCAGCGTCGACTTCCCTATCCCCAAATCCGATGCAACCCGATCGCGCGGCAACCCGCTGGTCAGCGCGATCCGTACCGCCTCTTGCTTGAACTCTTCTGTATGCTTGATCATCTCGTCGGTCTCCTGTTGCGAGCTCTAATCGCTCAGGTGACCGGCGCAAAACCGTTACAAGTCCAGCATCGACATCTCCAAAGCGACGTTGGACTGCTATGTCCATCCCATCGGGATCGAGCGCCAGTTCCCCAACACCACCAAGGGCCACAAGACCCTGATCGCATGGGCCGGGCAATGGGAGGTCGAGCGGATCGCCTATGAGGCTACCGGCATCTACCACCGCGCGCTGGAGGTCGCGCTCGGCCATATGCCCTGCGTCAAGCTCAACCCGGAACGGGCAAGGCGCTTCGCTCAGGCGACAGGCACGCTCGCCAAGACCGATCGCATCGACGCCAGGCTGCTCGCACGGATGGCGGTGACGCTGAAACCCCCGGTCAGGCCCGCCCGAAGCCCGCAGCAGAACCAACTGGCCGAACTCGTCAACGCCCGCGATGGTCTGGTGCGTGATCGCACCGCGCTCAAAAACCGCGAAAAGAACCTCACCGTCACGCTGCTTAAGCGCCAGTGCAGCCAACGGCTCGAACAGATCGCTCGCCACATCGCTGCGCTCGACGCTGAAATCGCGGCCGTCATTGCCGCAGATGAAAAGCTCGTCCGGCGCCACCACATTCTCACCAGCATCGCTGGCCTCGGCACACTCACCGCCAACCAGATCATCGCCACCATGCCCGAACTCGGATCGCTCGATAACAAGCAGGCTGCCTCGCTCGCCGGACTTGCCCCGGTCGCGCGCCAGTCCGGCCAATGGAAAGGCAAAAGCTTCATCCGCGGCGGTAGGGCCAATGTCCGACAGGCTCTCTACATGCCTGCTCTGGTCGCCGCCCGATTCAATCCAAACCTCAAGGCCAAATACCAGCAGCTCATCGCTGCCGGAAAACCCGCCAAAATCGCCATCACAGCCATCATGCGAAAGCTCATCGTCACCGCAAATGCGCTACTCAGGGCAGATCGTCTCTGGACCACAGCATGCGCTTGACCATCACGGATACTCTAGCGTTCCTCCCACAAAAAGGCCCGCCAGTCGGGGGACGGGCGGGCCTCTTTATCAGCGCGTAAGGGCGATCAATATTGGATCGTTACCGTTACCGCGCGGCGATTCTGCGCCCAAGAGGCTTCGTCCGAGCCGAGGGCGGCGGGGCGTTCCTTACCGTAGCTGACGGTGGTGATGCGGCCCGAATCGATGCCGAGCGAAGCGAGATAGTTTTTCGCGGCGTTGGCGCGGCGTTCGCCCAGCGCGATATTATAGTCGCGGGTGCCGCGTTCGTCGGCATGACCCTCGATCGTGACGCGGACGGCGGGGTTCTGCTGGAGCCAGGCGGCCTGGCTCTGGAGCGTTGCCTGATCCTGCGCATCGACATCATATTCGTTGAGCGCGAAGAAGATGCGGTCTGACGCGACCGAGGCGACGAAATCTTCCTGGCTGCCCTTGACCGGGCCGGTCGGCGTCGTCGGGCCGCTGGGCATGGTCGTGTCGGTGCCGCCGGGGGCGGGGGGCAGTTCGGCCGGCGGCTTTTTCGAGCAGGCGGCGAGCGCGATGATGGCGGTGGCCATCAAGAGGGTGCGGGACAATGTCATTGCGTGTCTCCTTGTTTCAGCGCTGCCTGCGCTCGGATCGGGACGCAGGCAGGCTCCGTGAAGTTCGTTACGCTGTCAAGACGAATGGGTTCCGTCATGACAGGCGGGACGGGCGATTATCAGGGCAGCAACGGTCCCCAGGCCGGATCGGAGCCGCTCAAGGGCGTCGGGATACGCCGTTCGTTGACGCCGGTCAGGTCGACTTGCCACACCTGGCTCGCGCCCTGCTTGCCCGGCGTGGTGCGGAAGAATTGGAGGACGCGGCCATTGGGCGACCAGGTCGGCTGTTCATCCTGCCAGCCATTGGTCAGGATGCGCTCATTATCGCCGCTGGGCGTCATCACCGCGATCTTGAAGTCGCCCGCCAATTTGGTGAAAGCGATGAGATCGCCGCGCGGGCTCCATTCGGGCGTCGCATAGCGGCCGCCGCCATGGCTGATGCGGCGTTGGTTCGATCCGTCGGCGTTCATGACATAGAGCTGCTGCCCGCCCGACCGATCGCTTTCGAACACGATCCTGGAGCCGTCCGGCGAATAGCTGCCGCCGACATCGATGCCGGGCGAGGTGGTGAGGCGCACCGGCGTCCCGCCATTGGCGCCGATGCGGTAAATGTCGGTATTGCCCGCCACCGCCATCGAGAAGAGGATGCTACGGCCATCGGGCGACCAGCGCGGCGCGAAGGTCGGGTTGTTGCTTTCCGTCACAAGGCGTTGCTGCCCGGCGCCGATGTCATAGACATAGAGGCGGACCCGGCTGCCGAGATAACTGACATAAAGGATGGATTTATAGTCGGGCGAGAAACGCGGGGTGAGCGCCATCGACTGGCCATTGGTGATGAAGCGATGGTTTGCGCCATCGCTGTCCATGATGGCGAGGCGTTTGACCCGCGCACCCTTGGGACCGCTTTCGGCGATATAGGCGATGCGGCTGTCGAAGAAGGGGCTTTCGCCCGACAGGCGCGCATAGATGGCGTCGGCGCATTTATGCGCGGCGCGCCGCCAGTCGCGCGGCGCGACTACGAAGCCCTGGCGGGTGAGTTCCTGCTTGAGCGCGACATCATAGAGATAGCAGCCGACGGTGATGTCGGATTCGCCGCCGCTGGTGCGGACGAAACCCTGAACCAGCGCCTGATAGGCACCCCATTTGTCGAATTGGGGGAAGGTGACTTCGGCAAAGGGAATGACCGGCAGGCCGCCCGGACCCGATGGGTCGAACAGGCCAGAGCCTTTGAGGTCGGCAGCGATGACTTCGGCGATCTTGCGGCCAAGCTCGGTGGTGGACCCGGCGGGGGTCGCCACCTCCTGCTGCGCGGGCAGCGGTGGGACCGCGACCTTGACATTGCTGTCGATCTCGCCGGTGACGTCGACCGACAATTGGGCCTGAACAGGCAGGGCAGTGAAGGCGAGCAGCGCGGCGGTCGCCAGCTGCAGGCGGCGGAGCAGGGTGGGTTTCATCGGTTCAGCCTCGCGTCAAAGCGGAGTGGCCGGAGCCATTTCCATTGGTCGTAAAATTCGGGTGGCATGTTGCGGAAGGGGGAAGCGAGCTTCACCGCTTGGATCGCGCGTTCGGCATGAAGCTTGGCCTGCGGCCGGTTGCTGGCGGTGACGCCGAGCTGGTCGATCACCTGCGGCGTGCCAATGACCGCGCCGCTCTTGTCGAGCCGCACTTCGAGCAGGGTGACGAGCTTGTCGGCGTCGGCGCCCGATGGCGGACGCCAGTGCGGCTTCAACTGGCGCCGCAATTCGGCGTCGAGCGCCGATTTCTGCGCCGGACCCATGGCGGCGGCGGGTGCGGGGGCAGGGGGACGACGCGGCGCGTCGGCATTGGTGTCGATGCCTTTGAGGAAATCCTTGCCCAGCAGCGAGCCTTTGGGCTTGTCCGCCTTGCCCTGGCCGGAGGCGCGCGCGGGGGCGTCGGCCTTGGGCTTGGCGGTGGATTTGGTTGATGCCTTGGCGGCGGGCTTGGCGTCTGCCTTCGCCTTTGTGTCCGTCTTGGCTTTGGCCGGGCTGGGCTTGGCGGGGGCGGGCTTGGCCTTGGGCGTTGGTTTTTCGGGCGCGGGCTTGGGCTTTGCCTTGGCCACTTCCTTCTTGGCGGGCGCAGGCTTTTTCGGGGCAGGCTGGGGCTTGGCAGGCGCGGGTTTCGCGACCTCCTTGGGTGTCGGCTGGGGCGTCGGTTCTGGCGCGGGGGCCGGTTCAGGCGCAGGCGCAGCGTCTTCGGTCGGTCCCTGCTCCGGCGCGATGCTGGGCGGCGGCGGGGCGGTCGAGATTTGCGGCGCGGTCGATTGCAGCGCGACCTCGTCCACCATCGAGACTTCCATCGGCGGCGTCTTGAGCTTCAACGGGTTGGGGGTCGCCAGGAACCCGGCCGACAACAGCCCGAACAGCAGGACATGCCCCGCCGTCGCGACGCCCAAACCAATCTTTTCCGCGCGCTCCATCCGGCTTGCCCTACGGCCTCTCGCCTGAACCGTCGCTGGCTGCATCGTCGGGCGACGAGACCAGCGACACTTTGTTCAGGCCGGCGCGGTTGAGTTCGGCCATGACGCGCATGACCCGGCCATAATCCAGCCCCTTGTCGGCGCGCAGGAAGATTTGCGGCGCTTCGGGCTTGCCGGCGTTGGCGGCGACGATTTCGGCGAGCCGGTCGGGCAGGTCGATATCCGCGACGGCGTCTTCATCGACATAGGTCGCGCCGTCGCGGTCGATGGAGACGACGGTCGGCTTGGCATCCTGGTCCAGCCCCTTGGCGCGGGTTTCGGGCAGGTTGACCGGCACGCCGGTCACCAGCAGCGGGGCGGTGACCATGAAGATGATCAGCAGCACCAGCATGACGTCGACCAAGGGGGTGACGTTGATGTCGGCCATGGGCGCGCGGCCGCGACCCCGGCGGGCGGAGGGAGGGCCGGACATGGCCATTAGCGGGGGGCTCCGACATTCATACCCGTTCGGGCTGAGCGAAGTCGAAGCCGTTCACTGAGCGAAGCGAAGTGACCTCCCTTCGGTCGGTCGAGCCCTTCGACTTCGCTCAGGGCGAACGGAAGTTGTGCATGGCCGGTCATCGCTGCGCCTCCAACTCGCGGCTCAGGGTCGCGTAGAAGCTGTCGGCGAAGCGGGTGAGGGCGGATTCGAGGCGGTTTATGCCGTGGCTGAAGCGGTTATAGGCGATGACCGCCGGGATGGCCGCGAACAAGCCGATGGCGGTGGCGAACAAGGCCTCGGCAATGCCCGGCGCGACGACCGCGAGCGAGCTATTCTGTTCGGCGGCGATCGCGGTAAAGGCGCGCATGATGCCCCAGACGGTGCCGAACAGGCCGACGAACGGCGCGACCGAACCAACCGTCGCCAATATGTTGAGCCGGTCGGACAGCCGGTCGATTTCGGCGGCGATGGTGCTGGACATGGCGGTGGCGAGCCGGTCGCGCGTGCCGTCGCGATCGACCACCTTCTGCGCGGTCGAGCGCCGCCATTCCGTGACGCCCGCTGCCATCACCTTGGCCGCGGGATGCTCCACCTTGCCACGGGTTTCATAGAAGCGATCGATATCCTCCGCCTTCCAGAAATCCGCCTCGAACTTGCGGCTTTCCTTGGTGGCGCGGCGCAGGCTGACCGAAAAGCCGATGATGATCGCCCAGGTCCAGATGCTGGCCAGCAACAGGCCCAGCATCACCCCCTTCACGACGATGTCGGCCTGAAGGAACAGGGCCAGCGGGGAAATGGTGGCGGCGTCGGCCACCGCGGCGACGTCTGGCAGGTTGAGGGTCATGGGTGGAGGTCTTCCCCTTGGCAAAGGCGGCTGAAAATGTCGGTCCAGGCTTTGGGTTGCCGTTGCGGGCGGCCCTGCGGCGTCAGCCATGCAACGCAAATGCTGGCGTCGGTCAACTGTTCGTCGCTGCGCATGACTGACTGATGAATGGTGCAGGTCGCTGCGCTCACCTGAGCCACGCGGCTGACCACCATCAGGTCGTCATCCAGCCGGGCGGGGCGGCGATAGCGGATCTGCAGGTCGGTGACGGCATAGACGCCGGTGCCGGCTTCATGCGCGGCGCGCTGGTCGATCTGCGCCAGGCGCAGCATGTCGGACCGGGCGCGCTCCATATAACGCAGATAATTGGCGTGATAGACGAGGCCGGACAGGTCGGTATCCTCGAAATAAATGCGCAGCGGGAAATGATGCACGGCCGCGATGAAGCGTCCGGTCGCGGGAGAGGGCATCATTTCGGCAACAATCATGGCGGGCTTTTAACCATGGCGCGCGGCAGAGGCAAAGGCCGAAACGTCCTTCCCCCGCGCAACAGGCGCATTTTGTCGCCTGCGCTTTTTGAGGAGTGGGCTGCTCTGGCCCCCGACGGGGCGGGGCGCTAGGAAGAGGGGGACGAGTTGAGCCAGGGAGAGAGAGCAACATGACGGATATTCGCACGGTAGGCGTGATCGGCGCTGGGCAGATGGGCGCTGGCATCGCGCAGGTGGCGGCGCAGGCGGGCTATGACGTGATCCTGTCGGACATCGACCTGCCCCGCGCGGAAAAGGGGCTGGCGGGGATCGCCAAGCTGTTGGCGCGGGCGGTGGAGAAGGAGAAGATCAGCCAGGCCGATGCCGATGCGGCGCTGGCGCGCATCCGGCCGGTGGGCGAGATCGCGCCGCTGGCCGACGCGCAACTGGTGATCGAGGCGGCGACTGAGCGCGAGGAAGTGAAACGCGCGATCTTTACCAATGTCGGGCCGTTGCTGGCGGCTGATGCGATCTTGGCCACCAATACATCGTCCATTCCGATTACCCGGCTGGCGCAGGCCGCGCCCGATGCGGGGCGGTTTGTCGGCGTGCATTTCTTCAATCCGGTGCCGGTGATGGTGCTGGTCGAGGTTATTCGCGGCCTTGCCACCACGCCCGAAACGGTGGCGGCGGTCGAGGGCTTTGCGGGGCGGATCGGCAAGACGGTGGTGCAGGCGTTCGACGCGCCGGGCTTCGTCGTCAACCGCATCCTGCTGCCGATGCTGAACGAAGCGGTGTTCGTGCTGGGCGAGGGCGTGGGCAGCGTGGTCGATATCGACATGGGCTGCAAGCTGGGGCTCAATCACCCGATGGGGCCGCTGACGCTGCTCGATTTCGTCGGGCTGGATACGGCGCTGGAGATATTGAATGTTTTCCTCAGCACCACGGGCGACCCCAAATATCGCCCCGCGCCGCTGCTGGTGAAATATGTCGAGGCGGGCTGGTATGGCCGCAAGACGGGGCGGGGGTTTTACGATTATTCGGGCGCGGAGCCTGTGCCGACGCGGTGAGAGGGGGTTTTCACCGTCATCCCAGCGGAAGCTGGGATCCATGGGCGCAACCTTAGGGGCGTCGAGACGACGTAGCGGCTCATGGATCCTGACTTTCGTCAGGATGACGGGATGAGGGGTGGGCGAAGATGTGCGCCCTGTTGCACGCCCCCTCCACCACCGCTGCGCGGCGGTCCCCCTCCCCGTGCCGGGGAAGATTAGCCTGCGCTGAGGCGGTGCTTCTTCATGCAGTGGCGCAGTTGGTCGTAGGTGAGGCCGAGGCCCTTGGCGGTGGCGCTAGAGACGCGCCGCCTTTCGCAAGGCCTCGTTGATGCGCGCTTGCCAGCCGGGACCGCCCGCCTTGAAGCTGGCGATCACATCAGGGTCGAGCCGCAGTGACACATGCTGCTTGGTTTGTTCGAGTTTGGGGCGTCCGCGGCGCACCAGCGTCTGGCCCACATAGGCATCCGCGCCATCGGCCCAGTCCTGGGTCAGCTTTGGGGCATCATCGGGATCGATCCAGTTCCCGCCAGTAGATTTCTCGTTCGTCATCATCTGCTATCCTCATCGAAATGACGCGAATGGCGTCACCCCTGGGTGTCCAGACACATATGACCGGCCGTTCATCCAACAGGCCGAGCATGATATAGCGGACCTCGCCATAATCTTTTCGCTCGTCGGTTCGGATCAGGTGGAACCTGTCGAACATCATAACGATGGATTCAAAATCCAGGCCGCGCGCATCGAGAGTTTTTTGTCGCTTGGACGGATCATACTCGATGCGCATGGCATGTTTTCCTCCGACTACGGCGCTGCCACGCGTATTAATGTAGCACAAAAATAGCGAGCCGCAATATTTAATGGAACATCAAAATTACCCGGCGCTCAGGCTATGCTTCTTCATGCAGTGGCGCAGTTGGTCGTAGGTGAGGCCGAGGCCCTTGGCGGTGGCGCGTTGGTTGAAGCGGTAGCGGTCGAGGGCGGCGGTGATGATCGCGGATTCATAGGCGTCGACGGCGGCGCGCAGGTCGCAAATATCGTCGACCGACGCGGCGGCGGCTTGGGCGGTCGGCACGGGCGGGTCGCAGGGGTCGGCGGCGCGGGGCATGAGCGGCTTGGGCTTCCAGGGGGAAGCGAAGGGGTCGAAGGTGATGCGGCTGATCGGGCGGGTCGGCGCGTCCCAGCGATAGACGGCGCGCTCGATGACGTTGCGCAATTCGCGGACATTGCCGGGCCAGGCATAGGCTTCCAGTTCCGCCAGCGTCGCCGCGTCGAAGCCCGGCCATTGCGGCCAGGCCAGCTCGGCGGCCATGCGCCGCCCGAAATGATCGACCAGCACCGGCACATCGCCTTCGCGCGCGCGCAGCGGGGGCAGGGTGATGACTTCGAAGCTCAAACGGTCGAGCAGGTCGGGGCGGAAGCGCCCGGCATCGGCGGCGGCGGGCAGATCGTCATTGGTCGCTGCGACGATGCGGACATCGACGCGCAGCGGCTTTGACGCGCCGATGCGGGTGACTTCGCCATATTCGACCACGCGCAGCAGCCGTTCCTGCGCCGCCATCGACAGGGTGCCGAGTTCATCCAAGAACAGCGTGCCGCCATCGGCTTCCTCGAACCGGCCGGGCCGCGCGCGGTTGGCGCCGGTGAAGGCGCCCTGTTCATGGCCGAACAATTCGGCCTCGATCAGCGTTTCGGGGAGCGCGGCGCAGTTCATGACGATCAAGGGTTCGCCCCAGCGCGGGGAGAGGTGATGCAGCCGCTCGGCGATCAGTTCCTTGCCGGTCCCGCGCTCGCCGATCACCAGCACCGGGCGGTTGAGTTCGGCCGCCCGGCCCGCCAGTTCGACGGCGTCGAGAAAGGCCAATGACTGGCCGACAAAATGGGTCGTTTTCTCCATACCCCAACTTATGGTGAAATTTCCCACCTTGTCGCAAGCGAAATTCCGCACTCGACCGAAATGAATGGACAAAAATGGCGGAAATCCGTGCCTTTCGGCAATTTGGCACGGCCCCTGCAAAGCTATGGGCAATCCGCAAATAATCGCGGAACCACATGAAGGCCAAGGTTCAGGGAGTGTATAAAATGGAAGACAACAGCAACAGCGTTCGCGAAATCGGCCAACTGATGTCGGTCGCCGTCGCCGCCCTGCTGGTAGGATCGACCCTGATCCTGGCAGCCGTCGGCCCGGCCCGCGCCAGCGAAACCCCGATACTCGCCAGCGAAACCCACAATCCGGCAACCCCACGCTATCTGGCATAAGGGTCGCCCGGTCGTTTCAAGAAAATAGCCAAGACCAGGAGTGACGTTAAAATGGGTATTTTTTCCCGCACCCGCGACATCATCGCCGCCAATGTGACCGACCTGCTCGACAAGGCGGAAGATCCGGCGAAGATGATCCGCATGATCATCCTCGAAATGGAGGAAACCCTGGTCGAAGTGCGCGCGTCCGCCGCCCGCACCATCGCCGACCAGAAGGAAATGCGCCGCCACATCGCCAAGCTGACCGCCTTGCAGGACAGCTGGACCGAAAAGGCGCAGCTGGCTTTGTCCAAGGATCGCGAAGACCTGGCCAAGGCGGCGCTCGTTGAACGGCAGAAGGCGACCGACATGGCCGAGCATCTGACCCATGAGATCGAGACGCTGGACGAAGCGCTGCGCGCCGCCGAAGAGGATATCGCCAAGCTGCAGGCCAAGCTGCGCGAAGCCCGCGTGCGCCAGAACAGCCTGGTCACCCGGATGCAGAGCGCGGAAAACCGCCTGCGGGTGCGCGAAGCCTATGCCGGCGAGAAGGTCAACGAGGCGTTTGCGCGTTTCGACCTGCTGGAACGCCGGGTCGACATGGCCGAAGGCCGCGCCGACGCGATGGACCTGGGCAGCGCCCCCAAGACGCTGGAAGAAGAGATTGCCGAGCTGCGCTCCGCCGACAAGGTGGATGCCGACCTCGCCGCGCTCAAGGCCAGCATGAACAAGGGGGACTGATCCGATGGAAGAGATTTTTCTGCCCATCATCGTCTGCGGCATGTTGTTCATCGGCATGCCGTGGCTGATCTTCCACTATGTCACCAAGTGGAAGCAGGCCCCCAAGATCACCGACGAGGATGAGAAGCTGCTGGATGAACTCCACCTTCTCGCCCGTCGGATGGAAGAGCGGCTGCAGACGGTCGAACGGATCGTCGCCGCCGACAACCCCGATTTCCGCCCGCATCGTCCGCAGGAGCCGGGCGAATTCACCTTCGACCGGAGAAACTGACATGACCGCCCGCCGCACCAAATTTTACCTCAACAAGGCCGACGGCAAATGGATGGGCGTCTGCTCCGGCATTGCCGACTATAGCGGGATCGACGTCGTGTGGGTCCGCGTCGGCGCGGTGCTGGTGACGCTGATGGGGGCCTTCCCCTGGACGCTGATCGCCTATTTCGCCGCTGCCTATTTCGCCGACAACAAGCCATCGGGTCTCTATGCCGATCGCGACGACGAGAAATTCTGGCAAGGCGTGCGGACCAATCCGACCCGCTCCACCCGCGACGTCCGGTCCAAGTTCCGCGATATCGATCGCCGCCTCGCGGACATCGAAATCTACTATACCAGCCGCAACACGCGCCTGGCCGATGAAATCGATCGTCTGCGCTAAGCAGCCTGGGGCAAAACAGGGAGACTAATCATGAATGTCGGTGGACCTTTCTTTGTCCTGGCGATCATCGCCATGTCGACGCTGGGCTGGATGTTCACCACCTGGGTCCGTGCCCGCCACGGTTATCCGGTGGAAAATGAATGGACCGGCACCGTTGATCGAACGGACGCCGCCGCTGGTCGAAAAATCGACCTTCTGTCGCGCGAAAACGAAAAGCTGGTGGGCAAGATCAGCCGCCTAGAGGAACGCATCGCCGTGCTGGAGCGGATCGCTACCGATCCCGCCACCCGCACCGCGCGCGAAATCGAGGCGCTGCGCTGAGGCGCAGCTGGCAAGGGAGTAGAGACGATGTTTCCATTTGAAGATTTTGCGCAAGTCGGAATGATCCTGGGCGCGCTCGCTATTGGCGGCTGGATATTCACCACCTGGTTGCGCGTGAAAAATGGCTACCCGCTGGAAAATAGCTGGGGCAAGCCGATCTATCCGCAGAAAAACGAGGAAATGGTCGAGCGCATCAAATTGCTGAGCCAGGAAAATGCCCAGCTGCGCGCCGAAATCGGGTCGATGAAGGACCGGCTGGCCGTGGTCGAGCGGATCGTCACCGACGAAAGCCACCAGCTGACCCGCGAGATCGAGCAACTGCGCGGCGTCGCCAACTGATCCCGGCATAAGAACAGGGAGTTAAGGGAATGGGACCGTTTGAAATGGTCGTCGCCATCGTCGCGATCACCGCCATCGCCAGTGTGATCCGTGCGCGCTACGGCGTGGTCCGGCACGATAAGGGCGAAACGCTGGTCGCACGCGGGCCGGACCCCGACACCGAGAGGCTGCGCGCCGAAGTGAAGGGGCTGAAAGAGCGGGTCGCCGTGCTGGAACGGCTGGCGACCGATGGCTCCACCGCGCTGGAGCGGGAATTCGAAAAGCTGCGGGACCGCGACTAAGCGCGGTTCGCTTCGACAGGGAGGCACATATGCAGGACCCCTATCTTTATCT
Organism: Sphingobium sp. KKT206; assembly: GCF_055640555.1. Lineage (NCBI taxonomy): Bacteria > Pseudomonadati > Pseudomonadota > Alphaproteobacteria > Sphingomonadales > Sphingobiaceae > Sphingobium > Sphingobium sp. KKT206. The sequence continues at coordinate 3,008,141 of NZ_CM145764.1, forward strand.
GGCCATGGCCCTGACCACCCTGGCGGGCGTGGCGATCATCGCGGTGGCGGCCTTGCGCGGCTGGGACGGCTGGCTGGCGCTCAAGCGCGCCGAACTGAACCGCCGCGCCGACGACGCCGCCCCGCCATCGGCGGTCGCGCGGATCGAAGTCGCCGACCTCAAGGAACGCATCCGCAAGCTGGAAGCGATCGCGGCGGGGGTGGATTTGTGAGGGCATGCCACCACCCGCTGGCGATTGACAGGAACAGGTGGCGGTCCTAGCGCGGCGGCATCATGGCCAGCATCATCGCGACTGAAGACAGCCGTTTCGGCCTGCGCCGCCAGGTCCGCCTGACCGGGCCGCTCAACCTGTCGAGCGGGGCGACGCTGGGGCCGGTCGATATCGCCTATGAAACCTATGGGCAGCTCGATGCCGACGGGTCCAACGCCATCCTGATCTGCCATGCGCTGACCGGCGACCAATATGTCGCATCGGAGCATCCCGGCACGGGAAAGCCCGGCTGGTGGTGGCGGATGGTGGGCGAGGGCAAGCCGGTCGATCCCGCGCGCCATTTCATCGTCTGCGCCAATGTCATCGGCAGTTGCATGGGGTCGAGCGGCCCGGCCAGTATCGATCCGGCGACCGGCGACCCTTATGCGATGCGCTTTCCGGTGCTGACCATTGCCGACATGGTGCGGGCGCAGGCGTTGCTGCTCGACCATCTGGGCGTTGCGCGGCTGTCGGCGGTGATCGGCGGGTCGATGGGGGGCATGCAGGCGCTGACCTGGCCGACCCTCTTCCCCGACCGGGTCGAAAGCTGCGTCGTCATTGCGTCGACCGCACGGCACAGCGCACAGAATATCGCCTTTCATGAAGTGGGGCGCCAAGCGATCATGGCCGATCCGCAATGGCGCGGCGGCGATTATTATGCCGACGGGCAGGTACCGAGCGCGGGCCTCGCCGTCGCGCGGATGGCGGCGCATATCACCTATTTGTCCGAAGCCGGGCTGACCGAGAAATTCGGGCGGCGTTTGCAGGGCCGCGACGCCAAGACCTTCGGCTTCGACGCGGATTTCCAGGTGGAAAGCTATTTGCGGCATCAGGGGTTGAGCTTTGTCGATCGGTTCGACGCCAACTCCTATCTCTACATCACCCGCGCCATGGACTATTATGACATTGCCGAGGATCATGGCGGGTCGCTGGCCCATGCCTTTACCGCGAGCAAGGCGCGCTTCTGCCTCGTCAGTTTCGATACCGACTGGCTTTATCCCACCACCGAATCACGGATCATCGTCCATGCGCTGAACGCGAGCGGCGCGCAGGCGAGCTTCGTCGAACTGTCCAGCCCGTTCGGTCATGACGCCTTCCTGCTCGAATGTCCCGAACTCAACCGGGTGGTCGACGGCTTCCTGAAGGGCGGGCGAGCATGAGCGCGGCGTTACGCCCCGACCTGGCGTTGATCGCGCGGACCGTGCGGCAGGGCGCGCGGGTGCTGGACGTGGGCTGTGGCGAGGGCGCGCTGATGGCGGCGCTGCGCGACAATGCCGGGGTCGATGCGCGCGGGCTGGAGATTGATGGATCGAACGTCGCGGCGGCGGTGGCGCGCGGCCTGTCGGTGGTGCAGGGGGATGCGGACACGGACCTGCGTTACTATCCCGACGCCAGTTTCGACTATGCGATATTGAGCCAGACGCTCCAGACGACCCGGCGGCCCGACCTGGTGGTGGAGGAATTGCTGCGCATCGGCGGGCAGGCGTTCGTGTCCTTCCCCAATTTCGCGCATTGGCGCGGGCGGCTGTCGTTGCTGTGGGGCGGGCGGATGCCGGTAACGCGGCTGTTGCCCGACACCTGGTACGACACGCTCAACATCCACCATGTCACCGTCGATGATTTCCGCGCCCTGGTGAAGGAGCGCGGCTGGACCATCGACGGGCAATGGTTTTTGAAGGGCGACCGCGAAACCACCCACGCGAACGCCAATCTGTTCGCGGAACATGCGGTGTTTTTGCTGCGCAAATAGCGCCGGTCAGTCGGTTTCGGCGGCGAGGTAGACGCGGTTGCGGCCATGTTCCTTGGCCAGATAGAGGGCGCGGTCGGCGGCCTTGAGCGCGGCGCGGGCGTCTTCATAGGCCAGCACATTGGCGACCCCGGCGGAAAAGCTGACCCGATCCATCCGCTCGCCGGTGGCGCGGTTGACGAGGCTGCGGTTGGCCAGATCCTCGCGCACGCCGTCCACCACTTCGCCTGCTTCGCCCGGCCCCTTGCCGCGGAACAGCATGACGAATTCCTCGCCGCCATGACGGGCGACATGGCAGCGGTCGTTGGACGCTTTGGCCAAGAGGCCAGCCACGAATTTCAACACCCGGTCGCCCGTGTCATGGCCGTGGGTGTCGTTGACATGCTTGAAATGGTCGATGTCGCAAAAGGCGACCGAGAGTTGCTCACCCTGCGCCTGGGCCAGCGCCACTTCCTCGCGCAGCACGGTCTCAAAGGCGCGGCGATTGGGCAGGCCGGTCAGATGGTCATGTTCGGCGGCGCGGCGGGCGGTTTCGAGGCTGGATTTAAGCGCCTTGGTCTGCTTCTGATTTTCGCGCAGCTGGGTTTCGACGAGGCGGGTCTTTTCGACCATCGAGCGGGTGAGGCCGACCAGCCGGGCCAGCACGGGCTCGCTATCGCCGCCTTCGACCAGATCCTTGGCCTGTTCCTGCAGCGCCGCGCCATAATCCTTCGCCGAATTGCGCGATTCATGCATCAGGCCGGTGAACTGGGTGAGATTTTCCTCGACCTTGTCGAGCATGGTCGCCAGCGAATCGGGGGTGACTTCATCGGCGCGCTGTTCGGCCGCGATCGTCTCGATCCAGCCATTGGTAATTTTGCCGCGCTCCATCATTACAGCGCGGATCGCCTTTTCCACGCCGATATTCGCGCCGGTCAGATAATCCAGCGCGACGCTGAAATTGATGGGCGTGAGGTCGAGGTCGTGGGCGAAGAGAAAATCACCAATATCTTCATAGAGCTGGCGGCGGCGGTTGATCTCGCGGCTGGACGATGATCCGGCGCGGGGCCGGGCTTCGACTTCCGCGCTTTCCTCCTCCGCCTTGCCCGACAGACCCTTGGCCCAGCGCGTCAGCCGATCGGTAAGCCCATGTTGCGAGCCTGCGGAAGAAGAAGATGCCCCGGTCATGACCCTCATAACGGCAGAGGTGGAACAGGGTTAAGAGCATAGCGGGAAAGAATCGATCCGTCTCCCCTTCCCTCCATGCGCCGTGTCAGATGTCGGCGGCGACCAGCCAGTCGCGGAAGATGCGGACGGCCCGCGTCTGCAGCGCGCGGGGGCGGCAGACGAAGAAATAGCGATAGGGGCTGTCGACATGCGTGTCGGGGAAGAGCCGCACCAACCGGGTATCGCCTGACTGGTTGAAATGGCTGGCATGCATGACGGCCACGCCCAGCCCCTGCGCCGCAGCCTCCAGCATCAACTGGCCCGAATCATAATTGTCGATCGCCAGCGGTTGCAGGTCGGGCAGGCCGACCGCTTCCTTCCAGGCGTCGAAGGATTGGGCCATGTCGCGGTGGATGAGGACGGTATGGTTCGCCAGTTCCTGCGGCGCGGTCAGCGCATGGGGCGCTTCGAGCAGTTCGCGCCGCCCGATCAGATAGACTTCGTCATGGTCCAGCTCATGGGCGTAGAGCGCCGGATCGATATCCTTGGCCAGCAGCACGATCGCCGCGTCCAGCCCTTCGCCAAGCCGCGCCACGGCATGGGGCGTCGTTTCGATGTCGATATGCAGCTGGGGGTGGAGTGCGCGCAGGGCACCCAGATGCGGGAAGAGACGCTGGGTCGCGAACAGCGGCAGCACCGCCAGCCGCAACCGCAACTGGTTGCCGCCGCTCTGGATATTTTCCAGCGCTTGCGCCAGAGAATCGAGGGCGGGTGCGATGTCGTCGAGCAGCCTTTGCCCCTCGGCATTGATCTCCAGCGCTTGATGCTTGCGGTCGAACAGGGGGCGGCCGATGAAGCGTTCCAGCGCCTGAACCCGGCGGCTGAGCGCAGGAGTCGAGAGCGCAAGCTCTTCCGCCGCCGCCTTGACCGAGCCGAGGCGTGCGACCTGCACAAAGGCCTCCAGGGCCGTAAGGGGCGGTAATCTCCGCATGATCTTTTACAATTCCATCGCCGGTGCGCTGCGCCGCGTCATCGCCTGTTATCGAGTGGGCAGCTTCCGGTCTCAAGCATCCTTGCCCTACAGAGCAGGAAAATCAGGCGAATGGCAAGATGCATTTTTTGCAACCGGAACTTTTGCGTTCGCACTTGCAATATCGCGTTTAACGCTACATATAGAGCAGGCCTTTCAGGCATCCTCTCCTAAAACTTTACGGGCTGGCCCTTGTGGCCGGCCCTTTTTTTATGCCCAGCGCGTGGCACATGGCCCCCTTTTCGCGGCGGCCGACGTTTCCTATCTCGTTACGGAACAAGAAGGACGGGGTGCCCGATGGCCGATGAGGAAATGACTGGACGCCGCATCCAGGTCGCCAATGCGCGGCCCGAAGATGCGGGACGCGGGCTTGCACGGCTGCCCTTGACGGTGATGGCCGAATTGCAGCTGAGCGAAGGCGATGTGATCGAGATCGTCGGCAAGCGATCCACGCCCGCGCGCGTGGTGCGTCCGTACAAGGAAGATGAAGGGCTGGACGTGCTGCGCCTCGATGGCTTGCAGCGCGCCAATGCCGGGGCCGGGTCGGGCGATTTCGTCCATATCGAGAAGGTCGAACCGCGCCCCGCCCAGCGGGTCGTGTTCGCGCCTGCACAAAATAATTTACGGCTTCAGGGTCATCCCGAAGCGCTCAAGCGGGTCTTCTTCCAGCGGCCGCTGACCGCGGGTGATGTCGTCGCGACGGCTGGCCAACAGCAGGTGCCGACCGGCGACATGCCGCCGCAATTGCGCCAGATGCTGGCTGCGCCCGCCTATGCGTTGCAGGAAATCCGGCTGGTCGTGGTGTCGACCGTGCCCAAGGGCGTGGTCCAGATCGACGCGGAAACCGAAGTCGAGCTGCGCCCCGAATATGAGGAGCCCAAGGAAGCGCGCCGTGCCGACGTGACCTATGACGACGTCGGCGGCATGGCCGATACGATCGACCAGTTGCGCGAAATGGTCGAATTGCCGCTGCGCTATCCCGAACTGTTCCAGCGGTTGGGCGTCGATCCGCCGCGCGGCGTGCTGCTCCATGGCCCGCCGGGCACTGGCAAGACGCGGCTGGCCCGCGCCGTCGCCAACGAATCGGAAGCCGAATTCTTCCTGATCAACGGGCCGGAGATCATGGGGTCGGCCTATGGCGAATCCGAAAAACAGTTGCGCGAGATATTCGAGGCGGCGGCCAAGGCTGCCCCCTCGATCCTGTTCATTGACGAGATTGATTCGATCGCGCCCAAGCGGGGACAGGTGACCGGCGAAACCGAAAAGCGGTTGGTCGCACAATTGCTGACGCTGATGGACGGGCTGGAGCCGCGCACCAATCTGGTGGTGATCGCTGCGACCAACCGCCCGGAGGCGATTGACGAGGCGCTGCGGCGACCCGGCCGCTTCGACCGCGAGATCGTGGTCGGGGTGCCCGACGAGCGCGGTCGGCGCGAGATATTGGGCATCCACACGCGCGGCATGCCGCTGGGCGACAAGGTCGATCTGTCCGAACTGGCGCGCATGACCTATGGCTTTGTCGGCGCGGACCTTGCGGCGCTGACCCGCGAGGCGGCGATCGAGACGGTGCGCCGTTTCATGCCGCGCCTCAACCTGGAGGACGGGACGATCCCGGCCGATGTCCTGGAAGAATTGTGCGTCACGCGCGAGGATTTCATGTCGGCGATCAAGCGGGTGCAGCCATCGGCCATGCGCGAGGTGATGGTGCAGGCACCCAATATCGGTTGGTCCGACATTGGCGGGCTGGACGATGCGCAGATGCGCTTGAAGGAAGGGGTCGAGCTGCCGCTCAAAAATCCCGACGCCTTCCGCCGGATCGGCATCCGCCCGGCCAAGGGCTTCCTGCTCTACGGCCCGCCCGGCACCGGCAAGACGCTGCTGGCCAAGGCGGTGGCGCGTGAGGCGCAGGCGAACTTCATCGCCACCAAATCGAGCGACCTCTTGTCCAAATGGTATGGCGAAAGCGAGCAGCAGATCGCCCGGCTGTTCGCCCGCGCGCGGCAAGTGGCCCCGACGGTCATCTTCATCGACGAACTGGACAGTTTGGTCCCCGCGCGCGGCGGCGGGCTTGGCGAACCGGCGGTGACGGAGCGGGTGGTCAATACCATTCTCGCCGAGATGGATGGGCTGGAGGAATTGCAGTCGGTGGTGGTGATCGGTGCCACCAACCGGCCGACGCTGGTGGACCCGGCGTTGCTGCGGCCCGGCCGGTTCGACGAACTGATCTATGTCCCCGTGCCGGACGAAGGGGGGCGGGCGCGCATCCTGTCGATCCATACCGGCAAGATGCCGCTGGCCGACGATGTCGATCTCGCCTCGCTGGCGGCGCGGACGCAGCGCTTTACCGGCGCGGATCTGGAGGATCTGTCGCGTCGCGCGGGCCTGTTCGCGCTGCGCCAGTCGATGACGGTCGAGAAGGTCACGATGGCGCATTTCGAGGCCGCGCTGCTGGAAACCCGCGCGTCGGTGACGCCGGACATGGAGCGGGAATATGAGCAGATCCAGGCGACGTTGAAGCAGAGCGCGATGCAGATCGATCCGATCGGCTTCGTGTCACCGGGCATGGTGCGCGGGCGCGACCGGGCCTGATCGAGCCTCACCGCTAGGGTGACGCGCAGGCGGCGGGGAAACCAATCGCCGCCTGCGCGTTCCTGCTCGATGCGCGCAATGCGGCTTGCAAGGCTTGCCGATTTTTGCGACGCCCGACCGTAATGACAAACAGGCGGATAATGATGGCCTCCATTCCCTTGAAAAAGAACGACAATCGCGCTCGCAAGGGCGTGTTCCTGAGCCAGTGGAGGCTGTTTTTCCGGCAGTTCGTCAAGCATCCCGGCATGATCGGGTCGATCATCCCCTCGTCCGCGACGCTGGTGAAGCGCATGCTCGACCCCGTCGATTGGCAGCGCACGCGCCTGTTCGTGGAATATGGGCCAGGCGTCGGCACCTTCACGCAGGCGATCCTCGACCGGATGCACCCGGACGCCACGCTGCTGGCGATCGACCTCAATGTCGATTTCGTCGCCTATCTAGAGGCGCAGATCGATGATCCCCGCCTGCGGGTCGTGCATGGATCGGCCGCCGACGTGCGCCGCTTCATTCGGGAAGCGGGGCATGTTCAGGCCGATTATATCCTGTCGGGCATCCCCTTTTCCACCCTGCCCGACGGCGTGGGGGAAGGCATTGCGGCGGAGACGCTTGGCGCGCTGCGGCCCGGCGGGGCCTTCCTCGTCTATCAATATTCGCGCTTCGTGCGCCGCTTGATCGATCCCCTCTTCGGCGAGGTGCAGGATGCGCTGGAATGGCGCAATATTCCGCCCTGCCGCCTGTTTCGCGCGGTGAAGGATGAGGGGCTGGCCAAGGCGGCCTGACGCCGGTCCTATCGCCTTCGCAACGGTCGGCTTTCATGCTAAGCCGCCGCGCATCCGAATGGCGAGAGTGATGATGAACGACCTGACCCAGACCCCCGAAATGCTGATCGCGACGATGGGCGCGCGCGCGCGCCGCGCCGCCGCCGTGATCGCGCAGGCGAGCGACGCGCAAAAGGCCGACGCGCTGCGTCGTGCGGCCCAGGCGTTGCGGGATCAGGCACCGGCGATCATCGCCGCCAATGCGCGCGACATGGATAATGCGGTGGCGAACGGCCTGTCGCCTGCACTGCTCGACCGGCTGCGGCTGGACGAAGGGCGGGTCGCGGCGACGGCGGCGGGCGTGGAGCAGGTCGCGGGCCTGCCCAATCCGCTGGGCAGCGTGATCGACCAGAGCGTGCGCCCCAATGGGCTGGACTTGCGCCGGGTGCGGGTGCCGCTGGGCGTGATCGGCATCATCTATGAAAGCCGCCCCAATGTGACCGCCGATGCGGCGGCGCTGTGCCTGCGCGCGGGCAATGCGGTGATCCTGCGCGGCGGCAGCGAGGCGAAGGAGAGCAACCGCGCGATCCACGCCGCGATCGTCGAGGGGATCGTCGCCGCTGGCCTGCCCGCCGATGTCGTACAGCTGGTGCCCACGACCGATCGTGCGGCGGTCGGCGCGCTGCTCAAGGCGGCGGAGTTTGTCGACCTGATCGTGCCGCGCGGCGGCAAGAGCTTGGTCGCGCGCGTGCAGGACGAAGCGCGCGTGCCCGTGCTGGCGCATCTCGACGGCATCAACCACAGCTATGTCGATGGCGCGGCGGACCCGACGATGGCGCAGCAATTGGTGGTCAATGCCAAGATGCGCCGCACCGGCATTTGCGGCGCGACCGAAACGGTGCTGATCGACCGCGCTTATGCCTATGCGCCCGCGCTGGTCAGGGCGCTGCTCGACGCGCAATGCGAAGTGCGCGGCGACGAAGCGGTGCAGGCAATGGACGCGCGGGTGAAGCCCGCCGACGAGGCGGACTGGGATACCGAATATCTCGACGCGATCGTGTCGATCCGGCTGGTCGATGGCGTGGAGGAAGCGATCGCCCATATCGCCGTCCATGCCAGCCACCATACCGACGCGATCATCACCGACGATCCCGCAACCGCCGAGCGCTTCCTCAACGCGGTGGACAGCGCGATCGTGATGTGGAACGCCTCCACCCAGTTCGCCGATGGCGGCGAATTCGGGCTGGGCGCGGAAATCGGCATTTCCACCGGACGGTTGCACGCGCGCGGGCCGGTCGCGCTGGAGGGGCTGACGACGTACAAGTGGATCGTGCGGGGGACGGGGCAGGTTCGGCCCTGACCGCATAAAGGGCGACCGCCACACCTCTCCCGCCTTCGCGGGAGAGGGAGGGGCCCGCGCCGAAGGCGTGGGAGGGTGAGGGTCTGTCTAACGCTGCAAGAAAGGCCCTCACCGACTGCGACTAGGCAGCACGCTGCCAAGTCTTCATAGCCTCTCCCGCGAAGGCGGGAGAGGGCGGGGTTGGGCCTTTGCCTTACCCCTTCACCACTTCGTCGATGGCTTTCAGCTTCGCGAGCATGGGCGCGACCCAGTCTAGCGGGAGCATGACCGGGCCGTCGGAGGGGGCGTTGTCTGGGTCTTGGTGGGCTTCGGCGAAGATGGCCGCGACGCCCGCTGCGATCGCGCTGCGGGCGAGGAGCGGCGCATATTCGCGTTGGCCGCCGGATGCGGAGCCCAGGCCGCCCGGCTGTTGCACCGAATGGGTGGCGTCGAAGACGACCGGATAGCCGGTCTGCGCCATCACGGGCAAAGCGCGCATGTCGCTGACCAAGGTATTGTAGCCGAAACTCGCGCCGCGTTCGGTCAGCAGGATGCGGTCATTGCCGGTCGAGGCGACCTTTTGCGCGACCGCCGCCATGTCCCAGGGGGCCATGAACTGCCCCTTCTTGACGTTGATGACCGCGCCCGTCCGCCCGGCGGCGAGCAGCAAGTCGGTCTGGCGGCAGAGGAACGCCGGGATCTGGAGGATGTCCACCGCCTGCGCGGCGGCCGCCACCTGGCCTGCATCATGCACGTCGGTCAGCACCGGGCAGCCCAGCGTCGCCTCCACCTCCGCGAGGATCGCGAGGCCTGCATCGATGCCGACGCCGCGCTGGCCCGATACCGATGTCCGGTTCGCCTTGTCGAAACTGCTCTTGAAGATGAAGGGCACGCCCGCTTGCCGTGCGATCTGCGCCAGCGCATCGGCCATGAACAACGCATGGTCGCGGCTTTCGATCTGGCAGGGGCCGGAAATGAGGACGAAGGGCAGGTCGTTGCCGAAGGTGACGGAACCTGTGGAGATATGTTTCGGGCTGGTCATGGCGCTCATTTGGGCGCTTTGGCGAAGCGGCGCAACAATTGCCCGCGCCACAGCCCTTTGCCCGGATGATAGTTCCAGCAGAACCAGCCGAAGGCGAGGCAGGCGATCAGGGACGGCAACGCCATCGGATCGCCCTGTCCCCTCATATGGCGGTAAAAGGCCATGTCGGCGCGCCAGCGGTCCCGCTCGCTGCCGCCGCCATTAATGCCATAGGCATTGTCATGTTTCCTACAGCCGATGTTTCGGTTGTATTTGCGATGGTCTATGAAATAGCAATAGTCGCGTTCGGGTGTGCTCATGCCCCGATTAGGGCTGGGTCAGTGCAAAAGTTCAAGCGTAAAGTCTTCTACCTCGGCGGTTTCGATCCGCGCGGCGTGCGTTTCTATCATCAGCTCTACCGCGAACAGGCGGCGCGCTATCATAAGCTCACGGGGGAGGATGTGACCGTCGGCGCGCGGCGGGCCGGGCCGGACGGGTCGCTGGTGTCGGTGCAATGGGATGTCGCCAATGAACAGGCGGGCGTCGCGGTCGATTATGAATATCTGCGCTGGGAAGATCTGATTGCCAAGGTGTGGATCCGCAATCCGCTGCCGCTCGCGCTGCGGGCGGCGCGGGCTTATGTCGGCCATGCGCGTTTCATGCAGTTCGGGCGGATGCGCAAGCTGCGGTCCGGGCCGGTCATCACCATCCTCTATCCGCCGCTGTTCGCCGTGCTGATCCCGTTGTTGCTGGCTTTGGTGCCTGCGCTGTTGCTGTCGCTGCTGCTGCCTTTTTGGGTGAGTGCTCTCATCGGGATCGGCATCAGCGCGCTGTTGTCCGGGCGTTTGCTGGCCAAGCTGGTCGTGCCCTGGCTATTGCGGTTCATGACCTATCATGGCGCGCTGGCGGCCAACGGGCCGGGCGCGGAGCTGGATACCCGGCTCGACCAGTTTGCCGCGCGCATCGCGGCGGAACTGGATGGCGATTGGGACGAAGTGCAGATCGTCACGCACAGCGCGGGCACCATATTGGGCATGAGCATATTGCGCCGGCTGTTTGCATTACGGAATGCGGCGATGCCCGACCATGCCGTCATGGTGGGCATGGGGCAGGTGGTGCCGGTGATCGGCCTGCGCCGCGACGCGCGCTGGTATCATGCTGATCTGGCGGCGCTGGCGGACAAGGCGTTCCGCTATGTCGATATTTCCTCGCCGCCCGATGGCGCGGCCTATTATAACGTCAATCCGCTGCGCCTTGTCGCAGACAATCATGCGGCGCGGGTGGACATGCTATCGCCGCGCTTCCATCTCTTCTATCAGCCGGAAAACTATCATGGCGGCTGGTCGAACAAATATGAGGCGCATTTCGACTATCTGCGCGTGGGCGACCGGCTATCGCCGCTCGATTTCATCAGCCTGACCGCTGGCCCTCGCACCGTGGACGACGCCGTCGCCGCCTTCAGGACGATCCCTTGACCGACCCGCTTTTCACCCCGCCCTATCCGCAGCCGCCCCGCACCAAGCGCGGCCTCATCAAACGGTTCCTGCGTGGCTGGCATAGCTGGATCCATGTGCTGTTCGACAAAAGCTATACGATGAAGATGGGCGAGATCCGCCTGCCGCGCCGGACCATGTATATCGCCAATGAACTGAGCCTGGTGGACCAGATTTTGCGCGGCGGCACCGCCTATCCCAAACATAGCGAACTGGTCCGCAATCTCGATCCGCTGATCGGCAACAGCGTCTTTTCCGCCAATGGCGCGGATTGGGAAAGCCAGCGGTCGATGGTCAATCCCGCCTTTGCCCATACCGCGCTGGGGCGGACCATGCCGCTGATGGTGGCGGCGGCCGACGATCTGCTGGCACGGCTGGAGGCGGCCGATCGCGGCCAGCCGGTCGATATCGACCCGATGATGACGCATGTCGCGGCCGACATCATCTTTCGCACATTGTTTTCGCAGGCGCTGGACGCGGCGCGATCGAACATCATCCACATCGCTTTCGGCAAGTTCCAGCGGCTGGCGCACAGCGCGTCGATGCTGCGGCTCTACGGCATTCCCGCCGGTTGGTTCGAGAAACGGTCGAAAGGCCCGGCGCGCGCCATCCATGACGTGTTCCGCCCGATCGTGAAGGCGCGCTATGAGGGCTGGCATGCGCGCGGGGAAGCGCCGCATCGCGACATTCTCCAGTCGCTCATTGAGGCGACACATCCCGAAACCGGAGAATCCTTCACCTGCAACCAGGTGATGGAGCAGGTTTCGACTATCTTCCTCGCAGGCCATGAAACATCGGCCAGCACCATGACCTGGGCGCTCTACATGCTCGCCGAATGTCGGCATATTCAGGATCGGGTGCGGGCGGAAATTGCAGCGGTTGCGGGCGACGCGCCGCTGACCGCGCCGATGCTCAAGGAAATGGGGCAGCTACGCAATATCTTCCGCGAGACGCTGCGCCTCTATCCGCCCGTCTCCTTCCTGCCGCGCGAAGTCACCTGTCCCATGGACATGCGCGACAAGCATCTGGAGAGCGGATCAATGCTGGTGGTCGCGCCGTGGCTGACCCAGCGGAACAAGGATAATTGGGCCTGTCCCCATGCCTTCAACCCCGATCGCTTCGATGATCCCGCCAATGCCGACATGGTGAAACAGGCCTGGTTCCCGTTCGGCCGGGGACCGCGCGTCTGCGTCGGGGCGGGCTTTGCGCAGCAGGAGGTGATGACGGTGATCGCCGCGGTCGTGCGGCGCTTTGCCCTGAGCGTGCCGCCGGGGTTCAGGCCCGAACCGATCAGCCGCCTGACCATCCGGCCAAGGACGGGGATGCCGTTGTTGTTCGGGGCTGTGGGCGATTAAAGGGCGGTGAGGGCTACGCCCCTCCCGCCATCTCCTCCTCCGGCACGACATCGACCATCAGTTGCAGGCTTTGCCCGCCGCCGCCGACGAACAGCCCGTCCATCGGCGCGACGTCGGCATAGTCGCGGCCCATGGCGACGAAGAGATGCCCGTCGCCGGTGATCACGCCATTGGTGGGGTCAAAGCCGATCCAGCCGCGCGTCCGCCCGCACCAGAGCATGACCCAGGCGTGCATGGCGTCCGCCCCGATCAGGCGCGGCTTGCCGGGGGGCGGATAGGTGCGCAGATAGCCGCTGACATAGGCGGCGGGCAGCCCGGCGAGGCGCAGCGCGACCACCATGACATGGGCGAAATCCTGGCACACGCCATGGCGCGCGGCAAAGGCATCGGCGACGGGTGTCGCCGCGTCGGTGCTGCCCGGTTCGTAGCGAAATTCGGCGCGGATGCGCTGCGCCAAGTCAAGCGCGGCGGCGACGATCGGCCGGTCGGGGGAGAGGCCATCGCCGACCCAGGCACCGATGTCCGGCAAGAGCGGCGCGCGGACCGAGGCATAGAGATAATGGGCGGGTGCCGCCGGTCCCATGTCGCGTTCGGCCAGCGCCGCCTGCGCCACCGCGCCGATGGTGGGGTCATCCGCCTGCGGCACGATCGCGCCACCCTGCACGCCGATGCGGAAGCGGCTTTCAATGGTGAGCTGGCGGATCGGGCTTTCGATCACCAGCCGGGCGACATGGACCGGCCAGGGACCGGGGCGCGAATCGATCGCCGACGGCAGCGGATCGACCTCCAGCGCATAGTCGGACGTCCATTGACCCGGCCAGGGCGCGGGCCGCAGCCGCAGGTTGAAGCGGGCCAGCCGCATCGGGCTGGCATAGCGCAGGATGGTGCGGTGCCGGACGTGGTAGATCATGACAGCAGGTCCATCGTCTCGGTCTTGCGGACCTGCAGGAAATAGCGCTGGCCGATCGCGTCGGACAGGCCGAGCAGTCGGCTTTCCACATCGGCGATGTCGGCCATGGTCAGCATGTCGCCGGTCAGCGGCGCGAGCCGCGCCACCAGCGCATCGGCGCGGCGCAGCGGCTCTTCAGGCATGCCGTCGGCGCGCAGCGTAGGGAGCGCCGCGATATGCTCCGCCAGCCGCGCCGCCTGATAGGCGATCGCGCGCGGATTATGCGGCTCCAGCGCCACGAGATCGCGCACCGGCGGCAGCGCAGGGCCGGTCAGATAGCGAGTGCGATAGCTGATCTGGCTGTCCTGCAAATCGAGCAATACGGTCAGGTCGTCGGCGCTCGCGCTATCGCCCCCGAACAGGCTGACGAGGCGACAGCCATTGATCGCGCGCTCCATGCGGCGACCCATATCATGGAAGCGCCAGGCGTCGGTGCGCGCCATATTCTCCGCCGCCAGCCCCGACAGCGCGGAAATTCGTTCAATCATGCGGGAGGTGGCGTCGAGCAGTGTCTCGGTCACCGCGCCGTCGAAGCGGGGCAGCGGCAGCCGCACCAGTCGCCACACGTCGCTCGCCAGCCGGTCGCGCAGCCCTTCGCCGATATTGGCGACCCGCCCCATCAGCGTCCGCACGCTGCCATCCTGGCTGGCATCGCCCAGCGCGATGGCGCAAAGCGGACCGACCGCGCCGCGACTGCCGGGGATCGCGCCCCACAAAGCCAGTTGCCCGACCAGCCGCGCCATGGTGGGTGAGGCAAGCGAGGGGCCGATGTCCGCCTCGATCGATCCGCCAACGATCGCGCGGATCAGCCGCAGCGTCATTTCGGTGCGCTCGATATAGCGGCCCAGCCAGAAGAGATTGTCCGCCGCCTTAGCCGGCAGCATCCCGCCCACCCGCCGGATCGCGGGCGCGCCGCCCGATCCCAGCAGCGTGTCGGGCGGCACGGGCTGGCTGTCGATGACGCACATGTCGGCGGACATGTCGCCCCGCCCCATGAGCGCGGCGCGGATGTCGCCATGGCCCGCGAGGCGCGCGAAAGCACCCGGCATCACGCGCCATTGGCCGAGCGCATCGCGCGCCACGAACACGCGCAGGGTGAAGGGCAGGGGGGTCAATTGCCCGTCGACGATGGCGGGGGTGGTGGATAATTTCACCACTTCCTGCCCGACATAGTCCATCGGCCGTCGCGCCATCGCGCCGAGCAGCGTGGCGCGTTGATCCTTGTCCAGCGTCGATCCGGGGGCGAAATGCGCGTCGGGCAGGCCCGCTACGGTCTGATCGAAGGCGGAACCGACGACCAGTTCGTCCAGCCGGTCGCGGACATGGGCGCATTCCTTGGCCTGCCCGCACCACCAGGTCGCGATATTGGGCAGGATCAGTTCCTCGCCCAGCACAGCCCGCGCCAGTTGCGGCAGGAAGGCAGCGAAGGCGCGGGATTCGATCACGCCCGCGCCCGGCCAATTGCTGACCATCAGGCCACCGCGCGCGCAGGCATCATAAAGGTCGGGCACGCCGATGCGCGACTTGCTGTCGAAGGCGAGCGGGTCGAGAAAGCGGCTGTCCAGCCAGCGCCACAGGCCGTCAATGCGCTTCAACCCCTGAATGGTGCGGACGAATAATTGCCCGTCGGTGACGATCAGATCCTCGCCCTCGACCAGCAACAGGCCAAGATAGCGGGCGAGATGCGCCTGTTCGGCATAGCTTTGATTGAAACGGCCGGGCGTCAGCAGGCCGATGCGCGGGTCCGACCGGGCGCAATCGGCGGCCAGCCCCCGGCGCAATTCGTCGAAAAAGGGGGCGAGCCGCCGCGTGTTCATTGCGCCGAGCAGGTCGCCGGTGGCGCGCGACAAAGCCAAGCGGTTTTCCAGCGCATAGCCCACACCCACCGGGGTTCTTACCCGGTCGGACAGGACGCGCCATTCGCCCGCCGGGCCGCGCCCGATATCGGCGGCGTAGAAATGAAGCTGATGCCCCTGCGGCGGCGGCGCGCCGTTCATGACGCGCCAATAATGGGCGCTGCCGGTCACGATGCTGGCGGGCAGATTGCCGTCCATGACCAGCGACTGGGTTGAGTAGATGTCGGCGATGACCCGTTCGAGCAGGTCGGCGCGCTGGGCGAGGCCCCGTTCGATATGCGCCCATTCGTCCGCGCCGATCAGCAGCGGCACTGGCCCCAGCGGCCAGGCGCGTTCCTGTTCATCGCCGGTCAGGCGAAACGCCATGCCAAGGTCGATCGCCTGCCGCCCAACATGGTCGGCGAGTGTCGCAGGATCGCCCTGCGCCTGCGCCGACAGCCGCTCCAGCATCGTCCGCCAGCGCGGGGCCATGGCGGGCGATGCATCGGCGAACAAATCTCCCGCCGGTGCGGCGGCGAGATAGGCGTCGGCCCATCCCGCCGCCGCGCCGGGCGGGGCCGCGGCGTCGGCGGCCATCACAGCCCCGGTTGTTTGAAGCGCAGGTCCAGCGTCATCGGAAATTCGCTGGCCGTTTCAGCGGCGGGCATATCGACTTGGCCGGGGGTGTGGCCATAATCCTGGAACCGCGCCTTGCGCCGGGCTTCGGCCTCATAGCCGTTGATCGGCAGCGTGTCGTAATTGCGGCCGCCCGGATGCGCGACATGATAGACGCAGCCGCCCAGCGACCGCCCGCTCCAACTGTCCAGCACGTCGAAGGTCAGCGGCGCATTGGCGGGCAGGTGGGGGTGGAGGCAATTGGCCGGTGCCCATGCCTTGTAGCGCACGCCGCCGACCGCTTCGCCCGGAACGCCGGTGGCGGTCATCGGCACCTGCCGCCCGTTGCACGCGACGATATGCCGCCCGGCGACCAGGCCCGTGGCGCGCACCTGCAATCGTTCGGTCGATGAGTCGACATAGCGCACCGTGCCGCCGATCGCCCCGGTTTCGCCCAGCACATTCCACGGTTCGAGCGCATGGGCGATTTCCAGCCCCACGCCGCCCGCATCGACCGTGCCATGGACCGGGAAGCGGAACTGGCGCTGCGCCTCGAACCAGTTGGGGTCGAAATCATAGCCCGCACCGCGCAGGTCGGACAGGATCTCCAGGAAATCGGCCCAGACGAAATGGGGCAGCATGAAACGGTCATGCAGCGTCGTGCCCCAGCGCACCAGATGGCCCTGCTGCGGCTGCCGCCAGAACCAGGCGGTTAGCGCGCGGAGCAGCAATTGCTGCGCCAGGCTCATGCGCGCTTCGGGCGGCATTTCGAACCCGCGAAACTCCAGCAGGCCCAGCCGCCCGGTGGGACCATCGGGCGAGAACATCTTGTCGATGCAGATTTCGGTGCGGTGGGTATTGCCCGTCACATCGACCAGCAGGTTGCGGAACAGCCGATCGACCAGCCAGGGCGGCGGCGCAGCCCCTTCGCCCGCAAACGGGTTGGGCACCTGCGCCAGCGCGATCTCCAGCTCGTAGAGGCCATCATGCCGCGCTTCGTCGATGCGCGGTGCCTGGCTCGTCGGGCCGATGCAGAGCCCTGAAAACAGGTAAGAGAGCGAGGGATGGCGCTGCCAATAGAGGACGAAACTCTTGAGCAGATCGGGGCGGCGGATGAAGGGCGAGTCACCCAATGTCGGCCCGCCCAGCACGATATGATTGCCCCCGCCGGTGCCGACGGAGCGCCCGTCGACCATGAATTTGTCGGCGGTCAGCTGACATTCGCGAGCATGGTCATAGACTTGCTGGGTGATATGGACCGTCTCGTCCCAGCTGGCGGCGGGCTGGACATTCACTTCGATCACGCCGGGGTCGGGCGTGGCCTTCAGCACGTCGATGCGCGGGTCCGGCGGCGGCGAATAGCCCTCGATCCGCACGGGGATACGCAGCGCTTCGGCGGCGGCTTCGACCTCGGCGATCAGCTCCAGATAATCTTCCAGCGCCTGCACCGGGGGCAGGAAGACCGAGAGATAATGACCGCGCGGCTCCACAGTCACGGCGGTCCGCACCGCGCCTTCGATGATGACCTGCTCGACCCGTTCCTGCGCGGCCATGCCGCCTTCGGGACCGGCGACCCGCTGCGACTGTTGCGCGCGCACTTCCTCGACGCTCGCCTGCTCGACGATCTGGGTGCGAAAGTCGGGCAGCGGTTCGCGCGGCTCGCTGGTGTCGCGGGGGTGGATATAGGGATAGTCGGATGGCGGCACATAGGGCAGCGACCCCAGCGGCAGGCGATAGCCCAGCGCCGAATCGCCCGGCACCGCGAACAGCTTGCCGCGCCGCAACTGCCAGATTTCGCTCTGCCAGCGGGGCTTGGCGACCTGGCTTTGCCAACGCTGCACCGGCAGCACATAGCCGACCGGCTGGTCGAGGCCGCGCTCGAACGTCTTGACCATGCGCGCGCGGGCTTCGGGATCGCTGATCTTGGGATCATCGGGGCTGGCATTGATCGGCAGGTCGGCTTCCTTGACCGCCCAGACTGCCGGATCTTCATAGACCGCATGGGTATATTCGTCGGTAAAGCCCATATTCCCGGCCATATGGCTCAGGAACGCGCGGGCGTCGGCAGGCGTCACCATGCGCGCGCCATCGGGCGCATCGTCGGGCGCGATCAGGCTTTCGTCGCGCCAGATCGGCGTGCCATCCTTGCGCCAATAGACCGCATAGGCCCAGCGCGGCAGGCTTTCGCCCGGATACCATTTGCCCTGGCCATGATGCAGCAGGCCGCCGGGCGCAAAGGTCGCGCGCAGCTTGCGGATCAGCCGGTCGGCATAGGCCGCCTTAGTCGGCCCGACCGCATCGCCATTCCATTCGCCCGCATCGCCGCCATCGACCGCCACGAAGGTCGGCTCGCCCCCGGTGGTCAGGCGCACATCTTGGCGCTTCAGGTCGGCATCGACTTGTGCGCCGAGCGCCATCACCGCGTCCCAGCGGCTGTCGGTGAACGGCTTGGTGATCCGCACGGCTTCGGCAATGCGCGACACGTTCATCGCGAACTCGAAATCGACTTCGGCGGGTTCGGCCATGCCGCTGATCGGTGCGGCGGACTTGTAGTGCGGCGTCGCGCAGAGCGGAATATGGCCTTCGCCCGCGAACATGCCGCTGGTCGCGTCCAGCGCCACCCAGCCTGCGCCGGGCACATAGGCCTCCGCCCAGGCATGGAGGTCGACGACGTCCTGCGTCACGCCCTTCGGCCCTTCGATCGGCTCGACATCGGCGACCAGCTGGATCGAATAGCCCGACACGAAACGCGCGGCAAAGCCCAGCCGGCGCAGCAATTGCACCAGCAGCCAGGCCGAATCGCGGCACGATCCCGTGCCGATCTCCAGCGTCTCTTCCGGCGTCTGCACGCCCGCTTCCATGCGAATGACATAGCCGACCTGCTGTTGCAGGCGGCGGTTCACCTCGACCAGGAAATCGACCGTCCGGCTTTGAAATCCATCATATTGCGCCACCATCGCGTCGAACATCGGCCCTTGCGGTTCGATGTCGAAATAGGCGGCGAGGTCGGTCTTCAGCTGATCGTCATAGGCGAAGGGGTAAGTCTCCGCATAAGGCTCGACGAAGAAATCGAACGGATTGATGATGTCGAGGTCCGCGAGCAGATCGACCTGGATGCGGAAATGGTCGACCGGATCGGGAAACACCACGCGCGCCAGCCAGTTGCCGTGCGGATCCTGCTGCCAGTTCAGGAAATGGTTCGCCGGTTCGATCTTCAGCGCATAATTGGGGACTTTGGTCCGGCTATGCGGCGCGGGGCGCAGGCGGATGACCTGCGGCCCCAGGCGGATCGGGCGATTATAACGATAGGCGGTGAGGTGGTGGAGTGCGGCTTTGAGCATGGTCGCGATCAAACGCTACCCCCTGCTGCAATGCAACAGCCAATCGCGCGGGGCGTGCAGATTCTAGGGAGTGCCCAGCCGCCCGCGCCGATAGCGCCGCCGCAGCACCGCCCCCGCGATCAGCAGCGGCGTCGCCACCAGCATCAGCGCCATGCCGATCAGGCTGGGCGACCAGCCCATGATGCTGTGCAGGCCAAAGGCCGACGGCGCGAGCAGCAGCAGAAATCCGGCGGTCAGCAGCCATAGTCCCCAACGGCGCGGGCGCACCGCGACCATGCGATATTCATGCCGCCACGCCTTGCGGCCTTCCTTGGTCGACAGATCGGGGGCGGGATGATGAGACATAAGCGCTGGACTCATGCCGCGAACGGATTACCCTGTCCAGCATCCCCGGGGGACCGTCCGCAGACGGTTGAGAGGCAGCTATGTGGCTGCGACCCGTTGAACCTGATCCGGCTAACACCGGCGTAGGGAGGGTCAGCGCGCCGTCACACCGCCCGCCGTCGCTCTCTTCGCCCATGAAGGAGAGACGATAATGGCAGATGTTCCCGCCCGCACCGAAATCGGCGTCACCACTGGTCCCATCCGGGGATCGCGCAAGATCCATGTCGGGCCGCTGAAGGTCGCGATGCGCGAAATCACGCTGGAGCCGGGCAGCGGCGAGGCGCCCGTGCGGGTTTACGACACGTCCGGCCCCTATACCGATCCGACCGCGCAGATCGACATTCGCGCGGGCCTGCCGACGCTGCGTCACGACTGGATCGTTGGGCGGGGCGATGTGGAGGCATATGACGCGCGGGAGGTGCGGCCGGAAGATAATGGGCTGAAAGGGCCGGATCGTAGCGGCGGCGTCGCGCAATTTCCGCTGGGCGCGCGTCGCCCGTTGCGTGCCAAGGCGGGCGCGAATGTCAGCCAGATGCACTATGCCCGGCGCGGCATCATCACGCCGGAAATGGAATATGTGGCGGAGCGCGAGAATCTGGGCCGGGCGCGGCTGGCCGAATATGTCCGCGACGGGCAGGATTGGGGCGCGGAAATCCCCGATTATGTGACGCCCGAATTCGTCCGTGACGAAGTGGCGCGCGGCCGGGCGATCATCCCCAGCAACATCAACCATCCCGAATCCGAACCGATGGCGATCGGCCGCAATTTCCTGGTCAAGATCAACGCCAATATCGGCAACAGCGCGGTCGCATCCGACGTCGCCGCCGAAGTCGACAAGCTGGTCTGGTCGATCCGCTGGGGCGCGGACACGGTGATGGACCTGTCCACGGGCCGCAACATCCACGACACGCGCGAATGGATCATCCGCAACTCGCCCGTGCCGATCGGCACCGTGCCCATCTATCAGGCGCTCGAAAAGGTCGGCGGCGTCGCCGAGGATCTGACCTGGGAGATTTTCCGCGACACGCTGATCGAGCAGGCGGAACAGGGCGTCGACTATTTCACCATCCATGCCGGCGTGCGGCTGCCCTATATCCCGATGACCGCCAAGCGCGTCACCGGCATCGTGTCGCGTGGCGGCTCCATCATGGCGAAATGGTGCCTCGCCCATCATCGCGAAAGCTTCCTCTACGAGCGGTTCGACGAGATTAGCGAGATCATGAAGGCCTATGACATCGCCTATTCGCTGGGCGATGGCCTGCGCCCCGGTTCGATTGCTGACGCCAATGACGAGGCGCAATTTGCCGAACTCTATACGCTGGGCGAACTGACCAAGCGCGCCTGGGAACAGGATGTGCAGGTGATGATCGAGGGGCCGGGCCATGTGCCGATGCACAAGATCAAGCAGAATGTGGAAAAGCAGCTCGAAGCCTGCGGCGAAGCGCCTTTCTATACGCTGGGGCCGCTCACCACCGACATCGCGCCGGGCTACGACCATATCACCTCAGGGATCGGCGCGGCTATGATCGGCTGGTATGGCACGGCGATGCTTTGCTATGTCACGCCCAAGGAGCATCTGGGCCTGCCCGACCGCGACGACGTGAAGGTCGGCGTGGTGACCTACAAGCTCGCCGCCCACGCTGCTGATCTGGCCAAGGGGCATCCGGCGGCGAAGGTGCGCGACGATGCGCTGAGCCGCGCGCGGTTCGAATTCCGCTGGCGCGACCAGTTCAACCTGTCGCTCGACCCCGACACGGCGGAACAATATCACGACCAGACGCTCCCCGCAGAGGGCGCGAAAAGCGCCCATTTCTGCTCGATGTGCGGCCCCAAATTCTGCTCGATGAAGATCACGCAGGAAGTCCGCGATTTCGCCGCGAAGCAGAATCAGGAAGCCGACGCCTTCATCGCCGCCAATCCTCCCCGGCACGGGGAGGGGAACCATTTGGCGAAGCCAAATGGTGGAGCGCGCGCGCCCCTGGACGCAGCCTCCGCCGAACAGGGCATGGCAGAAATGAGCAAGGTGTTCAGGGAAACGGGGAGTGAATTGTATATGGGGGCTGGGGATCGGGAGCGGGATTGATTTTCAATTGCCAACAAAGTTTCAAAAGGGGGCCGGTGATCGACCGGCCCCCTTTTTCACGGCTTGTTGCTAGGCGTAACGGATGAGCGTCCATGTCGTCGCCGCCCCATTATAAGGAGGCATCCGATTGCCCTCGGCGATCGGCGCGGTGGTGGTCCCATTCGCTGGTTTCCACACCCCGGATTCGGGGCAGTTTTCCCCGGTGCGAGCAGTTGTTCCGATAGGCTTAGACATTGTTTTTCCTTCGTTTGGCGTCAATGATTAGCCACACTCATTGACGGCGTGAAGGAGGGTGCTTTATGCTCCGCCTCGCGTGTCCTAACGCACGAGGTGGGTGACTACCTCCCGGCCTCGGTTGTCGTTGCTGCGACTTCCGAGGCCGTTTTGGTATCCTAATAATTAACTCACCGCAATACACCACGTTATACTGAATGGTAGTTCATCACGATGATGAACTACGTAGGCATGTTGTTCAACGGCATTGGGTGTGATATGCGTGGCTGGTCACGTTCGATGAACAACGTGTTGCCGTTGGACCGTGATCTCTGGGTGGCGTGATCTGTAAAAAGGATCACGCCATTTCTGGATACAGGTTGTCACTGATATCACCCCACCTTCTTCGGCCGCCCACCCTTCGCCCCATTAGCCCGCGCCGCCGCTGCTTTGGCGGGCGATGTCACGCTGCCCGCGCGCCGCGCCAGTTCGCGCATCCATGCCTTGGTGCCAAATGATCCGGCCATCAGTGCCGGAACGGAGAGGTCGACGTCCAGCACCTCCCAATGCAGGCCAAAGCCCGCGCCCGCAATCTCCACCTCTGCCAGTTGATCGGGCGTGGCCGCTTCCAGCCCTTGCCCCAGGCTGGGCGGAAAGGCGAATGTTGCGCCGCTGGCTAGGTCGACGATGATGCGCGCCGCCTTGCGATCATAACGCGCGGCCAGCGCGCGCGGTTCGTTGGCCAGCGCGTCCCGCCCCCGCGCCTCTGCCGCGTCGATCTGCGCATCGGACCAGTGATCCGTCATTCCTCATCTCCATGTATCGCCCGCCAGTGCGTCATGAACGCCGCCTGCCGCTCCAGCACCACATCCATCGCTCGCCTGCGATCCGCCGCTTTCATGCCGATCGCATATAGGAGTTGGGGCAGTGCGCCATCCGGCGACAGCGCGACCTTCAACTCGCCATTGCCCAGCACATGGACATGCGGCGGCTCATGATCGTGCGTGTAGATGACGAAGCGCATGCCATGCGCACGATGGATCGTAACCATGGCGATAAATAACCTATCGGTTGGGTTATTTCAAGCGAGCAACGAGTTCACCGATAAACCTCCCGCCGATGCGCAACCCGCACCACGATAATCACCACCCGCTCATCCTCGATCCGCGCCACCACGCGATAATCGCCGACCCGCCAGCGCCAATAGCCTGCATGGTCGCCGGTCAGCGCGCTGCCCAGCGTACGCGGATCGTCCAGCGTGGCGATCCGTTCCTCCAATGTCGTAATGATCCGCCGGGCCACGCTACGGTCGAGTTTCTTCAACTCCTTTACCGCATCGGGCAGAAACTCAATCCGCCAGGCCAAGATCGCGCTTCACATCGGCAAGTGGAATGGCGTCGCCCGCGCGAAAACCCTTCATCCGTTCCTCGGCGAGATAAAAATCTTCCAGATCATCCAGATGCGCCTCGATTGCTTCGCGCGCATAAAATGTCTTTGTCCGCCCCGTTCGCGCTGCCAGCGCATCAAGGCGGCTCTCCAATTCAGGCGTCAGGCGCACGGCAAGCATATCAGCCTCCAGGGGTCGCTATACATATATAGCACTTGCCCCGGACACGCAATCGCACGCTACACGCCCGTCAAAAATGCCGCGCCGGGTCCATCGCCTTGTGCAGCACGCGGACGATCAGCACGATATCGCCGTCGAGCCGATAATGAACGAGATGCTCCCCGGCGGGCAGCGTTCTTATGCCCGCTTTAATGTCTGGCCTCGCCATACCCAAAGCCGGATAATCCAGCAGCCGACCGAATGTCGCATGGATCATCCGCAAATAGGCTTCCGCACGATCCCGCCCATGGGCAGTCATGCCATAGTCCAGAATGGCGTCCAGATCGGCATCCGCCGCCTGACTGATCAGGACGTGCATCAGGCTATGCCGTCCCGCTTCCTCCGGTCGGCAATAATATCCTCGATCGTCCTGTCACTAACCCCGGACGCGAGCCCTTCTTCGATCGCGGCACGCAAGATGCGCAGCTTTTCCTCCGCTTCCTGCTCGCGTCGAACCAGGTCGCGGACATAATCGCTGCTGCTGCTGTAGCGGCCTTCGGCGACGCGGGCCTCTATCCAGCTTTTGAGGCCATCGGGGAGCGAGATGTTCATCTGTGCCATGGCCATAATACCTACAATATTGCGCTAATATTGACAAGAAGCGCGGCCGTTGCACCCTCGCCGCCATCCATGTTATAACGCGCGTATGAACATGCCCCTCAAAATCACCAAGATCGGCAACAGCGCCGGAGTCATCCTGCCCAAGGAATTGCTGGCGCAGCTGCGCGTCGGGCCTGGGGATATGCTCTATGTTACCGAATCCCCCGATGGCGTGCGCTTGACCGCGGCCAATCCCGACTTTGAATCGAAGATGGATCTGGCCGAGCAGATCATGCGCGAGGATCGCGACATATTGCGCGTGCTGGCGAAGTAAGCGGACATGGTGGAAACCGGCGAGCAGCGCCGCGAGCCGGTCTGGATCGAAAAGCCCGTCGCGTTTGCCATTCATGACCGCCAACTGGCCGAACATGGCGGCGGCACCGGCGTTCGCGATGACGGTTTGCTTGAGTCCGCGCTCGCGCGTCCGCTCAACCAGTGGACTTATGGCGAGGAGGATCACTGCCAACTGGCCGCTGCCTATGCTTTCGGCGTCGTGCGCAACCATCCCTTCGTCGATGGCAACAAGCGCACCGGCTGGGTGCTGGCGCGCTTGTTTCTGGCGCTCAACGGCATCGCCCTAAGTTTCGACGCGGGCGACGCGACCCGCACCATGCTGGAGTTCGCCGCCGGGGATCTGGGCGAAGCGGACCTTGCCGACTGGTTCCGCCAGCACCTCGCCCCCGCCTGACCGCGCGCTCCCTTACCCCCGCTCGCGCGCCTTGATTTTGCGCACGTCGGCCAGCTGCCCCATCAGTATCGCCAGCGCGTCGCGTTCCGGCTGGGGCAGGTCCGTCGTGTCGAAATGGCGGATCAATATTTCGAGCGCATCACCGATGCGGCCGATCTGGCGGCCATAGCTGCCGACTTCGTCCAGCACCGTGCGTTCGATGTCGGGGCGCGCCGTCTGCCCCAGGGTGATGTTGACGAGGCCGATCTGCCCGCCATTTTGCGTCCAATAAAGCGGATTGATCGCCTGCCACAATTGTTCGGGTGCCAGCGCCATGGTGAAGGGTTGCATCGGGCCGTCCTTCGCTCGTTCGAGACGAACCGAAAGCTGCCATGGCGGACGCGCCGACGCAAGCGCGCTGTCCTACTGGCGGCACCGCTGCTATGCTTCCGTCTCAACTTTGCGATAGGACCAGGCCGGCGCAACATACTATCGCAATGTGCAGGAAAAGTGCGAAGCTAAGGCCTCGACACCGCATGTCCCTCAGCCCGCACCCTCCTTGCCACTGGACCGCCCGGCCATAACCCCTACATAGCAGGCCCATGCCTCCCGAAACGCCCGAAACCGCTCCCTTGCCGCCCGTCTGGGCGACCTTCCGCCGCTTCCTGCCCTATTTGTGGCCGGTCGATGCGCCCGCGCTGCGTCGCCGCGTCGCCATCGCCATGCTGCTGGTGCTGCTCGCCAAGCTCATCAGCATCGCCATGCCCTTTGCTTATAAGGGCGTGATCGACCGGATGGCACCGGGCATGGAACCGGCGGTCGGCCTCGCCATCGCGCTGGTGCTGGTCTATGCCGGTGCGCGGTTCAGCGCGGTCCTGTTCGACAATCTGCGCAATGCCGTGTTCGAGAAGGTAGGGCAGGAGGCCAGCCGTCGCCTGGCCGATGACGTGTTCGTCCATCTCCACCGCCTGTCGCTGCGCTTCCATCTCGACCGCCGCACCGGGGCGGTCACCAAGATCGTCGAGCGCGGCACCAAGAGCATCGACACGATGCTCTATTTCCTGCTGTTCAACATCGCCCCCACCATCATCGAGCTGGTCGCGGTCTGCGCCATCTTCCTGTTCAAGTTCGGCTGGGGCCTGGTCGCCGCCACGCTCGTCATGGTGGTCGCCTATATCTGGTTCACCCGTACCGTCACCGAATGGCGCAACCAGCTGCGCCGCGACATGGTGGACATGGACACCAGCGCGGTCGCCCATGCAGTCGACAGCCTGCTCAATTTCGAAACGGTCAAATATTTCGGCGCGGAACAGCGCGAGGCCGACCGTTATAGCGGGGCGATGCGCCGCTATGCCAAAGCCGCGATCAAGAGCGAGAACAGCCTCGCCTGGCTCAATGTCGGCCAGTCGCTGATCACCAACCTGATGATGGCGGGCGCGATGGCCTATAGCGTGTGGGGCTGGAGCGTCGGCCAGTTCACCACCGGCGACGTCGTGCTGGTCAATACGCTGCTCGCCCAGCTGTTCCGCCCGCTCGACCTGCTCGGCATGGTCTATCGCACCATCCGCCAGGGGCTGATCGACATGGAGGCGATGTATCAACTGATCGACACCCAGGCCGAGGTCGCCGATGCGCCGGACGCGACGGTGCTACGGGCACCGGGCGGCGCGGTGCGGTTCGATCATGTCCGCTTCGGCTATGATCCAGAACGCGAGATTTTGCATGACGTGAGTTTCGAGGTGCCCGCCGGGCATACGCTGGCGATCGTCGGGCCTTCGGGCGCGGGCAAGTCCACCATCGCGCGCATCCTGTTCCGCTTCTACGATATCCAGTCGGGCCAGGTGACGATCGACGGGCAGGATATCGCCAAGGTGACCCAGGCCTCGCTGCGTGCCGCGATCGGCATCGTGCCACAGGACATGGTTCTGTTCAACGACACGGTCGGCTATAATATCGGCTATGGCCGCGAAGGCGCATCGCAAGCCGAAATCGAAGCCGCCGCCAAGGCCGCGTCGATCCACGACTTCATCCTCAGCCTCCCCAAAGGCTATGACACCCGCGTCGGCGAGCGTGGCCTCAAGCTGTCGGGCGGGGAAAAGCAGCGCGTGGCGATTGCGCGGACATTGCTCAAGGACCCGCCCTTGCTGGTGCTGGACGAAGCGACCAGCGCGCTCGACAGCCGCACCGAAACCGAGATTCAGACGGTGCTGCGCGACATCAGTCGCAAGCGCACGACGCTGGTGGTCGCCCACCGCCTGTCCACCGTGGTCGATGCCGAAGAGATTATCGTGCTCGACCAGGGCCGCATCGTCGAACGCGGCCGCCATGCCGATCTGGTGCGCGCCGATGGCCTCTACGCGCTGATGTGGAACCGGCAGGCGAGCGAGCGGGAAGCACTGCCCGGTGAGGAGTCGGGAATTGGCGATGTGTTCGAGGTGGTGGTGCCGTCGCCCTGACCTGTTCTCCGGCGTAGGCCGGAGTCCAGAAGCCCCAGGCGCGGTGCCAAGTCGCCCTGGGCCCCGGCCTCCGCCGGGGAACAGTTCTATGCCTCGTGCGTCACGGCCTCAATCCACGAAGTTCGCCGCCACCTCCGGCGGCACGCGCAGGATGCGGCCGGTGGCTTTGTCGATGATCGCCCAAGTGGATTTGGCCGCCACCTTCACCTTGCCGTCGGCCCCCACAAATTCCATCATCCGGTCGAACCGCGCGCCGCGGGGTGCCTCTGGGATCCAGGTGCTCGCGGTGACGCTTTCGCCCGCCGTCACATTGCCGCGATAGTCGATCTCATGCCGGGTCACGACCCAGATATAAGCATCGACATGCGCCGGGTCGGCGTCGCGGTTCCAATGGTCGACCGACACCCGCTCCATCCACTGGACCCAGACCGCATTGTTCACATGGCCGAGGATGTCGATGTCGTCGGGGGTGGCGGTGATCTGGCAGCTGTAGGATGATGGCATGGTCTGGGTTCCGAGTTTCAAAGCCCCTCCCCTTCAGGGGAGGGGTTGGGGTGGGGGCTATCAATCACGGGCAGCACAGGGGGCACGCCCCCCCCCCTGCCCCTCCGCTGAAGGGAGGGGAGTTAGGATGCTAACCCCAACTGCCACAGCAGAAACGCAAATTCCTCTGCCGTCTCATGCAAACTCTCGAACCGGCCCGACTTGCCGCCATGGCCCGCGCCCATATTGGTCTTGAGCAGCAGGATATTGTCGTCGGTCTTGTTGGCGCGCAGCCTGGCCACCCATTTGGCCGGTTCCCAATAGGTGACGCGCGGATCGTTGAGGCCCGCCGTCACCATCAGCGGCGGATAGGCCTGTGCGGTCACATTATTATACGGATCATAGCCCAGTATCGTCTCGAACGCCGCCTTGTCCGCGATCGGATTGCCCCATTCGGGCCATTCGCCCGGCGTCAGCGGCAGCGTTTCGTCCAGCATCGTGTTTAGCACATCGACGAAGGGCACATGCGCCACTACCGCGCCCCACAGGTCGGGATCGCTATTGATCACCGCGCCCATCAGCTCCCCGCCCGCAGACCCGCCCGAAATCCCGATCTTGCCCGCTGCCGTATAGCCCAAGTCGATCAGCCCCTTTGCCACGTCCACGAAATCGGTGAAGGTGTTGGTGCGCTTGTCGAGCTTGCCATCGAGATACCATTGCTGGCCGAGGTCATCGCCGCCGCGAATATGCGCGAGCGCGAACACCATGCCGCGATCCAGCAGCGACAGCCGCCCAGTCGAAAAGCCCGGCTCCATCGCCAGCCCATAGGCGCCATAGCCGTAGAGATGCAGCGGCGCGCTGCCGTCGCGGGGCAGATCCTTGGGGTAGACGATCGACACGGGAATCGCGGTGCCGTCGCGCGCCGGGATCATCAGCCGTTCGGTCGTGTAGCGACTGGCGTCATAGCCCGATGGGATGGCCTGTACCTTCAACTCTTCGAGCCGTCCGTCGTCGAGATGATAGTCATAGATGGTGTCGGGCGTGACCATCGATTCATAGCCGATGCGCAGCTTCGTCACATCATATTCGGGATTATCGTCCAACCCCGCGCAATAGCTGGCTTCGGGGAAGGGGATGCGCTTTGGCGTATGGGTAGCGTAATCGCGCAGTTCGATCTGGTCGAGCCCGTCCTGCCGCCCCTCGGTGACGTAGAAACGCTGGAACAGGGTGAAGTCGGTCAGGTAGAAATGATCGTCGGGCGCGATCACCTGCGTCCATTGGTCGGGCGCGTCGAGCGAGGCCGTCACCAACCGGAAATTGGGGTGGGCATCGTTGGCGCGGATATAGAGGCGGCCCTCATGCTCATCGACATCATATTCGCGACCCGGCTGGCGCGGCGCGACCAGGATCGGGTCGGCCAGCGGATTGTCGGCGGGGATCAGCCAGGCTTCGGTCGTCACATGGTCGCCGGTGGCGATGACGATCCATTTTTCCGAGGAGGTCAGGCCGACGGAGACGCGGAAGCCTTCATCATCCTCATGGAAAAGTTCGACGTCGCTCGCGACGCTCTGGCCCAGCCAGTGGAGCCGCGTATTGTCCGTGCGCCAATTATCATTGGCGATGCCGTAGAGCAGCCCCTTGCTGTCGCTGGTCCACACCAAAGATGACAACGTATCGGGGATGATTTCGGGCAGGATCTCGCCGCTCAGCAGATCCTTGATCCGCGCCTCGAACCGTTCGGAGCCGTTGGTGTCGATCGCATAGGCGAGATAGCGGCCATCGGGGCTGACCGACATCGCGCCCAGCCGGAAATAGTCATGCCCCTGCGCCAGCGCGGTTTCGTCCAGGATCAGCTGATCCGGCCCGCCCGCCACAGGCTTGCGATACCATTTGCGATATTGCGCGCCGATTTCGAAAGCGCGCCAATAGATATAGTCGCCATCCTTCTGCGGCACCGACTGGTCGTCTTCCTTGATCCGCCCCTTCATCTCGGCGAACAATGTGTCGGTCAGCGCTTTGTGCGGGGCCATCGCCGCTTCGAAATAACGGTTTTCTTCCGCCAGATAGTCCAGCACTTGGCTGTCCGTTACCTCCGGGTAGCCAGGGTCGCGCAGCCAGGCATAATCATCGGTCAGGGTGATGCCATGATGGGTGAAGCTGTGCGGACGGCGGGCGGCAACGGGCGGCTGGGAAAGATCGGTCATTCAGTGTCCATATATGATCGGGTCGTTTTGATCGGGTCGGCGGCGCTGGCATAAGCGCCTTTGCCTGCTTATGTTGTCGCCTTTGCGGCCTGCGCAAGGGCCGATAGACAAGGAAGCATGAATGTCCACCTATGAAGACCGGCTGAAGGCGCTGCGCGCGCAGTTGGTGCGCGTGTCGCTCGACGGCTTCGTCGTACCGCTAACCGATGAACATATGAGCGAATATGTCGGCGCCTATGCGCAGCGGCTCGCCTGGCTGACGGGGTTTCAGGGGTCGGCGGGCAGCGCGGTGGTGCTGCCGGAGCAGGCGGCGATCTTCACTGACGGCCGCTATACCTTGCAGGTGCGCGAGCAGGTGGACGGGGCGCATTGGGCCTATGAAAGCGTGCCGCAGACCTCGATCGCCGACTGGCTGGGCATCCATGCCCCCAGCGGCGGCCGGATCGGTTATGACCCCTGGCTGCATACCAGCGCTTGGGTGAAGGCGGCGAGCGCAGCACTGGCGAAGAAGGGGGCGACCTTGGTCGCAGTCGACACCAACCCGATCGACGCGGTCTGGCCCGACCGCCCCGCGCCCAGCGCCGCACGGCTGGTGGTGCATGAGGACCGCTTCGCCGGGCGTAGCGCCGCCGACAAACGACAGGCGATCGCCGACTGGCTGGTGGAGACGGGCGCGGATGCCGCCGTGCTGTCCGCGCTCGATTCGATCGCCTGGGCCTTCAACATCCGCGGCAAGGATGTCGATCGCACGCCCGTAGCGCTCGCCTATGCCATCATCCATGCCGATGCGACCGCCGACCTCTATGTCGCGCCGGAAAAGATGGACGAGAACGTCGCCCAGCATCTGGGTAACGCCGTGCGGGTCAGCGATGGTGTGAACTTCGCCGCCGCGCTGCAGGATTTTGCCGGAAAGACGGTGGTCGCCGACCCCGAACGGGCGGTGGCGGCGATCTTCGACGCGCTGGAACAGGGCGGCGCGACCGTGCTGCCGCTGCGCGACCCGGCAGTGCTGCCCAAGGCGATCAAGAACGACGTCGAGATTGCCGGGCACAAGGCCGCGCAGGCGCGCGATGGGGCGGCGCTCAGCCGCTTCCTCCATTGGGTGTCGGTCGAAGCGCCCAAGGGTGGCCTGACTGAAATGTCCGCCGCCGACCGGCTGGAAGCCTTCCGCAAGGAGACCGGCCTGCTCGAAGATCTGTCGTTCGACACGATCAGCGGCGCGGGACCGAATGGCGCGGTGGTTCATTATCGGGTGGAGGACAAGACCAACCGCCCGATCGAGAGTGGCACGCTCTATCTGGTCGATTCGGGCGGCCAATATCGCGACGGCACCACCGACGTCACCCGTACGCTGGCGATCGGCACGCCGACCCGCGAGATGCAGGAGCGGTTTACGCTGGTGTTGAAGGGCCATGTCGCGCTGGTGCGGGCCGTGTTCCCGGTGGGAACGCGCGGCGGCCAGCTCGACATATTGGCCCGGCAATATCTGTGGGCGCAGGGGCTGGATTATGCCCATGGCACCGGCCATGGCGTCGGCAGCTTCCTGTCGGTGCATGAAGGACCGCAGCGGATCGCGACCTTCGGCGGCGGTGACGAGCCGTTGCAGGCGGGGATGATCCTGTCCAACGAGCCGGGCTATTACAAGACCGGCGCATATGGCATCCGCA
The DNA here is from genome assembly GCF_055640555.1 of Sphingobium sp. KKT206. NCBI lineage: Bacteria > Pseudomonadati > Pseudomonadota > Alphaproteobacteria > Sphingomonadales > Sphingobiaceae > Sphingobium > Sphingobium sp. KKT206. The sequence goes on from NZ_CM145764.1 coordinate 3,039,972, forward strand.
TCGAAAATCTGGTGCTGGTCGAGGAACGCGCCGTGCCGGGGGCGGAAAAGCCGATGCTGGGGTTCGAAACGCTGACCTTCGCGCCGATCGACCGGACGCTGATCGCCACCGACATGTTGAGCGCGGAAGAGCAGGCGTGGATCGACAGCTATCATGCCCAGGTGCTGGACGTGGTCGGGCCGCAACTGGAGGGCGACGCGCTGGCGTGGCTCAAGGCCGCCTGCGCGCCTTTACAGCGCGGTTAATCCTTGGCGGGATCGGGCGCGGGAGCGGGTGGCGTCTCCCGCGCCTGCGCCTTGCGACGGCGCAGATTGTCGCGCAACGCCTGCGCCAGTCGCGCCTTTTTGTCATCCTGTGTCTCGGCCATGCCGACGCCCTAAGCAAATTGCATCATCCGCCGCAACCCGCCTTGACAAGGGCAGCGCACGCAGCCATAGGCCCGGCTCCCAGCGCGACGAGCGCTTGCGGATGAGAAACAGAGTGCTGCTGTAGCTCAGTGGTAGAGCGCGTCATTGGTAATGACGAGGTCGGGAGTTCAATCCTCCCCAGCAGCACCATTTTTATCCCCTAAATTCCATCGATTGCCGGAGTGTTTCGCTTGGCCATTGGGCTTGGCCGTCAAGCAGCCGGATCGCGGCGTCGATCCGCTGTCCATAACAGTTGCACAACGATCCAATGCGACCATGGCGCATTCTGGCACGCGGCCCTTGCGCCAACGGCGACCGGCACATTCGGAGGATCAGGCAAGCGTGACGGACGAACAGACTACCGCCGCAGCATGGTTTCAGGGCAGGTCGGGAGATAGTCACGAAAACCGAACCGACAGGGGATGCTCCCGATTCAGCGCCCCTACAATTTAGCCTGTCGCCTGAGCCATGAGCGCTTCAACACGGCGGGCGGATTCGCGCGACGCGGGGTTATAGACGAGCATGCCCAGGTCCGGGCGACCATCGACGGCAAAAACGGAAAATTCCAGTTCGATCAGACCATGTTCGGGATGGCGCAAACGCTTGAACCCGTCAGCATGGCCTATGACGTCATTCTCGCGCCACAATGCTGCAAATTCCGGGCTGGCGCTCGACAATTCATCGACCAGCTGCTGGATTTCGACCCCTGCTCCGGCGCGCGCGGCGTCGGCGCGAAAGGCGCCCACGACATAGCGCGCGACATTTAACCAGTCCGCCTGCGCCGCCCGCGTGCGAGGATTGGTGAAGATGAGGCGCAGTACGTTGCGTTCTTCGCGCGGGAGCTTGGCATAGTCGGTCAGCAGCGTCGCCGCCGCCCTGTTCCAGGCGACGACATCCCAGGTCGCCGTCTTGATGATGGCGGGGCTCAGCGGCAGCGCATCAAGCACGCGCTGAAGCCGCGGCGTGACATCGTCGCAGGCGGCATAGCGCGCCACTGGTGCGCGCCCAAGGCCGAGGATGAACAGATGCTCGCGTTCCGGTTCGGTGAGCATAAGCCCGGCGGCAAGGCGGTTGAGCACATCGGCAGACGGTGCGCCACCGCGTCCTTGCTCAAGCCAGGTGTACCAGGTGGGTGATATGTTGGCGCGCTGCGCCACTTCCTCGCGCCGCAGTCCAGGCGTCCGCCGTCGTCCACCGCCAAAGCCGAACGCAGCCGGGTCCATTCTCGACCGGCGGTCGCGCAGGAATGTGCCGAGGGGATTGCCGCTCTGGTCAGGCATAGGCATCCTGTTATAATTTATACCCTGATAAGGTCACTACTTTAACAGGATTGATGGTGGCGGAATAGCGGCAGTCGAACAATAATGGAGACGCTGCCATGCGTATTTTTCTGACCGGCGCGACCGGATTTGTCGGTTCGCTTATCCTCACAGAACTGCAATCGGCAGGGCATCAGGTGCTGGGCCTGACTCGGTCCGAGAGCGGCGCGCGCAAACTGGCCGCAGCCGGGGCGGACGTGCATCGTGGTACGATCGAAGACCTGGACAGCCTGCGCGCAGCGGCCGATCACGTCGATGCGGTGATTCATACCGCCTTTGACCATGATTTTACGACTTATGCCGCCAATTGTGAGAAGGATCGCGCGGCGATTCTGGCCATGGGTTCGGTCCTGCGCGGCTCTCGGCGGCCGTTGGTCATCACGTCCGCTACTGGAATGGGGGATGTCGGCGAAGGCCGGCCCGCCGTCGAGCATATTTTCAACGCCGATTACCCCATTCCGCGCGTTGCCAGCGAACTGGCCGGCCATGCCCTGTTGCAATCGGGCGTGGACGTTCGCGTCGTGCGGCTTCCCCAAGTGCATGACACCGTCAAACAGGGTTTGATCACCCCCTATGTCGAACATGCACGCAAGGCGGGATCGGTTGGCTATCTCGGCAAAGGGAACGACTGTTGGTCGGCGGCGCATGTCACCGATGTCGCAAGGCTGTATGTGCGGGTTCTTGAAGCGGGCAGAATGGGTGCCCGCTACCATGCGGTGGCGGAGGAAGGGGTTATGTTCCGGCATATCGCCGAGGCAGTTGCGGCGGGGCTTGGCCTGCCGGCGGTGTCGCTTTCTGCCGCCGAAGCAGAGACGCATTTTGGGTGGTTGTCGATATTCATCGGGCTCGACAAGTCGGCGTCGAGCGACTGGACCCGTGAGCAACTGGGGTGGGAACCGATCGGCCCGACGCTGCTCGGCGACCTCAGGGCGATGGACTACGCCGTTTCCGAACAGGGGGCGGCATGATGGGCGATCCACCGTTGGAGCTGCCGTGTCTGACCCGGCAATAGCCAAACAGTATCCGTTGCTGTAGTTTCGGCTCCGTTGTTGATATTTTCGGTGATTAGATATATAAATTACAGATAGACTATATTAATTAATCACGTCTGATTTTTATAGAACCAGTAGATTAGATGATTTTGTAAAATTTACATTGAATTTAATATGAAATTAAATTTATACTACGCGTGTTAATTTGAAATACTGTCAACCAGACCAGAATTTTAGATGTTTCTGACTTGATGCGGCCCCGTCAAGCTACAGGGATCATAGGATGACCAGAATGCCGGATACCGCGAAAATCTTGCCTTTTCCTCCAAATGCGGCGAAATCGGCCGTAGCGGAACCTCATCCAGAAGCGCCATCTATCGGCGCCGCCACGGCTGCGGCCGCCCCGCTGCTCGCAGCGGTGAACGAATTTATCGACGCCAAGGGCGGCGGCCAGGGGCATTTTCAGACGTCTATGGATGGCGTCCATATCATGCGCGCCTTTCAAGACATCATGCCGATCCGCCGGATGTACCGGCCATCGCTTTGCGTTGTCCTGCAAGGTACCAAGGAAATCCTCTTTGGCGAAACCGCGCTTCGCTATGCGCAGATGGAATGTCTGGTCGTCAGCATTGAATTGCCCGCAACGGGATGGATGGTCGGCGCGACCGAGGATGACCCGTTCGTCGGCGTCAATATCGAGCTTGACGTCGCCATGCTGCGGGAGGTGATGCAGCAACTCGCCGCACCGCCACGGCCCGATGGTGCGTCTAGCGCATGCGTCTTCGTGGGCAAGGTCGATATGATGCTGAGCGAGTGCGTGCTGCGCTTCGTCAGACTGGCGCAGACGCCTGAAGCCGCCGCCGTTCTATACCCCTCGACCATGCGGGAGCTATGCTATTTGCTGCTGACGGGTGCCTATGGCAGCGAACTGGCGAAGCTGGCGCTGCCCGAAACCCATACCGAGCGGGTCGCCAGGGCAATCTACCTGCTACGTCAGAATTTCAACCAGACATTGCGGGTCGAACAATTGGCGGACGCCGCGCGGATGAGCCTCTCGTCCTTCCATCAGCATTTCAAGACGATGACGTCGATGACGCCCGTGCAGTTTCAGAAGCAATTGCGCCTGTTGGAAGCAAGACGCCTGATGGTCAGCGACGCGATCAATGTATCGGAAGCGGCCTATCAAGTGGGATATGAGAGCGCCTCGCAATTCAGTCGGGAATATGCCCGGACATTTGGCGTCGCGCCCAAGCGCGATGTGTTGAATTACAAGGCGTTGCTGGCCGCCGGATCGCGCTAGGATCAGGCAAGTTTTCCCCTCTATCCGGCATGGAGCTTTGCGGTCTGTCCCCTATCCTGCTTTTCAAGATGCCGACATCGGCCCTTTTGAAAGGCAGGCTCCATGACAGGTTGGACAGCGTCCGACATCCCTCCGCAGCAAGGCCGGGTGGCTGTCGTCACCGGTACGGGTGGCCTGGGATATGAAACAGCATATGCACTGGTAAAGGCCGGTGCAGAGGTAATTCTCGCGGGACGCGATCTGGCCAAGGGCGCGGCTGCGATCGAACGGATCGCCAGTCATGTGCCGGACGCAGCGATCCGCTTCGAACGGCTGGATCTGGCAAGCCTTGCATCGATTGCGGACTTTGGTCGTCGGCTTGCGCGTGAAAGGGATAGTCTGGACCTGCTCGTCAACAATGCCGGCGTCATGGTTCCGCCTCGGCATATGGTGACCGCCGATGGCTTCGAATTGCAGATGGGCACCAACTATCTTGGCCACTTCGCCCTGACCGGACATCTTATGCCGTTGTTGCGAAAGGGCCAGGCGACACGCATCATCTCCGTATCGAGCGTCGCGGCGCGTAGCGGGGAGATCGACTTCGACAATTTGCAGGGACAGCAGACATATAGGCCCATGGTGGCCTACAGCCAGTCCAAGCTGGCCTGCCTGATGTTTGCGCTGGAGTTGCAGCATCGCAGTTGGACTCATGGCTGGAACGTGACCAGCATTGCCGCCCACCCCGGCGTATCTCGCACCGGTTTGTTGCACAATGGACCTGGACGCTGGAGTGTGCCCGGCCTCGCCCGATCGGTCTTGCCATTCCTGTTTCAACCCGCCGCACAAGGCGCTCTACCTTTGTTGTTCGCGGCAACATCCCCACAAGCCAAGGGTGGTGCCTATTATGGTCCGAACAGGATGGGGGAAACACGCGGGCAGCCCGCTTTGGCCAAAGTGCCGCCCCAGGCCTTGGACGAGGCATCGGTCGCTCATCTGTGGGACATATCCGAGGCGCTGACGTCCGTCAGCTATGAGCCTGAAGCGGTGGACGATGTCGGCCTCTTATCGCTGGCGGAGAACAGCCCAGGGTCCGTTGCCAGGTCGCGCCATATTCCCCCTATCCCTATGGTACAGGAAAACGACAATGTTCAATAGGTTCGGAATGCCCTTGGTCACGGTCTTTGCCGCGCAAATGGTGGCCATGTCGCCCGTTTTCTCACAGGTCGCCCAACCCGCAGCGATCAAGGGGTTGTGGCAAGCGGAAGATGGCAGCATGAAGATCGATATGTTCGACGCGGGCGGCGGCAATTATGCGGGACGGCTGATCTATGGCCGCCGCGCTGTCGAAGCAGATGGCAAGACATTCAAACGCGACGTCCGCAACCCCGATGCCAAATTGAGGGCACGGTCGCTTGAGGGGATCACGATCCTGAACAATCTTAAATGGAATGCCGGCAATCGGCGTTTCGAGGGCGGCACATTATATGACGGCACGTCGGGCCGGACCTATTCCGCCCGCGTCACGATCATCGGCGAGAAGATGGAATTGCGCGGCTATATGGGGTCGCCTTTGCTGGGGCGCACGATCACCTTCAATCGGGCGGCACGCGATGCTGTCCGCTAACCACGCCGATGCTCTGGAACGACTGATGCCTGAAACCAGTCATGAATGCGGCGATTTGCGATCAGATAGGCTGTCGCCGTCAACACTGTGGCGACTGGCACGACCAACAGGCCCAGCCCCAGGCCATTTGCGACATGCGCGGCGCTCGCGGCGTCGCTGATGACGCCTACCAATAATGGGCCGATGGCAGGTCCGACCAGGCTGGAACCGATCATGCCAAGGCTGGATGCCATGGCTTCGCGGCCTCGGCCAGCCACCAGATGCGCGCTGCCAAAGGCGTAAGGCAGCGTGAAAGCAAAGGCGAACATGGCCGGCAGGAGCAGGACGATGCACAGCCAGCCGACCGGGACGAACAATGCCATCGTCGTGGTAACCGCCGCGATGATGAAGAGGATGGCCGGTGCAGCGAGCATGGCACTGGATTTATGGCGGGCGACGCGGTCGAAGCCGCGTCCGCCCAGCAGCGTTCCGGCAACACCCGATATGCCCTGAAGCACGCCGAAGGCCAGCCCGGCCTCGCTGGCGCTATAGCCATGGGTGCGGATCAGGAACGGCGTTGCAAAAGCATAGAAGGGGGTGGCCGCAAAGCCAAGCGTCACAGCACCGACGACCAGCCAGCGAAACGGCGGGGACGCCAGCAATTGCATGCTTGCCCCGACAAAGGACTGCGTGTCCGCCCCTCTTTGGGGTCGTCGCGGCGGTGTCGGGCCGATGGCCAGCAGCGCGAAAATGCCGATCAGGCATCCCATCATGCCGGCGCCCATGAGCGCGGCGCGCCAGCCGAACATATCGTTGATCGCCCCACCAAGGCCGAAGCCAGCCATCGTCCCGATCGGCATGCCCAGGGAAAAGACGCCGATCGCGACGCCACGATGCATCGGGCTTACCTTGCGGGCGATCAGGGCATGGCCGGATGGCACAGCCCCGGCTTCGCCGATCGCTACCCCAAAGCGCGTCATGGCGAGGAGCATGAAGCTTGCAGCCAGACCGCCCATTGCCGTCATGACGCTCCAGACGAGGGTGCATAGCACCAATATCGCGCGCGGTGACCCGCGATCCGACAGATAGGCAAAGGGCAAGGATAACAGGGCATAGCAGACGGCAAATGCGACGCCGGTCAACAAGCCGACCTGGGTGTCGCTCAACGATAGATCCGCCTTGATGGACTCCAGCAGGATGAAAGGGAGGACGCGATCGATCTGCGCAAAGGCACTGATCAGAAACAGCGACACAAGCAGCAGGAAGCGACGACGGTTCGACGGATAGCCGCTCCCGCTTTCCGTCTCTTGCGCGATCGAGTTCGGCTTCGCCATGATCGGGGAGGGGCTATCGAAGGCCATCTCTATTGCGCTGATGGTCTATCATGCGCACGCACTTCTTTGCGCCTTCTATCGGTGCAAGCCGCTCCTTCCGGCACATCTTCGATCATGAAAATAAATGCCCCATGCCGATCATCATCTTCGGTCCCCAATTGAGCGCGGTGAAGCGCCAGGTCGCCAACAGGATGAAGCTGCTGGCGAGCAGCAATATAGCGGTCGTTGCCATGCTGGCCATCGCACCGCGGTCATGGCGACACGACCGGATGAACAGTTCCGCAACCAACAGGTTCGGCAGGTAGAAGAAAAACGCCATTATCGTGTCGAACCAACCGGTAAAACCGTCAATAGCAATGCCCCCGGTCAATGCGAACCAGACGCCATATTCCATGCGGTAAAGTCATGATCCGACCGTCAGTGCGAACAGCCTGATCGCCTAGGCGCGATGATCCCCGTAGCGGCCTGACCGGGCGCGACTATAAATCATGGCCGCGCGCAACCCTCCGAAAGACGCGGTCTTTCAAATGCTGCAACCATAGGATCGGGCAACCGACCCATTTCCGACATAGTTTCGCGCGTGACCATAACTCTCGTGCATTGGCGGATATCGACTACCTCCTTGGGGATGTCATCCGTCAGGACGAGCCGCCCCAATTCTCTGGGCAGTGCCACCGAGTGGGCTGCCAGGTTGCACGAATAGGCAATTTTATTGCGGTTTCCGGCATTCCGATGCCCCGCAGGTCGATCTAGAGATTGGGCCAGTGGTCGACATGACCAGAAAGAACAGGGGTTGGGATGCATCCCGCCTCTCAAAAGCCAACGGATGCTGCCGTCTCCCCCTCCCCCCTCGATGCGGCATCCGGGGCCACCGAAGGTCAGTCCTGCAAAAGCAGGATGTCTTCGGTGGCCACCCCAGACTTCGGTCAAAACCCAACTTTTCGCCAAGGATAGTCGATGATGCGCTATATTCCACCGATCCTGTTTCTTCGCACCATGGCTCTCGCCGTTCCGACAGCGTCGGCCCAAGTGGTGCCGACCGACGGCTCGCCCCATGGCATGGTCGCCGTCGGTGCTGGCATCGTGCCTGAATTTGACGGTGCGCAGGATATGCGCGCAGTGCCATTCGTGCTGGGAGATGTGCGCTGGGGCGACGTCACGATGGAGTTTCGCGGGCTGCGTGCCCGTGTCGATCTGGCATCCGATCCGCGCCTTTCGGCGGGACCACTGATCGGTCCCCGGCTGGGGCGGAACGACGCCGACGGCGCGGTTGGCCGGTTGCCGGAAATAGACATGGCGGTCGAAGCGGGCGCATTCGTCGGCTATCGGTTCGGTGGCGAGCGCTATGGCCAGGGTTCGGTCCAGGTCGAACTGTCGCTCGCGCATGATGTGTCCAATACCCACAACGGGCTGATCGTGACGGCCAGTGCCAGCTATGCCGCCGTTCGCACCACCGATTTCTTCCTTTCGGTGGACGCACAATCCAGTTGGACCAATGCGGACTATGCGCGCACCTATTTCGGTGTCGATCGCGCTGGTGCGACGGCCAGCGGGCTTGACCTGTATCGGCCCGGGGCGGGCTTCCGTGACATTGGCGGGGGCATGTCCGCAGGCTATTGGTTCAGCCCGCGGTTTGGCGTGATGGCCCGCGCGGGTGTCAACTATCTTGTGGGCGATATTGCCGATAGCCCGATCACCGATGAGGGACGCCGCCTGCAGCCGATGGCCGCCCTCGCACTATCCTACCGGTTCTGAGGCGCGCCATGCCCGATCCCGTCGGCGCGCTCCTGATCGCGCACGCGCAATGCCGTTTCGCCTGGCTATGGCTCAGCGCGCAACTTTGTCTGCGGGGGACATTGCCTTGACCAGCCGCACCGCCGAAGCCTGCCATTCCTTTCGCGCCTGGCTGGCGGAGCCGTTGCGGGTCGCGGCGGTGGCCCCTTCCGGTCGTGCCCTGTCCGCGCTGATGCTATCTGAAATATCGCCTGCAGCAGGACCGATCATCGAACTTGGTCCCGGAACCGGAGCCTTCACCCGCGCCATGGTTGCCAAGGGCGTTGCCCAGGAAAAGCTGGCCTTGATCGAATATGGGGCCGATTTCGTTGCAAAACTCTCCGTGGACTTCCCGCGCGCGCGGACGCTCCGGATGGACGCAACCCGGCTGCGGAATGTGGCGTTGTTCGACGGTGCCTCGGCCGGAGTGGTCATCAGCGGCCTGCCTTTGCTGTCGATGACCGTCAGACAGATTTTCGCCATCATGGACGGTGCGTTCGCCCATCTGCATGGGGATGGCGTCTTTTATCAGTTCACTTACGGCTTGCGCTGTTCGGTCCCGCGCCCGGTACTCGACCGCCTGGGTCTGAAGGCCACATTTGTCGGCCATACGTTCGCCAATCTACCCCCTGCATCCGTGTATCGCATCTGCCGCCGTCGGTCGCGCCACCCACACCGCTTTGTCGAAGGGACGGAGGCATGACCATCTCCGCCCTGATCCTGGCTTTGCCGTTCGTCGGCATGCCGTCGGAGAATGCTTTGATCGCGGGTCATGAACAAGGCTACCGGCCCCCGGAAGCCGTCGTACAGACCCTGTCGATCGAGCCTGAGGTGGCGACCGAGACAGAACCGCCCGAAGACGGCGCCATTGTCGTGACCGGGCGTGGGCAATCCGAGCGCATCGATCCATTGCGCGCGTTGAATGCGGAAAGTTTCGCGATCGTCCAATCTGTCGATGGCGCGGTCACGCGGCCTGTCGCGTTGGCCTATCAACGCACAGTGCCTGCGCCGGTTCGCAGCGGTCTGCGCAACTTTCTGGGCAATCTTCAGGAGCCGGTCGTTTTTCTCAACTATCTTCTGCAATTCAAGGTCGGCAAAAGTGTCGAGACATTGGGGCGTTTTTCGATCAATTCGACGATCGGCGCCGCCGGGCTTTTCGACATCGCCAAACGCCGCCCCTTCAATCTTCCGCATCGCAATAATGGCTTTGCCTATACCCTGGGCTTTTATGGCGTAAAGTCGGGACCATATATGTATTTGCCGCTGATGGGACCGACCACGCTTCGCGACCTTGCGGGTCGCCTGATTGATCTTTCGGTGCTGCCCTTCGCGGTAGGGCAGCCCTTGAACGACCCGGCATTCGTCATTCCAACGACGGTCCTCCGTCTGGTGGACGAACGGGCCGAATCGGATGAGACCACGCGGAAACTGCTGGACGGAGCCGACGATCCTTATTCGACCATCAGAACCGAATATCTGCGTTTGCGACAGGCAGAGATCGATGCGCTACGCGGCAGATTGCCCATGGCACGCCAAATGGAGGATCAGGCATGTTTTGCGTAGCTATCGGCCTTCTGCGGTCTAATCGATCATCCTACTCTCTTCCCATGATCCGGGTTTCAAAGGCTTAGCGCGATGCCATACTCCCTTTCGGTCAACGGCCAGGTCCATGATGTGGAGGATGACGGCCAGACTCCGCTTCTGTGGGTTCTGCGCGATACGCTCAAGCTGACAGGCACCAAATATGGCTGCGGCATTGCGCAATGCGGTGTCTGTACGGTGCATGTCGATGGCCAACCTATGCGATCCTGCACCCTGCCGCTGGAGGCTGTGGCCTCAGCACAGATCGTGACGATCGAAGCGGTGGAAGGCGTCGAGGCGCGGGCGATACAGGATGCCTGGGTCGCCCGCGACGTGCCGCAATGTGGTTTTTGTCAATCCGGTCAGGTCATGAGCGCGATCGCGATGTTGCGTGCCATCCCTGCTCCCACCGATGGCGATATCGACATCGCGGTGAGCGGCAATCTTTGCCGTTGCGCGACCTATAATCGCATTCGTGCCGCGATTCACGATGCTGCGGCGGCTGTCGGGGCGAGCAAGTCGTGACGCGCCGGCGGACATCGCGATGGCGGTTGGGCTGTGTTGGGCTATTGGCGCTTCTGATGATGGCGGTCATCGTGACGGGCACGATTGCGCTGTGGCCCCGATCATTGCCGGAAAGCCAATCGCTTCCTGCTGATCTTTCGCCTGTTACCTTCGCTCCCCTGCGCCCGGCGGCGGCGTTTGCGACCATAGCCGATCGCAAAGCCCGGTCCGTTGCTTTGTTCACCGAAGCGGGCAGGGTGATCCAGCATCCCCGCTGCGTGAACTGCCACCCCCGCACCGACAGGCCGACGCAGACGGACGCAATGCGCCCGCATCGGCCCTTGGTGACGCGCGGGACGGACGGCGGCGGTGTAGCAACGCTTCGCTGTTCGACATGTCATCATGACGCCAATTTCACGCCGTCCGGCGTGCCGGGCAACCCGAAATGGAAACTCGCGCCCGTTGAAATGGCCTGGCAAGGCAAGACGCTTGGCCAGATTTGCCGACAGATACTGGACCCGGCGCGTGCCCACATGACCCGCGCGCAATTGCTTCACCACATGACACAGGACGAACTGGTCGGTTGGGCCTGGCATCCAGGCGGAGAACGCACGCCAGCGCCGGGTGCGCAGGCGCAGTTCGGCGCGCTGATAGCGGCGTGGCTCGATACCGGTGGCCAATGCCCGGCATAGCCCCTTTGCAGACAGGAAATGGCTTGTGACAGACGCCCCCAAAGCCGCGCGCTCCATCCAGATGTCTCGTCGCAGGATGATCCTGGGCGGCTCTCTGATTGGCGGCGCATTGGTCGTCGGCTATGCCGCGACGCACCCCATGCAGGTGGCAGGCGCGATTTTGCAAGCGGGTGGAAGTGATCCGGAACCCAACGCCTTCGGATCGTTCATCCGGATCGACGCCGAAGGCTGGGTGACGGTCGTCAACAAGCAGCAGGAATTGGGGCAGGGCATCCACGCCGGCTTGGCCGCGATGATCGCCGAAGAAATGGACGCCGATTGGGATAAGGTGCGCGTTATGACGGCACCGTCCAATTTTCGCGTTTACGGCACGCAGATGACGGCTGGATCGACGGCGACGGCGAGCAACTGGGATACGATGCGAAATGCAGGCGCAGCGGCGCGCGCCATGTTCGTTGCGGCGGCAGCGCACCGTTGGAATGTGCCGCCCCAGTCGATCGCAGTACGCGACGGCCTGGTCTCCCATGTCCGGTCGGGGCGATCCGCCAGCTTTGCGGATCTGCTTGTGGAGGCCTCGCGCCAGACGCCACCGCAGCAGCCCGCTCTCAAGGAGCCCAAGGACTATAGGCTGATCGGCACGGATCGCGTCCGCCGCAAGGATAGCCTGCCGAAAAGCAACGGCCGCCAGATCTATACTCAGGACGTCCAATTGCCCGACATGCTGGTCGCGATAGTTGCCCATAGTCCGCGCTTCGGCGGTACGCTTGCCAAGTTCGATGCCGCCGATGCGCGCACGGTGAAGGGAGTCGTCGATGTCTTTGCAATCGAAAGCGGCATCGCCGTCGTTGCGGAAAACACCATCGCCGCACGGCGGGGGCGGGATGCGCTTCGGATCATATGGGACGACAGCGCCGCTGAAAAACGTTCCACGCCCGATCTGGTGCGCCATTATCATGACATCGCTGCCGGGCGTTCGGATGTCGAGCCGAGCGATTTTCATAGCAAGGGGGAAGACCCTCAAATTGCATTTGGGCGGGACGCGATCGAATTCACATTCGATTTCCCCTATCTGGCACATGCGCCGATGGAGACGCTGGATTGCGTCGCGCAAGTTGATGGTTGGGACGTCAAGATCATCTCCGGCTCTCATCTGCCAACAGTCGATCAGGTGCATGCCGCACGCGCAGCCATCACCATACCCGGCCGCGTCGATATCGATGTGATACCCGCGGGCGGATCATTCGGGCGGCGGGGAATCATGACATCCGACTATCTCGTCGAATGCGTGCGGATCGCAAAGCGAACGAACGGGCGGCCCGTCAAACTGATCTGGACACGGGAGGATGAGATGGCGGCGGGATATTATCGCCCGATGGCGCATCATCGCGTCTCCGCGGAACTTGATCGGGATGGATTTCCCAAGCGCTGGCGCCACCATGTCGTCGCGCAATCGTTGATCCCGTTCATCACCGGACCGACCGTGGAGGGCATTGCCGAGTCACCCTATCTGGCATCGGCGGAGAGTATCGACGGCAAGGTTTTCGCGCCTTCCTGCCCGGTGCCGGTCGCCTTCTGGCGATCGGTCGGCCATTCCTATAATGCTATGGTGATGGAGCATATCGTCGATCAACTCGCCCGAAAGGCCGAGCGCGATCCGGCGGATTATCGCCGCGCCATGTATCGAAAAGCGACGGCGAAGCGGCATGAGGCCGTGCTCGAAATGCTATGCAGCAAAGCGGATTGGGGCATGCCGCTCGAAAGCGGATGGGCGCGCGGCATGGCCATTCACGAATGTTTCGGCACGGTCGTCGGCCAGGTTGCCGAAGTGAGGTTGGACGAAGGGAGGCCGGTCATACGCCGGGTCGTCGCCGTGGTCGATTGCGGCATCGCCATCTCGCCCGACCAGATCGCGGCCCAGATGGAAGGCGGTATAGGCTTTGGTCTGTCGGCCGCACTCCACGGCGCCGTCACGCTCAAGGACGGTATCGTTCAGGAATGTAATTTCGACACCTATCCCATCGTCCGCATGAACGAGATGCCGACGGTTGAAACGCATATCCTGCCGTCCACAAACAGGCCGAGTGGCATGGGCGAACCGGGCGTGCCCCCCATTGCCCCCGCAATTGCAAACGCAATTTTCGCTCTGACTGGCTCAGCCACAACCCGCCTGCCGCTGATTGACCTCACGGTGCCGAGAGACGCATAATTTACCCGGCCCGGTCCCCTCATTTCGATGACGGCAACGGCGCAAAAGTTTAACCGCACTGTCGCTTAAGCGACATGGGGACGACTCATTGGCCCGCTATCCTCCGACCAAACGGGGGGCCGTCACCATGTACCGACCATTTCGCGCTGTGTTGTTCGCAGGGCTTGTCGCGCTCGCCGCCGCCGGATCGACCCATGGTGGCGACCAGGCCGCGCCGCAATGGGGCATCGCGCAACCCGTTCCGAACGACGGGCGATTGTCGGTCATGACCTATAATATCAAGGGACTGCCCTGGCCGATCGTGTCGGATCGGCGCGCCGCGCTGACCGCTATCGCCGACCGGCTCGCCCGGCTGCGGCAATCAGGGCGACAGCCTCATGTCATCCTGTTGCAGGAAGCGTTTACGCCGGAGTCGGCGCAGATCGCCGCGCGCGCAGGCTATCGCCATGTCGCGCAGGGACCGGACGTAGCGCACCGTTCCACCGCGGCGGCGCAGGGGGCGGACCAATCGCATCTGGCGCAGGCGCGGTGGGATCGTGGAGAGGCGATCGGCAAGCAGCTGAGCAGCGGCCTGCAAATCCTGTCCGACTATCCCATCACCCGGATCGATCGCATGGCTTTTCCCGACTTTGCCTGCGCCGGGTTCGATTGCCTGGCCAATAAGGGCGTGCTGATCGCGCATATAAGCGTGCCGGGCTTCGAGCGACCCGTCAGCATCGTCAACACGCATCTCAATGCCCGGAAAGCCGCAGGCGTAGCGATCGACCGATCGCAGCGCGCCTTTGCCCGGCAGGTCGATCTGGTGACGCAGTTCGTGGCGGCGCATGTGCCTGCCGGTCAGCCGATGATCCTGGGCGGTGACATGAATATCGGGCAGGATCGGTTGCGCGCCCATATCTTCTTCACCCGGTTCGCGCAGGCCGAAATGCGCTTCATCGCGCCGGAACTGGACGGCGCACGCCGGGCGCTGGCGCAATCCGCCTGGGCCAACGACGCGATACGGCGCGACCTGACTTCTACCAGAGCGCGGGCGAAGGATTGGCTGTTCGCACGGGATGCGGGCGACCGTCCGCTCAAGGTGGTCGCGGCGCATGTGCCCTTCGGATCGGAACCCGATAGCCAGCCGCTTTCCGACCATTTTGGTTATGTTATCGACTACAGCCTGCGTAGCGGGGTCGATCTGGCGCGATCGGACCGCGCGGGGGCAGCATCATGAGCCGGGCCGTGTGGTCGTTGCTCTGGCTCATCCCTGCCTCTACCGCCGCCCAGGCGCAGGAGATGCCGGTGGAAACGGGTATCCGCTTTTCGCTGAAACGCCCATCCGGCCTGTCACCGATGACGGCTCCTCGGCCAGCCTATTCGCAGTTCCGCCCACGGATGGAAGCGGCAACGCCGGTCCATGTCGACGATCGCGACCAGGACATCCAGATCCGCTGGCAGACGACCGCGCGTCGTTTCCTTGGAACGACCGCCGCGACGTCGTTCGCGCCGCATAGGCTCTCGCGCAGCCGGATGGTGCGCTATGGCGTGCAGGATCGCTGGCTGGTCGGCGAGCATCTGACCGCCACGCTGGGCTGGCATGGGATCAAGGTCAGCAACCGCAATGCCAATGTCACCGCCGGGCCAGGGCGCGAAAAGCTGCGCGCAAACGACTGGTTTCTGCCGCGCGCGACGTTAGTCCTGCAAGCAAGGCAGGATTTGGCGTTGAGCCTGGATTATGCCAACACATTAAGGGCCTATGGCGAAACGGGCATGAGCGGACCGATGGGATTGCGCCACGATGATTTTCTGGCGTTGCGCCGGACGCTGAAGCCGGAAACACAAAGCCGCGTGCAGATGCGTGCCGACTGGAGCGCTGCGCCCACGCTCGGCCTGTCCCTGTCCTTGCAGGGCGGTCGGATCGACGACCGGTTGCGCTTTACCGGGCGCGGCACGGTGCCGGTCAACAGCGGCTCCGCACGGATCGATGGTGCGATTCTGGAAGCGCGCCATCAGGTGACACCGCAGTGGCAATGGTCGATCCGCTACAGCGACGCGCGGGTTCGCATGTCCGGCGGCGACGTCGTGCGCGAACAGAGCCTATCAGCCGGGTCCGTCTGGCAGGACGGTCCCTGGCGCGCGGCCCTGTCCGTTGCGCGTACCAGCGCGCCTGCCATGGCGGTGTCCGGCCCGCGCGCCGTGCGGGTCGAGGCCGGCGTCGATTATGCGCTGGCTGCGGTCGGCGGGCGACCGATTACCCTGTCGCTGCATATGACCGACCCGGACAATCTGGTCAGCGGGACATTTGCGCGCGATGACCTGTCCGGTTCGTTGCGCGCCACCGACCAGGCGCGCGCGGTGATGGCCCGCGCGCGGCTTGGCTGGTAGGCGCAAGTCCTATGCCATTGCGGATTGCCCTGTTGCTGCTGATCGCGGCCCTGATGTTGACCGTGGCGGCGTTCCGCCCGATCGATCATGACGAGGGGCAATATGTCGGCGCGGTTGCGATGATGCGCTTCGGCTTGCCCTATCGCGACTTCGCCTATCTCCAGACGCCCCTGCAACCACTGCTGTTCGCGCCGCTGGCGTGGATCGCGGAGGGGTGGCTCTTTCCGGCACTGCGCGCCATCAATGCCTTGCTCGCGCTGGGGGCGAGTGTCTGTCTGTGGATCGCCGCGCGGCGGGCGGGTGCGTCCGACCGGGCGGCAGCCATCGCTGCGGTGGCCTTATTGTCGAGCCATATGCTGTTGTTCGCCGGGAGTGTTGCGCGCAACGATGCGCTGCCCGTGTTGCTGATGACGGCCGGGCTGGCCGCCATGATCGGTCTGCTCCAGAATGACCGTGCGCGGTGGATGGCGTTGCTGGCCGGGCTGTTGCTGGGGGCGGCCGCGTCGGCGAAAATCAGCTATGGCCTTCCGGCCGCCGCCGTCGGCCTGTTTGCGCTATGGCACTGGCGGACGCTTGGCGCGGGCAGAGTCGGCCTGCTCGCTCTGGGCGGCGTGCTGGGCGGTCTGCCGACGATGGCGCTGGCCCTGCTGGCGCCGGACGCGGCCTGGTTCGGGATTATCGACTATAGCCTGAAGGCCCCGTTCGAGTGGCGCGCCTGGAATGAGAAGGCCGCCATGGTCGGCGGGCCGAAGAGCCTCATGCGGCTTGCCCGCTTCCTGGCGCAGGGCTGCGGCCTGATTGCGCTGGTCGCGGTTGCTTTGGTGGTCACCCGGCGCCGCACGCCGGTCGAACGATTGCTCGATATGATGATCGCCGCTGGGCTGGTGGCCGCCTGGCTGCCGCGACCGGTCTATGTCCAATATCTGGGGCCTTTGCTGCCTGCGCTTTTCCTTCGCTTTGCGTTGTTGACCGACGCGCCCTTCTGGCATCGTCGCGCTGGCCGCGCCCTGATCGCGTTGGGCATCGTCGCAGGCGTGGCACAGACCGCGACAAAGACAGCGGCCAATATGCTGGCGGGCCACAGTCCGGTTCAGGGGATCATGCAGGATGTGCGTGCAGTGGATCGCATCGTGGCTTCGACCGGCCTGTCCGGGTCGATCGTTACCCTGTCGCCGGAACGGTCGGTGGATGCGGCGCTGTCGATCGATCGCCGCTTCGTGACCGGGCCTTTCCTGTTCCGCACGCGCCACATCCTGACACGCGATGAGGCGCGGGCCTTTCATGCGACGACCATCCTATCTGCCGAAGCGGATCTGGATGCGAAGCCGCCCGCCATCATCCTGACGGGCAGTGAAGGCAAACCCACGGCGGCCTTTCCTCGCGGTTTGGATGCGGTGCTGATCGATTGGGCGCGATCGCATGGCTATCGTGCCGTCTCCTTGCCTTCGGGCACCCATCAGATGTTCCTGGCACCGCCATCGCCTGGCACAATGGCTGCGACCTTTGCCACGCAACCGTTATAATGCTGGTCTAGATCGGCTGGTCGATGCAATCGGAAGCCCCCCTCATGCCCTTTATCCTGCTGATCCTCGCGAGCCTGATGCTCGGCCTTGTCCCGGCAGGGGCAGAGCCGATGGCCGAGGTGCCATCGCCGCCACCCGTTCCCGTCATACTGCGCATGGCGGCGCCGGAAGCGCGGCAAGGCGTCGCATCGGACGGCACGCATCTCTATGCCATCGACAATGACCGAATCGGCAAATACCGTATCGCCACCGGCGAGCGGGTCGCCCAATGGCAGGGGGAGCGACGGCTGTTCCCCCACATGAACAGTTGCACCGTCGCGGGGCATGACCTGGTCTGCGCCGCGTCAAATTATCCACAGCTGCCCCAGACCAGCGCCATCGAGATTTTCGACACTCGCACGATGCGCCACAGTCGCACGATCAGCCTGGGCTTTGGCCCCGGTTCGCTCACCGCGCTCGACCGGCATGATGGCAAATGGTGGGCGGTCTATGCCAATTATGATGGCAAGGGCGGCGAGCCGAACCGGGACCATCGCTACACGCTGCTGGCGCGGCTGGACGATGCCTTCCGGCAGGAAGCGGCATGGACCTTTCCGGTCGACGTGCTGGCGCGCTTTGCGCCGTTCAGTTGCTCTGGCCTTAGCTGGAGCAATGATGGTCGCCTCTATGCGACCGGCCATGATCGGCCGGAAATATATGAACTGGCGCTACCCGAAGCCGGATCGCGCCTGGAACTGCGCCGCACCATCGGCATTGCCACACCAGGCCAAGCGATCGACTGGGATCCGGTCGAGAAAGGCCGTCTATGGTCCATCGACCGCGCCAGGACCGAAATGGTGGCGAGCTTTATCTCTGACGGAGACTAAGCCGGGAGACAGTTGAGGCTACCGCCCGAATTTCTTCTGCGTCTTACCGTAGCGCAATTTCCGCGTGCCCGGCTTGCCCTCGGTCGCGCGGCCCCTGGGCGCCGCAACCTGCTGCTCGTGCGGCAGACCCAGTTCTTCGGCTTCCAGCTTGCGGATTTCGTCGCGGATGCGCCCGGCCTCTTCGAACTCCAGGTCGGCGGCGGCGGCGCGCATCTTCTTTTCCAGATCCTCGATATAGGCGCGCAGATTGTGGCCGACCATGTGGGGGCGGTCGGCGTCGCCGGTGTCGACTGTGACCTGATCCTTTGACGCGACATGGGCGATGATGTCGCCGATATTGCGCTTGATCGTGGTCGGCGTGATGCCATGCTCTAGGTTATAGGCCTCCTGCTTTTCGCGCCGACGGGATGTTTCGCCCAGCGCCCGTTCCATGCTGCCGGTGATGCGATCGGCATAGAGGATCACGCGCCCGTCGACATTGCGCGCCGCGCGGCCGATCGTCTGGATGAGCGAAGTTTCGGAGCGCAAGAAGCCCTCCTTGTCTGCATCCAATATCGCGACCAGGCCGCATTCGGGGATGTCCAGCCCCTCGCGCAGCAGGTTGATGCCGATCAGCACGTCATAGACACCCAGCCGCAAATCGCGGATCAGCTCAATTCGCTCCAGCGTCTCGACATCGCTGTGCATATAGCGGACCTTCAAGCCCGCCTCGTGCATGAACTCGGTCAGATCCTCCGCCATCCGCTTGGTCAGGGTGGTGACGAGCGTGCGATAGCCTTGCGCGGCGACCTTGCGGCATTCGTTGATGAGGTCATCGACTTGATCCTCGACCGGCTTGATCTCGACCGGCGGGTCGATGAGGCCGGTGGGGCGGATGACCTGTTCGCTGAACACGCCGCCCGTCTGCTCCATTTCCCAATTGCCGGGCGTTGCGGAAACGCTGACCGTCTGCGGCCGCATCGCATCCCATTCGTTGAAGCGCAACGGCCGGTTGTCGATGCAACTCGGCAGCCGAAAACCATATTCGGCCAGTGTGATCTTGCGCCGATGGTCGCCGCGCGCCATCGCGCCGATCTGCGGCACGGTCTGGTGGCTTTCATCGACGAACAGTAGCGCATTTTCGGGCAGATATTCGAACAGGGTCGGCGGCGGTTCGCCCGGCAGGCGGCCGGTCAGGAAGCGCGAATAATTTTCGATCCCCGCGCAGCTTCCGGTCGCCGCGATCATCTCCAGGTCGAAATTGGTCCGCTGCTCCAGCCGCTGCGCTTCCAGCAGCTTGCCTTCAGCCTCCAGTTCCTTGAGCCGCTCGGTCAGTTCATGGCGGATCGCCTCCATCGCCTGTTTCAGCGTCGGGCCGGGGGTGACATGGTGGCTATTGGGAAAGATCTTCACATAGTCGAGGCTCGCAACCTTGCGCCCCGACAGCGGATCGAACTCGACAATCTCTTCAATCTCGTCCCCGAAAAAGGATATGCGCCAGGCTGTATCTTCATAATGCGACGGGAAAATCTCCAGATTGTCGCCCTTCACGCGAAAATTGCCGCGCGAAAAACCCGCATCGTTGCGCTTATATTGGAGCGCGACCAGCTTGCGGATGATCTCGCGCTGATCCTCGATCCCGCCCTTCTTCATCGAGAAAGTCATGGCCGAATAGGTTTCAACCGAGCCGATACCGTAAATGCAACTGACCGACGCGACGATGATGACATCGTCCCGCTCCAGCAGCGATCGCGTCGCTGAATGGCGCATCCGGTCGATGCTTTCGTTTACCGAGCTTTCCTTCTCGATATAGGTGTCCGACCGCGCGACATAGGCTTCGGGCTGGTAATAATCATAATAGCTGACGAAATATTCGACCGCATTGTCGGGAAAGAAGCTCTTGAACTCGCCATAGAGCTGGGCCGCGAGAATCTTGTTGGGTGCTAGGATCAGGGCAGGGCGCTGCAACGCTTCGATCATCTTGGCCATGGTGAAGGTCTTGCCGGAGCCGGTGACGCCCAGCAGCACCTGATCCTTCTCGCCCGCCAGCGCGCCCTCCACCAGTTCGGGGATCGCGGTGCGCTGGTCACCCGCCGGTTCATAATCGCTGACCAGCGTGAAGCGCCGTCCCCCCTCGCTCTTTTCCGGCCGCGCCGGGCGGTGCGGCACGAAACTGGTGCCGGTATCGGGTTCGTCGAGGGTTGTGCGGATCTGAATGGCCATGGGGGCAATATGGGGGCTTCGCGTCAGGACGCAATTGACGTCAGGGCTTCAACTCGACTGCGCCCTTCGGCATGGGTGGATAGACGACAGGCTTGCTGCCGAAACGCGCACGCAGAGCGGCCTGACGGCGTTCGTCATCGATTACTTCGACATCCACCTCGTCGGGATAACGGTAGTTGATCTCGAACTTTCCGTCCTTGATCTCATATTCCAGGATCGACCAGCGCTTGATGCCGCCTTCATCCGATTCGGCATACCAGGCTTTCCAAAGAAGGTCGGAAAGAGCCTCGGTGTCGTCGAGATTTCGAATCTGATGCCCTTCATCCTTGAAGATATTGGGGCTGATCCATCGGTCGCCGACTTCAACGTAGAGGAAAATGCCATCGGGATCGCTGCCGACGATATTGACCAGCTCCACGCCGATCTCGTTGTAAAGCGGCCCCAGAATGTCGAACTTATCTTTTGCCATCTTCGGCGCCTTTCGCTTCGTTCGGGAACTTCCTTCTGAATTTTTTGCCATCGATCTCCCAGATGACATTGAGCTGGTAGGGCCGTTGCGAAGTTCCTTCATAGAGGGGCTTGATATCCACGAACACTTTATGCCCGGCGCGCAATTCCCTGGCCCAGGAATCTTCCATGACGCGATAGCTGCCGCGGTTGAAGTTGGAATTCTGGGCGAAATGGTTGAAGCTGTCGCGGGGACCGTTGAAACGAGCAGCGATAAAATGGCCGCCATCGTCGTTGGCAAGACGGTCTGGCTTACCCGCCTGTGCCTGCCTATGGCGTGATCGCACAGGGGAAGCGGCCAGCGACAGTCCGCCATAGGTCCGGCGATTGCGCGCAATGACATCGATATGGAAATCATAGCCATTCTTCGTCTCCTTGCGCCAGTTGGTGTCGAGTATCTGGCTTTCCAGCGAAGGCGGATTGGCCGGGTCGGGCGGCAATTTCCCGCCATGCGTGTCCATATAATGGGCCAGCGCCAGAAACTT
This sequence comes from Sphingobium sp. KKT206, assembly GCF_055640555.1. Classification (NCBI taxonomy): domain Bacteria; kingdom Pseudomonadati; phylum Pseudomonadota; class Alphaproteobacteria; order Sphingomonadales; family Sphingobiaceae; genus Sphingobium; species Sphingobium sp. KKT206. Next base: position 3,061,612 of record NZ_CM145764.1, read on the forward strand.
GGTTCTGGCTGCCTGCCCCGCATCCAGATAGGCCTGATGCGGCAGCTTGATCCGCTGGCCGATGCGGAGCGGCCGATCGAGCGGATGCTGGTTCAGCCATGCCAGATCGCGCACGGTCAGCCCTTTTCGGCGCGCGGCAATCTGGGTCAGCGTATCGCCTGACTGCACCATATAGATCGAATGGTTGCCCGGATAATCGGCGCGATTCGGACGGCGATCGGGCATCCCGTTGTCATCCGCGCGAACGACCCGACGATTCCGATCCCTTGGCGGCACAACGCCCCGCGTACCACCAGCCGGAAAATAGCGCCCCTGCCCGGCGAAGGTGAAGCGTCCGTCCTCTTCATCATGCCAGGGGTTGAATTTCATCTCCACAGGAGGAGGTGGAGAATCCATTCTTCGACCAGTACGTAGGTAGAGGTTGAAGGCCGTTAATCTATGTTGTTGGCTTGTCTCTTTCATCCGCACACCCCCCGATCTGCTGTCGTAGATGTAACAAATTACGCAGAACAAATCAAGAACGATATTGTGAGGCGTCGATACCGCCTAAGAATTTGAAATGTCGCTTCGGCCTGATATGCTCTCGAAAACAACGGGCCGCCACCGCGCGCGAACAGGGGAAATGCGATGACGAAGGCTTTTGGGATTACCGCCACGGCGCTGCTGATGCTGGCCGCCTGCGGCGACAAGCCGGGCGAGACGACCGGCAATATCGCGGCCACCGACGCCATGAGCCGCGAAGAGGTGAAGGCCGCGGTCGACAAGGTGCAGCTGAAGCCGGGCCAGTGGGAGGGGCGCTTCACCATCCAGGATATTGACCTGTCCAAAATGCCGGGCGCGCCCGCGGGCATGGAGGATCAGATGAAGAGCATGATGAGCCAGACCGCGCTCAAATATTGCGTCACGCCCGAAGAAGCGGCCGACCCCAGCGGCGAGATGTTTGCGGGCCAGGATAATAAGGACTGCGCCTTCAAGGACTTTGCCGTCAGCGGCGGGACGGTGAAGGGGCAGGTGTCGTGCAAGGCCGATGGCGGCACGATGAACGCGACGATGGCGGGCACCTATGCCTCCGACAGCTATGCGATGGACATGGACATGCAGATGGCGGGCGGCCCCGACGGCACCGCCATGGCGATGAAGGCGCGGTCGGAGGGCAAGTGGATCGGGGCGGACTGCACGGCGGAATGATCGCCGCGCATTTCCGCTTGCGCTTTATGCCCGACGGGTAGAGCCTTGCCCTCGTTCCGACATGTAAGAACGGGGGAGAGGATATGGACAAGAGCCTTTTGGCGGCGCTGCCGCTTGCGATGATGCTGGGGCTCGGCGGCTGTGGCGGGGAACCGGCACCAGCGCCGGAGGCCGAAGCGGCACCGATCCTGATGCGCGCGGGCGAGTGGATATTGACCCGCAAGACCACCGGCTACAACACCCCGACCGTCACGCCGGCGCAATATCAAGAAGCGCTGCGCCAGGTCAGCGAGGACAAGATCTGCATCGCGATCGCGCCTGATGGGGTGCCCGATGTTGCCGCGCTGGCCGGTGGGGAGGGTACGGACTGCAGCTATAAGGACAAGCTGGCGCGGAATGGCCGGTTGATCGTGACGCTGGCCTGCAAGGCGGGGGCGGGCACGTCGGAAATCATGGCGGAGGGCAATTATACCGCCGATACCATGACGCTGGGCACCACTATGACCAAGACGCAGGGCGGACAAGCCGTGTTGCGCACCACCCATGACCTGACCGGCAAGCGGGTCGGCGACTGCCCGGCACCGGGATGACGGTCAGGTGTTGACCGCTGCCCGGATCATTCCCACTCGATTGTTCACCGTGAACATAAGCATATGATATTAAAAGGAAAAATATTTTTTTGCGGCCGCGATACCGTCGCAGGCGCCAACACAAAGTCGGGCTGTTGATATCATTGGAGAATTTGCCCTCCTTTTTGTAACCCACGTTTCCGGGTCAATCGCCACCTTTCGCGCCACTCGTCGCATATGTGGTCAACTGCCTTTGAGCTCAGATCCGGAAGAAGCACCGAAAAAATACCGTCACAGGCCGCGTCAAACAGGCATACAGATAACAACGAATGCCGTCACCAGAAACCCAACTTGGTTACCGTTGTTGGCCTACTCGCCGATCCCGGCCCGGCGATCTCCGGTGGGGGCTATTTCGAAGGCGCCTTCGTTGCGCTCTTCGGAAGGAGGGCCACAAGCGCAACAATTGCGATCGCGAGCACAACTGATGCCAGTGGCCGGCTGAATGCCAAGCCTCCATGATCGAGCGGCTTGTCGAGGAAATCTCCCACGGCCGCGCCCAGCGGACGCGTCAGGATAAAAGCAGACCAGAAAAGCGTGACCCGGCTGATATTCGTCGCGAAATATCCCGCTGCCAAAAGCGAAAGCGCGGCAGCAAAGATTGCCGCGGCACCGAGGTAGCCCAGGCCGCTGGTGTCAGCGAGCCAGTCGCCAAGCGCAGTGCCGAGCGTTTGGGATATTGTGATCGTGACCCAGTAAAACAGCTCTGCACGCGGCTCATGGACCGTTTCGACGGATATGGAGCCTAGCGCCCGATACCAAGCGAAAAGGGAGAGTAGTACGAGCGTCAACAAGAGCGCTGACCCTCCCGCGTATCCAATTCCGAGGGAGCGGGTGGCGAAATCAGCCATCGTTGTGCCCGCAGTCGTCGATGCGATGATCGTCGCCCAATAAAGCGCCGGTCGATAGCGTGTTGCGGCAATCTGCCAAGCAACCAGCGCGACAAGCACGCCTAGAAAGATCGCGCTGCTCACCAAATAGCCGAGGTTCAGCGTCATGCTGACAGTGTCGCCGGCTGTTTCACCAAGGGTGGTCGCCAGGATCTTGATGATCCAGAATCCCAACGTGATGGCGGGCACTTTGATAAGTGCGGCTCGGGCCTGGTTCGTCATAGACATTGGGTTTCCTTCAAGCACCTTTGCAGCGCTTCTACGCCCATTTTGCCGCATCCAAACCGGCCAGCCTCGACATTGGGGTTTTGTATAGAACTGCCAAGCTGGCCCCAATCGCGCTGTCCTATGCATGTGCGATGACGCGCGCCCTCCACCCTGCATTGTTTTTGCCCATAGTTTTGCTCCACGGATGCGGCAGCGAACCTTCGGCGAAGCCTGTCGCACCGGCCAAGGCTGAAGCGGTTGCCCATGAGGCCGACCTCCTGAAGCTTACGCTAACGTCTCAAGCCCAACAGCGACTTGGCATTCGCGTCGTGCGGATCGAGGGCGGCAGCGCGGAGCGGACGCGCGAGACGAGCGGAGAAATCGTCGTGCCGCCATCCGGCGCGGGCGGCGTCCCTACGGGCTCGACCAGCAACATTGCCCAGATCGGCGCCAGCCAGGCAGCAGCCGATGGTGAGGTTGCTCGAACCCAGGCACTCGTTCGTCTCGCTCGCATCTCCCTTGCCAGAGCCGATGCGCTGGTCCGGGAAGAAGCGGGCAGCGTGCGCGCCCGCGATGAAGCAGCGGCGGGATTAGCGACGGCACGCGCCGTGGCAGATGCCGCGCAGGCGCAGCGGAGATTGCTTGGGCCTTCAGTGGGCGCAATGGGAAATCAAGCGACGCTGTGGGTCCGCGTACCCGTATTTGGGACTGACATTGGCAGCGTTGAGCAGGGTCGGGCGGCTACCGTGCGGCCCTTGGGAGACGCTGCCAGTCCACCGCGCAGCGCACGTGCCGTCCAGGCGCCACCGTCGGCGAATGCGACAGCGGGGACCGTTGACCTGTTCTTCGCTCTCGACAACCGCGACCGCACCTATCGTGTCGGACAGCGGGTAGCTGTCGCGCTACCGCTTGGCGGAACAGACGCCGGGCTATCCGTACCGACCGGGGCGATAGTCCGGGATATATATGGCGGTGAGTGGGTCTACCGGCGCACCGCGCCAAATACCTATGTCCGCCAGCGGATTGAAGTTGCGAGCGTCGCCGGCGACCGCGCCTTGCTGTCCCGCGGGCTTGAACGCGGGGTGGAGGTCGTGACCGACGGGGCCGCCGAGCTGTTCGGCACCGAGTTCGGGACGCCGCATTGATGCTTGCCTGGCTGGTTCGCGCCGCGCTGACCCAGCGCGTGCTGGTGATCGCCATGGCGGCGCTGCTCGTAGTCCTCGGCTTGCGCGCCACTGGCGACGTTCCGCTCGACGTCTTTCCGGAATTCGCGCCGCCAATGGTCGAGGTGCAGACCGAAGCGCCGGGCATGTCGACCGAAGAAGTCGAAAGTCTGGTCACCGTTCCTATCGAGGTGGCGGTCAGCGGCGTACCTGACCTTGCGACCCTGCGCTCGAAATCGGTGCTGGGGCTGTCCTCGGTCCAGATCCTGTTCAAGCGCGGCACCGATGTGATCCGCGCACGCCAATTGGTGCAGGAGCGCGTGACCCAGGCCCAGGCGCGCCTCCCCGCCGCAGCCCGGCCGCCAGTAATGCTGCCACCGCTTTCATCGACCAGTCGTGCGATGAAGATCGGCATCACCTCGACCAAGCTCGATCAGATGCAAATCTCGGAGCTGGCGCGCTGGACGATCCGGCCACGGTTGATGGCGGTGCCTGGAGTCGCCAATGTCGCGATCTGGGGCCTGCGCGACCGGCAATTGCAGATCCTCGTCGATCCTGACCGCCTGCGCGCAGCGGGGGTAACACTGGCTGAACTGCGCTCAGCCGCTGGCGATGCGGTGCTGGTCGGTGGCGGCGGGTTCGTCGATACTCCCAACCAGCGGCTCGCCGTGCAGCAGACCAGTGCGATCCAGAGCGCCGACGATCTCGCCCAGGCGATCATCAAGCAAACCGGTGACGCGTCGGTCCGGATCGGCGACGTGGCGCGCGTGGTCGACGGGTTCGCCGCTCCGATCGGCAACGCGATCATCGACGATGTCCCCGGCCTGATGCTGATCGTCGAGAAGCAGCCGACCGGAAACACATTGCAACTGACCCGCGATGTGGAAGCCGCGCTCGCCGAAATCGCACCCGGGCTGCGCGACGTGAAAGTCGATACGACCATCTTTCGCCCCGCGACCTTCATCGAACGCTCGATCGACAACCTGACTCGTGCGCTGCTGATCGGCTGCGTGCTGGTCGCGATCGTTTTGTTCGTGTTCACCCGCGACTGGCGGCAGGCGACGATCAGCCTGGTGGCGATCCCATTGTCGCTACTCAGCGCGGGACTGGTCCTGTTGTGGAGCGGGGCGACGATCAACACGATGGTGATCGCGGGCCTCGTCATCGCGCTGGGCGAAGTGGTCGATGACGCGATTATCGATGTCGAGAATATCGCGCGGCGGCTGCGGCTCAATCGTGAGTCGGGCAATCTAAGGTCGGCGTTCGATGTCGTGCTGTCGGCCTCGCTCGAAGTGCGGTCGGCCGTCGTTTTCGCGTCACTAATTGTGATGCTGGTGTTTCTGCCGATCTTCTTCCTCGGTGGCGTGGCCGGCACCTTCTTCCAGCCTCTCGCCATCGCATATGTGTTTGCGATCGCCGCGTCCCTGCTGGTCGCGCTGGTTGTCACGCCCGCGATGTGCTTGTTCCTGCTGCCCAATGCGCCACTGAAGGCCGACCGTGACACCCGGCTCGTGGCTTTGCTCAAGCGTCGGTACGCAGGTGCGCTGCCCCGCCTGGTCACGCGCCCAAGCCTCGCCATAGGGATTGTCGCGGGCGGACTGCTGGTGGCTGGCCTCGGCTATGCCAGCTTCAAAGACCAGTTCCTGCCCGATTTCCGCGAAACAGACTTCCTGATGCACTTCGTTGAAAAGCCGGGGACGTCGATTGAAGCGATGGACCGCATCACCATCCGCGCCTCGAAGGAACTGCGTGCCATTCCCGGCGTGCGTAATTTTGGCGCTCATATCGGCCGTGCCGAAGCCGCCGATGAAGTGGTCGGCCCGAACTTTACGGAACTGTGGATCAGCCTCGACGAAAACGCGCCGTATGACGAGAGCGTCGCGCAAATCAAAGCCGCGATCGACGGATATCCCGGCCTCTATCGCGACGTGCTGACCTATTTGCGCGAGCGCATCAAGGAAGTGCTGACCGGTGCTGGGGCGACCGTCGTCGTCCGCATCTTCGGTCCCGATCAGGGCGAGCTGCGCGCGGCGGCCGAGCGGGTGCGCGCCAAGGTAGCGAACATTCCCGGTGTTGCCGACCTGAAGGTCGAGCAGCAGGTGCTCGTGCCGCAGATTCAGGTGATTCCACGCCCGGCCGACCTTGCTACCTTCGGCCTGACCGCTGGCGAAGTCCGCCGACAAGCGCAAACGCTGATTGCAGGGCAGAAGCTCGGCGAAATCTACCGCGACCAGAAGGCTTTCGACGTCGCGTTGTGGGGCGAACCGGCCGTCCGTAGCGACTTGCACGCGCTGGCCGACCTGATGATCCAGGCACCGACCGGCGCGCCGGTGCGGCTGCGCGATGTTGCCGATGTACGGATCATGCCTGCACCAAATGAAGTGAAGCGCGAAAACGGCCAGCGCCGCATCGACGTGACCCTAAACATCGCAGGCGCCGATCTGGGCGGCGTCGCCCGCGCCGTCGAGGCCGCAGTGGCGCAAGTGCCATTCGCGACCGGCTATAGTCCTCGCGTGCTGGGCGAATATGCCGCGCTCCAGGAATCGCGCCAGCGACTTTGGAGCACGGGATTGCTGTGCCTCGTTGGCATCCTGCTGCTCGTCTGGCTGGAGTTCCGATCGGGACGGATCACGGCACTCGTCGCGCTCAGCCTGCCCTTCGCCCTGGTTGGTGGGGTAATTGGGGTGGCGCTGACCGGCGGTGTGCTCTCGCTGGGCTCACTGGTCGGTTTCGTCACCGTGATCGGCATATCAGCACGCAATGGCATCATGCTGCTATCGCATTACGACCATCTTCGCCGCGTCGAGGGCGAGGCGTTCGGCCCCGCGTTGATCTTGCGAGGGGCTGAGGAACGGCTCGTGCCGATCCTGATGACTGCCCTTTGCGCGGGCCTTGCACTGCTGCCGCTGATCATTGCCGGCGACAAGCCAGGGCATGAGATCGAGCATCCAATGGCGATTGTCATCCTGGGCGGGCTGGTCTCCTCGACGCTGCTCAACCTTTTCCTGATGCCGGCCCTCTATGCGCGATTTGGCCAGGAAAAGCCGGCCGCCGAAACCAAACTGGCGGAGGTTTCGGCATGAAGCGGCTCGCTCTCTTTATCGCGCTCCTCTCAAGCGGTTGCATGACGGCTCCTGCACCACCACCGACCATTGCCCCGCCGACTGCGACCGGCCCATTTGCAAGCCTGCCCATCGCCTCGATCGCGCCGGTGCCCGACGAGTGGTGGAGGCTGTATGACGATCCAGTACTAGACGGACTGGTACAGGCGAGCCTCGCCGCCAATGCAGACCTGCGCGTTGCCTACGCCAATCTCGACGGTGCGCGCGCTGCGCTGCGACAGGCACGTGCGGCGCGATTGCCATCAACGACGGTCGAGAGCGCAGGCACCATCGATGGCAGCGCCACCCAGCCCAGCGCCTCGTCGAATGTGCCGACGACCGACTATGATCTTGCCCTGACGGCGAGCTGGGACGCCGATCTGTTCGGCCGCCTACGCTCGGGCGCGCTGGCTGCTGCCGCCGACATAGAGGCGCAGGCCGCCGCGCTCGATGGTGTACGCGTCGCTGTCGCTGCCGATACCGTGCTTGCCTATGTCGAACTTTGCGGGGCAACACAGGCCTTGCACGTCGCTGGCGAACAGGTGCGCGTCCAGGAACGCTCGATCGCAACGCTACGCAGTCAGTTCCGCGCTGGTGAGGTATCACCACTGGAGGTATCGCAATCGGCAAGCCTGCTCGAAACAACTCGCGCGACCATCGCCCCCTATGAGGCGCTGCAGGCGAACGCTCTCTATCGACTGGCGACCTTGCAGGGCCGCCCACCCGCTGACGCACGCGCCAACCCGGTTGTGTGCCGCGTCACGCCCAGGCTCCGCACTAGCGCCCCTATAGGTGACGGACAGGCGCTGATCTTTCGCCGCCCAGACGTCCGTGAAGCCGAACGCCGCCTCGCCGCCGCTGCTGCCCGTGTCGGCGTGGCGCGCGCGGACTTGTATCCCCGCGTCAATCTGGGCGGTGCCGTCGGCCTGCTGACTGGCAATTTCGTCGCGACCGCCTCGCCGCTGATTAGTTGGGCTTTCCCCAATCAAGCGCCTGCTCGAGCAAGGATTGCGCAGGCGCGCGCCACCGAGCGAGCCGCATTGGCAGGGTGGGACGTCGCAGTTCTGCGGGGCCTGCGAGAAGTCGAGACCGCGCTGGCGACCTATGACGCCGAGGCCCGGCGCAACGGCACGCTCGGTGCAGCCTTGACGCAGGCGGACCTCACGGCACGCCGCGCCGCTGCACGTGTCCGCCTTGGTGACGCAGCCTTCCTGATCCAGCTCGACGCCGAGCGGACCCGCGCCCAGGCCGCACTGGCGCAGGCGCAATCCGATCTTGCGATTGCACAAGCCCAAGTCGCCTTGTTCCGCGCGCTCGGTGGTGGGTGGCAGACCGGCGGCGCGCCGCTACAGTGACGCCATGCGCATCCTGATCGTCGAGGACGACGCCGATACCAGTCGATTCGTCGCACGCGGCCTGAGCGAACTCGGGCACCATGTCGTCACCAGTCCAGACGGCCGCGACGGGCTGTTCCTGGCGACGGAGGGTGGCTTCGATGCACTGGTGATCGACAGGATGCTGCCTGGGCTCGACGGTCTGTCGCTGGTCAAGGCGTTGCGCGCAGCGGGCAGCACCGCGCCCATCCTGATGCTGACGGCGATCGGCGGCATCGCCGACAGGGTTGAGGGACTGGAAGGTGGCGCCGACGATTACTTGGTCAAGCCGTTTGCTTTCACCGAGCTCGCCGCGCGGCTTCAGGCGCTTGGCCGCCGCCCGGTCGCAGCCGTCGAGCCCGCACGACTGTCGGTCGCGGACATTGTCCTTGATCTTCACCGGCGCACGGTGATGCGCGCCGGGCAGCGCGTCACTCTGCAACCGCGCGAGTTCGCCCTGCTCGCCGAGCTGATGCGCTATCCCGGCCGGGTGATGACCCGGACGATGCTGTTGGAAAGGGTGTGGGACTTTGATTTCGATCCCAAAACAAATATCGTTGAAACCCATCTCAGCCGACTGCGCTCAAAGCTCAATGCCGGGTTTGATACCGACGCAATCGAGACGGTTCGCGGTGCCGGCTATATGATCCGCGAGACGTGATGCCGGGATTGTTGGCGAAACGCTGGTGGCGGACAACATTTGGCCTAGTCGCGCTCGTCGCGATCGGATTCGGTATTGCGACGCTCCTCGTGGGCGCGATCGCATTCGGCGTCGTCCATGAGGAGCTTGAAAAGCAGCTTGATCATCGCATCGCCGCAGAAACTGCAGCCCTGATCGACGAGGGCGACGACGGCCCCAGCGGTGTTGCCACCGCAATCGCCCGGCGCGATGCTGCCCGCAGTACCGCAAGCCTGGAATATAGGCTCGTTGATGCAGCCGGTCGCCGTGTCGCCGGAAAGCTCGATGCGTCGGTGCCAAGCGAACCGGGCTATGTCGAACTCTTGTCCTACACCCGCGATGGCGAGCGGCGGATCGCACAATCTCTAACCACGCGGTTGCCTGGCGGCCACCGCCTGCTCGTTGCGGCTGATCGCGCGGTCATCGACGAAATGGACGCGACGATGATCCGCCTGTTCGCCGGTGCCTTTGGCGCGATCTTGGCGCTTGGTATCGGCGCCGCGTGGATTGTCGGTGCGGTGACCCGGGCACGCCTCGCGCGGATCGACCGCACAGCGCTCGCGATCATCGACGGTGATCTGACCCAGCGAATGCCGATAACAGGTCAAGGAGATGAATTCGATCGGGTGGCCGAAACGCTGAATCGAATGCTCGATCGGATCGGGGTCCTCATGGACAATCTGCGCCAGGTTTCGAGTGACGTGGCGCACGATCTGCGGACACCTCTCACCCGTCTTCACAATAGATTAGACGAAGCCCTTAGCAGCGTAGATCGGAACGTCCAGTTGAGCGCGATCGAAGCAGCCCGTGTGCAATCGCGCGAACTGCTGGACATCTTTGCTGCCCTGCTCCGCATCGCTGAGGTCGAAGGCTTGGGATCTAGGGTGCCGTTTGGCGAGGTTGCGCTCAGCCATCTCGTTGAAGGGATCGTCGAAACTTATCGCCCCGATATGGAAGCGGGTGGCCACATTCTGGTTACCGACATTTCGGCTGATCTGGTCCTGACAGGTGATCGCCGCCTGCTACAACAGCTCCTCACCAATCTGCTCGACAACGCGCTGGCTCACACGCCGTCGGATACGACAGTCACGGTCTCTCTGAAGCGAATTGGCTCGAACAACATTGGCCTTGTAGTTGCTGACGATGGACCAGGCGTTCAGGGCGACGTCACTAAGCTGTTCGAACGGTTTACTCGTGGCGAAAGAAGCCGAACGACAACGGGTCATGGCCTTGGCCTCGCACTGGTCGCTGCGATTGCAGCCGCGCATCGGGGTAATGTGCATCTCTCTCCACCGCCTGGCTTTTGTGTATCGGTTGAACTGCCCGGTTGAATCGTACCGATCGACAATGCGCTATATTGCGGTCGCTACAACCAATCTGCACTATCCCCGGCTCACCCAGGACTCGGATTATCCGGAAGTTTTTGGGCCAGAGTTCGGATCCGCCCAGCGGGGCAATTGCGCCAGATCGATCAGTTCTGCGCGTACCACGCCATCGAGCGCTTCAGGAAAGAGCCGAACGACTGCTTTCCATACGGGGTGATCAATCGTGACCTGTTCATGGGCCTCGCGTGCATTGCGCACGATTCTCTGAAGCGATGTGCGTTCGCCAAGGGCAGCCGCGCCGGTCACGCTCAAAAACTGCAGGATCATATCTGCATAGGGCGCAAAGGCTGCTGAGCCGACCTTGCTATTCAGCATTGCCAGGAGAGCGCCGTCCCCGGAATGGCGGGTGATATAAACGACGTCGGAGTCCTCAGCGGCGCTATGCGCGATCGAACAGAGTATCGCGAACAGGCTCGCGAGATGCGCCTGGCCCTTATCCGCATGGGTAGCCCAATACGCATCTTTCCAAGCCGATAGGTCCGGAACGTGCGCGCGGACCGAGGCCCATGCGGGGGCAAAGCTCTCGCTATAAAACGGCGAGGCAGGCTTATCGCGTTGCGCCTGCTGGAACGCCTTCCACCAGCGATTGCGAACCTCACGGCAGTAAGTCGCCAGCCGTTCGCTGCGTCGATCTTCGAGGAAAACTGACCGACCCGAACTGGTCTGTAGATCGTCGAGACTGACGAGCCTCGGCTTTAGGTAGCTGCCCTTGCCATCTTCGAGAAGGCATTTGATGACGAGCGTACCGCGCGCGACGGATGCGGCCTGCGCGTCGTCATCGAAGATGAAGGCATTCCCGCGCTGCATCGTGATGACATCATGGAATCCTTGAGGCAACGGCTCGTCGAGGCGCCGAAAAATCCAGATCAGCCGCACGCCCTCGCGCTCATAGTGCAAATGCCGGGCTGCGATCTCGGGTGCGAACGGCTTGGAAAGCTGCACTTCGAGCGCAAAGCGACCCAAGTCGCCCATATCGAGGAAAATGTCTGGAAAGCGGCCACGAGTGTGGATGGCAGGACGCAGGTAGGTATCGATCGCTGACGCTTTGCATCGTGGATCAGCCTTCGCCACCGCTTCGATAACCTGACAGAGCTGGCGATGAAGCGCCGATTCCTGGTTGCCTTGATATTGCGCGGCACGCGCGTCGTCCGGCGTGAGGGTGCCGCCATCGTACCAAGGGCAAGTCGGAGGACTATCGGGAAAATGGGCGTAAAACGGAACATGATCCCCATCCACCGCCTGCGCACGGATGAAAACGCCGCCTTCGCAAAGTCGACACCGCGCCAATGCCGTATTCGGAGCCTCCTGACGCCGAATGTTGATCTGGGTACGCAGGTGCTCCCAGCTTTCGCGGGGCATCGCCATAAGGGTCTCGATCGGCACCGCGCCGCGCGGTAGCTCGAAATCGGCGATCCGGATGGTTCGCTGCAGGTCAGTCCCGCGACGCACGGCGCGGCGGCTCCCCAGCCTCGCCGTGGCGACGCATTGGTTTAACCGTGATCATAGCGATTGATCCGCGCCAAACTTAAAAGCCCCTGCGGATCAACCAGCAGGATCTTCATCACACCTTGCTCGGCCGCTCGCTGTTTTGCCTTATGCATCAATTCGAGGGCGGGGAGCTCGAAGCCGCTGAGCCTGCGTGGCTTCGCCATCTCGGCTGTGACCGGACCAACCAGGTTCATTTCAAGTTCGGCGACGATCGATTGCCCAGCGCCTGTGGGACGGTCCACGTAGACCGCGAAATAGGGTTCGCCGGGCGCGATTGCCTGCTCATTCAAAAGAATCTCGGCCAACAACGTCCTCCCTCGATAGCGGAACCTTTATAGAACATCTTGCTCGACGAACAACATATGGGAATAGCTGACTCAACATTTTGCCGACCTGGAGTATCGACGAGGCTATGTCCGTTAAACGCCTGCGCACCATCGTGAATCTGTCGGTTCCGACCCTCTTCCGCCAGATAGCGGGCGGTCGGGTGCAGTGTGAAAGCGAAGCGACCTTGCAACTCCACCTTGGCCGGATCATCGCCAATGCTGCCGATCTCGAAATCACCAGCGAGCGCGAGACCTTCTCCGTTGAGCTGGAAAAGCCCCTACGCGGCGCCGGCGGCAAGCGCGGCCGCATCGATGTGTGGTTCCGGCTCACTGACGATGACGGTCGACAGTGGCGATGCGCGATCGAGCTCAAATTCTTCAAGCGGAGAAACCATCGAGAACCTAGGCGGCGTGGACAAATTGGCTTGGCATAGCTGCGAGTTGGGATAGCATGTGAGGATGCGCTTCCGATCCGTTATCGCTCTGGTTCCGATCCTTGCTGGTTGCGCCACACCCCGAGCGATCGATAACACTCAGTCAGCCCCGGCACTGCCGTCCGCTGAAGAAGTGAGCGAATATGTCTCGTTGCACTGGCCCGACGTGAGCAAGACCTTCGCCCGCTTCGCGAACCGTCCTGGACAGACGGCCGAGCTGATAGGGACATCAGAGGTTTCCTGCGGTTACACCTACACGACGCCGGAATGCTCGTATCAGGTTACTGGACGTTTCGGAGACGAGCCGAATGTTCAGCACCGCCTGTTTTCGCAGTTTGAGCGGGACGGTGCAGGTAAGTTAGTCGAAGTGATCGTTATGTGGCATGAGCGGCGCCGATGATTGAAAATTCCCCGCGCTGGCGTTGACGGGACAACACAGGATTGATTCAAGCCTGCTTTTTTGGAGGCAAGCTTGAGCAGGGGAGATCTCACCGAAGCGGAATGGCGCGTTCTGAAGGGCTTGTTGCCCATCGAGCCTGAGAACCGTGGACGAGGCAGGCCGCCCGAGCAGAACCGGTCCATCATCAACGGCATCCTTTGGCGGCTCCGCTGCGGCGCTCCATGGCGCGACGTGCCGCCCAAATATGGCAGCTGGAACACTATCTATCGCCGATTCCGGCGATGGAGTGAAGCCGGGGTCTGGGAGACCGTCGCCGTGACGCTGGCCGAGATCATGGCGGACAGCGGCCATTACAGCATCGACAGTACCACCGTTCGCGCCCACGTCTCGGCAGCGGGCGGAAAAGGGGGACTCATCGACGCGCTCTTGGCCGCTCGCGGGGCGGGTTCACCAGTAAGCTTCACTGCCTGGCTGATGCCCTCGGACGACCGCTCGCCTTCCACCTGACAGTCGGCGAGGCGGCAGATTGCAAAGCCTATGACGCCCTGATCGGCCTGCCTGAGCGCGCACCTGATGCCTTGCTAGCCGACAAGGGCTACGACGCAGATGCCATCCGGGCGGACCTTGCCGAACGGAAGATCAAGGCCGTCATTCCCGGCCGATCAAACCGCCGCGTGAAGATCGAACATGACCGGATGCTCTACAAGCAGCGCAACCGCATCGAACGCATGTTCGGCCACCTAAAGATCAACCGCGCCATCGCCACCCGATACGATCAACTGGCCAACAGCTTCCTCGGCATGGTCCATCTCGCCACCGCTAGATACTGGCTCAAATTTGTCCACGCCGCCTAACAATCGCTACGAGGTCTTCAAAGACATTGCGCGCCTTGAAAGTTGCGGTGACGTCGCAGATGTCGGCTTCATGATCGTCGCGACCGACCACCTGCACTACGTTAGCAACGAGGTGTATTCCCCTGCGACCTGTCAAACGGCGTTCAAAAGGGACCCCCGATCGGCGTCGAAGAGGGACCCCCTTTTCAGATAATATGATGCTGGTTTGTTGAAGATGGCCTTGCGCTGCGTGCGGCGGAGGGCGGGCGTAGCCCGACCGGAGGCGCGCGCAGCGCAAGATAGATTTTTGAAGGCGCCGAAGGTGGCTGTCAGCTGCGGTTTTTGAAGCGCCAGCTGTCGTTGCCCGTCTCGACGATATCGCAGTGGTGGGTGACGCGGTCGAGCAGCGCCGTGGTCATCTTGGGATCGCCGAACACGGTCGGCCATTCGCCGAAGGCGAGGTTCGTGGTGATGATGACGCTGGTCCGCTCATAAAGCTTGCTGATGAGGTGGAACAGCAACTGCCCTCCCGAGCGGGCGAACGGCAGATAACCGAGCTCGTCGAGAACGATCAGGTCGAGCCGCGACAGCTGCGCCGCCAGGGTCCCGCCTTTGCCGATCCGGGTCTCCTCTTCGAGGCGTGTCACCAGCCGAGCTGTCGCGCCGGCGCATGCCGGCGCATCTCCGAGGCCTTTTCACCGGCAACGCGGCGAACAATCTGATCGACCCATGGCTTGCCCGTAGCCGTCAGGAGATCATGGGGAAGATCAAGTCTCTGGATAAAGGCGAGTTTCTCGGTCACGTCGAGAATGTTGTCGAGCGTTGCCTGTCCGGCGTCACCCTTCATCCTGTTGAATCCGGTCGAGCTGTCCGGATCGGCAAGCGAGGCTTCCAATAACGCCACCGCATCTGACGAAAGCCGATCACTGGTTCCGATCAGCCAGGTGTCCAGATAATCTTGCCGTTGTGAGCGAACGACACGTTCAAGCTCCTTGCGCGACGGCCCATAAATACGCCGGTCCCGGCACCACAGGAAAACATGCTCAAGCATGGCATTGATCGACTGGCCGCCCGGGCACAGCTCGCCAGCAATCCATTCCGTCAATTGCGCGCGATCCACCCGCTTCATGCGGTGATATCCAAGATGGATCAGGATCTCCGCACAATGCCGTCGTGCTGTCCGACTGGAAAAGTCATAACCGGCTATCTCGCCAGCCTCGACACCGAGTTGCTCGGCCAGATACGAGAGGCCATCGGTAGGGATTGAGCCGGGATCGATCGCGAAAAACCCCAGGGAAGCGAAGAATTTCAGCTGCGCGGCGAGGCCAAGGCGCGTCAGGGCCGGCTTCGAATTTACAAAATCAATATCGGCAAAGCTCAGGCTCCATCGTCCGATCAAATCCCCGCCCGGAATACTCCGATCCATCAACCCACTCCCTATGATGGAGCGAACTGTCCTCTTCTATGATTTCCATCGTCAATACCGAATGCCACGTTCCCAAAACGTTCTCCGACTTGGCCAAAATCGCAGCTTGGGGCCGACTGGGCCTGAAAGGAACGACGATGCTTCAACATCCCACTCTCGACCGGCTGAACACGATGGGACTGGCCGGTATGGCCAAGGCATATGGTGAGCTCGCCGCCAACGCCGAGGCCGACAGGCTTACGCATCCCGAATGGCTGGCGCTGCTGCTCGATCGTGAATGGAGCTTCCGCCATGACCGCAAGCTCGCCGCGCGGTTGCGGTTCGCTAAGCTGCGCCACCAGGCATCTCCCGAGGACGTCGACTATCGCAGCCCACGCGGGCTCGATCGCGCCTTGTTCATGAAGCTCGTCGCCGGCGAATGGATCGCCGCTCGCGACAATCTGGTCATCACCGGACCGACCGGCGTCGGCAAGAGCTGGCTCGCCTGCGCGCTCGGTCACAAGGCCTGTCGCGACGACCGTTCGGTCCTCTACCAGCGCGTCCCCAAGCTGTTCTCCAATCTCGCGCTGGCGCGCGGTGACGGCCGACACGAGCGCTTCCTCAGGAAGCTCGGCAGCGTCCAGCTGCTGATTCTCGACGACTGGGGCCTGGAACCGCTCGATGCGCTCGCGCGCCACGATCTGCTCGAGATCCTCGAGGAACGCTACGGCCGTCGTTCGACCATCGTCACCAGCCAGCTTCCCATAGCCAGTTGGCATCATGTGATAGCGGACCCGACTTACGCCGACGCGATCCTGGATCGCCTGGTGCACAACGCTCATCGCCTCGATCTCGACGGCGACAGTATGCGGCGATCGAAAAATACGCCGGACGCTTGACGGCAGCCGCGAACGACACAACAACGAGCATTGCCGAAAGGCCCCGCTTCCGAGGGGGCGACTTCATCTCGGAATCAGGGGGCGTAATCATCCCGGAAACGGGGGGCGACTTCATCGGAATCGGCAAGCAACCCCATTGCGGATACGGAACAATAAACAGATTTCGTGAGATAATGCACCTTCAGTCTCCCCCTCCGATGCGGGCGCGTATCGATGTCGCGCTTCCGCATTTTGCGTGCACCCGTGGCCGGGCACACCAATACTAAGTGCGTCAGTGTGACATCGCGCCTTCCCCGATATCCCCGACACCTCAGTGCGCGGCTACGTCCCAAACGCACACGATTCCAGTTTATGAACTGTATAATCAATATTGATCAGGGAAATAGGAAGGCTGCCGCTTCATCCGAGATATTCATCCGTGTCTCCATCAGCGAAGAGACGCAGATGAACCCCGGTAGGCATTGATGATGTAGCCGCCCCCCGACGGCCTTGATGTGCCAACGTGGGTCTTCAATCGATGGAGGAGAGCGGTGATGTCGGAGATTGTTACGATCGGGCTGGATCTGGCGAAGAGGGTATTCCAAGTCCACGGGGCTGACGGAACTGGTCATGCTTGTCAACGGCACAGTAATTTTCCCCGGAACGGGGCATTTTACTCTGCCATCAACACATGCTATCGTGCGCAAGAAGCTGAGCCGGGATCAGGTGCTTTCCTTCTTCAGCGCGCTTCCACCCTGCACGGTCGCCATGGAGGCCTGCGGAGGGTCACATTATTGGGGCCGGGAGATAGCCCTGCTGGGCCATGAGGTTCGCCTGATCCCGCCGGGGTATGTGAAGCCTTTCGTAAAGTTATGCTGAGGTGAGCATAACTTCACTAGCAGGCTGTTGAAGAAGTAGCCGAGAGGGCGCGGGGGCTGCGGGCTACGGCTTTCGGCGGTCCTATTCGGGCCAGCGATCTTCCTTCCACGGCCTGTCTGGGCGGTGACCCCGGGCGGGGCGAGGGAGACGGCCAGCATCGGGTGCGGGCGAGCCGCTCATGCGGTCGCTCCGAGCAGCTTGGGCAACCGGATCAGATTATAGGCGGCCGCCGCGAAGGTGAACGACCAGTCGACCTTCTGGAGGCCGCGGAGCTTGGTTCGTCGCAGGCCTGCGACGGTCTTGATCCAGCCGAACGCCTCCTCGATCCGCTTGCGGACGCGCAGGCTGGCTGCGTAGCCGGCGTGGCGAGTGGTGCGGCGATCGATCGCCGAACGTCTGCGGCTGACGTTCTGGGCGACGTGCGGTCGGACGTTCAGTGGTAACCGCTGCTTCGACCCCACGTGGGATGTGGAGAGGCTTCAGTGTACGGTCAGGGTTCTTGCAAAGGCACACTGATCATGGATGAAGGAGATGATCTGGGGGATCATCCGCCAGGTATCTGCAAGAGCCTGATTTGCGAGGGGATCCTGGAGTTGGTCGATCCATGATGTGCCGTCGATGATCGTGCTTTGGCCAAGGATCGCTACAAGCGGGAGGCCGAACTCTCGATCAGACACGAAGGGCTTCCATGCGTCCATGTCCAGATGCATTGCAGTGAAGAAGCCATTGGCGAAGTCTTCCAGCAGGACCTCGCCGTCCTCGGTCCGCATATAGATCGGCGCATAGACCTCAGGGCACTCGGCAAGCTCGATGCAGATCTGGTTGTAGCGCTTGAGGATCGTTCGGCGTGCGAGCGCCGATCGGGCGCTTTGGACGTGTTCGCGCAGGATGCTCTTGAGCCATATGTCCGGATTGATGATGGACGGGCCGGCAGCCAACGCCGCGAGGAAGCCATCGATCGAGGAGACACCGGCGACCGGCGGATCAAGCGTATCAAGCCAAATTTCGAGCTGCTCTAATGAGAAGGTTCTGCCGGATGCGGTTTGACGTTTGAAGCTCATGCTGCCAGCGCTTCTAGCCGATCAGTCGCAGGGCGCCAGTTCCATGCCAACAGGCTGTGCAGATCGTTGATCATTACCTCTTCATTCAGGGGTCGGTTCCGGCTGAGGGCGAAATGACACCCTAAGCGAAACGGCAAGAAGGGGTGGGGAGCGGACATCGCGCCCCCGCCTTGCGTCATCCTGAACTTGTTTCAGGATCCATCGGGCGATTGGTGCCGGAGCGTGGTGGCTCGTGCCGCCATCTCGGTTGGCCGATCATAAACTGGGCTTTCGGATTGATGGACCCTGAAACAAGTTCAGGGTGACGGCTGATTTGGGGTGGGGCGCGGTCATCCGTCATCCCGGCGCATGCCGGGACCGTGGGCAAGTCTTGAGGCGATAGCTATCGCCAGGGCGCCCGGACGTGAGGCTGCTTCTAAAGACAGCCCACGGTCCCGGCATGCGCCGGGATGACGACCATTGGGAACGTCTGCAACGGGGCGGATGCTGCCCTTCACCATTCCGCCGGATGGATGTCGATCAAATGGATCAAATGTCAGTGAGATCCTCAGGGTACATCCCACCGCGCTGGCAGAAGAGAGCCCATGTTTCCTTCCCCTGTGCGGTTACGATCATGCGAACCGGTAAATCGACTGCGAGCGCGATAAGGCCGAGGCGGACAAGCGGGCCAATGCTCCTATCGCTGATCACCCTGTCAGGGGTGTACCCTCCTGCCACGAGTGTCCATCCGGGCGTTCCGCGTTCGGTAATAGCCGGAGCGAGATGGCCGTCACGTGGGAGATCGGTATCGCGGCCCAGGGTGTATAGGCAGATACTCCAGAAGGCATCTCGCGGTCGTGGTGGGATCAACGCCCATTCCAGCGGGCCGGCATCATCCTGTTCGGGCGCTTGAACGGCTGCGGCCGGGTCGTCCCGGACTCCATCGCGGTACGCGCGCTCTAGCGCCTGCGCGATGGCGCCAGCAGTGTCGACGGCGATCCCGTACTTCCGATTGTAGCGATCCTTGGCGACAATGCCTCGGGCGATTTCGCGAAACCGCGCCTTGCGCCGGGGATCGGGACGCAGCCGTCCAGACGCCCCGGTCATGTCGTCACCGTGACATCAGGGCTCACGTTACCCCGTGCGCGAGCCACGATCCCGGCGACCGTGTTCTTGCTGAGTCCCAGGTCGCGAGCGATCCAGCGATAGCTCCGCCCCTCGGCGATATGCGCCAACACTTTGGGCGCGAGGCGGTCCGACTTGGGTCGCTCCCCCAGTTGCCGGCCGAGTTTGCGGCCACGTGCCCGCGCTGCAGCAAGGCCAGAGCGGACCCGCTCGCTCAGCATGTCGCGCTCGAACTGGGCTATACCTGCGAGCATCGTCGCCATCATCCGCCCATGCGGCGTATCGACCTCGAACGTCATGCCGCTCATCGCGACCACCGACACGCGCCAGCCCGACAGCCGGTTGAGTGTATCGAGCAGGTCCTGGGTCGAACGCCCCCAGCGACTGAGTTCGGTAACGAGGATCGCATCGATATGGCGTGCCTGCGCCAGCTTCATCACCTCAGCCCGCGCCGAACGGTTTGCCTTCATGCCCGACGCGGTTTCGCGGAAGACCTCGACCACTTCATAGCCGCCACGCTCGGCAAAGCCGGCCAGGTCGCGGAGCTGCCGTTCGCACGACTGGTCGGCTGTCGAAACGGGCATGTCGGATTTCTTTGACGCCCGCGATCTGAAGGTCACCATCTCCGGCAATCCGAGCCCGCACCTGATCTATCACTTCGCGCTGGTCTATTCCGGGTGGGAGCATGCCGAGGTCGTGCTGGGAGGAGAAAGCTTCACGGCGCTGGCCTGCGGCCTTCAGAATGCGCTGTGGCAGCTTGGCGGCGTGCCGCACGAGCATCGCACCGATAGCCTCTCCGCGGCGTTCGCCAACCTGGAGCAAGATGCCCAGGAAGATCTGCGGACCCGCTATGCCGCCCTGTGCGCCGATTACCAGATGGAGCCCACCCGCAACAATCGCGGGGTCGCCCATGAGAATGGGTCCATAGAAAGCCGTCATGGTCACCTTAAGGATCGGCTCGATCAGGCACTCCAGTTGCGCGGGACACGTGACTTCGCCTCCATCGAGGACTGGCGCACGTTCCTCGCCCAGATCGTGGGCCGCCACAATGCCCGGCGGCGCGATGCCTTGCGCATCGAAGCTGAGCACCTGCGCCCGTTACCTTCACGCCGCAGCTGCGATTATGATGAAGCTACGGTGCTCGTCACCTCATCGGGCGGCTTCGTGCTGCGCAAGGTCTTCTACACCGTGCCTTCCCGGCTCATCGGCCATAGCCTGCGAGCCAGGATCTTCGATGACCGGATCGACCTTTATCTGGCCGGGCAGCCCATCGAGACCCTGCCACGCGGGAGGGCGCCCGATCGCGGACGGGGCGGTCATGACCACGTAGTCAATTATCGGCACGTGATCCACAGCCTGCGTACCAAGCCCCACGCGCTGGCAAACCTTGTCTATCGCGACAAGCTCTTCCCTCGCAGCGAATATCGCCGCTGCTGGGATGCTCTGGAGGGTGCGCTTCCCAAAGCCGCCGCATGCCGCAGCATGGTGGGGCTGCTGTGGCTTGCGCATGACCAGGCCTGCGAGGCTGAGCTCGCCGCGACCCTGACCGGCATACTCGATGGCCAGGGTTTACCCGATCTGAGGGATCTGCAGGAGCGCTTCCAACGCCCCGGCAAAGAGCCGGCCGATGTGGTCGTCGATATTCCCCAGCCTGACACATACGACGATCTGCTCACCGCCAGGGAGATGGCCGCATGAGCATCACTGTCGACACCGCCCAGCTGCCCATGTTGCTTGGCACGCTGCGTCTGCCCACCATTGCCCGTCTCTGGCCGGACTTCTGTTCACGAGCGGACAAGGAGGGGTGGCCGGCTTCGCGCCTGCTGGCAGCCTTGGCCGAACTGGAACTCGCCGAACGCGAACAACGCCGGATCCAGCGCCATCTTACAGAAGCACGGCTGCCTCCCGGCAAGACCCTGGATGCCTTCGACTTCAGCCTCGTTCCCACCTTGAGCAAGGCCCAGGTCATGGCTCTGACCCAAGGAGATGCCTGGCTCAAGGCGGGCCACAATCTTCTGGCATTTGGTCCGCCCGGTGCCGGCAAGAGCCACGCCGCAGCCGCCATCGGCAACGAGCTCGTCGCGCGCGGATACCGGGTCTTCTTCACCCGAACCACCGATCTCGTCCAGCGTTTGCAGGCCGCACGTCAGTCCCTGACCTTGACCCAGGAGATCGCCAGGCTCGACCGCTTCGACCTGCTCATCCTCGATGACCTGTCCTACGTCCGCAAGGACCAGGCAGAGACCAGCGTCCTGTTCGAACTCATCTCTGCCAGATACGAAAGGCGCTCCATCATGATCACCGCCAACCAACCATTCAGCGGTTGGGATTCCATTTTTTTGGATAAGGCAATGACTGTCGCTGCCATCGACAGGCTCGTTCACCACGCCACTATCCTGGAAATGAACGTCGAGAGCTATCGCAGGCGATCCGCCCTGGCCTCAGCGACATCGCTCCGCGACAGTGCTCCTGATCCAGCGACATCGCCCAGCGACATCGAAACCATGCCAGCGACATCGCTGCGCGACAACGCCTCTTGATCCAGGCCAACCTCGTGTGACACTATCCCCAACGTCACCGCTGACACATCACCATCAATGTCGCTGACCAGTCACCGACGATGTCGCGCTACACGCATCCACGCTTTCGCCATGGCGGATTGCCAGATCGCGCCAGAACGCCGTTTCAGCGAACATTTCCTCGCGCAGCGCCTCTTCGATAGCGGTCTGACCGCTGGCGACGGCCTCGTTCTCCAGTTCCTGCAAAAGTGCCATCACCATACGGCCGGTGCTCAACCGATCCTGCAACAGCGACGTGAACACGTGATCAAGCTCGGCCCACCTCGGGGCACCCTCTTCCTGTAAAGCGGCCTGCGACTGCCGCCAGCGGCTAGATACCGCGATAGCCTTGAACGCGATCTGCGCGATGAGCCGCTCGCGATTGCCGATGTGGTAATTGATTGCCGACGGGCTCATTCCTGTCTTTCGCGCCAGACTTCGTGCGCTGAGCGCTGCCAGACCGCTCTCTTCGGCAAGGTCATACGCGGCCTCACTCATCCGCTCTGCCTGGGGCGAGGCTTCATCGGACATATATCGCAAGCGACTCAAACCTGACACCCTTCTGTACAGCCGTTCGAATTAAGCTCCGCCCGAATTCGGCTGGCTTTCCCAATCTAGATAGAGCCTCACCACACCGTTGCCAAGTTTGCTCCCTGAGCAGGACGGCATCGCGCATATCGCTTCGCCGACGGCGCATCCGCACAGGATACCCACGAGCGTTTCTCCGGCTGTCATAGAAGATTCACACGATACACCTACCTGTACAGCCGTTCGATTCGGGCAGGGGGTCCTATGAAGTATTCACACATCCATCGATGGGCGGGGTCCCGGCGTATGCCGCAACGGCCTGTCGTCTCCGACTAGGCCCCTCATTGTCCTGAGCGACGCGAGATCCACCCCCGATCCGGGCGGTGGCCGATGTCGCTCGCCCTCTTCTGACATACATGTTCCAAGGACTGATTTCATGGCCAGCTCATCGCAGCACAAGTTCCGCCGCGTTCATCTGCTATCCTCCGCCTTCGCTTCCCTGACGATCGCGGCTCCCCCGGCTTACGCCGCCGACGATCCTGTCGAGGCAGGCGGCGAGATCATCGTCACGGCCCAAAAACGTGCCCAAAGGCTCCTCGATGTTCCTTCGGCGGTGTCCGTGGTCACGCCCGCGCTGCTCCGCGACAGCGGCGCAAAGGATCTGGTGGATGTCTCGCAATTGACGCCAGGCGTGATCGTATCACCCGTCGGTGTCGGCGGTCGAACGATGCAGACATTCACGATCCGCGGCATCGGCAATGACGATTTCCGACCGAATGGAAACCCGTCCGCCGCAGTTCATGTGGACGGTGTCTATCAGAGTTCGTCCGCGCTTGTCGGAGGCCAAATCTTCGATGTGGAGCGGGTCGAAGTACTGAAGGGGCCGCAAGGAACTTTGTATGGTCGCAACACGACGGCCGGCGCAGTCAACATCATATCACGCAAGCCGGGCGATCGGTTCGAAGGTAACATCAGCGCTGAATATGGGCGATTCAAGTCCTTCCGCGTCGAAGCTGGCCTGGGTGGGCCGCTGAGTGACACTGTGGGTGTGCGAGTGTCCGGAGTCTACGACCGCTCAGATGGCTACTACACCAACCTCGGATCGGGCACTGCGGCTGGCTTCCGCCTCAACCCGGCAATTCCTGGCAATCCCGACCCAGGTGTAAACGACAAGGCCGCGCGCTCGCGCTTTTTCGCAGGCCGGGCCGTACTGGCGTACGATAGCGATCAGGGAACGGCGATCACGGCAAACCTGCATGGCTTTCGCGAGCGCGGTGGAGCAGCGCAGTTTGAGCGGATTTTCGCTATTGGAGCCTTCCCCGCCAATCGTCCGTACACGTTCGATGTCAGTTTCGACCCCTACCTTCGGAAGAGCAGCTATGGCGGCTCACTCACGCTGCAGCAGGATTTGAGTGACGACATTTTTCTGACCGGAATCGCTGGCTACGAATATATGAAGCAGAGCTTCGCTTCTCAGGGCGATGCCAGCCCTCTTCGAGGCGCAGGCGCACAGGATTTCCTCTTCCGTGACAGGCTGAACCAAAAGTCGCTCGAGGTCCGTATGCAAAATCGAAACTCGGACACCCTTGACTGGACCATCGGCGCATCGGGCTTCAGGGACAAGATCAAAATGATCAGCACTTTGGACTTCTCGGACTCGCTTCGGACTCTCGTCGGGACCGACTATCGGCAATCACGGGAAGGATGGGCAGCGTTCGCCGACGGCACTTACCATCTAGGTGACAAGTGGAAGGTCGGTGTCGGCATACGCTACACCAAGGAGTCAAGCGACTTCGATGGAACGACTGTCGATCTCAATCCGTACGGGGTAACCGCCAACGCCTTCCCCTCATTACCGCTGACGTTCGCCAAGGATTATTCGGGATCGAACGTCTCGGGCCGTGCCACCCTCAGCTATCAACCCAACAGCTCAACGAATATCTACCTGTCGTTCGGTCGGGGCTTCAAGGCCGGCGGTTTCGATGGTTCGACGTCGATCAACGATGTGGAAGCCAATCCCTTTGGGGACGAAAAGGTCTGGGCATATGAGGGGGGTGTGAAGTTCTTGCCTCGCGGCGGCATTGTGCAGGTTGAAGCATCTGCCTTCTATTATGATTATAGTGGATTACAGGCGAACTCGGTCCGCATATCGAATGGCCTCGCAAATGCTGTGCGTGTGAATGTCGGAAAGGCTCGAATATATGGTGCCGAACTGACAGCTACCGTTCGGCCAGTCGACCGGCTCGAGATGCAGCTCAGCGGCGCATTCCTTAGCAGCAAGATCACCAGGATTATCTCGGATTCACCTGCTGAAGCAGCGCGACGGCTCGGCAATAAGCTGCCTTTTGCGGCTCCGGCGACCCTGTCCGGAACGATCAGATATTCAATTCCGCTGAGCAACGATCTCGAACTCGTGCCCTATGTGTCTGGTCGCTACATCACCGACCATTACAGCGAAATAGACAACTATCTCCAGGTTCAGGGATATTTCCTTGCCAATGCGCAGCTTGAGTTGCGGCGAAAGGATTCTTGGTCAGTAGCCGCCTGGGTCCGCAATCTTACCGACCGCTCGTATACGGCCACCTATTTAATTCCCAGTTTGGCCACCGCATCGCGGCTTCGCGGCGAACCGCGCACGTACGGGGTCAGGCTTGGCTTCGAGTGGTAATCTGAGGTCCAAGGGAGCCGCGCCACGCGGGCTCCGCGCAAGAACAGATAGGAAAGGGCCGTAATGTTCTGGTCTCAAACGAACCGCCGATTTGTTCTCGGCATGCTTGGGTCGGCTGCCCTCGCGATCGCTTCCGGCGTCCAGGCGCGCGATCAGGCGAAAAAGGGCGATACTGCGTTCACGATCGCGGTCATACCCGATACGCAGAATTATCTCGATTTCACGCATCAGGCGAAAGACGGTTTTCCGTTCGATGCCGCCAAGATGTTCATGGATCAGATGCGCTACGTAGCCGACAATGTCGAAGCCAAGGGTGGCGACATCGCGTTCGTCACTGCCTTGGGCGACATATGGCAGCATCAATCCAAGCCGATCGATCCCGAGCATGAGAAGCGGGGGTTCCGGCGTGTTCCAAACCCTTTGCTCGATCATCATCTATCGCCGTCGAATCGCGTGATCAGCGAGGAAATGCCGATGGCCCGGGAAGGCTATAAGCTGCTGGCGGGGCTCGTTCCCTTCTCCGTTGTGCCGGGCAACCATGATTATGACGCCATGTGGACCGACGCTCGGCAGCCGCCTTCGGCAAATGCAACATTGAGCGATTTCAAGACGCTCGGACAACTGCATGTCGGCGGATTGGACAACTTCCGATCAGTGTTCGGAAATGACTCCGATTTTTTTAAGGGCAAGCCCTGGTACGTCGCTTCGCATGACGGCGGTGCCGACAGCGCGCAGATCTTCACGGCCGGCGGTTTGCGCTTTCTTCACATCGGGCTACAGTTTGACGCACCGGACGCCAGTCTGGAGTGGGCAGCGCAGGTGATCCGGGATCATCCTGGCCTCCCAACGATCATCGCGACCCACGATTATATGAATAATCGGGCCGAGCGCAGGCCTAATCCGGCTCTCGATGCCAACTCCCTCGATCCGGGAGACAACAGCCCCCAGGAAGTGTGGGACAAGCTGATCAGCAAGCACGACCAGATCTTTTTGGTGCTATGCGGACATCAGCACGGTCAATCCATAAGGACAGACAAGAACGATGCCGGTCACGACGTGCTCCAGCTGCTCTCGGATTATCAGGGTCGACGCCAGACATTCCTGGATGCCGGTGGCAAGACATTCCTGGATGCCGGTGGCAAGCCGGACTCTTGGAGCGGCATAGGTGATGGATGGTTTCGCCTGATGCGCTTCGACCTAGGAAAAGAAGAACCAACGATCGCGGTTCGGACCTATTCGACGCATTACAAGAAATTCAGTCGCGACGAAGGGAAATACCCCGCCTGGTATCGCGATCATGAGCAGCCTGGGATGGCCGACGACAAGTTCCACGACATGGACGACTTTGTCATCGTCCTGAAGGATTTTCGGGCGAGATTTATGGAGGGCAGGCGCTTCGCGCAATAGCACTGGACGGGGCGTCGATGAGCTCAAATTAAGGCTCGGATTGGTTCAAGAAGGTATAAAATCGTACCATCGTGAGGAAGGCGAAACGTTGGACCAACCATTCAAACCAGATCGTCGCCAACTTCTGGCAGGCGCAACATTGCTGCTGGGCGCCAGCCATTGGCCTGTCTTCGCCTCGACTGACGCAATTGAGCCGCAGCCGTACTTCGCGAGCGTGAAACGCGCGGTCGAGCAACTGGCCGCAATGGGGCAGCCGATTGCCGATGCGGATATGGCCAGGCTGGCGAGTCTGTTCTCGAGGGAAGATGCTGAGGCAGTTATTGCCGCCGAGGCGCTTCTCGAGCGCTATACACTCGCTAGGGTCACGCTCGACAAAGGCGGCATGGGCGCCGCTGCGTTAGGCGGAGCGAAGCGCCATTTGGTCGAGCAGGGATGGACCGCGTTCTTGGTGAGGGTCTCTAACCCATCATCGCTAACGCAGGCATTCGAAATTTACAGCGGCAGTGCGATGCCTGCGCGGATGTTCCCACAGGCCTCGAAGATCGCCGCTGAGCAGAAGGCCTATCTTGCCGGGCTCTGTTGCAAACTCTGACACGGTTTCCAAGATTGGGCTCATGTACTGTCAAGGTCAGTTGCGATGAACGATTTCAAAGGACGGCATTTTACCGGCGAGGTCATCCTATGGGCGGTGCGCTGGTATTGTCGATACGGCATCAGCTACCGTGATCTCGAGGAAATGCTGTCCGAGCGTGGGATCGATGTCGATCATACGACGATCTATCGCTGGGTGCAGCGCTACGCGCCGGAGATGGAGAAGCGTCTCCGCTGGTTCTGGCGGCGCGGCTTTGATCCGAGCTGGCGTCTGGATGAGACCTACGTAAAGGTGCGGGGCAAATGGACCTACCTGTACCGGGCGGTCGACAAACGGGGCGACACGATTGATTTCTATCTGTCATCGACACGCAGCGCCAAAGCGGCGAAGCGCTTTCTGGGCAAAGCTCTTCGTGGCCTGAAGGACTGGGAAAAGCCGGCCAAACTCAATACCGACAAGGCACCCAGCTACGGCGCAGCAATCGCTGAGCTGAAACGCGAAGGCAAACTGGCGGCGGAAACCGAGCACCGGCAGGTGAAATATCTGAACAACGTGCTCGAGGCCGACCACGGCAAGCTGAAGATGCTGATCAAGCCGGTACGTGGCTTCAAGTCGATGCCAACGGCCTACGCCACGATCAAGGGCTTCGAGGTCATGCGCGCCCTACGCAAAGGACAGGCCCAGGCATGGTGCCTGCAGCCAGGTATCATGGGGGAGGTGCGCCTGGTTGAAAGAGCATTCGGAATTGGACCCTCGGCCCTGACCGAAACCATGATTATGCTCAATAAGCATTTCGCCAATGCTGCCTAATCCCCCAACTGGGTGACGCCGCGCGGCCGTGCCCCATGTTTGCAACAGAGCCCATTCATCAAACACCACCTTCATCAGGAGATCTTATGGTTAAGCATAGAAACTTCCGCGCAATGGTTTCCGCTCTCGCTATGCTCGCAGGGCTGTTCACCGCCGGAGAAGCTTCCGCCGAGTTCGTGACGCAATCCGATCAGCGGCCGCCGTCGCCCGCGCGTCTGATCTTCCCCGATACGAAGGACGGACATCATATTTTCGCCGGCGACCTGCACCTGCACACCGTATTCTCGGACGGCTCGGCCTGGCCGACGCTTCGCCTCGCAGAAGCGGCGCATGACGGGCTTAAGTTCGTGTCCTTCACGGAACATGACATCATCACGCCAAAGATCCGCGACACCGGCACCAACAAGAACCGCAGCTATGAAATCGGCCGCGCGTTCATCTCTTCGGGCATGCTTGGCCTCGGCGGCATGAAACTCTCGCTCGGGTCGGAGATCACGCGCGCGATCGGGCATTTCAATTGTCACTTCCTCAAGGATGCAAATGCGCTGAACCCGGGGAAAGTCCATTACAGCACCTTCAAGCAGACGGGCGGGCAGCTCCGGGTCGACTGGAACCGGACCAGCGCGGACGAGAAAGATCTGGAAGCACGGTTCCGCGAAGCGAAGCGGCAGGGCGCCATCTGCCAGTGGAATCATCCGACCATCCCCTCCTCCTCCCCTGGTGAGGCAGTGGTGACGCCGTTCCTCGAACGGATGTTTTCAGAGGGTCTGCTGTCGGGGATTGAGGTTGCGCAAAGCGATTTCATCCACCCCAGCGCGATGGACGTGGCCCTGAAATATAACCTCTATATCGCGGCGACTACGGACGCTCATCTCGGGACCGCGTTGGAGCAGGAGGCGGCGGGGATGGATCACCGCGTCGCCACCCTGTTCCTGACGCAGGGAGAGGATGAAGCGGCCTTCAAGGATGCGCTGGAAAAGCGTCGTACGGTCGGCCTCTTCCGCGACACTTTCTTCGGCACGCGCGAGAATGTTCAAACGGTGATGAACGCGGTCCTGAAGATGTCGTTCACCAAATATTCGCCGTCAGAGTTTCTGATCGGAAACTCAGGCGAGATGGAGATCGCGAATGCTGGCCCGATCGACGTCGAGCTTGAGATCGTTCAGCCGGACTTTCGCCTGCTGAACTATCCGCGCTTCGTGAAGATACCGCATGGATCGAAAGTCACGCTGAAGGCGCTGCGCATCGACGGCCCGAACTTCAAAGGCCTGAAAGTCCGCGTGATCAATTCGCTTGTGACATCGCGTGACCAGCTGGAATTTTTCCTGGAGGCGCAGCCGTTCGATCTGAACGCCATCACCGGCAAGGGTACGCTGAGCAACATCCCCGACGATCTCGACGGCTGGATGTAAGACGGCTGAATGTTCGGCGGCCATGGGTCTTCGGATCCATGGCCGTTTGCATGTCATGCAAGCTCGCGCACCGCTTGCTGCCTCTTCTCATGCCGCGCAAACTCGCCGAGGGCATCCGCAAGAGACGGCAGGTGCGCCCCGCGCCCCGTCGCGAGCGGTACGCGGGAGGGGCGTGGCGCCATTTGGTTCAGGCGGGCGCCCGGCACGGCGCGGATCAGATGCCGGGGCAGGTTCAGGCTGTCCGCGACGGCTTCCGCGAACTCTGCCCATGATAGCTCCGTCTCATTGGTGAGGTGCCAGAGGCCCTGCTCACCGTCGATCAGGAGGTCGAGCGCGACCCTGACGAGATGCGGCACATAGGTCGGCGTGATCCGCTGGTCCGCCGCGGCCTCGAACGGCTGCCCCGCCGTCAGGGCGCGAGCGACCGCGACGGCAAAGTTGAACTCGTCATGGGGAGAGAAGAAGGCTGCGGTGCGAACGATGAGATGCGTCCCCGCCAGGGCGAGAAGTCCCTCCTCCATGCGCGCCTTGCTCTCGCCATAGACGTTGCGCGGGTCGGGCGCGTCGGTTTCGACATAGGCCCCTTCCGCCTTGCCCCCGAAGACGAGGTCGCTTGAGACATTGAGGGTGGCAAGCCCCCGCTCCTCCGCCATCCGCGCAAGGCGGACCGGGCCGTCGCTGTTCGCCGCAAAACAACGGGCGGCATGGCTTTCCGCCTCGTCGACCCGTACCCAGCCGGCGGCGTTCACCACTGCCCAGGGATCGTGCCGGTCCAGCGCAGCCCCGATGCTGGCCTCGCTGGTGATGTCGAGCGCGTGCCGCGCCGTCAGCACATGCGGTATGTTGCGGAGCGTACAGGCCCGCGCGAACGCTTGCCCCAGGGTTCCTGTCGCGCCCATGATCAGGAGGGGCCGACCCATGGGCGCACGCTCCCTGCAACTGTCCGCCCGGTGCTGCACGGCCGGGGCAGGACGGCGGACGGCGGGATATTCAAGCCGGATCGGCCGACGCCACCAGCCCGGCTGCGCTGCAAGCGGATGCCGTGCAGCGCCAGTGGCCAGAGCCGTGCCGAGCGCTGCGAGAGCGGTCGCGCGCGGCGTTCCGCTACTGACGTCGAATATGCCCGGCTCATAGATGCCGGGGGCGGTCAGCAGCGTGTTCCATCCGCTACTGCCGAGCAGCGACCAGAGCGTGATCGCTCGCACGTCCACGCCCTCATTGCGCAGATCCTCGGCGCAATCCCACGCCTCCGCCAGCCAGCGCAGCTGCTCCTCGCGCGTGCAGCCATTATGGACTTCGGTGACCGCGATCGGGGTCGCATAGCGGTCCCACGCCTCCTCTATCACGCCCCTCAGACCGGGCGGGGGCGGCTCCAGCACCCGGATCGCCTCGACATCGGCATAGCGCTGCCCGTCATTGCCGCCATGCGCATGGGCGGGATAGCGCTGCATGCGATGGTCGAGGAACCGCTCGCTGGTCAGATAATGGTTGATGCCGATGATGTCTGGCGGACAGGGATCGGCCGCAATGGCCTCCAGCCTGTGCTCCAGCCCGTGCGCGGCCATGCGCCGCCACAGCGGATGACCGCGCCGTACGCGCCCGAACAGCAGGTCCCATGTCGCCCAGCGCCGGATATTCTCGAACGCAGCCTGCTCGCGCAACTCGGCAGTGGCGAAGGTGCGGCCGAGATCCTCCGTCTGAACGAGCCGCGCGGCGGGATTGACCCTGCGAATGGCCTGCATCGCGAGCCGGGTTCCGTCGATCTGGTTGAGGAGCGCGCGCCAGAACGCGCCCTCGTCGCGGACATGCGGATACCAATGGCCATAAAGCGCCGAAAAGCGCGCCGTGGTGAGCGGCTCATTGACCGGCGTCCACTGGTTGATCCAGGAATAGCGCTCCGCAACGCGGGCCGCGAAATCAGCGAGACCCCGCGCGAAACCGTCATCGTCGAGGAGATGCGTGTAGGAGGGACCGCTGCCGTGATGGACAAGCCCGGCAATGACGTCGATGCCATGTGCGCGCAGCCGGTCGATCCGCGCATCCACGCCCTGCCAGAGATGCTGTCCGGGCCGATCAGGCGCAATGCATTCCCATAATATAGGATAACGGATCGTCGTTATGCCGATGTCGGCAAATAGATTCAGATCGTCGATCCGATCATAGTGGCCGCATCGCTCGAACTGATCCTGATATGTATCCCGAACCCTGTTGATGGTGCACTCCGGCCCACCCCATAATTCCAGATGCCTCTTCATCGTACATATCTCCCAGACCTTCGCCAGAACGACTGACATGGATCAGGTTTCCGCTCTCGACTTGATATCTTGTGTTATCTCTTTGAACTTGGGCCGGTTTGTACAGGAACCGGAGCGATGAACGGCGTGTTGCCGATGTTCATCATTCAGCAAGGTTCCAGACATGAGCGGCATTCCAAGCGACGTCGACGCCATCAACCCCGACAGCCCGACGGAGGGCGGCGGCACGCTCATCTGCTTCAGTCACCTGCGCTGGAACTTCGTCTATCAGCGGCCGCAACATCTGATGAGCCGCTTCGCCCGGGACCGGAAGGTCATCGTTTGGGAAGAGCCGATCCACGATGCGCCAAGTGCGACGTTGGACACCCATGTCTGCGACTGTTCCGGCGTCACCATCCTCACCCCGCACCTCCCCGCCGGCCTCAGCCGGCATGAGGAGACGGAAACATTGCGCGCCCTGCTCGACGGCGCGATCACCCGCGATCCGGCGCGACCGCTCATCTGCTGGTACTATACGCCGATGATGCTGCCCTTCTCCGACCATCTGGCGGCGGACTGCATCGTCTATGACTGCATGGACGAGCTGGCGAACTTCAAGGGCGCGCCGTCAGAGCTTCTCCCGCTTGAGCAGCGGCTGCTCGACAGCTGCGACCTCGTCTTCACCGGCGGGCACAGTCTCTACGAGGCAAAGGCCGCGCGCCATCCTTCGGTCCATGCCTTTCCATCCAGCGTCGACGCCACCCACTTCTCGACCGCCCGCGCCGCTGGTCCGGAGCCGGAGGATCAGGCGGAGCTCCCCTCCCCGCGCCTCGGTTTTTATGGCGTCGTGGACGAACGGATGGACCTCGCGCTGCTGGAAGGTTTGGCGGACGCGCGGCCCGAATGGTCCATCGTCATCGTGGGGCCAGTGGTGAAGATCAGCGACGCCGACCTGCCCCGCCGCCCCAACCTCCATTATCTGGGCGGCAAGGGCTATGCCGAACTGCCCGACTATCTACGCGGCTGGGACGTCGCCCTGATGCCCTTCGCCATCAACGAGGCGACACGCTTCATCAGTCCCACGAAGACACCCGAATATCTCGCCGCGGGCTGCCCCGTCGTCTCTACCCCGGTGCGTGACGTCGTGCGCGGCTATGGCGATGTCGAGGCGGTGCGCATCGCGGACGGGCGGGACGCTTTCGTCGCCGCCTGCGACGCGGCGCTTACCCTCTCCCGCACAAACGGCTGGCTGGCCGCCGTCGACGCGCGGCTCGCAGGGGAGAGCTGGGATCTCACGCAATGCGCGATGAGCAACCTCATTGACGAAGCGGTGCAACGCAGCAGCCACGTCTATCCCGTGGTGTCGCCTATTGGCGCAGACGGAGACCGCCCGCAATCCTATGACGTCATGGTCGTCGGGGCAGGCTTTGCCGGCGCGATCATGGCGGAACGGCTCGCACGCGACGCGGGCAAGCGGGTGCTGGTCGTGGACAAGCGGCCGCACGTCGCCGGCAACGCCTATGACCGACTGGACGATGCCGGCATCCTCATCCACCAATATGGCCCCCATATCTTCCACACCAATTCGGCCGACATCTTCGAGTATCTCTCGCAGTTCACCGAATGGCGTGGCTATGAGCACCGCGTGCTCGCGGCTGTCGGCGACCGCCTGGTACCGATGCCAATCAACCGCACGACGGTGAACAGCCTCTACCATCTTGATCTGCGGACGGAGGAGGAGGCCGCCGCCTTCCTGGCCTCCCGCGCAGAGCCCGTGGATATCGTCCGCACGTCGGAGGATGTCGTCATCTCGGCGGTGGGACGCGAACTCTACGAGACTTTCTTCCAGGGTTACACCCGCAAGCAATGGGGAATGGACCCGTCGGAACTGGACAAGTCGGTGACCTCACGCGTGCCGACGCGAACCAACACCGACGACCGTTATTTCACCGACACCTACCAGGCCATGCCGAGAGACGGCTTCACCCATATGTTCGAACGGATGCTCGACCATCCGAACATCGACCTGCTGCTCGGCGTCGATTTTACCGAAGTGCGGCAGGCCTATCCGCATCAGCACCTCGTCTTCACGGGACCCATCGACGAATATTTCGGCTATTGCTACGGCAAGCTTCCCTACCGCTCCCTGCACTTCCGGCACGAAACGGTGGATCAGGAACAATTTCAGCCCGTGGCCGTGGTGAACTATCCGTCAGAGGACGTTCCGCACACCCGCATTACCGAATATAAGCATTTGACCGGCCAGACCGCGCCGCGCACCAGCATCACCTATGAATATCCGAGCGGTGAGGGCGATCCCTACTATCCCATTCCACGCGCCGAGAACCAGGCGCTGTTCAAGCGCTACGAAGCGCTGGCGCTCGCCCAGCCCGATGTGAGCTTTGTCGGCCGGCTGGCGACCTATCGCTATTATAACATGGATCAGGTGGCCGGTCAGGCGCTTGCTACCTATCGCCGCCTGAAGCAGCGCTGGGATGCCGACCGCCAGCCCGCAGCCACCGGCGCGCGCGCCGGAACGACCGTCGTTGCCGACGCATGATATTGATCCGGCTCCCTTTTCCGTCTCGCGCGTTGTGAGCCGGACCTTTCACGAGCCAGATGGACGTCACGCGTGCTGGAACCGCAGGATGAGGTGTCCGAACGGGAGGTACAGCAGGGCCTGAGGGCCTTGCTGGTCGACGCCTCCTTCGCCACCGCCATAGGCGCCCTTAACAGCGGCGTGGTGCTCCTTGCGCTCGCGCTGCATGTCGGCGTGAGTACGGTCCAGATCGGCATATTGGCCGCCATCCCCCTGTTCACCCAGATCTTGCAGGCACCCGCAGTTTCGCTGGTGGAGCGGTTGCGCACGCGCCGCCGCATCTCCGTCATCAGTGTTTTTCTCGCGCGGCTCGCCCTGCCCATCTACGCCGTCGTGCCGTTCATCCCCGACCGTAATGTCGCCGCCGCATCCCTGATGGCGGCGGCCCTGTTGCACTACGGCCTCAACGCGGTGGGTGCGTGTAGCTGGAACAGCTGGATGCGCGACCTCGTGCCGGAGGAGGAGCTTGGGCGTTTCTTTGCCCGGCGGACCCTGTTCGGCACGGCGGTTAGCGCGGTCGCTACTATTGTCGGAGCCTACGCGCTCCAGCAGGCTGGGACGGACCGGGCTTTCGGCAACAGCATCTTCTGCGGCCTCTACCTTTTCGGCTTCGCTTGCGGTCTCGTCAGCACGGTCGCGCTCGCCCGCGTGCCGGAGCCACGTATGCCCCCCGGCAGTGACGATGTGCCGATCCGGCGGTTGCTGACCGGGCCGCTGCGCGACAGGAACTTCCGGCAGATGCTGCGCTATCTTGCAAGCTGGCAATTCGCCGTGAACCTCGCAACGCCGTTCTTCACCGTCTATTTCGTGCGCGAACTCGGCTTCGGCATGGGGTTCGTGCTGATCTTCAGCTTCATCAGCCAGATCGCGAACCTCGCCGTCATCCGGGGATGGGGCCGCCTGAGCGATCATTTCTCCAACAAGTCGGTGCTGAGCGTGGCCACGCCACTGTTCATCTTCTCCATCGTCGCCATGGCCTTTGCCAGCGATGTGGACGGCATGACAGCCCGGTCCGCCTATCTCGTCATGCTGCACATCATCATGGGCGCGGCGGCGGCGGGCGTGGGGCTGGCTTCCGGCAATATCGTGCTGAAGCTCAGCCCCGGCGGCGCGGCGACCGGCTATCTCGCCTCCAACGCCATTATCGGCGCAATCGCCGCCGGCATGGCGCCCATCATCGGCGGCTGGGCCAGCGACTTCTTCGCCGCGCGCAAGCTCACCCTTGCCGTGCGATGGACCAGCCCTGAGGGCGCGGCCGAACTCGGCGTCATGTTCACGCACTGGGAATTCTTCTTCCTCGTATCGGCCGTGATTGGCCTCTATGCCCTCCATCGCCTGAGCCTCGTTCAGGAAAGCGGCTTCACCGGCCGCAGGGAGGTGGTGTCCCACATCGTCTACTCTGCCCGCCGCAACCTCGGCAACATCTCCTCAGTGACGGGACTTCGCGAAGCGATGAGCTTCCCCGCCGGTGAACTCATCAAGCTGCGCGAGCGCAAGATGGCGATCATCCAGGGCCTGCAGGAGCGGCTGCGGAGCAGCCTCAGCCTCAGCACCAGGCGGCAAGTCACGGGATGGGTGCTGGAGGCGGGCTATGCGGTGCCCCCGCCTGATCCTTCGCTGGACGATCTGCTCGACAGGATTGCATGACGGAGGGAAGCTGCCCGCCGGCGCGACGTGGCCGAACCCGCATGGCACGGAGGATCGCAGCATGACCGTCACTGACATCGCGACACGCACCTACAACCATAATTTCCGGCTCGACCCTATCGTCCGCAGCCTGCTCGACACGGATTTCTACAAGCTCCTCATGCTCCAGATGATCCGGCACATTCATCCGGATGTGGAGGCGACATTCTCCGTCATCAACCGCACCCGCTCGGTCCGTCTCGCCGACATCATCGACGAGGAGGAGCTGCGCGCCCAGCTCGACCATGCGCGGGAGGTCCGCTTCGCCAAAAAGGAGCTGATATGGCTGACCGGCAACAGCTTCTATGGGCGGCAGCAGATGTTCAGCCCGGAATTCATTGCCTGGCTCGCCGATTTCCGCCTGCCCGACTATCGGCTGCGCAAGGTGGACGGTCAGTATGAACTCTGCTTCGAGGGTCCATGGACGCACACGACCATGTGGGAGATTCCCGCGCTCGCCATCCTCAACGAACTGAAATCGCGCGCGGCCATGCGCAACAAGGGCAGGTTCGCGCTCGACATCCTCTATGCGCGCGCCAAGACCAGGCTGTGGGAGAAGGTGGAGCGGCTGAAGCTGCTGCCCGATCTCGTCCTCTCGGACTTCGGCACCCGGCGGCGGCACGGCTTCCTGTGGCAGCGCTGGTGTGTCGAGGCGCTGAAGGAAGGGTTGAGCGACCGCTTCATCGGCACGTCTAACGTCCTCCTTGCCATGGACAGCGATCTGGAGGCCATCGGCACCAACGCGCATGAATTGCCCATGGTCGCCGCCGCGCTGGCCGGGGACGATGCATCGCTCGCCCGCGCGCCCTATCAGGTGCTGGAGGCGTGGCGACGGCATTATAACGGCAATCTGCTTATAGCCCTGCCCGACGCCTTCGGCACCACCGCCTTTCTGCGCGATGCGCCCGGCTGGCTTGCGGACTGGACCGGCTTCCGCCCCGACAGCGCCCCGCCCATCGAAGGCGGCGAGCAGATCATCCGCTGGTGGCAGGATCAGGGCGTCGATCCGCGCACCAGGCTGCTGATCTTCTCCGACGGCATGGATGTCGATACGATCGAGGCGACATACAGGCACTTCAACGGGCGTGTGCGGACAAGCTTCGGCTGGGGCACCAACCTCACCAATGATTTTCGCGGCTGCGATCCCGACGGTGACGAAGGGCTGGAGCCGATTTCCCTCGTCTGCAAGGTCACAAGCGCGAACGGACGTCCGGCGGTGAAGCTGTCCGACAATCCCGCCAAGGCGACCGGCGATCCCGCCGAGATCGAGCGCTATCTGCGGGTCTTCGGATCCGCTGGCCATGCCCCCTCGCCGGTCGTGGTTTAGCGGCGGATTTCCGTTCGCTGTCTGCGACCGGACGTGGCGCCATCAGGAATGAGGGAGGGCAGCCCCCTCCTTCCTTTTACCCGACGCTTTTCCGTCGGTACCGGAAGTACCAGACCTCAGAGCGAGAACCGGTATATCGACTTGAATTATAATAGGAAAATATGGAATTTTTCCCTTCAGTTTCGGGCATGGTAATCACCGGGCAATCACCATTCACATCGCGCTCGCGCACCATAGTGCGCGGTAGGATCGACTCTGCGCATAAGCTATCGGAAAATGCATCTACACGCGCATGGCGCGACCTCCAAAATCAGAGCGACCATGCCGTCTCCTACGATCGATTTTCGCACCATCCGACCACATCACGGAAGCCAGCATAGCGGTTTTGAGGAGGCGATTTGTCAACTCGCCGCGTTAGAAACCGCTCCTGACGCGCCATTCCACCGTAAGGGCGCTGGGGCTGACGCTGGCCTCGAATGCTACCGCGTCGAGGCAGATGGATCGGAGACTGGCTGGCAGGCGAAGTATTTCTTCGAGTTCGGCAGCAGCGAAGCGTCGCAGCTCACCGAATCGCTAAGCCAAGCGATCGCACGCCACCCCCAGCTTGGGCGCTTCATTGTCGGCTTACCCTTCAACCTATCGGACGGGCGAGTGGGCAATCGGATTTCCGAAAGGGATCGCTGGAACCGCTGGGTGCAAGCTCGCGCCGACGCAATCCTTCCGCGTGTCGTTACGATTGAGCTTTGGGATGAGACCCAGCTCATCGAGCGCTTCTCTCGAAATGAGCCGCAGTACGCGGGTCGACGGCACTATTGGTTCGATCTGCTGCATTTCATGTCAAACGGCGTTCAAAAGGGACCCCCGATCGGCGTCGAAGAGGGACCCCCTTTTCAGATAATATGATGCTGGTTTGTTGAAGATGGCCTTGCGCTGCGTGCGGCGGAGGGCGGGCGTAGCCCGACCGGAGGCGCGCGCAGCGCAAGATAGATTTTTGAAGGCGCCGAAGGTGGCTGTCAGCTGCGGTTTTTGAAGCGCCAGCTGTCGTTGCCCGTCTCGACGATATCGCAGTGGTGGGTGACGCGGTCGAGCAGCGCCGTGGTCATCTTGGGATCGCCGAACACGGTCGGCCATTCGCCGAAGGCGAGGTTCGTGGTGATGATGACGCTGGTCCGCTCATAAAGCTTGCTGATGAGGTGGAACAGCAACTGCCCTCCCGAGCGGGCGAACGGCAGATAACCGAGCTCGTCGAGAACGATCAGGTCGAGCCGCGACAGCTGCGCCGCCAGGGTCCCGCCTTTGCCGATCCGGGTCTCCTCTTCGAGGCGTGTCACCAGATCGACGGTGTTGAAGTAGCGGGCGCGAGCGCCCCTTCGCACGACATTGGCGGTGATCGCGATGGCGAGGTGGGTCTTGCCTGTCCCCGTGCCGCCGACCAGCACGATATTGCGGCGAGGCGGGAGGAAGGAGCCATCGTGAAGGGAGCGGATCATCTCCTCATTGATCGGTGTGCCCTCGAAGCTGAACCGCTCCAGGTCCTTCACCACGGGCAGCCTCGCAGCCGTCATCCGATAGCGGATGGAGGCTGCATCCCGGTGGGTCGCCTCAGCACGGAGCAGGTCGGTCAGTATCTCCATGGTGGTGCGCTTGCGCTGGAGGCCGGTGGTGACCGCCTCGTCGAACGCCGCCGCCATGCCCTTGAGTCCGAGGCCGCGCATCGTGTCGATCATATCATGCCGCTGCATCATAGCCTCGCAGCAGATCATAGCGGGCACAGTCGGCGAGCGGAGGATGCTGCAGCATCCGGTCTTCCGAAGTGACGATGCTGTGGGGTGTCGCCGGCTCGCGGCGCCGGGAGAGGATGTTGAGGATCAGCTCGTCGCTGGCCGTTCCGTTCGCCAACGCTTCGCGCACGGCAGCCTCTACCGGCTCCAGGCCATCGGTGAGCACCGCCGAGAGGACCCGCACGAACCTGCGATCGGCCTCGTCCCCGGTGCCGAGCCTTCGCCGTAATCGGTGCAGGGCGGGCGGCAGATCCCAGTCCTGGAACGGTGCGCCGTTACGCAGCGCGCCGGGCTTGTGCGCGAGGACCGGCAGATAATGCCAGGGATCGTATATCGTGCGGTTCCGACCGAAGTGGCGCTCATGCTCCCCGACGATCGCATCGCCGCAGCGTATGACGATGCGATCGGCATAGGAGCGCACCTGAACGGTCCGGCGTGCGGCCGTCGACATGACCGAGTAGCGGTTGCGATCGAAGCTGATGAGGCAGGTGCCGGTGACGGCATGCTCGCTCTCATGGAAGCCGTCGAACGGTGCCAGGATCGGCTGCAGGGCCGGTCGCTCCATATCCAGCGCCTCGGCGACGGTAATATCCCCGCGTTCGGGATGGGCATGATGCTCGGCCCAGCGCCGGCACTCGGCCTCCAGCCACCCGTTGAGCTCGGCCAGGCTGGCGAACCGGAGCCGCGGCTGGAAGAAGCGGCCTCGGATTGTCTGGACCTGCTGCTCGACCTGGCCCTTCTCCCATCCCGCCGCCGGCGAGCAGGCGGTCGGCTCGACCATGTAATGATCGGTCATGATCAGGAAGCGGCGGTTGAACACACGCTCCTTGCCGGTGAACACGGCCGTCACCGCCGTCTTCATATTATCGTAGATACCGCGTCGCGGCACACCGCCGAAGAACGCGAACGCCCGGGCATGGGCATCGAACAGCATCTCCTGGCCCTCGCGCGGATAGGCCCGGACATAGGGTGCGCGCGAGTCGCAGAGACGCATATGCGCCACCTTCACCCGCATCGGCTTGCCGGCGATCTCCACATCCTCGTGGCTCCAGTCGAACTGGTAGGCCTCACCCGGCTGGAAGGTCATCGGGATGAACGCCGGTGCGCCTTCGCCAGCATCCTTCCGCCGCGCAGCACGCCAGCGCGCCGCATAGCGGCGCACCGCATCATAGGATCCATCGAACCCCTCGCGCACCAGCAGGTCATGGATACGCGTCATCCGTAGCCGATCGCGGCGGCCGCGACCTTCGTTCTCCTCAAGCAGCGCATCGAGACGATCCTGATAAGGACCGATCCGCGGCAGCGGCTGGACTTTGCGCTGATAGTTGAACGCCGCCTCCGGCGACCGGATCGCTTTGCGGACGACCTTCCGCGACAAACGAAGGTCACGAGCGATCGCCTTGATCGCCTTACCCGCTGCATGCTCACGCCGAATCCGAACCACTGTCTCCACGATCAACATCCCGTTCTCGCCAACTGATCAAAACCAGTCGGCCGACTAAATCCCCGGGATGAAGGGGTCCTTTTTGCACGCCGATCACCCCACGAAGGGGGTGCCTATTGCACGCTGATCCTCAACATGGGGCATCCGTCTCTTCCCAGGCTCAACCGACAACCTCTTTTCGTCCATGCGCCATCTTCAACGCGCGCGGCCTCGTGTCCGCGAAAGCGAGGATTCCGCGTCCGAGGCCCAAGCCCTTCAGATCTGGACCCCGACGCTGCCAGCGCGTCCCACCGACCTGCTCGACCATGCGCAGTTCAAGCTCTCGCTCGACGAGGCCCAGTTCATCATCGATCGGCTCATCGCCCATCAACCGCACAGCCTCTTGGCGTTTTTGGCGCGAAGCGGGTCCAGCCAAGCTGAATGCGACAACATCTGGGAGCACCCCCATCTTGCCGATTTCCCTGACGACGCCCGTACATTGGTCGGCCATGGCGCGATATTCTCCAGCGTGATGCACGGCGCCTCGCTGCTCTACAACTTGCTGCTCAGTCGGCTCCGTGATCGGGCCGAATGGATCGAGAAATACGAGGTGCGGTTTGCGGAATGGCAATCCAGCCTGGACATGGCCGCAATTCGGGCTTGGTCACTCGATGCCTTCTGGGCGGCGATCGATCATCCCGCACACAGCATCCGGCCCGCCGCCAAACGCTTCGTCGCCGAATGGCTTGGCCTGTTGACCGCGGGCAGCGTCCTAGACGGTGCTCTGACACCGGCCGCCCGTCTTGTGCAGGATCGCGAGCGGCG
Source organism: Sphingobium sp. KKT206 (assembly GCF_055640555.1). Taxonomy (NCBI): domain Bacteria; kingdom Pseudomonadati; phylum Pseudomonadota; class Alphaproteobacteria; order Sphingomonadales; family Sphingobiaceae; genus Sphingobium; species Sphingobium sp. KKT206. The sequence continues at coordinate 3,102,882 of NZ_CM145764.1, forward strand.
ACTGAAAACAAGCCAGTCCCGATTTGCCAACCGAGCCGTGCGAGACCGTTGGACAGGCGCTTCTGGTGTCGAGCCGCTGACCTTCCGATGGGCGCAAGCCAAGTCGCACCTGCGGGATCTTGCCAGTGCTGAATAGAACGACGCTCGATCCGGAAACCCGCGTTCTCTACGGCGACAGCCTTCAGCCCCCGCCGGGCTATGTCTTCGACGCTGCGATCGCGACGACTTTCTCGCTCGATTTCGAAACCGCGCTCGCCGCACCCGTCAGCCTCGCCCTGTTCGCGACTGAAAATCGCGACGACATTCTCACCCACCCGCTGGCGCTGCTCGAAGGCGCCGAGCGGATCGCTGGACGCCTCGTCATCTATGCCGATGCAGGGCATCTTCATGCTCAAAGCCGCCCTCATTCACGGCTCTGCTCTCTGCTCGAACGCATCGTCGTCGAAGTCGCCGCACCGCGCGAAGGTGCGTTCCATCCCAAGCTCTGGGCTCTCCGCTATCGGCCGACGCGCGCCGAAGATCCGACGCTCCTGCGGTTGCTGGTGCTCTCGCGCAACCTTACGCGAGATCGGTCCTGGGACATCTCGCTACGCCTCGATGGCGAGCTGACGCGCCGTCCCGATGCGAACAACCGGCCGCTCTTCGATCTTCTGAGCCGACTGCCAGACCTCGCTGTCGCCGGCATCTCCGATGATGCGCGCACACTGACCGCCGAGGTTGCCGAAGATATTCGGCGCGCCCGGTGGACCGTTCCCGACCGGTTCGACGAGGTCAGCTTCGCGGTGAACGGGTTTGGCGGGAAAATCTGGCAGCCTGCGTCCTGCGCGCGGCTGGGCGTCATCTCGCCCTTTTGCGATACCAGTGCGCTCAACCTGCTCAGCGGGCTGCCGACAGCCGAAAAGCCCGTCATCATCAGCCGCCCGGATCAATTGGCTTGCGTCGACAGCGCCACACTGGACGCTTTTGAACGCGTTTCCGTCCTCGACGAAATGGCCGCAAGCGAAGACGGCGAGGAGGTCTCCACCAGCGCGCTTCAGGGACTACACGCCAAGGCATTCATCGCCGAGACGGGCTGGGACACGATCCTGACGATTGGGTCCGGCAACGCGACGCGTCCTGCCCTTCTGTCGGGCAACAATGTCGAGCTCTTCGCTTCGCTCAGAGGCAAGCGATCTAAGGTCGGCAGCGTCGAGCAGATCATGGGGGAGAAGGGCTTTGGGCGCCTCACCCGCACCTTCGTTGCCAGCGAGCTTGAACCCATTGATCCCGCCACCATCGCCGCAGAGGCCCGGCTCGACGACGCACGCCGCGCCTTGTGCCGCGGTGGATTGCGCCTGCGCTGTGAGCGGATCGAAAGCATTGACGGCGATGCGCCACCGTGGCGCGTCTGGCTCATTCCCACGGAGCCGTTGCCGCTTGTCGGCATCGCCTCGCTGCAGGTTTGGTCCATCACCCGGGGAGATGGCCATGCCAGCGATGTGCTGGATGCCCTTCGCGCAGGAACGGCCGTCGATCTCGGTACCATGCCGATCGTCGACCTCACCCGCTTTCTGGCCTTTCGGTTGACCGCAGACGGTGCCCAGGTGTCAGCCCTGTTCAGCACCAGTCTGGTGATGGAAGGCCTTCCACCTGAACGCCATGCCGCCATTCTTCGCTGGGTGATCGACAGCCGAGATGCGTTCTTTCGCTATCTGCGGCTCCTTTTGTCAGAACTCGGCGATCCATTCGGCGCGGCCTTGGCGGCGCAGGAAGGTTCCGGCAGCATGGCTTGGGCCAGTGCCGCCGACGACGCACCGCTTCTGGAAGATATGGTTCGCGCCTTGTGTCGTGGAGGCGAAAGACTTCATGCAATCGAACGCCTGATGACGCGATTGGAGGCTGGCAACGATACCGGAGCCGATCCGATACCCAGCGATTTCCGAATCCTTTGGGATGCTTTCCGCATTGCCCTCCAAGATCAGGGCCTCAGCCATGACGGATAACCGGTTTGAAGCCGAAGCTGCCCTCGCTCCGCTGAAAGCCTTTCAGCGTCGTACAGTCGATTATGTGTTTGACCGGCTTTACGGCGATCAGGATCCCGTCAGGCAATTCCTTGTCGCGGACGAAGTGGGCCTTGGCAAAACCATGGTCGCGCGCGGCGTCATCGCCCGCACCATCGAGAAACTTTGGGACAGCACCGACCGGATCGATATCCTCTACATCTGTTCCAATCAGGCGATTGCAGCTCAGAACATCAATCGCCTCAATGTGCTTGGCCGACGCGAGCTGGCGTTACCAACCCGCATGACCCTGATACCGCTCCAGGTCCGCGGCGATCAGGGGCTCGACGCCAACAAGGTCAACTTCATCAGCCTGACACCGGGCACGACCTTTGACCTGCGTTCGACCACAGGCGTTACACAGGAACGCGCCTTGCTGCTGCGGATGCTCGAAGATTGGGTGTCGCGGCCGCGTGGCCTGCACAATCTGCTTCAGGTGTCCGCCGGTGTTGACGGCTGGAATGGCGCCGTCCGCGAGCTGTCCCTGGATGGTGTCGATCAACGGATCATCGATCGCTTCCGCCGCGACGTCGAAAAAGACGCCGAGCTGTTCACGGAACTGGAGGCGGTCTGCGACCTCTTCCCGCGTCGCCGTGAGACCTATCCTCCAGAGCTGAACCAGCGGCGCAATGCATTGGTCGGTCGTCTTCGCGGCAAACTCTCGCACGCCTGCATCGACGCCCTGAAACCCGACCTGATCATCATGGATGAGTTTCAGCGGTTCCGCGACTTGCTCCACGGCGAAACCCCGGCTGCTGACCTGGCGCGCGAGCTGTTCGACTACTCGGACGGCAAGGGTCATGCCGCGCGCACGCTTCTGCTTTCCGCCACACCCTACCGGATGCTGACATTGTCGGGTGACGAACCCGATGACGGCGAACATTACCGTGATTTTCTGGAGACCTTGTCCTTCCTCTACGGTCGGACCAACGGTCCCGACGTGGCCAAAGCGCTGGAACGCGAAATGCGCGAGTTTCGCGGCTTCCTTCATGCGCTGCCCGGCGCGCGCAACGAGGCCATCGGCGCGCGCCACGTCGTCGAGGACCGGCTGCGCAAGGTAATGGCGCGCACCGAACGCGTGGCCAGCACCATCGAGCGCGACTCAATGGTGAGCGAGCCGCCGATGGCCATCACGATCCTGCCATCTGATCTACGCCAGGCCGCAGCAGTGTCGGACGTTGCGCGCGCCCTCGATGCGCCAGAGATCACCGAATACTGGAAGTCCGCGCCCTACCTCCTCAACTTCATGCGCGACTATGCACTCAAGCGGCTATTGAAAGATCAGCTCGATAAGCCGGCACCCAATCTGTGCGCGGCCCTCGAACGCGCACGGCCTGCCATGCTCGATCGCGACCGGCTTGACGCCTACGAGCCGCTCGAACCCGCTAACGGTCGGATGCGCGGCGTCATGGATGACGTGTTCGGCGATGGTCTCGATCAACATCTGTGGATCCCACCATCCCTACCCTATTACGGTCCCGAGCGATCCGGGCCGCCACTGACCAAGGCGCTGATCTTCTCATCCTGGTCGATGGTGCCCGATGCGATAGCGTCAATCCTGTCCTACGAGGCCGAACGCCGCATGGGCGTCGGCGCTTCAGGGCAGCGATATTTCGGTCATGTTCGCCCACGCCCCATCCAGTTCCGGCAAAATCAAGGGCGGCTTGTCGCCATGCGCGCAATGCACCTGGTCTATCCGTCGCCGACCTTGGCGCGCCTTGCCGACCCTCTTGCGATCTTTGGAGCGTCAAACGAAACCCTGTCGGTCGAAGCCATGCGTAAAGCCGTCGCCGACCGCTTGCGCGAGAGCGTCGCCGCGCTCGCCGAGCGGTCAGGCGACACCCCAGATGGCCGCGATTGGGAATGGGCTGCCCCGGCCGTCATCGACGCCATGGCGAAAGCCAGCTCCGTCGCCTGGGTCAATTCGCCTTACGGCTTCGCCCTCCTCGGCAACGAAGAGGGTTTCAAGGAGCATGTCGCCGAACTGCGGACTGTGACGACCGAACGCACCTTTGGACCCGTACCGGACACGTTGATTGACCTTCTGGTCGATGTTGCTCTCGGCAGCCCCGCAGTCTGTGCGCTGCGCGCCCTGCACCGGATCGCGCCCGATCTCGCTTGGGACGATCATCGACTGCTGAAGGCAGCGAACCAAATCTCTTGGGGTTTCCGCACGCTTTTCAACCAGCACGACGCTGTTGCCCTCCTCCGCAAGGACGACGATGACCGCTATTGGCGCCAGGTGCTCACCTACGGCGTTGAGCATAACCTTCAGGCCGTTCTCGATGAGTACGTCCACTATCTGCTCGACGCCGAGGGCTTGGGCGCCAAGCCAGCCGTCGATCGTATCGCTGGGATCAGCAAGGCGATCTCGGAGGCGTTGGCCATTCGCCCCTCGCAGATCGATGTCGAGGATCCAACGGTCGACGGTAAGAAGCTGGTGATCAACAAGTTCCAGATGCGCGGGCGCTTCGCCATGCGCCTGGCCGACTACAAAGACGAGGAAGGCGGGGCCGCACGCCTCTCCAGCGTTCGCGATGCCTTCAACTCACCGTTCCGACCCTTCGCGCTGGCCACGACCTCTGTCGGACAGGAAGGCCTCGACTTTCACCCTTATTGCTATCGGCTCTATCACTGGAACTTGCCCGGAAATCCCGTCGATCTCGAGCAGCGCGAAGGGCGCGTCCACCGCTTCAAGGGTCACGCTATCCGCCTAAATCTGGCGCATCGGCAGGTCGACGTCGTGCGTGGGCGCGAGAGAGATCACGACGATCCCTGGCAAATCATGTTCGACGCGGCTCGCGCCGAGACCGAAAATGACTCTGACCTCATTCCCTACTGGATTTACGAAGGGCCGGTGAAGGTCGAACGCCGCGTGCCCATGCTCCCGTTCAGCCGCGAGGTCCGACGACTCGAGTGGCTTAAGCGAAGCCTGACCGTCTATCGCCTCGCGTTCGGGCAACCGCGTCAGGAAGACCTGCTGGAGTATCTTCACAGCCTCATGGGAACCGCCATGGCGGCAGAAGATCTCGCCGACCTGCAAATCCGGCTCCAACCGTGACGTCGCGCCGCTCAGTCGCCTTCAGCGGCAAGTGCCGTGCAGCGCTCCCTGACCAAGGCGATCACCTTGTCCTGCGCTGTTTTGGCGGCCTCAGCCTCGGCCGCGAAGGCAGGTAGCTGAAGCCCCTGCGCCCGGTCGGCCACACGCGCGGTCAGGTCCGCAATCGCAGTCTCGGCATCTCCGGCGGATACGCCGATTGTCCGCGCGAGCGCGAGGAAGTCCTGGCGCGTCAGACGGTCATCCTTGCCGTTGAGCTTGAGCGCCATGCGATCGCCCCCCAAACCCGGGAAGACGCGCGTGGTGACGGCGTCGTAGAGCGGTGCGAAGCGCACGCTCGTGAAGGCCTTGGCATCCACCTCGGCGACTTTGAGCACAGCGAGGTTCTTGAGATGCATATCGCCATCGGCGATGAGCCAGGCGAACACGCCCCGGCGGAACAGGATATCGAGATCGCTGGCCGGATCGGTCGACAGCGGTCGTAGGCCGCGCGCCATCCGCTCGATCGTTCCGTCGTACTTGGCGGATGCGGGAAGGTCCAGAATGGAGCAAAAGTCCTCCATCGCCAGACGCCGCTGATCCGCTGGCCCGCGACGAATATCGAACCGCTCGACGACCAGTGCAGGCGACATGCCGTCGGGCATCTCCAGCAGCGCGGCGTCGGGCACATCGAACCCGGCCGAGCGGCCAAGCTCCAGGCAAAGCCACTCGACGACCGGTAACGTCTCGAAGCCCGCCGTGCCGGCGGGCTTGAGGATATGTGTGAACGGCTGGTCGATGGCCGGAACGAGGGCGCCATCAGGCATCAGGCTCATCGGCGCCTTGATCTGGACGCCCGACAGGCGCGGCGTTTCCGCGCGCGCGAAGATGCGCGCCAGGTTTTGCTCAAAGGTCTCCTCGATCTCGCCCCGCGCCGGACCGGCATAGCGGCCCGTGAAGCGACCGGTGTCGATGTATCCAGCCAGTGTTGTCGTGAGAATGTCAGCAGGCAGCGCCGCCAGTTCCTCTCGACCCTCGACGATGACGATGTTCGACATATATCGCCGTCCGCGCCGGAGCGCCTCGCGTTCATCGCGTTCGTGGAGAACCTGCGCCAGCCAGCCCTCGGGCAGCAGCGATTCAATGAAGGCCGGCAGCTTGCCCGGCGTGGTTTCGCGCACGAGGGCCGGTCCCGCTCGACGCCCCGGCTTCCAGCGCCATTCAAATCCATCGTGGGTCAGCCGGCCGAGCGGCTCACCGTGCCAGGCGACGAGGAGATCGAGCGCTGCCTTGTTGACCGGCGCCTTGGCAACGCTCGGCTGAGCTAGCAGAAAGCGTTCGGCACCTTCGCCTTCGCGATACCATTCGTTCTCGCGCGCCAGCACCCAGACGGCGTCGGCTGCGGCTTGGGGCGTCCCATGTTCCTCCACCAGACGCGCCGCCATCTGCGCACGCATGTCGGCGGTAACCGCGCTCGCATGTTCGCTGCGCAGGCGGAACGCTTCGAGAAAGCGCTGGCGCGGCGATGAGGCGTCGACGCGCAATTCGCCCAGGTCGTCGCCAATGACCGCCATCGCCGTCGATGGATGCTTCGGCGCTTCGTTCTGGATGATCTCAAGCGTCCGCAACCGCGTGCGCTGGTTGCGGCGGCCGCTGATGAACAGCCGCCCGTCGGGCGTCGGGGCGAGCAGCGCCGCACTCGCCGACGACAGATAGGCGTTGGGATAGAGATAGTGTGCAATCCGGACCGCATGACCGAGGATCGTCGCCTCGATGTCACCTTGGTCATCGACGTAAACCCCGCGCACGAGCTGGATCAACTCACCGGCTTGCGCGCGCTGATGCGCGCGTTTGGCGTCAATTGTCTCACCGACTAGATGAAGAGCCATAGGATTATCTCGCATCTCAGATGCGCGTTAATCCCACCATCTGGCTCCGCGTGCAAGAATTATCGCGCATCTGAGATGCGCGATAATTCCGCCGCGTAGAGAGATTGGAGCGCGCCGACCCGGAATGATCGGCGCGCTCCAGAACAATCATGCCGCGAACGGCACGCAGCCAGCCCTATGGCGACTGGCCTAGCGGGCTCCGAGCGGGTTCGCCGCCATCCCCGCCACCGCCCTTGATCCGCCTCTCGCGGCGGCTTCTCCGACGGTCCCGGCGCTTCTGGGTCCCGGTCCCCAATCTTGACCGGTCAGGGCGTCGTCGATTGATCGAGCGAGGTGGCCTGCACGATGGCGCGGAAATTCTCCAGAAACTCGGGGTGCCGCCCCGCGAGAAATCCCTCGATCTCGGGCTTCGCCAGCAGGCGCTCGATAAAGCCGGACGCCACGACCAGGACCAGCATGTCGTCGCCATAGGAGACCTCAAGCTCCTTATAGTCCTCGCTCACGGACGCCATCTCCCGTTCGAGACGCCCCATCTGCTCGGCCGACAACCCCGTCGCCTTCTTGAGTTCGTCAGGCTTGTGCAGATCCGACGGCTTCGAGGTCGCCAGGAGCGCCTTGGCATAACTGACCGTATAATTGTTCGCCGACACCATCAGTTCGGCCACCTCAAGCTGACGGATCGGCTTCATCTTGCGCAGCTTCTGGAAGGCGTGATGCCCTACCGGCTTGTCCTTCAGCAGCTCGGCGACATCCCCGCTGATCCCTGCCAGCAGATGGCGGCGCTGGCGGATCACCTTCACGTCGACATTGAGCGCGCGCGCCAGCTTTTCCTCCGACACCCCACGATCGAGCGCGCGCACGATCATGTAGTGTTCCTGGATCGTCGCCAGCCGGTTGACCCGCTTGTTGTAGGTGAAGGACTCGTCGTCGTCGGCGACGACGCAAGGGGCCTCGGTTGCACCAAGAAACCGCAGGGCATCCAGCCGCATGTGTCCGTCGAGGAGAAGGTAGCTGCCGCCTTTCTGGCGCGCGATCGACAGTGGCTCGATCAGCCCGACTTCCGCAACAGATGCCGCGATCCGGCGATATTTGACGGACTCACGCACCCCTGCCGGCAGCGCCTTGGTCGCCAATAGGTCGGCGATTGGAAGGGCTAGGATCTTGCGCTCGAAGGAGATTTTGACCGTCTCGGACATCTTACGCCTTCGTCGGTCCAATCCGCTCGGCCAGTGCGCGCGGCAGGGTGCTCAGCCCCTCCGCTCGCAGCAGCGTCACGAAATGATCATCGGCCAGCAGTCGTCGCATGGCGTTGGCGACGAACAGCAACCGGCTGCGCGCCAAGGAGGCGCGCTTGATCAGCAGCTTCTGCCGCTCCGTCTCGCGTTGATAGGCGCGGATCAGGCTCTCCGATGTGACAGGCTTTTGGGTGCGACCAACCCGCGATCCGCGCTTGTGGAGCTGCTTGCCGCTGGTGTTGCGCTGTTCGATGATCTGCCGGATCGCGAGCACCTGATTGCCCGGGATCGACTTTTCCTCATAGGCCTGCGCCAGCGCCTGCTGAACCTCGCCTTCCTTGGCGCGGGCGATTTCCATCGCGATCGAATGCGGGATGACGCCGCGCTCGACCGCCGCGATCAGCTTCTCCTCGCCATTGTCGAGCAACAGGCAGATCGCACTGACATACTCAACTGAGAAATCGACCTTGGCGGCGATCTCCGGGTGCGAATAGCCCCGGGCGCTCAGCGCGCCGATGGCGTGAACCAGTTCCAATGGGCTATGCTGGCGCCGCGCAAGGTTCTCGACCAAGCTCATAACGTAACAATCTTCCTCGGCCGCATCGATCACGATGGCCGGGATTTCGGTCTGGCCGAGCGCGATGAAGGCCTCGAGGCGACCCTGACCGCACACCAGGTCAAACCGCGTCTTTCCGGGTCGCTGGCTGACCGTGATCGGCTTCTTCAGCCCGAGATGGGCAATGCTATTCACCAGCTCCTGGAAGATCCGCTTGTTGCGAACCCGCGGGTTGAGAATGGTGATCAGATCGACCGGCACCGAGCGGATTTCGGGGAGCGGCGCGCTCATGCGGCAACCTTCAGCGGTACGCGCCGCGTCAGATCGAAAAACGCCTCCAGCGTATCGAAGCGGTAGGCATCGAGCAGGATGCCGTTCTCTGGCGCCAATCGCAGGTTCGGCGTGGCGCCGACGTCCAGCCATGGCAGCAAGTAGTAGTCGTGAATGGCGGCATTATCTTCCTGCATCCGCGCCACGATGGTGATGCTAGGCCTCAACCCGCTGTCGAAGCGCACCTTCCAGCGCAGCCCACCGGCGGGACTGATGTGACACCGAGAAATCACCAGCGAGGCGGTGAACTCGTCGTTGATATGCAGGAGGTCGGTGATGGGGTCGCGGCGCACCGTGCCGCCGGCCGCGCCAATATCGGCGATGACCTGCGCCACGACATCGGGATGCAGTGTCCGCAGCGTTCGATTGGTCTCGATATAGCGATAGTCCCGCGACGGGGCGTACCCGACAAGCTGATAGGCGCGCACCAGGCTTCCGAAACGGTGTCGGAACGTCGAGCTGGACGGCATGTCCTCGACCTCGTCGATCACGAGGCCCGACAACCAACCCTTCTCAACGAGCAAGGCTGACAGCCGACCAAGAAGCTCCTCGTCAGTGAAGCGGCGACTGCGCTCCTGAATAATCCGCTGGGCCGCTTCGAAGAAATCACGCTCGACGATCGCCTCGAAAGCCCCATCGCCCCGGACCCACATATCGGGCGTGTTCACCACCCGCTTCGCCTTCAGCTTGAAGGACGCCCGATTGTAGACGTTGTTGCCGATGTACTTTTCGTTGGTCAGCACCTGGTGAACGGTTCCGCGCGTCCATGGCCGACCAAGATCGGTGAGGATGCCCTCATCATTGAGGGCTGCGGCGATCTCTGTTTCGGTGCGGCGCTGGACAACGAACATCCGGTATAGACGCCGGACAACCTCGATCTCTTCAGGTGGCCCCGGCCTGAGCACGACCCGGTCGGTTTGCAGGCTCTTCTGCTCTCCATGATTGAGGACCGCTTTGGGCTGGCGATGCTCATCGACGAGATAGCGGCGTAGGCCAAAGCCCGCGGCGCCGCCTTGACGGAAACCGAGGCGGATCAACCGGCACTGGCCGGTGAAAACCTTCACCGACAGCTCACGGCTATATTCGCCAGCCATCGCCCGCTTCATGCTCTTGATGATCGTCGCGCTCAGGCTGCCATCATTCTCGAACTGCTCGGCGCAGTATTGAACGGCGATCCCCGCTTCCCTGCAGATGAACTCGTAATAGGCGCTCTCATCTGCGTCCTGAAACCGGCCCCAGCGGCTCACGTCATAGACCAGGATCGCCTTAAAGTCGATCTGACCGCCTCGCACGTCGGCGATGAGCTGCTGAAGCGATAGCCGACCATCGAGCCGAAGGCCGCTCTTGCCCGAGTCCTCGTAGGTCTTCACGATCTCGAAGCCACGCCGAGCGGCGTATTGGGCGATGATTTCGGCCTGGTTCTCGGTCGAATATTTCTGATGCTCCGTCGACATACGGACATACTGCGCAGCGCGCACCGGAGGTGGCGGCGATGCTTCAGCAGTGACCGACTCCGATAAGTTCATCACACCGGCTGCTTTCGTTTAGGCTCCGAGCGGACAGGTTCGACTTCCCACCAAATCTATTGGGAGTCAGGACGAATGTCGTTCTCCGAGAAAGACCGAAAACTTCAGTCGAAAACTGGAAACTCTTTTCCGTCGCCCCCGCCAAACGAGCCGCTCGCCGCCGCGATCGCCGCAGCGCTGAAGGCGGAATTCGGCAACACCCCCTCCGCCCACAAGACCGTGGCGCAGCTCACGCGCTCAAATGAACGCGCGGTTCGGAATTGGTTCGAGGGCAAGAACAACCCCAGCGGGGAGAACCTGGTAATCCTGATGCGACACTCTGATCTCGTCCTCCGCACGATGCTCAGCCTGGCGGATCGGCAAGACTTGGTTTTGGCGATCGGTCTGGTGAGCCTGCGGCGACAGCTTGTTGACGCCGTCGCGGCGATCGACGGACTGCCCCTCGCGCCTGACTAACGGCTACCGGACGACAAGCACGACCCCGCCGATTTGCACGCCATTGCCGCCGCGAGCCCTACGCCGGAGCGTTCGCTCTTTTCATGTCGGGCCTATCGGCTCCAATCGGCATCAGACGCCAATCTCGTTGGAGTAGAGTTATGTCGACGAAATCTGGGGCCCTCAAAAAGCGGATGATCCGCCGCCATGAGCTTCGGCAGATCGTACCGCTGGCCGACACCACCATCTATGAGATGGAACAGCGCGGCGAATTCCCTCGTCGTTTTGCGCTCACCCCGCGCTGTGTGGTGTGGGATCTGGCCGAGGTCGAAGCCTGGCTGACCGAGCGCCTGGCGACAGCCCGGCGATCGCCAATCGACCGGGCGCCGCATCCCGATGTGCGCAAGCGCAAGGCGCGTCCCGTCAAAGCGCCGGATCAGGCGCAAGCATAGGCATCGATGGCGGAATCAGGATCGGCACGCGCTTCTGCCCTGCCACCCAGGCATCGATAACATCAGACCATTCCTGCATCATATGCCGCCGCTGATGCTCGTACTCCGCCTTGTTGTAGACGCCGCGCGAGGACCGCCCATCTTCATGGGCCAGGCACTTTTCTATCCAGTCACTGTTGAACCCCAGTTCGTTGAGCAGGGTCGATCCGGTCCGGCGCAAGTCATGTACCGTGAACGGCTCGAGCGGTAAGCCTTCCTTCTGCGCGCGCTCCACGACGGCATAGGTGACGCGATTGAAGGTCGCCCGGGACATCGGCGCATCCGCATCATACCGAGACGGTAGAAGGTAGCGCGAGTTGCCCGCGCAGGTCTTCAACGCGATCATGATGTCGAGGCACTGCTGCGAGAGATAGACGTTATGCGCCTTGGATCGCTTCATGCGCTCCTTGGGGATCGTCCACACGGCGTTCTCGAAGTCGACCTCGTCCCAGACCGCATCCTGCAGCTCGCTTTTGCGCACCATTGTCAGCAGGAAGAGGCGCATTCCGAGTCGGATCGTTGGCAGCGTCGCCACATGGTCGAGCTGCTTGAGCATCACGCGAATTTCCGTCGGCGAAAGCGACCGATCCTTTGGAACGAACGTCGCGATGGAGGCGGGGCCGACATCGTCGGCCGGATTGGCGACCTTCTCGCCGTGCAAGATCGCAAACCCGTAGATCTGCTTGAGGATGTCGCGGACATGGATCGCAGTCGCCGGAGCGCCGCGATCGACGATCTTACCGCAGTGGGCACGCAGGTCATCCGGCGTGATTTCTGTCAGCAGCCGATTCTTCCAGACTGGCAGAAGCTCTCGTTCGAAAATCGAACGCCGCATCGCGCGGGTGCTGTCCGCCATCGGCGCCTTCACCAACCAGCGCTCACCAAACTCACCGAAGCTCTTGGCCTCCTTGATCCGGCGTTTGTCGCGTTGCTTTTCCTGGGCCGGGGACCTGCCTTCAAAGACTGCACGCTTGGCGTCGATCGTCGCTTCACGGGCTCGCGCGAGCGACAAGCCGGAGGGACCGTACTTCCCGAGCGTGAGCGTCTCGCGCCGCCCATGCAGCCGGTAGTCCAGCCGAAACGTCAGCGTCCCGGAGGTTGAGACCTGAACATAAAGGCCGTCACGGTCCGTGACCTTGTAGGCTTTTTCGCGTGGTTTCAGGTTCTTAAGGGCAACATCGGTGAGCATACCGACCTCCTCTACGCAAAATACCGTCAGGCGATTTTTGGCCATTTTCGCCAACTTTATCGCTTGATTTACAATGGCTTAGTGCGGAAAAAATACCGTCACTGGCTTCAATACCTCTGACGGTATCGCTGGATTGGGCCAAGTGCAAGTTTGCCGGATACCGTCACGCATGACGCCAGAACCAACCGCTGCTCCGCAATTGATCCCGATAGATAACGTGAGATAATCTTTTTATTTCAAGGTGTTGATCGGGCAATGCCGATTGATCGCGATAGCCAAAAATGGCCCCGAATCATTCCCACTCGATCGTGCCGGGCGGCTTGCTGGTATAGTCGTAGACGACGCGGTTGATGCCCTTGACCTCGTTGATGATGCGGGTGGCGACGCGGCTGAGGAAGGCGGCGTCGAAGGGATAGATGTCGGCGGTCATGCCGTCGGTCGAGGTGACGGCGCGCAGCGCGCAGACGCTGTCATAGGTGCGCAGGTCGCCCATCACGCCCACGGTGCGGACGGGGAGCAACACGGCAAAAGCCTGCCAGATCGCATCATAGAGGCCCGCATTGCGGATTTCCTCCAGATAGACCGCGTCGGCCTTGCGCAATATGTCGCAGCGTTCCTTGGTCACTTCGCCGGGAATGCGGATGGCGAGGCCAGGTCCGGGGAAGGGATGGCGGCCGACGAAAATGTCGGGGAGGCCCAGTTCCTTGCCGAGAACGCGCACTTCGTCCTTGAACAATTCGCGCAGCGGTTCGACCAGCTTCATGTTCATGCGGTCGGGCAGGCCACCGACATTATGATGCGACTTGATCGTGACCGACGGTCCGCCGGTGAAGCTGACGCTTTCGATGACGTCGGGATAGAGCGTCCCTTGCGCCAGAAAGTCCGCGCCGCCGATCTTGGCGGCTTCCTCTTCGAACACGGCGATGAATTCGCCACCGATGAATTTGCGCTTCTTTTCGGGGTCGGTGAGGCCAGCCAGGCCGCCGAGGAAGCGGGCTTCGGCCTCCACATGGACCAATTTGATGCCATAATGTTCGCGGAACAGGCTGACCACCTGTTCGGCTTCGCCCAGCCGCATCAGGCCGTGGTCGACAAAGACGCAGGTCAGCTGGTCGCCGATCGCTTCGTGGATCAGCACCGCCGCCACCGCGCTGTCGACGCCGCCGGACAGGCCGCAAATGACCCGGCCTTCGCCGACCTGTGCGCGGATGTCGGCGATCTTGGTCGCGCGAAATTCCGCCATCGTCCAGTCGCCCGCCAGGCCGCAGACATGGCGCACGAAATTGGCGAGCAGCTTGCCGCCGTCCGGGGTGTGGACGACTTCGGGATGGAATTGGGTGGCATAGAAGCGCTTGGCCTCGTTCGCGGTCACGGCGAAGGGCGCGCCTTCGCTGGTCGCCACGACCTCGAAACCGGGGGCGAGCTGCGTCACCTTGTCGCCATGGCTCATCCACACCTGATGGCGCTCGCCCTCGTTCCACAAGCCGTCGAACAGCGCGCAGCTCTTCTTGACCTCGATGAAGGCGCGGCCGAATTCGCCGCTCTCGCCGCCTTCGACATTGCCGCCCAATTGCTGCATCATCGTCTGCTGGCCATAGCAGATGCCCAGCACTGGCACGCCCGCGTCGAAGATGGCCTGCGGTGCGCGGGGACTGTCTTCCCACATGACCGACGATGGCCCACCCGACAGGATCACGCCCTTGGGCTGCATCCGGGCAAAGGCCTCGGCCGCGCTGTTGAAGGGGGCGATTTCGGAATAGACGCCGGCTTCGCGCACGCGCCGGGCGATGAGCTGGGTCACCTGGCTGCCGAAGTCCACGATAAGGATGGAATCCTGAAGGGGCAGCGTCATAGAATCGCCTTTGTCAGTCCGAGGGATAGGGATTCGCGTCCGGTTACTGTCCTGTCGCGTCCTTGTCCAGCACAGGTGCGCGCGCGCCGCGCCCGGCGGTCCATCCCAAAAGCGCGCCGCTGGCCAGAACGGCGGCGGCGATCAGGAAGGCGCTGCCGATGAAGGGCAGGATCGGCGCGGTGCCGACCGAAGCGGAATAGACCGCGCCGAAGAAGAGCGGCGAGGCGATGCCCGCGATGCTGGCGACGCTGTTGTTCGCGCCCTGCAACTGGCCCTGTTCGCTTTCCGACACGCGCCGGGTCATGAGCGACTGGATGGTCGGCATGGCAAGGCCCCAGAGCGCATTGGGCAGCATGGCCGCGACGAACAGCCACCCCGTCGGCGCAAGGCCCATCGCCGCAATGCCGACCGCGCCGAACGATAGGCCTATGACCATGGTGGTCCGATCGCCCAGACGCTTGACGACTGGCCCGACGAGCAACCCCTGTACCCCCATGTCCATCAGGCCGACGAGCGCCAGCAGGGTGCCGACCTGCCACGCGCCCCAGCCATAGCGGTCGCCCGCATAGAGGACGAACACCGCCGAAAACAGGTGATGGGCGAAATAGAGGAGGAAATTGACGGTCGCGAGGCTGGACAGTTCGGGGTGCGAGCGCAGCAGCCGGAGCGCGCCGAACGGATTGGCGCGCCGCCAGCTGAACGCCATGCGCTTGTCGCGCGGCAGCGATTCGGGCAGCACGATCAGGCCGTAGAGAAAGGCCAGGCCCGACAGGCCCGCCGCCGCCCAGAAAGGCGCGCGCAGCGATATTTCGCCCAGCACGCCGCCGATCAGCGGCCCGGCGACGAAACCGCCGCTGAACGCTGCGCCGATCAGGCCATAGCCCCTGGCGCGATCTTCAGGCGCGGTGATGTCGGCCATATAGGCGAAGACCGAGGTGAAGCTGGACGAGGTGATCCCGGCGAGGATGCGCCCCACCGCCAGCCACCATAGGCTGGGCGCGAGCGCCATCAGCACATAGTCGAGCGCCAGCCCGCAGACCGACACCAGAATGACGGGCCGCCGCCCGAACCGGTCGGACAGCGATCCGATCACCGGCGAGCAGAGAAATTGCATCCCCGCCCACAGCGCCACGAACAGCCCGTTCCACAAGCCCGCCGCGCTGGTCGTGCCGGAAAGCTGCTCGATCAACTGCGGCAGCACCGGAATGACGATGCCCATCGACATGACGTCGAGCCATGCCGTCACCAGGATGAAGAAGATCGCAGCGGTGCGTGCGGGGGCGGGCGGGGTGGACATGCTGGTCCCGCTATAGCGATGGCTGACGAATGCCAAGCGGGTGGCGAGGGGCGCGGTGGGTAAGGTCACAGGGCCGAAGTTCACAGTGTCGCAGGCCGATTTTGGCCAATCGTGCCGGTAAAGCCCTGGGAAGGCCCCTGTGGAGGCGCGGCGACGCGACAGGGGCGCGACGACGACGCGACCGTCGCGCGACAGTCACGCGACGATTGCGCGCCGCATATGGGGCGATCCGGGGCGGTGCCAGCGTGGGGGAGGGTGGTAGGCGCAGTTTCATCTGGAAGGATAGACCAGAGAAAATCCTAATAGGAAAGGGGTGGGGTGGTTTTGGTTTGCCCTCTCCCGTCTTCGCGGGAGAGGGAGGGGCTCGCGCCGAAGGCGTGGGAGGGTGAGGGTCTGTCTACCACTCCAAGAAAGACCCTCACCGACATCGACTAGGCAGCAAGCTGCCAAGTCTCCGTAGCCTCTCCCGTGAAGACGGGAGAGGTGTAGATGTTGCCGTCATGCCGGGCTTGATCTGATAGTCACGACGCCCCCAACTGGTGGCGTCTGCTATCGCGCGGTCACCGTCCCACCAAGCGGGCCGAGATAGAGGCTGAAACCCCATAAGGCGGCGCACCAGCCGCATGCCACCCATAGGGCGGACAGGTCGAGCTGCGCGAACAGGGCGGCGCCGATGATCGCGCCCAGCACCAGGCTGAGCCACAGCAGCAGATGGGGCAGCCAGCCAAAGCGCGGGCCGCCGGTCAGGGCGAGCGCGAAGGATTGGCCGAGTTTCACCAGCGCGCCGGTCATGTAGGTGACGCCGATGCTGACCTCACCGTCACGCTGGAACACGTTATTCACGGCCCCCATCGCGGCGGCCATCAGGAAGGTGATGGCGTCGCCCCGGCGGCCAACGGCCAGGGCGGCGAGGATCAACATGCCCAGCACTGCCGCCAACACCGCCTGTTTGCGCCAGCGGCCCGCCAGCTTGCCGATCAACGCCCCGCCGAACACGCCGCCGACAAAGGCGCCGATCAGGCCGATGGCCAGGCCGGCGATGGCCGTGCCCCCGGCGATGCCCACCGCCATCCGCGTCGAATTGCCGCTCATGAAGGACACAAACAGGCCGCCCAGCTTGAGCAGGCCCAACGCATCGACCATCCCGGCCAACGCGGCCAGTCCAAAGGCCAGCGCATAGCGCGGCAGTGTGTGGTCGGTCATGGGTCAGGCGATCCGTGGAAGGACGATGATCGCGTTCTGCGCTGGAAATAAGGTCATCAATAGCCACTCTCTTGGTTCAGCAAAAATGCTAGACCAGCGATGGGCGGGAGGACAGGATAAAGCGAAGGCGCGCGGCCCTATCGCGCGGCTACGTCGCGGCTGAGATAGACCTCTGCGACGCGGCCGTCCTGCATGGCGCAGGTGAAGCGGCGGGTGGTGCCGGTGGTGGCGCGATAGCTGGCGCGGGTTTCGATTTCGCCGTCGATATTATAGCCGCCCTGGGTGGGACGCGGCTCGTCCATGGCGCGGATTTCGGCATAGCCGCCCTCGCGGTTTTGCGCTTCGTCGCGGGCGGCGAGGGCGCAGGCGTCTGCCATAGCGTCGGGGTTGCCGACGACGTCGGAAAAATCCTCCTCGCCGGGGGCTGCGCCTTGGCGGTCCAATCCATAGTCGGTGCCGGTGGCCGGGGGTGGAGCATCATCATCGGCATAGGGCGCGTTGCCGCGGGCGGCCTGCTTGTCCTTGGACAGGGAGGAGGCGACGATCGCGACCGCGCCGATCAGCGCGGCGACGCCCACCGCATCGCCAAAGCCGAAGCCATTGCCCCGGTCGCGATGATGATGGCCCCAGCCGCGATCATAGCGAGGGCGCGCTTCGGCGGCGCTGACGCTGCCGAGCATCAGGCCAAGGGCCACCAGCGATCCCGTCATCCAGCGCGTCTTGCCCATCATCCCGATCCTCTTATCCTCCTGCGATGAACCGATTTGTATCCGCGTCCGGCTGTCGCGCGGCTGAACGGATCAGGTCAGCGGCGCGCTCGCCCAGTGGCGCAGCCGGGCATAGAGGCCGGCGATGACGCCCGCGAAGATCAGGATGGCAAGCGGCACGGCCCAATGGCTTTCGCCTACCAGCGCGAGCGGCGTGTCGCTGTCGGTCGCGGCCACGATGCCGGCGAAGGCGACGCCAAACAGGCTTTCGCCGACGATGAAGCCGGTCGCCATCAATACGCCCATGCGCTCGGCAAATTCGGGATTGGACTGGCGCAGCGCCCAGCGATTGTAGAGATGGCCGATCAGCGCGCCGACCGGGATCAGCAGCGTCAGCGCCATCGGCAGATAGATGCCCATGCCGACCGCAAGCGGCGGCAGGCGCAGCTTGCCCGCCTTGCCCAGCAATTCGTCGGCCAGTACCACGACCGCGCCTATGCCCGCGCCGATGCCGATCAGGCCCCAGTCGAGATCGCCGCCCAATACGCCCTTGGCGAGGGCAGAGATGAGCGCTGCCTGCGGGGCGGGCAGGGCGTTCGGCCCGGCACCGGGTGCCCCGGCAAAGCCGAAGGCGCTGTTCAACAGGTCCAGCACCGGCGGGATGACGAGCGAGCCGAAGAGGACGCCGAGGATCAGCGCGATCTGCTGCTTCCATGGCGTCGCGCCGACGAGCTGGCCGGTCTTGAGATCCTGAAGATTATCGTTGGAAATGGTGGCGATGCCGAACACGATCGCGGTGGTGAAGAGGGCGTAGGCGACCAAAGCCTGGCTGCGATCCGGGTCGCCGCCCGATCCGTAAATGGCGGCGAGCATCAGCGATGCGCCCAGCACGGCGAGGATGCCGACGCCCGAAATCGGGCTGTTCGACGCGCCGATAAGCCCGGCCATATAGCCGCAGACCGACGCGATGACGATGCCCGCCACCAGCACATAGGCCAGCGTCAGCGCGATGACCGGCACCGGGTTGGCCGCGATCGGTCCGCCCTGCGCGAAGATCCAGAGCAGCACGCCGATCGGCAGCATCGACGCGACGATGGTGCCGAAGACGATGCCGATGGGGAGGTCGCGTTCGGTCAGTTCCAGCAGTCCGGCATTGCCCGCCTTGCGCGTTGCATTGGCGACGAGGGCGGAGCGGATACCGCCGATGATGGGGCCGAGAATCTTGAGCAGGGTCCAGATCGCCGCGACGCCGATGGTGCCCGCGCCGATGAAGCGCGCCTTGGTGCGGAAGGTGTCGCCGACGATGGTGGCGAGATCAGCGCCTGCGGGTACGGGCGCGGTGAGGAAGGGGACGATGCCGAACCAGCTGATCACCAGCCCCACGAACATGGCGACGCCGACTGACAGGCCGACCAGATGGCCGACGCCGATCAGCGCCATCGAAAAGCTGGTCGACATCGATGTCGCGCCGGTGCCGAAGCGGAAGAAGGTGGCGGCTTCCTCGGCGATCAGCCGGGTCTTGGCGATGATGGTGAAGGAAGCGGCGGCGACGGCGCTGAGCAGAATGGCGGACAGGCCGCGCTTATTTTCTTCCGCGCCCGCGCGCGATCCTGCGCCGACCTTGAGCACTTCGGCCGCCGCGACGCCTTCGGGATAGGGGAGGTCGGAGCCGGTGACGAGCGCGCGGCGCAAGGGCACGGAATACATGACGCCCAATATGCCGCCCAAGGCGATGGTGCAGGCTGACAGCCAATAGGGAAAGCCCTGCCACCAGCCGATCATCACCAGGCCCGGCAGCACGAAGATGATCGCCGAGAGCGTCCCCGCCGCCGAGGCGATGGTCTGGACAATGTTGTTTTCGAGGATGGTGCCAGTGGCGAACAGGCGCAGGATCGCCATCGAGATGACCGCCGCGGGGATGGACGTCGCGAAGGTAAGCCCGATCTTGAGGCCGAGATAGACGTTCGCTGCGGTGAAGATGAGGGTGATGAGCGCGCCCAGGATGACGCCGCGCAGCGTCAGTTCGGCCATCCCGCTAGCCTGTGGCTTGTCCGTTGTCACCCTATATCCCCTTGGCTTCATGCTTGTTGCTTGGGCTTGGTAATAATGTTGCTTGGTCGTGGATCAATCGGAAAGTGCTATTGCGGCCGTCAGGAGGCCTTTTCCGCCGCAGCGGTGGCTGGCGCGACACGATCGAGCCAATTGTCCACCAGCCGCGTCCAGCGTTGATAGCCTTCGGGCTTCATGTGCAATCCATCGGCGCGAAAGAGCGAGGCGTCGGGCAAGCCGTCGCGCGCGAGCAGCAGGCGGCCGACGTCGAGATAGGTGAAGCGGACGGACGTTGCCCGCGCGGCCACGGCCTGGTTGATCGCCGCCATTTTGGGCCAGAGCGTCCAGCGGATCGGGCTGGGCTTGAGCGAAAGGAAGGCGATGGGCGCGCGGGGATAATCGTTGCGCAGCCGCTTGAGCAGGGTCAGGATGTCGGCGGCGACCTTGTCAGGGCTGGCACCGGCCGCCAGATCATTTTCGCCGACATAGACGATGATCGTGCTGGGCTTGGTCGGCGGTAGCAAGCGGCGATAATAGCGCGGCACGTCAGGCGTGCTGGCTCCGCCGAAACCGCGATTGACGGTCGGGATGTCGGTGAAGCTGCCCGCTATGTCCCACAGGCGGATGCTGGAACTGCCCAGGAACAGGGTCGCGCCCTCGACCGGCGGGCTGGCGGCATTGGCCTTGGCGAACGCCTCGATCTCGCGCGCGAAGGGGAAGCTGGGATCGGCATTGGGCGGCCGATCCTGCGCCTGCCCGCCTTCCGCCTGCCCGTGCGCGATGCCGGGCAGCGCGAGCGCCAGCAGCAGCGCGGCGACGCCCTTAATGGCGATGGAGCGGGCGCAGGCGATATTTACCGTCCGCATAGGCACCGAACATGCCGGTGATGGCGGGGTGGTCGACCGGCTCGTCGCTGTCGTCGGTGACCAGATTCTGCTGGCTGACATAGGCGACATAGCTGGATTCGCCATTTTCGGCGAGCAGGTGATAGAAAGGCTGCTGCTTGTCGGGCCGGGCATGTTCGGGGATGGCCTCATACCATTCCTCGCTATTGGCGAAGACCGGGTCGATATCGAACACGACGCCGCGAAAGCCGAACATGCGGTGCCGGACCACGTCGCCGATGCTGAAGCGGGAATGGACGATCGGCGGGGCCGTGACGCCAGCGCCGAAAATCTGAATCGTGTTTCTCATGCCCTCAATTTAGGGTGGTTCAACGCCGACACAAGAAAAAACCCGGAAACCCCGCTTGGCAAGCGCGATTTCATTCGCTAATGGCCGCCGCTCGACCAGGAACGCAGCGGCCCTCGGCCCGGCGGACCTTCTGCGGAGAGGTGGCAGAGTGGTCGAATGCACCGCACTCGAAATGCGGCGTGCCCGAGAGGGTACCCAGGGTTCGAATCCCTGCCTCTCCGCCAACATTCTGACTAAGCAATTGAAGACGCTAGGTTTTTAGCCGATTGCGGCGGACAGGCCAACAGTCCGCCCAACATAAAGATTTTCATTTCGCAATGTTGTCCCTTCGTCTTTCTTAGGCCGAACTGGTAAATAAACTTGGCTGCAAGGCCATCCGAGATGGCGAAAGTGGCGGCGACGATGACGCGCAGGCGTGCGCGCGGCCAAATACTGCTTTCTACCAGCCGAAAATGATTTAAGCACTAACTTATAGATACCTTTGTGTTTTTTTGACATCCTAATGCTTACTAATCGTCGGAGGGGGCGCTGACCGTGGCTGAAAATGCAGAGAAGTTAACAACAATTGCCGATGCCCTTGAGTCTCTCGCTGATCAAATAATCGCGGGCACAACCGATGATAGAACAATGACCGAAATTTGGGGATGGAATTGCCCACCCTTAACTCGGCACGAGCTATCAAGGGTTTTTGCGTCACGCGCAGCGAAAGTTAAGGGCATCAAGCCCTCCGAATTGAATGCCAAATTTAGCGAAGTTTCGCTCATCAAACGGATCGAAATCGCTAAATCTACAATCGTTCCTTACGTGTTCAATGGGAACGGCTCTACCGCCGTTCCAGCATTATTGGCCTTAGCGGACTATATCGATCAACTATTCCGTAGCCTGTTTGAGCCGGTAACCGACTGGGAAGAAATTGAAAAAGCAGGAGGGGTTCCTAAAAAGCTCGCTGCGAGGGTTCGGTCATTAACCGCTAGCATCAATACGATATCCGCCAAAACCGGAAAGCTCGCTGACCAGATTTCTGTAATAAACGATGCCCATGCAGCAGCAGAAGCTTTACCTACAGATATGGAGTCGCTGGAGGAAGCACGCCAGCGCATTGCTTTATTGGAATCTGAGTCTTTGAAGATATCAGGAGTAATAGAAAGTCAACGAGCTGAAATAGAGATTGCCTTATCAAAAATTAAACAATCGGAGTCAGAGGCTGCTCAACTGGTCGTTAATTGTGGAGATGCTTACAGTGCTGCCACTACAAAGGGCCTTGGTGAATCCTTCCAAAATCGTGCTGATAGTTTGAGTAGGTCAATGTGGATTTGGGTTGCCGGTTTGGTATTGTCTTTAGGACTGGGCGCTTGGCTTGGAACAAGGCGGGTTGAATTAATTCAGGAGTTGGTCGAGAAGCAGCAAGATACGGGCAACATCGGAGTCTACGTCGCTCTTGCTTTCTTTTCAATAGCAGCCCCCGTTTGGTTTGCGTGGATAGCGACGAAGCAGATCGGACAGCGATTCAAGCTAGCCGAAGATTACGGCTTTAAGGCTTCTGTCGCTAAAGCTTACGAAGGTTACCGGCGCGAGGCCGCGAAACTCGATGAGAGTTTTGCTTCACGGTTGTTCGGGACCGCGCTGGATAGGATCGATGAAGCTCCGCTAAGATTCGTGGAAGCCGAAAGTCATGGCAGCCCATTGCACGAACTACTAAGCAGACGCCTTGGAAAGTCGCGAGCAGAAAATCAGGAAAAAGAGCGAAAATCTGCTTCGCCATTTATAAATCCGGAATATGACGACGGCAAACTTGAGGCGGAAAATAAATAGTTAGATATTGGTCTATTATTATCTAATATAATATCAAATTATTGATTTTGGCGGATTAATTTATTTTGATATCCTATGTTAATTACTCGGCTTTGCAAGATATTTAATTTTAATATTATTAGAAACAGTCGAAGAGAGCGCTGAATTATTGTAAGATTATAAAGCGCTTGGTTAAATGCGATGAGCCAGACGGGAAATGGATAAAGCGCAGTATCGCTTAACAGTCGCGTCAGACAGACCGAACTGCGCCGCCGTCCTGCTAATGCTAGCCGCATTGTCCTTACGCCATTTGGCGACCGTGGAAGCATCAGCAGCCTTGGGCCTGCCCATGCTAACCTTGCCCTTATGAGTGCGCCCTGTGGCCTCAAGGGACGCCCTAGCGGCGCTTCTACCAGCATCGCAACGCTCTTTGATCCTGCCGCGCTCCATATCCGCGATCTGGGCTAAGACCGCTACAATCAATTCCCCCACACCTCTACCGATGGGGCCAAGGCCAAGGACATCGACCGTCACCCCCCGTTCAATAAGCTTGCGCACGGTAGATTGGACATCCAGCGCGTCACGCCCAAGACGATCTATTGCTGCTATATGGAGGGTATCACCTTCACGCACATAATTGAGCAGGGAGGCGAAGCCGGGTCTATCCGCTGCCATGGTCGCACCTGACACACCTTCATCCGCAAACTCCTTATCGAAAGGGCCGGTAAGGGTCTGGCGCTGGGCTTCAATGCTCTGCCCGCCTGTAGAAACCCGGTAATATGCAATGCGGCTCATAACTGCCCCTCGACTCGCTCATAAGTTATGTAATTAATTATGAGCTAGATCAAATATGAGTCAACATATGTTTTGATCCATTCCGGCTGGCGTTTAGTCGGGTGGGCCTAAAGCTACAACTTCTGATCTAGCGCTTGCGCCGTTGGACCTGTTTGGAGGTAGCGGCTCATCTAAGTGCATGGATATGATCGAAGTCCTAGAGATTCGCGGTAAGACCGATACGGGTCCGTGCAGTCACAAGCCTATGAAAATAAGTCAGGCTCACACATTTAGAATCGTCAATCTCATACGGCAGATACCCGCCCATCGACCCCCGTGGTCGCGGAGGCAGGTGCAACGGTAAGCTGCCTCTCCGCTAACGACCAAAGGCGGAAATTCAAAAGGCGATTGATGATCTCCGATAGCTGACGACTGCAAATGGGTTTATCTTCGAGCCATGTATAGCACCGAAATAGAACAGCGTATGGCGACCATCCAGTCTGAGCCGGGCTTTGACGTTCCGAAATTATGGTTGACGTTCTACCTCACCGCACAATCGACCCCGCTTGTAGCGTTTGCAGAGAAACTCGCGGAATTACAGGCAGTAAATCTCATCGATGCGGAAGGTGGTTTCTTATACCCGAAACTGCCAGTTTCGAATTCAGCTTCCCAAATATCAAGTCTTATTGAACAGGTCAGAAGTCTGGCAGCTCAGCACAACATTGAGGTGCTTGCAGTCGATGCGGATACGACCACCGATCCGTCAACTTCCCGGTTTGCCGAAATCATTCGCTATGAACGGACTGTCGGCTAAGTTTCCCCGCACCCGCCGTAGCCGACAGTCCGCTACCCACCCGTAGCTGCACAATATGAGCGTCGCCCTGTTGAAGGAACTGGGGCTTTATGGTGTCCAGACCGCCGGGCTCAAACAAGTAGCGCAACTGCTCTGGAGCGTTCTGACATTCTGTTCCCAGCATCCTGATATCACTGAGGAGGTTCGGTTCCAGGCTGCATCCCTGCGCAGGGCGCGAGCCAGATATCCGGTCCGGGCATCAGTATCACCCGGTACAGAGGATCCCGATGCCGCATTTAGCTGTTTCGAGGATTGGCTGGAAAGTCACGGTAAAATCGATCCGAAGGCTTTCGAGATCGAACCCTGGTTCGACGAAGAGGCCGATCTGGCTTTTGCCCTTTACCTCGATTTGTTCACCCCGGCCATTTTCGACGACTTCGACACCCGATGGCTCTTCACCCATGCCGGCGACGGACTGATCGCGATCCCTGAAAATCTGAATCTGGCATCCTTTCGACCGGAGCATCTGCGGAGCCACATCATGATCAATCTGCCGCGCGTCATCAGGCCGATCTGGATGCGTTAGCAGATACCATAAACTAAGCGGGTCGGGGGATGCGCCAACATCGTCCCGACCCTCACCACGATAGATCCTGGAGGAGCATATGGCTAACACCCCCCATATCATACAAGCAGATGAACAACAGCCCACACGCGAGATGTACGTTTTCGGCGGGCGTGCCCCGATGGCGATCCTTCGACTGCCTGCGGTCAAGGCGAGGACGGGGCTGAGCCGAGCGACCATATACCGCAAGATTCAGAGTTCTGATTTCCCCCGGCCGCATCAGTTGAGCCAGCGGGCCGTTGGATGGCTAGAGTCCGACGTCGAAACGTGGATTATTAATTGCATCGCGGGAGGTGCCAATGACCGCTGAGATTGGGGGCATCCTTGGGGGCATCAACTGTCCAGCATGCACAAAATATCATGATATCTCAAATAATTATGCATATTTTGGTGTATCCCTGCCTCTCCGCCAGTTATTTTCAAAAACCTTTGATTTTTAGAGGTTTTCCGGGTGTCGGTTCGTAGCAACCAACATTTGGGTTGATAGCATGTGAGATTGTCTTTTTGCGATAATAGCCCAATGCTGGTCCATTATCCCGACGCTATCGGGCGACTGTAGAGGGGTTAGCAGCCTTGGTTGTCCCCATGCTGGCTTTCCGCCTAGGAGCGCGCCCTCCGTCTCAAGGCGGAGCAGAGCAATGTGCCGGATCATTTGATCCCTAACATCGACGACGCGATCATCGTGGTCTCTCGCAATTGACCAAAGGTCTAATTGCGCGCTTCCCCGACTTTGCCATCCTGACATCCTGAATTTCAATGCGAAAATTGACCCAGGAGATATGATGATGCTGCACCAGGCGCTGGAGAAATTATCCGGCCACACCCTCATCCGCGATTGCTATGACAATTATATCGGTGGGGCATGGACGGCGCCTGTGAAGGGCGCCTATTTCGACAATGTTTCGCCCGTCAACGGACAGGTGGTGTGCCAGGTGGCGCGCGGCACAGCCGAGGATATCGAGCTGGCCCTGGATGCCGCACACGCCGCCAAGGCGGCGTGGGGCCGGATGTCATCGACCGAACGGTCCAACATCTTGCTGAAGATCGCCGACCGGATGGAAGCCAATCTGGATCTGATCGCGATGGCTGAGACGATCGACAACGGTAAGCCGATCCGCGAGACGACCCATGCCGATATTCCTTTGGCGATCGACCATTTCCGCTATTTCGCCGGTTGCGCCCGTGCCCAGGAAGGCTCGATCAGCGAGATTGACCATGACACCATCGCCTATCATTTCCACGAACCGCTGGGCGTGGTGGGTCAGATCATTCCGTGGAACTTCCCCATCCTGATGGCGGTGTGGAAACTGGCGCCTGCCCTTGCGGCTGGCAATTGCATCGTGCTCAAGCCTGCCGAACAGACGCCGATGTCGATCCTGGTGCTAGCGGAGATTATCGGCGACCTGTTGCCGCCCGGCGTGCTCAACATCGTTAACGGCTTTGGCGTCGAAGCGGGCAAGCCGCTCGCCAGCAGCAAGCGGATCAGCAAGATCGCCTTTACCGGCGAAACCACGACCGGCCGCCTGATCATGCAATATGCGTCGGAAAACCTGATCCCGGTGACGTTGGAACTGGGCGGCAAGTCGCCCAACATCTTCTTTGCCGACGTGATGGACGCCGACGACGATTATTTCGACAAATGCCTGGAAGGCTTTGCCATGTTCGCGCTCAACCAGGGCGAAGTCTGTACCTGCCCCAGCCGCGCGCTCATTCAGGAATCGATCTACGATCGTTTCATCGAGCGCGCCATCGCACGGGTGAAGGCGATCAAGCAGGGCAGCCCGCTCGATCCATCGACGATGATCGGCGCGCAGGCGTCCAACGACCAACTGGAAAAGATCCTGTCCTACATCGCCATCGGTCGCGAAGAAGGCGCGCAGGTGCTGACCGGCGGCGAACGCGCCAGCCATGAGGGCGATCTGAGCCAGGGCTATTATGTAACGCCCACCGTCCTCAAGGGCCATAACAAGATGCGGATTTTCCAAGAGGAAATCTTCGGGCCGGTACTGGCAGTGACCACCTTCAAGGATGAGGCCGACGCGCTGGCGATCGCCAATGACACGCTCTACGGTCTGGGCGCAGGCGTATGGACCCGCGACGGGACGCGCGCCTATCGCATGGGCCGTGGCATCCAGGCTGGTCGGGTGTGGACCAATTGCTACCATGCCTATCCCGCCCATGCGGCCTTTGGCGGCTATAAACAGTCGGGCATCGGGCGCGAAAATCACAAGATGATGCTGGACCATTATCAGCAGACGAAGAATCTGCTGGTCAGCTACAGCCCGAAGGCCCTGGGTTTCTTCTAAAGGAATGGATTTCTTCTGAAGGTCGGCGGTGGGCATCATGGGATGCCTGCCGCTTCATTTTGGCGGAGACAGACGATGGTATCGCTTCCGGCACGCATCCTGTCCACCCCGCAGGCGGACGCCCTGATCACTCGTCTGACGGCGCTGCATGGGCCGCTCATGTTTCATCAATCGGGCGGGTGTTGCGACGGGTCCGCCCCGATGTGTTTCCTGCGCGGTGAATTTCGAGTCGGGGCGCAGGATGTGTTGCTGGGGCGGATTGCAGGCGATGTGCCGGTATGGATCGGCGCCGCGCAATTCGACTATTGGCGCCATACGCAGGTGATCATCGATGTCGTGCCGGGCCGGGGGGCGGGCATGTCGCTGGAAAGCCCCGAAGGCCTGCGGTTCCTGGTCCGCTCGCGCCTGTTTAGCGAAAGCGAGTCGGCGCTGCTGGAGGCCGCCGGAGAACCGGCGCGCGGCGGCTGATTGCGCGACGCGGACCAGCCGTTCCGGCAAGCGATGATACGCTTGCCCCTTTCTGCACGACATATCCGGTCCAAAGCGCGAAAAGCGTCGGGTTTCGGGTGACAATATCGATCATCCCTGCGCATGATATTGCCATAAAGACGACAAGGCAGCGGGATGAGGGGCAAGGCGACGACAGACATCCTGAAGGCGGGGATAGGGTTTGCCTCCTCCCATGCCGATGATCCGTTCGAGGCCATGGCAGAACTGGGCGAGACGCTGGGCGCACAGCCGCTGGCCGGTGCGATGATCTTCTGTTCGCACCGCTATGATCGCGACCGGCTGGCGCGGGCGATCAACCGGCATAGCGAGGGTATGACGGTGATCGGCTGCACCAGTTCGGGGGAATTGACCGGCAATGGTTATGACAGCGACAGCCTGACCATCATCGGCTTTCCCGCCGACAGCTTCCGCATGACGTCCCATTGTTTCGACGACATCGATAATTTCGATCCCCAAGCCGCGCGCGAACAGGTGCGCGCGCTTGCGGCACGGGCGGAACGCGACAGCCGGGCGCTGGGCGAGAGCGTCAATCATGTCGCCCTGTTCCTGGTGGACGGCCTGTCGCATCGCGAAGAATTGCTGACCATGACGATCCAGGACGCCTTGGGCGACATTCCGCTGATCGGCGGCTCTTCGGGCGACGACCTGGCCTTTCGCCAGACGGCGATATTCGATGGGGGGCGCTTTCACGCCCGCGCGGCGGTCATTGCCATCCTGTCCACGAGCCGGGCGATACATGTGTTCAAGGCGCAGCATTATCGGCCGGGCGACCGGAAGATGGTAATTACCGGCGCGAACTCGCCTGAACGGATCGTGACGGAGATCAATGCCGAACCGGCCGCAGCCGAATATCTGCGGTTGGCGGGTCATGCCGGCGAAGCGCTGGGGACGGCGTTCTTCGCCGCCCATCCGCCGATGGTCCGCGCGGGCGGGGAATATCATGTCCGATCGATCCAGAGCGCCAACCCTGACGGGAGCCTGACCTTTTACTGCGCCATCGACGAGGGCATCGTACTGACGATCGGCGAGCCCGTAGACCGCATCGCCGGCATGGAAGCCCTGTTCCAGGACATCGATGTCCATGTCGGGGAAGTGGATCGGATCATCGCCTTCGATTGCGTGCTGAACCGGATCGATGCGGAACAACGGCAGATCAGCCGGGACGTGTCCGCCCTTTATGCGCGGCATCGAGTCGTCGGTTTCAACACCTATGGCGAACAATATCATGCGCTCCATGTGAACCAGACGTTCAGCGGGCTTGCGATCGGAAAATGACGCAGGATGGCACCCGGTCGGACGCGGATAGCGAAGTCGCGCGTCTGCGCGAGGAGAACCGCAAACTGCGCAAGATCAACAGCGCGCTGATGGACCGCGTGGAACGGTCGACCGACATGTCGGCCAACGCCTTTTCGATGTTCGAAACCGCCATCTCACTGGAGGCGAAGGTCCGCGATCGCACCATCCAGTTGGAAGATGCGCTTGGGCGACTGGCAAAGGCCAATGCGGACCTGAGCGATGCCCATGCCCGCGCCGATGCCGCCCGCATGCGCCTGCGCGATGCGATCGAATCGATCAACGAGGGTTTTGTGCTGTTCGATGCGGAGGATCGGCTGGTCCTTCATAACGAAGCCTATCTCGGCTTCTGGCCTCAGGTGGCGGACCATCTGGACGAAGGCGTGACCTTCCACGACATTGCGCGGATCGTGGCACATAGCCAAAGCCCGGCTGGGGCACAGGTCGCGCCGGACCGTTGGGTGTCCGATCGGCTGGCCAAACATGGCATTGCCGATGGCGCACAGGTGCAGCGGCTCGCCGATGGCCGCTGGATCCAGATCAACGAATTGCGCACCAGCGAAGGCGGCATTGTCGGCATCTATACCGATATTACCGAGGCCAAGGCGGAGGATGCCCGCGCCCGCGCCCGTGAACTGGCCGAACGCAATGTCGTGCTTCAGGCGACGCTCGACAATCTGTCGGAGGGGGTGTGCCTGTTCGACAATAGTCGGCAACTGGCGGCCTGGAACGAAGCACTGCGCCGCCTGCTTGCCCTGCCGGATCATCTCGCGGGCGCACTGGCCAGCCATGGCGATCTGGTCCGCTGGTGTCGCGACACGCTGGGGCTGGACGATGGCGGCTGTCTCGATTGGCGCGGGGGGCATGCCGACAATCAAACGATTGTGCGCCGGTGCGCGGCGGGCCAGCGGCATTTCGAGATCCGGGCGAAAACCATGGCGGGCGGGGGCCAGGTGTTCGGTTTCATCGATGTCACCGACATGCTGCGCGCGCAGGCGAGCTTGCAGGAAACGGCCGAAACGCTGGAGCGCCGCGTGTCGGAACGCACGGGCGAACTGGTCGAACTCAACCGCAAGCTGGAAGGCGAAGTGGCCGAGCGGCGGGCGGTGCAAGCCGCATTGACGCAGGCCAAGATCGCGGCGGAAAAGGCGAACCTGTCGAAAACCAGCTTTCTCGCAGCCGCCAGCCATGACCTATTGCAACCGCTCAATGCCGCGCGGCTGTTCGTCGCGGCGCTGGGGGACCGGCGACTGGCGCTGCCGACGCGCGCGCTGGTCAACCAGACGTCGACGGCGCTGGATTCGGTCGAAGATCTGCTGGAGGCGTTACTGGAAATCTCCCGGCTCGACGCGGGCGCGATCCAGCCGGAAATCGGGCATATCCGTATCGACCGGCTGTTGCAGACGCTGAATGTGGAATTCGCGCCGATGGCCCGTGCGGCGCACCTTGCCTTCCAGATCATAGCCGAGCCGCTCTGGGTCGAAACCGATGTCCGGCTGCTGCGCCGCATCCTTCAGAACTTCATTTCCAACGCCATTCGCTACACCCCCAGCGGATCGGTGCGGGTCTGCTGCGCGGCGACGGATCAGGGGGTGGAAATCAGCGTCACCGATACCGGCCCCGGCATCGCGGCGGACAAGCAGGCGCTGATCTTCGAGGAGTTTCTGCGGCTGGACACACGCTGCCAGGGTAAGGGGCTGGGCCTCGCCATCGTCAAACGGGCCAGCGACATGCTGGGTCATCCCATCACATTGCGGTCGGCACCGGGCGAAGGCGCCACATTCGCGATCACCCTGCCGATCGGGCAGGAACAGCGCGACGACGATCCCGACCGCGCGCCGCCGTCCCGCGATCGGCCGATGCGCAATCTTTCCGTGCTGGTGATCGACAATGAACGCCAGATCCAGTCCGGCATGCGGACGCTGCTGACCGGCTGGGGCTGCGCGGTGGCAACGGCTGACGGGTTCGATCAGGCCGCCTTGCTCTTCGCCGATGGCGCGCGGCCCGACATCATCCTGGTGGACTATCATCTGAAAGATGGCGAAACGGGCGATACCGTGATCCACCGCCTGCATGATCATTTCGGCGTCAAAGTGCCCGCCGTGATGATATCCGCCGACCGCGGCGAGGCGCTGAAAACCCAATTGGCGGCCACCGCGACGCCGTTGCTGAACAAGCCGGTGAAGCCAGCGCAGCTGCGCGCGTTGCTCCGAACAATTCTGGACTGATCGCCTAATTATCGCCGTCGAAACGCACCCGGTTGGCCAGGATCACGGCCTGGGTCCGGCTGAATACATGCAACTTTTGGAGGATGGCGGAGACATGCGCTTTCACTGTGGTCATCGATACGCTCAGGTCATGGGCAATCTGCTTGTTCAAGCGGCCATGGACCAGATGCGTCAGCACAACCCGCTGCTGCGGCGTCAGGCTACCGATGCGGTTGAGGATATCGGCCTCCTCCGGGCTTTCCTGCGGACCATCCTCGATCGCGTCGGGCATGTAGATTTCGCCGGACACCACGCGATGCAGCGCATCGACGATCGCGCTGCGCTTCATCGACTTGGGGATGAACCCCGCCGCCCCGGCGGTCAGCGCCTCGCGCACGATCGCGCGGTCGAACGCGCCCGATATCATGACCACGGGCAGGATCGGAAAACGGCTGCGCAACAGGCGCAGTCCGTCCAGCCGCTTGACGTCGGGAATGTGGAGGTCGAGCAGGATCAGATCGAAATTTGACTGTTTGTCCAGCGTCGTCAGCGCCTCCTCCATGCTCGCCGCCTCGAAGATCGCACAGCCGTCGAAGGTGATGGCGATGACGCTGCGCAGCCCGTCGCGGACCAGCGGATGATCGTCGATGATCAGCACTCGCTCCATCATGACCTCGTCCGCCATCAGGTCGCCATCATCCCCCTGCATCCGTCCCCCCTGCCCATGACGATCGACCATGATCGGGGGCACGGCAAGACGGCCTGACTGGCCTGCATAATTCCCGCGCCCCATGACGATCATAGCAGCTATTCCCTTATTTCGGCAGCTTGAACACCCAGAGCGATCCGCCCTGGTTGATATCCTTGAAGGACTTGGCGACCTCGCCACCCCATAGCGGCACCGCGCCGCCCCAGCCGGACATGACGGCGACATATTGCTCGCCATCCTGTTCCCAGGTGACAGGCGATCCAACCACGCCCGACCCGGTCTGGAACTTCCACAATTCCTGGCCGGTCTTGGCATCGAACGCCTTGAGATAGCCCTCCGGCGTGCCGGTGAAGACCAGGTTGCCTGCGGTCGTCAGCACTCCGCCCCACAGGGGCGCCTTATTCTTATATTCCCACACGATCTTGCCGGTCTTGGGATCCATCGCCCGCAGCGCGCCGATATGATCGTCGGCGATCGGCTTGATCGTGAAGCCCGCCCCCAGATAGGCCGCCCCCTTCTTATAGGCGATCGGCTCGTTCCAGATGTCCATGCCCCAGTCGTTCGACGGGATGTAGAACAGCCCTGTATCCTTGCTATAGGCCATCGGCATCCAATTCTTGCCGCCCAGGAAGGACGGGGAAGAAAAGACGCTCTTGCCCTTTTCCGTGCCGTCGGGCGCGCCGGGCCGACCCGCCGGGATCACCTTGGGCTTGCCATTCTTGTCATAGCCATCGGCCCAGGTCGTCTGCATCACGAATTTATTGGCGCTGATGAATTTGCCATTGGTGCGGTCCAGCACGAAGAAATAGCCGTTGCGGTCGGCCTTTCCGCCCAATTTCATCGGCTTGCCGTTGATCGTGGCATCGAAGGGGATGAATTCGTTGACGCCATCGAAATCCCAGCCGTCATGCGGCGTGGTCTGATAATGCCATTTGATCACGCCCGTTTCAGGATCGATCGCCAGCGTCGAGGCGCTGTAGAGATTGTCGCCGGGGCGCAAATGGCTGTTCCAGGGGGCCGGGTTGCCAGTGCCGAAATAGAGAAGGTTGGTTTCCGGGTCATAAGTGCCGCCGAGCCAGGTCGCGCCGCCGCCGGTCTTCCACATGTCGCCCTGCCAACTGGCGTTGAGCTTGCCGGTAATGCCATTATCCTTGCCGCGCAGGGTGCCCATATTCCCTTCGATCACCGGCCGGTGCCAGATCAACTCGCCCGTATCGACATCGCGCGCCTCCACTGCGCCGACCACGCCGAACTCGCCGCCCGAATTGCCGGTGATGACCATGCCCTTGACGATCAGCGGCGCGGCGGTGGCGCTATAGCCCGCCTTGTAATCGGCAATCTGCTTGTTCCAGATGACCTTGCCGGTCAGGCGGTTGAGGGCGACGAGCCGCGCGTCGAGCGTCGCGAAGATGATCTTGTCGCCATGGATGGCCGCACCGCGATTGACGACATCGCAACAGGGCATGATGCCGTCCGGCAGGCGGGCATTATATTCCCATTTTTCCTCGCCGGTGCGCGCGTCGAAGGCATAGAGGCGCGAATAGGAGCCGGTGACGTAGATGGTGCCGTCATAGACCAGAGGCTGCGATTCCTGCCCTCGCTGCTTTTCGCCACCCAAGGATGCGGCAAAGGCGGGCACCAGCCGCGATATGGTCTGGGTATTGAGCGCGGTGAGTGGGCTGAAACGCTGCGCCTGTGGCCCCATGCCATAGGTCAGCACATCGCCGGTCGATGTCGCATCGGCCATCAAATCCGCATCGGTCGGCCCCTGAGCGACCAACGGTGCCGCGGCCGTCAACAGCGCCAAAGTGACGGCGCCGGTTAGCGAACGTGTGAAACGCCCTTTCATGATCATCCTCCCTGTTATGGGCGCGCTCGGCGCCTTCGACGTGCAGATTATGGGATGAGGCTGGCGGAGCAATTGGACCTTGGGTCGCGCCTTCATTCTATGCGGCCATCCCCTCGTTCGGATTTGGGCAAGAGCAGGCCGCTCAACCCGCCGCGAGCGCAGGCCTGTAACGCACGCCATGCGCCGTGAAGATCGTTTCCAGTTCGCCCGATGCGCGCATCGTTGCCAGGATCGCTTCCACTGCGTCGCCCAGATTGCGGCTATTTTCCTTCACCGCCATGCCGATGTCCCACCCGGCCGATGCGAAGGCGGGCAGCGGCATGGTCCGGGTGGCGACTGTCGTGGTGCCGCTATCGTGCAGCACCGCCTCGATCTGCGCCCGGCTTGCCAGCACGGCGTCCGCGCGCCCGTCGGTCACGGCGAGCACCGCATCGGCACCATTGGGGAAATGGATGACATTCTTGGCCAATATCCCGCCCGCCGTACCGATCAGGTAGAAGTCGGGGATCGAGTCCAGTTCGACCGCCAGCCGCTTGCCACGATAGTCGGCCGGAGGGGCGTTGACATCGATCTCGCTCTTCACCCCGGCGAATTGAAAGCTCTCGCGGAAATAGGGCGCGACGATCGCGACCTGATCATTGCGTGCGGCAAAAGCGCGGTCGAACGGCACATGCAGCATGATATCGGCGGGCGGGAAGCCGAGCAGGCCGCCCCGCCACACGCCATTGCGCAAATCATCGTCGGCACTTTCGTCGGCGACCAGTTCGGCAATATCGGCGCGCACGCCCAGCCCCTTGGCAAGCGCCTGCGCCAGATCGACGTCGATGCCGACCAGTCGGCCATCCTTGCGCCAGGACCAGGGGCGATTGTCCCGATATACGGCGACCCGAAGCACGCCCAGTTCCTTGACCCTGCCCAGCGGCGCGGCCTTGGCAGATTCCTCCAAGGGAAAGCCCGACATGGCGAGCATCGCGGCCATTGCTGCATGGTGGAGGAAGACGCGACGATCCATGGCGGCTTACTCCTGATGCTTGGTTTCAAGCCAGGCGCGGATCGCCCACCCGGCTTTCTGGCCCAGCACTTCGCCCATGGGCGGCATATAGACTTTGCCATCATGGCTGGACCCGTGCTGGAAGCGCTGGATATACCATTCATCTCCGCTGTCGCCGACTTCCAGATAGCGCAGGTCGGGCGCAATGCCGCCGGATTCACCGTCCAGCCCGTGGCAGCGGGCGCAATTCTGGCCGTAAGCCGACTCGCCGATCTTCACCGCGTCGGCATTGCCGCGATAGGGATTATGCTGAAGCCACTCCTCGCCAATGTCGGGCAACGCCGCCGTTTCGACCGCCTGGGGCGTGACATTGCCATGCGCCAGCAAGGATGAGGTGATTGACGCGCCAAGCAGGCAGGTGGCGCCGATCAATGCGATACGTCCCTTATTCCTCATCATCCATCCTCGTCTCTGTCTGTCGGCCCATATCGGCCGCTCTCGCTTGTGGAGACGGGTTGTAGGGAAGCGGAGGCACGCACCCCATTGGCCATTGGTACAATCCCGCCGCACCGATAAGCCCGATAGGCCGGGCGGGCGCCGCAATGATGCGCCGAGGGAGGAGAGGATTAGCCATGATGAAGGCCGCTCTGGCGGGGCTGGCGATGGTTGCGGGCATGCCTGCGCTCCATGCCGAAACGCTCTATGTCTCCAATGAACGGGGCAACAGCATCAGCGTGATCGACGCGGCCACTATGACGCCGCTCGCAACCTGGCCGGTGGGGGGGCGCCCGCGCGGGATCACGCTTAGCCTGGACGGCAAATATATCCTGCTCTGCGCCAGCAGTGATCATGCCGTGCAACTGATCGACCGCGCCACGGGCAAGATCATCGCGGACCTGCCATCGGGCCAGGACCCTGAGCAGTTTTTCCTGTCGCGCGACGGACGGACGCTGTTCGTCGCCAATGAAGATGACGCGGCACTGACGGCCATCGACCTGGAAAGCCGCACGGTCTCCTTTCAGGTGGATGTCGGCAAGGAACCGGAGGGGGTCGCCCAAAGTCCCGATGGCCGATGGGTGGTCGTGACGTCGGAGGAGGATAATGTCGTCAATTGGATCGACCTGACGACCCGAACTATGGTGGCCGCCACCGAGACGGACCAGCGCCCCCGCCATGTCGAGTTCACCGCCGATGGAACGCAGCTATGGATCGCAGCCGAGATTGGCGGCACCGTCCAGATCGCCGACCCACACACGCGCAAGATCACGGCGGCGATCCGCTTTGCCATTGCGGGGGTGCAGGACCATCTGATCCTGCCCTGCGGCATCCGCTTCACGCCGGATGGCAAGACGGCGATCGTGGCGCTGGGCCGCGCCAACCATATCGCGCTGGTCGATGTGGCGACGCGCACCGTGCGCGCCTATGTGCCCGTGGGCAAGCGGGTGTGGCACGTCGCCATCAGCGCGGATGGCACGCGCGCTTATGCAGCCAATGGCTTGTCCGATAGCGTGTCGATCGTGGACCTCGCCAGTGCGAAGGTCGTCGGCACGGTGCCGGTGGGCGCTGGCCCCTGGGGGATCGCCGTCGCGCCCTGACCTCCCTGCGCCTCTGACCCAAGGAACGAGAACCAAAGTCCAATTTGCACCCCGCCGCACTCGACGCACTCTTTCGCCCGTCGGCACGACCGGCGCATAATGGGAGGGATGAGATGTCTAGGGGGAAATGGCTGGGCGGGGCTGCGATGGCGATGCTGTTCGCGCTGACCGCAACACCGGCGGCGGCGGGAACGACGGCGGAGCTGCTGAAAAGGCTCCACGAAAAGGGGATTCTGACCGACGAGGAATATCAGCAACTGGCGCAGCAGGACGAGGCGCAGGCCGCAACCGCACCCACTGCTTTGCCACCGGCTCAGGTCGCGGCCGCGTCGCTGGACGACAAGCGGCTGGTGCGGATGAGCGATAGCGGCGTCGGCATGGAAGTCGGCGGCGTTTCAGTCAAGATTTCCGGGTCGGTCAATGGCTTCTACACCCATGAAAACGGACAGGCCCCCGGCCCGAACACAACCGTAGTCGGCGGCGTGGTGCCAGTCGGTGGCAAGAGCGCGTCGGTCCGCAACGGCCTGCTGCCCGGCTATCTGAAATTCGACATCACGACCAACCAGGGCGGCTGGGATGTGGGCGCACATTTCGGCATGTATCCGGGCATCAACAGCGCGACCTATGCCGCGGGCGGGGGTGCCAATAGCGGCGGACGCAATACGGCCTTGCAGACGGCCGGTATCGATTTTCGCCAGACCTATATGACCATCGGCCGTGCGGGACTGGGCGAATTCAAGCTGGGCCGCGATATCGGACTGTTCGGATCCGAAGGCATATTGAACGATATCACCCTGTTGTCGGTGGGATCGAGCGGCGGCAATGTCGCGCCGTCCAACACGTCGCTGGGGCGGATCGGCATCGGCTATATCTACACCGACTTTCAGCCGCAGATCACCTATTCCTCGCCAAAGCTGGGCGGCTTCCAGATTTCCGCCGGTATCTTCCAACCGCTCGAATCGCTCACCGGGCCGGGCGAGAACAGCAAGTCGCCGGGCTTTCAGGGCAAGATCGTTTATGACGGAAAATTCGGCGATCTGTCCGCGCGCGCCTGGTTGTCGGGCATCACGCAAAAACATCATCGCATCGATGGCGTGACCTATACGGGCAGCGGCTTCGATACGGGGGCGAAGATCGGCTATGGGCCGATCATGCTGACGGGCTATTATTATAATGGCTCAGGGCTGGGCACGACCGCGCTCAACCTGTTCGATACCGATGCGACCGGGGCGAAGCGCGACAGCGACGGCTTCTACCTGCAGGGGCTGGCCACGTTCGGCAAATTTTCGGTCGGCGGCAGCTATGGCGAAAGCAACCTCCATTACGCCAACGCCGCCGATGCCCTGGCCAATCCTACGCTGCTCGACAAGAGCAGCAGCTGGGTCGGTCAGGCACGCTATGGCCTGACCAGCTGGGTCACGCTGATCGGCGAATATATCCGCACCAAATCGCAGGCCCATAACGGCAATGCAGCGGAAGCCGACACGGTCGCAGCGGGCGCCATCCTGTTCTTCTGAACAGAGGGCATGGCGCGGCGGCCTCCGATCAAAGGAGGTCGCCGCGCCCAGGGGCGACAAAGGGGGAAGACGGCACAATGCGTTGCAACAGCCTGATCGCACGGGGCGCATTAATGCTGTCCTGTGCGGCCCATGTCCTGCCGGTGCCGAATGCCAGGGCACAGGAAGGCGACGCCATCGTCGTTCTGGGTCAAAGCCTACCTCTCCCGCCGGGCAGTTCGGCTTATGGATCGGTCATGATCGACCGGGATCGCCTGACCGGCAATGCCGCCAACCGCATCGAGACGATCCTGGCCGATGTTGCGGGGTTTCAGCAGTTTCGCCGTTCCGACAGCCGGTCGGCCAACCCCTCGGCGCAGGGTGCGACTCTGCGGGCATTGGGCGGCAATGCGTCCAGCCGGACGTTGGTGTTGCTGGATGGCGTGCCGATGGCAGACCCGTTTTTCGGCTATATCCCTTTTAGCGCGCTGGTGCCCGATCGCCTGTCTGCCGTGCGGGTTACGCGCGGCGGCGGATCGGGTGCTTTTGGTGCAGGCGCGGTGGCGGGCACGATCGAGCTGGCCAGTGCGGCGCGGGACGACCTGGCGGACCTATCCGCCAGCGCCTTTTACGGCAGCCGTCATGCCAGCGAAGTATCCGGTGCCCTGACGCAGGATTTAGGAAGCGGTTTCGTGTCGCTGTCTGGCCGGTGGGACCGGGGCGACGGCTTCCATACGACACCGAAATCCCAGCGCGTCGCCGCGACCACGCCAGCGGCCTATGCTGGCTGGTCGGTCAACCTGCGCGCGGTCGCACCACTGTCATCCGACATGGAAGTGCAGTTTCGCAGCCTGTTCTTCCGCGATGACCGGACGCTGCGCTTTGCCGGGGCGGACAGCCACAGCGAGGGACAGGATGCCAGCATCCGGCTGATGGTCAGGGGCCGTTGGCAAGTGGATGCGCTGGCCTATGTGCAGGCACGCAATTTCTCCAATATCGTCATCAGCGCATCGACCTATCGCAAGTCGCTCGATCAGCGGAACACGCCGTCGACCGGCCTTGGCGGCAAGATCGAGTTGCGACCGCCGGTCGGACGCGCGCATGTGCTGCGGCTCGGCATCGATACGCGGCTGGCGGACGGCATGATGGCGGAGGAAGCCTATAATGCCAATCTGGCCGCCAATCCGGTAACCGCGCGTCGCCGCGCTGGCGGGCAGCAGATCACCACCGGTCTGTTCCTGGAAGATGACTGGACGCTGGGAGCGCTGGTCCTGACGGGAGGCATTCGCGCCGATCGCTGGACGATCCGCCGGAGCTTTTTCGATAGCAGGACCGCGGCGGGCGTCGTGACGAGCAACAGCGATTTCGCCAGGCGCAGCGACTGGCAGGTCAGCGGACGTGCAGGCGCGCTGTTCCGCGTCGATCAGGACGTCGCCCTGCGCGCCGCGGCCTATACCGGCTTCCGCCTGCCCACGCTCAACGAACTCTACCGTCCGTTCGTCGTCTTCCCGATCACCACACAAGCCAATGCGGCACTCCTGCCGGAACGGCTGAAGGGGGTGGAAGTCGGGCTGGACATCAATCCTGCTGCCGATGCCACGCTTGGCCTGACGCTTTTCTACAATCGGCTGAACGATGCCATCGCCAATGTCACCATCGCCCCTAATCTGCGCCAGCGGCGCAATGTGTCGGCGGTGATCGCGAAGGGCGTCGAACTCACCGGACGCGCGCGGCTGCGCGACGCCCTGCTCCTGTCCGGCTCTTATGCCTATAGCCATAGCATCGTCCGTGCGCCGGGATTGGCGTTCGACGGCTTTGCCCCCGCCCAAAGCCCCCGCCACGCCGCCAGCGCTACCCTTGGCTGGCAACCGACAACGGGGCCTTCGGCGTTCGCGACGCTGCGCTATGTCGCCAAACAATATGAGGACGATCTCCAGGGGGATGTCCTTCCCGACGCCCTGACGGTCGATGCCTTTGCCGACCTGCCGATCGGACATGGTCTGTCGCTGGTGGCACGGGCCGAAAACCTGTTCGACGCCACTATGGTCACCCGCAATGTTGCAGGATCGATGGACTTGGGCACGCCCCGGACCCTGTGGATCGGCCTGCGTTTCATCCACTGAAGGAAGATATGATGTCGCAAGAGCTTTTCCCCGTTCCCGCCGAATGGGCGACGCGCGCCCGCATGAACGAGGACCGCCGTATGGCCGATCATAAGCGGTCGCTTGAGGATGCGGAAAGCTACTGGCTCGAACAGGCTGCGCGGCTTGACTGGATGTTACCGCCCTCCAAAGCGAGCGAAAGCAGCTTTGACGAAGCGGATTTCGGCATCAGCTGGTTTGCCGACGGCACATTGAACGTCTCCGTCAACTGCCTGGACCGCCATCTGGCCGACCATGGCGACAGCGTCGCGATCATCTGGGAGCCTGACGATCCAGCCGAAGCGCCGCGCCGCCTGACCTACCGGCAACTGCATCATGCCGTGTGCTGCTTCGCGAATGTCCTGAAAGACGCGGGCGCGCGCAAGGGCGATCCCGTCACCCTGTATCTGCCGATGATCCCGGAGGCGGCGATCGCCCTGCTGGCCTGCGCCCGGATCGGCGCGATCCATTCGGTGGTGTTTGGCGGCTTTTCCCCCGAAGCGCTGGCGGGTCGGATTACCGATTGCGATTCCACCATCCTGGTCACAGCCGACGAGGGGCGTCGTGGTGGAAAGCGCGTACCGCTCAAGGCCAATGTCGATGCCGCGCTCGCCATGGACCATTGCACCAGCATCCGTCGCGTCATCGTGGTGCAGGCAACCGGCGGCGCTATCGATATGCTGCCGGGCCGGGACATCTGGTATCATGATGCCATGGCAGGCGTCGTGTCGGACTGTCCGCCCGAACCCATGAACGCCTGCGATCCGCTGTTCCTGCTCTACACATCGGGTTCCACCGGCAAGCCCAAGGGCGTCGTGCATGGCAGCGGCGGCTATCTGCTCTGGGCCTCTCTGACGCATGAACTCTGCTTCGACTATCGGCCAGGCGACGTCTATTGGTGCGCGGCCGATATCGGCTGGGTCACGGGGCATAGCTATATCGTCTATGGCCCCCTCGCCAATGGCGCGACCACATTGATGTATGAAGGACTGCCCAGTT
Source organism: Sphingobium sp. KKT206 (assembly GCF_055640555.1). Classification (NCBI taxonomy): domain Bacteria; kingdom Pseudomonadati; phylum Pseudomonadota; class Alphaproteobacteria; order Sphingomonadales; family Sphingobiaceae; genus Sphingobium; species Sphingobium sp. KKT206. The sequence continues at coordinate 3,143,990 of NZ_CM145764.1, forward strand.
GGCCGACGCCCAGCCGCATCTGGCAAGTAGTCGACCGGCATCAGGTCCACACACTGTTCACCGCCCCCACCGTGCTGCGCGCGCTGATGAAGGAGGGCGACGATTTCGTCACCGCGACCGACCGATCCTCGCTCCGCCTGCTGGGCAGCGTGGGTGAACCGATCAACCCGGAAGCCTGGCGCTGGTATCATGCCATTGCTGGTGAAGGGCGCTGCCCGATCATCGATACCTGGTGGCAGACCGAAACGGGCGCGGCGATGATCGCGCCGATGCCGGGCGCAACCGCGCTCAAACCGGGCAGTGCGACCTTCCCCTTGCCAGGTGTCGAACCGCAGATCGTCGATGGCGAAGGCGTGGTGCAGCAAGGTCCGTGCGAAGGCAATCTGGTCATCGCCCGATCCTGGCCGGGGCAGATGCAGACGGTTTGGAACGACCATGATCGCTTCTTCCAGACCTATTTCTCGACCTTTCCCGGCGCTTATACTACGGGCGACGGTGCCCGGCGGGATGCGGACGGCTATTATTGGATCACCGGGCGCGTTGACGACGTCATCAACGTATCGGGCCATCGCATGGGCACCGCCGAGGTCGAGAGCGCGCTCGTCCTACATGCCAAGGTCGCCGAGGCGGCGGTGGTCGGCTTTCCCCATGATATCAAGGGGCAGGGCATCTATGCCTATGTGACGCTGAACATGGGCGAAGAGCCGAGCGAGAGCCTGCGCCGGACGCTCGTGCAATGGGTCCGCGCTGAAATCGGGCCGATCGCGACTCCCGACGTCATCCAGTTCGCGCCTGGCCTGCCCAAGACCCGGTCGGGCAAGATCATGCGCCGCATCCTGCGCAAGATTGCGGAGGGCGATGTATCCGCCCAGGCGCTGGGCGATATCAGCACGCTTGCCGACCCGACGGTGGTCGAGGAGCTGGTGCGAACCCGCGCGATCGTTCCCGCCTGACCCAAGGTATAATGGAGCGCCCATCCCGCCTTCCCTAGCCTTTTGGGCATAACAGGCAATGGGAGAGACGGGATGCACGGATGGGGCCGACTATCGACGGGAATCGCGGTCATGGCGCTGAGCCCGGCGCTTGCATCGGCGCAAACGCCCGATGCAAGCAGGTCGAAAACCATCATCGTGACCGCGCCGGGTGGCGGGATCGACAGCGATGATGGGCTGGCCCTTGGCGCGGCCGATATAACAAGAGCGGGGATGCCCGACCTGCTCTCCGCCCTCACTCGGACCATGGCGGGCGTCACCTTGCAGGACGCGCAGAACAACCCATGGCAGCCCAATCTGGTCTATCGCGGCTTCATCGCTTCCCCGCTCCAAGGGCAATCGCAGGGGCTGGCCGTCTATATGGACGGGGCGCGCTTCAACCAGCCTTTCGGCGACACGGTCCAGTTCGACCTGATCCCCGAAGCCGCCATTGCCAAACTGAGCCTGCTGGATGCCAGCCCGGTCTATGGCCTCAATGCGCTGGGCGGCGCGATCCTGCTGGAAACCAAGACCGGGCGTAGCCATCCGGGATTGGAGGCCAGTGCCACCGGCGGGCGGTTCGGCTATGCCGAAGCCAGCATTGCGGGCGGCGTGGCGCGCGGGGATGTCAGCGCCTTTGGCGCGTTCCAATATAGTCGCGACGATGGCTGGCGCGATTTCAGCCCGTCGCGCCTGTATAATGGCTATGCCGATATGGGCTTCGATACCGCAGGCGGCGGGCTGCACCTCAAAATCATAGGCGCAAACACGGATTTGACCGGCAATGGCGTGTCGCCGATCGAATTGCTGGCGGCCGACCGCCGGGCCGTCTTCACCTGGCCCGACAATGGCCGCAGCCGCTATGGTCGGGCAAGCCTGCACCCCTGGGTCGCGCTATCGCCAACGACCCGGATCGAAGGCACGCTCTATGCCCAACAACTCACATTGCGGACGATGAACGGCGATGCGGCCGACATCGAAGGGTGCGAGGCGGACGATGCGGCGAGCCTACTGTGCCTGGAAACAATAGGCGCCGACGAGGATGGCGAAGAGGTGCAGGCGATCCTGACCGACGCCAACGGCGATCCCATAGCCGATACGCTTGGGGGCGACGGCTATGGCGTGCTTAATCGCGGACGCACCAAGACCAAGGCGATGGGCGCTCTGGTCCAGATCATCGACGATCGTGCCTTGCTGGGCGGTATCAACCATTTCGCGATCGGCGTCAGCTACGACACCAGCCGCACGCGCTTCGACACGTCGACCGAACTGGGGGCGCTGACCGACGATCGCAGCGTCGAGGGGCTGGGCAGCCGCATCGTCCAGCAGGATAATGCGATCGCGCCGGTCGGCCTGGTCGCCTATACCGACTATTGGGGCGTGTTCGTGCAGGATCGAGTACCGATCGCGCCCGGCTTGTCGGCCGAAATCAGCCTCCGCTGGAACCATGCAAGGATTCAACTCGTCGATCAGATCGGCACAGCGCTTAACGGAACGCATCGGTTCAGGCGGCTCAATCCCGGTGTCGAATTGGACTATAAAATGTCCGAAGGCCTGTCGCTGCGCGCGGGTTATGCGCAGAGCAACCGCGCCCCGACTCCGGCGGAACTCTCCTGCGCGGACGAAAATGCGCCGTGCAGCCTCACCAATTTCTTCATCGCCGATCCGCCGCTTAAACAGGTGGTCGCCAAAAGCTGGGAAGCGGGCGCGTCGGGTGCGTTCGGTCTTGGCGGATGGCGGGCGACTTGGCTCCTGTCGGCCTATCGCACCACCAATCAGGACGATATCCAATATATCGCCTCCCAAATTCGCGGTCGCGCTTATTTCCAGAATATCGGCAGCACCCGGCGGCAGGGCGTCGAAGCATCGCTGAAGGCCGAGCATGGCGGGCTGGTCGCGGGCCTCAGCTATGCCTTCACCGATGCGACCTATCGCAGCGCCATGGAACTAAGCAGTCCGTCCAACCCGATGGCGGAGGACGAAGGCACGATCAACGTAAATCGCGGTGATCGGTTGCCGGGCATCCCTCGGCACAGCGCAACGCTGACGTTGGACTATGCGGGCAAAGGTTGGTCGGTGGGTGGCGACCTGATCGCGCGGTCGGGGCAATATCTGGTCGGCGATGAGGCCAACCTGACGCCCCGGCTGCCTGGCTATGCGATCGCGAACGTGCGCGCTGGTATCAATATCGTGCCGGGCGTCACTATGTTCGGCGAAGTGCGCAATATATTCGGCCGCAGCTATGAGACATTCGGAACCTTCAGCGAAGTGGATGAGATCGACCTCGTCGAAGTCCCCGGTGCCAGCAATCCGCGCGCTTATGGGCCGGGAGCCCCGCGACGCTGGTATGTCGGGGTAAGGGCGCGCTTCTAACTCTCCGGCATATCGACCCGTGGCAGCCATTTGGCTTCCAGCCCTGGATAGAAATGCGACACGCTGCGCTGCAATTCGTAGCGGGCCGCCGCCAAACCGGCGAAGCGGGCAGGGATCGGCACATTGCCCGCCTCCACCATGTCGAGGCCGGATCGGACGGCGGCGGTTAAGGCTTCCTCTAGCCAGTCGATCCAGTCGCGCGTCTGGGCAATGGCTTCCTGCCCCGACGGATCGAAGGGACCATGGCCCGGCAAGGCCGCCCGGTGCGGCAGCTTTGCGAGGCTGTCGAGGCTTGTGCGCCAACGCGGCAGGTCTGCGGTCGGTGTCGCGGGCGCGCGATCATGGAACAGCAGGTCGCCGCCGATCAGTAGGCCGGTCTGTTCGTCCAACAGCGCCAGATCACCCGCACTATGCCCCGCCAGCGCCATCAGGCGCAGGCGTCGTCCGCCGAAATCCTCAGACGCCTCCGTGATTTTCCGCCCCGGCAACACCAAGTCAGTGCCGCGCATCCAGTCCCCCAGCAGGCGATACAGCGCATCGGAAAAGCCGCGCCCGTCCCGCGCCATGTCCGTAATGGTTTGCGGCAGCGCGGCAATGATCGCCGGATCGAAGGCCGCAATGCCCATGCCATGATCAGGATGCAGATGCGTTACATAGACGCGGATGACCGGCTTGCCCGTCAGCCCTTCTGCCACTGCCTTGAGCGCCCGGCCATAGCGGAGCGAAGGGCCGCTATCGACCAGCACCGTGCCGACCGGCGTGTCGATGATCGCGATATTGGCGATGGCTCCGCCGTTGGAAGACTGGATGGGCGCATCGTCGCCATGGATCATCCATATGCCGTCCGCCACCGCTACGGGATGGATAGGATAAGTGGCATTAGCCATGCCAGCCGTCGCCGGCAGCGCCAATCCAGCGAGCATGGCCCGGCGCGTCAACGTCATGGCTGCGCCGCCAGGACCGAGGCGGATTGTCGCGCCACCGGCACTTTGGCAGCGTAGGTCCGTCCGTTTGTATCAAGCGCCAAGATCGACAGGATGGCACCAGGCGCGGCGCGGGGCATGAGGGTTATTGCCGGATCTTCCGAAACCGACGCAAAGAGCGCCATCTGGCCCAGCATGGTTCCACTCTCCGACCGCACGCTCATCTCTTCGATCGCATAGGTGGGGATATTGGCCACCAGCCCCGTATCCATCGGATGTCGGAAGGTGATGCGCAGACGGCTGCTGCCCTGCGTCCCCATGGGCCAGGCTTCCCCCCGCATCTCGCCCAGATGAGCCGCCCAATCGCCTGTGATGCGCCCGACCGGCGGCGCCGAGCAGCCGCCGCCCGCCGCATCGACCCATCCGCCCGCCACCAGCCACTGCCCGCTGGCCAATTGCACCGCCCCCCTTATCGGGGTCCGCTGATCCAGCTTGATCCGGGTCGCGATATAGGGTTCCGCCAGATCCGGGCGATAGTCGATGGCGATCGGTATCGGGTTGAGATCAGCGAAGATCATCATGCGCGTCACTGGCCCCACGCCCCGCGCATCCAATGCCACGGGAAAGCTACGCTGGTTTTCCGCCACCTGCGGATAAAGCAACCGGATGCGGGGATCGAACCGCACCGGGTCATCGCCGAAGATCAGCCGCGCATGTGCGGTCCACATCGGCGATTGCAACGGATCGTCGGGGTAGGGAGGCTGAGCAAGCACGGGCATTGCCATCGCCATTGGCAGCATGGCCACCAGAAGCTGAAAAAGCCTACGCCGCGCCATGACCTTCTCCCAAAGTCCAAGCCTAAGGCGAAGCGAAAGGCGCTACCATTGCACCTTTGGTCACGCAGCGGGGGAGGGACATATGGGCGCGAGGGGCAAAGCGATAGCTGCGATGCTTGCGCTGGTTGCGACCGGCGCACAGGCCCAGCCAGAGAATGACACGCTGTTCGGCGCGGATGGCTATCGCGTCGCGCATTATCGTGCGCCCGTTCCCCGGCCCCCCGACGGTGTCGGGCGGATCGCCCCCGTCGCGGTCGCCCTGCTGCGGCCGGATATCGACGCGATCCTGATCGACGTCCTACCCGCCGAGGGCGGTCATCGCGAAGCCGATGGACGCTGGCGCCTGGCCCGCGAACGACCGAGCATCCCCGGCGCGCACTGGTTTCCCGAAGCGGGACGCGGCGACCTCTCGCCCGCGATCGATCGATGGTTTCAAGAGGGCCTCGTCCGCCTGACCGGCGGTGCCAGGGACCGCATGATCATAACCTTTTGCCTTGCCGATTGCTGGATGGGCTGGAACGCAGCGCGCCGCCTGCGGGCGCTCGGCTATACCAATATCTGGTGGCTGGCGGAGGGGACCGACGGCTGGCGCGACCTGGGTCGTCCGCTGATCAACGCCCGACCGGAGGAGGGATAGGACCAAGGTGCAATTGCACGCTTCAGCCATTGCGCCATTGATCTGGCGGACCGCGCTTTTGCGCCCATAATATCAGGAGAGATGCCATGTTTCATCGTTCGACGCTGCGCGTGGCGCTGGTCGGCCTCATGCTGGGCGGCACCGTTTTTCCAGCTTCGGCCAAGGACATCATTGTCCACATGAAAAATAGGGGCGCAGAGGGCGCGATGGTGTTCGAACCGGCCTTTGTGAAGGCCGCGCCAGGCGACGTGATCCGCTTCCAGCCCACCGACCCCAGCCACAACGCCGAAACCATGGCCACGATGCTGCCAGCGGGCGCGACACCGATGAAGGGGGGCATGAACAAGGAAGCGGTGCTGACCGTAACCAAGCCCGGCCTCTATGGCATCAAATGCATGCCGCATTATTCGATGGGTATGGTCGCGCTGATCCAGGTCGGCAAACCCACCGCCGCCGACGTAGCGGCGGCAAAAGCGGTCAAACTCCCGCCCTTCGCCGCCAAAAGAATGACCGCGATGCTGATCAAAGTTCGGTAATCCACGACCGTTTCAACTTTGGGCGCGGGCGCAACATAGTGAGATGCGGGCGAACGGCAGTTTCTGGATCACCGCAAGTTGATTTGGACATCAACATTGCGGTGCAGTTCCGATTTGCCAATACCGAATGGCCGATCCGAGCATAAGCTGGCTTTCCGACATCAATATCGGAATGGCGTGAGTTGGACGCCTGCTGTCAGAATAGTGAACCGTTGGAACTCCGGCCTGGTAAGCGCTTGACATGGGGCGCTGCCAACGCGCCGAGCTACGTCTGCTATTCTACCTCCGTCACGCTCTGCGGCCGCAGGCTGTTGCCTGCCCGCCCGCTGCGGAAAGCACCGAACCAGGTCAGCGGGTTCCAGCTTGAATCGCCGTCCAGGCTGAAGGTGATGAACTCGGCGCGGCCGCCGATCGCTTCCCAGGGTACGGGACCGCCCAGGCCGTTTTCCTCCAGCGGCGCGCGGCTGTCGGCGCTGTTGTCGCGATTGTCGCCCATCAGGAAGACGTGGTTTTCCGGCACGCGCACCGGGCCATACCAATCGAGCGCACTCGGTCCCATGTCGATGGTGAGATAGGTTTTGCCATTGGGCAGGATTTCCTGCCGCACCGGCAATTCGCAATAATCCTTGCCGTCCGCGCCCTGCATCCGCGCGCCGGGGAATTGCAGCGGCGGGCAGGGGGCATTGCTATCGACGAGCAGGGGCAGCGGCTTCAAGATGCGCTGCTTCACCGCCACGCCGTTAAGCAGCACCTGCCCACCGCGCACTTCGATGATGTCGCCGGGCAGGCCGATGACCCGCTTGATATAATCCTCGCGCCTATTTTGGGGCGACACGATGACGATGTCGCCGCGTGCCGGTAACCGCCCCAAAATCCGGCCCTTCAGAAAAGGCAAGGGATGGAAGCTGGGCGAGACATAGGACCAGCCATAGGGGAATTTGCTCACCACCAGCCGGTCGCCGGTCAGCAGCACCGGCATCATCGATTCGGACGGGATATAGAAGGGCTTGGCGACGAAGCTGTGGAAGGCCAGCACCGCCAGGATCAGCAGCGTGATGCTCTTGATCTCCTGCCACCAATTGACGTCCGATTTGGGCATCACGTCCTCGGAAGGGCTATGCGCGTCGGCGGTCGTGTCGTGCAGGCTGGTGGGATCGGTCGTCACAGGGGAAGCGCCTCGATAATGACAAAGGCCTGCGCCCAGGGATGATCGTCGGTCAGGGTCAGGTGGATGACGGGTCTATGCCCCGCCGGCACAAGCGCGTCGAGCCGGGCTAGCGCGCCACCGGTGAGGGCCAGCGTCGGCGCGCCCGAAGGGGCATTGACCACGCCGATATCCTTCATGAACACGCCCGATTTGAATCCAGTGCCGACCGCCTTGGAAAAGGCCTCCTTGGCGGCGAAGCGCTTGGCCAGCGTCCCCGCCTTGGTGAAGGGGCGGCGATTAGCCTTGGCCTGTTCGACATCGGTGAACACGCGGCTCTCGAAGCGCGCACCGAAGCGGTCGAGCGAATTCTGGATGCGCTCGATATTGCAGAGGTCGGAGCCGAGGCCGATGATCACTTTGAAAGCCCCTCCCCTTCAGGGGAGGGGTTGGGGTGGGGGCGTGCCACAGACGCGACGTCAAGACGATAGCCCCCACCCCCGGCCCCTCCCCTGAAGGGGAGGGGTGAAGAACGGTCGCGATCCACCCATTGTCTCACCGCGCCAAATCCATCTGCCGCCGCATTTCGCGGATGCTGCCTTCCAGGCCACCGAAGATCGCTTCGCCGATCAGGAAATGGCCGATATTGAGTTCGGCGACCTGCGGGATGGCGGCGATCGGCCCGACATTGTCGAAGGTCAGGCCATGGCCCGCATGGGGCTCGATGCCGTTCTTCGCGGCCAGCGCCGCCGCGTCGGCGATACGGCGCAGTTCGGCGGCGCGCGGTTCGCCGGTCAGATGGGCATAGGCGCCGGTATGCAGTTCCACGACGGGTACGTTCAGCCGGATCGCCGCGTCGATTTGGGCAGCGTCGGCTTCAATGAACAGGCTGACGCGGATGCCCGCATCTTTGAGCGCCGCGACGATTGGCCGTAGCGTTTCGAACTGCCCGGCCGCATCCAGTCCGCCCTCGGTCGTGCGTTCTTCGCGCTTTTCCGGCACGATGCAGGCGGCGTGCGGCTTGTAGCGCAGCGCGATATCCAGCATCTCCGCCGTCGCCGCCATCTCCAGGTTGAGCGGCACGCTGAGCGCCGCCATCAACGTGGCCACATCTTCGTCGCGGATATGCCGCCGGTCCTCGCGCAGATGCGCCGTGATGCCGTCTGCCCCCGCCTTCACCGCCAGCAGCGCCGCCTTGACCGGATCGGGATGATCCCCGCCACGTGCGTTGCGGATGGTCGCCACATGGTCGATATTGACGCCCAGGCGCAGCGGAGCGGGGGAGTGGGGCATCGGCTAGACCTTCCGGCTGCCCGGCTTGATCGCCGGGATCGCCGCCAGTTCGGGCGGCAGGGCATCAGCGTCATAGACCGGGAAATTGATCGACACGAGTGGATAGAAGGGCACGCCCAGATCCACTTCGCCCGCCGAGCGATCGACAAGGGCCGCTTCGGCGATGACGATGCCACCTTCGGCTGCGACCGCTTCGATCGCCTGGCGCGAGGACAGGCCAGTGGTGACGACATCTTCGACCATCAGGATTTTCTGCCCCGGCGATATGGCAAAGCCCCGGCGCAGTTCGAACGTCCCTTCGGGGCGTTCGAGGAACACCGCGTCCTTGCCCAGCGCCCGGCCGACTTCATGACCGATGATGAGGCCGCCCATGGCTGGCGAAACCACCAGGTCGATCTCCTGCCGCAATTCGCGCGACAATTTCTGCACCACGGCCAGCGCGAGCCTGCCCGCGCGCTCCGCGCTCATCAGGACGCGGGCGCATTGCAGATAATTGGCGCTGCGGCGGCCCGAAGACAGGATGAAATGTCCTTCGAGCAGCGCCCCTGCTGCCCGGAATTCCGCCAAAACTTCTTCGTCGGTCATGCCGTTTATCTATCCTGTCGCGCGGTCCGGCCCCTATATGGCACGGCCCGCTTCCCTATCGGCACGGCACGCACCGGCGCGCCATGAACGCGCCCCTGTGCGCGCAGCAGCGAAATAGGGGCCGGAAGGGAACGTTGCAACAGCGAAGAAAATCTGCTCCTGCTAGCTTGAGGCATCAAAAAACCATGCCTATAAGCCGCGGCAGAACCGACCGGGCGGGGACGATGTGCATGCGCGCGTCTTCGTTGCAGCGGCGCCAAGGGGTTACGGGGTAAGAAGACGCTATGATACAGGTGAAATCGCTCGTTCTCGCAGGATTGTTGGCCTTTGCGCCAGCAATGGCGATGAACGGTCCGGCCTTCGCGCAGGACAATGCAACCGCTGCCGCTCCGGCGGCGGCCACTGTCGCCGCGCCTGCTGATTCGGCAGCGAACGCCGCTGCGCCCGCCGCCGACGCTGCGCCAGCCGCCAAGGTCGCCGCGCCGCCGCGCATGAAGCCGACCGAAGGCATCGGCATGCCCAAACCGGGCGAGATCACCCTGCAGGAGCAGTTCACCTCGACCGGGCACAGTGCGCGCTGGTTGCATGACGTGATGCTGCTGCCGCTCATCACGCTCATCTCCGTGCTGGTGCTGGCGCTGATGCTCTATGTGATGGTCCGCTATCGCCGCAGCGCCAACCCGGTGCCGTCCAAGACGTCGCACAACACCTTCATCGAAGTGATCTGGACGGTCGTTCCGGTCATCATCCTGCTGGTGATCGCGGTGCCGTCGATCGGGCTGCTCGCCGACCAGTATAAGCCCGCGCCCAAGGATGCGCTGACCGTCAAGGTCACCGGCTATCAATGGTATTGGGGCTATGAATATCCCGACGCGGGCATCCCCGAATATGTGTCGAACATGCTGACCAAGGAACAGGCGAAGGCCGGTGGCGAACCGTTTCAGTTGGCCGTCGACAACCGCCTGATCCTGCCCGCCGGTCGTCCGGTGAAGCTCATCATCACCGCCGCAGACGTGATCCACAGCTTCGCCGTGCCTTCGCTCTGGGTGAAGATGGATGCGGTTCCCGGTCGTCTGAACGAAAAGAGCTTCACCATCGAAAAGCCCGGCGTCTATTATGGGCAATGTTCGGAACTGTGCGGCGCGCGCCATGGCTTCATGCCGATCGCGATCGAAGCGCTGCCGCCTGAGCAGTTCGACCAGTGGGTGCTGTCGCAGAGTGGGTCGCTCAAGAACGGCACCGCCGCGCCAGACGCACCGATGGGCCCGCAACAGGGCAGTGTGCTGCCCGCCCCGCCGTCCGACGACGTCGGCAACAACGCGCTTTAAGAGGGCAGATACGCCATGACCACCATCACCGCAGATCAATACGGCGATCATGCTCATGATCATCATGACGCCGATCACAAGCCGGCCTTCTTCCAGCGCTGGTTCATGTCCACCAACCACAAGGACATCGGCACCCTCTATCTGATCTTCGCGATCTTCGCCGGCGTCGTCGGCGGCGCGATTTCGGGTCTGATGCGCGTCGAACTGGCAGAGCCGGGCATCCAATATCTGCAGGGCTGGGCCAATATCCAGCATGCGATGCTGGGTGCGGAGCCTGCCTCGCTCGACCAGGCCTATCACCTCTGGAACGCGCTGATCACCGCGCACGGCCTCATCATGGTCTTCTTCATGGTGATGCCCGCGATCATCGGCGGCTTTGGCAACTGGTTCGTGCCGATCATGATCGGTGCGCCGGACATGGCCTTCCCGCGGATGAACAATATCAGCTTCTGGCTGCTCATCCCCGCCTTCGCGCTGCTGCTCGGCTCGGCCTTCGTACCCGGCGGCACCGGCTATGGCGCGGGCACTGGCTGGACGGTCTATGCGCCGCTGTCGACCAGCGGTTCGGCTGGCCCCGCCGTCGATATGGCGATCCTGTCGCTGCATATCGCAGGCGCTGGCTCGATCCTGGGGGCGGTCAACTTCATCACCACCATCCTCAATATGCGCGCGCCGGGCATGACCCTGCACAAGATGCCGCTGTTCGTTTGGTCGGTGCTGGTCACCGCCTTCCTGCTGCTGCTGGCTCTGCCGGTCCTCGCTGCTGCCATCACCATGCTGCTGACCGACCGCAACTTCGGCACCACCTTCTATGACGCTGCCGGTGGCGGCGACCCTGAACTCTACCAGCATCTGTTCTGGTTCTTCGGTCACCCCGAAGTTTATATCATGATCCTGCCCGGCTTCGGTATCGTCAGCCAGATCATCTCGACCTTCAGCCGCAAGCCGGTGTTCGGCTATCTCGGCATGGCCTATGCCATGGTCGCGATCGGCGTCGTCGGTTTCGTCGTGTGGGCGCACCACATGTTCACGACCGGCATGTCGGTCAATGTGAAGATGTATTTCACCGCCGCCACCATGGTCATCGCGGTGCCCACCGGCATCAAGATCTTCTCGTGGATCGCGACCATCTGGGGTGGGTCTATCAGCTTCAAGACCCCGATGGTCTGGGCGCTGGGCTTCATCTTCCTCTTCACCGTGGGCGGCGTGACGGGCGTCGTGCTGGCCAATGGCGGCGTTGATGACGTGCTGCACGACACCTATTATGTCGTGGCGCACTTCCACTATGTCCTTTCGCTGGGTGCCGTGTTCGGCCTGTTCGCGGGCTTCTATTACTGGTTCCCGAAGATGTCGGGCCGCATGTATAACGAGTTCCTCGGCCACCTGCATTTCTGGGTGTTCTTCGTGGGCGTGAACCTGCTGTTCTTCCCGATGCACTTCCTGGGTCTGTCGGGCATGCCGCGTCGCTACCCCGACTATCCCGAAGCCTTTGCCTACTGGAACAAGATCGCCAGCCATGGCTATGAAATCATGGCCGTCGGCGTGCTGATCTTCTTCATCAACATCTTCTGGTCGCTCGCGGCCGGCAAGAAGGCCGCAGGCAATCCCTGGGGTGAAGGCGCAACGACGCTGGAATGGACCTTGTCCAGCCCGCCGCCCTTCCACCAGTTCGAAACCCTGCCCGTGATCGATGATGCCGCGCATCACTGATCGCTGGACGGACTGACATGATCGGGGGCGGGTGACAGTCGCCCGCCCCCCTTATGCTATATGCCCCCAAATGGTGGGGCCGGAACAAATATGACGACCGCGACGATGACATCGACCCCGATCACGGCCCATTGGCGCGACTTCCTCGCGCTGACCAAGCCGCGCGTCATGACATTGGTCGTGTTCACGGGCCTGTGCGGCCTGCTGGCGGCACCCGGCACCATTCATCCGGTCCTCGCTTTCACGGCGATCCTCTGCATCGCGCTCGGCGCAGGAGCCGCTGCCAGCCTCAACCAATGGTATGAGGCGGATATCGACGCCAAGATGAAGCGCACCGCCAATCGGCCGCTGCCCGCCGGGCGTATGGATCGCCAATCGGCACTGCATTTCGGCGTTGGCCTGTCCTTCTTCTCGGTCATCCTGATGGGCATGGCGACCAATTGGCTCGCCGCTGCCGTGCTGGCTGTCTCGATCCTTTTCTACGTCTTCATCTACACCATCTGGCTCAAGCCCCGCACGGCGCAGAATATCGTCATCGGCGGCGCAGCGGGCGCATTCCCGCCAGTCATCGGCTGGGCGGCCGTCACTGGCGATATCACCGCGCTGCCGATCGCGCTGTTCATGCTGATCTTCTTTTGGACGCCGCCCCATTTCTGGGCGCTCGCGCTGTTCGTGAAGACCGATTATGCCGCTGCCGGTATTCCGATGCTGCCTGTGGTGTCGGGCGAGGTCGTCACCCGCCGCCAAATCTGGTTCTACACCGCGATCATGGCGGTCGCGGCCATGGCGCCGGTGCTGCTGCGCCTGACCGGGCCGATTTACGGCACCGTTGCGCTGCTCGGCACAGCCTTGTTCGCGGTCTTCGCCTTCCAGGTCTATCGCCGCCGTGAAAGCGATCAGACGCGGATGCAACCGGAGCGGCGTCTGTTCAAATATTCGATCCTCTATCTTTTTCTTCTCTTTGGAGCAGTGGTCGCCGACCGCTGGGTAATGGCATGACCCCCGAAGAAGAAGATATCATCCGCGCTAGGCAGAAGTCGCGCTCGCTCGTCACGGGCCTGCTGCTCGGCTTTTTCGTCATCCTCTTCTTCGCCATCACCCTGGCGAAGATCGGCACGAGCGACACGCTATGATGGCCACGCTACCGCCGTCCCCCTTCGACCGCGACCGGCGCAACCGCCGGACCATGCTGACCATGGCGGGCGTCGGGCTGTCGATGCTGGCGCTGGGCTTCGCGTCGGTTCCGCTCTATCGCATCTTTTGTGAACAGACCGGGTTCGGCGGCACCACCATGCGCGCGGACGCCAATGTGCAGGTCAGCGAAGCGGCTGGCCACACCATGTCGATCCGCTTCGATTCGAACGTCCAGCCCGGCATGCCCTGGCAATTCTACCCCGAACATCGTACGGATACCGTCACCGTCGGACGGAAGGACATGGCGATCTTCATCGCGAAGAACATGTCCGACAAGCCCGTGACCGGCACCGCCAGTTTCAACGTCACGCCGACCCAGGCGGGCGCCTATTTCACCAAGATCCAGTGTTTCTGCTTCACAGAGCAGACCTTGCAGCCGGGCCAGGAGGTGCGGATGCCCGTCCTCTATTTCGTCGATCCCAAAATTCTCGACGATCCCGACAACAAGGACACGCAACAGATTACGCTGAGCTACACATTCTACCCGGTTGAGCCGGGCAAGAAGGCAAGCTAAGGCAAGCAACGATAACGCGAACAGGGAAGAGCACGTCATGGCAGGCGCCAAGAATCACGATTATCATATTCTCCCGCCCAGCATCTGGCCGTTGTTCGGTTCGATGTCGGTGCTCGTCATGGCGATGGGCGCGATCATGTGGATGCATCCCGATGCGCTGCCCGCTGGCGGCGGCTGGGTGTTCATGCTCGGTTTCGCCGGCGTCCTCTTCACCTTCTACAGCTGGTGGGCGCATGTCGTCGCCGAAGCGCATGCCGGCGATCATACACCCGTGGTGCAGTTGCATCTGCGCTATGGCATGATCCTGTTCATCGCGTCGGAAGTCATGTTCTTCGTCGGCTGGTTCTGGGCGTTCTTCGACTTCGCCCTCTTCCCCAGCGCCCTTCCCCCGATCGACGGCCTGTTCCCGTCGAAGGGCGTGGAAGTGATGAATGCGTTTGAACTGCCCTTGCTCAACACGCTGATCTTGCTCTGTTCGGGCACGACCATCACCTGGTCGCACCATGCGCTGATCCACGGCGATCGCGATGGCATGATCAAGGGTCTGTGGTGCACCATCATCCTGGGCGCGGTCTTCTCCTGCGTGCAGGCCTATGAATATGCCCACGCCCCGTTCGACTTCGGCGGCAATCCTTACAGCTCGGCCTTCTATATGGCGACCGGCTTCCATGGCTTCCACGTTCTGGTCGGCACGATCTTCCTGATCGTCAACTTGGCGCGTGCCTATAAGGGCCACTTCACCCCGCGCCAGCATTTCGGCTTCGAAGCGGCTGCCTGGTATTGGCACTTCGTCGACGTGGTGTGGCTGTTCCTCTTCGTCGCCATCTATGTCTGGGGTGGCTGGGGCGCGCCGGTTCACGGCTAAGCACCATCCCCTAAAATGAGACGCACGGCCGGGGCATCGCTCCGGCCGTTTTCTTTTGTGCTGCGGGGCGCTATGCATCCAGCCCATGGACCCCTTGCCCGATCCCGCCCCGCCCACCACGCGCATCCCCCTGATCCCGACCATCATCGTCGCGCTCGCCGTCCTGGTGATGATCGGCCTCGGCATCTGGCAGATTGATCGCCGCGCGGAAAAGGCAGCGGCGCTGAACCGCGCCGCCAGCAATCCCGGTAAGCCGCCCGTCGCCTTTCCGGCGATGCCCCCGGTCGGACCCGACCTGCTCTTTCGCCCCTCGTCGCTCCACTGCCTGCGCGTGGTCGGCTGGCAGGTGGAGGCCGGTCGCGCCGCTGACGGCAGCACCGGTTATCGCCATATCGCCCAGTGCGCGACCGGCGCGGAAGGACCGGGCGCTCTCGTGGCGGTCGGCGTGACGCAGCGGCCCGATGCCAAGCCTGATTGGACCGGTGGTCAGATCGCAGGATGGATCAGCGAAGAGCCGGACCATCGCGCCCTCATTTCGCGCATAGGCGGCAAGGCGACGCCGCTGCGGCCCATGCTCATCGCGCGCACCGCGCCAACGGGCATGAAGGCCAGCGCACCGCCCAGCGCCGCCGACGTTCCCAACAATCATCTCGCCTATGCGGTGCAGTGGTTCTTCTTCGCCGTGATCGCCATCATCATCTATATTCTCGCACTGCGCCGCCGGAACGCGGCCAAAGCCCCGTAAATACTTGCCCAGCGGCGCAGGGGTCGCTACCGCGCTTTCCCATCATGCAATATCAAAGCACCAGGGGGAGCGCGCCGTCGCTCGGTTTCGAGGATGTGACGCTGGCGGGGCTTGCGTCCGATGGCGGGCTGTATCTGCCGACAAGCTGGCCCAGTTTCTCGGCGGATGACATTCGCGCCCTTGGCGGTCTGTCCTATGTCGAAACCGCGGTACGGGTCATGACCCCCTTCGTCGCCGGTTCGCTGACCGAAGACGAACTGCGCGAACTATGCACCACCGCCTATAGCCGGTTCAGCCATCAGGCGGTCGTGCCGCTGGTGCAGCTCGATCATCAGCATTGGCTGCTCGAACTGTTCCACGGCCCGACCCTGGCGTTCAAGGATGTCGCGCTGCAGCTGCTGGGGCAATTGTTCGAACGCTTCCTGTCGCGCCGCGATGATCATCTGACCATCGTTGGCGCAACGTCGGGCGATACCGGATCGGCGGCGATCGATGCCGTGGCGGGTCGCGAGAAGATCGACATTTTCATGCTCCATCCCGATGGCCGGGTGTCCGACGTGCAGCGACGGCAGATGACCACGGTGCGCGCGCCCAACGTCTACAACATCGCGATAGACGGCAGTTTCGACGATGCGCAGGCGCTGGTGAAGCGCATGTTCAACGACGCGGATTTCTCGCGCCGGTTCAACCTATCGGCCGTCAACTCGATCAACTGGGCGCGGTTGATGGCGCAGGTCGTCTATTATTTCTACGCCGCCGTGCGCCTGGGTGCGCCTGAACGGCCGGTCGCCTTCTCGGTCCCTACCGGCAATTTCGGCGACGTGTTTGCGGGCTATGTCGCGGCGAAGATGGGGCTGCCCGTCGCCAAGCTGATCGTTGCGACCAACGTCAACGACATCTTGCATCGCGCCTTGTCCGACGGCGACTATAGCCAAGGCCAGGTCGTGCCGACCGCGACACCCAGCATGGACATCCAGGTCAGCTCCAATTTCGAGCGGCTGCTGTTCGACGCGGGTGGGCGCAACGGCCAGGCGCTTGCCGAGCAGATGCGCGGGTTCGAGGGCAGCAAGGCGATGCGCCTGACCAACGCCCAGCGCGACGGGGCGGCAGCGCTCTTCGCTTCGGCACGCATCGATGCCGACAGCATGACCATGGCGATGCGCTGGGCCTATGACGGGTCTGGGCAGATCATCGATCCGCACAGCGCCATCGGCCTAGCCGCTGCGCGCGAAGCAGGTGTCGATGCGTCGATCCCGGTCGTCACACTGGCGACCGCGCACCCGGCCAAGTTCCGCGACGCCGTCGAGCGCGCCACCGGCACCCGCCCGCCGCTGCCCGCCCGTGTCGGCGACCTGTTCGCGCGTGAGGAAAGCTATGTGAAGCTGCCCGGCACGTTCGAAGCGGTAACCGCCTATGTCGCCGAGCGCGCGACGCCCAGGGCATAACCAACTCCGTTCGGTTCGAGCTTGTCGAGAACCGGATGCGCGAGGGTTCTCGACAGGCTCGAACCGAACGGGAAACTGCTATGGAACTCAAAACCCTCATCGGCGAACCCTGGGCCGACTATGGCCTCATCGATTCGGGCAACGGCCGCAAGCTGGAGCGCTATGGCCGCTACCGCTTCATTCGCCCCGAACCACAGGCGATGTGGGCACCCGCGACCGAAGATTGGAAGGCAGACGCTGAATTTGTCCCCGGATCGGACGAGGATGGCGGCGGTCGCTGGTATTATGATCAGCCAGTCCCCGCAGATGGCTGGCCGCTGCGCTGGCAGGACGTGACCTTCCAGTCGAGTTGTACTCCCTTCCGCCATCTCGGTTTCTTCCCGGACATGGCCCCCGTGTGGGACTGGATGCGGGAACGGACCGCCGACAAGGCGGAGGCCGAAGTCATGAACCTGTTCGGCTATACCGGCGTCGGCACGCTCGCCATGTCGGCCAGCGGCGCGCGTATGGTCCATGTCGATGCGTCGAAGAAGTCGGTGGCGCAGGCGCGGGCCAATGCGGATATGTCCGGCATGGCGGACAAGCCGATTCGCTGGATCGTCGAGGATGCGGCCAAATTCGTCGCCCGCGAAGTCCGGCGCGGCCGCCGCTATGACGGCATCTTGCTCGACCCGCCCAAATATGGCCGCGGCCCTGACGGCGAAGTCTGGCGATTGGAGGAGGATTTGCCTGCCCTCATCGCCAATTGCCGCCAGTTGCTTGATGCGGACAGCCGTTTCCTGTTCCTGACCGTCTATGCCGTCCGCATGTCAGCACTGGCGATCGGCGAATTGCTGCGGCAAGCGTTTGCCGACCTGCCCGGCACGGTCGAGGTCGGGGAATTGGCGGTGCGCGAGGAGGCACGCGGCCTGCTGTTGCCCACCGCCATCTGGGCACGCTGGCGGCGCTAAGCGTCACTTCGGCCTTTTCGCCTTGAGCCGCCCGTCCGGCTCCGGCATGGGTTGGTGATGCGCCTCATCCCTTCATTTGCCGCCCTGTCCCCCCTGCTGGTCCTGCTCGGCTCCTGTGTCGGCCCCGCGCAGCGGGCACCCGCTCCAGCGCCGACGCCAGCGCCGCGCCCGGCTCCGGCGCCACCGCCGATCGCGCCTGCCACCCCCGCGCCGGTGGCCACGGAATGGCATAATCGTCCGACGACGCCCGGCAACTGGACCTACCGGACGGAACCGACCGGATCGGTCGCGTCCTTCGGCCCCGGCGCGACCGCCCCGCACCTCGCCGTCCGCTGCGACCGGGCGACGAGCCGGATCGCCGTAGTGCGCATGGGAACAGGGCAGGGGGCGATGACGCTGCGCACCAGCTATGGTGCCGTCCTGTGGCCGACCACGAGCATTGCCACGCCGCAACCGCAGGTCCAGGCCGTCCGCGCCGCTTCCGACGTCACGCTGGACCAGATTGCCTATAGCCGGGGTAAGTTTGCGGTGGAGGTGCAGGGGCTTGCCCCGCTGATCCTGCCTGCCTGGGCGGAAGTCGCACGGGTGATCGAAGATTGCCGGGGCTAGGGGATTTCGACGCAGTTGGGAAAAGCGCGGACGAAGAAGTATGATTCGAAAAAAGAATTTTACAAGGCTTGATCATCCTCCCCACCTGATTCACATTCGCGGTGTGGACAGGCCAAGGGCAGACGCCTGAAGCGGGCCACGCGGGCTTCAACATAGCGAAAGGAGGTGATCCGATGTCTCATGGTTCAGCAATGGGGTCGGTCAAGTCCATTCGGGAAATGCGCCGCTGAGCGACGCTGTGCCGTCGATCCTCCCTGCAAACGGGATTTCAAGCGCCAACAGACAGGCCATCCCCGTGCAGGCAGGATAGCGCGACAATCATTTCCCTTGGGCGGCACTTTCGGCCGCTGACCATGTCAATGATGGGCCGTCGAACCTTTGGGTTCGGCGGCCCCTCTCATTTTCAGCGCGCTGCTTCTTTTTGCTGTTTTCCCGACGCTTGAAGTCGCTATGCTCCGTCGCGGGCAGGCGGGCGGACGAAACAGGGAGTATCTCCATGCCCGTAATGCGTGCGTCCCATATCCTTCTTCCTTTTGGCCTGCTGATTTCGGCTCCAGCCCTCGCCCAAGCGCCCGCCGACGTTGCCGATCTGGTCGGTGCCAAGGGGGCAGGCGGCGAGACTCAGCTCAAAGCGCGCGGCTACCGCTTCGTGCGGATCGAAACCGGCGATGACCGCAAATGGACCTTTTGGTGGAACGGCGATCGGCGGCAATGCCTCAGCGTCGTCACTTATGACGGCCGCTATCAGGCGATCACTGAATCCCCCGCACCCGATTGCGGCGAATCCGCCCGTGCACCTAGCGGCCATGGTGGCGCGCCCCATCGACCCGATATCGGCTATGCGCGGCCCCGGCCCGACCGTGTCGCGCCCAGCTATGCTGCCGATGACAGCGCCCAAATGAACGACAGGGTCCAACTCGGCCTGGTCTGTTTCGGTGATGGACAGCGGCCTGGCGTGGCCAACAGCTATGGCTGGACCTGGGATTCCGACAAAAAACGCTATCGCTATGGCAATCGCGTCGAAATGACGGCGGAGCAGTTCGATGCTTCGGTCATGATCCAGTTCTGGGAAGGCGGTGGCCATATCAAGCTGCCCAAGAAGCTCATCCCGCCGCTGCATTCGCGCGGTACCGAGGATGGTTGGTGGGACATTTATAACGTCTCGATGCAGCCCGACCGGATTACCGGCGAATATCGGCTGAATGGCCTTAACAAGCCCCGGATCGACATTAATCGCACCAGTGGACAGATCAGCATAAAGGGTCTGGCCGACTACGCCTTTCGCGGCACCTGCGATACCGTGGATGCCGCAGCGCATCGGCGCTTCTGACGATCGCACAAGGAAAGGGACGGGGATTGGATTTTCTCAAGCTCATCCGTTCGTTCGAAGATCTGCTTTTCGAACTGATGTGCTGGCTGATCTATTATCCCCGCACCCTCTGGCTGGTGGTGCGGCACCCGCTGCGCATGATCGATTATTCCAATCACGAACAGACCGATGCCGACGAGGATCAATATACCGATACGCTCAGTCCACCCCTGCTGCTGCTGATCACGCTGGCTTTGCTCCATGCGTTGGAATTGGGCCTCAACACGCAGCATATCCAGGCGCATAATGCGGTGGGCGCGATGGTGGTCGGTTCGGATCAAAATCTCATCCTCTGGCGCTCCTTCGTCTATGGCCTGCTCCCGCTGTTCGCCGCCTTGCATGTTGTGCGGCGCAAGGGGCAGCCGCTCGAACGCAAATATCTGCGGCCGCCTTTTTTCGGCCAATGCTATCTGGTGTCGGCCTATGCCTTGATGGTTGCGATTGCCACGATGACGGCCCAGCATATCGGTGCATGGAAATGGGCGCTGGGCCTGAGCGGCGCCGGATTCGCGACGCTCTGGTATCTGTGGGTGCAATCCATGCTGTTCCGCACGATGTTGGCCATGCGCCCATTGCGGGCATGGGGTGGTGCGATCCTGGTGTTCGTCGCCGCCTTTCTGACCGCTATTCTGGTTTCGCTGCTCACGATCGGGCGCTAAGCGCTTATCGGTCCGCGCCCTTCGCCTTCCCCCAGGCGCGCGCGGCGGTGTAGCCCAGATAGCCGGTGCCAAAGAGCGCATAGAGCGGTTCGGGCAGGGCGTTGAAATAGGCGCGCATACCGTTGATGATCGCGCCTGCCACCGCTGGTCGCCAGCCTGCGATCAGGCCCATCGGCACCGACCAGAGCAGCAGGGCATAGATGACATAGAGGAAGGTCGGCCGCGCCCGCCGTGTCCAGGTATCGGCGGCGGGCGTTGCGGGATGTGTCTGCGTCATGTATTCCTCCCTAACCGATCCGGTTGGCCAGCCAGCCATAGAGGAAGGCCTCATTGGCGGGGCGGCTTTCGGCGAGCGCGATATAACGTTCGCCCTGCATCGCCTCGATCGCCTTGAGCAGCACGCGGTCGCCCGCCGGACCACGCAAGGCTCGAAAGGCCCGCAGCGCGCCCAACGTCCGCGCGCTGATCACCCGGTCGAGCTTGAGATCGGGATAATCCTGTTGGTTGCGATTGAGCGCGTTGAGCGCCCGCTGCAAAAAGCCGGTCGCGGTCGCAACGCCCATATTGACGGCGGTATCGAACAGTTCTGCGGCAATGCCGGGCGCGAGTTCGGCGATGAAGCCATAGCCCGGCTGGTCCCAGTAAAGCCGTCGATAGATCGCCACCGCCTGCGCGCGGGGTAGCGCCTGCATCGGGCCGACATAGCCATTCGCCCGCGCCACGGCCTGGGTGATCCCCCAATGGGTCGGCCCGCCGCGATCGGCCGGATGATTGCTATAGCCACCCTCCCGCGCAATGACTTCGTCGATCAGATCCGCAACGTCCATATCCGCCTCCCAGCTATTGAAGAGGGGAATCATTTATCCCATATGGTTATATGTAGGACAGAGGAAAAACGGGATAGGACAAGAATAGGATGCGCGATCAAGCGGCGGCGAATGCAATCGACAGCGGTGAAGCCCAGGGGCAAGCACGGGGAAATTGTGCCATCGCTGTGGTCATACCCTTGCAGGAAGCACTATATATGGGGCAATATGGACCAAAGGGTGCGGTTTCGTGTCTGTTGCCCGCTCCCCCCATGTGAGTGCGTTTGTCCATGCCTCTTTCCGATATGATCGCCAACAGCGCGATCCCCGCCGTCATCAGCGATCCGCGCCTGCCCGACAATCCGATCGTCGATTGCAATGACGCCTTCATGACGCTCACCGGCTATGGCCGCGACGAGATTATCGGGCATAATTGCCGCTTCCTCAAAGGCGCAGCGACCGAAGCGGAGCGAACCGACGAACTGCGTCAGGCCGTTCGCGAAAGACGCCCAGCGATCGTGGAATTGTGGAATTATCGCAAGGACGGCACGCCGTTCCGCAATGCCGTGATGGTCGCGCCGATCTTCGGTGACACGGGCGAGGTCGAATATTTCCTGGGATCGCAGATGGCTGTCGGCGAGCCGGACGGACAGGCGACCCAGCGCTCCGCCGAAGCGCGGCTGCGGATCGACGCGCTGACCGCGCGCCAACGCGATGTGCTGGTGGCGATGACGGCGGGCAAGCTCAACAAACAGATCGCCTGGGACATGGGCCTGACCGAACGCACGGTGAAGATGCACCGCGCCGCCATGCTCAAGGCGCTCGGCGTGCGCACTGGGGCTGAAGCGATCCGCTTGGCGATCGAGGCGGGCTACTAAGCGGCATCCGGCGGCCGGTCGGCACCGCAAAGGGCACCGACCGGCTTTGCATCAGTCGCGCAGCAGTTCGTTGATACCGGTCTTGGAGCGGGTCTGCGCGTCCACCCGCTTGACGATCACGGCGCAATAGAGGCTGGGGCCAGGCGTGCCGTCGGGCAGGGGCTTGCCGGGCAGGCTGCCGGGGACGATCACCGAATAGGGCGGCACTTCGCCCATGAAGATTTCGCCAGTGGTGCGGTCGATGATCTTGGTCGACTGGCCGATGAACACGCCCATCGACAGGACTGACCCCTTGCCGATGCGAACGCCCTCGACCACTTCGGACCGCGCGCCGATGAAGCAGTCGTCTTCGATGATGACCGGATCGGCCTGGAGCGGTTCCAGCACGCCGCCAATGCCGACGCCGCCCGACAGATGGACATTCTTGCCGATCTGCGCGCAACTGCCCACCGTCACCCAGGCGTCGACCATCGTGCCTTCATCGACAAATGCGCCGATATTGACGAAGCTCGGCATCAAAATCGCATTTTTCGCGATATGCGCGCCTGCCCGTGCGAATGCGCCGGGGACGGCGCGGAACCCTGCGGCGCGGAACTCCGCCTCGCCCCATCCGGCGAATTTGCTGGGCACCTTGTCCCACCAATATCCGCCGCCGGGGCCGTTCTCGATCAGCGCATTGTCATTCAGGCGGAACGACAGCAGCACGGCCTTCTTGAGCCACTGGTTGACCTGCCAGCCGTCCGCAGTCGGTTCGGCCACGCGCCCCTCGCCGCTGTCCAGCATGGCCAGCGCTTGCGTAACGGCGTCGCGCACCGCGCCCTGCGTCGAAAGGCTGACATTGGCCCGGTCTTCCCAGGCGGCGTCGATCGTGGCGATAAGGTCGGTCATGCGGTTTCCCCAAGGATGCTGGCCAGAAAAGGCCTCAGATGGTCGGTTTCGAAATCGATGAAATCGGGATGATGATCGTGATTGCCCGCTTCCGATCCGTTGTTGACCCAGATGGTCGCCATGCCGATCGCCTTCGCCGGGCGGAGGTTGCGCGCCATATCCTCGAAAAAGGCGGCGCGGGTCGGATCGATGGCATGGACCCGGCACAATTCGGCGTAACCCGACGGATCGGGCTTGGGCACATATTGGCAGGCGTGAATGTCGTGGATCAGCTCGAATGCGTCGCCTAGGCCGAGCTTGTCGAGCACCCGCCCCGCATAGGCTGCATCGCCATTGGTGAAGATCAGCCGACGACCCGGTAGCGCCGCGATATGCGCATTGAGATCGGCATCGACCTCCAGTCGATCCATCGAAATATCATGGACATAGTCGAGGAAATCATGCGGCGCGATACCATGATGATGCATCAGGCCCGACAGCGTCGTGCCATGCTCCATGAAATAGCGCTTCTGCGTTTCGCGGGCGATGACGGGATCGCATCCCAGCAAGCCTTGGATAAATTCGCCCATCTTCACGTCGATCAGCGCGAACAGGTCCGTCTTCGCCGGATAGAGCGTATTATCCAGATCGAAGATCCAGGTGTCGATATGGTCCAGCGCGCCAAGCATGGCCGCGCCCTAATCTCGTGCGCAGGGAAGGGCAAGGCTTCTCGCCCTTCCTCACTCCCTCAAAGACAGGTCGCTATTCTACCCACTCAACATCCCAGCGGCTCACTGTCATGATAAAAAGCCTGCACCGCCTGCCAGGCGTCCTCCGCCGTCTCGACCCAGGTCAACAGGTCAAGGTCAGCATGCGAAATCACGCCTTCATCGGCCAGCGCCTCGAAATCCACCACCCGGTTCCAGAAATCCTTGCCGAACAGCAGGATGGGGATGGGCTTCATCTTGCCGGTCTGGATCAGCGTCAACAGCTCGAACATCTCGTCGAACGTGCCAAACCCGCCGGGGAAGACAGCGAGCGCGCGGGCGCGGAGCAGGAAATGCATCTTGCGCAGCGCGAAATAATGGAACTGGAAACTCAGCTCCGGGGTGACGAACCGATTGGGCGCCTGTTCGTGCGGCAGGACGATGTTCATGCCGATCGTCGTCTGGCCAACATCTTGCGCGCCGCGATTGGCCGCTTCCATGATCGAAGGGCCACCGCCCGAACACACCACGAAATGGCGGCATCCTGCTTCGTTCACCGGATATTGCGCCGCGATCCGCGCCAGCGCACGGGCTTCCTCATAATAGCGCGCCTTGGCCGCCAGATTCTCCGCAATTTTCCGCTGCTGCGGCGTGGTTGCCGCGTCGATCCGTGCCTGCGCCTGGTCGGGTTCGGGAATCCGCGCCGACCCGTAGAAGACGAAGGTCGATTCGATCCGCGCCTCGTCCATCAGCAATTGCGGCTTCAGCAATTCCAGCTGGAATCGCACCGGGCGCAAATCTTCGCGCAACAGGAATTCGGTGTCCTGAAAGGCAAGGCGATAGGCCGCGCTTTGCGTCTGGGGGGTGCCGGCCTGCTTGGCCGCATCGTCGGCCTCTTCACGGGCCGGGCGGAATTTACGTTCTTCAATCTCTTTCTTAGTCATCCCCACGATTTAAGGAGTGGAGATGACATTGCCAAGTCGGATTACCGACAGAAGTCGCCGCATGCCGTTTTTACGCTCAGCGGCAAAAGCCGCCGCGCCCGCCCATGTCGAAATGAAAATGATCGTGATGCGCCGCATTATAATCGGGGCTCAGCACCGTGTTGAACCGCTTGCACGCGCTGGCATGCACGGTCTTGAGGAACTGCCGCGTGTCCCGATCACCTTGCCATCCCTGCTGCACCGAAATCTTGCGGCCATCGGCCAGCACGAAGGCGGCAATGTCGATCGCATTGCTATGCGCATGTTCGGACAATTTACCGCTGCCTGCGATCGGGCGGCAATTATAGGTGCCGAACGTCTCGATCCGCACGATTTCCGCCCCCAATATGCTGCGCGCGGCGGGTTGCACGCCATAGCGCGCCCAGGCGGCGAAATTGGCCGCCAGATTACACGTCATCGCCCCCAAATTGGTGGCGGGCACGCCGATGTCGAGCAGCTTGACACTATTCAACGCGCTGCATCCGCCGCCGAAGGTGCGGTCGGGCAGGGGGGTGAAGGCCACATCCTGCGATTGCAGCTTCGCAAAACATTGGCGCGCTTCCATGGTCGGCACCACGGCGGCGCGCACGGGTTTCGATGCGCGTTCCACCCGTCCGCGCGGCACCAGATCGCCGCCGCACGCACTCAGCATCATCGCCATGGTCACGGCCAGGGCCGCGCCGCGCAATAGGGTCATATCGCTCGCCTGCTTTTCCATGAGTCGCCACTGTAGCAGCCCGAATCTTTACGATAGTTAACGCCGCGATCAGCTCGTCCCGTTTTCGCAACATCCTTGACAGGCCCGCCGAAATCTCTAGGGCGATCGACGGGCCACGCGGTCCCAACGCCGCGCTGCTCTCTGTAAGGAGACGCTACATGACTGATTTGACTGCCGTTGACGCCACCCTTGCGCGTGCGCAAAAGCCCGCCACCCGTCCGGCCCGCCCCTTCTTTTCTTCCGGTCCCTGCGCCAAGCCGCCCGGCTGGAGCGCCGACAATCTGGCAACCGACTCGCTCGGCCGCTCGCACCGCGCCAAGATCGGCAAGACCCGCTTGGCCTATTGCATCGACCTGATGCGCGAATTGCTCGGCCTGCCCGACACCCACCGCATCGGCATCGTACCCGGCTCCGACACCGGCGCGTTCGAAATGGCGATGTGGACGATGCTCGGCGCACGCCCCGTCACCACGCTCGCGTGGGAAAGCTTCGGCGAAGGTTGGGTAACGGACGCAGCGAAACAGTTGAAGCTCGACCCCACCATCATCCGCGCCGACTATGGGCAACTGCCCGACTTGGATGGTGTGAACTTTGCGCACGACGTCCTGTTTACCTGGAACGGCACCACGTCCGGCGTGCGCGTGCCCAATGCCGACTGGATTCCCGCCGACCGCGAGGGCCTGACCTTCGCCGACGCGACCAGCGCGGTATTCGCTTATGACATCGACTGGGCCAAGATCGACGTCGCCACCTTCTCGTGGCAGAAGGTGCTGGGCGGTGAGGGCGGCCATGGCGTGCTGATCCTTGGCCCCCGCGCGGTCGAACGGCTCGAAACCCACACGCCCGCCTGGCCGTTGCCCAAGGTGTTCCGCCTGATGGCCAAGGGCAAGCTCGCCGAAGGCATTTTCAAGGGCGAGACGATCAACACCCCCTCCATGCTGGCGGTCGAAGATGCGATTTTCGCGCTGGAATGGGGCAAGTCGTTGGGCGGGCTTCAGGGCCTCATCGCCCGCTCGGACGCCAATGCCGCTGCGCTCGGCAAGATCGTAGCGGAGCGCGACTGGCTCGGCCATCTCGCGCTCGATGAAGCGACGCGCTCGAAAACCAGCGTCTGCCTGACCGTCGCGGGTGCCGACGAAGCCTTCATCAAGGCCTTCGCCGCTCTCCTCGAAAAGGAAGGCGCAGCCTATGACATTGCAGGCTATCGCGATGCCCCGGCAGGCCTGCGCATCTGGTGCGGCGCGACCGTGGAAACGGCGGATATCGAAGCGCTGGGTCCGTGGCTCGACTGGGCCTATGCGACCGTAAAGGCTGCCGCTTAACTTCTATTTTTACTGTCATTCCCGCGAAGGCGGGAACCCATCTCCCACCCTATCGACAGGTGCAACGTCGGGAGATGGATCCCCGCCTTCGCGGGGATGACGGACGTGATTTTTCCAAAAGGATCAAATCCATGCCCAAAGTCCTTATTTCCGACAAAATGGACCCCCGCGCCGCCGCAATCTTCCGTGAACGCGGCGTGGAAGTCGATGAAATCACCGGCAAGACGCCCGAAGAACTGATCGCCATCATCGGCGACTATGACGGCCTCGCCATCCGCAGCTCGACCAAGGTGACCAAGGCGATCCTAGACGCCGCCACCAACCTGAAGGTCATCGGCCGCGCCGGCATCGGCGTCGACAATGTCGACATCCCCTATGCCTCGGCCAAGGGCGTGATCGTCATGAACACCCCGTTCGGCAATTCGATCACCACCGCCGAACATGCCATCGCGCTGATGTTCGCGCTGGCGCGCCAGCTGCCCGAAGCCAATGCCCAGACCCAGCAAGGCCTGTGGCCGAAGAATGGCTTCATGGGCGTGGAAGTCACCGGCAAGACGCTGGGCCTGATCGGTGCGGGCAATATCGGCTCGATCGTCGCCAGCCGCGCGCTGGGCCTCAAGATGAAGGTCGTCGCCTTCGATCCGTTCCTGACGCCCGAACGCGCCATTGAAATGGGCGTGGAAAAGGCGGACCTCGATACATTGCTCGCCAAGGCCGACTTCATCACGCTGCACACGCCGCTGACCGACCAGACTCGCAATATCCTGAGCCGCGAAAATCTGGCCAAGACCAAGAAGGGCGTGCGCATCATCAACTGCGCGCGCGGTGGCCTGATCGACGAAGCCGCGCTGAAGGATGCGCTCGATTCGGGCCAGGTCGCGGGCGCCGCGCTCGACGTGTTCCAGACCGAACCGGCCAAGGACTCGCCGCTGTTCGGCACGCCCAACTTCATCTGCACCCCGCATCTGGGCGCATCGACCGACGAAGCGCAGGTCAATGTCGCGTTGCAGGTCGCCGACCAGCTGTCCGACTATCTGCTCGACGGCGGCATCACCAATGCGCTCAACGTGCCGTCGCTGTCGGCCGAGGAAGCCCCCAAGCTCAAGCCCTATATGGCGATCGCCGAAAAGCTCGGCAGCCTGGTCGGCCAGCTTGAAGGCGATGCCATCACCGGCGTTGCCGTCGAAGTCGAAGGCCATGCCGCCGAATTGAACCAGAAGCCCATCACCGCCGCCGTTCTCGCTGGTCTGATGCGCGTCTATTCGGACACGGTGAACATGGTCAACGCGCCCTTCCTCGCCAAGGAACGCGGCCTCGACGTGCGCGAAGTGCGCCATGATCGCGAAGGTGCCTATCAGACGCTGATCCGCGTCACCGTGACCACCGAAAATGGCGACAAGTCGGTGGCCGGCACGCTGTTCGGCCCCACCAGCCCCCGCCTCGTCGAACTGTTCGGCATCAAGGTGGAGGCCGATCTCGACGGCACCATGCTCTATATCGTCAATCAGGACGCGTCCGGCTTCATCGGTCGTCTGGGGTCGACGCTGGGCGAGGCGGGCGTCAATGTCGGCACCTTCCACCTCGGCCGTCGCAACCAGGGCGGCGAAGCCGTGCTGCTGCTCTCGGTCGACGGCACGGTCACCGAACCGCTGCGCTGGGAAATCTGCAACCTGACCGGCGTGAAGCAAGTCAAGCTGCTGCGCTTTGCGTAAGCAAGCCTGAAAAGCCCTCTCCCCTTTGGGGAGAGGGTTGGGAGAGGGGGAGCAACGGTGCGGCTAGATCCCACACTGAAGCAGCGTGCCAAACATATGCGCGCCAACCCCACCCCCGCCGAACAAAAGCTATGGCTCGCCCTGCGTGCCAACCGCTTCGAAAATCAGCAATTCACGCGCCAGACGATTATTGCCCCCTATATCGTTGATTTCGCCTCAAAGGCCGCGCGCCTCATCATCGAAGTTGATGGGGATACACATTCCGCCAAAGATCGCTATGACGCCCGACGAACCGAGTTTCTGGAATCGCTGGGCTATACTGTGATCCGTTTTGCCAATTCCGATGTCATGCACAATATCGAGAGCGTGTTGGGCGTGATTGCGCAGGCGTTGCATACTCCCCCTCTCCCCAACCCTCCCCCCAAGGGGGAGGGAGCTAAGGTATGACCATGATCCCGCCCGGCCTTCTTCCCGAAGGATTATCCGACCGCCTGCCGCCCCAGGCCGAAGCCTCCGCGCGCCTGGCGCGCCGCGTGCTCGATACGGTGGCGACGCATGGCTATGAGCGGGTCATGCCGCCACTCGCAGAATTTGAAGATACGCTCACCCAGCGCCTCAAATCCATGCGCGCGCAGGATCTGGTCCGCGCCGTTGATCCCGTGTCGCAGCGCAGTCTGGCGCTCCGCCCGGACATGACGGCGCAGGTCGGCCGTATCGCCGCCACGCGCCTCGCCGCCGCACCGCGTCCCTTGCGCCTCTCTTATGCTGGGCCGGTCATTCGTCTCAAGGCGAACCAGTTGCGCCCGGAGCGCGAGAAATTGCAGGTCGGCGCGGAACTGATCGGCACCGACAGCGTCGCCGCTGCCGTGGAGATCGTCAATGTCGCGATCGAAGCGTTGCAGGCGGCAGGCGTCACCGGCCTCACCATCGACTTCACCCTGCCCGACCTGATCGACATGCTGGCCGCCGGGCCGCTGCCGCTGGCGGCGGGCGAACTGGAAGCGGTGCGTACCGAACTCGACGCCAAGGATGCGGGCGCGCTGGTGGCGCTTGGCCCGCAAGCCGCCGCCTATCTGCCCCTCATCGAAGCGACCGGCCCGTTCCACGCCGCGATGGAGCGTCTGGAAGCCTTCAACGCAAGCCTCGGCGGCGCGATCGACAGCCGCATCGCGGGCCTGCGCGCCATCGCCAAGCCGATCGGCTGGGACATCACCCTGACGCTCGACCCGACCGAACGCCACGGCTTTGAATATCAGAACTGGTTCGGCTTTTCGATCTTCGCCGAAGGTTTCATCGGCGAAATCGGCCGGGGCGGCAGCTATGCCATCTGCCATGCCAATGGGCAGGACGAACCGGCCATGGGCTTCTCGCTCTATCCCGATCCGCTGATCGACGCGGGCTTTGGCGGCGAAACACCCAAGCGCCTGTTCCTGCCGCTGGGTGCCGATGCGACCCGCGGCGCTGAACTGCGCGCCGAAGGCTGGAACACCGTCGCGGCGCTGGTCGGGGACGAGGATGGCGCGAAGCTGCGCTGTTCGCACTGGCTCGACGGCACGGAGCTTCGCCCCTTCTGACTTGACTTGGGGGCCGCGGCAGGGCTAACCGCCGCGCGAACAGGGCGGCTTTGCGCCCAATCGATCCTACCGGCATGCCGAGTCCCGTCGAAGGGCATGGCCGGTCCGCGCGGCGGGCGGAGATCTGTATCCATGGCAAATGTAACCGTGATCGGCGCCCAATGGGGTGACGAGGGCAAGGGCAAGATCGTCGATTGGCTCTCGGAGCGCGCCGATGTCGTCGCTCGTTTCCAGGGCGGTCATAATGCGGGCCACACGCTCGTCGTCGGCGAGAAGGTCTATAAGCTCTCGCTGCTGCCGTCGGGCATCGTGCGCGGCACGCTCAGCGTCATCGGCAATGGCGTGGTGCTGGACCCCTGGCATTTCCGCGATGAAGTCGCGAAATTGTCGGCGCAGGGCGTGGCCATCACGCCCGACAATCTTCAGATCGCCGAAACCTGCCCGCTGATCCTGCCCTTCCACCGCGATCTCGACGGCCTGCGTGAAGATGCGAGCGGCGCGGGCAAGATCGGCACCACCCGGCGCGGCATTGGTCCTGCCTATGAAGACAAGGTCGGCCGCCGCGCCATCCGCGTGTGCGACCTCGCGCATCTGGACGATCTTGGCCCACAGCTCGATCGCCTGACCGCCCATCATGACGCGCTGCGCACCGGCTTTGGCGAACCGCCAATCGACCGCGCCGCGCTGATGGCGGAATTGACCGAAATCGCCGACTTCATCCTGCCCTTCGTCAAGCCGGTTTGGCTGACGCTCAACCGCGCCAAGGCGGCGGGCAAGCGCATCCTGTTCGAAGGCGCACAGGGCACGTTGCTCGACATCGACCATGGCACTTATCCCTTCGTCACCTCGTCCAATACGGTCGCGGGCACGGCTGCGAGCGGCACCGGCCTTGGCCCCAATGCGGCTGGCTTCGTGCTGGGCATCGTCAAGGCCTATACCACCCGCGTCGGCTCCGGCCCGTTCCCGACCGAACTGGAGGACGCCACCGGCCAGCGGCTGGGCGAGCGCGGCCATGAATTTGGCACCGTCACCGGGCGCAAGCGCCGCTGCGGCTGGTTCGACGCCGTACTGGTCCGCCAGTCGGTCGCGGTATCGGGCGTTACCGGCATCGCGCTCACCAAGCTCGACGTGCTGGACGGGTTCGACACGCTGCAAATCTGCGTCGGCTACAAGATTGGCGAGCAGACGTTCGACTATCTGCCCGCCCATGCGCAGGATCAGGCCAAGGCCCAGCCGATCTACGAAAGCATCGAAGGCTGGCATGACACCACGGCTGGCGCGCGCAGCTGGGCCGAATTGCCCGCGCAGGCGATCAAATATATCCGCCGGATCGAAGAGCTCATCGGCTGCCCGGTAACGCTCGTCTCCACCAGCCCAGAGCGCGAGGATACCATCCTCGTGCGCGATCCCTTCGCGGATTAAGGGCAATGGCGGAGAAGTTCGAACGGCACCGGCAGCCCTGGACGCAGGACGAAATCCAGAAGCTGCACACGCTGGCCAAGAAGGGCATGGGGCTGAAGGCGATCGCCAAGGCGCTGACCCGGACCGAGGAATCGACCAAGGCCCGCGCCAAGGAAGACGGGTTGAACATCGCTAAATTGCGGTGAATCCGTTGTTCCCCGGCGAAGGCCGGGGTCCAGTCCCACGGTCATAATTGGGCTCCGGCCTTCGCCAGGGAACCGCCTCCCGCAAGGCTACGAGGCAACGGGGGGCGTTTCCTCCTCACCTGCCGCGATCACCGTCGCCGCGACCAGATCGCCGGTGACGTTGAGCGCGGTGCGGCACATGTCGAGCAATCGGTCGACGCCCAGCACCAGCCCGATGCCTTCGGGCGGTATGCCGACCATCCCCAGGATCATCGCCACGACCGGCAGTGATCCGGCCGGCACGCCCGCCGTGCCGACGCCGCCCAATATGCACATCATCATCACCATGACCTGCTGCGGGATGCTTAGTTCAATGCTGAAAAACTGGGCGAGGAAGATCACGGTGATCCCCTCGAACATCGCCGTGCCATTCTGGTTGGCGGTCGCGCCGATGGTGAGGACGAAGCGCGCGATGCGGCGCGGCAGGCGCAGATTATCCTCGGCCACGCGGAGCGCCGTCGGCAAGGTCGCATTGGAGGAGGCGGTGGCGAAGGCCATGACCGTCGCCTCCTGCACATCGGCGAAGAAGCGCAGCGGCGAGCGTTTGGCGATGAACGCAATCAGCAACGAATAGACCCCGAACATCTGAATCGCGAGCGCGAGCAGCACCACACCGACATAGGCCGATAGCCGGATCAGCAAGTCCCAGCCAAATTGCGACGCCAGGTTGAACATGAAGCAGGCAATGGCGATCGGCGCGAGGCGGATGACCAGCCCCATCAACCGCATCGTCACCGCCAGCACGCCCTCCATCGCGGTCAGCAGCATCTGCGTCTGCGGCGTCCGCACCAGCACCAGCCCGATGCCGAAGAAGAGCGAAAAGACCATCACCGCCAATATGTCATTGCCCGCCATGGCCGCGATGATGTTGTCGGGCACGATCGCGATGAAGGCATTGATCCCCTGCGGTGCGTCGCTACCCCGGCTCAATATCGCCTGCGCCCCCGGTCCCGCATCGCTCAGCATAGCGCGCGCAGCGACAGGATCGATGCCCGCGCCTGGCCGCAACAGGTCGACCACCAACAGACTGACCGCCACCGCGATGGCCGACACGATGAAGGTATAGACAAGCGTGCGAAGCCCGACGCGCCGCAACGCCCGGATCTCGCCCATTTCCGCAATCCCGACGATCAGCGCGGATACCAGCAGCGGAATGACCAGCATGAACAGCAGCCGCAGGAAAATCTGGCCGATCGGCCCAGTGACATAGGTGGTTAAGCCTATGATCCAAGGGGCATCGGGTGCCGCCATATAGACGCCAAGGCCCGATAGCAGGCCGATGCCGAAGCCCGCGAGCATTTGCCATTGCAGCGATAGCGCTGCGCTTTTGCGGCCGGTTTCGGCGCCTGTCGCTGGTTTCGTGCCGGTCAATGGTTCATCCTTTTGGGCTACCGCTCCGGGTCAACCACTCGGTCGGGGTACCGGTTGCACGACGGTCCAGTCATTGCGCTATGGTATCGAGGGAGCTTTTACGCGCCTCTCGCGTTGGCGCGGTCCATTCTCTCGGAGACCCGCATGATTGTCGATCCCGTTCCTTCCATGCGGCGCATGGCCTCCGAAGTCTGGAAACCGCTGACGATATTGTTCGTCTGGGACTGCGTCGTCACTCTCACTTACTATGTCCTGCCCTTCAAGGCACCCTCGCTGCCGCTGACCATCTTCGGTTCGGCGCTGGCGCTGTTCCTTGGCTTTCGCTCCAATTCCGCCTATCAACGCTGGTGGGAAGGGCGGGTGCTGTGGGGCGCGATGATCAACGCCTCGCGCAGCCTCGCGCGCGCGACCCGCAACTTCCTGCCCGACCCAGACGGCCGCGATATGAAGCGCGAGATCGTCAAGCGGCAGATCGCCTATGTGAACGCGCTGCGCTGCCAGTTACGGCGGCAACCTCTCGATGAGGATGTGACGCGCTTTCTGGAGGAAAAGGACAAGGGGCTGGCGCTGGCCCGGACCAACGCCGCCAACGGCCTGCTCGACAGCACCGGCCGCCGTATCGACATGGCCCGACGCGCAGGCTGGATCGACACGATCCAGCAGACCCAGATGGAGGCCGTGCTTGTCGATATCGCCAATGCCCAGGGCGGGATGGAACGGCTCAAAAACACGCCACTGCCGGTCCAATATCGCTATCTACCCACGATATTCACCCATCTTTTCTGCATCTTCCTGCCGATCGGCCTGGTCGAAACGCTGGGCCTCGCAACGCCGCTCGGCTCGACCGTCGCAGGCCTCATGTTCCTCGCGGTCCTGCGCATCGGCGACGATCTGGTCGATCCCTTCGCCAACACCGTCCACGACGTATCGATGAGCGCCATGTGCCGCACGATCGAAATCGACCTGCTTCAATCCATCGGCGACCCCGCCCCGGAGCCGCTCAAACCGGTCCGCGGCTGTCTATGGTGATGGCGGTCGGCAACGGCGCCAGCTTGCAGTCACGCGGGTAACCGCAAGCCGCCTTACCGCTCGCGCGTGGCGCTGAAGGTGACTTTGGGGTGGCGTTCCTGTTGGTAGCCGATGTCCCAGGCGCTTCGGGCCATGAAGACGAGATTGTCGTCGCGGTCCTTGGCCATATTGGCATTGTTGTAGGACACCATCTCCTTGATCGCCGCTTCGTCGCCGCCGATCCAGCGGGCGGTGTCGAAGGGTGAGGCTTCCAGCACGGCGGCAACCTTATATTCGGCATCAAGCCGCGAGATCAGCACTTCGAGCTGGAGCTGGCCGACGACGCCGACGATCCACTGGCTGCCGATTTCGGGATAGAAGACCTGGATCACCCCCTCTTCGGACAGATCGTCCAGCGCCTTGCGCAACTGCTTGGTCTTGGTCGGGTCTTTCAACTGAACGCGGCGCAGGATTTCTGGCGCGAAATTGGGCAGGCCGGTGAAGCGCAGGCCCGGCTTTTCGCTTAGCGTATCGCCGACGCGCAGCGCGCCATGATTGGGGATGCCGATAATGTCGCCGGGGAAAGCCTCGTCCGCCAGCTCGCGATCCTGCGCGAAGAAGAGGATCGGCGAATGGACGGCGAGCGGCTTGCCGGAGCCTGAGGGCGTCAGCTTCATGCCGCGTTTGAACTTGCCTGAGACGAGGCGCATGAAGGCGATGCGGTCGCGATGCTGCGGGTCCATATTGGCCTGCACCTTGAAGATGAAGCCGGTGACTTCGCTGGCGTCGGGTTCGACCGCGGCGGGCTCGGCCGGCTGCGCGCGCGGCGGCGGCGCATGGGCGGCGAGCGCGTCGATCAGTTCGGTGACGCCGAACAATTTGAGCGCCGATCCGAAATAGACCGGGGTCAGGTCGCCCTGCCGATAGCGGTCGAGGTCGAAGCTGGCATAGCCGCCCTGCGACAATTCCGCTTCCTCGCGCAGCCGTTCGAGCGCGCGGGGGGAGAGGGATTCGGCGAGTTTGGGGTCGTCCAGGCCCGTGAACTGATGGCGGGTGCCGTCAAATTCCTTGGACGGGCCGGTCGGCTGCATCAGACGGTTGGTGGCGAAGTCGTAAATGCCTTCGAACTCGCCGCCCATGCCGACGGGCCAGCTCATCGGGCAGACGTCGAGCTGCAACTGGTCGGCAACCTCATCGAGCAGGCCGAAGGTTTCGCGGCCTTCGCGATCGACCTTGTTGACGAAGGTGATGATGGGCAGGTTGCGCAGGCGGCAAACCTCGAACAATTTGCGGGTCTGCGGCTCGATGCCCTTGGCCGCGTCGATCACCATGACGGCGCTGTCGACGGCGGTCAGGGTGCGATAGGTATCTTCGGAGAAATCCTCATGCCCCGGCGTGTCGAGCAGGTTGAAGGTGATCGTCTCGCCATCGCGCGTCCGCTCGAACGTCATGACCGAGGAGGTGACGGAAATGCCGCGCTGCTGCTCGATCTTCATCCAGTCCGACCGGGCGCGGCGATTGGCCCCGCGCGCCTTGACCTCACCCGCCAGATGGATCGCGCCGCCTTCCAGCAGCAGCTTTTCCGTCAGCGTGGTCTTGCCGGCGTCAGGGTGAGAAATGATCGCGAAGGTGCGGCGGGATGGGATGGTCATGTCTTGCGGCTCTTGAAAACATCCGTTCGCCCTGAGCTTGTCGAAGGGCTGCACTTCTCTTTGCGAAGAAAAGACAGGGCTTCGACAGGCTCAGCCCGAACGGAATTCTTTGAAGGCCGCCCGTTACACGTCCACAAGGCTGACGTCCATGCGGAAGCTGCGGGCGTCGCCGGGGGGGAGCGCCATGATGCCTTGCTTGGCCCAGACGTCGCCGTCGAACCCGACAAGGTCCGCCATACCGGCCCAGGGTTCGACGCACAGATAGTGGGCGCCAGGCTTTTGCCACAGGCCGAGCCAGGGCGTGTCGGGGAAGTCGATCCGCAGCCGGAGTTGGCCAGGGACGCCCCAGAGGAGCGATCGGCTGGCGAGGTCATCCCAGATCAGCGCGTCGCCCGCGAACATGGCATGGGTGGGGGCGAGGCTGTCGCCCGCGACCGGGGAGGGCGCGTGCTCGCGGGCGATGAGGCCGGGTTCGTCGCCGACTTTGCGGATCGGCGCGGGCTCGGGGCGTTCGAAGACGATGCGATGGTCCTCGATGCTGCCGCCATAGGGGAGCGGCCAGGCGAAGGCGGGGTGATAGCCAAAGGCGAAGGGCATGACTGCCTCGCCCCGATTGGAGACGGTGGCGGTCATGCGCAGCGTCGCGTCGGTCAGCGCGAACGCCATGTCGAGGCGGAAGTCGAAGGGGTAGATGGCGCGGCTGGCATCGTCCGCCTCCAGCCGGAACAGCGCGCTGTCATCGCTCTGGTCCACGACCGCGAAGGCGCTGCGGCGGGCGAAGCCATGTTGCGGCATGGGATAGTCCTGCCCGTCCAGCCGATAGACGTCGCCGCGCGAGCGGCCGACGAAGGGGAAGAGCAGGGGCGCATGGCCAGTCCACCAGCGCGGATCGGCATTAGTCATCAGGTCGCGGCCTTGCGTGTCCCGAAGCGACCAGAGTTCGGCCCCCAGCGGGTTGATGGTGGCGGACAGGGTGGGCGAGGCGATGGAGATGAAGGCGTCGGACAAGAGCGGCTCCTGGGCTGTCCCGCCCCCCATAGCGGTGCGGCATGAGCCTGTCTGCCCCGGCAATCGTTTCGTCTGGGAACTGAAACCCCTGGTCGCTGGTTTGGCGATCGGGAGAAATATCATGAAATCATTTATCGCTGCTGCCACCCTGTCCCTGCTGTTGTCGGGGACCGCGCTGGCGCAGGACAAGGACAAGCCAAGGGACGATACGCTGGACCGGGCGGGCGAGATTGCCAGCCAGCCGGTGCGCGACATTGGCCTCGAAAAGGATGAAATTCCGCCGGTACTGCTCAAGGCGGTAGAGAATCCCTATGCGACGCCGCCGTCGCGCACTTGCGCCGGGTTGAACCGGGGGCTGGGCGAGTTGAACGCCGTGCTGGGCGATGACTTCGTTGCGGGCAAGGAAGCCAATGAGAATCGCACGGGCAAGATCGCATCGGCGGTCGGCAAGACCGTGGTCAATTCGCTGATCCCGTTCCGCGGGCTGGTGCGCGAGATTAGCGGCGCGGCTCCGGCCGAGCGACGCTTGCAGGCAGCGGTGACGGCGGGAATCGCGCGGCGCGGCTATCTGCGCGGGCTCGCGTCTGCCAAGGGCTGCAAGATCGCCCCGATCGCGCCGCCGGTGGTGGCGAAGCCGAAGAAGGACGACGATAAGAAATAAGCCGCGTTCCCCGGCCTATGCCGGGGAACGGTCTGGCTATTTAACCCCGCAGGACGCCGCCCAGCTTCTGGGCGGCTTTCACGATAGCGGCGCTGATGGCGTCGAGATCATCCTGGGTGAAGCTCTT
Source organism: Sphingobium sp. KKT206 (assembly GCF_055640555.1). Lineage (NCBI taxonomy): Bacteria > Pseudomonadati > Pseudomonadota > Alphaproteobacteria > Sphingomonadales > Sphingobiaceae > Sphingobium > Sphingobium sp. KKT206. The sequence continues at coordinate 3,181,716 of NZ_CM145764.1, forward strand.
GTCGCCGGGCTGCAGCGTGACTTCGATGGCGAGGCTCTTATGCCCCTCCTCGACGCCCGGCCCGGTGAAGACGTCGAACAGGCGCGCGTCGACGATCGCCTTTTTGTCCGCGCCCTTGATCGCGCGGACCAGCGCGTCGGCTTCCTGCTGCTCCGGCACGACGAAGGCGAAGTCGCGCTTCACCGCCTGGAGCGCAGGCGGCGCATAAGGCGCGCGCATGAAGCCCGATTTGCGCTTGCCCGGAATGGCATCCAGGAAGATTTCGCCCGCAACCACTATGCCGCTAAGCCCGAACTGCTTGGCGAGGGCCGGGTGCAGCACGCCATATTCGGCGAGAACTACCTTGGGGCCAAGGCGCAGCGTGCCTGACTGGCCGGGATGATAGGCGCCCGAAGCCTCCCCGAAATTCTGCAGATTGGCGACCGGCGCGCCCGCCGCCGCGAGCAGGGCGACGACTTCGCCCTTCGCGTCGTAGGCCGAGAAAGCCTGCGCCTTGCCGGTCTGCCAGCCGCGCGGGGACTGATCGCCCGCCAGCACGAAGCCAACGGTCGCGCGCTCGCCCTGCTTGAAATAGCGTCGGCCAAGCTCGAACAAGCGCACCGAAGAGGCGCCGCGATCCATGTTGCGGCGGGTCGCGGACAATAGGCCCGGCAGCAGCGAGGGGCGCATGACCTTGAGGTCTTCGGAGATCGGGTTGGCCAGCACCCAGTCGCCACCGCCGACCGATGCGGCTTCCTTTTCGGAGAGGAAGGACCAGTTGATCGCTTCGGACAGGCCGCGCGCAGCCGCCGTGCGGCGCACGCGCCGTTCGACCAGTTGTTCGGGCGTGGCGGTGGGGCGGGCGACGCCCGGCACACGCGGCAATGGGGTGGAGGGCACATGGTCCAGCCCGACGATCCGCACCACTTCCTCGACCAGGTCCGGCCAGCCATCGACGTCGCGCCGCCAGCTGGGCACGGTGACGGCCCAATAGCCGGGCAGGCTGACGGGCATACCGTCCTGATAGTCGAAGCTGGCCGCTTCGCCGGTGACGGTGAAGCCGAGATTGGTCAGGATGCGCTTCTGTTCGTCGGCGGGGACATCGACACCGGCCAGCGCCAGGCACTGGTCGGGATCATAGTCGATGACCTTGGGGGTGAGCGGGGGGCTGCCCGCGCGGGTCGGTTCGCTGGGCGTGCCGCCGCAAAGATGGATGACCAAGCTGGTGGCGATCGACAGGCCGTCGTCGAGGAAGGCGGGGTCGACCCCGCGTTCGAAGCGGCCGCGCGCGTCGGAGGTGAGGCTCAGCTTCTGCCCCGTCATCGCGATCCGTTCGGGCGTGAAATAGGCGCATTCGATCAGCACGTCGGTCGTGCCATCCTGCGCACCCGAATGTTCGCCGCCCATGATGCCGCCAATGTCGTGGACGGCGGTATCGTCGGCGATCACGGTCATCGTGTCATCGACGGTGTAGGTCTTGCCGTTGAGCGCCAATATCTGCTCGCCGGGCTTGCCCTTGCGCGCGACCAGGCCGCCCTTGAGGCTCGCCATGTCGTAGACGTGCAGCGGGCGGCCAAGGTCGATCATGATATAGTTGGTGATGTCGACCAACGTGCTGATCGGCTTCTGGCCGATGGCCTTGAGCCGCCGCGCCATCCATTCGGGCGACGCGCCATTGGTCACGCCGCGCACGGTGCGCGCGTAGAAAGCGGGGCAGCCTTCGGCATCGTCGGTGCGCACGTCCGGGCCGGGGCCGACGCCGGCGATCGGCGGCACGATCAGCGCGTTGAGCGTGCCAAGACCAGCAGCGGCGAGATCGCGCGCGATGCCGCGCACGCCCATGCAATCCTGGCGATTGGGGGTGATCGACACGTCGATGACCGGGTCGTTGAGGCCCGCCCAATCGGCATAGACCTGCCCCACCGGTGCGTCGCCGGGCAGTTCGATGATGCCGTCATGATCGTCGCCCAGTTCCAGCTCGCGCGAGGAACACATCATGCCGTTGGAATCGACGCCGCGAATCGCGGTCTTTTTCAGCACCATGCCATTGGACGGCACGACCGCGCCTTCCGTCCCGAACACGCCGATCAGCCCTGCGCGCGCATTGGGCGCGCCGCAGACGACCTGCAGCGGGGTGCCGTCGCCCTGATTGACCGTCAGCACTTGCAGCTTGTCCGCCTGCGGATGGGGATCGGCGGTCAGCACGCGCGCGATTTTGAACGCGGCGAGCTTTTCGGCGGGGTTTTCGACGCCCTCGACCTCCAGGCCGATGGCGTTGAGCTTCTTGAGGATCGTCGCCAGGTCGGCATCGGTGGCGAGATGCGTTTTGAGCCAACTGAGCGTGAACTTCATGCGCCTACTCCTCCGCTGAGCGTGGGCACGTCGAGCGCGGAGAAGCCATAATGTTTGAGCCAGCGCAGGTCGCCGTCGAAGAAGGCACGCAAGTCGTTCATCCCATATTTGAGCATGGCAAGCCGGTCGACCCCGGTACCAAAGGCAAAGCCCTGCCACTCGTCGGGGTCGAGGCCACAGCTTTCGATCACGCGGCGATTGACCATGCCGCTGCCCAGCACTTCGAGCCAGCCGCCATCGGGCGCATCGCCGTCGCCGCCGATGACGCGCTGGCCGTTGGTCAGCGTATAGCCGACATCGACCTCGACCGAGGGTTCAGTGAAGGGGAAGTAGCTGGGGCGCAGGCGCAGGACGATATCCTCGCGTTCGAAAAAGGCCTTCAAAAAGGTTTCCAGCGTCCATTTGAGATGGCCGAGCGTGATGCCCTTGTCGATGACGAGGCCTTCGATCTGGTGGAACATCGGTGTATGGGTCGCGTCGCTATCGCTGCGATAGACGCGGCCGGGCGCGATGATGCGGATCGGCGGGGGCGTCGTCATCATCGTGCGGATCTGAACCGGCGAGGTGTGGGTGCGCAGCAGCATCCGCTTCTGCCCCTCCTCGTCGGGGAAGTAAAAGGTGTCGTGCATCGCGCGCGCGGGATGGGTTTCGGGGATGTTGAGCGCGGTGAAATTATGCCAGTCGTCCTCAATCTCCGGCCCGGTCGCGACGGAGAAGCCCAGATCGGCGAAGATTTCGGCCAGTTCATCCATGACCTGACTGACCGGGTGGACGCTGCCTTGCGGCCCCAGATCGGCGGGCAGGGTCATGTCGATCTTTTCCGACGCCAGGCGCGCGTCGAGCGCGGCGCTTTCGAGCGCGGCCTTGCGCGCGGCAATGGCGGCGGTGACGGATTCGCGCAGATCCTGGATCGGCGGGCCTTGTTCCAGCCGTTCTTGCGGCGACATCGGCCCCAGCGTCTTGAGCAGGCCAGTGATGACCCCATTCTTGCCCAAGGCCCCCACCCGCAACGCCTCCACCGCGTCCGGCGTGTCGGCGGCGTCGATGTCGGCGATCAGCCCGGCTTTCAATGCGCTAATGTCTGTCATCTACTGTCATTCCCGCGAAGGCGGGAATCCATCTCCCCGCCTGTCCAAATGTCATGGCGCTCCATTGATGCGCCGACTTTCCAAGGGATCAAATCCCAGATCGACCGCCAAATCTCTCCAGTCGGGATTGGCTTGTTCGATCAGGTTGATTTTCCATGGCCTGTTCCACTTCTTGATCTGCTTTTCACGTCGGATCGCCTCTTCCATCGATCCACCGCTTTGAAACCAGACCAGTCGCTGGATGCCGTAGTCTTTTGCGAAGCCATCGATCAAGCCCGAACGATGCTGATAGAGGCGTTGGAGCAGGTTTGAGGTGACGCCGACGTACAAAGTGCCGTTTTTGTGGCTTGCCAATATGTAGACGGTGGGATCGAAGTCGCGCTGCATCGGCTAGGCCCGGAGATGGATTCCCGCCTTCGCGGGAATGACAAAGTGAGAGGCGGGGATGACGGACTGAGAAGTTTAACCTACGCCCGCGCGCCCAGCAACGCGCCGCCGAAGCCGATGAACATGACGCCGGTTGCGCGATTGAAGAGTCGCTGGCGGCTGGCGGGCGCGAGCCAGCGGGCGAGGCGCACGCCGCCGAGTGCATAGACGCTGTACCAGAAACTCTCGATCACCACGAAGGTCAGCACCAGGATGGTGAGCTGAACGCCGAAGGGGCGGTCGGTGTCGATGAACTGGGGGAAGAGCGCGGCGGCGAAGATGATGAGCTTGGGATTGGAGAGGCCGGTGAGCAGTCCCGTGGCGAAGAGGGCGTGGTGCGAACGGGCGGGTGCAGCGACGGCAGCTGCGCCGACCGGGGCGCGCCAGGCCTTGATCCCCAACCAGACGAGATAGGCGACGCCTGCATAGCGCAGTATGTCGAACAGGCGCGGCGAGGTTTTGAGCAGCGCGCCAAGGCCGAGCGCCGAAGCCGCGAGGCACAGCAGCACCGCGCTCATCAGGCCCGCCATCGTCGCCATCGCCTTGCGCGGGCCGTGCTGGATGCTCTGCGTCATCACATGCAGCATGTTCGGCCCCGGCGTGGCGGAGATGAGGAAGACGGCGGTGACATAGAGCCACCAGAGATGCAGCGACATGGGGTGGTCCTCAGAGCGACTCCCTCTTCCGTTCGCTTCGAGCGAAGTCGAGAAGCCGATAGCATAGGGCAGGTATGACTTTGCCGAGGTCGGTTCTACCCGTTTCTCGACTTCGCTCGAAACGAACGGATGTACTGCCGTCCGCCAGCCAAACAAAAAGGGCGCCGGAAGCATCTGCCCCGGCGCCCTTTTGACGATCTTGCGACCGATCGGCCTTAGGCTGCGGGCAGCGCGGCCTTGGCCTGGGCGATGATGGCGCTGAACGCCTCGCCTTCGTGCATCGCGATGTCGGCCAGAACCTTGCGGTCCAGCTGCACACCGGCGAGCTTCAAGCCATGCATGAACTGCGAATAGGTCAGGCCTTCAGCGCGGACGCCCGCGTTGATGCGCTGAATCCACAGACCACGGAAGCTGCGCTTCTTGACCTTGCGATCGCGGTAAGCGTACTGGCCGGCCTTTTCGACGGCCTGACGGGCGATACGGATGGTATTTTTGCGACGGCCATAATAGCCCTTCGCCTGTACCAGAAGCCGCTTATGCTTGGCGCGGGTGGTTACACCCCGTTTTACGCGTGCCATATGTCCCTAATCCTTACTTGAGGCCGTAGGGCGCCCAGAGGCGGACGTGAGCCACGTCGGCATCGGAAAGCACGGAAGTACCACGGTTCTGGCGAATATATTTGGCGTTATGGCTGATCAGACGGTGACGCTTGCCAGCGACGCCGTGCTTGACCTTGCCGGAAGCGGTGAACTTGAAGCGCTTCTTCACACCGCTCTTGGTCTTGAGCTTGGGCATTTTCGTCTCCTTTGCGTAGCGCGACGATTACAGACAGCCCCGGCAGCCCTAGTTAGCCGGGCGGTCCCACTGAATATCGCGAAGGGCGCGCCATAAGGGGCGGCCAGGAAAAAGGCAAGCGATTCGCGTTTTGGGGGGCGCGGGAGCCATTTGACGGGCTGGGGCGTTGAGCGCGCGATGGTCGATGGTGAGTCCGAAATGACAGAGCGGCCGACGGCCGGACGTGGCGCGGCCGTGCGTCATTATGCGACCCGCGCGCGCGAACGGTGGCGCAAATTGCCGCTGCCGGTGAAGATCCTGCTTGGTATCCTTGGCTTCCTCTTTGCGATATGGCTGATCCTGTTCATCACCAAGGGGCGCTTCCTTAAACGGCCGTTCGAGCAGATCATCAGCAGCCAGTTGGAGCGCGACGTGCGCGTGGGCGGCGATTTCCAGCTCTATTTCGCGCCCTTCTCCATCAAGCTGCTCGCCGAAAAGGCGCGCATCGCCAACCTGCCCTGGGCGAGCCAGCCCGACCTGTTCCGCGCCGACCTGATCGACGCGCGGATCGCGCCGTTCAGCCTGATCTTCGGCGACCGGGCGCGACTGTCCTGGCTGGAACTGCGCAACGGCGCGGTGGATCTGGAATGGTCGCGCGATCACAAGCAGAATACATGGACGCTGGGCGACCCGAATTCGGATGGCGAGCCGATGACATGGCCGTTGATCCGGCAGGCGCGGCTGGCGGGCACGACACTGCGCTATCGCGATCCGCAGATGCAGTTGAATGCCGATATCGGGTTCGAAACGGTGCGGGCGAAGGACACCCGCTTTGCCAGCGACGTGCGGCTGTCGGGCACGGGCAGCATGCGCGGCAAGCCGTTCGACCTCAAGGGCAGCCTCTTGTCCCCCAACGCCACGGTATCGGGCGGCAAGAACAGCCTGGTGCTGCGCGCGGAAGCGGGCGCGACGGTGGTCGATGTCACCGGCACGCTGCGCGGCGCGACCGAATTGGAGGGCAGCGACCTACAACTGGTGACGCGCGGGCCGAACCTCAGCTTGCTCTTCGATTTCCTGGGCGCGGCGATCCCCGACACGCGCCGCTATCGCTTTACCTCGGCCTTGACCAAGGTGGGCGACGAATGGCGCTTCACCCGGTTGAAGGGGCGGTTCGGCGATAGCGACCTGACCGGCCGCTTTACCGCGTCGCTGCCCAATGGGCGCTTGCTGCTGACGGCGGACCTGGCGACCCAGACGCTCGACATCATCGATGTCGCGCCCTTCTTTGGCTATGATCCGGCCAAGATCGAGCAGCAGGGCGCGGCCGGCGCGATCGAGACGGTGCAGGGCACGCCGCGCGTCCTCCCCGATACGCCGTTGCGGGTCGAAGCGATCCGCAATTTCGATGCGAAGGTGCAATATAAGGTCAAGCGGGTGCGGGCGGACTATGTCCCCATTTCCGACATTGACCTGTCACTGAAATTGGATCGCAGCGTGTTGACGCTGTCGCCGCTGACATTCGCCATGTCGGGCGGACAGGTCGCGTCGGATATCGAGATCAACGCGCGCGGCGCGCCGGTGCGGACGACTTACGATATTCGGCTGGCCCCGACACCGATGGGCACGCTGCTGGCGCGCTGGGGCGTGGAGCAATCAGGCACCACCGGCACGATCAAGGGCCGGATACAGATGACGGGCCTGGGCGATACGCTGCATGATTCGCTGGCGACATCGAACGGGCGGATCGCGGTGATATTGCCCGCGGGCACGATGTGGGCGCGCAATGTGCAATTGTCGGAACTCGACATCGGCACCTTCGCGACCAAGATGTTCGCGGGCAAGCTCAAGGAGCCGGTGCAGATCAATTGCGGGCTGATCGCTTTCACCGTGCGCAATGGCGTAGCGGCGGCGGACCCAATCCTCATCGATACGAAGAAGAATGTCATGATCGGGCGCGGCGGCTTTTCCTTCCGCAACGAGCGGCTCGACATCGCCTTCCGTGCCGACAGCAAGAAGATCAGCCTGTTTTCCGGCCAGTCGCCGATCGGCATTAATGGCTATTTCGCCAGGCCCGGTATGGCGGTCGTGAGCCCCGAACTGATGGCGCGGGGCGGGGCGGCTTTGGGATTGGCCGTGGTGGGCACGCCGCTGGCGGCGGTGCTGGCCTTTGCCGATGTGGGCGATGCCAAGGGCGCGGCCTGCGGCCCGATCCTGTCGGGGGCCAATGCGGTGGCGCAGCGCACCAAGCGCGGCAATCCGCGCGACGATGTCGGCCAGGGTACGACCGCGAAGGACGAAAAGGGCGAAGGCAGCAAGAGCGAGCAGAAGAGCCAGAAGAAGAAGTTTCTGGGGATTTTTTGAGGGGGCTGGGAGGGGCTTTGTGCCAAGTCCCTATCATACCGTTCGTCCTGAGTAGCCATTGAGCGAAGTCGAAATGGCGTATCGAAGGATTAGGCGCTGCGCATGATGCTTCGATACGGGTCTTCGACTTCGCTCATCCCCTACTCAGCACGAACGGAGTGGTTATGCGGGCATGGTCAGTGGGCTGGGCAACTGCCCCAGCGCGGACGCTCGGCTGCACCTCGCTCCCCCTCCCCACCGGGGAAGGAGGCAAATTTAATGGTCGTGATCGTGACCATGATCATGCGCGGCGCTGGCGAGTGCTTCCAGCACATCTTCCAGTCGGGCGGGGTCGCCCAAGGCCAGGACATGACCGTCGCTGTCCGCCGTCAGCGGTTCGCCATTCCAGTCGCACATCAGGCCGCCTGCACCTTCGACCACCGGCACCAGAGCCGCGAAATCATAGCTTTGCAGGCCTGATTCGATGACGATGTCGAGGAAGCCGGACGCGAGCAGGCCGTAATTATAGCAATCGCCGCCATAGACCGGCCCCTGACGCGGGGCACCGCCGGAGACGGCCGCGACCAGCGCCATATAATGGGGCACGTCGCCATCGGCGAAGAGGTGCGGGCTGGTGGTGGCGATGCCTGCCCCCTCCAGCGCGCGGCAGGCGCGGGTGCGGATCGGCTGGCCGTTGAAGGTCGTGGGCTGGCCCGACATGCCCGCCCAGCGTTCGCGCGCGATCGGCTGGTCGATGAGGCCGACGGTCGGCCAGCCACCCTGCGTCAGCGCGATCAGCGTGCCGAAGATCGGCCGCCCGGCGATGAAGCTGCGGGTGCCGTCGATCGGGTCGAGAATCCAGACCCGCTCGGCATCCTCGCGCACCGATCCATATTCCTCGCCGATGATGCCATCGCCGGGCCGTTCCTTTTCCAAGATCGCGCGGATCGCGGCTTCGGCGGCGCGGTCGGCCTCGGTCACGGGCGACTTGTCGGCCTTCAGCTCCATATCGTAGCGGGCGCGAAAGAAGGGGCGGATGGCTTCGCCCGCCGCATCGGCAAGGCGGTTGGCCAGGGTCAGGTCGTCACGGGTTGTCATGGCATGATCGCCTAGCCGGTTGCGCTCGGTTGCGCCAGAGGGGCAGCCCCCTTGAGCGCCAGCGGCAACCCTGCGGCGAGGAACTGGACTTCGCGCACGGTGGCGGCGACGCGTTGGTTGAGCAGCCCGGCCGCATCGCGGAACCGGCGGGCGAGCGCATTGTCAGGAACGATGCCGAGGCCCACTTCATTGGCGACGAGGATGATCGGGCCGGGCGCGGCGGCGATGGCGGCGACCAGATCATCGGTCGCGGCGTCGATGTCTTGGTCGGCGAGCAGCAGGTTGGAGGTCCAGAGCGTGAGGCAATCGATGAGCAGCACGCGGCGGGGTGCTGCGTGGGTGCAGATCGATTCCGCCAATGCCATCGGCGCTTCGACCGTGTGCCACAGCGCGTCGCGATCCTGCTGGTGGCGGGCGATGCGGTCGTGCATTTCGTCGTCAAAGGCTTGGGCCGTGGCGATGAAGCAGCGGTCGAGGCCGGTCGCTTCGGCGCGCGCCTGCGCATAGCGGCTCTTGCCCGATCGCGCGCCGCCCAGCACCAGCAGGCTGTGATCCATGGTCATGCTCCTCTTCCCTTCATGCCAGCCAGGCCCATAGCCCCGCGATCAACCACAGCAGCAGGCAGGCGCGGATAGTGATGCGCAGCGCCCGGTGAATGTCCCCCGCATCGGCCTGCGCCCTGCCATCGCCGATCCAGGGCTTGGGACAGGCGACGCCATCATAGGCGATCGGCCCGGCGAGGCGCAGGCCCAACGCGCCCGCCATCGCCGCTTCGGTCCAGCCCGCATTGGGGGAGGCGTGGGCGCGCGCGTCGCGTCGCATGATGCGCCATCCGCCGCCGCCGGCCATACAGATCAATGCGCCGCCGATCCGCGCGGGCAGCAGGTTGAGCAGATCGTCGCTCCGCGCCGCCGCCCAGCCGAACGCCCGCCAGCGCGGTTCGCGATGGCCGATCAGGCTGTCGGCGGTGTTGATCGCCTTATAGGCCCAGACGCCGGGCAGGCCGAGCAGCAGCAGCCAGAAGAGCGGCGCGGCGATGCCGTCGCAGAAACTTTCGGCCAGGCTTTCGATCGCGGCGCGGGCGACGCCGCTGGCATCGAGCGCATCGGTATCGCGGCCGACGATGCGGGCGACCTGCTGGCGGGCGCGGGGGAGGTCGCCCGCGGCAAGCGCCTGCGCCACGGCGCGGACATGGTCGAACAGGCTGCGCTGGGCGAGCGCGGGGAAGGCGAGCAGGGCAAGGAGCGGCCAGCCATAGGGGCCGCACACGCGCAGGATAGCGGCCTGCACGATCCAGCCGCCACCCGCCGCGACGATCAGCAGCAGCAGGACCGTGGCGATGCCGAGTGTGCGGCGGGTGGCGTCAGGCCATTGGTGGCGGTTCCAGCGCGCCTCGCAAGTGTCGATGAGGCGCGCGAAAAAGCCGACCGGATGGCCGATCCGCGCATAGAGCCAGGCGGGCCAGCCGATCGCGGCGTCGAGCATCAGCGCGACGAGCGCGACCGGCTCAGCCATGGCGCAGCGCCGCTTCCAGCCGGTCGCAGGCCGCGGCATCGGCGGGCAGGCCGATGCGCAGCCAGCGGGGTTGCTCGGTGAAGGGGCGGGTCAGGATGGCGCGGCGCGCGAGACGCTCGAACAATGCGGGGGCGTCGTCGGTGTCGATCAGGCGGAACAGGGGGCAGGTGCCGATCGGGCGGTAGCCGCAGCGGATCAGCAGCGAGTCGAGCGTGGCGGCCTGTTGCTCAAGCCGCTGGCGGGTGGCGGCGATCCAGGGTTGATCGCGATAGGCGGCGGTGCCGATGGCGATGGCTGGGGCAGAGAGTGGCCAGGCTCCGAGCTTGCGGCGGACGGCGGCGAGGATCGCGGGCGGGCCGATCAAAAAGCCGAGCCGCACGCCCGCTAGCCCGAAAAATTTGCCGAAGGAGCGGAAGATCAGCAGGCGGCGGTCGTCGCCGACCTGATCGGCAAAGCTGATCGCCGGGTGGGTGTCGGCAAAGGCTTCGTCGAGGATCAGCCAGCCGTCCTTGCCGCGCCGCGCGAGCAGGTCGTGCAGGGCGGGGCGGTCGAAGCGATAGCCGTCGGGATTGTTGGGGTTGGCGAGGATCAGCGTCTGGTCGTCCGCCTCGGCGAGATCGGCGCGGCTGAGCGGAATGCTGCCGTCGATCATCTCGCCATGGGTGCGATAGGCGGGGGCTATGTGGCAGGCGGGGCCGGGCAGCAGGGTGCCGATCAGGCGCAGGCCGATCTCGGTGCCCGGCAAGGCGCAGACCGTGGCGGGATCGACGCCGAAATGCGCCGCGGCGGCGGCTTCGAGCGCGCGCAGGGCCGCGTCATCGGGCAGGCGCGCCCAGTCGATCGCCAGCGGCGGGACGGGCCAGGGCTGCGGGTTGATGCCGGTCGACAGGTCGATCCAGGGCGCATCGCCCTCGCCGAAATAAGCGCGCGCTGCAGAAAGCCCGCCGCCATGCCAGTGCCAGCGGTCGATCATAGCAGCACCGCCAGCAGCAGGCCGCTTTCGACAAGTTCGATGCCCGCGCCATGGCCGTCGCCCGAAATGCCGCCAATCCGTTGTCGCAGCCAAACGCTCCAGCCAAGCATCAGCATGGGCGCGGCGAGCAGGCCAGGCACCCACCAGCAGGCGAGCAGCCAAACGGCAGCCCAGAGCGCCAGATCGACCGGGCGGATCGCGCCGCGAAAGGCGGTGCCGAGGCCTTCGTGCAGCGGCGGGAGCAGGCGGGTCCACCACAGCGGCGCGATTCGCGCGGCAAAGGGGATGAGGACAAGCGCGGGGAGCAGGGTGCGATCGACCAGCGTGTGGAGCAGGATCAGCTTGGCGATGAGCTGGAGCGCGATCGCGACGACGCCGAAGCTGCCGACATGGGGGTCGGACAGGACGGCGCGCAGGCGGTCCCTGTCCTTATGCGCGGCGCCAGCCGCATCGGCCATGTCGCCCAGGCCATCGAGATGCAGCGCGCCGGTCAGCCCGACCCAGGCGATGAGGCCGAGCAATGCGCCGACCCAGGGGTCGATCCGCGCCCCCGCCCCGCAGGCGGCGGCGATCAGCGCGCCGAGGATCAGGCCGACGACGGGGAAGCAACGCATCGACCGGGCGAAATCCTGCGCCGTGGCGGTGACGCGCGGCATCGGCAGGCGGGTCAGGAATTGCAGCGCGATGACCAGCCCCTTCATGGGTAGAGACCGATGATCTGTGCGGCAGGCTGCGGGCCGGGCCACAGGCGCAACGACAGCAAAGACGCATAAGGCAGGTCGAACGCCCAGCTTTGCGCAGGCGTCAGGCCGCAATGATGGGCGATCGCCGCGCGCATCGCGCCGCCATGGGTGAGGATGAGGGTGGAGTCGGCGGTCAGCGCGGCGGTGGCGGCGGCGACACGATCGACCAGCATCGACCAGCGCTCACCGCCCGGTGGCGGGCTGGCGTCGGGATCGGCATGGAAGCGGGCGAAAGCCTGCGCCGGGACGGCGGACGGGGCAAGGCCATCCCAGGCGCCGAAATCCAACTCGCGCCAGCGCGGGTCGAGCAGGACGGGCAGGCCATGGTCGCGGCCGATCGCGTCGGCGGCGGCGCTGGCGCGGGTCAGGTCGGAGCTGATGATGGCGGTCACGGCGAGGCCATTGGCGCGGGCGCGGCAGGCGTCGATCCCGGCCTGGGTCGGGGTGCCATCGGTGCGGCCCATCAGCAGGCCTGGCGTCTCTGGCGCGCCATGGCGCAATAAATGGAGCAGCCGGGGCGTCATGCCGCGCCCGACACGCCGGCCTGGGCGAAGGTCGCCATCTGGGCATGGGCGGCGAGCGCGGACCGCACGATATTGGCCGCCACAGCCGCGCCGCTGCCTTCGCCGAGCCGCATGCCAAGGCGCAGCAACGGATCAAGGCCAAGCTGGCGGAGCAGCCGGTCATGGCCAGGTTCGGCCGAACAATGGCCCGCGAGGCAATGGTCGGTGATGGTGGGATGGGCGGCGGCGAGGGGGGCGATGGCCGCGCCGCTGATGAACCCATCCAGCATCACCGGGATGCGCAATTGCCGGGCGCGCAGCGCTGCGCCCGCCATCGCTGCAATCTCCCGCCCGCCGACGCGCCGCAGCGTTTCGAACGGGGTCAGCGGCGCGTCGGCATGGAAGGCGAGCGCCCGGTCGATGACCGCGATCTTGCGGGCGATGCCGTCGGCATCGACGCCGGTGCCTGGCCCGACCCAATCGGCCGCGCTGCCCCCCAGGCTGCGCGCGGCAAGCGCGGCGGCGGCGGTCGAATTGCCGATGCCCATTTCGCCGAGCAGAACGAGGTCGAGGCCCGGCTCCACCGCCGCCGCGCCGATCGCCAGCGCCGCGAGGCAGTCCGCGTCGCTCATGGCCGCGCCTTGCGTGAAATCGTCCGTCGGGCGGTCAAGGTCGATCGGCACGACGCGCAGGTCGAGGCCCGCAGCACCGGCCAGCGCGTTGATCGCCGCGCCGCCAGCATTGAAATTGGCGACCATCTGCGCGGTGACGGCGGCGGGAAAGGCGCTGACGCCATGGACGGTGACGCCATGATTGCCCGCGAAAATCAGCACCCGGCCCTGGTCGAGCGCCGGGATCGCGCGCCCCTGCCACCCGGCAAAGAACAGCGCGATTTGCTCCAGCCGGGCGAGTGATCCGGCGGGCTTGGTCAATTGCGCCTGCCGCGCGGCGGCGGCGGCGATGGCGTCGGTGTCGGGACCGGGCAGCGCGCGCAGCGCCGCGTCGAAGTCGGCGGGGCTGGACCAGAAGGGGGCGGGCGGCATCTTATTCTCCATGATCAGGCGCGGCGGTCCAGCGGTCGAGCGGGGCGACCAGCGGCGGCGTGGCGGCAAGGTCGATGCGGCTGGTGATGCCATAGACGGCGCGCAACCGGTCCTGCGTTAGCACCGTGTCCGGCGGGCCATCGGCGACCAGCCTGCCGCGATCGAGCAGCAGCAGCCGGTCGCAATAGCGCGCCGCCATGGACAGGTCGTGCAGCACGGCGATGACCAGCCCACCCGCCCGCGCTTCGCGCGCGAGCAATTGCATGACGTCGATCTGATGACCGGGGTCGAGCGCGGCGAGGGGTTCGTCCACCGCAAGGCCGGGCGCGCCGACCGCCAGCGCGCGGGCGAGCATGACGCGGGCGCGCTCGCCGCCCGACAATTCGGTGGCGATCCGGTCGGCGAGATGGGCGACGTCGGTGCGGGCCATCGCCGCCCTTATGGCGTCATGGTCCGCCGCGCCGATGCGCGACATGGGGCCAAGATGGGGCAGGCGGCCAAGCGCGACCAGCCGCTCGACGCTGAGCGGCCAGTGCAGCGTCTGCCCCTGCGGCAGATAGGCGATGGCGCGGGCACGGTCGCGCGGCGGCAGGGCGGCGATGGCGCGCCCGTCGATCGTCACGCTGCCGCGCGTCGTGGCGATCAGGCCAAGCATGGCCCGCACCAGCGTCGATTTGCCCGCGCCATTGGGGCCGATAATGCCGATCAGCGCGCCGGGGGCGAGCGTCGCATCGATGTCATGCAGCACGGCGCGGCGGCCAAGCCGGGCGCACAGCCCTTCGACCCGGATCGTCACCATGTCCGCCGCTCCCGCAACAGATGGAGCAGGAAGATGGGGACGCCGAGGAAGGCGGTGACGACGCCGAGCTTCAACTCGCTGGTGGTGGGGATCAGCCGAACGAGGATGTCGGCCGCGACCAGCAGGATCGCGCCGCCCAGCAGCGACGGGAGCAGGATGGCGGACGGGCTGCGATCGGTCAGCGGGCGGACGAGATGGGGCACGATGAGGCCGATGAAGCCGATCGAACCGGACACCGACACCGCCCCGCCCACGCCGATCGCGACGCCCAGCAGCAGGCGGGTGCGGGTACGGCGCAGATCGACGCCGAGCGACCGCGCGCCATCCTCGCCCAGCGTCAGCGCGTCGAGCGCGCGCCGGTCGATCAGCAGCAGCGCGCCGCCGACGATCACGCAGGGCAGGACGATCCAGACATGATCAATCGACCGGTTTTCGATCGACCCCATCAGCCAGGTCATGATCTCCATCGCGGCGAAGGGATTGGGCGAGAGGTTGAGCGCAAGGCTGATCCCCGCCCCGGCGAGCGTCGATACGGCGATGCCCGCCAGGATCAGCGTCAACGCGATTTCCGCGCGTCCGGCCAGGGTGAAGAGCAGCAGCAGCGCGATCAGCCCGGTGGCGATCGAGAGCAAAGGCAGCATCGCGGGATGCCAGCCCGCCACGCCGAAATAAATGGCGGCGACCGCGCCCAATGCGGCGGCATTGGACGCGCCCAGCACCGAGGGTTCGGCGAGCGGATTGCGCAAATAGCCCTGCAACACCGCCCCCGCCAGCCCCAGCATCGCCCCGACCAACAGGCCGATGAGCGTGCGCGGCAGGCGCAGGTCGAGCAATATGGTGGTCGCGACCGGATCGCCATGACCCATGACGACGGCCAACAGCCGGTCGAGCGAAAGCGTGACCGGGCCAAGCCGCAGCGAGGCGACCGCGACGATCACCACCCCGGCGATCAGCAGCGGCATCAACGCACGATGGCGCGGCGCAGGCGGTTCATGGGTCAGGCGCATGGGGTCCGATCGGGCTTGCTTGTGTCACGGCACCGGGGCGTTATGGAAGCGCGATGATGATCTTGCGCTCGCTCGCCCTCGCCACCTGCCTGTTGTGCGTCGCCTTGCCCGTTGTGGCGGCGGAACGGGTTGGTGGTGTTCCCAAGCGTATCGTGTCGCTGAACCTCTGTTCCGATCAACTGGTGTTGGCGCTGGCCGACCGGGGGCAGATTGCCGGGTTGACCAGCAATGTGCGTGATCCCGATATGTCGGCGGCGGCAGAGGCGGCGCGCGGCCTGCCGATGCTGCGCGGCACGTCGGAGGAAGTGCTGGCGGCGCGGCCTGATCTGGTGATCGGCCTGCCCGCGCGCGGGCATCCGGCGCTCGCCCCTTTCAAGACCCTGCCCTTCCGCACGCTCGACCTGCAATCGGCGGAAAATTACGCCAGCATCTTGGCCTCGATCCGGCAGGTGGCGCAGGCGGTGGGGCATCCGGCGCGCGGCGAGGCGCTGATCGCGCGGATGGAGGCGGATCTGGCGCGGCTGCCCCGTCCCGCGCGCGCGCCGGTCGCGGCCTATTATCAGCGGCGCGGCTATCTGACCGGATCGGGCACGTTGATCGATGATCTGCTGGTGCGCACGGGCGTTACCAATCTCGCGACTCGCTTGGGCAAGCCCGCTCTGTCGCAGATGAGCCTGGAGGAAATGGTGGCGTCGCGGCCCGATTATCTGATCATCGAAAGCGCGACGCAGAAAGTGACCGATCAGGGCACGGAAATGCTGCACCATCCCGCGCTGCGCAGCATCCCGCGCATCGCCATTCCGCAGGCGTGGACGGTGTGCGGCGGCCCCGCCTATGTGCAGGCGGCGCAGGCGATCGCCCGCGCGGTCAAGCCGCGCTGACCCTTCCCCGCCAACGACCCGGTCTTGGCCAAGCGCAGCCTGCCTAACGGGGTCTGATGGCGGGGACGGGATCATATCAGAAGCTCAGGCGCACGCCGCCATAGGCCGACAGGCCGAGCGTCTGGGTGCCGTAGCTGACCTGATACCATTTATCGAACAGGTTGATGACGCGGCCATACAGCTCGACCCGGTCGGTGATGCCATAGGAGGCGAGCAGGTCGACCACCGTATAGGCCTTAGTCGCGCCGCCAAAGCCCGACGAGTCGCCATCATGATAGCGCACCCGCGCGGTCATCGACGCGCGTTCGGCCGGGGTCAGGATGACCGATGTGGTGCCGGTATAGCGCGGGCGGCCGCTGTTTACATAGGTGCCGTCCATGTCGCGATCGATTTCATGGTCGGTATAGCCATAGGTCTGGCTGACACCGAGCCAGGGCAGCGGCTGGGCGGTGACGCCAACCTCTATCCCCTCCGCGCGGGTGCGGCCGAACTGGCCATAGCCGCCAAAGGGCGGACGGCTGCCGTCGAAATTAATCTCGTTCGTCTTGCGGGTGAAGAAATAGCTGACCTGCGCGGTCAGCCCTTCGGCCAGCGCCAGGTCGAAGCCGACATCGCCGCCCCGGCTGGTTTCGACTTCAAGGTCTGGATTGCCATAGGTGGGGTCGAACAATTGATAGAGGCCCGGTGCCTTGGCCCCGGTGCCATAGCTGGCGCGCAGCTTGAGCGCGCCCAGCGCATAAGCCAGCGTGCCGCGATAGGTATCGAACGTGCCGAAGCGGCTGTTGTCGTCGACCCGCGCCGCGCCGGTGAGGGTAAGCCCCGCGACCGGCCGCAGCGCGATTTCGGCATAGGCCGACCGCGTGTTGACGCGGGCGGGGAAAGCGCCGGAAAAGCTGGTGATCTGGGTCGTCTTCTCCCGCTCATAATTGCCGCCCGCGGCCAGGCTGACGGGGCCGGTGCCGCCATAGGCGAGGGCCAGCGTCAGCTCGTCCTTGGTGCCACGGAACAGGTCGCCCTCGGCCCGGTTCCAGATGCCGAAATAGCGGCGGCGCGCGGCATAGCGGCTGGCGGTCAGGTCGGCGGTGAACTGGCCGTCCAGGCTTTTGTAGCTGGCCTGGCCCGCGGCGGCATAGTCGCGCGTTTTGGCGGTATCGTCGCTGTCGGACGTCGTATTGTCGAGATCGCTGAAGGCATCGAACCAATAGCCGATCGCTTGCAGCGAGAGGGTTTCGGTCGCCTGATAGCCGACCCGGCCGCTAAAGCCGTAACGGCGATATTCGTCCTTTTCGGTTGCCGACCCTGCGGGGCTGGCGGTGCGGGGATCGGCGAGCGAGGGGCCGTCATGGCGATAGCCGGTCGCGCTCAGGCGGAAATCGAGCGCGCCGCTCTTGCCCAGCAAGGATGCGCCGCCGCTGCGCATGCCATAGGAACCGGCTTCGGCCTCGGCATTGACCTGCAGTCCCTCGTCGGTCGCGCGCTGGGTGATGATATTGATGACGCCGCCGACCGCATCGGAGCCATAAAGCGAGCTTTGGTTGCCGCGCAGGATTTCGACCCGGTCGATGTCGCGGCTGGTCAGGTGATCGGCCTGGAACTGGGTGCTGATCGCGCTGGGATCGCCCAACTCGATACCGTCGATCAGCCAGAGAATCTCATTATTGTTCGATCCCCGGATGCGCACGCTGGTCAATTGGCCTGGCCGGTCGGCCGTCGTCTGCACGCCGGGCGCGTCCTGCAATATGTCCTTCAGGAAGAGGATCTGGTTGCGCTGAATATCGGCGCGGGTGATGATCGACACCGCGCTGCCGATCTCGCGCGCTTCGCTGGTCACGCGCGAGGCGGTGACGATGATCGGGGTGCTGTTGCCGCTCAGGTCCGAAATCTGTTCGGGGGCCTGGGCGAAAACGGGGCTGGCAGCAACGAGCGCCAGCAGGGATATGCCGTATTTAACCATATATAGTCTCCTCCGCGCCGAGCGATATCGGGCGGTGGAGCATGTCGATGATAGGCGCATGGCCTCGCGCATCGACGGCCGACGCAGGGCGACGAACCGGCGCATATATAGCCCAGCGTCCCACGACGGTTGCGGCCCCGGCCGCCTTCCTGTCGTCGCTCAGACGGAGAGTTACCGTGCCGCGGCCATCCCCTGGACCAAGGCAAGAGCGACCAGAACGCCGGCAGGTCTCCTGGCTCACGGGTCATGGCGTCATGTACGACCTTCCCAGACGTTTGACGGTCCAGTGGCTGCTTCCTTCGAAGAGGAAGCCGTGTACATCACGCTCACCGCTTACAGTTGCAGGGACAGCTGCGGCTTTGGATGGTGTGAGCCATCCGCACCGCCTTCCCTTTTAAGCCTCGATCAAGAGGCACCGGCGCGATCTTGCCCGTTGCGCTCAAGCGAGCGCTACGGACGGCAGCCCGATAGCGGGCGGCAGGCCATCACGCAAGGCGGCAATTGCCGCCCCGGCTTCATGCTGTCAGTCGAACAGGCTGGATACCGAGCTTTCGTCGGCAATGCGCTTGATCGCTTCGCCCAGCAGCGGGGCGATGGGCAGGTGGCGGACCTTCTTGGCGGTGTTGACCGCCTCGGTCCCCTGGATCGTGTCGGTAATGACCAGTTCCAGCAGGTCGGACGCATCCACGCGCGCAACCGCGCCGCCCGACAGCACGCCATGGCTGACATAGGCGACGACATCCTCGGCCCCGGCGGCCTTGAGCGCGGAGGCCGCGTTGCACAGCGTTCCCGCCGAATCGACGATATCGTCGATCAGGACGCAGAAACGCCCCGCGACGTCGCCGATGATGTTCATCACTTCCGATTCGCCCGCGCGCTCACGCCGCTTGTCGACGATGGCGAGCGGGGCGTTGTCGAGCCGCTTGGCGAGCGCGCGGGCGCGCACCACGCCGCCGACGTCGGGCGACACGACCATCAGGTTGCGATCACCAAAGCGCGCCTGGATATCCGCCGACATCACTGGCGCACCGAACAGATTGTCGGTCGGAATATCGAAGAAGCCCTGGATCTGACCCGCATGCAGATCGACCGACAGGACGCGGTCGGCGCCCGCCTTGGTGATCAAATTGGCGACCAGCTTGGCGCTGATCGGGGTGCGGGGGCCGGGCTTCCGGTCCTGCCGGGCATAGCCGAAATAGGGGACGACGGCGGTGATTCGCTTGGCCGATGCGCGCTTGAGCGCATCGATCATGATCAGCAATTCCATCAGATTGTCGTTGGTGGGATAACTGGTCGATTGCAGCACGAACACATCTTCGCCCCGGACATTTTCGTGGATTTCCACGAACACTTCCTCATCGGCGAAGCGGCGGACGCTGGCGTCGGTCAGGGGAATTTCGATATAGTCGGCGATGGCGGCCGCGAGCGGCTTGTTCGAATTGCCGGTCATGAGCTTCATGGCCAAAACCCCCTGAAATGAAAAGGCGTGACGAATTGATGACGCTGGGTGAAACGCCGCCCCTGTAGCGGCGCGGGGTCGCGGTGGAAAGGCGCTTTTGCGCCAGCCGGAAAAATGCATTAGGGGCCGCGTCCATGACCGACAAACTCGTGATCGCCCTTGCCCAGATGACCCAGTCGGTGGGCGACCTTGCCGCCAATGCCGACGCGATGCTGGAATGGCGGGCTCGGGCGATGGATGCGGACCTGATCGTCTATCCCGAATTGCAGCTGATCGGCTATCCGCCCGAAGATCTGGTGCTGAAACCCGCGCTGGTCGAGCGCGCCAATCAGGAACTCGATCGGCTGGCGCAGGCGACCGGCGATGGCGGCCCGGCGATGCTGGTCGGCACCGTGGTCGCGGCGCAGGGCGTGTTGTTCAACGTCGTCGCGCTGCTGGAAGACGGCGCGGTCACCGCCATCCGCCAGAAGCGCGAGCTGCCCAATTACGGCACGTTCGATGAAAAGCGCCTGTTCGCGCCCGGCCCGCTGCCCGCGCCCATCGACTTCAAGGGCGTCAAGATCGGCGTGCCGATCTGCGAGGATATCTGGTTCCCCTTCGTCACCGCGCATCTGAAGGCGCAGGGCGCGGACATATTGATCAGCCCCAATGGCAGCCCGTTCGAGGTCGACAAGGATGACCGCCGCACCAATGGCGTCGCGGGGACGCGGGTGCGCGAGACCAATCTGCCGCTCGCCTATCTCAACCGCGTCGGCGGGCAGGATGAGCTGGTGTTCGACGGCGCCTCCTTCGTGATGAACGCCGACCTGTCGATCGCGCACCAACTGCCCGACTGGGACGAGGCGCTGGTGCTGACGACGTGGGAGAAGCAGGCCGGACAATGGGTCTGCCTGCCCGGCGATCGCCATGTCCTGGATGACCGGCCCGCCGACATTTACAATGCGATGGTGCTGGGCCTGCGCGACTATGTGAACCGCAACCGCTTCCCCGGCGTCGTGCTGGGCCTGTCGGGCGGGATCGACAGCGCGCTGTCCGCCGCCGTCGCGGTCGATGCGCTGGGGCCGGACCGGGTATGGTGCGTGATGATGCCCTCGCGCTTCACCAGCCAGGACAGCCTCGACGATGCGGTCGCCTGCGCGTGGCTGCTGGGCGTGCGTTACGACAGCATCCCCATCGAACCGGCGGTCGGCGCGTTTGACACGATGCTGGGCGATGTATTCGCCGAGCGGCAGCGCGACCTGACCGAAGAGAATATCCAGTCGCGCATCCGGGGCGTGACGCTGATGGCGCTCAGCAACAAGTTCGGCCACATGCTGCTGACCACCGGCAACAAGAGCGAGATGTCGGTCGGCTATGCGACCATCTATGGCGATATGGCGGGCGGCTATTCGGTGTTGAAGGACGCCTATAAGACGACCGTGTTCGACCTGTGCCATTGGCGCAACGCGAACGTCCCGACGCTGGGCGAAGGCTTTGGCCCCACCGGCCCGGTGATGCCGGAGCGGGTGATCAGCAAGCCGCCCAGCGCCGAATTGCGCGCCGACCAGCGCGACGATGACAGCCTGCCGCCCTATGAAGTGCTGGACCCCATCCTCTACGGCCTGGTCGAGGAGGAATTGTCGGTCGAGCAATTGGTCGCGCGCGGCTTCGAGCGCGAGACCGTCGCCCGGATCGAACGGCTGCTCTATGTCGCCGAATATAAGCGCCGCCAGTCGCCCCCCGGCGTGAAGC
This sequence comes from Sphingobium sp. KKT206, assembly GCF_055640555.1. NCBI lineage: Bacteria > Pseudomonadati > Pseudomonadota > Alphaproteobacteria > Sphingomonadales > Sphingobiaceae > Sphingobium > Sphingobium sp. KKT206. The sequence continues at coordinate 3,203,037 of NZ_CM145764.1, forward strand.
TCGGCACCCGCAACTTCGGCCGCGACCGGCGCTATCCGATCACTAATGCGTTTAGAACATGACACCCCAAACTCCGTTCGGGCTGAGCTTGTCGAAGCCTCGTCCTTCTTCTGAAGAAGAACAGCCCTTCGACAGGCTCAGGGCGAACGGGATCAGGACCAGATATCCATGACCGTCATCACCCGTTTCGCGCCGTCCCCGACCGGCCATCTCCATGTCGGCAATATCCGCGCCGCGCTGCATAACTGGCTGTTCGCACAGAAGAGCGGCGGGCAATTCCTGCTGCGGCTGGACGATACCGACCTCGAACGCTCGCGCCCCGAATATGCCGATGCGATCCGCGCCGACCTGCACTGGCTGGGCCTGACCTGGGACGCGGAGGCCAAACAGTCCGAGCGGTTCGCGCTGTATGAAAGCCGGTTCGCGGCGTTGCGCGCGGCGGGCCAGGTCTATCCCGCCTATGAGACGCAACAGGAACTGGAATTGCGGCGCAAGGTGCTGCTGGGCCGGGGATTGCCGCCAGTCTATGATCGCGGCGCGCTGAGCCTGACGCCGGACCAGATCGCCACCTATGAAGCCGAAGGCCGCCGCCCGCATTGGCGCTTCAAGCTGGACCATGACCAGCCGATCGTCTGGACCGACCTCATTCGCGGCGAACAGCGCTTTGACCCCAAATTGCTGTCCGATCCGGTGATCCGCCGCGCCGATGGCAGTTGGCTCTATATGCTGCCGTCGGTGATCGATGACATCGACATGGGCGTCACCCATGTGCTGCGCGGCGAGGATCATGTGTCCAACACCGCGACCCAGATCCAGATGTTTACAGCGCTCGGCGCGCCGCTCCCCGCCTTCGCGCATGAGGCGCTGCTGACCGGGGCGGAGGGCAAGCTGTCCAAGCGACTGGGGTCGCTCGGCGTCGCCCATTTCCGCGAACTGGGGCTGGAGCCCATGGCGATCGCGTCGCTGCTGGCGCGGCTCGGCAGCAGCCAGTCGGTTGAGCCGTTCGCCGACATGCAGCCGCTGATCGCCAGCTTCGATTTCGCCCATTTCGGCCGCGCGCCCGCGCGCTTCGATGAGGCGGAACTGGCGGGGCTGAACCAGAAAATCGTGCATCTCCTGCCCTATGATACGGTGGCCGCGCGGCTGCCCGACGGCATGGACGCCCCGGCATGGGATGCGATCCGCCCCAATCTGGAGACGGTGGCGGGTGCAGCCGACTGGTGGCGCATCGTCACCGGCCCCATCGACGCCCCCGCGCGGGACGCCGAAGACCAGGACTTCCTGATCGCCGCGCACCGCCTGCTAACCGACCTACCCTTCGACGCGGCCATCTGGCGCGCGCTGACAGAGGTGCTCAAGGGTGAAACCGGCCGCAAGGGCAAGCCCCTCTTCCTCCCCCTGCGCCGCGCCCTGACGGGCCTCGATCACGGCCCGGACATGAGCCTGCTGCTGCCGCTGATCGGCCAGGACGAAGCGCTGCGCCGCCTCCAGTCCTGAGGGGCATTGGGGTGCGGACACAGGCATAAAATCCTCCCCTACAACGGGAGTTGTGTTACCATGTACTAACCTTGTAACACATGGAGATGGCGGCATGGGCGAGTCCACCTTTACCTTCCGGGTCGATGATACCCTTAAAAGCGCCTTTGCCGACGCGGCGAAGGCGCATGATCGCACCGGAGCACAACTCATCCGCGATTTCATGCGCGACTATGTGGCGGGCGAACGCCGAGCGGCTGACCATGACGCATGGTTCCGGGAGCAGGTGCAGGTCGGGCTGGATTCGGCCAATGCCGGACGTCTGGTCTCTGACGACGACGTCGAACAGGAAGCGGAGGCATGGCGGAACGAGACGCGGGCTAGGATGGCTGGCAGGGCGTGAAGCTCGCCTGGACGCTTGAGGCAGGCCAAGACCGGCGGCACATACGCACCTACATCGCCAAGGAAAATCCAGCGGCCGCCCTGACGCTGGATGCATTGTTCACGAAGAAAGCGCGCAATCTGGTCAACCATCCCGCAATCGCACGCCCAGGCCGTGTGACAGGGACATACGAGCTAGTGGTGCATCGCAACTATATCCTGGTTTACGATGTCGCCGACGATCTGGTGCGCATCCTGCGCTTGCTCCATGCGCGCCGCCAGTGGCCGCCGATCGCTGGCATCGCGGATCAAGCGGAAACCCCGAATGAATGAACGGATTTCACCTGTTTTTCGCACAACAGCCCCGTTTCTTAACAAAGTCCCGCTAATGACCAATCGAGTTGGCAGGTGAAACTGGATGAAAGATCGGGACCGCAACATCTTGGCGAAACGGACAATGCTTGGCCTGTTCGCCGGTGGAGCGGCCTCGCTGCTCGTCGGCTGTGGCGACGTTGATACTGACAATTTGGCGTTCTTCTACACGCCCTATCACTATGCGCTGAAGGCGGAGATCGAGACGCCCCAAGGGGACCGATCCGGCTCAAGCGTAATCGAGGTCAAACAATCTTATCGCAGTTTCAAGGTGATGGGCGAAGCGGTCGCCATAGACCTGCCTAACGAGCAAACCCTTTTCGTGCTGCTGCACTCGCCATCCAGCGAAGATTGGGCCTCTCGTGCCGACGAATCGATGAATTTCAAGCCCGACACAACGACCCCAGAAGCCTATTGGCAGCGCATAGCGAACGATCGCGGCACCTATCCGGTGAAGCGGCGTCGCGTGACGGCGATAGAAGATAGCGATAATTACCCTTACATGGTGCGCTTCCGCGACATTCGCGATCCTGCCAGCGTCGAATTAGTCGATCCCGATAACTTGGCCGCGACATTCGGTGCCGGATACAGGCTCAAAAGCCTGACCGTGCAGTTCACCGATGCTCCCGTAAGCCTGGGCATTAGAAAGCGATTGCCGTGGTTGGAAGATGTGGGTCGAAAGCGAGGGTCTTTGATTCCTAATCCCCCTAGAGTTGCGACGGATTCAAATCGAGTGAGGCTTATTTCACCGGGCGATTTTAGCACTGAATTATACAAGTGATTTCAGTTGGACCAACAAAGACGGCGGCAATCACATGACGGGCGGCGGCAAAAGCCTGTTTCCCGACATTTCGCTCGCTTTTAAGAAAGTGCCACTACCCCATGCCGAGTTGACAGCGAGTGGCAATTTTGAAGATGCGCGTGATGCGCTGGGGATGGCGTGATGGTATTGGCCTTCGATTTTGAACGGAAAGTAACCGTAGATACCGAAACAGGTAATTACATGGTTTATACGCCAACTCATTGGCAGGATCCGTATCTTCACTTCACCATCCGTTCGTCAGATGATCGACCGATATTCGGTGCTGATGTAGAGAGGGATGTAATTGACGAGATCGGTCAAGGCGGAGCAACTCTTGAGCGGTTCATCGTGCGACGTGTTTGGTTTCCTTCGGGACGGCCGGAGAAGCCGACCTATTTCTGGGGTGAAACAGAATTCATCGGCAAGCTGGAAGCCTTCATCACATTCTGGGCGAAGGGAACAAAGCCCGTAAGCCCTCAGCCGCGAATTGAATTTTTTGATGGCCGGAGCGTGCAAGGAAAATCTTGATGAGTGTGGGCGGCGGCAATCACATGATAGGCGTCAGGAAGCGATGAAAATTCCCGTTAATTGCGCCAATCTCCAGATTGCGCGGCCCTTCATCCTACTCACTTGTCCGAGAAACACTGCCGGATGGTAAAAATGCCCCGGAAACCCGAAAGCATGGTTTTCCGTCACCATAGCATCTCCACTATCGGCCTATGCCTGTTCGAAACCGGATGCGGTGGATGGCTCCCGCTCACGGCATCTAAGTGCCAAGATGGGTTTGCTGTCATGCAACCCGAGAAGGAGCCACCCGCCATGGAGATTAGCACGATCGGCCTCGATTTGGCCAAGAACGTTTTTCAGGTTCACGGTATCAGCGCGACCGGTGAGGTCGTCATTCGCAAGGCGCTGCGACGATCGCAGATGCTACCGTTCTTCGAGAAGCTGCCGCCGTGCCTGGTAGGCGCCGAGGCCTGCGGGACATCGCATCACTGGGCGCGCGAACTGACCAAGCTGGGTCATGAGGTTCGGCTGATGCCGGCGGCTTACGTGAAGCCTTACGTAAAGCGCGGAAAGAACGACGCCGCCGATGCTGAGGCAATCTGCGAAGCGGTTACACGTCAGACGATGCGGTTCGTGCCCATCAAGTCGCGCGAGCAGCAGGCGGCGTTGTCGCTGCACCGCGTGCGCCAGCTGTTGATCAAACAGCGCACGCAGCTGGTGAACATGATGCGCAGCGTGCTCGCAGAACTGGGCGTCGCCATCCCGGTCGGGATCGTGAAGGCAATGCAGATGGCGCGGGAAATCGTCGACGGCGAGTCAAAGATCGATCTGCCGACCGAGGCGACCAACGTCGTTGCCATGCTGGCAGGGCAACTGCTCCAGCTTCACGCCCAGTTACGCAAGCTCGACCTGCGTCTCGCCGCTCTGCAGCGGAGCGACGAGCGGGCCCGGCGTCTGGCGACGATCCCTGGTATCGGGCCGATCGGCGCGACCGCACTCGCCGCGTCGGTGACCGATCCAAGCCAGTTCTCGTCAGGGCGCCAATTCGCCGCCTGGCTAGGGCTGACCCCGCGACAGAGTTCGAGTGGCGGCAAGGAACGCTTGGGGCGCATTACCAAGATGGGCGACCGATATCTGCGGCAGCTCCTGGTTGTCGGCGCAACCGCGCTCGTCCGATACGCCAAGCAGAAACCCAGCACGGTCGATCCGCGCTTCGTCGCATTGCTCGCCAGAAAGCCCGCGCGTGTCGCCTCGGTCGCCATCGCCAACAAGATGGCGCGGATCGCATGGGCGGTCATGGCGCGCGGCGGCGTCTTCGAACGCGGGCATGCGCCGATGCTGGCGGCAGCATAGATCAAGAGTTTAGCTGAGGAGATCAGCTTCACGAGGTTGTGAGAGCGAAGGATGTGATGGCAAAACCGGTCGGACCGGGAACAAGGACAACCCAAGGAATGTCATAGGCGTAATAGCCTGCAAACCCGATCGGACCTTGTTCGCGGACCCCATCAGGGCCAGCAGTCTGCACCGACTGCATCAACAGGCCGGACAGACGACTGCACCCGACGGAACGTCAGATCATCACTTTATGCTTGCAACGCGGGAGCCATCCACAGACGATATTCCGCAAACGACCCATTTAATGCGAAACCTATCTGATCCGACACCCCCCAAATCCTATTCCCCTTCCAATGTAGGATTTCCTCTGGTCTATCCTTGTCGATGGACCAGCACACCCTTCGCGCCCGCGCGCCCCAGCGGGCAATCGCCAACCCCTCACATCCTTGTGACCCACCTGTCGCGTCCCTGTCGCGGGGGTGGCGCGTCACAGTGACTTTACAGGCGCGTCGGAGGAGCGTTGCGAGTGCTTCGGCCGCACTTGCCCGCCACTATTCCCGCAAAAAGAGCCGGAAAATCGCTGCCTGCAACGGTGTGAACTTGCGCCCTGTGACCCTGCCGTCGCGCCGCGACGTCTGGACGCCTTATGCGCGCATCGACTCCAACGCCTTGGCGACGCCCAATATGCCTTCGGGCGCGGCGGCGAAGCCCATATGGGTGCAATCGACCTCGATCGCCTTGTCGCGTTCGCCGCTGCGGCCCTTGGCGCATTCGGGCAGGATCACGCCGTCGCGCTGCGACCACAATGCGACCGTGGGCACCGGCGGCTTGACTTCGCGGGTGCATGGGAAGGGCGGTTTATCGACCGGGAAGCCCGATACGAGTTGATAGAGCCGCCAGGCATGATTGGCGCGCGGATCGCCGGAAAAGGGCGTGCCCAGCGTCACCACACCGCCGACCTTGTGCGTCGCATATTTGGCATATTCGCGCGCATACAGGCCGCCGAGGCTCCAGCCGACGAGCGTCACCGGCCCGCCGCCTGCACGCCGGATGGCATCGACGCGGCGGTCGATCTGGTCGAGGCTGTCGGGTTTCGGCCCATAATTGCGGCCCATCGCCCAGTCATGCGCGGCATAGCCCGCTGCGGTCAAAATCTGCCGCATGGCGTCCATCCGCCGTTCGGACGCGAGCAAGCCGGGGATCAACAATATGGAACGACCATCACCCTTGATCTGCTGCGCCAGCGCGTCCGCCTGCGCCTGCGTGCGGGCGAGGTCACGGGGAAGCGACAGGTTGCCAAGCAGATGCGACAAGGACGGCCGCACCGGCGCGGCTGGCCCCGATGCGAAACGATCTTTCCAAAAACTGCTGACGGTTTGAGCGTAAGGTGGCACGAGAACAAGAATCCCAGGCCCATTCGGGCAAAGATGACGTTATCGTGACAAACACTGCGCGCGTCTATTGGTTTCGTCTTATGAGACGAACGGTTCGTCGCTGTTATGGTTCAGGGCGTTGGAGTGACCGGGGTGACGGGCGCGGGATCAACGGCCTGCAAAGGGCGCGGTTCCAGGATCGCGGCGGTTTCGATGAGGTCCAGCGCGCGCCGCGCTTCGAGATAGCGGCGCGCAAATTGCAGCCAGCGATCGGCGGCGGCGCGGCCGGGCATCCGCTCCACTTCGGCCAGCGCCGCGCTCACCCGCCCGCCGTCGAGATAGCGCACGGCCCGCTCCAGCGCGGCCTGGGGCCGGGGGGAGGGAGTCGAAGCCTTGCGAATCGTCACCAATTCGCGCGCTTCATGGGCGATGGCATCCCACCAGTCGCTTTCCACCGGCGGCGTGGTCAATCGATCGCTCAGGTCAGTGAGGCCGACACGCAAATCGGCCAGCGTCACCGGTTCGCGCGCGGCATTGATGATGGTGGCGACGGCGCGGGGTTGGGCCTGGCCGAAACGAGAGCGCAACTGCGCCTCGATATAGCCGAGCGGCCCGCCATTATCGAGCGCGCGGCGCGCGGCAAAGGCGATCAGCAGCCCTTCGGCACGGGCGGCATTGCCCGAAGCGGCCTGCGCCTCGACCGTGATGCGGGTCAGTCGTTCGTCGAGCGCGGCGACGCGGGCGTCGAGCATCTGCGCGCTGCTGGCGGTCAGCGCGCCGGGCGTAATGGCGGCAGAAGGCGCGCCCGTCCGCGGCACGGCGGCGACCGGCTGGGCCGGTTGCGGGTTCCAGCGCTTTTGAATCTGTGGCCAGGCCCAGGCGGTCAGCGCGACGCCGATCAGGAAGGCGAGCAGCATCAACGTCACCAGCGGCAGGGTGCTGCGCCGACGGGCAGGGGGCGGGGTTACGGGGATACTCCTATCGCCGTCCGCGTCGTGCATGCTGACCCTTTCGCCTGTCATTGTCCCGTCATTCGCACAAAGAAAGGGCGAGGGCCAGCATGTCGTCATCGACCGGCTTGTGCGGCGCGGAAAGGCTGGCCCAGCCGCTGCCGCAAGCGGCCAGCGCGGCGTGGCTGATCGCCACGATATGCAGCGCGCTCCGCTGATCGAGCGGGATGCGTTCGGCCAGTCGCTCGCCCGCGCGCGGCGAATGGACGAGCAGGATGGCGCCGGGGATAGCATCGTGCAGCAGCGCCGGGTCGGGCGGCAGGCTGGCCATGCTATAGACGGCGATCCGGGTGAGGCGCAGCGGCCCGGCGTCCATCGGCGCGACCGTGGTGCCCGCCAGATGGAGGACGGCGCGATGACCATCCGCCTCAATCCGGGCGGCAATGGCGCTGGCGTCGCGCTCGCCACAGGTCACGGCGACAAAGCCTGCTTCCTGCAACGCCGCCGCCGTCGCCGCGCCGACCGCATAGGTCGGGAGCGCGCGATACGCGGCCAGTCGCGCTCCGGCCAGCCGCACCGTATTGGCACTGGTCAGCAGCAGCGCGTCGAATCCGTCGGCCGGGGGCGCGGCCCAATCAAGCGGCAACGGCGCGAACAGCGGATGGCACAGCACGTCGAAGCCCAGGCGCGCGGCTTTGTCCGCCGTCCTGCCCGCCGCCGGTTCGGGGCGCAGGATGATGAGCCGTCTCGCCCCTCGAACCCTCACCCTTCGAACAAGGCCCGCAGCGCCGGGCTGGCCTGCTCCAGCAGCGCGCGGCCGATTGCCTGCGCCACCACATCGTCGCCGCGCGCCAGCCATGTTTCCTGGGCCACCGTTTCCTGCCCGTCGGGGCTGATGATCTCGGCGCGCAGATATAGCCCATCGCCATCCACCACCGCCAGCGCGGCGATCGGCGAATGGCAGGTGCCACCCAGCGCCTTCAACACCGCACGCTCGGCGGCCACGGCATCGGTCGTGTCGACATCGCTGATAACGGCCAGCACTTCGAGCAGTGGCGCATTGTCGGCCAGCGCTTCGATCCCCACCGCGCCCTGCGACGGGGCGGGCAGCATCGTGTCGATCGGGATGGTCACGCCGACATCACTCTGGTCGAGCCGGTCGAGGCCCGCCGCCGCCAGCAGCGTGGCATGGACTTCCCCCGCCGCCAACTTGGCGAGGCGGGTGGCGACATTGCCGCGAAACAAGGTGATGGTAGCGTCGGGGCGCAGCCGCATGACCTGCGCGGCGCGGCGCGGCGAACTGGTGCCGACGACCGGATTGGCGGGCAGCGCGTCGAAACTGTCCACCCCCACCAGCTTGTCGCGCACATCGGCGCGCGGCAGCATCGCGGCGATCTGGAAGATGGCGGGGCGGATCGTTTCGACATCCTTCATGCTGTGGACGGCGAAGTCGATCTCCTGCGCGACCAGCGCGCGCTCCAACTCCTTGGTCCACAGCGCCTTGCCGCCAATATCGGCAAGCGCCCGGTCCTGGATCCGGTCGCCGCTGGTCTGGACGGTGACGATCTCGATCGCATCCGGTGCCCAGCCATGGGCGGTGATGAGGGCATGGGCGGTCATGTGCGCCTGGGCCAGCGCAAGCGGGGAGCCTCTGGTGCCAAGGCGCAACGGTCGATCGGACAAATACATATGCGGCTTGCTCTAATGACCACGGGCTTTAGATGGAAGCGGCAATGACAATCATCCTTGGCCTGGAATCGAGCTGCGATGAAACCGCAGCGGCGCTGGTGACGGCCGACGGGCGGATATTGGCCCATCGTCTGGCCACGCAGGAGGAGGCGCATCGCCCCTATGGCGGCGTCGTGCCCGAAATCGCGGCGCGCGCGCATGTCGAGGCGTTGACGCCCCTGATCGCGGCGGCGCTGGCGGATGCGGAAATGACCTTGGCCGATGTCGATGTGATCGCCGCGACCGCCGGGCCGGGGCTGATCGGTGGCGTGATGGTGGGCCTCGTCACCGGCAAGGCGCTGGCCCATGCGGCGGGCAAGCCCCTGATCGCGGTCAATCATCTGGAAGGCCATGCGCTGTCGCCGCGCCTCGCCGACCGGACGCTGCAATTTCCTTACATGCTGCTGCTGGTGTCGGGCGGCCATTGCCAGATATTGCTCGTGCGCGGGCCGGGCGAATATGCGCGGCTGGCGACGACGATCGACGATGCGGCGGGCGAGGCGTTCGACAAGACCGCCAAGCTGCTGGGGCTGGGCTATCCTGGCGGGCCGCTGGTCGAAAAGGCGGCGGCGCAGGGCAATGCCAAGGCGGTGCCGCTGCCCCGCCCGCTGGTCGGCACGGCCGAACCGCATTTTTCCTTCGCGGGTCTTAAAAGCGCGGTGATGCGCGCGGTCCAGTCTGGACATTATTCGACGCAGGATATCGCCGCGAGCTTTCAGCAGGCGGTGATAGACTGCCTGATCGACCGCACCCGCCGCGCGCTGGGCTCGGACGAGCCCGTGACGGCGCTGGTCGTCGCCGGGGGTGTCGCCGCCAATCAGGCGATTCGCGGCGCGCTCGAAGCGCTGGCGGCGGAGCATGACCTGCCCTTCGTCGCGCCGCCGCTTTGGCTTTGTACCGACAATGCGGCGATGATCGCCTGGGCGGGGGCAGAGCGCTATGCCGTGGGGCTGGTCGATGATCTGACCTTCCCCGCCCGACCGCGCTGGCCGCTCGACCCGGCGGCGGAAAAGGCGCGCGGAGCGGGAGTGAAAGCATGAAGGCGGGGGTCATAGGAGCGGGTGCCTGGGGCACGGCGCTGGCGCAATTGCTGGCCGCCGATGGACAGGCGGTGCGGCTATGGGCGCTGGAGGCCGAGGTGGTCGATGCGGTCAACGGGTCGCAGGAAAATCCGCTCTATCTGCCGGGCATCCCGCTCTCGCCCTCGATCGCCGCGACCGGCGCGATGGCGGATATGGCCGATTGCGACCTGTTGCTGGTGGTCAGTCCCGCCCAGTATCTGCGTAGCGTCGTGGCGCAGGCACCCGCCGGCGTGCCGCTGCTACTCTGTTCCAAGGGGATTGAGGCGGGCACCAGCCTGCTGATGTCGGAGGTTGCGCAACAGGCGCAGCCCCGATCGCCGATCGCCGTCCTGTCCGGCCCGACCTTTGCGCATGAAGTGGCGCGCGGCTTGCCGACCGCGATCACGCTGGCCTGCGAGGACCGGGCGCTGGGCGAACGGCTGGCGGCGCGGATCGCCCGACCGGCCTTCCGCCCCTATCTGTCCGACGATGTGATCGGCGCGGAGATTGGCGGTGCGGTCAAGAATGTGCTGGCGATCGCCTGTGGCGTGGCCGAGGGCGCGGGCCTGGGCCTTAATGCGCGGGCGGCTCTGATCAGTCGCGGTTTTGCCGAAATGACGCGCTTTGGCCTGGCGCGCGGCGCGCGGGCGGAGACGCTGGGCGGGCTGTCGGGACTGGGCGATCTCGTCCTCACCTGCTCGTCCACCAATTCGCGTAACTTCTCGCTGGGCAAGGGGCTGGGGGAGGGTCAGTCAGCCGCCGATCTGCTGGCCAACCGCCGCACCGTGGCCGAGGGCGCGTTCACCGCGCCGGTGCTGCGCGCTGCGGCGCTGGCGGCAGGGGTCGAAATGCCGGTGGTGGACGCGGTGTGCGCGCTGCTGGCCGACGCCGTGCCGCTCGCCCAGGTCATCGACGCGCTGCTCGCGCGTCCGTTGCGTCCCGAATAGCCGCCGCGCCGCAGCATCCACTTGTCTACAGATAACCTCACGGGTCCGTCCCTATCGGCCGCCGCCGTCGCGCAGAGCGATCAGGATGATATCGCCGCCTTGGCCAAGGGCGGCCGGACCAATATCTTCGGCTTCCTGCTGCGGCTCGCGGCGCGGCTGCCCTTCCTGTTCATCGCCGGGCGCGTCTATGGTGCCGAAGCGCTGGGCCGCTTCGCCTATGCGGTGCTGGTGGTGGAATTCGTCGCGCAGCTTGCCACGCTGGGGCTGAAGCGCGGGCTGGCAGGCGCGCTCAGCCAGACCGAACGGCCGCATAATCATGTCGTGACCGATGCGATGGTGCTGACGCTGACCGCGTCGCTGCTAGGGGCGGCGCTATTGCTCGTCTTTCCGCAGGCGATGTTTCCCAATAGCGGCATAAACGGCCTCGACCGGCTGCTGGCGCTGATCGTCATCGCGGTTGCCGGGTCCGACGTGGCGCTGGCGGCCTGCGCCTATCGGTTCGATGTCGGCGCGACGGTGCGGGCGCGGGCGATCATCGAACCCTGGACGATCAGCATCGCGGTCTTCGCCTTTTCCTTCTACTCCCGGCGGGACGGCCTGATTATGGCCTATGCCATGGCGATGACTGCGGCATTGATCGCCTCACTGATCCCGATGGTGCGCCATTATGGCATACCGACGGGCTGGCGACCCAATTTTCCGCGACTGTGGCGGATGGCCCGGCGCAACCTGCCGCTGGCGGCCGCCGATGGCGTCGAATGGGGGTCGCGGCGACTGGACATGGCAATATTGGGCCTGTTCGTCAGCCCGGCGGTGATCGGCGTCTATTATGTCGCGCAGCAGGTCGCGTCGCTGCCGCAAAAGCTCAAGACCAGTTTCGACCCGATCCTTGGGCCGGTCATCACCCGCAACCTGGCCGAAAACAACCTGGTCGGCATTGCGCGGCAGGTGAGCCAAGTGGGTTTCTGGATCATCGCGGCGCAGGCGGGGATTGCGCTCGCGCTCGCCATTCCGGGCGAGGCGGTGATGGGTTTGGTCGGTCCCAATTTCGTCGCGGGCACCGGAGCGCTGGGCTTCCTGCTGCTGGCAGAGGTCATTGCGGCGACGGCGGTCGTCAGCGAATCGGCGCTGGTCTATATTGCGCGGCATCGCAATTTGATGATCTCTCTCGGCATGATCGGGTGCCAGGCGGCGTTCAGTTTCGCGCTGATCCTGGGTGCGCGTGCGATAGAATTGCCGCCAATGTGGCTGGCGGCGGCACCGGCGCTGGCGCTGTGCCTGTCGCTGGGGATCGGGGCGTTCGTCAAGGCGCGGTTGCTGTCGCGCTTGCTGGGTGCGCCGATCAATGCCTGGCGCTGGTCGCTGCTGAGCGCGGCGGCGGTCGCCAGCTTGGTGGGGGCCGCGGTCACTGCCCTGCCGCCACGGCTAGAATGGGTCGAGCTGGCGGTCGGCATCTGGGTGATTTTGGGGGCCTATGGCTTCGTCATCTGGCGCTGGGGCTTTGGCTCCGAAGACCGGGCGCTGTTTCGGAAGAAAAAGGTGGATTGAACGGACGGAGGGGCAATACCCCTCCGTTTTTCTGTTCGGTCAGGCGAAGAGTTTGTCGCGGATGATGCCGAGATCGGCTTCGGGGCGAGCGCCCCAGTGGGAGATGACTTCGGCCGCGGCGGCAGCACCCAGCGCCAGGCAGTCTTCGACCCCGCGCCCGTCGATATGGGCGGCGAGGAAGCCGGCGGCGAACAGGTCGCCCGCGCCGGTCGTGTCGATGATATCGGTGACCGGCGCAGCGGGCGCTTCGTAGCGGACGCCATCGACGATCGCGACTGCGCCCTTTTCACTGCGCGTCGACACCAGCACCGGCACCTTGTCGGCGAACAGGGCCAGCGCCTTGTCAAAGCCATCCACGGCGGCGAGCGACTGGATTTCGCCCTCGTTCGAGAAGAGGATGTCGATCTGGCCATTGTCGATCAGGTCGAGGAAATCGGCGCGATGGCGGTCGATCACGAAATTGTCGGACAGGGTGAAGGCGACCTTGCGCCCCGCGCCGCGTGCGGCATCGATCGCGGCGCGCATCGCGGCGCGCGGCTGTTCGGGATCCCAGAGATAACCTTCGAGATAGAGGATGCCGGCCGAGCGGATGAGGTCGAGGTCGAGCGCGGCTTCGGGCAGGAATTGCGAGGCGCCCAGAAAGGTGTTCATCGTCCGCTGCGCATCGGGCGTCACCAGGATCAGGCAGCGCGCGGTCGGAATGTCGCCGGTGGCGGCGGGCGTGTCGAAACGGATGCCGAGCGCGCGAACGTCATGCGCAAACACGTCGCCCAACTGGTCGTCATTGACCTGACCGATGAAGCCGCAGCTTTTGCCCAGCGCGGCAAGGCCCGCCAAGGTGTTAGCGGCCGATCCACCACTGATTTCCTTGGCCTGACCCATGTCGGCATAAAGGCTTTCTGCCATGTCGGCGTCGATCAGCTGCATGCCGCCCTTGGTCAGCGCATGTTCGGCGAGGAAGGCGTCATCGCTGCGCGCCAGAACGTCGACGATGGCGTTGCCGATGGCGACGACATCCAATGTGGGGGCGGGAGAGGTCACGCAAATTCCTTGGGTCAGAGAAGAATAAAAATCCCGCCGTCTCTATAGGCGCGGCCCGTGCGGTGCAACCGGGGCTGATGGAGGCGGTGATGAGAGGGGGCGATTGACGGCGATGGCTGGGGCGGGGATAGTCGCCCCATGTTCCTGACCGCTGCGCTGCGCGCTTTCCCCTCCCTCTTCCATGGCGCGGCGTTGTGGCTGTTGTTCAAGACGCTGACGCTGACGCTGCTGATCTTCGCGGCGCTGGGTGGCGGCATATGGGCGGGCTTTCATGCGCTGCGGCTCCATTATGGCTGGGGTGGAGGGGGTTTGGCCGAAGCGACGGCGACCGCTTTGGCGGTGGTGGCGCTTGGCTGGCTGTTGTTCCGGGCGACGGCGATGGCGGTGATGGGCCTGTTCGCCGACGACATCGTCGAAGCGGTCGAGCGCCAATCCTATCCTGCTGCTGCCGCCATGGCGCGGCCAGTGGGCTGGGGGCGCAGCGGACGCTATGCGCTGGCCTCGGTGCGCCGGACGCTGGGGTGGAACCTGCTGGCGCTGCCCGCCTATTTGCTGCTGCTGGTGACCGGGGTGGGGACGATCGGGCTGTTCCTGGCGCTCAACGCCTATCTGCTGGGGCGCGACATGGCCGATATGGTCGAGCCGCGTCATCCCGCGCTGCCGCCGATCGGACGGGGCAGCCGTTGGCTGATGGGGCTATTGTCGGCGATCGCCTTCCTGGTGCCGCTGGTCAACCTGCTTGCACCGATCTGGAGCGCGGCTATGGCGGTGCATATGCTGCATGGCCAAAGGAAATCCGCATGACATCCCTGCGTCCCGCGCTGGCGGCGCTGCTGTCGCTGCCGCTTGCCGCCTGTGGCGCGGGCACGGTGGTCCCGCGCATCGGCACGCCCGCCCCCGCCGGTCCCCCGGCCAGCGCCTTTGCCAAGCAAGGCCCGCTGATGGGGTCGGATGCCGGCGCGCTGACCCGGATGTTCGGCACGCCCCGGCTCGACATTCGCGAAACCACGGTGCGCAAACTGCAATTCGCCAATGGCCGCTGCGTGCTCGACGCCTATCTCTATTCGCCCGCGCGGGGAAAAGAGCCGGTGGTGACGCATGTGGACGCCCGGACGCCGACCGGATCGGATGTCGATCCGGCTGCCTGCGCGACAGCGCTGCGCGCGAAATAATCGGCCATCAGGGTCACAGGGTTGAAGTTCACGCCGTTGCAGGCGTGGGTTTTTCTGGGGTTGTGGACGGAATAGCCGTGGTGACGTACCGCCGACGCGACAGCGAAGCCGCTGCAAGGTCACAGCCACGCGCCGCCTACGCGACGGGGACGCGACAGGTGGGGCACAGGCGCGCGACGGTTTTGGGGGCATTGGCAGGGGGTGGCTAGGGCGGAGGGCGTGCGGGTCCATCCGACACGATAAATCAGAGGAAATCCTACATTGGAAGGGGAATAGGATTTGGGGGGCACCCGTTCGGATAGGCTTTGCTCTGGAAGGACGGGAAGGGGTGGTTAGCGGAACGTCGGCTTCCAGTTCATTGGACTGATATAACGGACATTGATAACGTCTGATCGACGCCCACTAAAGCCGAGCATCTATGAAAGAGATTTTCTTTATCGCTGCTTATGCAGGAACCCTATCGGCCTGTTCGCTCCATACCTCAGAAGAAAGCGGTTATCTTGTTCAGGTATCCGGGACCGGACTTTTTTCGAAAGATGAAACCTTCTCAGGCGCGCAAATTATGAAGGGTGGTCCACAATCTTATCGTAATTTTTCTGAGCGAAGTTGGAAATCGGCATCTCAAGGACAAGAATGCCAAGGCGCTTCAATGTGGCATATTCGAGGGACGGTCAGGTCGGCGACTTCCGACGAAATCGAATTTGAGAAGATAGCCTCTTTCCGCGCCATGGCTGCTCCAGAAGCCAATCGCATCGCTCGTAAATCAAAGCATCCCACGCTCATAAACATCACATTTTGCTGAGGTAGAAAGTCTCCTTTTTAGGAGCTTCCTTTGGCTGTTAAGGGGCAAAGAATGCTCGCTTTTGGTCATCCTCCCCTGGCAGGGGAGGTGGCAGGGCGTAGCTCTGACGGAGGGGTGTTACCCTATCGAGGGGGCGACACCCCTCCACCACTTCGTGGTCCCCCTCCCCTTCCAGGGGAGGATTTTAGGCTTAAGGCGGGGTGGCGCTTTGTCTGCTTTTAGCCCTCTCCCGTCTTCACGGGTTCAAACGAGTCACGTGCCTCGTTTGAAGGTTGGGGGAGGGTCTTGCTTCCGGTCCGGTGCGTCCTCAGAAAGATAGAAAGACCCTCACCGACTGCGACTAGGCAGCACGCTGCCAAGTCTTCATAGCCTCTCCCGCGAAGGCGGGAGAGGGCTAAGGGGGGCGGCGCTCGACAGTTTTTCGATTGCCCAGGCCGCCGCTTCGGCCACCACGGGATCATCATCCGCGACCAGCGCTTCCAGCCGCCCCCGCAGTCGCGCGTCGCCGCTATTGCCCGCTGCGATCGCGGCGTTGCGGACCAGGCGGTTGCGGCCGATGCGTTTGATGGGGGAGCCGGAGAAGAGTTCGCGAAAGTCGGCATCGCCTAGCGCCAGCAGATCGGCGAGTTCAGGCGCAGCGAGTTCGGCGCGGCCGAGGAAGGCGCGGTTGGCGGCGGCGGCGTCGGCAAATTTGTTCCAGGGGCAGACCGCCAGGCAATCGTCGCAGCCATAGATGCGGTTGCCCATGCCGACACGCAATTCGTGCGGAATCGGCCCTTTATGTTCGATCGTCAGATAGGAGATGCAGCGGCGCGCATCGACGACATAGGGCGAGGGGAAGGCGTCGGTGGGGCAGGCGGTCAGGCAGGCGGTGCAACTGCCGCAATGGTCGCTTTCCGCGCCGTCGGGGGCGAGCGTCAGTTCCGTGTAGATGGCCCCCAGGAACAGCCAACTGCCATGGTCGCGGCTGACGAGGTTGCTATGCTTGCCCTGCCAGCCGAGCCCCGCGCCCTGCGCCAGCGGCTTTTCCATCACCGGGGCTGTATCGACAAACACTTTGAGCGCGCCGGGCTGTTGATCGACCAGCCAGCGGGCCAGGGCTTTCAAAGCCTTTTTGACGACGTCGTGATAATCCTTGCCCTGCGCATAGACCGAGATGCGCGCGCGGTCGGGCACATCGGCGAGCACCAGCGGATCGCGCCCCGGCGCATAGCTCATGCCCAGCATGATGACGCTGCGGACGTCCGGCCACAGCCCCTGGGGCGATCCGCGCTGTTCGGCACGCTCCTCCATCCACAGCATGTCGCCATGATGGCCCGCGTCGAGCCACTGGCGCAGCCGCTCGGCACTTTGCGGGGCGGCATCGGCGGGCGCGATGCGGCAAATGGCAAAGCCCAGTTGCGCGGCCTGCATCTTTAGCCGTTCTTCCAAGGTTTCGGTTTGCACGGCCACGGGTCCAGACTATCACAAGGGCATGAACGGCGACACTCCGGGCCTTGCTCCCGCTCCAGCCTATGCCCTGGAAGGCCATGGCCTTGTCAAGACTTTCGGCAGCTTCCGCGCGGTCGACGGGGTCGACATCGCCGTGCCTGCGGGCACCATCTATGGCGTGCTTGGCCCCAATGGCGCGGGCAAGACGACTCTGTTGCGCACCTTGCTCGGCATTATCGATCCCGACGAAGGGCATCGCACCCTGCTGGGCGCGGAGCAGCCGCTGCGGATGGCGCGGCAGGTCGGCTATCTTCCCGAAGAACGCGGGCTCTATCCCTCGATGAAGGCCTATGAGGCGATCGCCTTCATGGGGGCGCTGCGCGGGCTGCCGCTGCGGCAGGGGCGGGTGCGGGCGCGCGAAATGCTGGAGGGCCATGGCATGGGCGCGGCGATCAACAAGCCGATCCGGCAATTGTCCAAGGGGATGGCGCAGACGGTGCAATTGTTCGGCACCATCATCCACGAACCGCGGCTGATCGTGCTGGATGAGCCCTTTTCGGGGCTGGATGCGATCAACCAGGAGAAGTTGGAGCGGCTGATCCGCGAACAGGCGCAGCGGGGCGTCACCGTGCTGTTTTCCACCCATGTCATCGCCCATGCCGAACGATTGTGCGAGCGGGTCGCGATCGTGGCGGGCGGGCGCATCCGGTTCGAGGGTACGGTTGACGATGCGCGCGCGCAGTTGCGGTCGCAGGTGCGGTTGCGCACGCGGGCGCGCGATGGGGCGTGGCGGGCGGCACTGCCGGGCGATGCCAGCCAAGAAGAGGGCGCATGGCATTTCGCGCTCCCCGATGGCGGGATCGAGCCGTTGCTCCGCGCCTTGCTGGATGGCGATGCGGGGATTGAGAGCCTGTCGATCGAGCGGCCGGGCCTGCATGATGCGTTCGTCGCGATTGCCGGCGCGGCGGCGGCGCAGCAGATGCGCGATGATGCCGAGCGGGAGGCGGTAGCATGAGGGAGATGTGGCGCGCCGCCCTGGTGATCGCGCGGCGGGATTTCACTGCCGTCGTGCTGTCTCGCACCTTCATCCTGTTCCTGCTCGGACCGTTGCTGCCGATCCTGATCGGGATGGTCTTTGCCGGGTTCACTGACAAGATTTCCAGTACGGACCTGCGCCCCGTGGTCGGCATTGCCATGCCCGCGAGCGAGGCGGTGCGGCTGGAGCAGGCCCATGGGCGGCTGACCGAGCGGATGGGGGATCAGGCGCTCGTGCGGTTGCGGCGGGTGCCGGTGACCCCTGCGCCGCGCGTGCAACTGGCGCGGGCGGATTCGGCGGTGGTGGCGATCCTGTCGGGCACGGTCGCGCGGCCGGTGTTGACCGGCAAGGCGGAGGATCTGGACCGGCTGCAGGGTGACCTCAGCCTGATCGCCAGTGCGGCGCAGGCGGCAAATACGCTGCGCATGGTGCAGGTGCAGCGCGAGGAGGTGGCCACCAGCAACGGGGCGCAGGCGCAGGGGCGGTTGCAGATCGGCCGGGTGGCGCAGATCGTGATGTTTTTCCTCACCATCCTGCTGGCGGGCATGATCCTGTCCAATCTGGTCGAGGAAAAGACCAACAAGATCATCGAGATATTGGCAGCGGCGGTGCCGATCGACGCGATTTTCTTAGGGAAACTGATGGCGATGCTGGCGATGAGCTTTGTCGGTATCGCCTTCTGGGGCGGGACGGCCTTTGCGATCTTCCTGGCGCTGGGCGGCAATGGCGCGGCGGTGCCGGTGCCAGCGGTCGGCTGGCCGGTGTTCCTGGCTCTGGCGGTCATCTATTTTGCGATGGCCTATACGTTGCTCGGCTCGCTATTCTTAGGCATCGGCGCGCAGGCGGCGACGGTGCGCGAGGTGCAGACGCTCAACATGCCCGTCACCATGGGGCAGATGATGATCTTCTTCTTCGCCAGCTACGCCATCGACCATATGGGCAAGGCACCGGAGATTGCCGCGGCGATCTTCCCGTTCAGCTCGCCCTTCACCATGATCGCGCGCGCGGCGCAGGATGATGCGCTGTGGCCGCATCTGCTGGCGATCGTCTGGCAGGCGCTGTTCGTGGGGCTGATCATCCGCGTCGGCGTGCTGCTGTTCCGCCGTCATGTGATGCAGTCGGGCGGCCGCTGGTGGAAACAATTGTTCAGACCTTCGACAGGCTAGGGCGGATAGGATCGTGCGATGAACAGACGACATCTTATAGCGGGCATGGCGACCGGCGCGGTGGCTTTGGGTTTCTGGCGATTGGGCGTCGGCGAGGCGGAGGCGGCCTATCCCTTTGCCCTGACCGATGCGCAATGGCGCCAGCGCTTGTCGCCGCTTGCCTATAATGTGCTGCGCAAACAGGCGACGGAGCATCCCTTCACCAGTCCGCTGGACAAGGAAAAGCGCGCGGGCGTCTTTGCCTGTGCGGGGTGCGACCAGAAATTATTCAGCTCAAAAACCAAGTTTGACAGCCGCACGGGTTGGCCGAGCTTCTACGCGCCCCTGCCGAAGGCGGTCGGCACGAGTCGCGACTTCGACCTCGGCTATCCGCGCACCGAAGTTCATTGCGCGCGCTGCGGCGGGCATCTGGGCCATGTGTTCGATGATGGGCCAAGGCCGACGGGCAAGCGCTATTGCATGAACGGCGTGGCGATGCGCTTCATTGCGGCCTGATGCGATAGAGGCGCAGCGGTCCCTTGGCGGGGAGCTGTTCGAGCCAGGCGGGCGGGGTTCCCCGCGCTAACAGGGCGGCGAGGCCAACGGGGTTGGTTTTGGCGTAGAGCCGCAGTTCGTTGAGGCCGTCGCAGGTGACGACATAGGTTGCGTGCGTCCTTGTGATGATGGCGCGAGCTTTGTCCGGCGAGTCTACGAAAGCCTGGATAACGGTGGTAATTCCAGCGGTATTACGATGATGACCCGTGCCAATAATGGCATGGGAAGTACGTATGAGAATGGGAGGACCGATATCCAGCGGCGCAAACAGGGTTGAGCTGGGCAGCGTCCTAAGTGGTGCCAAAATTTGGCTAGCGCCGCAATTTATGCCAGCCTCTTCATTCGGGTCGGCAGGCGCAGTGATAATTACCCATATAATCGACATTGCTACCGGGGTCAGCAGCGCCAGCGCGGCTGATCCTGCTACACGTATAAATGCGTGGCTTGAAGCCCGGAGTCGCCGAAAGAGGTCCGTCAGTAGCCAGGCGATGCCCGGCAAGGCGAAGAGATGAGCAACCGACAATGCCCGCATTACCAAGATGGCAACGCCCGTCGCGCCCAGTAATAGCGATGCGATCATCAGCCAGAGCATCCGCGCCTCGCCCTGCGTTGCGCGTGCCGCAGATAGTGATGCCGCCAAACCAAGCAGGGCTGGCATTAGGATCAAGCCGCGAATAGTCAGAAGCTGCTCCCAGATCGGGCGTCCTTCCATGACCCGAAGATACCAAAGCTTATGGGCCAGTGGCCCGATCGTCGCGAACGGATCGCCCGACAGACAAGAGCCGCCCGTCAGCGCAAAAGTCGCCAGCGCCGCACCGCCGCCGATCAGGGCGATAGCGAGGCGGCTATTTGCGGTGGATGCATCGATCAGCCGGGTAGCCGCAAGTGTGGCGATCGCGAGCGCGACCAGCGGCCAGACATAGACATAGGATAGCGCGTCGCAATGGCTGGCCATAGCGGCATTCGGCCCGCGCAACAGCACCAGCAAAGGGAGGGCGACGCCGCCCAGGGTGAGCGCGAAAGCGATGAAGCGTGGCGCTTGATCGCGGGCGATCCAGTGGCGCAGCGCGAAGGCCGCGCCAAACAGCGCGACATAGGGCAGGCTTTCGCTCGAAATCTGAAGCCAGAGCGCCAGCGCCAAAGCCGCGACGATGCCGCCGCGCGCCGGCCTGTCGTCGGTCGCGCCGCACAAAGCGATCGCGGCCAGCAGAATCTGCCAGCCATGATGGTCGATACGCAAAGGGGTGAATTGCACCAATATGCTGGGTGTCGTCAGCAACAGGGCGACGCTCAGCAAGGCAACGATAGGCCCGGCGATCCGGCGCGCGGCGATAAATGCGGCGGCCGTCAGGCCGCCTAGCAACAGCAGTGGCACGATCGCACAGGCCAGCATTTCGGCGCAAGCGGCACCAAGCAACGGCTTGAACAACAGAATCAGCGCGATGATCGGCATGTCGACGATGCGCGACCAGTGCATCGGGCCACCGAGCGGCGGGTTCACCCGATGCTGGGATACGTCCCAAAAGGTCTGTCCGCCGACCCAGTCACGAATCTGCGCCAACCGCATAGCATCGTCAGCATCGCGGAAGGCCAGCGTCGGGATATCGGCGCGGAACAACCATAGCATCACCGCGCTACACAGCATCCAGCCCAGCAGCGCGAAGAGCGCCGCTCGGTTACGATCAGGCGCGGGCGAAGATAGCATAAGTGCGGATCGCATAGACGGTGAGGAAACTCACCGGGATGGAAACGAGCTTGGCAAGCGCCGGGGCGAGGCCGAGCGCGCTGAGGCCACCGACGAGGAGCAGGGTCAGGCCCATGCCGAGCAGGGCGCTCGCGACGAAGCCCGCGCGCTGCGCATGGGTTGGTCCCGTGCCGGTATCGAAGACGAAGCGGATGCTGATCCTCCAATGGACCAGTAGCCCCCCGGCATAGCCGCCAAAGGCCGCGAGCAAAGGCGGCGCGCCTAATTGGTCGAGCGCCAGGAACAGCGCCATATCGCTCGCCAGCGCGCAGATACTGGCGAGCAGATAGCGGGCAAAGGTCGCGCGCGCGACCAGCATGGCAACGCCGCGCAGCCGGTCGATCATGGGATCAGGCAGCCTTCAGCCGCGATGGCACGGCGCGGGTGCTGGCGAGCGCCGCCTGCGTATCGGCATCCATCCCATCAATCTGGCCCTCATCGCCTGCCTCATGATATTCGGCGTCTTCATTGACCGACCAGACGTCATGGACGCGCGCGCCCGCAACGATGTTGCGGACGGTCAGCATCGCCGTCATCATCGCATGATCCTGATTATTATAGCGGTGCATGCCGTTGCGGCCGACCATGTGCAGCGTGGGATAGCGCGCTTCGAGTTCGCTGCGCATCGCCAGCACATTGGCGGCATAGGCATCGTCATAGACGGGATAGGCCTTTTCCTGCCGCACCACCGCGCCGCCCACGACATCGTCGGGGTTGCAGAGGCCCAGAAGCGCCATTTCCCGCGTCGCCAGTGCAATCAGATCGGTATCGGTCGACGACCAGAGGCCGTCGCCTTCGAAACAGAAATATTCAAGGCCAACGCAGGCCAGCGTCGGGTCGGGCACCATTTCAGGCGACCAGCTGCGGAAATTCTGGATGCGGCCGACCTGCACCTTGCTGTCGTGGATGTAGATCCAGTTGTCGGGGAAGATATCCTCCCCCTTCACCATCAGCGCGACGGTCAGGAAGTCGCGATATTTAAGGTCCATCGCTTCCGGCAGCGTCGCAGGCAGCGGGTGGACGCGGGCGGCCAGTTCGCGCATCGGCGCGGAGGAAATGACATGGGCGGCATTGATCACGACATCGCCCTGCGGCCCTTCGGCCACCAGTCGCCAGCCGTCGCTGCCCGGTTCCTGTTCCAGCCGCTTGAAGCTGTGCGCCATCAGCACCTGATTGCCGCCTTCGACCACGCGGTCGCGCGCGGCTTCCCACATCATGCCGGGGCCAAGGCGCGGATAGCGGAAGGTTTCGAGCAGCGTCTTGGTCGCCATGCCGTCATTGGGCTTCTTGTTGAAGCCAAGCGAGCGCTTGAGGCCATCCACCACCGCGCCCCACAGCGACAGACCCTTGATCCGCTGCGCCGCCCAGTCGGCCGACATTTCGTCGCACGGCATGCCCCACACCTTTTCAGTGTAGGTCTTGAAGAAGATGGAGAAGAGCTTGTGGCCAAAGGCGTTGACGGTCCAGTCCTGAAAGGAGCGGACGTTGCGGTTGGGGAAGAGCCGCGCCTTGGCGAAGCTCGCCATGCACAGCGTCGAACGCCAGACGCCCAGGTTCCACAGCGCTTCGAACGCGCGCAGCGGATAGCTGTAGAATTTGCCCTCATAATAGATGCGGCTCATCCGGGGACGCTGGATGAAATCGTCGGGCAATATCTCGTTCCACAGGTCGACCACCTGCTGCGATTTGGAGAAGAAGCGATGCCCGCCAATGTCGAAGCGGAAGCCGTCCAGTTCGACCGTACGGCTGATGCCACCGACATAGACGGGGTCTTTTTCGATCACCGTCACGCTATAGCCCTGCTTGGTCAGCAGATAGGCAGCGGTCAATCCGGCCGGGCCAGCGCCGATGATGGCGACGTCCACATGTTGGTCGGTACGCAGCATGGCAGGCTATTCCCCCGATGGTCTTTCGTCGCTTCGGGAGTGAAGGAAATCTTCTAAGGACTGGTTAATGGCGCGTAAGCAAAGCGCCCATGCGCTGCTGCCCATGACAAAGGGCCGCCCCGCTGATGCGGAACGGCCCCCTGCAGTCCCCTTCGTGGGGGAGGGCGACAAGCGGCAATCAGATCTGGCGCTGGGCCATATTGCTGAGGTCGCTGCGCGCACCGTCCATGGCCTGGCCAAAGCAGGTGCGATAATCGTCGGTCACGGGCAGGATCGAGCCGTTGACGAAACCGCACACCTGCTTGGCCGCACGGGTCACGCGCGAATCGGCGCGACGCATGTCGCGGCTCTTGGCAAGGTTGAGGTCCGCCACGGATACGGCGATCGAGCGGGTTTCGGTGCCCGCATGGCCGTCCACGATCACATCCATGTCATTGCTGCCGGCGCTCGCCATAGTGGGCAGCGCAAGGGCCATAGTGGCGGCGAATGCCACCAGCATCTTCTTGTTCATCCTATTCTCCTGTCGAACATTTTGTTTTTTTTCAGCCCCACATCTGCGTGGAAATAGGGTCACGCTGTAAATAAGCCTCGCCGGTGCCTTTGAAAAGGGGCCAGTTGACAAAAAATGGCGGAAAACCGTTATTTTGCGGGTGCGAAGGGAATGTCTTCGCACCCGTGTCATAGCTTTGCGAACAGGCTTGGCCCGTTCGTGCCGCACCGGCCTCTTTAACAATTAATGCCGGAAGTGGCGCATGCCGGTGAAGACCATGGCGAGGCCTGCTTCATCAGCGGCGGCAATCACTTCGTCGTCGCGGATCGATCCCCCCGGCTGGATGACGGCGGTCGCCCCCGCTTCGACCGCGGCCAGCAGGCCATCGGCGAAGGGGAAGAAGGCGTCGGAGGCTACGGCCGAGCCGATCGTGCGGGGCTCGCTCCAGCCCGCCTTTTCGGCCGCGTCCTTCGCCTTCCACGCGGCGATGCGCGCGGATTCGAGGCGGTTCATCTGGCCCGCGCCGACGCCCGCGGTGCTGCCGCCCTTTGCATAGACGATGGCGTTGGACTTCACATGCTTGGCCACGGTCCAGGCGAAGAGGCAGTCGGCCAGTTCCTGTTCCGTGGGTTCGCGCTTGGTCACGACCTTGAGCGCGTCGCGCGTCACCTGGCCATTGTCGCGGCTCTGCACTAGCAGGCCGCCCGCTATGCTCTTGATTTGCAAGCCGGTCCGCGCCGGATCGGGCAGGTCGCCGGTCAGCAGCAGGCGGAGGTTCTTCTTCTTGGCGAAGATCGCGCGCGCGGCATCATCGGCATCGGGTGCGGCGACGACTTCGGTGAAAATGCCGCTGATCGCTTCGGCGGTGGGACCATCGAGCGGGCGGTTGACGGCGATGATGCCGCCAAAGGCCGACACGCTGTCGCAGGCCAGCGCCGCTTCATAGGCTTCGATCAGGGTCGCGCCGGTGGCGACCCCGCACGGGTTGGCATGCTTGACGATCACCACGGTCGGCGGGCCGTTGCGAAATTCGCTGACCAGCTCAAGCGCGGCGTCGGCGTCGTTATAATTATTATAGGACAGTTCCTTGCCCTGGATCTGGGTCGCCTGGGCAATGCCGTTCGCCGATGGGCTGGTGGGCAGATAGAGGGCAGCCGACTGGTGCGGGTTTTCACCATAGCGCAGCGCGGTGCCGAGCGTGCTGGCCACGGCGAGCGTTTCGGGGAAGGTGACGCCCTGGTCGGCGAAGGCGAACCAGCTGGCGATCATCGAGTCATAGGCAGCGGTTGCAGCATAGGCCTTGGCCGCGAGCATCCGGCGGAAATCATAGCTGGTCGCGCCGCCCTTCGTGTCCATTTCGGCGATCAGGCGGGCATAATCGGCCGGATCAGTGACGATCGCGACGCTTTCATGATTCTTCGCGGCGGAGCGGACCATCGAGGGGCCGCCAATGTCGATATTCTCGATAATCTCGTCGCGCTCCGCGCCCTTGGCCACGGTCGCGGCGAAGGGGTAGAGGTTGACGACGACCAGGTCGATCGCGCCGATCTGATGCTCGTCCATCGACGCGACATGCGCCGGGTTGTTGCGCACGGCGAGCAGGCCGCCATGCACCTTGGGGTGCAGCGTCTTGACGCGGCCGTCCATCATTTCAGGAAAGCCGGTCAGGTCGGAAATATCCATGACGGTCAGGCCCGCGTCGCGCAGCGCCTTGGCCGTGCCGCCGGTCGAGACCAGTTCGACGCCATGCTTGCCCAGCGCCTGTCCCAATTCGATGAGCCCCGCTTTGTCCGACACGGACAGGAGGGCGCGCTTGATGGGATAGTCGGTCATGGCGGGGCTTTCTAGGTTGCGGGTCGGACGGAAGCGTTCGCGCAAGGCCTTTAGGCGTGCGGCCCACAAAAATACAGGGTTTAGTCGGCGGTCAAGACGCGCAGCCGATCGCCGATCATCGCCAGGTCCGCGACGAAGCGCGCTTGCTCTTCCGCCCGCCGGTCTTCGTCGGGCAGGCGCAACAAATAGCTGGGATGGACGGTGACCCAGCCTTCCGCGCCGTCTTCCAGCGGGATGGCGGCACCGCGCGTCCCGCTGATCGTCACGGCCTTGCCCAGCATCGCGCGCGCGGCGGTCGCGCCCAGCGCGACGATGATGCGCGGCCGCAGGATCGCGCGCTCCTGGTCCAGCCACCAGCGGCAGGCCTGCACCTCGCCCGCCACCGGGGTCTGGTGGATGCGCCGCTTGCCGCGCTGTTCATATTTGAAATGTTTGACGGCGTTGGTGACATAGGTCTGGGCACGATCGACGCCCGCCTGCGCCAGCGCCGCGTCGAACAATTGCCCGGCTGGGCCGACGAAGGGGCGACCGGCCAGATCCTCCTGATCACCCGGCTGTTCCCCGATGAACATCAGCGGCGCGCTCAGCGGGCCTTCACCGAACACCGTCTGGGTCGCATGTTGATGCAGCGGGCAGCGGGTGCAGGTCATGGCTTCGGCGCGCAGGGCATCCCAGGCGGTCGCGCTGTTGCTCGCGCGTCTGGGCGGGGTCGGGGCGGTAGCGATCATCGCGGCCTCGCGCTGCTGCGCCCCGGCGATCAGGTCGGGAATGAGCGCGGCTTCGGGCAGGTTGCGCCAATATTTCTTCGGCATTTCCGACAGCATAGCGCCGGTCTTGAGCCGGGCCGGGTTGAAGATGGCGGCATAATAGCCCTTCCACAGCGCCTCGACCGGGTCGCCCTGCGGCGCGTCGGCGCGGCTGGCGCCGGGGCCTTCGCGCAGCGTCGTGCCATCCCAATGGATGCTGATATCGGGCGTCAGGATCGACCAATGCATGGTGGCGAAGCGGCGCATGAAGAAACCGGCATTGGCGCGCACGATATGATGATCCGGCTCGAACCAGGCGACGAAGCGGGGGCCGTCGCCATCCGCCATCTCGCGGAAGCGGACGAAGGCGCGCATCTTGTGGATGTCGCGCCTGACCGATTTGGCCAGCGCCTGCACCCGGCCCAGCATCGGGTCGGCGCTGTCCTCCATCGTGCCCGGCCGCGCGCGCACGCGGCACAGCAGGGCGTAGAGAAAGGCGAAGCGGCTGGGATCGCTGTGCAGGATTGCGCTTTCCGCCAGCGTTACGAAACTGCGCGGCACCGAGAAAGCGCTGCTTTTGGTGTCGGGCGGGAGCGGGGCGTCGCCGAACAGGTCGCCCGGCGCATCGCCGACCTGCCACACGACATCGGCCGGATCGACGCCCGCCATCGCCAGCCGCCGCGCCGCCGACCGCCAACCGTCCATATCATCGGGCGCGGTCAGGGCGACGCGGTGCATGGTGTCTCGCTTAATCCTCTGCCTGGGCGCGTTCCAGTTCGGCGGGCTTGCGCTTAGCGAACAAGGCGCCGAGCTTCTTCTCTTCGTCCGCCGTCAGATCCTTGGCAGCGGTCGGGAACATCTCTTCCTCTTCCTCCTCGATATGATGGAGGTAGCGCTTCTTCATCTCGGCGAATTTCTTGCGCCAGGCTTCGCCGTTGAATTTCAGTCCGTCCAGCTCTTCGAGATAGTCGTCGATTTCCTTATGTTCGGACACGCTATGCTGCGCATCTTCGCGCAGGTCCGGGCGCGACAACATGGTGGCGTAGAGGGTTTCCTCTTCGGCGGCGGCGTGGGCGGTCACTTCGACGGCAAATTGCGCGAACAATTTTTCGAGCTGATCGTCGCTTTCCGCCTTGGCCATCTTCTCGAAAAGCTGGCGATGCGCGTCATGATCCTGCTTCAGACGATCGAAAATAGTGATGTCGGCCATGCTGGTTCCTCCCTGGTTCGAAGGATCACAACGACGCGAACGGCAATTGGCTCCCGCCGATCCGCGTTCAGCCGAACGTCGTCAGCCGAACAGGGCGCGGAAGATGATGGCGACCGGAATCCAGAGCGCCGCGCCGATCAGGCTAGCGGCCCAGAGTTGCACGACGTCGCGGCGGAAGCGGAGCGCCAGGCCGCTGCGCGACAGGCTGCTGTGGTCCAGCATCTGCCAGCGCCGTTCCAGCCCGCGCGCGGCGATGGCATAGCCGCCGATCGCGACGATGACGCCCAGGTGCAGGACGAGCGATCCGCCCATCTTCGCGACGATGAATATCTGCAACAGACAGAATACCACCAGCGCCGCCGCCAGATGGCTGCTGATCCGCTTCGCAAAGCCGCCGCTGCGGCCCATTGCCTGATTGTCGAACATCGTCGCCAAGACCCGACCCCCTGAATGACGGAAAGCCAAAGAATTCCACGATCGCGACTCGGAAGCAACCGGAAAAGTCGTGGTCAGGCAAAGAGTTCGAGCTGGCTGGCGGGCGGCGTCATGCGCGCGCGCAGATCGGCGCGGTCGATGAGCGCCACCGGGCGCCAATCCGCCGCCACCAGAAAGGGCCGCAGCTTCTTGATGGAGGTCGTCATCCGCGCGACATCATCGAGCCGCAGACGGCGATGGCGGCGGCTGGCGAGGATGCGATCGACCGCCTTGACGCCCAGGCCGGGCACCCGCAGCAGCGCCTCGCGCGGCGCGCGATTGACATCGACGGGAAAGATGGCGCGATGGTTGAGCGCCCAGGCGAGCTTGGGATCAATGTCGAGCGGCAGGTGGCCGGTTTCCGCGTCAGTCGCCGCCGCCACTTCGCTTGCGTCATAGCCATAGAAGCGCATCATCCAGTCGGACTGGTAGAGCCGATGTTCGCGCATCAGCGGCGGGCGCTTGAGCGGCAGCACGGCGCTGGGCGACGGGATAGGCGAAAAAGCGCTGTAATAGACCCGGCGCAACCGGTGGCGATCATACAGGCTGCTGGCCCGCGTGATGATCGCCCGGTCGTCGGCGGCGTCCGCGCCGACGATCATCTGGGTGGACTGGCCCGCCGGGGCAAAGCGCGGCGCGTGGCGATATTTGCGCCGCGCGTCGCCGCTATCCTCCATCTCGGTCCGCATCTGGCCCATCGCCCCTTCGATCCGGGCGCCGTCTTTTTCCGGCGCAAGCCGCTTGAGGCCGCTTTCGGTCGGCAGTTCGACATTGATCGACAGCCGGTCGGCATGCAGCCCCGCCTGGCGCATCAGGCCGGGATCGGCATCGGGGATGGTCTTCAAATGGATATAGCCGCGAAAATCATGATCCTCGCGCAGCGACCGGGCCACCTCGACCATCTGCTCCATCGTATAGTCGGACGAGCGGATGATGCCGGAGGAGAGGAACAGCCCCTCGATATAATTGCGGCGGTAGAAGCTGAGCGTCAGGTCCACCACTTCCTTGGCGGTGAAGCGGGCGCGGCGCACGTCGCTCGATTTGCGGTTGATGCAATAATGGCAGTCGAAGATGCAACTGTTGGTCAGCAATATCTTGAGCAGCGAGATGCAGCGGCCATCGGGCGCATAAGCATGGCAAATGCCCATCCCTTCGGTCGAGCCGATGCCCTTGCCGCCACGCGAATCCCGTTTCGACGTGCCCGACGAAGCGCAGGAGGCATCATATTTGGCGGCATCGGCCAAGATTTCGAGCTTCTGACGGGTGGACATCTGAACCATAGCGTTCGTGCTATGTTCTTTCTAGCAACAAGTCCAGCGTTTCAAATGCTTATGCCCTTTAGACCAGACCGAGCTTCGCCAGTTCGTGCAGCATGGCAGGGGGCATGGCGTCGCGCGCATCGACTTCGCCATCGGCAAGGTCCGGCGGCGCGTCCTTGTCCTCCAGATAGCGCCAGCCCTGATGCGCGCGCTTGGGCGCGGCGTGGACAGGGATCAGGCGCGGTTCGAGCCGGACCCAATGGCGGCCTTGCCCCGTTTCCTCGAACCCCAGGATCGGGCTGCGGCCGACGATCATATGCGCGTGAATCCAGTAAAGCGATCCGCCCGCCATTTCCTCGACCCGCTTGGGCAGATAGCGGGTGGTGATCCGCGCTTCGCCGGGCTGGCTTTCCAGCCAGGCGCGCAGGGTTGCGGGGCTTTCGCTGCGAAAAGCGATCTTGGTGATGTGCAGCGGCATGGGCGCGATTTGGGGACGGACCAGCGCGGCTTCAACGCAGGAAGAGCGTGGCCAGCCCCAGGAAGGTGAAAAAGCCGAGCGAATCCGTCATCATCGTCACGAACACGGCGGAGGACACTGCCGGATCGACATTATTGCGTTCCAGCGTGACCGGCACCAAAACCCCGGCCAGCCCCGCAACCATATTGTTGGTCAGGATCGCCGCGCCGAACACCAGCGACAGGTCGAGCCGCCCATAGATGACATAGGAGCCGATCGCGATCAGCGTGCCCAGCGTCGCGCCATTGGTGGCGGCGATGCGGAATTCGCGGCCGATCATCCGCGCGGTGTTGGAACTGGTGAGCTGGTTGGTGGCGAGCGCGCGCACGACCACGGCCAGCGTCTGCGTCCCCGCATTGCCGCCCATGCCCGACACGATGCCCATCAACGCGGCGAGCATCGCAAACCGCTCGATCGTCCCTTCGAACAGGCCGACGACCGACGCGGCGAGCATCGCCGTGCCAAGGTTCACGACCAGCCAGATCAGGCGCGCGCGCACCGTCATCAGGATCGGTTCGTTGATGTCGCCTTCGCCCGCGCCCGACAGGCGTAATATGTCCTCGCCCGCTTCCTCGGCAATGATGTGGACGACGTCATCGACCGTGACCATGCCGACCAGCCGCCCGCTTGAATCGACGACGGCGGCGGAAATGAGCGCATATTTCTGGAAGCGTAGCGCCACTTCCTCCTGGTCCATATCGACCGGGATCAGCGTCTGTTCGCGCTTCATCAGGTCGGCCATCGCGACCGAACGGGGGCAGGTGAGAATCCAGCTTAGCTGGCAATAGCCGACCGGCCGGTGCATCGCATCGACGACGTATATTTCCCAGAAATCGGCGGTCAGGTCGCCATGGTCGCGCAGATAGTCGATCACCTGGCCGACCGTCATATGTTCGGGCACCGCGACCAGATCGCGCTGCATCAGGCGTCCGGCGGATTCCTCCGGGTAGGACAGCGCGCTTTCGATCGCCGCGCGATCTTCGGGGTCGAGAGCGTCGAGGACGGCCTGCTGGTCGGCATCGTCCATATCCTCGATCATCGCGACGGCATCGTCGGTGTCGAGTTCGGCCGCGAATCCCGCCACCTGTTCCGGCGCAAGGTCGCCGATCAGGTCGTCGCGGACATAGTCGTTGAGTTCGGACAGCACTTCCGCGCCGACCAGATCGCCGAGCGCCGCCGCCACCGCGCCACGCCGGTCGGCGGGCGTGAGTTCGAGCAGATCGGCAATGTCGGCGGGGTGCAGTGGCGACACGAGATCGCGCGCCCGCTCGGCATCGCCATCCTCCACCGCGTCCAGCACGGCCGTCACATATTCGGGTCTCAGCCGGTCATCCTCGTCATGACGGGATTCGGCCTGATCGATCGCGGTCGCGTCGATCAGTTCTTCATCGGGCCGGGCATTGGCCTTGTCGCCGCGATCGCTCATGGCGCGCGCTACTGTCCGGTTCCTGTAACATGGGGGTGCTTTCGCCTATGCTCGGCCTAATTGCAATGGGGCGACGGCAATGAACGCCTTATCCACAACAATCTTCCATCCCCTTTGATAGCCTCTATATGGGGGCCACTACCCCTTCCCCGGCAAGAGAGGATCATCATGGCCGAAGAAACACTTACCCTCGCCCTCGACAGTGGCGGCGACGTCGTCATCAAGCTGCGTCCTGACCTGGCTCCCGGCCATGTCGAGCGCATCACCACGCTCGCCAAGGACGGCTTTTACGACGGCGTCGTGTTCCACCGCGTCATCGCCGGTTTCATGGCGCAGGGCGGCGATCCGACCGGCACCGGCATGGGCGGGTCCAAGCTGCCCGACATCAAGGCCGAGTTCAGCCGTCAGCCGCACGTCCGCGGCGTCTGCTCGATGGCGCGTTCGTCCAACCCGAACAGCGCCAACAGCCAGTTCTTCATCTGCTTCGACGATGCGACCTTCCTCGACGGCCAATATACCGTCTGGGGCGAAGTGACGTCGGGCATGGAACATGTCGACGCGCTGCCCAAGGGCGAGCCGCCGCGCACGCCGGGCAAGATCGTCAAGGCGACCGTCGCCTGATCTGACCATCGCCGTCCGCTTCGGGAAGCCGAACCGCCTGCCTTGCGGCGGCGTTCGTCCTTCTCGAAGCGGACGGCGCTTATTTCTTGCTTTTGCCCGCCATGCCGTCGGTCATGGAGATGGCTTCCATCGCATTGCTGGCATCGGCCGCCTGGATGGGCGGGGCATAGGCACCGATCCGTTCGATATGCCAGCGCCGCTGTTCGGCGGTCGATCCCGGCACGTCGTTGACGCGGTGCAAGGTCACCTGGCGCAAGGCGTAGAAGGGTTTGCCGTTCGCGGCGATCCGGCCATAAAGCTGGACCGGCACTATGACATAGAGCGACCCGGCCGCGCCTTCCGGCTCGGATGGCGCGCCGACATTGGCGTGGATTTCACTGAAACCCCGGAAACGCGCCGCGAAATGCGCGTCATCCTGCGTCCCGATTTGGCCGCGCGGATTCCACAGCGCCTGCGCATCTTCGAACCGCTTTTCCTCCAGCAGGCCATAATAGCCCTGCACGACCTGCGCCGCGCCCTGTGCGCTGTCGGGATCGATCGATCCTTCGGCCAGCGGGGCTGGGTCGATCGGCAGGCCGCCCGGCGTGCCGGGCGCTGGCGGATCGAGCGGTTCCATCACCGCCATCGCCTCGGCCCGAAAGCTGTTTTCCACCTGGGCCACATTCGCGCCATTGGCGAGATTGTCGATTGCGCTTTCCTCCCGCCCGTCGCAGGCGGCGACGAGCAGGAGGGGTGTCAGTAAGAGTGGCTTCATCTGTCTCCGCATCAGTCTGGGCGTGTCCGCATGGCTGGGCCACGGCTGTTGGTGGGCGCCGGTCGATCGGCGCGGATACTAGGGGCGGGGCGATTGCCAACGCTGCGCTGCGGCCGGGGCTGGCTCGCCTGCGGGCGATCCGGCCGGGCCTGCGGCGTCGGGCGCACAGCATTGTTATTCTGCCAGCGGCCCCGGCCCCGGTCGCCCTCTACGCCGGGCTGCGGCCGAGGACGGGTGTAGCGACCATCGCCTGGCCGACCATCATTGCCGCGTCCGCGCCATTCGCCCCGTCCATCGCCGCGCCCGTCATTATCGCGCCCACGCCAATCGGGCCGCCGGTCGGGTCGTCCATCGCGATCCCGGTCACGCCAGCGATTGTCGCCGCGCTCGGCGCGGCGGCCTTCCCAATAGCGGCGCTGGCCATCGTTCCAGCGGTGACGGCGTCCACCCCGGTCGTAGACATAATAGCCGTTACCGGGATAATAATAATTATTGTACCAGCCGCCGAATGCGCCGGGCTGATAATAGCCTGCGGGACCATAATAGCCGTCGCCATAATAGCCACCACCGCCATAATAGCCCGTGCCGACGTTTACGCCGCCATAGCCATAGCCGTCATCATAGGCGCAGCCCCCCAATGCCAGCGCGCCAATCAGGCCCATCGTAGCCAGTAACCGATGTCGGATGCCCGTCATCGCCTTTCTCCTCATCTTTATCTGTCACTGACGTAACGCGGGCCGGTTGAATTGGTTGTGAATGAAAATGGGGTGCGCCGTCCAGCGTTTATCTGCCGTTCAGATAAGGGGTGTTTCGTTCATCTGGGCGACAGAAACCGTGTTTTTTCCGTCACATAAATGTCATTCGTCCGGTTTTTATCGTTCGTTCAGGAAACCTTCGGGCGGGTCCGGTCATTTTGTGTCGTGTCTGGTGCAGCAGCTTGGAGCGCTCGCGCCGACCCGGCGGGTCCACACCGCTGCTTATCCTCAACAATAGAAAAAGGGTTACCCCCATGAAGACACTGCTTTTCACAGCGGCTGCCGCTGCGTCCTTCATTCCCGCCGTCGCGATGGCGCAGGACGATGGCAGTTCTACCCGTCGCCTCGAACCCTATGTCGGCGTGATGGGCGGCGTGCATAATTTCGATAGCGAAACCGGCAAGGAAGGCATTCCGCCCGTCGGCTATAAGGGCCGCATGGTCGAAGGCGTCGCTGGCGTGAACTATAATGTCGCAGGGCCGATCGTTCTCGGCGTTGAAGGCGGCGCGTCCAAGGGCGTGTCGGGCGACATCGACTGGGAATATAATGCCGCGGGCCGTGTCGGCGTCAAGGCCGGCAAGGACAGCATGATCTTCGGCAAGGTCGGTTACAAGTGGGTCAATTTCGACGCGCTCGGCCCCGATAGCCAGGATTTCCATGGCACCACCTATGGCGCTGGCGTGGAACTCTCGCCCGCCGACATGGGCAGCTCGGCCATGAGCAGCAACATCCGTTTCCGGGTGCAGGCCGACACGATGGGCAATTTCCGTTCGATCCGCCCGATGGCTGGCGTTGTCGCGAAGTTCTGATCTAATTCCAAGCTTAAAAGTTCGGGCGGGCCGTAACGGCTCGCCCCCACCAGCCAATCCTTGCCGCGGCAAGGACTGGGGGTCCGGGGCGGTGCATTGGACTGCCGCCGTCCCGGATTCTCCCGTTCAATAGACGCCGATCATCTTGGCCCCCGCCACGATCAGGACCAGCGCCAGGGCGCGCACGATCATGGTCGATGGCAGGCGAATGCCCAATGTCGTGCCCACGAGCGCACCCGCGAGCGCGGCCCCGGCAAAGAGCGGCAGCGTCTCTGGCAGCTGTTGCAGCGACGCCAGATTGCCGAGCAGCCCGGAAATCGAATTGACGAGGATGAACACCGCCGCGATTCCCGATGCAGCGCGCGGCGTTGCCCAGCCTAGGAACAGCAGCAGCGGCGACAGGAAAATGCCGCCGCCCGTGCCCGTCAGGCCCGACAACAGGCCGATGCCCGCCCCAGCCGCGATCGCCGCCATAATGGGCGGATCTTTGACATCTTCCGCCGTGCCGAGCGGCTTTGGCCACAGCAAGCGCGCAGCCGACAGCCATAAGACCACACCCACCAGCGGACGATAGAAATGCGTGGGCAGGATGATGCCCCCGCCGATGAACGCCATGGGGACGGCCCCGATCAAAAAGGGCCAGAGCGTGCGCCAGCGGAACAGCCCAGCATGAACGAAGCGGGCGGAGGTGAAGGTCGCCACAATGACGTTAAGAACCAGTGCCGTGGGACGCATCACCTGCGCAGGCAAGCCGAACAACGCCATCAACGCGATATAGGCCGACGCCCCGGCATGGCCGACGCTGGAGTAGAGCGCTGCACCGAAGAAGATGCAGGCGGCAAGGGCATAGGTGGCGTCAATCATGACAGGGGCGCTCGCACTCCGGTCCTGCCCCTGTCAATCCCGCCCACCGGCAAACTCAACCACTGTTGCGCAACGCCGTCGCGATCGCGTTGATCGACAATTCGATGCCTTCCTTGATGCGCGGATCATCCTCGCCCGCGCGGTGGCGCTTCAACAGTTCGACCTGCAGCAGGTTGAGCGGCTCGATATAGGGCAGGCGCAGCCGGATCGAGGTTTCCAGCGCCGCATTCTTTTCCAGCAGCCGCGATTGCCCCGTCGCCGCCAGCAGTCCGTCATGCGTCTGGTTCCAGCCCTCGCGTATCCGCCCGAACAATGTTTCGGCCATCCCCTGATCCTCGACCAGCGGCAGATATTGGGCGGCGATGCCCAGGTCCGACTTGGCCAAGACCATCTCCAGATTGGCGAGCGCGGATTTGAGGAAGGACCAATGCTGCGCCATGTCGGCGAGCAGCGCCTTGTCCTCGAACCCGGCGAGCGCCTGACCCACGCCATACCAGCCCGGCAGCATCACCCGCGCCTGTGCCCAACTGAACACCCAGGGAATGGCGCGCAGATCCTCGATAGCATTGCTCTTGGTGCGGCTCGCCGGACGCGATCCGATCTTGAGGCCGGAAATTTCCTGGATCGGGGTCAATTGCCGGAAAAACTCCTTGAACCCCTCCGTCCCGTACACAAGGTCGCGATAGGCGGCGAAGGCGTTTTTCGACAATTCGTCCATCGCGGCGGTAAAGCGTGCCGCGTCGCGCTCCGAAATCCCCTCCGGCTCCAGGCTGGCGAGCAGGGTCGCGCTGGTCATCGCCTCCAAATTGGTCATGGCGACATCGCGCGACCCGAATTTGGCGGCGATCATCTCGCCCTGTTCGGTGATGCGGATGCGCCCCTGCACCGTCCCGCGCGGCTGCGCCTGGATCGCGGCGAAGGCGGACCCGCCGCCACGCCCGACCGCACCACCGCGCCCATGGAACAGCTGCATCGCCGCGCCCGCATCGGCAAAGACGGGCGCCAGCGCCTGGCTCGCCTTGTACAGGCTCCAGGTCGATGTGATGTAGCCGCCATCCTTGTTGCTGTCCGAATAGCCGATCATCACTTCCTGATGCCCGCGCGCCTGCACCACGCCCGCAATTTCGGGCAGGCCGAAATAGGCCGACATGATCGCGGGCGCAGCCTCCAGATCGCCGATCGTCTCGAACAGCGGGATCGCCATGATCGCGGCCTGCGGCGGCGCGCCATACACGCCCGCCTGCCACAGCCCGGCTTCCTTCAGCAGGATATTGACCTCCAGCATGTCGGACACGCTTTCGGCCTTGGAAATGATATAATGGGTGATGCATTGCGGGCCATAGACGCGATGCGCCTCCGCCGCGGCATGGACGATCGCCAGTTCCGACGCGGTTTCCTCGCCATAAGCCGAAAAGCGCGACCCCAGCGGCCGGTTGCTCGCCAACTCCTTGCGCAGCAACGCGATGCGCGCATATTCGTCGAGCGCGGCATAGTCCGGCTCGACCCCGGCGACCTTGAGCAATTCACCCACCACCCGCTCATGCACGTCGCTATTCTGGCGCATGTCGAGCGTGGCGAGGTGGAAGCCGAACGTCTCGACCGCGCGGATCAGGCGACCCAGCGCCCCGCCGCTCGACAGCGCGCCATTGCCCTCGCTCGCCAGCCCCTGCGCCACCGTCACCAGATCGCGGCGGAAATCCTGCGGCATGGCATAGGCCTCGCCCTTGAGCGCCGACGGCCGGGCGGGCTGCGTGCCGGTCAGCGCGGTGCAGGTCGCGGCAAGCCGGGCATAGATGCCGGATATGGCCCGGCGATAGGGCTCGTCCCCCCGGCTGGGCGACGCATCGCCGCTGGCCTCGGCCAGATCCAGCACCGCCTGCGGCACATGCGCCAATTCGGTCGATAGCGAGAGTTCCGCCCCCAGCGCGTGCAACGCATCCAAATAATAAGCGATCGCCGCCTGACAGCCACGCTGCAGCGCATGGCGCAATTGCGGCGCCTGAACGAAGGGATTGCCGTCGCGGTCGCCGCCGATCCAGCTCCCCACCCGCAGGAAACTTTGCGGCCGCGCGCCCAGCACCCGCTCCCACCGCGCATAGAGCGCGGGCAGCACCGGCAGGAAGGTATCGCGGAAATAGGCCAGCACATTGTCGATCTCGTCGGCAACGAACAATTTTTCGCGGCGCAGCGGGCGGGTCTGCCACAACAGGGCGATCTGGCGGAAAATTGCCTCGTCCAGATTTTCGCCATCCTCCGTCTCGTCGCGGCCCGCATCCTTGAGCAGCATCAGGTCGGCGATGCGGTTCTTGTGATCGATCATGCTCTTGCGCCGCACCTCGGTCGGGTGGGCGGTCAGTACCGGCACGATCAGGCTGTGCGACAGCAAGTCCAGCACCGCGTCGCGGCCAATGCCATGCGACTCCAGCCGCGCCAGCACCGACGCGACATCCGCGCCCGGCTCGGCGGCGATGCCCTGCCGATCCTCGGCCAGGTTGGCGAGCATCGAAAACAGCATGAACCCACGCACGAAATTGAGCGTGTCATCCAGCGTCAGCGCATCCAGCCCGGTATCGGTCAGGTCCGCCCCCTGCACCCCACGCGCCCGATCGACCGACGCCGACCGGATATATTCGGTCTGTTTGTACAGGCTCTCCCCCCCATAAGCCCGGATCACGTCGCCCAGCAGGCGCCCCAGAAAGCGGATGTCGGGATTCTGCGTGATCGCAGGGGCGGAGGGGGAGGGGGAAAGAGTCGCCATGGGACGCGATGCTGCATTGCAACAGGGAATGGGTCAAGCGGAGGATGTAGGGGCGGGGGCAATTGGCAAAGCGAATGTCGCGCCTTGCCCTCTCCCGCCTTCGCGGGAGAGGCTACGGAGACTTGGCAGCCTGCTGCCTAGTCGCAGTCGGTGAGGGTCTTTCTCGCCGACTTCCAGGGGCGTCAGAACAGGCGATCGGCGGCACCGCCATTGTCGAGCGCAATGGTGCGCCATAGTCGTTCAAAATCATCATCCGCCTGCTGCGAGACGATGATGTCAGCCATTGTCGGATGCAGCCGCCTTCTTGCCCTTCGCGCGCGTGATGATGGCTTCCATGTCGAGCGGGCCAGCGACACCGCTGGCCTTGCCACGATCCCACGCCTCCCGCAGCGCCAGCAATTCCTCCTGGCGAAATTCGCGCCGCTCGCTCCACAACCGCATCGCATCGCGCACGACCTCGCTGGCCGAAGCATATTCGCCAGCCTCGACGGCCGCATGGATTTTCGCGGCCATCTGATCGGGTACCACGACGGTCATGCGTTCATAAGCGCCCATAGGTCGGCCTCTCGTGTCGGTATGATCTTTTCATACTATCTCACAACACGCGGCTGTTCAATCGGGAGCGCCCCGCCACGGATTGATGGGAAGATCGGCGGCTAGTCGAAGCTCATTTGGCTTGTGCTATGGCCAGTACAAGATAACCTAGACGGTACGGTGATACGGGGGCGACGAATGGCAAATAATGGCGACCTTACTGTCACGAGGCGCATTCATTTTTTCCGTGTTTCACACGCCGAGGAGTTTCTTCCGCTTTTGCCGGCCTCCTTGGCTGCGATTGAGAACCTTCCTTGGGAGGAGCAAGGCCGTTACCAGCCCGACGCAACGGACAATTCGCTCCTCAGCGTTATGCCGCATTCTCTAGAATATCCGCTACGGCTTGAATTCGGTCGTACGCGACGAGATAATCTTCCTGAGATAGAGCGCAAGGGCATCAAGAAGACGCTTTCTATCGCGGAAGACGCAGGTCTGATCGACGTTTGCCACATCGTCGTGTTTTCCGATGGCTTTGTTGCTGCGGAATTCAACCGAGATGCGCCACGTATACGTAAGCTGGGCGAATATCTCATGTTCAAGGGGCGCAACCTTCCATCGACGCCACGGTTTCAAAGATTGTTCGAACGTGATCTGGCTGATGTGATCAGGGATATGGACAATGTGAAATATCTCGAACTCGAGATTCCTCCAGATAACATCGCGCTTGTGCGGCAAGCTGACCGGAGCCTTGCGGATGCATTCGAGGCCCAGCGACAAGTCAACCAATCCAAAACACTCGGGCTCTACTTCAACGCGCGTGACCCTTCTGATGGCCGCCTAAAGAATTTAGGCCTCGCTCTCGTTCGAGCCATGCGAGACGTCGATAGTGACGACGCATATGAGACGCTCCAGATCCGCGGCACCGATCCTCACACGCGCCGACCGCGAACTCTGAACCTATTGGAAGACTTTCTTGTCGCCGAGGTCAACTTCGTTCGGTCTTCTAAGAAGGCCCGCAGTGTTGACAGCGAGGCGGCTTTCATTGCGATTGAGGATGCGTATATGCAGCGCCGGGACGCACTCCAGAAGTCACTCCGGGCCGTACTGCCATGGGATTGAGCAAGGCGTATTGGCGAGCACGTAAGATCTATAACACTGGCGGTGCCCTTAGCGTGGCAGCGATCATGTCGCTTGGCCCAGCGTGGGGCTTGCCTTTGATCTTCCGGGGCGATCACGTGGCGTTCACGAAGGGGGCAGAGTTGATGCTGTCGGTTGGGTCGTCACTGCTGGGCTTCATCATCGCTGCCGTCACCTTGATCTACGCCCTGACAGCGGACCAGCGCTTTGCCCTTCTGCGCGGCTCAAGCTCGTTCTCGGAACTTGCGGCTGCTTCTAAAGCCGCAATGTTCTGGCTGCTAATTGCTTCAATCCTAGGGGCTACTCTGCTTCTGGTGGAACCCGGCGTATTCGCCCTTGCGCCAAGAGGATTGATTTTCGCAGCTGTCTTCGTGGCCGGGGACGTTGCCATATCGACTGCCGCACTCACGTGGGTCATAAGCCGCCTGATAAGTCTGGCGTAACATATTCTCTTGAGCGGTTCAGAATAAGAGTGCCCTGCGCGGCGCGCCGGGCGTGTTCGTGAAAGACCGCTATCCTCTAACCATCTCGAAAGGTGTCAGTTTCAAACGGCGCGTTCCGTTAATAGCCGACCAAAGCCATGACCCCGCCACAAAACCCCCTTTCCTATTCGCACATCCTCTGATTTATCCTTTCCGATGGACCAGCACCCCACCCCGCCGCCGCCACCCCCGGCCAGCCGCACCCATTGGACGCCCGACAAGCAGCGGCGCTTCCTCGTTGCCCTGCTCGAAACCGGCACCGTCGCCACCGCCGCGCGCAGCGTCGGCATGTCGCCCACCAGCGCGCATCGCCTGCGTCGGCGGCTGGCGGGGACGATGTTCGACCAGAGCTGGGACTGGGCGCTGGCCCATTATGCGCAGTGCATGGCCGATCCCTTCGCGCCGGACACGCCGCCGGTCGCGCCGCTGAGGTGATGATGGGGTTTGCGAACCGGGTAACAAAATCCTCCCCTGGAAGGGGAGGGGGACCGTTCGCGAAGCGAATGGTGGAGGGGTGTCCCGCTATCGAGACGGCAACACCCCTCCGTCAGGGCTTCGCCCTGCCACCTCCCCTGCCAGGGGAGGATTGGTGTTGCTCGACACGCCAGGACCAGATTTACAAACCGCATGGTCGCCGGACGACAAGGCCCGCCCCCGCCATCCCCCTGTCGCGCCACCGTGACCCAGGCGTGACTTCACCGTGATCCAACACGAACCTCACCGGGTCTTCACAGCGCCCTCGCCTTTACTATTGGCCCGATTTTGCCGACGACGGTGTGAACTTCGCCCGATCCTCGACCGGCGCGCCACTGTCGCCGCCGCGCACCCCTCTTGCGCTCCCCCGCCCCCATGGGCCATGGGGTGGGCGTGACCGCCAGCATCAGCATAGGAACCGACAGCCACGGCAAGCCCGTGCTGGTCGACGTGGAGGAATTGCTCGCCACCCGGCTGCTCGTTCAGGGCAATTCGGGGTCGGGCAAGTCGCATCTCCTGCGCCGCCTGCTGGAGGAAAGCGCGCCGATGGTGCAGCAGGTGGTGATCGACCCGGAGGGGGATTTCGTCACGCTGGCCGACCGCTACGGCCATGTGGTGATCGACGCCGGCGACTATAATGAGCGCGAGATCGTCACGATGGCGACGCGGATTCGCGAACATCGCGCCTCGGTGGTGCTGAGCCTGGAGGCGCTGGAGATCGACGCGCAGATGAAATGCGCCGCCTCCTTCCTCAACGCCCTGTTCGATGCGCCCCGCGACCATTGGTATCCTGCTTTGGTGGTGGTGGATGAGGCGCAGATGTTCGCCCCCGCCGCCGCTGGCGACGTGTCCGACGAAGCGCGGCGGGTGTCGCTGGCGGCGATGACCAATTTGATGTGCCGGGGGCGCAAGCGCGGGTTGGCGGGCGTGATCGCGACGCAGCGGCTGGCGAAGCTCGCCAAGAATGTCGCCGCCGAAGCCTCCAACTTCCTGATGGGCCGCACCTTCCTCGACATCGACATGGCGCGCGCCGCCGACCTGCTGGGCATGGAACGGCGGCAGGCGGAGCAGATCCGCGACCTGGAGCGCGGGCGCTTCCTGGCGCTGGGTCCGGCCATCTGCCGCCGTCCGGTGTCGGTGAAGATCGGCGCGGTCCACACCAGCACGCGCGGCGGCACCCACAAGCTGATGGCACCGCCGGTGACGAGCGGCGAGGATTTTCAGGAATTGCTGTTCGCCCCCGAACCGCAGGACGCAGCGCCCATCGCTTCGCCGCGCGCCGATCCGCCGCCCCGCCCCGCCGAAGAGATCATCCGCGCGCTGGCCGATTCGCCCTCGGCCAAGCCCGCCGCGCCCGAACTGG
The DNA here is from genome assembly GCF_055640555.1 of Sphingobium sp. KKT206. NCBI lineage: Bacteria > Pseudomonadati > Pseudomonadota > Alphaproteobacteria > Sphingomonadales > Sphingobiaceae > Sphingobium > Sphingobium sp. KKT206. The sequence continues at coordinate 3,244,835 of NZ_CM145764.1, forward strand.
ATTTCGGCCAGAATGAGCCGGTGGTGATGGCGGTGCTGGAAGAAATCGTCGCTGATCTGGGCGATGCGGCCCCCAGCGTGTCGACTTTGTACCAGGATTTCGGCGTGCGCTGCCGGATGAAGGGGCTGCGCACCCCGCCGCTGGACCTGCCCGCCTTCCGCAAGCGCTTTGCCATGGCGCAGGCGGGGATGATGGACGCGGCCGACCCGCGCTGGGAACCGGCGATGCGCGCCGCCGACACGCTGCCCGAAGACATGCTCGCCCCCTTCCTGCTGATCGCGCGCGCCGCGATGCAGGGGCATCAATGCCCCGACGATGCCGCCCTGGCCCGCGCCTATGGCACCAGTTCGCCGGGGCGCGTTCGCCGCCTGATCGACTATATGGAAAAACTGGGCGTCATCGTCGCCCGCACCGATTTTTCGGGTAAACGCTCGATCGGCGTGCCGGGACTGGGGCTGTCGACGGCGGTGGCGGAGGGCTGAGCGGCGGCTTGCTCCCCTTTCGGGAGCGGCCTATAGCCCCGCCCATGACCGCCGAACCCTTCGCCAGACAGCTTGCCGCTTTGGACGCGCGCGGGCGGTTGCGTCGCCTGATGCCCCGGTCGGGCCATGATTTCGCGTCGAACGATTATCTCGGCCTCGCCGCCGATCCGATCATCGCCGGGGCGGTGGCGGATGCGATTGCAAGGGGCGTGCCGGTGGGGTCGGGCGGATCGCGGCTGCTGCGCGGCAATGCGCCCGAACATGAAGGGCTGGAGGCCAAGGCGGCGGATTTCTTCCGCACCCAGGCGTCGCTGTTCGTCGCCAATGGCTATGTCGGCAATCTCGCTCTGTTCGGCACGCTGCCGCAGCGCGGCGACCTGATCGTTGCGGACGAGTTGATACACGCGAGCGCGCATGACGGCATCCGCATGAGCAAGGCCGCCGCCGTCTTCGCCCGCCATAATGATGTGCAAAGCTTTGCCGACCTGATCACCGCCTTCCGCGCCGAAGGGGGCAAGGGCCGCATCTGGATCGCGGTCGAAACGCTCTATTCGATGGATGGCGACCTGGCCCCGCTCGCCGATCTCGCCAAGCTGGCGGCCAAACATCATGGCATGCTGCTGCTCGACGAAGCCCATGGCACCGGGGTCTTCGGGCCGGGTGGACGCGGGCTTTCGGCCGGGCTGGACGGGCTGCACAATGTCGTCACGCTTCACACCTGCGGCAAGGCGATGGGGGTGGAAGGCGCGCTGATCTGCGGGCCGCGCCTGCATATCGACTATCTCATCAACCGCGCCCGCGCCTTCATCTTCTCCACCGCGCCCTCGCCACTGATGGCGGTTGCGGTGTCCGCCGCGCTCGACCGGATCGAGGAAGCGAGCGACCTGCGCGATCGGTTGAAGACGTTGCGGCAGGATGCCGCCGAAGCCATCTGCGCGCCGCTCGGCCTGCCCACACCGCGCAGCCAGATCGTGCCGGTCATCCTGGGCACGGATGCGCGCACCATGGCGGCGGCGGCGGCCTTGCAGGACGCTGGGTTCGACGTGCGCGGCATCCGCCCGCCAACCGTGCCGCCGGGCACCAGCCGCCTGCGCCTATCGCTGACTCTCAATGTCGGCCGCGCCGACATCGCCGCGCTCGGCCGTGAATTGCAAAGGATCGTGGGATGAGCGTCCTTATCGTCACCGGCACTGATACGGGCATCGGCAAGACGGTCTTTGCCGCTGGCCTCGCCGCTGCGTTGGGCGCGCATTATTGGAAGCCGATCCAGGCCGGGGTCGACCCCGATGGCGACAAGGAAGAGGTCGCCCGCCTGTCCGGCCTGCCCGCCACGCATATTCTGCCTGAAGCCTATCGGCTGGCGACGCCCGCCTCGCCGCATCTTGCCGCGCGGATCGACGGGGTGACGATCGCGTTGGACCGGCTGGCGCTGCCGCAGGTCGATGGGCCGCTGGTGGTCGAGGGCGCGGGCGGCGTACTCGTGCCGATCAGCGAGACATTGCTGATGGCCGACCTGTTCGCCCATTGGGGCCAGCCCGTCATCCTGTGCGCGCGCACCGCGCTCGGCACGATCAACCATAGCCTGCTCAGCGTCGAGGCGCTGCGGGCGCGCGGCGTGCCGATCGCGGGCATCGCCTTCATCGGTGAGGCGCATGCGGAAAATGAGCGGATCATCCCGCTGCTGGCGGGTGTGCCCAGCCTTGGCCGCCTGCCGCTGCTTGATCCGCTGAGCCCGGCTGCGCTGGCGCAAGCGTTCGCGGCGCACATACGGCTTTCCGATCCTTTCAACGGCTGATAATATTCGACCAACGACATGGACAGGCTTGTTGGACAGGCGTTCAAGTCCCCGTCATGCCGGGCGCGTCCGATGCGCCCACTTCAAGCAAGGGATGCTTTGATGAAACACCTCTTTCTGGGCGCTGCCGCCTCCGCACTGGCCCTGACCGCTGGTATCGCCCATGCGCAACAGCCCGCCACAACCGCTCCGGCTTCGGCCCCGGCCAAGCCCACTTATGGCAGCTATGGCTTCGACGCGGCCGGCATGGACCTGTCGGTGAAGCCCGGCGATGATTTCTACGACTATGCGAACGGCACTTGGGCGAAAAACACGCCGATCCCGGCCGACAAGTCCAACTATGGCGCGTTCAATACGCTCGACGAATTGTCGCGCACCCGCACCCGCGCGATCCTGGACGCGGCGAAGGATGATCCGGCGAGCAAGATCGGTGCGGCCTATGCCAGCTATCTCGACACCGCTGCGGTCGAAGCCAAGGGGCTGGCCCCGATCAAGCCTTGGATGGCCGAAATCAAGGGCGTGAAGGACAAGGCGGGCTATGCGACGCTCGCCGCCAAGGCTGCCCGCGCCGGGATCAGCGGCCCGTTCCGATTCTATGTCGGGCAGGACGATAAAGACCCCGAAACCTATATTCTGTCGATGAGCCAGGGTGGGCTGGGCCTGCCCGATCGCGACTATTATCTGGATGAAAAGCCGGAAATGGCAAAGATCCGCGCCGCCTATGTCGCGCATCTGGAGACGATGCTGACGCTGGCGGGTGAAACAGACGCCAAGGCGCGCGCCGCCGCCTTGATGGCGTTCGAGACGGAAGTGGCCAAGGTCCACTGGACCCAGATCGACAGCCGCGACGCGGACAAGACCTATAATAAGCTGACGCTGGCCGCCCTGCAAAAGGCCGCGCCAGGCTTCGACTTCGCCGCCTATTTCAAGGCGAATGGCCTGACGCCGACCGACCTGCTCGTCGCCCAACCCTCCGCCATCACCGGCGAGGCGGCGCTGATCGCCAAGACGCCGATCGCCGTGCTGAAGGACGCGCTGTTGCTGCGCAGCCTGCATGCTTATGCCGACAAACTGCCCGACAACATCGCCAATGCCGACTTCGCCTTTTACGGCACCACCCTGTCAGGTACGCCAGAGCGTGAGGCGCGGTGGAAGCGGGGCGTCGATTTCCTCAAGGATTCACTCGGCGAAGAGGTCGGCAAAGTCTATGTCGCGCAATATTTCCCGCCCGAAACCAAGGCGGCGATGGATGTGCTGGTCAAGAATGTGATCGCCGCCATGGGACGTCGCATCGACGGCCTGCCGTGGATGAGCGACACCGCCAAGGCGCGTGCGCACAAGAAGCTGGCGGCCTTCACCCCCAAGATCGGCTATCCCGACAAATGGCGCGACTATGATGGCCTCGCCATCCAGCGCGACGATCTGCTGGGCAATGCGATGCGCGCCAATCAGTTCGATTTCGACTATAATATCGGGAAGCTGGGCAAGCCCATCTATCGTTGGGAATGGGGCATGACGCCGATGGAGATCAACGCCTATGCCAATTTCGGCATGGTCGAGATCGTGTTCCCCGCCGCGATCCTGCAACCGCCCTTCTTTGATCCCAACGCCGACCCGGCGGTCAATTATGGCGGTATCGGCGCGGTGATCGGCCATGAACTGAGCCATCATTTCGACGATCAGGGCGCGAAATATGACGAGACCGGCAAGCTCAACCAATGGTGGACCGACGCCGATGTCGCCAATTTCAAGGCGCTGACCGACAAGCTGGTCACCCAATATGACGCCTATGAGCCGTTCCCCGGCGCGCATGTGAAGGGGGCGTTCACGCTGGGCGAGAATATCGGCGATCTGGGTGGTCTGGCGGTCGCGCTCGATGCCTATCATGCCTCGTTGGGCGGCAAGCCCGCGCCGGTGATCGACGGCATGACCGGCGACCAGCGCTTCTTCCTGGGCTGGGCGCAGGTGTGGCGGCGCAATTATCGCGAGGCCAATCTGCGCCAGCGGCTGGTCACCGATCCGCACGCGCCGTCGCAATATCGCGCCGATATCGTGCGCAATTTCGATAGCTGGTATGAGGCGTTCAAGCCTGCGCCGGGTGGCAAGCTCTATCTGGAGCCCATGGAGCGCGTCAAAATCTGGTGATGACGAGCGTGCGCCGACCCCGGTTTTCGGAGTCGGCGCAAACTTGTTGCAAGGTCGCAACGATAGTGGCGGCTGACGGCCCGTTGTTCAAAAAGGACGAACTGTCGGGAACCCGAACGTCGTCCGCCTTATGCCACGGCTCGACGGAACGGGCCTTCCCATGCCGATGCGTTGTCCACAGTTTCTGACGGGTTATCAGTTCAAGGAGACGCATTGTGAAGAGCCTCACCCTTTCCCACGCCCTCAAGGCTGGCCTCGCATCGGCCGCTCTTTTCGCGGTTGCCCCGCTCGCGGCGCAGACCACGCAGCCTGCCCCTGCGGCACCAGCTTCCCCGGCAGCACCCGCCGCCGGAGCCAGCAATTTTAGCGACAGCGACATCCAGCAATTTGCCGCTGCTGCCACCGAAGTGACGAAGATCCAGGCGGATGCGTCGATCCCGGCCGCCGAGAAGCAGCCCAAGATGCTCGCCGCGTTGCAGGCGTCGGGCCTGCCGCCTGAAAAGTTCAACCAGATCGGTCAAGCTGCCGCCACCGACCCCGCGCTTCAGCAGCGCATTCAGGCCGCCGCGCCGGCTGCCCCGGCGCAGCCGCAGCCCTGATGAAAGACGGATGGGCCGGTCCTCGATCGGCCCATTTTTCGTCCCGCCGCCCGGTGGTTCCCCGACCGGTTAAAAATATCAGGGGGTGACGGCGGCCGCGCTGTCTGTCTATCGTGCCCGCCATGCAGCAACTGGCCCTTTCCATCGCGCTGATCGGCATATTGGGGATCGGCGCGCAGTGGATCGCATGGCGCACCGGCTGGCCCGCCATTGCGCTGATGCTGGCGGCGGGCGTCATCGGCGGCCCCGTTCTCCACATCATCAACCCCGAACATGTGTTCGGCGAGCTGCTCGAACCCATGGTGTCGATCGCGGTCGCGCTGATCCTGTTCGAAGGTGGCCTCAGCCTCAACTTCCGCGAATTGCGCAAGACCGACGGCGCGGTGATCCGCCTCGTCCTGCTCGGCGCGCCGATCGGCTGGGTATTGGGCGCTATCGCCTGCTATTACGTCGCGGGGCTGGTCTGGCCGGTCGCGATCCTGTTTGCGGGGATATTGGTGGTGACGGGGCCGACCGTGGTGCTGCCTTTGCTGCGTCAGTCCAACGTCGCGGCGCGGCCGCGCGCCATCCTGAAATGGGAAGCGATCGTCAATGATCCGGTCGGGGCGCTGCTTGGCGTCGTGACCTATGAATATCTGCGTCGGGCGGGCGAGGGCGGGACGCTGGCGTCGGTCATCTTGTCGCTGCTGGGTGCTGCGGTCATCGCAGGCCTGATCGGCTGGCTTGCCGCCCGTGCGATCGGCTGGGCCTTTCCGCGCGGTCATGTGCCCGAATATCTCAAGGCACCGATATTGCTGGTCGCGGTAATCGGTGTCTTTGTCGGATCGAACATGATCCAGCAGGAAACCGGATTGCTGGCGGTCACCGTCATGGGTGTGGCGCTTGCCAATATGCGTTTCGATTCGCTGCGCGACATTCAGCCATTCAAGGAGAATGTCACCGTCCTGCTGATCTCAGGCGTGTTCGTGATCCTCTCCGCCTCGCTCAACCTTGAAGTTTTGCGCCAGTTCGAATGGCGCTTCATCGGTTTCCTGCTGGCGCTGCTGTTCCTGGTACGGCCAGCCACGGTCCTTCTCAGCCTTGCCTTCTCCCCCGTTCCCTGGAACGAGCGGCTGCTGGTCGCGTGGATCGCGCCGCGCGGCATCGTCGCCGTGGCCATTTCCGGCCTGTTCGCGCTGCGGCTCGACCGGCTCGGCTATGGCGACGGTTCGATCCTGGTCACCCTGTCCTTTGCCGTCGTCATTGCGACGATCCTTTTCCACGGTTTTTCGATCAAGGCGGTCGCGCGGCTGCTCAAGGTGACCGGCGCATCGGAACAGGGGCTATTGATCGTCGGTGCGACGCCTTTCAGTCTGGGGTTGGCCGATCAGTTGCGCCAGATCGACATACCCGTGACGATCGCCGACAATAGCTGGCAGCGGCTGGCCCCGGCCCGGCACAAGGGCATTCCCACCTATCATGGCGAAATCTTGTCCGAAGCCACCGAGGAACGGCTGGACCTCACCCAGTTTCAGGTGCTGGCCGCCGCGACTGGCAACGAGGCCTATAACGCGCTCGTCTGCAACGAATTCGCGCCGGAGATCGGGCGCGATAATGTCTATCAGCTGGGCGACGCCAGCGATGATGACGACCCACGCACCTTGCCCGAATCGCTGCGCGGCCGGACGCTCTTCACGTCGGGCCATGGCGTGGAGGATATTGTGGAACGCGAGGAGCAAGGCTGGACCTTCCGCAAGACGAAGATCAGCGAACATTTCGATTATGAAGCGGCCCGCGCCGCCTTGCCGCCGGAGGGCGACATGCTCTTGCTGGTGCGCCGGACCGGGGCGCTGCGTTTCTTCTCCCATGCGTCGCGTCCCACGCCCCAGCCCGGCGACACCATCCTGTCCTATGTGCCGCCCGCCCCGATCCGATCGAAAGGAAAGGAAGAATGACCAAATTGGCCCCAACCGCGCTGCTCCTGTGCGCGAGCCTGGCTGCGTGTCAGCCGCCCGCTGGGCAGGAGGCTGCCAATAACGTGATCGCCGACAATGGCGTGGCGGACAATGGCGCGGACAATATGGTCGAGCCGCAACGCTCCATCCTGCGCCCCGAAGTCGTGCCCACGGTGGAAGAACCCAAGATCGAGCCGGAAGAATTGCTGATCGGCTTCGGTGCCCTGTCGCTCCAGTTGGACGATGGGGCGAAGGCCGCTCTGGACGCGCTGATGACGACCCCAGCAATGCAGGCGGGCGGGACTGTCGCGCTGCGTGGGCATAGCGATTCGCTGGGCACCGATGGCGATAATCGTGTTGCTTCCCGCCGTCGCGCCGAGCGGGTGCGCGATTATCTGCTCGAAAAGGGCGTGGTGGCCGAGCGCATCACGCTGGTCGCTCTGGGGGAAACCCGGCCGATCGCGCCCAATGCCAAGGAGGATGGTAGCGACGATCCCGAAGGCCGGGCGAAGAATCGCCGGGTCGAGGTGCGCGTCACGCCGCCGCCGGTTGTCATCCCGCCCGCCGTGCCGGTGGATGCGCCGGACGCGGAGAAGCCATAGCCTTGCAGGCGGCTCTCGCCTAAAGACATGCGATGACTTCTCCTGTCTGGCACCCCTTCACCCAGCATGGCCTGAACGAGCCGATCCCCCAGGTCGTGCGCGCCGAGGGTGCGCTGTTGCATCTGGCCGATGGCAGCATGTTGATCGACGCGATTTCGAGCTGGTGGGTGACGACCCATGGCCATTGCCACCCGCGCATTGCCGCCGCCATTGCGGCGCAGGCGGGGCAGCTCGATCAGCTTATCTTCGCGGGCTACACCCATGCGCCCGCCGAGGAAGTAGCGCGTGGCCTGATCGATCTGGCGCCGCACGCGCCCGATCAGCCCCGTCTCGCGCATGTCTTCTATTCCGACAGCGGCTCCACCGCGGTCGAGGTGGCGCTGAAAATGGCGCTCGGCTATTGGCACAACCGGGCGCTGAACGGACTGGGCGAGGCGCGCAGCCGTATATTGGTGCTGGACCACAGCTATCATGGCGATACGATCGGCACGATGTCGATCGGCGAGCGGGGCGTCTATAATGCTGCCTGGACGCCGTTGCTGTTCGATGTCGGGACGATTCCGTTCCCGGCACCGGGCCAGGAGCAGGTCTGCCTCGATGCGCTTGATGCCGCTTGCCGCGAAAAGCCCGCCGCCTTCATCGTCGAGCCGTTGATCCTGGGCGCAGGCGGTATGCTGGTCTACCCGCCCTCGATCCTGCGCGAGATGGCGGCGATCTGCCGCCGCCACGATGTATTGTTCATCGCCGATGAAGTGATGACTGGCTGGGGCCGCACCGGCACGCTGTTCGCTTGCGAACAGGCAGGGGTCGTGCCCGACATCATGGCGGTGGCGAAGGGCATTACCGGCGGCGCGATCCCGCTGGCGGCGACGCTGGCGACCGCGCCGATCTTCGAGGCGCATCGCTCGACCGACAGGGCGCGGCTTTTCTACCATTCGTCCAGCTATACCGCGAACGCCATCGCCTGCGCGGCGGCGGTCGCCAATCTCGCCGTCTGGCGCGAGGAGGATGTGCTGAGCCGGATCGCCGCGCTGGCTGATGGCATCGCGACGCGGCTGGCAGAACTGGCGCAGCATTCCGCCTTCGCCAATCCGCGGCAACTGGGGGCAATCGCGGCGATCGATCTGATCGCGCCGGATGCGGGCTATCTGTCGGACCTCGCACCCCGGCTCCGGGCCTTCTTCCTAGAGCGGGGCATATTGCTGCGGCCCTTGGGCAACAGCATCTACCTCATGCCGCCCTATTGCCTGGATGAAACCCAGCTCGATCACATCTTCGCAGCGCTCATCGCGGCAGGGGATCGGTTCGGCGTGAAAGCGTGACTTCCATTTTGCGCAGTTTGGCGCTATGGCGGCGCGATTTTGCGAATTTGGGATATTATGGCGAAAGAAGAACTGCTTGAAATGCGCGGACAGGTTGTGGAGCTTCTCCCCAACGCCATGTTCCGTGTCCGGCTTGAAAATGACCACGAAATTCTCGGCCACACCGCTGGCAAGATGCGCAAGAATCGCATCCGCGTGCTGGTGGGTGACGAAGTGCTTGTCGAGCTGACCCCTTACGACCTGACCAAGGGTCGGATCACGTACCGTTTCAAATAAGTCGTATCTGATGCGACTCATATTGGCTTCGGCATCCCCCCGGCGGCTCGCGCTGCTGGGGCAAATCGGCGTTGTCCCGGACGCGGTCGATCCCGCCGACTTGGACGAAACGCCCCGCAAAGCCGAACTGCCCGCGCTCTATGCCGCGCGGATCGCTGCTGAAAAGGCGGTGGTGGTGGCGGCACGCCATGACGGCGCGCTGGTTCTGTCGGGCGATACGGTGGTGGCTGCTGGACGGCGCATCTTGCCCAAGGCGGAAAGCGAGGCGGAGGCGCGCGCTTGCCTGACGCTGCTGTCGGGCCGTCGCCATCGCGTGCTGAGCGCCATCACGCTGATCGACGGCGCGGGCGTCGCACGGCATCGGCTGTCGACCAATATCGTGACGTTCAAGCGGCTGGAGGCGGCGGAGATCGACCGCTATATTGCCAGCGACGAATGGCGCGGCAAGGCGGGTGGCTATGCCATCCAAGGCAAAGCCGCCGGGCTGATCCGCGCGATTCAGGGCAGCCATAGCGCAATCATGGGTCTGCCGCTTTACGAAACCCGCACGCTGCTCAAGGCAGCGGGCCATCCCCTCGATTAGGAACCGACATGGCCGAGTGGCTTTATGAAGAAGGCATTGGCGAGGCCCGTGCCGCGCTGATCGAAAAGGGCAAGCTGGTCGAGGCGCTGATCGAGCGCGAGGGCGATGCCGCGCGCGCCGGTGCGGTGATGCAGGGCAAACTCATCACCACGGTCATTCCCAAGAAGCGCGGCATTGTCCGCCTGATCAGCGGCGAGGAAGTGCTGATCGAACCGATCCCGCCCCGGCTGGCGGAAGGCGCGAACCTGCTGGTCGAAATCCTGCGCGAAGCCATCCCCGAAGAAGGCCGCCCCAAGCGCGCCAAGGGCCGCAGCACCCAGCCGGGTATGAAGGCGCAGGCTGGCCCCACCTTGCTCCAGCGCATCCGCGCCACCGGCGTCCCTGTTGTCCCCTGCCCCGCGCATGAGGAAGACCGGCTGGAAGCCCATGGCTGGAGCGAGCTGATGGAAGAAGCGATCAGCGGCGAAGTCGGCACCGAAGCCGCGGCGCTGCGCCTCTATCTAACGCCTGCCATGTTGTTGATCGACATTGACGGGTCGCTGCCGCCGGCGCAGCTGGGGCCAAAGGGCGCGAAGCTGGCGGCGCAAACAGTGCGGCGCATGGGCCTGAGCGGATCGATCGGCATCGACCTGCCGACGATGAACAACAAGGACGAGCGGATCATCGCCGCCGCCCAGATCGACAAATATCTGCCGCTCCCCTTCGAGCGCACGGCGGTCAACGGCTTCGGCTTCGTTCAGATCATCCGCCGCCGCGAGCGCGCGAACCTGATGGAGCTGTTGCGCGAAGATCCGGTGGCGACCGCTGCACTGGCGCTGCTGCGCCGCGCCGAACGGCATGGCCAGGGTGGTCCCGCGACGCTGGTCGCCGCGCCCGCCATCATCGACTATCTGCACAAGCGGCCCAACTGGATCGAACAGCTTGCCAAGCGTCGCGGCGGTGCGATCAGCATGCAGGCCGATGCCACCCTCGCGATCGCGGGTGGCCATGTCGCCTAAAGCCGCCGCCTGTCCGGTCTGCAAAAAGCCCGCCAGCGCGGACACGCGCCCCTTTTGCAGCGCCGCCTGTCGCGACCGCGACCTGCTGCAATGGCTTGGCGAAGGTTATCGCGTCGCCGGGCCACCCGCCGAGGATGACACGCAAAAAATCGGCGATTATGGGCTAGACAGCGAACAGGATTGACGCCTATAGGCACGCCTCCATCGGGCGGAACACTCCGCAGTTGGCTGTGCCTGGATAGCTCAGTTGGTAGAGCAAGCGATTGAAAATCGCTGTGTCGGCGGTTCGAATCCGTCTCCGGGCACCATTTTTACGCTCCCCCCAATAAATATGATCAGATAGCGGGACGCTCACGCGCATCGACCATGCGTCCTGCATGAACGTTCGATATTGCTGGCTCTATGCGTTTGTTAACAGGTTGCTCCTATATATAACGAGGGAGAGCTTGGTGCGCATATATGGTATTTGCTCGGTTCAGACGGATTGCCGAAAAATCGCAGGTGGCGTTGCACGAGCAGTATAAGGCGCTGACGGGGCAGATTCCCCTGATGTACGCCTTGATGTTCATCAACGTCTTTTGCCTGGCGATGGTGACCTATGGCGATGTGCCGGTCTGGCTGAGCCTCAGCGTTCCGGCCACCCTGTCCGTCATTATCGTCGTCCGGGGTTTCCTGTGGATGGCGCGCAAGAGGAGCGTGCCCTCCCCAAGCAAGATGCGGCGGCATCTTGCCGGGACCATCGTCATGTCGGCGGTCCTGAGCGCCGCGTTCGGGGCGTGGGGGTTGTTCCTGCTCAATGAAGTGGCGACCGACCGGATCACATCGGTTGCGCTCTATGTGTTCGTTGGCTCGATCAGCTGTTGTTATTGCTTGCAATCCTTGCCCGTGGCCGGCCGATTTGTCCTGCTGTTCGGTGCGGCGCCGGTCACTTTGTGCCTGCTGACATCGTCCGACGTCTACCTTATTGGGATCGGTGTCACTTTCCTCATCATCGCCGCCGTTATCGTGCGCACCCTCGCGACCAGCCAGTCGGCGTTCAGCAAGCTTTTGATCTCGCGGTCCGAAATGAGCGCGCTGGTCGCCGCGCTTCGGCAGAGTGAAGACCATTATCGCTATTCGGTCGACCTCAATCCGCAAATGCCGTGGATCAGCGACGCTGCCGGCGCCATCCTCGAACTCAGTCCCAAATGGGAGGCGGTGACCGGCATGCCGACGGCGGATGCCTTGGGCAGCGGGTGGACGGGCGCTGTCCATCCCGCCGATCTTCCCCCGGTTCTCGACCTGTGGCACCGAACGACGAGCGCACCCGATGCCTCGGCGGTGGATGTGCGCTATCGTTTGCGCGACCGCAGTGGCGTGTATCGCTGGCATCGCGCCCGCGCGCAGCCGCGTCGCGGTGAAGATGGCACCATCCTGAAATGGTATGGCACGCTGGAGGATATCGATGATCAGGTCAAAGCGGAAAATGCGCTGAGAGAAAGCGAAGAGCGGTATCGCCTCGCGTCGCGGGCGACCAACGACATCATCTGGGACTGCTCACTTGAACAGGATCGGATCGATTGGAGCGAGGCCGCTTTCGATGTTCTGGGCTATGCCGAAACCCGCACGGGCACGTCCCGGTCATGGTGGGTCGACCATATCCATGCAGACGATCAAAAGCGCGTGGTCGATAATCTCGCCAGCCTGGAGGACGTGCATTTCAACCAATGGGTCGAACAATTCCGATTTCGCGCAGCCGATGGGCGCTATCTCAACCTCGTCGCGCGGGGCTATGTCGTGCGCAACAAGGATGGCAAGCCGATCCGTCTGCTGGGCTCTCTGCATGATGTCACCGCGCAGTTGCAATATGAGGCCAAGCTCAAATGGTCGGCGTCGCATGATGCCCTGACCGGACTGCCCAATCGCGCGATGTTCGCCGAGCGCTTGGACGAGGCGCTGGACGACGCGCGCCGACAGGGGCAATGCGTCGGCCTGATCGTGCTGGATGTCGACCGGTTCAAGACCATCAACGACACGCTGGGCCATCATGCGGGTGATGCGGTGCTGCATGACGTGGCGGCCAAACTGAGCAAGCGTTTACCGGTCGGCGCGACTTTGGCGCGTCTGGGTGGGGACGAGTTCGCGATTATCCTGCCGGGACTGACCCCGGAACAGGCACGACAGGAAACCGTCGACACTATCATGGGCAGCCTGACCGGTTCCCTGTTGCATGATGGACGCCATATCGATGTCAGCCTGAGCGCGGGTGGCGCGCTGGCGTTTCGGGATGGGTTGGACGCCGAAGAACTGCATAAATGCGCGGACCTGGCCCTCTATGCCGCCAAGAGCGAGGGACCAGGTCAGATACGGGGCTTCACGCCCGCCATGCGCGAAGCGGTGGACATGGAAAAGGCGATGTTGACCAAGGCGCGGGCGGCCCTGACCAACGACCATATCATCCCCTTTTACCAGCCGAAGGTGAACCTGCGTACCGGGGCGCTGGAGGGTTTCGAAGCCTTGCTGCGCATTCATGATCAACAGCAGGGGCTTCAGCCGCCCGGCGCAATCCGCGCGGCGTTCGAAGACGCGGATCTGGCCGTCCGGCTGACCGATCGGATGCTCGATTGCATCATGGCGGATATGGTCGCCTGGCGCGACCAGGGCCTCGCCTTTGGGCGGATCGCGTTCAACGGCGCACCGGGCGACTTCCGCCGGGGTGATTTCGTCGATCGCATCCTGGGGCGGATGCACAAGCTGGGGCTGCCCGCCAGCCTGCTGGAACTGGAGGTCACGGAAACCGTGTTCGTGGGGCAATTGTCCGATCGGGTCCATAATTGCCTGGAGACATTGGCCGCGGCGGGCGTGACGATTGCCCTGGATGATTTCGGTACGGGCTATGCGTCGCTGACGCACCTGCAACAATTTCCGGTTCACACGATCAAGATCGACCGGTCTTTCGTGTCGCGCCTCAATGCCGCGGAAACGGGTGATGCCGCTATTGTCGGGGCGGTCATCGACCTGGCGAAAAATCTGGGCATAACGACGGTCGCCGAAGGCATAGAGACGGCTGCACAAGCGGCGCATCTGATGGTCAAGGGGTGCGATGTCGGTCAGGGCTTCCTGTTCGGGCGCCCCATGGCACGATCGCAAATCGCGCCTATCCTGGCGAAGTGGGATGCGCCCGGCATGATCGGTCTGTGCGCCGGGTCGGACTGGGCGGACATGCTGCGGTCCAGCATGGGGATGCATAATAGCGGGCCGCTCTCCTTCTCGGAATCGGGGCGATGATCAGGCTTTCGTGCCGATGCCGCGTTCCACCAATGCATTGGCGATGGCGGCGACCTCCTCAGCCGGGCGGCTGTCGTCCCAAACGCCAAAGCGCAGGCCCAGAAACACGTTCATGCCCATGATCGCCCAGGCATGGACTTCCTCAACATCGGCGCGGATATCGCCGCGCGCCGCCGCCTTGGTGAGGCGGGTCGTCATGCGGGATGCGGTATTTTCATAATGGGCGCGGTAGGCGGACTGGTCGACGAACTCCGCTTCGTCGATGATGCGATAGATTTCCTTATGTTCGCGCGCAAACTCCAGGAAGCTGAGTAGGCCTATCCGCTCGGCGTCGATCCCGTCGCGGGCGTCGGCGATGCGCGGGGACACATAATCGCGCACCTGGCCCGACATGTCGGCGACGAGCGCGCGGAAGATATCATCCTTGCTATCGAAATAGGTGTAGAAACTGCCCAGCGCACAGCCCGCGCGGCGGGTGATGCCGCTAATCGAGCCGTCGTGAAAGCCCTTTTCGCCAAATTCAGCCGCCGCCGCCGCCAGCAATGCGCGGCGAGTTCGCTCACCCCTGGCGGTGCGCGGCGTTTTGTCGTCCTTGGCAGCGGCGTCTTCGGCCATGTCCACTCCTTGCGAAAATCTGTGCTCTTTTTGCCGCACTGAACCGGCCTTGTCTCCGCCTCTCTATTTCAAGTTGAAAGATGGTTCAACTTTCATTATCGAATCGGACAACGCAAAGTGATCCGGCAGACCGGGCACCGCATTTTCAGGAGAGGACCGACCATGAAGGCCCATTTCAGCATCCGCGCCATAGCCCTTGCCTCCGCCGCCTGGAGCGGCGCGCTGGCTTTGCCTGCCCTTGCGCAGGACGCCGCCGTCCCGTCCGTCGAGGAGGAGGGCGCGATCGTCGTCACCGCCCGTCGCCGCGAGGAAACGCTGGTCAGTGTGCCGATCGCGGTCAGTGCCTTTTCGGGCGAAGCGCTGGAACGGGGCGGGGCGATCGATATTACCGACCTTGCCAACATGACCCCCAACACCACGCTGGAAGCCTCGCGCGGCACCAATTCGACGCTGACCGCCTTCATTCGCGGCGTGGGCCAGCAAGACCCGGTGTCGGGCTTCGAACAGGGCGTGGGCATCTATCTCGACGATGTCTATCTCAACCGGCCGCAGGGCGCGATCCTCGACATTTACGATGTCGAGCGGATCGAGGTACTGCGCGGGCCGCAGGGCACGCTCTATGGGCGCAACACCATTGGTGGTGCGGTCAAATATGTGACGAAGATGCTGCCGCAGGAATTTTCGCTCAAGCTCAAGGGCACCTATGGCAGCTACGACCAGGCCGATGGTATCATCAGCGTGTCGGCACCGTTGAGCGACCTGATCCGTGTCGGCGGGGCCTTTGCCCGGCTGTCGCGCGGCGGCTTTGGCGACAATCTCACCACCGGCGATGAAAATTACAATAAAGATATCTGGGCGGGCCGCGCCACCTTTGAAATGGGTGGCTATGGCCAGCCCGTGCTGATGCGCATCACCGGCGATTATACCAAGGATAATAGCAGCGCGCGGGGTGGCCATCGACTGATCCCCGGCCAAGTGTCGGGCGCGCCGGTGCTGGACGACGTGTTCGACACGCGCGGCGGCTTGGTTGATCCCAAGCAATATGTGAAGTCCTATGGACTTTCCATGAACATCACGGCGGAACTGAGCGACGCGGTCACGCTGCGGTCGATCAGCGCCTGGCGCAAGGATGACAGCGCCTCGCCCATTGATTTCGATGCGCT
This sequence comes from Sphingobium sp. KKT206, assembly GCF_055640555.1. NCBI lineage: Bacteria > Pseudomonadati > Pseudomonadota > Alphaproteobacteria > Sphingomonadales > Sphingobiaceae > Sphingobium > Sphingobium sp. KKT206. Next base: position 3,260,616 of record NZ_CM145764.1, read on the forward strand.
GCCTGCGGTCGATGTCGACGTGCCCGCCTTCTACTTCAACGAGCAGCTGAGCCAGGAATTCCAGCTGCTCTACGATCAGGGGCCGCTGCACGGCATGGTCGGCTTCTATTATCTTGATGCCAAGGCCGACACCGCGTTCGACGTGCGCTTGTTCACGACGGTTGCGGGGCTGACCGCCTATACGCAGGCCGATGTGGACACCGAAACCTATGCCGTGTTCGGTGACTTTACCTTCGACATTACGGAACAGCTCAGCCTGTCGGCCGGTGGCCGCTACACCTGGGACAAGCGCCGGGCCGACATATTGCGGCAAAATTATCTGGGTGGCGGGTCGCCATTGTTCGGCGGCGCGGGCGTGGCGTTCGGTGCGCCCAGCACCAATTTCAACGGCGAGCGCGAATATAAGAAATTCACCCCGCGCGTCTCGATCAGCTACAAGCCGACGCCCGATCATAACATCTACGCCAGCTTCTCGCAGGGCTTCAAGGGCGGCGGCTTCGATCCGCGCGGCGTCGGCACCAATGCGCCTGACCTTAATGGCGACGGCATCCGGCAGGACGATGAAATCGCGTCTTTCCTGAGCTTCGCGCCCGAACAGGTCGATAGCTATGAAGTCGGCTATAAGGGCAATTTCCTCGACGGCGCGCTCTATGTCGCGGTCGCGGGCTTCTATGCCGATTATAAGGATGTGCAGATTCCGGGATCGGTTGCCTGCACCGTCAGCGTCGGCGGCGTCGCCACGCCCTCCTTCTGCGGCGTGGTGTCCAATGCGGGCAAGGCCCGGTTCAAGGGGCTGGAGTTTGAAAGCACCGCGCGGCTGGGCCGCGACCTGATGACGCCGGGCGATCGGCTGAACCTGGCGACCGCGGTCGGCTATATCGACGCGGAATATCGCGAATATATCACCAACATCGGCGGCGTGCCGACCGATGTGGCGGCCAATCGCGAAGTGCAGAATACGCCCAAATGGACCGCCAGCGGCACGATGAGCTATTCGACCCCGGTGGGCGCTGGCAGCCTCTATCTGGCCAGCAGCGTGTCGTGGCGCAGCAAGACCTATCAGTTCGAGATTCCCAACCCCTATATCGACCAGAAGGGTTTTGCGCTGTGGGACGCCAGCATCGTCTATACCGCGCCTGACGATCGCTGGACGCTGGGCCTGCATGGCAAGAATCTGATGGACAAGGAATATAAGACGTCAGGCTATACCTTCGTCGCGGCCAACGCAGTGACAGGCGCCATCATCAACAATGCCGCTGGTTTCCCCACCCCTTCGCTCGGCCGTGAAGGCACGCTGACCGCCTTTTATGGCAATCCCCGGCAGGTGTTTTTGACGGGGACGGTGAAGTTCTGATCTCCACCCGATCTCCGTTCGGTTCGCGCCTGTCGAGAACCCTTGCGCAACGGTTCTCGACAAGCTCGAACTGAACGGAGATGGGTAAAGCCCTATGACCGACCGATCCGCCCCCCCTGCTTCCCCCGCCTATCGCGGCGTCGTGCTGGCGATGCTGTTGCTGGTCTATACCTTCAACTTCCTCGACCGGCAGATCCTCGGCATCCTCGCCGGGCCGATCAAGGCGGAGCTGGGGCTAAGCGATACGCAATTGGGGGCGCTAGGCGGTATCGCCTTTGCGCTGCTCTATTCGACGCTGGCGATCCCGCTGGCGCTGCTGGCCGATCGCACCAGCCGCACCTGGGTCATCACCGTCAGTCTCGCGGTATGGAGCGGATTTACGGCGCTATGCGGGCTGGCGGGCAATTTCATGCAATTATTCCTGTGCCGCATCGGCGTGGGCGTGGGCGAAGCGGGCGGGGTCGCGCCATCCTATGCGGTGATCTCCGACTATTTCCCGGCGCATCAGCGGGCGCGGGCGCTGTCCATTTACTCGCTCGGCATTCCGCTGGGCTCGGCGGGCGGCGTGCTGCTCGGCGGCTATATCGCCCAGACCGTGGAGTGGCGCACAGCCTTCATCGTCGTCGGCCTGCTTGGCCTTTTGATCGCGCCTGTCTTTCGCCTGGTGGTGAGGGAACCCGTGCGGCCAGTGCAAGCCAGCGACGCTGCCCCGGTTTCGGCGGTGTTCGGCATATTGGCGGCCAAACGCAGCTTCTGGTTCCTCGCGGTGGGTGCGGCGTGCAGTTCGATGTGCGGCTATGGCGTCGCTTTCTGGTTGCCCAGCCTGCTGATGCGCAGCTTCGGCCTCGATCTGATGGGCGCGGGCCAGTTTCTGGGCGGGCTGCTGCTCATCGGCGGGGTCGCGGGCGTGCTGCTGGGCGGTTGGCTGGGTGACGCGATGGGTGGCAAGGACAAGGCCTATTATGCCTGGGTTCCCGCGATCAGCTATGTGGTTGGTATGCCGCTGTTCGTCATCGGGGTGCTCTCCGATAGCGTCGGCGTCGCTTTCGCGCTGTTCTTGGTGCCGCAGGCGTTGGTCTATGTCTGGCTCGGCCCGGTGCTGACCGCCGTGCAGCATCTGGTCCCCGCCCATATGCGCGCCAGTGCGGCGGCGAGTTTCCTGCTGATCAACAATCTGGTGGGGCTGGGGCTTGGAAGCTGGTTCGTCGGCGCTTTGTCCGACGCGCTGACCCCGGCTTATGGGATCGAGGCGCTGCGTTACGCCATCGTCGCGGCACTTGGCTTCTATCTGCTCGCCGGGCTGTTCATGGCGCTGGGCGGGCGGGCGCTGCGCAAGGATTGGGTGGCGGCCTGACCAAGAGGGGGGCTTACCTGCCGTCCTTTTCCCCCTATAGGGGCGGGCATGACTAAACTTGCCGATATCCAAGAAGAATATCAGTTTCTCGATGCGGATGACCGTTATCGCTTGCTGATCGACCTTGGCCGCACGCTTGAGCCGATGCCGGACGCGCTCAAGACCGATGCGACGCTGGTGCGCGGCTGTTCGGCCGCGGTCTGGGTCTATCCGACTGTGCTGGACGATGGACGGCTGCATTTCCTGGCGGACAGCAATGCCGCGATCACCAAGGGGATCATCGCTCTGGTGCTGCAAACGGTGCAGGACCAGCCGCCAGCCGCGATCGCCGCGGCGGATATCGAAGACGCGCTGGCCCCCTTTGATCTGCGCAATCAGCTCAGTTCCAACCGGACGCAGGGTATTCCCAACATGATTGCGCTTATCCGGCAAACGGCTGGTCGCTACACCGGCTGAACGCTGCAACCCGCATGGGGCGTTGACCATTGTCCTTCCGTAACCAGATGGAAGGACAAGAGCCTATGCGCATCCCATTGATGATGACGGCCATGGCATTGCTGGCCGCCTGCTCGCAGGAACCCGAAGAACCAAGCCAGCGCGAGCAGATCGGCCAGGCATGGAAATATGAAGGCGGGACCGGCGAGGCTGCGAAGGTCGCCTATATCGGCAGCGCCAATACGGTCGCGACCATGACGGCGCCCGACACTTTCGCCGTGTTGCTGGTGCAGCCGATGAGCAATGGCGAAAAGACCGTGACCGTGAAATTGGTCGGCGCGCCCTTTCAGTGCGACCTGTCGGCCTGCACGGTCAGCGCGACGGGCGATGATGGCAAGACGCATAGCTGGCAAGGACGGATGACCGATGCCAAGGACGGCATCGAAATCATGCCGTCGCAAAATGCCTATGACGTCATCGAGAAGGCCAAGACGATGAAGGTCGATCTGGTGGTCGGCCCGCAGAACAACACCGCGCCTTTCTCGTTCAACGTGGCGGGGCTTGACCTGCCGGGGTGACCGGATCGGCAGCGGAAGGCGCGCGCACGCCCGCCCGGCTGCGGCGGGCGAGTTCGCGTTTCAGCTCCTCCGGGCGGGGGGCGACGAGAAAGCCGAAGCTGACCGTGCCTTCCTTGGTTTCGACCACATGATGCAGGCGGTGGGCCTGGACAATCCGCTTCATATAGGGTGAGCGCGCGACATAGCGGTTTTTGACACGCTGATGCACGATGATGTCGTGGAAGCCGAGATAGATGGCACCATAGGCGGCGATCCCGGCGCCCATAGCCGTCGCCCAGCCGCCCCAGCCCCATTGCACGCCGCCCAGCAGCAGCAGGATGGAAGGCAGAGCAAAGATCACGAAATAGAGGTCATTGGCTTCCCATCGGCCAAGGCGCGGGCGATGGTGGCTGGCATGCAGGAACCAGCCGGGGCCGTGCATGATCCAGCGGTGCATGACATAGGCGAAGCCCTCCATAGCGACAACGGTGGCGAGGAAGATCAGCAGGAGCAGGACGAGGTTCATGGAGTTGATATAGGCGCGCGCGACGATGGAAGCGACCCCGCAAAGTTACGGCTTTTGGGGTAGTTCGGCGGCACCATGGATGACCCGCTGCGGATAGGGAATGGTGATGCCATTGTCGCGGAAGAGTTGCCAGACGCGGCCCAACACGTCGGACTTCACATTGCCGACGCCGCCCTCCGGGTCGCTGATCCACACCAATATGTCATGTTCGACGCGGCTTTCGCCAAAGCCGGTCAGCCAGACATTGGGCTTGGGATTGCGCAGCACGCGCGGGCTTTCTGCTGCGGCTTGCAGCATCAGCGCCTGGGCGAGCTTGAGGTCGCTGTCATAGCCGATGCCGACGGGAATGCGGACGCGGACATTGCGGTCGGAATAGGACCAGTTCTCCACCTCCTGCGTCATCAGATTCTCGTTCGGGATCAGATGTTCCTTGCCGTCGCGGGTGATGACGCTGACGGCGCGCACGCCGATCTTGTTCACCCAGCCGAAACTCTCCCCCACGACGATGACATCGCCCGGCTTGATCGATCGGTCCATCAGCAGGATGATGCCCGCGATAAGATTGCCGAACGTCTTTTGCAGACCAAAGCCGACCGCGAGGCCCAGCGCGCCGGAAAAGACGGCAAAGGCGGTGAGGTCGATGCCGAGCATGTCGACGCCAATGAAGAAGGCGGCGATGATGATGGCGATGGCGGCGAGTTTCTGCGCCAGCAGCTTCTGGGTGGGGTCGAAGCCATCCGCCTGGCTAATCGATCGGCCGATCAGCTTGTTGGCTAGGCGGACGAGCGCGAACAGCGCGACGCAAGTGGCGGCGATCGACAGCAGGCTGAGCAGCGTGACCCGGCGTTTGCCAAGGCTGATCCCGACCGTGTCGAGCGTTGCGCCGACGGGCGCGAGACCGCCATTGGTGCCGGAGACGATCGTCAGGAACAGCAAGAGCGCCAGCGGCAGCGTGGCCCAGCGCGGGATGGAGAGGGTGCGTAGCGCATAGCCAGCCAGCAAAGCGACCGAGAGGCCAAGGCCGATGCCGAGCACCAGATGGCCGACCGAATCGGCGGGCCAGAAGGCGGTGGCGACTCCGATCAACAGCGCTGAGAAAGCGTAGCGCAAGATCGCCCGCAGCCGGGTGGCGAAGGATTCGCCCAAGGCTTCCATGGGGCCGCGCAGCCGCGGTTCGACTCGGCGCGAGAGGCCCGCTGCGGCGAGATGCAGCAGGAGCGCGACGCCCAGCGCGATCAGCGGATGGATCAAGCCACCGCTATCGGGCACGCGGTTGAGCAGCCAGGCGATGCTGAGCGTCATCGCGCCGCCCGGTAGCGGGCAAGCCCTGCGTCGAGATCGGCGATCAGATCGTCGGGGTCTTCCAGGCCGATGTGCAGGCGCACCATTGGCCCTTCTGCTTCCCAGCGGGTTGCGGTGCGGTGGCGGGCGGGATCGACGGGAAGGGCAAGGCTTTCGAAGCCGCCCCAGCTATAGCCGATGCCGAAATGGGCGAGGCCGTCGATCAGGGCGGCGCGGGCGGCTTCATCGCCACCGTCGAGGATGAAACTGAACAGCCCGGTCGAGCCGGAGAAGTCGCGCTGCCATAGCGCATGGCCGGGGCAGTCGGGCAAAGCGGGGTGCAGCACGCGCGCGATACCGGGCTGGTCGTTGAGCCAATGGGCGACGGCGAGCGCACCATCCTGATGTTGGCGCAATCGCACGCCCAGCGTGCGGAGGCCGCGCGCGGCGAGCCAGGCGTCATCGGGGCTGGTCATCTGGCCGAACAGATAGGCGGTCTGGCGGACCTTGCCGAACCATTGGGCATTCGCCGTGACGCTGCCCATCATCACGTCGCTATGGCCGACGATATATTTGGTGCAGGCCAGGATCGTGATGTCCACGCCATGAGACAGCGCCGGGAAAAAGAGCGGCGTCGCCCAAGTATTGTCGAGCAGGGTGACGATGCCCCGTTCCCGCGCGATGGCGGTGATGGCGGGTATGTCCTGCACTTCGAATGTCAGGCTGCCGGGGCTTTCGAGGAAGATGGCGCGCACCTTTTCATCGGCAAGACGGACAGCGACCCGGACAGCATCGCACGGATCATAATAGATCGTTTCGATACCGTAACTATTGAGCATGTGATCGCAGAAGCTGCGCGTCGGATCATAGGTGCTGTCGGGCATGAGCAGTCGGTCGCCGGGTTTCAGCACCGCCATCAGTGCGCAGGCGATCGCGGCGACGCCCGACGGGAAGAGCATCGTGCCCTCCGCGCCCGGTTCCATTTCGGTCAGCGCGTCGGCAAGCGACCAGGCGGTCGGCGTGCCCTTGCGCCCGTAGAAGAGCCGCTCATGCGTGCTGCTGCCTGCGGCCTTTCGCAGATGGGCAACATCATCATAGAGGATGGTCGAGGCGCGCCAGACAGGCGGGCTGACGATGCCGCCGGGCTGGCCAGGCATGCCGGTCCATTCGGGCTTGCGCCCGGCCTGCACCAGCTTCGTCAATGGCTTGCGGTCGTCGCTCATGCCGGGCCGGTCGCCTTGGGCGTGGCGGGATCGAAGCCCCATTCGGACCAGCTGCCATCATAAAGGGTCACGTCGTCCTTGCCGAGCGACTCCAGTCCGGCGAGCAGGATGGCGGCGGTGACGCCACTGCCGCAACTGGTGATGACCGGACGGTCGAAATCGACTCCGGCATCGGCGTAAAGAGCGCGCAATTCGTCGCCTGACTTCATGCTGTTGTCGGGATTGAACAGAGACGGCGAGGGCAGGTTGCGCGATCCGGGGATATGGCCCGATGCCATGCCGGGGCGGGGTTCGGCTTCGGCACCGGTGAAGCGGCCAGCGCCGCGCGCGTCGAGTATTTGCTCCGCGCCGGTGGCGAGATTGGCGATCAGCTCCGCCTTGGTCCGTACCTGTCCGGCCGCGCGGCGGGCGATGGCGGTGCCGGGGGGTGGCGTGACGATGCCCGCTTCCGTCCGGCGACCTTCCGCCACCCATTTGGGCAGGCCACCATCGAGAATCGCGACTGACGCGCCTAGGCCATAGAGGCGCATCATCCACCAGCCACGTGCCGCACTGTGCAGCGGGCTATTGTCATAGACGATGATCCGGCTGTCGGGGTTGATCCCCAGCACCTGGCAGCGCTGCGTCATCAATGCGTCGGGGGGTAACATGCCCGGCGTCGCGTCATCAGGGTCGTTGAGCGTCGCCAGGTCCATAAACACGGCACCGGGGATGTGCGCGGCCGCATATTCGGCGAGCGGATCGCGCGGGGTACCGGGCAGGAACAGGCTGGCGTCGAGGATGCAGAGGTCCGGCGCGCCCAGATGCGTGGCGAGCCAGTCGGTGGATACGAAAATGGTCATGCGGTCCCCTATGGCCTGCGTCTTGCCGCCCCTTCTAGGCCCAGGGGCGGGGGCTGGAAAGGGCCACGCTTAGCGCGGTGGCAGTTCGGCGGCGGCGCGGGCGGCGGGGCGGCGATATTGACGCGGCCCCTGGTCGAAGCGCAGCGGCGCGAGGCGCTCGGCGGGCGGCTCCTGCTCCTGCCCGACGATGAAGGCGCGGGCGGTGCGGCCCTTGTCGTCCGCCGCGTCATTGACTTGATAGGTCACGTCGAAGGCCGCGATCGGGATCAGCAGGCTGCGATCGCCCATGGGCACTGGCACGATCTGGTCGGGTGCAAGGCGCAGTTCGCCGTCCAGCCGCAGCGTTTCGCCCGGTGCCAGCGCCACGGCGGCATGGAGCGGCAAGCCGGTTTCGCCGATGAAGAAGCCGTCGAGCAGCGCCTGCTGGTTCGCGCCGCCATTGCCGATGATGCCACGCACCAGCACATCCTGCGCCGGGCGCACCCCCCGATTGTGCAGCAACAGCCCATAGGCGATGGTGACGCCCATCAGCGAATAGCGCGCCTGCGTCACGATAAGCTGCATGTCGATCCAGGCCCTGTCGGTGTCGACAGGGGCAGGCGGCGGCGGGGGTGGTGCGAAAGGCGCGGGGGGCGGTGCCGGCGTCGGCGGAGGGGCGGCGAGGGGCTGATCGACGGGTTCTGCTTCGACCGTCTCGGCTTCGACGGGCGAGCGACGGCGGCGCAACAACAGTGCGACGGCGATGGCTGCGAGGGCAAGCAGGCCAGCGATGATCCAGCCCCAAGGCGTCGTATCGGCGCTGGCCGTTGGCGCGGGCGTTGCCGCTGGGGGCGGTGTGACGGTGACGGCGGGGGCGGTCTCATTGACCACAGGCTGGGGCAGGGGCGCTTCTGGCGTCGGCGCGCTGTCATTGGCCGGTTCCGGTTCCGGCTCGGCGCGTGGGGCGGGTGTTGGCGCAGGGCGGGTTTCGGTTGGTCGAGTAGGCTGCCGCGTGGCTGGCTGTGCTGGATTGGGGACCGGCACGGCAACGGGCGGCGGCGTCACGGTCGGCGCGACGATGGGGGGCTGTGCGACCGGGGTGTCGGGCGCGCGGAAAACATCCAGTTCCGGCCCCTGTCGACGGGTATCGACGGGCGGCGCTGTTCGCGACGGCGGCAGGCTGAAACCGCCCGGTGCAGGCTCGTCAGCCTGCTGGGCATGGACGGGCGCGGCCAGCAAAAGCGGCGCGGCGAGCATAAGTGAACGAACAGACCCCATAAGGTGGCCAAGGCACAAGCCGCGCTGAATGGCAAGTGAACAACGTCGCCTGCCCCGTTGGACCGATGACAGCGGGCGGGCAATCGCGTAAGGGGCGCGCATGACCGACCTTAGCCAAACCCCGCTCCATCTGGGCCAGACCAGCGCGCTTCCCGCCACCCCGGAAGCCGCCATCCTCGATTATGTGCCCAATCCGCGTCCGGGCAAACCCTATCTGGTGCGCTTTACCGCGCCCGAATTCACCTCGCTCTGCCCGGTGACTGGCCAGCCCGACTTCGCCCATCTGGTGATCGACTATGCGCCCGCCGCGACGATCGTTGAATCCAAGTCGCTCAAACTATTCCTGGGGGCGTTCCGCAACCATGCGGCCTTCCATGAGGATTGCACGGTGGGGATTGGCGAGCGGCTGTTCGCCGAAATGAACCCCATTTGGCTACGAATCGGCGGCTATTGGTATCCGCGCGGCGGCATCCCGATCGACGTGTTCTGGCAATCGGGCGAACCGCCTGCGGGGCTGTGGCTGCCCGCGCAGGATGTCCCCGGCTATCGCGGCCGGGGCTGAGCGCCGATCAGACCAACTCGCCGGTCAGTAGCCGGGGCAGCGCCCCGGACTGGCCGCGCGCTTCTGCCATGAAGCGCCCCTTGAGCAACGATGTGCGCTGCACCGCTGCAAGGCCCGCGCGCCGCGCCAGCTTGGGCAAGCGACCGGGAATGTCGAACAGGCGCACCAGGCCGTCCATCGCGACGCTGGTCATGATCGCGTCCAGCCCGCGCCAGCGCTGATAGCGCGCGAGCAATTGCGCATCGCCCGGATCAAGGCCGAGGCGCATGCCGTCGACCAACACTTCGACCAAAGCGGCGACGTCTCGCAGGCCAAGGTTCAGCCCCTGGCCCGCTATCGGGTGGATCGCATGGGCGCTGTCGCCGACCAGCGCCAGCCGCGTGTCGGTGATGCGGGCGGCATGATGGAAGCCCAGCGGATAGGAGGAGCGGGGGCCAGCCATGCGGATTTCGCCCAGGAAACCGCCGATGCGCTTCTGCGCTTCGGCAAGCCAGGCGCGTTCGGACAGTTTGAGCATGGCGGGCGCTTGTTCGCTCGGCACGGTCCACACGATTGCGGAGCGGGTGCCCGGCAGCATCGGCAGCAGCGCGAAGGGGCCGCCGACATAGAAAATCTCATAAGCGGTGTTGCCGTGCGGCACGTCATGGTCGATCGCGCTGACCATGGCGGTGTGGCTATATTGCCAGCGGGTGGTGCGAATGCCAGCCGCCTCGCGGGTCGGGCTGTTGCGCCCCTCCGCCGCGACCAGCAGCGCGCTGCGGATCGTCGCGCCGCTGGCCAGCGTCAGCACGACGCCATCCTCGTTGCGATCGACATGGGTCGCGCGGTCGGGCTGGTAACGGGTGAGGTTGGTCGCTCGCTGGGCGGTCTGTTCCAGCGCGACGCGCAGGTCGCGATTGGGGAACATGGTGCCCATCACGCCGTCATCGTCGGCGTCCGGCACGAAATCGAGCGCGCCGGGTTCTAGCCCGTCACTGACCCAGATGCGGTCGATCGGGCAGCCCTTGCCATCGAGGAAGGGCATGACCCCGATCGCCGAGAGCATGGCGCAACTGGTCGAGGAGATGGCCGAGACGCGGCCGTCGAAACCGCTGGCGGTGGTATCCACCGGATCGGCGGGATCGACGATGGCGGTGCGTACGCCATGGCCGGAAAGAGCTATGCCAAGGGTCAGGCCGACAAGGCCACCGCCCAATATCACGACGTCGAAGCGTTCCATGGCCCCTGTCTAGGCGGTCGGGACCGACTTGAAAAGCGATGGCTGGCCCGCTCGCCCAAAAGGGCAGGGGCCAGCCTGATCACCTCAGACGATATGCACCCAACCGGCCGGATCAGCGACGGTCCCGCGCTGAATACCGGTCAGTTCGCCGCGTAGGCTTTCGGTGACGAGGCCGCCATCGCCATTGCCGATGGTGAAGTCGCCATCCTTGCTCCTGACTGTGCCGATCGCGGTGACCACCGCCGCTGTGCCGCAGGCAAAGGCTTCGCGCAGGGTGCCGCTGGCGGCATCGGCGCGCCATTGGGCGAAGCTGTAGGGTTCTTCGCGCACATCATGGCCCTTGGCGCGGGCAAGCGTGATGATGCTGTTGCGGGTGATGCCGGGCAGGATCGTGCCGGTCAGTGGCGGGGTGACGATCGAGCCATCCTCCATCACGAAGAAGACGTTCATGCCGCCCAATTCCTCGACCCACTTATTTTCGGCGGCATCCAGGAAAACGACCTGATCGCAGCCCTGCTCGGTCGCTTCCTTCTGCGCGACTAGGCTGGCGGCATAGTTGCCGCCGCATTTGGCCGCACCCGTGCCGCCGCGCGCGGCGCGGGTATAATGTTCGGACACCCACAGGGTCACGGCCTTCTTGCCGCCCTTGAAATAGGCCCCGGCCGGCGAAGCGATGACGCAGAAAATATATTCCTTCGACGGGCGCACGCCGAGGAAGGCCTCGCTCGCGAACAGGAAGGGGCGCAGATAAAGGCTGCCTTCGCCGCTCGGAATCCAGTCCGCGTCGATCTTCACCAGCTCCGCGACTGCTTCGAGGAACAGGTCTTCGGGGATTTCGGGCATCGCCAACCGCTCGGCCGATTGCGCGAAGCGGCGGGCATTTTCCTCCGGCCGGAACATGGCGATACTACCGTCGGCAAGGCGGTAGGCCTTCATGCCTTCGAAGATTTCCTGGGCATAATGCAGCACGGCGCAGGCCGGGTCGATCTGGAACGGTTCGCGCGGACCGACGCTGTGGCTGTGCCAGCCCTCGCCCTCGGTATAGCGGATCGTCACCATATGGTCGGTGAAGAGGCGGCCGAAACCGGGATCCTCCAGCAGGGTGGCGCGCTCGTTCGCCGCCACAGTCTTGCTGCTGCGGGTAACGGTGAAACGCGAACTATGCTGGCCGTCCATAATCTGTCTCCTTGGGTTGGACGGGCTGCCTATGTCACAAAGCGGGGCGGGAAACAACGTCACCTATGCTGACCCATCGGGCCGCTTGGCTCAAGCTGGCCTCTTGGCGCTGGGCCATAGCCTCGCTAACGCTGGCCCATGCATTTTTTCTCCGACAACGCCACCCCGCTTTGCCCGCCCGTCATAGCTGCGATCGCCGCCGCCGACCGGGAGGACCATGGCTATGATGGCGACCAGTGGAGCGCGCGGCTCGACGCGGCCTTTGGCGATCTGTTCGAAACGCCGGTCAGCGCGTTGTGGGTGGCGACCGGTACGGCGGCGAACAGCATCGCGCTGGCCTGTCTGTGCCCGCCCTATGGCGGCATCCTCTGCCATGACGAGGCGCATATCGTCGTCGACGAATGTGGTGCGCCGGGGTTCTTTACCCATGGCGCGAGCCTGATGCCGCTGCCGGGCGAGGGCGCGAAATTGACGCCGGACGTGGTGGCGGCGCGGTTGGCGGCGATTCGCCCGGATGTGCATCAGGTGCCCGCGCGCGCGATCAGCATCACCAATGCCACCGAATATGGTCGCGTCTATACCCCCGACGAGGTGGCGGCGCTGGGGTCCATTGCGCGCGCGCATGGGTTGGGCTTTCACATGGATGGGGCGCGGTTCGCCAATGCGGTGGCTTTCCTGGGCTGCGCGCCCGCCGACGTCACCTGGCGCGCTGGCGTCGATGCGCTGAGTTTCGGCTGCGTCAAAAATGGCGGGATGGTGGGCGAAGCGCTGCTCTTCTTTGGGGCGGAGCGAGAGCGCCGGGCCGCAGAAGCGATGCGCTGGCGCAAGCGGTCGGGCCACTTATTTTCCAAGGGCCGCTACCTCGCCGCGCAGATATTGGCGATGGTAGAGGATGGGCTGTGGCTGGCCAATGCCAGCGCCGCCAATGCGGCCGCGCAGGCGCTGGCCGGGGCGGCGACGGGGCGGTTGCTGCATCCGGTCGAGGCGAACGAATTGTTCCTGCGCCTTTCCGCACCGGAAGCCGCCAGCCTGCGCGCGCAGGGGTTCGATTTCTATGATTGGGGTGCGGGCGCGGCGCGGATCGTGACGAACTGGTCGCAGGACGCGGACAGTGTTGCGCCGCTCGCGGATGCGCTGCGCAGGCTCGACCATGGCTGACGACGATCGGGGCGGCATCGTCCTGCCCTTCATCCTCGTCACGCTGATCTGGAGTTCGACCTGGATCGTCATCCGCGATCAACTGGGCAGCGTGCCCGCCAGCTGGTCGGTCTGCTATCGCTTCGCGCTGGCCGGGGTCGCGATGATGGCCTTTGCCCGGATGCGCGGCGTGTCGCTGCGGATTGGTGGGGCGGGGATGCTGTTTGCGGCCCTGCTGGGGACGGCGCAGTTCGTGCTGAACTTCAACTTTGTCTATCGCGCCGAAGAACATCTGACATCCGGCGTCGTCGCGGTTTTCTACGCGATGCTGCTGATCCCCAATTCGATTCTGGCGTGGATCGTGTTTCGTCAGCCGGTCAGCCGCACCTTCATCGCCGGGTCGGCGGTGGCCATGACCGGGATCGCGATGATGTTGGTGCATGAATATCGCGCCGCCAGCGTCGATCCGGACAAGGTTCTTTTGGGCATCGGCTTTTCGGTCATCGGACTGTTCAGCGCTTCGGCCGCCAATGTGATGCAGGGCATGGATATCGCACGGCGGCTGCCGATGGTGGCGATGCTGGCCTGGGCGATGCTGATCGGGGCGGGGATCAACGCGCTGTTCGCCTGGGTGACGGCCGGGCCGCCGGTGGTCGAACTGCGCCTGACCTACTTGCTGGGTATAGGCTGGCTGGCTTTGGCGGGATCGGTGGTCACCTTCCCGCTCTATTTCCGGCTGATCCAGCGATTGGGGGCAGGGCGGGCGGCCTATACGGCGGTGCTGATCCCGGTGATCGCGATGCTGATTTCGACGCTGGTGGAGGGCTATCGCTGGACGGCCTTGGCCGCCTGTGGCGCGATGTTGGCGGTCGTCGGCATGGTAATCGCGTTGCGCGCCAAAAAGGCCTAGCGGCGCAGGCCAGGCTGATACTGTTGCTTGGCGGCGTTGACGCGCTCGATCAGGCTGGACAGCGGCGGCTGGATGTTCGCAATCGGCGTGGGCGCGGACAGGCGGGTCATGCGATGGCTGAGCGCGGTGAAGGCGGTTTCGATACTGTCCATGGGGGCGTCCTGCTCTGTTGCGGCAAGGCCCTCTTCGCGTCGATATGGTTAAGAAGGGGTAAGCATAATCCGTCCTTGCGGCGAACCGAGTTCCGCCTTCAGACATGCCGCCAGCCCCTGTGCATAAGTGGGATAGCGCAGTTGCCATCCCAGTACCCGCTTGGCGCGACCATTGGCGACGCGGCGATTTTCGGCATAAAAGCCCCGCGCCATGGGCGATAATCGCGCCTGATCCATTGTCAGCAGCGGCGGATGGGACACGGCCAGCACATCGCAGGCGGCCTCGATCACCCGATTTTGGGCGCAGGGCAGGTCATCCGACAGATTATAGATTCCGGGTGGGCCGTCGAAGGAGGCGATAATGCCCGCCACAATGTCATCGACATGGACCCGGCTGAAAACCTGCTCCGGCAGGTCGATGCGATGCGCGCGCCCCTCCCGCACCCGGTCCAGCGCCGATCGGCCTGGACCATAGATGCCCGGCAGGCGAAAGCGCCGCATATCGGGGCGCAGTGCCCCCCAATCATTATCGGCATCGGCGCGGGCGGTGCGGCGGCCTGCGCCGATCGGACTGGTTTCGTCCACCCATGCGCCGCCGGTGTCGCCATAGACCCCGGTCGAGGAGAGATAGCCGATCCAGCAGGCGGGCGCGGCGGCGATGGCGGGGCCGTAGCGAGCGAGGACGGGATCGGCGTCGCCTTCGGGCGGGACCGAGGAGAGGATATGCGTGGCGCTGGCGATGGCGGCGCGGATGGCGGGTTCGTCATCGAAGGCGAGCGTGTCGGCCGCGGCACTGCGGCGGGTGCCGGTGACATGCCAACCTTCGGTTCGCAGCCGGGTGGCAAGGCGAGACGCGGTATAGCCCAGCCCGAAGATCAGCATATGAGGCAAAAACCATATCTCCGTTCGTTTCGAGCCCTTCGACTGCCTGCCAAGGCAGGCGTTCAGAACCGGCCAAGGTCGAGAAATGCCGCACCCATGTTTCTCGACTTCGCTCGAAACGAACGGCTGTAGAGATTAAACCGTGAAGCTCTCACCGCAGCCGCAGCTGCCTTTGGCATTGGGGTTGGCGAAGGTGAAACCGGCGGTGAAATCATCCTCCACCCAGTCCATAGTCGAACCGATCAGATAGAGGACCGACCCGCCATCAATATAGAAGACGCCGCCCGGCGTTTCGATCTTTTCGTCGAACTTGGCTTCCTCAGTCACATAATCGACCGAATAGGCAAGGCCCGAACAGCCACGCTTGGGGGTCGAGAGCTTGACGCCGATCGTGCCTTCGGGCGCCTGCGCCATCAGGTCAGCGATACGCTGCTCGGCGCTCTTCGTCAGGATGACGGCGGCCGGGCGGGCGCGGGTCTTGGTCTCGACGGTCATTACAGCATTCCCAGTTCGAGCTTGGCTTCGTCGCTCATCTTCTGCGGATCCCAGGGCGGATCCCAGATAAGGTTGACCTGCGCGTCGCCGACGCCAGGTACGGCACCGACGCGCAGTTCGACTTCGCCGGGCATGGATTCGGCGACCGGACAATGCGGCGTGGTCAGCGTCATGGTGACGACGACATGCGCCTCGTCGGTGACATCTACGCCGTAGATCAGGCCAAGATCATAGATATTGACCGGGATTTCGGGGTCGTAAATCTCCTTGAGCGCATCGACCACCGCGTCATAGAGATTGCCCCCTGGCTCACCCGCAGCGATCGGCGTCGGTTTGGCGGCGAGGAAGCCGTCGAGATAGTCGCGCTGGCGTTCGCCGGACGCGGGCGGGTTATCGACGCGCACCTTGGGTGGCGCTTCGACCGTTTCGACTTCTTCCACCATGATCTTGCGCTCTTCGCTCATCATCCAAAAATCTTTCTTACCCGCTCCAGGCCGCGCACCAGCGCGTCCACGTCGCTTTCGTCACTGTAAATGCCAAAGCTCGCCCGCGCGGTCGCTTCGACGCCCAGATGCCGCATCAGGGGCTGGGCGCAATGATGCCCGGCCCGGATCGCAACGCCGGTTTCGTCCAATATGGTGCCGACATCATGCGGATGCACCCCCTCGACCGCGAAGGAGAGGATGCCGGCCGAGTCTTCGGGGCCGAAGACGCGGATGCTGTTGAGATTTTCCAGGGCCGCGCGGGCCTTGGCCACCAGCGCACATTCATGCGCGTGGATCGCGTCCAGCCCGATCGCCTCGACATAGTCGATTGCCGCCGACAGGCCGACGACGCCGGTGATGTGCGGCGTGCCCGCCTCGAAGCGGGTAGGGGCGGGGGCGTAGGTCGTTTTCTCGAAAGTCACCTTGTCGATCATCGAGCCGCCGCCCTGATAGGGGGGCATGGAGTCGAGCAGTTCCCCGCGACCCCACAGCACGCCGATACCGGTCGGGCCATAGAGTTTGTGCGCAGAAAAGACGTAGAAATCGCAATCGAGCGCCTGCACATCCACGGCGATGCGAGGGACTGCCTGGCAGCCGTCGATCAGGATCTTGGCCCCCACCATATGGGCGATGTCGGCAGCGCGGCGGCAATCCAGCACGCTGCCCAGCACATTCGACACATGGGACAGCGCGACCATCCGGTGACGCGGGGTGATCATCGCGCGCATCGTGTCGAGATCGATCTGGCCATCGGCGGTCAGGGGAAGGACGTCGATCTGCGCGCCGACTTTCTCCGCCACCATCTGCCACGGCACGATATTGCTATGATGTTCGAGGGTGGAGAGCAGAATGCGGTCGCCTGCTTTCAGCTGTTCGCCTGCCCAGCATTGGGCGACGAGATTGATCCCCTCGGTCGCGCCGCGAACATAGACTATCTCGCTGTCCGAGGCTGCGCCGATGAAGCGGGCGACCTTGTGGCGCGCGGCTTCATAGGCGAGCGTCATATTGGCCGAGCGCTCGTAGACGCCGCGATGGACGGTCGCATAGTCCGGGCCATAGGCTTGGGCGATGGCGTCGATGACGGCCTGCGGCTTCTGCGCGGTGGCGGCGCTGTCGAGATAGTGCCAGTCGAGGACGCCGGGGAAGTCGTGGCGGAGGGAGAGGCTCATGCCAGTTCCTCCCCGGCACGGGGAGGGGGACCGCCGCAGGCGGTGGAGGGGGCTATCGGTGCGGCGCAGCGTTGGGGGATGGCCCCCTCCGTCTGGCCTGCGGCCAGCCACCTCCCCGTACCGGGGAGGATTTGCTCGTTGATCATACCAGCGACTCCAGCTTGGCGATCGCGGCCGTTTCGAAATGTTCGCGCAGGGCTTCGTCGGGCATGCCGTCGAACACGCCTGCGACGAAGGAGCGCAGCAGCAGCGTCTTGGCGGTTGCCGGGTCCATGCCGCGCGAGGCCATGTAGAAGAGCGCGGCCTTGTCCAATTCGCCCACGGTCGCGCCGTGGGCGCATTTGACGTCGTCGGCGTAGATTTCCAATTCGGGCTTCGCATTGGCGGTCGCGGTACGATCGAGCAGCATGGCCTTCACGGACTGGAAGGCGTCGGTGCGCTGGGCGTCGCGGGCGACGTTGATGCTGCCGAGATAACTGCCGGTGGCGCGGCCGCCCAGGACCGACCGGACGGTCTGGCCACTGGTCGCGTCGGGCTGCGCATGGGTGACCGAGGTGATGATCTCCAGCGTCTGGTCAACACCGCCGATGATCGCGCCATGCAGCCCGAAATGCGCGCGCGCGCCCAACGTGACGGCAAAGGTCACGCGGCCGAGCTTGCCACCGATGTTGAGCAGGTGGAAATCGCAGCGCGCATCGTCGGCGACGTTGATGACATAGTCATGCACCGCTGCACTGCCATCGGCGGCATCCTGCAGCAGATGGTGGTTGGCGGTGTCGCCTGTGGCCACATCGATGCGGGCCGGTGCGGGCAAGGGCCACAGCGAAGCGACAGCCTCCAGATCGCTATAGCGCCAGTCTTCCTGGCGGCGAGTGGGCAGAACAACGGATGCCATCATATAGCTCCGTCATCCCGGACCTGATCCGGGTTCCATGCGCGCACGCGTCGCGCGATCATGCTGGGTAGAGCCAATAGATCCCGGATCAAGTCCGGGATGACGGCAGGAAAAGAGGCAAGGCTGTGCGTCATGCGGCAACCACTTCAGCATAGCCTTCGCGTTCCAGTTCCAGCGCCAATTCGGGACCGCCCGATTTGACGATGCGGCCATCGGCCAGCACATGCACAAAGTCGGGCTTCACATAGTCGAGCAGCCGCTGATAATGGGTGATGAGCAGCACGGCCTTGTCGGGCTTGCGCATGATCGCGTTGATGCCGGCGCCGACGATCTTGAGCGCGTCGATGTCGAGGCCGGAGTCGGTCTCGTCCAGGATCGCGAGCTTGGGATCGAGTATGCCCATCTGCACCATTTCGGCGCGCTTCTTTTCGCCGCCCGAAAAGCCGACATTTACCGGCCGCTTGAGCATGTCCATGTCGAGGCCGAGCAGCGCGGCCTTTTCCTTGGCGAGGCGGATGAATTCGCCGCCGTTCAGTTCCTTCTCGCCGCGCGCGCGCTTCTGGCTGTTGAGGCTTTCGCGCAGGAATTGCAGGTTGGAGACGCCGGGGATCTCGACCGGATATTGAAAGCCCAGGAAAAGCCCGGCCGCGGCGCGCTCGTGCGGCTCCAATGTGAACAAGTTCACACCGTCGTAGAGCGCCTCGCCGCCGGTCACGTCATAGCCTGGCCGTCCGCCCAGCGTATAGGCCAGCGTCGACTTGCCCGCGCCGTTCGGCCCCATGATCGCGTGGATTTCGCCCGCGTTGATGGTGAGCGACAGACCTTTCAGGATCGTCTTGCCGTCGATGGTGTTGGTCAGGTTGTCGATATTAAGCATGGATCATTCCCGGCGGTGCAATATTTGAAATCCTCCCCTGTAAGGGGAGGGGGACCATCGCATCGCGATGGTGGAGGGGTGTCACCCTATCGATGGCGGGACACCCCTCCGTCAGGGCTGCGCCCTGCCACCTCCCCTGCCAGGGGAGGATGAAGGATGCTCCGCACATCTCTTAGCCTTCGTGCGCGCGCTGGAGGGTGCGGGCGGTCCAGAAGGCCATGTCGCGCACGTCGCCCGGCGCGGGGAAGAGCGTGTCGATGTAGCGCTTGACCGGCATATAGGGCCACCAGTCGGCCTCGCCCTCTGGCGGCCCCTTTTCCAGCAGCGCGACGACGAATTCGCTGACCGGCCCCATGCGAGCGAGGTTGGGCGCCTTCGCCTTGTGGAAAGCCTTGTCCTTGCGCAGCTTCTCCGTCATCGCCGCGTCCGCCTTTTGCAGGGCATCGCGGCTGGCGGCCTCGAACGCGTCGAGATCGCCGAAATCAGCGCGGGCGCGGGGCTCCAACTCGCCTTCTTCCAGCTCATAATCCTCGGTCAGGATACGGATCGCGGCGGTCCATGACTGGCCATTACCGACATCCTCCGCGAAATCCGCGAGGGCATCCTGAATATCGTCTTCGTCGCTCAATTTTCAGTCCTTTAGATCAAGCAGAAACGAGATCGCGCTCTGCGCGTCTCGGTCGATAAAACCTTCGCCTGGAGGATCATGCGGTGTCCCATCCGACGAAAAATAGTCCAGCGCCCGATCTGCTTCTCCAGCAACACGGACACTATGGGGCATCAGACCGTCGAACCAAAAGACCGACACTTTTGTCCAATCACCCGTTTCGGGTTCGAGGCCAGTCGTTTGAGTCAAAGCGACCAGCTTCAAGACCGACTCACTCATGACTCACTCCTTCAAGCCCCTCCCCTTCAGGGGAGGGGTTGGGGTGGGGCGTTCGCCGATCGGGGAGGCTTTCGAGGCAATCGAGCAGCGCTCGTCCCACACCTTCCAGATTGCGCATCACGTCATCATTCGTGACCCGAAAGACATGATAGCCATGCACTTCCAATTGATCGGTACGCCGCGCGTCAGCCGTCTGATCGCCATGCGTGTGCCCGTCAATTTCCACCACCAGCGCTTTACGAGGGCACAGAAAATCAGCGATGGCGTTGCCGATCACGGCCTGTCGACGGAATTTATAACCTCCAAGCTGCGAACGCGCGAGAATACTCCACAGCCGCTTTTCCGGCTCGGTTGGTTTGCGGCGATTGGCGCGGGCATATGTCGCCATCGAATCGAGCTGCCCGGCTGAGACGCCCCACCCCCGGCCCCTCCCCTGAAGGGGAGGGGAGTCGATCTGGATCGCCCAGTCGTTAAGATCGGTCTGCTTGCCCACTAGCCGACTGACCCCTCAAGCGAAATACCTAGCAATTTCTGCGCTTCCACCGCGAACTCCATCGGCAATTGCTGCAGAACCTCCCGCGCAAAACCATTCACGATCAGGCTGACCGCGCTCTCCGCGTCCAGGCCGCGTTGCATGGCGTAGAACAACTGGTCGTCGCTGATCTTGCTGGTCGTCGCTTCATGTTCGATCTGGGCGCTGGGGTTGCGGACCTCGATATAGGGGACGGTATGTGCGCCGCACTGGTCACCCAGCAGCAGGCTGTCGCATTGGGTGAAGTTGCGCACGCCCTCCGCGCCCGGTGCAACCCGCACAAGCCCGCGATAGGTGTTGTTCGATCGGCCCGCGCTGATCCCCTTCGACACGATGGTCGAGCGGGTGTTCTTCCCGTTGTGGATCATCTTGGTGCCGGTGTCGGCCTGCTGTCTGTTGTTCGTGAGCGCGACCGAGTAGAATTCGCCGACGCTGTTGTCGCCGTTCAGGACGCAGGACGGGTATTTCCAGGTGATCGCCGACCCGGTTTCCACCTGAGTCCAGCTGACCTTGCTGTTCTTGCCCTGGCACAAGGCGCGCTTGGTGACGAAATTATAGATGCCGCCCTTCCCGTCCGCGTCGCCGGGATACCAGTTCTGGACGGTCGAATATTTGATTTCGGCATCGTCCAGCGCGACCAGTTCAACAACGGCAGCGTGCAACTGATTTTCGTCGCGCATCGGCGCGGTGCAGCCTTCCAGATAGGAGACATAGCTGCCTTCGTCGGCCACGATCAGCGTGCGTTCGAACTGGCCGGTATTTTCCGCGTTGATGCGGAAATAGGTGGACAGCTCCATCGGGCAGCGGACGCCCTTCGGGATATATACGAAGGTGCCGTCAGAAAAGACGGCGCAGTTGAGCGTCGCGAAATAATTGTCGTGCATCGGCACGATCTTGCCCATCCACTTCTTCACCAGATCGGGATATTCGCGCACCGCCTCGCTGATCGAGCGGAAGATGACGCCGGCCTCCTCCAGCTCCTTGCGAAAAGTGGTGGCGACGGACACCGAATCGAACACGGCATCGACCGCGACGCGGCGCGAGCCCTTCACTCCGGCCAGCACTTCCTGCTCGGCAATGGGGATGCCCAATTTCTTGTAGGTGGCCAGGATTTCGGGATCGACCTCATCAAGCGAATCCAGCTCTACCTTTTTCTTCGGTTCGGCATAATAATAGGCGTCCTGATAGTCGATCGGGGGGACGTTGAGCTTCGCCCAGTCGGGCGGCGTCATCGTCTTCCACATCGCGAACGCCTTCAGTCGCCAGTCGAGCAGCCATTGCGGCTCCTTCTTCTTGGCGGAGATGAAGCGAACCGTGTCCTCGTTCAGCCCCTTGGGCGCGAAATCCTGTTCGATGGCGGACGACCAGCCATGTTCGTAGGTCGAGGCGCGATCGGCCGCGTCCTGCGCTTCCTGGTTACGGACAGTCGTGATTTGCTCGGTCATGCCATTTCTCGTGTAAGGCTGGCGATGGTCACGCCAGCCAGGGCAGCGCGGATCGCTTCATTGGCGACGTTCATATGCGGGCGAATGCGGCAATCCTGCTCCAGCGTGCAGTCATGCGTGCCCGTGTCGGCGCAGGCGGTCATGGCGATCGGCCCTTCGACCGCTTCCACCACATCGGCGAGCGTGATGGTGGCGGGCGGACGCGACAGGCGGACGCCGCCGCCGGTGCCGCGGCTCGATTCGAGCAGGCCCGCCGATGACAGGCGCCCCACCAGCTTTTGCGCGGTGGGGAGCGGGATGCCGGTTTCGGCGGCCAGGGTGGTCGCGTTCATCTTGGCCGCCCCGCAATGGCGCGCAGCGGCGGACATCAGCACGACCGCATAATCAGCGAAGCTTGATAATCTCATGCCAGTTGCGAACCATTCTTAAATCGGATCAATATCGTCCGATTGGCATTTGGTCCTCTCAGGCTTCGGAATCAAGGGCTAATTAGGATAGGCGGTTGAGCATCGCCACGTCGCTGCCCAGCGAACGGCGCAGCAGGGTGAGCTGGGCGACGGCGGAGGGCTCGTTCTGCAACTGGTGCGGGGTCAGGCCGATGAAGTGCTTGATTTCGCGGATACAATGGGACTGGTCGTAGAAGCCCGCCTCCTCGCATAATTGCTGCCAGCTTTCGCCATCCAGGGCGATTCGCGCGGAACAGCGCAGCGCGCGATATTTGCGCGCCAGCAGCTTGGGCGGCGCACCATAATATTTGTTGGTGAGGCGCGCGAGCTGGCGGGGAGAGAGTTCGGTGGCTTCGGCCAGCGCCTCGATTCGCGGCGATCCTTCGCCCATCAACCAGCCATCGACCGCATCGAGTAAGGCCCAGGTGGTGCCGCGCAGCGGTTTGACCAGGCGGCCAAGCGCGGCCCAGCACCGCGCCGCGATCTCGTCGGCCTCCGTCTCGTCGATCGCCCGCAATTCCGCGAGCAGATCGGCATGGTGCGCACCGCCGACCGCCGCCAGATCGCACAAGCGGTCGGCCAACAGACTGGCGTCGCCGCCATGGAGCGATTGCCACCCGGCGGGCAGGAGGGAGATGCCGACGACCCGGCTGGGCCGGTTTAATTCGAAGCGGGTCGCACCCATGGTTGGGCCGAGCAGACAGACTTCGGGCGTCGGCATCACGACGTCGTCCTGAAAATGATAGTTGCCGCCGCCCGACAGCATGAAACGCAGCTGTGGCACGTCAGCACGGGTGGCGTCGCCATAATGATCGGCGTCCACGGTGAACAGATAAAGCGAACCGAAATAGGCACGCAATTGTTCAGGCGGCGCGAAATAGCGCAGCCGCACCGGTCCCTGCGCGGCGGCCACTGTATAGGACAGCGGACCCCCTTCGTCCGGCAGGGCGACTGCGCCCCCGGCCATTCCGAATTTGTGCAACCCCATTTTTTTCACCCCAAGGGGTTTACTATGCGCCAACTGCACCCGCGCGCAAGTAACATGGTGAAAGAACTGTTACTTTTCTGCCTCGCTACTGCACTGCACATAAAAATGACCCGGCGATTTTCATCGCCGGGTCAGGAAAAGGTCTCATCGGCTGGAAGCCGTCGAGCCTTCGGGTCGCAGGGGTGCTTTACGCCGGAATCGCCGTAATATTATTGGATGAATCAGACATTCCACTGCCCTAAACCGTCTCATTCATGACGTTTCCTGTCATGATATGTCACTAACAGGCGGTTGTGGCGCTTTGGCCACAGCGACTCGACGTGTCGGCGCGACGCTGGCATAGGCACGTCCCATGTCCTATCGTCTGATCCGCCCGCTGCTGTTTGCGCTCGATGCCGAGCGTGCCCATCATCTCTCCCTTGCTGCGCTGCGGATGATGCCGACACGCGCGCCGCTGGCACCCGATCCGATGCTGGCGACCATGGTGGCGGGCATCCGCTTTCCCAATCCGGTCGGATTGGCGGCGGGTTATGACAAGGATGGGCGGATCGCGCACAAGATGCACGGCCTGGGCTTTGGCTTTGCCGAACTGGGAACGCTGACGCCGCTGGCCCAGCCGGGCAATCCGCAGCCGCGCCTGTTCCGGCTGGTCGAGGACAAGGCGGTGATCAACCGGTTCGGTTTCAACAATGGCGGGCAGGGGGCGGCGGCGGATCGTATCGCGCGCTATCGCCGGCCGGTCGGCGACGGCCCCGTGATCGGCATTAATATCGGCGCGAACAAGGATGCGGCCGCCGCCGGGCGGGGCATTGCCGACTATGTCACGGGCGTCACCTGCATGGCGCCGCTCGCCGATTATCTGACGGTCAACATCTCGTCCCCCAATACGCCGGGCCTGCGCGCGCTGCAGGATCGCAGCGCGCTCGACGCCTTGCTGAGTGCCGTAATGGCCGCGCGCGCGCAGGGAGGCCCGCCCATTTTCCTGAAGGTCGCGCCCGACCTGGAACCGGCCGATGTCGAGGATATCGCCGCGGCCTGTATCGACCATCGGGTCGATGCGCTGATCGTGTCCAACACCACCATCACCCGGCCCGCGCTGCGATCGGCCCATGCCGGCGAAGCGGGCGGGCTGTCGGGTGCGCCGCTGACCGACCTGTCGCTGGCGCGGCTGCGCGATTTCCGTCGCTTGCTGGGCGATCGGTTGCCGCTGATCGGGGTGGGGGGCATCGCGACCGGCGCGCAGGCCTATGCCCGCATCCGGGCGGGGGCGTCACTGATCCAGCTTTACAGCGCGCTGGTCTATGAAGGGCCGTATCTGGCGCGGCGGATCAACCGGGAATTGAAGGCGTTGATGGCGCGTGACGGCGTGGCGACGATCGCTGATCTGGTGGGTATCGACGGCTGATCCGTCCAAGGGGCTGGAAAGGGTTGCGATCGGCAACTCCCGCTATAGGGTAAGCCCCATGACATGTCGTTTCACTGGCCTGCTGGCCCCTTTCGCCCTACTTGCTCTGGCTCCGCTGCCCACCGTCGCGCGTGAGCCGGTATCGACCAATGCCACTGTTTCGGCCGCCAATCCGCGCGCGGCGCAGGCGGGGCAGGAGATATTGCGCAAGGGCGGCAGCGCCACCGACGCCGCCATCGCCATGATGCTGACGCTGAACGTGGTCGAGCCGCATAATAGCGGCATCGGCGGCGGCGGTTTCCTGATGCATCATGACGGGGAGACCGGGCTGCTGGAATCGATCGACGGGCGCGAGACGGCACCGGCCGCCGCCCGGCCAGACCGGTTCATGGGGGCCGATGGCCAACCGCTATCCTTCCGCAACGCCTGGCCGGGCGGCTATTCGGTCGGGGTGCCGGGCAATGTGCGGCTGGCGTGGGACGCGCATCGCAAATGGGGCAAGCTGCCCTGGGCCGACCTGTTCCAGCCCGCCATTCGCGCGGCGGAAGAGGGCTATGAAGTGCGCCAGCGGCTCGACACCGCGATGAAGGCGGTCGCGGGGGTGTGGGCCGACTTCCCTGAAATCCAGAAATATTTCTGGATCGAGGGCAAGCCCGCGCCGATGGGCACGATGCTCAAAAACCCGCCGCTCGCCGCGCTGTTCAAGCGGATCGCGGCAGAAGGACCAGACGCTTTCTACAAGGGCGAAAATGCCCGCATCCTGGCGCAAACCGTCACCAATGCGCCCAAGAACCCGGTGCCGATGACGGAAGCGGACATTGCGGGCTATCAGACCAAGTTGCGCAAGCCCGTCTGCGGCAAATATCGCGTCTATACCGTGTGTGGCATGGGGCCGGCTTCGTCGGGCGGCGTCACCGTGCTGGAAATATTGGGCATGGTCGAGCGTTTTCCGCTCGGCACTTGGGGCAAGGATGATCCCCGGTCCTGGCATGTCATCGGCGAGGCGATGCAACTCGCCTATGCCGATCGCGGCACATGGCTGGGCGACCCGGATTTCGTGTCGGTGCCGCTGACGGGGATGATCGATCCCGCCTATCTCAAGCAGCGGTCGGCGCGCATCCGTTTGAACAAGGCGCTCAACGACTATCAGCCCGGCACGCCGCCTGGCGCGCAGCCGCGCACCGCTTCGCGGCCGCAGCCCGAAAGCGGGACAAGCCATTTCGTCGCGGTGGACCGGGATGGGGACATCGCCGCCTGGACATCGACGGTCGAGAGTTTCTTTGGCAGCCAGTTGATCGCGAATGGCGTGATCCTGAACAATGAACTGACCGATTTCAGCTTCACCGCGGAAAAGGACGGCGCGCCGGTCGCCAACCGGGTCGAGCCGGGCAAGCGGCCGCTATCGTCCATGTCGCCGACCATCGTCTATGATGAGGCGGGCACGCCCGTCTTCACCGTCGGCGCGGCGGGGGGCAAGACCATCATCATGCAGGTGGCCAAGGCGCTGATCGCCCATTTCGACTGGGGCCTGTCGGCGCAGGAGTCGATCGCGCATGGGCTGATCTACTTCAACGGCGAAGGGCTGGTGCTGGAACAGGGCACGTCGCTGGAGGCGATGAAGGCACCGCTCGAAAAGCTCGGCCATCGCGTGTCGCTGTCGCGCATGGGGCTTAAGGCCAATGCGGCCGAGCGCCTGCCCGATGGCCGCTGGCAGGGCGCGGCCGATCCGCGCAGTCCGGGCGTATCGTTGCAGGAGTGAGGGCCTTCCTCCCCTGGCAGGGGATGTGGCTGCGCGTAGCCCTGACGGAGGGGTGTCACGCTCTCGATAGGGTGACACCCCTCCACCACTTCGTGGTCCCCCTCCCCTTACAGGGGAGGATTTAAGGGATTTGGCAAAAAAAGAGGGCGGCTCACAGGCCGCCCTTTTCCGTTTACTTTTTGGCGAACCAGGCCGTCAGCGCGGGCTTCAGGCGGGTGCGGGTTTCGATGCGGGTGTTGATCGCGGCGATGGCGCGATCGACCACCTTGCGCGATTCCGGCGTCAGAAATTGGGTGGCATAGGCGTCCAGCTTGGTCGCCATCGCCGGGTCGGCCGATCCGCCGCCCAGCCGCGCGAGCGCCTGGCTGCGGGCCGAAACGTCGATCAGCCCCTCATATTGCGCGCGGTGCGCCAGCACATAGTCGACCGCCAGCATCGGATGCTCATAGCCCACTTGCGAAATGATCGCGGCGCTGGTGGTCTTGCCCGGTTCGTCAGTCAGCGCCAGGTCGAGCGCCTGGCGGGCGAGCTTCTCGTCCTTGGCCCCGCCGAGCAGCGCGTAGAGCGTACTTTTTTCCAGGTCGGTCTTTGCGCCCTTGGCCAGCGCGCGCAGCCTGTCCCAGGTCGCCTGATCGGCATTTTTGGCGATGATCGCCATCCAGACGTTGCGCAGCGGGCCGTCGAGGGCGGCGGGATCGCTCGCCAGTGCGGCGAAGCGGCGATTGGCTTCGGCGACCACGGCCTTGTCACCCATCTCGCCCAGCGTTCCCACCAGCGCCGAGCGCAGGACGGGCACCTGCGGATTTTCACCCGGCTTGGCATCATAGCCGATGCCGGTCAGCACCGGTGTCAGCTTGGCCGACGTGTAGGCTGCGACCTTCGCCTGTCCGGCCTGATCGCCCTCCAGCATCGCATAGGCGCTGTCCAGATAGCCGGGCACCTGCGCCAGCACGGCAGGGGTGGCGGTGGCGGGCACGGCGTCGATCAGGTCGAGCGCCAGGCCCATCGGCTGATACCCGCCAAGGCCCAGCTGGAAATTATCGGCCAGCAAGCCGGTCTGGTCGATTGCGGGCAGCCTGGTGAAACCGGCGGCCAGCGCCTCGACATTGGCGGCGGGGTAGAGCGAGCGATAATAGCCCGTCTGCCCGGCATTGACGACATAGGCGCTGCAGCCCGGCAGCGTCATCTGCCCCTTGCCCTGCAGGATCAGCCGCTGTGGCGCGCCGCCGATGGTCTGCGCCATGACGGGCACGTTCCAGCTCAAGGGGGTCTTGTCCTTCTTGTCGCGGCTGAACTCGCCTTGGCTCAGCGTCAGCAGCGTGTTGCCGCCCTGGCATTGCGCGCTATCGACCTTCACCAGCGGGATGCCGGGCTTCGACGTGAAGTCATGCGCGATCGACACCAACCCCTTGGCGCCTGCGCCCTCTACCGCCTTCCACAGGTCGTCGGTGACGGTGTTGCCATAGGCATGGGCCTTCATATAGCTGCGGATGCCGGTCTTCCACACATCCTCGCCGGCATAGCCTTCCAGCATGGTGATGACGGCTTCACCCTTCTGATAGGTGATGGCGTCGAACGCCTGGTTCACCTGATCAACGGTGGTGATCTTCTGAACGACGGGGTGGGTGGTGGCGAGCGAGTCGAGGCTCATTGCCGCCTCGCGACCATCGACGCGGGTCAGCAGCATTTGCCAGTCGGGCTGCAACTTGTCGGTGACCTTGGTCGCCATCCAGCTCGCAAAGCCTTCGTTCAGCCATAGATCGTCCCACCACGCCATGGTGACGAGGTCGCCAAACCATTGATGCGCCATTTCATGCGCGACGGTTTCATAGATGCGGCGCTTGGTCGCCTCCGACGTAAAGCGCGGATCGACGAGCAGGGCGCGCTCGAAGGTGAAGATCGCGCCCCAATTTTCCATCGCGCTGAAAAACTGGCTCTGGCCGGGGCCAGCGACATTGTCGAGCTTGGGCAGCGGATAGGGGACGCCGAAATAATCGTTGAAATAGGGCAGGATCGACACCGATGCGTCGAGCGCCAGTTGCGCCTTGCCCGTATTGCCCTTGCCGGTAATCACGCCGATTTCGGTCGCGCCGGACATCTTGGTCGCGCGTTCCAGTTCGCCGAGGCCGAAGAAGAGCAGGTAGGACGACATTTTGGGGCTGGTGCCGAACGTCACCTGCGTCTTGCCGCCGCCCAGATCCTTGGTCGATGTGACCGGCATGTTGCCGACGGCCAGTTCGCCGGTGGGGATGATGGCAGACAGGTCAAAAGTCGCCTTGTAGCTTGGCTCGTCCCAGCTCGGCACGAAGCGGCGCGCGTCGGGCGCTTCGAACTGGGTGAAGAGCGCGCGCTTCGCTGCGCCGTCATTGTCGGTATAGTCGAGCGCGAACAGGCCGTTCGCCTGGGTGTTGATGACGCCGGCATAGGTGATGGCGAGCTTATAATTGCCGGGTGCCAGCGGCTTGCCGAAGTCGAGCGTCACCGTCTGTGCATCGGCATCGACCTTGGCCATGCCCTTGATTGCCTTGCCCTTGGCAGGCGTCAGCATGACATCGCCAAAGGTCAGGTCGGCGGCGTTCAGCACCAGCGTCGGCATGGCCGTGCTGACGGCGACGTCGATCGTCACCTTGCCGGTGAACTTCAGATTGGCGGCGTCGGGGGTGACGGTGATCGCATAATGGCTGGGCACGGCGCCGCGCGGCAATTGGGTGGTGATCCCGGCAGCGGGGCCGGCAGGAGCCGTCTGCGCCAGCGCGGGCGTGGCAAGGGCGATGGGGGCGGCGGCCAGCAGCAGCGGCAGGATTTTGGCGAGGGACATAGGCTTTTGAGACTCCGACACGTCTTGACGGCGCGGCCACATGGCTCTGCGCCCTGATGCAACGCGGGATCAACCGTTTCGCTGCGTCGGTCAAGCGATGTAATGCTATTACAACGTCGTTGGTCGAACCCGAACGCCCGTTGGTCGGCGGGTGCCTACAGCATCCGCCGCATCACATTGTCCTTGAGCAGATAATGATGCCGCAGCGCCGCGCCGATATGGAGTAGGATCAACGCCGCCCAGATGAAGCCCATAATCTCATGCCCTTCGCCCGCCAGATCGACGATCAGGTCGCCCTTGGTCACTGGAAATTTGGGGACGTCGAACAGGAAGAACCAGTTCAAGGGTCGCGTGCCCGCCGACGTCATGATCCAGCCCGACAGGGGCAGCACGATCATGAAGATATAGAAGAGCGCGTGGGTGGCGTGCGCCGCGCCTTTTTCCCAACTGGGCATGGCGACGGTCAAGCGCGGCGCGGGATTGGCCAGCCGCCAGACGATCCGCACCAAAGTCAGCGCCAGGACGGTCAGCCCGATCGACTTGTGGATCGGGATCACTGCCCAATCCTTGGGCAGCGCATCATGGCCAATGCCAAGCACCAGGGCGAGGATGATGAGCAAGGCCATGGCCCAATGCAGGGCGCGGGCGACTCCATTATAGCGGTCCATGGCAGCGCTTCCTTCTGTTCGTTTCCTAACCGTGACGATTGGCGACCAGATTGTCCACCACCGAAGGATCGGCCAGGGTGCTGGTATCGCCTAGCGCTTGCGCGGAGACTTCGCCTTCCGCAATTTTACGTAGGATGCGGCGCATGATCTTGCCGGAGCGGGTCTTGGGCAGGCCGGGCGCGAACTGGATGACATCGGGGGTGGCGATCGGGCCGATTTCGCTGCGGACCCATTTGACCAGCGTCTGGCGCAATGCGTCGTCCGGCTCGATCCCGGCATTCAACGTGACATAGGCATAGATGCCCTGTCCCTTGATATCATGGGGAAAGCCGACCACCGCCGCTTCGGCGACGCTTTCGTGCAATACCAGCGCGCTTTCGACCTCCGCCGTGCCCATGCGATGGCCCGATACGTTGATGACGTCATCGACGCGGCCCGTGATCCAATAATAGCCATCCGCATCGCGGCGCGCGCCGTCGCCGGTGGTATATTTGCCGGGATAGGTGGTGAAATAGGTCTGGAAGAAGCGGTCATGGTCGCCATAGACGGTGCGCATCTGCCCCGGCCAACTGCGCGCGATGACGAGATTGCCCTCGGTCGCGCCTTCCAGCACCTGCCCCTCGGTATCGACGATCTGCGGCAGCACGCCCGGCATGGGCAAGGTGGCGGAACCGGGTTTGAGGTCGGTCGCGCCCGGCATCGGCGCGATCATCGCGCCGCCGGTTTCAGTCTGCCACCAGGTATCGATGATCGGGCAGCGGCCTTCGCCCACGATACCATGATACCAGCGCCATGCCTCCGGGTTGATCGGTTCGCCGACGGTTCCGAGCAGGCGGAGCGAGGCGCGGCTGGTCGCCTTTACATGGGCGTCGCCCTCCTTCATCAGCGCGCGCAGCGCGGTGGGGGCGGTGAAGAGGGTCTGGACCTGATGCCGGTCCACCACTTCCCACATCCGCGCCGGGGTCGGCCAGTTGGGCACGCCTTCATACATCAGCGTCGTCGCCCCGTTCGTCAGCGGGCCATAGACGATATAGCTGTGCCCCGTGACCCAGCCGATATCCGCCGCGCACCAGTAGATGTCGCCGGGCCGATAGTCGAAGCAGAGTTCATGGGTGAGCGCGGCCCAGAGCAGATAGCCCCCCGATGTGTGCAGCACGCCCTTGGGCTTGCCGGTCGATCCCGACGTGTAGAGGATGAACAGCGGGTCTTCGGCCTGCATGGGTTCGGGCGGGCAGTCGGCCTCGACGCTCGCTGTCGCCTCATGCAGCCACAGGTCGCGGCCTTCCGCCATCGTCACCGCGCCGCCGGTCGCCTGCACGACCACGACATGTTTGACGCCGGGGCAATGGGCGAGCGCGGCATCGACATTGGCTTTCAGCGGCACGGTCTTGCCCGCGCGGCGGCCTTCGTCGGCGGTGATGACCAGCGTCGAATCGCAATCGATGACGCGGCCCGCCAGCGCTTCGGGCGAAAAGCCGCCGAACACCACGCTATGCACCGCGCCGATCCGCGCGCAGGCGAGCAGGGCGATGGCGGCCTCCGGGATCATCGGCATATAGATGGTGATGCGGTCGCCTTTGCGCGCGCCAGCGCTTTTCAGGACATTGGCGAAACGGCACACTTCTTCATGGAGTTGGCGATAGGTGTAGCGGCGCGGTGCCTCGTCGGGGCTGTCCGGTTCCCACAGGATCGCGACCTGATCGCCGCGCGTCGCCAGATGGCGATCGATGCAGTTGGCGCTGACGTTGAGCACCCCGTCCGCGAACCATTGGATGCCGAAATCCGCCTCGGCAAAGCTGCTTTCGTCGCTTTTGGTCGGCGGCGTGATCCAGTCGAGCCGGTGGGCACGCTCCAGCCAATAGTCGTGGGGCGCCTCGATCGAACGCGCATAGTCGGCATCACGCGCGGCCCGGTCCATGAGCGCGCTGCTGGCCCAGTCCCCCGGCACCGGGAAGAAATCGTCAGGCATGGGGGCATCCTTTCCATCGCGTAATCATTATCGCAGTCTCTTCTATCGTCCCGCCCGGCGGATCGGAAGGTCGGACCATGCCGTTTCTTGCCATGCTTTTGGACGATATGACCGAAATTGTTGAGGCGGCTTCCGCCATTTTGCCGCTTCCCCCCCGACCCGCGCGCGCCTAACAAGGATCGCCTATGTGGCTGCTTTATCAATTTCCGCTTTGCCCCTTCTCTCGCAAGGTCCGGCTGCTGCTGGGCGAAAAGGGGATCGGCTATGATCTGGTCCGCGAATCGCCCTGGGCGATGCGCGACGAATTTCTCGACCTCAATCCGGCTGGCACCACGCCGGTCATGGCCGATCATGACAAGGGTCTGACCCTGATCGACAGCCAGGCGATCTGCGAATATTTCGAGGAAACGGTGGAAAAGGTGCCGCTGATTTCCGGCACCGCCGCCGGGCGCGCTGAAGTGCGGCGGCTGACCGCCTTTTTCGACCAGAATTTCTATGGCGACGTGGTCGGCCCGCTGCTGCACGAACGGATGAAGAAACGGCTGATCGAGCGCGCGCCGCCCGAAGCCCGCATCCTGCGCGAAGCGATGAAGCGCGCGAATGTGCATATGGATTATATGGACTATCTGCTCGACCATCGTAGCTGGATGGCAGGCGGTACGCTCAGCCTCGCGGACATCGCGGCGGCGGCGCATCTGTCGGTCGCGGACTATCTGGGCGGGATCGACTGGCAGGGGCATGAGCCGGTGCGGCGCTGGTATGCCGGCTTCAAGTCGCGCCCGTCCTTCCGCCCGCTATTGTCCGAGCGGATGGAAGTGATCGCGCCGCCGCCCCATTATGAAAAGCCTGATTTTTAAGAGCGTCTGGCAATATTATGGTCGGCTTGCCGCCGTCACGAACGGCTGGACGATGCTGAAAACGTCGCCCGCGGACCGAAAGCAGCCTACCCCTTCTTGTCCTCGTCCACCATGTCG
This sequence comes from Sphingobium sp. KKT206, assembly GCF_055640555.1. Taxonomy (NCBI): domain Bacteria; kingdom Pseudomonadati; phylum Pseudomonadota; class Alphaproteobacteria; order Sphingomonadales; family Sphingobiaceae; genus Sphingobium; species Sphingobium sp. KKT206. The sequence goes on from NZ_CM145764.1 coordinate 3,293,294, forward strand.
GATGCCAGTTCCAGCCCCGCGCGGCCATGCGCGGCGGTGTGGGCGGGGGCTTTGGGATGGGGGACGTCGATGGGTTCCTCGACCTCCAGCATTCCTTCCCATTTGGTGATGACCGACGTGGCGATGGCGTTGCCCAGCACGTTGGTTGCGGTGCGGCCCATGTCCATGAAGTGATCGACCGCCAGGATGAAGGCTACGCCCTCGACCGGCAGGTCGAACTGGCCCAGCGTCGCGGCGACCACCACCAAGGATGCGCGCGGCACGGCGGCGATGCCTTTGCTGGTCACCATCAACACCAGCAGAATCGTGATCTGCGTCGCGATCGGCAGGTCGATGCCATAGGCTTGCGCGATGAAGATCGTCGCGAAGGTCGCATACATCATCGAGCCGTCGAGGTTGAAGCTGTAGCCGAGCGGCAGCACGAAGCTATAGATGCGGCGCGGCACGCCGAACCGATCGAGCTGTTCCAGCATCTTGGGATAGGCGGCTTCCGACGAGGCGGTGGAGAAGGCGATCAGGATCGGTTCGCGGACATAGCGGATCAGCGTGAACATCCGCTTGCCCAGGAACACCGATCCCGCCGCGAACAGCAGCAGCCAGAGGCAGAAAAGCGCGATGTAGAATTCGCCGATCAACTCGCCGAACGTGACCAGCACGCCCAGCCCTTCGGTGGTGATCACCGACGCCAAGGCACCGAACACCGCGAAGGGCGCGACGCGCATCACATAGCCCGTCACCTGCAGCATCAGTTCGACCATCGCCTCGATCACGCCCACGATGGGTTTGCCCTTCTCGCCGATCGCGGTCAGCGCGACGCCGACGAACAGCGAGAAGACGACGATCTGGAGGATCGAATTTTCCGCCATCGCGCCGACCATGGACGTAGGAAAGACATGCAGAATGAAGTCCCGGAAATTGAGCGATTCGGTATTCACGCCCGACTCCGCTCCATTGCGGACCAGGTTCAGCCCTTCGCCCGGCGCGAAGAAATTGACGAAGATGAGGCCGAGCGTCAGCGAAATCAGGCTGGCGATGACGAACCAGGCCAGCGCCCGCCCGCCGATGCGCCCCAGCGCTGCGCTGTCGCCCATGTGGGCGATGCCCGCGACCAACGTGGAAAAGACCAGCGGCGCGATGATCATCTTGATCAAATGCAGAAAGATGTCGGCCAGCAGGTGGAAATAGCCCGCGACCTGCTTGGCCAGCGTTTCGTCGCCACCCACCCACAGGTTCGCGGCGAACCCTACGATCACCCCAAGGACCATGCCGGTGAGGATGAAGGCCGTCAGTCTGTTGCGCATCTATTCCCTCATGAGCCGCGCGGACGCGGCTCGCAATATTATTACAACCGTCAGGGAACACCTAACAGGCGCATCGGCCACCCGCAATCGGCGTGCGGCCCTCGCCTGGAGATAGACGAACAAGCCGCCGCTTTCCGCGCATCGGTTCATCCCAAACGGTGCAATCCGCGCCCGTCAGGGGTAGAGTAGCCCTTCGGTCCATCCCGCATCGTCCCGTGTGAACAGGCGGCGTTCGTGCAGCCGATGTTCGCGATCCTGCCAGAATTCGATACGCTCAGGGGCGAGGCGGAACCCCGACCAATGGGGTGGACGTGGCACGGGCTGGCCTTCGAACCGCGCATTGGCTTCTTCGAACCGGGCCATGAAGATTTCGCGCGAGGGCAGGGGGCGGGACTGGTCGGAGGCCCAGGCGCCTAGCTGGCTGTCGCGGCTGCGCGTCGCGAAATAGGCATCGGCCGTGGCATCGTCGACCGGGCCAACCGCCCCTTCGATCCGTATCTGTCGCCGCATCGATTTCCAGTGGAAGAGCAGGGCAGCATGGGGATTTTCGGCCAGGTCGCCCGCCTTGCGCCCTTCGAAATTGGTGTAGAAGATGAAGCCATCCGGTCCATGGCCCTTCAACAAGACCATGCGGACGGAAGGACAACCACGCGCATCGGCGGTGGCCAGCGCCATGGCGTTGCTGTCGTTGATTTCGGTTTCACGCGCTTGGCTGTACCAGTCGTCGAATAAGGCAAAGGGATCGATCATGCCCCACTGTCTAGGCGGGCGATGTGCTAGTGTCGATACGGGCTATTGCGCAACTTGAACCGACGCGCCGCTTTCGCCACATAGGACGGCAAATCCCTGTCCCAGAACAAGAGGCACCAGAGTATCGATGGCTGATCCCTATTCCACCCTTGGCGTTGCGCGCGGCGCGACCGAGGCAGAGATCAAGTCGGCCTATCGCAAGCTGGCCAAGGAACTGCACCCCGACAAGAATAAGGACAATCCCAAGGCGTCGGAGAAGTTTTCTGCCGCTACCAACGCCTATGATCTGTTGTCCGACAAGGACAAGCGCGCCCGGTTCGACCGGGGCGAGATTGACGGCGATGGCAATCCGACCGCGCCCTTCGGCTTTGGCGGCGGTGGCGGAGGCGGCGGTTTTCGAGGCCAGCCCGGCGGCGGCGGTTTCGATCAGGGCGGCGCGGATTTCGGCGATATCTTCGAAGGCTTGTTCGGCGGCGCGGGTCGCCGTGCGGGTGGCGGTGGTTTTGGTCGACAGGCGCCGCCGTCCAAGGGTGCGAATGTCGCCTATCGCCTGGCGGTGCAGTTCACCGATGCTGCGACTTTGGCGCCCCAGCGGATCACGCTGCAAGATGGCAAGACCATCGACCTCAAACTGCCCGCCGGGGTCGAAACCGGCACGCAGATGCGCCTGTCGGGCAAGGGGCAGGCGGGGCCGGGGGGCGCTGGGGACGCGATCGTCACGATCGAGGTGAAGCCCCATCCCTTCTTCACCCGCGATGGCGACAATGTCCTGCTCGATCTGCCGATCACGCTCGACGAGGCGGTGAAGGGTGGCAAGGTCAAGGTGCCGACTGTCGATGGCGCGGTGATGCTGGGCGTGCCGACGGGTGCGACGTCGGGCAAGACGCTGCGGCTGCGGGGCAAGGGCTTTACCGGCAAGGACGGCGCGCGCGGGGATCAGCTTGTGACCCTGCAAATCGATGTGCCCGCCGATGATCCCGCGATCCGGGCGCTGGTCGAAAGCTGGCAGGACAGCCGACCCGTGCGTGCCCATCTCGGCGTTTGAGGCGTTAGGGGGCGGATGCCGCTGAATTCGCCCTATACGCCCGAATCCCGCCGCCATATGGCGGCACGGACACGCGCCCATTTCCATCGCCATATGAAGCGGGTGCGCCCCGGATCGCAAGCGTTCGAGGTGATGAAGCGGGTCGCTGTCGGCACCTATAGCGATGGCTTCATTCACGCCGGGAATCTTGCCTATCTCTCGCTGATGACGCTTTTCCCCTTCTTCATCGTCGCAGCGGCGGTGGCGAGTATCTTCGGCCGCACCGAAGATGGCCTGGCCGCGGTCAACGCCTTCCTGACAACGGTTCCACGCGGCGTCGCCGATGTCGTGCGCCAACCGATCAGCGATGTGCTCAATGCCCGCTCCGGCCCTTTGCTCTGGCTGGGCGGATTCGTCGGTCTGTGGACCGTCGGCAGTCTCATCGAAACCATCCGCGACATATTGCGCCGCGCCTATGGCACCAAAAGCACCAAATCCTTCTGGCATTATCGGCTGAGCGCGGTTGGCATCACTTTGGCCAGCGTCGTTGCGGTAATGTTCGCCTTCTCGCTCCAGGTGGTGATCACGGGCATCGACCAGTTTCTGACCCATCTCCTTCCCTGGGCCGATGATGCCATCGCGCTCGTCGCGTCGGCGAAACTGGTGCCGATGGTCATCGTCTGCGTGGCGCTCTGGTCGCTGTTCGTGTCGCTGACGCCGACATTATATAAGGATCGTCGCTTCCCCAAATGGCCCGGCGCGGTCGCGACGTCGCTCTGGTGGTATGGCACGACATTGCTCTTGCCGCCGACCCTGTCGCTGCTGGGCGGCTATGACCGGACCTATGGCAGCCTGGCCGGCGTCATGATCACGCTCATTTTTTTCTTCCTAGTCGGGCTTGGCGTGGTAATTGGCGCGGAATTGAATGCGGCGCTGGCGGAATTTCCCGAAGAGGAAGTGGCCTTGCTGCCCGAAGACCAAGGGAACGGAACGAAGATATGAACGGCTTGATGGCGGGTAAACGCGGCCTCATCATGGGTCTGGCGAACGACAAGTCGTTGGCTTGGGGCATCGCCAAATCCTTGCATGAACAGGGCGCAGAGATGGCCTTTTCCTATCAGGGCGACGCGCTCGCCAAGCGGGTCCGTCCTTTGGCGGAGCAGGTAGGATCGGACTTCCTGATCGATTGCGACGTGACGGACATGGACAAGCTCGACGCCGCCTTTGCGGAGATTGAGGCGCGCTGGGGCACGCTCGACTTCGTCGTTCACGCGATTGGTTTTTCGGACAAGAACGAGCTGCGCGGCCTCTATGTCGATACCAGCCTCGACAACTTCCTGATGACCATGAACGTGTCTGCTTACAGTTTCGTGGCAGTCACGCGCCGCGCCCGCGCGCTGATGCCCAATGGCGGTAGCATCCTGACGCTCAGCTATTACGGTGCGGAAAAGGTCATTCCCCATTATAATGTCATGGGCGTGGCCAAGGCGGCGCTGGAAACCAGCGTCAAATATCTGGCGATGGATCTGGGTCGCGAAAATATCCGCGTCAATGCCATCTCGGCTGGTCCGATCAAGACGCTGGCGGCCAGCGGCATCGGCGACTTCCGCTATATCCTCAAATGGAACGAACTGAACGCCCCGCTGCGTCGCAATGTGACCATCGAGGATGTCGGCGGCGCAGGCTTGTATCTGCTGTCGGACCTGGCCAGCGGCGTGACCGGCGAAATCCACCATGTCGATGCAGGCTATAATGTCATCGGCATGAAAGCCGAAGACGCCCCCGACATCGCGCTCGACAAATGAGCGTCAACACTTTCGGTCGCATGTTCCGCTTCACTACCTGGGGCGAGAGCCATGGTCCGGCGATCGGTGCGGTCGTGGACGGCTGCCCGCCCGGCCTGCCGCTCAGCGAAGCGGACATCCAGCCCTGGCTCGACCTGCGCAAGCCCGGCACGTCCAAATTCACTACCCAGCGTCGCGAGGCGGATGAGGTTCGCATTCTGTCGGGGGTGTTCGAAGGGCGGACGACCGGCACGCCGATCAGCTTGATGATCGAGAATACCGACCAGCGCTCCAAGGATTATTCGGACGTCGCCAAGGCCTACCGTCCCGGCCATGCCGACTATGCCTATGACGCTAAATATGGCTTTCGCGACTATCGCGGTGGCGGGCGATCGTCGGCGCGGGAAACCGCCTCGCGGGTCGCGGCAGGCGCGGTAGCGCGCGCGGTCATCCCTGATGTCGATATCTTCGCCTATGTGAGCGCGATCGGCGGCGACGCGATTGATTATGATAATTTCGACGCGGCGCAGATTGGCCAGAATCCTTTCTTCTGCCCTGACCCGGAAGCGGCCGTCCGCTGGGAAAAACTGGTGGACGATGCTCGACGCGATGGCTCCTCACTCGGCGCGATCGTAGAATGCGTCGCCAGTGGCGTTCCGGCCGGTTGGGGCGCGCCGCTCTATGCCAAGCTCGATAGCGAACTGGCCGCCGCGATGATGAGCATCAACGCGGTCAAGGGCGTCGAGATTGGCGACGGGTTCGCGGCTGCCAGCCTGCGCGGCGAGCAAAATGCCGACCCGATGCGTCCCGGCCCCGATGGACCGACTTTCCTCGCCAATCATGCCGGTGGCATTGCGGGTGGCATCGCCACGGGCCAGCCGATCAAGCTGCGCGTCGCCTTCAAGCCCACCAGTTCGATCCTGATCCCGGTCGAAACCGTGACGCGCGATGGCGCGGCGTCCGACATCATCACCAAGGGCCGCCATGACCCCTGTGTCGGCATCCGCGGTGTGCCCGTGGTCGAAGCGATGATGGCGCTGGTGCTGGCCGACCAGAAATTGCTTCACCGCGCCCAATGCGGGGAATGACGCGCCGAACCGACCGTAAAAAAACGAGACGACTCACTTTTGTTACGATAGAATGACGCCATCGCCTGTTCGACGGGCAAGCGGCAGAGCGTAAGCCTGGGGAGCGTCACCACGCATTGCGCGGATTGACGGTCAAAACGTCCCCTGACCGCCGCGACACGGGCCAGCCATGCAACCATGGCTGGCCCATTTCGTTTCAGCCCGGCAAGATCGGCGGCCAGCGCCAATCTTGTTGGGGACAGGGGCATCATGCATTTCATCACCGCGCTGCTGGGCGTGTATCGGGCTGAAATCGGGCTGGCGATTTTGGCCGCCATGTTCATCGCTTTCGTGCGCGAACGCTATTCGCCTACGGTCATCGCGGTGGTGGGCGCTTGCGTTTTCGCGCTGCTCGGCATGCTGGATGAAAAGGCGATGTTCTCGGTCTTTTCCAACAGCGCGCCGCTGACCGTCGGTGCGATGTTCATCCTGTCGGGCGCGTTGATTCGCACCGGTGTCATCAGCCGCGTTGCCGACCTCATCATGACCCGCGCGGAAAAGCGTCCCCGGCTCGCCCTCGCCGAAGTCGCGATCGGCACGATCATCCTGTCGGCGTTCCTCAACAATACGCCCGTGGTCGTGATCCTGATCCCGATCATGTTCAAGCTGGCGCAGGCAACCGGCTATCCGGTCAAGAAGCTGCTGATACCGATGAACACGGTGGCGGTGCTGGGCGGATGCCTGACGCTCGTCGGCACGTCGACCAACCTGATCGTCGCGGGCATTGCCGCGGACCAGGGCATGGCCCCCTTCGGCATTTTCGACATCACGCTTTACGGCCTGGCCGGGACAGTGGCGGGCGTCGGCGCGCTGCTGCTGCTGTCCTTCCTGCTGCCGAGCGATCCGCCCACCATTGCCGGAGAAAATGGCGGCAATGTGCAGGATTATCTGACCGAACTGGTGGTGCCGCAGGATAGCGATCTGGTTGGCCGGGACGTCAGCACGCTCGGCATGTTCGGGCGGTCGGTCAAGCTGCTCGGCATCAAGCGCGGCGGTGACATTCGTCGCCGCGAGCTGATGGAAGAAGAACTGCATAGCGGCGACCGGCTGATCGTCCGTGCCGATGGCGCGGCGATTATGACATTGCGGGAGGCGGGGGACTTCGACCTCGGCATCGCCGCCGACTCGCGTACGTCGGGGCAGGACGGGACGGTCGTCGAGGCGATGGTCGCGCCCAGCCACCCCTCCATTGGCGAGCGGCTGGCGGACATTCCCTTCCTCCATGCGCTGCGCGTGCGGATTATCGGCATTCATCGCGCGCGCCATTTGTCCGGACCCGATCTGTCCAATACGCGGGTGCGCGGTGCCGACCGGTTGCTGATTGCAGGCAGCGACGATGCGATGCGGTCGTTGCGCGACAATCCGCATCTGATCGGCGTCGATGTCAGCCGGGTGCGCGCCTTTCGTCGCAAGAAGGCATGGATTGCGATCGTTGCGATGGCAGGCGTGGTCCTGCTCTCGGCGCTCGACGTCATCGGCATCGGCCTGGCTGCCGTCATCGCCGTTGGTCTCATCCTGCTCAGCCGTTGCATCGACCCGGAAGAGGCCTGGGGCGCGATCGACGGCGACGTGCTGATCCTGATCTTTGCGATGCTGGCGGTCGGGCTGGCGCTCGAACAGGCGGGCAGCGTCGCCTTGATGGTCGGCTGGATAACCCCGCTGCTGCAAAACGCACCCGCCTGGTCGCTGGTTTTCCTCATCTATTTCTTTGCGTTGATCCTGTCCGAACTGCTCAGCAACAATGCGGTGGCGGCCTTGTTGACGCCCATCATCATCGCGATCGCGCAGCAATTGGGCGTCGATCCCCGACCGCTCATCATCGCGCTGATGATCGGTGCGTCGGCCTGTTTTGCGACGCCGATCGGCTATCAGACCAATGCGCTCGTCTATGCCGCGGGCGATTATCGCTTTGCTGATTTCGTGCGGATCGGCGTGCCGATCAACATCGTCGTGGGCATCGCCGTGTGCAGCGCGCTGGTGCTGCTGGGCTAAGCGCCAATCCGGTGCGGTTGGCCCTGTTCGCAGGCCCGCCCATCCGCCAGACCGTGGCAAACGACAAGGAACTGATCCATGCCCAGCCTGCCCTTCACCCAGGTCGATGCTTTTGCCGATGCCCCCTTCACCGGCAATCCGGCCGCCGTGATGCCGCTCGATGCGTGGCTCGACGACGCTACGCTGCAGGCCATTGCGGCGGAGAATAATCTGTCCGAGACCGCCTTCACGCTGGCAACGCCGGATGATCCGGAGGCGGACCATGCGCTGCGCTGGTTCACGCCGACCGTCGAAGTGAAATTGTGCGGCCATGCTACGCTCGCCAGCGGCCATGTGCTGATGGGGCAGGGGGATGTGGTGCGTTTCCGCACGCGGCATGCGGGCATGTTGACCGTATCGCGCGCTGGCGATGGCTATGCGCTGTCGCTTCCGGCCTGGGATATGGCGCCCCGTGCTTTGCCGGAACTGGCGGCAGGGCTGGGGGGCACTCCAGTCGAGTCGCATTGGCGGGATGGTGGCTACAGCCTGTTCCTCTTCCCCGATGCCGCTGCGGTGCGCGCGCTCGCGCCCGACTTCGCGGCGTTGAAGGCGCAGGGCGACGTCATGCTCATCGCCACCGCGCCGGGTGAGGATAGCGATATCGTCAGTCGCGTCTTCGTGCCGGGCGGCGGCGTGGATGAAGATCCGGTCACGGGGTCCGCCCATGGCCTGCTCACCCCCTTCTGGGCCAAGCGCCTCAACAAGACGACGCTCAGCGCGTTTCAGGCGTCGGGGCGCGGCGGTCGGCTTGGTTGCACCCTCGATGGCGACCGGGTGATCCTGACCGGCCAGTGCCGCACGGTGATCGAGGGCCGCTTCCACCTCTAGCCTGGAAACAGCCCGATCACGCGTGCCAGTGCCGCCTTCACCGCGGCCCGCTGTTCCTTGTGTGGTGACATGCCGATCCGTACCACGGTCAGGCGCTGGCTGGGCGACACGAGAATATATTGGCCATTATGCCCCACACAGCCGAACAGGCTGGTGGGGGCCAGGCCCGGCATCAGCGCGCTTTCGCTGCCTTCGCGGTTGAGCCAGAGGTGCGCGCCATAGGCCGGGTTGCGTTTCGATGGCGTGCGCATGAAGTCGACCCATTTTTCCGGCAATATCTGATGCCCGCTGGGGCCGCGCCCCTGCCGTCGCAGCAATTCGCCAAAGCGGCCATAGTCGCGCGCGGTCATATGCATCATGCTGCCGCCGATCATCGTGCCGGCCGCGTCATATTCGGGCGTCAGGCTGGGCAGCTTGCCCGGTGCCTTCAACCGTCCGTCGATGAACATCGCCATCGCCCGCCGCCGCACGTCGGGATCGCTGCTGTTGGTCAGCATCCGCGTCATCAGGTCGGACAGGATGATGCTGCTGCCGGTCGAATAGTCGAAGTGCGCGCCCGGTGCCTGCCCCAGCGGTTTGGCCTCGGCATAGGCGCGCATGTCCTGCGCGCCGTCGGTGAACAGCATCCGCACCGTGTCGCCGCTCTGGATCGGCTCGCCATCCTCGACATGATCGAGGCCGCTGGTCATCTGGAGCAATTGGCGCAGCGTGATCTTGCCGCGCGGATCGCCCGGCTGGCTCCACGCCGCCACCGGCACCGGCGCGTCGATCGCCAGCCGCCCGTCCGCTACCATCAGCCCGACCAGCACCGCCGTCACGCTCTTGGCGATCGACCAGGACAGGAGTTTCGTGTCCGGCCCGAAACCCGGCGCATAGCGTTCCGCGACGATTTCGCCATCGCGCATCACCAGCAGCGCGCGGGTGTCGCCCATCGCTGCATCCTCGAACAAGGGGTCGATGGCGGCGCGCAGAGCAGCCTCGCCCACTACCCCGTCGCGCGCCACTTGGTAGATTGGCTGCGGGTCGGCCGCGCGCACGCTCCACAGCCCGCCCGCGCCGACCATGGCAACCAGGGCGGCACCAAGGCCAAGCCGCTTTACGCTGTTCCATTCGATCTTCATAAGCCGCGCCCTTAGCCATCCCCAACCGAGTCGGGAATATGCCGGGCCGCCGGACGATCATTTATCTTGCCCTTGTGCTTATCCTGTCGCTGCTGGCCGTGCTGGGTTGGCATTGGAGCGGTTTGCGCGGCCAGGCGGAACTGGGCACCGCCTATGGCGCGCGCCTCGCCTGCTCGTGCCGCTATGTCGAAGGGCGCGCGATGGGCAGTTGCGAGGACGACAAGGAGCCGGGCATGGCGCTCGTGACCCTGACCGACCGGCCCGAAGATAGAGCGGTCGAGGCGCGCGTGCCCTTGATCGCCAAGCGCACCGCCCGCTATCGTCCCGGCTGGGGCTGCCTGCTCGATCCCGTCCCTTAAACGGCGGCAAGGCTGGCCCCCCGCGCTTTCCCCCGCTAAGGCCGCGTCATGCGGCCCGACATTCCCACGCTCCTCCACGACATTTTCGGCTTCACCCGTTTTCGCGGGGTGCAGGAACAGGTGGTCGCGCGCGTCATGGCGGGCCAGCCGACGCTGGCCATCATGCCGACCGGGGCGGGCAAGTCGCTCTGCTACCAATTGCCCTCGGTCGCGCTCGACGGCTGCTGCGTCGTCGTCTCGCCATTGATCGCGCTGATGCACGACCAGTTGCGCGCCGCCACGGCGGTCGGCATTCGCGCCGCCAGCCTGACCAGCGTCGATGCCGACTGGCGCGAGACGCAGGACCGGTTGCGCAATGGCGATCTCGACCTGCTCTATGTCGCGCCTGAACGTGCCAGCCAGGAAGGGTTTCGCAATCTGCTGCGATCGGCGAAGGTTGCGCTGTTCGCCATCGACGAAGCGCATTGCGTGTCCGAATGGGGCCATGATTTCCGCCCCGACTATCGCCTGCTGCGCCCGCTGCTCGACGAATTTCCCGATGTCCCCCGGCTGGCGCTGACCGCCACGGCCGACGCGCATACGCGCAAGGATATTCTCGTCCAGCTCGGCATTCCCGACGATGGCCTCATCATTTCGGGCTTCGACCGGCCCAATATCCGCTATGCGGTCCATCCGCGCGATGGCCTGACGCGGCAACTGGCCGATCTGGTCGCCGCCAATCCCGGCCCCGGCATCGTCTATGCCCAGACCCGCGCCGCGACCGAGAAGCTCGCTGAAACGCTGGGGCGGGGCGGTCGCGCCGTGCGTGCCTATCATGCCGGGCTCGACCCCAAGGTGCGCGCCGCCAACCAGTCCGCCTTCATCGCCAGCGAGGATATGGTGATGGTCGCCACGGTCGCGTTCGGCATGGGGATCGACAAGCCCGACGTGCGTTTCGTCGCGCATGCCGGGCTGCCCAAGTCGATCGAGGGCTATTATCAGGAATCGGGCCGTGCGGGCCGCGACGGCGAACCGGCGGTCGCGCATCTCTTCTGGGGCGCGGAGGACTTCGCCCGCGCGCGCCAGCGGATCATGGAATTGGAGCAGAGCCGCCAGCAGGGCGAGCGCACGCGGATCGCGGCTCTGGGTGCGCTGGTCGAGACGGCGACCTGCCGCCGCGCCATATTGCTGCGCCATTTTGGCGAAGATCCGCCCGCCACATGCGGCAATTGCGACAATTGCCTCTCGCCGCCCGCCAGCATCGACGCGACCGAGACGGCGCGCAAATATCTGTCCGCCGTCTATCGCACCGGCCAGAGTTTCGGGTCCGGCCATATCGAGGCGGTGCTGACCGGCGCGCCCAACGACAAGGTGCGCGAGCGCGGCCATGACAAGATTTCGGTCCATGGCATCGTGTCGGGGGACGAGGTCGTGCTGCTGCGTCCCGTGTCGCGCGCGCTGCTGGTGCGCGATGCGCTGGAGACTACCGATCATGGCGGGCTGATGCTTGGCCCCAATGCGCGGCCCATCCTGCGCGGCGAGGAAGAAGTCCGCATCCTGATGCCGCCCAAGCGCGAGCGACGGTCGCGCAATGCCCGCAACGGGGCCGATGCGAACCCGGTCGGCGATCCGCTGTTCGACGCGCTGCGCGCCTGCCGCCGCGAGCTGGCGCAGGAGGCGGGCGTGCCGCCCTATGTGATCTTCCATGATTCGACGCTGCGCGAAATGGCCGAACAGCGACCGTCCTCGATCCGCGATCTCGGCACGATCAGCGGCGTGGGGCAGAAGAAGCTGGATGCCTGGGGCGACGCATTCCTGGTGGCGATTCGGCCGTTTTTGTAGCGCCAAGGGTCACAGTCCCGCGTCACATTCAAGTTCACGATGTCGTGGGCGCATTTTTCGGCCGATTGCGACCGAAAAGCCCCGGTAAAGTGCGTTCGAAGACCCGGTAACGCGACACCGGCGCGACAGGGACGCGCCTGCGACGCGACAGACACGCGACGGTCGATCCGGGATGCAGGGCAGGGTGGGGTGCGAGCGCGTTTCATCCGACAGTGTAGATCATCGGAAATCCTACATTGGAAGGGCTTTGCGCAACGACGGGAGGAAGAGGCCGCTCTTGAATCCTGATCCTGACCGGCGCATGGCCTGTGCCAAAGGAGAAGCCCCATGTTCCGCAAATTGACCGACCGCATCCTTGTTTCGCCGCAGATCACGCTGGATCAGGTGGCCGACGCCAAGGCGCAGGGCGTGACGATCATCGTCAACAACCGCCCCGATGACGAGGAACCGGGACAGGTCAACGGCGCGGAGATCGAAGCCGCGGCCAAGGCGGCGGGCATCGCCTATGTCGCGGTGCCGGTGGCGCATGGCGGTTTCGCGCCGTGGCAACTGGACGAGATGGCAAGCGCGCTGGAACAGACGGAGACAGGCGGCAAGATGCTCGCTTATTGCCGGTCGGGCACACGCAGCACCTTGCTATGGGCGCTTACTCGCGCACGGGCAGGCGACGATGGCGACGTGCTGGCGGCGCAGGCAGCGGCGGCCGGCTATGATATCGCGCCGGTGCGGCAGATCATGGATGCGGTGAAGGGGCAGTGAGTGCAGTTGCTTTTCCTTAAATAATAGGATTTAATCCTACTGTGTAAGGAAAAGCTATGCGAACCACTCGGCAACTGAGCGTAACCCTGCCCAATGACATGGCCGACGATGTGCGGGCAAAAGTGGCGTCGGGTGAATATGCGAGCGAAAGCGAAGTCATCCGCGATGGTTTGCGAGCATTGCGCGCGCGCGACCGGGCGGTGGAGCAATGGTTGCGGGCCGAGGTCGGACCGGCACTGGACGCTTACCGGGCTGACCCTGGGAGCGGCATAACGCTGGATGATATGCGCGATGACCTGAACCAACGGTATGAACAGGCAGTTCGGCACGACTGACGGTGCCCCATCATGTTGTTCTGACGCCTGAAGCGCGCGCGCAATTGACTGCAATTTTCGACTATGTCGCGGCTGCATCTTCACTCGATATTGCACAGCGTTTTACCGCCGCTATCCTCGATCACATGGAATCCTTTGCGGATTTTCCGCTTCGTGGCACCCCACGCGACGACATCCGTCCTGGTCTACGTACCACCACATGGCGTCGGCGTGTCACGATGGCCTATGTGGTAGAGGGTGAGGCGGTTGTTTTCGTAGGCATTTTTTATGGCGGCCGCGACTATGAGGCGCTGCTCGCCGACATTTGATCGGCAAGGCCTACCCGCACTCGACCGTTACATGGGCCATGCGGGGGAGCGCGTGCAGGCGCGCGCGGACGGCGGCACCGTTTGCGCCGGGGGCGAGGCTGAGGATGACGGCGTGGGCGTGGGGGCCGATACGCCAGACGTGGAGGTCGCGGATGGTGGCGCCTTCGGCTTCCGCCAGCGCGCGGACCTTGGCCGTCAGCGCGGGTTCTGCGGTGTCGAGCAGGATGGCGGCGGTGTCCTTCATCAGGCCCCAGGCCCAGCGCGCGATGACGATCGACCCCAATATGCCGACCGCCGGGTCGAGCCACCACCAGCCGAGATAACGCCCGGCGAGCAGCGCCGCGATCGCCAGCACTGATGTCAGCGCGTCGGTCAGCACATGGACATAGGCGGCGCGCAGGTTGTTGTCGGCATGGCCATGGTGATGGTCGTCATCATGATCATGCCCGTGTCCATGATCATGGCTATGGTCATGGCCCAGCAAAAACGCGCTGATGATGTTGATGATGAGGCCGACGATCGCCACCAGCGTCGCTTCGCCGAACGCGACCTTCACCGGCTTCAGGAAACGCATCCCCGATTCGATCGCGATGAACAGCGCCATGACGCCGAGCAGCAGCGCCGACGCAAAGCCCGACAGGTCGCCGACCTTGCCCGTGCCGAAGGTGAAGCGCGGATTGCGCGCGTGCCGCCGCGCATAGCGATAGGCCGCCGCCGCCACGGCGAGCGCACCCGCATGGGTCGCCATGTGGAAACCATCGGCGAGCAGCGCCATCGAGCCGGTCATCCAGCCCGCGACGATCTCCACCACCATGGTCGCGGCGGTCAGCCACACGACCCACAGCGTCCGCCGGGCATTTTTATCATGCCCGTCCGACAGATAGATATGGTCGAAATAATGGCTGTCCTCGCCATCCATGCTGGCGGGCGATGGCGCGTGGTCATGATGGGCGTGGGCGTGGCCGTGCCCGGTGCCGTGAGAGTGATCGTCGTGCATCGTCATCTCCCGTAACGGCGGATCAGCGCCAGCATTTCTTCGGCAGCCGCGGCGCGCGCCTCGTCGGACAGGCCGGGGCAGGCGACATGCTCGCGCATATGCTGCTCGATCAGTTCCTCCATCAGGCTGCCGACCGCGCCGCGCACCGAAGCGACCAGTTGCAATGTTTCCGAACAGCCCGCCTCGCCCGTCAGTTGACGCTCGACGGCGGCGACCTGCCCCGCGATCCGGCGCACCCGCGCCAGTAATTTGTCTCGATCCGCGACTATATGCATAGGGTAGCCCCCTATACTATGGGCGCGGTCGCGACAAGGCCCATCACCTGCCCTAAAAACCATAGCTTGCTCCCACTTCGGCCATGGCTTTGCCAGCCCCCCTCGCCTAACAGGGAGCGATGACAAACCGGTTGGACTGCGATCTGGCGATCCTTGGCGGCGGCCTGTCCGGCAGCCTGATCGCGCTTGCCTTCGCGGCCAAGCGGCCCGATGTCCGTATTCGGCTGATCGAAAGCGGCGCGGCGATCGGCGGCAACCACATCTGGTCCTTCTTCGATGGCGACGTGGCCGCACAGGACCGCTGGCTCATTGATCCGCTTGTCACCCATCGCTGGGAACAGGGGCATGAGGTCCGCTTTCCAGGCCATCATCGCCGTCTCGACACCCCTTATAACAGCATCGCCTCGCCCCGGCTCGACGCGCATGTCCGGGCGACGCTGGGCGATGTGACGATGACCGGCGCGAGCGTCGCCGCCGTCACGCCGACCAGCGTCCGCCTGACCGACGAGCGGGAGATTGACGCGGGGGCGGTGATCGACGCGCGCGGGGCGGCGGACCTGTCGCCGCTGCGCTGTGGTTGGCAGAAGTTTGTCGGCCATGCCCTGCGGCTCGATGCGCCGCATGGCATCGACCGGCCCGTGATCATGGATGCAACGGTCGAGCAGATGGATGGCTATCGCTTCGTCTATCTGCTGCCGTGGGACGATCATACGATCTTCATCGAGGATACCTATTACAGTGACACGCCCGACCTGGACGTGGCCGCCATCGACGCGCGTATCGCCGCCTATGCCAGCGACAAGGGCTGGACCGGCACGCTGATCCACCGCGAACAGGGCGTGTTGCCCGTGGTCCATGGTGGCGATTTCGACCGTTATTGGCCCAAGGATGATCCGGTGGCGCGCGCGGGCGTGCGGGCCGGGCTGTTCCAGCCGATGACCGGCTATTCGCTGCCTGACGCGGTGCGGTTCGCCACCTGGCTGGTCGATCAGCCGCTCGACCAGTTGGCGACCGTCACGCGCGCCCATGCGGCGGCGCATTGGCGCAGCGGCGGCTATTATCGGCTGCTTGGCAAGATGCTGTTCGGTGCGGCGGTGCCCGACCAGCGCTGGCGTATCTTCGCGCGCTTCTATGGCCTGCGCGCGCCCCTCATCCAGCGTTTCTACGCCGGACGTTCCACCATCACTGACCGTGTCCGCATCTTGTGCGGCCGCCCCCCCGTGCCCATAAGGGATGCCATGCGAACATTGCTGAATCCGCCCGCCTGATGACCAGGAAAGCGATAATCATCGGCGCGGGCTTTGGCGGCCTGGCGCTGGCCATCCGCCTGCAATCCGCAGGCATCGACACCACGCTGGTCGAGGCGCGCGATCGCCCCGGCGGCCGGGCCTATATGTGGCAGAAGGACGGCTTCACCTTCGATGCCGGGCCGACCGTCATCACCGACCCCGATTGCCTGAACGAGCTATGGCGTCTGTCCGGCCATGACATGGCGCAGGATGTGACGCTGATGCCGGTCAGCCCCTTCTACCGGCTCAACTGGCGCGATGGCACCAATTTGGATTACAGCAATGACGAAGTGTCGCTGCGTGCCGAGATCGCCAAGCTCGATCCGGGCGATGTCGCGGGCTATGAACGCTTCCTCGATTATGCCGCGGGCGTGTTCGAAGAGGGCTATCGCAAGCTCGGATCGGTCGCCTTTCTCGACTTCGCCTCGATGATCAAGGCCGCCCCGGCGCTGGCCCGCTACCAGGCGTGGCGGTCAGTCTATTCGGTCGTGTCTTCCTATGTGAAGAATGAAAAGCTGCGCGAGGCGCTGTCCTTCCACACTTTGCTGGTCGGCGGCAATCCGATGAAGACCAGTGCCATCTATGCCCTGATCCACAAGCTGGAAAAGGATGGTGGCGTGTGGTTCGCCAAGGGCGGCACCAACAAGCTGGTCGAGGGGATGGCGACCCATTTCGAGCGGCTGGGCGGCACGTTGCGGCTGGGCGACAAGGTCACCCGCATCGAAACCTATGGTGACAAGGTCACCGCCGTCCACACCGCGTCGGGCTGGCGCGGGGAGGCCGATGCGGTCGCCAGTAACGCCGATCTGATGCACAGCTATCGTGACCTGCTGGGCCATCATCCCCGTGGACAGAAGCAGGGCGGGAGGCTCGCCAACAAGCGCTGGTCGCCCAGCCTGTTCGTGCTGCATTTCGGTATCAAGGGCAGCTGGCCCGGCATTCCGCATCACATGATCCTGTTCGGGCCGCGCTATGAAGGGCTGCTCACCGATATCTACGATCATGGCGTGCTGCCGGAGGATTTCTCGCTCTATCTGCACCACCCGACCGTCACTGATCCGTCGATGGCCCCCGAAGGCCATTCGACCTTCTATGCGCTCGCCCCGGTGCCGCATATGGGCAAGCTGCCGATCGACTGGGATCAGTTTGCGCCAGCCTATGCCGAGCGTATCTTGGACGAGATCCAGCATCGCTTGATCCCCGACATCCGGTCGCGTATCGTCACGCAATTCCACTATGCGCCGACCGATTTCGGCCGCGACCTCAATGCGCATCTGGGCAGCGCCTTCAGCCTGGAGCCGTTGCTGACGCAGAGCGCCTGGTTCCGCGCGCATAATCGCGACGATGTCATTCCCAATCTCTATCTGGTAGGGGCCGGCACCCATCCCGGCGCGGGCATCCCCGGCGTGGTGGGCAGCGCCAAGGCAACCGCCGCGCTGATGCTGGAAGATCTGGGCTAGAGACGATGAAGAAATTGGCGGTCTATTGCGGTTCGGCGACGCCGGCCGACCTGACCTATATCGACGCGGCGCGCATGGTGGGCCGCACCTTGGCCGAACGCGGCATCGGCGTCGTCTATGGCGGCGGGCGGCTCGGCCTGATGGGCGCGGTCGCCGATGCGGCGCTGGAGGCGGGCGGCGAGGTGATCGGCGTGATCCCCGAAGCGCTCGTTGGTGCGGAAGTGGCCCATCGCGGCTGCACGGAGTTACACGTCGTCCAGACGATGCATCAGCGCAAGCAGCTCTTCACCGACCTGTCGGATGGCTTCATCACGCTGCCCGGCGGGGTCGGCACGATGGACGAATTATGGGAAGCGATCAGCTGGGCGCAGCTTGGCTATCATCAAAAGCCGGTCGGGCTGCTCAATGTCGCGGGCTTCTATGACCAGTTGATCGGCTTCAACCGGCAGATGGTGGAAGCGGGCTTCATCCGCGCGCAACATGCCGGGATTTTGATCCATGCCCAGGGCATTGACGAATTGCTCGACGCGCTGGCCGCCTATCAGCCACATGAGACCATCTTTGCGATGAAGGCGGATCGGCTCTGATCCTGTAGCCCAGGCATAGGGATAGGGGATGACTTGGGCAGACGGGCAGGGCATGGCGATGGCATGACCGACCTGCCCATATTCGACCGCCCCGCGCTCGTCGCCCATGCCAAGCAGAGCATTGCGCGCGGCTCCAAATCTTTCGCCATGGCATCGACCCTGTTCGACCCGCAGACGCGCGAGCGCGCCTGGCTGCTCTATGCCTGGTGCCGCAAATGCGACGATATCGCTGACGGGCAGGATCATGGTGGCACGCTCCAGGGCGTGGTGGACGGGCAGGCGCGGTTATCGACCATCAGGGTGATGACCGATCAGGCGCTGCGCGGCGAACCGACCGGCGATCCGGCCTTTGACGGCTTTGGCGTGGTGATGCGCGAATGCGCCATTCCCGCCCGCTATGCCCATGATCTGATCGAAGGGTTTGCGCTCGACGCGCGCGAATGGCGGCCGCGCAGCCAGGACGATATGCTGCGCTATTGCTATCATGTCGCGGGCGCGGTCGGCTGCATGATGGCGGTGCTGATGGGGGTCGATCCCGATGATCAGGCGACGCTCGACCGCGCCTGCGACCTGGGCCTGGCGTTCCAGCTCGCCAATATCGCCCGCGACATCAGTGAGGATGAGGCCGCCGACCGCTGCTACCTGCCGCAGGAGTGGCTGGCCGAAATGGATATGCCGCCCGGCGAACATATGAAGCCCTGGCTCCGGCCGCGCCTCGCCATATTGGCGCGGCGGATGGCGGACATGGCCGCGGCCTATGAGGAGAGCGCGCGCCATGGCACCGGCGCGCTGCCGCCACGGGCGGCCTGGGCCGTGCTGGCGGCGGCGGGCATCTATGGCGACATCGCCCGCGAAGTCGCGCGCCGGGGCGAACAGGCCTGGGACGCGCGGGTGATCACGACCAAGGCGGCGAAGCTAGGCTGGGTCGCGCGGGCGGGCATGCAGGTCATCGGTCGCGCTAGGCGCTGGCCTGCTGACACGCCCCGGCCTGCGCATTTGTGGACGCGCCCGGCCGTCTGATCGCCGCGAGTATGGATGTTCCCCGGCCGAGGCCGGGGTCCAGTCCCACGGTCTGAACTGTGCCACGGCCTTCGCCGAGGAACGGCATCTATTGCCGCTAGCCATGCCCTTCACCGCGAGCGCAAAAAAAGAGGGCCGATGCTTTCGCACCGGCCCCAGGGCTGTTCGCAGGAGGAACAAGATGGGGCGGGCGGGCCATGTCCCGGTGGGGCGGCCCGCCCTGCCAAACTTACATATTGTAGGCGCGCTCGCCGTGCTCACCGAGGTCGAGACCTTGATGCTCGACTTCTTCGCTCACCCGCAGACCAGTGACGGCCTTGGCGATGAAGATGGCGATGGCGGTGCCGACCGAGGCCCAGACAATGGAGACGACCACGGCGATGATCTGCGTCATCACCTGGGCGCCCATGGCGGTCGAACCGTCGCCCGGGCCACCCAGGAAGGGCTGGTAGACGATGCCGGTGCCAATGGCGCCGACGATGCCGCCCACACCATGGATGCCGAAGGCGTCCAGGCTGTCGTCATAGCCAAGCTTGGGCTTGATGACCGACACGAAGTAGAAGCAGATGATCGAGGCAAGGGCACCCAGGACGATGGCACCGAAAGGCCCGGAATTGCCCGCAGCCGGGGTGACGGCGACCAGACCGGCGATCACGCCGGAGCAGAAGCCGAGAGCCGAAGCCTTGTGACCATGGGCCTTTTCAGCGAGCATCCAGAACAGCGCCCCTGCCGCGGTGGCGACGAAGGTGTTGATCATGGCGAGCGCCGCCGTGCCGTCGGCTTCCAGTTCGGAACCCGCGTTGAAGCCGAACCAGCCAACCCAGAGCATGCCGGTGCCGATCATCGTCATCGTCATGCTGTGCGGGGCCATTGGCTCTTTGGGATAGCCGATACGCTTGCCAAGGATGAGGCAGGCGACCAGCGCGGACACGCCAGCGTTGATATGCACCACGGTACCGCCGGCAAAGTCCAGCGCGCCCATGTCGAACAGCAGACCGCCGCCAGCCCAGACCATGTGGGCGATCGGGAAATAGACGATCGTGAGCCAAATGGCGGTGAAGAGCATGACCGCCGAGAATTTCATGCGCTCGACCACCGAACCCAGGACCAGCGCAGCCGTGATGGCGGCAAAGGTCATCTGGAAGCTGACGAACACATATTCCGAAATCACTTCGTCGGAGAAGGTGGCTGCCGTGCTGTCGGTGGTGACGCCGACCAGGAACCATTTGCCCCATGAAATGAAGGCATTACCTTCAGGACCGAAGGCCAGGCCATAGCCGTACATGACCCAGATGAGCATGGCGAGGCAGGCGGCCGCGCCGATCTGCGTCATCGTCGCCAACATATTCTTCGACCGGGTCAGGCCGCCATAGAACAGCGCAAGGCCCGGCAGGATCATGAGCAGAACGAGGACGGTCGACGTCATCATCCAGGCGTTGTTGCCCGGATTGGGCACGGCTGCGGCGGGTGCCGCTTCGGCGGCTTCCTGCGCCCAGGCAGGCAGGGCGGCGAAGAGCGACAGCCCCGCTGCCCCCGCCATCCCGCAAAGTTTCTTGGAAAAGGTCATCATTCCCCCCTTCTTACAGCGCGGTTTCGCCGGTCTCGCCGGTGCGGATGCGCACGGCCTGACCGACATCGAGGACGAAGATCTTGCCATCGCCGATGGCACCCGAATTGGCGGCCGCCTGCGTCGCTTCCACGACGCGCGGTGCCAGGTCGTCGTCGCAAACGACCTCGACCTTGATCTTGGGAACCATGTTGGTGGAATATTCCGCGCCGCGATAAATTTCGGTCTGCCCCTTTTGGCGACCAAAGCCCTTCACTTCGCTGACCGTCATGCCTGCGATGCCGAGCGAGGATAGTGCCTCGCGAACATCGTCGAGCTTGAACGGCTTAATGATAGCCATGACAAGTTTCATGTCGCCCCCTGTTACTGGTGTGCGGGGACATACTCAGCAAGAGGCGTGCCAACTTGCTAATGGCGCGTTAATACGGGCTTAGTGTGCGGCGCGACGAAAAGTAGCGCCAAAAAATTGAGCAGCGGCGCGCGCCTGCTCAAAAAACAGGCAGCGTCAGCCTACCATTTGCCGCCTTCCGCGATGGCTGCCTCCTCATCGGGCAGCGTGGTGCGGCCGAGGGCGGCATTGGGGTGCGGGAAACGGCCGAAACGGGCGATGATCGCGTGGTGATCACGCGCAAAGCCGAGCCAATGATCGTCGCCTGCCCCTTCGAACAGGGTCAGCGCCGTCTCCTGATCCTCCAGCGCCTCGCTATGCATGAAGGGCATGTAGAAGAAGAGCCGCCCGGTGCCGCCGATCTGAATGTCATAGCCATGGGCGATCGCCCCGCGCGCGACATCGCGGGCCAGCGGATCGCTGGCGAAGGCCTGTGCGGTATCGCGGAACATATTGCGGGGCAGTTGGTCGAACAGCAGGATCGCCGCCAAAGCCTCATCGGCGCGGTCGAGGAAGGCTTCGGGCGGCAATGCCTGTTTTTCCTGCCACAGATCGCCGAAACGGGCGATGCAGCGCTGGTCCAATGCGGGGTCTTTCTCCCACCATCCGGCCTCGCCGACTTCGTTGAACCAGAAGTCGAGCAGGGCTGCGGCCCAGTCGGCGGTCACGGCATCATGGCTGTCGGTGAGCATGTTCATACCGACCTATACAGACGAGCGGCCGATCCGGTTCCACCATAGGCCGCTTCTGGCGATCAGGTCGCCGTGCCGCCTACCGTCAGCCCCTGCAGCAGCAGCGTCGGCTGGCCGACGCCCGCGGGCACGCTTTGCCCGCCCTTGCCGCACATGCCGATGCCTTCGTCCAGCGCCCAGTCATTGCCGATGCCGACCACCTTGGTCAGCGCCGTGGGGCCATCGCCGATCAGCGTCGCGCCCTTGATCGGGTCGCCCAGCTTGCCATTCTCGACCTTATAGGCCTCAGTGCAGGAGAAGACGAACTTGCCCGACACGATGTCGACCTGGCCGCCGCCGAAGCTCTTGGCGAAGATGCCGGTCTTCATGCGCGACAGCAGTTCTTCGGGATCGTCCTGCCCGCCCTTGATGAAGGTGTTGGTCATGCGCGGCATGGGACCATGGGCATAGCTTTCGCGGCGGCCATTGCCGGTCGGCTCGACCCCCATCAGCCGGGCGTTGAGCCGGTCCTGCATATAGCCGCGCAAGATGCCATCCTCGATCAGGATGTTCTCGCGCGTGGGCGTGCCTTCATCGTCGATCGAGAGCGATCCGCGCCGGTCGGCGATCGCGCCGTCATCGACCACGGTGACGCCGGGCGCGGCGACGCGCTCGCCGATGCGGCCGGAAAAGGCGCTGGTGCCCTTGCGGTTGAAATCGCCTTCCAGGCCATGGCCGATGGCTTCATGCACCAGCACGCCGGGCCAGCCAGGGCCGAGCAGCACGGTCATCTCGCCCGCAGGCGCGGCGACCGATCGCATATTGACCCGCGCCTGGGCCAGCGCCTCGTCGATCGCGCGGTTCCACACGGCCGGTTCCATGACCTGATCGTAGAGATAGCGCCCGCCAATGCCGAAGCTGCCGGTTTCGCGACGGCCATTCTCTTCCAGAATGACCGATACATTGAGGCGCACGAGCGGGCGGATGTCGGTGGCGGTAAAGCCGTCGGCGCGGACGATTTCGACCACGGACCAGCTGCCCGCCAGATTGACCGACACCTGCGCGACGCGCGGATCACGGGCGCGGGCGGCGGCGTCGATCGCGGCGCACAGCGTCACCTTCTCGGCGAAGGGGACGATCTCCAGCGGATTGGCATCGGTATAGAGATGGCGGTTGGTGCGCTGCGGCGGCGGGGCGGGCGGCGCGGCGGCGGGATCGAGCAGGGTCAGCGTTTGCGCCGCCTTGCGGATCGCCGCTTCGCTGATGTCATTGGCATGGGCAAAGCCGGTCATCTCGCCCGACACGCCGCGCAGGCCAAAGCCCGCATCGGTCGAATAATCGGCGGTTTTCAACCGCCCGTCATCGAAGCCGAAACTCTCGCTCGCGCGATATTGCAGATAGAGTTCGCCATCGTCGCAGCTTTTGAGCGCATCGGCGGTCAGGCGGCGGGCGCCATCAGGATCGAGCAGGCCCGGACGATAGAGCAGGCCACGGGCGTCGGTAAAGTGCGCGGAAATATCGGTCATGCCATCCGATATAGGGACGGCATCACCCAAGCCCAACGGAAAAGTTAGAGGCTGGCCCCGGATGCGATGTCGGGCTTGTCGCCAATGTCCGCCGTGTCGGCCACGCCGCCCATCAGCACGAAGCGCCGGTCGCAATAGCCGCAATCGACATAGCCATGCTCGTCAATCTCCAGAAAGACGCGCGGATGGCCGAGCGCGGCGGGAATGTCACCCGATCCGTCACAGGAAACGCGGGTTTTGGAGACTCGGAGGATTTCTGGCGGCTGGATCATGGCTGGGGGAATTAGCAGTGCGGACGCTGCGCCGCAATATGCCGCTACATCAAAGGCAGCGGTGGTGCCTTGCATGGGGTCGAGTCGTCGCCTTTCCGGGCCTTCGCAGCAGGTTGCCAGTCGGTGCAATCCTTGGCCGCGATCACCGCGAGCGGCGACAGCATCAGCAGGGCAGGCGCGAGGGTGCTGCCGAGGAAGATGGGGTTGGGCATGGGGACAAGATGCCGCATCCATACTTGCTGCACGATGAACGTTACGCAGGCGGTCGGATTGGTGGGGGCCTCGCAGCATAGCTGCTCGGAGTTTTTCGGCCGCCCGTCCCCCGGACGGGCTCTAAAGACCGAAAAACTGGTGGGCGATGACGGGCTCGAACCGCCGACATTCTCGGTGTAAACGAGACGCTCTACCAACTGAGCTAATCGCCCCCTTTGCGGAGAACCGCCTATCTAGGCGAAAAAGCGGTGCCGTCAAGCCGGGCCGTCACAACAGGCGAGTCAACTCGCCAGCAGGCGGCGGCTGGCCCCGAACCAGCGGATCATCGCGTCGGCGGCGTCCTGCGCCAAGGCGATGAAGATGCGGCGGCCATCCTGCGGGTCGGCCTGTCGCTCCACCAGGCCTTTGGCGGTCAGGGTGCGAATCCAGCGTAGCGCTGTGGTCGGCGGCACGGCGGCGGCGATGCACAGGCTGGAGACGGAGACGCGCTCCTGCTCCAGCCGGGCGGCGAGCAGGTCGAGCAGCATGTCCCAGGCGGGATCGGCGAACAGGTCGCCGGGCAGGAAGTCGGCACGGATACGGCGCGCGCGCAGCAGGTCGCGGACCTGCGTCGCGCTGAGCGTCGGCGTCGGGACATAGGCTTGGGGCGCGGCGGCCCCGATCGGCGCGAGCGCGGGCATGCCGATATAGTCGCTTGGCCGGTCGGCGATGCGTGGGCCGGGGTCGAAGGAGGGGGCGGCAAAATGCGACCGCTGCGTCAGCGCATCGAGCGTGCGGGCGAGGCGGCTGACCTCCGCGCTTAACTGTTCGAGCCGACTGCTGTCGCCATCCCGGTCATGGACCTGACCGGGAGCGGGGCGTTCTTCGCCTGCGGTCACCAATGCCGCAGCCAGGTCGCTATGGTCGGGGTCGCACAATAATTGGGTGTGCGATCCTTGCGCGGCCGCAAAGGCGAGGTCGATCGTCTCCCATCCCGCGACCAGGATGACGGCCATCCCCTGCCGGACCGCCTGTGCGTCCACTTGCGCCAGCAGCGATTCCAGCGCGGGGGTCGCTACGGGGCAAAAGAGCAGCAGCACATCGCATTGCAACTGGCCATCCAGCCGGGCCGGAGCATCGGCGAGCGGCGCGACGCCCAGCAGCCGCAACCCGGCGGCATCGGCCACCGGGGTCAGGTCTGCCACATCGATTCGGTCGGCGATGACGAGCAATCCTGACCGATGATCGCGCCGCAAAGGATCCGCCCTGCCCATGCTGTAGGAAAAATCTTCCATTATTGCCCCGCCCCGTTCTAGCTTCGTTCCTGGGAATAAAGCAAGAACGGATCAAAGCAGCCGCATCTGTCGCCATAGTGACGATAATCTGGTGCAAAGGGGCGGGATGCCGGCCCTGTACGGGTGTTTTTCCACCATCTTCGCGCCGATCTGGCGGGAGGAGAGGGGCTGCCGCATGATCCCTCCATTATGGAGTCATTTGTCAGATGGGTGTAGCGCGCGCGAAGACGATGTAGAGCGCGCGCAGCCGCAGCGCGACCGGGCCGGGGGTGCCGTCGCCGATCGTCTGTCCGTCGATCCGCACCACTGACTGGCACAGCGTCGAGGCGCTGGCGATGAACGCCTCCCGCGCGGCAAGGGCCTCCGCCACGGTGAAACGGCGATGGACAACCGCAAGGCCGCTTTCCTGCGCCAAGGCAGTCAGCGCCGCGCCGGTGCAGCCCGCCAGCACGGCCTGACTATAGGGGCGGGTAATGATGCCTTCGTCAGTGACGATGAAGGCAGTCGAGGATGCGCCTTCGGTCACGAAGCCATCCTCGACCATCCACGCCTCCTGCGCGCCCGCGTCGCGCGCCGCCTGTTTCGCCATGACCTGGGCCAGTAGCCCGACGCTTTTGATGTCGCGCCGCGCCCAGCGCAGGTCGGCCATGGTCGCCACGGCGATGCCCGTGCGGACGGCGGGCACGTCCAGCACCGGCTTGTCCGCGACGAACAGGAAGAGCGTGGGTTCGATATCGGGCGCGGCGAGAAAATCGCGGCCCGCCTCCGCCCCGCGCGTGAGTTGGAGATAGACCAGCCCTTCGGTCACGCTATTGCGTGCGACCAGTTGCGTCTGCACGGCCTCGATCTGCGCCAGCGACACGGGCAGGCGGATACCGAGCGCGTCTGCTGAGCGTTCCAGCCGGGCGAGATGGCTGGCGCTGTCCACCAGCCGTCCGTCGATCACCGCCGCGACCTCATAGACGCCATCGGCGAAGAGGAAGCCGCGATCGAGCGGCGAAATGCGCGCCTCGTCCAGTGGCAGGAAGGTGCCGTTCAGATAGGCGATTGCCATAAGTCCCGTCCTTCGCTCTGATCCGCTTCTAACCGCCGAAGCTGACGCCGATCCATAGCGTGCGCGGCGTGCCCAGATCCATCGATCCGCCCGCATTGCGCGTGACGATCGTCTCATCCAGCAGATTTTCGCCCCGCGCCACCAGCGTCACGCCGCCCGCCAGCGGCAGCCGCGCGATGGCGTCGACCGTGATCGCGTGCGGCAGCACGTCGCTTTGCAGATCATCCTCATATTGTTTCGCGACATAGCGCAGCGTTGTCGACAGCGTCGGCCCCTGCGCCGGGCTATAGGCGATGGTGGCGCTGGCGGCATGGCGCGGGCTTTGCGCCGGGGTGAGGCCATCGAACGCTTCGCCCGGCGCATGCACGCGGCTGCGGCTATAGGCGTAGGAGGCCGACAGGCGCATCGCACCCAGCGTCGCATCCGCCGTCAATTCCACGCCCTTGGCGACGATCCGGTCGATATTGCGGCGCTGGCGCGTGGTGGCGGTCAGCGTCACATTGGCGACGGCGTCGTCCAGCCGGTTGATGAAGCCGGTCGCCGACAGGCTGATGCCCGGCACCGGGGTCAGATCGATGCCGACCTCCGCGCCTTTCAGCTTTTCCGGCGTCAGCGCGTCATTGGCCTGCGTCGTGATCGGAAACACCACGAAGGGGCGATAGAGTTCGTTGAGCGTCGGCAGGCGGAAGCCGCTATAGGCCGCGCCGCGCAGCGCGATCGCGTCGCTCGCCCGGTAAAGCGCGCCCGCCCGGCCCGACACTTCCCAGTCCGACCGATCGGCATAGTCGCTCGACGTGCCGACGCCGCTGGTCGCGCTGACCTGTCGGTAGAAACCGTCGCTGATCGACCAGCGATCGGCGCGCACGCCGCCGGTCAGCACCAGCCGCCCGTCCGGCCCGCCTGGCGTCCAGTCATCCTCCACGAATATCCCGCGCGTCCATTGCTGGCCCCCGGCATGGCGGCGGAAGGTCGCGGGATTGCTGGCGCTGTTGGCATTATAGGCGTCCTCGAACATGTCGCCGCTCGCAAAGCGGCTGTCGACGCCCACGCGCAGCACATGCGCCTCCCCCACCGGCGGGCGCAGTTCGATCTTGCCGCCGATCCCGGTGGAGGGCGTGTTGCGCTGGTCCAGCGTCCGGCGGAAGGTGGAGGAGGAGATGACGATGTTCGAGAAATTGCGCACCTGCACATAGGCGAGCGCATCGACCTGCCACCGCCCGCGATCGATATAGCGGATGCTGGCGTCCTGCCCCTGGCTGCTATTGTCCGCCCCGGCAAAGCGCAGCGTGCGCTTATCCTCGAACAGGGTGGCGCGAAATTGCACCTCCGACGTGGCGGAGATCGGCGCGACCGCGCGCAGGTTGGTGGACCAGCCGTCATAGGCGGCGGGCACGGTCGCGGCGACGCGCTGGTCCTTCGGTGTCGTCTGGAACCCGTCGCCCCGGTCCCACCGTCCTGATAGCGAGACATAGCCGCTGCCAAGATCGGGCGTGACACTGGCCGAGACTTCGGTCGAATCGCGGCTGCCATAGAAGGCGCTGGCGGCAAAGCCCGGCAACTGGTCGCGCGTCGCGCTCGCCAGTTCGATCGTCCCCGCCACCGCGCCCGCGCCGAACGCGCCGATGCCGCCGCCGCGCGTCACCCGCACCACCGAAAGCCGGTCGGGCACCAGCGCGCTGAACGGGATATAGCCGAAAAACGGGTCCGCCATCGGCACCCCGTCGAGCAACACCAGTGTCCGGCTCGACGCATTGCCGCCCAGCGCGCGCAGCGTCGCCCCCTGCGCGGACGGGTTCGCCGATCGGCTGTCGGACCGACGGAATTGCTGGAAGCCCGCAACGTCGCCCAGCACGCTTTCGATCCGGCCCGATGCGCTGTCCTGCAAGCGTTGGCGGTCGATCACCACCGATCCATAAGCGGGCGTGCCGGGCGGCAGGTCCAGCCCCGCGCCGGTCACGACGATGGTGGCCGGGTCACCCGCCGCCGGTTGCGCCAGGGCGATGCCGGGCAGGAAGAACAGGATGGCGGGGAGGGCATGAGATTTCATGCCCCCGCTCTCCCCATTTCGGCCGCCTTTTGCAAATGGAAAGGCCGCGCCTCACTCCAGCCTGCGGATCGCCCGTTCGTCGCAAGTGGGCGTGACCCGCTCGACCGGGCTGACGCCGGGCACCTGCAGCGATTGCCCGATGCGCAGCGGCGCGAACCGCTTGCGCGCAATCCCCTGGCAGCGCAGCGCCAGTTCCAGCATGCGCGGCGGCGTATCCCATTGTTCGTAGGACAGGCGGAACGTCCCCCAATGGATGGGAATGGCGGTCGATGCGCCCAGCCGCTTGAACATCTCCACCGCCTGGATCGGGCCGACATGCGCGTCCGACTGCATCTGCCCCTTCCAGAAGCGGAACGCGCCGATGGGGATCAGCGCCAACCGGATCGGCCCGATCCGCGCCGCCTCGATCGGCCAGCCCATGTCGCCCGCGCCCGTGTCGCCCGCAAAGAAGATATTGCCCGCCCGCGTCGCGATGACGAAGCTCGACCACAGCGCCCGGTTGCGGTCGCTGCCCCAACGGCTGCTCCAATGATAGTTGCGGGTCACATGGACGCGATAATCGGGGCAATGTTCGTAATTGCCGCACTGGATCACCGCGCCCGGTGCCAGCCCGTTGAGCGCCGCGCCGCTGACCGACTGGCCCCAATCGAGCGCGGTCGCGGGAATGCCATGCGCGCGGAGCAGCGCGTCATTACCAAGGCTGGTGACGATCTTGGGCTTGTCCCGTTCCCACAATCTTTTCAATGTCGGCAGGTCGAGATGGTCGTAATGATTATGGCTGATGACGATTAGGTCGATCTTGGGCAGATCATCGAAGCGGATGCCCGGCTCCGCCACCCGCTTGGGGCCAAAGGGGGGCAGGGGGCTGGCATGGTCCGACCAGATCGGATCGGTCAATATGTTCAGCCCCGCCGCCTGCACCAGCACGCTCGCATGCCCGACCCAGGTCGCCACCATGCCGCGCGGCGCGGCAAAGGGCGCGGGCCTGGCGGGCTTGACCGCGATGCCGACCGGCCATTCCGGGCGATCGTCATCGCCCAGCAGCCAGCGCAGGAGGAAGCCCGTCCGACTGGTGCCGGGCGGCGCGGGCGGCTCGATCGCGCCATCGGGATTGAAGAAATGCGCGCCGTCATAATGGCGGCTGACCGGCCCGTCATAATAGATGCGGTCGAGGAAGGGCGGAACGATGGTGATCGCCAGGCACAGCGCCACCACCGCGAACAACAGCGCGACCCCCAAGCCCCTGACGATGCGGATAAGCCGACCCATGCCCAGCGCCATAGCGGACGGGGGCGGGGGAGCAAGGGGGGCGTGGGGGTGAGGGGTGCTCTACAAGATTACACGCGATAAGATTGTCCGCGCGCCATTAATCCCCCCTCCCCAGCGGGGAGGGTTGATTGGAGTCACGTGCCTCCAATCAAGGGGAGGGGGAGCGAGGCAAAGCCGAGCGTCTGCGCAAGCGGCGGCACACCCCGACCTAACTTCCCCCTCAAAGGGAGAACGTTGCGAATTGCGGATCGTCTACGAATCATCGTCATCCCCGCGAAGGCGGGGATCCATCTCCGGACCTAAAATCAAGACGATAAGGTGGGAGATGGATTCCCGCCTGCGCGGGAATGACGTAAAAATCTGTGGTCGATGAATTTGGCAACGATCTTTCTAAACAGGGAGGGCTTATACCATCGCGCAATAAGGCTGACTCATGCGCGCTGTTCCCCGGCGAAGGCCGGGGTCCAGTTCTGACCGTGGAACTGGACCCCGGCCTTCGCCGGGGAACAACAAGCTATAGGTTCCCGTCAATGCACCTTGGTATTAGACAGCGCAACCGAGGCGCACCGCCAACAGCGCCGCACCCACAACCTCACGACCCGCCACGCTTCCCGCGCCTCCCCCGCGCCGCCGTCATCGGATCAGGCTTCGTCGGCGGGGTCCAGCCCGGCGGCGGGGTCATGCGCTGCTGGCTGGTGCCAAGGCCCATCGCGCCGGGGCGGGATCGCTCCACCCCGGACAGGTCGGCCGCCTTCGCCTCCGCCGCGCTGGCGCCCCCGCGCATCAGGCTGATCGCGTCGCGGCACCGCTTCGCTTCCTCGAAATCGAGCGCTTCGGCAGCCGCCGCCATCTTGCGTAACAGGGTTTCGATCGTGTCGTCCATGGCGGGTGAACGCGCGATCGGTGCGTTAGGCTGCATGGCGGCGAGCGTCGGCCAGTCGGCGTGGTGTCAACCAAGCCCGGAACGGACCTTCGTTCGGCCGCCAACCGCCATCGCCTCACCGATACCGCCTCACTGATAATGCAGCTTCTTGTCGAACCCCTCATTCGCCTTGGCCATCTTGGCGATCTTGCGCAGCTGGCTGCGGACATGCCGCTCGAACCGCCCATCGTCATAAACGCCCGTCGCCGCATAGTCTTCCTGGCGGATCAGATCCTTGAGGCGCTGGGCGAACAGCGCCTGCGTCTCGATGCAATCGGGCAATTGCAGGGCACGGCACACCCATTCCTCGGCAGCGGCCTTGTCATACTCATCGCGCGATTCATAACCGCGCCGATCCGCCGCCGCCTGATCCAGCCGCGCCGCATCGCACCGCCGCGCCAACCAGTGCCGCACCACCGCCCCATCCCACGCTATCGACGGCTCGCTCATGATTTACTCCACATCTTGGTCATCATGGCACCCATAGAGGAGGAGAGTGGAGAAGCTACCATGATGGAAGGAGGCAACTGCTCGACCGACATGCGGCAGTTGTCGCCGTTCGCCTGCAATTTCTCTGCGTTTAGAAGCGGACACTCGCGCGTTGGACGTCAGAACCCGCGCAATCGATCCCCTGTCGCGCTGATCTCATAGCAGCCTGAGCTTACCGATTCCGATAGGTTGACGAGGGATGGCCACAGCGTCAGCAGTCGTGCTGCGATACGCTCCGTTGGCCATTTGGCAACCGATGGTGATGGGAAGAAGCCGATCAGGCCGGAGGCTAAGAACAACTGCCGAGACGGACGCTTCTTTGCAATGTTGCGATCTCCAGTCAGAACGCACCAGCGCCCTTCCTGCCCGAGCATCTTGATCCAATCTTCGTCAGAGAGGTTACCTCTTCCAAACTTGTCCTTGATGTGGATGACGACATGCTCGTCATCAAAGAACGCGCCGAGCCCTCGGGCAAGGCGTGGAGGCAGGTTGTTATCGACTAGGAGCTTCACGCTGCTTTGCGATTGCCGATGCTGACCTCGTAGGCAATGGCATCACGGATTACGCGTGGTTTGATCTCGTAGACCTTCGCTGCCCGATCCACCGAACCTTCTGCCTCCACAATCTCAACAATTCGCGCAGTGGAGATCCCATAGTCGGCTAAGATCGGTTGGCCGAATGAACGGGTGGGATCTGCCACGACAGTCTTCTTGCCATGCAGCAACCACCAGCGCTCTGCACCAGTCGGACCAAAATCCAAATCCTGTAGGCTTGGCTCGACTACCCTTTTGAAAACACCTTGGCTCTTGCGCAGGTCGATGAAAACTGGCTCGTCGAGGTTACGGGTGATTTCGAGAAAGATTGTCTTTCCATCGGTCTTGAACTGTTGCGTCGAAAATGGGCGCTCATCGCCCACAATCTCTCGGGCGCGTTCAATGCACTTCCTGATCGTAGGGAGGCCGATGCGCTTCTCGCGCAGTGCGTTAACGATTCTCGCTTCAATGAGATCGCGAAATCCAAGTAGAACGCCGTCCTCGTCATGCGCATATTGGGGACGCCATAGGGCGTCCTCCGAACGACCATCATGTGCATAGCCAAGGAGCCACCGCCGCAGGGTGGCGGGGCTCATCCCGACCATGCGAGCCGCTTCCAGTGCGGTGTATACACCTATGCCAAATTCAGCGGTTTCCATATCTGCTTTATAGCCACAGCGTTTGCCGCGCGCCAAGCGCTTTGCTTGCAACTGGCTGTTATGCAATTCGACGACCGTGTGGCATCGAGATGGCTTACAGACCTGCCAACCCTTCAGCGCCGATGGCGATCTAAAATGTCGGTCGCAGACGCTTTGCGTCTGGACCAATAGGAGCGGCTAATCATCACCACACCGACGGCGGCGGTGAACGGGCGGCAGCAGTTGGGAGTAAGTGGGTGCTATATATAACGCCTATTTGACATTGGTCATCCAGACCGATCTGACCCCACGCAAACGTCAGATATCTCTGTACATCCGCTCTGAACCGGTCGTTCTGCAACCGGCCAACACCCCTCTGTCCTACATCCCCCAAACCATGCCACACTCGCCCCGCTCTTTCTCGCCGTCCGTCCCCCTCGACCCGCGCGCCCATAAGCGCGCGCCCGCACTTCGCAAAATTTCTCCTATTGCGAAATCGACGCTACCCGTCCGTTCGCCTACGATTGCGTGGCCTGCGACGGTGTGAACTTCACAGATTTGGCAAGGGCGCGCCGGCCGCTTTGCCGGGCCGCGCTTAGCCCTGGTCCTGATAGGCCATCTGCAAAATGCCCCAGTGCCGCCCCTTCACATGGATCGACGCGATCACCTGTTTGAGCAGCAGCACTTCGCCGCTGGCGGTCAGACGGCGATAGGCTTTGATGCAGAAGGGCTGGGTGGTCCGCGCCTGTTCGCGCGTGTCGGGAAAGTCGAAGATCAGCCCCTGCCGCGCATGTTCCGCGTTCCAGGCGTCGTCGCCCGGCCGCTGCGGCTGCGCGCGTTCGGGCATGGCCACTGCGCCATAGGCGTTGCGGTCGGTGAAGGTCATGCCGAACAGCCCGGTAAAGCCGCGTGCCCGTTCCTGCTGCGCGCGGGCGACGGGCAGGATCACCGCCTGCACCGGATGCGTATATTGCGGCGGGTTGGTGCCGGGGATCGGCGCATAAGCGTCGCTGAAGATCGCCGCTTCGCTTGCCTCACCGCGCTCGATCGCCCGCTCTATGGCGTCCGCGACCTTTTGCGCCGACTCCAGGCTGAAGCGGATATAGGGCGAGTCGGGAATATCGACCCCGCTTTCGGCCAGATATTGCAGCAGCATATTGGTGTCGCTGCTGGCGGTCGACACGCGGCCCGACAGCCGTTGCAGCCCGTCGGCATTGGCGCTCGACGTGCTGGCCAGCGTCGCGATGCCGGTGCGGATTTCGCCCGCGGACCCGACCATCGACGCGATCCGCCGCGCCACCGTCTCGCTGTTGCTCGACAGGTCGAGCATCAGCGCGGCGAGCCGTTCGACCAGCGTTTCGATGTTGCGCGTGTCCGACTGGGCGGTGCGCGCGGTCTGCGCGCCCTGGGTGATGCTGGCGAGCATCCCGCCCGCCTCGCCGGTCAGCGCAGCGATCGACTGTTCGATGGTCTGGGTGGCGGCGGCGGTTTCCTGCGCCAGTTTCTTCACCTCGGCCGCGACCACGGCAAAGCCGCGCCCCGCATCGCCCGCCCGCGCCGCCTCGATCGTGGCGTTGAGCGCTAGAAGGTTGGTCTGGCTGGCAATCCCGCTGATCATGCTGGTGACATGGGCGACGGTGCGCAGCGCCTCGCCAAAGCCGTCGAGCCGCGCATGGATATGGCTGACCTGGTCGATCAGGTCGACGAAATTGCTGTTGGCTGCGGAGAGCTGGCGGCCCGAATCGTCGATGATGGCGCGCGCCGCGATCGCCTGTTCCCGCGCATCCTGCCCGGCCAGCGCCACGCTGTCGCCATCGCGCGACAATTGCCCGGCGGCACCGCTGATCGCCTCGATCATCTGCGCCTGCTGCGTCACCCGGTCGGCCAGTTCGCTGATGTCGGCCTGCAAATCGAGCGTGCGAATGCCCAGGTCGCCCGACAATTTGGCGACCTTCATGACCGCTCTGGCGACGGTTCCGATGTCTGCGATATTCCCCATTTCCATGGGGGTATCGCAGCATGGTGAAGGAAGCGTTAGCGCGCGCTCACACCCCTTCCAGCAAGCCTTCGCGCTTGATCTTTTCCTGCCAGACCAGCGGGGCGAGATGGTGGACATTCTGCCCTTCGCTGTCCACCGCGACGGTCACCGGCATGTCCTGCACATCGAATTCGTAGATCGCTTCCATGCCCAGATCCTCGAAGCCGACGACCTTCGCGCCCTTGATGGCGCGCGCGACCAGATAGGCCGCGCCGCCGACCGCCATCAGATAGGCGCTCTTATGCTTGGCGATGGCTTTGGTCGCGGCGACGCCGCGCTCCGCCTTGCCGACGCAGCCGAGCAGCCCCTGTTCCAGCATCATGTCCATGAAGCTGTCCATGCGGGTGGCGGTGGTGGGACCGGCCGGGCCGACCACTTCGTCGCCGACCGGATCGACCGGGCCGACATAATAGATGACGCGGCCCTTGAAATCGACCGGCAGCTGTTCGCCCCGGCTCAGCATATCCTTGATCCGCTTATGCGCGGCGTCACGGCCGGTCAGCATCTTGCCGTTCAGCAGCAGCCGGTCGCCATGCTTCCAGCTTTGCACTACTTCCGGCGTCAAGGTGTTGAGATCGACGCGGATCGCTTCCTTGCTGGGCGTCCAGTTAACATCGGGCCATTCGGACAGCTTGGGCGCTTCCAGATAGGCGGGGCCGGAGCCGTCGAGCGTGAAATGCGCGTGGCGCGTCGCGGCGCAATTGGGGATCATCGCCACGGGCTTGCCCGCCGCATGGCAGGGATAGTCGTAAATTTTGACGTCGAGGATGGTGGACAGGCCGCCCAGACCCTGCGCGCCGATACCCAACGCATTGACCTTGTCGAAAATCTCGACCCGCATCTTCTCGATGTCGGTCTGTGGTCCGCGCGCCTTGAGTTCGCCCATGTCGATGGGCTCCATCAGGCTTTCCTTGGCCAGCGCCACCGCCTTTTCCGCGGTGCCGCCAATGCCGATGCCCAGCATGCCGGGCGGGCACCAGCCGGCACCCATTTGCGGGATCATGTCCAGCACCCAGTCGACGATCGAATCGCTGGGGTTCATCATCTTGAACTTGGTCTTATTCTCCGACCCGCCGCCCTTGGCCGCGACGTCGATGACGACCTTGTTGCCTGGCACCATCTCGACCGACAGGACGCAGGGCGTGTTGTCCTTGGTATTCTGGCGGGTGAAGGCGGGATCGCGCAGGATCGAGGCGCGTAGGCGGTTTTCGGGGTTGAGGTAAGCGCGCCGCACGCCTTCATCGATGACGTCCTGCATCGACCGGCTATTATCGTCCAACCGGCATTCCATGCCCCATTTGACGAAGACATTGACGATGCCGGTATCCTGGCAGATCGGGCGATGCCCCTCCGCGCACATGCGGCTGTTGGTCAGGATCTGCGCAATGGCGTCCTTGGCCGCCGGGCTTTGCTCCGCCTCATAGGCTTTGCCGAGCGCGCGGATATAATCCATCGGGTGATAATAGCTGATGAACTGGAGCGCGTCGGCCACGCTCTCGATCAGATCGGCGGTTTTGATGAGCGTCATCTACCCTAGTCCCCATATCTGCGGCCCGGTCCTGCACGGCGGGTTCCTGCTTGGGCTGGGGCTATACGCATCCCCGTTCTCAAGTCCAGTGTAGGCAGACAGGTACATAGGTGCGAAGCCCGACTCCGGCCGCGCACGCATTTGCGTGGCAAGCCCCTATATATTTTTTTGGGGCCATGCTCCCCCTTGCCTTTTGCGGGGGGCAGGGAAGTCCATGCGTCGCGGCGTTGCGACAGGCAAAAGCGGCGATGAAATGAATCGGGCGAGCGACGAACGGAGTCTCTAAACGGTCATTTACCCTCTTGCGTCCCAAAGGGGCTATGGCACTATCCCTTGTATCGGGTTAACGGGGGTCACCCAACAGATTGTGATTGCGTCGCGGAACCTGGTTTCGCTTGAAGGGCATTTTGTCCGTGCGATCGCGGTCTTGCGGGCCTCGTTCCGGTCCCGGCACGAAACGGTTTGCGGCGGATGCGCGACTGGACGGCGCGGGGCTTGACCGAATCGAACGGAACAGGAACATTCGGGGGCTGAGATGGATTTTCGAGATAGCGGACAAGGTGGTACTGGCGACGTGGCGACTGTGATGGATGAAGTGTTGGACGCGGTAGCGGCAACGAATAAGGCGGCTCCGGCCAAGGCGCAGCCCAAGGAGGCGGCACCCCTGACCTCCTCGACCGTGGTGGAGCGTCGCTTCGACATCGTGACCGATGCGTCGCGCGATGCGTTGCTGACCGAATTCGGCAAGGATACGCTGAACGACCGCTATCTGCTGCCCGGCGAATCCTATCAGGATCTGTTCGCCCGCGTCGCGTCGGCCTATTCGGACAATCAGGACCACGCCCAGCGTGTCTATGACTATATCTCCAAACTCTGGTTCATGCCCGCCACCCCGGTCCTGTCCAATGGCGGCACCGGACGCGGCCTGCCGATCAGCTGCTATCTGAACTCGGTGGACGACAGCCTGGAAGGCATCGTCAACACCTGGAACGAGAATGTCTGGCTCGCCTCGCGCGGCGGTGGCATCGGCACTTATTGGGGCAGCGTGCGCGGCATCGGCGAGCCGGTGGGCCTCAACGGCAAGACGTCGGGCATCATTCCTTTCGTTCGCGTGATGGACAGCCTGACGCTGGCGATCAGCCAGGGCAGCCTGCGTCGCGGTTCGGCCGCCTGCTATCTCGACGTGTCGCACCCGGAAATCGAGGAGTTTCTCGAAATCCGCAAGCCCAGCGGCGACTTCAACCGTAAGGCGCTGAACCTGCATCACGGCGTCCTTTTGACCGATGAATTTATGGAAGCCGTGCGCGATGGCCGCGAATTCCATTTGCGCAGCCCCAAGGACCAGTCGATCCGGTCCACCATCGACGCGCGCGCGCTCTTCCAGAAGCTGGTCGAAACCCGGCTGGCGACCGGCGAGCCCTATATCGTGTTCAACGACACGGTGAACCGCATGATGCCCAAACATCATCGCGACCTGGGGCTGAAGGTCTCGACGTCGAACCTCTGCTCGGAAATCACCCTGCCGACCGGGCGCGATCACCTCGGCAATGATCGCACGGCGGTCTGCTGCCTGTCGTCGATGAACCTGGAAACCTGGGACGAGTGGAAGGACGAAAAGCTCTTCGCCGAAGACATCATGCGCTTCCTCGACAATGTGCTGCAGGATTATATCGACCGTGCGCCGCCCGAAATGGCGCGCGCCAAATATAGCGCCAGCCGCGAACGCTCGGTCGGCCTTGGCGTCATGGGCTTCCACAGCTTCCTCCAAGCGCGCGGCATCCCGTTCGAGGGCGCGATGGCCAAGTCGTGGAACCTGCGCATGTTCAAGCATATCAAGGGCCAGGTCGACGAAGCCTCGATGCAGCTCGCCATCGAGCGTGGCCCTTGCCCGGACGCCGCCGACCAGGGCGTGATGGAGCGTTTCAGCTGCAAGATGGCGATCGCGCCGACCGCGTCGATCAGCATCATCTGCGGCGGCACATCGGCTTGCATCGAACCGATCCCGGCCAATATCTACACCCACAAGACATTGTCGGGCAGCTTCTCGATCAAGAATCCTTACCTCGAAAAGCTGCTGATCGAGAAGGCGAAGGACAGCAACAATGTCTGGAACTCGATCCTCGAACATGGCGGCAGCGTCCAGCATCTCGACTTCCTGACCCAGGAAGAAAAGGACACGTTCAAGACCAGCTTCGAAATCGACCAGCGCTGGCTGCTCGAACTCGCGGCCGACCGCACCCCCTATATCGACCAGGCGCAGTCGCTGAACCTGTTCATCCCGGCCGATGTGGAAAAATGGGATCTGCTCATGCTCCACTTCCGCGCGTGGGAACTGGGCATCAAGTCGCTTTATTATTTGCGCTCCAAATCGGTCCAGCGCGCGGGCTTTGCCGGTGGCGTGGAAGCCGACAACACGATCGACGCGCCCAAGTTCGAGATCGAAAGCACGGACTATGACGAGTGTCTGGCCTGTCAGTAAGCGCATAAGCGCCTCTCCCCTAGTGGGAGAGGATGCTCATCTTGCTTTGAGCTAGGGTCGTTAGCCATGTGGTTTGTAGTTGCGATGTCACTTTGGTCGATTGGATATGGCATCTACGCCATGATCCGAGCCAACCAAGTTGCGCAGGGAAATGCGGCATTCATTGCAAGTGGCAAGGAAACTTACTTTGAGCAGCGGCGGGAATGGAGCACTTATGGCACCACCCCGCCCACCGATATCGCGACCGTTCGTAAGAAAGGTCGCAGAGAAATTCTAGTTGGTGCGTTCGGCCTGATCGTCGCTACCACATTCACCTATTTTGCGAACTAGGGAGTTCGATCCATGTCTCTTCTTCAAGCCTCCAAGCAATATAAGCCGTTCGAATATCCCTGGGCCTACGACTTCTGGAAGCGCCAGCAACAGCTGCACTGGCTGCCGGAGGAAGTCCCCTTGGGCGAGGATTGCCGCGACTGGGCGCAGAAACTGTCCGATCATGAGCGCAACCTGCTGACGCAGATCTTCCGCTTCTTCACCCAGGCCGACGTGGAAGTGCAGGATTGCTACCACGAAAAATATGGCCGCGTGTTCAAGCCCACGGAAGTCAAGATGATGCTGACCGCGTTCAGCAACATGGAAACCGTGCATATCGCGGCTTACTCGCATCTGCTCGACACGATCGGCATGCCCGAAAGCGAATATAGCGCCTTCCTCCAATATAAGGAGATGAAGGATAAGCATGACTATCTGCAGCAGTTCGGCGTCGATACCGACGAGGATATCGCCCGTACCCTGGCGATGTTCGGCGGCTTTACCGAAGGCCTGCAACTCTTTGCGTCCTTCGCGATGCTGATGAACTTCCCGCGCTTCAACAAGATGAAGGGCATGGGCCAGATCGTCACCTGGTCGATCCGCGACGAGACGCTGCATTGCGAGGGCATCATCAAGCTGTTCCACGCCTTCTGCGCCGAACGCGGCTGCCTGACCCCCGCGGTCAGGGAAGATATCATGGATATGTGCCAGAAGACGGTGCGGATCGAGGATGCGTTCATCGATCTGGTCTTCGAAATGGGGCCGGTTCCGGGCATGACGGCGAAGGATATTAAGAAATATGTCCGCTACATCGCCGACTGGCGGCTGGGCCAGCTTGGCTTCAAGCCCATCTACATGATCGAAGAGCATCCGCTCCCCTGGCTCAGCCCGCTGCTCAACGGCGTGGAACATGCCAATTTCTTCGAAACCCGCGCCACCGAATATTCAAAGGGCGCGACGCGCGGCCAGTGGAACGACGTGTGGGACGCCTTCGACCGCCGCAAGGCCCGCGCCGTGCCCGCCAATGCGGATGAGGTGGACCCGGACATGTTCAAGGCGGCTGGGATCGCGGCGGAGTAAGCATTTAAACGGCTAATGACAGGAGGTGCAATCAGACGATATTTTTCGCAATGACATAGACTAAACCCGATTGCGGAACAGCATCACTAATTTTTTAGTCCTCTGGTGAATGGCGGATAGAGATCAACTCAGGCCACCAGACTTCACTATGCTACATATACGGTGATGCCCTTTCAAAACTGGGTTAAACTCGTTTAGAAGGATAACCTGATTATGCTATTTTGCAGCGTATATCAGGATTGGAATGGTGCGTGGGTTTGGGAAATCCTCGATGATGAGGGCCTATACCTCAGGTGTGAACGCTCATTTGAGTGTAAAACCGATGCACATAGTGACTTGGAGAATGCGAGCCACTTGGTGCGCTCGCAGTTTTGCTTTCATTAAATCCAATTTTGGGGGGCAGGCGGGCGACCGTCTGCCCTTCCAGACTAGAAGCTATACCACATCCGAATGCCCCGTCTGTCCTGCCTATGAACAGCCCGTTTTGTTCCGTTCATGCAACATCCTGTACACTCTGGGGTTCTGACAGCAGAGACACGACCCCAGGGAAGGACCCGCCCATGACATTCACCTTCAAACAGGCCATTGCCGCCTTGTCGCTCGGCGCGATGACGCTGACGGGGCTTGCCGCGACGCCAGCCTTTGCGCAGCCGGGCCGCGACAATCGCGAGCGGCGCGAAGATCGCCGCGATGACCGGCAGGAGCGTCGTGCCGACCGCAAGGATGACCGCCGCGACAATCGTCAGGATCGTCGCGCCGACCGCCGCGATGATCGCCAGGACCGCCGGGTGGATCGTCGGGATGATCGCCGCGACTGGCGTCAGGATCGTCGGAACGACCAGCGCGTGACCTATCGCCGTCCCGGCCGTCCGGTCTACAGCTATGACTGGAACCGCCCCGACCCGCGCTATGGCCGCAGCTATCGGCCCGACCGCTATTATCGCGGCGGCTACCAGCCGATCCGCGTCGATCGCCGCACCCGCATCTATCGTGGCTATGACGACCGCTATTATTGTCGCCGCTCGGACGGCACCACCGGCCTAATCGTCGGCGCGGCGCTGGGTGGATTGCTCGGCGGCCAGATCGACCGTGGCCAGTCCAACATCGCCGGTATCCTGATCGGCGGCGGCGCGGGCGCGCTGCTGGGCCGCGAAATCGACCGTGGCGGCGTGAACTGCCGCTAACAGGAGAATAGGGGCGCTGCGTTCAACACCAGGGACGCCGCGCCCCGTCCCATTCCCGCGCCAGCCCTTCGGCCACCAGCATCCCGCCGATCGAGCTACCGCCGCGCGTCACGACCCGCAACGACCGGCCATAGCGGTCCACATCGCGATCCACGCTTTCCAGCGTGAAGGGACCGGCATTGAGCAAGACTTGCAGCCGCTGCGTGGCCTGCGCGCCCAATGCGCCCTCGGCGGCGCAGCGCGGCCCATGGGTTTCGGGTGTGTCGATGTCGGCGATCCGATATTTCGCGCCCTTGAACCAGAATGTGTCGCCATCAACGACGCAATCAGTCCCGCCGCCGCTGTGGCAAAAGCCGAACTGCGCCGATAGCGTATCGCTGCTTTGACTTTGCCCGGTTACTGGAATCGTCGGCAGCGTTCCCCGCTCGATCCACTCCGGTCCATACCAGCCCAGCAGCAGCCCCAGACATAGGATATAAATGAAAGATGGGCCGCTGATGGCCCCGCTGCGCCGGTTGTTGCGCCCATATGCCTGTCTTGCCATCGGGCGAGCCTAGGTGGCCAACAGCAAATGACAGGTTAAAGTGCGACCATCTTCGCGCCGATCCGGCGCGATTTGACCGGGATCAAGGACAGGGCGCGCGCCAACGCCATGCTGAAAGGGTTATCCGAAACGGAGCCATCTCCCATGAACGCAGCCGCGCCGCCCAGCCCCTATGCCCGCATCGGCGGCGAACCCGCCGTTCGCGCCATCGTCACCCGCTTTTACGATCTACTGGAAGAGGACCAAGCCTATGCGGACCTGCGCGCCGTCCACGCCGCAGACCTTGGCCCTGTGCGGCACGGCCTGACCCGCTTCCTGACCGGCTGGCTGGGCGGCCCGCGCGACTGGTTTGAGCGCGGGCCGTGCATCATGTCGCTGCATCGCGCCTTTCCGATCACCCCGGCGTTGGCGGATCAATGGGCGATGGCGATGACCTGCGCCATTGCAGCGCAGGACGATATCGATCCCGCCATTGCCGATTCGATGACGCAGGCGCTGGGCCATATGACGCGGGGCATGATCAATTTGGGGCTGGACGACAGCGCCGCCGCCTGACGACTTACTCGTCGTCTTCGGTCGTCCCGAAGGCGTCATCCTCATCGTCCATCTGCGGCTCGCCCGCATAGGCATCCATGTCGATCCGGCCCGACCGGTTCATGTCGTTCATCCGCTCGACCAGGTCGGGCACATCGTCGGGAATGATCTGCGCCGGATTGGCGTGGCCGCCCCGCTCGCTATCTTCCGACGGAT
Organism: Sphingobium sp. KKT206; assembly: GCF_055640555.1. Lineage (NCBI taxonomy): Bacteria > Pseudomonadati > Pseudomonadota > Alphaproteobacteria > Sphingomonadales > Sphingobiaceae > Sphingobium > Sphingobium sp. KKT206. The sequence continues at coordinate 3,335,245 of NZ_CM145764.1, forward strand.
CGGTCGCGCGCGCTTGCGCGTCGGCGGCGACGTCCTGCGCCTGCGTGCCCGCATCGGCCTGTTCGCTATTGTCTTCCGTGTCGGGGGTAGGGCGGTCCATGGCCGGTCTCCTTATAGGGATTGATCGCCCTTCAACGGTCGGCATCGCGGCGCGTTCCCCGGGAACCACTGGCCCCGGAAACCACTGGACAGCGCCGGGCCGAAAGGCCAAAGGCCCAAGCGATCCTTTTCGCACTGCAACAGGAATCCTCATGCCTCGCCAGCTCATTTCGTCCGGCTCGCCCTTCGAGGCGCAGGTCGGCTATTCGCGCGCCATCGTCCAGGGCGACTGGTGCTTCGTCGCCGGAACCACCGGGTCGGACCCCGAAACCAAGATGATGCCCGACAGCGTGGTCGATCAGGCCGCCAATGCGCTCAAGGTCATCGGCAAGGCGCTGGAGGATGCAGGCTTCTCGTTCGCCGACGTCGTGCGCGTCACTTATTATATCACCGACCCGGCTTATTGGGACGATCTGGGCCAGGCGACCGCGCCGGTGTTCGGCACGATCCGTCCCGCCGCCAGTTGCGTCGTCACCGGCCTTATCAAGCCGGAGATGAAAATCGAAATCGAAGTCACCGCCTTCAAAGGATAAGTCGCCATGATCACCATGTACGGCATCAAAAATTGCGACACGATCAAGAAGGCCCGTAACTGGCTGGACAATGAGCGCGTCCCCTACAGCTTCCACGACTATAAGGTTTCGGGCGTGGATAAAGCCAAGCTGGAGGAGTGGGTCATGGAACATGGCTGGGAAACCATCTTCAACCGTTCCGGCACCAGCTTTCGTGCGCTCGACGCAGGGGACAAGGCGCATATCGATGCGGACAAGGCGATCCTGCTGATGATCACCAATCCCTCGCTGATCAAGCGGCCGATCCTCGACACCGGCAAGGGCACGATCATCGGGTTCAAGGCCACGACATACGAAAACGCGCTGCAAGGCGTTTCGGCTTGAGGGGCGGGGATGTGGTGCGGATCGGCTTGTTGCTGTTGATGAGCCTCATCCCCCTTTCTGCCGCGCGGGCCGATCCGCTGATCATCGCCCATCGCGGTGCCAGCGGGGAGCGGCCCGAACATACGCTCGCCAGCTATGAGCGCGCCATCGACCAGGGCGCGGACTATATCGAGCCGGATCTGGTGCTGACCAAGGACGGCGTTCTGGTCGCCCGGCATGAAAATGAGATTGGCGGCACCACCGATGTCGCCGACCATCCCGAATTCGCCGATCGCAAGACGAGCAAGACGATCGACGGTATCGAAATGTCGGGCTGGTTCACCGAAGATTTCACCCTTGCCGAACTGCGCACCCTGCGCGCCCGTGAGCGGTTGCCGGACCTGCGCACTGCCAACAAGCGGTTCGACGGCCTCTATCCGATCCCCACTTTCGAAGAGATAGTGCAACTGGTGCGCGCGAAGGAGGCCGAGAGCAGCCGCCGCATCGGCCTGTATCCCGAAACCAAGCATCCGAGCTATTTCGCCGGGCTGGGCCTGTCGCATCAAGGGCCGCTGCTCGATCTGCTGAGCCGCTATGGCTATCAGACCGAGGTCGACCCGGTTTTCATCCAGTCGTTCGAGGTCGGTAATCTGAAAGCGATCCGCGCCACCTCGCGCCTGCGTCTCATTCAGTTGGTGGATGCAGAAGGCGGCCCTGCCGACCTGCCCGGCACCAGCTATGCGGATATGCTCACCGTTCAGGGGCTGACCGATATCGCGGCCTATGCCGATGGGATCGGGCCGTCGACGGCGCTGGTGATTGCACCCGAAGGGGCGACGGCGCTCGTCGGTCGCGCGCATGATGCGGGCTTGCAGGTCCATGTCTGGACCATGCGGATGGAAAACAGCTTCCTGCCGCCCCAATATCAGCGGCTCGATGATCCGCAGGGGTTGGGCGATTTTACGGGCTATGTCCGCGCCATCGCCGCCACCGGGGTCGACGGCCTGTTCAGCGACTTTCCGGGTCAGGCGCGGGCGGCGCTGACGCCCGCGCGTTGAGCGGGTTGTAAAATCGGCCGAGGGGGCGAATAACGACGCTATGTTGTCCCAGAAGACCCGTTACGCCATCCGCGCGCTGCAACATCTTGCCGATCGCTACCGCCAGGGTCCGGTGCCGCTCGGCGAGATTTCCACACGACAGAATATCCCGGCGAAATTCCTGACCGTCATCCTCTCCGAATTGTCGCGCGAAGGGCTGGTCGCGACCCAGCGCGGGCGGGACGGGGGCTATTGGCTGGCGTTGGCACCCGTTGATATCAGCTATGGCGACATTGTGCGGATGACGCGCGGGTCGCTGGCGTTGACCCCCTGCGCCAGTCGTTTCGCGCATGAAAGCTGCACCAACTGCCTGCCCGAATCGGAATGCCGCCTGCACCGCGTGATGCTGCGCGTTCGCGATGAAACCGCCAAGGTACTCGACAGCATCAGCCTGGCGGAGCCCTTTGCCGCGCTGGACGAAGCGGTCTAGCCTTGCGCCCGCCGCGTCGCTTCGCCACATCGGGGGCATGACGACACCTCCGCTCAAAGCCATGCTGATCCCGGTCACCCCGCTCCAGCAGAATTGTACCCTCTTTTGGTGTACCCAAACCATGCGCGGTGCCTTCGTCGATCCGGGCGGCGACCTGCCGGTGCTGAAACGCGCGGCGGCGGAGCAGGGGGTCACGATCGAGAAATTGCTCGTCACTCATGGCCATATCGACCATTGCGGCCAGGCGGGGGTTTTGGCCCGCGACTTCGGCGTGCCGATCGAAGGACCGCATGAGGAGGACCGCTTTTGGATCGAGCGCTTGGCCGAAGACGGCAAACGCTGGGGCGTGCCGGGCGAGAGTTTCGAGCCCGATCGCTGGCTGCAGGATGGGAACCAGGTGACGGTCGGCAACCTGACCTTCGACGTCATCCATTGCCCCGGTCATACGCCGGGCCATGTCGTGTTCCACCATGCGCCGAGCAAGCTCGCCATCGTCGGTGACGTACTGTTCCAGGGATCAATCGGCCGCACCGATTTCCCGCGTGGCAATCATCAGGATCTGATTGATGCGATTACCGGCAAGCTGTGGCCATTGGGGGGTGACACGGCCTTCGTCCCCGGCCACGGCGCGATGAGCAATTTCGCCCATGAGCGCCGCACCAACCCCTTTGTCGCCGATTCGGTGCTGGCCGGATAGAGCCTATACCTGTGCCGCCAGTGCGGGCGGCACAGGCATTTCGCGCGTGGCGGTGTAGGCGATCGTCAGCGCCGTGATCGCGAGGCCGACCATCACCAGCCAAGTGACCAATGCGCCAACGGCCCGCCAGACGGTGGGCTTGTCCGCATCCATGCCAAAGCCGTGCGCTACGCGCGCCAGCACATAGACCAGCGCCGCGATGGACAGCCATAAGGAGCCACCCACCGCTAGCTCGACGAGGGCGAACAGGATCAGCACGATCGGCGTATATTCGATGAAGTTGGCCTGGGCGCGCATCCGCCGCGCCAGTAGCCCGCTGCCGCCGTCGCCATGCAGCACCTTGTCCTTGGCGCGGAGCCGGACGCAGCGAATCGCCAGCCATAGGTTGAGCAGCGCGCAGGCTGCGGCAAAGGTCAGCGTGATCGGCAAAGCCATGAAAATTCCCCCGTTGCGGTAGGGCTTCAGTCTAGGGCGTGGGGCGCGATCGGCAAGGAAGGACTTGCGCCCCGAACAAAAACCGCTATAGGCGCAGGGCTTCGCGATCACCCGGGCCGCATGGGTCTGCGGCGCCTTGTGGCGTCTGCGTCTCCATCGGAAACCGGCCAGTCGCACAACCAGATAATTTACGGAACAAGGTGCCGACATGGCTGTCCCCAAAAGGAAAACGTCCCCCTCCAAGCGCGGTATGCGCCGTAGCCACGATTCGCTGCGCGTCGAAGCATTCCAGGAATGCTCCAACTGTGGCGAACTCAAGCGCCCGCACAATCTGTGCGGTGCCTGTGGCCATTATAACGGTCGCGAAATCGTCGCCGTCGGGGCGTAAGCCAGTCTCGATCTCCGCAAAGGGGTGATCAGCGTGTCCAGGCAACCGCGAATCGCAATTGACGCGATGGGCGGGGATGAAGGCGTGCGTGTGATGATCGCGGGTGTTGCACTCGCGCGTCACCGGCACGATGGACTCCTTTTCACCCTGTTCGGTGACGAAGCGCGGATCAAGGCCGCGCTCGACAGCCACCCTAATTTGCGGGCCGCATCGGACGTCGTTCATGCCGCTTCGGTGGTCGATGGCGCGGACAAGCCCGGCGTCGCGATCCGCAAGAAGGACAGCTCGATGAGCATGGCCATTGCGGCCGTGAAATCGGGTCAGGCCGGGGCGGCGGTATCGGCGGGCAATACCGGCGCGCTGATGGCGATGGCGAAAGTGGCGCTGCGGACCATGCCGGGCGTCGATCGCCCTGCGCTGGCCGCGATGCTGCCGACGCTGGGCGACAATGACGTCATCATGCTCGACCTGGGCGCCAATACCGAATGCGACGCGCGCAACCTCGTCCAGTTCGCGGTGATGGGCGCGGCCTATTCGCGTATCGCCTTCGACCTTGAACGGCCGCGCGTGCGCCTGCTCAACATCGGCACCGAGGATCTCAAGGGCACGGACGAGATTCGCGACGCCGCCGCCATATTGCGCGCCGCCGACACCCTGCCGCTTCAGTTCGATGGTTTTACCGAGGGCGACAAGATCAGCCGCGGTGATACCGACGTGATCGTGTGCGACGGTTTTTCAGGCAATGTCGCGCTCAAGACGGCGGAGGGCACCGCCCGCTTCGTTACCGACGTGCTGCGCAAGGCGTTCACCAGCTCGATCCGCTCGAAGATCGGCTTCCTGATCTCCAAGCCTGCCATGCACCTGCTCAAACATCATCTCGACCCCAACAACCATAATGGCGCGGTTTTCCTGGGCCTCAACGGCGTCGTCGTGAAAAGCCATGGCAGCGCCGATGCCAAGGGCGTGGCCAATGCGGTCCATGTTGCCGCGCGGCTGCTGGAAGAGGACATCACCCGCCGCATCGCCGCCGATATGGCGGGCATTGCGGACCTGTCGGCTACTAAAGCCGCCAAGCTGGAGCTGCCCGTCAAGTGATCCGTCGATCGATATTGCTGGGCACGGGCTCGGCCCTGCCCGTTCGCGCGGTCAGCAATGCCGAACTGGCGGAAACCGTCGATACCAGCGACGAATGGATCGTTGAGCGCACCGGCATCCGTAACCGCCATATCGCGGGGGAGGGTGAAACGACCTCTACGTTGGCGACCGATGCTGCCCGCGCTGCGCTCGACGCGGCGGGAGTCGCGCCGCAGGATATCGACCTCATCATCCTGGCGACGGCAACGCCGGACCAGACTTTTCCTGCCACCGCGACCACCGTCCAGGCCGCGCTTGGCATCGACGATTGCGTTGCGTTCGACGTTGCCGCCGTCTGTTCAGGCTTTCTCTACGCCATGACCGTGGCCGACAGCATGATCCGATCGGGTGCCGCACACCGCGCGCTGGTGATCGGCGCGGAAACCTTCAGCCGCATCCTCGACTGGGAGGATCGCGCAACTTGCGTCCTGTTCGGCGATGGCGCGGGCGCTGTGGTGTTGGGGGCAGAGGAAAGCGCGGATGGCGCGCGCGGTATTCTGGCGTCGAAACTCCATGCCGATGGCCGCCACAATCAGCTTCTCTATGTCGATGGCGGCCCGTCCACGACGCAGACCGTGGGCAAATTGCGGATGCGCGGGCAGGAGGTGTTTCGCCATGCGGTCGTCAACCTCGCCTCGGTCCTCAACGAAGTCATGGCGATGGCGGGCCTGACCAATGCCGACATCGACTGGCTGGTCCCGCACCAGGCTAATGCCCGTATCCTCGACGCGACGGCGCGCAAATTGAAGCTGTCACCCGACCGGGTGGTGGTGACTGTCGATCGTCACGCCAATACCTCTGCCGCATCGGTTCCGCTGGCGCTCGACCTCGCGGTGCGCGACGGGCGGATCAAGCCGGGCGAACTTATCGTCCTGGAAGCGATGGGCGGCGGCTTCACCTGGGGCGCCTGCGTCATTCGCCTGTGACGTAACGGCAGGCAAAGCTTGCACATTTGGTATAAATCGGTCAATTTGGCGCTCTGTCATCGGGGAGCGACGGGTTATGAGCGGCACGGGTACATTGACGCGCGCGGATCTGGCGGAAAGCCTCAACCGCCATGTCGGCTTGTCGCGGGCGGAAGCCGCTGCGCTGGTCGAATCGATCCTCGATCATATGTCGGTCGCGCTGGAGCGCGGCGAGAATGTGAAGATCTCCAGCTTCGGCACCTTCGTCCTGCGCGACAAGACGCAGCGCATGGGCCGCAATCCCAAGACCGGGGTCGAGGTGCCGATCCAGCCGCGTCGGGTGTTGACGTTCCGTGCCAGCCAGACGATGCGCGACCGGGTCGCCTGATCCCCGTCTCAGCCCACTGGCTTTTTCTTCTTTCTCCGACATTTACCATGGTTGACGCGCGCCCGGCTGTGGGTGCAACATCGCTGTCATGAAAAAGGTGGAGGGGGCATTTCTGACCATCGGCGAATTGGCCGGTGAACTGGGCCTGGCCCAGCATATCTTGCGCTATTGGGAAACACGGTTTCCGCAGTTGCGACCGCTGCAACGCTCCGGCAATCGGCGCTATTACCGCCCCGCCGACGTCGATCTCGCCCGCCGCATTCACCATCTGCTGAATGTGGAGGGTTTTACCGTCAAGGGGGCGCAAAAGGCGCTGGAGGATGGCAATGGGGCTGCTCTTCCGGTTTCGCCGCCGCAGGCCGAAGATGACCTGCTGACGCGTCTCGAAACCATCCGTGCGACGCTGGCGCGCGCGATCGCTTTATAGCGTTCGCGCATAGATGAGGTCGCGGAACGGCACGTCCCCGACCATGAAGGTCAATTCGCCGATCTCGCCAAAGCCGTGTCGCGCATAGAAGCGACGTGCGCGTTCGTTCTGCGGATAGACGGCGAGTAGCAATCGGCGCGCCCCGCGCCGCTGCGCTTCTTCGACCACCAGCGCCATGATCCTATCGCCATGCCCACCACCCTGCCAGCCATGCAGCAGGTAGACGCGCTTCAATTCCACGTCACGCGCCGGGTCGGTGGCTATCGGCAGGTCCGGTGGGGTGATCATCGCATAGCCCACCGCCGCGCCGAGCGGGGTTTCACCGATCAGCACCGTCTGCGCCGGATCGGCGAGCGCTGATGCATAATAGGCCTCGCCATGCGCGGTGCGGATATGGGCGGTCAGCGCCGCACCCGGATGATCATGGGCAAAGCTGGTGAGGAAGGTCGCCCCGCCTAATATGGAGAGGGCAGGGGCGTCGCGTGCCTCCGCCCGGCGCCACGTGATCGGCGTCACCGCGAACTTGGCCCCAATGCGGGGTCGAGGTCGCGCGGTCGGGTGAAGCTGGCTAGTGTTGCGACACCTTCTTTTGCCTGCGACCAGCGGTCGATGGCGAGGTCAAGCACTGCTATGCTGGCGGTCGGGAACTTCGCCTCCACATTCTCGCGCAAGTCATTGTTGCCATCATCAGGAACCAGATCGAGGATCAACTCCTCCAGCCCCGGATTATGCCCGGCCATCAACACGCTGTCGGCCTTGTCGGGGAGGTCGCGGACGACATCGAACAGGATGGGGGAGGAGGCGAGGTAGATGCGCCGGTCCCAATGCGCGTCGAGTATCTGGCCATAGCCTGTGAAGAAGACGTCCAGCGTCTCCACGACCCGCACGGCAGGCGAGGCGACCAGCATGTCGAACTGCATTGCGCGGCGCGCGGCGAACTGGCCCATCAATATGGCAGCCTTTTCGCCCCGGCGGTTCAACGGCCGGTCGAAATCGCGAGCCACCGGATCGTCCCAGTCCGACTTGGCGTGGCGCAACAGGGTCAGCCGTTTCATTCTGTCTCCTGGGGGGGCATGCCGGATTCGGCCCCCTGATGCCCCAAAGCGGCGGCTTCGCCAAGCGTTTGCGCGCGCGCGCTGGCGTTGACCGCCAGGATCGCTTCGTCCAGCGTCAGGCGACGGATCGGCGTTCCCGGCGGGAAGGCGCTCAATAGTCGGCTGGGCATGGCGGCCGACAGGATCACGAAACTGCCCCTGTCCTCGGCCCGGCGGATCAGTCGCCCGAACGCCTGCGCCAGCCGCGCGCGGATCAGCCGGTCGTCATAGGCATTGCCGCCGCCCGCCAGTCGCCGCGCCGCGTGCAGCACTGTAGGCTTGGACCAGGGCACCCCCTCCATCACCACCAGCCGCAGCGAATGGCCCGGTACGTCCACACCGTCGCGCAAGGCATCGGTGCCGAGCAGCGAGGCGCGCGGATCGTCGCGGAAGATATCGACCAGCGTGCCGGTGTCGATCGGGTCGACATGCTGCGCGTAAAGCGGAAGGCCCGCGCGCGCCAGCCGGTCGGCAATGCGCGCATGGACGCCGCGCAGCCGCCGGATCGCGGTGAACAGCCCCAGCGTACCGCCGCCCGCCGCCTCGATCAACCGGCCATAAGCACCGGACAAGGCGGCGATGTCGCCCCGTTTGATGTCGGTGACGATCAAGACTTCAGCGCGCTCCGGATAGTCGAAGGGGCTGGCCGCCTCGAACCGCTCGGCACCATGGGGCAGGTGGACCGCGCCGCTGCGCCCCTCCGCATTGCTCCATTCGCCGCCGCCCTTCAGCGTCGCGCTGGTGACGATCACCCCCTGCGCCGGTTTCAGCACGGCTTCGGCGAGCGGGCGGCTGGGGTCGAGCCAGTGGCGGTGGATACCGATGTCGAACTCGCGCCCCTCGATCCGGTCGACCGCCAGCCAGTCGACATAGTCGGGGTCCGCCGGGCCGCCGATGCGCGTCAACAGTGCAAGCCAGGCCGCGATCAGGTCGCGCCGCCAGCCGAGCGATGCCACTGCGCCCTCGATCCGCGCCCGCGCCGCGCTGTCCAGCCAGTCGGGCGCGTCTTCGATCACCGCTTCCAGCCGCCGTCCCAGCCGCACCAATGGCTTGATGAGCGCGTCGAGCGCCAGCGCCGCTTCCTGTGCCGCCTCGACCAGTGCGCCGTCCGGTTCGGCCAGCTCGGTTTCCATGCCATAGCCTGCATCCGCCTCGCCCGTATCGGCGGCGCGGGTATAGACGGTGGCGCGCACCGCGGTCAGCAAGGCTTCCAGCGCCCCGAACGGTTCGCCTGCGACAACGCGTTTCAGCCATTCGTCGGCGGGTAGCGTCTGCGCTGCGTCAATCGCCGCGCGGATCGCCTGTCCGCCCTCCTCATCATAGCTGGCAAGGTCGGACAGGCGCGCCGCCAGCCCGCGCCGCCGCCCGCGTGATCCACCTTCCGGCCCCATGATCCAGCGGCGCAGCTCGATCGCTTCCTGCCCCGACAGCGCGACCGAAAAGGTCGAATCGGCGGCATCGAACAGATGATGGCCTTCGTCGAAGATGATCCGCTGTGGTCGCTGGCCGGTTTCCCGCCCGCGTGCGGCGTTGATCATGACGAGCGCATGGTTGGCGATGACGATGTCCGCATCCGCGCTCGCCCGCGACGACCGCTCGATGAAGCATTTGCGATAATGGGGGCAGCCGGCATAGATGCACTCGCCCCGCCGGTCGGTCAGCGCGGTCGATCCATTGCGCCGGAACAAGGTAGGCAACCAGCCGGGCAGGTCGCCGCCGACCATGTCGCCATCCTTGCTGAACGCCGCCCAGCGCGCGACCAGTTGCGCCAATATGGCCGCGCGCCCGGTGAAACCGCCTTGCAGCGCGTCTTCCAGATTGAGCAGGCAGAGATAATTTTCCCGTCCCTTGCGCACCACCACGCGCTTGGCGGCGACGGCTGGGTCGGGAAAGAGGCGCAGCGATTCGCGATCGAGCTGGCGCTGCAGCGCCTTGGTATAGGTCGACACCCACACCGTCCCCTGCGCCTGTCCCGCCCAGAGCGAGGCGGGGGCGAGATAGCCCAGCGTCTTACCGATGCCGGTGCCTGCCTCGGCGAGCAGCATATTGGGCTGGTCGCGATGGCGACGCGGCAGGAAGGCGGCACTGGCGGCGGCGGCATAGGCGCGCTGGCCAGGACGCGGCTCGGCTCCCGCACCGGTCAGTGCGTCGAGCCGGGCCAGCACCTGCCCTTCATCCAGCGCGATCGTGCGCGGCGCGGGACGGGGCTGCGCCTCCTCCCATTCGGGCAATTTGGAAAAGAGCCAGCGTTCGGCTTCCTTGGGCTTGGCGATGCGCGGCGCGACCAGTAGTGCCCAGGTCCAGCGCAACCGGTGCAGCGATTGCGCTGCGGTCCAGCCGCCTTCGCGCTCGGTCCAGTCGGTCGATCCCAGCCGATCGAGCATCACTTGTGCCGCTTGTTGCAGCAGGCCGGGAATGTCGCCTTCGCTGGCCGGAACCGCCAAATTGAGCGCCGCCGCCAGCCCCTTGGGTGTGGGCACCAGAAAGCGGGCGGGGTGAAGAAAAGCCCATAATTCCAGCAGGTCGAGGCCGTTCAATTCGGGATAGCCGAGCCGCTGGCCGGTCAAAGGTGCATTGAGCAGCAGCACGGGGGTTTCGGCCGCGCGGGCGATCGCCCGTCCCTTGGCAAGCCCTTGCGTGCGGCCGCCATCGCGCAACCAGATGCCACCATGGCTGGCGTGAAGGGCGGGAAGGTCGGCGGGGTCGATCACCTGCCCGGCTTAGGCGAACAGGAACAAAAGGAAAACCTGTTTTGGTCGGCTTTCAGCCTGTACGGCGGCCAAAACCGCCACCGCCCATGCCCATGGATTGCGGGCGTGGTTGAAAGGGGAGTGGCGCACGGCGGGCTGCCTTTACCGCTTCGAGCTTTTCGAACAGCGGCCCCTCGGTCAATTCGTAAGGAAAGCGAATGCCCATCCGGTCCTCTTCGGACCAGCGAACGGTGCCGAACACGCTATAGCCATCCAAGTCGAGCTGGCACTGGGATTTCGGGGGGAGCGTGCAGCCAACGACCTGGGCACCGCCTTCGCTCAAGTCGACGATCACGCCGCGCAAGCTGTCGAGCACCGTCGTGACGACGATGGGGATCTCGACGGAGATGCGCTCACGGCTGCGCTTGATCTGCATATCGCCTCCAATCACCGCAGCCATTATCAACATTCAAGGTTAATGAAAGGCAAAGACGGCCAATTCCTAACGGGGATTGTCAGCAAAAGCCGTTCCCTTTCGCGGAGCGGGGCGGTAGAGGCCGGGCATGACTGTATCCGACACGCTCCGTACCGCCGCGCAGGCGGCCAAGGCCTGGCCCTATGAAGAAGCGCGCAAGCTGCTCAAACGCTATCCGCCCCATGGGCCGGACGGCGGCGTTCCGGCTAAGGGACATATCCTGTTCGAAACCGGCTATGGTCCATCGGGCCTGCCACATATCGGCACGTTCAACGAAGTGCTGCGCACTACCATGGTTCGCAATGCCTGGCATGCGCTATCGGATGTGCCGACCCGGCTGATCGCGTTCAGCGACGATATGGACGGGCTGCGCAAGGTGCCCGACAATGTGCCCAACCAGGCGATGTTGACGCAGCATCTGGGCAAGCCGCTGACGCAGGTGCCCGATCCGTTCGAAAAGTTCGAAAGTTTCGCGCATCACAATAATGCGATGCTGCGGGAGTTTCTGGACCGTTTCGGATTCGATTATGAATTCGTGTCCGCCACCGACCGGTATCAGGCGGGGGCGTTCGACGATGCGCTCAAAAATGTCCTGCGCCATTATCAGGCCATCATGGATATCATGCTGCCGACCCTGCGCAAGGAACGGCAGGCGACCTATTCGCCGGTACTGCCGATCAGCCCCAAAAGCGGCATCGTCCTGCAAGTGCCGGTCGAGGTGATCGACGCCGACGCTGGCCTCATCCGTTTCGAGGATGAGGGCGAGATGATCGAGCAATCGATCCTGTCCGGGGCAGCCAAGCTGCAATGGAAGGTCGACTGGGCGATGCGCTGGGTCGCGCTGGGCGTCGATTATGAGATGGCGGGCAAGGATCTGATCGATTCGGTGACGCAATCGTCCAAAATCTGTCGCGCGCTGGGCGCACGGCCGCCCGAAGGCTTCAATTACGAGATGTTCCTCGACGAAAAGGGCGAGAAAATCTCCAAGTCGAAGGGCAATGGCCTCAGCCTCGAACAATGGCTGACCTATGGCCCGCAGGAAAGCCTGGCTTTCTATGCTTATCGCGAGCCGAAGAAGGCGAAGCAACTGCACATGGGCGTCATCCCGCGCGCGGTCGATGAATATTGGCAGTTTCGCGGCAATTATGCTAACCAGGCGATCGAGCAGCAGCTCGGCAACCCGGTCCATCATGTGCATGATGGCAAGCTGCCGGACGGCACGCTGCCGGTAACGTTCGGCCTGTTGCTGAACCTTGTCGGCGTGATGGGGGATGCCAGCCGCGATCAGGTCTGGGCCTATCTCAAAAATTACGTCGCTGATGCCAATGCGGAAACCTACCCGGAATTGGACGCGCTGATCGGCCATGCTCTGGCCTATCATCGCGATTTCGTGGCCCCCACGCTGCAACGTCGCGCGCCCGACGAGCATGAGGCGGCGGCTCTGCGCAGGCTGGATGCGGAACTTGCCGCGCTGCCGGAAGGCGCATCGGCCGAGGATATCCAGAATATCGTCTATGCCATCGGCAAGGACGAGGCGTTCGGTTTCGCTGAACTGCGCGACTGGTTCAAAGCGCTCTACCAGACGCTGCTCGGCGCGGATCAGGGGCCGCGCATGGGCAGCTTTATCGCGCTTTACGGCATCGCCAACAGCCGCGCTCTGATTGCGGAAGCGCTGGCGGCATAAAGGCAGCGCCTCGCGCTGGAACATTTGCCCGGACGGGCCGTTTGCGGGTCAGTCCACCCCCCTTTCGGACTGATGGCGCGCCCCGCGTGCCATCGGCCGCGCCTGCCCGGCAACGGGCAGCGCGGCCAAGGGATGAGACCAGAGAAACGGCCCCAACGCTCGTGCGTTGGGGCCGTTCTCCTGTCAGCGGACTCTTACCAGAAGAAGCCGCGATGCACCTGGATCACGCGACCATTGCGCACATTCACCAGCATCACGTCGTTATAATGCCGGACCCAGCGCTGGTTCATGCCCGGACGGGGCAGGCGATAGCGATAGGGGTCGCTGATATAATAGCGCGAGTTGTAATAGGCCGGGCGAAGCTGCGCGCCTGCATTCCACTGATTGTAGCGGAAGGGCGCCCGCCAGTTGCCGGCGCGATAGACGCTGCGATGGCTGCGGCGATAATCGCGCCAGTCTTCGCGTACTTCGCGGCGCGCCTCGCGCACGTCGCGTCGTTCATCGCGCACGTCGCGGCGGTCGCCATAGCGCTGCGCCTGGCGCAGATCGCGCTGTTCTTCGCGCAACTCGCGCTGGCTTTGGCGGACTTCGCGGGCGGACTGCGCCGATGCAACGCTCGGCGCAACCGTTGCGGCCAATAGGCCCAGGATGATCAGTTTACGCATATCTCGTCTCCATATTGTCTGGCGGCTCAACCGAAAGGAAAAGGTCCGGCTCCGCTGCCAACACACAGAGATATGCCGCTCCGCGGCTGAACGATGCGCGAATGCGTCTGTCAGTTTTCAGTCATTTATGTCGCAAATTGTATCGGGCTTCAGTGGCCCCAGCGATGCTCGCGAAACCATTTGGTCACGACATATTTGGTGCCAGCTTCCACGGGACGCGCGGCGTGCAGGCTCATGGCGTTGGGCGCGCCTGTGCGGTCCATATTATCCCAGGCCAGCAACATGCCCTCAACCGGCGGCACCATGAATTCGCAATGCGGGAAGTGGGTTTCACCGCCCGCTTCCACGGCTGACAGATAGATCATGGCGGTCCAGCTACGTTGTCCGCCGCTCTTGCGCATCCGCTGCCAATAATCCGCGGTGACCGGAAAATAGTCGCAATGAACCTTATATTCCTGCCCTGCCGCATAACGCTGGCCTTGCAAGGTTTCGCCATGGTCGGCGGGAAGGCCGGTCAAGGCGCAGATCCGATCGCTGACCGTTCGGACCAAGTCGTCAAAGGGGTCGAGGTTGCAGCTATGGCTGGTGCGATAGTCCGCATTCGCGCTGCCCGAAAACAATGTCGATGGCTGTGCGCCCGCGTCGATGATCGCCCGCAGACCCGAACATTCCGCGCTGCTCAGAAAGCCGTGGCGTCCAAAGATGTCGATCCGGTCGCTGTCGATGCGGCTGACCATCGGGTTTCGTTCCAGCCGAGCGCGCACGTCCGCACCGATCTGCGCGCGCGCAGGGGAGGCAATGCCGCCATCGTCCATTATGTCCGTCATTGGCGCTTCCTGCCACAGACCGCAGGCGCATGAAAAGACCCCGAAGCGTTGCCGCTCCGGGGTCAGGGATTCCTGAAGGCCAGTTCAGGAAGTTTCGTCACGTCACCAGAAGAACCCGTGGATCACATCGACGACATAGCCGTCGCGCACATCCACCAGCATGGCGTCGTCATAATAGCGGACCCAGCGCAGCGTGCCGTAGGCAGGCGGCAGGCGATAGGCATAGGGATCGTTCAGCCAATAATTATTGGCATAGAGCAGACTGGACAGGGTGATCCCGACCGAAAAGCGGCGATAGCCATAGTCCCATCCGCGCGGGGCATAATAGCGGCCCATGCGGAACTGGTTGCCATTGCGACTGCGATAGCTGTTCCAGTCATAGCGCCGATCCTGCCGCCAGCCATTATCCCAGCGCCGCTGGTTGCTCCAGCGCGCGCGATCGTCATAGCGGCGGCCATTGTTCCAATTATTGTTGCCGACGCCCGCTACCCAGCCACGGTTATTGTTCCACCGCTGGTCGTCGCGCCGATCGTCCCTGCGGTCGTCGCGCCGATCCTGTCGATCATCACGGCGATCGTCGCGTCGATCATTACGCCAGTCCTGCCGTCCATCCCGGCGGTCTGCGCGGACATCCCGGCGATCGTCCCGCCGCTCTTCGCGCCGGTCCTGCCATCCGTCGCGTTGGCCAGGCGTGGTCACGACCTGGCTTGGCAGGTTGCGATCAGGCGTGGCGCGCACGCGCGGGTCGGCACGGCGCTGATCCCGCATGTCGGGGCGATAGGGTGCCATCCCGGCGGCGGGCCTTGGTGCCTGGGCCGGACGCTGTATCTGTGGCTGCCCTTGCGGGCTTACGTTCCCGCGCTGCTGCCAGCGATAGGACTGGTCGCCTTGCGGTCGAACCATGCGATTGCCCCGCTGTTCGCCCGCGCCACGATCAGGCCGTTGCATCCGCTCGCTGCGATTGCCACGGTCGCGCGGCTCACTTTGTGCATAGGCAGGCGTGATGCCGCTCAGCAATGTCGCGCTCATCAACCCCGCCAGCATCATCTTCCTGAACATGGTTCGGACTTTCTTCATGTGGGCACACAATGCGCCCTGATGTTCTACGACTATGCCATTCGGCGTGTCGCAAGTCTGAACCCATTCGTCAGCCATTTGAAAGCATTGGACGATGATGAACATGGACTATGGTTCATCTTGTGATCTTGATAAATATCGCTTGCCCGATGTTCGATATGTGCTGTGCAAGCATAAAAGCTGATCCAGATCAGTGCAGCGGTCACGAACTCGCTATAGGACTGCGCCGTGAAAAAATCCCCCCATGTTGGCGCAATCCGCCTGGCCTTGCGCGACGCAACGACAGACAATCATCGACAGGTCGATGCGTTGTTTGCTGATCATGCGATGGATTCACCCGAC
Source organism: Sphingobium sp. KKT206 (assembly GCF_055640555.1). Classification (NCBI taxonomy): domain Bacteria; kingdom Pseudomonadati; phylum Pseudomonadota; class Alphaproteobacteria; order Sphingomonadales; family Sphingobiaceae; genus Sphingobium; species Sphingobium sp. KKT206. The sequence continues at coordinate 3,350,974 of NZ_CM145764.1, forward strand.
AGCTATCGCCGCTTTCTGACGGCCCATGCCCGCGCTCTGGGTGCGCTGGAGCCGGTTGCACGGCCGTCGGTGCCCCGCCTGCCGCTGTTGGCATCCGACATCGCGGCACTGGGACAGGTCATGCCCGCACCCCTGCCACTGGAGGATCGTGCCGGCGAGGGCTATCGCTGGGGGCTGCTCTACGCGCTCGAAGGCTCGCGGCTTGGCGGTGCGATGCTGGCGCGCAAGGTCGCACCTGATCTGCCCACCGCCTATCTCTCAGCGGTCCATGGCAAGGGCGAATGGCTTGCCTTCCAGCACGCGCTCGATAGCGCCGGTGCGGAAGGCGGCGAAGGCTGGCTGGACGATGCCGTGCAGGGTGCCCAGGCGGCCTTCGCCCTCTTCTCGCAAGCGGGCACGGCAGAACGAGCGGCTGCCCATGGCTGATGCCGACGCTGCGACCGACTTCGCCGTCGATCTTACCAATTGCGATCGCGAGCCGATCCATGTGCTTGGTACCATCCAGCCGTTCGGTTTTCTGATAGCGCTGACTGCCGACTGGCTGGTGTCGCGCGTATCAGCCAATAGTGCCGCCTTCATCGGCCACGAACCCGAAGCCTTGCTGGGGCGGCCGATCAGCGCGGTCTTTTCCGCCGATGCGATCCATATGCTGCGCAACCGCATCACCCTGCTGCGCGGTCCCGATTCGGTCGAGCGCATCTTCTCTCTGGCGCTGATGGACGGCGGCCCGGCGTTCGACATCGCCGTGCATTTTTCCGGGCAGTTGGTCGTGATCGAGGGCGAGCCCGCCTCACATGATGAGATGGAAGCGAGCAGCATCGTCCGCTCGATGGTCTCCCGGCTGGCGCAGGTGGAGGGCATGGCCCCGTTCCTGCGTGACGGCGCGCGGCAAGTGCGGGCACTGACCGGCTTCGACCGGGTCATGGTCTATCGCTTTGCGGAGGGCGGCGATGGCGAGGTGGTCGCCGAAGCGCTGCGCTCTGGTGTCGACAGTTTCTATGGCCTCCATTATCCCGCATCGGACATCCCGGTGCAGGCCCGCGCCCTCTATCTGCGCAATATCTTCCGCGTGATCGCCGATGTGAAGGCCGTGCCGGTTCCGGTGGTGCCTGCGCTCGATCCCACCGGAGCGGCGCTCGACATGTCGCTGTGCCTCACCCGCGCCGTGTCGCCGATCCATATCGAATATCTCGGCAATATGGGGGTGGGGGCATCGCTCTCCATCTCGATCATCGTCGAAGGCAAATTATGGGGGCTGTTTGCCTGCCACCATTATGCGCCCCGCCTGCCGACTTTCGCGCAGCGCAGCGCGGCCGAACTGTTCGGCCAGATCTTCTCGATGATGCTCGAAAGCCGCGAGCGCGCCGAAACCGCCACCTATGAGGGCAGGGCGCGGCAGGTGGCCGACCGGTTGATGGCGGCCGTCGCGCAGGATCATGACCTGCTGTCCAATGCCCGCTGGCTTGGCGACATCATTTTCGACACGATTCCGGCCGATGGCGTGGGCATCTATATCGACGGGCAGATGACCTTTTCCGGCCTGACGCCCGATCCTGCGGCCTTCTCGGCCATCGTCACGATGCTCAATCGCGTGGCGACCAGCCAAATCTATACGACCGACACTCTTTCTGCGGTGCTGCCGGGTGCGGCCGATTATGCCGACCGCGCAGCCGGACTGCTGGCGATCCCGCTGTCGCGTCGTCCGCGCGATTATGTCGTGCTGTTCCGGGCCGAACAATTGCGCTCGGTGCGCTGGGCCGGGCAGCAGGACAAGCATATCGAATATGGCCCCAACGGCCCACGCCTGACCCCGCGCAAGAGCTTCGAAAGCTGGTCGCAACTGGTCAAGGGCGTAGCGCTACCCTTTGCCCCCGCCGAATTGCGTGTGGCAGAAGCGCTGCGCACGGCCCTGCTCGAAGTCGTTCTGCGCCTGTCCGATTCGGCCGATCAGGAACGGCAGCGCGCGAACGAGAAGCAGGAATTGCTGATCGCCGAACTCAATCACCGCGTCCGCAACATCCTTTCGCTGATCCGTGGCCTGTTGTCGCAGACGCGCGATAGTGCGGCGACGGTCGAGGAATTTATCGGTACGCTCGAAAGCCGCGTCCATGCGCTGGCGCGGGCACATGACCAAATCACCGCCGATCGCTGGAGTCCTGCGCGCCTATACGACCTGATAGAGGTGGAAGCGGGTGCCTATCTGGGCGAGCGCCGCGACCGGGTGCAATTGTCCGGTCCCAATGTGCTGCTGACGCCCGGCTGTTTCACCGTCATGGCGCTGGTCATCCATGAAATGCTGACCAATGCCGCCAAATATGGGGCGCTGTCGGACAGCGGCGTCGTGACGATCGACTGGCGCGTGGACGAGGATGGCAGCCTGCTGCTGGACTGGACCGAAAGCGGTGGCCCCGCCGTGGTCGCGCCGACGCGCCGGGGTTTCGGCTCGACCGTCATCGAACGCTCGATCCCCTATGATCTGGAGGGACATGCCGAAATCAACTACCGGCTGGCCGGGATCGAAGCGCATTTCTGCATTCCCTCGCGGCATATCGTCTCGGTCCTGCCCGAAGCCGTGTCGCGGGATCGGGCCAAGCCGGTGCCAGCCGCGACGCCCTGCCTGTTGCGCGGCCGCAACGTCTTGCTGGTGGAGGATAATATGATCATCGCCATGGATGGCGAGGATGCGCTGCGCGATCTGGGGGCCGAAGTGTCGACGGTCGCCAGCGTCGGTCGCGCCCAGGAAGCGATCATGGTCCAGTCGATCGACCTGGCGGTGTTGGACTTCAATCTCGGCCACGAAACCAGCCTGCCGGTGGCGGACCTGCTGACACAGAAGGGCATCCCCTTCCTCTTTGCCACCGGCTATGGCGACGGACTGGAATTGCCCGAACGGTTCGCGCATATCGTGCTGGTCAAGAAACCCTATTCGGGCACGACGCTCGCTCAGGCCTTGGGACCGATGATCGCGCCGTCCGACTAAGCAGTCAGGGTTTTCCGAGCGCTGGCACCGTCTTCGAAGCATTTTCCGGGGTGATGCCGGGCGGCGGCGCGGCGGCAACCCGTTCTTCCCCGCGCATGATCCGTCCCGCCCTTTTGATCGCGCCACGCAACCGGGGATAGATGCCGCATCGGCAGATATTGGTGATCGCGGCGTCGATATCCTCATCGCTGGGGTCATTGCTCCGGCGGAGCAGGACCGACGCCGCCATGATCATGCCGGGAATGCAATAGCCGCATTGTGAGACATTGTCGGCGGCGAACGCCTGTTGCAGTGGATGACCGCGATCGGGCGACAGTGCCTCGATCGTCGTGACGAACCGCCCTTCGGTCTTGCCGATCGTGACCTGGCAGGACCGGACCGCTTCGCCGTCGATATCCACGGTGCAGGCGCCGCAGTCGCCGGTGCCGCAGCCATATTTGGTGCCGGTCAGGTTCGACGCATCGCGCAATGCCCAAAGCAGCGGCGTTTCCGGGTCCATGCGATATTGCACGGGCCGGTCATTGACGGTGAAGCGGGTCATGCCGCGTTTTCTTCCTCCGCCTCGGCCTTGTGATAGAGGACTTCGTTGCGGATATGGATGGTGCGAGCGGCCAGCCGGATTTCCTGAATGAAGGTGCCGAATGCCGCTGCCTGCAACAGCATCGCCAGAATGAACAGGATGGCAATCGCCGTGCCGAGATGGGCATCGACCAGTTCGGAGGCGAACAGCAGGATCACGACCAGGCAGATGGCGCAACCCGACGCCACGCACAGGAAAATCGCGCCGTTGACCACGCTCATCCGCCGGTCGAGTACACGAATTTCGCCGACCAACCGGTCATGTTCCTCGCCACGCGACACCATCACGGCCTTTTCGACGACCCGCGCCCGATCAATGACGCGCGCCAGACGCGCGGCGCAAACGTTGAGGAATGCGCCGATCCCGGCGAGCAGAAACACAGGTGCCACGGCCAGCTGGATCGTCTGGGCGACCTGCGAAACCTGGGGCAGGGAAATAAAGCCGCTCATCACGCTCCTGTTCGCCTGATGATCAGGCTGCGCCCTTAGCGGGCGTGTTGATACCCATCGACTGGAGATATTTCTTCACGTTGCGCGCGGCCTGCCGCAACCGCTGCTCATTCTCCACCAGGGCGATGCGGACATAGCCTTCGCCATCCTCGCCATAGCCTACCCCCGGCGCGACGGCGACCTTGGCATGGGTGAGCAATTGCTTGGAAAATTCGAGGCTCCCCATCTCTTTGAGCGCAGGCGGCAGCGGTGCCCAGGCGAACATGGAGGCGGGCGGGGCAGGGATGTCCCATCCGGCGCGGCCGAAACTTTCCACCAGCACGTCGCGGCGCTTGTGATAAAGCTCGCGGTTCTTCGCGACGATATCCTGCGGCCCGTTAAGGGCGGCGCAGGCAGCCGCCTGGATCGGCGTGAACGCGCCATAATCGAGATAGGATTTCACCCGGCTCATCGCCGCGATCAACTGTTTGTTGCCGACCGCAAAGCCGATCCGCCAGCCCGCCATGGAATAGGTTTTGCTGAGCGAGGTGAACTCGACTGCGATGTCCTTCGCGCCCGGCACCTGCAGGATCGAGGGCGTCGGTTTGCCGTCATAATAAAGTTCGGAATAGGCAAGGTCGGACAAGATCCAGACCTTATTCTCCTTCGCCCAGGCAACGAGCCGCTCGTAAAAGGCCAGGTCCACCGTCTCGGCGGTCGGGTTCGACGGATAATTGACGACCAGGATCGACGGGCGCGGCACGGTGAAGGCCATCGCCCGGTCGAGCGAGCGGAAGTAATTTTCGTCCGGCGTCGTCGGCACCGACCGGATCGTGGCCCCCGCCAGAATGAAGCCGAACATATGGATCGGATAGCTGGGGTTGGGGGCCAGCACGACATCGCCCGGTGCGGTGATCGCGGTGGCGAGGCTCGCCAGCCCTTCCTTCGACCCCATGGTCACGACGACTTCGGTTTCCGGGTCGACATCGACGCCGAAGCGGCGGCCATAATAATTGGCCTGCGCCTTGCGAAGGCCGGGAATGCCCTTGGACTGGGAATAGCCATGGGCGTCGGGCTTGCGCACAACCTCGATCAGCTTGTCGATGACATGCGGCGGCGGCGGCAGGTCGGGATTGCCCATGCCAAGGTCGATAATATCCTCGCCCGCCGCGCGTGCCGCTGCCCGCATCGCATTGACTTCGGCGATGACATAAGGGGGCAGGCGCTTCATGCGGTAGAATTCTTCGGACATTATAGGGGCTTTCCTGAAAGCTCTCGGTAGGGAATAGTGCGGCGCACGCCGTTGTCGCGTCACAATCTGGCTATAACCGGCCAGCCTGCGCCACGCCAGAAAAAGCGGCGCGACGAAATGATGCCAGGAAGAGGAGAGTGGCCATGGAAAAAGCTGATGTCATGGAGCCGCATCTGCCGACGCTGGACCAGATGCAGCAATGGACGCATGCGATCGGTCGCGCCCAGCAATTGATGCTGGAACAGGCGGCAGGCGCGTCGGGCATGACGCTGCCGTTCGATCCGCAAACCGTGGCGCGCATTCAATCGAGCTTTGCCGACGAAGGGCTGGCAATGTGGCAGCGCTTCATCGATTCGGGCGGCATGTGGCGGGACGAACCAGCCCCCGTTCCGGCCGACAGCCCCGCCGCGCGCAAGGATCGCCGCTTCGCCGACCCGGCCTGGACGCAAAATCCCTTCTACGACATCATCCGGCAAAGCTATCTGCTGGTGTCGGACTATATGACCCAATTGGCCGATGCGGTGGATGGCGTGGACCCCAAGCAGAAGGCCAAGCTGCGCTTTGCCACCGGTGGCATGCTCGATGCGCTGTCGCCCTCCAACTTCCCGCTGACCAATCCGGCGGTGGTCCAGAAGACGATCGAAAGCGGCGGCGAGAATCTGGTCAAGGGCTTGCAGCATATGCTGGCCGACATGGAAAAGGGGCAACTGACCCACACCGACGGCACCCAGTTCGAACTGGGCCGCAATATCGCCGCGACGCCGGGCAAGGTCATCCATGAAACCCCGCTCTACCAATTGATCCATTATGCGCCATCGACGGACACGGTGCTGGAAACCCCGCTGATCATTTTCCCGCCGTGGATCAACCGTTTCTATATTCTCGACCTGTCCCCACAAAAAAGCTTCGTCAAATGGGCCGTGGATCAGGGGATCAGCGTCTTTCTGATATCGTGGAAATCCGCCGATGCCTCGATGAAGGATCTGACCTGGGACGATTATATCCTGCGCGGCCAAGTCGATGCGATCGATACGGTGCGAGGCCTGCTCAAGGTCAAGAGCGTCCATACGATCGGCTATTGCGTGGCGGGCACCACGCTGGCGGCGACGCTGGCGCTGCTGACGGCACGGGGCGAGGCGGACAAGGTGGCGAGCGCGACCTTCTTCACCGCCCAGGTCGATTTCAGCAAGGCAGGCGACCTGACCCTGTTCGTGGACGATGAACAGATGAAGCTGGTGGATAAATTATCGACCGGCGGCTTCCTTGACGGGCGCTACATGGCGCTGACCTTCAACCTGCTGCGCGGGCGCGACCTGATCTGGAACTATGTCGTCAACAATTATCTGTTGGGGCAGGATTATCCGCCGTTCGACCTGCTCTACTGGAATGGCGACACCACCAACCTGCCCGCGCGCTGGCATCGCGACTATCTGACCCAGCTGTATCGCGACAATCTGCTGGTGACCCCCGGCGCAATCAGTGTCGATGGCACGCCAATCGACCTCAAGACGGTGCAGACGCCCGCTTATGTTCAGGCTGGCAAGGAAGATCATATCGCGCCGCTGGAAAGCGTCTGGAAGCTGACCGAAAATCTGTCCGGTCCGATCCGCTTCGTGCTGGCGGGATCGGGGCATATCGCGGGCGTCATCAATCCGCCCGCCGCCCATAAATATCAATATTGGGTCTGCGACGAGGCCCAGCCGACGCTCGACGCGTTCGTCGCGCAGGCCAAGGAAACCAAGGGGAGCTGGTGGCCGGACTGGCGCGGCTGGCTCGAAACGATCGATTCGCGCACCGTCGCGGTCAAGGGCGCGCGCCAGCCCGGCAAGGGGCGGCTCAAGGCGATCGAGGATGCGCCAGGGCGCTATGTGAAAGGCGAATAAGCAAACCCTCCTCCATGCTGCGGCGAGCCGTTCGCGACATGCGACAGGCCGCAGATGGCACTTTTGTTGCACTGCACAATAAATCTTGCAATTTCTTATTCGCGGGCTTATTGTGCAGTGCAACAAACGGAGGATGGTCATGGCTGTTACCCCAAAGACCGGACGCAATGCCCAGCCCGGTAAAAGCGACTCGGCGACATTATCGGCAAGCGAAGCATTGAAAGCGGCTGAGGCGGCGATCGAGCCAGCGCCGGCCGTTCGGAAACCTGCCCCGCGCAAGGCGGCATCGAGCGTTCCGGCGATGGACGCCAATCCATCGGCTAAATCGGTCCCCGCAATGGACGCCAATCCGTCCGCGAAGTCCGTGCCTGCGATGGATGCCAATCCGTCCGCCAAATCCGTGCCTGCGATGGATGCCAATCCATCCGCCAAATCGGTGAAGGCAACAGACGCCAGTCCCGCGGCGATCGTCGCTGCAACGACGGCCGTCGATGCCATGCCCGAACCCGATACGGAAGCGGCCGCTGAGGCGGCCCCCGACGCTGAGACACCAAAGAGCCTCGACGAAAAGGCCAAGACGACCGCAACCCTGCCGCTGCCGGCAACAGAAGGAACGAAGATCATGAACGACGTGATGGAAACCGGAAAGAAGTTCGCCGAGGACACCAAGGCCAAGCTCGAAACCGCCTATGCCGACATGAATGAGAAGGCGAAGGCCAGCGTCGAGAAGTCGACCAAGGCGATCGAAGAAATGAGCGACATCGCCAAGGGCAATGTCGAAGCCATGGTCGAATCGGGCAAGATCGCTGCCAAGGCGATGGAAACGATGAGCCAGGAAGCCGTCGACTACAGCCGCAAGAATTTCGAGAAGGCGACCGCCGCCCTCAAGAGCTTCGCGACCGTCAAGACGCCGACCGAATTCTTCCAGCTCCAGAGCCAGATGTTCTCCAGCAGCTTCGACGAATTCACCAAGGAAGCCGCGAAGAACAGCGAAGCGATGATGAAGGTTGCTGGCGACATCGCCCAGCCGCTGACCGCGCGCGTGACGCTCGTCACCGACAAGGTGAAGTCGCTGGCCGCTTAAGCGCCCGCGCTTTCCTGCCTGTAGTTGAAAGGGCGCTCTTCCCCGATGGGAAGGGCGCCCTTTCGCGTTAACGCTGAAATCCGGTTTGCTGCACCGTCCTGCCCCATCGGCCCCTTGCCATGGCCGGACAAATCGCCATATTCTTGGTCATCATGAACAGCATCACCTCAGCCTATGCCGACCCAGCGAAGATGGCGGGTCAGGACCAGGACGACCAAGGCGAAGGCCCTGGCGGCCCCAGCGTCGGCATCGCGACCCGCACCCGTACGCGCACCAAAAAACCTTCGCTTTATAAGGTGTTGATGCTCAACGACGATTATACCCCGATGGAATTCGTCGTCCATGTGCTCCAGCATTTCTTTCGTATGGACATGGAGCAGGCAACCCGTGTCATGCTGCACGTCCATCAGCGCGGCGTCGGCGTATGCGGCATTTTCAGCTACGAAGTTGCAGAGACCAAGGTTAACCAGGTGATGGACTTCGCCCGGCAGAACCAGCATCCGTTGCAATGCACGCTGGAGAAGGCCTGATCATTCGGGTGCATGGCTAAAAGCGCATAGCGCTTTTATTGATCGGTAAAATCGATCATCGAGCGCGGTATATACTGTTTTGTCGAAATGCCATTCGGGCCTATTCTCCCCTCATCCAAGATGAGGAGAATGATGATGGCCGACAAGCCGACCATGACCACCAGCGCGGGTGCGCCGATCGCCGACAATCAAAATAGCCTGTCTGCAGGGCCGCGCGGCCCCTTGCTGCTGCAGGACTATCAACTGATCGAGAAGCTGGCCCACCAGAATCGCGAACGGGTGCCGGAGCGAGTCGTGCATGCCAAGGGTTGGGGCGCGCATGGCGTGCTGACGATCACCGGCGACATCTCCCGATATACCAAGGCCAAGGTGCTACAACCCGGCGCGCAGACGCCGATGATCCTGCGCTGCTCCACCGTGGCGGGCGAAGCGGGCGCCGCCGATGCTGAACGCGACGTGCGCGGCTTTGCGCTGAAATTCTATACGCCCGAAGGCAATTGGGATCTGGTCGGTAACAATACGCCGGTCTTCTTCGTGCGCGATCCGCTCAAATTCCCCGACTTCATCCACACGCAAAAGCGTCATCCCCGCACCAATTTGCGGTCACCCACTGCGATGTGGGATTTCTGGTCTTTGTCGCCCGAATCGCTGCACCAGGTCACAATCCTGATGTCCGACCGTGGCCTGCCCACCGACATACGGCACATTAACGGCTATGGCAGCCACACCTTTGCGCTGATCAACGATGCGGGCGAGCGCTTCTGGGTGAAATTCCATTTCAAGACGATGCAGGGTCACCGGCACTGGACCAATGAGGAAGCGGCCCAAGTCGTCGGCCGCACCCGCGAATCCACGCAGGAGGATCTGTTCGAGGCGATCGAGACCGGCAATTTCCCCAAATGGAAGATGCAGGTCCAGATCATGCCGGAAGCGGACGCCGACAAGACGTCCTACAACCCGTTCGACCTGACGAAGGTTTGGCCCCATGCGGACTATCCGCCGATCGACATCGGCGTGATGGAGTTGAACCGCAACCCGGACAATTATTTCGCGGAAATCGAACAGGCGGCGTTCAGCCCGTCCAACATCGTGCCGGGTATCGGCTTTTCGCCCGACAAGATGCTCCAGGCCCGTATCTTCGCCTATGCCGACGCCCATCGCCATCGCATCGGCACCCATTATGAAGCGTTGCCGATCAATGCGCCGCACTGTCCGGTGAACCATTATCACAAGGATGGGGCGATGCGTTTCTTCCCCAACAATCCCAATCCGGCGGCCTATTATGAGCCGAACAGCTTTGGCGGGCCGGTCGAGGATCATCGCTTCGACGAGCCGCCGCTCAAAATTGCGGGCGACGCGGATCGGTGGAACCACCGCGAGGGCAATGATGATTTCGTCCAGCCTCGCGCGCTGTTCAACTTTTTCGACGAAGGGCAAAAGGCCCGCCTGTTCGCCAATATAGCTGCGGCTATGGGCGACATCCCCGACTTCATCGAAGAGCGCCAGTGCAAGCTTTTCGATCAGGTCCATCCCGACTATGGCGCAGGCGTGCGATCGGCGCGTGCGGCGATTAAGGACCGCAACCCGTCCATCTCCGCTCCCACCGATCAGACCCTGGCCGACGCATCCGCCTGACAGCCGGTTTGATAGCGCCCATCCAGTCTTCCCCCCGGTGTTCGCGCACCGGGGGCTTTCTTTGACTTTTGTTGGACAAAACGAGCCGTGAGCAAATTTTAACGATATCGCTCTATCTCAGGTTGGAACATGCAACGTTCCACTTCTCGACTATCCCGCGCTTTGCTTTCGCTGGTTCTGACCGGCAGCCTTTACTTTGTCGCGGCGACTTTTGCTTTGCTATTGTCGCGCTTCGAGGGCGGTCTGGCGTTCATTTGGGGCGCGAACGCCTATGTGATGGCGAAGCTGCTGACCACGCGAGTCCGGCGCTGGGCCCCAATCATTCTGGCCTGCGCCATAGCGAGCGCCCTTTCTACCAGCCTGTTCGGCATGGGGCCGCTGGCGGCGATACCGATGGCCGTCATCAACATGGCCGAAGCGCTGATCGTGGCGCTGATCTGCCGTCATTTCCTGTCGGATCGGCCGACGATCGGCGCTACCCGGCCGTTGATGATCTTCATCCTGGCTTTGTGCGCGGTAGCCGATGTGATCACGGGCATCCCGGCGGCGGCGGTGGCGTCGTTGTTGACGCCGGTGTCGTTCGGCGCGTCGTGGGTCCAATGGTATACGGGCCATGCGCTGGGCGGGCTGATCTGCGCGCCGATATTGGTGATGCTGATGCAAGGCGAGTTGCGCCGCTGGCGGCGGGACAAGTCGAGGGCGGAAAAGATCGAGGCCGTCCTCATCCTGGCGCTGTTCACCCTGATCATCGTGCATATCTTTTACTGGGCGCGGTATCCGATGCTGTTCGCGCCGCTCCTGCCGCTCGTCCTGATCGCCTTTCGCGTCGGGCATATGGGTGCCGCGGCCTCGATCGTGATCCTGGCGCTGATCGGTGGCACCGCGACGCTGTCGGGCGGGGGGCCGTTGACGATCGTGTCCGCCGATATGGGCGCGCGCGTACAGGCGTTCCAATTCTATCTGGCGCTCAGTTTCCTGCTGTCGATGCCGGTCGCCGCCGAATTGAACGGACGCCGGCGCTTGTTCCAACTGTTGCGGGAAAGCGAAGCGCGCTATCGGGCGATCGCCGAACATAGCGGCGACGTGGTGCTAAACATCGGCGTCACCGGCATAATCGACTATGCTTCGCCCTCGGCCTTCGAACAGGTCGGTTGCGCCCCGGAATTGCTGATCGGCCAATCCGCCGCCGATCTGGTCGATCCGCAGGATCGGCCACAGGTGATCGCCGCCCATCGTCGCGCCTTGATGCGCCCTGGATCGATCCACACGGTCGAATTCCGGCCGCTCCTGTCGATCGGCGCCATGGAATGGTGCGAAATGGTCACGCGCGCGGTAGTCGACGAACGGGGGCAGCCCAGCGGCGTCATCAGCACGATCCGCGACATGTCCCGCCACAAGGCGCGGCAGCGCGCGCTGCAACAGGTCGCAGCCCGCGATTCGCTGACGGGGGCGGATAGCCGCCGCGCCTTCCTCGAAAAGCTGGAAGCAGAGATATTGCGGACCCGGCATGGCGTCCGGTCCAGCCTGCTGCTGATCGACATCGACCATTTCAAGGCGGTCAACGACGTTCATGGTCATGGTGTCGGCGACGAAGTGCTGACCGCCTTTGTCGATCGGTTGACGCCGGGGCTTTCTGCCCAAGACAGTATAGGCCGGTTGGGCGGCGAGGAGTTCGCGATATTGCTGCCGGACAGCGATATCGATCGGGCGAGCCTGCTCTGCGAACGCCTGCGCGCGCTATTGCGCGATCCGATCCCGGTGTCCTGTGGCAAACATATCGGCATCACCTTCAGCGCAGGTCTGGTCGAACTGGATGACACGTCCACGCGATCGGCGATGCTCGAAGCGGCGGATAAGGCACTCTACCGCGCAAAACATAGCGGCCGGAACTGCCTGCGCCTCGCCGCCTGAACCGCCCGGCGAGCTTTCACAAAAAATGTCGATGTAATGTTGTAACCTACGCTGGCTTGGCCTATGTGGTGTCCATGTCCTCGACCCTTCGCCAATCCCTGTTGACCGGTCGCGTTGATCGCATTGCGATGGCGCTATCGGGGCTCTGCGTCGCGCATTGCTTCGTCACTGCCGTCGTGCTGGGCGTATTGGCCAGCGCCGGGGGCATTTTCGAAAGCCCGCTGTTCCATGAGGTCGGCCTGGTGCTGGCGATCCTGCTGGGCGCGATCGCGCTCGGCCATGGCGCGATGGTCCACCGGTTCATGATGCCCGCCGCGATCGGTTCGCTCGGCCTTGGCGTCATGGCGGGCGCGATGACGATGGATCATGGCTGGCAGGAAAGCATCTATACGCTGATCGGCGTTGCCATCCTCGCGCTCGGTCACGACCTCAATCACCGCGCCGGGCGCTAGGCTCGGCCATCGTCGCTCGTCAGAGCGGCTTATGGCTGTTGCGATGCTCGCCCTTCACCCATCGCACCGTTCCGGTGCTGGCGCGCATCACGACGCTTTCGGTGGTCAGCTTGCCGCCGGGCAGGCGCTTCACCCCGTCGAGCAGTGATCCGTCGGTGACGCCGGTGGCGGCGAAGATGCAATCGCCCTTGGCCAATTCCTTCAGGTCATAAATCTTGTCGAGGTCGGTGATGCCCCATTTGCGCGCGCGCTGCTTCTCATCCTCGTTACGGAACAGCAGCCGACCCTTGAACTGACCCCCGACGCAGCGCAGCGCCGCGCAGGCCAGCACGCCTTCAGGTGCGCCACCTGACCCCATATAGAGGTCGATCGTCGTTTCCGGGTCGGTGGTGGCGATCACGCCTGCCACGTCGCCATCGGGGATCAGCATGATGCCGCACCCAATGGCGCGCAACTCCGCAATCAGTCGCTCGTGGCGCGGCCGATCAAGGACGCACACGATGATGTCGCTCGGCTCCACACCCTTGGCGGCGGCCACGGCTTCGACATTCTCCTTGGCCGACCGGTTGAGGTCGATGACGCCATCGGGATAGCCGGGGCCGACCGCCAGCTTGTCCATATAGACGTCGGGCGCATTGAGCAGTCCACCTTCCTCGGAAATGGCGAGGACAGCCAGCGCATTGGGTCCGGCCTTGGCAGTGATGGTGGTGCCTTCCAGCGGATCGAGCGCGATGTCGATTCGCGGACCTGTGCCGATCGCATTGCCGACCTTCTCGCCGATATAGAGCATCGGCGCTTCGTCGCGTTCGCCCTCACCGATGACGACGGTGCCGTCCATATAGAGGTCATTGAAGGCCAAGCGCATGGCTTCGACGGCGGCGGCATCGGCGGCCTTCTCGTCGCCCCGGCCGATCAGTTTCGACGCGGCGATCGCGGCCGCTTCGGTGACGCGGACCATTTCCAGCACCAATACCCGATCAAGGGGCGAACTTGCCTGTACCATCGTCATTCCTCTGCCTTTTCTTATTGGGGCAGGCGATAGGCGGTCCCCCCAACCTTGTCGAGCAGCATGGCCATGATGCCGCCATGATCGCTTGCTCTTGTGCGCGCATGGTTCGCCGGGCCCTCTTTGCAATCGTCCTTCTAGCAAGCCACCCCGGCACAGCGCTGGCGCGCGACACCGAATCGCTGATGGCGGCCTATCGCACCAAGACGCAGGTGATCCGGCGATGCGACCGTAGCGGGGACGCCATCGTCGTCTGCGGGGAGAGCCAGGCGGAGCGTAATGCGCGCGAACGGCTCCCGCTCCCGCGAGAGGAGGCAGACAGCAACGCACCGATGCGTGGTGACACGCCCCGCGCCTCGGCAGCGCCGGTCAAGCAAGGCAGTTGTGGCGTATCGGGCGGGCAGGGGGCGGGCTGCGTGGGTGGCCTGTCCGTCTTGAAGGCGGCCGACATGATCGGCAAAAGCATCACCGCGATCGTCGATCCCGATGCTGACCTCGCCCCACCGCCCCCACTGCCCGATCGCTTCAAGGGCACGGGGCAACGGTGAGCGGCACTCAGTCGAGAATATGCATCACCATCGGCGTGCCGAGCAGGCTGTCCGACCCGGCGAGCCGTTCGAGCGTGTCGCGGATGCAGCGTTCCTCGCCCGCATGGGTGACGATAGCGACCAGCACGCCGTCTTCCTGATGCGCGCCGCGCTGGATCATGCTTTCGATCGACACGCCCGCATCGCGCGTGGCGGCGGCGATTTCCGCCAGCACGCCGGGACGATCCTGCACCATGAAGCGCAGATAGGTGCGGCCGATGCGGGCACCGGCGTCGGCCGTATTCTGCGGCGTCAGGGCGGCGACTGGCATGGCGAAGGCATCGCCATATTCGTCGCGGGCCACGTCGATCAGGTCGGCTACCACCGCCGACGCGGTCGGACCATCGCCCGCGCCACGTCCCTGGAAGAAGAGGCGGCCGACGAAATTCCCCTCGGCCACGACCGCGTTCAGCGACCCGTCCACATGCGCGAGCGGGTGGTCGAGCGGCACCAGCATCGGGTGCACCCGCTGGAACAGTCCATCCGCGCCATTCTGCGCCATGCCGACCAGACGGATGCGAAAGCCCAGCGCGGCGGCCTCGGCAATGTCGGCGGCGATGACGTCGCGGATGCCAGTGGTGGCGACCGCGTCGAAATCCAGCTCCGTGCCGAACGCCAAGCTCGCAAGGATGGTCAGCTTGTGCGCCGCATCCACGCCATCGATGTCGAAGCTGGGATCGGCCTCGGCATAGCCCAGTTCCTGCGCCTCTTTCAGAACCTCGTCGAAGCCGCGACCTTCCTTCTCCATCGTCGTCAGAATGTAATTGCAGGTGCCGTTGAGGATGCCATAGACACGGGCGATCTCGTTGGCGGCGGCCCCTTCGCGCATCCCCTTGATGACCGGGATGCCGCCCGCGACCGCCGCTTCATATTTCAGCGCAATGCCGCCCTTTTCGGCAAGGCGGGCGAGGTCCAGCCCATGATGCGCCAGCATCGCCTTGTTCGCGGTGACGAACGGCTTGCCCGCAGTCAGGCACTGGCGCGCCAGCGTCAGCGCCGGGCCGTCCGACCCGCCAATCAGTTCCACCACCACATCGACATCGTCGCGGGTGGCGAGGCTGTTCATATCGTCCACCCATTCATAGGGCGACAGATCGACGCCGCGATCCTTGTTCCGGTCGCGCGCGGAAATGGCGACGATCTGGATCGGACAGCCCGCACGCCGGGCAATCAGGTCGCCATTGGTGTTGAGCAGCCGAATGACCCCGCCGCCCACCGTACCGAGACCGACGAGCGCGACGCGCAACGGGGCATGGCGGTGCAGATTGGTCATGGTGGCGTCACTTTCTTGGCGAAGATGATGAAAGCCGGGCTGATAGCCGCCCGCGCCCGACGGTCCAAGCAAAAGCTGCCCTCCTCGATCACGGCGCTATGCGCGTCCGTCCGCATGGTCCCAGCGCTTCGATCACCAGGCGATAGTCGGCGCGCGCTGCCTCTGCGTCAGCCACGGCCAATGTGCGGACCGCGCGGGCGGGCAGGACAGGGGGCAGGCTGCACGCCAGTCGATACCAGAGCAGCGTGCCGGGCACTGGCGCGCGCGCCGCTTCATCGACGATTTCGCCGAGCGCGACGGCCCAGCGCGGCGGCTGCCCCGGACGACGCAGCACCGACAGCGATACCGGGTCACCATTTTCGGTCCGCAGGAAAATCTGAGTCTCGCCTTCGCCCGCCACCGTGCCTGCCACATGGAAGGCATCGCCCAGGCCTAATATGCGCGGCGGCGCATCGCGCGCGACCATAGACGACAGGAGGGACTTGACCCTGTCCACCATCACTGGCGTCGCTGCGATCTGCGCGTCGGGGGCGACCAACTGCACTTCGCCGGGGCGGGTCGCGGGACGGGCGAACAGGATGAACGACGCCTTTTTGAGCTTGGGTAGCTTGCCGCGCGCATCCAATCGTGCGTCGTACAGGTAGGTTACAAGGGGGCTGATTCCCGCCTCGCCGCGAATCAAGCTCGTCACATCCGCCTCGATATAGAGCCGTTTATGCCCCGGCGGGACGCCTTGCGCCTGATCGGGCTTCAAAGTGATGATGTTGCGGATTCGCACAACCGCGACCATCGGGGCGGTATCGGCGAGGTCGGCGAGGTCGGCATAGGATAGCCCCACACCGGTTCCTGCCGGTTGCGCTACCATCGGCTGTTGTAGCGCTAAAGCTGGAAAAACGGGGATGTTTGCGGCCAAAATGAGGCATGGCGGCAGGAGGCGGCGGATCAGGGTGGCGGGTTTCATGGTCAGCTTCGTCCTGTGTTATTGGCCAGTGGCAAGGATGTCACAGGCAAGTCATTCCTATATGAAGTGGTAACCGCAAATGAACATATCGATAAAGCGTTTGCGTGCCGCGATGCACCGCGATAGGAGTTTGCGCGGTAGCAAATAGAAGGACAGGGGCCAAAGCTGACCGGGGGGAGCCCGGACGGTTGGGGTCGTTTTTGGCTGATTTGTAGAACCCATTGGTAAGATGAGTTAAGGAGTGTCGTTGCTGAATGGCCTATGCTGACCACTCGGAAGGATCGAGTCGCACGATATCGATCATCATCGTCGCCCTGATTCACGCTGTTCTTGGCTATGCCTTCGTCTCCGGCCTTGGCATGAAATATGTCAAACAAGCGGCAGAACAGCTGAACGTGATCGACGTGAAAGAGGAACCTCCACCACCGGACGAAGAGCCGCCACCGCCGCCGCCAGATCAGCCGATCGAGCCGCCGCCGGTAGTCGCTCCGCCGCCGATCGTGCAGACTCCGACCCCGGCGCCGCCGATTCAGACGGTTCGGACACCGCCTCCGGTGTTCAACCCCGTCCCGGTCGCAGCACCGCCCCCACCACCGGCTGCACCGCCGCCGCCGCCTCAGGCCGCAACGCGCGCTTCGCCGCGTGGGTCGCCAGGCAGCTGGCTCAGCGATGCCGACTATCCGAGCCGCGCACAGCGCGAAGAACGTTCGGGTACGGCTGGTTTCCGTCTGGAAATTGGCCCGGATGGTCGCGTGACCAACTGCACCATCACTTCATCGACCGGTCATTCGGACCTCGATGAAGCGACCTGCCGCCTGCTGCCGCGTCGCGCACGCTTCAAGCCGGCCAAGGGTTCCGATGGCAGGGATATGTCCGACACGTACAACGGTCGTATCACTTGGCGTTTGCCGGAATAATTCAGAACGGAAGGGCGGGCGCACCGCGCCGCCTTTCCTTCGCTTGATCTCATTGAGAGGGAAGTCTTGATCATGTTGAACTCCATCATCGCGGCCGCTGCCGCACCTGCCGCGGAAGCCGCCAACCCCTACGGCCTCATGGAAGCTCTGGAACAGGGCGGTATCATTGCCTGGACCGTGTTCATCATCCTGGTCGGCATGTCGGTCGGCACCTTCTATGTGCTGTTCACCAAGCTGATCGAACAGCAGAAGGTCATCAACCAGTATAAGAAGGTCCGCACGACCTTCTGGCGTTCGAACAGCCTGAAGGAAGGCGTCGCCAAGCTGGAAAAGAACAGCGCCTACAAGCAGCTGGTCGATGACGGCATCGCCGCTCAGGAACAGCACAGCAAGCTGACCGATCCGGTCGAAGCGCATGACTGGCTGCACGGTTCGCTGGCCCGTTCGGAAAACGCCATCAACTGGAAGCTGGGCGGCGGTCTCGCTTTCCTCGCGACCGTTGGTTCGACCTCGCCGTTCGTCGGTCTGTTCGGTACGGTTATCGGTATCTACCGCGCGCTGATCAAGATCGGTGCTTCGGGTCAGGCATCGATCGACGCCGTTGCCGGTCCGGTCGGTGAAGCGCTGATCATGACCGCTCTGGGTCTGGTCGTCGCGGTTCCCGCCGTGCTTGCCTACAACTTCCTGCAACGCCGTAACAAGGCGATCGCCGAGGACCTCTCGTCCTTCTCGACCGACCTGCTGGGCTACATGGTTTCGAACGGTGCAGTGAAGCCGGTTGTCGGCACGCCTGCTCCTGCCCAGGTGGGCAAGCCGGTTCCTGCAGCCGCCACCAAGGCCTGATCAAATATGGGAGCCGGAATGCATCGCGCATCTTCGGCTCCCAAGATCGCCGCTCCTGGCGTGCGGTCTAAAATGACAGACATGTTAGGATACTGATCAATGGCAATGAGCGTTGGTGGCTCCGGCGAAGAAAAGCCGATCACAGATATCAACACGACGCCGCTCGTCGACGTCATGCTGGTGCTTCTCATCATCTTCCTGATCGCCGTCCCTGTCGTGCTTCAGACGGTCGATTTAGAGCTTCCCAAGGTCGAATTCGAACCGACGACGACCAAGCCGGAGAACGTCTCGCTGTCCATCATGCCAGCAGAAGACGGTAGCTGTGCGGTTTACTGGAACATGACCAAGGTCAATTCCGAAGACCTGCTCAACCGCGCCGTTGCCAAGCTGGAAGCGGACATCAAGAAGGTTGGCGGCATCGAGAATATGACGCCGGAGGATCTGCCCGAAGTGCATATCCGCGGTGACATCAATACCCCCTATCGGTGCATCGGTGGCACGATCTACACGATGCAGCGCGCAGGTTTTCCGAAGGTCGGCTTCATTTCCGAGCCGGAACCAGGTATGAAAACTACCCGTATGTAACGTCCGATACGTGCTGATTATTGTGAATTTCTAGGAGTACGCCCCATGGCAATGAGCGCCGGTAGCGACGATGGCGAACCGATGATGGAAATGAACACGACGCCGTTGATCGACGTCATGCTCGTGCTCCTCATCATGTTCATCATCACCATTCCGATCCAAACCCACGCGGTGAAGATCGATCTGCCGCAGTCATCGAATAGCGACTCGCCGATCGTCGATCCGGTGAAGAACAAGGTTGCGATCGACGCAGCCGGGATCATCACCTGGAACGGTTCTGCGATCGATCTGCTGACGCTGCGCCAGTATCTGCAACAGTCGCTGCGCCTGCCCGTCGAGCCGGAACTTCAGTTCCAGCCGAACGCGCAGACCCGTTATGTGACCGTTGATGAAGTGCTGGCCGAGATCAAGCGGGCAGGCGTCACCAAATTGGGTTTCGTCGGCAACGAACAATATGGCAATTTCTAAGGCCTGATCTGCCTCTCTCTGCTCGCGTCAGGACTTCCCAGTTTGGCGGGCAGTGGATAGCAGACGGGCCTTATGATCATGCCGGACCATCAGGGGTCGCCTTCGGGCGGCCCTTTTTTTTGGTTTTGACCTATCTCCAGGACCGCAAAACCGATCGGAAATGTACGGGTTTAACCAATTCCTTACCTCAATCCCCGACACTGACCGGTGAATGGAATGAAGTGCAAGCCATGGGCGCCGATCGACATCATCAAGCCAGCCATAAGGCGCGCGCTGCCGAACGCCGTCATGTTCGGATCAGCGTCAAGATTCGGCGGCCCGGCGAAACCTGGGTCAAGAGCGCGATCGCCGACCTCTCGGTGTCCGGCTTTCGGTTGCAAAGTTTCATGAAGCTGCTGCCTGGTGGCGAATTATGGATCATGTTGCCCGGCTTCGAGGGGCGTCGTGCGCGAGTCCTCTGGACGCGCGGGCATGAGGCGGGTTGCGCCTTTGAAAACCCGCTCCATCCGGCGATCCTCGACCATGTCGTGAAACTGCATGAGGCCGCCAACCGCGCCTGACGGGCGGGGCAAGGGCACGGGTCAGGCGGCGGGCATATCCTGAAATTGCAGGCTGGCGAGCCGAGCATAGAGTCCGCCTTGCGCCACCAGTGACGCATGATCGCCCTGTTCGACGATCCGGCCTTCATCCATCACGATGATCCGATCGGCCGCCCTGACGGTCGCCAGCCGATGCGCGATGACGATGGTCGTCCGTCCCTGGATCAGCCGCCCCAACGCATCCTGCACCAATCGCTCGGACTCCGCATCCAGCGCCGATGTCGCCTCGTCCAGCAACAGGATCGGCGCGTCGCGCAGCAGCGCGCGCGCGATCGAGAGCCGCTGGCGCTGGCCGCCCGACAGACGCGCCCCGCCTTCGCCCATGAATGTGTCGAGACCCTGCGGCAGCGCGCGCAGGAAGCTTTCGGCATTGGCGGCGCGGGCCGCTTCCCAAATCTCGTCATCGCTGGCATCCCAGCAACCATAGCGCAGATTGTCGCGTGCTGAGGCTGCGAAGATCACGCTATCCTGCGGCACCATCGCCATCATCGCGCGCGCAGCGGCTGGATCGGCATGGGGCAGGGCAACGCCGTTCAGACGCACGACGCCTTGGTCAGGATCGTAGAAGCGCTGCGCCAACTGGATCAAGGTCGTCTTGCCTGCGCCCGACGGCCCGACGACCGCCATTGTCTCTCCCGGTGCGATGTCCAGTGACACGCCGTTCAGCGCGGCTTGATCGGGGCGAGTGGGATAATGAAAATAGACGTCGGCAAAGGTCAGCCGTGCGCCATTGGTGGTGACCGGGATCGGTACAGGCACGGCCGGCGGCAGGATGTCAGGCGTCGCGCTCATCAATTCGTGCAGGCGGCTGGCCGCACCAGCGCCCCGCAACAGGTCGCCCCAGCTTTCGGACAGCGAACCGAACGCCCCTGCGACCAGTCCGCCGGTCAATACGAACGCGGCGATGCTGCCGCCCGACAATCGCCCCGCGGCAACGTCCAGCGCCCCTTGCCACATGACGGCAGTGATTGATCCGAACACCAAAGCGATCACTACGGCGGTCATGATCGCGCGCAACCCGATGCGGCGGCGTGCGGTCGCAAAACCCGCCTCGACGGTGGTGTTGAACCGCATCGCCTCGCGGGCCTCCTGCCCAAAGGCCTGCACGATCTTCATCGCGCCCAACACTTCGCTGGTGACGCTGCCGACATCGGCCAGCCGATCTTGACTGGCGCGCGACAGGCCGCGCACCTTGCGGCCCAGGCTGATCAGCACCAGCAGGATGACGGGAATGCCCAGCAACAGAAGCGCCGCCAGCTTGGGGGCCAGCGCGAAGAGATAGATCAGCCCGCCAAGCCCAGTCACCAGATTGCGGAGCGCCACGGACACGGTCGATCCGACCACCTGCTCGACGATAGCCGTGTCGGCGGTCATGCGCGACGCGATTTCGGACGGGCGGTTTTCTTCAAAGAAGCGCGGTGCCTGCCGCAACAAATTGGCCTGGGTCGCGCTGCGAATATCGGCGACGACCCGTTCACCAAGCCAGGACACGAAGTAAAAACGCAGCGCGCTGGCCAACGCCAGGATGATGACGATCAGCAGCAGATATTCGAACCAGCGGCTGATGTCGCCGCCGCCCATGAACCCCTTGTCGATCACCAAGCGAAAGCCGCTGGGGATGCCTAGCGTCGCCGCCGACGAGACGATCAACGCAGCCAATGCCCCTGCAATGCGCGCCGGATAGCGCCGGGCGAACCGCCACAACATCGCCAGGCTGCCAAGGGCGGGTCGCGCGTCGGCGCGGGCGGTGGGTTGCGGGCTGTCCTCCATGCGCGGCGCTTAGCAGGCCGCCCCTAAAGCCTCAATGGGGCGTCCTGCCCATAGGGGCGATCGTGCCAGCGAGGTGCAGGATGCGGCGCGTGTCGCCCTCGCCGGTCAAGGCATAGGCCATGGTGCCGACTTCCCAATAGGCCACCACGTCGCCCGCGCGCCGGGCGACCAGCGGCGTGGCCTCGGCGGGGGTTTCGGCCTTGTCGGCGAACAGGGACAGCGTCTCCTGTTCCGGCGTCACGATGGTCATCGCGATGGCGGGGCTGTCGGTCGTTGGAAATAGTTGAACGTCGGTCACCCGCCAATCGCCCGGCAATGCAGGCAGGATGATGCCGGTCGACCGCCGGATTTCCTGCGCGTCGAATGTCGCGCTTTCGATCTGCGATGCCATGCCCTGCCGCAGCAGTCCGGTGCGGCGCGAGGCGGCCGCTTCGTCCAGAAAGCTGCTCGCCTGCGCGCTTTGGGGAAATTCGCCCAATTCGCCGCGCGCGATCCAGCCGATGCCCAGCAGCGCGGCAACCGCTGCCGCGCGGCGCATATGCCGCCATGTGCGCCCATCCTCATTGTCGTTGGCGACAGGCGCGGTCAGGTCGCGGCGACGGCCGACCAGCGTGCCCTTGGTCCCATCGCGCATCAGGCGAAAATCGATATGCGGCCACCGCTCGCGCCAGCGCCGTGCGACGATACGTTCGCCCGGCCGCGCGGCATCGTCCAGCAGCACGACGCCATTAGGCGACAATCGCGCGAACAGGCTGTCGGCTGCGCCCCGCACCAGCGGATGGACGCTCCAGGGTGGGCCGTCGATGATGATCAGGTCGATGCGCTCCGGCACACCCTCCAGCGCATACCAGCGGCCGGGCCAATCCGCGCTTTCATGCGTCAGCGGCGCATGACGGATGTCGGCATCAATCGCATGGTCGCTCAGCCATTGGCGGGTCGCATCGACAAAGCCGCCATGCTGGTCGAAACTGTGCAACCGCCCGCCGCCGTGCAATTGCAAGGCTCGCGCCGCGATCAGCGATGAAGCGCCTGCGCCCAACTCCACCACATGGGTGGGGCGTAGCCGTGCAATCTCCCGCACGATATGGCGCAGAAAACCGACATCGGCCTTCCAACTGCCCAGATGCGGCAGCGCATCATGCGGCAGGCCGAGTTCATCGAGCAACGCGCGCTTGTCCGCCGGGCGTCCGCCCGACAAGCTGGCGAGCAACCACGGCCAGCCGATCGCACCGAAACCGATGCGCCACGCCATGTCCGACAGGCGGCGCGGCCACTCGCTTTGCGCGGCATGGGCTTCATTGAGGGGCAAAAAGCCGGTCAGGTCGCGGGATGTCACGGAAAATAGGCTCCTTGTTGCATCACGGGACTATGCCGGACTTTATGTTTCGCTCATATGACGGTCTCGACCATGGTCAACCGATGACGCAGGAAAGCGCGATGATCCGTATAGTCTCTGCGACCGTCGAACGCTGGCCGGTGGCAGGTGCCTTCGTCATCAGCCGGGGAGCCAAGACGCATGTCGATGTCGTCGTCTGCACCGTGGGCGATGGCACCCATGTCGGGCAAGGCGAGGGCACGGCCATCTATTATGAGGGCGAAAGCGCGGAAAGCTGCGTCGCCGCCCTGCACGCCTATACCGGACCATTGGACCGCCAAGCCTTGCTGACCGCCATGCCGCGCGGCGCGGCGCGCAACGCGCTCGATTGCGCCTTATGGGATTTGGAAGCCAAGCAAGCGGGCGCGCCGGTGTGGCAATTGGCCGGTCTGGCACCACCCGCACCGCTGGCGACGGCATTTACGATCAGTTTGGGCGATCCCGATCTGATGGAGGCCGATGCGCGGGTCGCGACGGCGCGGGGCTTTGCGTTGCTCAAATGCAAGTTGACGGGGGAGGGCGACCAGGACCGCATCGCCGCCGTGCGGCGCGGCGCACCCACGGCGCGGCTGATCGTCGATGCCAATGAAAGCTGGCATGATCGCGACATCGCTGCAGAAGCAGCAGCACTCGCGGCCTTGGGCGTGGAGATGGTCGAACAACCGGTAATCCATGGGCAGGAGGCGCGCCTCGCGGGCGTTCATGCGCCGCTGCCGCTCTGCGCCGACGAAAGCTGCCACACGCGCGCCGATCTCGACCGGCTAGGCGATTTTGACGCGGTCAATATCAAGCTCGACAAGGCAGGCGGGCTGACCGAAGCCTTGGCTTTGGCGCGCGAAGCGAAAGAGCGCGGATTCCGGCTCATGGTCGGCTGCATGCTCGGCACGTCGCTTGGCATTGCACCTGCCGCTCTGTTGGCGCAGGGCGCGGACTGGATCGACCTGGACGGCGCGCTATTACTGGCGGAGGATCGCGACGGTGGGCTGGCGCTGTGCGACGGGCAACTGCAACCCGGCCCGCTCTGGGGCATGGGCTGATCCGTTCAGCGACAGCCTCATTCCTTCTCGACCTGGCGGACCGCCTGAACATCGGGATAGGGTAGAACCATCCGCCCGTCCGGTGCCGCGGTAAAGCTGGTCTGGGTCGGATAGGCGAACTCGATTCCGCGTTCGTTGAACTGGCGCAGGATGGCCAGGCCGACCTTATGGCGGATGACGTAGATGGCATCCCAATCCGGCAGATAGACGTCGAACTCGACTTCGAAATCCAGGCTCGACGCACCAAAGCTGATGAAACCGGACCGAACGAAATTCGCGCCGAGATCCGTGACGATCGTTTTCAATATGTCGGGAATCTGTTCGGCGACGTCGGGCGGCGTCTGGTAGATGACACCGATCGCGAATTTGATCCGGCGATGGTCGAGCGTGAAATAGCTGGTTATCTCCTTCTGCAGCAGATTGGCGTTGGAGATCACCTTCTTCTCGCCGGTAATGGCGCGCAGGCGGGTGGATTTCAGACCGATTTTTTCGACCGTGGCGGTCGTCATGTCATAATTGATCGTCTCGCCCCGGCGGAACGGCTTGTCGAAGATGATCGACAAGGCGGCGAACAGATCGGAAAATATGCCCTGCGCGGCGAGGCCGATGGCGATGCCGCCAATACCAAGGCCCGCGACAAGTCCAGTGACGTTGACGCCCAGATTATCCAGTACGACGATCGTCGCGACGGCAAAGAGGACGACGCTGACCAACAGGCGGATAAGCCCCATGGCGTTCGCGAGTGTCTCGCCGCCGCCATCCTGCGCCAGCGTCTTACGCTCCACCAGCCCCAGGATGATCTCCCGCGCCCACAAGGCCGCTTGCCACACCGCCGCGATGGTGAAGAGAAAGGCGATCGTTTTGTAGAGCGGAGCCGGTGCATCGGCATAGCCAACCACCAGCCGCGCCGCGACCATGACCATGAAGAAGTGCGTCGTGCGTGCGGCGGCCCGTCCCAGCACATTGGCATAGCCCAGCGGATCGCCGCGCGTCCCCTTGTGCCGCTTGCCAACCCCGCGCAGGGCCGTCAGCGCGAGGTAGATCAGGACGCCGACACCGATGGCGATCAATATCTGGACATAATGGACGGCAAGCCAGTCGCTGGTCGAGCGCCACATCGCGCCGAGATCGGGCGGCCGCACCGTGATGACGGGGTCGGCGGGGGTTTTCGTATTGGCCATGCTATCCTGTAGTCTGTTGAGTGCGGATCAGGCCGCCGCTGCAAGCGGGGCGCAGTCCGCCAAGGTATCGAGAAAGGCGATCAATCCGCGTTCCTCTCGTGACAGATATCGTGTCCGACGCGGAAGGCGAAGTTCCTCGCGCCATTCATCCTGCCCCTCCTTACATAGGGCAATAAGTGCGGGATGAATATAGGATTTGCGGCTGATCGCCGGCGTGTTGCCCAGCGCCAGTGCCACCGGGTCGATCATCTCCTTCAAAGAAACATGCCCGGCCGCCAATGTTTCAAAGGCGATCGTGGACGCGCCCCAGGTGCGGAAATGCTTGGCGGTGAACGGCCCTCCCATGGCATCGGCGATATAGGTGTTGACGTCGCTTGACGTGATCGGCCGGGCTTCACCCTCCTCGTCCAGATATTGAAACAGATGCTGGCCCGGTAGATCCTGTACCTGCCGCACGAAGCGCAGCAGGCGACTGTCGGTCACGGTCAATTGCTGTTCCTTGCCCGATTTGGCGCGATAGCGCAGCGTCAACGACCGGCCGTTGAGGTCGAGGTGACGGCGACGCAGCGTCGTCGCGCCGAAGCTCCTGTTGGTCGTGGCATAATGTTCATTGCCGACGCGCAATTTGGCGAGGTCGAGCAGGCGGATGACCGCCGCAATGGTGCGATCCTTGCGCAGCCCCCGCTTGGACAGGTCCGCCTCCAGCCGGGCGCGCAACTTGGGCAGGGCTCGACCGAAATGGGGGCATCCGGCATATTTCTCCGCCTCGCGCGCGGCGCGAAAGTCGGCATGATAGCGATATTGCTTGCGCCCCTTGTCGTCATAGCCGGTCGCTTGGATATGCCCATAAGGCGAGGGGCAGAACCAGCAGTCGCGATAGGCGGGCGGCAGGGCGATGGCGTTCAGCCGGTCGATCTCGTCCCGGTCCGTGATCCGCGCACCATCGACGTCGCGATAGGCCCAACCCCGTTTCAACGCGCGGCGCGTGATGCCGGGCACGCTGTCATTGGCATGAATTATGGCGGTTTGGGGCATGGTGTCCTTCTCGTCTCCCCAAACCCGCCTTTCGTCGCTTCGTTCCGCAACCATGGGGGCTCCGGGCCGTTAAACGGCCATTCCCCCCATGCAGGAGACACCCATGTCCGCCATCGAAAACAGCCATATTCTCATCATCGCCACGGATGGGTTCGAACAATCCGAACTGTTCGATCCACGCGACATGCTGATGAAAGCCGGGGCCAAGGTGACGCTGGCCTCGCCTGAAAGCGACCCGATCCAGGGTATGAAGCATGATGAAAAGGGCGATACCATCACCCCCGACATCATACTCGATGCCGTTTCGATGGACGATTATGACGGGCTGATCCTGCCCGGTGGCGTCGCCAATCCTGATACGCTGCGCGTGAATGAAAAGGCGATCGCGCTCATCCGTGCTTTTGCCGACGCCGGCAAGCCCGTCGCCGCCATCTGCCATGGTCCCTGGCTGCTGATCGAGGCGGGCGTAGTGAATGGCCGCACCGTCACGTCCTGGCCTTCGGTGCGTACCGACCTCACCAACGCCGGTGGAACGGTTGTCGATCGGGCCGTTGCGATCGACGGCAATATCATCACCAGCCGTAACCCCGACGACATCCCTGCCTTTGTCGAAGCCTTTACGAAGGCCGTGACCGAAGGGGCCAGCGTAGCCGCCTGAACGATGTGCCGCCGCCCGGATGCCACGGCACCGGGCGGCGGCGCAACACCGACAGATGCGCAAGCGCCAGTGTGGCGCATAATGTGCCACCGGCCAGCATGAGCGCTCGAACGTCCGGCGCAAAGACGGCGATCACAGCGGCGGCGCACGATCCCGCGATGGCCCATCCCAGCGCCCGGCCATCGCCATCCGGCCCGCGCAGCCAGAATACGCATCCACCCACCCCGACCAGATAGGCGCTGGCGTAACGCAGCGCCGCGACATCGGCCCCCCATAGCGGTAGCATCAGCAACAGCAGCAGCACGATCCCGCCGCGCGTCAGCCGTCCCATGGCTGGCGCAAGCAGCGGATAGAGCAGCATCTCGCACGCCAGCACCGCCATCAGGATCGCCAGTGCCTCGGTTGGACGACCCGCGATCAGCGCCACGGTCGCCGTTGCGCCCCAGGGGAGCAGCCGTTGCGGGGCCATGCGGATATGGCTGACCCAATCGCCCAGGCCAGCGCGCCTCTCCCAGCGTCGATCGGCAAGGCGCAGTTGGAAGCCGCCCATGACAAACAGCGCGCCGACACCCGCCGAAAAAAGCGCCGGCGCAATCATCGGCGATGCCAGCAACAGCCCCAGCAACAACCCATGCGCCATACCCAGCGCTCGCAATTCTCCGTTCATGCAGGGACGCCCTGCCGCGCGACGAGCGCTGCGGCCAGATCCTGCCGTGCCGCCGTCTTGCGTTTGCGGGTCAGATAGGTGTCGAGACCGATTTGCAGCGCCAGCATCATGAAGATGAACGGCTGATAGGCGATGCCCACGAACAGCGATCCGATCATATAGATGATATGCCCCTGTTGCAGCGCCAGCGCGAAGGGCGAAATCCACGCTTCCTGCGGTCCATCGCGCTTGCGGTAGAAGCGGCGGATCGATTCGGTGCGGATGAAGCAGATGAGGTGAATGAGCGCCCAGACCGCAAAGCCGAAATAGCCCTGCTCGCCGAGCAACTCGAAATAGGCGCTATGATAGGCACGGCCCTTGTCAGTGACGATCCGGGTTTCCAAGCGACTGCCGCCGCTGTCGGTCACTGTGCTGCGCGCGACATAGGTGAAGCTGTTCTGCAGATAATTGTCGAAGCCGCCGCCGCCCGGATGATCCTTCACATAGTCGAGCGTCCACATCCACACCGCGACGCGGGTGGAGGCGCTTTCGTCGCCCTGATGATTTTCGATCGTCTGCATCCGCTGCGTGAAGCTGGCGGGCAGGAAGGGGATCGACACCAACGCCGCCAGCAGCATCAGCGGTCCGTAGACGAAGCGCCGGGGCGAACGCATCAGCATCAGCCCGGCCAGGATGACGATGCAGACAAGGCCAGTACGGGCCTCGGTGCCGATCGGCATCAACAGGCAGGCGAGGCACAGGCAATAGCAAAAAGCCTTCACCTTCCAGTCGGGCGGGAAGATGGTGCCATGTTTGGCCAGCCACAGGATCAGCGGGATCAGCGAGATGGCGACGCAGCTGATGATGGAGCCTTCATATAGCCCGCTATTATTGTCGACCATTAGGTTGAGCACGCCATAGCCGCCGCCCGACAAGGCGGTCTTGAGGCCGCCATTGATGATGATCGTGCTGGCGCACAGGATCATGAAAACGGTCATCGCCTCGATTCGCAAGCGCGTGCGCAACACCAGCGGCAGGAACACGCCTGCGATGATCGCCTTCCACACCCAATTCCATTTGGTCAGCGCCTCGACCGGGAAATCGGCGGTCATCGTGGTATAGCCGCACCAGGCAAGCAGCACGAGCATCAGCCCCTGCCGCGCCGAGAATCGGCAATCCTTTTTGTCGTCCATCACCAGCCAGGCGCCCACCATCGCGCCAAAGGCGATGAAGGAGATCGGGATCGAATTGAGCAGGAAATAGGACAGGCGCTGGGGCGAGACGATGTCGATATAGGCATAGACCGCGACCAGCAGGAACGGCCGCCTGAACCCCATCAGGAAGAAGACGCCCAGAAAGGCGAGGAAGAACAGGTCACGCATCGCCCGTCTCGACCTCCGGCTCTGGATCGCGATCAAGGTCGGGGCGCGACAGCAAGCGCCAGGCCGTCAGCAGGATCACGCCATGGCTGACCAGCAAGGATAAGGTGTCGATCATTATGCGTTCTTGTTCCCGGTAGCCGCCTCTTTGTCCTAGCGAGACAGAGTTGACGGGGCGTTAAACCTTTTTCGGCAGACAGGGCTGGCTATGACTCGCATCCTCCATGTGCTGGACCACAGCCTCCCGCTCCACAGCGGCTATACCTTCCGGACCCGTGCGATCCTGCGCGCGCAGATGGCCAAGGGCTGGGCGGTGCGTGGCATCACCGGCCATCGCCATGTCGCGCCACAGCCACAGGACGGCGCGGCACCGCTGGAAGAGGTGGTCGATGGCCTCCATTTCCACCGCACGCCGGGGCAGCCCGCGACCGGCAATCCGCTGATTCGCGAATGGCGCGACATAGCGGCGCATGCCGACGCGATCGAATCGCTGGTGCGCGATTGGCGGCCCGACATCATCCACGCTCATTCGCCCGTCCTCAACGCCATCGCGGTGCAGCGGGTCGCCAAGCGGCATGGCATCCCGATGATCTACGAAATCCGCGCCTTCTGGGAAGATGCGGCGGTCGGCAACGGCACCGGGACGCAGGGAAGCCCGCGCTATTGGCTCACCCGCCAGCTCGAAACCCATGCGGTGCGCGCCGCCGATGCGGTCGCGGTAATCTGCGAAGGGCTGCGCGGCGACCTGATCGCGCGCGGCATTGATCGGGACAAGATCATCGTGTCGCCCAATGGCGTCGACATGGAACAGTTTGGCGATCCGGTCCCGCGCGACCCTGCGCTGACGGCTAGGCTGGGACTGGAGGGGGCCGATGTCGTCGGCTTCATCGGCAGCTTCTACGATTATGAAGGGCTGGACGATTTGATTGCGGCGATGCCGCGACTCGTGCGTGCCCGGCCCAAAGCGAGGCTGTTGATGGTGGGCGGTGGCCCGCGCGAACAGGCGTTGCGCGAACAGGCGATGGCGTCGCCTTTTGCCGATCATATCATCTTCGTCGGCCGCGTGCCGCACGACCAGGTCGAACATTATTATGCGCAGGTCGATATTCTTGCTTACCCACGCAAGGCGATGCGGCTGACCGATCTGGTGACCCCGCTCAAGCCGCTGGAAGCCATGG
Organism: Sphingobium sp. KKT206; assembly: GCF_055640555.1. Lineage (NCBI taxonomy): Bacteria > Pseudomonadati > Pseudomonadota > Alphaproteobacteria > Sphingomonadales > Sphingobiaceae > Sphingobium > Sphingobium sp. KKT206. Next base: position 3,381,207 of record NZ_CM145764.1, read on the forward strand.
CGCAGGGGCGACTCGTTGCTGCGTCGAGCGTCGGCGGCCATCGCGAGTTGATCGAGGATGGCGTCACCGGCACGCTCTTTGCCCCCGACGATCCGGCGAGCATCGCCGCCGCGCTTGCCGGGCTGTTCGCCGATCGCGCGCCGTGGGACGAACGCCGCGCCGTGGCGCGTGCCTTTGTCGAGCGCGAACGCAACTGGTCGGCCAATATCCTGCGCTACGAACCGGTCTATCAGCACTTGCTGGCCCAGGCCGACGGCGCGCGGGCGGCGGCCTGACGGCATATGGCGCCACGCGGATCAAGACCGGACCGGGCCATGGTGATGGCAGCGCTGGGCGGCCTCGTCGCCGCACTGGCGGTGCTGCTGACCCCGGTGGGGCTGATCGAAATGCTGGTGGCGTCCAGTGGGCTGAGCGAAGCGCTGCCCGCCGCCGCGCCGCCACTTGGCCTCAAGGCCAGAATACTGATCGCTCTTTTCGCCGCTATAATGGTGATGGGGATCATTTTGACGATGCGGCGCGACGCAACTGTGGCGACGGAACCAAGTGAAAAGAAGCAGCGCGTCGAACGCGCCAAGGGAGCACGAAAAATGGGTTTCGCATTTTCCAAATGGGCCGCGCTGGCGCGGGGCCGTTCCATCGAATCGATCGAGGGCGCACCGCCGACGCTGCGCCGGGCCGATGCCCATCCCGATGCGCCGGCGCGCGCACCGATCTTCGCCAGCCGCGACCTGAACGGCGTCGATATCTTCGCGCGCCCTGAATCAGGACGGCGCGGGCTGGTGGCGCAGGCCGTGGTGGACGCGCCTGCCATCCGGTCCACGCCGGACTTCCCCATGCCAGCCGCGCCCCTGCCGGTTGCCGAGGCGGACTTGCCCCAGCCCGCCTTCCTGCGCCCGGCCGCGCCCCTGATCGAGCCGGAGGAAGCAGAAGAGGCCGCACCGGCCATCGAAGCCAAGGCACCCCCTGCGCCCCTGCCAACCCCGGCGCCGCGCCCCTCGACCCAGGGGCTTACGATCGGCCAGTTGACCGAGCGGCTGGAACGTGGCCTGTCCCAGCGTCGCCGCACGGCATCCGATGATGGCATCCGGGTGCTGGCCGACATGCCGCCCGCCATGCCGGTGCCCGTGCGCGACACGCCCGATACCGACACCGACGCCGCATTGCGCGCCGCGTTGGGCACGTTGCGCAGCATGACCGGCCGGGCCCGCTAACTCTCCTACCATTCCTCGATCGTCAGCGCTGACAGCTCCACCCATAGGCCGTCGGCGCTGTCGCCCTCTGCATCGACGCAGATGTCGGCGACGAAATGGCGCGGCAACACCCATTGCGCTTCGCTGATCCCATCGAGCAGGCGCGCCTTGCTCGCCTGCGCCTCCGCCCCGCTGATCGCCAGCCGCACGACATGGCGTCGCCCCTCGAACAAAGCGCTGGCCCAAGGGCGGCTCACTGCCCGTTCGACGCGGGCATTGTCGCCCGCCCGCGCGAGCAATTGGGCCAGCAGGCGGGGCAGGGGGTCGGCCGTGCCTTTTCCTATTGCTTGATTTCGGATCAGGTTGCCCGCGCGCACATGCGGATCGATGCTTGTCATTGGCCGCTGCTCCTGCGATATGTGTTCATGAAATGTTCTACACGTCTCTTTATCCGTTCGCCCGGCTCGCGTCCGCCGCGCAGGTCGAAGACCAGCCGTGGATCGCGCACGCTGGCCCGCCCGAAGGTGGCGGGCGGCATCTCGTGGCGGCGAAGGAATGTCTCGATCATGCGCAACAGCATCGGCCTCAATCTCCCCTGTCATGGCGACTCGCCCCGCGCGAGCCGTTAGGTATATTCCTATCTCAAAGCCAATTTCCTACTTGTCTAGGAAAAATCTTATCAGTAATGGACGGATCATGGATGAATCGCAGGACGCTCGTATCGCGCTGGAACGGCTGATCGCCGATCGGGGGGAGAATTATGCCGATCTGTCCCGGCTGATCGGCCGCAACCCCGCCTATATCCAGCAGTTCATCAAGCGCGGGACGCCGCGCAAATTGGATGAGGATGATCGCCGCGTGCTGGCCCGCTATTTCGGCGTACCCGAACAGATGCTGGGCGGGACAGCGGCGGCGCCCCTGTCGGCAACGTCCGGCCGGATGCGCAGCGTGCCGGCCGTGGTCGCCGTACCCCGGCTGGCGCTGGGCGCGTCGGCGGGCGGCGGCACGCTGGACGAGGATGAACGCGCGGCGGGCGTGATGGCGTTCGACGCGCACTGGCTGCGGCACTTGGGCGTCCGGCCGCAGCGCGTGTCGATCATCCGCGTCGATGGCGAATCGATGGCGCCGACGCTTAGCGACGGCGACGACATCATGGTCGATCATGATGATGATGCGCTGCGGCTGCGCGACGGCGTCTATGTGTTGCGGCTCGACGGCGTGCTGATGGTCAAGCGAATCGCCATGGGGCCACTGCGGGGCCGGTTCAGCGTGGTCAGCGACAATGTCCATTATCCCGACTGGGCCGATATCGACCCGGCGCTGGTGGACATCGTCGGCCGCGTCGTGTGGACTGGCAGGCGTCTGGTGTAGGTGGTGAGACCACCCTATCTGTGCGCCAAAGGAGTATCGGTGTGAACGACAATGGCGCGGTGATCCGCAAGGGCTTGGAATGGCGCGGCGCGCGGCTGGCGCTAGCGACGGTGGTATCGACCTGGGGATCAGCCCCGCGCCCGCGCGGCAGCCATATGATCGTCCATGAAGACGGCCGGTTCGAAGGCAGTATTTCCGGCGGCTGCGTCGAAACCGACGTGCTGCAACGCGCCACTGAAGTGATCGCAGGCCGCGCGGCGCATGTCGAAACCTATGGCGTGGCCGATGGCGATGCGTGGGAGGTCGGTCTGCCCTGCGGCGGCGAGATCGCGGTGCTGGTCCAGCCGGTGGGGGAGGATGGCTTTCTCCCCGACCTGTTCGACCGGATCGACACGGCGAACGCGCGCGGGCGCGCCGTCACGCTGGCGACCGACCTGACGACCGGCGCGACGCAGGAAGGGAGCGGGGAGGGACTGTTCCTCAACCGCTATGATCCGCCCCGCCGCTTGCTGATCGTCGGCGCGGTGCAGATCGCCCAGTCGCTCGTGCCGCTGACGCAGGCGATCGGCGTGACCCCGGTCCTGATCGACCCGCGCGGCCGCTTCCTCACCGCCGAACGCTTCCCCGGCGTCGAACTGGACGACCGCTGGCCCGACGACGCCATCGCCGCGCACTTCCCCGGCGAATCGACCGCCGTGGTCACGCTCAGCCACGACATCAAGATCGACGACCCCGCGCTCGCCGCCGCGTTGCGCGCGCCGACCGGCTACATCGCGGCGCTAGGCTCCCGCAAAAGCCACGCGGCAAGGCTGGAGCGGCTCGCGGCCATGGGCTTTGGCGCGGACGATCTGGCGCGGATCGATGGCCCGGCCGGGCTGGATATCGGCGCGATCGGCGCCGCCGAAATTGCGCTGTCGATCACGGCAGGCATGGTGGCGGGATTCAACCGGATGCGGTGAGGGGAGGGTGGAGACAGGGCAGGCAGATTGAAGAACGAAACCGCCCCCAAATGCCGTTACCCCGGACTTGATCCGGGGTCCATGAGCCTCACCCCCTCAATGACGCCATACCGTCGAGCCAATAGATGCCGGGTCAATCCCGGCATGACGGCAAGTGGTAGGAAACTGCTGTATTAAAGTGGCCCTTCCCGGCGTCGAAAATCGAGCAGCATTAAAAACTCGGTTGGCCATGAATCGCGAAGCTGTGATTCGATTAGCGATAGTTCCGCGTCTGTCGTGAGAGTTCTGCCTGAGCGCTTCATTTGGCTGTGCGTCATATTATTAGTTGCGCACCGGCAGTCCATTCCAAGAGGAGGCTGCCAACGCATCCAAAAGGAATGATCCCAAGGCAGAATGACTTTACTTAAAGGGAGATGTGTCGGATCGGTACGCGCATCACCTACCACGATGCCGTACTTAAATGGGAGCACTGCGCGGGCTTGCTGGTCCCGCTGAGCGCGCGCTGCCGCCCGCGCGAGCTTAAGCGAGACCCTGAAGAAGCGCTCGGCCAGCAAGCGTTCAACACCGGCTCCAAAGCCGATATTGATGTGAGTGACCAAATCAAAGAAGTTAGATTCTGAGCCTCCTCGAAGCATTGTTGTAAGCATCGCAGCGTGCAGTTCCCCAGCGAGAGCTTCTGCGAAGGGCGCCTCCCAATTCAAAGCCGCCATAACTTGCGGCGTCCAGGCAGCGATCAGTAGTCCATCGCGATCCGCGATCCAGTCAATCAGGTCGTTTGCTGCTACCGACACGGCATTCATAGTCTTAAATTGGCCTGGCGACATCGCGTTTTGCATGGGGACAGATGAGCGCTTCCAGACACTCCCCTAACAGCACCGCCCACCATTCTTCCCGCCATAGCGCGCTTCCTGCCGGTCACGAAAAAACGCCGTGCGGTCCATCACCGGCTGCCCCGGATGATGCGCCTCGCAGTGCCGCAGATACGCGTCATAGTCGGGCATTCCGACCATCAGCCGTGCGGTCCGGCGCAGCGTGTCGAGCAGCCCGCTCATGCCGTCGGCACCAGTTGCGCCGGGATTTCCTGCGCGGTCGGCTCTGTGCTGCGACGCGCGGCGAGGCAGGTGCGGATCGTGAAGACCAGCAGCGACAAGACCACGGCCAGGAACAGCGCGACCAGCGCCGCGTCGATCCGGTCGTTGAAGATGATGCGCTCCATCTCCGCCATCGACTTGGCGGGGCTAAGCACTTCGCCCTTGTCTGCCGCCGCGCCGAACTTGGCCGCATGGGCGAGGAAGCCGAGCTTGGGATCGGGCGAGAAGAGTTTGAGCCACCCCGCCGACAAAGTGCAGACCAGTAGCCAGGCGGTCGGGATCATCGTCACCCAGGCGAAGCGGTCGCGCTTCATGCGGAACAGCACCGCTGTCGCCAGCATCAGCGCGATCGCGGCGAGCATCTGGTTCGAGATACCGAAGACCGGCCACAGCGTATTCACCCCGCCCAGCGGATCGGTGACGCCTTGATACAGGAAGAAGCCCCAGGCCGCGACCGTTAGCGCGGTCGCGACGACGCCCGGCACATGGCTCTTGCTCTCCTTGAAGGACGGCACGGCCAGCGCGATCAGATCCTGCAGCATGAAGCGCCCGGCGCGGGTGCCCGCATCCACCGCGGTCAGGATGAACAGCGCCTCGAACAGGATGGCGAAATGATACCAGAAGGCCTTCATCGCCGGGCCGCCGACGACATGGCTGAAGATTTCCGCCATCGCCACCGCCAGCGTCGGCGCGCCGCCGGTGCGTGAAATGATACTATGCTCGCCGACATCCTTGGCCGTTTGCGTGATGAGGTCGGCCGAGATAGGAAAGCCCATCGCCGTGACGGCGGCCGACGCGCTCGCCGCATCCGTGCCGATGATTGCGCCGGGGCTGTTCATCGTGAAATAGATGCCGGGGTCCAGAATCGACGCGCCGACCAGCGCCATGATCGCCACGAACGCCTCCATCAGCATCGCGCCATAGCCGATCACCGGGGCGTGGGCTTCGCTGGCGATCAGCTTGGGCGTGGTGCCGCTGGAAATCAGCGCATGGAAACCCGACACCGCGCCACAGGCGATGGTGATGAACAGGAAGGGGAAGAGGCCGCCTGCCCAGACCGGCCCACCGCCATCGACGAACTGGGTCAGCGCAGGCATTTTGAGCGGCGGGGCCATGATGACGATGCCGATGGCCAGCGCCGCGATCGCCCCGATCTTGAGGAAGGTCGAGAGATAGTCGCGCGGCGCAAGCAACAGCCATACCGGCAGCACCGACGCCACGGCGCCATAGCCGATCAAAATCCAGCACAATTGCACCGGCGTAAAGGTGAAGATCGGTCCCCAGACCGGCGAGGCGGCAATCGCCTGCCCATAAACGATCGCAGCGAGCAGCCCGACGAGGCCCAGCAGCGACACTTCGCCGATCCGCCCCGGCCGAATCCAGCGGGTATAGACGCCCATGAACATCGCCAGCGGCACGGTCGCCGCCACGGTGAACATGCCCCACGGACTTTCGGCCAGCGCCTTAACGACGATCAGCGCCAGCACCGCGAGGATGATGACCATGATCATGAAGGCGCCGATCAGGGCGATCGTCCCGGCCCATTGGCCCATTTCCATGCGAATGAGTTCGCCCAGCGACTTGCCGTCGCGGCGCATGGAGATGAACAACACCATGAAATCCTGCACCGCGCCCGCCAGCACGACGCCCACGATGATCCAGAGTGTGCCGGGCAGATAGCCCATTTGCGCCGCCAGCACTGGCCCGACCAGCGGCCCCGCCCCCGCGATCGCCGCGAAATGATGACCAAACAAGACGGTTCGATCGGTTGCTACATAGTCCAGCCCGTCGGCACGGCGCACGGCAGGCGTGGGCCGCGACGGATCGAGCCGCATCACATGGCGCGCGATGAACAGCGCATAATAGCGATAGGCGACCAGGAAGCTGCTGACCGCAGCGATGACGATCCACAGCGCATTGACGGCCTCGCCGCGCGATACGGCCACCACACTGAGCGCCACCGCGCCGACAATGGCCAACGCTATCCAGGGAAGATGCCGGGTCATCGCTCTCTCTTGTGATCGTCGGTCAGGAGAGGGTACAGTAAGCCGCTCACCTCAAAAGACAATCACACGATGGTCGGATCAGCGCCGCCGCCCGAACGGCCAGTCGATCACGCCGCCCGCCCATAGCGCCCACCAGATGATGACGGGTTGCAGTGCCAGGCGCGGTCCATGATACCACCAGCTCAGATGCACCCCGCCCAGCGAAATGTCGCCCAGCGCATGGTGGATATTGGCGGGCCATACGCACAGCGCATAGAGCGCCAGGCCGATACCGGCCGCCCGGCGCAGCGGCGGCAGCATCAAGCCCACCGCGCCTGCAATCTCTGCTATCCCTGTCAACCAGACGACGGTGGCGGGGAAGGGCACCCAGTCGGGCGTGATCGCGATGAACCCGCCCGGCGACCGCAAATGCGCGACGCCCGCCACCAGATAGGCCAGCGCCAAAATGACGCGCGCAATCTGTCGGGCGCGGCTGTCCCGCCGCACCCTTAGTAGATCCCGCCCTGATCCTGCAAAAAGTCGCTGTCGGTACGCTGGCGGCGCTGGCCGGACGCGGCCTTGGCGGCGGCGACCTTGGCCTGCGCCTCGGCCTCCTCCTTGCGGATGGTACGGCGCGGTTCCGATTCGGGCTTGAACGCTTCCCAGATGACCGCGGCCTTGGGCTCGCTGGTCGGCCAGGCACCATAGACGCGCTTGCCCGATCGCCGGTCGATCGGCACCATGCGGATGCCAGCCGGGGCGACGAAGGGCGTCTTGGGCATCGTTTCCAGGATGGGGGCCATCGCCGCTTTCCAGATCGGCGCGGCGATGCGGCCGCCCTGCGCCCAACCGCCCAGGCTGCGCGGCTGATCATAGCCGATATAGACCCCCGCGACGAGGTCGGGCGATCCGCCCACGAACCACACATTGGTCGGGCCGTTGGTGGTGCCGGTCTTGCCGAACAGCGGGCGCTTCAAGTCCGCCAACACCGTGGCGGTGCCGCGCTGGACTACGCCTTCGGTGATATGGACGACCTGATAGGCGGTCATCGGGTTCATCACCTGTTTGCCCTCCATGCCGAAGCGGGGCATCGGCTTGCCGTCCCAGTTCGCCATGTTACACCCATCGCACGGTCGCCAGCGTTCGGGCCAGATCACCTTGCCGCGCCGGTCCTGCACATAATCCATCACCTTGGACGGGAATTGCCGCCCCTGATTGGCCAGCGTCGCATAGGCGTTGACCATCTTCTCCACCGTCGTTTCCCCCGCGCCCAGCGCGAAGGAGAGGTAGGGCTGATAATCGCCGATGCCCAATCCCTTGATGGTCCGCACGACCTTTTCCATGCCGGTCTGGCTGGCGGCGCGCACGGTCATCAGGTTGCGCGATTGCTCCACCCCCCAGCGCATCGTCTGCGGCCCGGCGCTGCCGCCGGAAAAGTTGCGGAAGCATTTCTGCCCCAGGCCAGCGCCCTGATAGACGCATAAGGGGCCATCGACGATGATCGAGGCAGGCGTCATCCCGCTGTCGAGTGCGGCGGCATAGACGAAGGGTTTGATGGTCGATCCGGGCTGGCGCATCGCCTGCGTCGCGCGGTTATAGGAGGAAAGGCGCGCATCGAACCCGCCCTGCATCGCGCGGATGCGGCCCGAATGCACCTCTTCCACCACCATGCCGCCCGACACTTCGGGAATGTTGCGCAGCGCCCAATTGGCACCATTGCGCGCCACGACGATCAAGTCGCCGGGCTGCATCGCGGAAAAGGCCGGGCCACCGCTCTTGCGATAGGCCATTTGCGCCGCGCTTGCGGGCAGAGTTCCGGTGCTGCCGTCGGCAAAGCCGATCTGCGCTTCCGAAGAGGTGCGGCTGATGATGACGGCGACGCGCCATTCGGCATAATCGACGTCGATATAGCTCGCCGCCAGTTCGCGTTCCCAGCCATTGTCGATCTTGATCTTGGCGACCGGACCCGACCAACCACGCCCGGCGTCGAAACGCAGCAGGCCGTTGCGCAGGGCGTTGGCGGTGCTGTCCTGCACCACCGGATCATAGGGGCTGCGCACCCACAGGCCACCGGCATAGACGCTGTTGGGGCCGTCTTCCGCCTTTTCGCCGAACAAGCCGATCAGACGACGACGCACTTCCTCCATATAATAGCCGCCCGCGCGCGCGTCGAAGCTGGAACTGTGCATGGCGACCGTGCCGAGCGGCAGCGCCGCCGCCGCATTGCGCTGTGCAGGCGTGATCCAGCCGCTCTTCACCATCTCGCCCAGCGCCCAGTTACGCCGGTCGAGCGCGCGCGCCATGCCGCTTTCGCTTTCGGGGCGATAATTGGCCGGACCCTTGGGCAGGATCGACAGATAGGCCATTTCATGCAGAGCGAGGTCAGCAACGTCCTTGTTGAAATAGGCGCGCGAGGCCGCCTGCACGCCATAGGCATTCCGGCCGAGGAATATCTGGTTGAGATAGAGTTCGAGGATCTGCTGCTTGCTCAGCACATTTTCCATGCGGTAGGCGAGGATCATCTCCTTCACCTTGCGCGTGGGCGAATATTCATCGCCGATCAGCAGATTCTTGGCGACCTGCTGGGTGATCGTCGAACCGCCGCGTGCGCGCTGGCCGGAGCCGAGCTTGCTCGCATAATCGACCACCGCGCCTGCAAAGCCGGGAATATCGACGCCATGATGTTCGAAGAAAGTCTTGTCCTCCGCCGCCAGATAGGCGCGGATCAGCAGCGGCGGATAATCGCTATATTGCAACTGGACGCGCCGTTCGCGGGCATAGCTGTGGACTGGCTGGCCATTAATGTCGCGCACGATGGTCGGCAGCGGCGGCTCATATTCCAGCAGCGTCGCCGCATCGGGCAGACCGCGCGCGAAGATCAGCCAGAACAAGAGCAAAGCGGTGAGGAAGCCGCCCAGCGCAATCGTGCCCCAGCGCACCAGCCGCCGTTGCCACAAGCGACGCAGCAGGCCGCCTGCGCCACTGGCGTCGCGACGCAAGCGATAGGCAAAGGATGACGGGGCGGTATCGGGGCTGGCCTCTTCCATGGGTACGAGGCTCTAGGGTCAAATTGCGGGCAATGCCAGTATGGATCGCGAGAACGATGTTCCTCCCCGCTCGCGGGGAGGTGGCGCGCGCAGCGCGTCGGAGGTGGTTTGCCCCACGGCACGCCCCTCCACCATTTGCTGCGCAAACGGTCACCCTCCTCGGTACCGGGATCACCGCGAAATTCATCACCCACAGAGTTTTACGTCATCCCCGCGAAGGCGGGGACCCATCTCCGGAGCTAAAATCAAGATGATAAGGTGGGAGATGGGTTCCCGCCTTCGCGGGAATGACGATGATTCGTATGCGATCCGCATTTCGCAACGATCCCCGTGTCGGGGAAGATCAACCGCCCGCCGTGCCGCTCCGCATCGCCAGCTTCCGCGCGAAATGGACCTCGATCGCGCGGGCCACGCCGCGCGCGATCTTGGACTGCCCTTCGCGCGATGACAGAAACGCAGCGTCGTCGGCATTGCTGATATAGCCGGTCTCGAACAGGATCGACGGCGTATCGGGCGCTTTGAGCACCATCAGCGACGCGAAGCGGTGATAGCTACTGCGGAACGGCACATAGGGCGCGGCTTCGCGCTGCAGCAGCCGGGCAAAGCTCGCTGAGATGTTGAGCGATTCGCGCTGGGTCAGGTCGATCAGGATCGAGGAGACATCGCCCGACTGGCCGCCCAGATTGACGCCATTGATGATGTCGGCCTTGTTTTCGCGTGCCGCCAGCCGTGCCGCCTCGCGGTCGGACGCGGTTTCCGACAGGGTATAGACAGTCGCCCCCTGCGCTTCGGTATTTTCCGCCGCGTCGGCGTGAATGGAGATGAACAGGTCGGCGCCCAGTTTGCGCGCGATGCCATAGCGTTCCTGCAGAATCAGATATTTGTCATCGTCGCGGGTCAGCGCGACGCGCACCCGGCCCGATTTGACGAGCTGGTCACGGATCGCCTGCGCGATCGCCAGCGTCACATCCTTTTCGCGCTTGCCCATGTCGGTGTTGATCGCACCCGGATCATGGCCACCATGGCCAGCATCGATCACCACCAGCGGCCGCGCACCATCGCGCGACCCTTCGACTGAGGGCAGCGAGACGCCGCGTGCCGCCGCCGGGATCGGCACAGTGATCGAATGGAGGCGCCTTTGCGGGCGGGCCGCCATCTCGGCCGGCGCGTCGAAGCGCATGCGGCCCTTGCCCACTTCGCTGCGAAAGCGGCTGTCGGTCACGCCCTGCAGCGCGAAGCTCAGCGATTTGCCATCGGCGGCGATCTGTGCCTGGTCGAGCGTGGCGGGGCTGGCGAGGTCCAGCACCACCCGCGCCGTGTCCTCGCTTAGCTGCCCCTGTCGCACGGCTGACACCGCGCTGCTGGCGGGGGCGAAATGGCCGCGTCCGACCTGCGCACCATCGATATCCAGCGCGATCCGGCGCGGCGCGTCCAGCAGGAAGGCCGACGCGCCATTCACCCGATCATCGAAGCGGACGACGACCCGGTCATTCTGCACGAAGACACCGGAAATACCACCGGCGCTGCCGGGAACCGACAGGGCGATCGTGCTTGCCAGGGCAAGGCTCAGAAACATGTACCGCTTGTGCAACGCAGCCCAGTCAGCCGTCCAGCCAAATTTCATGCTGTTTACATCCGTCCAGCGTCCCCACGCTAAAGGCCGGGTTAAGCATCGCCGCCTTGGATTCGGTAAAATGAGAGAGTTAACGGCATTTTCAGCATGAAGCGGCAGAAGGGGCGCGGCGGACGGTGTCCGCGACATAATATTTCCTGCAGCCGTTGCTCCCTACCGCTTTGGCTGCTACCCATTCACATTCCTGCAATGTCCGTCTTTTCCATACGGCGCGGCGCAGGCCCAAGAAGACGGCAGGTTGGCGCGATCCGCGCCGCCGCGCCGATGTTATGAACAGGTTGACGCTGCATGAGGCATGAATTTCCATCCACGCTGACCCCGGCAACGGGCATCGCGGCGTGGTTGGTTCGGCCCGGCGCCATGTCCGGCCCTGCCGACGCAGCAGACGCGCAGTTTTTCCATCTAACCCGGACGATGCCGACATCCGCGCCCTTACCGGCGCGCAGGCGGCCGTCCCTTCACTATCGCATGGTGGCCCGGCCCAGCGCCGTCGACCGCCATCGCCGGAGAATCATAAATGACAATGCGTATGCTGATCGACGCGCGCCACCGGGAAGAAACCCGTGTCGCGGTCGTCAAAGGTAACCGGATCGAAGAGTTCGACTTCGAATCCTCCGAGCACAAGCAGCTCAAGGGCAATATCTATCTAGCCAAGGTGACGCGGGTCGAACCCTCGCTCCAGGCGGCCTTTGTCGATTATGGCGGCAACCGCCACGGCTTCCTCGCTTTCAGCGAAATCCACCCCGACTATTATCAGATCCCGCGCGAAGATCGCGAAGCCCTGCTGCGCGAAGAGCGCGAGCACGCCGAAGAAGAGGCCGCGTTGCGCGCCGACTTCGACGATGAGGACGAGGATGGCGAGGGCGTCGAGATCGTCGAAGCGACGCATCATCATGACGATGATGAAGATAGCGCACCCGAAGGCGAAGCGGCCGAGGGCGAGGCGTCCGAAGGTGGTCGTCCGAACCGGGGCCGTCGCGGCAAGCCCGGCGATGATGCTGCCGAGGAACTGCGCCGCAAGCGCATGGCGCTGCGCCGCCGCTACAAGATTCAGGACGTCATCAAGCGCCGCCAGGTGCTGCTGGTCCAGGTCGTCAAGGAAGAACGGGGCAACAAGGGTGCGGCCCTGACCACTTATTTGTCGCTCGCCGGTCGCTATTGCGTGCTGATGCCGAACACCAGCCATGGCGGCGGTATTTCGCGCAAGATCAGCAACGCGGCCGACCGCAAGCGGCTGAAGACGATCATCGCCGAAATGGCGCTGCCGTCGTCCATGGGCTGCATCGTCCGCACCGCCGGGCTCCAGCGCACCAAGCCCGAAATCAAGCGCGACTTCGATTATCTCGCCCGCCTGTGGGACGAGATTCGCGAAAAGACGCTGCAGGCCGCCGCGCCCGAACTGATCCACAATGATAGCGACCTCATCAAGCGGGCGATCCGCGATATCTACAATAAGGATATCGAAGAAGTCATCGTCGAGGGCGAGGAAGGCTATCGCGCTGCCAAGGACTTTATGCGCCTGCTGATGCCGAGCCATGTGCGTCGCGTGAAGCAATATGCAGACCCTGTATCGCTGTTCCAGCGCGCCAGCGTCGAAGATCAGCTGGCCGCCATGTACAACCCGGTCGTGCAACTGAAATCGGGTGGCTATCTGGTCATCAACCCGACCGAAGCCTTGGTGTCGATCGACATCAACTCCGGCCGCTCGACCCGTGAACATGGCATCGAACAGACCGCCGTCGCCACCAACCTGGAAGCCGCGCGCGAAATTGCGCGCCAGTTGCGCCTGCGCGACATGGCGGGCCTCGTCGTCATCGACTTTATCGATATGGAGAATAACTCCAACATCCGTAAGGTCGAGAAGGCGATGAAGGAAGCGCTGCGCGACGATCGCGCCCGCATCCAGGTCGGCCGCATTTCGGGCTTCGGCCTCATGGAAATGAGCCGTCAGCGTCTGCGCACCGGCGTATTGGAAGCTTCGACCCGCCAATGCCCGCATTGCGAAGGCACTGGCCTTGTCCGCACCGCCTCGTCGGCGGGCCTGTCGGCGTTGCGCATGTTGGAAGAAGAAGCGGCCCGTGGTCGTGGCAACTGCATCACCCTGCGCGCCAGCCAGGAAGCGGCCTTCTACGTCCTCAACAACAAGCGTCGCGAACTGGACGAGATCGAGCAGCGCTATGGCGTGCGGATCGAAATCCTGCCCGATGGCGAAGTCGAGGGCGCGCGCATGTCGGTCGAGGCCAGCGGCCCGCGCCCTGAGCGCGTCGTAAGCTACGCGCCGCTGCCCGAAGACGACGAGGATTTCGACGTCATCGAGGAAGAGGAAGAAGCGGAAGTCGAGGAAGAAGAGGCTGAAGAGCCCGAAACGCCCGCCGAAGCCGCCGACCGCGTTGAACGGGGCGAGGATCGCGAAGGCGGTCGTCGTCGTCGCCGCCGTCGTCGTCGTCGTGGCGGTCCGCGTGAGGATGGCCAGGCCGAAGGCGCCGCCGAGGGTGAGGGCGCTGTCGAAGGCGATAGCGAAGCCGATGCCGACGCAGAGGGTGAAGCCGAAGCTGAGCCCGCTGAAGCCAATGACGGCACCGAAGAGGAAGGCGGCGCACGTCGTCGCGGTCGTCGCGGTCGCCGTGGTGGTCGTCGCCGTCGCGAAGGTGGTGATGAGACTGTGAGCGCGGAAGCCACCGAATCGGCCGACGCCGAGCCAGTCGTGGAAGACGCGCCGGTCGAGCAAGCGCCCGTCGAGGAGGCTCCTGCAGAGGACGCCCCCAAGACTCGCCGCCGTCCCCGTGCCCGCAAGCCCAAGGCTGAAGCCGAAGCGGTCGTAGAGACCGTCGAAGCCCCGGCCGAAGCGGTTGTCGCCGAGGAAGCGCCGGTCGAAGCCCCGGTCAAGCCCAAGCGCACCCGCCGCACCAAGGCGCAGATCGAAGCGGAAGCTGCTTCGGCCGCGGCAGTTCCTGCAGCCGAGGAAGCCCCAGCCAAGCCCAAGCGCACCCGTCGCAAGAAGGCGGACGCCGTGGCCCAGGATGCCGCGCCCGACGCCGCGATCGAGGCACCTGCGCCGGTCGAATCGACGCCGGCACCGGTGGCCGAATCGGTCGCCGCTGATGGCGATGCGGCAGAAGCTCAGACTGAGGACGGCCAGAATGAAGACGGCACGCCCCGTCGCGGCTGGTGGCAGCGCACCTTCGGCCAATAAACCGGACGGGACGCCACCGCCATGAACAAGCGCCGCTGCTCTGCCGGTCCCGACCGGAGCGCAGCGGCGCTTTTCATTCCGCCCCGCTTCACGCGCGGTTCAGGGCGACCATGGCACCGCGCGGCGGTGATGGTCTGCTCTCCTACATGCCACGGTCACCGCTGATGCGGGGCCGGTTGAAACTCGTCGCGCTCGCGGCCCTGGCGCTGACCAGCGTCGCGCGCCCCGCGCTGGCGCAAAGCATCTTGCGCGATGCCGAAACCGAAGCCTTCATGGCGGATATGTCCGCCCCGCTGGTCAAAGCGGCCGGCATGCAGCCGCGCAATGTCGAGATCATGGTCATCAACGATCCCGAAATTAATGCCTTCGTCGCGGGCGGCCAATATGTCTGGGTGCATAGCGGCCTGATCGCGCAGGCGGACAATGTGAACCAGGTGCAGGGCGTTGTCGCGCACGAGCTTGGCCATATCGAGGGCGGGCATATCGTCCGTTTCGGCGAGGGCATGCGTGAGGCGACCGGCGTGACCCTGCTTAGCCTCGTGCTGGGCGCGGCGGCGATCGCCGCGGGCGGCGCGGAAGCTGGCCTGGGCATCATGGGTCTGGGGCAACAGGCGGCGATGAGCCGGTTCCTCGCCTTTTCCCGCGGCCAGGAAAGCTCGGCGGATCTGGCGGGTGCGCGCTATCTGAGCGCCGCCGGGGTCAGCGGTAAAGGCAGCCTCGAATTCTTCAAGAAGCTGCAAAATCAGGAATATCGCCTCGCGATTCCGCAGGATAACAGCTACGGTCGCACCCATCCGCTGTCGGGCGAGCGCATCAATGTGCTGCGCGAAGTCTATACCGTCGACCCGGCATGGGAAAAGCCGGTCGACCCGCAGCTTGAAGCCCGGTTCGAGCGCATCAAGGCCAAGCTGGTCGGCTTCGTGTCCGAACCGACGCAGACATTGATCAAATATCCCGAAAGCGACCAGTCGATCCCGGCCCATTATGCCAGGGCCTATGCCTGGCACAAAAGCGCCTATCCCCAGCGCGCCTTGTACGAGGCCGACGCGCTGCTCGCGGCTGCGCCGAACGACCCCTATTTTCTGGAACTCAAGGGCCAGATATTGCTCGAAAGCGGCCGCCCCAAGGATGCGGTCGCGCCTTTGCGCGAAGCGGTCAAGCGCACCAACCAGCCGTTGATTTCCGTCCTGCTCGCCCACGCCCTGATCGCGACCGAGGATGAGGCCAATTTCGCCGAAGCCGAAGATGTGCTCCGCATTGCGGTAGCGCGCGACCGGGAAAATCCCTTCGCCTGGTATCAGCTGGGCGTGGTCTATGCCCGCCGTGGTGACACGCCCCGCGCCGCGCTTGCGACGGCGGAACGCTATGCGATGATGGGCCAGCATCCCATGGCGCTGCGCAGCGCCGACGCCGCGATGCAGGGGTTGCAGCAGGGCACGGTTGACTATCTGCGGGCGCAGGATATCGCCATGACCTCGCGCGCGGCGATCGAGCAGCAGCGGAAGAAAAGATAAAGATGACAGACCAGCCTCGGCCCAGCTTTCGCGCGGCCCTTTCCAACAGGACGATCCAGATGACCCTTGGCGCTATCGCCTTTATCGCGGCCGCCGCTGGCACTGCGCTCGCCGTGCAGGCCCCCACCAGCGTCGCCGCCACCGATAAGGCGGCGATCGAGAAGATCGTCCATGACTATATTCTCGATCACCCGGAGATCATCCCGCAGGCGATCGAGAAATTGCAGGCCAACCGGATGTCGACCACCATCAGCGACAATCGCGCCGCGCTTGAAAAACCCTATGCCGGGGCGTGGGAAGGTGCGGCCAATGCCGACGTCACCGTGGTTGAATTTTTCGACTATGCTTGCGGCTATTGCCGCGCCTCGCTCCCCGACCTTGCCAAGCTGGTCGCCGCCGATGCCAAGGTGAAGGTCGTCTATCGCGAACTCCCCATCCTGTCGGAAGAAAGCAGCGACGCAGCCAAGGTGTCGTTGCTCGCCGCCGAACGCGGCCAATATATGGCCTATCACAAGGCCATGTATGGCGCGGGCCGGGTAACGCGCGACAGCATCATCGCTGCGGCGGGCAAGGCGGGGATCAGCAAGGCCGATACCGAAGCCGCCATCGCATCGAGCAAATATGACGCCGAAATCCAGTCCAACATCGCGCTCGCCCAGAAATTGCAGGCGAGCGGCACGCCGACCTTCGTGATCGGCGGCCAGGTGTTGAACGGCGCGGTCGGCTATGATGCGCTCCAGAGCGGCGTCGCAGCCGCGCGCGGGAAATAATCCTGTCTTCGTTCGGTTCGAGCCTGTCGAGAACTCTGGCGCCAAGGGTTCTCGACAGGCTCGAACCGAATGGTAGCCGGCACCACGCTCCACCATTGACTTCCACCCCTCCTTTGCCTATCGGACGCACCCTGACTTGCGGCCGCTGATTTGGCGGCCCTTTTTTGTCACGCCCGATTCTCTAGTTGTTTTTTGAGGAATGAACGATGAAGCGCACTTTTCAGCCGAGCAATCTGGTTCGGAAGCGCCGTCACGGTTATCGCGCCCGCATGGCGACCCCCGGCGGCCGCAACATTATCCGCGCCCGTCGTGCGCGCGGTCGCAAGAGCCTGAGCGCCTGATCGAAGGGCCGCCTTCGGCCGCGCCTGCCATCATGGGCAGGCGGGCCGATTTTCTGGCGGCCAATCGCGGCAAGCGCGCACCCATGCCGGGCTTCGTCCTGCTGGTGCGCGACCGTGCCGATGGCGATCCGGCGATGCGCTTTGGCATCACGGTCACGAAAAAAGTGGGCGGCGCCGTCATCCGTAACCGGATGAAGCGCCGCTTTCGCGTTCTCGCGCGCGAATTGCTGCCGCTCCATGGTTTTGCCGGTGCAGACCATGTGTTGATCGGCCGCGATGGCGGGATCGAGCGCGATTTCACCCTGCTGCGCACCGAATTGCAAAAGGCGCTAGGCAAGATTGCGCGCGCGCCGCAAGCAGGCGATAGCCCGCCGCGCCATGGCGCGCGGGCGGGACATGGCCGGGGCAAGGGCGGGGGCAAGGCCGGGGACCGGGGCAAAGTCCCATGATCGGCCGCCTGCTCATCCTGATCGCGCGCGGCTGGCAGCTTGGCCCTTCGCGCATCCTGCCGCCCTCCTGCCGCTTCGCGCCCTCCTGCTCGGAATATGCGATTCTCGCGATCCGCAAATATGGCGCGATCAAGGGTAGCTGGTTGGCGGGCAAGCGGCTAATGCGATGCCACCCATGGGGCGGGTCGGGCTATGATCCGGTTCCCTGATAAAGACACAAGAGACGGCGGAGCCGAATAGCGTGGACGACAAGAAGAATATCATTCTCGCGGTTTTGCTGACCGCAGCGATCCTGTTCGGCTGGCCCTATGTATCGGGCTATTTCTTTCCGGCCGCCAATCCGCCCGTCACCCGGATCGAAGGGGGCAAGACCACGCCGGTCGCCAATCCCGCTGCCGATCCGACCGCCGACAGCCCCGCCGCGATTCGCGACCGCGCGATCGTGCTGAAAGAAGGGCCGCGCGTCCCCATCCGCACGCCCAAGCTCGTCGGCTCGATCAACCTCAAGGGCGCGCGCATCGACGACATCGTCCTGCCGACCTATAAGGAAACGATTGCCAAGGATTCGGCCAACGTTCGCCTCTACAGCCCGGCCGGGACGCAGGACGCCTATTTTGCTGGCTTCGGCTGGCAGGGGGAGGGGCTCAAGACCCCGAACAAGGACACGGTCTGGACGGCGCAAGGTAGCGCGCTCACGCCGACCAGCCCCGTCACGCTGACGTGGAACAATGGCGCGGGCCAGCTTTTCGAAATCCGCCTGTCGGTCGATGAAAATTACATGATCACCGCCGCGCAGAAAGTGTCGAACAGCGGCACCGGCACGGTCGGCGTGAAGCCCTATGGCTATATTAGCCGTACCGGCGTGCCCAAGGACCCAGACACCTGGACCATCCATATCGGGCCGATGGGCGTGTTCAACAACGCGGCCAATTACGACGTCAACTATAGCGATCTCGACGAAGGCCCCTCGACCCGCGAGTTCCAGTCGAAGGGTGGCTGGATCGGCTTCACCGACAAATATTGGCTCTCGGCGCTCGTACCGGGCAAGGATGCCGACTTTGCGGGCCAGTTCCGCAAAGGGGCGGGCACTCAGTATCAGGCGGATGTCGCGCTTGGCTCGACCATGCTCGCGCCCGGCAAGGCCGTCACCCAGACGCAGCGCCTGTTCGTCGGTGCCAAGGAAGTCAAAACGCTCCAGGCCTATGAGCGCGATGGCGTGAAGCTGTTCGACCGCGCGATCGACTGGGGCTGGTTCTACTGGTTTGAACAGCCGATCTTCGCGCTGCTCCACTGGCTGTTCGAAACGCTCGGCAATTTCGGCGTCGCCATCATCTGCCTGACCTTCGTGGTCCGCGCGCTGATGTTCCCCGTCGCCCAGCGCCAGTTCGCCAGCATGGCCGCGATGCGCGCGGTGCAGCCCAAGATGAAGCTGCTGCAGGAAAAATATAAGGACGACAAGCCCAAGCTCCAGCAGGAGATGATGGCGCTCTACAAGACGGAGAAGGTCAACCCGCTCGCGGGCTGTCTGCCCATCTTCATCCAGATCCCGATCTTCTTCGCGCTCTACAAGGTGCTGATGCTGACGATCGAAATGCGCCATCAGCCCTTCGTGCTGTGGATCAAGGATCTGTCCGCGCCTGACCCGCTGCATATCCTCAACCTGTTCGGCCTGCTGCCCTTCACCCCGCCATCCTTCCTGGCGATCGGTGTGCTGGCGGTGCTGCTCGGCATTTCGATGTGGTTGCAGTTCAAGCTCAACCCGGCCCAGATGGACCCGATGCAGCAGCAGATCTTCTCGATCATGCCCTGGATGATGATGTTCATCATGGCCCCCTTCGCGGCGGGTCTGCTGGTCTACTGGATCACCAACAACTGCCTGTCGATGGCGCAACAATGGTGGCTCTACAAACGCCATCCTGCGCTCAGCGTGGCGACGGCAACGAAGTAACGAAGCGGCTTTCCGTCCTCCCCTGGCAGGGGAGGTGGATGGCCGCAGGCCAGACGGAGGGGTGTCACCCTATCGATGGGGCGACACCCCTCCACCACGCCCTTCGGGCGCGGTCCCCCTCCCCCGCCGGGGGAGGATTTTGAGGTGAACGATATGGACTCCCCCGACATCATCGAAGAAGCGCGCAAGGTCTTTTCCGGCCCGATCGCCTTCCTCAAATCCGCGCCCGCGCTGGAATTCCTGCCCGACATGGCGGTGAACGAAGTCGCCTTTGCGGGCCGCTCCAATGTCGGCAAATCCTCGCTGCTCAATGCGCTGACCAACCGCAACACGCTGGCGCGCACGTCGAACACGCCGGGTCGCACGCAGGAGTTGAACTTCTTCGACGTGGGCGAACCGCTGCGCTTCCGCCTCGTGGACATGCCGGGCTATGGCTATGCCAAGGCACCCAAGGACGTCGTGCGCAAATGGAAGTTCCTGGTGAACGACTATCTGCGCGGTCGCGCGGCGCTCAAGCGCACCCTGGTCCTGATCGACAGCCGCCATGGCATTAAGGATGTCGATACCGACATGCTCGACATGCTCGATGGCGCGGCGGTCAGCTACCGCATCATCCTGACCAAGGCGGACAAGATCAAGGCGAGCGAATTGGAACAGGTGTTCGTCGATACGGCCGCCGCGATCCGCAAGCGGCCCGCCGCCCATCCCGACATCATTGCGACGTCGGCGGAAAAAGGCATGGGCATCCCCGAATTGCGTGCCGCCGTACTGGAAAGCGTGACCCAGGGCTAAGCGCTTGACGAACCGGCCCGGCATCGGGAAGGAAGCGCGCTTCGACAAGCCCGCCGCGACGCGCTAAGGAGCGTGCAGCGTCGGCCGGGCCGCCGTCACTTGGAGATGAGACTATGCGCGCCGAAGCGCAGCAATATATCGATCGTATCGACGCCGCGCTGAACCTGTTGCGCCGCTTCCTCGACTGGGACCGCGCACTGCGCCGTCTCGACGAGTTGAACGCCCGCGTCGAAGATCCGACGCTGTGGGACAATGCGAAGCTGGCGCAGGAAGTCATGCGCGAACGCACCCGGCTGGACAGCGCGATCGGCGCGACCCGCGCGATCGCCGCGGAGAAATCCGACAATGCCGAACTCATCGAAATGGCCGAGGCCGAGGGTGATGAGGATATGGTCAGCGAAGCCATCGCCTCCTTGAAGGCGCTGGCCGACCGCGCTGATGAAGACAAGATCAAGGCGCTGCTGGCGGGCGAAGCCGACGCCAGCGACACTTATCTCGAAATCCACGCGGGCGCTGGCGGCACCGAAAGCCAGGATTGGGCCGAGATTCTGTCGCGCATGTATCGCCGTTGGGCGGAACGGCGCGGCTATAAGGTAGAACTGGTCGATTATCAGGCGGGCGATCAGGCGGGCATCAAGTCCGCGACTTTCCTGATCAAGGGCGAAAATGCCTATGGCTATGCCAAGACCGAAAGCGGCGTCCACCGCCTCGTCCGCATCAGCCCCTATGACAGCGCCGCGCGCCGCCACACCAGCTTCTCGTCGGTGTGGGTCTATCCGGTCATCGACGACGATATCGATATCGAGGTCAAGGAAAGCGACCTCAAGATCGATACCTATCGCGCGTCGGGCGCAGGCGGGCAGCACGTCAACACCACCGATTCGGCTGTCCGCATCACCCACGTTCCGTCCGGCATCATCGTCGCATCGCAAAATGATCGGTCGCAGCACAAGAACCGTGCGACCGCGATGAACATGCTCAAGGCCCGGCTCTACGAAGCCGAATTGGCCAAGCGCGAAGCCGTCACGGCAGGCGAATATGCGGCCAAGACGGAGATCGGCTGGGGCCATCAGATCCGCTCCTATGTGCTGCAACCCTATCAGCTGGTGAAGGATTTGCGCACCGGGGTCACCTCGACCGCGCCCGACGATGTTCTCGACGGCGCGCTCGATCCCTTCATGGCCGCTGCTCTGTCGCAAAAGGTGACGGGCGAAAAGGTCGATGTGGAGGATGTCGACTGATGATGCGCCTGGCGCTGGTGGGCATCTCCGTCCTGCTGGCCGCTTGCGACATGCTGTCGCCGGGCGACGGGACCAGGCGCGCCGTCGCTGCCCAGCCTTTTCCCCAGGCCGATCGCCCGGTCGCGCCGATCGTTTCGACCCGCTGGTCCAGCGAGGAAGCGCGCGACCGCGTGCATGAGGCCGACGATATCATGGACCGGGCGGGCATCCGCCCCGGCATGACCGTCGCCGACATCGGCGCAGGCGAGGGCTATTATACCGTCCGCCTCGCCGCGCGCGTGGGCGCGCAGGGCCGCGTGCTGGCCGAAGACATCATGCCCGAAGTGATCGAAGCGCTCTCACGCCGCATCACCCGCGAAAAATGGGATAATGTCAGCGTCAAGCTGGGGGCGCCAGAAGACCCCCGGCTGCCCGAAAACAGCTTCGACCGGATCATGATGGTGCATATGTATCATGAGATTGCCGAACCCTATGCCTTCCTGTGGCACCTGTCCCCAGCGCTGAAAAAGGATGGCGAACTGATCGTCGTCGATGCCGATCGGCCGACCGACCAACATGGCACGCCGCCGCGCCTGCTCGCCTGCGAATTGGCGGCGATGGGCTTCCGCATGGAAGAACTGATCCCCAAGCCAACCGCCGGCGGCTATTTCGCCCGTTTCCGCCGCATCGCCGCGCGGCCCGACCCTGCCACGATCATCCCCTGCGCACTCGATGACCGGTAAAGAGGGTTAATGCCGTCCTGACTTTTCTTGTTGGGAACGCATCGTCTTCGCCCATGTTATGCTTCCCAACGGGAGGCACAGGATTGCAGGACCATCATTCGCTTGGCGCGGCCCGTCGCGCGACGCGGCTCAAATTGTTCGAGCCGGTCCTGTTGCGCGTGCAGGGTCTGCCGGTGCGCGCGCATCTGCTCGATCTGTCGATGACGGGCGCGCTGGCGCATAGCGACAGTCCACCACAGGTCGGCGACCATGTCGTGATCGAAGCTAGCGCGCTGAGTGTGGCGGGCCGGGTCATGTGGGTGCGGGCGAAACGCTTCGGCGTCCATTTCGACCTGCCCTTGCCGCAGTTCACGGTCGATCGCGTCGTACGCGGCGACTAGCCCTTGCGCCGCCAGCGTCGAAACAGCGATACCCCCAACACACCGCCGCCGACCAATGCCGCGATCGCGCCACCGGCTGACGCCAGTGCCCAGGCACCCGCCGCCAGCAGCCCGGTCAGAAAATCGACAATGATCAGGGTCAGGTGGATCATGGGGGAAGGACAGGGGCCTTACGCCCCTAATTCCTTCGCCTCCTGATATTTCAGCTCCAGAAACCGGTTCTGCGTCGCCAACTTGTTGAGGTCGCCGCTCGCCAATTGCTCGCTCATCCGCGCGATTTCCGCGTCGATGACGCCCAGCCCGTCGATCAACTGCTGTTCGGGCACGCGCCCGTTCCGCTGTTCGCGCCGCATCGGCTGGGGGATGGACTGATAGCCGGTCACCAGTTCGGGCAAATGATCTGACAGCAAGCGGCGCACATCCTGCGCGGCCGGGTCTTGCGGGTCGAGCCGCTCCAACTGCGGGGCCAGCGTTTCCAGCTTGACGCCGATACTGTCGACCAGCGTGATCGCGGGCGCAGGCAGGGCCTTGCGCTGATTTTCCAGCCAGATTTCGGTCTGCAGCGGCAAGGCGGTGAGCGGCGTCTGTGCCAGCGCTTCGGACTTCACCTTCGTCTCCGTCGGCAACAGCGCGATCAGCAATAGCGCGGCGATCATCACGCCCAGCGCAATCATCACGCCGGTAGTGCCAAGCGGCAGCACGAACCCGGCCACCACGCTACCCAACAACACCGTCAGCACCGCCCAGAAGGCATATTTGACCTTCCGCATCAGCCCCGCATTGCGCCGCTGCCGTGCCCGCGCGCTCAGGCTCTGCCCGCGCTCGCTATGACGGCGCAGCACAGCCTCGGCATCGGCCAAGACGCGATCGGACCGGCTCATGCTCGTCCCCCCTCCGTTCGGTTCGAGCTTGTCGAGAACTGGCGCGCGAGGGTTCTCGACAGGCTCGAACCGAACGGGGTGGGGGCGCACATGCGGCTCACCCCTCGATCGCGCTCAACAGCGAATTATCCACGCGCACGTCGCGTGAGGC
Organism: Sphingobium sp. KKT206; assembly: GCF_055640555.1. Lineage (NCBI taxonomy): Bacteria > Pseudomonadati > Pseudomonadota > Alphaproteobacteria > Sphingomonadales > Sphingobiaceae > Sphingobium > Sphingobium sp. KKT206. Next base: position 3,404,865 of record NZ_CM145764.1, read on the forward strand.
TTCGGCCTGGCCCTGCGCGCGGGCGATATAGCCCTTGGACTTCTCCACTTCGCCCGACAGCGTGGTCACCGTCGTCTTCATATTCTCCAGCGCCTTCATCTTGAACGCGTCGATATTGTCCATCGTGTCATAGATATTCTGGAAGGCGCGCTGCAGCGTTTCGATCGGGATCGTGCTGGACGCGGCCTGCTCGTGGATTTGCGCGGTCTGGCTCTTGAGCAATTCGCCGGTGCGATCGATCATGTTCGCGGTCGTCGTATTGAGCGCGCTGATCTGTTCCAGCACCAGCCGCTGCCCGGCCAGCGCCTGCGCCACCGTCACCGCCGTCCGCAGCGCCGCGACCGTGGTCGTGCTGGCGCGGTCCACGCCCTTGACCAGTTCGATATTATTCTTTTTCACCAGATCGAGCGCCAGATAGCCCTGCACCGTCACCGCCATCTGCGTCAGCAGATCCTGCGTCCGCTGGCGAATGTAGAACAGCGCGCTTTCGCGGATCGCCTTGGCCTTGGCCGGATCGCTCGAATCCAGCTCCAGCGCCTTGGCCTCCAGCCGCGCATCCATCGTCTTGCTGATATGGATCATCTGTTCCAGACGGCCCATGGTCTGCCACATATTCTGCCGCTCCACGTCGATCGCGGCATTATCCTTGATCAGCGTATCCTTGCCGCTGGCCAGCGACCCCAGGATCGCATTGATATGCCCCTGCGCGCTTTTATAGCCGTCGAAATAGTCGCGCATCTTGTTGCCGAACGGGATGATGCCGAACAGCTTCTTGGGCGCAAGCAGGTTGCCGCGCTTGCCGGGGTCCAGATCCTCGACCGTGCGGCGCAGTTCGGCGAGGTCCGCGCCGACCTTGGTATCGCTGTCCATCGCCCGCACCGGGCGGTCGAGGAAGCGGTTGGAGTGCCCGGCCGCCTCGGCGATTTCCTTGCGCCCCATATTGGTCAACTGGTCGACCCGCACCCCGAATTCGGGACTGTTGGCATCCTGCGCCACCAGATCGTCGATGAAGGCATCGACTTTTTCGTCCAGCTTGGACTTCTTTGCCTCGTCGATCGGCACCAGCCCGGCCGCCTTGTCGGCCGCGACGACCGGCACCGGGTCGGGCGCGGTCAGGTTCAACATATCGGCGGTCGCGGTCTGGGTCGCGGTGGGCGCAGTCGTAGCCATGCTATCTCCTTGGGTGTCATATCGATATAGAACACCTGCGCTGCAAGGCGCAATCGTCGCCATGATGATAGGAGCCACGTCGCGCGATGGGAAGCACGAAGGCACTTGGCCTTTGGCTTGGCTGCGGTCCTGCTCTTGCCGCAACGCGTCATTTCCTGTAGGGGCGCGGCCGAAGCCTCTGCGTGACCTTGTGTCGGCGTGGGCCAACACATATCCCGAAGGCAAGACATGTCCCTGCGTAATATCGCCATCATCGCGCACGTCGATCACGGCAAAACAACCCTCGTCGACCAGCTTTTCCGCCAGTCCGGCACCTTCCGCGACAATCAGCGCGTCGAAGAGCGCGCGATGGACAGCAACGATCTCGAAAAAGAGCGCGGCATCACCATTCTTGCCAAGCCGACCTCGGTTGAGTGGGAAGGCACCCGCATCAACATCGTCGATACACCGGGCCACGCCGATTTCGGCGGCGAAGTCGAACGCATCCTCTCGATGGTCGATGGCGTCGTCCTGCTGGTCGATTCGTCCGAAGGCGCGATGCCGCAGACGAAGTTCGTGACCGGCAAGGCGCTGGCGCTGGGGTTGAAGCCCATCGTCGTCGTCAACAAGGTCGACCGCCCCGACGAGCGTATCCAGGAAGTGCTGGACGAAGTGTTCGATCTGTTCGTGTCGCTCGAAGCGACCGACGAGCAGCTCGATTTCCCCGTTCTTTACGCGTCGGGTCGCAATGGCTACGCCAATGAAGACCCCACGCTGCGGGCGGGCACGTTGAAGCCGCTGTTCCAGAAGATTGTTGATCACGTCCCCGCGCCCGCCGTGGAAGTCGATGGCGTGCCCTTCACCTTCCTGGTGACTTTGCTCGACCGCGACAACTTCCTCGGCCGCATCCTCACCGGCCGCGTAACCAGCGGTTCGGTCAAGGTGAACCAGGCGATCCACGCGCTCGACATGGACGGCACGGTCATCGAAACGGGTCGTGCGTCGAAGATCATGGCGTTTCATGGCCTTGATCGCGTTCCTGTTGACGAAGCCAAGGCAGGCGACATCATCTCGCTGGCGGGCCTCTCCGTCGCGACCGTCGCCAACACCATCTGCGACATCTCGGTCACCGAACCGATCCAGGCCCAGCCGATCGATCCGCCAACGCTCTCGATGCGCTTTGCCGTGAATGATTCGCCGATGGCCGGCCGCGAAGGCACCAAGGTCACCAGCCGCATGATCCGCGATCGCCTCGCTCGCGAAGCCGAATCGAACGTCGCCGTGAAGGTCACGGAGAGCGCCGACAAGGACAGTTTCGAAGTCGCCGGCCGCGGCGAATTGCAGCTTGGCGTGCTCATCGAAACGATGCGCCGCGAAGGCTTCGAACTCTCGATCAGCCGCCCGCGCGTGCTGTTCGGCACGGACGAGGACGGCAACAAGACCGAGCCGTATGAAACCGTCATGATCGACGTCGATGATGAATTTTCCGGCACGGTCGTCGAGAAGATGAACCTGCGCAAGGCCGAGATGACCGACATGCGCCCATCGGGCGGCGGCAAGACCCGCATCACCTTCTCCGCGCCCTCGCGCGGCCTGATCGGCTATCATGGCGAATTCCTGTCCGACACGCGCGGCACGGGCATCATGAACCGCCTGTTCGAGAAATATGGTCCCCACAAGGGCACGATCGAAGGCCGCAAGAATGGCGTGCTGATCTCCAACGGGTCGGGCGAAGCCAATGCCTATGCGCTGGGTCCGCTCGAAGAGCGCGGCATCCTGATGGTTGGCGTGGGCGAAGCGCTCTATGAAGGCATGATCATCGGCCAGAACGCCAAGCCCGACGATCTCGAAGTCAACCCGATGAAGTCCAAGGCGCTGACCAACTTCCGTGCGAGCGGCAAGGACGACGCCGTCCGCCTGACCCCGCCCTGGAAGCTGACGCTGGAACAGGCCATCGCCTATATCGATGATGATGAGCTGGTCGAAGTCACGCCCAAGACGATCCGCCTGCGCAAGCGCTATCTGGATCCGAACGAGCGCAAGCGCATGAGCCGCTCGAAGGCAGCTTGATCAATCCTCCCTGAGCTAGCTCGGGGAGGGGGGCCATCAGCACAGCCGATGGTGGAGGGGGCGGGCGGCAACGCCCCGCCCCCGATCTTTTTACAGGAGCCCCAAATGGCCGACCTCTATCTCAAGGCCCTCACCGCCGAACGCCGCGCGCTCTGGGCCGAATGCCGTCTCAAGGGGCTGGCCAAGGACACCCCCCAACGCCTGCGCATCTTCGAAATCGACGCCCTGCTGGCCGCGCACAAGGCCAAGCAGGACGCGAAGGGCGCTTGAGGCGCCCTTGTGATCAGATAGCCAGCCCGACTGTCACCGACCCGGTAAAGCCGTTGGTGATGTCGCCGGTCATGGCGGGCGTCATCGCTGCGATCTGCTCTGCCGTGTTGTCGCCAAACACATTGTCATTGGCTGTCGTCGTGCTGGAGAAATTGCTTCTGCTGCTGGCGTAGCCGCTTGTGGCGTAGATGGCGGTACAGGCCGCTGTCGGCATCGCCAATTGGGACGTCAGCACGCGATTGGCGTAGGTCGTCGCGCGCGCTAGGCTGGGATAGACCTCGAAATGGATATGCGGGTATCGTCCAGCATAACATCCTGGAAAGATGCTGGTAAAAGTCACTTGTCCGTTGGCATCGGTCACGCCGACACCGCGCAGATAATTCTCGCCAGGGATATCGTATAGCGAATATTGGCCATCGCGCGTACAATGCCACAGATAGACTGCATAACCAGCCAACGGCGCACAACCGCTGTTCACATTCACGACAGTGATCGTCAATTGCATGTAAATCCCGGCAGCCGTGCCGGACGCCGTGCCGAAACTGGAACGAATGTCGGCGCGAACGATGCCGTTGTCGTCCAGAGCGTTGACCACACTGCCATTGACGCTATTGGACCCATCAGCCGGATATGGTCCGTTGGTTTCGGTCGGATCGGCGACGCAGCTTTCGCTGGACGTGCTGGTCGTTCCGGTTGTCGATGTCGTCGTGGTGTTTGTGGTGGTCGTCGTCGAACTGGTCGTTTCCACCGAGCCGCTGGCGTCGCTGCCCCCGCAGGCACTGACCATCGCTGCACCGCCCGCCGACAAAAGGAGCCGCAAAGTGCGCCGCCGACCGATTGCCTGGCGCGACAGAACGCTCATATGGCTCAGGTCATGGATCAGGCCGTGATCATGGGCATCTGCTATAGTCGTCACTCGTTTGCTCCTCACGCAAGCTTGGTCGGAACAGCAAACGTCGCGTCATGATGATTCCCGTCATGGCTGAGGCTTACCGTTCGCATAAGCCGGACGCGGCAGGCTCGCCAATGTCAGGCTGCTTGCCACCATCAGCGCGATGGTCAGCCACAGGAATGGGCCATAGCCCCCGGTCGCGTCATAAAGCGCCGACGCCCCAAGCGGCCCGGTTGCGGTGCCGACCGACAAGGCCATCAGCAACCCGCCATATAGTCCGCCAAAGGTCTTGAGCCCAAAATGCTGGGTGGTGAGATAGACGATCACGTCGACCTCGGCGCCCAATGTCAGCCCGATCATAGCGGCCGCCGCTGCCTGCGCGCCCCAGCTATCCCCGCCCATCAGCAACAGCAGGCAGCCGATGGCCGGCAGCAGAAAGACGACCGCCCCCACCATCGATCCGCGAAACCGGTCGAGCAGCAGCCCCGTCGCCAGCCGCCCGATGACCGAGAAGATACCCACCAGCGCAGCGATCCCCGCAGCCTCCATGCGCTCCGCGCCGCGATCGGTCAGGATGGGCACGAAATGCACGACCAGCGCGATGATGGTGAAGGTGAAGAGCAGGCTGGCCAGCAGCAGCCGATGATAGATGGAAGAGCGCACGCCTTCGCCCAGCGTCGCGCCCTCAAGCGCCGGCCGTTCTACCAGTGCGGCTTTCGCCCGCCGGTCGTGCGCGCCACGAAAGAAGAGGAAGATCATCGGAAAGGCGATTGCAACCCAGATCGCCGCCTGGATCGGCGCCGCGGTCTGCCAGCCATGGCGCGCGATGAGCCAGCTACCCAGCAGCGGAAACAGGGCGGCGGCCAAAGAAGCGCCGCACAATGTGACCGCAAACGCTAGCCCCCGCGACGCAGCAAAGCGGGTCGCCACCGCACTGGTCCACACCGTCGCCTGCACCGGCAATGTCGCCAAGGCCAACAGGCTCCACAGCATCAGCCATTGGGCCTTGTCCCCGGTCGCTGTCCCCAGCATGGCAAAGGCAGCACAGGTCAGGACCACACCGACCAGCCCGAACAGGCGCGGTCCCAGCCGGTCGACCATCAGCCCGATCGGCACCGAAAACAGCGCTTGCACCAATGTCGCCAGCGTCAGGCCGATGGTGGTTTGCGTCCGCGACCAGCCAAAGGATTGGCTGATCGGCTCGATATAGGGGCCAAGTCCATAGATATGGATGACGCTGGTCGCATAGCCAAGGCCCGCCGCGATCGGCAGGATCGGCGCCCGCCGCCATTCCGCCCCGGCCGTCATTGCTGCGCCTGTCTCTGCCATGGTCCTGCCTCTCCCGCTTTGCGTCCGTCTTTGTGGCGCATGATGCCAAGCAATTGGATAAAAAACTATAGCATCTCATTTATTATGATCCACACGCACGGCAAAGCGGCTGGCCATGCCGCTGCCCCGCTCATATAGTCGCGCCTGATTGTCCTCCCCCGCGAAAGCGCTTCATGCATCTTCTTATCGGCCTAGCCGGCATCCTGCTCATTCTTGCCGTTGCCCTCGCCCTCTCGTCCGATCGCCGCGCCATCAAGCCGCGCGTCGTCGGCGCGGCCTTTCTGTTGCAGGCGGGGATCGCCCTGCTGGTCCTCTATGTGCCCGCCGGTCGCGCCATCATCGGCGGCATGTCGAAGGGGGTGTCGAACCTGCTGGGCTATGCGCAGGCGGGCACCGACTTCATCTTCGGCCCGCTCGCCAGTCCCGAAATCGGCGGGGCCAGCTTCGCCATCGCCGCGCTGCCGGTCATCATCTTCTTCGCCAGCCTGGTGTCGATCCTCTACTATCTGGGCGTGATGCAGTTCATCGTCCGCTGGGTTGGCGGCGCGATCGAAGCCGTGACGGGCGTGTCGAAGGTTGAAAGCCTCTGCGCCGCCGCCAACATCTTCGTGGGACAAAGCGAAAGCCCGCTGGTGATCCGCCCCTATCTGGCCGCACTCACCCCTTCGCAACTCTTCACCGTGATGACCAGCGGCATGGCTGGGGTCGCGGGCACGATCCTGGCGGCTTATGCCTCCATGGGCATCCGCATCGACTATCTGCTCGCCGCCAGCTTCATGGCGGCACCCGGCGGGTTGCTGATGGCCAAGATCATGATGCCCGATCCGCGTGTCCCTGTGCAGGGCGAATTGCCGCTCGGCGACACGCCCGATGTCCCGCTGCCCGAAACGCGGATCAGCGGCGTCGGCCCGGCCGCGCTACTCCCCGAAGGCACGCCGGGCGAACCCATGCCGGTCGCCAGCCATGACGAGGAAAAGCCCGCCAACCTCATCATGGCTGCCGCTCAGGGCGCACAGACCGGGGTGAAACTCGCTGTCGCGGTCGGCGCGATGGTGCTGGCCTTCGTCGCGCTTGTGGCGCTCGCCAACGGCATATTGGGCGGCATCGGTGCCTGGTTCGGCTATCCTGACCTTAGCTTCCAGATGCTGCTTGGCTATGTCTTCTCGCCGATCATGTATCTGCTCAACATTCCCTGGGAAGAAGCGCAGGTTGCGGGCGGCCTGTTCGGGACGAAGGTCGTCCTCAACGAATTCGTCGCCTATATCAACCTTGGTCAGGTGCAGGGCGCGCTGTCGCCCGCGACCATCGCCATCGTCACCTTCGCGCTATGCGGCTTCGCCAATTTCAGCTCGATCGCGATCCAGATGGCGGTGACCGGCAACCTCGCGCCCAATCAACGGCCGATGATCGCACGTCTGGGGCTGAAGGCGCTGGTGGCAGGCAGCCTCGCCAACCTCATGAGCGCCGCGCTTGCCGGCCTGATGCTCAGCCTGCGCTAAGGGGCAGTCCTTTTGCTATCGTAACGGAAATGCTACCATCGCCCGCCCAAATCGGTTATGGTTAACCCATGGGGGCAAAGACACTTTCCGCAGCCGCACTAGCGGCTCTGTTGGCATCGTCGCCTAGTCTGGCGCAGGCGCCAAAACCGGGCGCGCTTGAAACCTACAAGGATTGGACCATCGGCTGCGACAATCGCAACCGATGCGAAGCCGTCGCGCTGATGCCCGAAGGCGCCGACTGGCCGGAGGTTCCGCTGATGATCGGCGTTGCGCGTGAGGCCGGGCCGGATGCAGCGACCGAAGTCTGGATTAGCCGCGAGAGCAAGGGCGTGGCGGATGTCAGCTTCCTGGTCGATGGCCGCACAGTGGCAACTGCGCGCGCTCGCGATGGCGAAGCGAAGGTCCGGGGACCGCAGGCCTCCGCCCTGGCCATCGCCATGGCACGCGGCACCACGATGGACGTCCGCGCCGGAAACCGGTCATGGGACACGCCTTCACTCGCCGGATCAGGCGCAGCGCTGCGCTACATGGACGCGCGGCAGGGCAGGGCGGGCACGATGACCGCGCTCGTTGCGACCGGTCCCATGGGCGTCATGGCGGTCAAGCCTGCACCCACCCCCCCGGTCATCCGCCGCGCGCCAGTGCCCGGCGGTACAGCGCCAGCCCCGCTCTGGCGCGAAGAACTGGCTAAACTGGTGACCTTCACAGGCTGCGCCGACGAAATGCGCAGCGACCAGACGCCGGAATTGCATCGCCTCAGCAAGACCGAAACCTTGATCCTCGTGCCCTGTGGGTCGGGGGCCTATAATTTCACCTCGGTTCCGGTCATCGCCACCGGCATCGCCGGTCGTCGCACCTTCCGCTTCGCGCCCTTCGACGCCCCACCCGGCTGGCTCAGCGATGACAAGCATCCGACCTTGGTCAATGTCGGCTGGACCCCGGAAAAATCCCGCCTCGACAGCTTCGCCAAGGGACGCGGCATCGGCGACTGCGGCGGTAGCGAAGCCTATGTCTGGGACGGCACCCGTTTCCGTCTGGTCGAAGCCGCGAGCATGGGCGAGTGCCGCGGCGCGTGGCACTGGATTCCGACCTGGACCGCCCAAGTCACCGACTGATTTCAAGACCAGATGGGACATCGCATTCTCACTGCCGCGATGTCCCATATTTCAATGCGCCGCGCCCCAACTCGGCCCCGTCCCGATCTCCACCCCCAACGGCACGCTCAGCTTCACGATCGGCTCAGCCGCACTCTCCATCACGCGCCGGATGACCGCGCTCGCCGCCTCGACGTTCCCCTCCGGCACTTCGAACACCAGTTCGTCGTGCACCTGCAACAGCATCTTCACGCCCGACAGCCCCGCCGCGTCCAGCGCCGGTTCCATGCGCGCCATCGCCCGCTTGATGATGTCGGCGCTCGTCCCCTGGATCGGCGCGTTGATCGCGGCGCGTTCGGCGCCTTGCCGTTCGTGCTGGACCGATGCCTTGATGCGCGGGAACCAGGTCTTTCGCCCGAACAGCGTCTCGGTATAGCCGCAGGCGCGGGCCTTTTCGATCGTCTCGTTGATATAGATGCTGATGCCGGGGAAGCGCTCATAATATTTGGCGATCATGTCCTGCGCCTCGTCCGCGCTGATCTCCAGCCGTCCGGCCAGACCCCAGCGCGAAATGCCGTAGAGGATCGCGAAGTTGATCGTCTTGGCCCGGCCGCGCGTGTCGCGATTGACCTCGCCGAACAATTCCTTGGCGGTGGCGGCGTGAATATCCTCGCCCGCCGCGAACGCATCGCGCAACGCGGGCACGTCAGCCATATGCGCGGCCAGCCGCAGCTCGATCTGGCTATAGTCCGCTGCCAATATGACATTGCCGGGTTCGGCGACGAAGGCATGGCGGATCTGCCGCCCGACTTCGGTGCGGATCGGGATATTCTGCAGGTTGGGATCGGTCGAGGACAGTCGCCCGGTCTGCGCGCCGGTCAGCGAATAGCTGGTATGGACGCGGCCCGTATCCTTATTGATCTGCGCCTGCAGCGCATCGGTATAAGTGGACTTCAACTTCGATAATTGCCGCCATTCCAATATCTTGGCAGCGATCGGCGCGCCCTGCGCCTGCAACTGCTCCAATATGGTGACGTCGGTCGAATAGGCACCGGACTTGCCCTTCTTGCCACCCTTATAGCCCATTTTGTCGAACAGGATCGCGCCCAGTTGCTGGGTCGATCCGATCGCGAAAGGCTGCCCCGCCAATTCGTGAATCTCGGTCTCCAGCGCCGCGATGCCAGCGGTGAACTCGCCCGACAGTCGCGCCAGATGCTCGCGATCCACCTTGATTCCGCGCTGCTCCATCCGCGCGATCACCGATACCAGCGGCCGGTCGACAAGTTCATAGACGCGGTTTGCGCCTTCATTGGCCACGCGCGTCTTGAACAGCCGCCACAGCCGCAGCGTCACGTCCGCATCCTCGGCGGCATAGGCGGTCGCCTTGTCCAGCGGCACTTCGGCAAAGCTGATCTGGTTCTTGCCGGTGCCGACCACCTCCTTGAAGCTGATGCACGCATGGCCAAGATGCGTCCGCGCGGCCTCGTCCATGCCATGGCCCGACAGGCTTTGCCCGGCATCCAGGTCGAAGCTCATGACGATCGTATCGTCATAGGGGGTGATCTCGATGGCGTGCCGGCGCAGCACGGTCATGTCATATCTGAGGTTCTGGCCGACTTTCAGGACCGCATCATCCTCCAGCAGCGGCTTGAGCTTCGCCAGCACCAGCGCCTTGTCGAGCTGCACCGGCTTTTCCGCGAACATGTCGCGCCCGCCATGGCCGACCGGAATATAGCAGGCCTGGTTGGGGCCGGTGGCGAGGCTGATGCCGACCAACTGGCACGACACGCAATCGAGCATGTCGGTTTCGGTGTCCACCGCGACGACCCCCTCGGCCCGTGCCTGTGCGATCCAGCGGTCGAGCGCCTCTTCGCTCACGACGGTTTCGTAGAGGCTTCGGTCGATCGGCGGCGCTTGCGGCGCGACCGGCGCGGCGATCGGCTCGGCCACGCCCGCAGCAGCGGCAGCAACTGCCACCGCCGCTGCGGGCGCACCCAGGCGATTGAGCAGCGTCTTGAAGCCATGATGCGTTAGGAAATCCTGCAACGGCTCCTTGGGAATGCCCTTCAACGCCAGGTCTTCGAGCGGTTCGGGCAAGTCCATGCTGTCGTGCAGCGCCACCAACCGCCGCGACAGCCGCGCCATGTCGGCATGGGCGATCAGATTTTCCTGCATCTTGGATTTCTTCATCGACGGCGCGGCATCCAGCGCGGCTTCCAGCCCGCCATGTTCGATGATCAGCTTGGCCGCCGTCTTGGGACCGATGCCCGGCACGCCCGGCACATTGTCGACGCTGTCGCCCATCAGCGCGAGGACATCGCCCAAGTGTTCGGGCTGCACCCCGAACTTGCCGACGACATAGTCGGCCCCGCGCCGCTCATTCTTCATCGTGTCGTACATGTCGACGCCGGGCTGGATCAGTTGCATCAGATCCTTGTCGGAACTGACGATGGTGACATGCCATCCCGCCGCAATCGCCGCCTTGGTATAACTGGCGATCAGATCGTCCGCCTCATAGCCCGCCTCCTCGATACAGGGCAGCGAGAAGGCGCGGGTCGCGTCGCGGATCATGGGGAATTGCGGGACCAGATCTTCGGGCGCGGGGGGACGGTTCGCCTTATACTGGTCATACATGTCGTTGCGGAAGGTGTGCGATCCCTTGTCGAGGATCACCGCCATATGGGTCGGCCCTTCTGCCTTGCCCAATTCCTCGGCCAGCTTCCACAACATCGTCGTATAGCCATAGACCGCGCCGACCGGCTGGCCATGCTGGTTGGTGAGCGGCGGCAACTGATGATAGGCGCGGAAAATATAGCCGCTGCCATCGACGAGATAGAGGTGATTCTGGGTCATGGGGCAGGGGATAGCCGGTAACGCCGCCCCGCTCCAGTAGCGCGGTGCCCGCGCCACTCGTAAGCGAACGGTCCGTGAGGCGGACCGCCTCAGCGTCGAACCCCTCATCCCACTGCGCCTAGGTGCCTTCGGCACTAAGGCTGCATATCCTTCTCCCCGGCGGGGAGAAGGGGTAGATTGAGGAAGGTCGGCTATCAAGCAGTGTAGCCCGCTTAGCGGACATTGACGCACATTCTGATCAGGATAGTTTCACATGATGAAAAGCGGCTATCCAACACTATTATTGTCGCTGCTTCTCGGCTGCTCAGAATTTCGAGAGCCGGAGGCGCAAGACCCATCACCGGTGTTTGGGTGCTATATGTCATCGTCCGCGCCTGCTTTTGCGCTTGGTCCACAAGGCTTGATGTTAAATTCTACTCAGAAAACCGTTCCCTTCCGATATGAATTTCGAAAGGTAGGAATGATCGTGCGTGCGCCAATCTCAGCAAATGTAGAGGGTGGCCGATATGTTTTCCGAAATTCAGACGATCGTTTCTACAGAGTTATATTTTCTGCGGGGCAACCAATCATAAGGGTCGCGTTTGGCAAGGAAGGTTACATTGTTGACTATGTCCGCTATCCGAGCACCAATTGTAAGCTATAAACGCCTATAAATGGGCGTTTGCGGAAGGCCCACTCCTAGCGACACTGCGGATCGCGTTGACCATCGGCATCGCTCCGCCTACCCGTGCGTTATATGAGTCAAACCTTGATTTTCCGAAGATATCCTTAGATTTCGGCCCTCAAGAAAATGCCTGGATCGTCCAAGCAATACCTATCTTTGCGTTCCCGTGCGGATCATAGGGTTGGCCTTCACAAGGGTCAGTCACAGGTGAGACGTGTATCGAACTGGAAAGCAGGATGCCTCCCATGGCCCATAGAGGGAGCCACTTTCTCAAGTGGAGGCGGTGAACGTCGAGGGCATAAACGGAGTAGGTCAGCCAAGCCGCCGCAGAGACTGTGGAAATCGCGATCAGGCAGTCCCGTATGCTCCACATTCGGCATACGATTGGGAATGCCAGCCAAAACATGTTCTGTGCTGCGTATAAAGCGAAGAGGCAACCGATAGCCCAATTCGTTACAGCAGTAAGGGATGACAGACGGTTTGACATGCTTCACGTTTATACCGATGCCGCTAACGCATCCCTAATAGCGAAATCGCATACCAGCCTGTTGGAGGTCGTCTTGATTAAAAAACTGGCTGTGTTCGCAGGTGTAACAGCGGCAACCGTCTCTTATTGGTTTGCTGTGATTGTTGCGGGGCAATATATCATCAACAGCCTATATGTTTGTCACTCTGAATTGAGGGAGCCGCTGTGGACGCAGTGCCGCGACGGCCAATACAACTCAGGTTTTCTCATATTCTTCATAGCTCAACTAGCTTTCACGGCAGCCATCTGGCGCAGCGCTCCATATTTCAAGGTCGAAAAGGACTAGGCAAAGCGACGTTGCGTTAACCAGTTGGCTTAACCACGCCTACAAGCGCGCTATAGCCAACCTGTCACACAACAGCACAGACAGACCATCCCTTACCGATCGATCACAATCAGCGTTGATGGTTCGCCGCGACCGCCTTCGCCACGCCCTGCATCAAGGCCCAGCGTTCGGGGATCGACACGGTGGTCGATCCGATCAGCACGGCGACGGCATAGCTGGTGCCATCGGGTGCGGTCATGATGCCGATGTCGTTATAGCCGGTCGAGCGTGGGGCGAGATCCTGGCCTGTGCCGGTTTTGTGCAGATAGGCCCAGCCCGGCGGCACACCGCCCTTGATCCGCTGCGGCCCGGTCTTCGCTTCGCCCATGACAGTCAGCAACAAGCGGGTGGATTCGGCCGACAGCATGTCGCCCTGCTTGAGCTTGGCGAGCGCGCCGACGATCGCGGTGGGGGCTGCACCGTCCGGCGGATTGGCGAGATAATTGTCCAGCGCCTTGACCCGCGCCGCCATCGGCAGCCGTGATCGCGCGGTGTAGAAATTGCGCCCGATCGAATAATCCTGCCGCCAGTCGAGGCCCGCCGTCGTCGCCTGCAACAACCGTTCGCCGGGGCCGAAGCGAACATCCTTGATCATTCGCCGCGCCAAATAGCTGCGCACCGCTTCCGGGCCGCCCACTGCGCGCAACAGCGTGTCGTTGGCGGTATTGTCGCTTTGCGTCATCGCCCGGCGCATCAGGTCGGAATAGCTGGTGGTCCAACCGCCCGCCTTCACCATCGCGGCCGAGGGCTGATGGAACAGGGTTAGGTCGTTTTTCGTGATCGTGGTCGTGTCGGTCAGGCGCAGCTTGCCCCGGTCCACCGCGTCCAGAAACGTCAGCGCCACCCAGAATTTCGATACGCTCTGCTGCGGGAACAAGGCGGTGCCGTTCCAGGCGACGGTCCAGTCCGCATCGATCCGGCGGACCGCGATGCCGACCTTGCCGCGAAATCCCTGGCCCAGATTGCGGATCGCGCTGACCAGCGTCGGCGATGGCGCATCATTCTGGCTGACCGCGCGATAAGGCAGCGGCGGATTGGGTGCCTGGCGGATCGGCCAGCTATTGGTCGCCGGGCGCGACGTCTGCGGCGCGCTCGCCGCCGCCTGGGCCGGGCGCGGATCGGGCGCGCTCACACAGGCCGACAGGGCCATAACCAGAAGGACCAGGCGCGCGACCCCGCCCCGGTTGTCATTCGATGCCATATAATCCCCGCACTTTGAGCGAACATAGGGGCTGCCCCCGCCCGGACGGGCAAGGACGATGCGACGAATGAGTCCACAAATGCGATGATAGGAGCCGGACGGATGCAACCCTTTGATCGACAGCGTCATCGCTCAGTTGCGGTTCAGTGAGTGGCGGGCAATAGCGGGCGGATGACAATGAAAGCTATAAACAGGCGCAATTGGCTGCTCGGCGCATTGGCCACCGGCGGCTTGCTTCGGGCGGGCGTGGCGCAGGCCGCCCCTTTTGCGTCGCGCCGGATCGCCGTGACGGTGCGGGGTACGGGTCGCGATGTGCTGCTCATCCCCGGCCTCGCCAGCGGCCCCGGCATCTGGAACGGCGTGCTGGCGGCGGTTCCCGGCTATCGCTTTCATCTGGTCCATGTGCGCGGCTTTGCCGGATTGGCGGGCGAGGCCAATGCAGGCGGCGACGCTCTGCTCCGGCCGATCGCCGATGAAATTGCGCGCTATGCCAGCGCCACGGGATTGAAACGTCCCGCGATCGTCGGCCATTCGATGGGCGGCACGCTGGCGATGCTGCTCGGCCTCAAGGGGCTGGCGAGCCGGGTCATGGTGGTGGACATGCTGCCCGCTGGTGCCGCCATGGTCGGCGGCACGGCTAGCGGACTTGGCTATCTCGCTGACCAGATTGGTGGCTATCTGACCGGCACGGCGGCGGGGCGGCGCTATCTGGGGCAGATGGTGGCGCAGACGCCGGGGGCCAAAGGCAGCGATCCCGATGTCATCGCCCAGGCGTTGCGTGATCTGGCCAACACCGATCTCGGCCCGCAACTGCCGCGCCTTAGCGTTCCGCTGGAGGTCGTCTATGCGATCGGATCGGATCGCGAACAGGCCGCCGCCATCGCCAGCCGCTTCCGCGCTGCCTATGCCCCCAAGAAGGATGCGCTGCTCCGCGCCATCGGTCCCAGCGGCCATATGCTGATGGCCGATCAACCGGCGCGCTTCCATGCCGCGCTGGGTGATTTTTTGAAGCGCATTTGACGGGCGTCAAAGCCGATGATGGTGCTTGGACGTACACCGAAGGCCCCGGACAGGCTTTCAGCATGTTCCCCTCCCCCTCAAGGCGCGGCGCCCCCCGGCGACCGCGCCTTTTTTTACGGCGCCAGCACCGTGTCGACCGCCGCGTCCAGCATGTCGGGATAGTCGAGCGTATAGTGGAGGCCGCGGCTTTCCTTTCGATGGAGGGCCGAACGTACCACCAGCCGCGCGACTTCCAGCAGGTTGCGCAATTCGATCAGGTCGGGCGTGACGCGGAAATTGCCGTAATAATCATCCACCTCCCGCGCCAGCAGGTCGATGCGGTGCTGGGCGCGTTCCAGCCGCTTGGTGGTGCGGACGATGCCGACATAATCCCACATGAAGCGGCGGATTTCCTTCCAGTTATGCTGGACGATGACTTCCTCGTCGCCATTGGTGACGCGGCTTTCGTCCCATGGGCGGATCGGCGGCGGAGCGGGTAGATCATCCCAGTTCGCGCGGATATGCTTGGCCGCTGCTTCGCCGAATACGAAACATTCGAGCAGCGAGTTGGAGGCGAGACGGTTGGCCCCGTGCAGGCCGCTTTCGCTGACTTCGCCCGCCGCATAGAGGCCGGGCAGGTCGGTGCGCCCGTCCAGGTCGATCACCACGCCACCACAGGTATAATGTTGCGCGGGCACGACCGGGATCGGTTCCTTGGTGATGTCGATGTCCAGGTCCAGCAGCCGGGCATAGATGGTCGGGAAGTGATGCTTCACAAATTCCGGCGGCTTGTGGCTGATGTCGAGATGGACATAGTCGAGGCCGAG
Organism: Sphingobium sp. KKT206; assembly: GCF_055640555.1. Lineage (NCBI taxonomy): Bacteria > Pseudomonadati > Pseudomonadota > Alphaproteobacteria > Sphingomonadales > Sphingobiaceae > Sphingobium > Sphingobium sp. KKT206. Next base: position 3,420,563 of record NZ_CM145764.1, read on the forward strand.
CCGCTTGATCTCATGGTCGATGGCGCGCGCCACCACGTCGCGCGGGGCCAGTTCCTCGCGCGGATCGAAGCGCGGCATGAAGCGCTCGCCGCCGCCCGGTACGCCGGGGGGCAGCTTCAAATGCCCGCCTTCGCCGCGCACGGCTTCGGTGATCAGGAAATTCTTGACCTCCAGATTGTAGAGGCAGGTGGGATGAAACTGGTTCATCTCCATGTTCGACACGCGGCATCCCGCGCGCCAGGCCATGGCGATGCCGTCGCCGGTCGCGCCGCGCGGCGCGGTGGAGAAGAGATAGGTGCGTCCCGCGCCACCCGTGCATAGGATCGTCGCGCGACCGAGTAGCGCATCGACATGCCCCGTCGCCTTGTTGAAGGCATAGACGCCCCAAACATGCCCCGCGCCCGAATAGCGCTCGCCATGGCGGGAGGTGATCAGGTCGATTGCGACCATATCCTCCATCAGCGTGATGTTGGGGTTGGCCCGCGCGGCCTTGAGCAAGGCGACCTGCACCGCATGGCCGGTCGCGTCATCGACATGGATGATGCGGCGGTGGCTATGCCCGCCTTCGCGCGTCAAATGCCAGCGCTCGCCAAATTCCTCGCCGCCGTTGAAGGGCACGCCCAGCGCCGCCAGCCGGTCGATCGCGGCGGGCGCTTCGGACACGACGAACTCGACCGTCGCCCGATCATTGAGGCCCGCGCCCGCGACCATCGTGTCATGGACATGCGCCTCGAAACTGTCACCGGCGTCGAGTACGGCAGCAATGCCCCCCTGCGCCCAGTTGGTCGACCCGCCATCCAGCGCGCCCTTGGCCAGCACCAGCACCTTGCGGTCCTGCGCCAGGTTAATGGCGGCCGTCAGGCCCGCCGCGCCCGAACCGATGATGACGACCTCGTAGGTGGTGATGGGCATTCTAATCTCCCCCCTCCTGCGTGCGGGAGGGGCCGGGGGTGGGCAGTTGCGGCGTTACCGTAGAAGAGTAGGTCATGTCAGGAAGATTTTCTTTCGATGACTGTCCAGTCCGGAGGACGTCCGTCTATTTCCCACAGGTCATGGCGAAAGCCGGTGATGCTGGCAGCCAGTTCGATGGGAATGTCGAAAACAAAATCAACTTCCGCGCTTCCCGCATCTTCCTTTTCCTGTTCGCCAAACAGTCCGTCTTTGATGGCTGGAAATTCCTCCGGCGGGTCACCGGAAACCGAAAGATCGTGCAACGATTGTTGCGCGTCATGGATGACGCTCCACAACTCGATGCCATCCTCAGCACCATGCACGGCACTATACATCAAGCCCTCATGCAACTGGCAACTGACTATGCGCTTGGTAGGAAACGATAATTTGATCGGCTGCGTTGCTGCCCACTCAAAGTCGTTAGACCAGATTATGCTCCAGCCATTGCGCAATTGAACGGCAGAAAAAGGGCTTTCATTCGCCTCATCAGCTTCGCCAGTGTCTTTGAAGTCCAAAGCCTCCAGCAAAGCGGCTTTTTCGACGGACTCAAAAGCTAACCATGAGATTCTAAAGCCCACGATCCTACTCCTTCAAAATCACGCAGCCGCCGCCGTCAAATTCAAGAACACATCTTCCAGATCCGGGTCGCGGGTCACCACGTCGACGATCGCCAGCCCGCTCGCCTGCACGGCGCTCAGTACCTGGCCCGCATTGGCGCGGTCCTTGAGGTAGGTGATGGTCAGCGTGCGCTCGCCCGTCAGTTCGATCTTTTCAAAGCAGGGGGCATCCGGCACCATGGTCACGTCGCGGTCGACCGTCACCTGCACCACCTTTTCCTGCGCCATCGCCAGCAATTCGCGGGTGGGCTTGTCGGTGATCAGCTGGCCATGGTTGATGATGCCGATGCGGTCGCACAGTTGCTCGGCTTCTTCGAGATAATGGGTCGTCAGCACGATCGTCACGCCCAGGGCGTTGAGTTCACGCACATATTCCCACAATTGCTGGCGCAATTGCACGTCAACGCCTGCGGTCGGTTCGTCCAGCACCAGGATCGGCGGGCTATGCACCATCGCCTTGGCCACCAGCAGGCGGCGTTTCATGCCGCCCGACAGCGTGCGGGCATAGGCGGTGGCCTTGTCCTCCAGATGGACGGCGCGCAGCAATTCCATCGACCGGCGCTTGTCCTTGGGCACGCCATAGAAGCCCGCCTGATTCTCCAGCGTTTCGAACGGCGTGAAGAAGGGATCGAACACGATTTCCTGCGGCACGATGCCGATGCTGTTCTTTGCATTGCGCGGATTGGCGTCGATGTCGAAGCCCCAGATGCTGACCGACCCTGATGTCTTGTTCACCATCCCGGCCAATATGTTGATCGTGGTCGACTTGCCCGCGCCATTGGGGCCGAGCAGCCCGTAAATCTGGCCGCGCGGGATCGACAGGTTGATCCCGTCCAGCGCGCGCTTGCCGCCCTTATAGACTTTGGTGAGGTTGCGAATGGCGATCGCGGGGGGTGGGGCGGGGGGCGGGCTGTCGGTCATGGCTGATCTCTATGGGGATCGAGGGCAGGGAAGGAAAGAGGGCTGATTGTCCTGCGGCGCGCACGGAGTGACGCGACAGGGCGAAGTTCACACCGTCGTCGAGGGTCGTCGGGCCGATTCGCAGAAATTGGGACAGGGAAGCGACAGTAAAGCAAAGGCGACGTACTGCCGACGCGACACCCGCGCGACAGGTGCGTCCCATTGGCGCGTCAGGGACGCGACAGGCATCAGCGCGCTTTGTGCGGGGTGTCGTGAACGGCGCCAGTGGCGAAGGGATCGGCCATGCGATCGGCGTGCAGGGCCAGGGCCTTGTCCCATGTGCGGTCGAAAACGGTCCCGGCCAGCCGCACGCGGAGGCGATGCGCGCTCGACCGCGACATGCCCGCCGCCCGCGCCGCGCGCGAGACATTGCCAGTTTCGAGCAGCGCCGCGAGAAAGAGGCGCTGCCGGGCCGGGGTCCAATGGGTGCGATCGGGCTGGACGGTCGCAGGCGAGGGGGTGGGGATATGGTGCTTCATCTGACAGGATAAAGCAGAGGAAATCCTACATTGGAAGGGGGGTGGTCCGCAGCGTAGGTGTTGCGCAGGCCCACCCCGCTGCGACTAAATTCGCTCCGCTCATCAAGTCTCGCTGCCCTTCCCGCAAGCGGGCGGGGCGAAGAAAGCCTACGGTCCGCAAACTACCATCTCTGCTCCGGTGGATTGGTTGCTTTGCTCGCCGCTTATCTGCCGCCGCTTTTCACCCACATCCTCCCGCGCAATTGACGCGGTGCAGCATTGGCGTCACTCAGGGGCGAAGAGGCTTTGGATTGATGCGAATCGTCATCATCGACGACAGCGGGCTGCGCGCGACGGTTCTGGAGGAGGGGCTGCGCGAGGCGGGCTATGACGATATTCATATCGTGCCACCGCGCGGCGCTTTCGTCGCGCGGCTCGAACGCATGGCACCCGACGTCGTGCTGATGGACCTGGGCAGCCCCAGCCGCGATACGCTCGAAGAAATGCTCATCGTCAGCCGGGCGCTGGCCAAGCCGATCGCGATGTTCGTGGACCAGTCCGACGATGCGATGATCGGCGCGGCGATCGATGCCGGGGTGTCGGCCTATGTGGTGGACGGATTGCGCAAGGAGCGGGTCAAGCCGGTGCTGGAACTGGCAGTGCGGCGTTTCAATGCCTTTGCCAAGATGCAGAGCGAGTTGGACGAGGCGCGCACGGCGCTGTCGGATCGCAAGATCGTTGACCGCGCCAAGTCGATCCTGATGAACCAGCGGTCGCTCAGCGAGCAGGATGCCTATGCGCTGTTGCGGTCGGCGGCGATGAACCAGGGCAAGAAGATCGTGGAGGTGGCGCAGGCGCTGATCACCGCCAGCGAGTTGTTGGGAGGGGGAGTATGACGACGGGCCTGCGGATCGCCTTCCTGCCGCTGACCGATGCGGCCGTGCTGGTCGCGGCGCGCGAGCGGGGCTTTGCGGAGGCCGAGGGCATTGCGCTCGACCTGGTGCGGACCACAAGCTGGGCCACGCTGCGCGACCGGCTCGTCTATGGCCAGGTGCAGGCGGCGCATATGCTGGCCCCGCTGGCGGTTGCAGTGACGCTGGGGCTGAGCCAGCAGCCCGCTGCATTGGCCGCGCCCTATAAGCTCAACGTCAACGGCAATATGCTGGTTATGACGTGCGATTTCGCCGCTGCGCTGGAGCCCGATGTGGCGGCGCGGCTGGCCGATCCGCTGGGGACGGCGCATGATTTTGCCGCCGCGATCGGGCTGTGGCGGCGCAAGCCGGTGATCGGCGTCGTCCATCGTTTTTCCAGCCATGCGATCATGCTGCGTTACTGGCTGGCGAGCGCGGGGGTGGACCCGGACCGCGACGTGGTGCTGCGCGTGCTGCCGCCGTCGCTGACGGTCGAGGCGATGCAGGCGGGCGAGATTGATGGCTTCATCGCGGGCGAACCGTGGGGCAGCGCGGCGGTCGAGGCGGGCCTGGCCGAAGTGGTGGCGATCGGCGAGCGGATCTGGCGGCGGGGCGTCGAGAAGGTGTTGGCGTTTCGCGAGGCGTGGGCGGAGGAAAATCCCGATATGGTCGATCGTCTGCTGCGCGCGCTGGTGCGGGCGGCGGCCTGGTGCGATGATCCCGCCAACCATGGCGATCTGGCCGGGTTGCTGGCGGCGCCTGCCTATGTCGATCAACCCGCCGATCTGATCGCGCGGGCTTTGTCGGGGCAGATCGTCGCGCGGGCGGGTGAAGCGCCGATCGCCAGCCCCGATTTCATGCTGTTCGCGCGTGAGGCGACGCCCTTTCCGTGGCGCAGCCAGGCGCTGTGGATCTATTCGCAACTGGTGCGGTGGGGGATGGTCGATCATGACCCCGCGGCGGCGGCGAAGGCGGGCGCAGTGTTTCGGCCCGACATCTTCCGCCGCGCGCTGGCGGACAGCGATGTGCCGATGCCGGGCGCGAGCATGAAGCTGGAGGGGGCGGTGGGTATGCCGCTGGCGGTCGGGTCGCGCCGCGGCGAGCTGACGTTGGGGCCGGATCGATTCTTCGACGGGCGCGTGTTCGACCCCGAACGGATCGAGGAGTTTCTGGCGGGCTTTACGCCGCTACGTTGAAAGCAGGCGCAAAATTGTGCCTTGCAACATGATGCGAATCGGGAGATAACATAGGCGTCGCGCGATGAAGCGCGCCTATATCTGGATGCGCTCTCCCAAGGACGGGACCGCCATCCCCATCCACATCGCAGCAAAGCCGCTGACCGGACTACGCCCTTCGTGCGTGCGTCCGGCCTGCGGCTTTTTTCGTGTCCATTTCCGTTTATTGGGGGACGTATCATGGCTACCGCTTATTGGGATCGCGACAAGGAGGGTGAACAGCCCGCCGCCGCGATCAGCTTCTGGAAGGCCGGCCACACGCCGACCCTTGTTGCCGCCTTTCTCTATTTCGACCTCGCCTTCATGGTGTGGGTGCTGCTCGGCCCGCTTGCGCCGATGATCGCACAGACATTGGCGCTGACCCCGGCCGAAAAAGGCCTAATGGTCGCCACGCCGACATTGATGGGCGCGCTGCTCCGCGTCGTGAACGGCCTGCTGGTCGACCGGATCGGGCCGAAAATGTCGGGCGCGATCAGCCAGTTGATCGTGATTGCCGGGTTGTTTGTGGCCTGGCTGATGGGGGTCAGCAGCTTTGAAGGCACGCTGGCGCTGGGGGTCGTGCTGGGCTTTGCGGGCGCGAGCTTCGCGATCGCGTTGCCGCTGGCGAGCCGCTGGTATCCGCCTGAGCATCAGGGCAAGGCGATGGGCCTGGCGGGCATGGGCAATTCGGGCACCGTGCTGGCGGCATTGTTCGCGCCGGGGCTGGCCAAATTATTCGGCTGGAACGCGGTGCTGGGCCTCGCCTGCATCCCGCTGACCATCGTGTTCGTCATCTATATGATCATGGCGAAGGACGCGCCCAACGCGCCGCCGCCCAAGAAGATGATCGACTATTTCCAGCCGCTGAAACAGGCCGATGCCTGGTTGCTGATGGCCTTTTATGCGGTGACGTTCGGCGGTTTCGTTGGCCTCGCCGCCAGCCTGCCGATCTACTTTACCGACCAATTCGGCCTGACGCCGGTGATGGCGGGCTATTGCACCGCAGGCTGCGTGTTCGCCGGGTCGCTGGTTCGCCCGATCGGTGGGGCGCTGGCTGACAAGATTGGCGGCGTAAGAACGCTGATGATCGTTTATCTGATTGCCGCGATCGCGCTGGCAGGCGTCGCCTTTGCCACGACGCTGGTGACGGCGCTTGGCCTCTTCGTCCTCGCCATGCTGGCGCTGGGCACGGGCAATGGATCGGTTTTCCAGTTGGTGCCGCAGCGGTTCCAGGCGGAAATCGGCGTGATGACCGGCCTTGTCGGCATGGCAGGCGGGATTGGCGGCTTCTACCTTGCCAGTTCGCTCGGCTTTGCCAAGCAATTGACCGGCAGCTTTTCGGCCGGGTTCCTGATCTTCGCTGGCCTTGCGGTCGTCGCCTTCATCGGCGTGGCGCTGGTCAAGGCGCGGTGGCGGGCGACCTGGACCAGCGGCGCACGCATCTGACTTTGGAGGGGTGGGGGCGGACCGGCATAGCCAGGCCGCCCCCCAATAATTCCTCCCCTGCGAGGGGAGGAGTTTAGCGAAGTCCGAGGGGGACAGATTTCCATGAAATATATATTCGCAACGGCGGCCTCTTTGGCCGTCGCAGGGACCGCTTGTGCCCAGGAAGTGACGCTCAAGCCGATCGCCGAAACGCGGTTGCGCTATGAACAGGCCGATCAGGCGGGGCTGGCGACCGAGACATCCGACGCGCTGACCATCCGGGCGCGGGCCGGGCTGTCGGCCAGCAGCGGTGGTTTTTCGGCGATGGTTGTGGGGCAGGGGACGCTGGCTGCCATCGACGACTATTATGACGGGCTGAACGGCGCAGCGACCCGGCCGATCATCGCCGACCCGGAGAATATCGCGCTCTATATCGCCCAGCTCCAGTACAAGACCAAGGCGGTGACGCTGACCGGCGGGCGCCAAAGGATCGTACTGGATGACGAGCGGTTCGTCGGCAATGTCGCCTTTCGCGACAATGGCCAGACATTCGATGCGGTGCGCGCCGAACTGACCCCGGCCAAGGGGCTGAAGCTCGACCTCTCCTATGTGTGGAGCGTGCGGACGATCTGGGGCTTTCAGGGGCGTGGTGCGCGGCAGCAGGCGGTGGGCGGCGACACGATCCTCGCCAACATCTCCTATGCCACGCCGGTCGGGGCGCTGACGGGCTTTGCCTATCTGGTCGATCAGGATGAGGCGGCGATGCAGGGCTATCGGCTGTCGAGCCAGACCTATGGCGTGCGGCTGGCGGGGGCGCAGCCTTTGGCCAAGGCGGCGAAGCTCAGTTACCAGCTCAGCTATGCGCGCCAGTCGGACTATCACCGCAATCCCAACAGCTATAGCGCGGATTATTGGCTGGCGGACCTGACGTTGGACGTGAAGGGCTGGAAGCTCAATGCAGGCTATGAGGTGCTGGGCGCGACTAGCGGCACGCCGCTGACGAGTTTCCAGACGCCGCTCGGCACCAATTTCAAATTTCAGGGTTGGGCCGACAAATTCCTGACCACGCCCGCCAACGGCATTCGCGACCTCTATGTCGGCGGCGGCTATGGCTGGAAACAGCTGGGGCCGCTGACCGGCGTGTCGATGCAGGCGGTGTGGCATCGATTCGATAGCGACCGGCTGGACCAGCATTATGGCGATGAGATCAATCTGATCGCTTCGGCCAAGGTCAAGAAGACCGCGCTGTCGGTCCGCTATGCACGTTACGAAGCCAAGACGATGGCGACCGATACGCAGAAATTATGGGTGCAGGCCGATTGGGCCTATTGATCGGGCCAGGAACAGGAATCGCTTGAGGCATCAGGCGATTCTGTTATGGTGCAGTGCAAGAGGGCAAAGCTGTCCTTCCAACCATAGCCAAAGCGATCCAGGGACGGATCGACAAGGCGCATATGATGGCAAAGCCGCCATCCTGACTCCCGGTTCTCACCGGGGGTCAGGATGGCGGCTTTTTTGTTTTCTGGAGTCACGAATATGGAATTTCAGATCGGAACGGAGCCGATGGCAGGCAGCGAGGAGACTATCCTTGTCCCTGCCGATGAGGGGCGCGACCATCTGGTCGTGATCGGCAACGGCATGGCCGGGTGCCGCGCGGTTGAGGAACTGCTGGCGCGCGACGCGGGGCGCTATCGCGTCACCATCTTCGGCGCGGAACCGCATGTGAACTATAACCGCATCATGCTGTCGCCGGTGCTGGCGGGTGAAAAGACGTTTCAGGACATCATCATCAACGACCGCGCCTGGTATGACGATAATCGCATCGACCTGATCGTCGCTGATCCGGTTGTGGCGATCGATCGCAGCGCCAGGACCGTCACGAGCCAGTCGGGCCGCACCGTTGCCTATGACAAGCTGTTGATCGCGACCGGCTCCGACCCGTTCATCATTCCGGTGCCGGGCAAGGATCTGCCGGGCGTCATCAGCTTTCGCGACATGAAGGATGTCGATGCGATGCTGGACGCCGCTGGCCGGGGTGGCGACGCCGTGGTGATCGGCGGCGGGCTGTTGGGACTGGAAGCGGCGCATGGCCTGACGCTGCGCGGCATGAAGGTTACGGTCCTGCACATCATGCCGACGCTGATGGAACGGCAATTGGATGAGGCGGCCGGCTGGCTGCTCAAGAGCGCGCTCGAAGCGCGCGGCCAGACCATCTTGACCGGGGCCGACACGGCGGAAATCTGCGGCGATGGCAAGGTGGAGGGCGTGCGGTTGAAGGACGGCACGCTGATCCCCGCCAGCTTGGTGGTGATGGCGGTGGGCATTCGTCCCTGCGTCGCGCTGGCGCGGGCGGCGGGGCTGGACATCGGGCGCGGGATCAAGGTGGACGACCATATGGTCACCAGCGATCCCGATGTGCTGGCGGTCGGCGAATGTGTCGAACATGACGGCAATGTCTATGGCCTGGTCGCGCCGCTGTGGGATATGTGCCGCAGCCTGGCCGATGGTCTGACCGACCGGCATACGGGCTATAAGGGGTCGGTGACATCGACCAAGCTGAAGGTGGCCGGGTTGGACGTCTTTTCCGCCGGAGACTTTTCGGGCGGCGAGGGGTGCGAGGACATCGTCCTGCGCGATGCCTCACGCGGCGTGTATAAACGGGTCGTGGTGAAGGAAGATCGCGTCATCGGCGCGGTGCTCTATGGCGATACCGCCGATGGCGGCTGGTATTTCGATTTGCTCAAGCGCGGCGAAGATGTTGCCGACATTCGCGACCTTCTGATCTTCGGCCAAGCCTTCGCCTCTGGAGGGGGCGCGCAGGACCCTAAGGCGGCCGTTGCAGCGCTCTCGGACGATGCCGAGATTTGCGGCTGCAACGGCGTGTCCAAGGGCCAGGTGGTTGCCTGCATCAACGCAGGCGCATGCAGCCTGGACGCGGTTCGGGCCGGGTGCAAGGCGTCGGCGAGCTGCGGTTCCTGCACCGGGCTGGTCGAAACTATCCTGGCGTTGACGCTGGGGGAGGATGTCCAGTCCGGGCCGAAGACGATGTGCAAATGCACCAGCTTTGGCCATGACGATGTACGGCGCGAAATCGTGGCGCAGGGCATGACGTCGATCCCCGAAGTGATGCAGAAGCTGCATTGGTCCACGCCCGACGGCTGTTCTTCCTGCCGTCCCGCGCTCAATTATTATCTGCTCTGCGCGCTGCCCGGTGCCTATGTCGATGACCAGCAGAGCCGCTTCGTCAATGAACGGATGCACGCCAATATCCAGAAGGACGGCACCTATTCGGTGGTGCCGCGCATGTGGGGCGGGCTGACCAATCCGCGCGAATTGCGCGCGATCGCCGACGTGGTCGAGAAGTTCAACGCGCCGATGGTCAAGGTCACTGGCGGCCAGCGGCTCGATATTTTCGGGATCAAGAAGGAGGATTTGCCCGCCGTCTGGGCGGACCTGAATGCAGCGGGGATGGTATCGGGCCATGCCTATGGCAAGTCGCTGCGCACGGTGAAGACCTGCGTCGGGTCCGAATGGTGCCGCTTCGGTACGCAGGACAGCACGGGGCTGGGCGTCAAGGCCGAGCGGATGACCTGGGGATCGTGGATGCCGCACAAGTTCAAGATCGCGGTGTCGGGCTGCCCGCGCAATTGCGCCGAAGCCACGATCAAGGATTTCGGCATCGTCTGCGTCGACAGCGGCTATGAGCTGCATGTCGGCGGCAATGGCGGCATCCATGTTCGCGTCACCGACCTGCTGTGCAAGGTGGCGACCGAGCAGGAGGCGCTCGATTATTGCGCCGCCTTTACCCAGCTTTACCGTGAAGAGGCCCGCTATCTGGAGCGCACCGCGCCGTGGATCGAGCGGGTCGGGGTCGATTATGTGAAGGCGCGCATCGTCGAGGATGATGCAGGCCGCGAAGCGCTGCGGGCGCGCTTCCTCTTTTCGCAGCAGTTTATGCAGGACGATCCCTGGGCGGAGCGCGCCGCGGGCCAGCATGCCGAACTGCATCAGCATATCGCGCAAGTGCGCCCGTTGGAGACCGTATGATGACCGGAGACTGGCTCGATATCGGTTCGGTGGATCAGATCACGCCGGGCAATGCCCGCACCCTGCCAGTGCTGGGCGGCGAGGAGATCGCGATCTTCCGCACGACGAGCGGCGATTTCCATGCCCTCGTCAATCGCTGCCCGCATAAGCAGGGGCCGCTCAGTCAGGGGATCGTCCATGGCGGGGTCGTGACCTGCCCGCTCCACAATTGGAACATCTCGCTCAAGACTGGCGAGGCGCTGGGCGAGGATAAGGGATGCGTGCCGGTGATCCCGCTCAAGGTCGATGCCGGGCGTATCTTCCTGCTGCGCGATGCCGTCATCGGGAAGCGCGCGGCGTGAAGGTCGAACTGAAATCACCCCTCCCCTTTAGGGGAGGGGCCGGGGGTGGGGGCTATCGTCTTGGCCTGATGCTTGGGGCACGCCCCCACCCCAACCCTTCAAACGAGGCACGTGACTCGTTTGAACCTAAAGGGGAGGGGCTATAATGTCGGCACCCATCCGCACCACCTGCGCCTATTGCGGTGTCGGGTGCGGCATCTCCGCGACGCCGACCGGGCCGCGTGCCGTCACGATTGCGGGAGATCCAGCGCATCCTGCCAATGGCGGCAAGCTTTGTTCCAAGGGCACGCATCTGGGCGAGACGGTCGGGCTGGAGGGGCGGCTGCTCCATCCGATGATCGGCGACAAGCGGGCAAGCTGGGACAAGGCGCTCGATCTGGTGGCCAAGCGCTTTCGCGAGACGATCGCCAAGCATGGGCCGGACAGCGTCGCCTTCTACGTCTCCGGCCAGTTGCTGACCGAAGATTATTATGTCGCCAACAAGCTGATGAAGGGCTTTATCGGGTCGGCAAATATCGACACCAACAGCCGCCTGTGCATGTCGAGCGCGGTGGCCGGGCATATGCGCGCGTTCGGCGAGGATGTCGTGCCCGCCAGCTATGACGATTTGGATGAGGCCGACCTGATTGTCCTCGTTGGGTCCAACACCGCCTGGTGCCATCCGGTCGTCTATCAGCGGATACTGGCGGCGCGAGCCGCGCGCGGCACCAAGCTGGTGGTGATCGACCCGCGTCGGACCGAAAGCTGCGAAGGGGCGGACCTGCATCTTGCCTTGAAGCCCGGCAGCGACGTGGCGCTGATGAACGGGTTGCTGGCCTGGATGGATCAGGCCGGGCAACTGGATGCGGACTTTCTACGCGATAGCGTTGCTGCGCCCGATGGTTTCTGGGACGCGATCCGCGCGGGCCATGATTTGTGGACGACGGCGAAGGCGTGCGACCTGCCGCCTGCCGAATTGCAGCAATTTTACGAGATGTTCGCCGCGACCCCGCGCACCGTCACGCTGTTTAGCCAGGGGATCAACCAGTCGATCCGTGGCACGGATCAGGTCAATGCGATCATCAACGTCCACCTCGCCACCGGCCGCATCGGCAAGCCCGGTGCCGCGCCTTTCTCGATCACGGGCCAGCCCAATGCCATGAGTGGGCGTGAGGTTGGCGGGCTGGCGACGACGCTGGCGGCGCATATGGATTTCGCGCCCGACAATGTCGCGCGGGTCGGGCGTTTCTGGGCCGCGCCGAACGTGGCGACCAAGCCGGGGCTGAAGGCCGTCGACCTGTTTCGCGCGATCGACGAGGGGCGGATCAAGGCGCTGTGGGTGATGGCCACCAATCCCGCCGTCTCGATGCCTGATGCGGGGCGCGTGCGCGCGGCGCTGGAGGCCTGCCCCTTTGTCGTCGTGTCGGACGTGATGGCGACCACCGATACCACCGTTCATGCCCATGTGCGGCTGCCCGCCGCCGCCTGGGGCGAGAAGGACGGGACCGTCACCAACTCCGACCGCACGATCAGCCGCCAGCGCGCCTTGCTGCCGCTGCCCGGTGAGTCCAAGCCCGACTGGTGGATCGTGACGCAGGTCGCGCGGCGGATGGGGTGGCGCAATGCCTTCACCTATGACCGGCCCGCCGACATCTGGCGCGAACATGCGCGACTGACCGCCTATCAGAATGATGGCGCGCGGCTGCTCAATCTGCGCGCGCAGGCGACGATCGGCAATGACGCCTATGAAGCGATGGAACCGTTCCGCTGGGGCGGCATGCCCTTTGCCGATGGGCGGTTTCCCACGAATGATGGCAAGGCGCGGCTGGTGCCGGTGACGCAGATGGCGTTGCAGGGGCCGTTGCGCGACTGGCCGATGACGCTCAACACCGGCCGCTATCGCGATCAATGGCATACGATGACGCGCACCGGCCTGTCGCCCAAATTGGCGCGGCATCGCGAGGAGCCCTTGGTCGAACTGCATCCGCGCGACGCGACGGCGTTGGGCATTGCGGATGGCGATCTGGCGCGGGTGTCGACGGCGCAGGGCGAGAGCCTCTTCCGCGCGCGGATCAGCGAGGGGCAGCGCCGCGGTGAAGTGTTTACGCCGATCCACTGGACCGATCAGCAATCAAGCGGCGGCCGCACCGGCCTGTTGCCGCGCCCGCTGGTCGATCCCCATTCGGGGCAGCCGGGGTTCAAATCCACGCCCGTCCGGGTCGAAAAGGTCAAGACGGAGTGGAAGGGATTCCTGATCCTGCGCGGGGCTGATCCGGTGCGGGTGCCGTGCCTGTGGGCTACGCGCATCACCGTGCCAGGCGGCGCGCTCTATGAGGTGGCGGGCAATGGCGATCCGGCGCGGCTGGAAGCCTGCCTGCCCAAGGGCGAAAGGGTCGAGGCGATCGACCAGACGCGCGGTACCCGCCGCGTCGCGATCATCCGCGAAGGGAAGCTCGCGGGCGTGCTGATCGTGACGCGTAGCGGCCTGTTGCCGACGCGCGACTGGTTGATCGGGCAACTGGCGGTCGAGGGCGTGGGCGCTTCGGTGCTGGCCGCGCGCGGGCCAGGCAGCCAGCCCGACAAAGGCGCGGTGGTGTGCGTCTGCTTCGACATTGGCCTCAACCAGATCGTCGCGGCGATCCGCGACCAGCGGCTGGTTGACGTGCCCGCGATCGGCACGGCGATCGGCGCGGGGACCAATTGCGGATCGTGCCGTCCCGCACTCGCCAACATTCTCGTCCAGACTTCGCAGGAGACGTTGCATGCAGCCGAATGACCTGATCGCGCCGGGTGATGTCTGGCTGGTGGGCGCCGGGCCGGGCGACCCGGACCTGCTGACGCGCAAGGCGGAAAGGCTGATCGGCGCGGCGGACATCGTCTTTTACGATGCGCTGGTGGGGCCGGGGGTACTGGATTTGATCCCCGCTGGTGTCGATCGCGTCAGCGTGGGCAAGCGGTCCGGGCGGCACAGCAAGCAACAGGAGAGCATCAACGACCTGCTGCTCGCCTCAGCGCGCGCAGGCAAGCGTGTCGTGCGGCTGAAAGGCGGCGATCCGTCGATCTTTGGCCGGTCGGCGGAGGAGATGGCGCATCTGGGCGAAGGCGGCGTGCGGGTGCGCATCTGCCCCGGCGTCACCACCGCCAGCGCGGCAGCGGCGAGCGGCCATGCGTCGCTCACCCTGCGCGGCAAGGCGCGCGGGCTGACGCTGGTGACGGCGCATTTGAAGGCGGGCGAACCCTTGAAGCTCGACTGGGCCGCGCTGGCGCAACCGGGCGGAACGATCGGCATCTATATGGGCCGGGCGGCGGCGGGTGAGATTGCTCGCAGCTTGATCGCGGCGGGGCGTGACCCGGAAACGCCGGTGATGGTGGCGGTGAATGTCTCGCTGCCGAACGAACGGCTGATCCGGGGGAAGCTGTCGGCGCTGGCCTTTCTGGTGGCGACGATCAGCGACGAAGATCCGACCTTGTTGCTGATTGGCGAGGCAGTGGCGGGGACAGGGCTGTCGGCGGAGATTGCGGCGAGCGTGGCTTTGCCGGCTTAACTCCTTCCGTTCGTTTCGAGCGAAGTCGAGAAACGGGGGACGGCGCAAGCGTTTCTCGACTTCGCTCGAAACGAACGGGCGTTAAGCGTTACAACCCCTCCAAATCTTCCGGCCGGTTGATGTTAGGGAGGATCATTCCCGGCCTCTCCACCACGCGCGCGCCGATGCGGTCGAGCCAGCCATGGATGGAGCGGTTATTCGCTTCGGCCAGATGCGCGTCGAGCGTAGGCGCAAGGGTGACCGGCCACCAGCCGAGCAGTTGCTGGCCCTTGAGAATCGCGGCGCCCTCGCCGATCAGTGCGGCGGGCAACTCTGCCGGATAAAGCGGCATGTCGCAGCCGGTGGTCAGGACGCCATCAAAACCATGGGCAAGCGCATGATGCAGCACCGCATTGAGGCCGCCCAACGGTCCCATGTCCGGCGCGGGCCGATCAGGCAGGCCGCCCGCGCGTCCGCAGATCACGACCTGCGCGACATGGGGTGCCAGGCCCGCCATCGCATGGTCGATCAGGGTGCGGCCATCGGGCATCAGGGCCAGCGCCTTGTCGCTGCCGAAGCGGCTGGAACGCCCCCCCGCCAGCACCGCGCCCAATATCCGTCCTGCCGCCATAGCGCTTCCTTGATAGCTTCGCTCTATAAAGCCTATAGCAAAGCGATGCAGACCCGACTTGTCGAATATTTTCTGGCGCTGGAGCGCGAAGGCCATTTCGCGCGGGCGGCGGCGCTATGCCATGTGTCGCAACCCACGCTGTCGGCGGGGATTGCGACGCTGGAGACGCAACTGGGCAAGCGTTTGATTCGCCGCGATCGCAAATATGCCGGTTTGACGCCGGAGGGCGAGGCGATCCTGCCCTGGGCGCGGCAACTGGTGGCGGCGGCCGAGGCGCTGGGGCAGGCGGCGGAAACCGCGCGCGGGCCGTTGCGGGGCGAACTGCGGCTGGGCGCGATCCCCGCCGCCATGCCCGCCATCGGTTGCCTCGCGACGGCGATGCTGGCGCGCTATCCGGGGCTGAATATTTCAGTGCGGGCGCTGACATCGCGCCAGATCGAGCGCGAACTGGCGGCGTTCGAGCTGGACGCAGGCCTCACCTATCTCGATTTCGAGCCACCCGCCCATGCCTTGTCGGTGCCGCTCTATGTCGAGCGCGCAATGCTGGTGAGCGCGGTGGACGGCGTGCCGATCCCTGCCGTCATCGACCGGGCGGACTTGGCCGGCCTGCCGCTGTGCCTGCTGCATCAGGGGATGCAGAACCGGCGGATATTGGATGCGCGGCTGGCCGCGCGCGGGCTGGCGCTGCGGCCTTTGGTGACGGCGGACAGCTATGTCGCGTTGCTGGGGCTGGTGCAACAGGGGCGACTCTGTTCGATCATTCCCGACAGCCATGCCGCCTTGCTGGACGGGCTGCGCTGGGCGCACACCACGCCGCTGCCCGATATGGGGGAGGGCAGCCGAGTCGGCGTCATCGTGTCGGACAGCGCGCCGATGGGGCCATTGGCGCAAGCGGTGCTGGCCGTCGCGCGGGAATTGCGATTGCCGCCGGGCTTTACGACGATTTAGGGCAGAACAATCCTCCCCTGCAAGGGGAGGTGGCGCGCGCGAAGCGCGTGACGGAGGGGTGTCGTCCTCTCGATAAGGTGACACCCCTCCGTCTGGCCTGCGGCCAGCCACCTCCCCCGCCGGGGGAGGATGATGTGGGCGCGTCCGATGCTTGATAGAGTATCCCTATCAAGCATCGCTGGCTTCGATTTGACCGACGCGCCCCGCCGCCCCACTATGGCGCAAAATTGCGGCCAAGAGGCAGGGTATCGGGATGGACGAGTTTATCGAAGGCTGGACGGCGCAGCATGGGGCGACGCGCGACCAGCTATTGCCGCTGCTCCATGCCGTGCAGGAAGAGGCCGGGCATGTCGATGATGCGGTCGTGCCGGTCATCGCCAAAGCGCTGAACCTGTCGCGTGCCGATGTGCATGGCGTCGTCACCTTCTATCATGATTTTCGCCGCACGCCGCAGGGTCGCCATGTCGTGAAACTGTGCCGCGCCGAAAGCTGCCAGGCGCGCGGCGGTGCGGCGATCGAGGCGGCGGCGGCGCAGCGGCTGGGCGTGGCGATGGGGCAGACGCGCGGCGACGGCGCGGTCAGCCTGGAGCCGGTCTATTGCCTGGGTCTCTGCGCGATCGGGCCTAATGCTTTGGTCGATGGCCGCCCGGTGGCGCGGATCGACGGTGCGGCGCTGGAGCGGATCGCGGCGGAGGTGGCGGCATGAAAATCTATGTAAGCCGCGATATGGCCTCGGTCGCGCTGGGCGCGGATGATGTCGCCCACGCCTTTACCGAAGCCGGATGCGACGTGATCCGCACCGGATCGCGCGGGCTGTTCAGCATCGAACCGCTGGTCGAGGTCGAGAGGGCGGACGGCCGCATCGGCTATGGCCCGGTGGGGCCGGGCGATGTGGCGGCGGTGCTGGACGGCACCCACCCCAACCGGCTCGGACGCATCGACGCGCTGCCTTTCTTTGCCGGGCAGCAGCGCTTCACCTTTGCCCGCTGCGGCGTGATCGACCCCGTCTGCCTGGACGACTATGCCGCCACAAGTGGATGGAAAGGCCTGGACGCGGCGCGCGCGCTTGCTCCGCAGGCGGTGGTCGATGCGGTCAAGGCGTCGGGCCTGCGCGGGCGCGGTGGTGCTGGCTTTCCCACCGGCATCAAGTGGCAGACGGTGCTGGATGCGCCCGGCGACGCGAAATATATCGTCTGCAACGCGGACGAGGGCGACAGCGGTACCTTCGCCGACCGGATGCTGATGGAGGGCGACCCCTATTGTCTGATCGAGGGTATGGCGATCGCCGCCCATGCCGTCGGCGCGCACCATGGCTATATCTATATCCGCTCGGAATATCCGTTCGCCATCTACACCATGCGGTTGGCGATCGAGCGGTCGGCGCATCTGATCGCCCCCTTCACGCTGGAAGTGCGCGAGGGGGCAGGGGCCTATGTCTGCGGCGAAGAGACGGCATTGCTCGATTCGATCGAGGGCAAGCGCGGACAGGTGCGCGCCAAGCCGCCCTTGCCCGCGCTCAAAGGGTTGTTCGGCCAGCCGACCGTCATCAACAATGTGCTGAGCCTCGCCGCCGTGCCCTTCATATTGGCGGAAGGGGCTGAGGCCTATGCGGGCGTCGGCTTCGGCCGGTCGCGCGGCACGATGCCTGTGCAACTGGCGGGCAATGTGCGGCATGGCGGCCTCTATGAGATTGGCTTCGGTATCACGCTGGGCGAACTGGTGAACGATATCGGCGGCGGCACCGCCAGCGGTCGTCCGGTACGCGCGGTGCAGGTGGGCGGGCCGCTCGGCGCGTATTTCCCGCCCAGCATGTTCCATCTGCCGTTCGATTATGAAGCCTTTGCGGCAGCCGGGGGCCTCATCGGCCATGCCGGGATCACCGTGTTCGACGACAGCGTGGATATGGCGCATATGGCGCGTTTCGCGATGGAATTTTGCGCGGTGGAAAGCTGCGGCAAATGCACGCCCTGCCGCATCGGATCGACGCGCGGGGTGGAGATTGTCGATCGGATTATTGGGATGCGCGATACGTCTCACACCGTTCGCCCTGAGCTTGTCGAAGGGCTTTCCTTCTTGAAGGATCAGGGGAAGGCTTCGACAGGCTCAGCCCGAACGGGGGAGGGGTATTTGGATAAAGCCCTCTACTCGCGCGCGCCCAGCCGGATCGATGTGTCTGTCGACGCGCAATCCGACCTGCTGCGCGATCTGTGCGATACGATGAAATATGGCTCGCTCTGTGCGCTGGGGGGCTTCACCCCCTATCCGGTGTTGAGCGCGCTTGACTATTTTCCAGAGGATTTTGGCTTGGCCAAGTCCGTTCAGGAGGCTGCGGAATGACATTCACGCGCGAAACCGACCATGGCACCCCGGCGGCCATCGCCACCAGCAAGTCCGTCACCCTGACCATCGATGGGCAGGCCGTGACCTTGCCCGAAGGCACCAGCATCATGCGCGCCGCCTCGCTGCTCGGCGGCTCCATCCCGAAACTCTGCGCGACCGACAATGTCGAGAGTTTCGGCTCCTGCCGCCTGTGCCTGGTCGAGGTGGAGGGCCGCAACGGCTATCCCGCCTCCTGCACCACGCCGGTCGCCGAAGGCATGGTGGTCCGCACCCAGACCGAGCGGCTCAAAAAGCTGCGCCGCGGGGTCATGGAACTCTACATCTCCGACCATCCGCTCGATTGCCTGACCTGCGGCGCGAATGGCGATTGCGAATTGCAGGATCAGGCCGGTGCGGTCGGCCTGCGCGATGTGCGCTATGGCTATGACGGCGCGACCAATATGGGCCAGGCGAAGGACCAGTCGAACCCCTATTTCGATTTCGATCCCAGCAAATGCATCGTCTGCTCCCGCTGCGTGCGCGCCTGCGACGAAGTGCAGGGGACGTTCGCGCTGACCATCGAGGGCATGGGGTTCGACTCCAAGGTCGCCGCGTCGCAGGGCGAGGATTTCCTCGGCTCCGAATGCGTCTCCTGTGGTGCCTGTGTGCAGGCCTGCCCGACCGCGTCGCTGATCGAAAAAAAGGTCGTCGAGGTCGGCACGCCCGATCGCGCCATCGTCACGACCTGCGCCTATTGCGGCGTCGGCTGCACCTTCCGCGCGGAAATGCGGGGCGAGGAACTGGTCCGCATGGTGCCATGGAAGGACGGCAAGGCCAATCGCGGCCATAGCTGCGTCAAGGGCCGCTTTGCCTGGGGCTATGCCCGGCATCAGGACCGCATCCTCAATCCCATGATCCGCGCGTCGGTCAGCGAACCCTGGCGCGAAGTATCGTGGGACGAGGCCATCGCCCATACCGCCAGTGAATTTCGCCGCATCCAGGCGAAATATGGCACCCGTTCGATCGGCGGCATCACGTCCAGCCGCTGCACCAATGAAGAAACCTTTTTGGTTCAAAAGCTGATTCGCCAGGGCTTCGGCAACAACAATGTCGATACCTGCGCGCGCGTCTGTCACTCGCCGACCGGCTATGGCTTGAGCAAGACCTTCGGCACCTCGGCCGGCACGCAAGATTTCGACAGCGTGATGCAGGCCGATGTGATCCTGGTGATCGGCGCGAATCCCACCGACGGCCACCCCGTATTCGCCAGCCGCATGAAGCGGCGCCTGCGCCAAGGCGCAAAGCTGATCGTCATGGACCCGCGCCGCACCGATCTGGTCAAATCCCCCCATGTCGAGGCGGATCATCATCTGCCGCTGCGGCCCGGCACCAATGTCGCGATGCTGACGGCGATGGCGCATGTGATCGTCACCGAGAAACTGTACGACGAAGCGTTCATCCGTGAACGCTGCGACTGGGATGAATTTGCCGACTGGGCGGAGTTCGTGGCGCAACCCGCCCGCTCGCCCGAAGCGATCGAGCCGCTGACCGGCGTGAAGGCGGACGAGGTGCGCGCCGCCGCGCGGCTCTACGCCACTGGCGGCAACGGTGCCATTTACTATGGCCTCGGCGTCACCGAACATAGTCAGGGCAGCTCGACCGTCATGGCGATCGCCAATCTCGCCATGGCAACCGGCAATGTCGGGCGCGAAGGCGTGGGCGTGAACCCGCTACGGGGGCAGAACAACGTCCAGGGTGCTTGCGACATGGGCAGCTTCCCGCATGAATTTTCGGGCTACCGGCACGTTTCCGACACCGCGACGCGCAGCCTGTTCGAACGGGCCTGGGGCGTGTCGCTCGATGCCGAACCCGGCCTGCGTATCCCCAACATGCTGGACGCCGCGACCGACGGGACGTTCAAGGGGCTGTTCGTGCAGGGCGAGGACATCCTTCAGTCCGACCCCAATACCCATCATGTCGCGGCGGGCCTCGCGGCGATGGAGTGCGTGGTGGTGCAGGATCTGTTCCTCAACGAAACCGCCAATTACGCGCATATCTTCCTGCCCGGATCGACCTTCCTGGAAAAGGACGGCACCTTCACCAATGCCGAACGCCGCATCCAGCGGGTGCGCAAGGTGATGGCCCCGCTCAACGGCCATGCCGATTGGGAAATCGTGCAACTGGTCGCCAACGCCATGGGCCTCAATTGGACCTATGATCATCCCTCGCAGATCATGGACGAGATTGCCGCGCTCACCCCGACCTTTGCGGGCGTCCATTATGACCGGCTGGAAGCGGAAGGGTCGCTGCAATGGCCCGCCAATGACGCAGCGCCCGACGGCACGCCGACCATGCATGCCGATGGCTTCGTGCGCGGCAAGGGCAAGTTCGTCGTCACCGACTATGTGCCCACCGACGAAAAGACCGGCCCGCGCTTCCCGCTGCTGCTGACCACCGGGCGCATCCTGTCCCACTATAATGTCGGCGCGCAGACGCGGCGGACGGCCAACACTGCCTGGCACCCGGAGGACAGGCTGGAAATCCATCCGTCCGACGCAGATAATCGCGGCCTCAAGGATGGCGACTGGGTGACATTGCGCAGCCGCGCGGGCGAAACGACATTGCGCGCGCAGGTGACCGAGCGGGTTGCGCCGGGCGTCGTCTATACGACCTTCCACCATCCAGAGACGCAGGCGAACGTCATCACCACCGACTATAGCGACTGGGCCACCAACTGCCCGGAATATAAGGTGACGGCGGTGCAGGTGATGCCATCCAACGGCCCCAGCGACTGGCAGCAGGATTATGCCAGCCAGGCGCGGATGAGCCGTCGCATCGCGCCGCTGGAAGCGGCAGAATAGGACCGGGCCGATGAGCGACGAACCCCAGATCATGTCCACAGCCGACCGGCTGGTCTATATGGCGCATCAGATCGCCCGCAATCTGGCGATAATGGGCGAGGCCAAGGCGACCGAAACCCTGGCCGAGCATTTGGCGAGCTTCTGGGATCCCCGGATGAAAGAGCGGATCATCGCCATGGCGCAGGAAGAGCCTGATCGCTTTTCGCCTGTCGTCGCGGCGGCGGTCGCCCGGCTTGCAGGCGGCAGGCCGGTGCCGCAGGATCAGGCGACGCCGTTCAACGCGGTGAATGAAGCCGGGCATTGCGACGCGGGTTGACCATCGCTACCCCCACCCGATGATGGACAGGCCAGCCGACAATGGGACGATGCGGTTCGACCGGCTGACGCCCGATGGTGCGACGCATCCGATTGATCGGGCGCTTGCACAGGAAATGCCGGTCGCGATCGAGCTAAGCGGCATCGGCTATGCGGTGCTGATGGCGACACCCGCTGACATCGATGATCTGGTGCTGGGCTTTGCGCTGGCCGAACGGTTGATCGAGCCGGGCGACGGGGCGTTCGCTGTCGATGTCCATGCAACGCTGCAGGGACTGGTGGCGCGCGCCACCCTGCCGCCCGAACGGGTCGAGCGGCTGCTGAACCGGGTGCGGCATCGCGCCTCGGATTCCTCCTGCGGCCTGTGCGGCATCGAAAATCTGGAACAAGCGATCCGGCCGCTGCCGCGCGTGACGGCGCAGGGAAGGGCCGACCGCGCCGCAATCTTCCGCGCACTGGCGGCGATGCGCGATCATCAGCCGTTGAATGCAGCGACCGGCGCGGTCCATGCCGCCGCCTGGGTCGGCGTGGACGGCGCGATCCGGTTGGTGCGCGAGGATGTCGGGCGGCATAATGCGTTCGACAAGCTGATCGGCGCTATGGCGCGCAGGGGGGCGGACTGGGACGGCGGCTTCGCCCTGCTCTCCTCACGCTGTTCCTATGAACTGGTGGAAAAGGCGGTGCTGGCCAACTGCCCCCTGCTCGTCACCATCTCCGCCCCGACGCAATTGGCGGCGGACCGCGCGGCGGCGGCGGGCCTGCCACTGGTCGTCCTGGCGCGGGGTGATGCGGTGCTAGCTTGCGGATTAAACTCCGATTTTTAGCCCGTCATCCCCGCGAAGGCGGGGATCCATCTCCCAAGCGTGGTGCTGGATGCAAAGGGTGGGAGATGGGTTCCCGCCTTCGCGGGAACGACAGTCACATTTGATTGCGAATATCACCGAAACACCCACTGCCGATTGAGGACAAACACCAAAGCCGGCGTCACGAACAGCATCGCCGGGATCGGCGACCAGGCGGGCCAGCCCATATGGGTGACGCATAGCCACACCCACAGCGCATTGAGTGCATAGCTGACCAAGGACACGGCGACGAATTTCGCCCCGCGCGCGGCATGGCCGTCATTCGCCCCCTGGCCGCGAAAGGTGAAGGCGCTGTGCGCGATATAGCCGATGACGACCGCCGCGCCATAGCCGATCAGATTGGCGATCTGGACATGCAGCCCGGCATAGGTGGCAAGGACCCAGTAGATCGCGGCCTGGCAGGCAGTGACGAACAGGCCGGTGACGCCATAGCGCAGGATCTGCCAGAACAGCGCCCGGTGCTGCGGCGACACGCGTTGCGCGAATTTCATGGCTGGCCCCCGTTGCGCTTTGATGCGCAGCCTCTAATCCACGGGCATGACCTTGCATAGCGGCGAAACCCTGCGCGCCCGCGCCTGCCACATCGCGGCCTTCCTGTCCGTCCATGGCGCACGCCATTGGAAATGGCTGACCTTTCTGATCTGGATCGCCATTGCGGTGACGATGGTGGCGACGCGCTGGTCCGCCATTCACTGGCTGGTGCTGGGCGATACCGACGACAATATCCGCTATGTCCAGGTCAAGGACTGGCTGGCGGGGCAGGGCTGGTACGACCTGCGCCAATATCGGCTCGACCCGCCGGGCGGGGCGAATATCCACTGGTCGCGACTGGTCGATTTGCCGCTCGCCGGACTGATGCTGTTCTTCCGCGCCTTCGTCGATCAGGGCATGGCCGATCGGCTGGCCTGCGGGGTCGCACCCTTGCTGCCGCTGTTGCTGCTGATGCTCAGCCTCGGCTTCATCGGGCGGCGGCTGGCGGGGCCGAATGGCTGGCTGCTCGCCGTGCTGGCGCCCCTGGCGGCGCAAATGGGCTTTGGCATGTATGCGCCGATGCGGATCGACCATCATGGCTGGCAATTGGCGCTGGCGCTGACCATGCTGGCCGGGGTGATCGACACCAACCGGCTGCGCGGCGGCATCATGGCCGGGGTCAGCAGCGCGCTGTCGATCGCGATCGGTATGGAGATGATCGTCTATCTGGCGGCGGGCGGCGGGCTGATCGCGCTGCGCTGGGTATTTCGCGACGGTGCCGAGCGGCGGATGCTGCCCTATGCGCTCAGCCTCGGTGGCGCGACCTCGCTCTGCTATCTGGTGTTCGCCAGCACCGCCAATCGGGAGCAGGTCTGCGACGCACTCTCGCCGATCTGGGTGGCGGTATTCGGCGCGGCATCGGCGGGCATGGTGCTGCTGGCGCTCGCCCCCTTGCGCGGCTGGATGGCGCGGCTGGGTGCAGGCGTCATCGTGGGCGGCGCAGTGGCGATCTTCTTCTGGCTCAACTGGCCCCAATGCCTCAGTCCTTATCAGATTTCGCCCGAACTGGAGCGGCTGTGGCTCGCCAACATCCGCGAGGCCAAGCCGATCACCGCGCAGGCCCAGTCGATGGTGGTGCCGTTACTGGCGATTCCGCTCGCCGGGCTCGTCGGGCTGCTCTGGGCCTTGTGGGATGCGCGGCGCGACGCTGAGCGGCTCTGGGCCTGGGCCACCGTGGGGCTGATGATGGTCTTCGCCATCGCTTTGCTCTTCTGGCAGCTGCGCGCGGGGCCAGCCGCGCAATTGCTGGCGATCCCGCCTGCCGCCTGGGCCGCGCATCGTCTGGTCGTCGTCATCCTCACTGGATCACGCCGGGCCAGGATTGCGGGCGGGGCAGGGGTGGCGTTGCTCGTAGCGATCGCCTGCGCCTATCCGCTCTATCCGCAGGCGTTGAAACTCTATCAACAGGCGACCGGTAAGACGCCGCGTCCCTGGCGCCCGTCCGCCGTGGCGCGCAACGATGCGATCAAGAAAGCGAACGGGCGCTGCCGGACCCAGCCTGCGCTCGCGGTGCTGGATCAACTCCCGCCCGCGACCATCTTCACCATGGTCGATCTGGGGCCGCGCCTGATCGCGACCACACATCATAGCGCGCTCGCCGGACCCTATCACCGCAACGGCGCGACGATCCTCGACATCCACCACGCTTTCGACGGCCCGGCGCGCGACTTCCGCGCTATCGCGGCGAAGCATCATGCGACCTATCTGCTGGTCTGCCCCTGGTTTCCCGAAGGCACCATCTATCAGTCGCGCAATCCCACGGGCTTCTATGCCGACCTGATGCGCGACAAATTGCCCGACTGGCTGGTGCCGGTCACGCTGAACACGGGCATGACCTTGCCCTATCAGCTCTACCGCATCGACTATTCAGCGCCGGGCGGCGAAAAAGTCCCGCAACAGCGCTGAGGCCTCCGCTTCGGCCAAGCCGCCATAGACGTCCGGGCGGTGCAGGCATTGCGGCTGGGCAAAGAGGCGCGGTCCTTGCTCGATCGCGCCGCCCTTGGGATCGCCCACCGCATAATAAAGCCGGGCGATTCGCGCGTGAGAGATTGCCCCCGCGCACATCGGGCAGGGCTCCAGCGTGACCCACAGGTCGCAGCTGGTCAGGCGAAAGTCATTGAGATGCGCCGCCGCCGCCCGCATCGCCACGATTTCGGCATGGGCGGTCGGATCGCAATCGCGCCGGTTGCGATTCTCGCCCTCACCGATGATCGCGCCATCCCTGGTCACGACGGCGCCGATCGGCACTTCACCCGCCGCCTCGGCCAAACGGGCAAGATCGAGCGCACGGCGCATCGGGGCGGGCAAGGGAAAGGGCGGAGCCATGGCTCCGCCCGTTACAGGATCAGGCAGGGGAGGGGAAGAATCAGGGCTTCTTGACGTCTACCGTGGGCACTTCGACGGTTTCGGTGCGGCTGCCGACATCGACCTTGGCGACATTGGCCTCATATTTGGGCAGCGTGCCTTCCCTGACCGCGATCTGCGGCAATTGCCCATCGCGCGTCTTTTGCAGGTCGATAAAGCCCGTGGCGATGCCCCCGGCCAGGACCAGCAGGATAATGACGAGTAGACCACCAATGAATCGCATTTCGACCTCCCTTAGGATAACAACGGCTCAACGCAGGCCTCACCCAAAGGGTTGCATCCAACGCGCGCGGGTTGACGGGAGCCACGAATCCCATTATCGGCGCGACTTTCCGAACGAACCCGAATTACAAGGTTGATTGACTATGTCGCGCATTTGCGAGCTGACCGGCAAGGGTCGCCAGGTGGGTCACAATGTTTCCCACGCCAATAACAAGACCAAGCGGGTGTTCCTGCCCAATCTGCAGAATGTTTCGCTGATCTCCGAAACGCTGGAATCGAGCTTCAAGCTGCGCGTGTCGACCCATGGTCTGCGTTCGGTCGAACATAATGGCGGCCTCGACAACTGGCTGGTCAAGACCAGCGACGACAAGCTGTCGCTCAAGGCCCGTCGCCTCAAGCGCGATATCGTCAAGAAGCAGGCTGCCACCACCGCCTGATTTCATCGATTCGTTTCGGCATAAGAAGCGGCCCCGCAACGGGCCGCTTTTTTGCGTGATGGACCGTCGGCCTACGATCACCTGATGGTTGAGGGCGGACCGCTCACTTTTTTTTGCCCGCGCCCCGGCCCGCGATACGGTCGAGGGCGCGGCGTTCGGATTGGCTTGCGCTATTGTAGGTCTCTTCGCTCGCCAATTTGCGCCAGCGCTCCAGGCGTGTGCGCTCAAGCTGTCCGCTGGCGATAGCGGTCTGAACCGCACAGCCCGGTTCGACATCATGGGTGCAGTCGGAAAAGCGGCAATGGTCCGCCATATCGACGATGTCGTCGAAAACCTCCGCAATGCCCGTTCCCGCATCGACCAATTGCAATTCCCGCATGCCAGGCGTGTCGAGTAACCAGCCGCCACCTTCCAGCCGGTGCATCTCGCGTACTGTGGTCGTGTGCCGCCCTGTATCATCGCCCTTGCGGATGGCCTGCGTCGCTATGCTATCGGAACCGCGAAGGCTGTTCACCAGCGTTGATTTGCCGACGCCCGATGACCCCAGAAGGGCGACCGTCTGGCCCTTTCCACACCATCTGGAAAGACGCGCGACACTGTCCCGATCCCGCCCGTCAATGGCCTCGATCGCCAACCCCGGCTGCAAATCTCGAACCGCGGCCACGAAAGAGTCTGGCGTATCCGTCAGGTCGATCTTGGTGAGAATAACGACCGGTTGCACGCCGACCTCCCGTGCCAACACGAGATAGCGTTCCAGCCGCGGGGCGCTGAAATCTTGATTGCAGGAAGCAACGACAAATAGCGTATCCACGTTCGCGGCGATCAACTGCGTCCTTTTATCGTGACCGGCCGCGCGTCGTTTGAACAAGTTGGCGCGTTGTAGGACATGCTTGATCTCAAACGTGGCATTGTCGATCAACAGCCAGTCGCCGACCGTGGGATGTTCTTCGGCCATCATGGCATCGGCGATATAGGGTGAGATCAGCCGCGTCGTTCCTTCGCCCGCCACCGCGATCTTGCCGCGATGAACGGCCATGACTCGGACGGGATGGCATTCCGCAGCCTCATGGGCCGCCATCTGCGCGCTGAAAAAGGACCGCCATCCAAGCTCTTCCAAAGTCTCAGTCATTATGTCCACATATCCATCGCGCCGTTCCTGGCTTTTAATCCCCATGGGCTGTGCGCGGCTACCAAGACAAGATGTTTAAAATGACGTTGGCTCCGTCGCGCATGGTGGAGGCCGTCGAACGATCAGCCGTAAAATTCGCTCTCGATCTTTGAAAGCGTGTCGAAGCCATCGGCGATATGGCTGCGCATGGCGGCTTCGGCGCCTTCCGCATCGCCCGCCAACAGCAAGGCGACCATCTTCTTGTGATCGGCGTTTGCGGTGCGCAGGCGGCCTTCGTCGTAGAAGCTTTCGAACAATAGCCGGTGGATGGGGACGTTCAGCCGCTTGAGCAATTCGGCGATAACGCTGTTACCAGACCCCTGCACGATGATCCGATGCCATTCGAGATTCAGCCGGCCAAAGCGGTCGGGCGCGCGATCGATCACGCACTGGTCCAGCTGGTCCTGCACCGCGCACAGTTGGCGCTTATCTTCGTCCGAGGCATGGCGCGCAAAATCCGCGGCGCAGATTCCTTCCAACGCGATGCGGGCGCGGTAGATTTGCGCGACTTCCTCCAGGCCCGTGCTCTTGACGGAGGCACCGCGAAACTCCTCGATCTGGACAAGGCCTTCCCCTTCCAGACGTTGCAGCGCCTCGCGCACCTTTGAGCGGCTGGCGCCAGTCTGGCGGATGATGTCGACCTCGACCAGCCGTTGTCCCGGCGAAAAACGCCCGTTTCTGATGCGGTTGCGGACCCAGCCCGCCACTTCCACGCCCGTCGGCGCGCGTTTTTCCATACCGTCCATAGGCTGATAGTCTCGCCATCGAACAATATTGTCAACAATATTGTCAGCGAGTTTTTGGTTGCATCGGCCTGCCTGATCGCTGATGAAATTGTCAACAATAGGAGAGAGCGATGCAGGCGGCGCGATCGATCGCAATGCTGGCGGCCTTGGGGGTCGCCATGCCGGGGCTGGCCAGGGACTATGCCGATGTGCAGCGCAGTTCGGTCTATGTGCCGGTGCGCGATGGCACGAAGCTGGCCGTCAACCTGTATCGCCCCAGCGACAAGGACAAGGTCGCGGCCGAAAAGCTGCCGGTGATCTTCGTCTTCACCCCTTATCGGGCACGGTTTCGGGACAAGGATGGCGCGATCAAGGAAGTCGCCCTGGACGACCGGCTGGCATTACGATCGTTGATCAAGGCGGGCTATGTCGTGGCCGTCGCGGATATTCGCGGCAAGGGCGCGTCCTTTGGTCGCCGTCACGGTTTTCAGGACAGGACCGAAGCGCGCGACGGCCATGATCTGGTCGAATGGCTGGCTCGGCAGCCCTTTTCCAGTGGCAAGGTCGGCATGATCGGTTGCTCCTATCTGGGCGGCACCACCTTCCACACCGCCACCACCGCGCCGCCGTCGCTCAAGGCCGTGTTCGTCGGCGCGTCCGACCTGGACAAATATGCCTTCGTTCGGCGCGGCGGGATCACGGCGCAATTCAACACCCGGCCGGACGAGCCGCTGAGCGACGATCTGGCGAGCCTGCCGGTCGATGGCGACCGCGACGGTGCGCAATTGCAGGCGGCGGTGCAGCAACATGCGAAGAACACGCCGATGGCGGCGCTATGGTATGGCATGACGTATCGCGACAGCGTGTCGCCGCTGACCGGCAACGCCTTCTGGGAAGAGGTCGGCGTCTATCGCTATCTCGATGCGATCCGGCAGGCGGGGATCGCCACCTATTTCTGGAGCAATTGGCAAGACGAACCAACCGCCCAGTCGATCCTGAGCGCAGCGAACATGGCGGGATCGAAGTTCCTGGCCGGGCCGGGCAGCCATTGCGTGCCGCCGCCGGGGTTCGATTTTACCGGGGAGGTCGTGCGCTATTTCGACCATCATCTCAAAGGCGTCGCCAATGGCATCGCCGCCGAACCGCGCGCGACCTATTGGGTCGAGGGGCTGGACGGCAAGGGCGGCTATGTGCGGTCCAACAGTTTGCCGGGCGAAAGCGCCAAGCCGATCCGCTGGTTTTTCGACGCGGGGCGGAGCGGCACGGCCCGGTCAGTCAATGACGGACAATTGGGCACCCAGACGGGCAAGGCAGGTACAGACCGGTTTACCGTGCGCTACGACCTGCCGCCCGCCGACTATTTCGCCTTCTGGGCCAAGCCGATGGATGACAAGGGGCTGAGCTATACCAGCGCGCCCTTGGCCAAGGCGACCAAGCTGGTCGGCTATCCGGTTGTACGGTTACGCGTTTCGGCGGACAAGCCCGACGCCAATATCTTTGCCTATCTCGACCAGGTGGCCGCCGATGGCACGACGGAAGTCGTCGCCTTCGGGCGACTGGCCCTGTCGCACCGCAGGACGGGCAAGCCACCCTATGAGACGATGGGCCTGCCCTGGCATTCTGGTTTGCGCGCCGATGTCGCGCCATTGCCGCCGGGGCAGCAGGCGGACCTCGCGATCGACCTGACGCCGGTGTCGCGGGTCGTGCCGGCAGGGGCG
The DNA here is from genome assembly GCF_055640555.1 of Sphingobium sp. KKT206. Lineage (NCBI taxonomy): Bacteria > Pseudomonadati > Pseudomonadota > Alphaproteobacteria > Sphingomonadales > Sphingobiaceae > Sphingobium > Sphingobium sp. KKT206. The sequence goes on from NZ_CM145764.1 coordinate 3,450,092, forward strand.
CGGCTGCGCGTGACGATCGCGGGTGCAGACCCACGCCAGCGCAACCTCAAGGATATCGAACAGAAACCCGCACCGGTCATCACCGTGCAGCGGGGCGGAACGAGGGCATCGTGGATCGAACTGCCGGTCGCGGATTGAACGACGGCGCAATGATAATGGCCGCGCAACGCGGCGAGGGAGGATGGCATGAACAGGAATCGTAAAGGTGGGATCAGCCTGCGGGCGGCTTTGCAGATCGGCTGCTGCGGGATCGCTGTAGGTCTATCAGCTGTGGCGGCAGCGCAGGAGGAGGCGAGCACCGCCGACATCGTCGTCACCGGCAGCCGCGTGCGCGGCGCGGCCCCCGTCGGCTCCACCGTCACAACGCTCGGCCGCGCCGAAATGGAAGCGTCCAGCGCCGTCACGGTCGATCGCATGATCAAGGAAATTCCGCAGGTCTTTGACCTTGGCGTGTCGGAAAATTCACGCGGCCAATCGGGCGGCAGCGGCAACATCACCTATGGTAACTCGGTCAATCTGCGCGGTATCGGCCCCTATGCCACGCTGGTCATCATCGACGGCCATCGCGTGACCAACAACAGCAGGTCGATCGACCCCTCGGTCCTGCCCTCTCTGGGTGTCGAGCGGATCGAGGTCGTGGCGGATGGCGCATCGGCCGTCTATGGGTCGGATGCCGTGGCTGGCGTGGTCAATCTGATCCCGCGCCGGTCGCTGGACGGGGGCGAAGTCTTTGCCCGGTCGGGCATCGCCTCACGCGGCGATTTTCATGAAACGACGCTGGGCGCGGCCATCGGCAAGGTGTTCGACCGCGGGCAGATCATGGTCGCCTATGAGCATGTCGAACGATCGAACCTGAGCGGCGATGACCGGTCCTTCTTCACGAGCGACCAGCGAGCGTCAGGCGGCGGCGATTACCGGATCGCGCGCTGCGCACCCGGCAACATCAATGCCAATGGCACCACCTATGCCATTCCGACAGGTGGCGTGACGCAGGCCAATGCGGGATCGCTGGCGGCAGGCGCGATCAACCGGTGCGATGAGCTGGCCAATCAGGATTTGATGCCGGAACAGAATTATGACTCGGTCAACAGCACGGGCCGGTTCGAATTTAACGATTGGCTGAGCGTCTTCTATGATGGCTTTTACTCCAAACGGAACTTCTATCGCCAGTCGGCCTATTCCAACGCCCGGCTGACCGTGCCGCAGACCAATGCCTTTTTCGTGCGGCCCGCAGGCTTTACCGGCACCAGCTATACGCTCGATTATAATTTCCGCGACGACGTGCCGACCAATGACAGTTTCGGATCGGCCGAAAGCTGGCAGATCACGCCCGGCGTGCGCGCCAAGCTGCCCCATGATTGGGAAGCCGAAGCCTTGTTCGGCTATGGCAAGACCAATGATTTTTCCGGTTCCTATCATGGCATCAACAATGCAGCGCTCAACGCGGCACTGGCGAGCAGCGATCCTGCGACGGCGTTCGATCCCTATGGGCTGGGACGCACCAGCGAGACGCTATTGGCGACGATCGCCAACCAGATATTCCTCGCCCCCACCAATGGTCGCTTGAAAACCTATGAGGCCCGGCTCAACGGACCGCTCTTCACCCTGCCCGGCGGCGCGGTGAAGCTGGCGACGGGCTATGAACGGCAGGATTTCACCGTTGCCCTGGGGTCTGCGCGAGGCGCGCCGACCAACCCGATCACCTTCCGCCATTTCGGCCGCAAGGTGGATTCGGTCTATGGCGAACTCTACATCCCCATTTTCGGCGCGGACAATGCGATGCCGGGGTTCGAGCGGCTGGAACTGAACGCAGCGGTGCGCCACGACAAATATAGCGACGTCGGATCGACCACCAACCCCAAATTCGGCATCAATTGGCAACCGGTGCGCTGGGCCAAGCTGCGCGCCAGTTACGGCACATCCTTCCGCGCGCCGACCATCCCGGAAATCTATGGCAATTCCAACAATATCTTCGGCCAGAGCTACCAGAATCCGGCCGGTGGCGCGCCGCTGCAGGGCTATGCCCTGTCCGGTCCCAATCTGGACCTGAAACCCGAAACGGCAACGACCTGGTCGATCGGTGCGGACTTTGATCCTTTGCCCAACCTGCGTTTCGGCATCACCTATTGGGACGTCAAATATGAAAATCAGGTGCTCGCCAATCTGTCGAACCTGACCATCCTCGGCAATGAAGCGGAATATGCCGGGACCGACATCATCCTGCGCGGGGCGGCCGCGGCGGCGCGGGTACAGGAATTGCTGGCGCAGGGCGTGGCGCTGGCAGGCGGCTCCTTCCCCGGTGGCGATCCGGCGAACGTCACGCTGTTCGTCGACGGGCGCAGCCAGAATCTGGGCGTATCGGTGACGCGCGGTATCGATTTTACCGGCACCTGGAACACCCGGCTGGGCGCGAAGGACGCGTTGACGGTCAATATATCCGGAACCTATCTGACCAAATATAATGTCGCCGTGACACCTGCGGCGCCTCTGGTCGATCGGCGCAATATCATCTTCAACCCGTTAAAGCTGAAAGCGCGCGCAAGCGTGACATGGGATCATGGCCCGTTCAGCGCACGAGTGCTGGCGACCCATGTCGGGGGCTATCGCAACAATCTGTCGAGGCCGGTGCAGTCGGTAAAAAGCTATACGCCGGTCGATCTGACGCTGAACTGGAAGGTGGGCGATCAACAGGCCGACGGCTTCTTCGAAAAGGGTCTCGTGCTGGGGCTGGAGGTGCGCAACATGTTCGATATCGCGCCGCCCTATGTGAACCTGGCGCCCAATGGCAATGGTGGCGGCGGCTATGACGCGACGGCGAGTGACCCGATCGGGCGGCTGTTCGCGGTCAGCGTGCGCAAGTCCTTCTGACACGGAGCGGATGACAGCGTGACACAGGATGCGATCTCGATCGTGCTGGCAGGCGATCTGGTTCTGGACGAGCCGGATGGCGCCTATTGGCTGGCCGGGATCGCGCCCGCGCTGCGCGCTGCGGACCTTTCGATCGGCCATTTGGAGGTGCCGCATACGGTGCGCGGGGCGGAGTTGAAAGGCGATGTCCCCGCACCCGGCGCACCGCCCGAAAATCTGGCCGCCATTGCCGATGCGGGCTTTGCCATGCTGAGCTTGGCGGGCAATCACATCGCCGATTGCGGCGCGGAGGGCATAGCCGATACGATAGCGGGACTGGATGCGCTGGGCGTGGCGCATTGCGGCGCGGGGCTGACGCTCGCCGCCGCACGCGCACCGGCCATCGTCACGCGCGGCGGACATCGGATCGCACTGCTCAGCTATAATTGCGTGGGTCCGGTCGCAAGCTGGGCGACCAAGGATAAGGCCGGATGCGCCTGGCTGCGGATCGAGACGGCCGATGGCGCGCCGATCGCGCCCGCGGCCGCGCTGGTCACGCTGACGGACGAGGCACGCGCCATGCTCAAGGGCGACATTGCCGCCGTCCGGGACCAGGCCGACATCGTGCTGGTCGCGCTACACAAGGGCATCGTCCATACCCCCGTCCAGTTGGCACCCTATGAGCGGGCGGTGTCGCATGCCGCGATCGACGCGGGCGCGGATGTCGTCATCGGCCATCACGCCCATATCGTGCGGGGCATCGAATTTTACCAGGGCAAGCCGATCTTCCACGGGCTTGGCAATGGCTGCGTCGTGACGAGCGCGCTCAGCCCGGCGCAGGATCACCCGGCACGGGCGGAATGGGCGGCGCGGCGGCGGACCTTGTTCGGGTTCGAGCCCGACCCGGCCTATACGCTCGCGCCTTTTCACCCCGAAGCGGTCAATGCCTTTCTGGGCCATGTCACATGGGATGCGGACCGGACCATCGGGGTCCGCATCATTCCGGTCGATGTCGAGCCGCCCGGTCGTCCAACACTAGCGTCGGCGACGCGCGCGGCGGAGATTTGCGCCTATGTCGAACAGATCACGCACGCTGCCGGGCTTCCGGCGATCACAATCAGCAACGACGGTCGGGTCGAAGAGGTGACTGCATGAATGCTGCCAAGACCATGATGATATGGACGGGCGGGGTCGCCTTGATCGTCGCAGCCGCGCTCAATCTGCTGGCGGTGATCGGTCGGCACACCGGCCTGCCGCTCAAGGGCGCGATCGAACTGGTGCAGGTCGTCGTCCTGATCGGCGGATCGCTGGCGCTGGTCGCCGCGACGCTCGGCCGCAACCATGCGCGCGTTCACCTGATCCTCGATCGGCTGACCGGCAGGAACCGCGATGTCGCCGAATGGGTCTGCACCGCGCTGTCGATCCTGTTCTACCTGATGCTGCTTGGCGGCTCCTGCTGGCTGGCCGTTGATCTGTGGGGCAGCCAGGAGGTGAGCGAACTGGTCGGTGTGCCCTGGTGGGCGATGCGCGCCTTCCTCAACGTCACGCTGGTCGTCATCATCGCGCTGCTTGTCCGCCAACTGGTGGAAGGGCGCCGACCATGATCCTCGCAACGCCCGAAACCGGGCTGATCGGCCTCATCCTCCTGTTCGCCATGCTGTTGTGCGGCGTACCGATCGGCGTTTCGCTGGGCCTTGTCGGCGTCGGCGGCCTGATGGTCGCACTTGGGCCGGAGGGGGCACTCATCAAGGCGGGCGTCGTCGTGGTCGAAACGCTGACCCGCTATGAACTGGGCACATTGCCGCTGTTCATGCTGATGGCGCATCTCTTCTTTGCGGCCAATGCCAGTCGGGACCTGTTCGATGCCGCCGCCAAGATGATCGGCCATCGACGCGGCGGCCTCGCCTATGCGTCGATCGGCGGCTGCGCCGGTTTTGGATCGATCAACGGTTCCAGCCTGGCGACGGCGGCGACCATCGGCCTGGTCGCGCTGCCCGAAATGCGCCAGCGCGGCTATAGCGATGCGCTGGCGACCGGTACGGTCGCCGCCGGTGGCACATTGGGCCAGATGCTGCCGCCTTCGGGTGCGCTCATCGTCTATGGCATCATCGCCGAACAATCGATCGGCACGTTGTTCACCGCCACCCTCATTCCCGGCATTTCGCAGATGCTCTTCTATTGCCTCGTCGTGTGGCTGCTCGTGCGCTGGCGTCCTTCGATCGCGCCGCCGAGCGAGCGGGCGAGCTGGGCGGCGCGCGGCCGGGCCATGTTGCGCATCGCCGACATGCTGCTGCTCCTGGCCGTGGTGCTGGGCGGGATCGTACTGGGCTGGTTCAGTCCGTCCGAAGCCTCCTCCATCGGCACGGCGGGCGCACTGGCGATCACCGCATGGCGTGGGCGGCTCAACCGGGAGGTGCTGTTCCGCGCGTTTTCCGAAACCTTGCGGACGGCGGGTCTTATCTTCCTTGTCATCATCGGCGCGATCATCTTTTCGGTCTTCATCAGCGTGACCGGGCTGACCGAAGCGGTCGGTACTGCCGTGTCGGCCATGGACATGGGCACCATCCCGACCCTGCTGGTCGTCGCGCTGCTTTTGCTGCTGCTGGGGTCGGTGCTGGATGGGCTGGCATTGATGCTGCTGACGACGCCCATCCTGCTGCCGATCGTCGAAGGGGTGGGCATGTCGCCGATCTGGTTCGGCATCTTCATCACCCGCGCCATGGAGATCGGCTTCGTCCATCCGCCGCTGGGGATGAACCTCTATGTCATCCAGGGGGTAGCCAAGGACGTGCCGTTGGGACGGATATTCAAGGGCGTGCTGCCCTTCCTCGGCAGTGATCTCATCCACCTGCTTCTCATCATCCTTTTCCCGGCCATGGCGCTGTGGCTGCCCACTGTTATTGGACAATGACCATGATTGCCTATGTCGGCCCCGACCTGCCGCAAGATGTGCTGACCGCCACGGGTGCCTGTTCCGGCCCGGTGGGATGGAATGTCGATCGGCCCCTTCCGGCGGCGGATCGCTGGCTCGAAAGCAAATTTCCGCTCTGGACGCGGTCCATCCTTCAGGATTGGGCGGATGGCGCGCTGAATGGGCGGGACGCCGTGCTCTTCTCGCGCGGTGACGATGCAGCGCAGCGGCTCTATTATTATATCTGCGAATTGCGGCAGCGGGGCGAGATTGCTGGTCCCGAACCGATGATCTTCGACACGGCCACGATCCAGCGCGCCAGCAGCGTCGCGCATATGGGCAAGGCGATCAGACGACTGACCGAACGCCTCGGCATCTACGATGACGCGCTGGAGCAAGGGATCGTGGCGACCAACGCGCTGCGGCTTGCCGCGCCGCAAGTCGGCGGCGACGCGCCATTGTGCCTGCTGGCGGGCACACCGCCGCCCGATACCCGCATCCATGCGATGATTGAGGCGGCCGGATGGCGCGCGGCCGGACCGACGCTGGCGCAAAGCTGGCAGAACCCCGGCGACCTTCGCGTGGAGGAAGGCAGCGGCGATCCATGTGCCGCGATCGCACGCCAGTTGCATGAGGCCGCGCAAGGCAGCCGGGCCTTTCGCGATCATGCCGACGCACTGTCGGCGCAAGCGCGGCAGGTCCGCGCATCGGCGGTCCTGTTATGGTTCGCGGAAGAGGATGAGGCACGCATCTGGCACTTGCCCGCGCAGCGGGACGCACTGGCCGACGCCAATATACCGACGCTCATCCTCACCCGCCGCGACTGGCGCGCGAACGATGGGGTGGCAGAGGAGATTGCGATATTTTTGAAGGAGTTAAAGGCATGACCCCGCTTGCAGGCCATCGCGTCGCCACATTGGGCGGCATGGCGGACCGCCCGCTGGCGCGCTTCCTGGCGTCGCTGGGCGCTGAACTGGGCGGAGGGGTCGAAGGCGCGTCCTTCGTCATCGACGATCTCGGCTTGGAAAGCCTGAAAGACGTCGCGATACCGAAGACGGCTGTGCATGTCTCGGTCACCACCTTCGGATCGGGCGGGCCGCGATCCGGCTGGAAGGGTGGCGAGTTCGTCGCGTCGGCCATGGGCGGGGCGCTGCGGGTGACGGGTGAACCCGACCTCCCGCCGGTCAAGGAAGCGGGCGATGCCTGCACCTTCCATGCGGACATGGTCGCGGCGAGTGGTGCGATGGCCGCCCATTATGCACGCGGCACGCATGGCAAGGGGCAGCATGTCGACATATCCATCCAGCAGGTAGCCTTCAGCCGTAATTTCAACGGGATATTGTGCTGGCAATTCGACCGGCGCAAACTGAAACGGGTCGGCGGCGCGCTTGCCTATGGCAAAGCGACGGTGCGCGCGATCTGGCGGCTGGCCGATGGATGGTGTTTCCATTCGCTGATGACCGGGCGACTGGGTGCGCCCGCCAATCAGGCTCTGTCCGACTGGATGGATGCCGTCGGCGCGCCCAATCCGCTGCACGGCACCGATTGGCTCAGCTATAACCGTTCCACCCTGCCCGCCGACACGCGCGCGGTGTGGGAAGCAGCCATCGACGCCTTCTTCCGGTCGCGCACCAAGGCGGAGATCGCGACCGAAGGGCTGCGGCGGGGGATCAATGCCTGTGTAGCGAACGAACCGGCCGATGTGCTGGCGGACCGGCATCTCGCCGCACGCGGCTTTTTCGACACGCCATCGGGCCTGCCGGAACGATTTGCCGCGATCCGCGCGGGTTCGGCGGTTGCCGCGCCTGCCATTCATACAGGCGATCGGCCGGGGCCATTGGCAGGTGTCCGGGTACTTGATTTCGCCTGGGCACTGGTCGGGTCGATCACGACCAAGACGCTGGGCGACCTGGGCGCGGAGATCGTGAAGATCGAAAGCCGCACGCGCCCGGATCTTGCCCGGTTGGATGTGCAGGTGTCCGCATCGCAGCCCGGCAATTGGGACGACAAGCCCTGGTTCGCCCATCTCAACTCGTCCAAGCGTAGCCTGTCGCTCAATATGAAGAAGCCGGAGGCGCGCGAACTCATCGATCCGCTGATCGACTGGGCGGACGTGGTGGTCGAAAATTTCTCGCCGGGCACGATGAAGAAGCTGGGGCTGGACTATGACGCGCTTTGCCAACGCGATCCGGGCATCGTGATGGTGTCGGGCAGCGTGTTCGGGCAGACCGGGCCGCTGGCGCAGGAATGGGGCGTCGATGGCACGGGTGGCGCCTTGTCGGGGCGCACCTTCCTGACCGGCTATCCGACGCGAGACCCGGTGATACCCGGCGCCGTGCCCTATGGTGATGTGATCGTGCCGTTCGTGATGGCAGGGGCCGTGGCAGCCGCGCTCCAGCACCGGCGCGAAACGGGACGTGGCGCGCATATCGATGCATCCATGTATGAAATCTGCGTGCAGCAGATGCGCGATAGCCTGTCCGCCGCGCGGCGCGGCGAGCGACCGCAACGGTCGGGCAATGCCGATCCGGGCGTCTTCTTTCAGGATGTGTTTCCGGCACGCGGCGAAGACCGCTGGGTCGCGATCAGCCTGTTCGATGAGGCGGATCGCGTGCGCCTGCACGCGATGACCGGTCCCGATGTCGCGGCATGGACCGCGCAGCGCGAGGACCATGCCATCGCCTCTACCCTTCAAGCGGCCGGTATCGCCTGCGGCGTGGTGCAGGATTGTGAGGATATGATCGACCTTGATCCGCAACTGGCCGGACGTGGCGCGCTGGTGACGCTCGATCATCCGATCCTGGGACCGTTCGGCCATATCGCGACCCCCATTTCCCTTTCCCGCGACAGGTTCGCACCCTTCCGCGCGCCTGGCATGGGTGAGCATGCCCATGCCATCGCCCGGACCCTGTGCGGGCTTGATGATGCGCGCATCGCCGAACTGGAAGCGGCAGGAGTTTTTCAATGAACGACATAATAGCCCCCCGCGCCACCGGTCAGCGCAGCCGCAAGGATCTGGCCTGCACCTCGGTCGCCAGCGCGTATCAGAAGCAATTTGGCGCGGACCTCAAACGGCGGGTCGTGGACGAAGGCGAACCCTTCGCCATCGTCCAGGCCGACACGCCGCACGAGATTTTCCATGTGATGGACATCCCCATCATCACCAACCAATGGTGGTCGGCCTATATCTCCGCCAAACAATTGTCCGGCCATTATTTCGACGTGATGGCGCGGCATGGCTATCCTGAAAACAGCTGCAAATATTGCTCGCTTGGCCTGGCCTGCACGCTGGCGAACGATCCCAAGACCGCGCCCTGGGGCGGATTGCCCAAGCCAACCGTGCTGGTCGCGCGCCTGACCTGTGACTGCATCCAGCATGTCTTTGGCCAATGGGCACAGGCGCTGGGCAGCGAATTTTTCCCGATGGAAGCGCCGGCATGGGAGCATAAGGAGGCCCATTGGTTCCAGCATAGTCGCAGCGCGTGGCGGCGGGTCTATGAGCCGGATCGCATCGCGCTGATGGTCGCGGAAATGCGCGATCTCATCAGCTTGTTGGAAAATCGCACTGGCCGCCGGTTCGACGAGGCGAAGCTGCATCACCTGATGGAGCGGATCAACGAACAGGAAGGCTATATCTGGGAAGCCGCGCAGGCGATCGGCAGCGCGCGCCCCTGCCCGGTGTCGATCGCCGAACAAATGCCCAATACGATGATTCCGCAATGGCATCGCGGGTCGGACTGGGCCGTCGCCCATGCCAGGCGCTTTCGCGACGAAGTCATGGAACGGGTGGCGAGCGGCGCGGGTGCGGCCGACAATGAACGCGTGCGGCTGATGTGGATCGGCGCGGGCGTGTGGCATGATCCGGGCTTTTATCAGGCGCTGGAAGAGCGACTGGGCGCGGTCTTCGTCTGGTCGATGTATATGCCCTTTGCCGGGCCACAATATATTCGCGAGTTGCAGGGCCAGCCGATGGATGCGCTGGCCAGCCGCATCTGTTCGATGAACGAAGTGCTGCATCTGCCGCCATGGATGAACGGGTGGATGACCAGCGAGGCGGAACGGTGCGGCATCGATGCCTGCGTCATCCTGCTGCCGCCCGACAACCGCCTGTCGCAATCGGGCACGAAACTGACGGCGCTTTCACTGGAAGCAGCGGGCGTTCCGGTGCTGGCGATCGACGCGGACATGGTGGATGCGGCCAATTGGAACCATGACGCGATGGTCGCGATGGTTGCCGACTTTCTGGCCGCGCGGGGGCTGGCGTGACGCTCCGCGCGCTGCTGTCCCTGTTGGTGCCGCTGTGCCTGATGACGGCGTGCGCCCGGCCGCTACCGCCCGGTGTGACGGAACTGACTTATGCGACGCCCTACAGCCCGAACCATCCGTTCAGCAAAGCGGACAAGGCATGGATGGAATTTGTCGAACACAAGTCGCAAGGGCGCATCCGCATTCGGCCGATCTGGTCGGGCGCGCTGCTGTCGTCGGACATGTCGATGGAGGAATTGCGCTATGGCGTGGCCGATGTCGGCCTCATCACGCCCATCTATGTGCGCGGCGGCACCCATCTGATCCGCATCCAGACCGGTTTCTACAGCGGAGCGGACAGCATCGACTCGCAGTTGAAACTCTATCGCTGCATCGCCGCGGCCAACCCGCAGATCGGCCATGAATTGCACGGGCTAAAGGTGCTAGCGGTCCAGGGCGGCTCGCTCGCCGGGATCGTCACGACCGACCGGCAGGTGCGCAATCTGGCCGACCTGCGCGGGCTGCGGCTGCGCGCGCCCACCGAATTGCTCACGGTGCTGGAGTCGCTGGGCGCGGACCCGGTCAACATGCCGATGGCGGATGTCTATTCGGCGATGGCCAAGGGGGTGATCGACGGCGTGATCGCGCCGGGCGACACGTTCAAGTCGCTGCATTTCGCGGAAGTGGCCAGCCATTATAACAACCTCGCTATCCCGCGTGGTGCCTATCCGGCAAGAGCGATAGGGCTGACACGATGGAACCGGCTGAGCGAGGCGGAGCGGGCGATCCTGACGCAGTCGCAAGCGGTGTGGGAGGATGCGCTGTCGCGCGAAATCCATGCGGCGCTGGTCAAGGGGCTGGAGGAAGCCAAGGCGCAGAAGGTGACGATCTCCGGCATGTCCGCACAGGAACAGGCGCGCTTCGATGCCCTCTATCTGCGCGATTCCGAAGGCAATGCCCGCAGCCTGTCGCGGTTTGGCATCGACGGGATGCAGGCGTTCCGAACGGCGCGGGCGGCAGTGCGCGGGCGCGACGATATACAGTGCGGAGGGAAGATATGACGCCTTTGATCGTGATCGCGGCGATGGCAACGATGATCGTCGGCACCGCATCGGCGCAGCCGACGCAGGACAAGGTCGCGCGCCGGATCGGCGATCCTGCAGGCACGGGGCGATGGCCTGCGGTCGCGGAAGGCTTTGCCGACGCGCCCGGCTATACGCTGTACCGTCCCGCCACATGGCCGCGCGAACGATTGCCGTTGGTCCTGTGGGGCAATGGCGGCTGCCGCGACAATGGCCTGTCGGCCAGCCATTTCCTGCGCGAAATCGCCAGTCACGGCTATATCGTGATCGCCAATGGCGCCCCACGCGAAGAACAGCCGCCGCTGACAGCCTTGCCGAACGAGGATGATGCGCCTGCACCGGTGGGGCCGCCACCGGCCAAGGCCGACGAAACGCAGGTGGATCAGTTGCTGGCGGCGATCGACTGGGCGACGCAGGGCATCCATCGCGATCATGTCGATGCACAGCGCATTGCGGTGATGGGGCATAGCTGCGGCGGATTGCAGGCGCTGGCCGCAGGCGCTGATCCGAGGATCGACACGGTCGTCGCATTCAACAGCGGGGTCTATAACCGGCCCGGCGGCGGTCTGAGCGGTGTCTGGATCACCAAGGATGATTTGAAGAAGCTCCACATGCCCGTTGCCTATATATTGGGCGGGCCATCCGACATCGCCTACCCCAATGGGAGCGACGACGTGGCGCGACTATCGCATGTCCCCGTCTTCTACGCGAACAAAGATACGGGGCATGGCGGCACATTTTCGCTCGTCAATGGCGGGGATTATGGTCGGGTCGCGGTCGGATGGCTCGACTGGCAATTGAAGCAGGATGCCGGTGCCGCCGCGATGTTCGTCGGTGCGGACTGCACCCTTTGCCAAGACCCCAGTTGGTCCATCATCCGCAAGCAATTCCCGGAGCAACCATGAACAAGCCGCTCGCGGGCATCCGCATCGCCGATTTCAGCCATGTCATGGCCGGTCCCTACGCCTCGCATCTTTTGCGTCTGATGGGGGCGGAGGTGATCAAGATCGAGCCGCCGCAGGGCGACAGCTTCCGGTCCTACAATGTCGATCCACGGTTCGAGGGCATGTCCCCGGCATTCATCGCCGCCAATGCGGGAAAGAAATCGATCGCCCTTGATCTGAAACAAGCCGACGATCTTGCGATCGCCCAGGGTATCGTGTCGCGCTGCGACGTCCTGCTCGAAAATTTCCGCCCCGGCGTGATCGATCGACTGGGGCTTGGCTATGATGCCGTCCGCGCGTTGAACCCGGACATCATCTTCTGCTCGGTATCGGGCTATGGGCAGGACAGTCCGCAACGGGACTGGCCCGCGATCGACAATATCGTCCAGGCTACCAGCGGCATGATGATGCTGAGCGGCGAAGAGGGCGATCCGCCTGTCCGCGTCGGCTTTCCCATCGTCGATACCTTGACCGGCCAGACTGCCGCCTTCGCCATCCTCTCTGCGCTGATCCGGCGCATGCAGGGTGACGGCGGCAGTTTCATCGACGTCTCCATGTTCGACGCCAGCCTGGCGTTCATGACGTCGGCGGTGACGCCCTTCCTGGTGACGGGGCGCGCGATGACGCGCATGGGCAATACCGGCTATAGCGGCCTGCCGACCGCATCGCTGTTCACGGCAAGGGACGGCCGCCAGGTGTCGCTGGGCGTCGTGCAGCCCAACCAGTTCGCCGCCCTCGCCCGCTTCACCGGCCGCGAGGATTGGTTGCGCAATCCGCTCTTTGCCACGCCGGAGGCGCGACGCGCGAATTTCGACGCCATGAAGGCGGAGTTGGAAACGGTCATCGCCACCCGCGACGCCGCTGATTGGGAAGCGGGCATGAGCGCGGCAGGCATACCCTGCGGCATGGTCCGCCGCGTGGACGAAGCCGCAGCCCTGGCGCGGCCGGACGCCTTATTGTCGTTCGATGGTCTCGGCGGGCCGGATGGCGCGATCCGCGCGCCAGGTGCTGGCTTTCGCCTGACGCCAGGCGCGCAGGAGGGCCAAATGCCGCCCCGACTGGATGAACATCGCGATGAAATATTGGATTGGCTCGGCGTTGCCGACGATCGATAGCCACGGATATCCGCGTTAACCGGCTATATTTTGTCCCATCGATATCAGGTCGTCGCTCCCTTCAAATCCTCAGAGCAACCAGTGGCGCAGGCCTAAGGATAGCAGCCCAAGGGCCGCGATGCTCGCGGCCCAGATGCCGATGAACCAGCCGATTTGGCGTAGCTGTTTACGCATCAGTGATAGCCATCGCTGCCGACCTTGCCGCGGAACACCCAATAGGCCCAGGCGGTGTAGGCGAGGATGATCGGGACGAGTACCGCGCCGCCGACCAGCATGAAGAGCTGGCTGCGATAGGGGGCGGCGGCTTCCCAGATGGTGACGCGCTCTGGTATCACATAGGGCCAGATCGAAATGCCAAGGCCAAGCAGGCACAGCCCGAACAGGGCGAGCGCCCAGAGGAAGGGCTGCGCGTCCTTGCGTTGGGAAAGGCTGCGGTAGAAGAGCGCGGTGACGATGATCGTCGCCAGCGGTACTTGCGCGGTGGCCAGCACGCCGGGCCAGGCCAGCCAGCGGCTTTGATAGCTGCCCTCCAGCGTCAGCGTGGCCAGGCTCACCGCGCCGATCACGACCAGCATGACGATGCCCAGCCGCCCGGCATAGGTCACGGCCTGGCGCTGCAAGCCGCCCTCGGTCTTCCAGTTGAGCCAGCAGGCGCCGAGCAGCGCATAGCCGACCATCAGGCCAAAGCCGGTGAGCAGCGAGAAGGGCGAGAGCCATTCCCACCAGCCGCCCGAATAAGCGCGGCCTTCGACACTGATGCCCTGCAGCAAGGCACCCAGCGCAATCCCTTGGGCAAAGGTGGCGACGGCGGACCCGCCGGTGAAGGCGCGGTCCCACCAGGCGCGATGCGCGGGATCGCGCCAGCGAAACTCGAACGCGACGCCGCGCAGCACGAGGCCGAGCAGCATGGCGATTAACGGCGCATAAAGGGCGGGCAGGATGATGGCATAGGCGAGCGGAAAGGCGGCAAGCAGCCCGCCGCCGCCCAGCACCAGCCAGGTTTCATTGCCGTCCCATACCGGCGCGATGCTGTTCATCGCGGTGTCGCGGTCCTTGCCCACCTTGAACAGCGGGAAGAGCAGGCCGATGCCGAGGTCGAACCCGTCCATCACGACATAGGCGATGATCGCAAAGCCGATGATGGCGGCCCAGATGACGGTCAGGTCGATCATGCTTCGCCTCCTTCGATGGCGGGTGCGGGGGTGATGCCTGCGGTGCGGATCGGCGCGCCGTCCAGCGTGCTTTCATGCGCTTCGGGCGGCTTCTTCATCAGGTGCAGCAGATACCAGATGCCCATGCCGAAGACGCTGAAATAGACGATGACGAAGGCCAGCAGCGAGGCCGCAACCGCGGGCGCATCCAGCGGTGAGGCACTTTGCGCGGTGCGCAGCAGGCCGTAGACGGTGAAAGGCTGCCGCCCGACTTCGGTCACAATCCATCCCGCCAGCACGGCGACGAACCCCGATGGCCCCAGCACCAGTGCGGCGCGATGCAGCCATGGCCAGTCATGCAGCTTGCCGCGCCAGCGCGCGATCAGGCTCCACAGGCCCAGCCCCAACATCGCAAAACCGATGCCGACCATGACGCGAAACGCCCAGAAGACGATCCCGACCGGCGGCTGATCGGCTTCCGGCACGGTGTCGAGCCCCTTCATCGGCGCATTGAGGTCATGCTTGAGGATCAGCGACGATGCCTTGGGAATGGAGACTGCATAATCGACCCGCTTGTTGGCGCTGTCGGGGATGCCGAACAGGATGAGCGGCGCGCCGTCGGGGTGGCTGTCATAATGGCCTTCCATCGCCATCACCTTGACCGGCTGATGCTCCAGCGTGTTGAGACCGTGCATGTCGCCCGCGAAAATCTGGATCGGCGCGACGATCGCCGCCATCCACATCGCCATGGAGAACATGGTCCGCGCGCCGGGGTTGGTCCGGTCCTTGAGCAGATGCCAGGCCCCCACGCCGCCGACCGCAAAGGCCGTGGTCAGATAGGCGGCCAGGACGGTGTGAACCAGGCGATAGGGGAAGCTGGGGTTGAAGATGATCGCCATCCAGCTGGGTCCGGGCAGGAACTGGCCGTTCGCGCCGATCTCGTAACCGGTCGGCGTTTGCATCCAGCTGTTGACCGACAATATCCAGAAGGCGGAGATGAAAGTGCCGATGGCGACCGCGCAGGTGGCGGTGAAGTGCAGCTTGCGCCCGACCTTGTTGATGCCGAACAGCATGACGCCCAGGAAACCGGCCTCCAGGAAGAAGGCAGTCAGCACTTCATAAGCCATGAGCGGGCCGATGACCGGACCCGCCTTGTCGGAGAAGACCGACCAGTTGGTGCCGAACTGATAGGACATGACGATGCCCGACACGACGCCCATGGCGAAGACGACGGCGAAAATCTTGAGCCAGTAGCGGAAGAGATTGGCATAGACGCCCTTGCCGGTGGCGAGCCACAGCCCCTCCAGCACCATCAGGAAACTGGCGAGGCCGATCGAAAAGGCCGGGAAGAGGAAATGGAAGCTCACCGTGAAGGCGAACTGGGCGCGGGCGAGGATCAGGGCGTCTAAGGAGTCGAACATTGGACATGTCCTTTCGCCCGATCTTGTACCAGATGGGCAGGGATAAAGAGATAGGTCAGATTGTCAGAGGCCGGGCAGGAAGGCAGCCGCGCTGCGCCAGAGCATGTAAAGGGCGACGACGAAGATCAGGATCGCAAAGACGGTGGTCAGGCGCCCGGTCTTGGCCCCCAGCCGCTCGGCCAGCCGCGTGCCGCCGACGCTGCCGACGACCCCACCCGCCACGAACACCGCGGCGAGCGGCCAGTCGATCAGCCCGGAAGAGGCATAGTTGGCGGCCGTGGTGAGGCCGAACGCCGTAACGGCGACGAGCGACGTGCCGACCGCCATCAGCATCGGCATGCCGGTCGAGGCGACCAAGCCCGGCACGATCAGGAAACCGCCGCCAATGCCGAAGAAGCCGGAAAACAAGCCCGACCCAAGGCCATAGCCGACCACCTTGGGCGCTTTTTCGCGATTGCATTCTGCGCCCGGATTGCCCGCATTGCCGCGCCCCTTGAGCATCAGCACGCCGACCAGCAGCATGACGAGCGCGAACAGGGCCAGCAATTTGTCGCCATCCACCATCTTGCCAAAGGTCGATCCGGCGAGCGCGCCGACGATGCCCGCCGCGGCATAGATGCCGCCGCAGCGCCATTTGACATGATGGGCGCGGGCATGGCTGGCAAGGCCCGTCGCGGCATTGATGGCAACGGCGAGCGCGCTGGTGCCGATGGCGACATGCGGGTTGGGCACGCCGACCAGATAGACCATCAGCGGCACGGCCAGGATGGACCCGCCGCCGCCGACCAGACCCAGCACGAAGCCGACCAGGCTACCCGACAGGCCGCCCAGCAGATATTGGGTCAGGTCCATCATGACCGCGACTCGATCGGCTGGGGCTTGACCATCCACTCGCGGCCCTTGAGCATTCCATGCCAATAGACTGGCGGCAGGATGGTATCCTTGAGCAGCCAGGACAGGCGTGACGGGCGGGTGCCGTCGATCAGCCAGTTGGGGAAGCTGGGCATCAATTTGCCGCCATAGCCGAACTCGGCCAGCACGATCTTGCCGGCCTCCACGGTCAGCGGACAACTGCCATAGCCGTCATAGGCCGCGACCGGGGGATGGCCATCAAGCGCGGCCAGCGCGTTCACCGCGACCACCGGCGCCTGCTTGCGCGCGGCGGCCATCGTCTTGGCATTGGATGCGGAACAGGCATCGCCGAGCGCGAAAATATCGGGGTAGTGCGGGTGGCGCAGCGTCGCCTCGTCCACCGCGACGAAGCCGGAGGGGGCGGCGAGCAGACTGTTGCGGATGAAGTCCGGCGCGACCTGCGGGGGGACGACATGGATCATGTCATAGCGTTCCGCCACGCGCTTGACGCCATCGCCGTCCGCCTGCTCGAAAATGGCGGTCTTGGCCGGGCCATCAATCTCCACCAGCTTCGACCCGAAATTGAGGTGAATGCCGTAGCGATCGACATAGTCCATCAGCGCCGGGACATAGGCGGCGACCCCGAACAGCGCTGGACCGGCGGTGTGGAACTGCACGTCGCTTTGCGCCAGCACGCCCGCTTTTTCCCAGCGGTGGCAGGACAGATACATCGCCTTTTGCGGTGCGCCTGCGCATTTGATCGGCATGGGTGGTTGGGTGAAGAGTGCGCGTCCGCCCTTGAACGCCTTGGCCAGGCGATGGGTATAGGGGGCCAGATCGTAGCGATAATTGGACGTGACGCCATCATGGCCCAGCGCATCGGCGAGGCCCGGAATGGCGTTCCAGTCGAGCTTGATGCCGGGGCAGACGATCAACACGCCATAGCCGATCCGCCGCCCGTCATCGAGCAGCACCTGTTTGTCATCGGGCTGGAAATGGCTGACCGACCCCTTGATCCAGGTCGCGCCGTTCGGGATCAGGTGCGCCTCGCTACGCCGGGTAAAGCCGCTGTCGAACACGCCCGCGCCCACCATCGTCCAGCCGGGCTGATAATAATGATCGTCGCTCGGTTCGACGATGGCGAGGCGGATGCCCCGGCGGCGCTTGAGGATGCTGGCGGCCGTGGCGATCCCGGCGCTGCCGCCGCCGATGATCAGGATATCATAAGGGGTGGCGTCCTGTCCGGCGACCAGTGCGTCCGCCATCGCCGCCAGTTTTTCGGCGCGCGCGCCTGACCGGCAATAGCCCAGCACCGGGCCAGGGAGGGTATCGAGCGCGTGGCGCATCGCCTGCGCATCGGCATCGGTCATCGCGCCGGGGGTTACGGGGATGTGCGCGAAAGCGAGGCCAGCGGCTCTGGCAACCGCACCGATGTCGGCAGCGGTCGGCTGGCCATCCTCCTCGCCATCGGGGCGGTTGCAGATGATCGCGCGAAATCCGTCGCGCGCGGCCTGTTCGACATCGTGCGGCGTCAGTTGCGGGGCCGTGCCGAAGGCTGGGGTCAGCCGCTTGATATCCATGATGATCCTCCTTGGTCCGGCGTGCCGGTTATGGTCTTGACGTGACGCGGTGCAGCGCCATGCCGCCCAGCATGGCCAGCACGAAGGGAGCGACCGCCGCCGGGGCGAGCGCCAGGCTGGCGAGGGCGGGGCCGGGGCACAGGCCGCCTATGCCCCAGCCGATGCCGAACAGGATCGCGCCGAGCGCAAGTTTGCCGTCGATCCCTCTGGTTTCGGGCAGGTTGAACTGCTGATCGGCAATGGGGCGCTCGATCCGCTTCTGCACCATCCAGGCAAACGCCATCGGGATCATCGCGCCGCCCATGACGAAGGCCAGCGTCGGATCCCACGGTCCCAACAGGTCGAGAAAGGCGCGCACCCGCATCGGATCGGCCATGCCCGATAGGGCAAGGCCCGCGCCGAACAGCGAACCGGACAGTAGCGCAAGGATGACCCGCATCACAAAAGTCCCGCCAAACGGAGGATCGCCACGGTGGCAAAGCCGCTGCCCATGAACAAAGCGGTGGCGGTGAGCGAGCGGCGCGACAGGCGCGACACGCCGCATACGCCATGGCCGCTGGTGCAGCCTGACCCCAGCCGCGTGCCATAACCGACGATCAGGCCGGCAACGATCAGCAGGGCGGGCGCGGGGTAGCTGGCCGGGACGCCGCCCGACAGCAGCGCCACGACCAGCGCACCCAATGGCAAGCCGAGGATGAAGGCGATGGCGACGCTGCGCGGTGCGCCGCCCTGCGTGAAGCCAACGGCCCGCGCCGCAAGCCCGCTGACGCCCGCGATCCGGCCGAGGCCGAGCAGCATGATCGCCGCCGCCACGCCGATCATCAGCCCGCCGATGAGGCCCGCCACCGGCTGCGCATCGGGAAAGCCGGGGATCATAGCTGGTTCACCGGGATCTTGAGATAGGCGACGCCATTATCCTCGGCGACCGGCAGATGGCCCGCGCGCATGTTGACCTGAACCGAGGGCAGGATCAGGCGCGGCATGTCCAGCGTGCGGTCGCGCGCTTCGCGCATGGCGACGAATTCGTCTTCGGTTATGCCGTCATGGGCGTGGATATTGGCCCGGCGCTGGTCCGCCACGGTCGTTTCCCAGACATAATGGTCGCGGCCTGCGGGTAGATAGTCATGGCACAGGAAGAGCCGGGTTTCGGGCGGCAGTTCCAGCAACCGGCGCATCGACCGGAACAAGGTGCGCGCGTCGCCGCCGGGGAAGTCGGCGCGCGCGGTGCCATAATCGGGCATGAACATGGTATCGCCCACGAATACCGCATCGCCGATCACATAGGCGACGCAGGCCGGGGTGTGGCCGGGCACATGCAGCACGGTGACCGACAGGGTGCCGATTGCGAAACTGTCACCATCGGCCCACAGATGGTCGAAGTCCGATCCATCGCGCGGAAATTCCGCGCCGACGTTGAACAGCTTGCCGAACATATGCTGCACCTCGCAGATATGCGCGCCAATCGCGATCTTCCCGCCCAGCTTCTGCTGGAGATAGGGAGCCGCCGAGAGATGATCGGCATGGGCGTGGGTTTCCAGATGCCAATCGACGGTCAGCCCCTCCGCCTCGACATAGGCGATCACCGGATCGGCGGATTCGACATTCGTGCGGCCGGAAGCGGGATCATAGGTCATCACGCTATCGATCACGGCGGCGCGATGCGTCTGCGCGTCATGCACGACATAGGTCACGGTGAAGGTCGGCGGATCGAAGAAGGACTTGATCACGGGCACGCCTTCGCGGGCGGCGAGGATCTGCGTCTGGGCTTTGGTCAATGCGGGGTCGGACATGCGACTTTCCTTTAGTTTCATATTTACATGAATCATGTATATGTATAGAGCTAGGCCGTCAAGGGGTTGCCTCATGGTGGCCAGGATTGCAGGACGACAGGCATGAACGAAGTGATGACAGATGGACGGCGGCCGGTGCGGATCGGCGACATGGCCCCTGATTTCCGTGCCCGATCGACCAAGGGCGATTTTCAACTCTCGGCGCTGCGCGGCCAATGGGTGATCTTCTTTTCGCACCCCGCCGATTTCACGCCGGTATGCAGCACTGAGTTCGCCGCGCTGGCGCGGCGTCAGGCGGATTTCGACGCGCTCGATTGCAAGCTGGTCGGCCTGTCGGTGGACAGCCTCTATGCCCATCTCGCCTGGGTCCGCGCGCTGCGCGATCTGTTCGGCGTGGGAATCGACTTTCCCATCATCGAAGATCCCAGCATGGCGGTCGGCCGCGCCTATGGGATGATCGATGACTCAGCCGTCGACAGCATGGCCATGCGCTCGACCTTCTTCATCGATCCGCAGGGGGTCGTTCGCGCGACGACCTGCTATCCGCATAATGTCGGCCGCTCGGTGGACGAGATGCTGCGCCTGTTGCGCGCGTTGCAGCGGGTCGATGGCGCAAGCAGCCTGACGCCTGAGGGCTGGACGGACGGTCAGCCGCTATTGCTGCCCGCCGCTGACGGGACCGATGCAGCACCCGACTGGTTCTGCCGGTTCGAGGCGTCCGCATGAGCGCGCTTTATGTGGATCGCGACGCCGCGGCGTTGGCCGCTGAAAAGATCAAGGTCTTCGCCCAGCCGCAGCGGTTGATGATCCTGTCCTGCCTGCTGCGCGGCGAACGCAATGTCGGCGAGATCGCCGAGATCACGGGCATCGGCCAGCCAGCGCTCAGCCAGCAACTGGCCGAACTGCGCCGCGCCGACCTGGTGCAGAACCGCAAGGAGGCCAAGCAGGTCTGGTATATGCTCGCCGACGATGGCGTGGCGCTCTGCGTCCGCACGATCGAGGCAATATTCGCAGGCGATGGCGCACCGTCTTTGCCAACCGTCGAACCGACATCCTTACCCGCGCCGACGATCGACGGTGTGGCGGCCTTTGCCCGCATTATACACTAGGCGCGTTCGCCGGTCCGACCCCATTTTGGCTTGGCGACATAGGAGATAGCGGAACAAATCAGATCCTACTCCATGCACGGATATGTATAATTCTCACATAAATATGCAATGATATTGAGTATATTTCACTCTTGGCCAGCATCCGCTGTCTGCAGGGGAGATTCCATATGCTCACACGTCGCCTGTTTCTGGGAGCGTCGACCGCCACCGCGCTTCTAACATCGTCCCTGGTGCGCGCGCAGATCAAGGTGAATCCGTTCACACTGGGCATCGCGTCCGGCGCGCCGCGTGATACCAGTGTGATCCTGTGGACCCGGCTTGCGCCTGACCCGCTGAAAGGCGGCGGCATGCCGTCGAGCGACGTGCCGGTCCGCTACCGGGTCTGGGCCGATGCGGAACAGCGCAGGCTTGTCCGCGAGAGTGAGGCTGTTGCGCGCGCGAGCGAAGGCCATTCGGTGCATGCGCTGATCGAGGGACTGCAGCCGGGTCGCGAATATTGGTATCAGTTTACGGTGGGTGCGTTCGAGACGGCTATCGGCCGGACCCGCACCAGCAATCGCCGCGATCCGTCGGTCAAGCTGGCGGTTGCCAGCTGTCAATCCTGGCAGAGCGGCTATTTCAACGCCTTTGCCGATATGGCGGCCTGGGCGCCGGACTGCGTGATCCATGTCGGCGATTATATCTATGAAGGGGGTATCAGCCCGCTGGGCGAGCGTCGCGTCGATCTGGCCGGAGAACAGCGCGTCTTCCGCACCGTGCGTCAGCATAATAGCGCGGAAATCGTGAGCCTTTGGGATTATCGCAACCGCTATGCGCTCTACAATTCTGACCCCGCGCTCCAGGCGGCGCGGGCGGCCAGCCCGTGGATCGTCGCCATGGACGATCATGAAATCGACAATAATTGGGCAGGCGATACGCCGCAGGATCCCGAAGCGCAGACGCCGCTGGAATGGAAGGTCCGCAAACTGGCCGCCTTGAAGGCCTATTATGAGCATATGCCGATCGAAAAGCCGCCGATCATCGACGGGATCGAGAGCAGTCTGCAGATGTATGGTCTGTATCGCTTTGGCCCGGCGCAGGTGCATCTGCTCGACACCCGCCAGTTTCGCGCCGATCAGGTGTGCGGTGATGGCTTTCCGGGGCAAGTGCCGTGCGCGGAAGCGGCTCGTCCCGACCGGTCGATGCTGGGGGCGACGCAGGAACAATGGCTTTATGGGGCGCTGAATCGATCGGACGCGGCGTTCAACGTACTGGCATCTCAATGCTGGTTGTCACCCTATCGCTACAATAAGGCGCCAGAGCCTGCCGCGGTGAACTTCGACAGTTGGGATGGCTATCCTGTCGCGCGTCAGCAGTTGCTGGATGTTTTGGGCGATGGCGTGGCCAATCCTGTGGCGATCAGCGGCGATTGGCATTGTGCGGCGGCCATGACGATGCATGCCGAGCCGTTAAACGCCAAATCCCGCAGGATCGGGCATGAATTTGCCGGAACGTCGATCGCATCGGAATGTCCATGGGCTGGGGCGATGGAGCAATCGCGCGCTGATAACCCGCATGTGCGCCATTATAATGGCCGTCAGCGGGGCTATTGCCGGTTCGAGGTGGACGGCAAACATTGGACCACGGCCTATCGCGTGGTCGCGGACCAATATGATGCCAAGTCCGCCGTTTCGACCGAGATAGAGATGCGCGTCGCCGACCTGTAGGCTGGTCATGAAAAAGGGGGCTGGCCGATGTCTCGGCCAGCCCCCTTTTTTGCCTTTGCTCGGCTTCAGGCCCGCATGAGCGGGTCGCTGATGCCGTGGCGTCCGGTTTCGACCCGTCCGGCCAGGTGGATGTCCATGCCCGCCATGGCGACGGTCAGATCATACCAGTCTTCGCTCTTCGCCACCGGCCAGCGTTCGTTGGTGCTGCTGCCGCCTATGACCATGACCGCCCGGTCGGCCTGAACCCCATAGGCATCCTTGCCCAATGTGACGCTGGCAGGGGTCGATCCATCGGACGCGAGACGCAGGCGCATGGCCTTGCCCGCCGCATCATAACGGGCGGTGAGGACCGGCGCGGCGGCGGCCTGCGCCAGATCGCCAGTGAAGCCCCGGACGAAGCCATTGGGACCAAGCACGATGAGGTCGAAGCGGCCCTGATCGTTGGCGGCCCATTGATCGTTCAGCGATTTGCCCGCTTCCACCGTGTAGCGGCGCGGGATCTGATGCAGCCTATGCTTGTCATAGACGTGGAAGACGGCACCGGCGCGTCCTTCATTGGTGAATGTCAGGGTTAGAGCATCCTTCGTCGCGACGGCATCGACGTGGAGGATGTAGGGCAGGGCGCGCGATCGGCGGATACCCGCTTCCTGATACATGTCCTGCGGCGCGCGCGGCGGCAGCGCCTTGGGACGGGCAAGATGATCGGCCAGGATCGCGCTGGCGGCGCTGACATCGGGCAGGTCGGGGAAAGTGGCATCGCTACTCTGGCTGAAATCGAAGCAGCTGGTCAGGTCGCCACAGACAGCGCGATGCCATGGGCTGATGCCGGGGATCGTGACACCGAAGCGTTTTTCGAGGAACTGGCCGACCGAAGTGTGATCGAATATCTCGCTGTTGACCCAGCCGCCCCGGCTCCATGGCGAAACGACATACATGGGCACGCGCGGGCCAAGCCCCCAGGGCCGTGTCGTGCCGCTCACATCGTCATCGCGCGACGTATATTTATCCTCATGATCGTCGAAATATTCGCCCGCCAGGTCGAGCGTCGCCTTGCCCGCCATCGTGCCGTCGCGATTATAGGACGGCGGCGCGGGCGGCGGCACATGGTCGAACAACCCGTCATTCTCGTCGAACGTCTGAAAGAAGACGGTCTGGCTCCACAGGTCCGGGTTGGCAGTGAGCGCGTCCAGAACCTCCGCCGTGAAGGCCGCACCCTCGATCGGGGTGGAGGCGCTGGGATGTTCCGATCGCTCCTTGGGCGGCAAGATCCAGGTTACGGCAGGCAGCGTGCCGTCCTTCACATCCTTGGCGAACTGTTCGAGCGAAAAGGCGCTCATGCCGCGCTGATAGAGGGCAGAATCCGGCTTGGCATCGCGGAACCCCTTGAAGGCGAGGCCGCCATGCATCGCGCCGGTCCAATTGTCGTTAGGGTCTTGATAGATGCGCCAGTCGACCCCGGCCGCCTCCAGCACTTCGGGAATGGTCGCCCATTCCAGCGCATTGCCGGCATAGGTGTAGCCAGGCTCCGGCAGTGCGCCCTTGATCCAGCAGCGCAGATTATTGGGTTCCGAATGCGTGTCCCGGCAATTCACGCCCTTGGCCGCGATGGCGGGATCGAAGCTGGAGCCGGACCAGAAGACGATGCGATTGGGGTCGGTGCCGCTGGTGACCGAACAATGATAAGCGTCGCAGATGGTGAAGGCCTCGGCGAGCGCAAACTGGAAGGGAATATCCTGCCGCTTGTAATAGCCCATCGAATAATCGGTCTTATATTTGGGCCACAGACCGAATTTGCCCTGATTCCAGGCGGCCTGCGCGTCGGAAAAGCTGTGTGGGGTGCCCGGCACCTTGAGTGCGTTGGTCCGCTCCGTATCCAGATGGAAGGGCGGCAGGTCGCGCGCGCCGTTGGATTGCCACCAGACCGGGCGATTGTCGGGCAGGGGGATGGGATGGCGATCGCCAAAACCCCGCACCCCTTTGAGCGTGCCGAAATAATGATCGAAGGACCGGTTTTCCTGCATCAGGATGACGATATGCTTCACGTCCTTGATCGTGCCGGTCACGCGCTTGGGCGCGATGGCCAGTGCCCGCCCGATGCTGCCCGGTATGGCCGCCATGGTCCCCGCCACGCTGGCGGTCTTGAGGAAATCGCGTCTGTTCTTCAGGGACATGGCCGCTCCGATCGATAGGATGGGGGGTTATAAAAGGGATTTGCGTAGCCGTCCGGCGCTGCGATCCAGCAGCAGAACGACGATGAAGATCGCGATCAGGATGGTGCCGACATGGCCATATTCATACATGTCGTAGCGGCCCTTGAGTTCCTGACCGATGCCGCCCGCACCCACCAGCCCGATTACGGTCGCCATGCGGACATTCCGGTCGAGGATGTAGAGGGTGTAGGCGATATATTGGGGCAGCACCTGGGGCAGGATGGCATAGCGCCACATCAACATCTTGCCCGCGCCGATGGCGGTCAGGGCTTCCTGTGGCCGGGGGTCGGCATTTTCGGCATCGTCGGCATAGAATTTGCCGAGGAAACCTGCGCCATAGAGGCCAAGCGCCAATATGCCCGCGATCGGGCCGAAACCATAGGCGATGACGAGAAACAGGGCGCTGACCAGTTCGGGAATGGCGCGGCAAAAGCCGATGATGCCGCGCGCCATCATGCGGATGGCCGCAAAGCGCATCATGTTGCGCGCGCCCAGCAACGCCAGCGGAAAGCCGATGAGAATGGCGACGATCGTGCCCCAGAGCGCGATTTCCAGCGTCTCCAGCATCTTGGCCGCGACCAGCCAGACATAGCCCAGCGGTTGCACCAGATAGGTCGTTCGGACCGGGCGGCTTTCCATCCGCATCGTTTGCGGATTGATCGTTTCCGCGCGACGTTCCACGACCTCGACATGGGAAAGGAATGGCAGGTCGGTTGGATCGAAACCCTCGATCCGGCTGATCTCCTGCCGCTCGGAAAGCTGGATGGGAACGAGCTGGCCGATGGCGTTGCCAAGGCCGTCGGCGACCTGTGATTGCTCGGCCAGGCCGAATTGCACGGCAACGGCCTGCGTCGTCATCATCACCATCCGGCCGATTTCGACGCGCTGGCCCGTATACCAAAGCAGCAGGGCCGCGCCGATCAGCGCCAGTATCGTGCCGCTGCCATAGGGGCGCGGGTAGGACCAGCGGGTGGGCGCCTGCGCGGTCATGCCAGCACCGCCTGGACCGGGGCGGAGGCATCCTGCTTTGCATAGATGCGCTTGGCGTCATAGTCGTCGAACATCGCGGGCGGGCCGTCGAACACGACCCGGCCACCCTGCAGGGCGACGATCCGGTCGGCATAATCGCGTGCCAGATCGACCTGATGTAGGCTGCACAGCACGGTCGCGCCCCGTTCGCGCGCCTGCGTCCGCAACAGATCCAGCACCTCGCGGCTGAGCCGGGGATCGAGGCTGGCGACCGGTTCGTCGGCCAGGATGATGGCAGGGTCCAGCATGAAGGCGCGCGCGATGCCGACGCGCTGTTGCTGGCCACCCGACAGCCGATCGGCACGGCGGGCAAGATGCGCTTCGTCCAGGCCGACAGCCGCGATGAGGGCACAGGCCTTGTCCTGCAAGGCCGGGGTATAAAAGCCCGACAGCGCCCGCCAGAAGGGCATGGCAGGCACCGCGCCGGCCATGACATTGGTGGCGACGCTGGCCCTGGCGGTCAGGCCATAATGTTGGTGAACCATGCCGATGCGGCGACGCAAGAAGGGCAGGGTCTTGCGATCGACCGGCTTGCCGCCCACCACCACGCGACCGCCGGTTATGGCGGACAAGCCATTGACGGTGCGCAGCAGGGTGGACTTTCCGGCACCCGAATGGCCCAGCACGACGCCAAATTGCCCCGCAGGGACCGTGAAGGACACACCATCCAGCGCGCATGTGCCGTCGGGATAGTGAACGGTGGTGCTATCGAAACGAATATCCATCATCGTTGCGCCGATTTCTTGAGGATTTCCGCCTTCAGCGCATCGCTGACCATCGCCATCTTCTGCGCGGCGGGGGTGAATTTGGCGGCGGGGAAATGGGCGTCATAGCCATCGACCTGCCCCCCGCCATAGCCCCGGATCATCTCTTGCGTGATGCCGGGTTCATGGGCGATATTCTGGAATGCGGATTGCAGCCGGTTGCGGGTCGCGGCCGGTAGTTTGCTGTTCACGACCAAGGGGGGGTAGGGAATGGGATCGCTGCGCGCGATGATCTTCACATCGCGAACGCCCGGCACATTCTCCCGCACCGCCTTTTCATAGCTTTCGAAGGAGAGGGCTGCGACGTCGACCTGCCCCTGCAACAAGGCGGCGAGGCTGCTGGCATGGCTGCCGGTCAGGCGAACCTCTTTCAGATCCTTGGCCGGATCGATCCCCGCATCCATCAACATGGTCATCGGGAAAATGAAGGACGAGGTCGAATTGACGTCGCCAAACGCCACGCGCTTGCCCCGCACGTCGGCGGCGGTGGCGATGGCGGCGTCCTTGTGTGCGAATAGCCCGGCATAATAGACCGAGGCACCGGATTTGACCGCCACCGCCAGCAATTCGGCGCAACCGCGATCCTTCGCCTGCAAATAGGTGACGGGGCCGACAAAGGCGATGTCGGCCGCGCCGTTGCACATTCCCTCGACCACCGCGCCATAGGATTGGGCGACTTTCAGGTCGAAGGTCAGGCCGGTGTTACGGGACACGGCGTTGAAGATCGGCTGATAGTCCGCCAGCGTCCCGCTTTCCGTGCCGCCATCGGCGGGAATGAGCAGAACCTGCAAGGCTTGCGTCTTCTGGCTTTGCCGGGTCGCCCAAAACAGGCCGACCCCGCCCGCCATCAGCACCAAGATCGCCGCGATCATCCACCGTTTCATATGCACATCCTTCCTATCCCGCTCCGTCGGAGCGGCGGACGGAATAGGTCGGGGCTGTGACATGACGGTGAATGCTCTGTCATATGGGCGATCAGAAGCTGGTGGTGAAGGAGGCGTAGACGGCGCGGGGTTTGCCCTCGAATTCATAGCCGTAGAAATAGGCGTCGCTGTTCGCCGCAATTTCGCCGCGCAGGAAGGCGGAACTGAAGCGCATATTGCCGTAGCCATAGCGTTCGGCATATTTGGTGTTGGTGATGTTGACGACGCGAAGCTGGAAGCGATGCTGCCGCTCGTCGCCCGCCCAATAGGCAATCGACCCGTTCATGACGAAATAATTGCCGAAATTGTTGCGGAACCGGGCGGCCATGCTGCCATCGGGTTGGCGAACATTGCCGCCGCCGGTCGCATATTCCGGCCCCTGATAGCGCGGTAGCAGGGTGACGTGGAACCGGTCATTCGCGCTATGCCAGGCGACATTGCCGGTGATCATATATTCCGGCGTCTCGTTGATCTGAAGATCGGTGCCCGCGAGGCGCGCCTGTTGCTTCGTGTAGTTGATGTTGGCCGTGAACTGCTTGCCGAGGATAAAATCCATGTCCGCGGTGATGCCCCGAATTTCGGTGACGGCGCTGTTGTTGAACCATGTGTTAGGCGTCAGGCCCGACGTACCCTGGATACGGTTGCTGATGTCGGTGCGGAACGCGCCAACTTCGGCATTGATCTGCACGCCGCCGAAGGCTTTGCTGAACCCCACCGCGCCATTATAGGTTTCGGTCGTTTCGGTCTGCAGATTGGGGTTGCCGACCTGGGTCGGGCTGACCGAGAAAAGTTCGTTGGTGCGCGGCAGGCTGTAGGACGTGCCGCCGTTGCCGCGAATGTAGAAGGGACCGATCGGCTGGCGGAAGCCGAATTTCCAGATGGTCTTGGAATCGAAGCTCTTGGCGAAATCGGTGCGGACCGCGAGCGAAATCTTGGTATCCGGGCTGAAGGGGATGACTGGCCGCGCGTCCAAATAAAGACCCGTGATCGTCGTGGAAGCATCGCCGACCGGGAAGACCGGATCGGAGTCATCCTTGTAGGATACGACCTGGACCCCCGCGACGAATTCGACCAGCTTGGGGAAGGTGAAGGTGTTGCGGAAATTGAGACCCCGCTCCTGAAAGCCGCCAACCTTGGAGTCCGCGCCGAAACCCTTGTTGGGATAAGGGGTCGACCGGCCCGTGGCGTCGCCGAAGCGGATCGGCTGGCCCTTCACATCGACACACCCTGCGCGATTGGTGCAGGTTTCGGCGAAGGTTTCAGTATTGTTGAGCCGTGGGTTGCTCCAATAGCCGGTCAGTTCGGAGTAGATCGCATCGGACCAGCGCCGGTCGATCGAGAAATCGATGATCGGGTAGCGGACCCGGTTCGGCGAGAAGGTTTCATTGTCCGGGAACGGATCCTGAAATTCGATCTGGGTATATTGGCCGTTGAGCCGGAAGTTGGTGTCGTCGTCGATCTTCCAGAGATATTTGACGCCGATATTGTTGCGGTTGAGCGGATATTTCTGGATGCCGCCAGCTTTGGCGACGTTGTCGACATAGCTTTCCGGCGCGAAGATGCGCGGGCCGTCGGTCTGCTGGCTGCTGCCATAGACCATGACACTATGCCGCCCTTCGGCATCCAGCGCGAATTTGGCATTGCCCCACAATTCGCGCGAATTGAACTCGCCATAGCTTGCGCCCAATTCCACCTTGTTGGTGCCGTCGGGACGCTTGGTGACCAGACTGATGACGCCGATGCCGCCGTTCGATCCGAAGAAGAGGCTGTTGCCGCCACGGAATACTTCGACGCGTTCGATCATGTGCGGGTCGATCGTCGTCGATCCCCAAATATCTTCCAGCGCCGGGCCACGATCGTACAGCGGCACGCCATCAAGGACGACGAGCGTGTCGCGGTCGCCGCCGCCGTCGAGGCGAATGGTATATTCGCCCTCGTCCGGCGAATAGCCGATATTGGCACCCTTGATGAGGAATTGGGCCAGTTCCGCGAAGTTGCTGGCACCGCTGGCGGCGATCGCTTCGGAACTGACGATCTGGATATTGTTGCCAAAGGCGATGGCATCGGCCGCCACTTTGGTCGCTTCGACGCGCTGGCCGGTCACGATGATCGATGAAGCAGCAGCCTCGGCTTCGGCGGTTGCTTCGGCAGCGGCGGGTGCCTGGGCGATGGCCGTTGTCGGCAGCAGGCTGGCCCCCAGCAACAGGCCAAGATGCACCGCGCCGAATTTCGATCGGCCGTAAGGACGTGAATGTTTCACCATGACAATACCCCCAAAAATGTTCGGGTTGCCGGGGCAGCAGCATGTCGTGGAACCGACTCGATGCTGCAGCGCGTCAACCGCTTGCAGGGGTCAAGTAGGAGGCCGATGTGACAGTTGAATGAACATTACTCAATTTTATATCGCATTAAAAATGAGTTTGCTGTGGTGGGAAGGCACGCAGCGTTGAGCCCGATTAAAATACACTCAATTTTGCAGGGCGACGAAATGCTGTTAGAGGTGGTTCGCGCCCGCGCTCGCCATTCAGGACTCTCATGACAGCCCCTACCCCCAAACGCCGTGCCCTGCCGACCACCGACAATGGTCCCATCGACAACACGCTCAATCGCATTCGCGTGGCCCAGCCGGGCATGGCGAAGGGGGCGAGCCGGATCGCCGATTATATCCTCGCCCAGCCCGAAAAGATCGTCGGCATGTCGGTGACCGAATTGTCCGAAGAGACGGGCGTGAGCGAAGGCAGCATCATCAATTTCTGTCGCGGTATCGGCCTGTCCGGCTTCCAGCAGATGAAGCTCAGCCTGGCCCAGGAAATCGTGCAACCGGTCCAGTTCATCCACGAAGATGTCACGCGCGATGACGACATGGACACCATCTGCCGGAAGGTATTTCATTCCGGCATTCAGGCCTTGCGCGATTCGCTGTCGGTGCTGGACCCCACCGCGCTGTCCCGCGCGGTCGACATGATCCGCGCGGCCAAGCGCGTGGAAGTCTATGGCATCGGCTCGTCCGCGCCGATCGCCGAGGACACGCATTATCGCATGTTGCGCATCGGCCTCGACGCGCGGGTGGTGGTCGATAGCCATGTGCAGGCGATCTGCGCATCCCGATGCGACCCCGATGTCGTCGTGCTGACCATCTCGCACAGCGGCGCCACGCATGAGACCGTGGCGGCCACCCGGCTGGCCAGGGAGGCGGGCGCGAAAACCATCGTCATCACCAATTTCGCCCGTTCGCCAATCCAGGCCTATGCCGACCTGGTCCTGTTCACCATGGCGCGCGAGACGAGTTTTCGCACCGAGGCGATGACCAGCCGGATCGCGCAGCTCTGCGTGGTCGATGCGCTGATCGCGGCCTTGGCGCTGGCGGATTATGAGCGCTCGACCGAGACGCTGCGCCAGACGTTCGACGTTCTGTCGATCAAGCGCTTTTGAGGCGCAACGCCGCTTACCAGTTGAGGATGTCGTCCAGGGTCAGCCCGGCATCCGGCCCGATGAGTATGGGGTAGATGCCATAATCGATCGCGCCTTTTCCGTCCGTTTCCGGATTGTCGCCGATCATCACGGCGTCATGCGGTGCGACGCCAGCGACTTCACAAGCGCGCGCAAACAGGAGGGGGCCGGGTTTGCCGACCGTCACCATAGGAGCAGTCGGTACACAGGCCAGCAAGGCCGCGAGCATCGCCCCGGTTTCCGGCACGATATGGCCATCGGGTCCGGGATGCGTCGTATCGACATTGGCGACGATCAGCTTCGCGCCTCGCTGCAGAGCGTTCGCTGCACGGCATAATTTGGCATAGGTAAAGCGCGTGTCGCGCGTCAGCAGGATCTGATCCGGCGCGTCCCGCACAAGCGTCAGCCCCATCTGCCGGGCATAGGCTTTGATCCGCGTCGTTCCGAGCAGCAAGGTGCGGGCCTCCGGCGTCTGCATGGCCAGGCGTACCGCTTCCGCACCGGCAAGGATGATCCGATCCGGCGCGATATGGACATTCGCCTGGTTCAATATGCGCATGAAATCTTCGGGCAGATGCGTCGAATTGTTGGACAGAATGACGACGCGATCCGCATGCCGCTCCAACAGCGTGCGCGCCGCCGGGATCAGAGTGTTGCCGATCATCACACAGCCGTCCCAGTCGAGGAATATGGCGGCGGCATTGTCGAAAGCGCATTTCGGCGATGGGGAAGAGGATGCCCCATATCGCATAATCTTCATTTGCATGAGCGACCCTTTGGCAACCTGCCTCCGAAATACTCATATATTTCATGTTGTAAAGTGAGATTATCTCAAAATAAGTTAGTGCTTATATCGTTTAAGAGGCGTTACATACCATCGGACACACTCGCTAGGGTCTCGCCGTGATGCCCTGTAAAAGCACAGGGTGAATGGGGCCTGCTCGGCGATATCAGCCTGTAGGGAATCGTATGACGATCGCCGTCCCGACCCGCATATCGCCCAATTCGACGCGGGCACCCATGCGCTGCGCGGCGGATCGGACGATCGCCAGGCCAAGGCCCGTGCCATCAGGCCCCTGCGCGCCGCCCAGCCGGACGAAACGCTCGAAGATCGCTTCCCGTTTGTCAGGCGGTATGCCGGGGCCGTCGTCACGGACGGCCAGCAGCGTTTCGCCCTGCCGCCGCGACAAGGTGATCGATACGGTGCCACCGCGACGGTTGTAGCGGATGCCATTGTCGATGAGGTTCGCGATGATCTCGAACGCCAAAGTGCGGTGGCCGGATATGCCATAATCCGTCCCGTCGTTTGCCTCCAGGTTGAGTTCGACACCGGCCATGATCGCCTGGTTGATCAGGCGGCTGATCACGGCGGAACAGACTTCCTTGAGGTCGACGGCCTCCAGCGGGGCGGACACGCCCGCTTCCTCGGCGCGGGCGAGCGCGAGAAGCTGGGTCACGAGCCGTTCAAGCCGCGTCACAGCATCGCTGATCTCGTCAAGGGCGCCGCTCGATCCGCGCCGGGCCAGCGCGACCTGCACCTTTAGCACGGACAAAGGCGTGCGCATCTGGTGCGACGCATCGGCGGTGAAGCGGCGCACGCCGCCGGTCGCCGTGTCGAGCTGCGCCAGCAACTGGTTGAACGCCGTTGCCAGCGGCTGCAACTCCCTAGGCAAGGGCCCGTTGTCGAGCGGCGAAAAATCCGGACGACTGCTCAGTTCTCGCGACTCGATCGCCTCCCGCAACCGGGCAAGCGGGCGCAGGCTCCACCCCAGCGCCGGGCGTAGCAGCAAGGCCGCCATCCCCACCAACACTAATTCTGCCAGCAGCAGCGCGCCCAACAGCCGATTGGTCAACGCCTTGCGATTGTCGAGCGTTTCGGCGATCTGCACGATGACGGGACGATCGATCCGGGGCAGCATCCGCTTCACCTCGCCGATGCGGATGTCCTGGTCACGATAGCGGGCGAAGCGGAAACGGGGCTGGTCGGTGACCAACGTTTCGGGGTCGGGCGCGGGCAGGTCGGCATAGCCGGTCAGCAATTCGCCTCCCACGGCGATGCGGTAATAGACATTGTCGCGTTCGCCATTTTCCAGCATGCCAAAGGCTGCGGGCGGCAGGTCGAGCGTCACGTCGCCCCGCTCGACCTGCACCGTTTCGGCAATGGCGCCCAGCGCGCCGCCCAAGACCCGGTCGTTGGTGCGGCGCACGACATCGGCGATCAGCGTCGCGCCGCCGATGCCGACAATCGCCGCCACCGCCAGCAACGGCCCCAGCATCGCCGCCAGCAAGCGGGTGCGCAGCGCAATGGCCTGGCGCGGTTCCGGGCCTGTCTCAGTCGGCATCGAGCATATAGCCAACCCCCCTCACCGTGCGGATACCGGGGCCATCGGGCGCCAGCTTGCCGCGCAGCCGGGTGACATGCACCTCGATCGCATTGCCGCCCACCGGCTCGTCGAAACCGAACACTTCGCCGATCAGCAATTCGCGCGGCACGACCTGGCCCGCACGGGTCGCCAGCGCGTCAAGCACCGCCAGTTCGCGGCGGCGCAAGTCCAGCGATCGCCCGGCAATGTCCGCCATGCCGGTCGAGCGGTTGATCGTCAGCGCGCCAACGACAAGCTGCGGTGTCGGATCGCCGCCGCGCCGCCGCCCCAGAGCGCGCACGCGGGCTTCCAGTTCTTCCGGCTCGAACGGCTTGCGCAGATAATCGTCCGCGCCCAGATCCAGCCCGCGCACGCGGTCGTCCAGTGCATCGCGCGCCGTCAGCATCAGGACGGGCGTGCGCGCGCCGCGCCTGCGCAATTCGGCCAGCACCGTGAAGCCGTCGATATCGGGAAGGCCAACGTCCAGTATCGCCAGCGCATAGGGTTCGCTGCCGATCACGGCCAAGGCATCCTCGCCGGTCGCGACATGATCGACGGCATGCCCCCCTGCACGGAGCAATGCCGAAATGCTGCGCGCCAGCGCGGCGTCGTCCTCGATGATCAAAATGCGGATGGGGCACCGGTTGCTGAAAGGTTGATGACAGGTTCCTTTTGTATGCCACCCTCGCATCTTATCCGAACATAGAGGCGGAAAGCGAGGAGATGGAGTGATGCGATGGGTTATTCTGAAGATAGCGATACTGGCAAGCCTGGCCGTGCCCGCCATCCCGGCGCGCGCGCAGCAGCGCCCGACCGGCTATCCGCGCTCCTATGACCAACTGATCGCCGCCGCGCGCGTCGAGCGGCAGGTCAGCGTCTACGCCAATGCCGATCGGGCCGAGATGGTGCCGATCATCCTCGCCTTCAAGCGCCGCTATCCCGGCGTCACCGTCAATTACGCCGACCTGGGCTCGGCCGAAATTGCCCGCCGCTTCCTGGCCGAGACACGCGCGCGAAAGCCGTCCGCCGATCTTGTCTGGTCATCCGCGATGGACCTGCAAGGCAAGCTGATCAACGATGGCTTCGCGCAGGCCTATGCCAGCCCGGAAAAGCCCGCTCTGCCCGCGCCGGCGGTGTGGAAGAATATGGGCTTTGGAGTCACGGCCGAACCGATCGGCTATGTCTACAACAGAAAGGCGATCCCGGCGGCGCGGGTACCGCGCACCCATGCCGCGCTTGAAGCGATGTTGCGGCGCGACCGCCGGGCGCTGACGGGCAAGGTCACCACCTTCGATCCGGCGCTGTCCAATGTCGGCTATCTGTACCTGACCGAAGATTTCGCGATTACCCGCGATACCCGGTCGCTGGTGGAGGCGATGGCCGCGACCCGGCCCGTGCTGGCCACGACAACGGAAGCGATGTTGCGCGCGGTGGCGCAAGGGCGGCAGGCGATCGCCTATAATGTCATCGGCTCCTACGCGCTGGAGCGGGCGCGGCGCGATCCCCGGATCGGCGTGGTCTTTCCGCAGGACTATACGATCGTCACCTCGCGCATTGCCTTCATCGCGCGTGACGCGCGCCATCCGGCGGCGGCAAAGCTGCTTCTTGATTTTCTGCTGTCGCGCCAGGGGCAATCGCTGCTGGCCCAGCACAGCCTTTGGCCGGTGCGGACGGACATCCGCGCCCGCCGCCTGCCCGCTGGCCAGGCCCGCCCGATCCGGGTCGGCCCCCAGCTTCTCGTCAATCTCGATCGCGTCAAACGCCAGCGTTTCCTGCGCGATTGGAACGATATTCTCGTCGCCGGAGCCAAAAGCCAATGACCTCGTCCTTCCTGCGCGGCGGTTGTGCCGCGCTGGCGCTGATCGCCGCTACGCCCGCTCTGGCCCAGGCACCGAGTAACGCCGACCTGGCCGATCTGGTGCGCGCGCAAGCGGCAGAGATTGCCATGCTGAAGGCGCGGCTCGACAAGCTGGAAGGACCGACGGCGGCCACGGTTGCGCCAGAGGCCATGGCCGCGCCGCAAATGGCGCAGCAGCAAGCCACCTCGCCGCCGATGATCGTCAGCCCGTTCGCACCGCAGATTGTGCCGCCTGGTCCTGCCGATATCGACGTGGCGCAAGCGCGCGCCATCGCGGCCGCTGAAGTCGGCCTGAAGACCGAATGGGGTGCGGGGCTGCCGGTATTCCGCAGCGCCGACGGCATATTCACCTACAAGCCGCGCGGCCGCATTCTGGTTGACGTCAGTTCCACCATGGGTTCGCGCTATGGTGGCCGCAACACCACCACGACTGGCATGCGCGCGCTGCGCCTGGGCCTAGAGGGCGGGGTTGGTCCCCATTTCTTCTACCAGTTCGAAACCGATTTCTCCGAAAATGAAGTGGATATCGTCACCGCCTTCATGGGCTGGCGCAACAAGATCAGCACCAATGTCGATTATGACGTGCGCGTCGGCCACCTGTTCAACGACCGCGCGTTCGAAGGCAGCACGGGCTCTGACTCCACGCCCTTCCTGGAGCGTGGTACGGTATCGACCGCCATCATTCCGCAACGCGGCTTCTACGGCATCGGCATCATGGGCCGGATGTTCGGCCCCAACTGGCATGCATCGGTCGCCATCACTGGTGACCGGGTCGACGGGCAACAGGCGACGAACGACAGCCGCACCGTGTCGGCACGCGCGCACTGGAACCCGGTCAAGACCGACAAGACCCTGTTGCATCTGGGCGCTTGGGGCTTCGATGAAGCCTTGTCGAACGCCGCGACCGTCCTGACGCGCAGCACCGTGATCGGCGGACGCTTCAACGGCGCGGTGCGGGTCAGTACGGGCGACCTGCTCGGCGGCCGGTCGACCACCGGCTATGGCGTCGAACTGGGCGGCTATAGCGGCGGCCTGTGGGTGATGGGCGAAGCGGGCCAGCGGATCGCCCGGCTCGACGCCGGTCGGCCTGATTTCAAGAGCAAGGCCTGGAGCGTATCGACCGGCTTTTTCCTGACCGGCGAACTGCCGCCTTACAACCCTCGCCTTGGCAGCTTCGGCCAGCCCAATGTGCTCGATCCCGTCCTCGACGGCGGCACCGGTGCGATCGAGCTGACCGCACGCTATGAAAATCTCGACTATACCGATCTGGCCCTGGGCGGCGAGGGTTGGGCCGCGACCGTAGGGGTCAACTGGTATCTCAACAGCTTCACCCGCTTTCAGCTCAACGGCATCCAGTGGCACAGCGACAATCGTGCCGGCACTTACACCGGCAGCGACGATGGCCAGACCATCTCCGCCCGCGTCGGCGTGACCTTCTGATCCCCCTTCCTCCAGTTCTTTCAAGGACGCAGCGATGAACCTCGCCCTGCTCGGCTTTCTCATGGTCGCCACCTTCATGACGCTGATCATGACCAAGAAGATGACGCCGCTGGTCGCGCTGATCGTCATTCCCTCCGTCTTCGGCGTCATCGCCGGGCAATCGGCGGGGCTGGGCGACATGATGATCGAGGGTATCAAGAATTTGGCGCCGACCGGCGTCATGCTGCTGTTCGCGATCCTCTTCTTCTCGATCATGACCGACACCGGCCTGTTCGATCCGCTGGTCGCGCGGCTGATCCGTATCGTGCATGGCGATCCAATGCTGATCCTGATCGGCAGCGTGGTGTTGTGCGCGCTCGTCAGCCTCGATGGCGATGGATCGACGACCTACATCATCACCATCGCCGCCTTGCTGCCGCTGTACAAAAGGTTCGGGATGAACCGGCTCTATCTATGCTGCCTATTGATGGTGACTAGCGGCGTGATGAACCTGACGCCATGGGGCGGGCCGACCGCCCGTGCCGCGAGCGCGCTGAAGCTGGACCCGGCCACGCTGTTCCTGCCGCTGATCCCCGGCATGATCGCGGGTCTCGCCTTTCTGGTCGGCCTTGCGGTCTGGTTCGGGCGGAAGGAACGCCGCCGCTTGGGCCATGTCAGCGTCCAGCAATCGCAC
Organism: Sphingobium sp. KKT206; assembly: GCF_055640555.1. Classification (NCBI taxonomy): domain Bacteria; kingdom Pseudomonadati; phylum Pseudomonadota; class Alphaproteobacteria; order Sphingomonadales; family Sphingobiaceae; genus Sphingobium; species Sphingobium sp. KKT206. The sequence goes on from NZ_CM145764.1 coordinate 3,487,555, forward strand.
GCGATGGCCGACCTGGCGGTCTCGCAATATCCAGAGGCGCGCCGCCCGCGTCTGATCTGGTTCAACGGTGCGCTGGTCGTGGCGCTGCTCACCCTGCTGGTCTGGGGCCTTTTACCGCTGTCGGTCCTGATGATGATCGCCTTCGCCATCGCCATGATCGTCAACTATCCGGGCGTCGCCGAGCAGAAGGAGCGGATCGCTGCCCATGCCGGCAATGTCCTGTCCGTCGTCTCCCTCATCTTCGCGGCGGGCATCTTCACCGGCATATTGGGCGGCACGGGCATGGTCGAGGCGATGAGCAAGGAAGTCGTCGGTTTCATTCCGCCTGCGCTCGGCCCTTATATGGCGCCGATCACGGCGCTGCTCAGCCTGCCCTTTACCTTCTTCATTTCCAACGATGCCTTCTATTTCGGCATGCTACCCATCCTGGCCGAAGCAGGTGCCCATTATGGCGTGGAGCCGATGGCCATCGCCCGCGCATCGCTGATGGGCCAGCCTGTCCATCTGCTCAGCCCGCTGGTGCCGTCCACCTATTTGCTGGTCAGCCTGGCCGGTATCGACCTGGCCGATCATCAGCGCTTCACCCTGCTGCCCGCAGCGGCGGTGTGCATCGTCATGACGCTGGTGGGCATGATCGCGCTGGCTTTCCCGCTGGTCGCCTGACGCAACCGGCGCGCCGGGGCCGATTAACTGAATAACAGGCGCGCCGACGCAGCGGCGCTGCCTTATCGCTGTTTCTTGGCCATTGTCGCTGTGAAATCGGGATCCTTGTTCGCCACCCAATCGACGAATTTGCGGATGTTGGGATTGTCCAGCAGGCCATCCACCACCATCCCGTGGCGCTGCAGCTCGGAATTGGTGAAATTCGCGATCAATGTCTGCTGGCATATGGGGTGCATGGGAACGACGTCCCGCCCGCCCCGGCTCTTGGGCACGGGATGATGCCACACGATGGTCTTGCCCGTCGGCCGACCGCACAGCCAGCAAGGAACGACCGGCGCTGGCACCTCCTCCTCGACATGCGAGTCATCATAGGAACCATGTTTCGAATGTTTGCGGGCCATCATCTACCTGAATGTCGTAAGATTATGCATCGTCCGTAGAACCACCACGGCGACATTACCACATCGGACATCCAGGCGCGGACCGCCGCATCAATACCATGTGCAATAAGGCACTATTTGCATGGCTGGCCTATTTCCAGACTGCACCTCGCATTGAATCATTTGGACTGGGGATTGCGTATAAAATAACCCCGCCGGAGCTAGCTCACGGCGGGGCCAAGGTTCAGGGAGATGTCGCTCCAAAGGGGGAAAGAAGCGACACCCTATATCTAGGGTCACCGGCAAGCGTTTCAAGGCCTTAGCTTCCAATGCCTCGTTCCACAGGGCGGTTCGCGTGGTGCCCAGCGTTTCCGGTCGCTTTGCGGCATCGCGCCTACGGGAATGGGTAAACCGTCCCGTTGGCGCGATGCGTAAAACGGACTCTGGCCGCTTGCTCTTAGCATTCAAATCCACTATCGCGAATCACTATCATTAGCGAAACTGATATGGGGGTTACTTTGTCCATTTTCCGCGTGGCGCTGTTTGCGTCTGTTTCCCTGTCGGCTTGGGCGTCGGTGGCTTCCGCACAGGATGCCCCTGCGGCGGCACCCGATGCAGCCATGGCCGATAGCGATCAGATCATCGTGACGGGCCGCGCGCAGCGCCTCTACCGCACCGAAACTACGACCGTCGGCAAAAGCGCCGAAGACCCGCTCGACATTCCGCAGGCCTTGCAGGTGATCAACAAGGATCTGTTTGCCGATCAAGGCGCGCGCGACGCGACCGACATCTATCGCAATATTTCGGGTGTCAGCTTCTTTAGCTATGCAGGCGTCACCTTCCGCGGCTTTCGCCAGGACCAGTCCTTCTACGACGGGATGCGCGGCAATCCGTTCATCGGCTTTTCCGTGCCCCAGCTTTTCAATATCGAACGGGTGGAAGTGTTGAAGGGACCGGCAGGGCTTTTCTTCGGCCCTGGTTCGCCCGGCGGCATCATCAACTATGTGTCGAAGGTGCCCGGCGATATCAGCGCCATGCGCCTGGTCGCGACGGCGGGCAATTATGATCGTCGCGGCATATCAGCCGAAGCGACCGGCCCGATCGACAAGGACGGGATCGTCACCTACCGCCTCGGCGGCTTTTACGAGGCGATGAACCCCTATCGGCGCAATACGAAGAATGTGTCGCTGATCGGAGATGGCGGCCTGGCGATCAAGACCAATGAGGGCGGCAAGCTGACGTTGCAGGCGACGGTCTATGACAATGATCTCCAAGCGAACCGCCTGCGCGGCATTTTGACCGACGATGACGGCAATTTCCTGACCGACATTCGCTGGAATGCCAACGAACCTACCGATTTTCTGCATTTGAAGTCGCAGGCCTATCAGGCGCGTTATGCGACCGCGATCGGGGAGCGGGTCACGTTCGACGCGGGGGTGCGCTATTTCAAGGCGACCGAGACGCAGCAATATCATGAGCCGCGCGGGTTGGTCGCTGGCAGCGATGACCTGGTCGCACGCGAGTTTCGCGATCAGATCCGTGACGTCGATGGCCTGTCCTTTTCGGCCAATCTGACGGCGCGGGTCGATTTGCTCGGCATGGAGCATAAGTTCCAGACCGGCGCGGATTGGTATGACGAAACGAGCGTGTTGAATTCGCGCATCTTGCGCGCAGGCGTGACGCCGCTCAGCCTCAGCAATCCCGTCTATACCAACAGCGCGCGCGACGTGGTGCGGGCCGCTTTGCTGCCCTTTACCGTCACGGATACGCGCACGAAGCGTCAGGGTGCCTATCTGCAGGACCAGATCAGCCTGACCGATGCCTTCATGCTGGTCGGTGGCGTGCGCTACGACAAGTTCGAGGACGCGGTTGTCAACGCCGCCGCTTATGAGGATGACGATATCACTTTCCGCACCGGCGCGATATACAAGCCGCGCAAGGATGTGTCCGTCTATCTGAGTTGGTCGCAAAGTTTCGAGCCGCAAACGGCCGCCAGCCAGAATGGCGATGTCGGTGGCCCCTTCGCCCCTGTCACCGGCGACCAGTTTGAAGGCGGCATCAAGACCGACCTGTTCGACGGCAGGCTCCAGGCCAATCTGGCCGCCTACCGCATCGTGCGCAAGAATATCCTCCAAGCCGATACCAGCCTGCCGCCTGTCAACGGCCAGGACCAGTTGCGTCCGATCGGCGAGGTGACGAGCAAGGGGTTCGAGATCGACCTGTCGACCGACATTACCGCCAATTGGGTGGCGCTGGTCAATTATGGTTATAATGACACGAAGATCACCGGCACGATCGCGGGCCAGGCGATCACCAACGCCGTCGGCAATCGCTTCGCCAATGCGCCCAAGCATAAGGTCGGCTTCTGGACCCGCTATCAGGTGCCGGCGATCGACGCCGCCTTTGCGGTGGGGGGTGAGCATGTGTCGAAGCGCATCAGCCTGTCGGGGCAGACCGTCAAACCCTATACGATCTTCGACGCATCGATCACCAAGGGGCTTGGCTTTGCCGAACTGATGCTGCGGGTCGATAATATGTTCGACAAGGTCTATGCCGCATCGGGCTTTTCGGCGCAGAGCGGGCATTTTCCGGGCGAGCCGCGGACATTCCTGGCCGAACTGCGCTTTCAATTCTGACTATGGATCAGCTGCGCGTGAAAAAGGGTCGGTCGCTCTGGTGGGTGGTGCATAGCTGGATCGGCCTCAAACTGTCGATCTTCCTGACCTTCATCCTGGCGACGGGCACCTTCGCCGTGTTCGCGCATGAAATCGACTGGCTGGCGACGCCCGCGATGCGGGTATCGCCCCGGTCGGAACCCGTCGCATCCTGGGGGGCGTTGGCGCAGGCGGCGGCCCGCGCCGCGCCCGATGCCCGGCTCCAGACCCTCTATGCGCCGATCGACCCCTGGTTTGCGGTCGAAGCCTGGGTCAGTCGCGGCAAGGGCGCGCCAGACCGTGTCTATATCGATCCGTGGACGGCAAAGGTTACAGGCAGGCATGGATGGGCCAGTGTCCACCGCTTCCTGCGGCAGGCCCATCGCCACCTGATGCTGCCGACGAAGATCGGCATACCGATCGTCTGTTCGCTCGCCCTGCTGCTGGCGGCCTCTTTGGTGTCGGGCATCGTCACCTACAAGAAATGGTGGCGCGGCTTCTTCCGAGCGCCGCGCGGCGGCGATGGGCGGCGGATGACGGGCGACCTGCATCGCCTGATGGGCCTGTGGAGCTTGTGGTTCGTGGCGCTGATCACGCTGACGGGCCTATGGTATCTGGTGGAGACATTGGGCGGGAACGCCAAGGTGCCCAAATTACCGGAAGTGGCGGCTGGTGCGATGCCGACCGGGGCCGCGCTGGACCGGCTGGTCGCCGTCGCGCGCCGCGCCGATCCTGCGCTCGATATTCGGGAAATCCGCTTCACGCCCGACAATGGCGTCATCTTCCTCGGCCAGTCCTCCGCCTGGCTGGTGCGCGATCGCGCCAATGCGGTGGTCGTCGATCCGGCGACATCGCGCGTCGTCGCGCAGCTGGATGGCCGCACGTTGAGCGCGCATCAGCGCATTTCCGAAATGGCCGATCCGCTACATTTCGGCACCTTCGGCGGCCTGTGGACCAAAGTCCTCTGGTTCCTGTTCGGCGCGCTGCTGACGGCGATGGCCGTCACCGGCACGATGATCTACGCGATGCGGCTGGCCCGATCTTCGCGATCCGACGCGGGCAGCCTGAAGATCGCCTGGCAGGGCATGGGCGCCTGGGGATATGTCGGCATCGCCCTCATTCTCCTGACGCTCATCCTGACACCGGGGGCGATCGGTGGGGCGAGTTGAAGGACGGTTGGCTTCGCTACAGTCGAAGCCTGAACCCCATTCGGATCACAGGCTGCGTTTTCCCCTTTTACTCTGACAGGGCCTCATTCACGCCTATGGCTGCGGCCGCTGAGCTGCTACCCTTGGCCGATTGCGACGATCGCGCCTAGACGCTGACGTTGGATAAAGGATGGAGATGCTAGGAATGCGGATGCGGTGGTTATGTCTGTTCGCCATCTCGGCAGGATCGAGCGGTCCTGCGATGACGCAACTACCCGCCATGCCCGACATTCCCCGCGTGGCCCCATCTGAGCGCCCCGAAGACAGGCATTTCCGGGTCGTCATCCCGAACCGCCCGGCACCGACGCCGATCATCCTGCATGTGTCGCCGCAGGGGTCGGACGACGGCGATGGATCGGCGCGCAAGCCCTTTGCCTCGCTGGTCCGCGCGCAAAAGGCGGTGCGGAGCCTCAACCGCGACCATGATGTGACGGTCTCTTTGGCGGCGGGAACCTACCGCCTGAACGCCCCCTTGCGCTTTAGTGCCGGAGACGGCGGTCAGAATGGCTATACGGTGCGGTGGGAGGGCGCGCCGGGCACACGCGCCATCCTGTCGGGCGGTCAACCGGTCACCGGCTGGCGGCAAGTCGACCAGCAGCGGAATATCTGGGCGGCCAGCGTTCCTGCGGGCACGGACCCCCGGCAATTGACCGTCGCGGGGAAACTCGCGCCACGCGCCTCGGTCGAAATCCCGCGGACCGCCGTCGCTTTCCATCCTTGGGGACTGGAGATCAAGGATGCGGCCTGGCGCTTTCTGGCGCAACTCCCCGGTCAGAGCCGCATCGAAGTGGAAGGCATGAGCTGGTTCACCCATCGCCATGCCATGGTCGACCGTATCGAAGGCGACAGGATCATCATGCAGCAACCGGGATGGCGCAATAATCTGGTCGGCTATGACACGATGGCGCGACCGGTATCGGCCGAAGTCGCGCGCCTCTTCCTGGTGAATGCCCTCGCCTTCCTGCGGGAGCCGGGCCAATGGTTCGTCGATCCGAAGGCCGGGCAACTCTATTACAAGCCCCGGCCGGGCGAGGATATGAGCCAAATTGACGTCGTCCTGCCGCGGCTGGAACATCTGCTGTCGATCGCGGGCAGCTATGACGAACCCGTCCGCGATCTCGAATTTCGTCGCTTGCAATTCAGCCATACGAGCTGGCTGCAGCCGTCGGGACCGGAGGGCTATGCCAGCCAGCAGAGCGGCGCCTATCTGGCGGGCGAACTGGTCGATTATCCCGCCGATCCGATCCGCGATTGCAGCTGGGGTTGCGCATCCTTCGAACGGATGCGCAACCGGTGGAGTCAGCAGCCCGCCGCAGTACAGGTCGCTGCGGCCCGGCGCATCGTCTTTGACGACGATCGCTTTTCGCAACTGGGGCAGATCGCGCTCGGCATCGGTACCAACCCGGAAGCCAATGAAAGCGGCGTGGGCCTTGGCACGTCGGCGATCGAGGTGACGAACAACGAATTTGCCGATCTGGCTGGCGGCGCGATCATGGCGGGCGGGGTACAGCCGGACGCGCATCATCCAACCCGGCCTGAGATGGGCTTGCGCGACATAATCATCCGCAACAACCGGATCGAAGGGGTGTCGCGCGATTATAAGGAACAGTCGGCGATCCTCGTCACCTATGCGTCCGGCACGCTCATCCTGAACAACGACGTCTCCGACGCGCCCTATGACGGCATCGATGTCGGCTGGGGGTGGGGTGCCAATGATCCGGGCGGCAGCGCCGAATATTGGCGCAAGCAACGCGGCTATTATGACCAGCCCGGCAACATCGTCTATGATACGCCCACGACCCTGCGCGACACCGTGGTCATGGGGAACCGGGTCAGCCGGGTGAAACAATGGTTCCCCGACGGCGGCGCCATCTATCATCTGTCCGCTGATCCCGGCGCGCTGATCGCGGAAAATTACATATCCGACATCGCCGGATCGGGCGGGATCGGCATCTATCTGGACGAAGGGTCGCGCTATGTCACCGTGCGCAACAATGTCATCGACCGGGTCGGCGGCGTCTGGCTCAACCTCAACACCCAGTCGCATATCGCGCCGCGGCGCACGGCGTTGGACAATGTCGCCACGGCCAACTGGTATAATAGCGGCAAGCTCAACGGCGAATGGAGCGCCTATCTCAACAATCGCGCCACGGACAATGTGGCGGTGGTCGGAAACCAATGGCCAGCGGAGGCCAAGCGCGTGATCGACGCGAGTGGCGTGCGACCGGCGGAGGCCGCCGGTCGCTGACGGACGAAATCAACGGGCATGCAGCTTTGCTGTGACCTGCCGTTCTCCCGACGTTCTCTGTCCCACGCGATAGTGACGGAAGATTGATCTGGCGAAGCCTTGGCTTCGGCCATCCGCCATAGGTCTGGCGATGAGTTACCACCGGTGGCGATCAGGAGCGACTGGCCCTATTCCTTCACGACGCTTTCCGTTCGTGACGCAGGACTAAGCGCCGCCGACAAAGGTCGGCGCGCGATCAAAGTCGTCCTTTTCGAACGGCGTATCGGTGAACAGATAGCGGTAATAGAAATTCCGCAATTTTTCATGGAAGGCCCGGATTCGATCCTGATAGGCCAGTTGGGCTGCCATGTCGGTGTTGGCGAGACGGGTCAGAGCCGCCTGCACCCCGACCGACGGCAATAGCCAGCCGATCCCGCGCGCGGCGGTATCGCGCGCTTCTATGCCGTTTCGATAGGCGGCGACCTTTGGCGCGACGCTTTCGTCGCCGACCTGATGGAAGGCGAAATACCATTTATAGTGGAAGGCGTCCGTCAGCGGCGGGCTATCTTTCCATTCGGGATGACCGGCGTAAAATGCGCGCATCGTGTCCGCACGGGGGATGTCCCATGCGCGGTTGACCGCTTCGCGTTGGGCGAGCGTCAGTTCCACGCCCTCACCCACCGGGATGAGGCGGTTGATCGCGACATGGGCGATGGTCGGCAGGATCAGCGTCAGCACCAGCCAGATACCGGCCAGCGTCGCGGCATTGGCGACGGAACTCCAGCGCATCCGCCCGACCAGCAACGTCACGCCGATCCAGAAGGCGAGGTAGAGCGCGACTAGACCCTGCACGGACAGGAGGGTGGGGAAGGGCACGGCGGACAGGATGGCGCCTATCGTCAGCGGCCCGGCAAGCGCCAGGAACAGCAAGCCGCCGCGCAGCAGCACGCGCCGACGCCATAGCGACCTGCCCGATCCCGCCAGGGCGTCCAGCATGCGCAGCCTTCCCGCTTCCCGTTCCCCCGACACCAGATCGTGAAACAGGGCGATCACGAACAAAGGGGTCAGATAGACCAGCACGAAGGAAAAATCGAAACGACCCGGCAGGGCGAGTTCAGGATTGAACGCCTCGCCATCATAAAGCTGCGCTTCCAGGCCAAGGGCGCGAACACGCAGGATGTAAGGCGCGACATCGCGCAGGCCGAGGGCGGCAAAAGCCAGCGGCGACGGCGTGTCCCAAGTGGCGTGAAAACTATAATAGGCCGCGGTGCCAGGATCCTTCGTCTCGGCCGCCCATTGCGCGACCGCCGCCATATCCTGCGCCTGTTTGGGCTGGATACGGGCGATGACGTCGCGTTGGCGGGCGACTTCGGCCATGCCGGCCGCCACGGAGGCAGCCGCCAGCAAAGCGACCAACAGCAGCGCCAGCAGCGCCATGCGGGAGCGCAGCAGCAGGCGCAATTCATGGGTGAGGAGGGTCATGCACGAGCTTTCTGAAGAATGCGGGCAACGGGCAGCAACGCCAGCAGCGCGAACGCCAGCCAGGCGAGCAACAGGCCAAGCCCAGGCAGGCTGGCTTCGACCAGATCGCCCGTGGTCGCCGGTTGGAAGCGGAATTGCGGGATCGTCTGCCAATGGTCGGCGGAGATGCGCTTGCGCTGATCGGCACCGGCATCCTTGGCCTTGTCATCGGCATAGCGGACGGTGTCGGCCTGCAACTCGTTCAGCTGCTGGACCATGGCATAACGATAGGCTTCGGCCTGAGCCAGGAACTGGCGATGGCCTTCCAGGTCGGTGCCTGCCGCAGCCATCGACAGCCGGCGCAGGGCGATGGCTGGACTGATGATGCCAAAACCGTCGGTCAGTCGGCTCTGCGCCTGCTGGACGGTGAAGCTGCGCCTGGCATAATCGTCGAACAGGCGCGATGTCAGCTTCTCGCCTTCGACCGCGAGCAGGCCGTTATAATTGACCGGCAGATCCTCGATCCTGTCGACGCCATAGTGGCGCAGCACCTTTTGCCTGAAGGCGGTGAAGAAGGGATCGTCGGGATTATGCGCGTCGCCGAGACGATGCAGATCCTGCTGGATCGCAATGTCGGTTTCGAGCCGGGTGGGGAGCATGTAGGTTTGCGCCGCAATGTCGGGCGCAACGCGCGGGAGCAGGATGACAAGCACCGTCCAGAGCGCGAGCAGCGCAAGCAGCGCGTCGCGCCCGCGCCGCACCAGCGCGGATACCAGGATGACGATGATCGACCAAAGCGCCAGATAGGCACCATAGCCCAGCACCATGACGGCGATCGGCCCGGCCAGCGCGCCCGGCTGCCCCGCGATCAGCAGAAAGGCGGCCAGCGCGGGAAGCCCGACCAGCGCAGCGACTATAGCGAGCGCCAGCAACTTGCCCAGCAGCAGCGCGCGCGCGGAAACCCCCTGGACGAGCATCTGGCGCAGCGTGCCGCGTTCCCGTTCCCGCGCGACTGCCCCATAGCCGAGGAAAACCAGCAACAATGGGGCGATCACTTGCAGGACGAAGGCCGGTGTCAGCTGGCCGAAGCGCACCAGCAGCGATGATTGGCGGACATCGCCGAAATTGGCGCTGTTCTGCCGATGGCCTTCCAGGAACATGCTGTTGCCGGTGAAGGCATCGACACCCGGATCGAAGGCCGCGAGCGGCGGCAGGGGGCGAAAGATGAAATTGCCGAAATGGACCATCCGATGGGGATGCCGGTCGGGCTGCGCCGTAAATTCCTGCGCTGCCTGCGCCTGGAACCGAGCGCGGGTTTCGGCGATGCCGGTCTGATGGGACCAACTGATGAGGGCGGCGGCGAGCGTGAGGAGGGTGAGCAGCGCGAAGGCAATGACGGTGACGCGATTGCGCCGCATCAGCCGCAATTCGTCGCGGGCGATCAGGGTGATGGCGTTCATGCGGTGACGGCCTCCCGCGCAAATTTGCGATGCAGGTCGCGCACGTCGAAGCGGTCCGCGCCCTGCGCCGCTGCCTCGTCGATGATGCGGCCCGATTCCAGGAAGCCGATGCGATCGGCAATGTCGGCGGCGGACAGCAGGTCGTGGGTGACCATCAGCACCGCCGCGCCCCTGCGTGCCACGTCGTGGACCAGCCTGTTGAAATCGGCGGTTGCGCGCGGATCAAGGCCCGATGACGGCTCGTCGAGCAGCAGCACCGGCACGGCGCGTAGCAGGGCGATGGCGATCGCCACTTTCTGCCGCATGCCTTTGGAAAAGCCGCTCATCCGCTTGTCCCAGGCCGATGTCTGCAGGCCGGTGGCCTCGAACGCGCCGTCGATATCCTGCGGGGCGGGGTGGCGACCCGCCAAAGCGAGCAGATAGGCGGCATTCTCGCGCGCGGTCAGATGTTCGTAGAGGGCGACATTTTCCGGCACATAAGCGATTTGTTCACGCGCCTTGTCGGCCTGTGCGATCGGATCATGCCCGGCCACAAGGACAGTGCCGCTATCTGGCCGGGCAAAGCCCAACAGGGCCGACATGGTGGTCGACTTGCCCGCGCCATTGCCGCCCAGAAGCGCGTAAATTTCGCCTGCATCGACATGCAGGCTCAGGCCGCGCAGCACGGGCTGGCTGCCATAGGATAGGTGAACGTCGGACAAGATGATGCGCTGGCCGGTGGCGGTCAGGGACATGATATGGGCTCCTTGGCTGTTGGCGCGGAGCATTTCGCCGTTGCAGCAATCTGTCAATGAAATAATATAACATTTCTAATGCGTCCCAGGGATGTCTCCCTTCGGGGGCGTTGCGCATCGGCCACTCAAGACCCGCACGATATCGCGCTCTACTGCCAGTGTCACAGGATCAAGAGGATATTCGGCAAACTCAAGGACTGGCGTCGCATCCCCAGCTACGACCGATACGCCGACACTTTCATGTCCGCAATTTGTACCGCCGCAACAGTCATCTTATGGTTGAATCAATAAGTCCTGAGCTAAGATTATCGAGTAATATCACACCGCATCCGCCTCCTGGGCTTCACTCACGCCGACGACGACCTTCTCCAAAACGCGCGTCGCCAGTTCCATCTCTTCTTTGCTGAGTTTGGCAAATACCGTCGATCGAATGTCCGACAGAACGGGCTGAACCTGCTCGACGACCGCCATGCCCGCTGGCGTGATCTCGATATGGCGCGAGCGCTTGTCGTGCGGGTTTTCCGTCCGGCGGATCAGGCCATCGGCTTCCAGCGAATTCAATGTTCGGATCAGCGGTGGCCATTGAATGGCGAGGCGGGCCGACAAGAGCGATGTCGTGACCGGGGGCGTGGCGACGCTCAGGACAAAGAGGGTCTGCCATCGCGACCGGGACTGGCCCGTGGCCGCCAACATGCGATTTTCGACATGCGTCCCCCATCGACGGGCCGACAGCGACAATATCCGGGTCAGCCGGAATTCGACGTCATCGCGCGATCCTTCGGGAAAATAGGCGCGATATTGCGCTGTGCTGCTGTCGAACGGATCGGCTGGATTCGGATCGTCGGAGGCCATGTCATTCCCATTGCAAAGGCGGGACAGTGGATTGCAGCCCGCATGCCATTCTTAGCGGCGCTGGTAAACAACTGCAAAATATCAGATTTCCCCCAAATTTTTCCCCTGAAAGGAGGGCGTTGACAATCTATGTATCACGATACATAAATCGTTCAGAGGCCGCAGCAGAAGGCCAGGAGAGGGAAATGAAGATGCGATTGAGCACCCAGCGCATGCGCGCAAACGCGAGTGTCTTGGCCATGATGGGGGTAGCGCTGGCGTTGCCGACCGGTGTGGCCGCACAGGAGTCCGCCCCGGCTGATCCAACTACCGCCCCGCAATCCGTCGATGCCCAGACGACCGAAGGCGCATCGGGTGCCTTGCCCGTGACTGACATCGTCGTGACGGGCACGCGCCTGGGTTCCAATTTCAACGCGCCGACGCCGGTCACCTCGATCGGCGCTGAACGGCTCGATGCGCTGGGCATCACCAATGTCGGTGAAGCGCTGAACCAACTGCCCAGTTTTCGCGCGTCGAGCGGTCCGGCGGCGCAGGCCAATCTGGGCGGCAATATCGGCGCTCGGCTGCTCGATCTGCGCGGGCTCGATCCCCAGCGCACGCTCGTCCTGGTCGATGGCAAGCGTTTCGTGCCCAGCACTGTGCAGGGTTCGGTCGATACCAACCTGATCCCGTCCTCCCTGTTGCGCAGCGTCGATGTCGTGACCGGGGGTGCCTCGGCCGCTTATGGGTCGGATGCGGTTGCAGGGGTGGTGAACTTCGTCCTCGACCGCAAGAAGGAAGGCCTGGACGGCGAATTTGCCGCGGGCATGTCGCAGCGGGGCGATGACGGCAATATGTTCGCCAGCCTGTCGGGCGGCATGCGCTTTGGCGATCGCATCCATGTGATCGGCGCGGTCGAATATGAAAAGCTGGAAGGGTTGGGCACCTGCACCAGCCGTAGCTGGTGCGACAGCCAGACCCTGATCCTGGGCAATACGCCCGGTGCCGGTGGCCTGCCCGCCAATCTGATCATCGGCGGGGTCAATACATCGACCATGTCACCGGGTGGCCTGATCAATCGGTCGTACAATGCGGCGGGTCAGGTGATCGGCACTACGGCGACCGATCCGTTGCGCGGCACCAAATTCCTGGCCGACGGCACGCCGGGGCGGTTCCAATATGGTTCGCTGGTCGGTCCGCTATTCATGCTCGGCGGCGAGGGGCAAGGGCGTAACGGTTTCATCTCCGCTCTGCGGCTCAAAGTGCCGCTGGAACGCGTGTCTACTTATGGTGCCCTGACGGCGGACCTGACCGACGATGTCACGCTGACCGCCGACCTGTCCTATGGCCGGGTCAAGGGGACCGTCGACGGCGCCATCTTCCGCGACTTCAACGGGACGTTGCTGGGCCGTATCAAGCGCGACAATCCCTTCATCCCTGCCGCAGTCGCATCGACGATGGATGCCAATGGCGTCGCCTCCTTCATCCTGGGCAAGGCCGCGTTCGACCTTGGCCCCGGCCGGGCGACATCGACCACCGAAACCTATCGCGGCGTGCTGGGTGTCGAGGCGAAGCTGAGCGACAAATGGACGGTCAACGGCTTCTATCAATATGGCCGCACCAATTTCACGCAACGGGCGACGAACCTCGTCAATCAGGCCAATCTCCTCAAAGCCGTAGACGCGGTGCGTTCCGGCGGCCAGATTGTCTGCCGCGTCAATGCCGACGCGATCGCCAGCAATGACGATGCGGGCTGCGTACCGTTCAACCCGTTCGGCGAAGGGCAATTCAGCCAGGCGTCGGTCGGCTATATCACTGGCAACGGCCTGCAGCGAACCGTCAATGAACAGCATGTCGCGGGCGTGGACCTGCGCGGCGAGCTGTTCGACCTGCCAGCGGGACCGGTAACGGTCGCGGTGGGCGCGGAATATCGGCGCGATACGGTGGACGGCACCGCCGATCCCATCTCGGCGGCGAACGGCTTTTATTCCCTCAACGGCTCCGCTCTGTCGGGCGGCGTGACGGTGAAGGAAATATTCGGCGAGATCGCCGTCCCCGTCTTGCGCAATTCATCGGTCGGCTATGCGCTCGACCTCAATGGTGCGGCCCGTCGCACCGATTACAGCACCACAGGGTCGGTCACGACCTGGAAAGCCGGGCTCGTCTACGAACCGATCGAAGGCGTCCGCTTGCGCGGCACGCGGTCGCGCGACATTCGCGCGCCTAATATTTTCGAACTGTTCGGCCCGCAGACGCTGCGCTCGATCGGCCTGTCCGACCCGTTGAACGGCGGATTGCAGACCAACCCCTTCGTCGTCACCGGGGCCAATCCGAACCTGTCGGTCGAAAAGGCGGACAGCTGGACCGGCGGTTTCGTGATCGCCCCCCGGTCCGGCCTGCTCCAGCGGCTGCGCCTGTCGGTGGACTATTATAATATCAAGGTGGCCGACGCGATCGGTGCCCTGGGCGCGCAGACATTGGTCAACCGGTGCGCGCAGGGGGCCACCAATTTCTGTGACCAGATCACCCGCGATGCCAACAACCAGATTCTTCAGGTCCGCGACGTCATCCTCAATTCCAACGCCCTCAAGACCAGCGGCTATGATATCGAACTCCAATATCGCCAGCCGCTTGGTTCATGGGGCGAGCTGAATGGGCAGTTTATCGCGAACATCACGAAGGAACTGACGACCGTCGATGCCCTGGGCGCGGTCGATCGCGCAGGCCAGACGGGCGTTCGCACGGGCACAATCCCTGGCGTGCCCGATTATGTGCTGGACGGCGTGCTGACCTGGACGGTCGGCAAATTCCAGCTGACCGGTCATGGCCGCTATATCCCGTCGGGCATCTACTGGACCAATTTCGTCGGTCCCGATCAGGATGGCTATGCCGTCACCGCACCGAATAGCGTCGACAATAATAATGTGCCCAGCCGCTTCTACCTCGACATGACGGCGCGGGTGAATGTCGATGCCGGCAATGGGCGGACCTTCCAATTGTTCGCTACGGTGAACAATCTGCTCGATCGCGATCCGCCCGCCATGCCCGGACCATCGGGCGGCACCAACCAGGTCCTGTTCGATCCGGTCGGTCGCGCGTTCAAGGTCGGCGCGCGCTTCCACTTCGGTGCATAAGGCGCAGGAGAGGGACGAGCCACGATGAGCATGACCGCAACCGATCCATCGCCCCCCGTCGTCATCGAGGTGACGGACGTGATCGAACGTCAGCGGATCAATGCGTTCGTCATCCGCCTCGTTGCGATATCGTGGACTGTCACCTTTCTCGACGGTTTCGACATGCTCGTCATTTCCTTCGTCGCGCCCTATCTGCGCGACGGGTTCGGTGCGGACGTCATTTCCTTGGGCGAACTGTTCGCTATGGGCGTGTTCGGCGCGATGCTGGGCGGGATCGCTTTTGGTTGGCTGGGTGACCGCTATGGGCGACGCCCGATCATCATCGCGTCGGTGGTGGCGTTCGGGGCGACCAGCATGGCCATTGCGCTCGCGCCCAATATGCAGGTGCTGCTGGCGCTGCGTTTCCTGAACGGCGTGGCCCTGGGCGGGTTGATGCCGCTCGCCTGGGCGCTCAACATCGAATATGTGCCGCGCCGCTATCGGGCGACCGTCGTGACCGTCATCATGATGGGCTATACGCTAGGCGGCGTCGTCGCAGGGCCAATGACGGTGTGGCTCGCGCCGCTCTATGGCTGGCAATCGGTATTCATGGTGTCGGGCGTGGCGACGCTGCTGCTCGTCCCGCTCCTCTTTGCCCTGCTCCCTGAATCCGCCCGCTATCTGGCGGTAAAGGGGCGATCGCCCGACAAGATCGCAAAGGCGCTGAACGCGCTGGCACCGGGGCTTGGCGCGCGGCCGCAGGACCGCTTCATGGTCACGGACGAAACAGCGCCCGCCACAGGAAAGGGCTTCCGTATCGCCACCCTGTTCAAGGGCGATCTGCGGCCGATCACCAGCCTGCTCTGGCTTGCCTATATCGGCAGTTCGATGGCGGTCTATTTCAAGTCCAACTGGGGTCCGATCATCTTCGAGGATGTCGGTTTCACCCGGACGCAGGCGGCGATGATCATGTCCGTCAGTTCGATCGGCGGCTCGCTTGCGGGCCTGGCGCTCATGCGCTTTACCGACCGGCTGGGGCCGATCGCGATCGCTTTCTATCCGATGCTGGCGGCACCGCTGCTGCTCGTCATGGGCCTCGCTCCCGTCTCGCTGCAAGGTCTGGCCGCCTTCTCCCTTCTAAGCATGGCGATGATCAGCGGCACGCATTTCGGCATGCATTCCATCGCGGGCATTTTCTATCCCAGCGCCATCCGCGCCAATGGCGCGGGCTGGGCGACATCGGTGGCCAAGATCGGATCGATCTTCGCACCGCTGCTGGGCGGCTATCTGCTGGCGATGAACATGCCCCCCCGCCTGCTGTTCGTCCTGCTTGCGGCGACGCCGCTACTCTCGTGCGTTTCGCTGCTCCTGCTTGCCCGTGTCGGCAAGCGCCAAGCGGCCCGCACGCCCGTTCCCACCGAAACCATCGTCCTTCCGGCGCATGCCGTGGCGACCAAGCCCTAACAGGAAATATGATCATGGCTTTGACTGCGACCCCCATCACCCCGCGCTTTGGTGCCGAGCTTTCCGGCATCGACGTCAGCAAGCCGTTGAGCGACGCCGATGTCGCCGCCATCAAGGATGCGATGAACCAGTGGGGCGTGTGCGTCATTCGCGGCACCGGTTTCGACAATGCCTCCCATGTCGCTTTCAGCCGCCATTTCGGTCATTTGGAAACGGCGCCATCGGTAAAGAACCGGCCGCGTCGTCACCCGGACACGCCGGAGATATTCGACGCCAGCAACCTGACCCCGGCGGGCGAGATACTGGTCGATGAGAATATGGTTCTGCACAAGAAGGGCGACCGGCTCTGGCATACCGATTCCTCCTTCATGGACCTGCGCTCGGCCTATTCGCTGTTGCTCGCCTATGAGGTGCCCAAGAAAGGCGGGCTGACCTATTTCGCGGACATGCGGTCGGCCTATGAAGACCTGCCTGCCGACATCAAGGAAAAGGTCGATACGCTGCAGGCCGAACATTCGCTCTGGTATTCGCGCCTGCTCGCGGGTTTCCCGATCACCGAGGAGGAGATTGACGGCCGTCCCAAAGCCCGCCAGCCCATGGTCATGCACCAGGAAGCAACCGGACGCACCGCCATCTATATCGGCAGCCATGCGATGGACGTCGTTGGCCTGCCACGCGAGGAAGGGCGCGCGCTCATCAAATATCTGATCGAATTCGCCACCCAGCCACACTATGTATTCGGCGTCTCCTACCAACCGGGCGACATCGTCATCTGGGACAATCTGGCGACCATGCACCGGGGCGGCGATTTCGACATCTATAAGGAAAGGCGCGACATGCGTCGGACGACCGTGCGCGAAGGCGAACCACCCGAACATGCCGACGATCCCTTCACAGCCTATTTCTCCGCTTCGGCACCGCAGAGCTGATCCGTGACGATGCCCGACAAGCCCCGCTTATTGGTGACGCGCAAATGGCCCGAACGGGTCGAGGCGCTGATCGCGGAACGCTATGATGCGACGTTCAATCAGGATGACGTCCCGCTGACGCAAGCGGCACTGGCTGCGGCGATGCAGGACTATGACGCCATCTGCCCCACCATCACCGACAAGCTGCACGCCGGCATTGTCGGGACGGCGGGGCAACGCGCGAAGATCATCGCCAATTACGGCGCGGGCATCGATCATATCGATGTGGCGGCGGCGCGCGGCGCAGGCGTCGTCGTGACCAATACGCCGGGCGTCCTGACGGATGCGACCGCCGATATCGCCGTCACCCTGATGCTGATGGCGTCGCGGCGCGCGGGCGAAGGCGAGCGGGAATTACGCGCCGGGCAATGGGCGGGCTGGCGGCCGACCCATCTGCTTGGCACCAGCCTGCGCGGCAAGACGCTGGGGCTGGTCGGTTTCGGCCGCATTGCCCAGGCGATGGCCGAACGCGCCCGTTTCGGCTTTGGCATGGACATCGTCTATTATTCGCGGCGTCCCGGTGCGCAGGATGTAGTGCAGCGCCTGGGCGCGCGCTATGTGCCAACGCTGGCCGAGATGGTCGCCCAATGCGATGTCGTCTCGCTGCATATTCCGGGCGGCGCGGAAACCCGCAACATCATCGATGGGGCCATCTTCGCGCAGATGGCGCCCCATGCGATCCTGATCAACACCGCGCGCGGCGACGTGGTCGATGAAGACGCGCTGGTCGATGCGCTGGAAGCCGGGCGGATCGGTGGCGCGGGCCTCGATGTCTTCGTCGGCGAACCCCATGTCTCCCAACGCCTGCGCGACGCGCCGAACACGGTACTCCTTCCCCATCTGGGCAGCGCGACGCGGGAGACGCGGGAGGCGATGGGCCTGCGCGCGCTCGCCAATCTCGACGACTGGAGGGAGGGGCGGGTGCCTCAGGACAGCCTGTAATGGCGACCGCCATCGACGATCTCATCGCCGCCGAGCGATTGCCGCCATCCTATGCGGCGATGGTCGATCGCTGGTGGCGGCCGCTCGCACGGCAGATCGCACATTGGCATGCATCGGCCGGACGGCCCCTCATCATCGGGATCAACGGTGCGCAGGGCAGCGGGAAATCCACGGTCTGCCGCTTTCTCCAGGCATCACTGTTGCCCGAACAGGGGCTGTCGGCGGCGGTCGTCTCCCTGGACGATCTTTACCTGCCGTTGCAGGCGCGGGATCAAATGGCGAGGGACGTCCACCCCCTGTTCCGCACGCGCGGGGTGCCCGGCACGCATGATGTCGATGCGGGCATGGCGCTGCTGGAGGCTATGGTCGCCGGTCGAGACACGCTGATCCCGCGGTTCAGCAAGGCGTTGGACGACCGGTTGCCGCAGGCCGACTGGACGCGCCATGCGGGCGAGGTCGATATCCTGCTGTTCGAAGGCTGGTGCGTGGGCGCGCGCCCGCAGCCTGCCGCCGCCCTGGAGCAGCCGCTCAATGCGCTGGAGGCGCAGGAGGATCCCGACGGCATCTGGCGGCGTCATGTGAACAGCGCTCTTGAGACATGCTATGCGCAGTGGTTCGCGATGATCGATCATCTGGTGATGTTGAAGCCGCCGTCTTTCGACCATGTTTTGAAAAACCGGTTGCTCCAGGAACATAAGCTGCGGGCGACCGCGCCGGATGCGCCGGGGATCATGGACGACGCCGCAGTCGCGCGGTTCGTCAGCCATTATGAGCGTGTGACTCGCCACATGGTCGCCGACCTGCCGGATCATGTCGACCTATTGTTCCAGCTAAGCGCCGGGCAGGACGTGATATCCTGTACGGGCCTTGCAAATGAGGATGCCCATGTCTCCTGAAGATGCCGTGCCCGCCGACGCCATTCGACCAGGGTTGGCGTTCGTCTATGCGGCCAGCGCCGAACTGGCCGCACCCATTCCGATCGGGGAAACGCCCGATGGCATGCGGCGGATCATCCCCATCCTGTCGGGCACGGTCGAAGGGCCGCATATCCGTGGCCGCATCCTTGGCGGAGGCAGCGATTGGCAACTTCTGCGGTCCGATGGCGTCACCGTCGCGGATGCAACCTATGGCATCGAAACCGATGACGGCACCATCATCCAGATCCGCAATCGCGGCCTGCGCCACGGGCCTGCCGAGGTCATGGCCCGCCTGGCAGCCGGTGACACGGTCGATCCGTCAGCCTATTATTTTCGCACCATACCCGAATTCATCGCGCCGCTCGGTCCCTATGCATGGCTCAATAGCAGCATCTTCGTCTGTTCGGGCGGGCGCTATCCCGATTCCATCCGGCTTTGGGTCTGGCGTGTCACCTGATCGGGACAAGGCATATGCTCGCTTGGCGGTGTCCCTGGAATTCAACGTCTCTGTGATCGCCGTCGCCCTACCTATCATTTATGTTCGTAGCCGGGCCGCGCCCGCCTGCCCTATCTTTCCCTCGCGCCAGGCCAGCCTTGCGTGGTCCGCAGGCACGGCCGCTGCCCCATGAATGCAGAATAATGCACGGGGTATCTATGGGAGGATGAGATCAACGTCATGGAAACGATCGAGGGGCTGCAGCAACGCGTCGACTATGAGAAGGGGCGTAAGGGCTATCCGGAGGGCTTTCCTCCATTGCCGGACATCCCGGCCGAGCGCTATATTTCGCCGGAATTCTATCAGCTCGAACTGAAATATCTCTGGCAGCGCAGTTGGCTCTATGCCGGGCACAAGGATCAGTTTCCCAAAGTCGGCAGCTTTCTCAAGTTCGAGGGCGTCCCCGGCATGCCGGTCATCGTCGTGCGGACGGAAAACGGCTTCAACGCCTTCTACAATACCTGCTCGCACCGTGGCGGCTGCATCGTACAGGAGCGTCAGGGGACGTGCCTGGGCAAGCGGCTGATCTGCGGCTACCACGCCTGGACCTATAATCTGGACGGCGAACTGCTCGGCGTACCGGACAGCCGGGATTTCGACGGGCTGGACAAATCGAAGCGCGGCCTGGTGAAGCTGCGATGCGAAACATGGGGCGGCTGGATATTCATCAATGCCGAGCCCGATGCGGAACCGCTCCAGCAATATCTGGGTGTCTTGCCGGGCCAGTTGGCCCAATTCGACCTCGACAAGCTCAGCTACATCACCAGCTACAGCTATGACGTGGCGTGTAATTGGAAAGTCCTGATGGACGCCTTCGCCGAAAATTATCACTTCGTTTCGGTTCACCGGGGCAGCGTCGGCCTGCCTGGCCCCAAATGCGCGGTCGATCATCATGGCACGGTGATGTCGCTGTTCAAAAACGGCCACTCGCGCAACATCCTGCCGTGGAATGATGGCTTTCAGCCGACGGCCGACGTGTCGGAGGAAACCGGTTTCAGCATGGGTATGGGCGGGATCGCCGATATACCGAGCGTCGGCCCGATCCCCCGGCAGTTCGTGACCGCCTTCACCGCCTTCCCGAACCTGACCACGCCGGTCTATGCCAATGGCTTTCCCTTGCTGCTGTTCTGGCCCACGGGGATCAACACCAGCCGCTTCGAAGTCATCTGGTTCGGATTGCCGCATGGCGAAAGCGCATTGCCGGAGGCGTGGAAGCAGAAGATCGAGGCCTTCAACTTCATTCTCGATGAAGATCTGACCTACCTGCCGAGCGTTCAGCTGTCGGCCGAATCCCCAGCCTTCCGCTCGATCGTGCTCAACTATCAGGAGCGCCGCATCTATCATGCCCATGAACAGATCGACCGCGTGATCGGCGCGGACCAGATTCCCGAACGGCTTCGCGTCCAGCAAGTGCTTGCGCCCTTCGTGGAATAGGAGACGCCCGCCGGACGCCTCGTGCAGGATGTCCCGCATCGCCGTGCATGTCATGATGCTGACGCCGATCTGTCATGAAATCGTATCGCCCCATTCCTAGACGCGCGGCGATGGAATGTTCAAAGGCATCGACGCGCGAAGGGGCGCTGGGCTTTAGCTGGGTCAGGCTGCGCAATCAGATTGCGCGCATGACCCGGCGCGACGATGCCGACGATCTGCTGCAGGATGCGTGGCTCAGCGTGGCGGCGCGGCGGACACAGGCCGACAATGCCGAAGCCTTGCTCGCGCGGATCGCGGCCAATCGCGGTATCGATGCCTATCGCCGGGAACGGCGGGTCGGTTCGACGATCGTGGCGGAAACCACGAGCGACAGCGTCGCAGACAGCTTCCCCCTGCAGGACGAAGTGATGATCGCGCGAGAACGTCTGGACCATGTGCGCGGCGGGGTCGCGCAACTCAGCCCCCGTACCCGCCAGATTTTCTTGATGTATCGCCTGGACGGGCGTAAATATCGCGAGATCGCCGAGGAGTTGGGGATCAGCCAGAGCGCAGTCGAAAAACATATCGCAAAAGCGATGGCGCATCTGGCCGAATGGATGGAGCATTGGTGACGTGAACTTCCGCAGCAAGCCGGAAAATGTGAACCGGCAGGCAGCGGATTGGCTTGCGCGCTTACACGCCGACAACCGATCCACCCAGGACGAAGCGGCATTTCGCGCCTGGTTGAATGCTGATCCGTCCCATGCCCTCGCCTTCGATCACAGCTCCACCGTCTGGGACGCCGTCGGCGGCCTTCGCGACGATCCACGCAGCGCGCCCGCGCCGCAGCGATTGTCGCGCCGGGCCGTCATGGCCGGGGGCGTCGGAATCATCCTGTCCGCGGGGCTGACGGTCGGATGGCAGCAGGCGCAGGCTGGCGTGTACCGGACAGGCGTTGGCGAACAGCGCCGCCTGATGCTGGATGACGGCACCCGCGTCATGCTGGACACCAATACGCAGATCCGGTTCCGGGCGCGCGAAACCATGCGCCTGCTCTCGCTCGAAACGGGTCGCATCAACCTGGATATCGCCCGCGATCCGCGGCCCTTCGTCATCGAGGCGGGTGACAGGCGGGCGGTGGCGGACGTGGCCCGGCTCGATCTGCGCCGCGATGACGATCAAGTGATGCTGACGGCTATTCAGGGCAGCGCCCGTGTCGAGGCGATGCAGGCGCCGGTCCTGCTGTCGCAAGGGCATCGCATCGCCATGACGGCCGGGCATCCCGATCAACTCGACCGGCCGGAACTGGAAGACCTGACGGCGTGGCAGAGCGGTCGCCTGGCCTTCCGCGATCAGACGGTCGCCGAGGCGGCGGCGGAGATGAACCGCTACGCCGAACGGGCGCTGGTCGTGTCCGACGCCAAGGCTGCGGCCATGCGCGTCAGTGGCGTCTACAGCGTCGGTGATCCCGAAGCCTTCGCCCGCTCGCTCGCCGTCCTGCTGCCCATTCGCGTCACCGCACAGGCCGACGCCGTCCGCATCGCCAGCATGTACTGATTTTATTTGCATGCGGGGGGTGGGGAAATACCGAGCCCCAGCGACGAGGATATAAGCGGCGCTCGCGGGGAACGCCGAACAGGGACATCACATTATGATCAGTTTGAAACGGCAGCTTTGCCGATCGGCGGCGCTCGCCCTCACGCTTTCCTCCATGGCGATGTCGGCCACGCTGCAGGCGCAGACGCAGGGCCAGTCGCGCCAGATGCGCGTGACCATGGCAGCCCAGCCGATGGCCAGCGCGCTTGAACAGCTGGCGCGCCAGAGCGGTCAGGACATCCTCTTCACGCGCGACGCCGTGGCGCAACTGCGGGCACCCGCTTTGTCGGGCATGTTTGACGCGGAAACGGCGGCACGCCGACTGGTCGCGGGCACGTCGCTCGTCGTCGTGCGTGATCGCGCGGGGGCGCTGATCGTTCGCCCTCAGACGGCGGCGGCCGCAGAAACGCCGGCAAGCGCCAACCTTGATTCGGCTGCGAGCAACAATATCGTCGTGACGGCCAGCTTTTCCGAAGGCGTCGGCCGGTCGCTCGATTTGAAGCGTAAAGCCGATTCGATCGCGGATGCGGTCGTCGCGGCCGATATCGGCAAGCTGCCGGCGTTCAACGTGGCCGAGGCTTTGCAGCGCGTGCCCGGCGTTACCATCGTCCGCGAGGCGGGCGAGGGGCAGTTCATCAGCGTGCGCGGCCTGGGGCCGAATTTCCAGTCGGTCACGTTCGACGGCATGCCGCTCGCTTATAACGAGAATATCCGCAATTCGGGCCAGTCGGGGCGTCAGTTCCGTCTGCAAATCCTGCCCGCGACATTGATCGACAGTGTGGTGGTGGTCAAGTCGCCCACCGCCGACCTGGTCGAAAGCGGGATCGGATCGTCGGTCGATATCCGCCTGATCAAGCCGCTCGATCGCCCATCGTTTATCGCCGCCAATGCCTATGCGGGGTATGAAGAGCGCACCGACACGGTCAATCCCAATGGCACGATATCGGGGGGCTGGCGCAATGCGGACGGCACTTTCGGCCTGCTGGGCGGGCTGTCCTATTCGCGGCGCGAGGTGCAGTTCGACCGCCTGCGCATGGGGTGGCAGGAAGCGGAGGTCGAGGGCCTGGGCACGTTGCGCGTGCCAGGCGATGCGCAGCCCTATCTGGAGCTTGAGGATCGCGAGCGGATCAGTGCGGTGCTGGGCGTCCAATGGCGTCCGTCATCCACGTTCGAGATCGACATTAACGGCCTCTATTCGCAGTTCAACAACAAGACGGTCGAACAGCGGCTGACCTATTATATTCCCAACGAATTGTCGCGGCTCGACCTGTCCAGTGCGGTGGTCGAGGACGGACGGCTGGTCGCGGGCACGATCCGGGGCGCGCGCATCCGCAACTACAGCGAAAATATGGATCAGTCGCACCAGAATCTGCAGCTCAATGCGACGATGAAGCTGGACCTTGGGGGCTGGCAGATCGAACCGCGGGTCAGCTATGCGCGGGCGCGCAGCGGTCTCGACACGCCGATCCAGCGGGTACAATATCGCACCCGCAGCGGTGCGGGCGGCAATCTGACCTTCGATTTTCGCGGCGACGTGCTGGGCAATCAGCGCATCACATCGCTCTACACCGATCTTGACCTGACCGATCCGTCGGTCATGCCGTTCGAAAGCTTTGCGATCCGGCCGATCAATTCGGAAGACGAAGACAAGAGCGCCATCGTCAATATAGCGCGCGACATCGATTTCGGCCTGGGTGGCGTGAACTTCACGCGGCTGCGTTTCGGTGGGCAGCTGTCCGATCGCTATCGCGATTATCAGCGTCGTGATCGCAACAATGCCGTGCTGCGGAGCGGCGCGACCCGGACGGATGCGTTCCTGCAATATCCGGTGGCCAGCAACGCCTTCGACCAATCGATCGCCAATCGCCAGACATGGGGCAGCGTCGATTGGGCGTTGTTCAACCAGGCCTATACGCTGGGCAGCGAATATGACGGCGTCAGCCCCAGCGCCTACGACCTTGATCCGACGGCGGCCGACCTCCAAAATTCCTACCGGATCGGCGAAAAGATCCTGGCGGGCTATGGTCGGCTCGACTTCGAATCGATTGTCGGCAACGTCCCGGTCACCGGCAATTTCGGCCTGCGCTATGTGCGCACCCGCACCAATGTTCGCGGCACGACGATAGCGCCCGTTTCCGATGGCGCGGGCGGGGTGACGACGCAGGTGACGCCGACCACCACCAAGGCGAGCTATGGCGAGTTCCTGCCCAGCGCCAACGCCATGTTCGAAATCGCGGACAATATGCAGTTGCGGCTTGGCGTCGCCCGGACGATGACGCGGCCGTCGCTGTCGGAATTGCGCAATTCCATCAACACGAACAGCGTGACGGTGACGAGCATCTTCAACGAAGGCGCGGCGGCGCTCGCTGACCCGACGCTCAACCTGACCGCAGCGGCGGGCAATCCGAACCTGCGTCCCTATACGTCGTGGAACCTGGACGTTTCCTTCGAATGGTATTTCGACAAGTTCGGCGCGTTCACGGTCGCAGCGTTCCACAAGGACATCAGCGATTATGTCGCGTCGGATTTCGAGACGCGCACGCTGGCCTTTGCCGTCAACGACGGATCGACGCTGCCGGTGGATATTCTGGTGTCGACGCCGACCAATGTCGGGGATGCCACCATATCCGGCATCGAGTTCGGCTATACGAAAAAGCTGCCATTCGGCCTGGGGGTCACGGCGACCGCGACCTTCGCCACGTCGAAGCTGGAGCTTGATCGCACGGGCGTCGGCCTTCAGTCGGCAGGTATCCAGGGCGTGTCCGACGTCAGCTATTCGATCACGCCCTTCTTCGAATCGGGGCCGTTCGAAATCAACCTCAGCTACACCTATCGCAGCGATTATATGACGGATGCCGGGGCGGTGGTCACATCGCTGCCCAGCCCGGAAGATGTCGTGCCCTATTATCAAAAGGGGTTCGGTATCGTCGATCTGGGCGCCAGCTATCAGATCAAGCCCAATGTGGAGATGTTCGTGCAGGCGGTGAACCTGTTCGACCAGCGCCAGGTGTCCTTCGCCGGAACGGAGCAGGAAGTCAGCGAAATCCACACATTCGGCCGCACGGTCAACTTCGGCGTCCGCGCCAAATTCTGACCCTGGCCGCTGTTGCCGCACCGTGGCGGGGCCATCGCCTCGATACGGTGCGGCACGCCCCCAAAACGGATTTTTCGACGAGGAAGCTGCATGTACCGCATGTTCGTCATCGGGTCGTTCGCCCTGTGCGCCCTGGCAGGGCCGGTACAGGCTCGTCCCGCCGATGGTCGCCGCTGGCTTGCGGGCGACCATCATGTGCATAGCATCTACAGCGCGCAATATCGCGCCGACCCGGCCCATCCCCATGCGCCGCCCGCGCCGATCATCGGCGGCGACTCGTCGCACACCATTGTCGAAAACGCCCGGATGGCGCGCCGTTTCGGCCTGTCATGGATGGTGTCGACGGACCATGGCGGACCCCGTCATTCGGTCCTCAACCATGACCGCGCTTGGCCCGATGTCGTCGCGGCACGCAAGGCCGTGTCGGACCTCGTCCTGTTCTACGGCGCCGAGTTCGACGTGCCCGGCGGCGAACATGCCAGCCTGATCCTGCCGATCGACGCGCAGGAGCGCGATACGTTGCGCGCTATCGAATCGCGCTTCGGCAAGCGCGAGGCGTTCCCGGCCGACCCGGCCCGCAACACCAAGTCCCGCATGATCGCGGCCCTCGGCTATATGGCCGACTTGCCGAATGCCCCTGTCGTCATCGGCACTCATCCGTCACGAACGGCGACGGGCCTTGGCCAATGGGGGCTTCATGCGCCCGCCGAATATCGGGCCTGGCATGATGCCGCGCCCCATGTCGCGATCGGCATGGAGGGTGCTCCTGGGCATCAGGCGGCAGCCTCCAAGCCGGGACTGGACGCAGCGCACGGGTCGCGCGGCCTCTATGGTGGATATCCCACGATGGGCGGCTTCGATCAGATGGTCGCCACGCTTGGCGGCGGATGGGATGCCCTGCTTGGCCAGGGGCTGCACTGGACGATCACGGCCACGTCGGATTCGCATGGCCACTGGACGGCGGGCGGGGCCGATTTCTGGCCCGGCGAATATGCCAAGACATGGGTGTTGGCGACACCGACCGGCGCGGACATTCTGGACGGCTTGCGTAGCGGGCGCGTCTTCGCGGTGACGGGCGACCTTATCGACGCGCTGGATTTTACGGCGGCCCGCGTACGGATGCCCGGTCAGCCTGCCGCCATTGGCGATACGCTCGCCGTGCCGGGCGGCGAGGACATCGTCGTGACAATCCGATGGCGACCGGCCCGCACGGCGAACGCCCATGGCGACGTGCCAAAGCTGGATCATGTCGACCTCATCGCAGGCGGCCCCTCCGCAGCGGCGGGTGATCGCAACGCGACGGCCAAGGTCATTCGCCGCTTCACCGCCCAGCAATGGAAGCAGGAAGGCGATTATCACGTCGTCGAACACCGCATCGGCGCACAGGACATGCCCCGCTACCTCCGCGTCCGTGGCACGAACACGACGCAAACCGAACCCGGTCCCGACCCCGTGGGCGAAAATCCCTGGAACGACCTGTGGTTCTATTCCAACCCGATCTACATCGATCGATAGGCAGACGTCAGGCCGCAGTGGAACCGGGGCAACTGGATGCACTTCGGGCAGGAAGGGTGGGGCACTAGCTTGCGATCTGTCCTCACAGACAGCCCGTGGTCGAGCAGACGAGCGTAGAAATTGCGGTCAAGCTGCGGGGCAGGGACTGCGCTACCCTTGCGCACTGCTCATGCGTGTCGAGGTCGGACAGAAAGGTATCACTATCCATTGCGACACCGGACAGATGGCGGCGCGGCTCGCGGTCACCATAATAGTTCCACAGTAAAACCGGATGCAGCGCTGATCCCGTTCATTGCCCAAGCGTATCGCTGGCGAAGGGAGCGCTTGGTCAGGCAGAAGCGAAAATGGGCACCAGCATATGGTCAATAGCCTTATCCACCCATTGGGTTTCGTTTGCCTCCACCCCTGCGAGTCGCGCGATCAGTTCCGGGTTGCCGAATGTTATCAGTGCGGCACCGATCAGTGTGAAATAGGCCATGACCGGCTCTGCACCCGCCAGTCGGCGTTGCGCCTGCAACCCGTCGAACAAAGGTTCGAGCAACCGCCAAACCGGTTGGCCGAAATTGGCGACCACCCATTCGTGGCGTGCCGACAGGACAGAAAATTCCTGAAGCATCAGGCGCGTCAGGCGGGGATTTGACGCGAAGGTCCGCAGAAAGTCCGGCAAAACCTTATGGGCGGTAGCGACGGGGTTGGCCAGCGCATCAGGCGTTAGATGCGCCCTTAGATATGCCTCGCCCTGACGTGCGAATGTTTCGATAACCTGCTGCCAAAGCGCCATTTTCGAAGGGAAATAATAGGCAAGATGGCCCTGCTCGATACCCGCCGCCGCCGCTATCGCCCGCGTACTGGCGCCTTCAAAGCCCAGATCCGAAAAAACCCGCAGCGCTGCATCGAGAACGAGCCGTCGATTTTCCTGACCATCATAGCGGGCGGGACTGCTGTCCTTTGGCGGCTTCTTTCCTTTATTCATCCGCCCCGTTTGCCGGTCCCGCACGCCCGGCGCAAGGGTCAAGTTTGTCGGTTGACAAATATCTTGGTCATATGACAAACACTAGACTCGTGAAAAACTGAACCGTCTTGGGAGAGAGCCATGTATCCGCTTGCCGCTGATCAACCCTATCCGCGTAACCAATGGTGGGTCGCGGCCTACGCATCGGAACTGGGCCGGACGTTGCTGGCCAGGGACATTCTGGGCGAGCCGGTGCTGTTCTATCGCACAGAAAATGGTGATCCGGTTGCGCTGGCAGGCATCTGTCCCCATCGCGCCTTCCCGCTGGAACGCGGGCGCTTGGTCGGGGATGCCGTGCAATGTGGGTATCACGGCTTTACTTTTGCTGCTGAC
Organism: Sphingobium sp. KKT206; assembly: GCF_055640555.1. Taxonomy (NCBI): domain Bacteria; kingdom Pseudomonadati; phylum Pseudomonadota; class Alphaproteobacteria; order Sphingomonadales; family Sphingobiaceae; genus Sphingobium; species Sphingobium sp. KKT206. The sequence continues at coordinate 3,516,036 of NZ_CM145764.1, forward strand.
GGGCATTGCCAGTTTGTGCCCAGCCAGAAAAATGTGCCGCAAAAATCAGCTCTGCGCCGCTACCCGATCGTGGAACGAGGCAATCTGCTGTGGATCTGGACCGGACAAGAAAGCCTCGCCGATCCTGGCCTGATCCCCGATATGGAAGCGATCGGACCTGGCAATCTCGACTGGGTCGTTGAACAGCATCCGCTTGCCACCGTCGATGCGCGTTACACGCTCTTGATCGAAAATCTGCTCGATCTCAGCCATGTCACCTTCATTCACGCCAACACCATTCCGGGCGGGAGCAAGGTGGTCGAAATTCCGGTCACGCTGGCCGAGACCGAGCGCAGCCTTACCGTCCAGCGCAACGGTCAGAACCTGCCGCTCAATCCGCTGATCCAGATGCAATTCCCCCATCAGAAAGGGCCGGTCCATCAGCAGTTTGATGCAGAATATCTCGGCCCCTGCCTGATCCGCACCGGTGGCGCTATAAGCGACGCCGCTAGTGGCACCGTGCTGGGCATTCAGAATTTTCTGCACATGATCACGCCTGCATCGCCGACCCGGCTGCACTATTTCGTCAATACCGCACGTAATTTCGGCCTCGACAATCCAGCCCTGGCCACGATGAACCTGGGAATGGGTACGCGCATACAGCCCGAAGACATCGATGCCATCGAAACAATCGAAGCCGTGCTGCAATCGGGTGCAACGCTGCCGACCGAGATCAGCGCGCGAATTGACAATGGCGCGCTGAAAGTTCGCCGTCGATTGGAAGCACAGATTTTCGCTGAGACGGGCTGCGCTTGATTGGAAAGATGTCTCGACCACGCTTGAACCGCAAGCTGCCTGAACATCTCGAATATCGGCGCTAAAAGGACTGAAATAGCGTCAATCGAATGTTTGGCGTGCTCAATCAATAGCGTTGTATCGCTACCCGCTATAACAAGACTGCTCTCTCGTTCGAGAGCGTCCACAACCTCTCTGCCGTACACCAGTGGATCAAGTGTTTCGTCAAAATGACATATTTTTTTCGTCCGTCATATATTTATATTATTATATAGAATGTTGAAAATTTAACCAAAAATATTCATAATTATTATTATTTAGATGAATTATTATTAATTCTATTCATCATAGTAGACCATCGGCGATCAAAGGCATCATACTCTTCTGCCCTTCCGCTAGAAATAAACTCAATTTCGGCGAGAACCTGATGCATTTCTCCGCGTTGCTGTTCGAGCGCATGGTTTGCCTGCTGAACATCATGTTCAAGAGCGGAACATCTTTCCAAGGCTGCCTGCATTTTAGCCGCAACGGATATGCGGCCCTGTTCGCTCTCCGCATATCGGCGTTCAAGCGCGCCATAATAGGCCCGGCTTTGCGCCAACTCTTGCTCCAGCGTTTCAATCCGCCCCATGGCCTGTGCCAATTGACCGGTCAGCGACTGATGGTGCGCCTGCTTATCAGCCTCTGCCGCATCGAGCTGGTCGCTGAGCGCCCGCGCTCTATTCGCTGCCTGCTGAACATCATGTTCGAGGGCAGCGCATTTTTCCTGGGCTGCCTGCATTTCTGCCGCGACGGATATGCGGCCCTGTTCGCTCTCCGCATATCGGCGATCAAGCTCGCCATAATACGCCCGGCTCTGCGCCAACTCTTGCTCCAGCGTTTCAATCCGCCCCATGGCCTGTGCCAATTGATCGGTCAGCGATTGATGGAGCGGACGCTCTGCCTGCAAATCCCGTTCTGCTTCTTGTAGGCGCAAGACACTATTTTCCAGATCGTCTGATGCGGTCTTTATCCGCGCCGCCAATTCCTCCGCTTGTCGGTTGGCGGCGGACTGAGTCTCATTCAGTTCATCGGTAACGGCATTAAAACGCTCCTGCAAATGCCTGTGAGCAACGTCACCCATTTCCAGTTGAAGATGCGCTGATCCCGCTATGCGACAATATTGCTCATACCCTTCCCGAAAGGCTGCAAGTTCGCTATCTACGGCAAGGCGAAGCATATCGTCATTGGTGCCATCGATACCTTGCGCAAACAGTGAGCGCACCATGCTAACGACGCGATCTATGTCCTCGATCAATCTTTGCGGTGCTGAAATGATATCGCTGTAGTCAGACAGATCGACGCTTAAAGATGTATGATCCATGATCATACGCTCAGCTATGTCTAAATCAGATTTTGATGGGGACTTGCTGAAGTCAATTTTTATATCAAAATGATCTTTATATCTAAAGTTCATGTAAATATGAATACATAAAAAACCGATAAGTAGGATATCATGATCGTCTTTTGAATAAACTTCACCGGAAATATTTTCCGCCAAAAAACTTTTGATTTTTAATATAAAATCTTTCTGATTTTTTGAATTTACTGTTTTCAAAATTGTTTTAAAAAAATATGGATTGCAATTTTGTGATTGATTTGAGTAAGAAAACCATTGGTTAAGAAGGCTTCTCTTGATAAAAATGTGTGTGCCGCCAATTTGGCTCTTTATCATATCAACGCGTGCGATGCTTCGCGTACAAGATAGAACGGGCACTCGGCGATTCTGCTGTGCCAGATTCACAAGAGAAGCAAGATAGGCGCTTGTTTTATTAACTCGGTCACGGTCGCCATTTAATTCCAGAAAAAAATCTGAAAACGCCATTTCTTGGTCAAAGCCCTCTATGCCTTTGACTTTCTTGAGAAGTGGGCTGAATTCTGAAAAATAGGGCGCACCTGCTGGGTGGTGGGAATTCCAAGTCGAAGGAGATTGAAGAATATTCTTGAAATTTATATCTTCAAGAATTTCGTTGAATATTTCATAGTAGCAATAACATTTGGGATTTTCTCTGAACTTAGACCAAAGCCAAGTGCTTCCAGTTCGGAATGATGAATGTAAGAATATCGGCTTGAAAATTTCATCATTATGTTTGCGAACTGTCATTGATTTTCCTGATAATCAATTAGCAGATAGAAATATTTATATACTAATATCAATTAAACGATTTTATCGGATGAAAAATAAAATAATGCAGAAATGCATAATTCGTAAACAGATATATTTTTAACAAACCCGTCGAGTGCGATGTGAATTATCATCTACGGCACTGCTAAAAAGCCATGTGGGAATAGGGCTGCCGCATCTGGCGCAGCAATCCATTTCTGTTACCAGTGCAAACCCCTATACAGCACTAATGAATCCTATTACGGTGGATGACCTGTCACACGGCGCAATCAATGATGACTACGATCCTGGAGAATCTGCTAGATATTTGAGTATCTGCTAGATATTTTGAAGGCGTGATTACCTTCACTAGCGACAGCCTAGTGCGACAGATCTACCGTCAGGGTCACCGTACTATATGTTTTCCTGCAAATTCTTCGCTTTCGATTATTTGCGCAATCATCTCAATACGGGATGTCCCGATATTCAATTGATGCGCGATTGCATCCTCACTCTCAGGCTCGCGACCGAGAAAAATTTTGTAGATCCAAATCACATCTTCACGGCTCATGGCCATATCACTGCCCTCATATTTATAACTATATTTGCCTTTTTGGCGGTAGATTTTATACCCGCAGAAATCTAATTTGAGGCATGGCCATCAGAGCTATCGACGTCGCCTGAATTTGCCTCTTTTATAATATTGATTGTCATTTCTATATATTTTTGGCGCATGACTTCGGCCTTATCTCTGGAGTCGATCAACTCGCTTTGCAGACGCTCATTCTCCTGCTGCATCATAGCAAGGCGCATTTCACTTTCATCCAAAGCAGCGATCAGGCGGGCACGTTCATTCTCTCGTTCCGCCAAGGCTGCACTGGTCTCGATTGACAAGGTCGCGAGCACTTCACGCAAATCACGCAATCTACCATTTTCATTCAAAGCGGCCGCCAATTTATCCTGAAACGCCGCCGCCGATGCCTTGTAACGATCCCGTTCAAACCGCATGTCCTCGGCGTTCAGCCGCATCTTGCGCTGATCTACCTGGAGGTTGCAAATTGCTTCGCCAAGCTTAAGCAACTCGAACGCTTCCCGACTGCGTGTGTCTACTCCCACCTGTTTGACTTTCGAGATAGTCGGGCTTTTATCTGACGTATCGCTGCGCACGGTCACGCCTTTACGTTCGCCTTCATCCATAATTTCATTGTTCCCATCGTTCAATCGACCTGTGCCGTTAGTCATCTGTCTTACAATCCCAGCTCTTGCAAACGACGCTCTTGGGCGCGGATCACCGCTTCAGTTCCATGGTTGGCAATGATTTTGGCTCGTGCGCGTTCCAACATCTCATCATTGTCGTTCGCGTCATCTACGGCCTTCCTCATCTGCCAGGCAGCGTGGGAGATGTCCGGGTCTGCCCATACCTGGCCTGCCGCGAACGGATAATCGCCGGCCTTTAGTTCTTTGAGCTTATATTCGACCGGATAGCCGGTGTCGGTTGTCACTAGGTCGGTCGTGGCCGAGTAGTCCGTCGCGATGACGGGCGTGCCAAGTGCCATAGCTTCGGCAATAAGCAGCCCCAACCCTTCGCTGCGGTGCAGGGACACAACGCAATCGGCAGCCTGCACCAATCCGAGCATCTCGGCGCGGGTTAGTTCCGCTTCCAGGATATGCACGTCTAGGCTATTGTCTATTGCATCGCGGATACGCTTCAATTCGTCCGGTACATGATGCGAGTTCACGCATTTTATGACCAGAGAAACATGGTCGCTATAATAAGTTCCTTTGAAGGCTGCACTGAAAGCAGCGATGACAGCTTCAGGATTTTTCCGACTTCTGAATGAAAGGAAGTCGAAGGAGAAAAGGAAAATGAAGCGTTCCTCCGGCAACCTCAAGGATTTACGATCAAAGATTTGGTCAGTCGTAAAATCAAGCGAGACAGGCATGTGGATCACCGGCTTATTTGTCTTCATGACAAGGCCCGATTGGATGAATCGGGAAGGAGCCCATATCTCGTCGACATGATCGAAAGAGCTAATCCAGGCATCGGGAAAGTCGGCAAGTTCCCAAAATGGCATTGCAACGCGATATGCGTCGTTCCCTAAGCGGTCGTTATAGCTGCTCTGCACCAACGGCAGTTGATCGGCATTGATATTAAATAGGTGCAAACGACCGCCCGGCTTATCGCTCAAGAAGGCCTCCACCTCCATGTTAGTGCGCGAAGAGGCGACATTCAGATCAATGTCCATGCCATCAACCCGACGACCGGAACCGGCAAGAGATTTAAGGGTCAGTCTTCCAACCTCACCCACCCCGGTGTTGGCCGTGAGGTAACCAATAACGGATATGTCAGTGTCTGAAGAGTGGGCTGCGGGAGGACGATTCTTCTGCTTCCACCTGCGTGCATTGCTGACCCGCTCTACGATTGCGTGCGTAAGGCGAGGATCAATGCCCGATTGGTGGCTATGCCGAACGAACCATTGAGAAAGGCCAGTTACGCCCGACGCCGTGGTGAGATCGTACGTGGCTCGCAGATAGTCTGATGTCTGCCAAAGGGCGTGCATGAGATTAGTACATACCAGCCCGTCGGGAGCCTCCGCCGTACCTAGCGAGGGCTGCTCCAAATAGCTTTGGAAATTTTCAAATGGATTTCCGTCCCATGTAAGATGCTGATTTCGAAAATAGTGGCGCACGAATGTCGGTATCTTCGCTCCACTTTTGAAACAATCGTAGACATAATTTGCCTTTGGAGTGGAATATAATCCATTTCTCTTCAGGTCATTCTTATAGTCATGCAACAGGCTTATTAACGCATCGCCATTATTTTCAGAAAACATTGTCGTATGCTTAGAAAGCTGTTGAGAATTCCGAGGATCATATCCACTAAAGTGGAAAAATATAAGTGGCTCTCCATCCATCAGCCAATCTTCGTCACCATCTTCTTCGAGATATCGTTGGAAGAGGTTCCAATAGGCAGCATTAAGCGTCGTATTACGCAAAATAGCGACATCAGGAAGGAAGCCAGGAACCAAATCCATGAACTTCTGGTCCACGAAGATGCCGTCATTTTGGGCATTGATGCACTGGTATCGCAGACGGCGCGCCCACCAGCGCAGTACCTCTTCGACGCCTTCGCTGCGGCGAAACGCGGCGAAGCCCAAATTGTAGATCCCGGCGCGCATAATGGTAATGTCATCAGGCGGCGTTGTTGTCTCGGCAGGTTCCGTCAGATGAGGCGTGAACACCGCCCGCGCTCCGGCATCGAGAGCGTCGAAAACAGGCGTGATTTCGCGATATACTTTGATATCTGGATCGAAATAGACAACCCGATCATAGTTCTGCTCAAACAGATGCAGAAACATATACGGCTTGGCCGCCGTGTTCATCTCCATAATATCGTACCGAAAAGCAAAACCGGGAAAATCCGGTATTCCTAACTCGGATGCTTCCAAAATCTGGCACTTCTCAGGGTAGAAGTCTTTTGCCCCTACCTTGGCATCGGCGAGGCAGAGAAAGTGATCAGCGTCAGGATGTGCCGCGACTGATGAATTTATCAGCGTGCGAGTATATGGCATGTAATTATTTGAGCTGATCGTGAAAATCGCTGTTCGATTATTATTTTCAACAGGCATTGTACCGCGCAACATCCCTATTCCTTAAATTGAGCGCTCGGTCGATCGCCTCGTGCTCCGCCGGGGGTAACGAAGCTCCTCGCGCAAAGCAACGGCGGAGCGCGCCTCGATCTAGATAGCGAGCGGAACCGGCCACCGCTGCGGCCTTAACGGCACCTTCTCGCTCATTATGCCCACTTCTCAAGATATTGCTATTCACTCAGGTCAGGGCTCGTTGATAAGAGCCAGAAGATCAAGATGCCTTGAGGCGTTTGTGGTGTGGTCGGGCGGTTCGGGGATCTTCGGCCAGGAATGCGTGGCTTGATGCCCTTTGACGCAAAGCATCATTGAACTCGTCGGCGTCATGGCCCCTGTCGGCAAGCAGCCATTGCGTCTGCAGATATCGATGCCGCGCTCGAAGATCAGGTCTTCTACGCACCGCAGGCTAAGCGGGTAGCGGACATACATCAGCACCTCCAGCCGGATCACTTTCTGTGACGAGTGGAAATCACCTCACTCCATCTGCAGCCTCCAGCTTCGCTTTGCTCAAGCTCCACCGATATGGCAGTGATGAGCGTAATATTCGCTACCAACTAGCCGGTCTGCTTGGTGGGGGCAGATCAGATGAGCGTTTCTTCTCGGCCACTGCGCCTTGTGGATCAGGCAGAAAATCTCTCCATGAGGTCATGTCTGATCCTGACCGGCCACCTCGCCTTGACACACATGCGCCCTTTCACATACTAACGATCGTTATCAAAAAAGAGTCGGCGATGACCGAAGGAACGAGGCGAGATGGATCCCAGGGGCAAGCTTGCGGTCATTACTGGAGGGGCGTCTGGATTAGGCGCGGCGCTGGCTGCGAAACTCCAGGCGGAGGGCGCGCGGACGGTCGTGATGGACGTTCACCCACCGGCCGATGCCGGTTCGCAATTTCTGGCCTGTGATATTACGGACGCGCAGGCTGTCGAAAAGGCGCTAGACGGCCTGGACGGCGCGATCGCCATTCTGGCTAATTGCGCCGGGATCGGCGGCCTCGGTCCGATTGCGACGCCGGATGCACCGGGCAATGCCGCCGATTTCCGTAGGGTGCTGGACGTCAACCTGATGGGGGCCATGCATGTGACGCGCGTGGTGGCGCACCGCATGATCGGCAACGCGCCTGACAGCGCGGACGGCGAGCGGGGCGTCATAGTGAACGCCTGCTCGATCGCGTCGTTCGAGGGGCAGGAGGCCATGGGCAGCTATACCGCGTCCAAGGCAGCGTTGGCGGCGCTCACGCTTGTCTGGTCGCGCGATCTTTCCCGGTACGCCATTCGGTGCGTCGGCGTTGCGCCCGGCTTTTTCGATACGCCGATGACGGCCCATTTGCCGCCCGATCTGGTGGAGGAACTGGTCGATGGTGCTGAATTCCCCAAGCGCGCCGGGCGCGCCGAAGAGTTTGCAGACGCGGCGCTGTTCCTGATCCGCAATCCTTACATCAATGCCGAGGTGCTGCGTCTCGATGGCGGGGCGCGGCCACCGGCGCGCACCCGCTGGACGGCTCCGGCCTGATTTGACCTGAAAGGCAGTTCCGACATGCAACCGCTCGACCCCGCCATAGCCGCCGCCGCACGCCAAGCCTTCGCTGCGATCGTCGGCGTGGACCATGTGTTTTTCAACGAGGAGGATCAGCTCTCCTATCAGGACAAGTTCGCGGTAGATGATGCCCTGCATCATCCCGCCGGTGCTGTCGCGCCAGCGACCGTCGAGGAAATCCAGGCGATCCTGAAGGTGGCAAGGGAGCGCAAATTGCCGCTCTGGCCGATCAGTCGCGGCAAAAATTTGGGCTATGGCGGCAGCGCGCCCTTGCTGGCGGGATCGGTCATTCTCGATCTCTCGCGCATGCGGAAGATCGACTATGACGAGGCCAATGGCACCGTTTTGCTGGAGCCGGGGGTCAGCTTCTACGATCTGTATGATTTCCTGAAATCGAAAGGCATGAAGCACTGGCTGTCGGTGCCGGGCAATAGCTGGGGGTCGGTGCTGGGCAATGCGCTGGATCGCGGCGTTGGCTACACGCCTTATGGCGAGCATACGACCAAGATTTGCGGCATCGAGGCGGTGATGGCCGATGGGATGGTTGTGCGCACCGGCATGGGCGCGCTCGATGGCGCGCCGACATGGCAGCTCTACAAATTCGGCTTTGGCCCATCATGGGACCAGATGTTCGTGCAGTCGAACTTCGGCATCGTGACCAAGATGGGCCTGTGGCTGATGCCCGCGCCGGAATCGCTGATGGGCATGGATATCGAATTTGAGCGGCCAGAGGATTTGGGTCCGCTGGTCGATGCGCTAGCGCCCTTGCGGCGTGAAGGCCTGCTCCAGCAATCGCCGACCATCGGCAACTGGCTGCGCGCGGCGGCAACCCTTACGACGCGTGGCGAGTGGACGGACAAGCCCGGTGCCCTGTCTGACGAGGTCATCGCGGCGATCCGCAAGAAGTTCAATGTCGGCTGGTGGGGCGTGAGCCTGCGCCTTTATGGCCGCGAGGATATGAACAAGGCGGCCTATGCGGTGCTGGAGCGGGAGATGGGCAAGCTCAAGCCGATGAGCCTGCGCCCCACGACCTGGAAAGCCGGAGAGCCGATCGAGGCGACCGGCTGGACCGGCACGCCGCTGACCTTTCCGATGCAGAATGCCAATTGGCATGGCGGGCGCGGCGGCCATATCGGCTTTTCGCCGATCCTGCCCCAATCAGGCAAGGCGGCACTGGCGCAGTTTCAGCGCACCTATGCCTGTTACAAGGAGTTTGGCATGGATTATCAGGCGAGCTTCGCCTTTGGCGAGCGCCACCTCATCAATGTGAACGCGGTGCTGCTGGACAAGGATGATCCGGCGATGATGAAGCGGGTCGATCCTTTCCTCAAGCGGCTGATCGCGGATGCCAAGGCGCAAGGCTATGGCGAGTATCGCACCCATCTCGATTATATGGATGCCGTCGCGGACACCTATGACTTCAATGGGGGCGCGCTCGCCAAGCTCAATCGCACGGTGAAGGATGCGCTCGATCCACAGGGCATCATCGCGCCGGGCAAGAGCGGCATCTGGCCCACGTCGATGATGGGAGCGAAGGCATGACCGGCATGGGCGTGGGCGCAATGCGGCGGGCAGGGATACTGATGCTGCTGGGGTTCAGCGCGTGCAGCAGCGGCGCGGACAACAAGGCTGTCGCGACCGAGCAGAGCAAGGGGCCACCACCCATGCCGGCGCCAGAGACGATATCATCCCGGCCCAACGCCGGGCCGGGTGAGCGGCTATATCTGGACAAATGCGCCATGTGTCATGGCCCCGCAGGCATGGGCACTGGCCTGCTGGCGCGGCGGACGGAGCAGCCACTGCTTGAAAAGCGCACGGACCTGACGTCCGAGTTCGTCATGCAAGCGGCGCGTATGGGCATCGGCAATATGCCCGCAATCTCGCGCGGTGAGGCGAGCGATGCGGAACTCAAGCAGATCGCCGATTATCTGTCGGCCGAAAAGGAGAGCGGGCAATGATGCCGGTGTCGAGGCGCGGCCTGGTTGCGGGTGCCGCCATTGCTGCGGCCGCCGCTGCGACGCTGCGTTCGCCCGTGCTGGCCCATGAAGGGCAGCCGGTGCTGCTCTATGATACGAGTCTCGCTGCAAGCGCGCGCTTTGCCGACCATGCCCGCAGGCTGGGCGGGTCGGCTCAGCCGATGGACGGTGACCGCGTGCGCCAGGTGCAGGCCTTGGTTCAAACCCGGCCAGCCGCCTTCTTCGGCGTATCCCGTCAGGCCGATGCGGTGATGGTGAGCGAGGTTGCACAGGAGGCGGGCTATCGCCGGATTTCGCTGATCCAGCATCGCGTCGCAGGCGATATGGTGCCGATCTGCGTGCCCGAAGCGACATCGCTTGCAACCTTGGCGCGGCTGGCTGGCGGGCGCTGGCCGGAGGCGTTTGCGGAATTGGCCATCGGTGGGATCGAGCGATGCGAGCCGCTATCCTATGCCAGTGCCGCCGAGCCGGCCTTCAGCTGGGTGCTGACGCTGCGATGAGCGCGGGGCAGTTCAGCTTCATCAAGCTGTACGTCGCCGATCTCGATTCCATGATCGCCTTCTACACGGCCGTTTTCGATATGGCGGTTCATATCCGCATCGATGAGGCCGATTTCGAGGAAGTCCTGCTGCGGCAGGAGGGCCATGGCTTCATGCTGGGCCTGCTGAACTGGAAGACCGGTGGAAATGGGGATGAGCGGCCAGCGGCGGGCGTCATCGGCTTCGTCACGCAGGATGCCGATGCTGCTGTCGCGCGGGCGATCAAGGCCGGGGCGAGGATCAAGCGCGCGCCTTTCAATATTCCGGGCACGCGCGTCGCGTTGATCGATGACCCGGAGGGGCATGAGATCGAATTGGTGCAGTTTCTCTAGCCCCGCCGCCTGACAGTCCCCGGCCAACAAAGAGAGCGCCCCGGCCAATGTGGACGGGGCGCTCTTCATTCGCCGAGCGGCGTGTCAGAATTTGCGCTTCACGCTGAAGATGATTTCGCGCGGACGACCCGGCTGTCCATAGGCATTGCCTGATTGGGCTAAGCGGTCATATTTGTTCACGAAGTAAAATTCGTCGGTGAGGTTGGTAGCAGCCAGCGCCGCTTCCCATGCATCGTCGGGCGTGCGGTAGGTCAGGCGCGCATTGAGCAGCCCGCGCGATTCCACGCGGCCGAATTCGAAGTTCGGGATATTGTTGGGGATCGTTGTTTCGAACTTCGATTGCCAGGTATAGTCGAGGCGCGGCGTGAGCGAGCCATGCTTGCCCAGCCCAACCTCATATTGCACGCCGGCCGCATATTTCCACTTCGAGACGAATGGTGCCTCCGTGGTTCCGGGGATGATGCCGCTGCCCAACGCCGCGCTTGTGAAGCGGAAATCGGTGTAGCTGACGGAGCCGTCGATCGAGAGGCCAGGCACGGGCCGCGCGTCGAATTCCAGTTCCAGACCGTCGATCTTGGCGTCGCCGATGTTCCGGGTGGCCGAACAGAAGGGGAAACCGGGCGGGCTGATGTCGGGGCAGCTCGACGTGAGCCCCTGATAATTTTTGTAGCTATTGTGATAATAGGCGCCGTTCAGGCGCAGTTTCCGATCAAGCCACATGCTCTTGAAGCCGGCTTCATAGCTGGTCGAGGTTTCCTGTTCGAACGGAACCAGCTGTTGCGCGAGATAGGGGCGCGGATTGACGCCGCCGCCCTTGAAGCCCGTCGCGACCTGCGCATAGAAGCGCACGTCCGGCGCGACCTCATAATCCACAGCGACGCGATAGTCCCAGCGTTTGCCGGCAAATTCACCGACAAGGCCATCCAGCGAGGCGACGCGAGGATCGGTCGGCAGGCCGGGGATGGGGCTCATGCGGCGGAATGTGTAGCTTTTGTCTTCGTCGGTATAGCGAATGCCGCCCGTGATGTTGAGCTGATCCGTGGCATGAAGGACGCCGTGCAGAAAGGCGGATTTGGACGTCTGTTCGAACGGGTCGTCATAGAAGAAATCGAGACCCGCGACGCCGACCTGGATGCGTCCGCTCTGGTTGCTGTCGCCCTTATAATAATAAACGCCGGTCGTGACTTCGAGCATATCGCCGAATTCGGCGGACAGGCGGAGTTCCTGCGTGAACTGTTCGTGCAGGAATCCGCTCGCATTGTTCGAGATATCTTCGGGCGAATTGTCCGCATCCCAGGAGCTGGCACCCTTGGCGTAGCGGTATGCCGTGATCGACTTTAACGAAAACATGTCGGACAGGGTGATATCGAGCGTGTTGGAAACGCCCCAACTGCGCAGATTGCTCTGACCCTTGTTCGTATATTGATTGGCTGTGCCGGGAAGACCGGTGTAATTGGCATAGCTTGTGTAGCTGTTTGGCGCGGTGAGATAATTGCGCCCATCGACGGGGGGCAGGAAGAGCGCCTTGCCCGGCGATGCTTCCGAACTGTCCTGCGTGAAATCGGCAATCAGGTTATTCTCGATCCGGTCGGATGCGATCCAACGCAAGGCGCCGCGCACGGCATAGATATTCTGGCCGCCCTCCGTGCCGATCACGCAATCATCGGCAGGCGAGGCGAAGGTGCCGCCGGGGGCCGCAACCCCGGTAACGCAGCCATAGTCCAGCCGCTTGAAGAAGCCGTCGACATGACGGGCCAGGCCGGAGATGCGCGCATAGAGCTTGTCTTGCGCCAGGGTGAAGTTCGTCGCGCCGCGCAGGCCCACGCGGTTGAAGGAGCCGTACAAGGCTTCGACATAGGCGTCGGAATCATCATCGGGACGGCGGGAGAAGAGTTTGATCGACCCGCCGATGGAGTTTTTGCCTGACAGCGTGCCTTGTGGCCCCCGCAAAATCTCGATGCGGTCCAGATCTACCAGATCGAACGCCGCACCCGAACTGATGCCATAATAGACGTCATCGATATAGATGCCGACGCCAGGTTCATTCGGGAACTGGAAATCGGTGGCACCGATACCCCGGATGTTGACGGCGGCGGTCTGCGCGCCGCCGCCCTGACCACCAGCGGAGAAGGTGACGCTCGGCGCGCGCTGCGCGACGGACTCGACGCTGGTCTGGCTGCGTGCTTCCATGAGCGATGCGTCCACGGCCGTAATGGCAAGCGGCGCTTCCTGCACGCTTTGATTGCGGAACTGTGCGGTGACGATGATATCGCTGATACCCTGATCATCGCGCGCGGATGCGGCCGCATTTGTTTCCTGCGCCAGGACAGGCGTGGCGATCGACCAGGCCATCGCACCAATGGCAACGCCGAACCGGACCGAGAGCAGCTGATTTTTAGACATATTTCCTCCCCAATGCCTCAAGGGAGTGCCTGCATTGCCGACTACCATCATGCCGCGAATCAGGGCTTATTGCCACCGTCAACGCTGCACGCGGGTAAGGTCGGACACCCTATAGCAGACCTCTCCTTCACTCGACTCTAGCCCGCGGAACCGCTTGCTAGTCGTGCAATAACCATAACGAACGTTATCAATATGAGCAAGAGCAAGAATGATAATAATATCGTTCGTTATTATTGATTGTATCGATTCTGTATGCGCGGTTCGCACTTCGAGACTGACGATGGTGATGGATGCGAGGGTCGGAATGCCCCACGGGGCAAAAGCTAACGCCCGATCTTATTGTCGTTGGGGTCGAGTTTCAGCATGTCCGCGCTCTTCATCGCGGGATCCCAATGTTCGACGATCCTGCCATTTTCGATGCGGAACAGATCGAACCAGCTGGTGTGATAGCTTTTGCCGTCACCGTCTTTCTCGGTGCGGACGAAGGTGAAGTTCACCATGTCCCGCTCGGCGATGATCGATACCAGCGGCAGTTCGATGTGCGGCAAAATCTCGCGCTGTGGGCGTGATCCGCGAATGAAGGCCTGCAAGGCTTCGACGCCGCTCACCACATTGGGATTATGCTGGATGTAGTGTGGGCCGATGAAATCCGGTGCGCGGTCGGCATGGCCTGCCTGCAGCACGGTGCGATACATATCGTAGCATAGCCGCTTGTTGGCGGCGAGAACGGGATCGTCGCTGTGCAGCAATTGCGCGTGATCGGCCGCGATGACGGGCGCGGTCTGGCCGTCGGCCGCATCGATGGCCGGCTTCAAACTCGTGATGCGTTCCCTCATGTCATGCTCCCCTGTTATGTTGCGATCACCAGGGCTTTGGCCATTTGCGGGTGTCGTCCCAATGTTCGACGATCATGCCATCTTCCAGCCGGAACATGTCGAAGGCATGGCCTGTATAGGTCGCGCCCGGAAGATTGGGATCGTCCTGCTCCTGCTCCCAGATCACCACCACATGATCGCCCTGTGCCACGGTGCGGACCAGTTCCTTGTGGCGGGGCGGATTGAAGTCGGCTGGCGTATCCTTGATGATGTCGACCAGCCGCAACAGATGCTCCCGGCCCGAAGGCATGTTGACATTATGCTGGATATAGCCGGGCGCGATGTAGCGCAGCACCGCTTCGCGGCTCCCTTCGCGGATCACCTTTTGCCACATGTCGATGACGATGCGGCTGTTGCGTTCTTCGAGCGTTTCCTCGGCGGTGGTCATGGCGATCTCCCGTCAGGTAAGCGCGTAGTAGCGCAACACATTGCCGTCGGCGCGGCGCTCGCCGACGCCCACGAATACATGCTTGGTCAGCCAATCATGCTTGCCGACCGAACATTCGAAACTGGGGTTGCCGCGCAGATAATAGTCCTGCTGCTGGACTGGCTCGCCCTCGCGAAAGGCCCAGTCGCGCAATTTTTCCATCGTGTCGGGCTTGCGGCCCCACAGGAAGCCCCGATTGTTGAGGAGGATCAGCGTGCCATCCTCCTCCTCCAGCATGTAGCGCGCATCGAACACCGCCACATCGTCGGGCCGGAAATAGGCATAGTCGCCGCCGGACCCCGGCACGGCCTTGCCGCGCAACCGTGGCCCCTCAAAGGTACCGCTTTCCACATAGACCGCGCTGCGCGTGCCGCCCCAGGGACTGTTCGCGATGGTCTGGACGCGCGGGAATTGCAGCCGCACTTCCATCGCAAATTCCAGCTTGGGGTTGTCGATCGTCGAAAAAATATTGTCCATTGCGCTATATCCCTCAACCCAGTTCGAGCGTGCCGCCATCGACGAACAGATTGGCGGCAGTGATGAAGCTTGCATCATCCGATGCGAAGAACAGTACGGCACGGGCAACCTCTTCGGGCCTGCCCATGCGGCGCATCGGTATGGCATCGATCATCTGTTCGCGCAGCCTGTCCACCGCGTCTCCGGTCAGGCCAGGGTTGCGATAGAGCAAGGGCGTTTCGATTGGGCCGGGGCTTACCAGATTGACGCGGATGCCCTCGCGCACCAGTTCGCCGGCGATCACCTTGAGCGCCGCCGCAAGGCCACCCTTGGCAGCGGCATAAGTGGTGTTGCCGGGCACGAAGGCATGGCCGCCGATCGACCCTGTGACCACGATGGATCCGCCAGCGCTCATCAACGGCAGCGCCTTCTGGATCGTGAAGATGCAGCCGCGTAGATTGACGGCGTGAACCGTGTCCCAATCCTGCGGCGTAATGTCGCGCACGGGCGCGAAACCGCCAACGCCCGCATTGGCGAAGAGGATATCGAGCCGCCCATGTCGCGCCTTGATGGCGGCGATCACCGGGTCCAGACTCGCCAGATCCGCAACATCCGCCCGGTAGCCCGTCGCGCCCGCGATGCTGGCGACGGCACTGTCGATCGTCGCCTGATCGCGCCCGGTGAGGTGGACGATGCCGCCCTCCGCCGCAAAGGCCTGGGCGCTGGCTAGCCCTATGCCGCTATTGCCGCCGACGACCAGTACGACCTTGTCGGTAAAGCGCATGGGTCTTCTCCTGTCCGGGGTCAGAATGGCGAGTGGGGGTTGGGGCTGTCCGCAGGCACATCCTGCATCACATCCCAATGTTCGACGATCTTGTCGCCCGCGATACGGAAGATATCCATGACGGCGAAACCGGCGTCGCCCGGCCAACGGCAGACATGATAATGGACGATCACATGATCGCCATCGGCAAAGCGCCGCTTGATGTCGTGGGTGGCGTTGGGGCTTTCGGCCCGCACCTTGCGCAGAAAGGCTTTGAGCGGTTCGATTCCGGTATCGACTAGCTGATTGTGCTGGATGTAATCGGCCGCGATGTAGCGATCGGCAGCGTCGGCATCGAAGGGGATCAGCACATGATCGAACATGTCCTGGACCAGCTTCAGGTTGCGCTCTTCCTGCAGCGTTCTGCTCATTGCACCATCCTCTCACGGCTCGTCTGTGCGGCCTCTTGCTTAAACGGTAACGATCGTTATTAAATCGCGCAAGATCAAAATGGGGTGAGGAGAGGGTGATGGAACGCGCAGAGTATGAGCGGTATGTGCAGGCATTCAATGATCGGGACTATGACAAAGTCCTGGATTTTTATGCGCCAGGCGCCCGGATCGGCTTCTTCGGCATCGATCTGAGCGACAGGGATGCTTTCAAGCGTTTCTACAGCTTCCTGCACAGCTATGTGAAGGAGAGCGTTGTCATAGAAAGGTTCGCCAGCAGCGACGAACTTGTCGCGCTGGAAGGGATCATCCGCGTCGAAGGCTTGCGCGACCTGACTGCCGATGTGCTAAAAGCGCAAGGGTTGGAGCAGTTCATGCCCATCGCCAAAGGCGAGGTTCAGAACATGCGGCAATATATTCACTATCATCTTGCGGATGGAAAATTCACCAGCGTCGGTTGTACGATGGCATGATGGCGGGTGGTTGACTCATGAACACCCAGATGTGTTAGGCGAGACATATGTCGAAGAATATTGGACGCAAAGCATCCGACGCCATGGATAAACCACCGACGCCGCAAGCGCGCGAAAGCGCTTCGGCCGACGCGCTGCATGGCGTGCTGAAGCTTGCCAACAAGTTGATGGCCCCCTTTTCGACCTATCTGGAACATCGGCACAAGATCAGCCTCAACGAGTTTCGCCTGCTGATGCTGATTGGCCGCTTCCCCCATTCTGCGAGCCATGAACTGGTCGAGTTGACGGGCGTGAACCCCATGAGCGTTTCGCGTGCGGTAGCGGCGTTGCAGAAGCATGGCCGCATCATGGTGGACAGGGACGAGACGAACCGACGCCGCAAGACGTTGAGCCTGACGGCGGAGGGCGAGCGGCTGTACAAGGCCATGCGGCCGCAAACCGATTCCGTTGCCGACTATCTTGTGTCGGCTCTGAAACCGGCGGAAATCGCGAACTTCAACGCGATGCTCGGCAAGCTGATCGACACGCTGGAAGCGCGTGACGAAAATGGGGTTTCGCTGTTCCTGGAGCGGACCAGGCCGCCTGAGGAATAGACGTGTTCATTCCTGGCAGGGGCGCAGCACGGCCATTGCCGCCAGCACCAGCAGGAAGCCCCCCGCCAATATGCTGATAAGCGGGAGAATGGTGAAGGAGGGGAAGAGCGAGACCGCGCCACTCCCGGCTGCCGTAACCCCAAGCTGGAGCGTGCCGAGCAGGCCTGCGGCGGCACCGGCGCCTTGATCGGATGCATCGAGTGCGGAAATAGCGGCAGGCGTCAGCATCAGGCCTGATGCGGCGAAGATCAGCATCGAATAGCTTTGCACCATAGCGAGCGGTACGTCCCCGCTCGTAAGTGCCGCGAGCGCGATGGCCCCCGTCGCCATGGTTGCGATCAGCACGACGATCGTGACCAGCCGCCGCACGCCGAGCCGCCGCATGAGGCCGGGCGCAAACTGTGTCGCGATGATCGAGACGATAGCGTTCAGTGCCAGCAGCAGGCTGTATTGATGCGGTGTCAGCCCATAGCCCTGCGAGAAGAGGAAGGGCGCGGCAGTCACGAAGGCGAAGGGAATCGTCGTCGCCATGCCCGCGACGAAAGCCCAGGCGACGAAGGCACGCTTTGCCAACAGGTAAGCGCAGGCTTGCACGATCGATCGGGAAGCGACGCGGCGGGCGGGCGGCAATGTCTCAGGCAGGAACAGCGCCACGCAGAGCAGCGCGACCGATCCGGCGCTCGCCAGAATGACGAACAGTCCCTGCCAGGAAGTCGCCCGGAGCAGGTAGCTGCCAGCAAGCGGCGCAAGCACGGGCGATATGCCGATGATGAGGAAGGTGAAGGCCATCAGCCGCGCGGCGTGGTGGCCACTATGCTGATCGCGGATCATCGCCCGCACGCTGGAGGTGCCTGCGCAGGCACCCATGCCTTGCAGAAAGCGCAGCGCGATCAACTGGTCGATGTCGTTTGCCAGAGCGCAGCCCAGGGAGGCCGCCGCGAAGAGGGCAAGGCCACAGATCAAAGGCCTGCGCCGACCGAAGCGATCACCGAGCCAGCCGAGCGGGATTTGGGCGATGGCCAGCCCCAGAAAGAAGGCGGAGAGGGAGCGCTGCACCGCGCCGCTATCGGCGGCCATCGCCTGCGCCATGTCGGGCATGGCGGGCAGATAGAGATCGATCGCGAACGGGCCGAGCGCGGAGAGCAATCCAAATGCCAGTCCCATGAGCAAGGAGGGTCCGGCTGCGGCGCTAGATGCGCCGCCGCTCCTGATGATCGTCATCCTATATTCCCCGCCGTCTTATGTTGTTTGTCGTCGCTCGCTCAGCGCTTGATGATGAGCGAGTCGGGGCGCTTGCGCGGCACCCATTGCCCACGACCGGGGAAATTCTTGAGGACTTCGCCATCCCACAGGCGCACGGTGCGCTGCTGGAAGCGCCACTGGCCGTCGGTGCCCCGCACAGCCAGATCATCATACCAGCCTGCAAAGCGCAGCAGATAAGGCGGCTCGCCGTTGCACTCTGTCACGAAGGCGAAGCTGCGCATTTTGCAACTGCCGTCCTCCTGCGGCCTATATTGCACCTGCGTCACATGATGCTGGCGACCGGGAAAGCCAGCGGCGTTGCGATAATGTTCGGCGATGCCGCGAATGCCATCATGGCCTTCCCACACATCGGGTTCGTCGAACACTTCCTCGCTCATGCGCGCGTCCGGCATGAAGCAGGCGACCAGCCCCTCCACATCGCCCGTATCGAGCGCCCAGCTATAGGCGGCGATCAGATCCTGCAGGGCAATGCGGTCCTCGATTGCTAGCGATGGCAATTTTCTTTCCTCTCCACTTCAGCACATGTTGACGCGATACTAACAATCGTTACTATCAAATGCAACGACATTGCAAAAGTCAGTGAGGGGATGGCCATGGGCAAGATCATCATAACCGGAGCGTCCGGCTCCTTTGGCGGCGCTGCGGCAGAGCTATTACTGGCGGCCTGTGCGCCGGAAGACCTCATATTGCTCTCCCGCACACCGGCCAAGCTCGCGCATTTTGTGCAGCGTGGTGCAGATGTGCGCCATGCGGATTTCGATGATCCTGCGACGCTTGCCGCCGCGATGCGGGGCGGCGAGCGGATGCTGCTGATCAGTACCGCGCGCGTGGGATCGCGCGTTGGCCAACATCGCAATGCGGTAGAGGCAGCCGTCGCGCAGGGCGTGCGGCATATCGTCTACACCTCGCTCATTTCGGCGGACCAGCCGCACAATCCAGCGATCGTGAAGAATGATCATCGCGCGACGGAAGAGATTATCGAGGCATCGGGCGCGCAATGGACGCATCTGCGCGATAGCCAATATGCGGAGGCGGTGGCGACGGCGATGGCCATTCCCGCGTTGCTGGCCGGGCACAAGCCGGACAATTGCGGCGACGGCAAGGTGGGCTTCGTCAGCCGGGATGATTGCGTGGCAACGGCTGCGGGCGTGCTGACGCAGGATGGGCATGGCAATTGCGCCTATGACATCACTGGGCCGGACCTGATCTCGATCCCCGAAGCGATGGCGATGGTAACCGAACTATCCGGCAAGCCCATCACCGTCGAGCAAGTCGATGACGAAGCGATGTTCACCTATTTCGATTCGCTCGGCGTGCCGCGCCATGCCTCCGACATCATGCCGGAGGGGCCGATCCCCTGGTCGAGCGATGATATGGTGACATTCGGCCGGTCGATCCGCGAGGGCTATTTCGGCCGACTGAGCGACACGGTCGAGCGCATCACGGGTCGCAAGCCCAAATCCCTGCGCGAGGTGATGATCGCGCATCAGGCAGCGTGGCCCGTCTGATGCTTGCGATCGTCAAGTCGCTGCGTGGCTTGTCCGCGCTGGTGGGGGTTGCGCTGGTGTCGGCCTGTGCGGGCGGTGCTTCGTCGGAATATGGCGCGGGCGATGACTGGGCTTTCCCCGGCGGCGATGTGCATGACAGCCATTTTTCGCGCCTGACCGACATCGAGCCTGGCAATGTCGCCAAGCTGGGCCTGGCCTGGAACTATGACCTTGGCACCAACCGCGTGCAGGAGGCGACGCCCGTCGTGATCGATGGGGTGATGTATACCAGCGGCAATCTGGGCCGGGTCTATGCGCTGGATGCTGCCACCGGCAAACCGCTCTGGACCTTCGAACCAGAGGTGGACATGCAGGTCAATCGCGCCGCTTGCTGCGATCAGGCCAATCGCGGCGTCGCTGTGGCAGGCGGCAAGGTTTTCGTCGGGTCGCTTGATGGCAAGCTGTATGCGCTCGACGCCAAAACCGGCAAGACGCTCTGGTCGGTCGATACCATTATCGATCATGACCGTGGCTACACCATCACCGGCGCGCCCGATGTGGCGGGCGATGTGGTGGTGATCGGCAATGCCGGTGCGGAATATGATGTGCGCGGCTATGTGACGGCCTATCGCGTAAGCGATGGGACGCAGGCCTGGCGCTTCTTCACCGTGCCGCGCGACCCCGAAAGCGGGCCGCAGGAAAATCCTGAACTGGAAGACGCGCTCAAGACTTGGGATCCGAAGAGCCGCTGGGACATTGGCGGCGGCGGCACGGTTTGGGATGCGATCAATTATGATCCCCAATTCGACACCGTCTATATCGGCGTGGGCAATGGCGGCCCCTATGCGATCAGCCGTCGCTCGCCCGCAGGCGGCACCAATCTCTACCTGTCATCCATCGTCGCACTGGACCGCAAGACGGGCCGGGTGAAATGGCATTATCAGGAAACGCCCGGCGATAGCTGGGACTATACCGCGACCCAGCCGATGGTGCTGACTGACATGGAGATTGACGGCAAGGTCCGTCCGGTCATCCTGCATGCGCCCAAAAATGGCTATCTGTTCGTGCTGGACCGGGAGACTGGCAAGCCGCTGCGGATCAACGCGCTGGTGCGCACCAATTGGGCGAAGGGCTTTGACCTCAAGACCGGCAAGCCCAACCTGACCCCGGACGAGTCCGAATATTGGAAGGGGCCGAAGATCATCTTCCCGGCGTCGGCAGGCGCGCGCAATTGGTATCCGCCTGCTTATGATCCGGCGCGAAAGCTCTATTTCGCGGCCGTGCTGGATATGGGCAATCTGATGTTCACGGTTCCGCCGGACAAAGCGAACGACCCCCGACGCCCGCGTGCGCTGAATGTCGGCACCAGCCTGATCTTCACGCCGCAATTGCAGGATGTGTTGCCAACGCTGCCGCCGCCACTGCGCGCGCAGGTCGAGGCGCTGCCTGCCTGGAAATGGGTGAAGGAAAAGCCCTTCTCGTCCGAGCTGCGCGCGATCGATCCGCTGACGGGCAAGTCCCGCTGGGCGGTGCAGATGGAGGGATGGCAGGATCGCTCCGGCGTGTTGTCGACAGCCTCCGGCCTGATCTTTCACGGCACGATTGGCGGCAAGTTGATGGTGCGCGATGCCGACAGCGGCAAGCTGTTGAAGGAAATCCAGACCGGCAGCTCGATCATGGCGGCGCCGATGACCTATCGGGTGAAAGGCGTGCAATATGTCGCGGTGGCGACCGGCTTTGGCGGCGGTGGCTGGTCCTATGTGCCGAATTATTCAGCCGCTTATCGCAATGGCAATGCCAATCGCATTCTGGTCTTCCGCATCGATGGCGGCCCGGTGCCGCAACCTGAGCCGCTGCCACCCACGGAGGTTGCTTCGCAGCCGCCTGCGCAGGCGGCGGGCGTCACGCCTGCGGTGTTGGCACGCGGGCAGGGGCTGTTCTTCGAGAATTGCGCGATCTGCCATTCCAACCAACTGCGCGCCAATGTGCCGGACCTGCGCCGGATGCAGCCGGGCGTGCATGATGCCTTCCAGCAGATCGTGGGGGAAGGGCTGCTGCTGCCCAATGGCATGCCACGGTGGGACGATATTCTTACCGCCCAGGACACAGCGGCCATCCATGCCTGGCTGATCGCCGAGCAGGGCAAGACGCGCGCGGCCGAGTTGAAACTCAAGGCGGCAGGCAAACCGCTCGACGCGCCCAGTGCGGCGATCATGTCCAGCTTTTAAGGGAATGAAGGCCGTATGATGCAAGAACCGGACATCATCGTCGTGGGCGGCGGATCGGGCGGTGCTGCGATGGCCGGGCGGCTTGCCGATGGCGGCCTGACGGTGACGCTGGTCGAGGCCGGGCGCACCGATCGACATTATCGCTCGCGCATTCCTGCGCTGACCAGCGCGGTGGTGCAGAACCCGGAGTTCGACTGGTGCTATCAGGTGGAGCCTGATCCGACCCTGGGCGGCCGCGCCGACATCTGGCCCGCGGGCAAGCTGCTTGGTGGCGGCAGCGCGCTCAACGGGATGATGTTCATTCGCGGCCATCGCTGGGATTATGACGAATGGGCGCGGGAGGGGGCGCTGGGCTGGGATTATGCCTCCGTCCTCCCCTATTTCCGCCGGTTGGAAGATAATGAGCGTGGCGCAGATGCCTGGCGCGGCACTGGCGGGCCGATTGCGGTGTCGGAAGGGCGGGCGCGCTATCCCATTACCGATGCGTGGATCGCGGCGGCGCAGCAGGCCGGTATCGCGCGCTCGACCGATCTGAATGGCGAGCAGGCTGAGGGCGTGGATTATGTGCAGGTGTCGCAGCGCGGCGGTACGCGCTGCTCGGCTGCGCGCGGCTATCTGCATGAGCGCAAGGGCGGCAATGCCCCGCACATTCTGCTTGAGGCGCAAGTGCTGCGCATCATCGTGGAGGATAAGCGGGCGACCGGTATCGTCTATTTGCAGGATGGACAGGAGAAGCGCTTGACGGCGCGGCATGGCGTGGTGCTGAGCGCGGGCGCGATGAACACGCCGCGCCTGCTGATGCTCTCCGGCATCGGCCCCGCCGATCATCTGCGCGCGATGGGCATCGATGTGGTTTGCGACCGGGTAGGGGTGGGGAGCAATCTGCAGGATCATGTCGGCACGCATATCGTGAATGATGTCGATGCGGTCACGCTCAACAGTGATGCAAAGGGACTGCGCGGGGCATGGCAGGTGATGAAGTTCGCGCTGGCCCGCAAGGGCGCGCTGACCACGGCGATCGGCCATGCGCAGGCGTTCGTGAAGAGCCGGGCGGATTTGCCCGCGCCCAATCTCCAGATTTCCTTTGCGGCCTTCGCATTTGATTTTGACGAACAGGGCCGGCTGATGCTGCGCCCGAACCCGTCAATCTCGACGCTGGTCGGCCTGATGCGGCCCAGGAACCGGGGGCGGATCACGCTGCGCTCTGCTGATCCGCTGGCGCCGCCGGTCATCGCGCACCAGCAGTTGAGCAGCAAGGATGATATCGATCAGATCGTCGAGGGCATCGCTATTGCGCGGGATATTTTGCGGCAGCCCGCTGTGGCGCCCTTCATCAAGGGCGAGTTGCGGCCAGGCGCGGCGATGACCGACCCGGCGCAGTTGCGCGATTATGTGCGGATGGCTTCGATCCCGCTCTATCATCCCGTCGGCACGGCAAAGATGGGGCGCCGCGACGATCCGATGGCGGTGGTCGATAGCGACCTCAAGCTGATCGGCGTGGAGGGGCTTTGGGTTGCCGACGCGTCGATCATGCCGACGCTACCGCAGGGCAACACCAATGCGACCGCGATCATGATTGGCGACAAGGGTTCGGATCATGTGATCCGCACGCTGCGCAAGAACGAACATATAGGAGGATGACAGTGGCGAACTTCCCAAAAACCATCCACTTCACGGGATTGAATACACCGGTCGGCATCGAATGGTCGGCGCGCAATCTCGATGTGATCGGGGACATTCCCGCCGAGGTGGATGGCGCGTTTTTCCGCGCGGTGCCCGATCCTGCCGTGCCGCCCATGTATGCGGATGATATCGTGTTGTCGGGCGATGGCATGGTTGCCCGCTTCGCCATAAGCGGCGGCAAGGTCGATTATGCGATCCGCTATGTCGAGACCGAGCGTTACAAGCTGGAGCGCGAGGCGCGGCGCGCGCTGTTTGGCCAATATCGCAATCCGTTCACGGATGATCCCGCCGCCCAGGACAAGGACCGCACCGTCGCCAATACCACGCCGGTCTGGCACGCGGGGCGGCTGTTCATGACCAAGGAAGATGGGCTTGGTTATGAGATTAATCCGCATACGCTGGAGACGATCGGCCGCTGGGATTATTATGGCGCGCTGCGCTCGCAAACTTTCACGGCGCATCCGCGCATCGATCCGCAGACCGGCGAAATGTTCTTCTTCGGCTATGAGGCGGGCGGCCTGTGTACCAAGGATGTGGCCTATTGCATCGCGGACAAGGACGGCAATCTGACGAGCGAGCAATGGTTTGAGCAGCCCTATTGCTCAACCATTCACGACTTCGCGATCAGTGAAAAATACGCGATCTTCCCGATCTTCCCGACAATCGCCGATCTTGAGAGGCTCAAGGCTGGCGGCGCGCATTGGGCGCATCAGCAGGAGTTGGAGAGCTGGGTCGGTATCATGCCGCGCTATGGCAAGGTGGAGGAGATGCGCTGGTTCCGCGGACGCCCCGGCATCTCCGCTTTTCATCTGGTCAACGCCTTTGACGATGGCGATCTGGTCCATCTCGACCTGTGCCTTTCGGACACCAATGCGTTCGGCTTCATGCGCGAGGCGGGTGGCATCCAGCGCGATCAGCGCGAGATTGGCGGCGGGCTTACGCGCTGGACCTTTGACATGAGCAAGGATGGCGAAAGCTATGCGGAGCGGGTGATGGGGCCGCCCGGTGACATGCCGCGCCTGCGCGATGTCGATCAGGGCCGCCCCTATCGCGCGGCCTGGTATATGAGCATGAATCCCCAGGGCGGCCCGCCGCTGCCGGGTGGTCCCGTGGGCGCGGCCTTCAACGCGATGTTGCGCATCGAGCCGGGTAATGGCCGGATCGACATGATGCCGCTGGATTTCGGCATGGCGATCAGCGAGCCGGTCCACGTCCCCTCGGCTACGCCCGATCATGATGGCTGGCTGCTCGCGGTAGTCGACCGTCAGAGTGGGGAGGATATGTTCCAGTCCGAACTGTGGATCGTCGAAGCCGAGGATATCGCCAAGGGGCCGATCGCCCGCGTGCCGATGCCATTGCCGATGCGGGCGCAGGTGCATGGCAGCTGGGTATCGCGCGCGCAGCTTGATGGCGCGCGGGTGCAACAGGCAGAGCGTGTGGCCTGAGCCATGCGGCTGGCGGGCAAGGTTGCGCTCGTCACGGGCGCGGGGCGCGGTTTAGGCCGGGCCTATGCGCGCGCGCTGGCGGCGGAAGGCGCGCAGGTCATCGTCAATGATCTGGGCGGCAACAGCCTCGGCGAGGGCGGCGATGATCGGCCTGCGCGGGCCGTCGTCGCGGAGATCATGGCGGCTGGGGGCGTGGCGTCCGCTGACATGAGCGACATATCCGACTGGTCGGCAGCGCAGGCTCTGGTGAGCGGCATCTGCGTCCAGCATGGCCGCCTCGATATCCTCGTGAACAATGCCGGGATCAGCCGTTCGGGGCTGCTGGGGGATTTGAGCGAAGCGGATTGGGACAGGCAGTTCGGCGTCAATGTGAAAGGGGCGACGGCGCTGATCGACGCCGCTGCGCGCCTGTGGCGCACGCAAACGCCCACGCCGCGCGCGATCGTCAATATTTCCTCGCCCGCCGGACCGCATCCGATCCCGCCCATCGGCCTTTATAGCGCGACCAAGGCGGCGATGGCGGCGCTGACGATGAGTGCAGCGCAGGAGTTGGCGCCGCTTGGCGTGCGGGTAAATGCCTTGTCGCCCATCGCAAGAACAAGGCTGATCGAGAAGGCACCGCAGGCCGTTCAGGAGATGATGGCGGCGCGCGAGGGCTATGATCTGTTCGCGCCTGACCATGCCGCGCGGCTGCTCTTATGCCTGTGCCTGCCTGATGCGCGCTTCACGGGGCGGTTGCTGGGATGTCGGGGCGATGAGGTCTATTTCTACCGGCCCTGGTCAGCGGATTATCGCATCGACAATGGCGGCGCACCGTGGACGATCAGTGCGCTGGAGCAGGCGCTTGGATTACTGCCGCAGCAAGACATGTGCTGGATGATGACAGCGGAGGGGCTGGTCGAACAGCCCTGGCCGCCAACCACGCTAGGCTGACGGCCAGGCTTCGCGCACCGCTGCAACCCGCGCCTCGAACTTGTCGCGATGGGTGGGATGGGTGATGATGTAGAGCCTTTTTTCGACGATGCCCTCCAGCACCATCTGGCCGACCTTGTCGGGGTCCATCCAGCTATCGGAAGCGATGCGTTCGCGATCTTCCGGCGTCGCCCTGCGCTCGGCCACGCTGCCGATGAAGCGCGTCGGTCGGTTGCCGTCGATATCGAGGATGTTGCTGCGGACGAGACCGGGGCACAACACGCTCACACCGATGCCAGCCGCAGAAAATTCCGGCGCGAGCGCCTCACTCAGCGCGACGATCGCGGTTTTGGTGGTGCCATAAATCGCCATTGCCGCGGGCACGGTTGCGAGCCCGGCAAGGGAGGCAGTGTTGACGATGTGACCGCCCGATGGATTGGCGCGCAGCAGCGGTTCGAACGTCATGATGCCGTTGATGACGCCGCCCAGATTGACCTGCAGCCCGAAATCCCAGTCGGCATAAGTCACCTGATCCCAACTACGCTGGATGCCGACGCCGGCGTTATTGACCAGAATATCGACCCGCCCGAACTGATCGACCACCCCCTGCGCTGCCTGTGCCATGGCCGCCCGGTCGCTGACGTCGGTCTGGATAAAAGCGAGGCGGCTTTCATGGTCGCAAAGCCCGGCTCGCGCCTGCGCAATATAATCGGCGCGAAGATCAAGCATGGCGACTTGCGCGCCCGCGCCGAGCAGTGCCCTCGTGATACCAAGGCCGATGCCGCTTGCCCCGCCGGTGACGACCGCGACTTTGCCATCGAACGGCGTCATTCAAAGGATCTTGTAATAGCGCACGACATTGCCATCCGTCAGCCGCGCTCCTGCGCCGATGAAGGCGTGGCGGGCGAGCCAATCATGCTTGCCCTTGGGCACGTCGAAGCTCGTCAAAGTGCGGAAATAATATTCGGATGGATCGACACGCTCATCGCTGGCGCCATTGGCGATGCGGCTGAAGCGCGGCATCACATCGGGCGTGCGACCCCAGATGAAGCCTCGGTTGTGGAGCATGATCGGCGTGCCATCGGCCTCTTGCAGCAGATAGCGCGCGTCGAGCTGCACGACGCCGTCGCTGCGGAAGGTGGCATAGTCCCCGCCACTTGCAGGCAGCACCGTGCCATTGAGGGTCGGCCCGCGAAATTCGCCCGCCGAGACGGTGACCATCCCCTTGTCGGGGCCGGTGGGCAGGTCTTTCAGGCGGGGCAGGGGATGAAAGCGCAGGCGCACTTCCAGCGCAAGTTCCATGCCCGGCATGTCGGGGACGGCCTCGATTTGATCGAAGAGGGACATGCTCTGCTCCGTCATGACAGGATATTATGCCGTGCGCGCTGCGCGGCTGGCACAAGCCAGGTTGCGGCGAGGCAGGCGGCGGGCGCTAGGGCCGCGAAGAGGAAGAAGCCGCCGACGCTGATGCCCGACGCGATCAGCCATCCGCCGACCATCGGCCCGCCGATCGCGCCAATGCGCGCCACCGCGACGCCAAAGCCGATGGCCGTCGCCATATAGCGGGCGGGGAAGAAATCGGTCGCGATCGCGATGAGGGCGAGGTGAACGCCCGCGATGGCCCCTGCGGACAGGAACAGCAATATGCCCCAGATCCAAGGGTCCGGCTTTACAAAGGAGAGGCCAAGAAATGCCAGAACGATGGTCGTATAGGCCGCGCTCAGCACGAAGGTCACCCGGCTCTTATCCACCAATTTGGCGATCAGCAGGCCAGCGACAAGGCCACCGAGATTGACGATCGACATGAAGCGGGCGGAGAGATCGACCGAGAAGCCGGCCTGGGGCAGCAGTGTTGGTATCCAACTGCTGGTCAGGTAGATGGCAAAGGCGTTGAGGCCGTAGATCAGCACGAAGATGGCGGTCGCGACGAGTAGCGGCGGGCGCAATATGTCCAGCAGCTGGCCACCCTTGCGCACGGGCCTGGCGGCTGCCGGTTCGTCCTGCCGTTCGGGTAACATGCCCTTGCGCGGGAACAGGAAGAACAGCGTTACCGCAAGCAGGACCGTGGCGATGCCGGGCAGCAAAAAGATGGCGCGCCAGCCGCCGAACGACACCAGCAGCGGCACGACAAGGCCGGATGTAATGCCGCCAATGGCGATGCCCAGCGATACGATCGTGATCGTGCTCGCTCGCTTGCCCTCCGGCGCCCAAAGCGCGACCTGTGCGGTGACGTTGGGGAGGCAGGCGCCGAGCATCAGTCCGGTCAGCAGCCGCCAGACCGAGAAGCCGGTCACGCTGGTCGCAGTGGCCGTGCCCATGGTTGCCAACCCGATCAGCGCGACGGTGACGATGATCGTCGGGCGACGACCATAGCGATCGCCAATGGGCGCGAGGAGAACCGCGCCAGTACCCAGCCCAACGAGGACGGCGGAGAGCGCGAAGCCGAAGCTGGCCGCCGGAATGCCCAGCTCGCGCACGATGTGTGGCAGCGCGAGCGGGAGAGCGGCCAGATCATAACCATCGACGAAGAGGATCATCGCGCTCAGGATGAGGCCGAGCAGCAGCCTTGCGCCAAAGACACGGGCTGGCTCGACCATGGGCAAGGCAGCGGCGCTTTTTGCGGTCATGCGCTTTGCACCTGTTCAGCGAGCATGGCGGGCAGATCCCAGTCGATATCGAGATAGCGGCCCGAAAGCGCATCGAAACGCCCTGACGCGAGATCGACAGCCAGCGATTGCAGCTTTTTGCGCGCGGCGGCGCTGTCTTGCGGCGTGATGCTCTCCAGCAGCGCGACAAGCGGCGCGGCATGCGCGCGGGCATTGGGCGAGGCGAGTGTCTGGCTCGACATCTCGGTCAGGATCGTGCCGGGCTGAATGGCAAAGGCGCGGATGGCCCGGCCTGCCTGCTCGGCATCCAGATGCTCGGTCAGGCGGATGAGGCTGGCCTTGGCGACGGCATAGGCTGAGGCGTTGGGCGCAACGAAGGTTCCGGCTTGAGAGGCAATATTGATGATGCGGCCATGATTTGCCGCCTCCATGCCCGGCAAGGCGCGCGTCGTGCAGAGCAGCGCGCCAAGAAGATGGACGCTCTGCGCGCTCCACCAGTCGGCAACATCGATATGACCGATCGGACCGATTGGACCCTGCACGCCGGCATTGTTTACAAGGATGCTGATGGGGCCAAGTTGCTGTTCTGCGCACGCGAAGGCTGCATCCACGCTGGCGCTATTGGTCACGTCGCAGGCGACTGCGATGGCGCGGCCGCCGCGCGCGTTCAGATCGGCCGCCACCTTGGCGATCTCCCGTTCCGACCGTGCGGCGACCGCCACGGCCGCGCCAGCACCAGCCAGCGCCTCGGCAATGGCTTGTCCGAGGCCGCGCCCTCCGCCGGTGATGAAGGCGACTTCACCCTGCAACCTTGGGGCCGTCATGGCCGATGGCCTGTGATGCCGTCCCACGGGGAGGGCATATGATAGGGGACGGTGATGAAATTGGCCTCGATCTGGCGGATGGCGTCTTCCTCAATGCGGAACAATTCTGACATGTAAAAACTGTGCGGACGGCGGATGTGGGATTCGATCTCGGTGCCGTCTGTCAGCTTGTAATAGGCGAGGCGGCCACAATGATCGATGAAGCCATGGGCGAAGACGAGGCCGCGCTCCTCGTCGATCAGCGGGAAGCGGCGGCCACGCAGGCGATCATCATAGCGATAATAGCCCATGCGGAACTGCTCTTCGCAGCCGAGATGGGCATTTACGAGCGGGAAATCGGGGTTGTTCGTGGTCAGCACGCCATTTTCGACACGCTCGCAATCGGGATGGAAGCGGGTGAAAAGCTGCCCGTCATTCTGTTCCAGCGTCGAAAAATAGCCGTCGGCGATCGCCCTCAGCCGCTCGCGCGTCATACGCTTGTCGATCGGGATTGCGCCGTCGAAGTCGGGCTTGGGTTCGAAGCGCGGGTTGGGGAAAACCAGCGCTTCATCGACCTGGCGGACGATCAGCATTTCCACTTCCGTAATTGCGTCTTGCCCGTTCACGCCGATGCGCAATGCCATCGCTGAATCATGCCGGGTTTCCTGCACGGTGGTGAAGAGGCCGACCTGGCCGGTCGTGCAGTCGGCAAAGCGAAGATCATAATCACCGCGCCCGGTGATCGTGCCCCACAGGCCGTCGCCGATCGCCAGTTCGACGTTATTCTCGGTGGCCCGCACCATCGGCGCCCAATCGACCTTTGCGGGATCGCGGGCCACAAGCGCGGCGAGATATTGATCCAGTACCGCGTAGAGGCGCTCGCGCGTCCAGGCCGCGATCAAGGCGTTTCGCATTATCCTCTCCCGATGGGATGTGCCGATGCCGCTCTTTGGGCGGTTAATGATAACGAATGATATTATTACGCCATGCCGTATCTCTACTGTCAAGCACCGAATGGCACGTCAATGCGGTTGAAATAATAATAACGTTCGTTATTGTTATGCGCAGAATCGAGGAGAGGACAGCAAGATGATACCCCACGACATCCGCATCGCGCACCCCGACAAGCTCTATATCGGCGGGCAATGGGTGGAGTCCGCAGGCGGAAAGTCGATCGAGATCGTCTCCCCCAATAGTGAGGATGTGATCGCCCGCGTGGCCGAGGCGGTCGAGGCGGATATGGACCGTGCGGTCGCCGCAGCGCGCAAGGCGTTCGATGAGGGGGCATGGCCAACGCTCAGCCCTGCCGAGCGCGGTGCGCTGGTGCGCCGAATGGGTGAGGAATTGCAAAAGCGGGAGCCGGAGCTGGCGCGCGCGTGGACGCTGCAGGTGGGCGGCCTGGCAAGCTTCGCGCCGATCATGACTGGCGGCGCGACCGCCAGCTTCATGCAGATTGCGGGCTATGCCGACAGCTTCACGTTCGTCGAGCGGCGCCCGTCCTTTCAGGTGGACACCGCCATCGTCGCCTATGAACCCACAGGCGTCGTGGCGGCGATCGCACCGTGGAATGCGCCCTATGGTATCATGGCGAGCAAAGTTGCTTATGCACTGGTGGCGGGCTGTACCGTGATCATGAAGCCGTCGCCGGAGACGCCGCTGGAAGCCTATATCATGGCTGAGGCGGCGCAGGCTGCTGGCATCCCGGCCGGCGTGGTGAACCTGGTTTGTGGCGGGCGCGATGCGTCCGACCATCTGGTCAATAATCCCGGCATCGACAAGGTGACCTTCACAGGCTCCACCGGTGCGGGAAAGCGCATCGGCGAGGTCTGTGCGAGCCGTATTGCGCGCTGCACGCTGGAACTGGGGGGCAAGTCTGCCGCGATCGTGCGCGACGATTTCCCAATCGAGGTCGCAGCCGCCATTTTGGGCAATACCATAACGATCATGAGCGGCCAGGTCTGTGCGATGCTGAGCCGCGCAATCGTCCCTAGGAAGCGCCATGACGAACTGGCCGATGCGATCAAGGCCGTGATGCAGGGCATCCGCATCGGCCATAGCGAGGATGTGGCAACGCAGCTTGGGCCACTCGCCATGAAGCGACAGTTGGAGCGCGTCGAAGACTATGTGGCGATCGGCAAGGGCAGTGCGGACCTCGTTACAGGGGGCGCCCGGCCTGCGCATATGAACAAGGGTTATTTCATGGAGCCGACCTTATTCGCCAATGTCGATAATCAGAGCCGCATTGCGCAGGAAGAGATTTTCGGGCCGGTGCTGTGCCTGATCCCGGCGGAAGATGAAGAAGATGCGATCCGCATCGCCAATGAAAGCAGCTATGGCCTCAATGGTTCGGTCCTGACCAATGATGTCGATGCGGCCTATCGCATTGCCCGGCGTGTTCGGGCAGGCGGCTTTGGCCAGAATGGCATGAAGCTGGAATTCGGCCTGCCTTTTGGCGGGTTCAAGCAGTCCGGCATTGGCCGAGAGGGTGGCGTCGAGGGGCTTGCAGCCTATCTGGAGAGCAAGACGATCTTGCTCGATGGTGCGCCGACGGCTCTATAAACCAGCGCTAGCGGGAAAATCTCCGGCTTGAATCGATGCAGCTGATGATCGGGCGCAACGTCCCGTCAGGCGTTCGCTAGGTCGGTTCAAGCAGGTAAACAGGAAGTTGCGTAGTGAGCCGACCCGGATTTGCCGGAGGCTTAAGCTTCTGAGTAAGTTTGGTGTGGCCCGACATTCCGCTCGACTTTGCGCTTATGCGCCAGCGCGGGCCGATGTCGGTGAGGATTTCCCACTTCGTGGGTATGTGGTGTGCGGGGGTTGCTGCCGTTCCTTGACGGCCAACTGGACCAAGGGACGCAACGGTAAATACCCTTACTACCTCTGTCGTCATCGCAGCTGCGAGATGTGGGGCAAGTCCGTTGCCCGGACGAAAATCGAAGAAGCTTATGAGGCGCTGCTTCGTGCCATCATTCCGACCGAGGAAATGTTCAACGCCCTCATGTTGCTGTTCAAGAAACGCTGGAGCGAGAGCGAATCCCGCACCAAGGAAGAACGCCCGTCTCTCAAGATACAAAGTAAGCGTGGCCTGCGGACCGCGGTTCAGGGTAAGTGCGGTTTGTAGGCCACATTCTGTCATTTTGGCAGAGAGTGTCTGAGTTTGAAAAATTTACGATGTCGCTCGATCGTTTCTATTCCTTTCGCTATTATGCGGTTGGATTAGGGAGAACATGAGTGACTAATGACGAGTTGAAGGTATTGGTCATCGAGGCCGGGGCGATTTTTGACCAGATCGATGATCTCCCGCTGAATGATGATGGAACCCGCGAATTGCCTCCTGGAATGCTGGATCGTGCCAGAGAAATTGCAGCTATAGCATTCAGTTTGCGGTCACCGACATGATCCTTGGCCGGAGTGGCGTAAGAATCTAGCTTTGGCATCTCCACTAGGCAGCTTGAGCAACGTCTTGGTCGGTCAAGCGCCAGTTCCATGGCATGAGTTCATCCCATTTGGCTGCGGGCCAGTTGCCAGCGATCCTGCCCATGACATCGGCGATATAGGCCTGCGGTTCGAGGCCATTGAGCTTTGCAGTCTCGATGATGGAGTAGATGGCGGCGGCCCGATCACCGCCTGCTTTTGAGCCTGCGAACAACCAGTTTTTGCGGCCAAGGGCCACGCAGCGCATGGCGCGCTCGGCTATGTTATTGTCAATCTCCAGTCGGCCATCGTCGAGGAAGCGCGTCAGCGCGATCCAGCGCTTGCGGCCATAAGCGATCGCCTTGGCCATCTCCGACTTGGGCGCAAGACGGCGCAGGGCATCGTCGAGCGCCTGGCGGAGATCGTCGATCAATGGCTTGGTGCGGTCCTGCCGGCTTCGTCGTCGGATATCGGGCTGATGGCCGCGAACCTCTGCTTCGATCTCATAGAGCTGACCGATACGTTCCAGCAGATCAGTGGTGAGCGGCGTCGGCTTGGTCGCATGAATGTCGAATATCTTGCGCCGGAAATGTGCCCAGCAGGCGACTTCGGTGACGCGGTTGGTGTTGTAGAGCTTGTCATAGCCAGCATAGCCATCGGCCTGCAGATAGCCGGTGAAACTGGCCAGCTGGCGTCGGGGATGCGCGCCGGTGCGGTCGGTGGTGAACTCATACCAGACCAGTGGCGGCGAGGTCGCACCAGAGGCGCGATCATCGACGGCGTAGGCCCAGAGCCTGCCAGTCGCTGTCTTGCCACGTCCTGGATCGAGCATAGGCACCGGCGTATCGTCGGTGTGGATCTTTGAGGCGGTCAGGCCGACCTCGCGGATACGATTGATGATTGGATCGAGCAGCACGGATGCTTGGCCGACCCAGCCTGCCAGCGTCGAGCGGTCGATCTCGATGCCCTGCGCGGCCATGATCTCGGCTTGGCGGTAAAGTGGCAGATGATGGTCGAACTTGGAGACGACGACATGGGCCAGGGTGCCGAAGGTCGCCTTGCCCCGCGCTATCGCCTTTACCGGCGCGGGCGCCTGCACGATCTTCTCGCAGGACCGGCAGCTATACTTGGGGCGGATGGTCCGAATGACGCGCCACTGCACGGGCACGGCATCGAGCATCTCGTCGCTATCCTGCCCCAGCGGCCGCAGCGCGCCGCCGCAGTCGGGACAGGTGCAGTTACCCTGATCGGGCTCGATCCGCTGTTCCTCGCGCGGCAGATGGGCGGGCAGCGCCCGAACCGGTGATGGCCGAATGACGGCTACCGGATCGCCTCGACGCACGGCGGCAACGATGGCCTCGCCTTCGAGTTCTTCAAGGGCCAGCTCAAGCTGGGCAATCTGGGTATCGAGCTTCTCGGACGACTTGCCGAACTGCATCCGCTTGAGGCGTGCAATCTGCACGCGCAGCGTATCAATCAGGATGTCGCGGGCGGAAATATCGGCATGGGCGGCGGCCAATGCGGCTTCGAGCTCGGCGATCCGAGCATCTTTATCAGGAGTGAAAAGGCCTGCGTCCGACACCGCGATTATATAGCAGATTGGTGGTGGCAATGCTAATAGAAGTGCCAGAAAATGGGCGTTTTACCCCGCCAATGAAGGGGTGAAAGTGCGTTCAGGTCGCCGCCAGTCGATGCCTTCCAATAGCATCGAAAGCTGGGCCGCGGTCATGATCACCGACCCCGTCTTGGTCGACGGCCACACGAAGCGCCCCCGGTCCATCCGCTTGGAAAACAGGCACATGCCCTGGCCGTCATACCAGAGCAGCTTCACCAAATCGCCGCGCTTCCCCTGGAAGGCGAACAGCGCACCGGAATGTGGGCTCTGCTCCAGGATCTGCTGCGTCATCACCGCCAGGCCGTCGAAACCCTTACGCATGTCGGTCGCACCGCAGGCCAGGAAGATCCGCGTCGATGGCGGCAGCGGGATCATCGTGTCAGCGCGCCGATCACCCGCGACAGGGCCTCGGCATCGACCGTGGCGTCCACACTCACTTTGATGCCCGACGGCAGCTCGATCCCGATCACGCCGTTGCTGCGCGCCGCAACCGTTGGGGCGGGCAAGGCCGGCTGCTCGCTGATCTGCACCTGCGCAAATACAGGCTCGATCGGCTTGCACACCCCGGTCAACTCGCCTGACATCGCCTGTTGCCGCCATGTGTAGATCGAGCCGCTGCCGACGTCGTGGCGCTCACAGGCTGTCCGCACGCAACCGTCGGGGCCGAATGCATCCCGTAATACGGCCAGCTTCTGTTCCACCGTCCAGCGCCGACGGCCCGACACCCGGCTAACGACCTCGATCCGACTACTCATACGATTACTCGTATGATTAATCGCCCGTTCGCTTGCTGAATCCTCGATCTCGTCCGACACCCGCCACCTCGCTCAAAGAGCGGCAATCATCCCGGCGAATGGGCATTACGCAAGGCGGCCCTCAGGCCCCGCTTACGATACAAATCGCTGCGACCGAGAAGAAGATCGGACATCTGCTGGAGCGGATTGTCGAGACCAGCAACGAGTCAGTGATCAGCGCCTACCAGCGCAAGGTCGAAGATCTAGAGCGGGAGAAGCTGGTTCTGATCGAAAAGACTGCGCGTTGCGGCACTGCTCTTGGCAGCTCCGACGCAACTTTTCGAACCGCGTTTGATTTTATCGCAAACCCTTGAAATATTTGAAAATTAGATGTTTGGCAGAGAAGAGAACAGTGCTGAATCTCACCTTGGCATCGCATCTGGTATGAGCCTGGAATTAAGGTGTTCGAACCGCCTAATTGTCCTTATATTTCAAGGTTTTACAGGACGAAAACGAGGCGAAAGTGATAATGGCGGAGCGGCAGGGATTCGAACCCTGGATACGCTTTTGGCGTATACTCACTTTCCAGGCGAGCGCCTTCGACCACTCGGCCACCGCTCCGCATTGCACTGGAAGTCGCGCTCCCTATCGCGGCGCGGGCGGCTAGGCAAGGGGATGCTTTACTTTCCTGTGCGGCCGCGCTCTGATTGCGGCATGATCCGTTTTTTCGCGCCCGCGCTGCTCGCTTCTCTCCTCGCCTCAACCGCCATCGCGGCTGATCCGCCGACAACGCCCGCGGCGCTCGTAGCGAGTGCGCCCGCTGATGCCTGGCGCGCGATTCCGCTCGAAGACCTGCTCGTCATGACGATCGAAGGCGGCAAGCGCGTCGTGATCCAGCTCGCCCCGGCCTTCGCGCCGCGCCATGTCGGCAATATCCGCACGCTGGCGCGCGCGCACTGGTGGGACGGGACCAGCATCAACCGGGTGCAGGACAATTATGTCACCCAATGGGGCGACGCGACCGAGAAGAAGCCGATGCCGCCCGGCCTCGCGCCCACCAGTGCGGCCGACTATGTCCGCTCGCTCGCCAATGTGCGGCTGGCGATCACGCCCTTGCCCCATCCCGATGCCTATGCGCCCGCGACCGGCTATGTCGATGGCTGGCCGATGGCGATGGATGGGGACGCGGCCTGGCTGCCCCATTGCTATGCTTCTGTCGGCGTCGGCCGCAACCTGTCGCCCGATGCGGGCACGGGGGCGGAACTCTACACCGTCATCGGCCAAGCCCCGCGCCAGCTGGATCGCAATATCGCGGTCGTCGGCCGGGTGATCGATGGCATGGCCCATCTGTCCAGCCTGCCGCGCGGCAGCGGTGAGCTTGGCTTCTACACCGCCACCGAACATAAAATCCCGATCCTCTCGGTCCGCCTCGCCAGCGACCTGGCACCCGCGGAACAGCCCCGGTTTGAGGCGATGGACGTCGCCTCGCCCAGCTTCGCCGCCTATCTGCGCCTGCGCGCCAATCGGAAGGATGATTTCTACGATCTGCCTGCGGGCGGGGTCGACATCTGCAATGCGCCGGTGCCGGTCCGTCCGGCTCCCTAAAGGGAACATTCGC
Organism: Sphingobium sp. KKT206; assembly: GCF_055640555.1. Classification (NCBI taxonomy): domain Bacteria; kingdom Pseudomonadati; phylum Pseudomonadota; class Alphaproteobacteria; order Sphingomonadales; family Sphingobiaceae; genus Sphingobium; species Sphingobium sp. KKT206. The sequence continues at coordinate 3,553,230 of NZ_CM145764.1, forward strand.
GCCCGCCGCCGCGCTATGTCATCCTGTAGGAAAGCGGCCCCGCCACGCGCCGCGCCATCGGGAGGCATTGCATGATCGTCGGCACCGTCAGGGAAATCAAGAATCACGAATATCGCGTCGGGCTGACGCCTGAAAGCGTCCATGAACTCACCGCGCATGGCCATGCGGTGCTGGTCGAAAGCGGGGCAGGGGAGGGAATCGGCGCGCACGACGCCCTGTATGAAAAGGCGGGTGCGCAGATCGTCGCCACCGCCGCCGAGATCTTCGCCCGCGCCGACATGATCGTGAAGGTCAAGGAGCCGCAAGCCGCCGAGCGCGCGATGCTGCGGCCCGACCAAATCCTCTACACCTATCTCCACCTCGCCCCCGATCCCGATCAGACGCGCGACCTGATCGCCAGCGGCGCGATCGGCATCGCCTATGAAACCGTGACCGACGCGCAGGGCGGCCTGCCGCTGCTCAAGCCGATGAGCCAGGTTGCAGGCCGCATGGCGATCCAGGCCGGCGCGACCGCGCTCGAAAAGGCGCATGGCGGGCGCGGCGTCCTGCTGGGCGGTGTTCCCGGCGTCCTGCCCGCCAAGGTTGCGGTGATCGGCGGCGGTGTCGTCGGTTTCAACGCGGCGCAGATGGCGGCGGGGCTGGGCGCGGACGTTACCATCCTCGACCGCAGCCCCGAAGTGCTGGAAAAACTCGGCATGTATTTCGAGGCACGGGCCAAAACGCGCTTTTCGAACCGCGCCAACCTCGCGGACTGCGTGGCCGATGCGGACCTGGTGATCGGCGCGGTGCTGATCCCCGGCGCGGCCGCGCCCAAGCTGGTCAGTGCCGATATGCTCAAGACGATGAAGAAGGGCGCAGTGCTGGTCGATGTCGCGATCGACCAGGGCGGCTGTTTCGAAACCAGCCACGCCACCACCCATGCCGACCCCACCTATATCGTCGATGGCATCGTCCATTATTGCGTCGCCAACATGCCCGGCGCGGTCGCCCGCACCAGCACCTATGCGCTAAACAATGTGACTTTGCCCCATGCGCTGCGGATCGCAGACCTCGGCTGGAAAGGCGCGCTGCGCGCTGATCCGCATCTGCGCGCGGGCCTCAACGTGGCCCAGGGCAAACTCACCTATCGCGCCGTCGCCGACGCGCTCGACCTGCCCTATACTCCGGCCGAAGATCTGCTCGGCTGACCCGGCCCGTCCGCCAACCTTGTCCGACTTGTGTCGGACAAGGTGCGGATTTGTCGACCTTGTTCGTCTAGCCAGCCAAGGGACCTGTCCTGTCAGCCCCTTGCTCTGGTTCCGCCGAAGAGAGGCATGGTTTTACGACATGGTCGATCTAGTTTCATTCGCCGCCTTGTTTGTCCGGGGCACCGACAGCCTGGCCACCGGCCTCACGCCAGCCATGGGAGCGCGCTGATGAACGGCGATGTCATGACCTGGTTGGTGCCGCTGCTGTCGATGTTGGCCGCTGGCCTGTTCGCGGGTTTCGCGGCGGGGATTTTCGGCATTGGCGGCGGCTTCGTCGTCGTGCCTGCGCTGTTCGTCGTCCTGCCGCTATTGGGCGGCACACCCGAAGCGATCGCGCATGTTGCCATCGGCACGTCGGCCGCCACCATCATTGTCACCTCGATCCGTTCGCTCCTGTCCCATGCCAAGCGCGGCGCGGTGGAGTTTGAAATCCTCAAGACCTGGGCACCGTGGATCATCCTGGGTGATGGCGTCGGCGTGCTGCTGGCGGGCCATGTCGATGGCCATATCCTCACGATGATCTTTGCAGGCGGCGTGTTCCTGATGTCGCTCAACTTCCTGCTGCCCAAGGTCGGCGACAAGGTAATCAGCCAGGATATGCCATCGGGCATCGCCCGTGTCGGCATCGCGGGCGGGCTGGGCACTTTTTCCGCGTTGCTCGGCATTGGCGGGGGCACGATCGCGATCATGGTGATGACGCTCTGCGGCCGTTCCATCCACCGTGCCATCGCCACCGCATCGGGCGTCGGCACGCTGATCGCCATCCCCAGCGCGATCGGCTTCGCGCTCATCGGCCTCAAGGAAAGCGGGCTGCCCTGGGGATCGCTCGGCTATGTCAACGTGCCTGCCACGCTCGCCATCGCCTCCATGTCGGTGCTGACCGCGCCGCTCGGCGTGGCGGTCGCGCATGCGCTGCCCGCCAAGCCGCTCAAGAAGATATTCGGCGTCTATCTGATCGTCATCGCCTTCGTCATGTTCCGCAACGCCCTCAAAATCTGACCACCGCGCTTCATCTCGTCCCCATAACAGCCTTTGTAACTGGCGGCCTTTGCCGGTATTTGCGAGGCGGGGGACGATATGGCGCAACAGGAATCGATCAATGTGCTGGTGGTGGAGGATGACGCCGCAGCGCGCGCCAACATCGCCGCTATCCTCACCCAGGCAGGCATGGTCGTGGATCAGGCGGAGGATGGCCGCATCGGCCTGCACCGTGCGGGCAGCGGCGCGCACGACGTCATCATCCTCGACCGGATGCTCCCGCACCTGACCGGCATCGACATCGTTACCCGCCTGCGCGTCGCCGGGATCGGCGCGCCAGTGTTGATGCTCTCCGCGCTCGGCCGCAGCGAACATCGCGTCGAAGGCCTGGAAAGCGGCGTCGACGATTATCTCGCCAAACCATTCGAACCCGATGAGCTGGTCGCCCGCGTCCGCGCGCTGTGGCGCCGGGCCAGTCGCTCCACCCATGATCCGGTGCTGCTGTTCGGCGATCTCGAATGCCATGTGAAGGCGCGCACCGCCTTTCGCCAGGGTCGCCACCTCGCGCTCTCGCCCAAGGAGTTCGAGCTGTTCCGCTATCTGATGGACCATGCGGGCGAAGTGGTGACGCGCGAGATGCTGCTGCGCCATGTCTGGAAACTCAGCTTCGATCCGCAGACCAATGTGGTGGACGTCAATGTCGGACGCCTGCGCCGCAAGTTGGAGGAGGGGTTTGACGGCCCGGTCCTCGAAACCGTGTGGGGCACCGGCTATCGCCTGATCGCTGCCGGATCGCCGGGATCGCCGGGTGCCTAAACCCGACCTGTTCCGCTCGGTATTCGGCCGGGTGATGTTGTCCGCTTTGCTGGTCAGCCTCTTGTCCACGCTGGCCCTGTTCCTGGTGGTGCGCAATATCGTCGCGGCTGATGGCCGGGCGATGCTGGCGCGCGAGGTCGATACCGACCTCGCCGGACTGGCCGACATTCAGGTCAGCGGTGGCACCGCCGAACTGCGCGCGCGCATAGCCGATCGGATGGCGGTGGAGCGGGAGGATGGCGAGCGCGGATGGTATCTGCTCGTCGATGGGGCCGGGCGTCGTCTGGCGGGCAATCTCGACCGCTGGCCTGCCATCGCGCCTGAAGTGTCGGAGGCGCGCTTCGTGCCCTTGCCCGGCGGCGACACGATGTTCGCGCGCGCGACCCGGCTGGGCGGGGACACGCGGCTGCTGGTCGGGCGCAGCAATTATCGGGGGGAGGCGCTGCTGGCGCGGCTGGCCATGGCCTTTGCCGGGGCGGGCGCGGTCATCGCGCTGCTCAGCCTTGCCGCCGGGCATTTCGCGGCGCGCCGCCTGCGTCGCCGGGTCGAAACGGTCAACGCCGCCTTCGCCGCCGTACGCGCCGGGCGCATCACCGCGCGGGCGCCGGGCGCTGGCGAAAATGACGAGCTGGCCGAACTGGCCGCCAACACCAATGCGATGCTCGATCAGGTCGAACGGCTGATCGAGGCGCAGCGCGCCGTGTCGGACCAGACCGCGCATGAAATCCGCACCCCGCTCATGCATCTCGACACCCGCATCCTCAAAGCCATGCAGGGGACGCAGGACGAGGAATTGCTGCGCACGCTCGACCAGTCGCGCGGTGAAATACGCAATGTCGTGCGCCTGCTCGATTCGCTGCTCGACATTGCGGGGACGCAGGCGATGCGCGGCGACCTGCGCGGCCTGCTCGATACCAATCTCAGCGAGATTGCCGACAATCTGGCCGACCTCTACGGCGCGAGCGCGGAGGAATTGGGGATCGGCTTCCACGCCCGCATCGCGCCCGGCGTCATGCTGCGCGCTGACCCGATGCAGATGACGCGCCTGCTCTCCAACCTGCTCGACAATGCGTTCAAATATGTGCCGAGCGGCGGCAGCGTGTCGCTTACCCTGTCGGTGGGACCGCATATCGTCGTGCAGGATGACGGACCCGGCATCCCCGCCGCCGATCGCGATCGCGTGTTCGAACGCTATGTCCGGCTCGACGGCGCGCAGGGCGGGGGCCATGGCCTCGGCTTGTCGCTTGCCAGAGCGATCGCACAGCGGCATGACCTTTCCCTTCATGTGGAGGACGCCGTGCCCGGCGCGCGTTTCGTCGTCCAGCCGGAGGATGATTGATGATCAGGCTGTTGCCCGTCTTGCTGCTCGGCGCTGCACCTGCCGCGCCCGCGGCGGACATGCGACCTGCCGATCCGGTGCTGCGGACCTTGCTGGAGGGCGATGCCGCCCATGCCAGCGGCAACCACGCCGCCTTGCTTGACACCGTCCAGACCTTGAAGGCGCTTGGTGCAACCCCGGCCGAGGGGCAGGAGGATCTCGCCGACCGCTGGACGCATGAAGCGCAGGCGCATGGCGCGGCCCCCTCCACGCTCGCCTTTCGCGGCCGTGCGCTTGGCCCGGCCTATCGGCGCGGGTCGCTGGTGCCCGGTGGTAGCGTGACGATGCGCCAGCTGTTCCTCGGCGGCCAACGTGCGCAGATATCGGTCGCACCCGCAAATGGCAGCGCCGCGAACCTGTCGATCCGCGTCCATGGCGCGGATGGCGAAACGCTCTGCGCCAAGCCGGTCGGCGGGCCGCAGGCCGATTGCGCCTGGCTGCCGCTTTTTACCGATCGCTATGACATCGTGATCGAAAATGGCGGCAAGGCAGCCGTCGGCTTCTACCTCATCATGCGCTGAAAAAGCGCTCAGTCCGCGTCCGGGTTACGGAAATTGAGCCGCCGCGTGACGGTATAGTCCAACACCCCCACCAGCAGATAGCTGATCCATTGCTTGATCAGCGTCAGCGGCGTGCGGCTGGCGCGGTGGCTCTCCAGCGTGATCGTCCGGCTCAACGCCGCCTGCCGGTCGATCATCTGCCGCACCGCCGCCGCAAAGCCCGCATCCTCGATCCGCAGCATCACCTCCAGATTGACGAACAGGCTACGCATGTCGAAATTGGCCGACCCCACGAACACCGCATCGTCGATAACGAACAGCTTCATGTGCAATTTATGCGGCTGATATTCGTCAATCTCCACCCCGCGCTTAAGCAGCGGCCCGTATAAGAGCCTGGCCGCCGCGATCGTCGCACCATTGTCCGACTTGGCAGGCAGGATCAGGCGCGCGCCGTCCCGCTGCGCCGCCCGTGCGATGCGCTTGAGCATGCCCCGGCCCGGCGAAAAATAGGCCGCGACCATATCGACCCGCCGCGCCTGCTCCATGTCGTGCTTGACCACCTTCGCCCAGGGGCTCAGCCGCCGGGTGGGACCACCGACCAGCCAGCGAAAGGGATCGGCCTGTTGCGGATGCAGGCTCGGATTCCAACCCCGGACCATGCGTCGCAAGGTGCGGAACCGTTGCTTGCGCGTCGAGACCCAGCGCCACAACTGCCCGTACCAGCGGGTCATCACCTCGACCTGATCGCCCTCGATCATCAGCCCCAGGTCGCACCAGCAACCATCCGCCGGTATGCCGAAATAGCCATCCTCGATATTGAAACCGCCGATCATCAGCCGCTGGTCGTCGGCGATCGCCATCTTCTGATGATTGCGGATCAGGTAGCGGGTCGACCGCCGCGTCCCGAAACGCCCGAAATGCGCGCCCGCGTCGATGAGCGGGGCAAAGAAGCTGTCGGGCGTCTTGCCCGACCCGAAACCATCGACCATCAGCGTTACGGCGACACCGCGCCCCCGCGCCGCGACCAGCGCATCCCGCACCAGCACGCCGCTGCCATCATCGGCAAAGATATAATAATAGAGTTTTAGGCTATGGCGCGCGCCTTCGATCAGGCCGATCAGCGTGTCGCGCAACGCCACCCCTTGCGTGATGAGCCGCAGCCGGTTGCCCGCCAGCATGATGGTGATATCGTCCGCTTCGCTGTCCGCATCGGCCAGCGGCGGGGCTTGATCGTTGATCGCCATCTGCGCCTCATGCCCCTTTGCGCCATGATTTGCCAAGGCCTTATGCCCTTTTCATTGACTCCCATGGGTCATGCTGCTAGGCGACGAATTCGAAATTTCCCTTCGCTGTATTCAGGAGGCCCTGTTTGGCCCGCGTCACCGTCGAAGATTGCGTCGACAAAGTTACCAACCGTTTTGACCTCGTCCTTCTCGCCGCTCAGCGCGCGCGGGAAATTTCCGGCGGGGCCGAACTGACGGTCGATCGCGACCGCGACAAGAACCCCGTCGTCGCTCTGCGCGAAATCGCGGAAGAGACCGTTCTGCCGGACGAACTGCATCATTCGCTCGTCGCGTCGCTGCAGAAGGTGCAGATTGACGATGACGACACCCCCGATGAAATCGGCTCGATCGCCCAGTCGGCAGAGGCTCTTCGCCTCACCGCCGCCGCGCCGCCGCGCAACCAGAATATCGGCGGCGACTACGACGGCTGATCGCCTTATCCGTTTGGAGAGGGAAAGAGGCTCGGCCTGCGCAAGCAGGACCGGGCCTCAACCCTTTTTGGGCAAAAGATAGAACGCTTACCCCACCGGTCGCGCGATCCGCTTGCCCTTGGTCCGGCTGGTCAGGTGGAACAGCCCGCACCGGTCGCAGCGATAGGGCCGCAATATAATCGCGGCGCGCACCATCGCCTCCCGCGCTTCCTCTTCCGACCCATAGCGCCGCTTGCGCGCGCAGATGCTGAGCCGGGTGCGTTTCACAGCGGCGGCAGCGCCCAGTCGATGCCCCCACGTCCCTGCGCTTCCAGAAACGCATTGGCCTGTGAAAAAGGCCGTGATCCCAGAAAGCCATTATGCGCCGACAGCGGGGAAGGGTGGGCGGATTTCAGGATCAGATGGCGGCTCTGATCGACGAAGCCCGCCTTGCGCTGGGCATAGGCGCCCCATAGCAGGAACACGACCGGCTCCTCTTTCTGCGCCACCAGCCGCACGATCGCGTCGGTAAACAACTCCCAGCCCTTGCCCTGATGCGACGCCGCCCGGCCCATCTCGACCGTCAGCACGCTGTTGAGCAGCAGCACGCCTTGCCGCGCCCAATGTTCGAGAAAGCCATGCCCGGCCCGCGCAATCCCCAAGTCGCTCTCCATCTCCTTGTAGATATTGACGAGCGAAGGCGGCGTCCGCACGCCGGGCTGCGCCGAAAAGCACAGGCCATGCGCTTGCCCCTCGCCATGATAGGGGTCTTGCCCCAATATCACGACCTTGACCTGGGCGAGCGGGGTCAAGTCGAGCGCACGGAAATATTCGCTGCCCTTGGGGAAGATGCGTTTGCCTGCCGCCTTCTCCGCCTCCAGAAAGGCTTTCAGTCCCTGCATATGCGGGGCGGCGAACTGGTCGGCTAACGCCTCACGCCAGCTTTCGTGCAGCTTGATGGTTCCGCTCATGCCGCCTGATGGCCCGGCGCGTAAAGCCCTGTCAATCGCGTCCGACAGGGTAAATGCGCTTGCGCGGCATCGTCACATCCGCAAAACAGACGCCATGCGCTTCCATCGCCCGATCGCCCTTGCCGCCGCCTTCGACCTTTTCCTGGCCCCGCTGCCCAGCGCCGATGCCTTCGGTCCCGTCAAATCCGCTGTCCAGCAAACCGCCGAAACCCGCCTGATCGCCCAATTTCAGCGGTTTGCGACCCTCACCGACGGCACGGTCGGCATCACCGTGCGCGACCTTGCCAGCGGCGAAAGCCTCTCGCTCAACGGCGACACGCTCTTCCCGATGGCCAGCGCCTATAAGGTCGCGGTCGCGGGCAAGATCTTCGCCATGATCGACGCCGGACAATTGGCGCTGACCGACATCGTGCCGCGCGACGTCGCCACCATGGGGCCGGGCGCGGCGCTGCCGGTGGCGCAATTGCTCGACTTGATGCTGACGCAGAGCGATAACCATGCCACCGATATGCTGGTCGCGCGCGCCGGTGGCCCGACGGCGGTCAATGGCTGGGTTGCGGGGCTGGGGATCAAGGGGCTGCGCGTCGATAGCAACACCGCCGACCTGCTCTACCGCGCCATGGACCTCGCGCCGCGTCCGGGCAATTTCAACCGCAACGTCGCCGCCGCGCTGGCCGCCGATCCGGCGCTGCGCACCCGCGACAGTCGCGACCTCCCCAATATCGCCTTCGCCCGCGATCCGCGCGACAGCGCGACGCCGACCGCCATGACTGACCTGGTAGCCGCGATCCGCACTGGCCGGGCGCTTTCGCCCGCCAGCACCCATGCCTTCATCACCATCATGGAACGCTGCCGCACCGGCAAGACGCGCCTGCCCGGCATGTTGCCGCCCGGCACGACGATCGCGCACAAGACCGGCACGATCAACGGCACCGGCAACGATACGGGCGTCATCACCCTGCCCGATGGGCGGATGTTCGCCATCACCGTCTTCGTCATGCAGGATCATCGCGGCCGGGTGATGCGCGACCGGATCATGGCGGAGGCCGCCCGCGCCGCCTATGATTATTTCCTGTTCGCGCCCGATCGCGCCACGGCCTGACGCATAGGACTTAACAGCGATCCCGGAAGGCTTTAAAGTCTTTCATTGAGAGGATTGCCATGACCCGCCTGACCCGCTTCCGCGATTTCTGGCCCCATTATCTGCGCGAACATGCGCGCCCCGGTACGCGTGCGCTCCATTATGCGGGGACCAGCCTGGTGGTGCTGCTGGCGGCGGCCGCGCCGGTTGCTGGCCGTTGGTGGATGGCGGCGGCGCTGCCGGTCGTCGGCTATGGCTTCGCCTGGGTGGGCCATGGCCTGATCGAGCGCAACCGGCCCGCCACCTTCCGCTATCCGCTCTGGTCGCTGCGCGCCGATTTCGTGATGTGGCAGCGGTTCCTGACCGGCCATATCGGCCGCGATCTTGCCCGCGCCGGGGTGCGCCCCGATGGCACGGTCGATCCTGATCGGCGGACGACCGCATAGCCGCCGCTTGACCGCGCCGGGCGCTCTGCCACAAGGAGCGCGATGGCTCTTACCGCATCCTTTTCGCTGCCCGATCGCGCGGCGCTGGCAACCCGTTGGCAGGCGCTCGAGGCACGCGCCGACGCGTCCTTCTTCCTTGGCTGGACCTGGACCGGCGCCTGGCTCGACAGCTATGCCATCCGCCCCGAACTGCTTGCTGTCACCGATGCCGATGGCAAGGACATTGCCCTCGCGCTGGTCGGCCACGCGATGCAATCGCGCCTGCTGGGCGGCGTCGCCACGCTCAGCCTCAACCAGTCGGGTGATCCCGCCGCAGACCGCCCCTATGTCGAATATAATGGCCTGCTGGCAGAGGCAGGCCGGGAGGTAGAAGCCGCCGCCGTCGCCGTCAAAGCGCTCACCCGTCGCCGTGACTGGCGCGCTCTCCGCCTCAGCGGCATCGCGCCGGACTCGCCGCTGCTGAACCTGCCCGCCCGCCGCAAGACGCGCCGCGACGTGTCGCCCGTTTATCAGGTCGATCTCGCCGCCGTGCGCGCCGCGAATGGGGATTATCTGTCACTGCTCAGCGCCAACACCCGCAGCCAGATTCGGCGTGCGATGAAGGATCATGGCGGTCCTTTGCCAGACGTCGCCGTCGCTGGCCTCAACGACATAACCCCCTGGCTGGACGAGATGGCAGCGCTCAACAGCGGTCGCCACGCCGACAATGCGTGGGACGATGCGGGCTTCCGCGCTTTCGTCGCCACCATCGCCGCGCGCGGCTTGCCCGGCGGCTCGGTCGAACTGCTGCGCTTCACTGATTCAGGCGGGGTGGTCGGCCTGCTCGTCAACTTCGTCCATCGGGGCGTCGCGATGAACTATCAGTCCGCCTTTGCCGAACCGCGCACTGCCAAGGACAAACCCGGCCTGCTCTGCCATGCCGCCGCCGTCGCATATTATGCTGAGCGCGACCTGTCGCTCTACTCGCTGCTCGCGGGCAAAGATCGCTACAAGCAGAGCCTTTCCACCTGCGAGGAAAGCCTGGAATGGTGGATGATCGAACGGTTCAGCCCGCGCCTCGAAGCCGAAGCGCTGTTGCGCCGCCTGCTTAAACGCCCAGCTTCCGCATGATGCGATAGACGAGGCGGCGCAGCCCCTGCCGTTCCGGCCGGGCGCTGACCGTGCCGGTGGGCAGGCCGCGTTTGCGCAGCAGCGCGTTGAAACTGTGCAATTCGCCCTCCGCCACGCTGCGTTCCGACCGCCATGTCACCGACAGGCTTATCGATACGGCAGGGCCGTTCTCGACGAAATGGGGTGCTTTCACCGGCACATGGATCGCCTCGCCCGGCGCCAGCGGAAAAGCGGTGCCGCGCGCCTTGAACCCGTCCTGCCACACCAGATTGCGATGCCCGCCACCGTGGAAATCCTCGCTCTTCTGCGCCGGGACCAGCGCTTCGTCGCGCGCGGGAAAGACGGTCATCACCTTGTCGCCCATGATCTGGAGCAGGATATTATGCTCCGGGTCCATGTGGAACGGCGTTACGCTGCCCGGCGATGTCAGGAAGATGAAGGCCTCGCGATGCAGCATCGGCCCGGTCGCGGCATGGACGATCGGCTCCAGATCGGCGAGCGCCGCATCCAGCAGCGCGCCATAGGCCGGGTCGCGTTCGACATTCTTCAGCACCGCCCAACTGCCATTGGTCTCGATCGTGCGGATCGTCTCACCCAGCGTCAGCCCGTTGGACGGCGTATCCTCCGGCCGCACGCCGAGCGGCAGTTTGCCCAGATTATATTCCACCGACGATGCAGGCATCCGCTCCGCCAGCGTCGCCAACGCGTCGAGCGTCAGCAATGCGTGCCCGACCAGGTCGTGGCACAAACGGGCGGGCTGGCCGGGGTAAGCGGCGGCGAAGGTCGCGCGCGCAGTGTCGGGGAAGGTCGCGACCCTGGCGGCCGCGATCGGGCTATGGGCGGTCATCCCTGTCCTTTCAAAAGTCTGGCGGCACTCTCGACGCCATTGGCGATGGCAAAGGCCGCCGCCCGCTGAAACTGCGTCATGCCCTGGCCGTGGAGGGCGATACGATATTGGACGATTGTGCGCCGTTCGGCCCACAGGCTGTCGATCATCGGATGATCAGGCGCGGCGCAACTGTCCATCCAGCCGATCGCCGAATCATCCTGCACCGCATGCAGGTTGGCGATCTCGATCAGGACGCCGGGCGAAAAACGGCCATATTCCTCATCGATCGCTATCTTGAAGGAAAAGGCACCCGCGCCATGGCGAAAATTGACCAGCATCGCGATCGCCCGCTCGTCAAGGTCGAGCCGCAGCATATGCAGCCGCCCGGCATCGAACCCGGCAGCACAAGCCGCGCGGAAAAAGGCTGCGTCCGCAGGCTTGCAGCCCATCGCCGTTCCCTCGCGGCCCTTCCAGCCCGACGCTTCGAGCGCCAGAAATTCCCCGCACCAGCGCGCCACGTCGCTCCGATCGGTCAGCAACCGGCTTTCTACAACGCCCAGGTCCGCCAGCCGCTTTTGCAGCCGCCGCAATTCCTTGCGCTTCTTCGCCCGGACCTGGCTCTCCCAATAGGCGTCGGCGGTCAGGTCCGACCGCAGCATCGCCCGGTCATAGCGATGAATCTCGCGCCATCCGCGCCGCTGCTCGACGCACACCGCTTCGATGGCGGCGGCATTGGCCCCCGCCGCGTCGATCGCTTCGAGATGGAGGAAGCCGCGCGCCCAGGGGGCTTCGTCCAACTGCGCCAGAAAGCTGCGCCACGCCGCCGCCTCATGCCCCTGCCGGATTATCGGCGCGCCGAAAAAACAATGATCATGCACCCAATTGCCGACGCAGCCGATCGGCAGCCGCCCATGGCGCGATCGCACCGTGACGGGCAGCAGGCCGATCAGCCTGTCCCCCTCGCGCGCTTCGATCAGGCGGACGTCGCCATCCGCTGCCAGATGATCGATCGCCGCGGCCAGCATGTCGGGCGCATAAAAGGCATTGGCCTCCGCCGCATGGACGGCCAGTTCTTCCCAGCGCGCGCGCTGCGGCACACCCGCCGGATGGGAATAAGGGGGCAGGGGATGGGATGCCATGTCCATCTCTCCGCCTTTAGATCGGAAAGATTAGGGAAAGGCTAAATCCTCCGCGCTAGAGCGTTTTCCAAGCAGGTGGAATCACGTGCTGACTCGGAAAACGCGGCAAACCAAAACCCTAGAGCAGCCGAGCCGATGCAATCGGATCGGAAACTGCTCTAGGACGCGACCCGACGAGGCTTTACATATAAAGGCGGATCGTCGGACAGCAGGACCGACAGGCGTGGAGAAATGGGCATGACGATATTGGTCACGGGGGCTGCGGGTTTCATCGGCATGCATGTCGCCGATCGCCTGATGGCGCAGGGTCATGCCGTGGTCGGCATCGACAATCTCAACGATTATTACCCGGTGTCGCTCAAGCGCGCGCGACTCGACAGCCTGTCCGCCGCCCATGGCAAGCTGTTCACCTTCCACGAACTGGATTTCGCCGACATGGATGCGGTCAATGCGACGCTCCATGATCAGGTGATCGAATCGATCGTGCATCTGGGCGCGCAGGCCGGCGTGCGCTATTCGCTGATCAATCCCCATGCCTATGTCCGCTCCAACCTGGCGGGTCATGTCAACATGCTCGAACTCGCGCGCGAACGGCGGGTGCGGCATCTGGTCTATGCCTCCTCTTCCTCGGTCTATGGCGGCAATGACACGCTGCCCTTCCGCGTCGAGGATCGCGCCGACCATCCCGTTTCGCTCTATGCCGCGACCAAGCGCGCCGACGAACTGATGAGTGAGACCTACGCCCATCTTTTCCGTATCCCCATGACGGGCCTGCGCTTTTTCACTGTCTATGGTCCCTGGGGCCGCCCCGATATGGCGATGTGGATCTTCACGTCCAAGATCCTCGCGGGCCAGCCGATCCCGGTGTTCAACCATGGCCGGATGCAGCGCGACTTCACCTATATCGACGATATCGTGACCGGCATTTTGGGCTGTCTCGATCATCCCCCCGCCGACGATGGTGCGCTCAAGGCAGGCGGCAGCCGCGCGCCGCACCGGCTTTACAATATCGGCAACAACCGGCCCGAAGAATTGATGCACCTCATCGCCGTGCTGGAGGACGCGATAGGGATCAAGGCCCAGATCGACTTTCAGCCGATCCAGCCGGGCGATGTCCATGCGACCTTCGCCGACATCAGCGCGATCGCCCGCGACATCGGTTTCGCGCCATCGGTGGGCATCGAATCGGGTGTCCCCCGATTCGTCCAATGGTATCGTGATTATCACGGGGTCTCATAAGGTTGCCGGACGCCGCACGCCCGAAGCTGAAAATGGCTGCGCGGCTGGTCGCTCAAAGCCGTCGTTTCAGCGGATTTTGGGGCGCGGACAGGGCCGTCATTTTCCTGTAATGATTTTTTCGCAGTTGCAAAAAGGATTGCCATAAGTCCCTGAAACGGCGTAAACAGTCGCACCATGCCGGGCGGTATTTCCGTCCGGGGGTCGCGGAACAAGGGAGGACATCACGCCGAAATCGGCGGTTCGTCCACCGTCTCCGCCAGTGAGACAAGCTCGCGGCGGAGCGCGGAAAAAAGGGCAAACGCGTGTCAACATCAGCATCCAAAATCGTGCCTTTCGGCTCAGGTGGCCGTATCGTAGAGACGGCGTGCAGAAGCCTCTCCATCGCCGCGACCGGCCTTAACGAACTCGAATCCCGCTTTGGCCAGCGGGAATTTGCCGCCACCTTCCTGCGCCTTGTCGGCGTCTTGATGCAGGTCCGCGGTCGTGTCATCGTCACGGGCATCGGCAAGAGCGGCATCGTCGCGCGCAAGATGACCGCGACGCTCACCTCCACTGGTACGCCTGCCATCTTCCTGCATCCCGCCGATGCGGGGCATGGCGACCTTGGCATGGTGACGCCCGACGACGTCGTACTGATGCTGTCCCATTCGGGCGAATCGACCGAACTCGGCCCGATCATTCAATATTGCAAACGCTTCGCCATCCCGTTGCTGGCGATGACCGCGCAGGCGCAAAGCACCGTCGCGCAGGCCGCCGACATCTGCATCCTGATGCCAGAAGTGCAGGAAGCCTGCCCCAACGCGCTGGCCCCCACCACTTCGACCACGGTGCAGATGGCGTTCGGCGATGCCCTCGCGATTTCGCTGATGGAAATGCGCGGCTTTTCCGCCGACGATTTCCACAAATTCCATCCCAATGGCCGTCTCGGCGCGCAACTGCTCAAGGTGCGCGAACTGATGTCGAAGGGCGGCGACGTGCCGCAGGTGCGTCAGGACGCCTCGTTGCTGGACGCGACGATCGAAATGACCCGCGCGCGCCTCGGTGGTACGGCGATCACGGATAATGAAGGGCGGCTGATCGGTGCCTTCACCGATGGCGACCTGCGCCGCGCCGTCACGGCCAAGCAGAATCTGACCGAACCGGTAGGCCGTTTCATGACGGTCACGCCCCACGCCATCACCCCCGACGATCTCGCCCACGAAGCGCTGCATGTCATGCATGAGCATAATATCATGCTGCTGTTCGTCTGCGAAAAGGGCCGCCTGGTCGGGGCCGTCCATATGCACGACTTGCTGCACGCCGGGGTCGCCTGAACCACATTGTCGTCATTCCCGCGCGGGCGGGGTCTTCCCGTCTGCCGCGCAAGCCCCTGCGCCTCATCGCAGGGCGCACGCTGCTGCATCGCACGATCGCCATGGCGCGCGCGGCGATTGGCGACAGGGCAGGGGTGGCGCTGACCGTCGCCACCGATGACGCCGAAATTGCCGATCATGCCCGCGCCGTGGGCTGCGAGGCGGTGATGACCGACAGCGCCATCGCCACCGGATCAGGCCGCGCGCTCGCCGCCGCCCTGGCCCAGCCCACAGCACCCAACTTCGTCATCAACCTCCAGGGCGATTCGCCCTTCCAGCCCAAGGGCGCGCTCGGCGCCGTCATCGTTGCGCTGGAGGCGGGCGCACAGGTCGCCACCCCGGTCATCGCGCTCGACTGGCCCGCACTCGACGCCCTGCGCGATCACAAGACTCGCTCACCGTTCAGCGGCACCACCTGCGCCCGCGCGCCCGACGGCCATGCCTATTGGTTTTCCAAGGCGATCATCCCCGCCATCCGCAATGAAGACAGCCTGCGCGCCAGCCTGCCGCGCTCGCCGGTCTGGCGCCATGTCGGCCTCTATGGCTATGCGCTGAACGCGCTGCTTCGGTTCGAGGCCTGCCCGCCCACAACATTGGAAAATCTCGAAGGGCTGGAGCAACTCCGCCTCTTGCAACTCGGCATTCCGATCATGACCGTCCCCGTCGATCCGCCCTCCTTCGACAGTTCGGGCATCGATACCGAAGCCGATATCAGCCGCGTGGAAGCACTGATCGCCCAGCATGGCGACCCCACGCCTCCGCTCTGATGCGCCACATCTTCATCATCCGCCACGGCAACACTTTCGCCAGCAGCGCTGAGGCCTGCCGCATCGGATCGCGCACCGACATCCCGCTGGTCGACAGCGGTCACGCCCAGGCCGAGCGCCTCGGCACCTGGTTTGCGCAGCAATCATTCCCCATCCACCGCCTGTTCAGCAGCCCGCTCCTCCGCGCCCGTCAGACCGCCGCTGCGATCGCCGCCGCTACCGGCCATGCGCAAGATGACACGCGCGACTGGCTAGGCGAGATCGACCATGGCCCCGACGAAGGGCGCCCCGAAGCCGACGTGCTCGACCGCATCGGCGCGCAAGCGCTGGCGGACTGGGAAGAACGGGGCATCGCGCCCGATGGCTGGATCGTCGATGCCGAAACCCGCATCGCCGCCTGGCGCGCCTTCTTCGCGCAAGCCGGGGAGGGGGCCGACCTGCTCGTCACTTCCAACGGCGCGGCCCGCTTCGCGCTGCTGGCGCTCGGTCTGCCGCCGCGGAAGCTGCGCACCGGGGCGTTCGGCGAACTGGCCATCGCTCCCGATGGCGCGGTCACGCTGGTCCGCTGGGACGAGCGGCCTTAAGCGACCGCCGATTCCAGCAAGCGGATCGTCCCGGCGTCCGCATCCATCTCCGCCCGCACGCCCACCGGCAGGCTGAACTGGTTGGCGACATGGCCGAATTGTGCGCCTTGGAAGGCGGGGATGCCTAGGGAACCAAAATGCTGCTGCAACACTTCCGACAGGGTAAACCCACCATAGGACGGCCCGCTCGCCCCGCAATCGGTACATTGGCCGAACACCACGCCCGCCAGCCGCCTCAGGACGCCGCCTAGTGCCAACTGGGTCAGCATCCGGTCGATGCGATAGGGCGCTTCGCCAATATCTTCGATGAACAATATCGTGCCGCTGAAATCGGGTAGCCAGCCCGTTCCCATCAAGGCCGCCAGCACGGTCAGGTTGCCGCCCAGCAATCGCCCGCTCGCCTTGCCGGGGTGAAAGGTGCGGATGCGCCCGGCGCGCGGAACCAGCCGATCCTCATTGCTGACCGGATTGGCAAAGGTTGGCATCGCCCCGTCGAACGCGACCGCACGAAATCCATCCCAGGAAAAACGGCCCCAACTGCTCGACGCATTGGGTCCATGGATGGTGGTGAAACCCGCCCGTGCGGCAAAGGCCATGTGCAGCGCGGTGATGTCCGAGAAACCGATCAGCAGCTTGGGATTGGCCCTGATCGTCGCGAAATCGAGCAACGGCAGGATGCGCGCGCAACCCCATCCGCCGCGCACCGCGAACACGGCGCGCACCTGCGGATCGGCGAAAATAGCATTGACGTCGGCGGCGCGCTCCTTGTCGGTCCCGGCGAGATAGCCATGGCGCGCGGCCAGATGCGGCGCAGGTCGGGGCACCAGCCCCATCGCCACGATCGTTTCCTTGACCAGATCAAGGTCGAACATATCGTCGGTAAACCCCGCCGGTTCGATCAGCCCGACAACATCGCCGGGCCGCAGACGCGGCGGCTTCACCAATGTCGCAGGCAAAGGCGCAACCGGCGGTGCCTTGGCCGCCACCAACATCGCGCCCATGCCCGTCATCAGCGCGCGCCGATCCACCCACATCGTCAAAAGCCGCTCCCATCCTTGTGGCGATATTGACCGCTCGACCATCGCAGGTCGATGTCGGCATAATGGCGATCGCCGGTCGGTGGCCGCCCGAACGCCAGGAAAGTGCAATCGGCGTCGCTTTCATTGACCAGATGATGGCCATTCGGCTCGCCCTTGGGAAAGGCCGCCATGTCGCCCGCGCGCATCAGCGTGCGCCCATCCTCCTCGACCAGCATGGCTTCCCCCGCCAGCATCACGACGAACTCGTCCTCATCCTCATGCCAATGTCGGTGGGACGACGCCGCGCCGGGTTTCAGCACGACATGGCTCACGCCGAAATCGGAGAGATCGCTTGCCGGGCCAAGCCGCCTGACCCACCGCCCGGCGACGATGTCGGCATGGCGCGCGGGATAGCCGGTGGCATTGGTCTGCGCGATGGCATCCAGGTCGATCCGGGGCACGGCCTTGTCTCCTCCTGCTGGCCAAGCGGCCCGGCTTTCGCTAACGCCTGGGCATGACCAGCACCAGAGCCAATCATGATGTCGTGGCGCTTGCCGAGCAACTGCTTGCCTGCCCCTCCGTAACACCTGCAGCCGGCGCCGTCTTTACCGCGCTGCAGGCTATGTTGGAACCGCTGGGCTTTACCGTCGATCGTTTCGTCACCGGCGACGCGCCTGATGGCCCGGTCGAAAATCTCCTCGCCTGGCGCACCACGGGCGGCGGCAAGCATTTCGCCTTTGCCGGGCATCTCGACGTCGTGCCGCCGGGGCCGGGCTGGACCAGCGACCCGTTCGTTCCCGAACAGCGCGGTGATTTGCTCTACGGCCGCGGCGCGGTGGACATGAAGGGCTCTATCGCCGCCTTCGTCGCAGCGCTGCACGATCTGCCCGACGATCTGCCCGGCACGATCAGCCTGATCATCACCGGCGATGAGGAAGGCCCGGCCGTTCATGGCACGCTCGCGCTGATGGAGCGGATGGCCGCGCGCGAACTGCGCCCCGACCTCTGCCTCGTCGGCGAGCCGACCAGCTCGGCGCAACTGGGCGACGTGGTCAAGATCGGGCGCCGCGGTTCGGTCAATATGTGGATCAGCGTGGCGGGCAGTCAGGGCCATGTCGCCTATCCCCATCTCGCCGACAATCCGATCCCGAAGCTGGTGCGCATCCTGTCCGCCATCGAAGCCGAGACGCTGGACGAGGGCACCGACTGGTTCCAGCCCAGCAATATCGAAATCACCGACCTCGACGTCGGCAATCCCGCCCATAATGTCATTCCCGGCCTCGCGACCGCGCGCATCTCAATCCGCTTCAACGACCGGCATAGCGGCGCGTCGTTGATCGAGCGGATCACCGCCATCGCCGCCACCGAGGGCGGTACGGTCGAGGCGAAGATCAGCGGCGAGCCCTTCCTGACCCCGCCCGGTGCGTTCAGCGATCTGGTCAGCGGCGCGATCCGCGATGTCACCGGCCTTGCCACCGACCTGTCGACCACCGGCGGCACGTCGGACGCCCGCTTCCTCTCGCGCCTTTGCCCGGTGGTGGAATTCGGCCTCAACAATGCGACGATGCACAAGCTTGATGAAGCGGTCGCGGTGCAGGATTTGCGCGATTTGCAGCGTATCTACGCGCTGATCGTCGAGCGCGCGCTACAGGGCTGATCAGCCCCGGCGTGGCTCTGGCTGGCGCAGCAACAGGACGCGGTCCGGGCTTGCGGTCAGGGTGAAACGGTCGAGATAGGCTTGTTCCCCCGTCGGCCGGGCAAGATGATAGCCCTGAAACTGGGTGCAGCCGATGACGCGCAGCATGTCCATCTGCGCCTCGCTCTCGATCCCTTCGACCACCACTTCCAGGCCCAGTCCTTGGATAAGGCCCACAACCGCCGAACAGATGGTCCGCGCTTCGGCCGATGTCGCAATGTCGCGCACTAGGCTGCGGTCGATCTTCACGCGATCCACCGGCAATTCCTTCAACCGCGACAGGTTGGAATAGCCGGTACCGAAATCGTCGATCGCCACCCGCACCCCGTCGCGTCGCAGCGCCGCCAACTGATCCAGCACGCGCGGCTCCATCTCCATCGCCAGCGACTCGCTGATCTCCAGTTCCAGCATCGTCGTCGGCGTCTGGTGGGTGGCAATGGCGTGGCGCAGGCGCAGGAAGAAATCAGCCTGCCCCAGTTCGCGGGTGGAGATGTTGATGGCGATCCGTTGGCTTATGCCCGCCGCTGCCCAGCGCGCGGCGGTTTCGCACACCCTGTCCATCACCCAGTCGCCCAGCGCGACGATCACGCCGCTTTCCTCCGCGACAGTGACGAACGCGCCCGGCATGAGGATGTCGCGTTCGGGATGCGCCCAGCGCACCAGCGCCTCGGCGGCCACCGCGCTGCCGCTGCCAATGTCGATCTGCGCCTGAAATTCCAGAATGAACTCGTCACGCTGCAACGCCAGCATCAAATCGCGTTCCAGGTCGGCCCGGTCGGATGCCTCCAGCGCCAGTTCCGCGCTATACATTTCCGCACGGCCGCGTCCCTCATGCTTGGCATGATACATGGCGACATCGGCCGCGCGCAGCAAAGCCGTCAGCGTCTCGCCATGGTCGGGGTAGCAGGCGATGCCGATCGACGCGCCCAGGTCGACATGCTGACTGCCCAAATCAAATCGTTCGCCCAGCGCAAACTGGATGGCGCGGGCAATGCGCGCCGCCGCACTATGGCCGGGCAGGTTGGGGAAGAACATGGTGAACTCGTCACCCGCCAGCCGCCCGATCACGGCATCGCCCGACCCGGCAGCGACCTGCGCCATCACCACTTCGCGCAGCCGCCCGGCGACCCGCGCCAGCAGTTGGTCGCCCGCGGCATGGCCCAGCGTATCATTGACGCCCTTGAACCCGTCCAAATCGATGAAGAACAAAGCGGCCTTACGCTCCTCCACCCGCTCGGCGAGATGGCGTTCGACCTGACGGCAAAAGCTGGTGCGATTGGCGAGGCCAGTAATCTGGTCGAACAGCGCGAGCGTCTGGACATGGTCCAAATTGGTCCGCACCTGGCTGAACAGGCTTTCCATCGCCACGGAAAGATCGGGCATTTCGCGCGCGATATCGCCCGGCACCGGCGATTGCAGGTCGCCATGCGCGGCCGACACGAGCCGTTCGGTCGCCATGTCGATGGCGGTGGCGGTGGTCGCGACCGTTTGGCGCGCCGAAGCCCAGCTCATCGTCCCGCATAATATGGCGATGATCAGTGCGCGGCTGATCTGCCCGATGTCATCGGGCTGGCCGGGCGTATAGCCGAGGATGAGCGACAGGATGAAGACCAGCGCGCCTGCGGAGCAGGCGAACGCAGCAGCGCGGCTTTTTAACGTCACCCCCCGCATCATCTGTCCCTGTCCCGGCGCACGCTCCACGATGAAGCCTTAGGGGGCAAGGATATGAAGGACGGTGGTTAAGAAAGGGTCAGCGACTTTGCGATGACAACGCTATTTTCGGCGCCGCAATATCAAATAGAGCGCGCCGTCGCCGCCGTGGCGCGGATGGGCGACACGGACGCTGGCGATCCGGTCGGCATGGGCGCTGGTTTCCAGCCAATGGCCGATCTCGGCCCGGATGGCCCCGCGCCGCGCCGCGCTGTCCGACAGCGCGCCCTTGGGCGGCTTGCCCGTCACCACCAATATCACCCGCACCCCCTGCGCCAGCGCCACGCCGAGCGCCTGGTGCAACCGGGCGTGGGCCGCGGACAGGCTATGGCCATGCAGGTCGATGCTCATCTCCGGGCTGACCGCGCCATTGCGGATGCGCTTTTCCCAACCCGTGTCCAGTACGGCGGCAGGCGTGCGGACAGGCGCAGGCGGTGGGGTGGGGCGGGCAGGGGGCGGCACGACTCGCTTCTGGGCAGGCGGATCGATCATCGCCACGGGCAGCGCGACGGGAGCGCGATTTTGCGGGCGCAGCGGGCGCACCGTCCGGGCCAGCGCGCTCCACAGCGCCTGCTCATCGGTCGATAGATGCCGCCGCGCCATCGCCACCCGGTCAGGGTCGGGTGAGGCGGGCGACCGACCCGATCGGCAGCAGAATGAGCGCACTGCCCCGCGCCGACATGCCCCCTGCAATGCCGCGCGCCCGCGCGCCCGCACCCCAGAAGCTGTCGAAGCGATTGGCCCCCTTGATCGCGCCGCCCGTATCCTGCGCGATCCACATGCCATTGGGCTCAGCCCGGTCGAGCGAGAGCAGCACCGGCGCGCCCAGCGGCACATATTTGGGATCGGCAGCGACCGTCCCTTCGGCCGTCACCGGCACGCCCAACGCGCCGATCGGCCCCGCGCCTGTCAGTTCGCGGAAAAAGACGAAGCTCTTATTCTCGTTCATGATGGCCGCGCCTTCGACCGGATTGGCGCGCAGATATTGCATGATGTCCTGCATCGACCCGGCCTTGATCAGCCCGCGATCCTTCATCAGCTTGCCGATGCCGGTATAATCGCGGCCATTCTGCCCGTCATAGCCGATGCGCATGACGCCGCCGTCGGGCAGGTTCAGCCGCCCGCTGCCCTGCACCTGCAGAAAGAAGAATTCGACCGGATCGGCGGCATAGGCCAATTCCAGCCCGCGCCCCGCCAGTGCGCCGCTCACGATCTGCTTGCGCTCGTCATAGGGCACGAACTTGGTGCCCGCGACCTTGCCCCGGATCGTGCGGCCTTTCAGGCTCTCGCTGAACTGGCCCAGATCGACGTCAATCAGGTCGGTCGGGCGGCGATAGATGGGCACGTCATAGCCCGGCTGGCGCGTGCGCGACCCGGCGATTTCCGGCTCATAATAGCCGGTGACGAAGGCCGCGCCGTCGCCGACCTGGACTGCTTCGAAATAGCGGGAGAAAAATTCGCTGGCGCTGGTGTCCGGCCAGCTCGACGCCGCCGCGCAGGCATTGTTCCAGTCCGACCCCCTGGTCAGTCCGCTGGTATCGGTGCGCCGCATCAACGTGGGGCAGGAAATGCGAAACGCCTGCAAAGCCAGCCGCGATCGCTCGCCCGACGGGATCAGGCTGCCGACCTCTGGCCCGCGCGTCACGCCCAACGCGGCCGCGGTGCCCGGCACCAGGGCCGCATCGGTCGGCATTTCGACCGGAAGGGTGGGGCGCGGCGTGGCCGGGGTAGGGCGGATAGCGACTTCCCCAGATGACCCAGGCCGCGACGGCGCAGGGCCAGTCGCGGACGGCGGGATCATGCTGCCCGAACAAGCCGACAGCAGCAGGGCAGCGGCCAGCGCGCCCGCCCTCGAACGCAGCATCATGCGCCGATCACGCTTCGTCGGTTTCGCTGAGCTTCCAGTTGGGATCGGCACTGCGGACGTCGCGGGTAAAGGTCCAGATATCGTTGGTCCCGACCGCATCGGTCATCGACCCGGCGACCACATTGCCATCCTGATCGCGCGTAACCGCGGCGATGTCGGCCTCGAAGCACAGCGCGATCTGCGCGACGCCGCCATTGACGGAGGCTTCCATGATCTGCGCCTTTTCGATCCGCACCAGCCGGTTGTCGAGCACATGGCCCTCGGCCTCGCGCGCGGCGATCGCAGCTTCAAACGAAGCGCGCACATCCTCGTCGCACAACCAGGCCAGCTCGTCCCGGTCACCGCGCCAAAAGGCCTCCAGCACCATGCGATAGGCGCTCTTGGCCCCATCGACGAACTGCGGCACATCGAAGCTGCGATCGGCGGCGATCAAGGCGCGCACGCCATTTTCCGCCCCCGGTGCGATCAACCCGTCTGCCAGGCGCACCGAATCGCCCGCGCCCTCGGCCATCGGCCGGGGTTGCAGCACCGTCACCTTGGCACGGTCTTCGGCGGGACGGAGCGCAGGCTCCTGCTCGTGTCCGGTACGTTTGCCGAGCACGGAATAGAGCCGGAGCGCCAGAAAACCGGCTATCATGGCGAGGATGACGATCACATACACGGAAATCTATACCCTTTGCGCGGGGACAATGTTCCAACCAACATAGGCATGTTTGCACGCAACTTCAAATAGCCCCTTCGTGCCGGTGCCATTGCCCTGCTCCGCGCCCCCTGCTAAGCGCGCGGGTCACATCGCGGGGGGTTGCGGCCCGCCGGACATTATTGACCATATAAGGACGGACCATGGCCGACGAAGCCGACACCAACCCCTATATCAACAGCCAGGGCAACGGCGCCGACACCGCGCCGCAAATCGCGCTGATCAGCCAATATGTGAAGGACTTGTCCTTCGAAAATCCCAACGCGCCGGCCGTCTATCAGTGGCCCGACCAGCCGCAGATCGACGTCCAGTTCAACATCGGCGCAGACCGCGTCGGTGAAGAAGTGATGGAAATCTCGCTCAAGATTGACGTCAAGGCCACAGCGCCGCAGGGCACCGCCTTCGCCGTCGATCTGCTCTATGCCGCCATCTTCGGCATGCGCAACGTGCCCGAAGAGCAGATCCAGCCTTTCATGCTGGCTGAAGCGCCACGCCTCATTTTCCCCTTCGCCCGCCGCGTGCTGGCCGACGCAATCCGCGACGGCGGCTTCCCGCCTTTGCTGCTCGACCCCATCGATTTCGGCGCGCTCTACCTGCAACAGGCCCAGGCGCTGGAACAGACCGCAGGCGAACCGGCCGGCCACGCCTGACACGCAGGATGACCCCTGTCTCCGTTCGCCCTGAGCTTGTCGAAGGGCTGCACTTTTCTTTGAAAAGGAAGTGTGGGGCTTCGACAGGCTCAGCCCGAACGGGCACGGGGGTAATGCCATGAAACTTGTCCGCGCCCTGGGATCAGTCGGCGGGCTGACGCTCGTCAGCCGCATCCTGGCGCTGGTGCGCGATTCCCTCGCGGCCCGCTATGTCGGTGCGGGGTTCGCGTCGGACGCCTTCAACGGCGTCGCCTTCCGCCTCCCCAACATGTTCCGGGCCCTCTTTGCCGAAGGCGCCTTTTCCGCCGCCTTCATCCCGCTGTTCAACAAGAAGGCGGCGGGCGAGGGCGGGCTGCCTGCGGGCTATGACTTCGCCCAGCGCGCGCTCGCCGTGCTGCTGCCGGTCCTCATTCTCTTCACCCTGGCGCTGATTGCCGCCGCCTGGCCGATCACCTGGGCGCTGTCCGGCGGCTTTTCGCGGCAGAATCCGACTTCGGATCAGTTCGCCTTCGCGGTCACCCTGTCGCGCATCACCATTCCCTATCTGGCGCTCATCTCCATCGCCTCGCTGCTGGGCGGCATCCTCAATTCGCTCGACAAATTCTGGGTCAACGCCGCCGCCCCGATCCTGCTCAATGTCGCGATGATCAGCGGCCTGTGGTTCTTCCATGGCGCGGACGAATATGAAACCGCGCGGGTGCAGGCGATTTCGGTGACCGTGGGTGGCGCGCTGCAACTGCTCTGGCTGATCTGGGCCTGCCGCCGCGCAGGCGTTTCGCTTAAGCTCCAGCGCCCCCGCCTCGACAAGGATGTCCGCGAACTGCTCCGCCTCATCGTGCCCGCCGCGGCCGGGGCGGGGGCGCAGCAGGTCAATCTGCTCGTCTCGACCGCTTTGTCGGGCTGGCTGCTCGCCTCCGGCTCGATCACTTATATCTATTATGCCGACCGGCTGAACCAACTGCCTTTGGGCCTCATCGGCATCGGCCTTGGCACCATCCTGCTCCCCACCATCTCGCGGATGCTGTCGAAGGGCGAGGATGAGGCGGCGATGGAAACGCAGAACCGCGGCATCGAACTCGCCCTGTTCCTCACGCTGCCCGCCACCATCGCCTTTCTGACCGTCGCCGAACCGATCGTGCGCGGCCTGTTCCAATATGGCCGCTTCACCGCCGAAGACGCGATGCGCTGCGGCTGGGCGCTGTCCGCCTTCTCGATCGGCCTGCCTGCCTATGTCCTCGTCAAGGTATTGACGCCGGGCTATTATGCGCGTGGCGATACGCGGACGCCGGTGCGCTACGCCATGCTCTCGATCCTGATCAACATCGTCGGCAATGCCGCGCTCATTCCGACGCTGGGCCATATCGGCCCGCCGCTTGCCACCGCGCTCGCCTCCACCGTCAATGTGGCGATGCTCTATCGCACCCTCGTCAAGCGCGGCCATTTTGCCGCCGATGCCGGGCTGCGCCGTCGCCTGCCGCGCCTCGCGCTCGCCGCGCTCATCATGGGCGGCGCACTGATCGCGGGGGCCAGCCTGTTTGATCCCTGGCTCAGCGGAGCCATGGTCCAACGCTATATCGCGCTCGCTATACTTGTCGGCGCGGGCGTCACGCTCTACGGGCTGGCCTGCTTCGTCACCGGCGCTTACCGGCTGTCCGATATCAAGGCGCTGATGCGTCGGCGGAGCGCGACCACAACGCAATAGAACGGATCATCCCATGCGCGTCCTTTCCGGCATCCAGCCCACCGGCAATCTGCACCTTGGCAATTATCTCGGCGCGATCCGCAATTGGGTGAAGATGCAGGACGAGATGGATGCGGACTCGCAATGCTTCTTCTTCCTCGCCGACATGCATAGCATCACCGTGCATGAGGCGCGCGACCAGCGTATCCGCAATGTGCGCGACATGGCCGCTGCCCTGGTCGCCGCCGGGATCGACCCGGATCGCTCGGTGCTGTTCAACCAGGCCCGCGTCCCCGCCCATGCCGAACTCTGCTGGTTGCTGAACGGCACCGCGCGCATCGGCTGGCTCAATCGCATGACTCAGTTCAAGGACAAGGCGGGCAAGGACCGCGAAGGCGCGTCGGTTGGCCTGTTCGTCTATCCGGTGCTGCAGGCCGCCGACATCCTCGCCTATAACGCGACCCACGTCCCCGTGGGCGAGGATCAGAAACAGCATCTGGAACTGGCGCGCGACATCGCCGCCAAGTTCAACAGCGATTTCGGGGTCGACCTCTTCACCCTGCCTGACCCGATCATCCCCAAGGAATCGGCGCGCATCATGTCGCTGCGCGATGGCAGCGCAAAAATGTCCAAGTCCGACCCCTCGGACATGAGCCGCATCAACCTGACCGATGACGACGACGCGATCATGGCCAAGGTGAAGAAGGCCAAGAGCGACCAGGAAATGCTGCCCGAAACGGCGGCCGGCCTGGCGGGCCGACCAGAGGCGAGCAACCTCGTCGGCATCCTCGCCACGCTGACCGCGCGCACGCCTGATGCCGTCTGCGCCGAATTTGCGGGGAAGGGCTTCGGCGCGTTCAAGCCGGCGCTAGGCGAAGTGCTGGTCGAAACGCTGCGCCCGATTCGCCAGCGCTTCCTGGAACTGCGCACCGACGACGCCGCGCTCGACGCGATTCTCGACAAGGGCGCGGCCAAGGCGGCGGCGGCGGCCGAACCGACGTTGCGCGCGGCCTATGATGCGATGGGGCTGATGCGCTGACGGGCCTTACGGGTTATGGCCGGGCGTGGCGTCCTTGCGGTGACAGGACATGGTTTGCGCCCGTTCGGTTTTCTCGTGCGTTCAAATGATGTTCAGTTGCGGCTTGCTAGAACAGGCCCCAATGATGCAGATAGATTCATGCCTGATACAGGACGCAGAAAAATGACCCGTTTCAAAAAGTTCGGTCTGTTCGCAGCGCCTGCCCTAGCGCTGGTTGCGCTGTCGGGCTGCGCCACGCCGTTCAAGGCCGATGTCGCCCGTTTCCAGCAGCTCCCGGCCCCCGCGGGCCAGAGCTACACCATCGTCGCCGACAATCCGCAACTCGCGGGCGGCCTCGAATTTGCCCATTATGCCGACATGGTCGGGCAGCGCCTGGCGCAGACCGGCTATGTCCCGGCCAGCGACCCCGCACGCGCCGACCTCATCGTCCGCGTCGCCTATGATGTCGACAATGGCCGCGAAAAGGTCCGCTCGACCGGCTTTGGCGGCGGTTATGGCGGCTTTGGTCCGTGGGGCGGCGGCTTCGGCGGTCGTTGGGGTCGCCCCTGGGGCTATGGCTTCTATGATCCCTGGCTGTTCGGTGGCGGCGGTTTCAACGACGTGTCCAGCTACACCGTCTATACCAGCGACCTCAGCATGAAGATCGACCGCGCGGCCGACAATCGCCGCCTGTTCGAAGGCAAGGCGAGCGCCCAGTCGCTTTCGAACAAGCTGACCTATCTGGTCCCGAACCTGATCGACGCAATGTTCACCAACTTCCCTGGCCAGAATGGCGAGGATGTGAAGATCACCCTGCCGCCGGAAAAGAAGGGCTGACGCAGCACCCTATCGGGTCGGCTCCCAGCCATAGACCCTGATCCTGCCCGGTGCCTCGCAAGAGCGCCGGGCTTGTTTTTGTGCGGCCTACAGAACCTTCAGCCCCAGTTCGCCGAGCAACTGGCTCGCTTGCGCGCGCGAGATCGTCGCGCCGCGAAAGCGGCTGGCGTCGTTCAGCCGCAATCCTCCCAGATCCGCACCGCGCAAGTCCGCGCCATCGAACCGTGCATCGGCCAGATGCGCCTCGCGCAGGCTGCACTCCTCGAACCGGGCATCGCGAAAATCGCATTTGCGCAGGTCCGCCGCGCTGAAATCGACGCGCTGCAGCACCTGCTTGCGAAAGGAAAAGCCGGGCAATTTGGCGTTGATCAGCAGCGTCTCGTCAAAGCGCAGGTCGAACGCCTTGATCTCCGACAGGTCGGCCCCGGTCAGTTTGCACCGTTCGAACACAGCCGCACCCAACCGCGCCCCGCGCCACTGGCTGTTGTTGAGGTCGCAGGCGGCAAAGCGCGCCTCATTCAAATCCGCGCCCACGAAATTCGCGAACGGCCCGCGACAGGATCGCCACACCGTCCCCTCCAACCGCGCCCCGGTCCAATCCACGCGCCGCAACTGGCACGTCTCGAACGTCCAGCCGGGCAGGGCCAGCCCACTCAGGTCCGCCCCCTCCAGATCGCAATCGATAAGGTGCAGCGACGACGCCCCCGCCAGCAACGCCTCGACCTCTGCCCGACCCAGCACCCGGTCGCACACAGTCCGCTCGGCGGGCGTCAATTCTTCCGCTGCGGCACGGTGAAGGTGCCCGACACGCGCCCGCTCGGACTCGTCGTTGATCCCGCCGCGCCGCCCGAAGACCGCCCGTCCACGGTCGATCGCCCGCTATTGAGGTCCATCACCAGCCGCCCGCCGGTCAGCCGATTGCCGCCCTGCGTCAGCGCGACATTGCCCAGCATCGTGATCAGCTTGCTGTTGAGGTCGTAGATGGCGACATTGCCACGCGCCGTCTGGTCGCCCTTGGTCACCACGACATTGCCCGACGCGTCGATCCGGTCGATCTCCACGCCGCTCGTGCCGCTGCCCGGCTGGTTGCGATAGGCCACCGTCATGCGCGCGGCGTTCAGCGTCATGCCCGCCTGCGTCACTTCGACATTGCCAGACACGACGACGCGGTCGGCGCGGTCCTGCACCTCGATCCGGTCGGCGTTGAAATTGACGGGCGCATTGCTGTCGTGATTCTGCATCACCTGCGCCCCCGCGCCAGCGATCATCATCCCGGCGGCACCTACGGCACCGATCGTCAGCAAAAGGAAGGAGCGTGTCATCAGTTGCGCCCTTTGAGACCATTTTGTTCGATACGCAAGTTCGCCCGGCCATTCAACGTCACCGTCCGCGCGCCCAGGTCCGCTTCCAGATGGTCGGCGCTGAACGTGCCGATCGGGATGCGCCCGTCGACCCGGCCCGCGCTCTGCATCCGTCGCGACTTGAGGTCGATGCCGACATCGCGCGTCGTCAGCCTGTATCCGCCCGCCGCCTCGAACTGCACCGGCCCCTCGATGCCGACCCGCTCGCTGTCCATATCATAGCGGCCCTTCTGCGCGCTCAGCACGGCGGGACCATCGGACAGCAGGATGCGCGCCGACATGGCGTTCAAGTCCACGATCGGCTCGCGCGAACTTTTCTGCACGGCAGACCCCGCGCGCAACGAAAAGGGCTGCCCCTTGCTATCCTCGCCGCGATACAGCGCCTCGGTCACCCGCATCCGCTCCTTCGCCACATCGACCTTATTCTTGTCGAGAACGAAACTCACCTTGTCCCCGCCAGTGAAGGGCGCCGTCGCCAGCAGCGCGCTCAGCACGCCGACGGCCACGGGCAGCCAGTTTTTGAGCAGCTTGACCATGCGGTCATGGCTGCCCCCCGGCTGCGCCCATTGGCGGCGCACATCGCGTTGCTGATCGGCCTGGACGGACACGGGGCTTCGACTTCCTTACATATGCGCGAAAATGTCGATCTCTGGCCACCCGGCCAGGTCGAGCGCGGCGCGGTGCGGCAGGAAGTCGAAACAGGCCTGCGCCAATTCCATCCGCCCTTCGCGCACCAGCCTTTTGTCCAGTTCGGCGCGCAACGCATGCAAATAGCGCACGTCGGACGCCGCATAATCCTTCTGCGCATCGCTCAGCACGGGGTTGCCCCAGTCGCTCGATTGCTGCTGCTTGCTGATGTCCTGGCCCAGCAATTCGCGCACCAGTTCTTTCAGCCCATGACGGTCGGTATAGGTGCGGATCAGCCGCGACGCGATCTTGGTGCAATAGACGGGGGCTGCCACCACGCCCAGATAATGCTGGATCGCGGCGATATCGAACCGCCCGAAATGATAGAGTTTGAGCCGCTCCGGGTCGGCCAGCACGGCGCGCAGGCTCGGCGCGGCATAGTCGCTGCCCGGCTTGAACCGCACCAGATGCTCGTCGCCCTGGCCATCGCTTATCTGGACGACGCACAGACGGTCGCGCGGGGTGATCAACCCCATGGTTTCGGTATCGACGGCGATCGGGCCGGGGGCAAGCACGCCAGCGGGCAGATCTTCTTCATGGAAATGGACGGTCATATCCTCCCTCTATGGGTAAAGCGGGGATATCGCAATCGACGCTTTGCGGCGGCGGAAAGAAGGGGAATATTACCCGCAAAGCACAGTGGTTTGCGCAAAAGGAACGGAACGGGACCGCCCCTGTTAAAATCGTTCGCGCTCCCCTGAAAATTTGATATAGTGATTCCCAAACCCGCCTTTGCGGTGGATTTTGCATGTCATTCGCCCGACATGCGTGTCCGAATGGTCTTGGGGCGAAGCGAAAGTGACTAACAGGGCATGAGTTTTGACAGAGGTCGCCGCGGCGGGCGCGGCAAGGACAAGCGCGACGGTTTCGGCGACGACAATTTCTACGATCAGGGTGCCGGTGGCGGCGGCGGTGGTCGCGGCGGTTTTGGCGGCGGCTTCGGCGGCGGCGGTGACCGCTTCGGCGGCGGCGGCGGTTTCGGTGGTGATCGTGGCGGCTTCGGCGGTGGCGCTGGCGGTGGTGACCGCGGCGGCTTCGGCGGCGGCGCACCGCGTGGTGGCGGCTTCGGCGGCGGCGGCGGTGGTTTCGGCGGCGGTGGCGGTCGTGGCGGCATGCCCGCGCAGGTCGTTGGCGAAGGCAAGGGCGTCGTCAAATTCTTCAACGGGCAAAAGGGCTTCGGCTTCATCGTTCGTGACGATGGCGGCGAAGACGTGTTCGTCCACATCAGCGCCGTGGAACAGGCTGGCCTGACCGGCCTCGCCGAAGGGCAGCAGCTCGGCTTCACCCTGGTCGATCGTGGTGGCAAAGTGTCGGCGACCGATCTGGTCATCGACGGCGAACCGCTCCCCGTCACTGATCGCGGCCCGCCGCGCGAACCGCGCGAACCCCGCGCCGGTGGTTTCGGTGCAGCCCCCGGCGGCTTCGGCGGCGGTGCGGAACGTGGTGGCCCTCAGCGTCAGCTGACCGGCGAACGCTCCAGCGGCACTGTCAAATTCTTCAACGCGATGAAGGGCTTCGGCTTCATTCAGCGCGATGATGGCCAGCCCGACGCCTTCGTCCACATCAGCGCCGTCGAACGCGCCGGCATGGCCGCCCTCAACGAAGGCGACCGTCTCGACTTCGAACTGGAAGTAGACCGCCGCGGCAAATACGCCGCCGTCAATCTCCAGACGAAGGCCGACTAAACGGCCTCCTGACTGTCCCTGTTATGGGGAGAGGATAGAAAAAGGGTCGCCCCAAGGGGCGGCCCTTTTTTGTTGGCGTTCGCTGCCGGGGCTTCGTGATGAAACGGGCTGCCTCGCTTGCCACGACAAGATCGCCCTCTCGCCAAGCCGCTCTTTTGGAAATCGCAATTGCCACGTCTCCTTATCATTGGCATGGTAGCGATAACACTGACTAGGAGAGGCCAATGTCTGAGGCAATCAAGCCCGTAACGCGTAGAAGCTTGCTTAACAGCGTGGCTGGTATCGGTGTGATGCTGGCCAGTCCATTTGCCGCTGTGATGCCGACTGCCCTCGCAGCCACGACAGGCGATGGCCGCGCCTTTCATTTGATCGATAACACAATTCCGGCGACGATCCTCGTAGATGCGAAAGCAGATTCAGCCGTACTACGTGCTGCTGACAGCTTTGCCGGAGATCTCTATCGGGTCAGCGGCCGACAGCCTGTCCGCGCGGCCAATGTGGATAGGGTAAGCGGGCCGCTCGTTGTGATCGGGGTTCTGAACCAATGCCCCATCATTGATCAGTTAGTGGCTTCAGGCAAAATCGACGCCTCCGATCTGTCGGGGGAATGGGAAGCATTCCGCCAGATCGTCGTCGATCGGCCATTCGTTGGCGTATCGCAGGCGCTGATCATTGTCGGTGCTGACCGGCGAGGGGCAGTATTTGGCACCTATGACCTGTCCGAACGGATGGGTGTGTCGCCCTGGCATTGGTTCGCCGACGTCCCTGTTGCGCAGCGCAGGACGGTGCTGATTCCGGCAGGATCGCGACGCGACCAGCCCAAGGTTCGCTATCGGGGCTTCTTTATCAATGATGAGGACCCCAATTTCAGTGGGTGGGCCGTCAAAAAATTCGGTGGCATCAACGCTGCTATGTACGCGCATGTCTTTGAACTGTTGCTGCGGATGAAGGGTAATTATTTGTGGCCTGCCATGTGGTCGCCGAAGGCCTTTGCTGCGGACGATCCTGACAATATGATCTTGGCAGACGCAATGGGTGTGGTGATGGGCAGTTCGCATCATGAAGTGATGATGCGTGCGCAGGACGAGTGGCATCGGAACACGGAAAAAGGCGTGACCGGCGGCGCATGGAACTATGCCGACAATGCGCAGAATCTGCGGACCTTCTGGCGCGGCGGCATAGAACGTATGGTGTCAAAGGGGCGCGGCCAAAGCTATGAATCCGTTGTTACGATCGGAATGCGCGGTGATGGGGATGAAGCAATGGCGGAAGGCACCGCCACCGGCCTACTGGAACGCATCGTGACCGATCAGCGCGCCATCATCGCGCAAGTGACCGGAAAACCGGCGCAGGAAACGCCGCAAGTTTGGGCGCTCTACAAGGAGGTGCAGGATTATTACGATCACGGCATGAAAGTGCCCGACGATGTTACGCTGCTTTTTGCAGACGATAATTGGGGGCAAATTCGTCGCCTGCCTGCGCTTGGCTCACCTCAACGTAGTGGTGGAGCGGGTGTCTATTATCATTTCGACTATGTCGGGGTGCCGCGCAATTATAAGTGGCTGAACACCAACCAGATTGAAAAAATCTGGCAGCAAATGAATCTTGCCTATGAACGCGGCGCGCGGGCCATGTGGATTGCCAATGTCGGCGACATCAAACCGATGGAATATCCCTTGGGTTTTTTTCTTGCCATGGCTTGGAATCCCGATGCGATGACGCCTGCAATGCTTGCGGCTTACCCCGCGCATTGGGCGGCGGCCACGTTCGGCGATGATCACGCATCCGCAATCGGCGGGTTGGTCACCCGCTACAGCCAATATGCTGCCCGTCGGAAGCCAGAGTTGATTGATCAGGATAGCTTCTCGATCGGTGCCATTTTGCCCGAAGGACTGGACGGTGGCGAATTCGGGGCGATGGTGGCGGAATGGGATGCACTGGAATCACAGATGCTTGACGCGCGGGGCAAACTCCCGCCCAATCAATATGATGCCTATTATCAACTGGTTGAGTTCCCGATTTCGGCCGTCGCAAACCTCTATCGGCTCTATTATGCGACGGCCTGGAATCGCAAACTGGCGTCGCGCAACGACGCCCGTGCCAATATTTTTGCTGATCAGGTCGAAGCCGCCTTTGCGCGCGATGCAGCGCTGACCCGCCAATATCATGCTATCAATGGCGGCAAGTGGGACGGTATGATGACGCAGGTTCACATGAGCTATGTCATCTGGAATGACCCGACTCAGCAGACGATGCCCAGCATTACCCGTGTTGCTGGCGATACCCCCACCGACAAGCGCGGCAGCGGCGTTCACTTCATCAAGCGCGCTGCTGGACCAAAGGGCGTGATCGCAATCGAAGCGCCTGCGTTCGCTCGTTCCTATGATAGGAAAGGGCTAGGCTGGGCCACGATCCCGCATCTTGGCCGAACCGACGGCGCCGTTCTGGCGCTTCCTCAGGGTCGGCCTGCGACCGCCGCGAACGATGGTGTCCGACTGGAATATGACGTGCAGGTCACCGAGGCAGGTCCGGCATCCCTGACACTGATACTGGCCCCGACCCTCGATACCAGTGGGAGCGGCGGTGTGCGTATCGGTGTGTCGCTGGACGATGGGCCGGTACAAACGCTGGTGGCCGCCTTGGAAGCGACAGGCGGCGCGCAGGATACGCCCGGCAAGCAGCGATGGGCCAAAGCAGTCTGTGACAATGAAGTCCGGCTTTCGGCTGACATGGGACAATTGGCACCCGGCAAGCACGTCATCAAGGTCTGGCGTCTAGACGATAATGCGGTGTTGCAGAAACTCATTCTCGCCACCGTCGCTGTACCGGATTCCTATCTTGGCCCGGTTCCCGTTTAGCGGGGGAGGGGTGTTCCCGGTGGCGCGGCCTTAGGCCTCAAACCCGCCGAAACGGAAACGGCGCGACCGTTCGCTCATAACTGTGTAAATCCAGCGCCCGCGTCACCGGCGGCAAGGCCCGGTCCGCGCAGGCGCGCCGTTCGCACAGCGGGCAGGTCGGCCCCACTTCCGTCGCGCCGTCCTTGTCCAGGTCGATCCTGTCGGCATGGACGATCCGCCCCCCATGTTTCGCCTCGCACCCGATCGCGATCACCGATCGGCCGCGCGCGCCCGGTGCGCCCGCTATCCCCATCGCCAGCGTGACGAAGCGCCGCCCGTCCAGCGTCTCGATCAACTGGCACGCCACCGCGTCGCTCGACGCCGCGTCATAGGCGTCCCAGCGCGGACACGCCCCGCCATAGCGGGCAAAGGGCCAGGCCTCGCCATCGAACCGCTTGGACACCAGCCCCGCCCGGTCCATCTTGACCATGAAGAAGGGGATGCCCCGCGCCCCCGTGCGCCCCAGGCTGGTCAGCCGATGTGCCAGCTGTTCGGTCGACACCCCGAACCGGTCGCGCAGCAGGGCCAAGTCATGGCGGCTCTGCTCGCACGCCTGACGGAACCGGTCATAGGGCATGATCAGCGCCGCGGCGGCATAGTTGGTCAGCGCCATGGTGGCGATGCGGCGGCTATCCTCATCGGGCGGCGCGGCGCGCGCCACCTGCGCCGCGATCGCCTCGGCCAGTTCCTGCGCGCACAGATGATAGGCGATGGCGAACAGCCGCCCGGACGCGGGCAGCCGCTCGTTCAGCATCAAGCGCCGCCGGTGCATGTCATAATGGCGCAGCGTCCCCGCCAGCACATCGGCGCGCACCACCTGCACCGCCATGCCATGCCGGTCCTTCAACCGCGCGCGCAATTCCGCCTGCAACAGCGCTGGATCGTCGCTCATCGTCGCGGCCAGGCTCTCCGCCCCCGCATCGATCTCCGCAAAATGATTGCCCGCCCGCGCGATCATCTCGCGCAACCAGTCCACCGGCGCAACCAGCGGCGCCGGGCCGCGCGCCCCCGCGACCGCCTCGCCCGGCAAGCGCCGCAAATCGGTCAGCGCGCGATAGAATCGCGCCAAGGCTTCGGACACACCCGGATAATTTTCCGCGACCTCTAACACCTCGTCGCGCGCGATCCCAATGTCCCGCACCAGCGCATCGGACAAAATTTCACTGAGTTCGCCGGGACCACCCTCGGCCGGAGTCGCGGTAAAGTCCCGAATGTCGATGTCATAGGTATTGGCCAGCCGCAGCAGCATCTGCGCCGTCAAAGGCCGCTGGTTGCGCTCCAAATGGTTGAGATAGCTGGGAGAAACCCCCAATTCCTCGGCCATGCGCGTCTGGTTGAGGCCCAGCTCGCGGCGCAAAACGCGCAATTTGGGGCCAAGATAAAGTTTGCGATCGGTCAGTTCTGCCATATGGACATACTGTCATAGAATGACAATTATACCAAATCTAATCATGACACGCGGCCACTAACCGTCCTTCAAACGCGCAACCCTTGTCCGTATCGCTGTACGCAAGCCGATGAACGGCGCATCTGAAAGGACAAGGACATGACCACCGACACCACCGGCCATCCCCAGCCCGCCCGTCCGCGCGCGGTCTTCTCGCCCGAAGATTTCGGCCTGATCCGCACCGCCATCGCCCATTATCTGCGCGAGGTTCAGGACCAGCCCGAATCGGTCAAATATGCCAATCTCTACCACCGGCTTGGTCGGGTCGCCTGACGCCCGGCCGTCCAGGGGCGCAGGTTGACCCCACCTGTGCCCCTGGATACCCGCCTTACAGCGAAAAGCGCGCCGTCACCCGAATGTCGCGTCCGGCGAGCGGCGCGAAATCCTTGAGCACGCTGGCATGCCGCCGCGCCTCGACATCGAAGATATTGTTGGCCGACAGCATCAACGTCGTCCGGTCATTCCCCGCGAACGGCTTGAACGCCAGCGACGCATTGACCAGCGTATAGGCGTCGGTAGGCGTCTCATAATCGGCGATCCGTTCCTGCGCGAAAGCATGTTCGATCTCCGCCCGCGCCGACAGTCGGTCGCCACGCGCTTCCACCCCGCCCAGCAGCCGCAGCGGCGGAATGCGCGGCGCCGGGCCATTGCCCTTAATATGCGCGCGCACATAATCGGCCACGCCATCGACATTGATCGCATAGCCGCCGACCTGCGCCAGCTTGACCGACGCCTCTGCCTCAAACCCATAATAGCGCGCATCCGCCTGGGCATAGGCGAAACAGGGAAATTCCAGTTCCGCCCCGCCATTGGCCGCCTGGCACACGCTGTCATCGACGATCGCGTCATAGATATAGCCGTCGAACCAGTTGTGGAACGCGGCCAGGCTGATGCTGTAGCCTTCGCCCCCGCCGCGTAGCGTGCCTTCCACGCCCCAGCTGCGTTCCTTGCCGAAATCGGGATTGCCGAGTTCAAATGCCTGCGTCCCGGCATGATTGCCGCGCGCGAACAATTCCTCCGCCGACGGTGCCCGTTCGCTCCGCGACAGGTTCAGGCCTGCGCGCCAGCCGGGCATGATCGCCTGGCTGATGCCGAGCGATCCCGACAGCGCGTTGAAACTGCGCGTCCGCCCATCGACGAACAGATCGGCATCGGGATCGGCCTTCAGGTCGGTATGTTCATAGCGCGCACCCGCCTCCAGTCGCGTGTCGCCCAGATCGAGCGACTGGAGCGTGAAGACGCCGAGCTGGTTGGTCTCATTCTTGGGCAGGAACTTCTCTTCGCCATCTGCCTGGAACCGGCGGGTGAAGAATTGCGCGCCGAACGCCCCGTCCCAACCGCCGCGCTTGGCCTGGATGAATTCCAGGCGGCTTTCCATCGACTGATTCTTGAACGTCGTTCCGACTTCGCCCGTCGGCTCGATTTCCTGATGCTGATAATCCGCCCAGCCCGCGCGCAGGCGGATGCTGTCGAGGAACCCGCCCCCCGTCGCCACTTCCCCGCGCAGGTCGGCGCGGGTCTGGCGCATGGACAAGGTCACATCCTCATGGCTGTGGCCTTCTTCCTCTTCATGGCCATGCTCTTCGCCCTCATGGTCGTGATCATGCTCCTCCGTCACGTCGATACGCGACGGCACGCCATAGCGGTTCTCGGTGTGCGACACCGATACGCCCAGATTGCCGCCATCGCCGATATAGGCAAAGCCGCCCGCTACTTCCCAAGTCTCCGCCGCCGTATTGGGCAGCTTGCCCTTCCACATCCCGTCTTCGCGGATTTCGGCGTCGTCCGACTGCGCCGCCAGCGCGCGCTGCGGCTTGGACAGGATATAGCCGCCAGTGCGCAAGTCGTCGCTCTTGCTCCAGCTACCATCGAGATGGACGACGAAATTCTCGGCCAGTGGTGCTTCGATCTCGCCGCTCACCGTCCGCTCATTCGCCGCGCTGCCATAGGTCGCCAGGCCTTCGACATGCACCGGTTCGTCCGGCACGCGGCGGGGGATGCGGCTGTCGATCACATTGACCACGCCGCCGATCGCCGACGATCCGTAGAGCAGAGCGGCAGGGCCGCGCAGTATCTCGATCCGGTCGGCGGTCAGCGGGTTGATCGCCACCGCATGATCGACCGATGTATTCGACACGTCGAAACTGCCGATCCCATCGGTCAGGATGCGCACCCGCTCTCCCTGAAAGCCGCGCAGGATCGGGCGGGACGCATTGGGACCGAAGGAGGTCGCCGACACGCCCGGCTGCCGCGCCAGCGTTTCGCCGATGGTGGTGCGCAATTGCTGGGTCAGCTTGTCGCCGGTCAGGACGGTGGTGCCGGACAAGATGTCACCCTGCCGACGCGGGATCAGCGCGGTGACGACAATGTCGGCGCGATTGTCATGATAGGCCTGGTCCGGCGCTTGCGGGTCAGGCGCCTGCGCAAAAGCCGCGGGCGCGACACACAGGGCGGACAGGGCGCAACCAGCACGCAAAGAAAAGAGGCGGGACATCAACGATGGTCATCCTTGGCAACGGGAAGAATGAGACTCTGTAACCAATATGATATGGTATATCAATATCGGCTCGTCGCTTTTCCGTTGCAGCGCAGCATTCGCGCCACGATCTCCGGCAATTTACAGGAACAGAAAGTCCGCCAGCGCCTCGACCGCCGGAGTTTCCGCGGCATCGGGCCGCACCGCCTGGCGAATCTCGACTGCGGGCAGGGGCATGTCGAGCGCGATCCGCTTGATGCCCTCCATCCGGCCCAAGTCACGCGCCAGCGGACCGAAAGCCGCGAACAGGCCTACATCATCCCGCAAGGCCGTCATGATCGCTGCCATATTGTCGCTTTCCAACGCCAGCGGTCCCGACCGGACCTTGCCCTTGGCCAGCGCCGCCTCGATCACCGCGCGCATGGCGTTATCGCGCTCCATCGCCAGCATCGGCGCTGCGGCCAGATCGGCGCGCGATACGCTCTGCGACCGCGCAAATGGATGATCCGCCCCGGCATAGATATTGACCGGCTCCGACCAGCCATAGCGCGACGGAAAATCTTCCGGCGCTTCCAGAGCATAGAAATAGGCAATGTCGGCGCGCCCCCGCTTGAGCGCGGCGTCCGCCTCCGCGGCCGACTGGACATGCAGGTCGAGCGCGATCGCAATATCCTCGTTCGCCGCCTCGAACGCCGCCAAGGCATCCTGCAAATGGCCGAACACCGGCGCGGGCGCGGCCAGCATGATGGTGCGGCGCGGCGGCTCGGCGGCAATAGGGGCAGGGGGCGGCATCGGGGCAGCGGCCACGGCAGCGGGAGCCGGGCGGTCCCAATCATCCGCCTTATCCTGCGACAGCAACGTCATCGCCTTGGCCGTCTTGCGTCCGGCCGGGGTCAACCGCGCCGCGCCCTCCAGATCCTCGAACAAGCGATAGCCCAGCCGCATTTCCAACGATGCCAGGTCGCGCGCAATCTCTTCGGCCGACAGCCCCATGTCATTGGCACAACGCGTCAAATTCCCCGCCGCCACCATCTGCGCAAAAAGATCCAACTGGCGCAGGGATGGTGTGTCCATCCCCGCCTGATAGAGGAAATGCCAGGCCGGTGTAAGCGCGATCTTGACGAAGCCCGCCCAATGATGGCAGGGCGCTCTCCTGCTGGGCGGGTATAGCTCAATGGTAGAGCACTAGCCTTCCAAGCTTGTGATGCGGGTTCGATCCCCGCTACCCGCTCCAGCGTTTTCCCAGAGAAATCAGCCCGGCTTCGGCCCTGAACTTGCCCGTTCCATCAGCGTGAACAGAAATTCCGGCGCATCCTCCGGGCCGTTGGCGAGCGCGTCGATGACGGCGCGGCCCATATCCTCCAGCGGTTGGCGCACGGTCGTCAGCGGTGGCCAGGATGTCAGGCTGGCCGGGGTATCGTCGAAGCCGACCACCGAAAGATCTTCCGGCACCCGCAAACCGATCTGATGCGCCAGCGTCAGCACGCCCAGCGCCATATCGTCATTGGTGGCGAAGATCGCGCTTGGCGGCTCAGGCAGGGCCAGCAAGGCCTCGCCCGCCGCGATGCCTGATCCAAAAGTAAAGCCTCCGTCGACGAACAAACTCTCGTCGACGGGCACCGCCGCTGCGGTCAGCCCGTCGCGAAACCCTTCGACCCGGCGCAAGGCCGACCGGTGCGTGGCAGGCGGCGTGATGATGCCGATCCGGCGATGGCCATGGGCGATCAGATGGTCCGCGACCATGCGCCCGGCGGCGCGTTCGGGCGTGTGGATATTGAAGCCCGCTCCGACCACCGACCCAGCGATCCGCGCGCAGGGCAGGCGCAGCTCGGCGAGGCGGGCAAGCATCGCTGCATCATCGGACAGGGGCGGCACCAGCAAGACGCCATCGGGGCGCAAGGCCGCCACCAGTCGGTCGAGCACATCGAACCGCTCCTCGCCGCCCGGCGAAATGGGTTCCACGACCAGATGATAACCCAATTCGCGGCAACGCGCGGCGGCCCCCGACTGGATGCCGCTGATGTAACCGGGCGCGGGATTGCTGTAGAGATAGGCGATCATGAACGACCGCCCGCCCGCCAGCCGCCGCGCCGACTGGTTGGGCCGATAGCCCAGTTCGCGCACCGCCGCCTGCACCCGTTCGCGCAATTCGGCACTGACATTGGGGGCATCGTTGACGACGCGCGACACTGTCTTGATCGAAACTTGGGCGAGGGCGGCGACGTCGTGGATGCTGGTCATGGATATCTGGCTCGAAACAACGGAAACACCGCTCATGCGGGGGGAAGGCGGCGCTTGGCAAGGCGCGATCATGCGCCCTATGCTGCCCATCGCCAACATAGGGATGGGCAGTGATGGGTGACGTGATCAATCTGCGCCAGGCGCGCAAGGCCAAGGCGCGGGACGACAAAGCGCAGCAGGCCGAGGCCAACCGCGCGAAATTCGGCCGTACCAAGGCGCAGCGACAGGCGGACGACGCCCAGCGCGCGAAGCAGGAGGCGGCGGTCGACGCGGCCTATCGGGAAGATCGCACCCCCGAATAGACCAAGATGGCCTGACCCTGTTCCGGTTGCGCTTTTGCCCCTTGCCTGATACCGGCGCGCGCATCATCCGCGCCATTCCCGAACAGAAGAGTCGCCCACCATGTCTGACAAGATCAACCGCATCGTCCTCGCCTTTTCCGGTGGCCTCGACACCAGCGTGATCCTGAAATGGCTGCAACAGACCTATCAGTGCGAAGTGGTGACCTTCACCGCCGACCTGGGGCAGGGCGAGGAACTGGAGCCGGCCCGTGCCAAGGCGCGCCTGATGGGCGTCAAGGAAGAACATATCTTCATCGACGACCTGCGCGAAGAATTTGTGGCGGACTATGTCTTCCCGATGATGCGCTCCAACGCGCTCTATGAAGGCCTCTATCTGCTCGGCACGTCGATCGCGCGGCCGCTGATCGCCAAGCGCCAGATCGAAATCGCCAGACAAGTCGGCGCGGACGCGGTGTCGCATGGCGCGACGGGCAAGGGCAACGACCAGGTCCGCTTTGAACTCGGCTATTACGCCCTCTCGCCCGACATCAAGGTCATCGCGCCGTGGCGCGAATGGGATTTGACCAGCCGCACCAAACTGATCGAATTCGCCGAAAAGAACCAGATACCGATCGCCAAGGACAAACGCGGCGAAAGCCCCTTTTCGACCGACGCGAACATGCTGCACACCTCGTCCGAGGGCAAGGTGCTGGAAGACCCATGGGATGAAGTCCCCGACTATGTCTATTCGCGCACGGTGAACCCGGAGGACGCGCCCGACGCGCCCGAATATATGACCATCGATTTCGAGCGTGGCGATGGCGTCGCGATCAACGGCGTCGCCATGAGCCCCGCGACCTTGCTTGAAACGCTGAACGATTATGGCCGCAAGCATGGCATCGGCCGCCTCGATCTTGTCGAAAACCGCTTCGTCGGCATGAAATCGCGCGGCATGTATGAAACGCCAGGCGGCACCATCTATCACCTGGCGCATCGCGGCATCGAGCAGGTGACGCTGGATCGCGGCGCGGCGCATCTGAAGGACGAACTCGCCCCGCGCTATGCCGAACTGATCTACAACGGCTTCTGGTTCAGCCCGGAGCGTGAGATGCTGCAGGCCGCGATCGACCATAGCCAGGAAAAGGTCACCGGCACGGTCCGCCTCAAGCTCTACAAGGGCGGCGTCTATATCGTCGGCCGCAAGTCGCCGCACTCGCTCTACAGCGAAAAGGTCGTGACGTTCGAGGACGATGCCGGTGCCTATGACCAGCGCGACGCGGCGGGCTTCATCAAGCTGAACGCCCTGCGCCTGCGCCTGCTGGGACGACGCGACCAGTAAAGCAGGATTCATCCAACCTCGTCATTCCCGCGAAGGCGGGAATCCATCTCCGGCGCTATCCCACGATGCGAGGTAGGGAGGTGGATCTCCGCCTTCGCGGAGATGACGACCGGGGAAAATCTCTATCATCCCTGTTACACGTTGCGACAAAGTCATGCGTGCTGTGACATAGTTGCGGGACAAATTGGGCCGATAAGCATCTTCAAGGACGGCGAAACGTCGTTCCGCATAGATGCTTTGGAAGGAACAGGACATGATCCGCAAGTTTTTTGGAACCGTCGCGCTCGGCTCGCTCTTTGTCGGCGGCCTCGCCGCGTCGCACGTAGCTTTCGCCCAGCCGGGCGATGGTCCCGGTCGTGGTGGCCGTGGTGGCGGCATGATGATGATGGCCGACACCAACAAGGATGGCACGATCACGAAGGCGGAACTGACCGCCGGGCTGGAAGCGCGCTTCGCCAAGATGGACATCGACAAGGACGGCAAGCTGACCCAGGCCGATCGCGATGCGATGCGCACCCAGCGCCTCGACATGCGCTTTGCCAAGCTGGACACCGACAAGAATGGCCAGATCAGCAAGGCCGAAATGGCCGCCGCGCAGGAGGCCAAGGCTGACAAGCGAGCAGACAAACGCGCCGAAGCGGGCAAGCCCGGCGGGCCGGAGGGCCGCCATTGGGGCGGTCGCCATCATGGTGGCCCCGGCAAGGGCGGCAAGATGATGGGCGGTCGCGGCGACGCCAACAAGGATGGCACCGTGACCAAGGCCGAATTCATGGCCGGACCGATGGCCATGTTCGACAAGGCCGACGCCAATAAGGATGGCCAGGTGACCGCCGACGAAATCAAGGCCGCGCGTCAGGCGATGCGTAGCGCCTGGAAGGACCGCAAGGCCGCCGCTCCGTCCGCCAACTGATCGAACACCCCCCGTTCACGGGTCCAGGCCCGGCATTCCCCTGCCATCCCTGAACCGGACTCGTGAACGCTTCCGGAAGGGCGAAGACTGGCTCCCCCGCCACGCCTTCGCCCTTCCAACTTTTTCCCGCCCATGACAGACAGGCGCAATGAGCGAAAAACCCCACCTCCTGCTCGTCGATGACGAGCGTTCGATCCGCGAACCGCTGGCGCAATATCTGTCGCGCAACGGTTTTCGCGTCACCGCCGTCGACAGCGCGGCGGAGGCACGCATTCGCCTCAACGCCAATGCGATCGACATGGTGATCCTCGACATCATGATGCCGGGCGAGGATGGGCTGTCGCTCTGCCGCCATATTCGCGAGACCAGCGAAATCCCCGTCATCCTGCTCACCGCCCGCACCGAAGAAACCGATCGTATCGTGGGCCTCGAAATGGGCGCGGACGATTATGTCCTCAAACCCTTCTCTCCGCGCGAACTGGTCGCCCGGATCAAGGTGATCTTCCGCCGCGTCGCCACCGGTGGCCAGCGCGTGACCGCGCCGGACGGGGCCAATTACAGTTTCGCCGGATGGCTGCTCAAGACGCAGGAGCGTACGCTGGTGGATAGTGAGGGCGTGTCGCTGCCGCTCTCCACGGCGGAATATAATCTGATGCTGGCCTTTGCCACCCGCCCCAATTCGGTGCTGAGCCGCGACCAACTGCTCGACATCACCCAGGGGCGCGAGGCCAATGCCTTCGACCGGGCGATCGACAATCAGATCAGCCGCCTGCGCAAGAAGATCGAGCCGGACCCCAAAAATCCAACGCTGATCAAGACCGTATGGGGTGGGGGCTACACGCTCTCCGCAGACGTGCGCAAACTGTGAAGCGCCTCCGCCTCTGGCCGCAAAGCCTGGTCGGACAGATCATCGCGCTCG
The DNA here is from genome assembly GCF_055640555.1 of Sphingobium sp. KKT206. Lineage (NCBI taxonomy): Bacteria > Pseudomonadati > Pseudomonadota > Alphaproteobacteria > Sphingomonadales > Sphingobiaceae > Sphingobium > Sphingobium sp. KKT206. The sequence continues at coordinate 3,596,781 of NZ_CM145764.1, forward strand.
TCGCGCTGGCGCTGTTCGTGGCGCAGGCGATCAATTTCGGCCTGCTCTATCGCGAACGCATCCGGCTGCAATTGACCGCGCAGACCGCGCCCGCCGTCTATCGCGTGGTCGACGCGCTCGACACCCGGCCCGATCGCCCCGGCCGGCCTGGCCCGGCGCGGATGCGGGCGCGCTTCGTGCAGGGCGCGCCGCAACTGACAGGCGAAGCCCGCCCGGACATCGAAAAGCGGGCAGCGGCGATGTTCGAGGATATCGGCCTGCGCATCCTGACCGTGCGCGTGGTGCAGGACGACGCGGTGATGCCGATGCGCCGCTGGGAACGGATTCGCGTGCGCGCCGATGGCGAGCGGCCACATGACCATCGCGTCGAGCGGCTGACGCTGGCGGCCGAATATGAACCGGGCAAATGGGTCGTCACGCAAGCCCGTAGCGGCGATCGTCCAGCCCGCTTTGGCGGCTGGCTGATCGGCCAGACCCTCATCCTCTATGTCATCGTCCTCCTGCCACTGCTCTGGATCGGCAGCCGTCTCGCCCGCCCCCTGAAGCAACTGACCGGATCGGCGCAGCAATTCGCGCGCACCGGCGCAGCCGATGCCGTGGACGAACGCGGGCCGGGCGACGTGCGCGACCTCACCATGGCGTTCAACGCCATGCGGTCGCGGATCATCGCCATGTTGGACGAAAAGGACCGGATGCTGGGCGCGATCGGCCATGATCTGCGCACGCCGCTCGCTTCGCTGCGGGTCCGCGCCGAATCGGTCGAGGATGATGCCGAACGCGCACGTATGTCCGAAACCATCGATGAGATGAACCGGATGCTGGAGGATATTCTCTCGCTCGCCCGCGCGGGACGCAGCACCGAAGCAGTCCAGAAGGTCGATCTCGCCGCACTCGCCGATGCAGTAGTGGAAGATTTCATCGAACTGGAATCGCCCGTCGACATGACCGAAAGCGACCGTGCCGTCGCGTTCGTGCGACCGCAACAGATCCGCCGCGCCCTGCGCAACCTCATCGAAAACGCCATCGTCTACGGCGAATGCGCCCATGTGTCGGTGGTGCGCGAAGCGGGCTCCATTCGCCTGGTCGTCGCCGATGACGGCCCCGGCATTGCCGAGGACCGGATGGAGGAGATGCTCGAACCCTTCACCCGCCTCGAAGGCTCCCGCAATCGCGAGACGGGCGGGGCGGGCTTGGGCCTCGCGCTGGTCCGCGCGATCATGGCCGAACATCAAGGCGAACTGCGCCTCACCAACCGCGCAGAGGGCGGGCTGGAAGCGAGTTTGGTGCTGCCTGCTTAGGTCGGCGTCTTGCGCAGCATGACCATGAATTCATTGGTCTGTTCCAGCGGATGCTGGATATTCGTCACCTCAAGATTGACGATCCCGCTGCTGCGAAGGTCATCGATCAACTGGCAGAATGTATCCGATGTAAATACCCAACAATGGGCGTCCGTATAGGAACTGGATTTTCTTTCAGCCAGATCCAAAGCGTGCGCCAAACTGAAGCGGGGCTGAAAAAACGCCGGATTTTTACCCGCCCATATCTCGGCGACATTCACCTTCTGATGATAATAGAAATGGTCGGCCAATTGCCACATGCTGGGGATGACGAGTTTTTCCCGATAGGCTCGCACGAATTCGGTCGCCCGGCTGATCTGCCGGAAAAAATCAAATGTGTATCTCTTGTCGGGAATGGCGAGGAATATCTGGCCTCGCGGCGTCAGTAACGCGCTCAATTCTTCGAACCACCGACACATATCGGGTATATGTTCGATCACATGACTGGCACAAACCAGATCGAATTTATCGCCGATCGCTTTTGATAGTTCGTTGCTTTTTATGATGTAATCGACATCGACGATTTTTGAAATATCGCGGTTCGGACTGGTCTTGGACAGTTCGATCAGTTCCGCCTTGCTGTGCCAATCGACATATTTGACGTTATCCCCATCCTCCTTGCGGAACATGGGATTGTCGAACGCGCCTAATTCGAGAAACCTGCCATCTAGGAAAGAGGAATTTTCTGCAAATGCCCGGCGTTTTCGCGCAATCGAGCTTAATCCGCCCATAGCGTTTCCCTTCGCTCGTCATCTATCCGTGCTCAGCTACTTCACCGTCTTGGTCACACATGATCAATAGGATAACAACTAATTTCTCGGCGGTGTACCTACATGTCGGGTGCCAGTGAGCGACTTATTGACTGATCCCTAGGAGCGAGCCATCATTAGACTGCCCGTTGAGCGCTCGGCTACGTTCAATGCTGACCCGGCTTGCTCGACGTTCCCGCCGCTGACGGGTTGATCAGCGCCGCGCCGCTTGGCAGCGCCGTGCCGCCCATGTCGAGCTTCTTGGCCTGCTCCGTGGCGACGCGCACCGGATCGTCGCGTTCCTTGATCGCGGCCTTGGTCTCTGCGTCCATGTCCGCATCCTCCGCACCGTCGCCGCCACGGGTCCAGCCCAGGATGATCGACATGCGCCGGTTGCGCGGGTCATAGCTGTCGCCCTTGATGAAGGGTTCGCGGTCGGCGACGCCCTCGATCCGGGCGAAGCGGGCGTTGCCGATGCCGCTGTCGGCCAGCGCCTTGCGCGTCGATTCGGCGCGGCTGGATGATAGCAGCCAATTGTTCATCGTCCGTCCCGATGCATAAGGCAGGCCATCGGTATGGCCGCGCACGATCAGCAGGTTGGGCATGGTCTGCAGCGCGGTGGCGACTTCGCTGATCAGCGCGCGGGCCTGCGGCACCAGCCGGTCGGTGCCCATCGCGAACATCGCAAAATCGGCTTCGTCGATCAGGTCGATGCGCAACCCCTCGCGCGTCTCGGTGAACCGCACATGTTTGCGCAGCTTTTCCAATCCCTTGCGCATCATCTGCGCTTCCAGCTTTTTCTTGATCGATTCGAACTTCTGCCGGTCGGCGGCGCGCATCGCCTTACCGCCCTGATCCTTGGTGCCGCTCGCGTCCCTGGGTATGGTGATCGACAAATTACCCTGGCCGCCAGTGGTCGGGTAATTTTCCTTACCCATGATGGAGTCGCCACCCATCAGCCCGGTGGAGCCAGCCGACGCCATCTTGAGTTCGACCAGCGTGGGCGTGAAATAGTCGGCCAGCGCCTTGCGCTGCTTTTCCGTGGTCGCGCCCAGCAGCCACATCAGCAGGAAAAACGCCATCATCGCCGTTACGAAATCGGCATAAGCGACTTTCCACGCGCCGCCATGATGGCCGCCATGGCCCTCCACGATGATCTTCTTGACGATGATCGGCCGTGGTTCCGGCTCGTTCGCGCCGCGCTTCTTGTCCCCCGCCACGGCTTATTTGCCCCGCATGCCGTCGAACACTTCGGCAAAGGCCGGCTGGTTCGCATGGGGCAGGCTGGAGCGCGCGGCCTCGATCACCAGCGGTTGCGGGTGACCGTGGAGCGAGGCGACGATGATCTGCTTGACGACATGATAGATCGCCCCGTCCGCCTCGATCACGCTGCGGCACCGGTTGGCGAAGGGATTGACCATGCCATAGGCGAGCAACACGCCCAGGAAGGTGCCGACCAGTGCCGAACCGATCATCGCGCCCAAAATGGCGGGCGGCTGGTCGATCGATCCCATCGTCTTCACCACGCCCAGCACGGCGGCGACGATGCCGAGCGCGGGCAGGGCGTCGGCCAGGCCTTGCAGATTGTCGGCGGGTTTGATCGCTTCATGATGATGGGTCTTGAGGCTGTTATCCATCACATCCTCGACCGCATGCGGATCGAGCGTACCCGACGACACGACCACCAGACGCAGCGTATCGCTGATCAGATGGATCAGCGTCTTGTCCTTCATCAGGCGCGGATATTCGGTGAAGATGGTCGAACTGGCTGGATCTTCGATATGCGGTTCCAGCGCCACCGGCCCTTCGACCCGCAACGTCTTCATCAGCTTGCTGACGAGGAAGATGCAATCGAGGAAATCCTGTTTCTTATATTGCGGCCCCTTGAAGACTTTGGCGAGGCCACCGCCCAACGCCTTGAGGTCGGCACCCGAATTGCCGATGATCAGAGCGCCAACGGCCGCGCCACCGATGATCATCATTTCATGGGGCAGGGCGTGCAATACCGGGCCGATATCGCCGCCGGTGATGATGAACCCGCCAAATACCATGACCAACAGGACGACAAGGCCGATGACTGCTAACATGGTAATCCCCGAAAAATATGCCCTGGGGCATCGACCCCATAAAAGGGTCCGTCACTTGGTTAATACGGACTGGTTAGCGGCAGCTTTAGGACAGCCGTTTTTTTAGCCGATCAGGTCGAACAGCGTCTGCTTGTTGATCCGGGCAAAAGCGGACTGTGCCGCCTCCAGCTGCAGCAATTGCGCCGACACGTTGGAAATGACTTCGCTCAAATTGGTCGACTCCAGGCTCGCGCGCCGCTCGGTATAATCAAGGCCGATATCGGTCAGCCGCGTGCCGATGACATCCAGCCGGTCGCTGCGCACGCCCTGCCGCGCCTGTTCGACGACGATATGGCTCTGCCCCGTCTTCACCGCGTCGAGCGCACTCGCCAAGGCCGCATCGTCGCTGCCTTCCAGCGCGGTCATGGCCTGGCCCAGCATGTCGTCGATCGACATCGGCGTGCCATCGACATCAATGCCCTCGGACACCTCCTGCCGGGTGGCGACGACCGCCAGGTTCATGCCCCGGCTGACCGGCACTAAAACGCTCTGTCCCTCGTCGAAGACCGGCGTGCCCTGATAATCCTTCTGGTTGAACAATTCGCCGATCGTCGTGCGGATCGTTGACATTTCCTCCAATATCGCGGCGCGACTGGTGTCGTTGAGCGACCCGTTGCGCGCCGACGTCACCAACACCTGCGCGCGTTGCAGCAGGGTGTCGACTTCGGCCAGATTGGCTTCGGCATTGGTGGCGCGGGTCGTGCCATAGCTGATATTGGCCTGCCAGGCGGCCTGTTGCGACTGGGCGCGGGCGATGTCCGACACCTGGACCCAGGCAAGCGCATTGTCCGACGCCTTGTTGAGCGTGACGCCGGTGGATACGGCCGTCTGCCCCTCGACGATGCTTTTCGACAGGGATTGTTGCCGCCGGATTTCGGCGAGCATGATCTTGTGCGTAATGCCTACCATGGTTCAGCCCTTTGCCGGTCAGATGATCTGGAGGATCGCATCGATGGTCTCTTTCGCCATCTGCAATATCTTGGCGCTGCCCGAATAGGCTTGCTGGATGCGCAGCAGGTCGGCCGCTTCCATGTCGAGATCGACCCCGCTCACCGCCTCGCGCGCCGCGACGGCTTGGTCGTTGCGGCCTTGCGCCGTGGTGTTTTCCGCCTTGGTCGCGCCCAGCAGATTGGCCTGGGTCGCGATCAGCGCGGTCCAGCCCTGTTCGACGCTGCCATTGCCGCGCAGGGTCGAGGATACCGTCAGCAGATTGCCGTTGAGCGTCCCGTCGCCAGACCGCAGCGCCAGGTCGTCGGGCGCAAGCCCCAAGGCCGTGACGCTGGCGGCACTACCCCCAAAGGCCAGCAGAGGTGCGCCAGCCGCGCCGCCATCGGTAACGCCCTGCGCATGCCAGTCGTTGATGTTGGTCACGAACTGCTCGGCCAGCGTATCGAGATCGTCGGCACGGTCGGCGGCCGTGTCGGCAGCGGAAAACAGGCCGCCCAGCGTCCCGTTGGCCGGGGCGGACAGCGCCGTTCCGTCGCTCAGGCTGAGCGACAGGCGACCATCGTCATCGGCGGCGAGCGATAGGCTGGCCGCGCTATTGCCGGTCACCAGCGTCTGTCCGCCATAGCTGACCTCGGCCACGCCCCGCGCGCCGAAGCTGATATCGACGTTCAGCGTTTCGTTCAGATCCTGCAACGCCGCGTCCCGGCTGTCGAGCAACTGGGCATAGGCGGACGTGCCGGGCTGTGCGCGCAGCAGGCTGTTGTTGATGTCGGCCAGCGCGGCCAGCGACGCATTGGCGCTGCCCACCACCGATTGCCCTTCGGCCTCGATCCCCTTGGACACGGCATCAAGATCGGCGGCGGTCTGGCGGAACGCATCGGCGACGCGGCCGATACTGTCCAGCGTCGTGACGCGCAGCGACGTATCGCCCGGCGCGGCGGCCAGCTTGTCCATATTCTGGAACATGCCGGTCATCAACTGGCCGATGCCCGTGGCGCCGTCGTTCAGCGCAATCTCGGTATCGCCCTGCCAACGCAGCCGTGCGGCCGAACTGGCGAGGTTCATCGTGGTCAGGCGCACGGTCGCATCGAGATAGGGGTCGGCCCCGCGATCCACGCTCATCACCTGGACGCCGCCGAAATTGGCGCGGGCCGTGTAATAGGCCATCGTCGCCGTGGACGCGCCGGACTCGCCGGTCGTCACGCTGCGCCTAGTATAGCCTTCCGTGCTGGCATTGGCGATATTCTCCGCGATCGCGGCCATGGCGGTGCGATAGGCGCGGGTGCCGGACGCACCGATGATGAACAGGTCGCTCATTCGCCCGTGGCCGGTGCGGCGGGGGCGACCCGCTCGCCGAACTGCCGGATCAGCAACTGGGCGATGCCCATGTTGTTGCTGCCCGCCAGCGCGTCGGCGGTGCGGGAATCGGCCATCGACTGGAATTGCTCGGTTGCGCTGGAATCACTAATCCCTTCGGCCAGGCTCGCAGAGCGCATCGCGCCGATCATCTGGCGCAGGAAGATCGCCTCGAACTGCTGCGCTGCCTTTTCCAGCGCAGCCTTGTTCGCGGTGCCTGCGCCCGATGGCGCCGTGGCGGCGGGGGTCGTTGTCACCTGCATCATAGCACCACCAGTTCCGCCTTCATTGCGCCCGCCTGTTTCAAGGCTTCGAGGATGGCGACCATGTCCGCCGGGGAAGCCCCGATCGCATTGACCGCCTTCACTATATCGGCCAGCGACGCCCCACCTTTAAAATTGACCATCGGTTTCTTTTCTTCGTCGATGCTGATGGCGCTCTGCTGCTCGACCGCGGTCTCGCCTCGGCTGAACGGCGCGGGCTGGACGATGCGCGGCGCTTCGTTGACGCTGACGGTCAATTTGCCATGGGCGACGGCGGCCGGATGGATGCGGACCGCGCCATTGATGACGACGGTGCCGGTGCGCGCGTTGACGATCACCTTGGCGGCGGCATCGGCGGGGGAAATCTCGATATTCTCGATCATGCCCATCATCAGAATGCGGTCTTCTGCGCCTGGAATGGCGTCGATCGCGACCGACACGGCATCCATGGCGCGCGCGCGCCGATCACCGAAGGCCCGGTTGATGCCATCCGCCACGCGCAGCGCGGTGGTGAGGTCGGCTTCGGCCAGGTTGAAGGTCAGGGTCGGCGCGGTATCAAAACCTGTGACCACCGCGCGCTCGACCGTCGCACCGCCGGGGATACGCCCGGCCGAGGGGATGTTGACCGACACCTGGCTGCCATCCGCGCCGGATACGCCCAGGCCGCCGACCGCCAGATTGCCCTGCGACATGGCGTAGATTTCGTTATCGGCACCGCGCAGCGGGGTCATGATCAGCGTGCCCCCACGCAGCGACTTGGCCTTGCCCAACGCCGACACCGTGACGTCGAGCCGCTGGCCGGGCTTGGCAAAGGCGGGCAAATCCGCCGTCACCAGCACCGCGGCCGCATTTTTGAGCGCGGGATTGATGCCCTGCGGCAAGGTCAGGCCAAAGCGCGAAACCACACCCTTCATGCCCTCGGTCGCATATTGCAGGCTGTCGTCGCCCGTACCCGCCAGGCCCACGACGATGCCATAGCCGGTGAGCTGGTTCGGGCGGATGCCCTGAAACGTCCCCAGATCCTTGACCCGCTCAGCCTGTGCCGGGGTGGCGATCAGGAACAGGCTCGCGAACAGCGCACTGAAAAATCCTCCCCTGAAAGGGGAGGGGGACCGGCGAAGCCGGTGGAGGGGTGTCACCCCCTCGATAGGGCGACACCCCTCCGTCAGGGCTACGCCCTGCCACCTCCCCTGCAAGGGGAGGATGGAGGCGACGCGATCGAAGATGCTTTTCACGATGCTCTCCATCAGAAGGGGCTGATCATCGAGAAGAAGCTCTGCAACCAGCCTTGCTTGCTGGCGCGGGCGATCTCGCCCTTGCCGGTGTAGATGATCTTGGCATCGGCCACGCGGGTCGAGGCGATGCGGTTGTCCGGGCTGATGTCGGCCTGACGGACGAGGCCACTGATCTGGATGAACTCGTCGCCGCGATTGAGCGTCAGCGCCTTCTCGCCCTTCACCAGCATGGTGCCATTGGGATAGACCGCCGCGATCGTCACGGTGATCTCGCCAGACAGGGCGTTGGACTGGGTTGCGCCGCCTTGGCCTGCAAAATTATTCTGGCCGCCCATCGCCACATCGCTGGGCGAAAAGGCCTTGGACAGGATGCCGGTGGTCGGCGGTGTCAGGCCGATATTGCCGTTGCGGCTGGTATCGGCGCTGTTCCGCTTGGTTGCCTGCGTCCGTTCGACGAGGACGATGGTGATGATATCGCCGACCGTGGTGGCCCGTGCGCCGCTGGTCAGCGGTGTATAGCCAACCGATGTCTGGAAGATGGACCCATTGGCCTGCGCCACGGGCGGCTGCGCGATGACGGTCGGCGCATAATGGGCGCGCTCGGCATCGCGCTTCTTCCCCGCCAGCGCAGGGGAGGAGGTGAGGGTCAGGGCCATGAGGCCAGCCAGAGTGACTATAGGAAAGCGTGTCATCCCAGATCACATATTCTGATTGACGTATTGGAGCATTTCGTCGGTCGCCTTGATCATCTTGCTGTTGACCTCATAGGCGCGCTGCGTCTCGATCATCTCGACCAGTTCCTCGACGATATTTACGTTCGACGTTTCCAGGCTGCCCGACCGGATCGACCCGCGCCCTTCCAGCCCCGCGACACCAATCTGCGGCACGCCGCTGGCCGCGCTTTCGGCGAGCAGGTTGCCGCCGATTGATTGCAATCCTGCCGCGTTCATGAAGGTCGCCAGTTCGATCTGGCCAAGCTGTGTGGGTTCCGCCTCGCCCTGCAAGGTCGCAGACACCGTGCCGTCATTGCCGACCGTCACCGACGTCGCGCCTTCGGGCACGGTGATCTGCGGAATCAGCGGAAGGCCGTCGCTGGTGACGACATTACCTTCGGCGGTGACGCTGAAATTGCCCGCGCGGGTATAGGCGATGGAGCCGTCCGGGCGCTGGATCTGGAAGAAGCCGGAGCCTTCGATCGCCATGTCCAGCGCATTGCCGGTCTGGCTCAACGTGCCCTGCGTGTTGATCTTGCTCGTGCCCTGCAGCGAGACGCCCGACCCCAGGTTCAGGCCGGTCGCGAACTTGTTTTCGCTGTCCGAATTGGCGCCTGCCGCGATCATCTGCTGATAGGCGAGCGTTTCGAAATCGGCGCGGTCGCGCTTGAAGCCGGTAGTGTTGACGTTCGCCAGATTGTTGGCGATCACGCGCATCTTCGTGTTCTGCGCGTCAAGGCCGGTGCGGGCGACATGAAGGGCGGCGTTGCTCATCGTTCATTTCTCCGTGCGGCATCCCCAAGGGGGTGCTTATGCGTCAGACACAGCAAGATGCGTGCCAATGTTGACTATATTTTTCAGCTATCGAGCCGCATCAGCGACGCGCCGCCATCATCCATCTGTTTGGCGGTATCAATCAGCTTGACCTGCGTTTCGAATGCGCGGCTCGCCTCGATCATCTGCACCAGCGCCTTGGTCGCATTGACGTTCGACCCCTCGATCGACCCGGCCGTGACCGACGCCAGCGGGTCTGGCGGCAGCGCGCCGCCATTTACTTCGCGGAACAGGCCATCGGTGCCCTTGGCGATGCCGGACCCGACCGGGCTGACCAGCTTGAGCGCATCGACAAGTTGCGGATTGGCCGGGTCGCCGCCCTGCGGCACGCCCCAGATACTGCCATCCTGCGCGATCGACACGCTGTCGAGCTGGGGCAGGGTGATCGGTCCACCCGCGCCCAAAACCGGCAAACCATCGCCGGTGGTCAGCAGGCCGCTGTCGGAGATTTTGAGGTCACCCCGGCGGGTATAGGCTTCGCTGCCATCCGCGCCCTGCACGGCCAGCAGCGCGTCGCCGTTCATCGCCACGTCGAGCGGATTGCCCGTGGCGGTGACGGCGCCGCCCTCCATGCTGGCGGCAATGACCTGTTCGGATGCCTGCGCCCGTGTGTCGAAGGTATCGCCCTGGAGCCAGCGCGTCTCGGCATTGGCAATCTCTGCGCGAAAGCCGATGGTGTTGGCGTTGGCGAGGTTGTTCGCGATCGACGCCTGCCGCGCCATCGCGCCGCGCATTGCCGTAAGTGCCGTGTTGACGAGCCGGTCCATGGACGAAGCCTTCTACCGTTGGATGCTTAGGTACGCATGTTGACGATGGTGGTGGTCAGCGTGTTGGCTGTCTCGATCGCCTTGCTGTTCGCCTGGAAATTGCGCTGCGCGGAAATCAGCGCCACCAGTTCCTCGGTGATGTCGACGTTCGAGCGTTCCAGCGACCCGCTGTTGACCGCGCCGAACATGCCGGTATTGGCAGTGCCCAGGATCGGGTTGCCGCTCGCAACGGTGGAGGACCAGTGCGCGTCGCCTTCCTGCCGCAGACCTTCCTGGCTGTTGAACGACGCCATGGCGACCTGGCCCAGATAGGCGGTGCTGCCATCGGCATAAATCGCCGAAACAAGACCGTTCTTGGCCACGCCGACACTGGTGAGCTGCGCCCCGCCATCCACGCCCAGATAGGTGGTCGGGATTTGCAGATCGGTGAGATCGGCCGGGCTGCTCGACGAAGAAGGCGGCGTGGTCAGCGCGCCGGTTTCGGAGTCAACCGCGAACACCTGAATGCGCGATCCGGTGGTATCGACGGCATAGCGGTTGTCATCGACGGCAAAGGCGCCATTGCGGGTGTAGCTGACAGTGCCGTCCGGTGCCTTGACGGTGAAATAGCCTTCGCCGGTGATGGCAAGGTCCAGCGTCTTGTCGGTGGTTTCGATCGTCCCCTGCGTGAACTGCTGGGCGATGCCCTGCACGCGCACGCCTTGCCCTGCGACCTGACTGGTCGTCTGCATGGGGGCGGCTGCAAAAATGTCGCCGAACTGCACCTTGCTCTTTTTGAAGGCGGTCGAATTGACGTTGGCGACATTGTTGGAAATGGTGGCCAGATCGGTCTGGGCACCCTTGAGGCCGGACAGCGAGATATAGAAGGACATGGCGTTGCTCCCTGGGTGAAAAGGAAAGAAGAAAAAGGGGGGTGAGATTACATCAGGCTGATCGCGTCGGACGGGCTGTAGCTGCCGAGCGCGGTAATGAGTTTGGAAGAGGATCCGTCAGCGGGTGACTGGACCGCGGCAATGGTGGCCCAGGTGGCGACCCGGCTCGGCGTTGCGCCATTGACCTTCACCTGCAGCGCGGACGTGGCAATGGTCTCGCCCGCGTCATTCTTGCCGTCCCAGTAGAAGGTCACGTCGCCGGCCGGCTGCGCGCCAAGGTCGAGCGTCTTGACGACATTGCCGCTGCCATCGACCAGGCTGATGCTCGCTCCCTCCGTGGCCTGGGGCAGGGTGATCTGCCCGGCATACAGTCCGCTGGCATCGGGGGCTGCGATATTGCTCTGCACCAGCATCGACTTGCCGATCCAGCTTGCCGCATCGCCCAGCCTTGTGCCGCCCAAATCGGCGGCCAGATTCTTGAGCGTCGCGTTCATTTCGGCGATGCCGCTCGAATTGGTGATGGTCGCCATCTGCGACACCATCTCGGCGTTGTTGACTGGCTCGAACGGGTCTTGCGTCTGCATCTGCGCGGTGAGCAGGCGCAGGAAATCGGCCTGGCCCATTTCCGACTTGCCGGTGCCGACCTTCGCATTGGGATTATAGACCGATAGCCCGGCGGTATCGGTGATGGTGGAGGTGGTGCTCATTTGCCGATCCTTATGGTTTCGAGCATCAGGGATTTGGCGGTGTTCAGCACCTGCACGTTATTCTGGTACATGCGGGACGTTTCGATCATGTCGATCAGCTCCGCATTGCTATCCACCGCCGCTTCCCACACATCGCCATTGGCGTCCGCCAGCGGATGATTGGGGTCATGCCGCTTCGTCGGCTCGGCCTTGGTGGTGACGATCTCCGACACTTTGACGCTCGCCATGCCGGGGCTGTCGGTGACCGACGTGAAGACCGGCTTGATCGCCCGATAGGCCTCGGCTGCGCTACCCGTGACATTGCCCGCATTGGCCATGTTGGACGCGGTGGTATTCAGCCGCACCAGTTGCGCGCTCATGGCGCGCCCGGCGATGTCGAATATGTTCATGGGACCAGAGCCACTCATGCTCATTCTCCCCTGAGCGCACGGTTGATGGTGTTGATGCGACCCTCAAGGAAGGAGAGGGTGGTGCGATATTTGACCGCATTTTCGGCAAATAGCGTCTGTTCGGTGCTCAACTCGACGGTATTGCCGTCGAGGCTGGGCTGCAGCGGCACGCGATAGCCCATGGCGTCATCGACCGCCTTGGACACGTCGGCGGCATTGCCACTCGCCTGCGTCGTCGCTTTTTGCAGCGCCGCGTCGAAATCAATGTCGCGCGCCTTGTAGCCGGGGGTCGATGCGTTGGCGATGTTGGACGCCAACAGGGACAGCCGCTGCGAGCGAAGCGCCAGCGCCTTTCCATGAATGCCGAACAAACCGTCTTCCACTGATCCTGCCCTTTTTGCCTGCTGGCCCTAAAAGTTTCGTTTCCCCCGCCGTTCTGACCCCTGATGGCGTCCATTGCGGGTGATCCAGCCTGAAATCAGCAAGAGCCGTGCCAATTTGCGTGGGTGACGCAACGGCAAGGTGGAAATGCCCGGAAATCTGGGCTTTTGCGGGTGAAGGCGGCAAGGGCGGCAAAAAATTGCCGGGCTGCGGCAGCATCTTGCCGTCGCACTACGGGCCTATGGGGACAGGCATATATGATCACTATTATAGGCCATTTATTCGATCCCGTGACGCTGCTCGCAATAATTGCAGGCGTCCTGCTGGTCGCTCTGTTCCAGAACGGCGCGGGGCCGCTGGGGCGGGCGATGCTGGCGCTGCGTCCGCTGGTCACGGCCGATCCCGCGCGCGACCGCGACGCGGCCCGCGCTACCATGCTCAAGATCGACCAGGTGGCGCAGTTGCGTGGCCTTGCTTGCGCCGATCGCGTCAAGACCGCCTCGCCCTTCCTGACCGACGCCGCGCGTAAGCTTGCCAATTGCGACCGCACCGACCAGTTCGAACTTTGGGCGGGCCAGGCGCTCGCCGACCGGGCGCAGCGCCACGGCGCGGTGCATAAGGCATGGCTGTCGATCGCCGATGCCGCGCCGGCCCTCGGCATGGCCGGCACCATCATCGGCCTCGTCGGCATGTTCGCGGCCATGGACGATCCCGCCGCGCTGGGGCCAGCCATGGCGCTCGCGCTGCTCACCACCTTCTACGGCGTCGTGATCGCCAATGTCGTCGCTGCGCCGATTGCTGCGCGCCTCATCGACCTGTCCGAACAGGAGCTCGCCTGGCAGCGCGAAGCGGTGACGCGGATGCTGGCGATCGCGCGGCGCGAAAATGCGCCGATCCGGCGCGGCGCGATACGCGAAGTCGCATGACCGGCACGGCCACCACCACCGCTGTCGCCCGGCGCAATCGCTGGGCCGTCAGCTTTGCCGATCTGCTGCTGCTGCTGCTCGCCTTCTTCGTGCTGTTGCAGGCGAGCGGCGCGCGGCGCGATGTCGTGCTGGCGGGCGTCGCCCAGCAATTTGGCGGCCGGGCGATGCGGCCGGGCGTGGAATTGCGCGCGGCCGATCTGTTCGAGCCGGGCGAAGCCTTGCTCACGCGGCAGGGTCAGGCGCGCCTCTCCGCCATCGCCCGCCGCTTTGCAAGCGAGCCGGGCGGCGTCGAGATACGCAGTCGCGGCTCCGACCGCGCCCACCAGCGCTTCGATGATTGGGATCTGGCCGCAGCTCGCCTTGGCGCCGTCGCCCGCGCGCTGAAACTGGATGGCATCGCGCAGGATCGGCTGCTGATCCGCGGCCTCGACCAGTCCGACGGCAAAAGCGGGCAGGGGCAGGTGATCCGCATTGCGCCGGGGCAGACGGACGCACGTTAACCAACTTGGCACGGATATTGCTGAAAATCCCGACATAGAACCGCCGACCTTGTCAGGAGACATGCCGTGCCTCGCGCTTATCCGTTCCTTCTCGCCACCGCTGCGCTGCTTGGCACCGCGCCCGTGCAGGCGCAGCAGCGGTTCGAAAATCTCGATCGCATCGACAGCCTCGTCGCCATGTCGGTGGGTGCCAATCTCGGCGAACCGGGTGGGCCGATGGCCCCGGTGGATCGCCGCCTGAAACTGGCCGCCTGCCCGACGATGCCCAAGGTCGAAGGCCCGGTGTTCGGCGCGGCGATGGTCAAATGCGAATCGCTCGGCTGGCGCATCCGCGTGCCGCTCGTTGCAGGTGCATCGGCCGCCGCATCGGGACCAGTGCCGCGCACGGCCAGCCGCTTCACGCCCGCCGCCCGCGCCACGCCCCAAGAAAACGTCGTGCGCAAGGGCGATCCGGTGCAACTGATCGCCGGCAACGCGCTCTTCAACGTCTCACGCGGCATGATCGCGGATGAGGATGGCGCGGTCGGCGACACGATCCGCGTCCGCGAAGACAAGCGCGCCGCCCCCATTTTGGCCCAGGTCGTGGAAATGGGCCTAGTGCGCGTTCCGGGGTTTAAGGATTTTTGAACTTGTCCGTTATACGCCTATAGGGACGAGTGAAGGATTGAAGCCAATGATCAAATCTGTCGGCCAAAGCATCAGTGCTGCCATAGAGGCGACCCGCCTGCGCGAAGGGGGCAAGACGCGCGCGTCTTCGACCACCGGTTCAGCGACGGCGTCACTCGCGTCGACTTCTGCCAGCCCCGCTGCGCGCATGGCGGCAGAAGGCGCGCCGGTCGATATGGACCGTATCGCCGCGATCAAGGCGGCGATCGCTTCGGGCAATTATCCGGTCGATGCCGCCGCGATCGCTGATCGCATGGTCGCGCTCGACCTGTCTGCTGCGGGGTAACGATCATGCCGCTGGGGCTCGCCGCGCTGGATGACCTGTTCGAAGCGTTCGAGGATCTGCGCGATGTGCTGGACGGCACCGATGCCGTTGCCATCGAACTGGCGAGCAACCGCGTCAGCCGGGCCGCCGCCGCCGTGCGCGGTGTTGGCGCATGGCGCTCCGAACCGATCGTGATCGAACGGCTGAACGCCATGCTGCCCTTGCTCGAAAGCGCCCGCGTGCGCGTCAGCCTGCTGGCCGACCATGCGAATCAAAGGCTTGCCATGCTCGCCGCCCATGGATCGACCCACGCGCCGCTGACCTACGGCCGCTGAACTTTATTTCCTGTTTTCCCTAAAACGGCACCGAAAGGTGCCGTTTTGCGTTGCGGGCCAAATTTCCTGACGCCGCGTTAACCAAATCTTGGCACAAGCCTTGCTCTAATGATCCCCGCAATGATTGGGGAATAGGGTCAAGTGTCGGCTTTCGCAGACATCACTACCGGGGCGACATCGACGGGCAATCGCGTGACCAACGCGATCGCCATGGCGAGCCGCCGCACCGGTGTCGACTTCTCCTATCTGCTGGGTCAGGCGAAGATCGAAAGCAGCCTTAATCCCTCCGCGCGCGCCACGACATCGTCAGCGACCGGCCTTTATCAATTCATCGACCAAAGCTGGCTCGCCGTCATCGACAAGCATGGCAGCGACTATGGGCTTGGCTGGGCATCCGACGCGATCAGCCAGAGCAGCAACGGCCGCTATCATGTGGCGGACCCGCAACTGCGCCAGCAGATACTCGACCTGCGCAAACATCCCGAAACCGCCTCGGTCATGGCCGCGCAGCACGCCGCCGACAACAAGGCCTATCTGGAACAGAAGCTCGGTCGCGAAGCCGAACCGGTCGATCTTTATCTTGCCCATTTTCTGGGCGTGGGCGGTGCCAGCAAATTCCTCTCGGTCCATGATCGCGCGCCCGGTGCCACCGCCGCTTCGCTCTTTCCCGCCGCCGCGCGCGCCAACCGGTCGATCTTCTACGACCGGTCAGGCAGCGCGCGCAGCTTCGCCGACATTCGCGACCGTTTCGCCGCGAAGCTCGAAAAAAGCTCCGGCAGCCTCGGCGGTGAGGTGCAATATGCCGCCGCCGCGCTGCCATCGGGCGCCAAGACGGTCCAGCCCGCCGATTATGTGCGGATCGAAACCCAGCGCCTCAGCGAACAGGTCGATGTCGGCATCCGGCCCCAGCCGCAGACTGCGCGCCTCGCCTATCTCATGCTCGCCACCCTCGGAAGGTAACGGCTCCTCATGACTCCCACCCAAGTCAAAGCGAAGATCTGGATGAGCGCCGTCCAGGGGGCGGTGCTGCCCTTTGCGACGCTGATGGTCGTGCTGTTCATGATGGTCCCCGTTCCGGCGGTCATGCTGGATATTGGCTTCATCACCAATATCATGATCAGCCTCGCGGTCCTGATGGTGGCGCTGAACGCCGCCAAGCCGCTCGATTTTTCCAGCTTCCCGACGGTGCTGCTGTTCGCCACGCTGCTGCGCCTCGCGCTCAACGTCGCCTCCACCCGCGTCGTGCTGGTGTCGGGCCATGAAGGCTCGGATGCGGCCGGGCAAGTGATCGAAGCGTTCGGCCATTTCCTGATCGGCGGCGACTATGTCGTCGGCATCTTCGTCTTCGCCATCCTGATGATCATCAACCTGGTCGTCATCACCAAGGGCGCGGGCCGCGTGTCCGAAGTGTCGGCGCGTTTCACCCTGGACGCCTTGCCCGGCAAACAGATGGCGATCGACGCCGACCTCAATGCCGGCCTGATGACGCCGGAAGAAGCCAAGCTCCGCCGCGTCGAAGTCGCGACCGAGGCCGACTTTTACGGCTCGATGGATGGTGCCAGCAAGTTCGTGAAGGGCGATGCGGTCGCGGGCATCCTGATCCTCGTCATCAACATCATCGGCGGCATCATCCTGGGCGTCGTCAGCCATGGCCTCGCCATCGGCGAAGCGGCCCAGACCTATATCATCCTCGCGATCGGCGACGCGCTGGTGGCGCAGATTCCTGCTCTGCTGCTGTCGATCGCCGCCGCCTCCATCGTCACCCGCGTCAAGAGCGAGCAGGATCTGGGTGGCCAGATTGCGGGGCAATTCGGGTCGGGCCGCGCCTGGGTGCCGGTCGCCGCGATCCTCGGCTTTCTGGGCGTCCTGCCCGGCATGCCGCATCTCATCATCCTGTCCGCCGCCGCGGTGGCGGGGGGCATCGCCTGGCACTTGCGCAAGGCCAGCCAGGCTAAAGCCGCTGAACCTGCGCCAGTCGCCCCCGCGCCCAATCCGGCCGTGATCGAATGGGATGACGTGTCGGACGGCGCAATCCTGGGCCTCGAAATCGGCTATGGCCTCATTGCCCTGGTCGATGAGCGCAAGGGCGCGCCGTTGATGGCGCGGATCACCGGCATCCGTCGCCAATTGTCCAAGGAACTGGGCTTCGTCGTGCCGATGGTGCGGGTGAAGGACAATCTGGCGCTCGAACCCAATCAATATCGCATCACCATCGCCGGTGTCGTGGTGGGCGAGGATGAAATCTGGCCCGACGATCTGCTCGCGCTCGACAGCGGTGCGCTCGAACATGTGGTCGTCGGTCGCCCGACCAAAGACCCGACCTTCGGCCTTGATGCCGTCTGGATTTCGCAGGCCAAGCGCAGCGAAGCCGTGATCGCGGGCTATACCGTGGTCGATCCGCCGACCGTGGTGGCAACCCACCTCAACCAGCTCATCGCCATGAACGCCGCCGAAATGTTCGGCCTGGACGAAGCGCGCAAGCTGCTCGACACGCTCAAGGACGCCGCGCCGCAACTGGTCGAAGGCCTGACGCCCGCCACGCTCAGCCTCACCCAGATCAGCGCGCTCTGCCGCGCCCTCCTGTCCGAAGGCATCGCGCTCAAGGATTTCCGCCGTATCTGCGAAGCCATGGTCGACGCCGCCCGGCCGGACATGAGCCACGAACAATTGGTCGAGGCCGTGCGCCAGCGGATCGGCGCGCTCATCATCCAGGGGCTGGTCCCCGTCAAAATGCCGCTGCCGGTCATCACGCTCGATGGCGACCTCGAAGCGATGCTGGCGCAGGCGATGCGCGTGGCGGGCGACGCTCGCCACCCGATCGAACCCGCACTCGCCAACCGCATCGTCGAAGCGGTGGTGCAGGCCGCCCGCCCGCTGCTGGGTCAGGCGCGCAACTTCGCCATCGTCACCTCGCCACTGGCCAGGCGCGCGCTGGCGCGCTTGTTCAAGCCGCATCTGCCCGAAACGCCAGTGCTGTCCTTCCTCGAAATTCCCGATGGCAAGGGTGTCGAAGTGGTCGCGGTCGTGGGCGGCGAACAGCGCCCCACGCCCCGCCACGACCCGGCACCCCGCCACGAGCAAGCGCGCGAACGAGTCGCCTGAAAGGAGGCTGAGCCATGTATATGAACAAGATCGCGGCCGGCGCCCACACCTATGCCAAGCCCGGCGAAAACAGCCCGGAGCGGCTCGCCCGCCAATATATGCCGCTGGTGCGCAAGATCGCCTGGCACGTCCATGGCCGCGTTTCGAGCGCGATCGAGGTGGAGGACTTGCTCCAGATCGGCATGCTCGCGCTGGTCGAGGCCGCCAACAGTTTCGAGGATCGCGGCTTCGGCTTTGCCGCCTATGCCCAATTGCGCGTGCGCGGCGCGATGATCGACCATCTGCGGCGGCAGGCGACCATCTGCCGCTCCGCCATGGCCAAGCGCAAGCAACTTGCCGCGTGTCGCAATGGCTTGGAACAGACGCTTGGACGGCTACCGACCGAAGCGGAAATGTCCGCCGAAATGGGCCTTGACCCGTCCGACTATCGCGAACTCGCCGACAGCGTCGAAATGGTCCAGCACACCAGCATGGATGAGGTCTATTCTGACCAGTCCATGTGGTTCGCCGATGTCGAGGATCGTGCCGACGACCTGATGGAACGCGAATCGCTCAAGAAGGCGCTCGCCGCCTGCATCGGCGAACTGCCCCAGCGCGAGGCACTGGTGCTGCAACTCTATTTCGTCGAGGAACTGAATCTGGAGGAAATCGGCCACACGCTGGACATCGGCGCCGCGCGCGTCTGCCAGATCAAGAAGGCCGCGCTCGACAAGCTGCGCGAGAAACTGCGCGACTGGGACTGACCCTATTCGTCGTTCGCCGCCAACCGTCCGACCCGTCGTTCCTCGCCATTGGGCCAGCGGAACCGCAACGGCCGATAGCTTTGCGTGCGCCACCAGGGATCGGCGACCTGGAACAGCCCGCTTGCCTCGGCCCTGCGCCCCAGATCCTTGCGCGCGGTAACCGCCGCCAGCACGGGCGCAAGGAACAGCCCCGCCGTCACCGGAATAATCCAGCCGATCCCGCTACCCGCCTGGATCGCCAGCGCCAACAGCAGCGCGCCCAGCAAGATATGCCATTTGAACAGCCAGATGGCGCTGCCGATCGCCATGCCGTCGCGGTCGCGGGTCTGCCCGTTCCAACTGCTCTTGCGGCCCATCAATATGCCGAACAGGTTGATCGTCTGGGTCAGCATCGCGACCGGCGCCATCAGGATCGACAGGATGATGTCCACGATCACGCCGCGCGTCATCCGCGCTGCGCCGCCAAAGCCGATCCGCCGCGCCGGGTCGAGCAAGGCCCATAGCATCGCCAACAGCTTCGGCCCGAACAGCAGGAAGGCCGTCACCGCCAGCAATCCGCCCGATGGCAGCACATCGGTCGGCGGCCACACCCCGCTGGCCCCGCCGCCCAGCACGACCAGCATCAACGTCAGCCACATCGGCGACGTACAATAGGCCGTTGCGCCCACCAGCAACTGGAACCGGCTGACCGGATGCAGGCCCGCAATCCGCACAAGCAAGGGCACATGCTGGATATTGCCCTGACACCAGCGCCGGTCGCGGGTGAACAGGTCGGGCATGGACGGCGGAAATTCCTCGAAACTATCGTCGGCCGTGACCATATGCACGTCCCAGCCACGCCGTCGCAACAGCGCCGCCTCCAGCATGTCATGGCTCATGATATGCCCGCCGAACGGAGCACGACCGGGCAGTTCGGGCAAGCCGCAACTTTGCGCGAAGGCCTTGACCCGGACGATGGCATTATGGCCCCAGAACATCCCTTCGGACCCGGCCCACCAGATCATGCCCGCTGCCGAGATCGGCCCGAACAGGCGGCTCGCAAATTGCTGCCAGCGCGCAAATAGCGTCGCCGCACCCATCACGGTCGGCACCGTCTGGATCAACCCGACCTGCGGATGCCGCTCCATGTCAGATGCCAGCCGCGCCATCGTCTGGCCGCTGACGATACTGTCAGCGTCCAGCACGATCATATAATCATAACCGCCGCCGAACCGCTCGACCCATTCGGCGATATTGCCGGGCTTCCGCCCGATATTGCGCGCACGGCGGCGATAATGAACGGGGCGGGAGAAAGACCCGCGCATTTCCAGATAGGCCGCCCGCTCCGTCTCGCCGCTCTGCACGTTGGAATCGGACAGGATGAAGAATTCGAACCGCTCGCGCCCCATCACCTGCGCCAGCGATCGCTCCATGATCGACAACCGCCCCAGAACGCCCAGAAAATCCTCGTTACACACCGGCAGCAGGATCGCGGTCTTGCCCTGCAACGGCTGCGACGCGCGCAGCGGGCGCGGCGTCACGCTACGCCCCTTGCCCACCGTCAGCAGCAGGAAGCCGATGATCGCGGTGGCACAGCCGAACGCGATCCAGGCGAACAGCGGAATGAACAGGGCGAGATAGATGCCCTCCAGCAAGGAAATGCCGTCCAGGCCGATCGAACGGCGCATCTCATGCGCGGCCATGCCAGTCGGGATCAGGGCGAGCAGCACGACCAGCATGCGCCGTGCCCACAGGTCGATATTGAACCGGCGCGGCACGATCAGCGGCGGACGCGCGCTGAAATCCTGCTCCGGCATCGCAATCGGGCTTTCGGGCGGCAGCTGTTCGAAGGCCGGACTCACCGGCACGTCCTCAGCGGCGGCATCGGCCACCGGCACCTGTCCATTGCCCATATCATCCAGACCCATAGCGTTTCACCCAACGGCCTGAACCGTTCGTTACGCCAACGGTTCCGTTCATCCGCCAATGGGGTAATGCACATATTCGCTCACCGCGCGGCCGCTGGCCTGCAATTGCAACCGCACATCCGCCGCGCCGCCGCCGCTGCGCCGCAGGTCCAGCACCGTGCGATACAGGCCTTTGCGCCCCAGAACCGGATAGCCCGCCTGTTTGACCAGCGTGCCGTTGGCGATGTCCACCCACAGGTCGGGCTTGCTACCCTCCGCCACACCGGCGAAATCGACTACCAGCCGCGCGACGTCGGGCTGATCGCCGCGTCCGCGCCAGACATTCTCGACGATTGCCATGCTGGTCGCGGCGGGCGAACGGTCGGCTGTCCAGTCAAGCTTGTAGGAAAGGTCGATCCGCTTGCCCGGCACAGGCGCAGCGGCGGGCGTCCAATAGGCCGCCAGATTGTCGGTATATTCGCTGTCGGTCGGAAAGGCGTAGAGCCGCACCTCGCCCGCGCCCAGCGGCCGGGCGGGCGTGGCCCATAAAGTCGGGCGGCGATCATAAAAAACGCCATCGTCCTGATAATGGTCGAAATCCCGGTCGCGTTGCAGCAGCCCGAACCCCTTGGGATCGCGCTCGGCAAAGGCGCTGACCATCGGCGCTGTGGGATTGACGATCGGGCGGGCATGGGCGGTGCCATCGGCGCTGGCGATCGACAATAGGTCGGAATCATGGATTTCCGGCCGCCAGTCTGTGCCGATCGTCCGGTTCGCCTGATCATACCAGAACATGCTGGTCATCGGCATCAGCCCCAGTTCGGGGATGGCACGGCGAGGGAACAGGGCGGCGGTCACGTCCTGCCGCACGCCGTCCTTGTCCAGCCGACTAACGAAGCGGAACGCGCCGGTAATCGATGCCCCGTCGAGCAGGGCGAAGATGGTGACGCTACTTGGCCCCGTCCGCTCCAGCCAGAAATGGGTGAAGCACGGAAATTCCTCGCGCCCCTGGATGCCGGTATTGATCGTAACGGCCCGCGCCGACAGGCCGAATTGCTTTTGCGGGCTTGGCGCACGAAAATAGCTGGCCCCAAGGTACGACAACCAGTCGCCGTCACGCGCGGCATTCATGATGCGGAACCCCGCAAAGCCAGCGCCGGGCGGCAGGGCCGTCACGGGATTGCCCGCCGGCGCATCGAACATGGCCGGATCATAGCGCAGCGGCGTCGCGCGGCCTTGCTCGATGATCGCGATCTCGACCGGTTGCGGCGCGGTGGCGGACAGCGGGAAAAAGCGGATGCCGGTATCGCCCGGCAGGTCGCCCCACAAAGTCCGTTCCTCGCGAAAGCGCGCCTCGTGCAGCGCGGTATAATCGATCTTGGCGGCACCCGGATGAGCCGGCGTCTCGGCAAAGGGCGCGCGCGCCAGCCGCTGCGCCTGGCCGATCAGCCGCTCCCAGGAAAAGGGGGGGGGCTGCGTTTGCGCGTGCAGAGCGCGGGGGAGGAGGAGGGCAGCGCCCGTGGCAGCGATCATCGCGCGCCGGTCAATCTGGGTCATGGTTTCACCATGGCGAGCCTGTCACGCAAAACCAAGCCCCCCATGCTGCATATGCGATGAAGCCCCCGCCCGGGGGGACGGAGGCTTCTGATGCTGGTCGTTCGATCGAAGTTGTGGCTCCCGGCACGGTGGGGACTGTGATGTGCCGGGCGCCTATGGGCGGCTGTCAGGTGACCAGACCTCAGCCGACCAATGGGGTAGGGGTTTAGCCGATCAGCTTCAGAACGCCCTGCTGGCTCTGGTTGGCCTGTGCCAGCATCGCGGTCGACGCTTGGCTCAGGATCTGCTGCTTGGCGAGCGCGGTCGTTTCGGCCGAAAAGTCGGCGTCTTCGATACGGCTGCGCGCGTCGGTCAGGTTGGTGATGTTATTGGTCAGGTTGTTGACCGACGATTCCAGGCGGTTCTGCACGGCACCGAGCGTAGCGCGGGCGGTCGCAACCGTCTGCAGCGCGGTGTCGAAGTCTGCCAGAGTGGCGGCATCTTCCGCTTCCGTCGCGCTGGCCACGTCGGTCACGTCGATGGCTTCCAGCGTGATGGTCACGGTGTCGGTGTCGTTGGCACCGGCCTGGATCGTCACGGCGTCGGCAGTCGTCGGGAACAGCGCCTTGCCGTTGAATTCGGTCTTGGTCAGGATGTCGTTGATCTGAACGGCCAGCTGATCCTTTTCCGCGTCGATGTTCGCAACGGCTTCGGTGCTGTTGGTGTCGTTGTTCCGCTGCACGGTCAGTTCACGCATACGCTGCAGCATGTTGCTGACTTCGTTCAGCGCGCCTTCCGCGGTCTGCGCCAGGCTGATGCCGTCATTGGCGTTGCGGATGCCCTGGGTCATGCCCTTGATCTGCGACGTCATGGTCGAAGCGATTGCGAGGCCGGCGGCGTCATCCTTGGCGCTGTTGATGCGCTTGCCGGTCGACAGGCGCTCCATTGCGTTGGTCAGGCCTTTGCTGGCCATCGACGAGGCATTGGCGGAGCGGAGAGCGGCGGTGTTGGTTCCGATAACAGTCATGGTGTTCCCTTTCAGTGTCAATCAGGTCGCTGCCATGGAGCGTCTGCGGCCTCGAAAGGGGATAACGGCGGGCAGCGACCGGCCTTTAGCGCCGCTGTCGATTTTTCTGAAAAAGGGCAATTTCCCTGGCTACCACGCGCGCGCGTAGGACAAAGGACGGCGTCTTTGCCGCCTTGCCGGAATTAAATTGCCGGTCGGCGGCAACTGGATGGCAAAGTTAACCATCTGATAACCACATAAATATAGAGCTTGAACCATCGAAGGGGTCTGGGGCGTGCGGGGGCACAAGCCGACCAGTTATTGGGGTTTTGTTCATGTCATCGCTCGACGTGAGCCGTGGAGTCTGCGCGCTCGTTCCGGGTCTGCAGCACTGGCTCGAAAACGCTCTCTTTACCGTGCGCATCGTCGACGCGGCCAGCCCGCGTGAAAAGGACAGCCGCC
The DNA here is from genome assembly GCF_055640555.1 of Sphingobium sp. KKT206. Taxonomy (NCBI): domain Bacteria; kingdom Pseudomonadati; phylum Pseudomonadota; class Alphaproteobacteria; order Sphingomonadales; family Sphingobiaceae; genus Sphingobium; species Sphingobium sp. KKT206. The sequence continues at coordinate 3,620,885 of NZ_CM145764.1, forward strand.
GCGTGCTGCTGGCCACCGAAATCGGCCATGCGACCCATCGCGACATTCTCATCAACCTGATCGACGGCGCACCTTCGCTGGTCGCGGCGGCCAACGGCCTGCCCGCCCGCGTCGCCTTCGGCCTTGCCGACATGGGTTTCGCCTTTGCGCTCATCGCCGAACTGGCACGGCCGGCTGCCGTCCCGGCGGTGGGCGACAGCGGCAGCGTCCGGCTGATGACGCTCGCCGGGCGGGTCGCCCGCAGCGACGCCACCGTCCTCATTCAGGGCGACACCGGCACCGGCAAGGAAGGCATGGCGCGCTTCCTGCACGCCCAGTCGGGCCGGTCGGGCCACGACTTCATCGCCGTCAATTGCGCCGCGCTGCCCGAAACCATGATGGAAGCGATGCTGTTCGGCCATCGCAAGGGCAGCTTCACCGGCGCCGCCAATGCGTCCGAAGGCCTGTTCCTCGCCGCCGATGGCGGCACGCTCTTCCTCGACGAAATCGCCGAACTGCCGCTCGCGCTGCAGGCCAAGCTGCTGCGCGCGCTGCAGGAAGGTGAAGTGCTGCCCGTCGGCGCGACCCATGCAGTGCCGGTCAACGTCCGCATTATCGCCGCCTGCAACCGCAACCTGGCACAGGAATGTGCCGCAGGCCGCTTCCGCGAAGATCTCTACTGGCGTCTCAACGTCATGCCGCTCGAACTGCGCCCGCTCGCCGAGCGTCGCGGCGACATCAGCGCGATCACCGCCGCGATGCTGCTGCGCCACCAGGATGGGGGTAAGGCCGGGTTCGTCTGGCCGACCGCCGCCGCGCTCGACAAGCTCGCCGCCCATGGCTGGCCCGGCAATGCCCGCGAACTCGGCAATATCCTCCAGCGCGCCCTTGTCCTGCGCGATGGCGACCGGATCGAAGCCGACGACCTGCATCTGGCAGGCGCAGCGCAGATGGTGACGCCCTTCCGCGCAGCCGCACCGATCCAACTGCCCGCCGAACCCATCCGGCTGCGCGACGTCGCGCGCCATTCCAAGCTCGAAGCCATCCGCTCGGCGCTGCGCGAAACGGACGGCCACCGCGCCGCCGCCGCGCGCAAGCTCGGTATCTCGGAACGCACGCTGCGCTATCGGCTCGCCGAAATGCGCGAGCTGGCTGCGGCATAAGGGGGAGGATAGGATATGAACGGCATTTCCCCGACCGACAGCGTGATGGCGATCCGCAACGCCATCCTGCAAAAGAACGCCGCGCTGCGCGACATCGGCTCGACCAATCCGGTCGGCGGTGCAGGCGCGGCCCAGGGCACCGCGCCCGGTGGCTTTACCGACGCGCTCAACAACGCGCTGCAGCAGGTCAACGGCCTCCAGGGCAAGGCCGGTGAAGCCGCCGCCGCCTTCGAACGCGGCGAAACCACCGACATCGCCGCCGTCATGCTGGCCAAGCAGCAGGCGTCGGTCAGCTTCGAAGCGACCCTTCAGGTCCGCAACAAACTCCTGTCCGCCTACAAGGACATTATGAGCATGCCGGTCTAAATCATGAGCGAGAACGCACTCACCATCGACGGCGGCAAGCCCGCCCTCCCGGCCCCCGCTTCGGCGGCCCGCAACGGCCTCACCGGCATGGCGGCGCTCAAGGCGCGCTTCACCGGCCTCATCCAGCAACCGGCGGTGGCCAAGAGCCTGCCGCTGCTTGGCATGCTCGGCGTCGTCGCGCTGGCGGGCCTTGCTTGGCTGGCGCTGCGCGAACCGCCCCAGCGCGACCTGTTCCGGGCCTTGCCCGACGCCGACAAATCGGCCGTCGCGCAAGTGCTGGAGCAGGCCGGCATCCCCTTCGACTTCGACAAGTCGGGCAGCATGACCGTGGGCGAGGATGATTATTTCAAGGCGAAGATGATGCTCGCCGCGCAAGGCCTGCCCAAGAGCGCGCCCGACGGCAACAGCATGATCGACAGCCTGCCCATGGGCGCCAGCCGCGCGGTCGAAGGCGAAAAGCTGCGCTCCGCCCGCGAAATGGACCTCGCCCGCACGATCGAGGCGATCGACAGCGTCGAAAGCGCCAAGGTCCACCTCGCCGTCGAACCGCCCAGCGTCTTCCTGCGCGACCGGGCCAAACCGTCCGCCTCCGTCATGCTGCGGTTGGCGCAGGGCCGCACGCTCACCGACGCACAGGTCAGCGCGATCGTGCATCTGGTCGCGTCCTCCATTCCCGACCTCTCGCCCGACCAGATTTCGCTGGTCGATCAGAATGGCCGCCTGCTCAGCAATAATGACGGCGACGCCGCCGACGATCGCCAGCTCTCGATCCAGGGCCGGATCGAGGATCGCTATCGCCAGTCGGTGATCGCGCTGCTCACGCCGATCCTTGGCCAGGGCAATTTCTCCGCCGAAGTCCATGCCGAACTTAATTTCGCCGAGCGCCAGGCGACCCGCGAAACCTTCCCGCAGGACGAAGCGCGCCTGCGCGTCGAACAGGGCACTTGGGCATCCGACCCGCGTGGCCAGGGCGCTGGCGGCGAGGCGTCGGGCATCCCCGGTGCGCTCAGCAACCAGGCACCGGTCAACCCGACCGTGACCCAGACCAACCCCAATGGCCAGGCCGTGCAGCAGGGCGAAACCGCCGCGCAAACCCCCGGCACCCCGCCCAATCCGCTGATGAAGACCGAGGAAACCTTCAACCGCAGCTTTGAACTGGGCCGTGAAGTGTCCGTGACCAAGGATGCGATCGGCACCGTCAAGCGCCTGTCGGTCGCCGTGGCGCTCGACACCGGCGCGGACGGCAAGCCGCGCACCGCACAGGAAATTGCTGCGCTCGAAGCATTGGTGAAGGGCGCGGTCGGCTTCGACCAGACACGCGGCGACGTGGTGGCGCTTTCCTCGCGCAGCTTCCTCAAGACGCCCGAAACCGTCATCCCCTGGTATGAATCCGACTGGATGAACCCGCTGGTGCGCAACGGCACCGCCCTGCTGGTCGCGCTGCTGCTCGTCTTCGGCATCGGTCGCCCGCTGCTCAAGCGCCGGGCTGCCGCCCAGGCTGCCGCCGCAGAGCAGACCACGCAGGAAGGCCAGCGCATCGGCCGGGAAATCTCGTCCGAACTCACCAAGCAGGTGGTCGAAGCGCCCGACCCCGAACGGCCGGTCACGCTCGACATGATCTCCTCCACCTATGACTATGCCCAGCGCGCCGACCTCATTCGCAACTTCGTGAAGCAGGATCCCGACCGCGCCGCCCTGGTTGTCCGCGACCTCCTGAAGGAGGGGAAGAAGGAAAATGCCTGAGATCGTTCCCGGTCGTCCCGAAGCGCTCAAGGGCAGCGCCGCCGCTGCCGTCCTGCTTATGCTGTTCAATGAGGATGAAGCCGCGCAAATCCTTTCCCGGCTGGAGCCGGAGGAAGTGCGCCAGCTCGGCTACGCCATGTATGACGTCGCCGATGTCGATCCCGAAGAGGTCAACGAAGCGCTCGACCATTTCGTCGCCAAGGCCAAGAAGCGCACCACCATCGGCTATGGCGCGACCCGCCATATTCGCGGCGCGATGACCAAGGCGCTGGGCGAGGAACGGGCTGAAACCATCCTGGCGCGCATTACGCCGCCGACCCGCTCCACCCAGCTTGAAATGCTCAAATGGATGGATGCCAAGGAAATCGCCGTGTTGATCGAGGCGGAGCATCCGCAGATCATGGCGATCGTGCTGGCCCATCTGGAGGCACCCGTCGCCGCCGACGTGCTGCAATTGCTGCCGTCCGAATATCAGGAGGAGATCGTCTATCGCATCGCCACCCTGGGGCCGGTCTCGAACGAGGCGCTCGAAGATCTGGAGCAATTGCTGATGCGCGGTCCGGTCGGCAAGCAGGGTGCCGCCTCGCAGCGCGGCGGCACGGTCGAAGCGGCCGCGATCATGAACAATGTCCGCAAGGATAATGAGCAGCGGATCATGAAGGCCGTCGCCAAGCGCGACAAGATGATCGCCCAGACCATCGAGGAGGAGATGTTCGTCTTCGATAATCTGGTGGACATGGACGACAAGAATCTGGGCGCGCTGATGCGGACCATCGACAACACCGTCCTGGTCGTCGCGCTCAAGGGCGTGAACGACATGCTCAAGGGCAAGATTTTCGGCAGCATGTCCGCTCGCGCGGCACAGGCGATCGCCGACGAGATCGAGGAGCGCGGCCCCATCCGCCTCGCCGAAGTGCTGGAAGCACAGAAACTGATCATCGCCACCGCCCGCCGCATGGCGGATGCAGGCACCATCATGCTCGGTGGCAAGGGGAATGACTTTGTCTAGGATTTGGGGCGCTGAAGCAGCGCGCGATTTCGCGCCAGTCGCGGTCGCCGGTTTCGTACAAAGCAAGAGCAGCGGTTTCCGCAGCCTCTACACCGCCCATCCCGGCGCGCAGACCGCGACGATCCGCGCCGCCATGGCGGACGCCGAACCCGTGGTCGACCTGGTCGAAGAAGCGCGGATGGAAGCCTTCACGCTTGGCTTCGACGAAGGCTGCCGCATCACGGCGGAAGCCCATGGCGCAGACGCGGACATCCGCGAACGACTGGCGGAATCGCTGGCGTCGCTGGCCCCTGCGCCCAGCGGCATGCTCTCCACCATGCTCTCCGCTACGGTCGTCCGTCTGGTCGAACAGATTGTGGGCGAGGTCGAGATCGACATCGAACGCCTCGTGCAGCGCTGCGACACGGTCGCCGCCTTCATCGAGGATAATGACGAAAAGGGCGCGCTCCACCTCCACCCCGACGACATTATCATGCTGGAAGGCGAACAGATCGGCGTGAAGCTGGTGCCCGACAAGGCGATGCAGCGCGGCTGCGTCCGCTTGGAAACCGCCGAAGGCTGGGTCGAGGATGGCCCCGACGTGCGCCTGTCGCGCCTGCGCGCACTGCTCGACGATATGGAGGGCAGGCCTTGATCCGCGCCGCGCTGGCCCAGGCCGAAACGCTGTTCGACCATCTGCAGGTCCAGAACCGCGCGCCGCGCCATGTCGGTCGTCTGGTCAGCCATGATGCGGGCATGCTCGAAGTCACCGGCTTTCGCCGCCCGATCGGCGCGGGCGCGCGGGTGATCGCCAGCGACGGCACGATCGCGCGCGCCGAAGTCGCGGGCTTTCGCGGCGGTCGCACCCTGCTGGTGCCGCTCGACAGCGACGCGCCGCTCGAAAATGGCGCGCGGGTCGAACCCGATAGCCAGGCCAATATGGTGCAGGTGGGCGAGGGGCTGATCGGCCGCGTCGTCGATGCCATGGGGCAGCCGCTCGACCGGAAAGGCCCGATCATCGCAGGCGGCGTCTGGCCCCTGAACGGCGTCAAGGGCAATGTCCTTGATCGTGGCCGCGTCACCGAACCGTTCGATCTGGGCGTCCGCGCCGTCAACGCGCTGCTCACCGCCGGGCGCGGCCAGCGTATCGCCATCATTGCCGGTTCGGGCGTCGGCAAGTCGGTGCTGATGGGCCAGATGATCGCCGGGGCCGAAGCCGACATCGTCGTCGTCGGTCTGATCGGCGAGCGCGGCCGCGAAGTCAGCGACTTCCTCGAAACCAAGCTCAAACACACGATGCACAAGAGCATCGTCGTCGCGGTGCCCGCCGATCATCCCCCGGTGCTGCGCCTGCGCGCTGCCGCGCGCGCCACCGCCATCGCCGAATATTTCCGCGCCCGTGGCAAGAAGGTGCTGCTGCTGATCGATAGCCTCACCCGCTGCGCCCATGCCCAGCGCGAAATCGGCCTGGCCCTTGGCGAACCCCCCGCGATGAAGGGCTATCCGCCCTCTGCCCTCGCGCTCATCCCGCGCCTGGTCGAACGCGCTGGCGTGGACGCTCGTACCGGCGGCTCGATCACCGCGCTCTATACCGTGCTGGCCGATGGCGACGATACGGATGATCCGATCGTGGACGCCGCCCGCGCCATCGTGGACGGCCATTTCGTCCTGTCGCGGCACCTGTCCGAACAATCCATCTTCCCGGCCATCGACGTGGGCAAATCCCTGTCGCGCGTCATGGCTGACGTGGTGCCGGACGATCATCGCATGGCCGCCGCCAATTATCGCCGCCTCTGGGCCGCTTATGAAGAAAATCGCGATCTCATCCTGATGGGTGCCTATCGCCCCGGCAATGATCCGGTGATCGACGAAGCGGTGCAGCGCCGGCAGGAAATTCTCGACTTTATCCGGCAGGACCAGAAAAGCCGCATCGACCTCGACACCAGCGCCGCCGCGCTGATCGCCGGGTTCGGCGCATGAAGGGGCTGGTGTCCCGCCGCCATCGCGTCCTGCGCGTGCGCCATGTCCAACATGCCATGGCCGTCGCGGAGACGGCGCGCGCGCGCGACGAGGCCGATGGCCTGGCGCGCAATATCGAGCGGCTCAACAAGGTCCGCTACGAACTGTTCGAAACGCAAGGGGCCGCCACCGGCGCGTCTTTCGCCGCGATGCAGGAACTCGCCACCCGGCTGGAACAGGCGGGCCGCCAGCTCGACGGCGCGCTCTACGACGCGCGGCGCAAGGTGGAGAGCAAGGAAGGCGTGACGCTCGCCGCCAACCGCGAAAAGGAAATCGCCACCCGCCTCAAGGACCGCGCCCGCGCGAACCTGGAAGAATGGCGCGAAAACAAGCTGGCGGCCTTGCCGCGCTATCGCCGCATGCAGCGGACGGGGGATGCCTGACATGACGATGCTCGCCTCTATCAAGGCCTTGCTCTTCCCGACACCCGCCGGAGTGGCAGGGAAGGGCACAGGCGTCGCGCCGATGCCCGGCACCCCCGACTTCGCGCAGATGCTCGACGCAGCGACCGCAGCGCCGGGGGCGTCATCTTCGACGCCAAGCGCCGTAATTGCAGCGCCCAGCGGACAGAGCCTAGCGTCGGGAGCAGCGTCTGCGACGCCCAGTGCCGTCATCTCGGTGCCAGGCACACCGGTCTTGGTGGCAGAAGCCGTGCCTGCCCCGCCCCGCGCCGCGCCTTCGGTTCCAGACGCTACGACCCCTGCGCCTGCCGCTGCGTTTGCGGCGACGCCCGTTCAACCGCCCCGGCCTCAGCAGAGCGGACAGTCTCCATCCGCACCTGTCCAGCCTGAACAGCCGCAATCGGCTAAGCCGACCATGGCGCATTCCAGCCCTATGGCGCCAGCCTTGCCCGGCGTCCCCGCCAAAGATTCGCGTATCACACCGGCACCGGCAGCGACGGACACACGGCCCCAGGAAACGCAAGGCGCGTCCGTCGCGCCGCAGCCTGAGGCCGCGCCCGTCGCGGCACGACCTGACGCCGCGCCCGCACGTCCATCGCCGGTCGATCGAACGCCGATCGAGGCGACGGCGGACAGCCCTTCGATGGTCACAACGCCCGCGTCGCCTGCGATCCAGTCGGCCACCGCACCCAATGCCGCCGCGCCCGCTTCGCCCGTAAGGGCGGGCGCGGCGCCAGTCCGCACACCGATAACGGATAGCGAAACGGACAAAGAGTCGGACGCGGCCGCCGGGCCTGAAAAGGCCGAACCTTTGTCCGCTTCGCTGTCCGTTTCCGACGCGGCAGAACCGTTGCAGAACGCGGCAATCCCTTTCACGACGCCGGTCCGGCCATCCCCTCAAGCCCCGATCCGATCGACCGAACCGGTCCGGCAAACCAGTCCCGTCCCGCCCGCGCAACCGGACGGCGCTGCGCCGCTGGCCGATGCCAGCGCGGATCGCCCGTTGCCTAAGGACGTCGTGGCCGAACAGCCCGCTGATCCTCTGCCGCTGCCGGACCCGATGGCCGCCCCGACCGGCATGGCTACACCGCCGACTATCGTTGCAGACGCCTTGCCTGCGGACGCCAAGGCTTCGGCACCCCTCGCAGCGCGCATCACGACCGCTACGCCCGCGCAACCGACCACTCCAATGGAAGCTGGTGCCGCACCGGCACCGGCACCGGCGATGGCACCCGCCGCACCAGAGGCGGTGCAGTCCGTACCCGTGCCTCCCGCTACACCCGCTTCAACGATGACGGTCAGCGATCCAGGCCCGGCTCCGGTCGCCAGCCCCGTCGCGTCCACCGCACCGCAGAGCATCGCGACCACTGACGTTGCCGCCGCTCCGCTACCGACACTGACCCCCGCTGCCCAGCCACCGGTGCAAGCCCCCGTCAAAGCCGAGGCAGTATCGCTGCTGCAACTGGTGCGCGATCATATGACTGGCCGGGCCGCGTCTCCGCAACCGACGGAAGCCGTGCAGCGCCCGGACACCGATCGGGATACCATGGCTCTGCTGTCGAGCATGCCGCGCGCCGACACTGCAGCCGTGCCGACGCCGATCACGCTCCAACCCGTCGCACTCGCCCCGGTCCTGCCCACGGCACCCGTCGCCGACCTGTCCGCCAGCCTTGGCGCGCAAATGGTGGACATGGGGGTGTCGGGCCAGTGGATCGACAGTCTGGCCCGCGACATTGCGGGCCTGTCGGCCAATGGCGCGCAGGGCCGGTTTCAGATCAACGCCGACACGCTCGGCCCGATCCAGGTCGACATCCAGCAGGGCGACAAGGGCGCAATCGTCGCCCTGACCGTCGCCTCCGACCTTGCCGAACAGGCGCTGCGCCAGGATGGCGACCGCCTGCGCCTCGATGCAGGGCTTGCCGCCGTGAAGATCAGCGAAGTGAAGATCGAACGTGCGCCCGCCGCCACGGACGCTGCCCGACCCGATCCGTCGGGACAGAATGCGCCGAGCCAGCAGCAGGCAGGCCAGCCCGCCTTTCAGGGCCAGGGCCAGGGCCGCTGGCAGGCGCGCGAAAATATCGCGCAATCGCATAAAGCAGCCGACGACGCGGCCGTTCTTAACCATGCGGAGGCGGGCGACAACACCCGCGATGCCGTTCGCGCGCGCTACGCATGATCGGCCTTGAGCCTGGGGGACAGGAAGAATGAGCGACGAACCAAAGGCGAAGAAGAAAAAGGGCGGGGGCATGAAGATGATCCTGCTGGTCGTCATCGCCATGCTGATCGGCGGCGCGGGCGCGGCAGGCGGTCTCTATGCCGCCGGTTTCTTCAGCCCCAAGGATGAAGGGCCAAAGGAAGATCCCAGCAAGCCCGTTCTGGTGCTGGCCGGCGAAAGCGCCGAAGAGATCGCCAAGGCGCATGCCGTGCCCCATGGCGATGCGGCATCGGCCCATGGCGGCGCGCATGGCAAGGGCATTGATCTGCCCCCGCCAGCCAACCCCACCGCCTATCAGGCGACCTATTTCCAGTTGCAGACGCCCTTCACGTCCAACATGACGGACACCGACGCTTTTGCCCAGATTTCGCTGGCGGTATCGACCTATTATGACCTGCGGGTGATCGACGCGATCAAGACGCACGAGATGGCGATCCGCAGCCAGGTGCTGATGATGCTCGCCCAGCAACCCGAAGAGATGCTGGCGACGCCCAAGGGCAAGCAAGCCCTCCAGGCGAAGATCAAGGTGATAATTAACGATATTTTGAAGCAAAAAACCGGTTATGGCGGCGTCGATAACGTTTATTTTACCAATTTCGTTATTCAATAGCACTGTCCAAACGGCCGGGAAGTCCCCCGGCCCGCAGGGCAGGGGACAAAGATGGACGACGTTCAAACCTACGCCTTCGGGCGGGGGGATTCACAGGCACCGGTGATGCTGTCGGGGCTGGACCGGCTGGGCGACAAGCTCGCCCGGCGCATGCGCACGCTCATCGAACCGATATCGGGCACGCGCCCCCACGTCGCCGCGCATGAGACGCAGCTGATGGACATGGGCGCCTGGTCGGCTGCCATGCCCGCCTTTGCCAGCCTGTCCGTCTATCGCCTGCTCCCGCTCAAGGGGCAGGTGTTGCTGCATATGCACGCCGCTATGATCTCGACGCTGGTCGATTGCTTCTATGGTGGTCTTGGCAACCGGCCCTTGCCCTCGCGCGGCGAGTTCACACCCACCGAAGACCGGCTGATCGTCCGCCTGGCCGACGCCATCATCGCGCGCGTCGTCGAGACCTGGAACGATGTGCTGCCGCTCGATGCCAGCCTCGTCATGCGCGAAACCGGCGTCGGCTTCACCGCCAGCGCCCAGCCCGGTGACCAGATGGTCGTTCAGCGTTTCACCGTCAGCCTGACCCGTGAGCAGGAATGGCCGATCGACCTCGTCTTTCCGCTGTCCGCCCTGCGCGCGGTCGAAGCGCTGATGGGGTCGAAGCTTCCTACCGATGCCGAACAATGCGATCCCGTTTGGCAAGGGCGCATCGCCCGGCGGATGCGCGACATTCGCCTGCCCGCGCGCACCGTGCTGGCCCGGCCCCATCTTTCCGTCTCCGACCTCATGGAATTGAAGGTCGGCGATGTCATTCCCGTCACGATCGGCCGCTCGCTGCCGCTGATCGTGGGCAACCGCATTGTCGCCCATGGCAGCATCGGCGAACAGGATGGCCGCGCCGCCTTCCAGATTGAAAAACTCGTACAAGGATCCGACCAATGAGCGACATGAGCGAAGCCCCCCGGATGGAGCGCGCCGAAGATCCCGTCAGCCGCATGACGAATAATCGTCATTTCAAGCTGCTGGCCGACATTCCGGTCCGCATGTCGGTCGAGGTCGGATCGACTTCGCTGCGCCTCGCCGAAGTCATGGACCTTGCCGAAGGCAGCATCGTGGAACTGGATCGCCAGGCCGACGACCTGCTCGACATCATGGTCAATGGCGCGCTGATCGCCAAGGGCGAGGTGGTGACGGTCAATGGCCGCTATGGCATCCGCATCGTCGATATCGCGGCGACCGAAACCCGGCTTGCGGGCATCGAACGGCGCGGCTGATCGCACCGCATCGATTTTGCGCTTGCCTTGCGGATCGAAACTGCGGATCGCTTGGGCCAATTAACCATGAAGCGCGGGCGGCTCCATCATGTTCTGGTATTTCGTTAAACTGCTGATCCTCCTGCCGCTGGTCGGTGGCATGGCCTTTGGTGCGCTGTGGCTGTGGCGCAAATATCAGCCGGGCATGATGGGCCAGCAGGGCGACCGTTCGCTCAAGCTGCTCGAAGCCCTGCCGATGGGTGCCTTCGGCAAGCTCGCGGTGGTCGAATTCGAGGGCAAGAAGATATTGCTGTCGGTCACCCGCGGCCGCATTGAAAAGATCGCGGAAGGCGACGCTGTTCGTGTTCGCTAACCCTTTATCCGTCATCCCCGCGCAGGCGGGGATCCATCTCCCGACGTTTGCCACCAGATGCAAGGTTGGGAGATGGATTCCCGCCTTCGCGGGAATGACGTTGTTGGTTGTGCTGGCGTTGCTCTTTGTCAGCAACCCCGCCTTCGCCCAGGCGGCGCCTGCCGTCCCCGCCGACAATGGCGGCGCGCTGGGCCGGGCCATGGGCCAGATTTCGGGCGACGGCCGCTCGCTCTCGCTCTCCCTGCAAATTCTGATCCTCATGAGCCTGCTGACGGTGTTGCCGTCGCTCGTGCTGATGATGACCAGCTTCACCCGTATCATCATCGTCCTGTCGCTGCTGCGCCAGGCGCTGGGCCTGCAACAGACGCCGCCCAACCAGGTGCTGGTCGGCCTTGCCCTCTTCCTGTCGCTGTTCGTGATGCGTCCGGCGATCGACCAGATTAACGGCCTCGCCTTCGATCCCTATGGCAAGGGCCAGATCACGATCGAGGAAGCGGTCGGCCGGTCGGGCAAGGTGCTGCACGGTTTCATGACCAAGCAGACCCGCGAGAGCGACCTCAAACTGTTCGCCAACCTCGCCGAAGCCCCCGCCTTCCGCACGCCCGCCGACATTCCTTTCACCATCCTGCTGCCCGCCTTCGTCACCAGCGAACTCAAGACCGCCTTCCAGATCGGCTTCATGATCTTCCTGCCCTTCCTCATCATCGATCTGGTCGTGGCCTCCACGCTGATGGCGCTTGGCATGATGATGTTGTCCCCGACCATCATCTCCATGCCGTTCAAACTCTTGCTGTTCGTGCTGGTCGATGGCTGGGCGCTGACGATGGGCAGCCTGGCAGGCTCGTTCGCGACATGACCGTGGGTCGTCACCTGTTTCCGTTCGGTTCGAGCGAAGTCGAGAACCGTTCGCGCAATCGCTTCTCGACACGCTCGAAGCGAACGGGGCGGGGGTTCTAGTCCCGATGGACAACGCCGATTTTTTCATGGGCCTCGCCCAACAGGCGCTGTGGATCACCGCACTCGCCGCGGCACCCATCCTGCTGCCCGCACTGATCGCGGGTCTGATCATCGGCATGGTGCAGGCCGCGACCTCGATCAACGAACAGACATTGAGCTTCATCCCCAAGATTCTGGTGGTCGGGGCCATGCTCGCCTTGTTCGGCGGTTCGATCATGGTGCTGATCGCCGATTTCACCCGCGAGATATTCGATCGCATCCCGGACCTGTTGCAATGATAGCCCCCGGCTTTGCGGGGGTGGAGGCGCAGCTGTGGGTTTGGCTGATCGCGATGATCCGCCCCGGCGCGGCCTTCATCGCCGCGCCCGTCTTCGGCGCGCCCGCCGTGCCGCTCCAGCTTCGCCTGATCCTCGCGCTCGCGCTCGGCCTCGCAGCGCTCAACAGCGTCACCATCACCCTGCCGCAGGATGGCGTCGCCAGTTTCGAAGGCGTGATGATGGTCGCGGGCGAAGTGATGGCGGGTCTTGCGCTCGGCTTTGCGGTCCAGATCGGCTATGCCGCCGCCTTCGTCGCGGGGGAGACGATCGGCAATGCGATGGGCCTCAACTTCGCGGCGATGGTCGATCCTTCGTCGGGCCAGTCGACCCAGGTGCTGGGCACCTTCCTCTCCATCCTCGCCACCTTCCTGCTGCTCGGCATGGACGGGCATCTGCTGCTCGCCAGCTTCGTGGTGCAAAGCTATCAGGCCATCCCGCCGGGCGCGGCGATGCTGTCCAACGATACGATCTGGCGGATGATCGAATTTGGCGGAGCATTACTGGGCGCGGGCGTCACCGTCGCCCTGCCAGTCGCCTTTGCGCTGGTGCTGGTGCAGATTGTCATGGGCATGTTGGCGCGCGCTGCCCCCTCGCTCAACCTGTTCGCCGTCGGCATGCCGGTCGCGATGATGGCGGGCCTCATCCTCCTCGCCATGGCCGTGCCCATCATGGCCGAAGGCATGACCGCCTCGATCAAGGCGGGACTTGAACAGGCCCGCATGATCGCGGAGGGGCAATAGCCATGGCGGGCGGCAATGAGGGCGGTGAAAAGACCGAGAAACCGACCCAGAAGAAGCTGGATGATGCCGCCAAGAAGGGCGACATTCTCCAGTCGCGCGAACTGGGCACCGCAATGGTGGTCATGGCGGGCATCGGCTGGCTGGCGGTCACCGGTCCATCGCTGATCGACTCCCTGTCCGACATGCTGGTCGAAGCGCTGCGCTTCCGGCGCGAGGACATTACCGATTTCTCCCCGGCACAACGCGGGCTGGACCTGCTGACCGGCATCGCGCTGCCGGTGGCGGGCGTGATGCTGGCGACCTTCCTGGCCGCGATCGCCGCCCCGGCCTTGCTGGGGTCGCTCGGCTTCCGCCCCGGCGCCTTCGCGCCCAAGGCGTCGAAGATGAACCCGGCATCGGGCCTCAAGCGCATGTTCGGCGCGCAGGGATTGATCGAATTGGTGAAGTCCATCGCCAAGATCGGCCTGCTCGGCGCGATCGGCATCTGGATGGTCTGGGACCGGCTGACCGAAATTACGGGGCTGGGCAAGATGGGCATCGGTCCTGCCATCGCCGACCTTGGCAATATGTTCATCCTCACCTGCCTGGTCATGGCGGGCGGCCTGTTCCTGATCGCGGGGATCGATGTCCCGGCGCAGATCATGCAGCGCGCCAAGCGCCTGGGCATGTCGAAACAGGATGTGAAGGACGAGCATAAGGAAAGCGAAGGCTCGCCCGAACTCAAAGGGCAAATCCGCCGCCGCCAGTTCGAGGTGCTGAACGGATCGACACGCCAGGCGGTGGCCGAAGCCAGCGTCATCATCACCAACCCGACCCATTTCGCGGTCGCGCTGCGCTACAAGCCGGGCGTCGATGCCGCGCCGGTCGTGGTCGCGCGCGGCAATGATGCGATTGCGGCCGCCATCCGCGAACTGGCGGAGCAGAATGGCGTCACCATCCTGCAATATCCGGACCTCGCCCGCGCCATCTATTTCACCTCACGCGCCGGGCAGGTCGTCAATGAAGGCCTCTACATGGCCGTCGCCACCGTCCTCGCTTTCGTCTTCCGTGTCGAAAATCGCATGGCGAGTGAAATGGATCGCCCCTTCATCACCGTACCCGACGATCTGCGCTTCGATGCCGATGGTCGCAAGCCGTGACGAAAGCGTAATGGTGAATTAAAGTTTAGCCGCGCTCGTCCGTATTCTCTTCATGGGGACGCATTAGGATATGCGTCATGAGCGACTATTTTACCCGTATCGAGTTGCCGCCGGTCGATCGGACCGCGCCACGCGTCATCTCGTCAGTGCAGGCCGTTCAGCCGATTGCAGCAGGGCGATCCGCCCCATCACCCGATCGCGACACCCGTGCGTCCATGCCACAGGTCGATGTGGCCGGCGTGGACGAGGATGTCGCCAGCGCTGCCGAATATGTCGAAATCCATGCCCGCATCGCCGATATATTGGCGGACCTCGACAGCGGCACGTCGGTCGATGGCGCGGCGCAATCCATCGACGCGATGCTGGCCCGGCCCATCATCCTGGTGCCGCTGCCCCCTGCCAGCAAGGAAGCGATCGAACATGCCGCCGTGATCGCCCGTCGCATGGTCGATCGTGCCGCCTACAGCCATGCCGCGCAGGCTCATGTTTCGCGTGGTGTCGTCGATCAGATCGTCGCTTCCGCCAACTGATCGGCTTCCTCGCAAATCATTCCTAAAGGTCTTCGCGCTAGCGCCGTTCTCTCCTCTGAAAGGACGACGCAATGGCATCGGTCAGCAGCAGCATTACCACGGCGCTCGGCGTCGGATCGGGTATCGACACCAAGGCGCTGGTCACCAGCCTGGTCGCTGCGACGCGTGATCCCAAGCAGGAGGTCATCACCAACCGTCAGAGCCTGAACAGCGCGCGCATCTCCGCGCTCGCCTCGGCCTCCAGTTCGATCGACACCTTCGCCGATGCGCTCAACAGCTTGCTGGCCGGCACCGGCTATGCCGGTACGCCTACGTCCAATGACCCCAGCGTCGCGACGGTCGCGCTGCTTCCGGGCGGCGTACCCAAGGGGCTGCCTGCGCAGCTAGAGGTCAAGCAACTCGCATCGGCCCGCACATTGGCATCGACCCCGGTCGTGGGCGCAACCGCGGCGACGGCGGTGGGTGAGGGCGAAATGACGCTGACCGTGGGTGGCCAGACCGCCACGATCAGCATCACCGCCGATAATAATAGCTATTCCGGCCTTGCCGCCGCGATCAACGCATCGGGCCTGGGCGTTACCGCCTCGGTCGTCACCGATACGCAGGGCACGCGGCTTGTCATGAAGGGTGCGACTGGCGCGGCCAATGATTTCTCACTGGCTTCGGTTAGCGGCGCGGAGCTTGCGCAATTCGCTTGGGAAGGCACGGACAGCGCGACCATGGCGTCCATGGCGACGCCCAAGGATGCGATCATCAGCCTCGATGGCGTGGAGCAGCGCTATGCCAGCAACACGATCGACACGGCGATCGCCCATCTGCGCATCGACCTGAACAAGGCTGCGCCGGGCACGCTGGTCACGCTCGCCTCGACCGAGCCGACGACCACCATGCGCGACCTGATGGTCGAATTCGTCGATGCCTATAATACGCTGATGAAGGCGCTCAACACATCGACCAGCACGGGCGCGGATTCCGCCTCGTCCGGTGTCCTGAACGGCGAAGCGTCGATCCGGGACATGAAGCGGCAATTGTCACAGATGACCTCCACCGCGCTGACCAGCAGCGGCACCTATCGCACCTTGTCGGACATCGGCGTCGCCACCAATCGCGATGGCACGCTCAAGCTCGACACCGACGTCCTCGACAAGGCGATTGCCGCCGATCCGTCAGCGATCACCCAGATGCTCAATCCGGCGGTCGCGACCGCGACCAATCCAGGCCTCGCCGGGATGATGGATGCGGTGCGCGACCGGGTGCAGGTCAAGGACGGTGCGCTGGCGCAGGCGCAGGTCAAATATGAGGCGCTGGCCAAATCCTTGAGTGAACAGCTCGAAAAGCTCGACACGCAGATGACCAGTTACGAAGCGCAGCTCACGACCGTCTATTCCAAGATGGAAACGCGCCTGACGGCGCTCAAAGCTACGCAAAGCTATCTCGAACAGCAGATCGAGATGTGGAACAACAGCGACAGTTAACGGGGACGAACGGGACCATGTTCTACAATCAGGGTTATGCAGGGGCCAGCGCCGCGCGCCGCTATGCAGCGGTGCATTCGGGCAGCCGGACCGAAGGGGCAACGCCGCATGCGTTGGTCAGGATATTGTTCGACGAACTGCTGTTGGCGCTGGATGCTGCTGCGCTCGCCGAACGGCAGGCCGACCGGATGCAGGTGTCGGACAAGCAGGCGCGTGCCATGTCGATCCTCTTCGCGCTCGAATCGAGCCTGGACCATGACAAGGGCGGCGACGTCGCGCTGGGCCTCGCGCAAATTTATCGCGAGGCGCGCCGCCTGTTGCTGGTGGGGGCCAAGGAACGGACGGCAGAACCGGTCGATCAGGCCCGCGCCATGATCGCCGAGATTGCCGACGCCTGGAACCAGATCGGCTAAGGCCAGCGCGATCGGAGTGGCCCGGTTGCGGGGTTGCACCCCTTCCAAGCCGCCTGTATAGGCGATGCTCGCAGAGGGCGGCCCGGCGGGGTCGCCTTTTTGCGTTATATCTCCTGCGCCCAGGACGCGCAGCATCAAGCCAGAAAGGGAAGGCTCATGTCGATTACGCCGCTCATGCCCGTTTACCCCCGGTGCGATGTCCGTCCGGTGCGAGGCGAAGGCTGCTATCTGATCGGTGAACGCGGCGAACGCTATCTCGATTTCGCGAGCGGCATCGCGGTCAACCTGCTGGGCCATGGTCACCCCAAGCTGGTCAAGACGATCGCTGATCAGGCCGCGACGCTGATGCATGTGTCGAACCTCTACGGCATGCCGCTGGGGGAGAAGCTGGCGCAGAAGCTGGTCGACAACACATTCGCCGACACCGTCTTCTTCACCAATTCGGGTGCGGAAGCGGTCGAGTGCGCGATCAAGACCGCGCGTCGCTATCATTATGCCAATGGCAACGCCCATCGGCATAACATCATTAGCTTCGACAATGCCTTTCACGGGCGGACGCTGGGGACGATCTCGGCCACCAGCCAGCCCAAGATGCGCGATGGATTCGAACCGTTGCTGCCCGGCTTTTCCGTCGTGCCGTTCAATGATCTCGACGCAGCGCTGGCGCAGATCGATGACAACACGGCCGGTTTCCTGCTGGAGCCGGTGCAGGGCGAAGGCGGCGTGACGCCAGCGACCAAGGAATTCCTGGTCGGCTTGCGCAAGGCGTGCGACGAGCATGGCCTGTTGCTGATTCTGGACGAGGTCCAGTGCGGCTATGCCCGCACCGGCACCTTCTTCGCGCATGAACAGTTCGGCATCACGCCGGATATCATGGCCGTCGCCAAGGGCATTGGCGCGGGCTTCCCGCTGGGTGCCTGCCTCGCCACCGAGGACGCGGCCAAGGGCATGGTGTTCGGCACCCACGGCACCACCTATGGCGGCAATCCGCTCGCCATGGCGGTGGGCCTGACGGTGATCGAGGAAGTGCTGACCGACGGGTTTCTGGACCATGTCACCGCGATGGGGGCACGTCTGCGCGCCGCGCTGGAACAACTCATCCCCAATCATGACGACATGTTCGAGGATGTGCGCGGCATGGGGCTGATGCTGGGCGTAAAGCTCAAGGACAGCCATGACGCCCGCAGCTTCGTGGGGCATCTGCGCGACCATCATGGCCTGCTGACCGTGTCGGCGGGGCAGAATGTGCTGCGCATCCTGCCGCCCCTCGTCATTGAGGAAAGCCACATCGCCGAAGCCATCGAGAAAATCTCCGCCGGTGCGCGGACATTTGTCGAAGCCAAGGCGGCTTAAGACTGACCTCCGTTCGCCCTGAGCTTGTCGAAGGGCTGCACTTGTCTTTTAGGAAAGTGCAGGGCTTCGACAGGCTCAGCCCGAACGGCTGATGGGTGTTTACCATGACCAAGCATTTTCTGAATCTCTCCGACGCAGGCGGCGATGCCATTGCCGCCATGATCGCTGACGCCATCGACCGGAAGGCTGCGCGAGCGTCCTGGCCCAAGGGGCGCGTCGATGCCGATGCACCGCTCGCGGGTCATACACTGGCGATGATCTTCGAGAAGAATTCGACCCGTACCCGCGTATCCTTCGACATGGCGATCCGCCAGTTGGGCGGCACGTCGCTGATCCTCGATTCGGCCACGACGCAGCTTGGCCGTGGTGAGACGATCGCCGATACGGCGCGCGTCCTGTCGCGCATGTGCGACGCCATCATGATCCGCACTGACGATCATGCCAAGATTGAGGAAATGGCGCATCATGCGACCGTCCCCGTCATCAACGGCCTGACCGACCTGTCTCACCCCTGCCAGATCGTCGCCGACCTGCTCACCGTGGTCGAACATGGCGTGGCCTTGCCCGGCAGCCAATGGGCGTGGCTGGGCGATGGCAATAATGTGCTGCACTCGATCATCGAAGCGGCGGGGCTGCTCAAGTTCGACGTGCGCGTTGCCGTGCCGGAGGGCTATGAACCCGACGCATCTTTCGCGGCGGCGGCGCAGGCGCTGGGTGCGCGCATCAGCCTGACCCGCGATGCGGCAGAGGCGGTCGCAGGCGCGGACATCGTCGTCACCGATACCTGGATCTCGATGGGGCAGGCCCATGCCGAGGAAAAACTGGCTGCGATGATGCCCTATCAAGTGACACCCGCGCTGATGACCGGCGCGAAGCCGCAGGCCAAATTCCTCCACTGCCTACCTGCCCATCGCGGCGAGGAAGTGACCGCCGACGTGATCGACGGCCCGCAATCGCTGATCTGGGACGAGGCGGAAAACCGCATTCATGCCCAGAAATCGGTACTGCTCTGGGCCATGGGGCATCTTGGTTGAGTTTACGGGCGGGCTTCCTATCTAGGCGGCTCGCCCGCATCGTCCGATGCGGCCTTACGCCCCGCGCCATCGCCTGCGGGATCACCGGAGCCTTGATGTGACTATCGCCCCCCATGTCGACCATGCCATCGGCTTCACCATAGCCTCGCGCCATGCGCGCGGTCGTCTCGTGCGGCTCGGCCCGGTGCTGGACGAGGTGCTGGCCGCCCATGCCTATCCCCCGGCGATCGAGCGGCTGCTGGCGTCGGCGCTGGTGCTGGCGGCGCTGCTCGGCGCGACGCTCAAGCAGGCCGACGGGCAATTGACGATGCAGGCGCAGACCGAACATGGCGTCGTCCGCCTGCTGGTCGCCGATTACAAGAATGGCGATCTGCGCGGCTATGCCAAATTCGATGCCGACCGGCTCGCAGAACTTGGCCCCGACCCGACCTTGTTCGGCCTCTTTGGCAAGGGCTATCTCGCCATCACCTTCGACCAGTCCGTCACCGGCGAGCGCTATCAGGGCATCGTGCCGCTGGACGGCGAATCGCTGGGTGCGGCGGCCGAACATTATTTCTTCCAGTCCGAGCAGATCCCAAGCGTCATCCGCATCGCTACCCGGCACGAACCGGGCGAGGGTTGCTATGCCGCCGGATTGTTGCTTCAGCATCTGCCCGAAGGCGAAGTCGGCCGCGAACGGCTGCACGTCCGCCATGATCACCCCGAATGGGAGCATGTGCAGGCGCTCGCGGTGACGCTCAAGGACGAGGAACTGACGGACACGTCGCTCCCCTTGAGCGACATCGTCTGGCGGCTGTTCCATGAGGAAGAGGAAGTCCGCGCAACCGATCCCACGCCGCTGGCCAAGGGATGTCGCTGCGACCTGTCGCATATCCGCGACGTCATCGGCCGCTTCTCGCCCGATGATCGCGCCGAAATGGCCGACGAGCAGGGCATTATCGGCGTCGATTGCGCCTTCTGCTCACGGCTCTTCCCGCTTCGGGTCGACAGCTTCGCCTGACGCGGTGTCGTTACGCTAACGATATTTGTAATTTGGGCAGCGCAGCCGGTTCGCGCTATCAAAATGCCGTAATCCTACGGCATGGCGGACAGGGATGGTTGCGGCCCAGATGGCGCGTGACCCTTGATGGGAATATAGATCATGGGAAAGGCGGTTTGGCGCACGCTCGCAATAGCGGCAGCGATGACGGCAGCAAGCTGGGCCGGTGCGGCGGATGCGCCAAAACTCGCGGCGCTCCAGACGCTGGAACCGGGCGAATGGGAATTGCGCGGCCGGGGCAAGGGCGCGGAGACCCGCAAGCTGTGCGTATCGGACGTGCGCCAATTGCTGCAGATACGCCATGCCCGCGCCTCCTGCCGCAGCTTCGTGGTGAGCGATGAAGCCCAGGCCGCCAGCATCACCTATGATTGCGCGGCGGCGGGCAATGGCCGCACCGACCTGCGCGTCGAAACCGCGCGGCTGATACAGATCAGCTCGCAAGGTGTGGCCGATGGCGCGCCCTTCGTCTTCGTGGCGGAGGGGCGCCGCATTGGCGCCTGCCGCTAAGCGCAGCGCCATGCTTGCGCTGGCGCGATTGGGGCAGTAGCGCGAAACCATGGTTGCCAATCAAGGAAAATTCGCCGTCGTCCTGCTTTCGGGCGGACTGGATTCGATGGTCGCGGGTGCATTGGCGCGCGAGGCGGGCTATCGTCTGCTCGCCTTGTCGATCGATTATAATCAGCGGCATCGCGTGGAACTGCAGGCTGCGTCGCGCGTCGCGAAGTCCTTGAACGCGATGCGTCACATCGTCCTGCCGCTTGATCTGACTGCGTTCGGCGGTTCGGCGCTGACCGCCGACATCGCCGTGCCCAAAAGCGGGGTCGGCGACGACATTCCCATCACCTATGTCCCGGCGCGCAACACCATCTTCCTGTCGCTGACCCTGGGGCTGGCCGAAGTTGCCGGGGCCAGTGACATCTTCATCGGCGTCAACGCGCTGGATTATTCGGGCTATCCCGATTGCCGCCCTGAGTTCATCGACGCCTTCCAGACGATGGCGGCGCTGGCGACTAAGGCGGGGGTGGAAGGCCACCCGATCCGCATCAACGCTCCGCTCCAGCATATGAGCAAGGCCGACATCGTGCGGGAGGCGGATCGGCTGGGGCTCGACACCGGGATCAGTTGGTCCTGCTATGACCCGACGCCGGACGGCAAGCATTGCGGCCTGTGCGACAGTTGCCGCCTGCGGTCAAAGGGGTATCAGGAAGCGGGCCTTCCCGATCCCACCCTCTACGCCGCGCGGCCCTGAAAGGGCGTGCGATGAGCTATGCGGTCAAGGAAATGTTCCTCACGCTCCAGGGCGAGGGCGTGCAGGCCGGGCGGCGCGCGGTGTTCCTGCGCTTTGCCGGATGCAATTTGTGGAGCGGGCGCGAGCAGGACCGGGCTACCGCCATCTGCCGCTTTTGCGATACGGATTTCGTCGGCACCGATGGCGATGGCGGCAGCAAGTTCGCCGATGCCGATGCACTGGCCGATGCCGCGCTTGCCTTTTGGGGCACGGCCGAGGCGGGCCACTATATCGTTCTGACCGGCGGCGAGCCGATGTTGCAGGTGGATGATGCGCTGGTCGAGGCGCTCCACGCGCGCGGATTCACGATCGCGATCGAAAGCAATGGCACGCTGCCCGTCCATCCCGCTATCGATTGGGTCTGTATCAGCCCCAAGGCGGGGAGCGAGGTCGTGCAGACGTCAGGCGATGAGTTGAAGCTCGTCTGGCCGCAACCGGGCGGCGGGCACAGCGTCGCCGATGTCGCGGCGATGGAGCTTTGGGCCTTCACCCATCATCTGCTCCAGCCGCTCGATGATCCCCAGGCCCAGGATAATGCCCGCGCCTGTATCGCACTGGTCATGGATCGGCCGCGCTGGCGCTTGACGGTGCAGGCCCATAAATATCTGGGCCTGCGCTGATCCGTTTTAAGGTTTCGCAACCCCGATCTTGTCGTTCCACGCCTGATGGCAGACGGGTTGCAGCACGCCCTTTTTCCAGCATTTGGGATCGAAGGAGGGCAGGGCGGTCACATAGTCATAGCCCGGCGTGCCATAATATTGCTCGCCCGCGGCAACCAGCGACTTTTTGATCGAAGCCAGACCGCTGCGCGCTACCTCATGCAACTTGCCCCGATCGGCGAAGATCGCCTTGCGCCCGACCTCGGCCGTCGCCAGGCAAAAGCCCTTTTGCGCCTGTACGGTCGAATAGCCCGAATAGATGCGCGTACCATATTGGTCGGACGCGGCCTGCCCCGGCCGTCCCTTGCCCACGGTGCGCTGGAAATAGCTCAATATACCGGCCTGCGCCGCATCCAGTTCGGCGTCATGATGCGCGATCATCGCGTTATAGTTGCCGATGGCGAGCAATGTGGGTTCGAACTGGCATTGCAGCGCTGCGACATTGAGCGCCGCGCGCAGGTTCCACACCAGCCCGGCCTTAATCTCTGCCTCCGTAGCCCCCGGCAGGCCAAGCGCGGTAGCGGCGGCCGAATCGGTCAGGGGCGGGGCGGACAGGTCAGGTGGCGACCAGAAAAATTGGGCGGCGGCGGGTTGCGCCAGCATCGGCGCAACGGCCAGGGCAAGGCCAGTCAGCGCGGTACGGAACGTCATGCAATAAGGGCCTTTTACGAACGGGTGCGATGAATGGGCATCGCCCGAATATGTGTCTAAGCCGACTGTATCAGGGCTGAATGATTGCGCCAGCCCTATTGGTCGGAGAGGACTTCCGCTTCCGCCCCGGCTGGTTCGGCGGCGGGTTGTGCCGCGCTGCTGGCATTGGCAGCCGCGTTGCCGGGCGAGGCGATCGCCGTGCCTTCGCTCTGCACTCCGTCCAGGTCGGTCATGGCGTCGCTGGTGGTGCCATCGACAACTTCCATGTCCTTCATCTCGACCTTGGTCTCGGTCTTGTCCGCGCCGCCGCACGCGGCCAGCGGCAGCAGCGACAGGGTCAGGGCGGCAAGTATGTGGCGGCGCATCCGGGTCTCCTTGCGATCATCGATGCCCGGCAATCCCCCGCCCGGCGAAAGGCGTGACCCTAGCGACCGGCTTCGCATTGCTCAAGTCCCGTGCCGCACCGCGACAAGCGGTTGAGAAAGGCAGGGAAATGCGCCTTGAGCGCGGCGTCGAGCGCGGCCATGGAAGCGTCGCCCCCCAGCGCTACGACGCTGGTCACGGGATAGTCGCTGATCCCGCATGGCACGATGCCGGTAAAATGGCTGAGGTCAGGATCGACATTGATCGCGAAGCCATGGAGCGTCACCCAGCGGCGTACCCGGATGCCCAGCGCGCCGATCTTGGCCTCCCGCCCTTGCGCGTCATCGGTCCAGATACCGATCCGACCGTCCGCGCGCCGTGCCGCTATGCCCAGATCGCCAAGCGCCGCGATCATCCAGCCTTCGAGATGATGCACGAAATTGCGGACATCCTTGCCGCGTTCGCCGAGGTTGATGTTGAGATAGCCGATCCGCTGCCCCGGCCCATGATAGGTGTAGCGGCCGCCGCGCCCGGCATCATAGACCGGAAAGCGCGCGTCAATCAGTTCGGCCGGGTCTGCGCTGGTTCCAGCGGTGTAGAGCGGCGCATGCTCCAGCAGCCACACCCGTTCGCGCGCCTCGCCAGCGTAGATCGCGGCAGCGCGTGCCTCCATCTCGGCCAGGGCTGCAGGATAATCGACAGGCGCGGTTTCGGTGCGCCACTCGACGCTGTCGGGGAAGGGAAGGGGAGCCGTCATGACGCTTCCTTGACTTGGAGACAGCGAGCGATCAAGTCTCCGCGATATTTTCGGGAACAGGTCAGGCGTTACAAGATATGGCGACAATGTCGATCGGCAAGGCGTGGCAGGAAGCGGTGGCCTTCGTCGCCCGCGAAGCCACATTGCTGTTTCCCGTCGCGCTGCTGTTCGTGGCGCTGCCTGGCCTTATCCTTCAGGAAATGACGCCACCGGAATTGGCCGCATGGTCGCTCGCGCCCAAGATGGACACGATGCCCGATGTCCCGGCCAGTTATGGCATTGGCCTCATGATCGCCATTGTCCTGATCTGGTTCGGATCGCTCAGCCTGTTTGCGCTCGCGCTGCGCCCCGGCATTTCGGTGGGGGAGGCGCTGCGGCTCAGTCTGAACCGCCTGCCCGTGCTGCTTGGCACCGCGCTGGTGGTGCTGGGGGCATTGTTCGGCCTGCTGATGACGATCATCCTCGTGGCGGTGATCGTCTCGCTGGCATCGAAGGCGGCTGGTGCCTCACTTGGGCTTTTGCTTGGCTTCGTCATGGTCGGCATCGCGCTTTTCGCCAGCGTGCGGCTGATGCTGCTCAATCCGGTCGTTCTGGATAGCGGCGCAGGGGTCAAGGAATCGCTCCGCCGCGCCTGGGCGCTCACGCGCGGGCATTTCTGGCGGCTGCTGGCCTTCATCCTGATCCTGACCTTGCTGTCCGCCATCGTCGCATCGGCGGCGCAGTCGATTTTAGGTTTGCTGGGCAGCTTGCTTGCAGGGCCTGACGGCGCGCGGCTGGCTGGCGGGATTGCCGGGGCGATCGTCTCGACGGTGATCCAGGTCTATATGCTGGTGATGCTCGCGCGCCTTTATCGTCAGGCGACCGCGGGCTGATCCAGCAGCGGTACATGGGGCGCTGCGTCGCGCGGCAATATCCCGGCGAGGCGTGGGTCGGCGAAGGTCTCGATTTCGCGCTTATAGGCGACGAACCCCGCCTTGATATAGAAGCCAAGGGCCGCTGGACTGTCGAGCGTGCAGGTGTGGACCCATAGACGTTCGACGCCCTTGCGCCAGGCGAGCGCCTTGGCCTGCGCCATCAGCCATTGTCCGTGACCCTTGCCGTTCAGTTGCGGCACCAGCCCGAAAAAGCCCAGTTCGCAATTGGGCATCGAGCGGAAATCCAGTTCGAGCAATCCGACCTCGATCCCGCGCGGGTCGGTGACGGCATAGACCTCGACTGCCGGGTCATGGATGATCGCGGCGAGCGATTCGTCCGGCATGATCAGCCGCGAAAACCAAAGCCACGGCTCCCCCACCCGGCGGAACAGCGCGCGATAGCTGTCGAGCTTGGGCACCTTCCATCGCACGAGTCGCAGGGGCGAGGGCGGGATCGGCGCAGGGCGCGGCTTCTGCCGCATCTCCAAATGGGTGACGATCGCCGCCACCATGGCCGGATCGACCGGGATCAGCGCCATGGCGTCAGCTCCAGCTCGCCATCGGCGGCAGGCTCATCAGGATGGCGTCGATATTGCCGCCGGTCTTGAGGCCGAACAGCGTGCCGCGATCATGCACCAGATTGAATTCGGCATAGCGGCCCCGCCATTCCAGCATCGTGGCATAGTCCGCTTCGGTCCAATCTTCATCCATGCGCCGCCGCACGATCGGCGGATAGGCGTCGAGAAAGGCGTCGCCGACGGCGCGGGTAAAGGCGAAATTCGCGTCGAATGCCGCATCATCGGCACATTCGAGATGATCGTAGAAAATGCCGCCGACCCCGCGATGGACGCCGCGATGGGGGATGAAGAAATACTCGTCGGCCCAATCCTTGAACCGGGGATAATGGTCCGGGTCATGCGCGCCGCAGGCGGCCTTGAGCACTTCATGGAAATACGCCGTATCTTCTTCGCGCGGCAATGGAGGGTTGAGGTCTGCCCCGCCGCCGAACCAGCTTTTGGTCGTCACCAGATAGCGCGTATTCATATGCACGGCGGGCACATGCGGATTGGCCATATGCGCGACCAGGCTGATTCCGGTGGCGAAAAAGGCTGGATTCTCCGCCGCGCCATGGATGCTCTGCGCAAAGCCAGGGGCGAACTCGCCACCCACGGTCGAGATATTGACCCCGACCTTCTCGAAAACCTTGCCCTTCATCACGCCACGCACACCACCGCCGCCTTCGCCCGGTGCCTGATCCTTGGCCTCGCGGTCCCAGGGGGTGTAGGCGAAGCTGGCGTCGCTGCCCGCCTCCCGCTCGATCGCTTCGAACGCGGCGCAGATGCGGTCCCGGAGCGATTCGAACCAGGCGCGGGCGGCCTGCTGACGAGAATCGAGGGTGAAGGGAACGATAGGCGTGGGAGCGGGGGTCATTGCGGGAACTTTCCGGTCTGGCGCAGGGCTTCGGCGACGGCGATGCCCGTGGAAACGGCGATGTTCAAGGATCGAAAGCCCGGTGCCATGGGAATCCGCACCCGGATATCGGCCATATCCCGCACGGCATCGGGGACGCCCGCGCTTTCGGACCCCATCAACAAGACATCGTCACCGCGAAATGCAACGTCGGGCAGCCGCTGCGAGGCATGGCTGCTCATCAGCAGAAGCCGGCGCCCATTGGCGCGACGATCCGCATCGAAGGCCTCGAAATTGGCGTGCCGCACGACCTCCGCCGCTGCACCATAGTCCATCGCCGCGCGCTTCAGGCGAGCGTCGGAAAAGGCGAATCCGGTCGGCATGATGATGTCCACGGGCACGGCGAAACAGGCCGCCAGACGCAGGATGGCACCGACATTGCCGGCGATTTCGGGCTGATAAAGGGCGATACGCATGAGGGAGCCCATAATGCACTGCGGCAAATTGTCATAGCTTGCGTGACTTTGCTGTTGGCAAAGAGCGCGCACTGGGGTTATCAGGCCCGCGAACCACGCCGGGGGGACGGCGGGGGCCATATCATATGGTTACCCATCACCCTTGATAAACAGGGCCGTTCACGGCATTGCGGCGGGACCAGGGACGTTCTTGCAAGGGTTGAGGTGCATGGCCAGCGTTGAACATACAGACAGCACGGGTCTACCCGGCGAAGATGGGGTCCGCCGTCGCGACTTCATCAATATCGCTGCGGTGAGTTTTGCAGGGGTCGGCGCGGTTGCCGTCGTGCTGCCGCTGATCGACCAGATGAACCCCAGCGCGGACGTGCTGGCGCTGGCATCGACGGAAGTCGATCTCTCGGCGATCCAGCCGGGGCAGGCGATCAAGACGACATTCCGCAGCCAGCCGCTGTTCGTGCGCCAGCTGACGGAAAAGGAAATCGCCGAAGCCGACAAGGTCGATCCTTCCACGCTGCGCGATCCGCAGACGCTCGAAGAGCGCACGGTCGATGGCAAGAAGCAGTGGCTGGTGACCATGGGTGTCTGCACGCATCTGGGCTGCGTGCCGCTGGGCGCTGGCGAAGGTGAGAATAAGGGCGAATATGGCGGCTATTTCTGCCCCTGCCATGGTTCGTCCTACGACACCGCCGCGCGCATCCGTAAAGGCCCCGCGCCGACCAACCTGGAAGTGCCGAAGTTCAGCTTCACTTCCGACACCGCCATTCTCGTAGGCTGAGGTAAGAAACGATGAGCTTTCCCTGGGCTGAGCAATATACGCCGAAAAATCCGGTGATGGTGTGGATCGACGAGAAGCTGCCGCTTCCGCGTCTTGCCTATAACGCTGTGGGTGCGGGCTATCCCGTTCCGCGCAATCTCAATTATTTCTGGAACTTCGGCGTCCTGGCCGGCCTCGCCTTGATGATCCAGATCATCACCGGCGTCGTCCTGGCGATGCATTATGGTGCCAATGACCTGGTGGCGTTCAGCACCGTCGAACAGACGATGCGCGACGTCAATGCGGGCTGGCTGATGCGCTATGCCCACGCCAACGGGGCCAGCTTCTTCTTTATCGTCGTCTATCTCCACATCTTCCGCGGCCTCTATTTCGGCTCCTACAAGGCGCCTCGCGAGATGGTATGGCTGCTTGGCCTCGTCATCTTCCTGCTGATGATGGCGACCGCTTTCATGGGCTATGTGCTGCCCTGGGGTCAGATGTCCTATTGGGGCGCGAAGGTGATCACCGGCCTGTTCGGCGCGATCCCGGTCGTCGGCGAACCGATCCAGACCTGGCTGCTGGGCGGCTTTGCCCCTGGCAACGCCTCGCTCAACCGTTTCTTCTCGCTGCACTTCCTGCTGCCGTTCGTGATTGCCGGGGTCATCATCCTGCATATCTGGGCGCTGCATATTCCCGGTTCCTCGAACCCGACCGGCGTGGAAGTGAAGGGGCCGCAGGACACTGTGCCGTTCCATCCCTATTACACGGCCAAGGACGGCTTCGGCGCGGGCATCTTCCTGATCGCCTTCTGCACCCTGCTGTTCTTCGCACCCAACTTCCTGGGCCACCCGGACAACTATATCGAGGCGAACCCGCTCTCGACGCCCGCGCATATCGTGCCGGAATGGTATTTCTGGCCCTTCTACGCGATCCTGCGCGCCTTCACCGTGGACTTCTTCTTCGTCCCCGCCAAGCTGCTGGGCGTGTTGGCGATGTTCGCATCGATCCTGCTGCTCTTCTTCCTGCCCTGGCTCGACACCTCGCCGGTGCGGTCGGGCAAGTATCGGCCCACCTTCAACAAGTTCTTCTGGATCCTGATCCTCGACGTGTTGATCCTGGGCTATTGCGGCGGCGCGCCGGCTGAAGAGCCTTTCGTGATGATCTCGCAGGTCGCGTCGGCCTATTATTTCGCGCACTTCCTGATCATCCTTCCGCTGATCTCGCGCTTTGAAAAGCCGCTGCCGCTGCCCGGTTCGATCACCGAGGCCGTGCTGGCGAAATATGGCAAGACCGACGGCGCAACCGTCGCGGTCCCGGCCGAATAAGGGGTAGACGTAACATGGTACGCATCGGCGCATTTCTCGTCGGCCTCTTCTTCGCGGGCTGGCTGCTGGTCTCCTTCCTCATGGGGGCGGTGGCTTATGTCTCCGAACCACCAGTACCCACTGTGGAAAAGGCGTTTCACGAGCTTCCCAAGCATGTGGCCTTCTCGTTCGATGGACCGCTTGGTGGCTATGACAAGCAGCAGCTGCAGCGCGGCTTCCAGGTCTACAAGGAAGTCTGCTCGGCCTGCCACAGCCTCAAGTTCGTGGCGTTCCGCGATCTCGAAGCGCTGGGCTATAACGAAGCCGAAGTGAAGGCGATCGCCAAGCAGTGGGCGATCAAGGCTCCTTCGGTCGATCCGGCAACGGGCGAAGCCTCGACCCGCGAGCCGATGCCGGCGGACTATTTCCCCAAGCCCTTCGCGAACAATGTCGCGGCGGCTGCGGCGAACAACAATGCGATCCCGCCAGACCTGTCGCTGATGACCAAGGCTCGCCATCACGGCAGCGCCTATGTCTATTCGCTGCTGACCGGTTATCAGGCGCAACCCGCCGCGCTGCTCAAGGAGTTCCCGGACTCCAAGACGCCGGAAGGGCTGCACTACAACCCCTATTTCGCGAACCTGAACCTCGCCATGGCGCCGCCGCTGACGGCCGAAGGCCAGGTGACCTATAGCGACGGCACCAAGCCGACGGTGGACCAGATGGCGAAGGATGTTTCGGCCTTCCTGACCTGGACCGCCGAACCCAAGCTGGAAAATCGCCGCCGTGCGGGTCTGGCGACGATCATCTTCCTGCTGATCGCCACGGGCCTCGCCTATATGTCCTACCAGAATATCTGGGCGGAGAAGAAGAAGGCGGCCTGACGGACTGGTCCGCAAGAACAAGGATTATGAAGGGGGCGCGGTTTCATCTGGGAACCGCGCCCTCTTTCCTTATGGAGACAGCATGAGCATCGACACGCTGGCGGGCCTCGTCCGCACGATCCCCGATTTTCCCAAACCCGGCATCCAGTTTCGGGACGTCACGACCTTGCTGGCGGATAGCGCAGGGCTGACGGAACTGGTCGAGCGCATGGCGTCGATCGCGCGGCCGCTGGACCCAGACCTGATCGTCGGCATCGAAGCGCGCGGCTTCATCCTGGGTGCCGCGCTCGCCCTGGCATTGGGCAAGGGCTTCGTGCCCGTGCGCAAGGCGGGCAAGCTGCCGGGCAAGACGGTCGGCATCGATTATGTGTTGGAATATGGCACGGATCGGCTGGAACTGCATGAAGGACAGGTTCCAGCGGACACGCGCGTTCTCTTGGTCGATGATTTGATCGCCACGGGCGGCACCGCGCTCGCCGCTGCGCAATTGCTGCGTGAGCAGGGGGCGAGCGTGTTGATGGCGCTTTTCGCGATCGACCTGTCCGATCTTGGCGGGATGGCGGCGCTGGAAGCCGACGGCATCGCCGCGCAGGCGATCATCGCGTTCGAGGGCGACTAAAGACCTTTCGCGAGGGCCTCCGGCAGCAGGTCCACCGCTGCCGCAAGTCGCTCATCCAACAATCCCAATAATTCCATCCAGCCATGGATATGCGCCAGTTCGCCCGGCCCATCGGAAATGCCGCGCAAGCCCATCAGCGGCACGTCGAAGCGGGCGCAGGCCCGCGCCACCGCAAAGGTCTCCATGTCGACCATGTCGGCGTCGATCGCGGCATATTCCTCGCCCCCGACGATATTCGCGCCCGTTGAAAGCCGCGCGCTCGGCACCGCCAGCGGCGTCATCAGCGGCACATCAACGGGATGGTCAATGAAGGGCGTCACGCCTTTGGTAAAGCCCAGGCGCGAAGCATCCATGTCACGCCAGGAGACGCTGGCGACCTGAACCACCTCGCCCAAGCCGCAGTTTCGCGATCCGGCCGAACCGAGGCAGACGACCAGATCGGGAAGCGCATTTTGGCGCGCCATATCCTGAAGGGCGATCCCCGTCGCCAGTGCGGCCTCTACCGGTCCCACGCCTGTCATCAGCGGCGTAAACCGGCTGCGCAGATGTGCGCCATATTCCGCTTCCGCCGCCATCACGAACAGCAGGCGCTTGCCCGAAACGATCTCGCAGCCTGCCATCTTTGTTCGCCCCTTGCCCATGCCGCACCGCCCATAGCCCGGCGGCAGCGGCACCGCAAAAGAGAAAGCCCGCCACCTGAAAACAGGTGACGGGCTTTGTCATGGTGGGCGTGGCAAGGATTGAACTTGCGACCCCTGCGATGTCAACACAGTGCTCTACCACTGAGCTACACGCCCACGGGAGTTGGGCCTTTAGCCGGGCGAATCGGATGGCGCAAGCGGGAAAATGCCTGGCCTCGATATTCTTCTGGACAGCGCAGGGGTGGCCCATATGCTGCGGCGCAAACAGGGGGACGCCAAGACTTATGCTGCCATCGCCATCCTCGCCGATTCAGACGACGCCGCGCCTGCCCTGGTACCGGCAGCTTTATGTCCAAGTGCTGATCGCCATCGCGCTGGGTGTGACGATCGGCCATTTCTTTCCTGACGCCGGGGTCCAGCTCAAGCCCTTGGGCGAGGCCTTCATCAAGCTGGTGAAGATGATCATCGCGCCGGTCATCTTCCTCACCATCGTGACCGGCATTGCGGGCATGAAGGAACTGGGTGCGATCGGCCGGGTCGCGGCCAAGGCCTTTGGCTACTTTCTGACCTTTTCGACGCTGGCGCTGATCGTGGGCTTGATTGTCGCCAATGTGGTGCAACCGGGGGCCGGCCTCAATATTGATCCGGCGACGCTGGATGCTAATCAGGTCGCCGATTATGCGAACAAGGCGCATGAGAGCAGCCTGACCGGCTTCCTGATGAACATCATTCCGGCGACCATGGTGTCGGCGGTGGCGGACGGCAATATCCTGCAGGTGCTGTTCGTGGCGATCCTGTTCGGCATCGCGCTGACTCTGATCGGCGACAAGGCTGCGCCGCTGATGACCGTGCTCGAATCCGCCAGCCATGCGGTGTTCAAACTGGTGTCGATCCTGATGAAGGCCGCACCGATCGGGGCGTTCGGCGCGATGGCCTTCACCATTGGCGAATATGGCGTCGGGACGCTCGCCAATCTAGCCGGGCTGGTCGCGACCTTCTATCTGACGTCGCTGTTGTTCGTGTTGGTGGTTCTGGGTGGTGTGTGCTGGGCGGTGGGGTTCAATATCCTTCATCTCATCCGCTATTTGAAGGCCGAACTACTCCTGGTTCTTGGGACATCCTCCTCGGAGGCGGCCTTGCCCAGCCTCATCGAGAAAATGGAACGGGCCGGGTGCCGCAAGTCGGTGGTGGGTCTGGTCGTGCCGACCGGATACAGCTTCAACCTCGACGGCACCAATATCTACATGACGCTGGCGGCGCTGTTCATCGCGCAGGCCTGCAATGTCGATATCAGCCTGGAGCAGCAGATATTGCTGCTGCTGGTGGCGATGATCTCCTCCAAGGGCGCGGCCGGCGTAACCGGGGCAGGCTTCATCACATTGGCGGCAACGCTGTCGATCGTGCCAACGGTGCCGGTCGCGGGCATGACGCTGATCCTGGGCGTCGATCGCTTCATGAGCGAATGCCGTAGTCTCACCAACTTCATCGGCAATGCTGTGGCGACCGTCGTGGTTTCGGCGTGGGAAAAGGGGTTGGACCGCGAGCGGTTCAATGCCGCGATGGCCGGGATCGCGCTCGATCCCACGCCCGACATGGAAGAAGTCGTCCCCGACTAGAGGATCACGTCAGTCCGGTCAGGCTTTCGCTGCTGAACATCCGCTCGACCTCCAGCACCAGGTCGCGCAGGTGGAAGGGCTTGGACAAGACCTTGGCCTGCGGCACAGCCTTGCCCGCGCGCAAGGTGACGGCGGCAAAACCGGTGATGAACATGATTCGCATGTCCGGTGCCACTGATGCGGCATGCTGGGCCAGTTCGATGCCGTCCATTTCCGGCATGACGATATCGGTCAGCAACAGGTCGAACCGGTCGGTGCGGATATGCGGCACCGCCTCTGTCCCCGTCGAGACCGCGACGACCTCATATCCCGACCGTTCCAGCGCGCGGGCCAGATAGACGCGCATGCTCTCATCGTCTTCGGCCAATAATATGCGAACCATCGCCCCCACTCTCATATCCTCCGCGACCCCCACGGGTGGCGCGAAGCCGTGATATATGCGACAAGGTGTAAATATTATCCAGCCAAGCCACGATTTTTGCCCGGATCGTTGAAAGGAGCGCCATTGGACGACAGCCCGCCGCGCGCGCCGACGCACAGCGACCCGGCCTTCGATCTTTATGGCCCCGCGATTCCCGATCGCCCGCTTATCCTGTCCGTCCCCCATGCCGGGCGGCTCTATCCGCCCGCCTTGCTGGCGCAGGCGCGTGTCCGGGCGGAAATGCTGCGGCGGCTGGAGGATCGCTGGGTCGACCTGTTGGTGCATCCATTGATCGCGCAGGGCTTTACCGTGCTGGTGGCGCGTGCGCCGCGCGCGTTGATCGACCTTAACCGGCACGATCGGGAGGTCGATCCGGCGATGCTCTCCGACCTGCCGCATATGGTGGCCTTGCAGACGAGCGCGAAACTGCGGGGCGGGCTTGGCCTGTTGCCGCGTTGGTTGCCTGGCGCACCGGAATTGTGGCGCGGGCCGATCAGCTGGGCGGAGGTGCAGCGGCGGATCGATATGGTCCACCGGCCCTATCATGCGACGCTCGCGCAATTGATGGCGGCGGGGCGGGATGCCCATGGTCATGCCGTCCTGGTCGACCTTCATTCCATGCCGCCGCTACCGCCGTCGTCGCCGAGCTGTCCCGCGCCGGGGTTGGTGCTGGGCGACCGGTTCGGTCGCAGCGCGTCGAGCCGATTGACGACGCTGGCGGCGGATGTGGCGGCGGGGCACGACATGCTGGTGGCGATCAATAGCCCCTATGCGGGCGATTATCTGATCGAACGGCATGGGCGACCGGAGCGCGATCTGCATGCGCTGCAGATCGAGATCGACCGGACGCTCTATCTGGACGCGACATTGGACCGGCCGGGGCCGGGGATCGCGCGGATGCGCGCGCTGGTGCAGGCGATTGCCCAGGCGCTGGCAGTCGAACTGCCGCGTGCCGACTATGCGCTGGCGGCCGAATGATCAGCCAATGACGGCGCGCGCACCGGCAACGCTCAGATGGTGCGAATCGAAGTAGAGCGGTTGGCCGTTCCGCTCGATGGCGCAGACGCGCGCGTCGCATAGCCGCGCCACGGGATCGATCAGCGTCACACCCTGCGCCTGCCAGCGGGTGAAGAGCGCGCGAAGATTGACGATGCGCGCTTCCACTTGCGCCCGCTCAACCCCTTGTGCGCTGTCCAGCATGTTGGCCCGTGCCAGATGGGCGAGGTGACGGGGAACGTCGAAGGGTTGGGGTGGGACCGCGCCGATCAGCACGACCTCCCGCCCTTCGGCGCGGATGGCGGCGATGGTGCGGTCGAGTTTCGCCACGAAAGCGGGATCGTCAAATATCCCGTTGGCCCAGAAGGCGGCGAGGTAGATGCGGCGCAGTCTTGGGTCGGCGCGGATTGCTTCGAAAGCGGCCCGGTTTGCCGCGGCGCAGCGGGCATCCTTCGCCTCATAGCCCAACACAGGCGGGCAACTCGACGTCGTCCGCTCGATCAGCGACTGGCCCTGTGCGCGCGCGTCCTGCGCCAGCACATGCGCCAGTTCCACGCCATGACTGTCGCCCCACAGCATGGCGTCGGGCCGGACCGTTGCGCCGAGGACGCAGGGGTTGGCACCCCGCATATAGGTGTCGTGGCAGCGCTTGCGGTCCGGGCTGATGTCGCTGCGTCCGGCGATCTGCGCCAGAACGGTGGATGAAAATCGTGAGGACCATGGTCCCATCGCCAGCAGGGCCAGCGATAGGGCGCAGAGCAGCGCCATGGCCGCGCCGGTGAAGCGGAAGATGGTGCGGGGCGGCATGCGGGCCGAATCGCGGAACGGTTGTTCGACGAAGCGCCAGGATAGCGAC
This sequence comes from Sphingobium sp. KKT206, assembly GCF_055640555.1. NCBI lineage: Bacteria > Pseudomonadati > Pseudomonadota > Alphaproteobacteria > Sphingomonadales > Sphingobiaceae > Sphingobium > Sphingobium sp. KKT206. Next base: position 3,655,595 of record NZ_CM145764.1, read on the forward strand.
GCGATGGCCAGCGATGCGGCGATGACGGCGAGCTGGGTTCCGCCCGAAAGCGGCAGGTCGGTCGCATATTCCGTGAAGACGATCAGCGGCCAGTGCCACAGATAGAGCGAGTAGGAGATCAGGCCTATGCCGACCAGCGGGGGCAGGGCAAGGGCGCGGCCTGCGATCGTTCCCGGCGCGCAGTGGAGCAGCGCCATTGCGCCCAGCACGGGTGCCAGGGCTGCGACGCCGGGGAATAGCGTGTTGCGGTCATAGAGGAGGACCGCACTGCCGATCGCCAATAGGCCAGCCCAAGCGACGGCTTCGCGCAGCCAGCGCGCCCGGATTGCCGGAACGACCCCCAGTGCCAGGAGCGCGCCCGCGAGCAATTCCCAGGCGCGGGTGGGGAGCAGGTAGAAGGCGAGGCCTGTCGTGTCGCGCTGCATGACTATGCATAGGGTCAGCGATGCTATTCCGATGGCCGCCACGACGCCTGCGCGCGTGCGCGTTCCGAAGCGGGCGAGCAGCATCAGCAGGATCGGGAAGCCGATATAATATTGTTCCTCCACCGCCAGCGACCAGGTCTGGAGCAGGGGCTTCACGTCCGCACCGCCAGCGAAATAGCCGGTGTCGGTGAAGAACCACAGGTTGGAGACGAACAGCGTCGCGGCCAGCGCGGATTTGGGTACGCCCTCCAGATCGCCGGGCAGGTAGAGCCAGGCCGACAGGCCCAGCACGGCGAGGATCATCAGGGCGAGGGCGGGCATGATTCGCCGGAAGCGCCGCTCATAGAAGCGCAGCAGCGAGAAGCGGCCGTCATCGACGTCGCGGGCGATGATGCCGGTGATCAGATAGCCCGAAATCACGAAGAAGATGTCGACGCCGACATAGCCGCCCGAAAAGCCCGGCACATGGGCGTGGAAGAACAAGACCGGCAGGATGGCGAGCGCGCGCAGGCCGTCTATGTCGCGGCGGTGGGGCCGGGTCATGCGCGCGCCTATCTGTTCTGCCTTTCCATGCATGGCGCGGGCCTACGCCCAAAGCCCTGATATTTGCTTTACCCGATTCGCGGCGAGGAGACGGGACACGATTGCAGTTTACGCAATTGCAGCTTCACCCTTCGCATTTGCGAAGAATACGCCCCGCTGGCACTAAGACTGTGCCTTTCAGGCATCCTCTCCTAAACTTTTCAGGCTGGTCTCACGATCAGCCTTTTTTTTGTCTTCGGCTTGGGCTAGGCATCCCTCGCTGTTGCCGCGCCATATAACATGTTTCTGGAGAGGGGCCGCCGGTAAGACCGGCAGGCGGGGCATAGTTGGGGGATCGAGCGCTTGCGTGCGCTCTCCCCCATTTTCTTTTTATCCTATGCGGTGGCCATTTCGCGGCCATAAGCGACCACCGCTTCCACTTCGGCCCGATCGCCCAGCACCACGCCGACGCGCTGGTGCAGGCTGGTTGCGGGCACGTCCATGATCGGCTGGAACCCGTCGCTCGACGCGCCGCCCGCCTGCTCGATCAGATAGCTCATCGGATTGGCTTCATACATCAGCCGCAGCTTGGCCTTGCCCGGATTGCGATGGTCGTAGGGATAGAGGAATATCCCGCCGCGCTTGAGGATGCGATGCACGTCCGCCACCATGGAGGCGGTCCAGCGCATGTTGTAATCCTGGCCGCATGGCCCTGCGCCGCCCATGACGCGCTCTTCGACATAGCGGGCCACGGCGGGCGACCATTGGCGGCGGTTCGACATATTGATGGCAAATTCGCACTTGCCCTGCGGCATCTGCATATTGGCGTCGGTCATCACCCAGCTGCCGACTTCGCGGTCGAGCGTGAATTCATAGACGCCCGTGCCGACGCTCAGCACCAGCAGAGTCTGCGGCCCGTAAATGGCATAGCCCGCCGCGACCTGTGCGCGGCCGTCCTGCAGGAAATCCTCCTCCGTCACTTCGCGACCGGCGCAGGCCTCAGGGGCTTTGAGCACGGAGAAGATCGTGCCGACCGACAGGTCGACGTCGATATTGCTGGACCCGTCGATCGGATCGAACAGCAACAGATATTCGCCCTTGGGATAGCGATTGGGGATGCGGTGAATCGTCTCCATCTCCTCGGACGCCATGGCGGCGAGATGGCCGCCCCATTCATTGGCATCGAGCAGCATTTCATTGGCGATCACGTCCAGCTTCTTCTGGACCTCGCCCTGCACATTTTCGCTGTCCAGGCTGCCCAGCACTTCGCCCAGCGCGCCCTTGCTGACGGCATGGCTGATCGTCTTGCACGCGCGCGCCACGGTTTCGATCAGCAGGCGCAATTCGGCGGGCAGGGCTTCGGCCAAGCGCTGTTGTTCGATCAGGAAACGGGTGAGGGTGGTTCTTGCCATGGGCCGCCTTTCGTAAAGGGCAGGCGCCGCGACAGGACGCCGCGGCGCTTGAAAATCGGAACGCGCCTTCGCTACGGGAGTCGCCCCGTCAAGTCCAGCCGCCGCGTCACTCGCCGCGTGCGCGTGCCGCAGCGTCGGCGCGGCCCACCGAGAGGGCGCGGACCCGCTCGACCCCTTCGGCAAAAGCGCCACCTTTGGGGCCTTGGGCATAGAGGCGTTCCGCGCCGTCATAGTCGCCATCGCGTTCGGCGCAGAGGCCAAGGTTGAACAGGAGCGAGGGATGACCCGGCCGGTCGCCGTCCATCGCCGCCCATTCGCCGCAGGCGGCGACCGGATCGCGCTGCGACGATTTGATGCTGTCGCGGAAGCGCTGGACCATGGCCTTGTCCATCCCGTCGCGTTCTTCGCGCAGGCGGATGCGGTAATTTTCGTGGCGCGGGATGATGTCGTCGGCCAGTCGATCCGCCGCAGTACGGACCATGCGATCGATGCTCTGGCGCGGGGTGCGCTTGGACTTGTCCTTGGGGCAGGTGACGATCGTGTCGGTTTGCGTGCGGGTTTCGCTATAGAGGATCTGGCCGTCTGTGACGCGGGCGATCCGCAAGGTCGGGGCGAAGGTCACCGTTTCCTGCAGGCACAGGGCCTCGACCTTCTCCTTCTTGGTGCATTTCTGGTCAGTGCCCTCGGCACAGACTTCGACCTGCCGCTTCACATCGGTTTCGCGCACGCTGGCATCGGCGAGGCCGGTGATGATGCCATCCGCATCGGGGCCGCGCCGCGACAGGGCGATGACGGCATAATAGGGGCGTCCATCCGGCCCGGCGCGGCTCAATTTCTGTTCGATCGCCAAGGCCAGTGCGGTGCCGTCGCGCCCGGCGATGCGATCGACGCCGATGCTGCGCAGCAGGCTGACGGCGCGATAGGGGGCCGGGAAATGGCCGGTCATCGCAAAGACCTCCGCCTGAACCGGCGTACTGGCCGCCATGGCTGCCGCTATGATGGTGAACCCGACGATTGGCCGCACGATATTTCCCCCCTTTTTTGCCCGGCTCTCCTGTAAGCTCGTGCCTGCATGCGATCAAGCGGATGACGGTGCATCTTGATGGGAACCGGTCGCGCGATCGACCGTTTCGGTGGCGTGCCAAATGGCAGCGTGGAAGGATCATCATGGACAGTCTGATTGCCGCTTTTACCGACCCCACCGCCATTGCCGCGCTGATTGCGCTGGTGGTGATGGAAGTGGTGCTGGGCATCGACAATCTGGTGTTCATATCCATCCTGACCAACAAGCTGCCGGTCGAGCAGCGGCAGAAGGCGCGGCGCATCGGCATCGGCCTGGCGCTCGGCATGCGCTTGGTCTTGCTGTCGATGATCGCCTGGATCGTCGGGCTGACCGCGCCGGTGTTCGATCTGGGCATCAGCGGTCCGTTGAACGAATATGGCGCTCCGACGTTCGAAACCGAATTTTCCTGGCGCGACCTCATCCTGATCGTCGGTGGCCTGTTCCTGATCTGGAAGGCGACCAAGGAAATCCATCACACTGTCGATCCGGCGGGCGGCGACGATGTGCTGGACAAGAAAAGCGTCGCCACCATCACATTCGGCAGCGCGATCGTGCAGATCATCCTGCTCGACATGATCTTCTCGCTCGATTCGATCCTGACCGCCGTTGGCATGACCGACAATCTGGCGATCATGGTGATTGCGGTGCTGGTCGCGGTGACGGCGATGGTGCTGGCGGCCGATCCGCTGGCCAATTTCATCGCCAAGAACCCGACCGTGGTGATGCTGGCGCTCGGTTTCCTGCTGATGATCGGCGCGGTGCTGATCGCCGATGGCTTTGGCGTGCATGTGCCCAAGGGCTATATCTATGCGGCAATGGCGTTCTCGACGCTGGTCGAGTGCCTGAACATCTTTGCGCGGCGCGCGCAGAAGCGGAAGGGCGGGGCCTAAGGTCACGCCTGCTAAGGTCACAGCGGCGAAGTTCACACCGTCGTCGGGTTTTTCGGGGCAATCGTAACGGCGAAGCGGTTGCGAAGACGCGGTGACGCGCCGGTTGGGTAACGGGTGGGTCACAGCGACGCGACAGCGATGCAACGCTGACGCGACGGTCGCGCGGCAGTGCGGCGACAGGGGCCGGGCTGATGTGGGGGATTTAGAAAGGCGGCGCGGGGGTTCCATCTGGCAGGATAGATCAGAGATTATCCTACATTGGAAGGTTGTTGGATGGGGGAGGGGACCGGTGGCTGAAGCGACCATTTACGGACGTTAGTGGGCGAACGTGTAAAGCGCTCCGGGTGCTGCCAGTGAACAGATGATGAGCCAATGTTTCCACGTCAGCCGCTCCGATTTTCGGAAACCCAAGGCCACGCCGAATGCCGCCGTTCCGAATAAGAGAAGCCCACCTTGCAAAATATTAGCATCCTCAGAGTGATCCAACACACTGATAACGATGGCTGAACTAACAGCCATAAAGGCGCTAAGGAATAAAAAGCCCAAGACGGCAATGCGGATCATCGCATCCCACGCGTGGGCTTGTGCGTATTGGTTCGGCTTCATTGCATCGACGTAGCATGAGAGTGACGAACAGGAAAAGCCGCCCGTCCGCAAACCACCCCGTTCCGTCATGCCGGGCTTGACCCGGCATCCATTAGCTCACGGGTGCCAAGTCGTTGACAGGCTGAGGCTTATAGACCCCGGATCAAGTCCGGGGTGATGGCGTTGATGAGTGTCCGCAATCTACCCAACTTAGCCAGAAACTATTGTCCCTGAAACTTGGGGATTTTTGTGGCGGCTGTTCCCCCTCCTGCAAGGGGAGGGGGTTAGGGGGTGGGCTTGCGCGAGGGTGCGTTGGCCCACCCCGCTGCGACTAAGGCGCTGCGCGCCTAAGTCTCGCTGCCCAGCGTCGGGTGAACAGTCCCCCGGACTGTTCAGGTCATGCCGGGGGCATGACCGACCCGACGCTCGCTTGCGGGAGGGGTGTAAAACGCCAGCTATTCCCTCACGCCGCGGCGCGGCGTTCCTTCAGCTCTTCGTTGAGCATTTCGGCCAGCAGGAAGGCCAGCTCCAGGCTCTGCGCCGCATTGAGGCGCGGGTCGCAATGGGTGTGGTAGCGGTCGGCCAAGCCTTCGTCGGTGATGGCGATGGCGCCGCCGGTGCATTCGGTCACATTCTGCCCAGTCATTTCGGCATGGATGCCGCCGCCGAAGCTGCCTTCCGCCCGATGGACGGCGAAGAAGCCGCGCACTTCGGCCAGGATGCGGTCGAACGGACGCGTCTTATAGCCATTGGCGGCCTTGACGACATTGCCGTGCATCGGGTCGCAGGACCAGATGACCGGATGGCCTTCGCGCAACACCGCGCGGACCAGCTTGGGCAGGCCCGCCTCGATCTTGTCATGACCATAGCGGGTGATGAGCGTGATCCGTCCGGCTTCGCGCGCGGGGTTCAGCGTGTCGAGCAGGCGCAGCAGCGCGTCCGGCTCCAGGCTGGGACCGCATTTGAGGCCGATCGGGTTGCCGATGCCGCGCAGATATTCGACATGAGCCGACCCTTCGAACCGGGTGCGGTCGCCGATCCACAGCATATGCGCCGACGTGTCATACCAGTCGCCGGTCAGGCTGTCCTGCCGCGTCAGCGCCTGTTCGAACGGCAGCAGCAGCGCCTCATGGCTGGTGTAGAAGCTGGTCCCGCCAAGCTGCGGCACGGTTTCCGCCGACAGGCCGCAGGCGCGCATGAAGTCGAGCGCCTGGCCGATCTGGTCGGCCATTTGTTCGAACTTCGCGGCCCAGGGCGAGCGGCCCATGAAATCGAGCATCCAGCCATGCACCCGATCCAGGCTGGCATAGCCGCCGGTCGAGAAGGCACGCAGCAGGTTGAGCGTGGCGGCCGACTGGTTATAGGCCTGCACCATCCGCTGCGGGTCCGGCTCGCGGCCCTGCGCGGTGAAGGCGATGTCGTTGACATTGTCGCCGCGATAGCTGGGCAGTTCGACGCCATCGATCACTTCGGTGTCGGCTGAACGCGGCTTGGCGAACTGGCCCGCCATGCGGCCGACCTTCACCACCGGCAGTTTCGACGCGAAGGTCAGGACGACCGCCATCTGCAGCAGCACGCGGAACGTGTCGCGGATATTGTTCGGGTGGAATTCCGCGAAACTTTCCGCGCAATCGCCGCCCTGCAGCAGGAAGGATTCGCCGGCTGCGACCTTGGCGAGATCCGCCTTCAGGTTGCGGGCTTCGCCTGCAAAGACGAGCGGCGGAAACTGGCCAAGCTGTGCCTCCACGGCGGCCAGAGCCTCCGCATTACGATAGGCGGGCATCTGAATGCCCTTGTGCGCGCGCCAGCTATCCGGCGTCCATTTCGCCGCCACGACGAGTCTCCTACATGAACCAAAAAAACAGGGGCCGCACCTACGCCGCCGCGCCCTTCAAGGCAAGTTTATAGCAGCCGCACGGGCGCGCCGCGCAATGATCCTTTCGATCAGTGTGATCGATCGGCTATTTTTGGCAAGGATAGCGGTCGTTTAGCGCAACGCTGACCAGCACGGAGGCTGGGCTGCGTCGCTGGTCGGGCCAGCGTTCGAGATAGGCGACTACGGTGCGGCGGGCGTCGTCCGCGCTCATCTTGTCGGGCCAGCAGACTTGCCGACCGCGTCCGATGAACAGATCCTTGCGGATGCCATCGACCACGCCGACGATATAGGCGGTGCAGGCGAGGCCATATTCGGGGACCTTGTTGCGGCATTTGGCAAGCAGGCTGGTGCCGCTTTCGAACATGAATGCGCCGCCGCCGGGTTGGGCCGCCGGTGCGGGGGACGCGGCGAGCAGGGCAAATGGCAGGGCAAGGAAGGGCGCGCGCATGATGGCGGGGCATCCTGTGGGTGAGGGGCGTTGGGGGCGACCATGGCGCAGCCTTCCGGGCCTGTCCAGACGACCGGGCGCGGCTTAGCCACTATCCGGCTCAGGCCTCTTCGCGCTGGTCCTGGCGGCGGCATCCGGTCATGAGGTGACAGGCGATGTCGTGGCGGCTGGGGCCGGGCTGGGGCAGCCAGGGCGGCACCCATTGGCCCGCAAGGCCTGCGCCGCAATACCAGGCGGAGCTGGCATCCGCGCTGGCCAGCGGGGCATTGAGGAACAGGCAGGCCAGCGTGCTGGCGAGCGCCGCGCTAGACCGCATGGCTGAACCGCGTTTCGACCGGTTCGAGATAGGCATCGAAACAGGCGGCGATGCTGCGGGCATAGGGGAGGGCTTCGGGGGTTAACCGCAGACGGCCTGCGCTTTGTTCGACCAGTCCGCGTTGTTCGAAACGGTCGAGGTCGGGGCGGGGATCGCTGGCGTCCAGATGCACTTCGCCCTGGCAGAGCAAGGCTTCGATGATGCGGCCGCGACGGTGGTCCTCGGCGGTGCGGACGAGGCCGCGCGTGGTAGCGAGCTGGCCGGCTTCGATCGCCGTGCGCCAGGGACCGGCCTGTTTCGCATTCTGGACGATCAGGTCGGGGAATTGGCTGATCGCGCTGGCGCCCATGCCGATCAAGATTTCGGCGGGATCGTCGGTGAAGCCCTGAAAATTACGGCGCAGGCGGCCCTGCGCGGCGGACAGCGCCATGCCGTCGCTGGGCAAAGCGAAATGGTCGAAGCCGATCGCGCGATAGCCTGCCCGTGTCAGCGCATCATGCCCCATGGCGGCCATCGCGAATCGCAGGGCCACGTCGGGCAGGTTGCTGGCGTCGATCCGGCGCTGGCGCGGTAGAAGGCGCGGCATATGGGCATAGCCGAACAGGGCGATGCGCGCAGGCGCGAGGCGGATGGTGGCGTCGAGCGTGGCGGACAGATCATCCATGCTTTGGCCGGGCAGGCCGTACATCAGGTCAAAGCCCGTGGCGACGCCTGCCTTGTCCAGTCGTGCCACCGCGCGTTCGACCATGTCGAGCGGCTGGATGCGACCGATGCGCGTCTGGACATGGGGGCTGAAGGTCTGGACGCCCATATTGACGCGATCGACCCCCATGGCTGCCATCGCGTCGATCCAGTCCGCGTCCAGCCGACGCGGGTCCAGTTCGACCGAAAGTTCGGCATGATGGGCGTCGAAACAGCGTAATAATTGCTGCATCAGCCGGATGAAATCGACGAGCGGGAGCGAATTGGGGCTGCCCCCGCCAAAGGCGATGCGCGTCACCCGGCCACGTCCGTTCAGCCGGGCGGCGATCAGCGCGACTTCGCGCTCCAGCGCTTCGACATAGGCGGTCAGCCGTTGCGCCTTGTTCGCCGCGCCGGTGTTGCAGCCGCAATACCAGCAGATGTCGTGGCAATAGGGGATGTGGACATAGAGCGAGATCGGCGTGTCAGGCGCGAGCGCGTCCAGCCGCTGGCCCATCTCCGCCGCGCCGACGCTATCGGTGAACTGGGCGGCGGTGGGATAGCTGGTGTAGCGCGGCACCGGCCGGGCGAGCAGGTCAGGATGATAGGTCCACATGGGTTGGGTGATCGCAGCAAGTCGCCGCGACTGCATTGCGCCAGATCAAATTGCAGCTTGCGCCGCGTCAATGCCGCGCCGTGCCGGATGCGGCAGAGCGCTCCCCACCAGACAGGGAGATTTATCATGACCATCAAGACCATCCTGCTAGCCACGGCCTGCGCCGCCGCTGCCATGGCCGCCCCGGCGCAGGCCGCGCAGGGCGACGTGCTTGTCCGCCTGCGCGGCATCATGGTCGCGCCCAACGAGAAGAGCGGCAGCGTGCTGCCGGGCTTTCCGGGCGAAAAGGTGAAGGTGAACAATACGATCACGCCGGAAATCGACATCACTTACATGGCGACCGATAATATCGGTTTCGAACTGATCGCCGCGACCAGCCGCCATACGGTGAGCGGCAAGACCGGGACGACCGGATCGCTGGGCAAGCTGGCGGCGACCAATGCGCTGCCGCCGACGCTGACGGTGCAATATCATCTCGCACCGGGCAGCAAGATCCGTCCCTATGTCGGCGCGGGCGTCAACTATACGTTGTTCTTCAACAATGATGCGTCCAGCGCATTGGAAGGCGCGGTCGGCAAGACCAAGGTGCATCTGTCCGACAGCGTCGGCTGGGCCGGGCAGGCAGGCGTCGATATCGACCTGAACGAAAAATTGTTCCTGAACTTCGACGTCAAATATATCGACATCGACACGAAGGCACGCCTGACCACGGCGGCGGCAGGCGTGCAGCGGGTGAAGGTGAGCCTGGACCCCTGGGTGTTCGGCGTGGGTGTCGGGATGCGGTTCTGATCCTTATTAACCTGCGCTCCCACCATAGGGCCGTTCGGGCTGAGCCTGTCGAAGCCATGCACTTTGTTCAAAGAGGTGAGGCCCTTCGACAGGCTCAGGGCGAACGGAGGAAGGAAGGTTAAGGCTTCTCCTTCGCCGTGAAGGAGAAGGTGACGGTTACATTCGGAGCCAGGCTGCCGCTGCTGTCGCCATTGCCAACGTCGAAGGCGGCGCGGGCAATGGTGGCGGTGCCGGTGACCTTGCGGGTCGCGCCTTCGCCGGACAGGGTGAAGCGGATGGTCTGGGGCTTGCTCACGCCCTTGAGGCTGAGCGTGCCGCTGGCGCGATAGGCGTTCGCTCCCGTTTTCTCCGCGCCCTTGGCGGTGAAGGTAGCGGTCGGATGGGCGGCGACGGCGAAAAATTCGTCGCCAGGCAGCATCCCGTCCTGATAGGCGTCGCCGACGCTGGCGCTGGCCATGTCGATCGATACGCGGATGTCGGCGGTTTCGGGATGGTCGGGGTCCATGACGATCGCGGCGGTCCATTTGGCGAAGCTGCCGCTGATCGTCTGGCCGTCATTGCCGACGGCAAAGCCGATGCGGCCGCCGGGCTGCACGGTCCAGGCCGGGGGCGGGCCCATGAGTTCTTCTTCCTGCGCTACCGTTTCATTGGCGACGGCGCTATTGTCCGGCTCGGTTACATTGGCCACGGGCACCAGTTCTTCGGGTTGCGCCACGGGGGCCGAGGGTGCCGCCGCTGCCTCGACGGGGGCAGTCGCTGGCAGGAACACGCGCCCCAGCGCAAAGCCCAGCAGGATCAGCGCGGGCAGTCCGACCAGCAGCGCGGTCGAGCGGTTCGGGATCATGCGCCAGATGAGGCCGTCGCGCATCAGCAGATGGTGGCGCAGCGCGCCCGCGACATGGAGCAGGACGAGCGCGATGCCGAGCCAGGCGATCAGGCCATGGCCACCCTCGGCCAGGCCATGCGCGGACGCGGGCAGCTGCAGATGGGGCAGGGGGATGATCCCGAAGATGAGCGTCGGCACCTTGACCTTCGCGGTCGAAACGAGTGCCCAGCCGGTCAGCGGCGCGCCCAACATGAAGGCGTAGAGGCCGCCATGCACGGCCGAAGCCAAGGCACCCTGCCAGCCGCCCTCCAGTTTTGCCGGGCGCGGCTTCCAATAGCGGATGACGATCCGCAGCAGCGTCAGCGCGAGGATGGCGATGCCGACCGACTTGTGCAGTTGATAGAGCGCAAAGCCGCGCGCGCCCAGATCCTCCAGCGCCCAGCCGACGCTGATCTGAAAGGCGAGCAGGGCGGCGATCGCCCAGTGCAGGATGATGGCGGCAAGGCTGTAGCGCGGCATGGGAAACCCCCGGATCGATGAACCGGGGCAAAGCTATGTCGCCTGTGCAACGAAGTCCATTGCGCGCCGCGAAACGCTGCGTTGCCTTAGGGCTGGAGGTCGATCGCGGCCTTGTCCGCGTCGGGCAGCGATGCGCCCATGATGGTGGCCAGCGTCGGCGCGATGGCGCGCATGTCGATCATGCCCAGATCCCTGCCGCGCGGCACGCTTTTGCCCATCAGCAGCAAGCTCGCCTGGAGATTGGCGGGGCCGGGGAAATAGCCGTGCATGCCCTTGACCGAGCTATGCGCGCGCACCGGCGCGGTCGGGCCGCGATAGATGTCGGTGACGAAGCCGGGGGCGAGGTTGATATAGAAGGTCGCTTGCGGATTGCCGCCGATCGCCGCTGTCTGCGCCTTGCCCGCTACCTGCGCGATGCCATTGGCCGGGTTGGCGGCGAGCTTGTCCAGCAACGCTTTCACCCGCGCCGTCAGCGCCGCATCGTCGGGCCGTGCCAGCATGATCGCGGCCGATCCGCCCGAAATCCAGGGCATGGCGAGCCAGGAGGCGACCTTGCCATCGCTGCCGACGGTGATTAGCCCGGCGTCCATGAAGGGGCGATAGAGGTTGATCGCGGTGTGCGTCGCTTCAAAGCCATGGTCGCTGACGACGGCGACGACGGCGTCGGGATGGACCTGCATCTCGGCCGCCACCAGATCGCCGACGATGGCGTCGATCTTTTCCAGCACGGCCTTGGCAGCCGGGCTGTTGGGGCCGCTCGCATGTTCCTCATGATCGAGCGCGGCGAAATAGACGGTCAGGAATTGCGGCTTGTGCGTGGCGATCAGCGCGGTGGCGAATTTGCCACGCAGTTGGTCGCCGCTCAGGCTTTCGTCGATGCCAATCGCATAGGGCTGACCGACCTTGGCCGCCAGTTCGGCCGACAGCCCCGGCGTCGCCAGCGCGTCGAGCAATTTGGCGTCGTCGCCATGGCCGGTGTGCCAGATTTGCGGCAGGTTCCAGGTCACGTCCTTGGGCGCGACGCTGACCGGCCAGTGAATGTTGCCGGTGGACAGGCCCGCCTTGGTCGCGGCTTCCCACAGGGTCGGCACCTTGATGTCGGGGGCATACCAGTACCAGCCGCCCTGGTTGATCCCGGTGGGATCGAAACTGTTGTTGGCGACGATGCCATGTTTCGCCGGTGACACGCCTGTCATTAGCGTCGTGTGGCTGGGATAGGTCAGCGTCGGGGCGACCCCGGTGACGCCGGAGGCATGGGCACCGTCGGTCAGGAAGCGGCGCAGATTGGGGATGGCAAGGCCGCGCTTCTGCGCTTCGATCACGTCGCCGGGCCGCAGCCCGTCGATCGAGATCAGCAGCACCGGCTCCGCCAGCGCCGGGCCGGGAAGGCAGGCGGCGAGGGCGGTGGCAAGGAGAAGCGCGGCTTTGATCATGGGAATTACTGTCCTTCTTGAACCCCTCCCCTTGAGGGGAGGGGTGATCCATATTGGCTCCTCCCCCTTTAGGGGGAGGCTGGGTGGGGGTGTACTGCCGCTTGCGTAGACGCTCGGCTTCGCCTCGCTCCCCCTCCCCCGACCCCTCCCCGCCGGGGAGGGGAGATAAGTCACAGCCTTCCCGCCTATATTACGTCAGAACCCGGCCTTCACCGTGGCGAAGAATTGCTGGGGGGCGCCGACCAGCAGGGTCTGGGCGTCGCCGCTATTGCCGAAGCCGCCCGACCCGATGGTGCCGACATAGCGTTTGTCGAACAGGTTGGTGGCGTTGAGCTGCACTTCGATCTTGTCGGTGAAGCGATAGCCGAGCGAGGCGTCGACGATCAGACGGCCGGGGACCGAGGCGTCGTTGGTGTAGCTGTAGAAGCGACGCGACATATAGTTGAGGCCGACGCGGAAGAAGCGCTTGTCGTCGTCATAGTTGAGTTCGCCGCGCGCCATATGTTTGGGGCTGTCGACCACTGTCTTGCCTTCGATCGCCGCGACCACCACGCCGTTGCCGTTCACGACATCGTCGCGATAGGTGGCGTCGGTGTAGCTGTAGCTGGCATAGAGGCCAAAGCCGCCGCCCAGTTTCAGGTCGCCCGCCGCTTCGACGCCGATGGAGCGGACGCCGCCGACATTCTGGAGCGCCGACGGATTGCCCTGAATCGCCGATCCGACCTGCACAGCGAGCAGGCGGTTGCGGAAGTTGACGAGATAAGCGCCCAGCGTACCGTTGAACATCGGCGTGTTGTAGCGCAGGCCGAGTTCATAGGTGTCGGACTCTTCGGGTTTCAGATCATCCTTGATCGCGTCGAAACCGGCCTGGTTGGTCGAGAAGGGGCCGGTCGTGGTGGCGCTGGCAAAGGCGCGGGTCGACTGGCTGAAGCCGCCGAACACTTCCGCTTCGGGGCTGACTTCCACAACGAAGCCGGCCGTTGGCTGGAACCAGTCTTCGGCGCTGATCTTGCCTTGCGGGAAGGTCGCCTGCACGATGGCTTCGGCTTCGTTGGTGACCTTGAAGCCCTTCCAGCCCAAGTTGATCGTCACCATGCCAAGGTCGATCTTGTCCTGGACATGATATTGGAAGGTGTCTGTGGTGAAGTCGAATTCCCACTGGGTGAAGAAGGGATTTTTGGGATAGTCGCGGAACGACAGGCCCGGTTCGGCGCGGCTGGCAAAGGCATAGAAGCGGCGTGCCTGGTTGAACTTGTTATTTTCATACCATGCACCGACGCTCAGATTTTGCGCACCGATGACGAAATCGACGCTGCCGAATGCGCCGATACGGTCCATGTCATATTCGGTGGTGCGCATCGACATCGGCACGCCATTGGGGCTGGCGACATAAGGCGTGCCCCACAGGCCCATGCCGCTGTTATTGTGATAATAGCCCTTGAGCTTCAGATTGGCCTGCTCGCCGAGCGGGGTGGTGAAGCCGATCGCGCCCAGCCAGTCCTTGCGCAGGCCAGCCGCGTCATAATAGGCATCGTCGGCGCTGGTGACATTGCCGGGATAGGTCTGGCCGGTGGCGACGCTCGCGCCGCTATAGTCGAAGAGACCATCGGGGAAGGGCGATCCGCCGCTGTTGCTGATGAGGTCAACGTCGTTCAGGCGGTCGGCATAGTCGATCGCGCGGGCATAGTCGGGGAAGGTGTTGTCCCAGTCCCAGCCGAGGCGGTGGATCATGCCCATCGACATGTCCTGATAATCCTGTTCGCGGCGATCCGAATAGCTCAGCCAACCGTCGATCTTGGCTTCGCCGATGGGGATGATGACCTTGGCATTGCCCATATGCTGGTCCTGAACGCCAGTGCCCTTATATTTGTCGGTCGAACCATAGCCATAGGACACATAGCCGCGAATGCCGTCGGCGCTGCCGAGGTTGATGCGGCCGAAGGCGCGCATCGTGTCGTTGCTGCCATAGGTGAAATTGCCCTGCGCGCCCAGGCTGTCGGCCGGGTCCATCGAGAAGGTTTCGACAGTGCCGCCAATGTTGCCGGTCGCCTGCGTGCCCAGCGAACCCGCGCCCTGCGCCACGCGCACGCTGCCGATATTTTCGCTGCTGATCGCGCGGGTGATGTGCAGGCCGTTATGGTTGCCATAACTCATATCGCCGAGCGGGATGCCGTCGAAGGTGAAGCCCAGCTGATTCTGGTTGAAGCTGCGGATGGTGATGCGCTGCGACCATTCATAATTGCCGAACGGGTCGGCCGACTGGAAATTGACGCTGGGCAGCTTTTCGATCGCTTTCAGCGGATTGGTGCCGGGTGTCAGCACGACGATGTCGCGCGCTTTGATTTCCTGTACCTGGCGCGTTTCGCCACGGCCGAAGACGATGATCTCTTCGCCTTCCACGGCCGCCGCAGCGGCGGGGACGGCGAGCGAGGCCGTCTGAGCGAAGGCGGGTGTGCTGGCCAACATGGTGGAGGCGAGCAGCAAGGCTGTGGCAGGACGCATGTGAAAATTTCCCCCTTGGAAAAACCGGTAGTCGGCTTGGTCGGGGGCCGTAGGCGCGACATGTTGCACCGCAATGAGCGGGCATTGACATAACGGTGACGTAACGATGACGTTTTTGCGATGTTTCGGGCGACCCACGCAAAAGCGGGACTTTCATTGTGTCATAAAGGTCGCACTGCGCCCAATTTCGCGGGTGCGATTGCATCATGGGCCAGCAGGGCTATGGCAAGTGCAACATTGTTAGAGGGAAATCAGGACATGGCCAAACCCGAATCCTGGCGGTTCACTCCAGAAGCCTATCGCTTCGTCACCAGCATCGACACCCGCTTTCAGGATCTCGATACGATGGGCCACATCAACAATGTGGCGATATCGGGCATCTTTGAAACCGCGCGTATCCGGTTCCACCATCATCTGGGCCGCCATCCGCAGGAACAGGGGGTGCGCTGGCTGGTCGCGGCGGTGCAGTTGAACTTCATCGAGGAATCGCATTTTCCCTATCCGTTCGAAGTCCATTGCGCGATCGGCCATATCGGCCGGACCAGTTGGACGATCAGCTCGGCGGGATTCCAGAAGGGCGTGTGCGTCGCGACCTGCGACACCACGGTCGTCACCCATGGCGCGGAAGGGCGTCGCGAGATCGATGAAACGCTGCGCGAGGCGATGGAGCGGAATTTCCTGCGCCAGCCGGACTGATCGGTTTTCCAATCCTCGTTCGGTTCGAGCGTTTCTCGACTTCGCTCGAAACGAACGGAGGAGGGGTGTCTTGTCGGCCCCTAAAACCGGTGACCTTTACCGGAATCCGGCCATGCGTCGCGTCCATTGGAAGGCGATGACGCCGCCCTTGACCGGCTGGATCATCGCCACCGCCAGCAGGAAGGCCAAAGTCGGCCAGATCGCCGCCTGCCACCCAAGCGGAATGGCGAAGGCGCTGTTCACTTCGATCATCAGCGGCACCAATATATGGCCGAGCAGCAATATGACGATATAGGATGGGAAATCATCCGCCTGATGCAGATCCCAACGCTGGCCGCAGTGGGTGCAGGCGGGCACGGGTTTGAGGAAATGCGCGAACAGACGGCCCTCGCCGCAGGCCGGGCAGCGGCCCCGCAGCGCCAGCGCGAGCGCTGGTCCGAACGGGCGCGCCGCCACGGCGTCGGGGGCGGGATCGGGGAGGGGATCGGTCATGGCCGCATGGGGTAGGCCGTTCGTTGCGCTGCTGCAAGGACACTGCACCTTGGATCGGCCTTTCGCCGCGCGCAAAGCCTGTTAAGACACGCCCATGCGTCTTCCCGGCCCGACCGAAATCTTTGCCCTGTTCGATGATGCCCGCCCGCGCCACGCCGCGCCTGCGCGGCTCTATCGCGATCCCGTGTCGGTCATCGCCGCCCACCGGATGGAGGAGGTGCAGCCAGCGCTCGATCGTATCGCCGACGCGCGCGAGGCCGGGCTGCATGTCGCTGGCTATATGAGCTATGAAGCCGGGCTGGCGCTGGAGGAGCGACTGGCGCCGATCGGCCGTCGCCACGACCAGCGATCCGATGGGTCGCCGCTCTTGTGGTTCGGCCTGTTCGAAGGGGTGCGGCTGATCCCGCCCGGCACGCTGCCCGCAATGCTGCCCGATCCGACCGGCGCGCAGGTCGGGCCGTTGCGGCCGATGGTGGAGGCGGCGGACTATCGCGTCGCGTTCGACGCGGTGCAGGATTATATCTGCGCGGGCGACATCTATCAGGCGAACCTGACCTTCCCCTGCTATGTGCCGCTGACCGGCGATCCGATGGCGCTCTATGCCGCCGTTCGGCCGCGCGCGGCGGCGGGCTATGGCGGGGTGATCCGCACCGGCGACCATGCGCTGCTATCCTTTTCGCCGGAGCTGTTCTTTACCCAGGTGCGAGGGCAACTGACCGCCCGGCCGATGAAGGGGACGGCGGTGCGTGATGCCGATCCGCAGCGGGATGCGGACCTTGCGCGCTGGCTTGCCGCCGATCCCAAGCAGCGGGCCGAAAATCTGATGATCGTCGACCTGCTGCGCAACGACCTGTCGCGGGTGTCGCGCGCGGGCAGCGTGATCGTACCGGATCTGTTCAAGGTCGAGAGCTTCCCGACCGTGCATCAACTGGTGTCGACCGTGCGCGCGCGCATTCTGCCCGGCCTGTCGCCGGTCGATGTGCTGCGCATCCTCTTTCCCTGCGGTTCGATCACCGGCGCACCGAAGGTCCGGGCGATGGAGATCATCGATGCGGTCGAACCCCATCCGCGCGGCGTCTATACCGGCACAATGGGCTGGATCGACCCGGAGGGCGACGCGGCCTTCAATGTGTCGATCCGCACCTTATGCGTCGCGGAAGGCAGCGGCGTCGGTCGGCTGGGCCTTGGTTCGGGCGTCGTCGCGGATTCGCAGGTGGATTCGGAATGGGCCGAATGCCTGGCCAAGGGGCGCTTTCTTGCCCCGACTTGATGTCTCCAGCTTGACTCTCGCACCGGCAAGGGCTTGGAATAACGGCAATGTCACTGGCTGATCGACGCTTCGACCTTATTGAAACCATGGCCTTCGACCCGCTCGACGGGATCAGGTTGCTGGAACTGCATCTGACGCGGCTCAAGGCGAGCGCCGATGCGTTCGGCTTCGCCTTCGATCGCCATGCCGTCCGCAACGAATTGCAGGCCGCGACCTTCCGCCTGCGCGATCGCAGCCGGGTGCGGTTGATGGCATCGCGCAGCGGCGCGGTGGCGATCGAGGTGCGCGATCATATCGGCTGGCCCCAGGCGATCGTCCCGGTCAAGGTGGTGCCGCGCCATGCGCCCGCCGACGATTTGCGCCTGTTGCACAAAACCACCGACCGCAGCCTGTATCGCGATGCGCTCAAGCGCGGCGGCACCTATGAGGTCGCGCTGATCGACGCGAAAGGCTATCTGACCGAGGGCTGTTTTTCCTCGTTGTTCGTGGAGCGCGGCGACAAGCTGGTGACGCCGCCGCTGGCGCGCGGCTTGCTGCCGGGCATATTGCGTCAAAGCCTGATCGACATGGGCGAGGCGGTCGAGGGCGACCTGCGCGTGTCCGATCTGGAGCGGGGCTTTTTCATCGGCAATGCCGCGCGCGGCATGGTGGCGGCGACGCTGGCACCATAGCCGGGCTTTCCTGCCGAATAGCCATTGTCCGCCATCTGGCCGGTTGCCCCTTTGCCCGTTGCGCACTAAGGGACGCGGCATCCGTCCTATGGGCGGATGAGGGGATTCTACTATTTTTTGTCGCGATTTCCAGGATGGCGGGCTGTGCCGAGCGCTTGGACGTCGCTTTGAAGAAAGATTGTTGCCATGAGCCAGACTTCCGCCGCCTTGGGCCGTATCCAGCCGTCCGCCACGCTCGCCATGAGCGCCCGCGTGAACGCGCTCAAAGCCGAAGGCGTGGACGTTATTGGCCTGTCGGCGGGCGAGCCGGACTTCGATACGCCCGATTTCGTCAAGGAAGCGGGCATTGCCGCGATCCGCAACAACCAGACCCGCTATACCGACGTGGACGGCACCGCCGACGTCAAGGAAGCGGTGATGTTCAAGTTCAAGCGCGACAATGGGCTGGTCTACAAGCGCAGCCAGGTCACGGTAAACTCAGGCGGCAAGCATACTCTGTTCAATGCGCTGCTGGCGACGGTGGATGCGGGCGATGAGGTCATCATCCCGGCACCCTATTGGGTCAGCTATCCCGACATCGTGAATTTCGCGGGCGGCACGCCCGTCTTCATCGAAGGCCCGGCGAGCCAGGGCTACAAGATCACCGCCGCGCAGCTGGACGCTGCGATCACCCCGCGCACCAAATGGGTGATGCTCAATTCGCCGTCCAACCCTAGCGGTGCCGCCTATTCGGCGGAGGAATTGAAGGCGCTAGCCGACGTGCTGCTGCGCCATCCCCATGTGCTGGTCATGACCGACGATATGTATGAGCATGTCTGGTATGCATCGACGCCGTTCGCGACGATCGCACAGGTCTGCCCGGAACTGTACGACCGCACGCTGACCGTGAATGGCTGCTCCAAGGCCTTCTCGATGACCGGCTGGCGCATCGGCTTTGCCGGTGGTCCCGAATGGATCATCAAGGCGATGGGCAAGTTGCAGTCGCAATCGACCAGCAACCCCTGTTCGATCAGCCAGGCTGCCGCCGTCGCCGCGCTGACCGGCCCGCAGGATTTCCTGGAAGAGCGCAACGCCGTGTTCAAGAAGCGCCGCGACATGGTGGTGGCGATGCTGAACGATGCGCCGGGCCTGGATTGCCCGACGCCCGAAGGCGCCTTCTATGTCTATCCCGACGCCAGCGGCGTGATCGGCAAGATGACGCCCAAGGGCGTGCGGATCGATAATGACGAAGCGCTGATCGCCTATTTTCTGGACGAAGCGAAGGTTGCGGCCGTCCATGGTGCCGCCTTCGGCCTCTCGCCCGCCTTCCGCATCAGCTATGCGACGTCGGAAGATGTGCTGAAAAAGGCCTGCACGCGGATTCAGGAAGCCTGCGCCGCGCTGAAATAAGGGAAGGCGCACCGGCCGCCCAAATGGGATCATTACGATATTCGATGATCCTGTAAAATTTCGTCATTCCCGCGCAGGCGGGAATCTATCTCCCACCTTATCGCCTTGATTTAAGGTTCGGAGATGGATCCCCGCCTGCGCGGGGATGACGTTAAAATGAGCGCAGCGAGAATTTCGCGCAACGATGCTCGAAACAGAAACGGTCCTTTTCGACCCGTGCCGTCTTGTAGATAGCACGACGGGCGCTATATCCCGGTTTCAGAAAGAAACTGATTAAGGTTATAATCCGCTCGTCGTTCTATCCCTTGCTTTGGTCGAAGGCCGTTAACAGGCTGCCGGCTCATTCAGCAAAGGGCAAGACACGCAGATGTAACCAAACGGCACACCCAGCCGAAAGCAGAATAAGAAAGGCGCAGGCTATGTTGGCATTTTTGAAATCCGAATTGTTCCTGCGCTTTGCGGGCGGTTTTGCGATCGGTCTTGTTGGCATGGTCGTTTTGCAGCCCGACGAGCAGCCGATCCTGAGCACGTCTGCGATCGCGGCGACTGGCAGTTCCAGTGCGGCGCTCTAACCGCCTGATCTTGACGCTGTTGGCGGGCTTCGCGCTCGCCGCCCCTTTGCATGCCGAGCGCACGGTGCTGGCGCCGGTCGCCACGATCGACGCCGCGCCTACGCGCGCGCTGGAGACAGCCGTGTTTGCAGGTGGGTGCTATTGGGGTGTCGAGGGCGTCTTTTCCCATGTGAAAGGCGTGCAACTCGTCAAATCGGGCTTTACGGGCGGGCCGAATAACCGCCGCGTGGATTATGAGATGGTCAGCGGCGGCAATACCGGCTTCGCCGAAGCCGTGCGTGTCACCTACGATCCCAAGCAGGTCAGCTATGGCACGCTGTTGCGCGTATTCTTTTCGGTGATCGCCAATCCCACGACGCTGAACCAGCAGGGGCCGGATCGCGGCACGCAGTATCGCAGCGCGCTCTATCCGTTGAATGCCGAGCAGGGAAAGGCGGCGAACGCCTATCTCGCCCAGCTCGGCAAGGCAGGGCTATGGCGCGATCCGATCGTGACCAAGGTGGAGCGGTTCACCGGCTTTCAGGACGCCGACACCTATCACCAGGATTTCATGCGCAAGAACCCGCGCCACCCCTATATCCAGCGCTGGGACGCGCCCAAGCTGGCGGCGTTCAAGACGATGTTTCCGGCCCTGTATCGGGACAAACCGTCCGCCTGAATGGGCGACGCAGTTCGTCCCGACTATCCAGGCTTAGAAGTCCACCGTTGCCGACAGCCATAGCCGACGACCTTCCTGATTGATCGCATAGGCCGACGTGAACACGTCAGCGCCGTCACTGTCATAGGACAGATATTCGGCATAGTCGGTGTCCAAGATGTTGTTGACGGTGGCCGCCAGGCGGAAGGCGGGCGTGATCTGATACGAGCCGCCGATATGAAACAGCTCATAGCCCCGGAAGTCGCCAACGCCCGCCCGGTCATCAGCGTCGTTGCGGAAACGGCTCGACCGGATTTCGGCGCGCGCCCAGACACTGGCCTTGTCGCCCAGCTTCCAGCGTAGATTGCCGTTCAGCATATGTTTGGGCATGCCGACCAGGGGTTGTCCTTCATTCGGCCCGCTCAACTGCTCGCTGTCGGTATAGGTGTAATTGAGCACCAGCGAGACGGCGGGCGAGAAAGTGAACCGGGTCGCGACCTCTGCACCGCGTGTCCGGGCCTTGTCGATATTGATCGACTGACTGAACTGCTCGATCGTCGGGAAATTGCCGACATCGACGCAACCTGGCCGATTGGGGGATGCGGCGAACTGGCAGTTGGGTACGAAGACGCCGGAGGTGATCCGGTCATTAAAGTCATTGTTGAACAGGGTGACGTTGCCGCTGAAAAAGCCATGGCTATCATAATAGAGGCCAGCTTCGTAGCTGGTGCTGGTTTCGGGACTCAGGCCTGGCGTACCGAGCAAAGGTAGCGTGCCCTGCCTGCCGAAGCCGATGATCCCCTCGGCAATCTGTTCGACGCGCGGCGTTTTGAAGCCGCGGCTGACGCCGCCCTTGAGCGTCACATTGTCGTTGATGTTCCACACCGCATAGGCGCGCGGCGACCATTTGCTGCCAAAGGTCGAGTGATCGTCATAGCGCGCGCCGCCGGTCAGGTTGAAGCCGTCGACGATCGTCCAGGTGGCTTCGGCGAAGCCCGCCCATTGGGTGAAGGTGAAGGGTTCGGGCGCGACGCCCTCGACCATGCGGGCCTTCCAATATTGGCCGCCGACCGTGAAGGCGAGCGCGCCGACCTTACCCGCGAAGCGCGAGTCGATGATATCGTTGCGCGCTTCAAGCGTGCGGGCGCTGCCCGGCGTCGCGCCAGGCGTGCCGTTGGGGATGAGGCGGCCGATGGTTTCCGTGTCGTTGCGGGTCAGCGTCGTGTCGAGCTGGCCGAAACCCATACGCCAGCTATGGGCGAGGACATAATTGCTGCGGTTGAACTGCTGTTCCGGGGCATAGCCGCCTGATCCCAGCGTCCCCAGCCGCCCTTCGCTATTGTCATAGCTCTGCTCGTTGCGATCATATTCGATCCACAGGTCATGGTCGGCATGGGGGGTGAAGGTCAGGCGACCGCCATAGGTGTAGATGTCCGACCGCACCGGATTGCGGCCGAGCGTCAGCGCCGGATCGCCGGGAATGGGAATGTCCGATCCCTCGCGGTGGAACACGCTGCCGCGCAGGGTCAGGCCGACGAGATTGTCGATCACCGGACCCTGGGCAAAGCCGTTGATCGACTGGATATTGCCGAAGCGATCATCGCCCTGGATGGTGCTTTCGGCGGTGGCAGTGCCGACCCAGCGGTCCCCGACCTTGCGCGTGATGATGTTGACGACGCCGCCCATCGCGTCCGACCCGTAGAGGGTGGACATCGGCCCACGCACGACCTCGATCTGTTCGATGGCGGAGAAGGGCGGCAGGAAGCTGGTGGAGGTTTCGCCGAACCCATTGGGGGTGACGCCGCCCGGCGCATTCTGGCGGCGGCCGTCGATCAGCACCAGCGTATAGTCGCTGGGCATGCCGCGAATCGAGATGTTGAGGCCGCCGGTCTTGCCCGCTTCACCGCCGACATCGACACCCTGCACATCCTGCAGGGCTTCGGCCAGACTGCCGAACCGCTTTTCCTGCAACTCCTCGCGGCCCAGCACGGTGATGCTGGCGGGGGCCTCAACGATGTCCTGGGCGTAACCGGCGGCGGTGACGACGATCGCGTTCGACTGGTCTTCCGCCTCTTCGGGGGCCTGGGCCATGGCCGTCCAAGGCGACAATCCGGCGACCAGCGCCAGCATGCTGACGCGCAGCCGGTTGGATCGTGACGACAGCAAGGAACCCCGATTCATCAATATTCACCCCAGTTAATATTGCGAGTAAGTCGCAGTATATGGCGTGCCGATGAAGGGTGGGGGCGCTATCGTCAAGTGGGGGAGGTGCGCCAGACGGGCGCGGCAATACTTTGTTACAAAAGGCGCATTGGCCACGCGCAACCAAAAAGGGCGGCACCTTGCGGCACCGCCCTCTGTATCTTTCAAGCCCTGACGGACGCGCTTATTTCGGCGCGAGGACCATCAGCATCTGGCGGCCTTCCATGCGGGGATAGGCTTCGACCTTGGCGGTTTCGGCGACATTTTCCGCGACCCGCTGGAGCAGGGCCATGCCGAGCTGCTGGTGGCTGAGTTCGCGACCACGGAAGCGCAGGGTGATTTTCACCTTGTCGCCATCCTCGATGAAACCATGGACCTTCTTCATCTTCGTATCATAGTCATGATCGTCGATGTTCGGACGCATCTTGATCTCTTTGAGTTCCTGCGTCTTCTGGGTTTTGCGGGCGATATTCGCCTTTTTCTGGGCTTCGTATTTGAACTTGCCGATGTCCAGAAATTTGCAGACCGGCGGGTCCGCGGTCGGAGAGACTTCGACCAGGTCGAGGCCGACATCGGCCGCCTGTTCGATCGCTTCCTGCGTAAACATCACACCCAGATTCTCGCCTTCCCCGTCAATCACGCGGACTTTGGGGACCGTGATGAATTCATTGTAGCGAGGGCCGGATTTCGGCGGCGGCGCCAGTGGGCGGCGCATCATTGGGGGACGTATAGCAGTATCTCCTATGGTCGTTGCAAAAACGAGTGACTCTTAGCGGCTTTTTGGCAAAGCCGAAAGGGGTCCGTGGTCCTGCGCAAGCGGAATCACGAACCCTGTGGCATTGCTGCCTCAATATATATCGGGCGAGCGGACTTCATTTGCAAGGCGCGAAATCAGCTCGTCGAGCGAAAGGAAGGTCTGGCCATCGCTGCCCAGCACGCGCAGCGCGACCTTGCCTTCCTCCGCTTCGCGGCGTCCCACGACCAGCAGATTGGGGACTTTGGCGAGGCTATGTTCGCGCACTTTGTAGTTGATCTTCTCGTTGCGGATGTCGGCTTCGGCGCGGATTCCTGCCGCCCGTAGCTTGGTCAGCACCTCGGCGGCATAGTCGTCGGCGTCCGAGACGATCGTCGCGACCACTGCCTGGACTGGGGCGAGCCAGAGCGGGAAACGACCGGCATAATGTTCGATCAGGATGCCAATGAAGCGTTCATAGCTGCCGAAGATCGCGCGGTGAAGCATGACGGGGCGATGCCGTGCGCCATCTTCGCCGACATAGCTGGCGTCGAGTCGTTCGGGCAGCACGCGGTCCGACTGGATCGTGCCCACCTGCCACGTCCGCCCGATCGCGTCGGTCAGATGCCATTCGAGCTTGGGCGCGTAGAAAGCGCCTTCGCCGGGCAGTTCTTCCCAGCCATATTCCGGCGTGTTGAGGCCCGCGGCCGCCACCGCGTCGCGCAGTTCATTTTCGGCCTTGTCCCACATTTCTTCGCTGCCGAACCGCTTTTCGGGGCGCAGCGCCAGCTTGATCGAGTAGGTGAAGCCGAAATCCTTGTAGATGCGATCAGCCAGCGCGCAGAAGGCGCGGACCTCCTCGACAATCTGGTCTTCGCGGCAAAAGATATGCGCGTCGTCCTGCGTGAACTGGCGGACGCGCATCAGGCCGTGGAGCGCGCCATGCGGCTCGTTGCGGTGGCAGCAGCCATTTTCGTAGAGGCGCATCGGCAGGTCGCGATAGCTTTTGATCCCCTGGCGGAAGATCAGCACATGCGCCGGGCAGTTCATGGGCTTGAGCGCCATCCAGTCGGCATCGTCGGGCACCAGCGGGCCTTCATCCTCGACATTGGGCACTTCGTCGGGGATCACGAACATATTTTCGCGATATTTGCCCCAGTGGCCCGAAATCTCCCACTGGCGCGCGTCCATCACCTGCGGCGTCTTGACCTCGCGATAGCCGGCATCGTCGATCGCGCGGCGCATATAGGCTTCGAGCTGACGCCAGATGAGATAGCCTTTGGGGTGCCAGAAAACGCTGCCATGCGCTTCCTGCTGCAGGTGGAACAGGTCCATTTCCGCGCCCAGCTTGCGATGGTCGCGCTTGGCCGCTTCTTCGAGGCGCGTCAGATGCTCGGCCAACTGCTTCTTGTTGAGCCAGCCGGTGCCGTAGATACGCGTCAATTGCGCGTTCTTTTGATCGCCACGCCAATAGGCACCTGAGACGCGCATCAGCTTGAACGCTTGCGGGTCCAGCTTGCCGGTAGACGCCAGGTGCGGTCCACGGCACATGTCCATCCACGCATCTACGCTGTTCGGCTGGCCGGACCAGTAGACCGTCAACTCCTCGCCTTCGGGCAGTTCTGCCGCCCATTGCGCCTTGAACGCCTCGCCTTGCTTTTCCCAGCGCGCGATAAGATCTTCTCGGTTCCAAACCTCGCGCACCAGCGGCTTGTTCGCACGGATGATCTCGCGCATCTTTTCTTCGATGGCGGGAAGGTCGTTGTCATTGAACGGCCCGCGGTGACGATCAGCCGGCGCCATCACGTCATAATAAAAGCCGTCGTCGGTGGACGGACCGAAGGTGATCTGCGTTCCGGGGAACAGCGATTGCACCGCTTCGGCCAGCACATGGGCAAAGTCATGCCGCGCCAGTTCCAGCGCATCGGCTTCATCCTTGGCCGTCACCAGCGCGAGCGCTGCGTCCTGCTCCAGCGGGCGCATGATGTCGCGCAATTCGCCATCGACCCGCGCGGCGATCGCCGCCTTGGCGAGGCCCGGCCCGATCGCTGCCGCAATATCCGCCGGGGTAGTGCCGGGCGCGACTTCACGCACGGAACCGTCGGGCAGAGTGATTTTGAGCATGGCGGACACGGGATTTCCTTGAAATACGGGCTATGTCGCGGCCCGAAAAGCCGCGCCTTCCCCATAAATGGGCGGTTCGGCCTGTCAAGGGAAGGGGGTGGGGAATGCGCGGGCAGCGGTGTCAATGTAACTTGACATATGCGACGCGGAAAATGTAAAGGGTGCTTGTCATCACATGAGGAGGGCTGACATGACCAACGCATCCCGAAACCCCGCCTATCGGCGCTATACCGGCCGTATGATTCCGCTTAGCCTTGCCTATGTCGGTGCCGTGGGGCTGGCATCCTGGCTGATCCCTGACGGCGCGGCGGCGAATGTTGCGACCGTGGCGATCGCGCTGGTGCCCGGCCTTGCCGCCCTGGGCTGGATCTGGGCGATGGCGCGTTTCCTCGTGGAACTGGACGATGAATATCTGCGCATGCTCGAAGTGCGCAAATTCCTGGTGGCTACCGGCTTTGCCCTGGCGATTACCAGCGTCTGGGGGCTACTCGAACTCTTTACCAAAGTCCCTGCGCTGCCGATCTTTTTCGTCTGGCCATTATGGTGCGTGGGGCTGGCCGTAGGGCAATTGGTTAATTGGCGGCAAACCGGCGTGGCGGGCTGTGCGTGAAGAATCGGCTGAAGCAGTTGCGCGCCGAGCGGGCGTGGAGCCAGGGTGATTTGGCTGCGCAGCTTGGCATATCGCGTCAGAGCGTCAATGCGATAGAAACAGGTAAATATGATCCGTCGCTGCCGCTCGCCTTTCGGATTGCCGACTTGTTCGGCGCGCGGATAGAGGATATTTTCCTGCGGGATGTGCAGCAGCAGGAGGCATGAATATGCGAGGCTATGGACTGGCGGCGGCGCTGTTCTGCCTGTGCGCCTTGGCCGGTGCGGCGCATTTCTGGTTGCTGCCTCTGCCCGACGGGATGTCCGCTGCCGATCCTGTCGTGAAGGCGAGCGTTCGCACGAGCCGCGTCGAGCGTTGGCGTTACCTTCCGGTGCTTCGTTAGATCAGGCGATCAGCAGCCGCGCCTCGTCGTCGGTCGCTTGCAGGAAGCCGACCGGCCCGCCGACATCGATGCCGTTCGGTAGATCCTCCGCCGTCATCCCGCACAGCGCCAGCCCGCTCTGGCAGGCGCTGATCGCGACGCCCAGCGTCTGGGCTTCGGCCAGCACGGCGGCGAGATCGGGCAATCCCGCTGCCCGATGGGCGTCATCCTGAGGCGCGACGATGGGTGCGCGGAGCAGGCTCACGGCGTCGAGTTGCAGGAACAGAGTGGCCGCGCCGCCGAGTGCGGCATGGGCACTCGCCACGATCAAAGCGCCGCGCAACCGCTCGGCATCGGCGGTCGCGACGATGATCCTTAAGGGACGCATAGATGCGCGGCGCAGGCGGGGCAGGCCGGGTCTTTGGGCACGTCGAGCGTGCGGAAGCGCATGGAAAGCAGGTCGGCGATCAGCAAGCGTCCGGCCATGTCCGCGCCGAACGGCACCAGCGCGCGGATCACCTCCAGCGCGGCGAGGCTGCCCATCGCGCCGGTCAATGCGCCGATGACGCCGGTTTCGGCGCAATTGCGCTCCGGCGCATCCTGTGCCGCGCCGACCAGGCAGCGGTAGCAGGGCTTGTCCGCTTCCCATCCGCGATAGGTGGCGATCTGCCCCTCGAACGGGCCGACGGCTGCGGACACCAGCGGAATGCGGAGCCGGTGGGCCGCGTCGGCCACCGCCAGACGGGTCGTGAAACTGTCGCTGCCGTCCAGCACGACATCGGCATCGCGCAGCATCAGCGCGGCATTGTCGGCATCGATCCGGGCGTTGATCGGGATCAGCTTGACGTCGGGGTTCAGCCGGGCGACCGCCACCATCGCCGCTTCCGCCTTGGGCGCGCCGACATCGGCGGTGCCGAACAGGATTTGCCGTTGCAGGTTGGACAGGGCGACATCGTCATCGTCGATCACCCGGATCGTGCCGACGCCTGCCGCCGCCAAATAGAGTATCGCCGGGCTGCCGATGCCGCCCGCGCCGATCAGCGCGACATCGGCCGACAACAGCCGCGCCTGGCCCGCCCCGCCGATTTCCTTGAGGACGATATGCCGGGCATAGCGGTCGAGTTGGTCGTCGGTCAGCGTCACGGCGCGTCGGACCACAGGAAGCGCACCTGCGAGCGCATCCAGCGTGGCTGCGCTGCGCCGGTCTTGGGGAAGGAACTACGCAGCGAGCCAAGAATGCGGCCGCTCACGAATTTTTCGATGCCGGGGCAGCTGGCGTTGACGGGGGCCACCTTCAACGGTTTGCCGTCACCGGTCAGCAGAAAAAGCATGTCGATTTCGAGCAGGCGCGATCCCTCATAGGGCACGGCACCGCTGCAGTCTCCGCGACGATAGAGCTTGGCCACTTCTTCCGACCAGCGGGGCGATATCTTGCGCCCCAGCCAGTTCTCGATCACCGGCACGCTCGCCAGATCAGTCGGCATGGGCGGCGCGTCCGCGCCCGCCACCGGGGTTGCGGCCAGCATCAGCGAAAGCAGCATCGTCATTGTGTCACACTCCTGTCGAACCGAAGCCGCCCTGTCCGCGTTCGGTATCGTCCAGCCTATCGACTTCGACGAAGCTGGCAAGTTGAACGGGCGCGACCACCAACTGGGCGATGCGGTCGCCGCGCCGGATCGGGAAGGGCACGTCCCCTAAGTTGATGAGGATGATCTTCAACTC
Source organism: Sphingobium sp. KKT206 (assembly GCF_055640555.1). Classification (NCBI taxonomy): domain Bacteria; kingdom Pseudomonadati; phylum Pseudomonadota; class Alphaproteobacteria; order Sphingomonadales; family Sphingobiaceae; genus Sphingobium; species Sphingobium sp. KKT206. Next base: position 3,683,977 of record NZ_CM145764.1, read on the forward strand.
GCCGCGATAGTCGGCATCAATGGTGCCGGGCGTGTTGGGCAGGCTGATGCCATGTTTGAGCGCCAGGCCGGACCGGGGGCGGACCTGCACCTCATAGCCTTGCGGGATTGCCATGGCGAAGCCGGTGGCCACGGCGTGCCGCCCGCCCGGCTGCAGGATCAGCTCTGCCGCCGACACCACATCCATGCCGGCCGCATGAGCAGTGGCATAGGCGGGGACGGGCAGTCCCTCGCCATGGGGCAGGCGCTTGAGCTGGATATCAATCGGCGTGAGGGGAGAGAGCATCAGCAACCTTTTCGATGAGTTTTTGTGCGACCTGATCCTTGGGCATGACGGGCCAGGGGGCGATGCCGGACGCGGTGACGATCTGCACGGCGTTGGCGTCCCCGCCCATCACGTCGCCCGACACATCATTGGCAACGATCCAGTCCGCGCCTTTGCGGGCCAGCTTGGCTTGCGCATGTTCCGCGATCTTCTGCGTTTCGGCGGCGAAGCCGATGAGCAGGGCGGGGCGCTGGGCATGGTGGCCCAGCGTCGCGAGAATGTCGGGGTTCTCGACCAAAGCGAGCGGCGCGGGCTGGCCGGTGCCATCCTTTTTGAGCTTCTGGTCGGCGGCATCGGCGGTGCGCCAGTCAGCGACGGCCGCGACCATGATCGCGGCATCGGCGGGCAGGGCGCTCTCGACGGCGACCAGCATGTCGCGGGCGGTCTCGACATCGATGCGCGTGACACCCTGGGGCGTGGGCAGATGCACCGGTCCCGCCACCAGCGTAACCCGCGCGCCCGCTTGCGCAGCGGCTGCGGCGATGGCGAAGCCCTGTTTGCCCGACGATCGATTGGCGATGTAGCGGACGGGGTCGATCGGCTCATGGGTGGGGCCGGCGGTGATGAGGATATGCCTGCCGCGCAAGCTCGAACCGAACAGAGGCGGAGAGAAATCCGGCTGTCCGTCGAGCGGATCACCGCTCTTTGGCATCGCCAACAGCCGCTCGATCTCCGCGACGATGGCTTCAGGTTCGGGCAGCCGTCCGGTGCCAAATTCGCCGCACGCCATCGCGCCATCGTCTGGCGTCATGATGTGGACGCCGTCGGCGTGGAGCCGCTCCAGATTGCGCTGGGTCGCGCGATGATGCCACATCCGCACATTCATGGCGGGCACGGCTAGCACTGGCTTGTCGGTCGCGAGCAGCAGCGTGGTGGCGAGGTCGTCGGCAATACCGTTCGCCATCTTGGCGAGGATGTTGGCCGTCGCGGGCGCGACCACGACCAGATCGGCCTGACGGCTCAATTGGATATGGCCGATTTCCTGTTCGTCCTTCAGGTTGAACAGGTCGGTAAAGACCGGGTTTTCGGTCAGTACCCCTAACGACAGCGGCGTGACGAACTCCTGCGCGGATTGGGTGAGGACCGCCCGCACCGTCATCCCGCGCTTGCGCAGCAGGCGCACGAGTTCGAGCGACTTGTACGCCGCAATGCCGCCGGAGATGATGAGGAGGATGCGGGGGGTCATTCGCCGAGATTATCCAATTCCGCGCGGCACAGCGCGCGTAGTTCATCCAGTTTGGTCGTTGCCGTGTCCCAGATGCGCCAAGGAATGATCGCAGGATAGTCGTGACTGATGACATTGCGCATCTGATATATGGCGGCCCATGGAACCGTCGGGTGTCGCGCTTTGATATCCTCCGATAATTTATGGGCTGCCTCGCCGATGTGCAGCAGACGGAAGGATGTCAGATCGATCTCGTCCTGATCGCGCAAGAATGGTTCTTCCGTCAATATCGTCAATCGGCGACGGATATGGTCGATCAATTCGATGATCAGCTCCAGCCGATCAATGTCTCGATTGAGCGTCACTGTCAGAAAATAGCGACCATGTCCGATTCCGCCGCTGCGCGGATTCGGGGTCTCATAGCCGCACGTTCGACCAGATCGACCGGATTCTGCATGAAATCTGCCAGTTGCAACTGCACGCCGATAAACTCCAGCAGGCCCATGCGACTATTGCTGTCGATCTCACACATCAGATCAACGTCCGAATCCGCACGCGCTTCACCACGCGCTACCGATCCAAACAGGGCAAGCGAGGTGATTCCCGCTGCACGCAGTTCCGCCTCATGCGGTTTGATCCGGGCAATGGCTTCTTCGCGGGTCATAGCGATGAAGATAATAGCAATGTCGCCCCAACGCCAGCCGCCGCGGCCATGATCGCCACCACCGCATAGCGCCAGCCGCCGCCCACGCGGATCAGCTTCACTTCGGTCAGCGGGGGCGGGGGCGGTGCGCCGCCTTTCTCCGGGAAAGCATCTTCGATCCGGCGGACGAGGCCCGGCAGTCGCTGCAAGGTGCGCCAATTTTCGATCAGCGTATCGGCGGCCTTGGCCTCCGGCCCCAGTTCGTCGCGCAGCCAGCCCTTCACATAGGGGCCGCTGGTTTCCCACAGGTTGATGTCGGGGTCGAGCGAGGTTGCCACGCCCTCCACCATCACCATCGTCTTTTGCAGCAACAGCAAGTGCGGCTGCGTCTGCATGTCGAAGTCGCGGGTGATGGCGAACAGGCCGTCCAGCATCCCGCCGACCGACAATTCGCGCACCGGCTTGCCGCGCATCGGTTCGCCCACGGCGCGCAGGGCGGTCGCGAATTCGGCCATATCATGGTGCGCGGGCACATATTGCGCCTCGAAATGGATTTCTGCGACGCGCTTGTAATTGCCGGTGATCAGGCCGTAGAGAATTTCCGCCAGCCACATGCGCGCGCGCCGGTCGATCCGCCCCATGATGCCGAAGTCGATCGCGACGATGTCGCCATTGGCCGTCACGAACAAATTGCCCTGATGCATGTCGGCGTGGAAGAATCCCTCCGCAATCGCCTGCCGCAGGAAGGCGTTGACCAGCCGCGCGGCGATGGCGGGCAGGTCATGCCCCGCCGCGATCAGCGCCTCGCGGTCGGAAATCTTGATCCCGTCGATCCATTCCATCGTCATGACCTTGCCGGTCGTGCGATCCCAATCGATCGTGGGAATGCGATAGCCGGGCTCGGCGACCATCGTTTCGGCGAGTTCCGACGCGGAGGCGGCTTCGCGCCGCAGGTCGAGTTCGCGCGCTGTCCAGCGCTTCATATTGGCGATGACGAGGCGCGGGCGCAGCCGGGCGATTTCGCCGCCCAGTTGCTCGATATGGGCGGCTGCCCATTCATAGGTCATGATGTCGCGGTTGAATTGCTCCGCGACGCCGGGGCGGATGACCTTGACCGCGACATCGCGGCCATCGGTGGTCAGCGCGCGATGCACCTGCGCGATGGACGCTGCACCCACCGGCGCTTCATCGAAGCGCGCATAGATGGCCTCCAGCGGTCGGCCGAAGCTCGTTTCGATCTGCTTGCGGATCGTATCGAAGGGGACGGGCGGGAGCGCGTCCTGCAGGCGCAGCAGGTCAAGCGTCGCTTCCTCCCCGACCAGATCGGGGCGGGTCGCGAGCGTCTGCCCCAGCTTGATCGCGGCCGGGCCGATCGACTGGAAGGCATCGGCATAGCGCGGTTGCTTGGGCACGCGCGCACCGAAGCGCGCGAGCCGCACCAGCCTCCGCACGGAGGCGGGCGTCAGCGGATCGCGCTCGATCCCGCGCAACGCGCCATGGCGCGCCAGCGTGCGCCCCCATTTGAGGAGCCGCCAGATATGGGTGATGTGGCTGGTCATATTATCGGCTCCCCTCCCCTTCAGGGGAGGGGCTGGGGGTGGGGGCTTTCAACAATGTGCGGCGCGGGGGGATGGCCCCCACCCCAACCCCTCCCCTGAAGGGGAGGGGCTTTTCCTGGATGCCCATCAAATCTTCCAGCCCGAATGGATCGCGACCAGGCCGCCCAGGATCGGTTCGACCTTGGTCTGCACGAACCCGGCGTCGCGGATCATGCCCTCGAACTGGGGCATGGGCGGGAAGCGGCGGATCGATTCGATCAGATAGCGATAGCTGTCGGCATCATTGGCAAACAGCTTGCCCAGCTGCGGGACCAGCTTGTGCGAATAGACGTCGTACACGTCCGAAAAGCCCGGCCAGGTCGTGGTCGAAAATTCAAGGCAGAAGAAGCGCCCGCCAAATTTCAGCACGCGATGCGCTTCCGCCAATGCCTGGTCGATATGCGTCACGTTGCGGATGCCAAAGGCGATCGTATAGGCGTCGAAACTGCGATCGGCGAAGGTCAGTTGCTCGGCATTCTGTTCCGACCAGAGCAAGCCCTCCAGCCCCTTCTTCTTGGCGCGTTCCATGCCCACGCCCAGCATTTCGGGGTTGATGTCCGACACGGTGACGTCAGCCCCATATTTATGCATGCGAAAGGCGATGTCGCCGGTGCCACCCGCCATGTCGAGGATCGCTTCGCCCGGCCGCGGTTTGACGCGAGCGACGAACTGATCCTTCCACAAACGATGCGCGCCCACCGACATGGCGTCGTTCATCAGATCATATTTGGCCGCGACATTGGAAAAGACCTCGCGGACCATGCCCTGTTTTTCGGCGGCATCGACGTCCCGATAGCCAAAGGATGCTGTTTCGTTCATGCCTGATCCTCTAGACAGAGATTGCGTGCCATTCCAGCCAAGAAGCTGGGAATTGGAAGCGCTCTTGCCTAGATGGTCCTTATGCCAGAGCTTCCCGAAGTCGAAACCACCGTTGCGGGCCTTCGATCCGTGCTGGAGGGCGCCGTTCTCGCCCGTGTCGAGCCGCGCCGCGCGGACCTGCGCTTTCCAATTCCCGTGGACCTGCGCCAGCGTTTGACGGGGGCGAGCGTCATAGCGCTCACCCGGCGCGCCAAATATGGGCTGATCGCCACCGACCGGGGCGACATGATGATTTTTCATCTGGGCATGTCGGGCCGCTGGCGGGTGGACCCGACCGAGATCGGCACGCACGATCATCTGATCCTGGAAACCGGGGCAGGGCGACAATTAGCGCTCAACGATCCGCGCCGCTTCGGCTTTATCGATCTGGTGCGCAGCGAGGCGTGGGAAGCCTATGGCCCGTTCACGCGGATGGGGCCGGAACCCTTGGGGCCGGATTTCGATGCCGCCCATCTGGCGGCCGTGCTGAAGGGCAAGGCGACGTCGATCAAGGCGGCGTTGCTCGACCAGCGAATCGTGGCCGGGCTGGGCAATATCTATGTGTGCGAAGCGCTGAATATGGCGGGCATAGCGCCGACGCGAGCGGCGGGGAAGATCAGTCGCCCGCGCCTTGCCCTGCTGGTCGATTCGATTCGCACGGTGTTGGCCGCCGCGATCGTCGCGGGCGGATCGACGCTGCGCGATTATGCGCGGCCGGACGGGGAGTTGGGCTATTTTTCCAAGCAATGGCGCGTCTATGGTCGCGAAGGCGAACCATGCCCCTGTGGCGGCACGGTGCAGCGCCGTGTCGATGGCGGGCGATCCACCTTTTTCTGTCCGACATGTCAGCGGTGAAGCGGGTCCGACTGGTTGACGACTGGAACGAACCCTTGTAAGGCGCGCACCTTCATGAGGCGGGTTGGCGAGTCCGACTGGTCTCCTTTCAAATATTGACGAGAACCGAGGACTCTAAATGGCCAATACGCCGCAAGCCAAGAAGCGCATCCGCCGCAACGAACGTCGCGCCGCAATCAATGGTGCCCGCATCAGCCGGATCCGCACCCTGGTGAAGAAGGTGGAATCCGCCCTCGCCGCTGGTGACAAGGACGCTGCCGCCACCGCGCTGCAGTCGGTTCAGCCGGAAATGGCACGCGGCGTTGCGCGCGGCGTGATGCACAAGAACACGGCTTCGCGGAAGTTCGGCCGCCTGACCAAGGCTGTCAGCGCGCTCGCCTAAGCCTTTTCCCGTTTTCAGGGACTGAACAAGCCCGCTCCCATCAGGGAAGCGGGCTTTTTCATGTTCATTCACAAGACGGTCACACAGCGGACACAAGCAATTCCCGCGATTCGACTGGTAGCCTCAAGATAATAACCAAATAACTAACTCAAAAAAGGCGATATTTTCGCAACTAACCCTTTTCTGCGGGTTTGCCGAGTCAACGGCTTTATTTCATTTTTTTGAACCGCCGCGCCCTTGATCCGGGGGAGCGCCCCTGTCTATTTTCGACATCCGGCCGCCGTCGAATCATCTCTGTGCGGCCGTCATTTAGTCAGTGGATGGGATGGACTCGGCAAAGCAGGGGCTTTTGCCGGCGGGTTCGTTCGCGTCGCTGGTTCCTGCCCAAGGCAGGGGGCATATTGGTAGGGTCGGCACGATAATGACGGAAAATATAGGC
>NZ_CM145765.1:0-220000 GCF_055640555.1 Sphingobium sp. KKT206
ATGGCGATCAGTCGGCGCGACGCGATGACGGGTGTATTGGCGGGAAGCACGCTGGCGTTTGGGCGCGTGGAGGCTGCCACAGCACCCATGGCCGCGACGGACTGGAAACGGGGTTTCGACAATCAGCGTATCGCCGATTTGGGCGACGGGCGCTTCCTCAATCCGCTGATTTCGGGCGACCGCCCTGATCCGGCCATCCTCAAAGATGGCGCGGATTATTACATGACCTTCTCCACATTCGACAGCTATCCCGGCGTTACGATCTGGCATAGCCGCGACCTGATCAACTGGCAGCCGCGCGGAGCGGCATTGCACAAGAATATCGGGTCGGTATGGGCGGTCAGCCTGGGAAAGCATGGCGGGCGCTATTTCCTCTACATTCCGGTGAAGGCGGCCCCCAACAGCATCTTCGTGATCCATGCCGACACGATCGACGGGCCATGGAGCGACCCCATTGACCTCAAACTGCATGACCATATCGACCCCTGCCATGTGGTTGGCGAGGATGGCAGCCGCTGGCTGTTCCTGTCGGGCGGCGACCGGATAAGATTGAGCGATGACGGACTGTCCACGGTCGGCACGGTCGAGCATGTCTATGATCCCTGGCGCTACCCCGACACGTGGGATGTGGAAGGATTTTCACCGGAAGGGCCGAAGATCCATCGCCATGGCGGGTGGTTTTACATGCTGACCGCGGTGGGCGGGACAGCGGGGCCGCCGACCGGGCATATGGTGATCGCAGCGCGATCCCGCTCCATTCATGGTCCCTGGGAGCAGCATCCGGGCAATCCGCTGGTCCGGACCGAAAGCCTGGCCGAACGCTGGTGGTCGCGCGGCCATGCCAGCCTAGTGGAAGCGCCCGATAAAAGCTGGTGGGCGGTCTATCATGGCTATGAAAATGGTCTTTGGACATTGGGTCGGCAAACGCTGCTCGATCCGGTCGAATGGACGGCGGATGGCTGGTTCCGCATGACCGGCGGCGATTTGTCGCAGCCCATTGCCAAGCCGCGCGGTGGCCCAGCACTGCCGCACGGCATGGCGCTGTCGGATGATTTCGCGACGCTGAACCTCGGCGCGAAGTGGAATTTCTTCAAGCCGACGCCCGACGAAGCAGACAGGGCACGGGTGGAAGACAACATATTGTTCTTGAAGGGGCGGGGGACCGCGCCAGCCAATTCATCGCCGCTGCTGCTGATTGCGGGTGACCCGGCCTATGAATTTCAGTGCGATATCGAGATCGCGCCGGGCGGGACAGCGGGGCTGCTGCTTTTCTATGACGACAGGCTCTATTGCGGGCTGGGGTTTGACGAGAACCGCTTCGTCACCCACCAATATGGCATGGAACGGGGCCGCCCCGCCAATCCCCACGGCCGCAAGCTGACGATGAAGGTGACCAACCGTCACCATATCGTTTCCTATCATCTGAGCGGTGATGGCGGGCGGACATGGCGCCGCTTCGACCGGGGCATGGAAGTGTCGGGCTATCATCATAATGTGCGCGGCGGGTTCCTGATGCTCCGACCGGGCTTGTTTGCGGCTGGTCCGGGGGAGGCGCGGTTCCGCAATTTCCGGTTTCAAGCGCTTTGATCAGGCGGTCGTCAGGCTCGTGCGGATCGCGGCCTTGAGTATCTTGCCGGCGTCATTCTTGGGCAAAGCATCGACCCACAAGACACTTTCGGGATATTTGAAGCGGGCAACGCCTTGGCTGGCGAGAAAGTCAGCCAAAGAGGCTATGTCGGGTTTTGCGCCGTTGCGCGGGACGATGACGGCAACCGCCTTTTCCCCTGTGCGCGAATCGGGAATGCCGACGATCACAATTTCGGCGATGTCGGGATGGGCGATCAACAGATCCTCAATCTCCTTCGGCGCGATATTCTCGCCATTGCGAATGATGATATCCTTGATCCGCCCAGTGACGACCAGATGGTCGCCTTCGATCCATGCACCCTGGTCGCCGGTGCGATAATAGCCGTCGGCGTCGAAGCTGGTTTCCTCATCCTCCCGGTGGAGATAGCCGACCATCATCTGCGGTCCGCGCGCACGGATTTCACCATCGGGCGCGATGCGGATGGTGGCGATGCCGGGGCGGCCATCGGTATCGGCGGCATGATCGCGATCGGCCGGGTCGATCACGCCGACAGTGGTGACGGGCAATTCGGTGGAGCCATAGACGCGGCTGACGATCGCCTTGTCGAAATAGGTGGCAGCGTCGCGGATCAGGCTGGGCGGAACCGATGCGCCGCCGCAGATGAAGAGTTTAAGGTCGGGCAGGCGCGTCCCGGCTGCGCGCGCCGAGGCCAGCAGATGCTGTAGAAATGGCGTGGCACCCGCCATATGGGTGCAGCGCTGGGCGCTCATGATGGCGACGGCTTCATCTGGGTTCCAATGTTCCATCAGGATCGCGGTCGCCCCCAACAGCAGCGGCGTTTCGAAGGCGTAGATCGATCCGCCAATATGGCTGATGGGGGACGGCACCAGAAAGCGGTCGCCCCGTTCGACCAGCCAATGGCGGCCGATTTGGCGGATCAGCGCGTTGATGCTGTTATGGCTGTGGAGAACGCCCTTTGGCCGTCCGGTGGTGCCGCTGGTATACATGACCATGCGAACATCGTCGGGATCGACGGTTGGGAGCGGCGCGTCGGCGACTTCTGCCAGCAGGTCGGCAAAGGCGATGTGCGGGCCTGCCTCGCCGCGCAAGACGACGACGGCGGGCGGGCTGTCCAGCGCCGGGGTGACGCGCGCGAGCATGGCGGCATAGTCATGCCCGCGAAAGCTGGCGGGGATGAAGATCATCGCACTGTTCAGGTCGGCGAGGGTGAAGCGCAGATCATGGTCGCGCAGCGAGGGCAGGATAGGGTTGGCGACCATGCCTGCCAGTGTCGCGCCCATGTAGATGATCGCGGCTTCGTGCCAGTTGGGTAGCATGAAGGAGATGGCGCTGCCCGGTGCGAAGCGGGCGAGCATGGCTTGTGCCAGACGGGAGGCCTGCGCGTGGAGGGCGGCGGCGGTCAGGCTGGTGACGCAGTCGATCAGCAGGATGCGGTCGGGCGTTTCGCGCGCGGCCCGCACCAGCGCATCGGCGGCGGTATCCGCCTGCCACCAGCCATCCTTATAGGCCTGCGCCGCGAAGGTGTCATCACGGCGGACGGACCAACCGGTAGGCGTCGTGCGCCGGAGCGAAGCTATGTCGGACATGACGCAGAAATGCGGGAGTTGTACGGCACGGGCAAGCCGCGCAGCAATCCAGCGCTCTGGCGATGGACGGTCAGAGCAACGCCCGGTAGCGCGCGAGCAGATCGTCGATGAAAGCAATGACGGCGCGGGTGTGGGGGGATTTTTGATGTTCGGGGCGCAGGACCAGCCAGTAGCTGCGCGTGATTTCGACCTCGTCGGGTAGGATGCGGACCAGGCCGGGCTCGCTGTCGGCCGAAAAACGATGGAGCAGGCCAAGGCCGACGCCTGACGCCACCGCCTTTTGCTGGGCGACGATCGAGCTGGAGCGGAATACGGGGCGGGCTTCGCCCGCGACTTCGGACAAATAGCGCAGGCCACGCATGTCGATCATCTGGTCGATATAGGCCACGAAAGGCTGCGCGGCGACATCCTGCGCGCTGCGGATCGGCGGATGACGGGCGAGATAGTCGGCGGATGCATAGAGGCCGAGTTGATAGTCGCACAGTTTGCGCACGACCAACTTACCGCGCGGCGGGCGATCGACGGTGATGGCGATGTCGGCTTCACGGTTGGCGAGGCTGACGGCGCGGGATTCGGGCATCAATTCCAGCAGCAGGTCAGGGTAGCGATCGTGAAAATCGGCGATGTTGGGAGCAATGATATAGGTGCCGAAGGCTTCGGGCGTGGCGAGGCGAACTTCGCCTGCGATGGCTTCGGCCCGGCCCGACAGCGTGGCGGCGGCGGCTTCGAACTCACGCTCGACCCGTTCGGCATGGTCGAGCAGCAGCGCGCCCGCCGCGGTCATCACCACGCCGCGCGAAGTGCGATCGAACAGGCGCGCGCCCAGTGCGTCCTCCAGCGCGGTCAGGCGGCGGGCAACGGTGGTGTGGTTGACGCCCAGCGCCTGCCCCGCGCTGGTCAGGCGGCCAGCACGCGCGACGGCAAGGAACAGGCGAAGATCATCCCAATGCAGCATATATATCCATGCACAACAGATGCGCACATATGATCATTTTTGCGCAGGGCGCCATAGGCTAATCGCCGCGTCAGGCATTTATCGCGAGGGCATCATGCGCATTATCGACAATTTCATCGGCGGCAGTCATCAGGCATCGACATCCGCTCGACTGGGCGACGTGTTCGATCCGGCGACCGGCAAGGTGCAGGCGCAGGTCCGCCTGTCCGATCCCACCGAACTGGACGCGGCCGTCGCCAATGCGCAGGCGGCGCAGCCCGCATGGGCGGCGATGAACCCGCAGCGGCGGGCGCGGGTGATGTTCAACCTCAAGGCGCTCATCGAAACGCATATGGATGAGCTGGCCGAAATGCTGTCGGCCGAACATGGCAAAGTGCATTCGGATTCCAAGGGCGATATCCAGCGCGGGCTGGACGTGGTGGAATTCGCCTGCGGCATTCCGCATCTGTTGAAGGGCGAATATAGCGAAGGCGCAGGACCGGGGATCGACGTCTATTCAATGCGCCAGCCGATCGGCATCGCGGCGGGGATTACGCCGTTCAATTTCCCGGCGATGATTCCGATGTGGATGTTCGCGCCAGCGATCGCGTGTGGCAATGCGTTTATCCTCAAGCCCTCCGAACGGAACCCGTCGGTGCCGATGCGGCTGGCGGAGCTGGCGATGGAGGCGGGGCTGCCCGCAGGCATCCTGAACGTCGTTCATGGCGACAAGCAGGTGGTGGACGCGATCCTCGATAATCCGGCGATCCGCGCCGTCAGCTTTGTCGGCTCGTCCGATATCGCCCAATATGTCTATGGTCGCGGCGCGTCGAACGGCAAGCGGATGCAGTGCATGGGCGGCGCGAAAAATCATGGCATCGTCATGCCCGACGCCGATCTGGACCAGGCGGTCGCGGATATTCTTGGCGCGGCATACGGGTCGGCGGGCGAACGCTGCATGGCGTTGCCGGTAGTGGTGCCGGTGGGCGAAGCGACGGCGGTGGCGCTGCGGGCCAAGCTCGAAACCGGGATAGCGGGATTGCGCGTCGGCGTGCCGAGCGATCCTGACGCTCATTATGGTCCGGTGGTCAGTGCGGCGCATAAGGCACGGATTGAAAACTATATTCAGATGGCGGTTGATGAAGGGTCTGAACTGGTGATCGATGGGCGCGGCTTTGCGTTGCAGGGGTATGAGGAGGGGTTTTTCCTGGCGCCGACGCTGCTCGACCATGTGAAACCGGACATGAAAAGCTATAATGAAGAGATTTTCGGGCCGGTGTTGCAGATGGTGCGAGCCGACACGTTCGAGGAGGCGCTGAGCTATCCGACCAAGCATCAATATGGCAACGGCGTGGCGATCTTCACCCGCAATGGCGATTATGCGCGGAAATTCTGCGCCAATGTCGAGGTCGGCATGGTGGGCATCAACGTCCCGATCCCGGTGCCGGTCAGCTATCACAGCTTTGGCGGCTGGAAGCGGTCGGGCTTTGGCGACATGAATCAATATGGCATGGATGGCGTGCGTTTCTATACGCGGGTCAAGACGATCACCCAGCGTTGGCCGAGCGGCGGTGCTGTGATGGATCAGAGCTTCGTCATCCCGACGATGGGCTGACGGAGAGGGCGGGTCGGCCACGGCTCGCCTTTTCATCGCTGTCGCACTGCTATAGCCTTATGTTACACAAGATGATGGGAGAGCGGTGATGAAACGGATGGGGGCGATACTGGCTGGACTGTTGCTGGCAAGCCTAACCAGCAGCCCGGTCACGGCGCGGACGCTGCTAGACTGCCCGCTTCGCGATGCACCGTTTTCGATCGAGTCACCCTTGGTTGATCTGTTGCTCAACCCGGTGGCGAAAAGCGTGCTGGGCACCCAGGCTCCCGATCTCTTCAAGGCTCTGCCTCCCAGCTTTACCTCGACGAAGGCGCCGACATTCGCGGCTATTTTGACGGTACGGACGATGGGGGAAAAGGCCATGACGCCAGAAGCGCTGGCCGCTATCGACCAGCGTTTGCGGGCAATCCCGGTGACGGATGCGGACCGGGCGGCACGGTGCGCCCGTTATGATGATGATCGTCCGAACTTTACGCTGCCTGATAAGAAGCTGGCGGTCTTGCTGTTCGAGAAGATGACCGGTTTCCGGGATGGGCCGTCGGTCGAAGCGGCAAAGGCTGCCTTTCTGGCCATGGCACAGCGTGAAGGCTGGGCGATCGTCGTGACCGACAAGGGCGGTGCGATGAATCCCGCGACCCTGGCGCAGTTCGATGTCGTCATCTGGAACAACGTCAGCGGAGACGTATTGACCCTGTCCCAGCGCAAGGCCTTTCGCGACTATGTCGAGGGCGGCGGCGGTTTCGTAGGGGTGCATGGATCGGCCGGCGATCCGGCGACGTTTTGGGACTGGTATGTCGATACGCTGATCGGCGCGCGCTTTGCCGGGCATCCGATGGAACCGCAATTTCAGGATGCGCGGGTCGTGGTCGAAAATACAAGTCATCCTGTCAATCAGGGTCTGCCCAAGGCGTGGGTCATGAATGACGAATGGTATTCCTTCAAAAGCAATCCGCGTGGGACCGGGGCGACGATCATCGCGACGTTGGACGAAGGCAGCTACAAGCCCGGCGAACCGTTGACGATGGGTGATCATCCCATTGCCTGGACGCGCTGTATTGGCAAAGGGCGCATGTCGTACAGCGCTATTGGCCATCGCCCGGAAACCTACGTTGACGTGCATCATGTACGGTTGTTGGAAAATGCGGTGCGGTGGGCGGGCGATCGACGGGCGACGTGTCAGCCTGAATAGAAAGGCGCTTTAACATAATATATATTATCGATTATTTTGCGATGTTCGGGTGGATTCTAGATCGAAGTGCGAAATCCTAGGATTTATAGGGGTTTGATCCCCTTTCCAGGAAGGCACATGATGAACGGCTACCAGCATCTGGGTTTGGATGAGCGGCGACAGATCTATCAACTGGCTGCAACCGGGCGGTCCGTGCATCAGATAGCAGCGTCGCTGCAGCGACATCGTTCGACCATCTATCGCGAGCTCAAACGTAATCAGCATCTCGATGACGAGCCGGTGTTTCGTGGCTATTTTCCAACGGCCGCACAAACGATGGCGGACAGGCGCCGGGTGCGTGGCGGCAAAATCGCCCGAAAGCCCGAGCTTGCCGCCTATATCGCCGACCGCTTGTCAGCAGCCTGGTCGCCGGAGCAGATTGCGGGATACCTTCGACGCCATCGCGGTAATCGTGAAGCCGTCTGTCACGAGACCATCTACCAGTTCGTCTATGGGCCGGACGGACGAAGCCAGGGCCTGTGGCGCCTTCTGCCTGTTGCCCGTCGATCTCGACGGCAGCGCTATGCGCGCAAGCCCCGCGGTCTGCATATCCCTTTGGCCAACACCATTGGCAAACGCCCTTCCGAAATCGGTAATCGCAGCAGCTTTGGTCATTGGGAAGGCGACCTGATGATCTTCAGGTTGGAATATGGCAAAGCCAACCTCACCTCGCTGGTCGAGCGCCGCAGCCGGTTTACTATCCTCGCCCGCAATCCCAGTCGGCATTCCGCCGGCGTCATGTCGGGAATCCAGCACCACTTGCACATGCTGCCCCCTTCCCTGCGTCAGAGCATCACCTTTGACCGGGGAACGGAATTTGCTGCCTTTGTGACACTCCAGAAGAAACTCGCGATGACGAGCTATTTCTGCCTGCCATCGGCACCCTGGCAAAAGGGCAGCGTGGAAAACAGCAACGGTCGCATACGGCGCTTCCTGCCGTCTGACACGGACCTGGCGTTGCTATCGGATAAGGAAATCCAGGCCGTTGCTGATCGCATCAACAGCACCCCTCGCAAGTGCCTGAACTATCGCACCCCGCATGACGTTCTGGGAGAGCAAATCACCCTCCTCAACGCTCGGTAGATTTGCCATCCAGGGTGGGGCTCGCCCCACCCTGGATGAAATGCTACGCATCCCATGGATGTCGCGCTTCAAATCGAAACCGCCTCGTTTGCGGCTTTTCGATGGATCTAGCCGCAGCATAAACCATCCGTCCCCTCACAATCACGGAAGCGTTTGACGTTCGCACATTCTGCGCATAGTCGCAGGCACATATTCACCCACGGGGTGTCCTGGCGCTGTCAGGGCTGAGACGCGGATCGGGCGCAAGGGGTGCCTAGTCCGCAAACCCGCGAACCTGATCCGGCTCATACCGGCGGAGGAATAGGGACTATGCGTCGTTACGCCATCATCTCGTTTACCTGTCTGTCCACCCTACCCTTCGCATTCGCATTTTCCAATGCGGCGCGGGCGGCCGAAGGGAGCGAGGCGGATCGCATCATCGTCACGGCGCGGGGGCGCGAGGAAGCGGAGATCGGTGTGCCCGATACGGTGATCGTCTATGGTCCCGCCGCTATTGCCGCGCGCAAGATGACGACGATCGATGATTTCATCGCGGCGACGCCGGGCATCTTCATCATCAATGATCAGGATCCAGGTACGAATTTGATATCGGTACGCGGCGTATCGACCAATCGCAGCCAGTCGCCTTCTATCGCTTATATCGTTGATGGTTTGGCGCTGGCCGATTCCGAACTCTTCACCCTGCGGACCTATGATGTCGCGCGGGTCGAGATATTGAAGGGACCGCAGGGCGCGCTGTTCGGGCGCTCGGCATCGGGCGGCGCGATTGCGGTGGCAACGAATGAGCCAGGCCCGGATTGGGGCGGCGAGGCAGCGGTCGGGATCGGCAACGGGCTTAGCTGGACTGCCGATGGCGTGGTCAATGCGCCCCTGTCCGACCGGGTGCAGGTGCGATTGGCGGGTTCCTATCGCAACAGCGAGGGGTTCATCCGCAACAGCTTCCTCGACAAGAAGGTCGATGGCCAGATCAGCCGCAATCTGCGGTTAAAAGCAACAGTGGCGCTGAGCGAAACCGCAATGCTCAAGCTGCGCGCGAGTTGGGCTGACGAGGAGGGCGGCGCGGCCTATATCTCGTCGGGTAATGTGACCGGCCTCTATGGCGGACGGCTTGCAGGCAAAGCGCTGACCGATCCGTTCGGCGATTTCGAGGGGCGTTCGGACCGAAATTATTGGGGCATTCAAGCGACTTATGAGAAACTGCTGGGCGATGCCCTGAGCTTGAGCTGGACCGGCGGCTATGACGAATATCATAAGGATTTTGTCGAGGAACTGGATTTCCGCAACGACACGCCAATCACGCTGGGCGGCATTCCGCTCTTCCCAGATGGTATCCAGCCTATCTCTCAACCCGTTGATATTCTGGCATGGACCAGCGAATTGCGGCTCACGTCGATGACCGATGGCCCGCTACGTTGGCATATCGGGCTGTTTTTCCAGCGGCTGGAGCGCGACCGGACCGACGATTTCGGGCCTTTGCTGTTCGGCGCGGAAGCGTTACGCGCGGAGACACGCTCGAACCAGATCGGTGTCTTCGCTCAGGCGAGCTACGACATTGCGCCGCAGGTCGAACTGACCGCCGCGCTGCGCTACGACCGCGATCGGCGCAAGGAAGATACGGTCGGCTCGACAAGCGGCGCGCTGGTGGCGCAGCGGGCGCGGACGTTTGACAAATGGCAGCCCAAGGTTTCGCTGGCGTGGCGGCCCAATGCGAACCTGACCGCTTATGTGACCGGCGCGGTTGGTTTCAAGGCGGGCGGGTTCAATCCCCTGCCCGGCGCGACGGATGTGTGGCAAGCCGTGTTCCCCGGCGAGACGACCAAGTCGGTCGAGGTCGGCGTCAAGGCGCAGAGCAGCGATGGCCGGGTGCGTGGATCGATCGCGGGCTTCGTCACCGATTACAGCAATTTCCAGAATACGGTGTTCCTGGGCAATTCGGTGGTGTTGTCCGTGCCGCAGGTCGATGTCCATGGGCTGGAGGCATCGGGCGATGTGGCGCTGGGTGCTGGGTTCCGCGTCGATGGCGGGATCGCCTGGACGCATAGCCGCACGGGGCGCTACCTCACCCCCAATCCGACCCCCGAACCGGGCGAACCGGCGATCGTGGACATGAGCGGCAAGCGGACGCCCAATGCGCCCGACTGGACGGTCAATGGCGGGATCGGCTGGCAAGGCGCGGCGGGACCGGCGTTGGTCAATGCGCGGCTGAGCGTTGCCTATGTATCGCGAGTGGATTTCGAGATCGACAATATCCTGTATACGCCGGGCTATACGTCGGTCGATGGACGGGTCGGGGTGACGCAGGGCGCTTGGACGTTCGATATCTGGGCGAAAAATCTGTTCGACAAGCGTTGGGCGATCTCCGCCTTTGGTCAGCAGCAATTGCCGCTGCTGCTGGGCCTTGGTCCCAATGGACCGTTCGACAGTTTCACGATCAATACCGGCCGCCAGTTCGGGGCGAGCGCCGCAGTCAAGTTCTGACAGGAGACGAGATGATGAGCTTTTGCGCAGAGATTTGGGACGAGGTCGCGCCGTTGCGGCAAGCCATCTTGGCCCATCCTTTCCTGACCGAACTGGCGGCGGGCACATTGCCGTCGGCCAGTTTCCAGCACTATATCTTGCAGGATAGCCTCTACCTCGCCGAATATGCGCGGGTGCTGGCGATCGCAGCGGCGCGCGCGCCGAGTGCGGCCGGGCGGCTGGAATTTTCCGATGGGGCCAAGGTGGCGGTGCAGGTCGAGGAAGGTTTGCACCAGGCCTTTTTCGCGCAGTTCGGGGTAAGCGGCGACATGGCGGCGGCGGTCGAGCCCAGCCCGGCGTGCCGGGGCTATACCGGCTATCTGACCAGTCTGGCCGCGACGCGGACCTATGAGGAACTGATCGCGGGGATATTGCCCTGCTTCTGGGTCTACTGGGAAGTGGGCTGCGCTATCAGACCGCAGGCGGTCAGCCCCAACCCCTATGCGCCGTGGATCGACACCTATGCCGCGCCTGAATTTGGCGAAGCGACAGATCGTGTGCGGGCGTTGGTGGATGCCGCGGCGGAGGCGGCGAGTCCGGCCGTGCGTGACGCCATGGCCCAGGCGTTCCGGGTGGCGACGCGCTATGAGTGGATGTTCTGGGATTCGGCCTATCGGCGCGAGGTCTGGCCGATCTGATCGGGTCGGTTACAGCGTCACGCCGCGCTTCCAGATGGCGATGTCGCGTTCGCCGTTGATTTCGTTGCGGGCGGGTTCGCCCGACGCGATGGCGCAGATCCGGGTCATGAGTGAATCGGTCGCGACGTCCATTCCCTCGTCCAGCACGATAGCCGCGTCGAAGTCGATCCAGCCGGGTTTGCGGCGGGCGAGGTCATGGTTGGTCGCGAGTTTGAGTGTGGGGATCGGGCTGCCCAGCGGGGTGCCGCGTCCGGTCGAGAAGAGCGTGATGGTCGCGCCCGCCGCTGCCAGTGCCGTCGTGGAGACGGCATCATTGCCGGGGGCTTCGAGGATGGTGAGGCCGGGGCGGCGCAGGGTTTCGCCATAAGCGAGGATGTCGGTGACGGAGGCATGGCCGCCCTTCTGCACCGCGCCCAGCGATTTTTCCTCCAGCGTGGTGATGCCGCCTGCGACATTGCCGGGGCTGGGATTTTCCGAGATCGGCTCGCCATGGTCGATGAAATAGCGCTTGAAGCGATTGACCAAGGCAACCAGCGCATCGAAGATGTCGGCATCGGCGGCGCGCTGCATCAACAGCCGTTCGGCGCCGAATATTTCCGGGATTTCGGTGAGTATCGCTTGCCCGCCTGCGCCGGTCACGACATCGGCGGCGCGACCGATTAGGGGGTTGGCGGTCAGGCCAGAGAGGCCGTCCGAGCCGCCGCATTTGAGGCCAAGGCGCAAGGCGTCGATGCCGACTTCCTCGCGCTCGTCCTGCGCGGCGGTTTCGACCAGGGCGTCGATGGCGGTGGCGGCGTCGGCATATTCGTCGGCGCTGATCTGTGCACCGACGCTGCGGATGCGGTCTCGGCGGTCTGGCGGGATGCGTTGCAACAGGGCGGCAAGCTGGTTTTCTTCACAGCCCAGCCCGATGAGCAGGACGCCGGCGGCATTGGGATTGCAAGCGAGCGCTGCGAGCAGGCGCGCGGTGGCGTCAAGATCATCGCCCAGTTGCGAGCAGCCCAGCGGATGGGGGAAGGCAAGGATGGCATCGACGCGCCCGGCGTGGCGGATGGCGGCCTGCTGTGCGACGCGATCGGCAGTGCGGGCGACGCAGCCGACGGTCGGGATGACCCATATTTCATTGCGGGTGCCGACCGAGCCGTCGGCGCGACGATAGCCCTGGAAGGTCCAGCGGGAGGTCGGAGCGGCGGCGGCCGATGGGACGGGGACGAAGGTGTAGGGTTCTTCCGCCTTCAGGTTGGTGGTGAGGTTATGGCTGTGGACATGATCACCCGGCGCGACGGGTTGCGTCGCCGTACCGATGGGCCAGCCATAGCGCAGCACGGCTTCCCCCGCCGCGATGGGGCGAAGTGCGACCTTATGGCCGCGCGCAATTCGTACAGCGACCCGGACACTGGTTTCACAAATTGACACCGTCTCGCCCGCGTCGAGGTCGCGCAGAGCGATGGCGACATTGTCGGTTGCGGCAATGCGGGTCGCGGCAGGGAGTTGGTCCATAGATGGCGGCGTAGCAGCTATGCTACCGGTGGCACAAGGGCGCTGCCCCGCTGTTGGACAGCCTTGTCCATCAGGCGCGGGCGGCGGTGATTATGATTTCGACCTTATAGCCTGGGTCGGCGAGCTTCGCCTCGCCGGTTGCACGCGTTGGTGCGGGAACGTCCGCGATCCAGGCGTCCCAGACGGCGTTCATTTCCGTGAAATCGGCCATGTCGGCGAGCCAGATGGTGGCGCGCAGGATGTTCGCTTTGCTGCTGCCCGCCAGCGCCAGCAAGCGCTCGATCTCGGCGAGCGTTTCCTGCGTCTGGTTGGTGACGCTCTCGCCCGGCGTGCCGACCTGGCCCGCGAGATAGACGGTGTCGCCATGGATGACCGCTTCGCTCATACGCGGGCCGGTTTCGATGCGGGTGATGGTCATGATTCTTCTCCTTGAAAAGTCAGCGGCGGTAGCGGGCGAGACCAAGATCAGCGGTTTCGATCGCGGGGGGACGGCCGCCGATGATGTCGGCGATCACCTGGCCTGATCCGCACGCCATGGTCCAGCCCAGCGTGCCATGGCCGGTGTTGAGGAACAGATTGTCGAGCGGCGTCGCGCCGATAACCGGGGTGGAATCGGGAGTCATGGGTCGCAGCCCGCTCCAGAAGGTCGCCTGCGACAAGTCCCCTGCGCCGGGGAAGAGCGTGCCGACACTATGGTCGAGCGTGTCGCGCCGCGCTTGCGGCAGATCATTGGTATAGCCTGATAGTTCGGCCATGCCGCCGACCCGGATGCGATCGCCCAAGCGCGTGATCGCGACCTTGTAGCTTTCATCGAGCAAGGTCGAGACTGGGGCGGCGTCTTCCTGCACGATGGGCACGGTGATGGAATAGCCCTTCACCGGATAGACGGGCAGACGCAGGCCGAGCGGGGCGAGGAGCAGCGGCGAGAAACTGCCCATGGCGACCAGATAGGCGTCGCCGGTGACGGGGCCGTCGCTAGTGACGACATGGCTAATCCGTCCGGCTTCGCGCGCCAGACCCTGGATGGTGCGGCCCATCAGGAACTGGACGCCGCGTGCGCGGGCCATGTCGGCGAGACTATTGGTGAATTTGAAACAGTCGCCGGTTTCGTCATTGGGCAAACGAAGCCCGCCCGCGATCGGCGATGCGCTGGCGGCGAGGCCCGGTTCGGCGGCGATGCAACCAGCGCGGTCGAGGACTTCGAACGGCACATTGTCGGCGCGCAGCACCTCGATATCCTTGGCGATGCCGTCCAACTGCTTTTGTTCGCGGAACAGTTGCAGCGTGCCCTGGGTGCGTTCGTCATAGCGGATGCCGGTCGCGACGCGCAGCGCGATCAACTGGTCGCGGCTATATTCGGCGAGGCGTACCATCCGCCCCTTGTTGATGCGATAGTCGGCTGCGTTGCAATTGCCGAGCATGGCGATCATCCAGCGGATCATGGCCATATCGACATTGGGCCGCAGGATCAGCGGGGCATGTTGCATGAACAGCCAGCGCAGCGCCTTGGCCGGGATGCCGGGTGCGGCCCAGGGGGAGGCGTAGCCGGGCGAGATTTCGCCCGCATTGGCGAAGCTGGTTTCCTGCGAGACGCCGCTCTGGCGGTCGATGACGACGACTTCATGGCCGGCCTGCGACAGATACCAGGCGGAAGTGACGCCGACGACGCCGCCGCCCAGAATGACGATCTTCATGGCTTATTGCTCCTGAATGGTGGCGGCGGGCGTGGGCAGATAGGTGCGCGCGTAGCGGGGGCCGAGCCGGGTCAAAATCTCGTAGGATATCGTGTCCGCTTGTGCCGCGACATCATCGATCGACTGGTGCGGGCCGATGAGTTCGACCGCTGCTGCAGGATAGAGGAGATAGTCGGGGACGTCGGTGACATCGAGCGCGAGGCTGTCCATCGAGACGCGGCCGACGATCGGCGCGCGCATGCCACCGATATAGGCAAAGCCCCGGTTGCTCAGATGCCGTGGCCAGCCATCGGCATAGCCGACTGAGACGGTGGCGATGTGCGAAGGGCGGTCGAAGCGATGAGTGAGGCCATAGCCGACCCCTGCCCCGGCATCGACAGTGCGTAGTTGGACGATATAG
The DNA here is from genome assembly GCF_055640555.1 of Sphingobium sp. KKT206. NCBI lineage: Bacteria > Pseudomonadati > Pseudomonadota > Alphaproteobacteria > Sphingomonadales > Sphingobiaceae > Sphingobium > Sphingobium sp. KKT206. The sequence goes on from NZ_CM145765.1 coordinate 14,805, forward strand.
GCGTCGAGCGCGACAACGGCGTGCATGGGGTTGGGCTCGCCATGGGGCGCGCCGCCATAAAGGGCGATCCCGGCGCGGACAATGTCGCCATGGGCAACGCCCGACGTCATGGCACCGCCCGAATTGTCGATCGAGCGGGGCACGCCGGGGAATTGCCGGGCTATCGCGTCAAAGGTGGCGCGCTGATGCGGGTTGAAGCTGTCTTCGGGATGGTCGGCGCAGGCGAGATGGGTCATGACCAGCCGCAGGTCGATGCCTGTCAGCCGATCCGGCTGATCGCGCAGGGTCGTGAGTTCGGTGGATGCGAGGCCGAGGCGCGACATGCCGCTATCGACCTGGATCACGGCCGGGAGCGCGCGACCCAGCGTGCGGGCCGTCGCCGCCCAGGCGTCGATCTGTTCGAGCGAATTGAGGACGGGCAGCGCGCCGATCGCCGCGCAAGCCGCCTCTGCGCCGGGTTGCACGCCGTTGAGGATATAGAGCGTCGCGTCGGTCGGCAGATGCGGATGCAGAGCCGTGGCTTCGCACAAATGGGCGACGAAGAAGTGGCGGCAACCTGCATCGAGCAGTGCGCGTGATACTTCGGCTGCGCCGAGGCCATAGGCATTGGCCTTGACCACGCCCGCGACGCTGGCGGGGGCGACCTGCGCCACGATCAGCCGGTAGTTGGCGACCAGCGCGGCAAGGTCGATGCGCAAAGTGCCTGCCATCTGCAAATCCATGTCGCTTCCCCTTCTCATCTTGCCGCACTGTAGATCACGTTTCTTCGAAATGAGATGGCGAATGATCGAAGAATATTGCATTTTCTGCTGTATATTAGCCGATTATCACAACGGATCCGTAGATATGGCCATTTCCTTCGATACTACCGACCGCTCGATCCTGCGCCTGCTCAAGCTCAATGCGCGCCGGTCCAATGCCGAGATTGCGGCGGAGGTCGGCCTGTCCGCGTCCGCCTGCCATCGGCGCATCCGGCAATTGCAAGCGCAGGGCGTCATTCGCGGCTATACGATCGTCGCGGGCGGGCGCGATGACAGCCCGCTGGTCAATGTCGTGGTGCAGGTGACGCTGGATCGGCAGACCGAGGATTATCTCGCGCGGTTCGAACATGCGGTGCGGCAATGCCCGGAAATCCGCGAATGTTTCCTGATGACCGGCGCGGTCGATTATTGGCTGCGCGTCGAGGCGGACAGCGTGGACGCCTATGAGCGCATCCACAGCGAGATATTGTCCCGCCTGCCCGGCGTGACGCGGATCAATTCCAACATTGCGATGCGCGATGCGTTGCGGCCACGCCGGGGCAAGGGGTAATAGCAAGCGGACGTGGATTGGAACCTATAGGTCATGTTCCCCGGCGAAGGCCGGGGTCCAGTTCCACGCTCCGAACTGGACCCCGGCCTTCGCCGGGGAACAATGTCCATGGGTCGTCCTCTGTATATTCTGGTATAAGCGCGGGTTAGAAAGCGTCTGCTTCCAGCGCCATAAGCGTGGTTTCGCCGGCCATGATGCTGGCGGCCAGGGCGTCGGCCTGGGGCAGCATGCGTTGCGCGAAGAAAGTGGCGACGGACTGCTTGGCGTTGTGGAGCGGTGTGTCGTCCTGCGCAGCGGCGGCCATGCGGGTCCACATCCAGCCCATGGCGACGAGGGCGAAGAGGCGCAGATAGTCGACCGCGGCCGCGCCCGACGCATCGACCGATGCGCCGCGTAGCGAGGCGGTGACATCGCGCAATTTGCCGAGCGCCTCGCGGGTGCGGGTTGCGATTGGCAGGTCTGTGGCGTCGAGATCGGCGCCGATCAGGTCGAAAAAGCCTTCGACCACCGCGCCGCCCGACAGCGGCAGTTTGCGCGCGACCAGATCCATCGCCTGCACGCCGTTGGTGCCTTCGTAAATCTGGGCGATGCGGGCGTCGCGGACATATTGTTCCATGCCCCATTCGCGGATGTAGCCATGGCCGCCAAAAACCTGCTGCGCCTGCACCGCGCTTTCAAAGCCCATGTCGGTGAAGGCCGCTTTGACCACCGGGGTCAGCAACGCAACCAGCGCGTCGGCCTTGGCGCGCTCAGCCGCATCGGGATGGGCGTGGGCGCGATCAAGCTGGAGCGCGGTCCAGCCTGCCAATGCGCGGCCAGCCTCGACAAAGGCGCGGATGGTGAGCAGCATGCGACGGACATCGGCATGTTCGATGATCGCCACGGGGTTGCGGCTGCCATCGGCGCTGCGGCCCTGTAGCCGTTCCTTGGCATAGCTTGCCGCCTGGCCATAGGCGGCGCCGGCAATGCCCAACCCCTGGATGCCGACCATCAGCCGTTCGGCGTTCATCATCGTGAACATGGCGGCGAGGCCGCGATGCGGTTCGCCGACCAGCCAGCCGGTCGCCTCGTCATAATTCATGACGCAGGTGGGCTGGGCGTGGATGCCCATCTTCTTTTCGAGCGCGCCGACCGACATGCTGTTGCGGATGGTGAAGCCGCCATCGGTATCGGGCAGGAATTTGGGGACGAGGAAGAGGCTGATCCCCTTGACGCCGGGCGGGGCGTCGGGGAGGCGCGCCAGGACGAGGTGGATGATATTGCCGCCAAAATCATGATCGCCCGACGAGATGAAGATTTTCTGGCCGGTCACGGCGTGGCGGCCATCGCCCAGCGGCACGGCCTTGGTCTTGAGCAGCGCCAGATCGGTGCCTGCGCCGCTTTCGGTCAGCGCCATTGCGCCGGTCCATTCGCCGCTGACCAGCGGGGCGAGATAGGCGGCTTTCAAGTCTTCGCTGGCATGAGCGATGATCGCCTCCACCGCGCCGCGCGTCAGGCCGGGGAAAAGGCCGAAGGACAGGTTGGTGGCCGACAGCATTTCGTCGAGCCAAAGTTGGAGGATGAAGGGCAGCCCCTGCCCGCCATGGTCCGGCGACGCGGCGAGCGCGGGCCAGCCAGCCGCCACGAATTCGCGATAGGCGTCGGCAAAGCCGGGCGGGGTGACGACGGCCCCGTCTACAAGGCGGCTGCCCTGTTCGTCGCCTTCGCGGTTGAGAGGTTGGAGCCGGTCGGCGCACATACGGCCCGCCTCTTCCAGTACGGCGACTGCGAGGTCCGCGTCCACATCCTTGCCGACGTCGGCCATCGCTTCATCGAAGCGCAGGACGTGCGTCAGCAGGAAGCGGTAATCGTCGATCGGGGGGACGTAGCTGTACATCAGGCCTCTCCTATTGGCGTAGTCGAGAACTACACCAAACACCTGTTACAGTCAACTATCTGCCGAGAGGACCGCCTCCCGGCGCGGCCCCTCTATCCGATCATCGCATCAGCCCGGCTTTGCGCAGCGCGTCTTCGATGATGGCGCTGACGCCGGTCGCCTTGTGCGCTGGCTTTGGGGTTGGTTTTCTGGCGTGCATGGGTTGCGGCCGGATGCGTTCGCCGGGCGTGGGGGCGGATTTGCGGGAGGGTGTGGCGGTCATCAGCCCCCAAGCCTGAGCGATCTGTCCGGTCGAGGAAATGCCTGCCTCCAGCATATAGGGCGCGGCGTTGCCATGGCCGTCCGGGCCGACGGTGTTGAGTGGCGTGCCATGGCCCATGCCGACAATCTCATAGGACTCTATGACCGCCCTGCCCTTTTTGTCGCGCCAGGTGCGGCGTGGGCTGCCGTCGATGATCGCCTGCTCGGTGGGCGAGGTATCGACGCCGTGTAACGCTTGCCACTGGACGAGGATGCGGTCGGCATTGGAGGGGGCGACTGTCTGGTCGGCGCTGCCCTGCCAGACGGAAATGGTTGGCCATGGTCCCTGATGGCCGGACGCTGCCTTGACCAGTTCGGGCAGACGGTCGTCAGCGGGATAGCCCTCGCCCCGCATGCGGGCGAAGGCGTCGTTGACCGAGGCCGCGCAACCGAAGGGAAGGCCCGCGATGATTGCACCGCCTGCAAACAGTTCGGGGTAGCAGGCCAGCATGATTGACGTCATGGCGCCGCCCGCGGACAGGCCGGTCACGAAGATGCGGCTTTGGTCGATGTCATGGGTGGCAACCATGGTATCGATCATCTGGCGGATCGAGAGAGCTTCGCCGGAATCGCGCCGGGAATCGATGGGTGAGAACCAGTTGAAGCAGAGGTTGGGATTGTTCGACCGCTGCTGTTCGGGGAAGAGCAGCGCAAAGCCCTGTTCGTCGGCGAGTTGTGACCAGCCAGCGGCGTGATCATAGCCCGCCGCATTCTGGGTGCAGCCATGAAGAACGACGACCAGCGCCGCGCCTTTGGCCAGATTTGCAGGCACATAGATTCTGGCGCGCAGGGTACCGGGGTTGCTGCCGAAGGCGATCAGGTCGTCCAGGCGATCCTTGACCGGGTCGGCCGACGCGCCGTGCGCCATCGCCCGGAATTTGGCGAGTTGGGTAATGGTGGAACTTAGACGGGTCATCATGGGGTCTCCGGTGCGGCTTGCGCCTATATTATGCTATAATGGCTGAACCGCCCAGATAGTTGCTGCATCGCACAATGGAATATGATGCCTATCCCCCTTATCTTCATGGAGATGTGAGGATAATTTTCTTCATTCTGCCGCAACGCAGCATATTCCTACACCTCTGGCTCGGTCCAATGTTCGGCGCGTCGGGCGGCTTCGATCAGGCTCTTGCCCGTTTCCGATGCGGCGTAAGCGGTCATGGTTACGGCGATACCGTCAGGACCGTCGAGCAATACCAGCCCGGCTTCCGCGCTGGCTATGCCGGGCCGCGTCTGCGTACCGGCGATGGGAGGGGGAGACCTCATGAGGCTTGGCTTTCGTTGGGTTTGGTAGGATCGGCATCGATGTAGAGATAATCGGGATTGAATTGCCCCCGCCTGGCGAGACCCCGGACGTCGAGAATATCGACGAGTGAGGAGCGGAAGACGCAGAGCCCCTCCTCCCGCAACTGACGCAGGACGCGATTGGCGTGGACATTGGTGATGCCGCATATTTCGGCGATATCATTCTGGGTGATGCCCAGCGCAAAGCGGCTTCCGTCGCTCAGGCCCACGGGCAGGAGGCGGGCGTTCGTTTCGCTGAGAAAATGGGCGACGCGGCCGACTGCGTCCAACCGACCGAGCCGGAACAGCCAGGCCCGGTGGATGGCGGCATCGAGCAGGGTCGAGAACCATAATTTTCGGGTCAGTTCCGGCATGGTCGCGTTGATGCCGTCCAAGGCGCGGTGGGGGACGATCGCGACGGTGGCCGCGGTCAGGGTGGCGACATCATGGTCGAGCGTCTTGAGCGGATAGGCGTGGAGATCGACGAAATCGCCCGGCACTTGCACCGCGACAAGTTGGCGCATGCCTTCCCGGTCATCGAGATAGCGGCACATGAAGCCGTCGATCAGCAATGTGCTGTTGGATAACGGGTCGCCAGCGCTGACGATGGTAGCGCGCGCGTCGATGCTGCGGACTTCGGATATGGCACCTTCCAATACAGCGCGTTCTTCCGCGCCCAGTTGGACGCCCCGACGTCCTTTCAAAAACCGATCCGTGAACAATATATCGTCCTTCACCTATAATGGCGATCTTTGCCCCGATCGCCCGTGACAGTCCAAACGGCCCGCTGCGCCAGTATATCCGAGCCATGGCCACAAAACGTTATGACGCAGATTAGTATTTGCCAGACCGCGGCAACTTGCAACGTTGCCGAGTGTTTCCGTGACGTAGCATTTCTGCAGACCGTCCCTGCGCATGTCGCTGAGCATGGCATTGCCTTTGTTCGCCTATGTGCGCGCTCTCCAGTTGAGGAATTCTCATGGCCAAGTCAGACAAACCCGCCAGCGCATCCGGCAAGATCGCCGAGCAATCGGCCCGCATGGCCCCGCCCCCGCCGCCCGCCGATGGCGTGTCCGATGTTTATGCCGAACCGCAGGCGGATGGCGGCGAGACCCATCAGATTGCAGGCGGTGACGTTGCGACCTTGACGACCGCCCAGGGCATTCCCGTCGCGGACAACCAAAATTCGCTGAAACAGGGCGCGCGCGGGCCGACGCTGCTGGAAGATATGCATTTTCGCGAGAAGATGTTTCATTTCGATCATGAGCGCATCCCGGAGCGCGTCGTTCATGCCCGCGGCTATGGCGCGCATGGCTATTTTGAGCTGACGGAATCGCTGAGCGATGTGACGCGCGCCGATGTGCTGCAGCGGGTGGGCGAGAAGGTGCCTGCGTTCGTGCGCTTTTCGACTGTTGCCGGATCGAAGGGGTCAGCCGACCTTGCCCGCGATGTGCGCGGCTTTGCGGTCAAGCTCTATACGCAGGAAGGCAATTGGGATCTGGTCGGCAATAACATCCCGGTCTTTTTCATTCAGGATGCGATCAAATTTCCCGATCTGGTGCATGCCGCCAAGCCTGAGCCGGATCGGGATTTCCCACAGGCGCAGACCGCGCATGACAATTTCTGGGATTTCATCAGCCTGTCGCCCGAAGCCATGCATATGGTGATGTGGACGATGTCCGACCGGGCGATCCCGCGCTCGCTGCGCACTATGGAAGGGTTTGGCGTCCATACTTTCCGCCTGGTCGATGCCGAGGGCAAGTCGACCTTCGTCAAATTCCATTGGAAGCCCAAGCAAGGTTTGCAGTCGGTCGCCTGGAACGAGGCGGTCAAGATCAACGGGGCCGACCCGGATTTCCATCGCCGCGACCTGTGGGACGCGATCAATGCGGGCGATTTCCCCGAATGGGAATTGGGCGTGCAGTTGTTTGACGATGCGTTCGCCGACAGTTTCGATTTCGATGTTCTCGACGCGACCAAGCTGATCCCCGAAGAATTGATCCCGGTGCGGATCGTCGGACGACTCGTGCTTGATCGGGTGGTCGACAATTTCTTTGCCGAGACCGAACAGGTCGCCTTCTGCACGCAGAATGTGCCGCCCGGCATCGACTTCAGCAACGACCCGCTGCTGCAGGGTCGGAATTTCTCCTATCTCGATACCCAGCTCAAGCGGTTGGGCGGCCCCAACTTTACCCATATCCCCATCAATGCGCCCAAATGCCCGATGGCCCATTTCCAGCAGGACGGGCATATGGCGATGCGCAATCCCAAGGGTCGGGCCAATTACGAGCCCAATAGCTGGGGCGCCGAACAGGGTGGTCCGCGCGAAGACCCGGCCAAGGGTTTCGTCAGTGTCGCCACGGTCGAGGACGGTCCCAAGCAACGGGTCCGGTCGGAGAGTTTTGCCGATCACTATAGCCAGGCGCGGCAATTCTATATCAGCCAGATGCCGATCGAGCAGAAGCATATCGGCGATGCGATCGTGTTCGAACTGAGCAAGGTCGAGCGGCCCGACATTCGTTCGCGGACGGTATCGCATCTGCTTAATATCGATGAGGAACTGGCGGCGACGGTGGCCGATGGTTTGGGCATGGCCCTGCCGGAGCCTGCAAAGGCGGCGCGCGCCACGATCATGGACTTGCCGCCGTCCGATGCGCTGAGCATCGTCAAGAACGGCCCGGACAATTTCAAGGGCCGCAAGCTCGGCATCCTTTTGACCGATGGGGCCGATGCCAAAATGTTCGACGCGCTAGTCAAGGCGGTGGACAAGGAAGGCGCGGTCTATGAAGTGATTGCGCCCAAGATCGGCGGCGTCACCCTGTCCGATGGGACGGCGGTTGCGGCCAAGCAGAAGATCGATGGCGGACCATCGGTTCTCTATGATGCGGTTGCGGTGGTCGCGTCCGCGGATGGGGCGGCGTTGCTGGCGATGGATGCAGCGGCCAAGCACTTCGTCACCGATGCCTTTGCCCATTGCAAGTTCATGGGGCTTACGGCAGAGGCACAGATCTTGTTCGAAAAGGCGGGTATCGCCGACGATCTGGACGAGGGCTGCCTGCCGCTTGCTACAGCGAAAGACGCCACGAGCCTGCTGACCGCCTGTCGCGGGCTGCGCCATTGGCCACGGGAAATGACCGTGGATCTGGACGCCGTGCCCGACGCCTGATCTCGATCTTCGATCAACCGGGGGCGAATGCGTTTTCGCCTCCGGCCCTCTTCTTGTCCAAAGGATATCGTTGATGCGGATTGGCATTATCGCCCATCTCAAGCATCCTATTGCGGAACCGTTTGCGGGCGGTTTGGAGATGCATACGCATCTTCTGGCCCGGTCCTTGCGGGATCGTGGTCATGCGGTGACCGTCTTTGCGTCATCGCGTTCCGAACCCTCATTGGGGCTGGAGGCGATTTGTACCGAGACGGCGATAACGTCCGTCGGGACCACGGAAGCGAGCGACATCGCCTTCTTTCGCGAGCATCACGCTTACCTCAGCCTGATGACCGGTTTGCGGAACCGGGATTTCGACATCATTCACAATAATGCGCTCCATTATCTGCCGCTGACCATGGCCGACAGTCTACCCATGCCGATGGTCACGACGCTGCACACGCCGCCCTTCTGCTGGCTGGAAAGCGGCATTCGCCTGTGCGAAGCGCCCAATCATGCGCTGGTGGCGGTGTCGCAGTCGGTCGCGGCGCAGTGGAGCCATGTGGCGCCCGCCGATGCCGTCATCCTCAACGGGATCGACTTGCGGAAATTCGTCTTTCGCGCGCAGGCCGACAGCGCGCCCTATCTGGTCTGGTATGGCCGCATCGTGCCGGAAAAGGGGTTGCATCTGGCGATCGAGGCGGCGCGCCTTATCGGCTTGCCGTTGCGCATAGCCGGGCCGGTGTTGGACGAGGATTATTATCGGACGGTGATTGCGCCGACGCTGGGTGAGGACATCATCCATGTCGGCCATTTGGCCCATAGGGAATTGGCGCAACTGGTGGCCGGGGCCAGCGCGTTTCTGTGTACGCCCTTGTGGGACGAGCCTTATGGGCTGGTCGTGGCCGAGGCATTGGCCTGCGGCGTGCCGGTGGCTGCCTTTGCGCGGGGTGCGATACCGGAAATTCTTGATTTTAGTTGTGGGGTTCTGGCCACGCCCGATGATGTCGGGTCGCTGGCGCAGGCGGGGCGCGCGGCGCTGGCGCTGGATCGGCGGGCCTGTCGCGCGCGGGCGGAGCAGATGTGCGACGCTAACCGCATGGTGGAAAGCTATGAAGCGCTCTATCGGCAGCAGATCGACCTGGGCAGGCCGGTGCCGCGCGATGGCCGGGCGGCCATGCATCTGGTGCCGCCGTCCTCGCCGGAATCCTTGCGTGCGATGCTCCATGGTTGAGCCGACGATCAATTTTTGCGTCTGTGTGCCGGCACGGAACGAGGCCGAAAGGTTGCCGGTGCTGCTTGCGGCATTGGCGGCGCAGGATTGGCCGGGTTCGGTGATGGTGTCGATCGGCGTCAATAATACAACGGACGATAGTCTAGACGTGATTGGCAGGGCGCAACGGCGATATGGCGCGCGGCTGGATATTGCGGTGGTCGTTGCCGATTTCGCGCCGGAGCTGGCGCATGCCGGATCGGCGCGCAAGTTGGCGATGGATGCGGGGCTGCGGCGGATTGCGAGGGCGAAGGATGGCGTGCTGGTCAGTACCGACGCCGATAGTCGGCCGCCGGTCGATTGGCTGCGCAATATCGCCCAGGCTCTGAACCGGGGCGCGGATATGGTGGGTGGCCGGATCGATATCGATAGCCAGGAACCCCTGCCCCCGGCTGTTTCGGCGCTGCGTTCGGCATGGGATGCCTATTGGGCGGCGGTGCGCGCGATCGAGGATGCGATCGATCCCCTGCCCTGGGATGTTGCGCCGCGCCATGGCGACCATACGGGGGCTTCACTGGCGATCCGTGCCTCAGTTTATCGGGCCTGTGGTGGGGTGCCGTTGCTCGCGACGGGGGAGGACCGGGCCTTGGTGACGGCGGCATTGGCGCGTGGCGCGCGGCTCGCCCATCCGGCTAACGTGCGTATCGCCGTATCGCCGCGCCTGGAGGGGCGTGCGGAGGGTGGCATGGCGAGTGCCATGCAGCAGCTTTACCGGGACGCGGAAGAAGGTTGTCAGCCCATGGCGCCTGCCTTCGACCATTGGCGCGAGCGGGCGCTATGGCGCAGGCGGTTGCGCGCGCGGGTAGATGGCCATGCGCTGATCGCGCGACGCGAGCCATTATTGCCGCCGATGCCGCATGATATGCCGCTGGAGATAAGCGCATGACGCGGCGACCGATCGGCTATTATGTCCATCATCATGGTGCGGGACACAGGGCACGGGCACGGGCGATTGCCGCCGCGAGTGACTGGCCGATCATATTGCTGGGGACTGGGGTTGGCGAGGCCGGGATCGATCTGCCCGACGATCGGCCTTTGTCGGGTCGGTTCGATGGCGTAGATGGCAGCGAAGGGCGGCCCGCAGCGCTCCATTATGCGCCGATCGACCATGAAGGCGTACGGTTGCGCGTGGCGCGGGTGGCGCAATGGATCGCGACTGAACGGCCAGCGCTGATGGTGGTGGATGTGTCGGTGGAGATGGCCATGCTGGCGCGGCTGGCATCGGTGCCGACCATCTGTGTCCGGTTGAATGGTGCGCGCAGCGATGTGCCGCATCTGGAGGCTTTTCGGGGGGCAGCGGGGTTGCTGGCCCCCTTTCATGCCGATCTGGAGTTGGAGTCGACGCCGGCGTGGGTGCGCGAGCGGACGCGCTATCTGCCAGGCATTACGACCGCCGTGGCGGGGGCGGTGCCGCCGTCCGGCCGTATATTGGTAGTCATCGGCCGCGGCGGTGCGCCGGGCGATGGCGCGCGTTTGGCGCAGGCGGCGCGGGCGTGCCCGGATGTGCAATGGCGGGTGATCGGGCCGGTGTCGGCGGTCGGCGATTGCCCGCCCAATCTGGATATTGCGGGTTGGGTCGAGGATGCGGCGCGGGAGATCGCGGCGGCCGATGTGGTGATCGGCGGAGCGGGTGAAGGACTGGTCGGCGCGGTATTGGTCGCGGATCGGCCGTTCATCTGCATGCCCGAAGCGCGGCCTTTTGGTGAGCAGCAGGCTACGGCCAGCGGTCTGGCGCGTCTGGGTGCGGCGGTGGTGCTGCAAGATTGGCCGGAGGCAGCGACATGGCCGTCCTTGCTGGCGCAGGCGAAGGCTTTGTCTCCGCAAGCGAGGAGGCGGTTGCACGATCCGCAAGGCGCGCGAACGGCGGCGATCTGGCTTAGCGAACAGGCGGCAGCGGCATGAGCGTAGCGCCCTTCCCTATCGCGGACGACGCGCATCCGACGGCGCGGGCTGCCGCCGTTGCGCCAAGGCTGATGGAATTGGGGGCGCGCTATGACGCCGCGCCGGTCTTTCCGATCGACAGTATGCAGTGCCTGGCGGCGGCGGGCCTGCATCGCTGCTTTGCGCCGGTCGCAAGTGGCGGGCTTGATTTTGGCGGCGACGAGGAGGCTTGGCATCTATGCCTGTTCGATGTCCTGCGGGTTATCGGTCGCGCGGACCTGAGCGTTGGGCGGCTGTATGAAGGGCATGTCAATGCGATGATCCTGTTCGATCATTTCGCGACGACCGCGCAACAGCATGGTCTCGGCCAGAGGCTGGATGCGGGGGCCTTTTACGGCATGTGGGCGACCGAGCCGCCGCCGGGTGTGAAGATGGTTGGTCGGACGCTGCAAGGGGCCAAGTCCTTCGCCACGGGTGCGGGTGGGCTGGCGCATGCGATTATCACTGTACAGCCGGAGGACGGCGCGCGGCAATTGGTCGTGGTTGCAGCGGACGATGCGGCGCGGGCTAATTTGTCGCAATGGCGGGTGCGGGGGATGCGCGCGACGGGCAGCGGGCTGTATGATCTGACCGGGATGGTGGTTGCGCCCGAAGACATGTTGGGCGCGCCGGGCGATTATGATCGCGAACCGCTGTTCACCACCGGGGCCTGGCGGTTTACGGCGGTGCAACTGGGCGGCATCGAAGCGCTGTTGATCGAGACGCGCAAGGCGATCTCGGATGTGGCGCGCCACGATCCGGTGCAGCGCGCGAAATTCGCCGATGCGGTGGCGGCCACACGCACCGCTTATCTGTGGGTGCGCGAGGCGGCGCTGCGCGCGGCGCGAGACGATGCCGATGGTCCGGCGTTCGCGCGGATGACGCGCGGCGTGGTGGAGCGCGCGGCTTTGGATGTCATGGAACTTGCGGCGCGGATCGTGGGCACGCGCAGCGCGATGGACGGGCAGCGGATCGACAAGATCAGCCGCGACTTAAGCCTCTATCTGCGCCAGGGTGGTCCCGATTATGCGCGGGATCAGGCGGCATTGGCCTGGTTGGATCATGATGCCTGGGGCGCGGAGGATTTGTTATGGTGACGGCTGCGCTGTCCTCGCGCCAGTGGCGCGATATGCGTTGGCTGGTGCTGGCACCGCACCCTGATGACGAGACGTTGGGCGCGGGCGCGCTGATCGCGCAGACGGCCAAGGCGGGGCGGTTAGCGGGCCTTGTCTATCTGACCGATGGCGCGGGATCGCATGAGGCGGCGCAAAGGCTGGCGGCGGCTCGGCGGCGCGAGGCGACCAGGGCAGTGCAGCGATTGGCGGGCGGAGGGGCGCGGCGGCCCGTGCATCTGGACTGGAAGGATGCGGCCCCGGCACGCCCCGGCGATCCGCTGTTCGAGCGGACGGCGCGTTATCTGGCGGCGCTGTGCCGGCGCTGGCGGGTCGATGCGCTGGCAGTCACGGCCGGGCATGAGCCGCATTGCGACCATGCTGCCGCGGCCGCGCTGGCTTATGCGGTGCATGCACGGGCGATGCGCAATTTAATCGTGGCGGAATATCTGGTCTGGGCGAACAGGCCCGACCGGAAGATCCGGCGCGCGATCCAGACAGCCCCGATGGCTATGGGACAACGGCGCTTGGCGCTGGCGGCGCATCGCAGCCAGTTGACCGCCGCGCATGGCCCCGGCTTTCGCCTGTCGCCCGAACAGCGACGCATGGGCGCGCGCGATATACTCTATGTGCGGAGACGGCCATGACCCGGCATGTTAGCAGCCTGGACCCCCAATATTTCGAGCAGATGTTCCAGGGAACAGATGATCCCTGGTCGCTGGAAACCAGCGCCTATGAGCAAGCTAAATATGCCCATAGCATCGAGGCGCTGGGCGATCGTCGCTATGAACTGGGTTTCGAGATCGGTTGCGCGAAGGGCATGTTGACGCGGCGATTGGCCGAACATTGCCGGGCGCTGGTCGCGATCGATGTCAGCGAAACGGCGCTCGGCGGCGCGCGCGAGCGTTGTGCCGTATTCGATCATGTCTCGTTCAACCGGATGACCTTTCCCGCGCAAATGCCGCTGGGTGGGCCGTTCGATCTGATCATCCTGTCCGAAGTCATCTATTATTGGGACGATGCCGACATTAGGCGCGCGGCTGAATGGGCGGGCACGCATGGCGCGCCCGGCGGCGACCTATTGCTGGTCCACTGGACGGGCGAGACGGACTATCCGCAAAGCGGCGACGAGGCGGTGGAGAAGTTTCGCGCGGCAATGCCGCGACCTGTTGAAGTCGTCACAGCGGAACGCCGCGACCAATATCGGCTCGATCTGTGGCGCATGTCGGCATGACGATGAGCGTCCTGACGATCGTCAAGAACCGGCCGGGGCATCTGGCGCAATTGATCGAAGGGTTGCGGCGGTGCGAGGCGCAGCCTGACGAACTGGTGATCGTCGATATGGGCAGCGAGCCGCCCGTCGCGGTGGAGGCGACGGGCTTTCCGCTGCATATCGTGCGGCTCGATCAGCCGGGGCTGCCGCTCGCGGCGGCGCGCAATGCGGCGGCGCAGGCTGCGCGGGGCGACATGCTGTTGTTTCTGGATGTCGACTGCATTCCGATGCGGGGCCTGACGGCGGCGATGGCGCAAGCGTTGACGGAGCAGGATGCGCTGATCTGCGCCGAAGCGCTCTATCTTGGCCCCAAGGACGCGCGCGGCGCGTGGGACGAGGCGGCTTTGATGCAATGCGCGAAGCCGCACCCGGTTCGTCCTTTTCCAGCGGCGGGCTTGCGCGAAGAACATAATGCCGGACTGTTCTGGTCGTTGATCTTCGGCATTCGACGTGAGCGGTTCGTCGAACTGGGCGGGTTCGATGAGGCGTTTACCGGCTATGGCGCGGAAGATACCGATTTCGGCTTTCGCGCGCGGGAGGCAGGCTTGCCCCTGCTATTCCTGGGGGGCACGGGCGCGTTTCATCAATATCATGATGTGATCGACCCGCCGCTGCAGCATCTGGCCGACATCGTGCGCAATGCGCGGCTGTTTCGCCAGAAATGGGGAATATGGCCTATGGAAGGCTGGCTGGCCGCCTTCGAGAAGGCGGGATTGCTCGCGCGTGAGGGCGATGCGATCAGCCTGTTGCGCATGCCTACCATGGCGGAGGTCGATGCGGCGCGGGTCATAGGTTCCGAGTAGCCCATTCGGACAAAAAATCGGCGGAGTTGCCCCCGCCGATCCGTTGTTTTTCTTAGTGCTGCATCGAGTGCTTGATGTCGCGCATTTCGTCATGGCCTGCCTTGACCGAGGTATAGCAACCTTCGATCACGCTGCGGACGGCGGGCGAGAGTTTCGTGTCGCCCAGCGCATCTTCGAACTTGGCCTTGATATGATCTTCGCCAGCTTCGACTTCGTTGACGATCGCCTTGTCGTCATGACCCGTCATCATCGCCTTGAGGTTGAGGAACATGCGATGCGCGCCTGCAAGGACGGTGCCGTCGTCTTCAGGATTGCCGCCCAGACGGGTCACTTCCTGCTGCAGGCGGGTGGCGACTTCGCGGCGTTCGGCGGCGCGGCTGGTAAAGAGCGTCACGAAGCGACCGCCTTCGCTGTCCTTGGCGGCTTCGGTATAGCCATCGGCGCTGTCGATCGTGGTGGCAATCAAACCGTTGAGGGTCGAAATATCGTGGCTGTTGTCGGACATGATGGTTCCCGTCTTGAAAGATGAAAACCGGCGCCATTGGCAACCGGATACCCCCTTCAACGACGAGCGACCGGGAAAGTCGCAAACAAATATCGGTCCTTAATCTCCATCAATGTGATTGATGGGAAAGCCCTCAGTCACCTGATGCCGCGAGCATCCGATAGTCGCGGATGCCGAGTTCCAGCAGCCGTGCCTCCGCGCGCAGCAAATGGGTGCGGCCCAAGGGATTGGGGGCGTGGAGTGTATTTTGCAGAGTGGCGTCAGTCGTCACAGTGACGATACGTTCAAGCCCGGTCATCAGCGCTGTCGCCATGCTGAACACCGGTGATTGCGGCTTGGTGAGGTCGCCATCCATCTGTTCGACCATCAGGCGCATGACCGGCTGGGCCGCGCGGATACGATGCAGCATCATCCGCTCATTCTGCGCGTCGGCCATGCGGTTGCGCAGATGAAGCAGACGGGAATTTTTGACCCAGAAGCCGTGATAGGCCGTCACCAGGGCAAGAGTATGGTCGCCGAGCGAAGCATCGTCCCAGCGCGTGCGCAGCAGGCGGACATATTCCTCTTCGGCGGTCGCCATGACCGGCTCCAGCACGGCCAGCAGCAATTCGGTCAGGTCGTTGAAATAATTGTAGAGCGACGTCATGCCGAGCGAAGTCTGACGCGCGACCGCACTGAGCGAGAGTTCGACATCGGCGGGACCGGCGAGCAGTTCGTTGGTGGCGGCCAGGATGCGGTCGCGCGTATCCCGCCCCTTGCGCCCCAGCCGTTGTCCGTTGAGATTATGGCTGAGCGTCTTGGTCGCGGTGGACGGGCGCGAGCGTGGCGATTTGCCTGCCCCCTGCCCTGCCTTCATGTCCGCCTTTGCGCTCAAGAGCCGATCCTTGCTATCCCGTCATGCGCGCCATGCGATCAATTTGGTTTCGAGAAACTCCTCGATTCCCTCAAGACCCCATTCGCGGCCGATTCCACTGGCCTTGTAACCGCCAAAAGGCAAGTCCCCGGCGATGCACATGCCGCCATTCACGCTGACGGAGCCGGTGCGTATCCGCTTTGCCACCGCGATGGCGCGATCGAGATCGGCCGAATAGACCCCGCCGCACAGGCCATAGTCGCTTTCATTGGCGATGCGGACGGCGTCGTCATCATCCTCGAACGGGATGACGACCAGCACGGGGCCGAAAATTTCCTCCTGGGCGATGCGCATGTCGTTGGTGACATCGACAAAGCAGGTCGGTTCGATGAAATAGCCGCTGCCCTTGTCGGGCCGTGCCTTGCCACCCGCCAGCAGTGTCGCGCCTTCGGCCTGGCCGATATCGATATAGGACAAGACCCGTTCCATCTGCCGCTGCGACACGACCGGTCCCATGATGTACGCAGGATTATCATAGTCGCCCCAATTGTCGCCGAAGCTGGCATAGGCATGTTTGAGGACCGCCTTGGCTTCCTCATAGCGGCTGCGCGGCACCAGCAGGCGCGAATGGACGGCGCAGCCCTGACCCGCGTGGAAGACCAGCATCGACTGGGCGACGTCCATCGCGAAATTGGCGCTGTCCTCCAATATGATCTTGGCGGACTTGCCGCCCAGTTCGAGGAAGACGCGCTTCAATGTGGCCGCGCCCTGTTCCATGATGCGCTTGCCGACATTGGTGGAGCCGGTGAAGGAGATGAGATCGACGCGCGGATCGGTCACCAGCATTTCCCCCGCCAGAGCCGGATCGCTGCCGAAGATGACGTTGAGGACACCGGCGGGGAAGCCCGCTTCCTGGGCCAGTTCGCCGAAGATTGCGCCCATGCCCGGCGTGTTGGGCGCGGGTTTGAGGATAACGGTGCAACCGGCGAGCAGCGCGGCGACGACCTTGCCCACATTCACATAAAGCGGGACGTTCCAGGGCGTGATGGCGCCGACGACGCCGACCGGTTCATAGACCGCCTTGCGCTGCGTTTCGAAGCCATAGCCGGTGCGGCCGCCATAATCCTTGTCCCATTTCAATTGCGGAAAGAGGCGCAGATAATCGTCCCAGCCGTCGAGCGCCATGTCCACATGGGCGCGGCCGACCGCGCCCATCGCGGCACCGGCTTCGTCGCGCGCGAGGTCGGACAGGCGTTCGCGGTTCGCTTCGAACAGGGCACGCAATTTGGTGACCAGGTCGACGCGCTTTTCGACATTGGTGGACCAGTCGGTCGTGTCGAAGGCGCGGCGCGCGGCGGCGATGGCTTCATCCACATCGGCGGCCGAAGCATCGGCGGCCTTGCCGACCGGCTGGCCGGTCCAGGGGCTGATGACATCGAAGGTTTTGCCGCCCTGCGCGTCGCGCAGCACGCCGTCGATGGTGAGTTTGGCGTCGGGGAGAGTGGCCATGGCTAGGGTCTTTCTGTCGATATGCGGAGATAGGGTGATCAGCGGCGGCGCGCCGTCAGCGCGACCGTGCCGATGTGCAGGTCGGCGGGCATGTCGATGACGGCGCGGAAGGCGTCGGTAACGGAATCATAGTGGGTGATGGGCCGCTCGCGCGGGTTGAGGCCGATTTTGGCATTGTCCTGCATAAAGCGCATGGCGACATCCATCGGCCAATTGGTGCCAGTCTTGGTTTCGTCCATCATCTGCCCAGCCTGGACCACGGTGACGCGCACATCGTCCGCCGCCAGTTCCCGTCCCCACATGTCCGACATCAGTTCCAGCCCTGCCTTGCCGCCGGCATAGAGCCAGAGCATCGCCATCTTGATCGCGACGGATTCGCTGCTGACATTGATGATATGCCCGCCACCCCGCAGCAGCGGCAGCGCTTCACGGGCGCAATAGATCGGCCCGGCGACATTGATGGCGAGGGATGACTGGATCTGGTCGTCGCGCACGTCAGCGAGGGTGAACGGCTCATAGATGGCGGCGTTGTTGATGAGGACGTCCACCTTGGGATGGCGCGTGGCGATCTGCGCGAAGGCGGCGCGGACGGAGTCGGGATCGCCGACATCGCATTGCAGGGCCAAATGCCCCTCGCCCAGTTCGGCGGCTACGGCTTCCAGCTTCGACAAGGTGCGGCCGAGCAGGATGACGGTTTCGCCGTCACGCGCGAAACGCCGCGCCAGGGCGCGGCCGAGGCCGTCGCCCGCGCCGGTGATGATGATCGTCTTGCCCATGTCCTGCTCCATCCTTCAACTCTTGTTGCTTCATCCCATTCCGCACTGGCGCGCGCACGGCAAGGGGGACGGCCATCGCGCGCGCGATGGCTGTTCAGGCGCTGGCAGCCGGCCGCGCGAAATCGGCGGGGTAGACCGAGAGATCGCCATCATAGGCGATGCCGCCGGGCCAAAAGGCCGGGCCGCTGACTTTGCCGAAATAATGGACCGTGCGCGCGACCGAGCCGGAGGCGGAGCGCGGGGCAAAGGCGACGCCGCTGGGGCTGACGCCGCGGGCGCGGGCGCTGAAATCCTTGACGGTGAAGAGCAGGTCGTCGGTCTGCTGCGCGCAGAGGACCAGGTCGCTGCCGGGGCAATAGCGTTTGGGTTCGAGCTGCACCGGCGACAGGCGACCGCGCTTCATGCCGACCTTGCCGGGGACGCGGGTCACTTCGGGCGCATGGACCGTGTCATACCAGTGATGATATTCGGCTTCGCGCCCGGCGACGAAATTGGCGAGGATGATGCTCACCCCGGAGAAGGGGTGATCGGCGCGGTGGTTGGGGCTGAAGGCCCAGTCAGCATACATGGCATAGCTATGGATGCGCTCGCTTTCGTCGCTATCGTCGATCAGCCCGGCGTCGCGCGCCTGGGCCAGGAGTGGGGCGAGCGCGGGCAGGTCGATTTCCGGGGTGGCGGTGTCATGCTCGTAGACGCTCAGATACCGCCATGGCTGGGGGATATCGGGCATGATCTGCTGCGGCGTAATGGCATAGCGGTCGGCCGAGCGGAAGCCGCGCAGGCGGGCAAGATCGTCGCGATGGGGACCGTCAAACCAGGCGGCATAGTCCGCTTCCCGTCCGGCCGGAACGTTATGGAGGTGGATGGTGGTATGCAGGCTCATTCCTCTGCCCTCTGGCTGCGCGCGCTTAAACGCTTGTCAGGCGCCAATTCAGCATGGACGGCGACGGTGCGCCAGAGGATTGGGCGGGCCTGATCAATTGATCGCCGGGGCAATGGCGATCAGGCCGAAGGCGGCGGCGACTGCATGGCGATATGTAGGCGAGTGAGGCGCGATTGAGCGATCCGCCATGCCCCGTCGATGCGGATATAGCGGTCGTGATAATGGCCATAGCCGGTCATTGTGCGTCCATCCGCCCAGACAAGATGATCCTGCATCGGCCAGATGCCGGTGGCGGCGTCGCCTGATAGGGTGAGTTCAGGCATATGGACATGATGGACGGTTTTGGCGGTTTCCAGTGAGCGTCGCACGCTGGCAACGGCATCATCGCGCCCTTCCATGCGGGGACCGCCCGATCCCGTCGCATCGAGCAGGAAGTCGGGCGTGAAGAGGGCGGCCCAGCCGTCCCAATCCTTGGTGTCGAGCAGGCGGCAGTAGCGCGCCTTCAATTCAGTGATGGCGAGCCAGTCGGCAAAATCGGGCGCGGGCATCAGAAGCGGAACCCGCGCATCTGGTTGCCGCCGTCGCACAAGATGACCTGGCCGTTGACGAAACTGCCTTCTTCCGACGCGAGGAACAAAGCGAGGTTGGATATGTCGGTTGCCGTCCCCTGCCGTTTGACCGACTGCATGGCTTTGAGCCGTTCCCAATTGGCGGCATCGACGCCTTGGAGCGCTGCTTCGGTTTCCATGAGGCCAGGCGCGATGCCGACGCAGCGAATGTCGTCGACGCCGAATTGCTGGGCCATGGCGTGGGTGAAGACGGTGAGCGACGCTTTGGTGATGCCGTAAGCGGTGGCGGGATTATAGCTGGCCATCGAACATTTGTTGATAATGACGCCCTTGGCCTTTGCCAGCGCGGGACGCAGCGCTTCGGCGAGCAGCAGAGGGCCAAAGGTGTTGACGGCGAAAAAATGCTGCCACTTGGCCATGCCGAGGCCGAAAAAGCCGCGCGCGATTTCGCCTGCATGCAGGCCCGCATTGTTGATGAGGACGTCGAGCCGGTCATGCGCCGACAGGATCGTTGCGGCGAACGCCTGAATGTCGGATTCCTGGCCCATATCGACGCGGTGGATGGACGCACTGCCACCGCCCGCTTCGATCAGCGCCTGGCTTTCCATCAGGCCCGCTTCGTTGATATCGGCGAGGATGAGATGCGCGCCCTCCCCTGCAAAGGCCAGTGCGTGGGCGCGACCGAGGCCGCCTGCCGATCCGGTGACCAGCACGGTCTTGCCGCTGAAACGATGGGCCATGATCCTGCTATCCTTTATGCTTGGTCCATGCGGGTGAAGGTCACTTGCGCAATCCGCCACCCCAAGGGTGTGCGGCGAAAGACGTCGCTGTAGCGGCCCATCACCGTGTCGATTGCGCCGGAACTGCGGCGCTTGAGCTTGACCAGGACCGTCCAGTCGCCGGTCGCGCGATCGCCGTCGATCAGGATTCGTGGCGAATGGAGCATGTGCAGCAGCCATAGGCTGTTGCCCGCAATGGCAGTGCAGAGGAAGTCGGTGATCGCCTGCGCGCCGATCAATCGACCCATGCCATAGTAGCCGACGAAATCCGGCGCGAAGATGGTCGCGAAAGTTGTGCGGGCCTGATCCGGGTCGCTGGCGGCGAGATCGGCGGTAGCGCAATAGCGGGCCTTGAGATTGGCGATCGCCAGCGCCTGCTCCGCGCCGTCGCTCATGCCGGTTCGGTCGCGAGCTGTTTGACCACCAAGGCTTTCAAGTCCGCCGTCTTGATCTTGGCGCTGCCGGTCAGCGAGAGGTCATCTTCGCTGAAGAAGAGGACGCGACGTGGTACTTTATAGCTGGCGAGTTGCGCCTTGGCGAAGGCGCGGATGGCGTCTTCGTCCAGCGGTGCGCCGACATGGGGGACAATGCAGGTGACGACCAGTTCGCCCAAGGTTTCATGGGGCACGCCGACGGTCTGGGTGACCTTTACGCCGGGGCAGGATTTGATGACGGTGTCGATCTCGATCGGCGAGACATTGGCGCCGCCGGTCTTGATGATGTCATTGAGGCGCCCTTCCCAATGCAGCCGTCCTTCCGCATCGAACCAGCCGCCATCGCCTGTATGGAAGAAGCCGTCGGCGTCCACGCTCTCGTCCAGTGGCACGCCGACATAGCCCAGCATCAGCGTCGGTCCCTTGACCGCGATCTCGCCGCGCTCACCAAGCGGCACGACGGCACCGGTCAGCGGATCAAGGATCTTGAAGATATTGCCCGGCAAGGGGATGCCATGGGTGCCCGCGATCCGATCGTCGGGCGTGCCGGAATCGAAGATGGTGCTGATGGTGAAGGTTTCGGTATTGCCATAGGCGGCCATCGGCTCCTGCCAGTCGGTGCTGACGGTCGGATGACGGCCGAGCGGCGTGTTCTGCCCCACATAGTGGAGCGCGGACAGGTCCACGTCGTTCCAGTTGGCGGCCCCTTCCAGTTGCGCCCATTGGTGGGGCCAGGCGAAGGCCATGGTCGCCCGTTCGCGCGCCATGAGGGTCAGCGCCTCTTCGGGCTGGAAGGTCGCTTGCAGGATCAGGCTGCCACCCGACGAGAGCGCGCCGCCTATCGCCATGGCGAAATTGCCCGACCAGAAGAAGCCATTGGCCGACCAGGCGCGGGCATCCTCTTTGGCGGCGAGAAAGCGTTTCCAGCGCCACAGTTGCAGTGTGACGCCGCGGTGCATCGAGAGGATGCCCTTGGGCTTGGCGGTGGAGCCGGAAGAGAAGAAGAGGACGCCGGGGTCGGCGGGGGTAACGGTGGCGGCGGTCGCATCGACCAGCGCCTGATCGACGCTATCGCCGCGCCTCAGGAAAGCGTCCCACGGCTCGATCATGCCCTCGCCACCGCCGAGCGAGGCGATGTGGCGGAGGAAGGGGAAATGGGGCGAGGCCAGCGCACCGGGGATGGCCGTCGAGATGCCCGGTTCCAGATCGGTCAGGATCGCGGCAAAGTCCTTTTTGAGGACGGTGCGCTCCATCAGCAGGACGTGGCAGGCGGACGACTGGAGCAGATGGTCCAGTTCGGCAGGCGTCGAAAAGGTGCTGAGCGTCGCGGCGACACCGCCCGCCAGCGCGGTGCCGAAGGCCGCCGCCAGAAATTCGGGGCGGTTGGTCATCAGGATACCAACGCGGGTCCCCTTGCCCACGCCGCAGGCGATGAGCGCGCGCGCGACTTCATTCGCGCGCGCCCACAGATCGTCATAGGTCCAGCGGGTGACGCTATCCCCTTCGTACATCACCAGCGCTTCGGCCGGGCCGGAGCGCGTCGTGACTTCGCGCAACCAGCCGCTCAAGGTCAGCGCCCCCAGCCCCTGTTCTTCACTGAGCGGAGGACCGGCGACGATCGAAAGCGGCTGGTCGGTCATGATGCGTCCTTGGGGTAAGGTTCAGCGGTTCACGTCGACGATGATGCGCCCGCGCACCTTGCCATCCATCAGGTCGGTGGCCGCCGTAACGGCTTCCGACAGGCTGATTTCGGTGGCAATCACGTCCAACAGAGCAGGGTCGAGATCGCGCGCCAGCCTTTCCCACGCCGCAAGGCGTGGTGCCTTGGGCGCCATCACGCTGTCGACGCCGAGCAGGCGCACGCCGCGCAGGATGAAGGGCATGACCGTTGCAGGAAAATCCGCGCCCTGCGCCAGGCCACAAGCGGCGACCGCGCCGCCATAGCGGGTCTGGGCACAGGCATTGGCGAGGGTGAAGCTGCCGACCGAGTCCACGACACCGGCCCAACGCTCCTTCTGCAGCGGCTTGCCCTTTTCCGACAAGGTTGCGCGGTCGATGACGCCCGCAGCGCCCAATTGCGTCAGATAGTCGGCTTCGGACGCCTTGCCTGTCGAACCGATGACGGTGAAGCCTGCTTTTTTGAGCAGGGCAACGGCGACGCTACCGACGCCGCCGGTTGCGCCGGTGACGAGGATTTCGCCCTGGTCGGGAGTGACGCCAGCCTTGACCAGCGCTTCGACGCAGAGCGCGGCGGTATAGCCGGCCGTGCCGATCGCCATCGCCTGCGCGCCGGTGAAGGCGGCGGGCAATGGCACCAGCCAGTCGCCCTTCAGCCGCGCAACCTGTGCCAGGCCACCCCAATGCCCCTCGCCCACGCCCCAGCCGTTCAGCACGACCTTGTCGCCCGGCTTCCAGTCGGCATGATCGGAGGTGCGCACGGTGCCGACCAAGTCGATGCCGGGGACCATCGGGAATTTGCGGACGACCGGCGACTTGCCGGTGATGGCCAAGCCATCCTTATAATTGAGCGTCGAATAGGCGACGTTGATCGTGACATCGCCTTCGGGCAATTGGGCTTCGTCGACCTGCTGGAGCGAGACGCTCTGCTGGTCGTCGGTCTTGTCGATCATGATGGCTGAAAACATGGGGCTATTCCTTTTTGGGAGACGAAGAGGGTGCCGTTGGTGTCAGTCCTTTGCGGAGGCGATCGGCGATGCCGGGGAAGCGATCGGCGCGCATCGAGCCATACATGCACAGGCGCAGCGATTCCTGCGCCACGCGCCGGGCAAGGTCGCGCCGCTCCTGATCCGGGCGGCCATGGGATTGCGCCCAGACCGGCCAGAGAAACGCGCCCGACAGCATCATCACCGACAGCACTTCGACGTCGATGCCGTCTTCGGCCAGATCGGTTTCGGCAAAGCGCTGGAGCGATCCTTCATATTCGCGCCAGAAGGGGTCGGCCATGGGGTCGGGCGAAGCCAATAGCTGGAGCAGCCAGATGCGGCACAGTTCCGGGTTTTCCATCGCGAAGATGGCGAGGCGGTCGGTCGTGTCGGCGATATCGACCTGCTCCACCCGGCGTTCGCCGATGGTTTCAGGGTCGCCGAATACCGCGCGGAACATGCGGTCGGACACCCACTCCGCGGTCGCCGCAATCAGCTTCTCGCGGGTTTCGAAATGCTGGTAGGCGGTGCCGCGATTGACCCCGGCGAGCGTTGCGACTTCGGACAGGCTGATCCCCTCCGGCCCGTCCTTGGCCAGCAACGCGCGCGCCGCTTCCAATATGACTTCGCGTGTGGCTGCGGGATCGCGGGAGCGTCTGGTTCGCGTTTGCGTCATGGGGCATGCCTCTCTTGTCGTTCGGGCGGCTTGCCGTAACGGCCCGAACGACCGCCCGGCTGGCTCGCCTGGGATAAGAAGGCATAAATCAACATCAGTGTTGTCCATTAGGCAAGGGCCGTCATCGCCAGCGCCGGTGATGCGCGTCCTTGGCAGAGACTGCGGGGGCGATCCGACCGATCCTGTAGAAGGTTCGGACCGCCCCGCAAAATCTCAGCGCGATCCGAAGTAGAAACGCACGTTGATGCCGAATTCGCGCGGTGGCGTGACCGTGCCGCCGGTATAGGTGCTGGTGAAGGTCTGCGCCGCCGTCGTTGCACCCGTCGCGGTGAAGCCAGTGATCTGCTGATAGCTGGTGAACAATGGCGTGGTGCGGGTCAGAACCTTGGTCGTGTCGAACAGGTTCTTGGCGAAGAGCGATACTTCCCAGCCGCCATCGGGATCGCGGATGCCGGCATAGAGGTTGGCGAGGGCATAGGCGCCGACCTGATCAAAGTTATTGCTCGGATCGCCTTGCGACTTGCCGTTATAATTGACCAGTCCGCGTAGGAAACCATCGACCTTGCTGGAAACGGCGACATGATATTCGCCCTGCAAGGTCGCCGTTACCGGGGGCATGAAGGACGAACGTTGCGACACGGCGCAGGAGGACAGATTGTCCGCACCAACGGCCGCCTGCAGTTCCGCAAGCGATGGTGCCGCACTCACTAGGTCGGGTATGCCGTCGGCGTTCAGATCGTTGCAAGGGATGTTGCCATTCTTGATCTTCCCCAGCGAATAGCTGGCGGTCAGGCCAAGGGTAAGGTTACGCGTGACATCGACGCTCAGTTCGCTTTCGATGCCATTCACTTCGACTGGCACGGCCCCGACGAAGTTGAACGACGCGACCTGCTGCGCCGTCCCGGTGACCTGGCCTGCAGCATTACGGACGGCGACGGTGTTCACATAATAGACGCCATTGTTGGGGACGCGGAACGGGAAATTCTTGTAGGTCTGATGATAGGCGGTCATGTTGAAACGTGCCCGACCACCCATCAGGGTGCTTTTGAAGCCCAGTTCATAGGATTTGGAGGTTTCAGGCGGCAGGTTGAGGAAGCTGTTTTCCAGCGCCGACTTCACAATGTTGAAGTCGCCCACGACGTTGAGGCCCGGCCGCATCGAGCTGCCGGTGGCGGCATAGACCAGGAAGTCGGGGGAGAAATTATGCTTCACCGACGCGCTGTAGATGAGCTTTTTAAGATCCTGGGTATCGTTGGCGATGACGTTGCCATTGACGCCCAACTGACTGAGCGATTCATATTTGATCTGGCGCAGGCCTCCGGAGATTTCCGTCTTGTCGCCGATCTGGGCGGTCAGGTTGCCGAAGAAGGATTGTTCATGCGTGTCGTTGGCGCGCAAAATGTTGGTCGTCACGATCGACGCGATCCCGCCCCCAAAAGCCGTGGGCAAACGCACGGGCGTCAACTGGCTAAGGGCCGTCGGCGAATCCAGCTTGCTGTCGAAGAAGCCGATCACATAGTCGAATATGCCAAGAACGCGCTCCTCATTCTGGAGCCGGATTTCATGCGACGTCCCCTTGGCGACCGTGTCGGTGAGCTGGTTGATGTCGCGACCGATGAAGAAATTACCGCGGTCCAGATTTTCCGTCGACAGATATTCCTGCTTGCTATACTGGCCCTGATAGATCAGCCGCTGGCCCCACTGGGCCAGTTCTGCGCGCCAATTGAAGATATCGAACCGCTGATTGATGATGCGCGGCTGTTCCTGGATTGACAGACGGTCCTTCGCCGTGATCAGTACTGGGCTGGGCGCGGCCGCCGGATTGGCTTCGCTGAAGGAAATCGACTGATCATAAGTCCGCGCGTCGCGGTCCATATATTGATAGGTGCCTTCCAGCCTGATCCAGTCCGCGGGTTCGATGAGACCGACGACGCGATAGCTCTTGGTCCGCGAATGCGGGTCCGGTGCGCCGGCGCTGCGCACCAGAGGACGGACGCGATCGACTTCATTTTCATCCCACACGCCCGACACGCGGATGCCCGCAATGCCTTCGATGACGGGGATGTTCAGCGCGCCCTTGAAGTTGAGGGTGCCGATATCATTGGCGGTCCAGTCCGCATAGCCGCCAAACTGGTTGAGATCAGGCTTGCGCGTCGTGATGGTGATCGAGCCGGACGGCGAAGCGCGACCGCGCAATGTGCCCTGCGGCCCGCGCTGCACTTCGATCTGGCCGATGTCGTACATCTGCTGGATGACCACGCCCGGCGAGATTGGCGCGTCATTGAAGTAGAATTCAACCGTACCGTTGTTGCCGGACGCACTGGCGTCGAAATTGACGCCGCGCAGGCGGGCATTGCCGCCGATACCGTTGGGGTTGGAGGTCAGTTCAAGGCCGGGTGCCAGCGATTTGACTTCGGTAAATTCGCGGAAGTTGAGATTGTCGATGGACTGGGCAGTCACGGCGTTGACGACGGCGGGAACGTCCTGAACGTCCTCGCCGCGACGGCGCGCTTCCACGATGATGGTGGGCGCATCGAAGCCATTTTCCTGCGGTGCTTCCTGCGCGATGGCGGGCATCGCCAGGGTGAGAACCGCCAGGCTGGCGCTCATGCTATAATAGGCTGTCTTCCGCATCCGAAAATCCTCCCCAATTTGGCGCCTCACCCGATCTAAGGCCGGGAACGGCGTGGTCATCATTGTCCTTTTGTGAGTCGCGTTATGCCCGATTAGACTGTGGCGCGAAGCCCTTAACCAACAGGGGTGTTTATATATCGCCGTCGCGATTCCGGCCTGATCGTCGCGGGTTGAGCGTCGATCAATGGGTCGGTCAGGTGTCGGGTGCCCCGTAGCGGAAGATGACGAGCTTGTTGCCGTCGAGGTCGCGGAAATAGGCGCCATAGAAGCCGTTGGGGTCATCGCCCCGGATGCCGGGCTTGCCTTCGCACTGGCCGCCAAGGGCGAGTGCCCTGGCATGAACAGCATCGACGGTCGCGCGGCTGGCGGCCTGTATGCCGACCTGGTTGCCGTTGCCGGGCGATGCTTCGCCTTCGAAGGGCTTGCCGATAAGGAGCATGCCGCTGTCGGGGGTCTTGTAGGCCACGACGTCTGGGCGGTCGAAGGCGCGGACGGCCCCCAGCAGGGCGGCCAGTTCGTCGTAGAAACTTTTGGCGCGATCCAAGTCGCGGGTGCCGAAGCGGGCCAGGCTGATCATGCGGTGCGTCCTCCCATGGCGGCCCAGCGTTCGGGGACCATCCAAACATATTCGGTATAGTGGCCGAGCCACTTGCGGGTATCGAGATAGAGGAACTGGAGCATGCCCGGCGTTCCGCCTTTCAACGCGACGGGAAAGGGCTGTCGGACGACCTGCGCCAGGAAAGCGTCCCAGTCATCGATGCGGTGGCAGACATGATGGAAGCGCAGCCGGTCGTCGGCTGGCAGCGCGTCGCGATAGAGGGCGAGGACGTCGCCTTGCCCCGGTTGGATCAATTCGATTTGCATGTCGCCGATCCAGAGGAAGGCGAGTTTCTGCGTGCCGATGCCTTCGCCATGGGGTGTCCAGAGAGTGACCGAGATTTCGGTTTCGAGAAGCAGGCGGATGTCGGCCCGCTCCTTAAACTGTGCCACGGCCTGGTCGATATTTCGGGTCACATAGGCATTTTGATAATGGCGTCCGACGATCATCCTGCCGCCCTCTCCTGCTGATGCGTTCTGATTATGCGTACAGCGACTAGGACAATGGATTGCGGTTTTTTCAAGGCAGATACTATCTTAATCAAGCCATTATATAGATAATCAGCCAGAGGATGGGGGCGACAGACGGCGCTGGCGAAATTGGCGGGGGGTGGCGCCGGTCGCGCGGCGGAAGGCGTAGGCGAAGCTGGAGGGGGAGGCAAAGCCGAGCGCGAAGGCGATTTCCTTGATGCTTTGCGGGGTGGCGAGATGGCGCTTGGCCATGTCGATCCGGGTCTGGGCGATATGATCGCCGATTGAATGGCCCCGTGACGCACGGAAACCACGGGTCAATTGCCGGGCCGACAGGTTGCAGAGCGCGGCCAGTTCCGCCAGCGATGGCGGTGCGCCTGGTTCGTGGAGCCGCTCTTCGATCCGGCGCAATTGCCAGGAGGACAGGCCGCCACTGACCGGTCCTTCGCCTATGGCCTGACAATAGCGCGCCACTTCGATCGCCAGTTGCCGGGCGATGAGTTCGGCGAGGATTGCGCTGCCGGACCCTGGATGACGGACTTCGTCGGCGAGCCGCAACAGGCAGGCGCGCATGTGCGGATGGGTGATGTCGAGGCCCGCCGCTAGCCGCCGGTCGGTCCAGTCGATGCCGCCATCATTGAGCCAGCAATTGATCGCGGCGGCCGGAATTTCGCAGATGACCGAAGCCTGCCGACCGCCGGTTTCGCTGCGGATATGGATTGCTTCGCCGGGCGGCACGAGGAAGATTTCGCCCAATGGTTCGTAGCGATGCGGCCCCCAGCGGTCGCGATAGCAGCCGCGCGCTTTTTCCGGACGCGGGGTCAGGCACAGGTCGAGCCAATAATGGTCGGTGCGGTAGAAGAGCCGGTCGGTCGGCTGATCGAGATGCAGGCGCATGATCCGTATCAGCGCGGACGGCACGATCAGTTCCGCCTCGAACAGCGATTCGGCATAGGTTTCGGCTGGCGGCACGGGCGCTCCGGAGGCTGAAAGGTCTTGGCTCGATATAGCGGTTATGGCCTGATCTCTACAGACAGGTCAATTGCGGCCTGTCTCGCGCTGATCGACAATCGCGCCCAGCAAAGGACCGCCGTCGGGCGGCGACATTTCATAGGAGAGCGATAGGTGGCAGGTCTTTTCGACTGTTCGGACAAGGTGACGCTGGTGACCGGCGGCAATGGCGGCATTGGCCTGGGCTTTGCGCGCGGCGTGGCGAAAATGGGTGGCAAGATCGCCATCTGGGCGCGCAATGCGGACAAGAATGACGCGGCGAAGGCGGATTTGCTGGCGGCGGGCGCGGCCCGCGTCGAAACCTATCAGGTCGATGTGGCATCGGAGGAAGCGATCATTGCGGGCTATGCGCAGTTATTGGCCGATTTCGGGCGGGTCGATTGCGTGTTCGCTAATTCGGGCCGCGCGTCGCGCAGCCGGTCGGTGCTGACGCTGGACGCGGCCGAATGGCATGACTTGCTGGCGGTGAACCTGCACGGGGCTTTCTTCACCTTGCGCGAAGGCGCCAAGGCGATGGTCGCGCGCGCCGAAGCGGGCGAGCCGGGCGGGAGCCTGGTCTATTGCGGCAGCCTGTCGATGTTCCATGGGATTGCGGGCATCAATAATTATGCCGCGTCCAAGGGCGGCATGGGCGCGGTGGTGCGCGGCATGGCGGCGGAACTGGGCAAATATGAGATCCGCGCCAACAGCATCGCGCCCGGTTACGTCAAAACCGGCATCGGCGGTGACGGCCAGATGAGCGAAGAGATGCAGGCGCGCATGGCGGCGGTCGACGCGCATTTTTCCGCCAAGACGCCGATCCATCGGCCCGGTGCGATCGAAGATTTTGAGGGGATCGGTGCCTATCTCTGTTCCGATGCATCGCGATTCCATAGCGGCGATACGATCGTGATCGATGGCGGCAGCCTGATCTATCCCCCCTACGCCTTTTGATCGGGAGACGCCCTATGCGCCTGCTCACCATTCATGACGTTGATGACGTGCGGCTCGATCCCTATGAGCGGCCCGAAGCGGGGCCGAAGGATGTGGTCGTCAAGATGAAGGCCTGCGGCATTTGCGGCAGTGACCTCAGCTACATCAAAAATGGCGGTATCCCGACGCCGGGCAAGCGGACGGCGCTGGGCCATGAAGGCGCGGGCGAGTTGCTGTTCGTGGGCGCGGACGTGACCGGCGTTTCGGTCGGGCAGAGCGTGATCATCAACCCGATGATGACGCCCAGCTATATCGGGAGCGGCGGACCGGAGGGGGCGTTTACCGAGGAATTGCTGGTGCGCGACGCGCGGCTGGGCGACAGTCTGCTGCCAATCCCTGAGGGCATACCCTATGAAGTGGCAGCGATGTGCGAGCCGCTGTCGGTGGCGCTGCATGGGGTCAACCGGGCGCAGGCGAAGGCTGGCGACAAGGTCGTGATCTTCGGCTGCGGGCCGATTGGCCTTGGTATGATCCTCTGGGCGGTGGACCGGGGGTGCGACGTGATCGCGCTCGATCTGGCGGAGGAGCGGCTGGAACGGGCGCAGGCGCTGGGCGCGCAGACCATCAATCCGGCGCGCGAGGATGCGATCGCGCGGATCAAGGCGATCCATGGCACGGTGATGGTGTTCGGGCGGGAGAAGGCGCTGACCGACGCCTATATCGATGCGGCGGGTGCGCCGTCGATCTTGCGCGACGTGGTGACGCTGGCCAAGACGCATGCGCGGCATGTGATTACGGCGGCTTATTTGAAGCCCATCGAACTGCCCGCCGGGCCGATGCTGACCACCGAGATGACGATTACGACGGCTGTTGGCTATCCGACCGAAATGCCCGATGTGATTGCGGCGATGCCGCGTTTGCAGGACAAGATTGCGGCGCTGATCAGCCATAGATTGCCGTTCGATCGGGTGATCGAGGGGCTGGATATTGCCGCACAGCCGCAATCGGCCAAGGTGATGATCGAATTTGCGGACGACGCGGCATGAGCGACACGCCGCAGACGCCGCTTGGCGCGCTCGTCATGGGCGGACAGGGGCAGACCGACGCCGAGCGGATCGGCGAGGGCATCTTCATGGTGAAGGATATTTCCAACGCCTATCTGGTGACGACGGGCGATGGGGATTTGCTCATCAATACCGGCTTTCTGGGCAATGGCGCGCGCAACAAGGCGTTGTTTGCCGCGCATCGCCACGGGCCGCTCAAGCGCATTATCGTGACGCAGGCCCATGCCGACCATTATGGCGCGCTGCCCGACCAGATGGAGGACGGCACGCAAGTCATTGTCGGGTCGGGCTTTGGCGAGACGGTGGACTATTTCGAGCGGCTGGCCCCTTTTCTGGGCCGCCGGTCGGGCAAGCTGTGGGCGTCGATGACGCGGCGCGACGGGCCGCCGCCCAAGCCGCCGGTAATCGTGCCGGATGTGGAGGTCGCGACCAGCCTTGCCTTCGCGCAGGGCGGGCGCGCGTTCGAGGTGGTCAAGACGCCGGGGGGTGAAAGCCTGGATTCGGTGTTCGTGTGGATGCCGCAGGAAAAGACCGTCTTTACCGGCAATCTGTTCGGCCCGGTGTGGCGGGCGATGCCCAATCTGGTGACGATGCGCGGCGACAAGCCCCGGCTGGTGCGCGCTTACTTGCGCTCGGTCGAGCAGGTGCGGGCGCTGGGCGCGGAGCTGGTGATTGGCGGCCATGGCGATCCGATCAGAGGGGCGGCGCGCATCCGCGCCGATCTGGACGCGATGCACGCGGCGGTCAGCTATCTGGAGCGCGAGACGATCGCGGGGATGAATGCGGGCAAGACCGTGCAGGAATTGATGCGCGAAATTGCATTGCCCGATGACCTGAAGATCGGCGAATTTCATGGCAAGACCAGCTGGGTCGTGCGCGCCATCTGGGAAGAAAATGGCGGCTGGTTCCATTATGCCGATGGCACGACCGCGCTCTATGGCGTGCCGCGTTCGGCGGTGAGTGCCGACCTGGTCGAGTTGGCGGGCGGGGCTGGCGCAATCGTGGGTCGTGCGCATGGGCATGTGGCGGCGGGGCGGCCATTGGAAGCGCTGCATTTGTTGGACATCGGGCTGGCTGTCGTGCCCGATCATAAAGCGGGATTGAGCGTGCGCAAGGCGGCGCTGGCGCAATTGCTGGCGGTGAGCGGCAGCACGAACCTGTCGGAAACCATGTGGCTGAAGGCGGAGATCGCCGAGACGGAGAAGCGCCTCGCCAGCCAAACAGAAAAGGGAGAAGGATGATGACCACTACCACCGCAGGCCTGGACGCTGACGCGCTGATTGCCGCGGCGCGCGAACAGACGGGGCTGACCGATTTGGGCGATGAGGCGATATTGGAAGGGCTGCATGTCCTGGTCGACGCCATCAACGGCGAGGCGAAGCTGACCGAGGCGGCGCAGGGGCGCTGGGCGCAGCAGATCACCGCTACGCTGGCGAACCGGTTGCAGGTCGAGGATTATCTGGCGCGGCATCCTGCGTTGCTGGATGCGCCGGTCGACAAGCCGCTGTTCGTTTTCGGCCTGCCGCGCACGGGCACGACGCTGACGATCAATTTGCTGAACGCTGACCCGGCACGACGGTGCTTCCTGCGCTGGGAAGCGTTCAACAGCGTGCCGCCAGTCGCCAAAGGTGCGCTCAGCAGCGATCCGCGCTATGTTACGGAACAGGCGCGGCTCGACATGATGCTCAAATATGCGCCGCATATTTCGGCGATGCACCATGAGGATGCGGACAGCCCGACCGAGTGCCAATTTTCGATGGCACCGTCCTTCTGCGCACAATATTATGACTCGGTGCTCAATATTCCGAGCTATCAGAAGTGGTTGTTTTCCACGAGCTACCTGCCTTCCTTCCGCTATCAGAAGCGGTTGTTCCAGATGTTGCAGGAGAATGAGGGCGGGCAATGGACGTTGAAAAATCCTTGGCATCCGTTGTTTCTGGATGATCTGACGACCGTCTATCCCGATGCGCAATTGGTGATGACGCATCGCGATCCCGCCGATGTCGTCGCGTCGGCGTGCAGCCTTGTTTATCAGGTGCGCAAGATGTTTAGCGACGACGTCGATCCGGTCGAGGTCGGCAAGTCGCAGCTGCGCACCTTCGACCTGATGATCGAACGGATGCTGGCCTATCGGGAGAAGCATGGCTGGGATTCGATCCATGACATTCACTATGACGCGCAGGTGCGCGACTCGATCGGCGAGATGCGGCGGCTCTATGCGCGGTTCGATACGGCGCTGACGGCGGAGGCGGAAGCCGCGATGCAGGCGATGCTGGATGCCAATCCGCAGGGGAAACATGGCAAGCATAGCTATGATCTGGCGGATTACGGACTGGATCGCGCGGGCGTTCACGCGCATTTCAGGGATTATACGGAACGGTTCGGGATTGCGTGTCGAGCATAGATAACCGGTCCTATCTATCCCGTTCGGGCTGAGCCTGTCGAAGCCTTGCCCTTCTGTTCAAGAAGTGCGGCCCTTCGACAAGCTCAGGGCGAACGGAGGAAGGGATTGAGGTGAATCGGCGAACGCCTCCGTAAAGCGAAGATGCGTTTACCCCGCTCGCGCCATGGCGAAACAATAGCGGAGATGGTCCATATGGCCGTCCGGCACTGGCGCGAAGTGGAGGGCGTTGTCGGTGGCGCGGATGGTGTCGAGATTTTCGGCGATCTGTTCGATGGTCCAGTCGGGGCGGAACGCGCCTTTGGTTTCCATCGTGTAGGCGCGGGCGACGCGGCCGGCCATGGCGATGAGCATTTCGCCGGTCACCGCGCACTCTTCATGGGCGAGATAGCCGACGGTGGGCGCGACAAGGTCCGGGTCCATCGGCGGGTAGGCGCTGGTGTCGAGGCCATCGGCCATGCGGGTGACGGCACCGGGCAGGATGATGTTGCTCTTTATGTTGTGCGCTGCGCCTTCGATCGCGGCGACGTTGGACAGGCCGGTCATCGCGGCCTTTGCCATGGAATAATTGACCACGCCTGCATTGCCATAAAGGCCGTTGAGGGAGCCGGTGAGGACGATGCGGCCATAGTTGGCGGCGGTCATGTGCGGGAAGGCGGCGCGCACGACATGGAAGGCGCCGCGCATATGGACGTCGAGGACCGTCTCGAAATCGGCGTAGCTGAGGTCATTGAGCGATCCGCGCCGGACGATGCCCGCATTGTGGATAAGGATGTCGATGCGGCCATAATGGGTGATGGCGGTGTCGATGATCGCCTGGCCGCCCTGCGGCGTTGCGACGCTGTCGGTCGAGGCGATCGCATCTCCCCCGGCGGCGCGGATTTCTTCGACCAGTGCTTGGGCAGGCGCAGCGTCGGTGCCCTCCCCCTGCATCGATACGCCGGGATCATTGACGATAATCTTTGCGCCCCGCGACGCCAGCAGTAGCGCATAGGCGCGGCCCAAGCCCCGGCCTGCCCCGGTGATAACGGCGACCCGGCCGTCGAAGCGCATCTCATCCATTCTGCAGTCCTCTCTTATCGTCTCGGCCGATCCTAGCGATGCGGGCGCAACGCAAAAGGGCCGCCGCCGCATATCGCTGCGGCGGCGGCCCTCGTCTCCTACCCGCTTGCGGGGTTAGGCTGGCTTGCTGGGCAGTTCGGCGATCGAGGTGCCGAAGGCGGAAACTTCGCCGCGATGGGTGGTCGCCTGCTGCTGGATCTCGACGAACTTCTTGCCGTTCTCCTCGAACTTGCGGATCACGCTGCCGTCGATGTAGATCGCATCGCCATCGGGATTGTGGCGGCGGATCTGGCACTTGCTGCGCGTGAGGAAGCCATCGTCACCGATCCAGTTGGTGATGTGATGGGTCAGCCAGCTGCACCGTTCCGGGCCATAATCATAGGCCCCCGGTGCGCCGACTTCGAGCGCGAAGGCTTCGTCCCAGTGAACGCGCTCAGGGCAGTCTGGCACGTTAAAGCGGTTGCGGATGCCGAGGCCCGGATGCGCCTGCTGCATCTGGTTGGCGAGCTTGTTGGCGCGGATGTAGAGGCCGCCCCAGCCCTGCGCGTAGCAGATGAAGCCGGTGACCGTCATCGGCCCCTTCATCATGCGCGGCAGTTCGTCGCCAACCTTCACGTCTTCCCAATAGCGGGGCGTTGACCCACGAATTTCCTCTTCCTGATACAGGCGGGTAAATTCGGCCAGTTCTTCCTCGGTATATTGCTCCACGCGGCCACGTGCTTCGGTATATTTGGTGCCGCGTTCGCGGGCTTCGTCGCGATCGGTGCGGAATACCCAGCTATCGCCTTCGGCCACCTTGTCGCCCGACTGGTTGAAGAAGTCGACATGGTAGATCTGTTGAAAGCTGCGCCCGGCGAACTTGGTGTTATGCTCGACCAAATCCTTGAGATAAGCTTCGGTGCGGATGGTGTCGTTGCGCAGCACCGGCTTGTGCCAGGTCCAGTCGGCACCCGCCCACATGGCATGAACGCCCGACAGGCCACCGCAATAGCCCGAAATGATCCGGCTGGTCGTGAACAGGAAGCTGGGTAGCGCGACGACCGCGCCGTACTTGGTCTTTTCGGCATAGGCCGGATCGCACCACAAGGGATTATCGTCGCCGATGCCGTGGGCATAGTGGCGGATCGCGTCGCGGGTCGCTTCATAATTCCAAGGTTCGACCGTATTCTCGATCTTGACGCCTATGCGCTTGCGCAGGTCGTCCAGGCCTTCTTCGGTGATCTTGGGGAATTTATTGGTGGGGGCTTCCGCCAATGTTGCCATGTCTTTTCTCCTAAAGGTCAGTTGACGAGTTCGGCCGCTTTCGCAGCCTCGCGTTCTCGAAGGATTTTGCGGTGGACCTTGCCGGCCGGGGTTTTGGGCAGGTCGGTTACGAATTCCACGACGCGGGGAAATTCATGCTGGGCGAGCTTTTCGCGGGTGAAGGTCTGGAGTTCCTTTACCAAGGCATCGCTACCGTCGACATTGGCGATGACGAAGGCCTTGACGACTTGTCCCCGTTGCGGGTCGGGCACGCCGATCACGGCGCATTCCAGCACCACGGGATGTTTGAGCAGGGTGTTTTCGATCTCGACCGCGCTCATCGTCCAGCCGGCCGAAATGATGACGTCGTCGGCACGGCCGCAATGATAGAAATAGCCGTCCTCGTCGATTTTCGCGCGGTCCTTGGTAGTTTCCCACTTGTCGCGCCGCCAAAGCATCAGTTCGCCGATCTCGCCGGGGGCGGACGGTGTGCCGTCGGGGCGCTGGACCTGCAATTTCTGTCCTGGCACGGCTTTGCCGAGCGAGCCAGGCTTGACGGTGAAATCGTCTGCGCCCGGATAATTGACCAGCACGACGCCGATTTCGGTCGTGCCGTACATGGAGCAGGCGGGAACCTTGAAATAGGTTTCGATGAAGTCGAGCGTCGCCGGGTCGATCGGTTCGCCGGTGTAGGATAGCTTCTTGAAGTGGAAGGCAAATTCCTCCGCCTTGCCGCTATTCTTCATCATACGGTAATGGGTTGCGGCGGCCGACATGTTGGTGATCTGGTAATCGTCCAGCGCTTGCATGAGGCGGACGGGATCGAAGCGACCAGCAAAGGTGCCGGTGGTCACGCCCAGCCCCAGCGGGGCGAGCGTCCCATGCCACAGGCCATGCCCCCAAGCGGGCGAGGAGGGGCAGAAAAATTCGTCGCCCGGCCGGATGCCGGTGCCGTAGAGCGCGGCGAACATCAGCGTCACCAGCGCGCGGTGGCTGTGCTTGACCGCTTCGGGTAGTTCGCGGGTGGTGCCGGACGTATACTGGAATACGGCCAGGTCATTCGCCCTGGTCTTGGGGGTATAGGTCGCGGAATATTTTTCGATTTCGTCCAGCAGGCCGTCGTCGGCGATGACGACGCGGGGGCCGTTCATGCTGCGGGCGAGGTCGGCCTTTTCCAGATTGGTGATCAGGATGGTCGGCTTGCAGTCATCGACGCGCAAGCGCAGCGCATCGGGACCGAACAGGGTGAAGAGCGGCACCGAGATCGCACCGGTCTGCATCGCGCCGAACAGGCAGACATAAAAGGGCAGCGAGGGTTCGAGCATGAAGGCGATGCGTTCGCCGGGTTGAACGCCCTCTGCATCGAGCCAATAGGCGAAGCGTGCGGCACCGGCGGCGATCGTGTCGAAGCTGAGAATTTCATCGCGGCCATCGGCATGGGCGATGCGGACGGCGGCGCGGTCGCTGCCATCGGCGTGGCGGGTGATGCATTCATGCGCGATGTTGAGATGATCGCGGTCGCCGTCGAACAGACCCCAGGGCGCGTCGGACGTCGCATGCGCCTGCGCATCGGCATAGCTGCTATAGTCGGTGAGTTTGGCCATCCGTCCCGTCCATTCACTCTGTCGAATGGCGGAAGAGCCGCCTTCGTCATGATGACCCCTGCATGTCATGGCGACTCATTCATTGTAAATCACGAACGATGTTCTATATATTGAACATTTGGCTCCATCGCCGGAGCGATGGAGGCTTGTTGCATGAATGACCCGATCCGCGCGCGTTCCCCCTCCCCCGTCCGCAAGGTCGCGGCGGCGGTGAAGGATAGTAAGGCTCCGGCGATAACCCGCGCGGCGGCGATCCTGCGGCTGCTGGGACGGAGCGACCGGCCTTTGGGCGTTCAGGCAATCGCCAAGGAATTGGGGCTGGTGCCGTCCACCTGCCTCTATGTCCTGCGCGCGCTGGCGGAGGAGGAACTGGTGTCGTTCGACGCGGACACCAAACGCTATGCGCTGGAGGCGGGCGTGCTGACGCTGGCGCGGCATTGGTTGCGGCGTGATCCGTTCAATGATCTGGCGCAACCGCTGCTCGACCGGCTGGCGCAGCGTTTTGGGCTGACCATGTTGGGGGTGCAGGCCGTGGGCCTGGATCATATGATCGTCGTCGCCATGGCGCAGTCGGGCAGCGGGTTTCAGCTCAGCACCCAGGTCGGTAGTCGCTTCCCTGCGCTGATCAGCGCGACGGGGCGCTGCATCGCGGCGTTCGGCGATTATCCTGAGGCGGTGTTGAAGGCGCGGTTCGACCAGTTGCGATGGGACGATCCGCCTGCGTTCGATGATTGGATGGCGC
Organism: Sphingobium sp. KKT206; assembly: GCF_055640555.1. Classification (NCBI taxonomy): domain Bacteria; kingdom Pseudomonadati; phylum Pseudomonadota; class Alphaproteobacteria; order Sphingomonadales; family Sphingobiaceae; genus Sphingobium; species Sphingobium sp. KKT206. The sequence continues at coordinate 52,489 of NZ_CM145765.1, forward strand.
AGTTGCGCCAGACCCGCGCGCAGGGTTTTGCAGTGGATGAGGGGCAATATATCGCGGGCGTGACGGTCGTATCCGCGCCGGTGTGGAAGGGCGCGGGGCGGCCAGTTCATGCGCTGGTGGCGATCGGAATCGGCGCGGCGCTGGGGCGCGACTTGGGAGCGTTGCAGGAAGCGCTGGTGGAGGCGGCGGGGGCTTTGTCGGGGCAATTGGGTGGGGCGTAATATATATCCGTTCGTTTCGAGCGAAGTCGAGAAACGGAGCGCGCAGGTTTCTCGACTTCGCTCGAAACGAACGGAGGTTTATGCAGTCAGCCTTAGGGCCAGGACGCTGCCTTCGGCGTCGCCCGACAGGTAGAGCGTGCCGTCCGGTCCTGCGGTCAGGCCGCAGAAATTGATCATCGGGCCAGCCATGTCGCCGATCGGGCCGAGATAATGCGGCGTGATGCCGATCGGCGCGCCGACTGGCAAGTTGGTGGCCAGCACGTTCCGGTCTCCGCCCGACAGGGTGCAACCGATCAGTGATTTGGTGCCGGTATCCACCACGAACAAGCGGTTGCCGATGATGGCGATGCCTTCGGGTTTTTCCAGCCCGTCGACAACTGTTTCGATCCGTCCGCCGACCAGCTTGATCACTTTGCCCGTTTGCGAGGCGTACAGGATGCCGTTGGCGTCGATGGCGACGCCCATCGGCTGGTCCAGGCCTTCGGTGAGCGTTTCAACCGAACCGTTGCTGGCCGATAATAGGCGTCCGCTGCCCTGTTCGGCGAAGACGACTGCGCCGTCCGGGGCGAGCGCGACGCCCATGAGGCGGTCATGGCCGTGGGAGAGGAAGTCGCTGGCCCCCTCGCCCGGCCGATAGCGTGCGACGCCGCCGGTGCCGGTGGTGATGATCCATTCGCCCGATTGCGATCCCGCTGCGACGCCGCGCATATAGCCGGGACAGCCGGGATGGAAGATCATGCCCGCCAGTTGGGGCGCGCCGCCGGGGCGGAGCGTGTAGCCGAACGTGCCGTCCGCGACGAACAGCGCGCCATCCGCACCCATGGCGAGGCCGAGCGGCCATTGCAGCGCGCGGGGGACGACCGGGCGGATATTGCCATCGCCCAGCAATTCGGTGATTTCGCCGGGGATGCTGGAGATGAAGATGCGGTCGCCGATGAAGCTGACATTGTCGAGGCCGGGACCAAGATCGGCAAGGATTTCGCGGGTGCCGCTGACCGGGTCGATGCGCAGCACCTGGCCGCTGGCGACCTGGGTGGTGACGATGCGCCCCTTGCTGTCGAACTTGACCGAGTCCGGCACGCCAAGGTCGCCTGCGACGACGTCATGCGCGCCGGTTTTCAGGTCCACGCGCCAGATTTCATTGGCGCCCATGACGGGGACATAGAGTTTGCCGTCAGGGCCGACCTGAAAGGCGTTGGCCATGGGGATATTGTCGAGGATCAGGCGGGGCGCGCCGCCGTCGCGGTCCAGTTCCATGATCCGCGCGCCCATGCGGCATTCGCCCGCGATCAGGCGGCCCTGATGCCAGGTGATCGGGTTGGCGACGGGCATGTCGCCATAGAGGACGCGCGATTTCCCGTCGGGCGTGAGCATCGACACGCGGCCTTCGGTGATTTCGGTGAGGTAGAGATTGCCAGCATCATCGAACACCAGATCGTCGGGCGCGACGATCGCGCCGCCCATCGGGCTGATGGTCGAGATGGTGCCTGTATCGACGTCGATCGCGCTGACCTGGCTGCCGCCGACCTGGGCGACATAGAGGCGGCCGTCCGGGCCGGTGGCGAGGCCGTTCGCGCCGTAGAGGCGGCTGGGGGGTGTGAGGCGTTCGAGGCTCCACCCTTCCGCCGCCGCCATGCCGCTGGGCGCGATGCGGGCAGAAGCGCCTTGGGCCATGTCAGGCGTAACCGAGCATGGATTTGACTTCGAGATATTCGTGGAAGCCATACTCGCCCCATTCGCGCCCATTGCCGCTGCGCTTGTAACCGCCGAAGGGGGCGTGGAAATCGAAGCCGCCATTCATGCTGACCCAGCCGGTGCGCAGGCGACGGGCCACGGCGTGGACCTGGGCGGTGTCCAAACCGTTGACGTATCCCGCGAGGCCGAAGGGGCTGTCATTGGCGATGGCGACGGCATGGTCGATGTCGTCATAGGGGATGATGACCAGCACGGGGCCGAAAATCTCTTCGCGGGCGATGAGCATGTCGTTGGTGCCGAGGAAGACGGTGGGGCGAACGAACCAGCCCTTCTCGATGCCTTCGGGGCGGCCGGGGCCGCCTGCGACGAGGGTGGCGCCTTCTTCGGCGCCTTTGGCGATATAGTCCTGAATGATATTATATTGCGCCTTCGACACGACCGGCCCCATGGCGACGTCGCCTGCCGGGTCGCCAACGGTGACGGCTTGTGCTGCAGCCTTGGCGGCGGCGAGCGCTTCGTCGAGGCGGGATGCGGGGACGAGCAGGCGCGATCCGGCGCTGCAGGTCTGGCCGCTATTGCCCATCATGCCTGCGGTCGCGCCGGTGACGTTTTCAGCCAGCGCCGCGTCATCCAGCACGATGAAGGCGCTCTTGCCGCCGAGTTCGAGGCCGACGCGCTTGACCGTGGTGGCGGCGTCCTTTTGGATCTGGACGCCGACGGGTTCGGAGCCGGTGAAGCTGATCATGTCGACATCGTCGTGGGTCGAAAGCGCGGTGCCGATGACGCTGCCCTGCCCCTGGATCATGTTGAACACGCCCGCAGGTACGCCTGCTGCGTCGATGATTTCGGCGAGGATCTGCGCAGAGAAAGGCGCGAGCTGTGGGGGTTTGAGGATCATGGTGCAGCCGGTGGCGAGCGCGGGGAAGACCTTGACGCAGGTCTGGTTCATCGGCCAGTTCCAGGGCGTGATGAGGCCGCAGACGCCGATGGGTTCACGGCGGATCAGCGTGGGTCCGCGCAGTTCCTCGAACGGGAATGTCTCCAGCAATTCGATGGCGGTCTGGAGATGGCCTGCGCCGAGGCCGACATGGAAGCCGTTGGCGAGGCCCGATGGCGCGCCCATTTCCTCGCGGATCGCCTCGCCCAAGTCCGCCATGCGGCGCTGATATTCAGCCTGGATGGCTTTGAGCAGGTCGAGCCGTTGTTCGCGAGTGGTTTCCGACCAGATGGGGAAAGCACGGCGGGCGGCGGCGACAGCTTTGTCCACGTCCGCCGCGGAGCCAAGCGCGATATGGCCTGCGACGGTTTCGGTTGCGGGGTTGATGACTTCGGCCGTCTTGGGCGCGACCGGGTCTACCCACTGGCCGTCAATGTAGAAGTGTAGATGGTCGCGCATGGGTGTCTCCGTCATTGATCCTCCCCCGGCGGGGGAGGTGGCAGGCCGAAGGCCTGACGGAGGGGTGTCATGCTCTCGATAGGGTGACGCCCCTCCACCACCGCTACGCGGCGGTCCCCCTCCCCTGCAAGGGGAGGAATTTATCCGGCTTACTGTGTGCCTTCCGCGTACCAGGTGCGGAATTCGGCATATTTGGGCATCTCTTCCGAATTGGCTTTGGGGTCGATGACGACATGGACGACGCCGACCTTGCCGCTGGCGTAGGCGCGTTCGATCGCGGGTTTGATGTCTTCGGCGCGGGTCACATATTCGCCGTGGCAGCCAAAGCCTTCGCCGATCTTGTCGAAACGAACATCCTTGCTCCAGTGGGTGCCGGTTTCTTCAGTGCCCTGGCCAAAGGTGCGCTTGTAGACGCCGACTTCCAGACCCCAGGCATTGTCGACGCCGACGACGCAGACCAACGGCAGCTTGCAGCGCGCGGCGACTTCCAGTTCGCCGATATGGAAGAGGAAGCTGCTGTCCGAGGTCAGCAGCATCGCCGGGCGCGATATGCCGGTTGCCGCCTTGTCCGCCAGCATCGCGCCGGTGGCATAGGGGATGCCGGTGCCGATATGACCGAAATTCTGGTTCCAGATCACGTCATGCGGCTTGCACTGCGAATAGGTCCATTGGAAGATGACGCCCGCGCCGCCGTCGCGGATCATAATGCCGTCCTTGGGGAAGGCCTGCGTCGCTTCGACCGCGAGGCGCGCGGGATGGATGGCGAGATCGCCGGTACCATCGCTCTTGGTCAGCGATTCCGCCGCCAGTTCATCCAGTTCCGCCTGGCCGTCGCGCATGAAGGCTTCCAGCATCGGGGCCGGCACGCGCGGTGTGTCCTTGAGCGCGGCGACAAGCTGCGGGACGACGCCGCGCAGATCGCCGACCAAGGGCACGTCGATCGGGCGGTTGACGCCGATGGCCGAGGCATCCTGTTCGACATAGATCCATTTGCGGATCGCTTCATTCTTCTGCCAGTAGCGCCATTTGCCGAAATGAACCGGCTCGCCGAGTTCAGTGCCAAGCGCCAGCACGAGGTCGGACTCGGTGACGGCCTCGATCGAGGCCTTGGAGAAGACATATTGGAAGGTGCGGTCTTCGAGACCCTTGATATAGCTGGTGCCGCCCGACGTCTGGATGACGGGGCAGTTCATCAGATCGGCCAGTTGCTTGACCGCTGCGCCGGTACGTGACGTGTGGACGCCATGGCCAACCAGCAGGATCGGGTTCTTGGCTTCGCGGATCAGTTTGGCGGCTTCGTGGACCCGGTCGATGTCCGCGCCTTGATTGACCAGGCGATAGCGTTCCGGCACCAGCGGTGCGGGCAGGTCCAGCTCTTCCAGAATGATGTGGCTGGGATATTCGATATAGACGGGGCCAGGGGTGCCGCCCATCGCCTTGCGGATGCCTTCGCGGATCACTTCGTCGGTCTGATCGGCATATTCGATCGATGCCGCATATTTCACCGAATTTTCGAACAGCGGCATTTGCTTGACGAACTGGATGCGGCCGCGGCGGACGCGCTGTTCAGTGACGCGGGCGCGCTGACCCGACAGGAAGATGACGGGCGAATGTTCGACCAGCGCGCATTGGATGGCGGGCGCCATATTGGCGATGCCCGGCCCCAACGTGCCGACAGCGACAGCCGGCTTGCCGGTGATGCGCGAGGCGGCTTCGGCCATGAAGCCGGCAGCGGCTTCATGATGAGGCGCAACCACGGTCCAGCCGCGCCGTTCGGCCTCCAGGAACATATGGACGAAGTTCGGATCGGGGATGCCGAACAGGGTGTGGATGCCTTCGGCCTCGAACAGGTCGAGGACACGCTTATAGACTGGCGTGCCTGGCTTGCCCGATGCGGTTGCAGCGGTAGTAGGCTTGGGATCGTCGTAGCTCATTTCAATAGCCTCGGTGCGCCCGTACCCATGTACGCGGCGAGGTTGCGGTGGAAATTGGTGATCTTGCGTTCCTGGTGCGGATTGGGCAGCGGCCCGCGAAAGCCGCGCGACTTCATCCCCTTCTGCACCCATTTCATGTTCGAGAAGTCTTGGGCGAGGATCGCGCCCCATCCTTCCGCCGTCGGTTCGGCATGTTCCCATTCAGTCGCCGGTTCCTCGCCTTCGGGGAATCGTTCGATCGCGTAGGATTCGAAGATGCACATGTTGGGATCGTCGCCGAAGGGCCGCGCGCGATAGCAGAGCGCGAAGGTGATCCCCTGCAACACCGACATGTTGGGAAAGACGTGCCAGGCGAGGCCGGCCTCGGCCATCACTTCTGGCGGAATGTCGGGCCAGAAGACGCCGCGGGCGGCGTCGTCCGCCCGCGCCGATTTCAGCCAATGGGCGATGACATCGGCGGCCGCCGTGCCTTCGGGCAATTCATCGACCAAGCGGCTGGCGGCATTGACCAGCGTTTGCGTGGACGCGGCATAGTTGAGCGTCTCGTAATTTTCGCGGATCAGCTCATAGGTCGAGCGGCGCGGATCGTCGCCCTTCCCTGCCCGCGTGACGCTGCTGCTCTGGCTCATGGCGAAGGCGGGGTCGCGCTGGTCGAAACCGCTTACCCCGTGCAAACCATAAGCCGCGCTATAGGCATAATAGTCGCCATAGGCGAGCAACTGGCTATGCGTGCCCGCGACATGATAGGGTTCCATGAAGGCTTCGAGCGCGGTCTTCCAGTTGGAGGGATAGACCACCCATTTGCGCCATTTGTAGCGCATCTTGTCCATCTCGAAATAGGATAGGATGCGTCCGGCGTCGCCCAGAAACTCGGTCACGGGGTCAGCATCCAGATCCATGTGAATCCAGATCCAGCCGCCCCACAGATCGACCTTCACTTCGGAAAGGTGCGTACAGTCGGGCGTCAGGGCGCCCTGCCAGTCCTGCGGATCGAGGATATAGCTGTTATTGCCGTCAATATCGAAGGTCCAGCCGTGGAAGCCGCAGATGAAATTGCGACGCTTGTTGCCCTTGGCCGAGTGCGCGCCTTCAGGCACATCCACTAACTGCCGCCCGCGATGCGGACAGACATTGTGATAGGCCTTGAGCCGATCAGGCGCGACGCGGATGACGATGATGCTGTCGTCGCAAATATCATAGGTCAGCCAGTCGCCGACGTCCGGCAATTCCTCAACCCGCGCGGCGACCTGCCACACTTTGGGCCAGAGCTTTTCCTTTTCGGCGAGCGCATAGTCGCGCGACAGGAAGGCCTCGACCGGGTAGGTCAGCGGCTTGGTCAGATCCTCGATGGCGATGGTGGTCGGGCTGTTCATGCCATGCTCCCGCAGCCTGTTCCCGGCCGTCCGATGATTGCGAACGAACGGCCAATCCCAAGCGAAAGCCGGTGGCCGGGCGGCGTCCTCCCCCCGGCGATCATGACCGCAATTCCATGCCCGCAAGGTCACCGCGTGCGCGCCAGTCCTGCAACAATGTCTGGAACGCGCCCCAGCCGGGGCCGTAGCTGCGGAACAGCGCCCAGGGTGCTTTGACCTGGCCTTCATTGGTGAAATAGCTTGGCGTACATTCGATCTGGAAGGCGGAAGTGTCATATTCCACATCGTGGAAATGCTGGACATAGGCGTCCTGCGCGTCCGCCGTGGTTTCGACCGAGGCCGCGCCCTTTGCCATCGTCGCCTGGATGATGTGGGCGATATGTTCCGCCTGCCGCCCGAATTGTTCGGTGACGCTGGCGTTGAGGCCGCCCTGAATATAGCCGATGAAGAACTGGTTAGGGAAACCATGGGTCATGGTGCCGTGCAGCGTCTTTGGCCCGTTTGCCCAATGATCGTAGATGGACAGGCCATTGCGCCCCTCCACCACATCGATGCCCCAGCGGCGCTTGAGGTCGCTGGTGACTTCAAAGCCGCTGGCGAAGATCATGCAGTCGACGTCATAGTCGACGCCGTTCGAGACGAAGCCCGTCTCCGTCATCCGCTCCAGCCCTTTCGCGTCGGACACGTCGACCAGTTGCACATTGGGCTGATTGAAGGCGGCGTAGAAGTCGTTGCTGGAGAGCGGGCGCTTGCACAGGAAGCGATACCAGGGCTTGAGCGAGGCGGCGGTCGCCTTGTCCTTGACCATCTCATCGACGCGGGTGCGCAGCCTTTCCATGACGCGATAGTCCACCACTTCGCGGCGGGCCGTGAATTCTTCGGGCGACAGTTCCGGCCAGCCTTCAGCTTCCAGTTCGGCGTGGAGGTTGCGCGCGATTTCGGTCCAGATGTCGCAGATCAGATCCTGCTCACCGGGCAGGAAAAATTCCATCGCGGCGCGGTGGAAATTGGCCTGGCGCTCGGCCTGCCAGCCGGGTTGCAGCGCTTCCGCCCAATTAGGATCGGTCGGCGGATTGGGCCGTTCGTCCACGGTCGATGGCGTGCGCTGAATGACGTAGAGCTGCTTTGCGTAGCGGGCGAGATGCGGCACCGCCTGGATCGCGGTGGCCCCGGTGCCGAGGATCGCGACGCGCTTGTCGGCAAGCTTGTCCAGCACCGGGCTTTCGTAGCTGCCGCCGGTATAGCCATAGTCCCAGCGGGCAGTGTGGAAGATCTTGCCCTGATAGCGGACTATTCCCTCGATCCCCGGCAATTTGGGCATGTTGAGGACGCCGCAGCCCATGATGACGAAGCGGGCGCGAAAATGATCGCCGCGGCTGGTTTCGACATGCCAGCGCTGGAGCGCGTTGTCCCATCTGAGCGCAGTGACGAGGGTGTGGAACAGGGCGCGATCGTGGAAGCCGAAGCGCTGGGCGATCTGTTTGATATAGGCTTGAATCTCCGCGCCGTCGGCGAATTTCTTGGACGGCATGAAGCCGGTTTCTTCGAGTAGCGGCAGGTAACAATAAGCGTCATTATCGCATTGGATGCCGGGATAGCGGTTCCAGTACCAGACGCCGCCAAAGTCGCCGGCATGGTCGATATTGCGGAAATCGGTGACGCCCTGCTTGGTCAGATGATAGCTGGCCAACACCCCGGCAAAGCCCCCACCCAGCACCAGCACGTCAAGCTCCTCGACCAGCGGGTCGCGCGGGGTGACGGCCATGTGCGGATCGACATCATAGCTGTGCGTCATGTCGTCGGTGGTCGGTTGATACTGCCCCTGCCCGTCACCGCGCAGGCGCTTGTCGCGCTCCTCGCGATATTTTGCGCGCAGCGTCGGGATATCGAATGTATCGGGCGCTGGCGTCCGGGTGGGAGTGCAGCTCATATCCGCTCCATGGCAGCTTGTTGTTTCCGGCAACTAATCAACAACACTGTTCATTTGCAATGCGGCCTGCGCGGTTAGCGCGGGAGCGATGTTTCGCTGGGCCCTCTGTTTAGGGCTTGGCCGCGCGGGTTAGGTTGAGCGCGTAAAAAGCCGGATGAGGATGTCGGACATGGCGCAGCAATTGATGGATTTCACGGGCCGGACGATCATCGTCACCGGCGCGGCGGGCGGCGGCATCGGTACCGCGACGACCAAGATGCTGGCGCAGGCGGGTGCGACCGTGATTGCCGCCGGACGGACGCAGGCCAAGTTCGACGCGCATATCGCGCCGCTGATTGCGAAAGGGTTCGCGATCGTGCCGGTCATTGCCGATGTCGGGACGGACGAAGGCGTGGCGAAGGTGATGGAGGCGGCGGTGGCGGCCCCCGGCACGCTTCATGGGCTGGCCAATGTGGCGGGCGGTGCTGCCCCGCAGACCTGGATGCGGGCCGAGCGGGTGGCGCGGGCGGACTGGCGCGCGTTGTTCGAGCAGAATCTGGAGACGATGTTCTTCATGAGCCAGGCGGTGGCGCGGGAATTGCGGGCGCGGGGCAATCCGGGTGCGATCGTGGGTGTGTCATCGATCAGCGGGATGAACAGCGCGCCCTATCACATCGCCTATGGCACGGCGAAAGCGGCGATCGTCGCGGCGACACGCACGCTGGCGACCGAACTGGCGCTCGACAATATCCGCGTCAATACCGTTGCGCCGGGCATGACGATCACGCCGGGATCGGGCGCTTATATCGATGAGGATGTGGCGCGGGACCAGGCGGCGATCGCCATGGGACGGCGTGCCCAGCCGGAGGAACAGGCGGGGGCCATCGCCTTCTTATTGTCCGACCTGTCGAGCTATATCACTGGGCAGACGATAATGGTGGATGGCGGGTTGAACCTCAAATGGACGCATCTGGGCGCGGACAATACGTCGCTGTTCCTGAAGAATGAGGATTTCCGTGCAGCGATAAAGGCGTAACAATGGCTGGCATGAGCGCGATCGAAAGACAGACACTGCGGGGGGCGGACGTAGACCTGGCCGCGGACGTCACCGGGCCGGTGGATGGCCAGCCCATCCTGTTCCTGCATGGCAGCGGGCAGACGCGGCAAAGCTGGGGCAAGGCGCTGGTCGAGGCGGGGCGCCACGGGTTTCGCGCGCTATCCATGGATTTGCGCGGGCATGGCGACAGCGGATGGTCGCCCGATGGACGCTATGACCTGACCGTCTTTGCCGATGATTTGCGCGCGGTGCTGGCGCAATTGGACCGACCTCCGGTGGTGGTGGGGGCGTCGCTGGGTGGGATCGTGGGCATGATCGTGGCCGCCGCCGATCCCGCCGCGATCAGAGCGCTGGTGTTGGTGGATATCACCGCAACGGTGGACATGGAGGGGGCGAATGAGGTGATCGCCTTCATGAACGCCGGGTCGGACGGCTTTGCCTCGATCGAGGAGGCGGCAGCGGCGGTTTCGGCCTATCTGCCGCATCGTGACAAGCCGCAGAGCAGCCGGGGACTGGCGAAGAATTTGCGGCAACGCGGCGCGCGCTGGTATTGGCATTGGGACCCGGCCTTCATGACGATGGGCGTGGATGCCAAGCAGGAGGCGGAAGGACCGACCGTGCTGGAGACGGCGGCGCGGGCGCTGACGATACCGACACTGCTGATACGGGGCGGGCGCAGCCGGATCGTGACCGAGGAAGGGGCGCGGGCTTTCCTAGAGATGGTGCCGCATGCCGACTATGTGCATATCGACGGCGCGCACCATATGGTGGCGGGCGACGCCAATGATGCGTTCAACGATGCGGTGTTCCGCTTTGCCGATCGGCAGGTGGAAGGATCAGCGCAGGCTGACGGGTAACGCGCACAAAAAAGGCGACGCCGGAGCGTCGCCCTTATCTGGTGCGTACTGACACTTGTTAACTGCCAGACCGCGATCTCTGAGGCTTTAAGTTCGCACAGGCACCAACCGCCGTCAATAGTGACAATGATCGACAGACCCATTTCGGCGCAGAATTTGCCTTGACCTTAACCAAGTAACTTGGCCCATTGGATTTTCTCTTCTGGGGGTGGATGGTCATGACAGGCAAAAAGCATATATATTGGCGCTTGGGCGCTGACCTGGGGGCCAATTCGCTGGGTTGGGCGGCAATCGAACTCGATGCGCCGACCGATGGCAAGCCGATCGGCATTCTGGCCGCCGGTTCGCGGATTTTCAGCGATGGCCGTGATCCCAAGTCCGGGGCCTCGCTCGCGGTGGACCGGCGCGATGCGCGGGCGATGCGGCGGCGGCGGGATCGCTTTCAGCAGCGGCAGCGGGCGTTGCTCAAATATCTCGTCGCTGACGGGTTGTTCCCTGAGGATGAAGGTGAACGCAAGGCGCTGGCCGCGCTCGACCCCTATGCGCTCCGCGCACGGGCGCTGGATGAGGCGCTGTCGCTGCATGAATTGGGCCGGGCGCTCTTTCATCTCAACCAGCGGCGCGGTTTCAAATCCAACCGGAAGGCCGATAGGAAAGCGGATGACGACGCAGGCAAGATCGCGATCGGCGTTGATCGTGCGCGTGAGGCCATGGCCGAGAATGGCGCGCGTACCTATGGCGAATGGTTGCACCGACGCCGTGCCAGCGCGACGGACGCCAATGCCATTCCCCCGGTCCGGACACGACTGCGCCCTGAAAGCGGCGAAGACGCCAAGGGCGATGGGTATGATTTTTACCCTGGCCGCGACCTGCTGGAGGAGGAATTTGCGGCCATTTGGGAGGCGCAAGCGGCGCATCATCCCGACGTGCTGACTGACGACGTGTATGAGCGCCTGTTCGAGATCGTCTTTTACCAGCGCCCCTTGAAAGCACCGCAGATCGGCATGTGTACGCTGATCGCGGGTGACCGGCGGCTGCCCAAGGCGCATCCCTTGTTCCAGCGCCGCCGCTTGCTGGAAGAACTTAATGCGCTGATGATCGTGCGGCCGGGCGAAGTCGCGCAGCGTCTGACGCGCGAGGAACGCGATACGCTGTTCCTCAAGCTCAAGGATCGCAACAAGGTCAGTTTCGAAAGCCTGCGAAAGACGCTCAAGCTAGACCCCGACGCGCGTTTTAACAAGGAGAGCGAAAACCGCACCGAGTTGAAGGGCGATGAAGTCGCGGCGGCGATGGGGAGCAAGACGCGCTTCGGCAATCGCTGGGTGCATTTGTCGATCGAAGAGCAATGGGCAGTGATCGAGCGGCTGGGCGATGTCGAAAGCGACGCGGAGGATGCGGCTTTTCGCGCCTGGCTGGCCGAGCGTTACGAGTTAACGCCGGAACAGACGCGAGCCGTCACCAATGCGCCGTTGCCGCAGGGCTATGGTCGGTTCGGCGAGACCGCGACACGCAAGCTGATCGACGCGCTGCGCGACGGTGAGAAGGATGGTCGAGTGCTGGTATATAGCGAAGCGGTCACGGCGGCGGGCCTGGGCCATCATAGCGACCGGCGCACGGGCGAGGTCTTCGAGGACGAAGAGGGGCGACCGCAATTGCCCTATTATGGCGTGGCGCTGGAGCGGCACATCATGCCGGGGACGGGAGATCCGTCCGATTCGGATGAAATGCGCGTTGGTCGGCTGACCAATCCCACCGTCCATATCGGGCTCAATCAGTTGCGGCGGATCGTCAACCGGCTGATCCGCGCCTATGGCCCGCCCGCCGAAATCGCGATCGAGCTGGCGCGCGAACTGAAGCTGACGGATGAGGACAAGAAGCGGATCAATAAGGAGAATAACAGCAATCGGCTGGATGCGGAACGGCGGTCGGAAAAGCTGTTGGCGATCGGCAAGCCCGATACCGGTGCGAACCGGGCCTTGCTGAAATTATGGGAGGAACTGAATCCGGCCAATGTACTGGACCGGCGGTGCATCTATAGTGGCGTGCAGATTTCCATCGACATGCTGTTTTCCGCTGCGGTCGAGGTCGATCATATCCTGCCATTCACCGCGACGCTGGACGACAGCAATGGCAACAAGATCGTCTGCACCCGCGAGGCCAATCGGGAGAAGCGCAAACGGTCCCCCTATGAAGCGTGGGGGCATAGCGCCCGCTGGGAAGAGATTGCCGCGCGCGCCGCGCAATTGCCGCGCAACAAGCGCTGGCGGTTCGAGCCGGATGCGATGGAAAAGTTCAAGGATGACGGCGGGTTTCAGGCTCGGCATCTGATCGACACCCAATATCTCGCCCGGCTGTCGCGCGAATATCTGGCGACGCTCTATCCCGACAAGGGCGAAGGGAGCGGCCATATCTGGGTTTCGCCCGGCCGCCTGACCGAGATGGTGCGGCGCAAGCTGGGCCTCAACGACCTGTTGCCCGATCATAATTTCGGCGGCGGCGCGGATCAGGCCAAGAACCGGCTGGATCATCGCCATCATGCGATCGACGCGGTGGTGGTGGCGATCGTGGACCGGGGAATGCTGAACAGGATTGCGCGGGCTTCGGGTCAGGAAGGCGCGGAAGGACGCGAACGGATCATCATTCCCGAACCGTGGGAAGGATTCCGCGATGATCTGCGCACGGCCGTCAATGCCATTACCGTCAGCCACCGTACCGATCATGGCACGGCGTCGAAAGCGGGCCTGCCCAAGGGCAAGGACGCGACCGCCGGGCGGCTGCATAATGACACCGCCTATGGCTTTACCGGGGAGACCGACGCCAAGGGCAACAGCATCGTGGTGCGCCGGGTGCCGCTGTCGAGTTTCAAGAAGCTGGCCGACATTGACCGTGTGCGCGACCCTGAGTTGAAGGCTGCGCTCTACCAGCATCTCGATGGACTGGAGGGCAAGGCGTTCGACAAGGCGATTGGTGAGTTTGGCAGTCGCGAATGGCATCCCTATGGTGGCGTCCGCCGCGTGCGCGTGACCGAACCGCTGAGCGTCATTCCCATTCGTGACCGAAATGGACACATCTACAAAGGCTATAAAGGTGATTCCAACTACAGATATGATGTGTGGGAATTGCCCGGAGGCAAGTGGGTGACGAGTTGGAACGACATAGATGGGGTGGCGCTGTCGAGCGTCGTTTCCACTTTTGATGCACACCAGTCTGATGTCCAGCCACGACCCCATCCCGCAGCGCGCAAGGTTCTGAGCCTTCATCAAAATGATCTGGTGGCGATTGAGCGAGATGGAGAAGAACGAAAGCTCATGCGCGTCGTGAAATTCGGCCAGAATGGTCAAATCACATTGGCTGAGCCGCAACAGGCGGGCGATTTGAAACGTCGCGATGCCGCATCCAATGATGATGATCCGTTCAAATATTTCTCACCGACATGTGGCGGCTTGAAGAAGGCCAAGGCGCGTCAGGTGCGGATCGACGAGTTAGGCCGGGTGCTGGACCCCGGTTTTCCCGCGCGCTCGAAGCAGCGCAAGACGCGCAAGCCGAGCTGAGCGGGCGCGGCAACAGGCATGGACCGGATCGTCGACATCGCGACCGACGGCCGTCATCTGTCGGCCTATCGCGGTTTTCTGATCGTGTCGCAGGATCGGGAAGAAGTGGGGCGGATACCACTGGACGATGTCGCCGCCGTCATCGTCCATGCCCATGGGATAAGCTGGTCCACCAATCTAATCGTAGCGCTGGCGCAGCGGGGCGCGATCATGCTGCTATGCGGCAGCAATCATGCGCCCGTCGCCGTATGTCTGCCGCTTGACGGACACCACGCTCAGAACAGCCGCATCCGGGCGCAATGGGAGGCGGGCAAACCGCTGTCCAAGCAGCTTTGGCGGCGGATCATCATCGCCAAGATCCGGTGGCAGGCGGCGATTTTGGAGGCCAATGGCGTGTCGGCCTCCGCGTTCGACCTGCTGGCCAGGCGGGTCGGGTCGGGCGACCCGGACAATGTCGAGGCCCAGGCGGCGCGCCGCTATTGGCCGTTGCTGATGGGCGAGAGTTTTCGTCGCGATCGGGATGCCGAGGATATCAACGCCCTGCTCAACTATGGCTATACCGTGCTGCGATCGCTGTGCGCGCGCGCCGTGGTGGCATCGGGCCTGCATCCCTCGATCGGGGTGCATCATGCCAACCGGACCAATGCCTTTGCCCTGGCCGACGACCTGATCGAGCCTTTTCGGCCGCTTGTCGATGGACTGGCGGTGCGGATGGCGGCGCGCGGCATCGATAGGGTGACGCCCGAAGCCAAGCGCGCCTTTGCCGGGCTGATCGCGCTCGACCTGCCTGGAGCGGACGGCACGACGACGGTGGCAGGCGCAGCCAATCGGGCTGCCCAAAGCCTGGCGCGGGCGTTTCAAAGTGGGCTGGCGAGCGACATCATTCTTCCGGTCCCGCCTTCTACGCTGGAACTGGCCGGGCTCGACGCGCTACTCCCGTGAGCGCGAACCAACTAAGCGGATATCGCCTGATGTGGATTTTCGTGATGTTCGACCTGCCCGTGGGCACCAAGGAGCAGGCCCGTGCCGCGACCAAATTTCGCGAGTTCCTGCTGGACGAAGGCTTTGAGAAAAGCCAGTTTTCCGTCTATGCTCGTTTCTGCAACGGCAAGGAGCAGTTTGAAACCTACATGCGGCGAGTCGAAGCGAAGCTCCCCGATAATGGCGATGTCCACATCCTCAGTTTCACGGACCGGCAATATGAGAATATCGTGCGATTTTCAGGGCAACGGCGCAGGCGGCAGCGGAAAAACCCCGATCAGCTGGCTTTATTTTAGCGATTCGGGTCGTTTTGAAGGCGGCCGATCCGTCGTTATCGCTTTGGTTTTCAATGCGATAACGACGGATCCATTATAACCGCTCAGAGATCGCGGTCCAGCGGCAACTCCAGCGAGGACTTGAACCAATAGACCACATTATAACCGCTCAGAGATCGCGGTCCAGCGGCAACCTCGCTGGCATTTCGGCATGATCGCACAACATTATAACCGCTCAGAGATCGCGGTCCAGCGGCAACAGCGGCTTGGCGCACTGTTCACCTTCGGCAATTATAACCGCTCAGAGATCGCGGTCCAGCGGCAACACCCTAACCCGCGCCCAATCGCTGATCCACATTATAACCGCTCAGAGATCGCGGTCCAGCGGCAACTCGCAAGTTCGCGAGGACAAGATACCGTGGATTATAACCGCTCAGAGATCGCGGTCCAGCGGCAACGGCTACAGGCGTTTGCCCCTCTACCGTTGCATTATAACCGCTCAGAGATCGCGGTCCAGCGGCAACTTGGCGGCTAAGGTCGATGTGAGCGCGTTCATTATAACCGCTCAGAGATCGCGGTCCAGCGGCAACTTGGACTTTCCATCGCCGCCCGCCGCCTCGATTATAACCGCTCAGAGATCGCGGTCCAGCGGCAACTGCCATTGCGGGCGACGTGATCGGCGCGCGATTATAACCGCTCAGAGATCGCGGTCCAGCGGCAACAACTTACTATTCAGAGTCGTACTCACGTCAATTATAACCGCTCAGAGATCGCGGTCCAGCGGCAACTGCGCCATGAAATTCCAATGAACTGCGGTATTATAACCGCTCAGAGATCGCGGTCCAGCGGCAACTTCGCTGGCAACGAAAACCCGCCGCTCGTTATTATAACCGCTCAGAGATCGCGGTCCAGCGGCAACAAGGTGCAGGACCGAGGCTGGCACCACCTGATTATAACCGCTCAGAGATCGCGGTCCAGCGGCAACGAAGTTTGGAGCAGGGTGGGCACACGGGGATTATAACCGCTCAGAGATCGCGGTCCAGCGGCAACAGAATGCGGTGAAGCTGGTTGCTGCTGATATTATAACCGCTCAGAGATCGCGGTCCAGCGGCAACATGACCGAGCCTGCGGCCAACAGCGCCGCGATTATAACCGCTCAGAGATCGCGGTCCAGCGGCAACGTTTCCGGGAGCGATACGCGCGCGCACGCGATTATAACCGCTCAGAGATCGCGGTCCAGCGGCAACCGCTCTCCAGATCGAGCATAACGGCCAGCGATTATAACCGCTCAGAGATCGCGGTCCAGCGGCAACGGCAGCTGGTCGAACGCCAAGATCGAGCAGATTATAACCGCTCAGAGATCGCGGTCCAGCTGTGTCTATGGCTGCTTTGGTTGCATGGCCAATCCTGCCAGACCCGTGGCCGCGTCGGTCATGAATAGATAGGCGTCGGTGCCGGGTTGCCGATCCTTGTTGATCGACTTTGCCGGAACCGCGCCGCTTTTGTCCTGATGGGTGGCCAACCATTTTTGCGCGCGCTTTAGGGCGGTTGCAGTGGACGGATCGCCTGTTTCTCGTAGAATGACGGCGACCGATGCGGTGGCGTAGCCGTCGCTTTCCTGTGGCAAACTCGTTCCATCGATGCGCTGCCATGTCGATAGGCTCGGCAGGTTCCAGCCGCCATCCGGTCGCTGGTTTGCCATCAATTCCGCGAGGATTTTGGTACGTTGCTCTGGCACCAACACCCCATGAAGCTGGCTGTCCGCCCATAGGATGAGAGAGCGAGAATAGAGCGAGCCGCCGCCGATGCCGCCACGCAGATAGGCGCGGAGCGCTTCGACTTGTGGCCCAATGGCCGGGTTTGCGGCATAGCCGTCGGGCGCACGGGCAACAGCGAGCGCCGCCAGGGTTGCACCCCAATATGACGCGCTGGTCGATTCAAAGGGTTCGAGGCGGAAATTGAGCCAGGTGAAGCCGCCATTTTGATCCCCCGTCTTCATCTGGACGCCCCACATGTTGGCGAAGGCCTGTCGCGTATCCGCGCCAAAATGCCCGCTTGCCTGATCGCGGGTGGTGAGGATCAGGGCGTTCAGGACCGCTTCGACGCCGCGGGATTCGGCAGATTTGGGCACGCCGCGCGTCTGATCAGGGTAGAAAGGCTCGACCGCGTCCCACAGATAAACGCGTTTTACCACGTCATCGAACATGGCCATTTCATCGATGCTTTGTCGATGTTCGCCAGATTGTGCGCGCAAAGCGGGCATCGCCAGAACATGCGGCAGCGAGGTATGACATGATACGCAGCGCGTGCCATGATCCCGTTCGGATTTGGGCCATTGCCGCCACCAGGTCAGGCGACTTTCAAGATAGCGGGTGGCGGCTGCATTATCCCAACCAGGTGCCTGCGCAGGCGCGGCCTGTCCGCGCGACATCGCTGCCATCGCGAGAAGGGCGGCAGAAGAAAAAAGCAGCCAGCGGATCATGCAGCATCCTATCAAACATGCGAAAGGATAGGTGGAAGGCCTTCGCAGGCTATGGGTCGAATGACGTAGAAGTCCCTGCGGAATGGCGGTGCGCTGCAATCAGGGCGGTTTTGCGCTCAGTCTTTTTCAAGAAGCGTTCGGCAAGCGACGGTGGATCGCGGCGCGCCATTGTGCCTGTCCAGTTCGTCCAGGGTTGCCAGCGCCATCGCCTTATAGGGCGGCAGGAGTGTCGGGCATTGTTGGCTAAGCGCCGTGAGATGGTTGGCGATCGTTTCGTCGTCGCCGCGGAGCAGCGGGCCGGAGAGGCCTGCCATGCCGTGATCGAGGCTGGCGTCCAGCGCGGCGCGTACCAGGGGGGCGAGGAGTGCCGAGGGTTCGGCGACACCGGCGGCGGCGAGTGCCTGGCAGGCACCGGCAATCAGCGTGACCAGATGGTTGGCACCGTGGCATAAAGCGGCGTGATAGAGCGCGCGCTGCGCCTCTTCGATGGGCACCATGATGCCGCCCAGCAAGGCCACGAGCTTGAGCGCTGCTGCGTTGGCTTGCTCGGTCGATCCGGTGACGGCAAAGCGGGCGCCGACCATATGTTTGACTTCGTTCGTCGGATTGCCGGTGAAGGTCATGGCGGGATGGATCGCCGCCGTCATCGACGTGGCGCTGCGCAGTGGGTCCAATATGGTCGCGCCGCTGCGCCCGCTGACGTGGAAGATGAATCGTGGCCGGTCGGTGGGTTCAGCCTGTGCCAGAGCGACGACGATGTGTGCGAGGGCATCGTCCGCGACGGCGAGCATGATGAGATCGCAGTCGCGCGCAATCTGGGCCACATCTCCGGCTGCCTGCGCTCGCCCGATGACGGCGACAGCCTCGGCGCATTTCTCTGGGTTGCGGCCCCAAATCAGGAGCGGGTCATTAGAATGCGCGGCCAGCGCACAGCCGATGGCGGACGCGACCCGGCCTGTGCCGATGATGCCGATCCGGCGGTAGGGCGATGTGCTGACCATGATTGTCACCCTAACTCACGGAGGATGGCCCGTCATCGCATGGATGACGGGCCAACGCCGTTTTTTAGCCGACCGCGCGGCTCATCAGTCGGTCGAGCCGGTCCGAGAAGGCGCGCGCGTCGGTGGGTTGTTCGCCATCGGCGATGCGGGCCTGGTCGAGCAGCAAATGGGCGAGGTCGGACTTGAGACCATCCGCGTCGTCGCTCGACGCCAGTTTCTGGATCAGGGCATGGCGCGGATTAATCTCCAGCACAGGCAATGCCGCCGTCGGGAGCTGGCCAGCGCTGGCGAGCAGCTTTTCCAATTGCCGGTCCATGCCGCTTTCGGGCGCGACCAGGCATACAGCGCTGGTCGTCAGCCGGTCCGACGCACGCACATCGGATACGGCGTCGGCGAGGGTCGTCTTGGCGAAGGCGAGGAAGTCGGCGACGGCTGCATTTTCCGGCTCGGTCGGCTTGTCCGCGCCTTCGACCAGCGGAATGAGGCCCAGGTCCGCGCCGCCCTGCGTCACCGACTTGAACGGCTTGCCTTCATAATCGACGCCCATCGTGGTCCAGAAATTATCGACCTGATCGGGCAGCAGCAGCACTTCGATGCCGCGCGCGCGGAAACCTTCAAGCTGCGGCGAGGTCGACAGCCGGTCAAGGTCGCTGCCGGTCGCATAATAGATGGCGGTCTGGTTCTCTTTAAGCTGCGCGACATAGTCTTTGAGCGAGCGCCAGCCTTCACCCGATGTCGTGCTTTTGAACCGGGCGAGGCCAAGCAGCGCCTCACGCCGTTCGAAATCCTCGTACAGCCCTTCCTTGAGGACGGGGCCGAAATTCTCCCAGATGCGCTGATAGGCCTCTGCGTCATTATCGGCCAACTTCTGCAGGTCGCCGAGCAGACGGCCGGTCACGCCCTTCTGGATGGCGCCCAGCACCGGGCTGTCCTGAATCATTTCACGCGACATGTTGAGCGGCAAGTCGGCGGAGTCCACCAGCCCGCGTACGAAGCGCAGATAGCGGGGCAGGATCGGTGCTTCGTCGGTGATGAACACGCGACGGACATAGAGTTTGATATGCCCCTTGCGATCCGGGTCGAACAGGTCGAACGGCTTGGTTTCGGGGATGAAGGTCAGGACCGAATATTCATAGCGGCCTTCGGCGCGATAATGGACCGTGTGCGCGGGCTTGTCATATTGGCCGGCGACGCTGCGATAGAAGTCGGCATAATCCTCTTCGCTGATCTCGGACTTGGGCTTGAGCCACAGTGCGGCGCCATCGGCGATGTCGACGCCATCGGCATCAGGCTTTTCGAACAGCATGATCGGGACCGGGACGTGGCCCGACTGCGCCTTGATGATGCGCTCGACCGTATAGCGTTCGGCATAGGATTTGGCGTCTTCCATCAGGTGCAGGACGACGCGGGTGCCGCGCGTGGGAGCGTTGGCCAAATCGACCGGGGCGATGGTGTAGGTGCCCTGCCCGTCCGAGGTCCAGCTGGCGGCCTCGTCCGATCCGGCGCGGCGCGAAAACACCTCGACCTGGCTCGCTACCATGAAGGCGGAATAGAAACCGACGCCGAACTGGCCGATCAGTTGCGAACCTTCCTTGCCCGCTTCGGCCGCCAGGCGTTCCATAAATGCCTTGGTGCCCGACCGAGCGATCGTGCCCAGCGTCTCGCCCATTTCGGCGGCAGTCATGCCGATGCCATTATCTTCGATCGTTAGGCGGTTCTGGTCCGCGTCCAGCAGAACGCGGATGCGCGGCTGCGGGTCATCGCCCAGCAGAGAGGGCGTGGCGATGCCTTCATAGCGCAGCTTCTCGCACGCATCGGCGGCATTGGAGATGAGTTCGCGCAAGAAGACGTCACGGTCGGAATAGACCGAATGCACCATCATGCGCAGCAGCTTCGAAACATCCGCTTCGAAAGCATGGGTTTCGGGCGCGGTAGCGGTTTCAGTCGTCATGGCAGGTTTACCCTTTGAATGCGTCAACGGCGCGGCAAATGGCGGCTCGTCGTGCATTTTGCAAGATCGATGCTTGGCCTTTCCTGACGCGAGACGGGGTGGCTCGGCCCCTTACTCTATCGATTGCACTTCATCGGTATGGACGTCGAACCGGACCAGATTGGCGGGGCCGAACGCGGTGGTCAGGGCGACGTCGGTGGCATCGCGTCCGCGCGCCATGAGGATGCGGCCAATGCGGGGACGATTGTGGCGGGCGTCATAGGTGTACCAGTTGCCGTCGATATAAACGTCGAACCAGGCGCTGAAATCCATCGGCGCATCGACCGGCGGGATGCCGATGTCCCCCAGATAACCGGTGCAGTAGCGCGCCGGGATATTCATGCACCGGCAAAGGGTGACAGCGAGATGGGCAAAGTCACGGCATACGCCGCGCCGTTCCTGATAGCCGTTCCAGGCGGTCTTGTCCGACCGGGCATAATGATAGCCGAACTCGATATGATTGTGGACGAAATCGACGATCGCATCGACCCGATCGCGGGCCGAGGCATAATGGGCGAAATTGCCCCAAGCGACATCCATCAGCCGATCGGTTTCGCAATAGCGGCTGCCGAGCAGGAAAGGCATCACCGCGTCGGGCAAATCCTCGACCGGAATTTGTGGGCCATCGGGTGCGCGGACGTCGGGCTCGCCATTATCCTCTATCACGAAATCGCAGGACAGGGTCACGCCACCGGGCGGGATAGCGAAGCGGGTGGCGACATTGCCGAACCCATCTTCGAACTGATAAAGCGGAATGTCGGGGCTGGCAATCAGCCGTTGGGGCGTGCGTAGATCCTGATGGCGCGAGGGATGCACGCTCAGCAGCGCGACCATGGCGGTTTTCGCATCGGTATTGAAGGCAATATCATATCCGCAGCGGATCAGCATGGACGGGTACTTTCCTTAAGCGCCGATATGTCGGCTGTTGATGGCACCATGGTTGGTCGAGGGAAACAAGCTGGGGTCGGCACGCAGCACATCGACCGACACATCCATGTTCAGGAAGCTGCCGGGCGGGCCGAACCATGTGCCCGACAGGGGCAGCGCCTGATAGGGATCGCGCGCGACGGCGACGCGGATGAGGCCGCGATTGCCGATAATGCCGTTGGTGGGATCAAATTCGACCCAGCCGGAACCCGGCAGAAAGATGCGGACCCAGGCATGGGTGTTGCCGCCGCCCACCACATCTTCGGATCGGGAAGGATTATACACATAACCGGAAACGAACCGCGCGGCAAAACCCAGAGCGCGCACCGCCTCGATCATCAACACGGCAAAGTCGCGGCAAGTGCCCTGGCGCAGCTTGAGCGTTTCTATGGGCGACTGGGTGCCCTTTTCATGGCGAGGGACGTAAGTAAATTCGCGCTGGATGCCTGTGGCGATTTCCGTCAACAGCGCAATCGTGCTGGTGTTGCCATGATTGCTGACGAAGCTGCGCGCCCAATTATCGACGATGCGTTCGGGATCATGATATTCCCGTTCGATCGACCGGAGCAGGTCGGGCATGTCCTCCGACGAATAGGTGAAAGGAAAAAGGCGGGCATAGGGTTCAACGTCCACCTGCTTTTGCGCGAGCGGAGCGTGATCCAATGTGGCTTCGCTGTTGACGACCAATTGCGCGGCGCGCGCCTTGAATGTGGCAATGGCGACGGAATTGCCGAAGACATCATGCAGCCAGCGCAACTCGCTGGGCGCTGGATCGATGTCGAGGCGTGCGGACAGCAAGCGCTGGTCAAATGCCTCGCGAGGGCGCATCATGATGCGATGTTCACCCAGGGATACCGGCTGCTGATAGTGATACGTCGTACTGTGTCGGATGGTGAGCAACGGCATAGGGTCATGTCCTGATGGCCGGGCGCACGGCAGAAAATCTCTTGGGTCCGGGCGATCCGTTGCCGTTCGGGCTGTTCAACGCAGAAGGCGGCTCCCCGTTCCTGCTCATCGGCGATCATGCGGGGGCGGCTATTCCAGGGGCGCTGGGGGATATGGGGTTGAGCGCGGCCGATCGGGCGCGCCACATCGCCGTCGATATAGGGGTTTACGGGCTGGGCCATGCGTTGGCGCGGCGGCTGGATGCCCCTTTTCTGCACCAGAGCTATTCGCGTCTGGTTATCGATTGCAATCGTGACCCGGCGCACGCCGAGGCGATACCCGCTTTATCCGATGGCACCGTGATTGGCGGCAATGCCGATTTGGAGATGGCGGAGAAGGCAGAGCGGGTGAGAGCGATCCACCGACCCTATCATCAGGCGATGGCGGACCTGATCACGGCCCGGACGGCCGCAGGACGCGAGACGGTCCTGTTGTCGTTGCATAGTTTTACCCCGGTGCTGAACGGTGATGTCCGTCCCTGGGACATCGGCATATTGCATTGGCAAGGGCGGACGGATTTCGCGCTGTCGATGCTCGACCAGTTGCGGTCGATTGCCGGTGTCGTCGTTGGTGACAATGAACCCTATGCGATGGATGCCACCGACTATACGGTGCCCTTTCATGCTTTCCCCAACGGGTTGCGCTATGCGGAAATCGAGGTGCGGCAAGACCTGATCGAGGACGCCGGGGGGCAGGCGCTATGGGCCGAGCATATTGCCAGCGCGGCACAGGGGTTCATCGCTTAGCGTTCCGCCTGACAAACCAGCCATGGAAAAAGATTCCAAGGGAACGTCCGCACTTACCGCGCATTAGCCTCCCCGACAGGAGGCCTCATGACTTATAGTGACCGTATGACCCTATTCGCGCGCATCGGCTTTGCGGCGCGCGGACTCGTCTACATCCTGATCGGCTGGTTCGCTTTGGACGTCGCGTCGACGGGTGGACAAGTGAAGGATAATCAGGGTGCGCTGGGCAGCATGGTCGATGCGCCGCTGGGCCATGTGCTGCTGGCCATCTGCGCGCTGGGGTTTGCCGGCTATGCGATATGGCGATTGACCGAAGCGGCGATGGACCCGGAAAATTGCAGCCGGACGCTCAAGGGTAAATTCAAGCGGGTGGGCTATGCCATGAGCGGCATTTCCCATGTCATCCTGGCGGTCGCCGCAGCGCGCCTGGCCTTGCGCCAGACATCGGCGCAGGAGGGCAGTCCCGGCGACGCGAGCGCCGAAAGCTGGTCCGCTTGGCTTTTGTCACAGCCGGGCGGCGTGGTCCTTCTAGTACTGGTTGGCCTGGTTCTCTTTGCGGTTGCCGCGACGCAAGCGATCAAAGCCTATAAGGCGGAGTTTCGCGAACTGGATGGCGATACCCCCGCCCCCGACTATGTGCGCTGGATCGGACGCTGTGGTTATGCCGCACGCGCATTGATATTCGCGCTGATCGGCTGGTTCATAATTTCGGCCGCACTGAACCATGATCCTGATCAGGCGGGTGGTCTGGGCGAAGCCCTCAAACAGTTGCGGGCGCAGGAGGAAGGCACCATCATTTTGAGCGTCGTGGCCTTTGGCCTGGGGCTGTTCGGGGTCTTTAGCCTCATCGAAGCGCGCTATCGCCGGATGCGGGTCGCCAAGCCGGATTTCCTGCGATGAACCACGTGATTTTGGTTGATGTCCGGTCATGTGAACAGCCGTTCATGGACCAAAATCACGGTCAAATCGTTTCTGAAACAACCGGCTCCCTGTGAGCGCAAAAGTTTGAGGACGATATGACGGACCTGGCAAATGAAGACCGCAAGGTAACGATTTCAACCGGCATTGCGGACCTGGACAATATTTTGGGTGGCGGCCTTACGGCCAATCGCGCCTATTTGCTGGAAGGAACGCCCGGCAGCGGTAAGACGACGATCGCGCTGCAATTCCTGCTGGAAGGCGCGCGCCAGGGAGAGCGCGGTCTTTACATCACCCTGTCGGAAACGTCGGCGGAATTGAAGGAAGTCGCGCGCAGCCATAACTGGGTGCTGGACGATATCGACCTGTTCGAACTGGTCAGCGGCGAAGGGCTGGACCCCGAAGCGGAGCAATCCATCCTGGAGCCGTCCGAAGTGGAATTGGGCGAGACGATCCAGGGCGTGATGGAGTGCGTCGATCGCATCCGGCCGGTTCGGGTGGTGTTCGATAGCCTGTCGGAAATGCGGCTGCTGGCACAAAATTCGCTGCGTTATCGCCGCCAGATATTGGCGTTGAAGCAATATTTCTCGCAGCGCCATTGCACAGTGCTGATGCTCGATGATCGCAGTTCCGACCCCAACGACCTGCAATTGCACAGCATCGCCCATGGCGTCATCACGCTGGAACAAGCGGCGCAGGATTATGGCACCGAGCGCCGCCGCTTGCGCGTCGTGAAGATGCGCGGCGTGAAATATCGCGGTGGCTATCATGACTTCGTGATCGAGACCGGTGGCGTGGCCATCTTCCCTCGTCTGGTCGCGAATGAACATCATGGTCAATATGTCCAGCAGTTGGTTTCCACCGGGCTGGAGCGCATGGATCAGATGTTGGGCGGCGGCATTTCGGTCGGCACCAATTTGCTGTTCAATGGGCCTTCGGGCGTCGGCAAGACGACGACGGCGGTGCAGTTTGGCCTGAGCGCCATCGCGCGCGGCGAGAAGGCGGCCTATTTCCTGTTCGATGAAGGACGTCCGACCATGATCACCCGTGCCCGCGCCATGGGCATGGATCTGCAACCGCATCTCGATAGCGGCGCGCTGACCGTCACGCAGATCGACCCCGCGGAAATGTCGCCGGGCGAATTTGCGAGTTGGGTCCGCCGCGCGGTGGAAGAAGATGGCGTGCGCTTCGTGGTGATCGACAGCCTGAACGCCTTTTTGCAGGCGATGCCGGGCGAGAAATATCTGGTGCTGCAGATGCACGAGATGTTGAGCTATCTGAACCAGCAGGGCGTCATCACCGTCCTCATATTGGGGCAGCATGGCATCATCGGTGAAGTCCGGTCCGATGTTGACCTCAGCTATCTGTCCGACACGATCGTCCTCTTCCGCTACTTCGAAGCGAAGGGCGAAATGCTTAAGGCGGTGTCGGTCGTGAAGAGCCGCACCACGCCGCATGAGGCGACCATTAGGGAGTATCGCCTGGGCCGCAACGGCATTACTGTGGGCGAGCCGCTCAAGGATTTCGACGGCGTTCTGACGGGCGTGCCGACCTATAGCGGCAAGACGCCCTTGCTGGCAGCAGAGCCGGCGGCGAGCGAGACATAAGGATGGAAGATCGCATCCTTGTTCTGGCGCTGAGGGGTAGAGACGCGGCAGTGATGGAAACGCTGTTGGCGAAGCAGGATTATGCCTGCACGACCTGCGCCGATGCGCGCGCGCTGAGCGACGAGCTGGTGCAAGGCGCGGCCACCGCCATAATTACCGAAGAGTCGCTCGCTGGAGCGGATCGCAGCGCGCTGGACGCCTGGGTCGCGCAACAGCCGCCATGGTCGGATTTTCCATTCATCCTGCTCGCCACCCGCCGGGCCGGGCATCGGCCCCGCGACGCGATGCTGGTGCTAGAGCGGCTGGGCAATGTCATCGTGCTGGAGCGGCCCATCCACAGCGAGACTTTGGGCAGCGCCGTGCGGTCGGCGATGCGGGTGCGGCGACGACAATATGAAGCGCGTGAGCGGCTGGCCGCGCTGCAACTCGCCGAAGAGCGGCTGACACATCTCAACGCCAATCTCGAAACGCGGATTGCCGAGCGCACGAGCGAATTGTCGCGCGCCAACAATATGTTGATGGAGGAAGTGGCCGAGCGCGAGCGCGCGCAGACGGCGCTGGTCCAATCGCAGAAGATGGAAGCGGTGGGCCAGTTGACCGGTGGCATTGCGCATGATTTCAACAACCTGCTGACCGTCGTGTCCGGTAACCTCGAAATGATCGAGCGCAGGAGCGATGACGAGAGGATCCTGCGGCATGCCCGTTTCGCGGCGGAGGCGACCGACCGCGCGGCGAAGCTGACGCGCCAGCTTCTGGCCTTTTCGCGCACCCAGCAATTGGCGCTCGCGCCGCTCAGCCTCAATGCGCTGGTGGAGGGCATGGGCGACCTGCTCGCTCGGACCATCGGCCCGCGCATCGACCAGCGACGGTTGCTGGCGGCGAGCCAGCCCTGGGTGATGGCGGATGTGAATCAGCTTGAACTCGCCGTGCTGAACCTGGCGATCAATGCGCGCGACGCCATGCCGGAGGGCGGCATATTGACGATCGAAACGGACGCCGAGCGCTCTGCCCCGGAGGGCGTGAAGCCGGGACGCTATGGCGTGGTGCGGGTGCGCGACAATGGCGTTGGCATCCCCCGACCGCTTCTGTCCAAAGTGTTCGACCCCTTTTACACGACCAAGCCACTGGGCAAGGGCACCGGCCTTGGCCTGAGCCAAGTCTTCGGGATCGCCCGGCAGTCAGGCGGGATCGCGCAGATCGACAGTGTGGAGCAGGAGGGCACCACCGTCAGCATATGGCTGCCGCTTGCCGAGCAACCGGCGGTCGAAACGGAGTTGGCTGCGGAAATATCGCCGTCGGACCGGGTCCGTGCCAAGCTCAACATTCTGATCGTGGACGATGACGAAGGCGTGCGCCGGTTCGTTGCTGAAGGACTTGAGAGTTTTGGCTATCATATCACACAGGCGGCGTCAGGCGCAGAGGCGGTGACGCTGTTGGATGCCGCCCTTCCTGACGTGATGATCGTGGACTTTGCGATGCCGGGCATGACCGGGATCGAACTGGCCGAAGCAGCACGACGCCGGACCCCTGATCTGCCGATCATCATGGTCACGGGCTATGCCGAAGAAGGCGTGTCGGCCGACACGAGCCTGATCACCCATATAGTGCGCAAGCCCTTCAAGATCGATGCGCTTGTGGGCGTGCTGGACATGACGACGGGCATATTGGCCAGCGCGCCGGATTGAAGGTTTGGGCCGGGGGCGGCCGATTGCGCGCCCTCAGGCGACGCTGTCCAACGGTCGAGCCACAAGCAGCCCCTGCATCGCGGCGAGCAATTCGTCGATACGGAACGGCTTGCGCAACATGACGGCATTGCCGCCCATGACGGAATCAATGGCGTCGGTATCGGCAAATCCGCTGGCGAACATGACGGGCAACGATGGGCATTGCTGCGCGATCCGGGCGGCAAGTTCGGCACCATTCATGCCCGGCATGGCAAAGTCGATGATGGCGATGTCGAACTCCTGCGCGTCGAGCTTGATCAGGGCGCTGGCACCATCACTCGCCTCGACCACATGATGCCCATGGCTTTCCAATGCGCCCGCGACGATGGTCCGCACGCTGTCATCGTCGTCCACCAGCAATATGCGCACCGCGTCCCGCTCCGCAGCAGGCGCAAGCGCAACGGCGGGCGACGTGGCGATGGGTTGCCAGGTCGTGCAGGGGAGCAGCACGCGAACGGTGGTGCCTTCGCCCAGGATGCTTTCGAGGCGGACGGTGCCGCCCGCCTGTCGCGCGCTGCCATAGATTTGCGCGAGGCCAAGGCCCGTGCCCTTGCCCACCGCCTTGGTCGTGAAGAAGGGTTCCATGGCGCGGCGGCAGGTGACTTCGTCCATGCCCGTGCCGGTATCGCGTACGGCAATTTCGACATAGTCATTGTCGGCGATTTCGCTGTCGCCGCTGATGGTGCGGACATGGGTGGAGATGGCAAGCGTCCCGCCATTGGGCATGGCATCCCGCGCATTGATCGCCAGGTTCAGCACCATCATTTCCAGCTGGGTGGCGTCCGCCAAAACCGGGACCGGGTTCGGGTTGAGCTGAAAATCGAGCGTGATCATCGGCCCCAGGGTACGCGCAAGCAGATCATGCAAGGGCCGGATCACGTCGCAGACCAGAAGCGGCTGAAGCTGGATGCGTTGCGCGCGGGCGAAGGCGAGCAGTTGCGCGGTCAGCTTGGCACCGCGTTCGGCCGCGTCGAGCCCGCCCTGGGCGTAGCGGCGCACCCGGTCGAGATCGTCGGGGCGGCGCAGGATCAGGTCATAGGCGCCCACGATCGCCGCCAGAACATTATTGAAGTCATGCGCCATGCCGGACACGAGCTGGCCGATGGCTTCGAGTTTCTGGCTGTGCAGCAGGGCTTCCTGCGCATCGCGCAATTCCCGCGTACGCGCTTCGACCCGTCCTTCGAGCGTCGCATTGAGTTCGCGCAACTGTTCCTCGACCGCGGCGCGTTCGATGACCAGCCGGGTGCGTTCGGCGATCTCCTCCATGAAGGCGGTATCGTCCCGCTGCCAGGCGCGCGCGTGGCGATCATTCAGATAGACGATGGTTTGCAGGCGGCCGTCGCGGATGAAGGGAACGACGAGGATCGCGCGGGTATCGACCGATTTGGCGTCCGCGTGGAGCCGGGTGTCATTACTGAGGTCAGAGTGAAACAGATCGTCGATGACGACCGTCTGCCCTGCCTTGAGCGCGGTGACGATTTTTGGCCCGAAGGTCTTGGCGGGATAGCGACCCAGCAAGGGCGGCGCGGCCCCATCGGTCCAGCAGATATCATAATGGAAGATGTCTTCGACCGGGTCGAGTTGGCCATAGCCGGTACGGGCAACGCCGAAATGCGCGCCCATGAGCGCCGCGACCTCCTGCAAGGCTTCCTCGGTATTGCGGCCACGCAGCACGTCGGCAATCTTGAGGCGCAGCGCGATGCGCGCCTCCCGCCGGGTGACATTGCGGAACAGCCGTTCCAGCCCGGCAGCCCCCAATGCCAGCAGCAGGATCAGGACCGTCACCGCGCTGATCAACATGGCGAGATAGG
Organism: Sphingobium sp. KKT206; assembly: GCF_055640555.1. Classification (NCBI taxonomy): domain Bacteria; kingdom Pseudomonadati; phylum Pseudomonadota; class Alphaproteobacteria; order Sphingomonadales; family Sphingobiaceae; genus Sphingobium; species Sphingobium sp. KKT206. Next base: position 81,889 of record NZ_CM145765.1, read on the forward strand.
TTTGTCCCAGATTCCCGCCACCGCCGGTCATAGTCATACCCGTCTTCGCGGTGAAGATCGCCGCGCGCATGCCCGCATAATGCATGCCCGCTATCGCTACCCCCATGATGGCGGCCGCGACCAGCCGATGCGACAATTGATGATCGCGGGCGGCGAGCCACATAGCAGCCGTCGCGGCCCCGACGGCGATCAGAACGGACAGCAGCAGCCAGAATGGATCATAGCGGAGCGTTGCCGCCATGTGCATCGCCGCCATGCCGAGATAATGCATGCCAAGCACGCCAGCGCTGATCAACAGGCCCGCCACCGCCAAGCGCAGCGGTGCCATGGCCGACCGGCTCAACATCCAGAATCCGGCCCAGGTGAAGCCCAATGCCAGCGCCAGCGACAAGAGGGTGAGCGCGAGGTCATAGCGCATCACCATGCCCGGCATGGTGAAAGCGAGCATGGCGACGAAATGCATCGACCAGATGCCGCCGCCCAGGGCAATGGCGGCGGCCGTCACCCACATATGCTGCATCCAGCCGGTCGATGCCCGCATGCGCGTCGCAAGGCTGAGCGCCGTGAACGATGCGAACATGGCGATCAGGATCGACAGGATAACCAGAGACATGTCGTGGGTGCCGCGCATCATCATGGGAGTGCTAGTCTCACAGCCCGACAAACAGCGCAATAACATGGATTTTCATGCCGACCCAAAACGTCCGGTCGCGGCCATTCTTATGTTCCGTCAAATTTCTGCCGACAACGCGTGAATGGGCAACAGCGCCGCGCCCAAGGTGATGGGCGAACTGCCGAGATTCGAGACCTGCACCGGCGGCCTGCGATGATCGAACATGGTGACCAGATGGGCGCTGCGCAGGCGATCGGCCAGGCCATCGAGAATGGCGCGCGGCAATGCCCCCGCCAGCATGATCGCGCCCGGATCGAACCAGGCAAAGGCGGAATTGCAAACGATTTCCAACTGCCGCGCGGCGCGGTCGAGCCAGGTTTCGATGATCGGCGCCTGGTCTGTGGCATCAAAATCGATTTCGGCGACGGAGGAAATATCGCACCCGCCTGCGCGCAGGACGGCGAGCAGGTCGAGCGGGCTGGGACGCGGCCGGTCACCGGGAAACAAGGCCCCGATCTCGCCCGCCGCGCCAAATTGCCCGCGCACGAGGCGGCCGTCCACGATGACGCCAGCGCCGATGCCAAACCCAAGCAGCAATATGACCATGGAGGAAAAATCGCGGATGAGGCCGCCGAGATAATATTCAGCGATCGCCGCGGCGTTGGCGTCATTTTCGATCCACAAGGGCCAGCCCATTTCGGCTGAGAATATGTCGTGCAAGGGCGCGTCCCGCCAATCGGGCAGGACATCGACCACCGCCCAACGGTCGCCCGCCAAGGACAGCGCCGGGCCAGGGACCGCGATGCCGATGCCCAGCATCCTTTGCCCCAGCAGGCCATGGCGATCGACCAGCATATGGGTGATGCGGCGGATCTTGTGCGCGAACGCCCTGGGATCGATCGGCTCGGTCGCTTCATGATGGATCGCGATCGTGGTGCCGGTGAAGTCCACCAGCGCGATCTCGATCAGCCCCTTATGCGCCGTCGCGCCGACCGCATAGCCGCCGCGCGGAGCGAGGCGGAGGGGGATGGCGGGCCTGCCCCGCCGCTGCACATCGACGTCGGGCATTTCCTCGACCAGCCCGAGCGCGAGCAGATCGCGGGACAGCCGGGTCAGTGCCGTGCCGCTGATTTCCAGCGCCGCCGACAGCGCGGATCGCGACAGCGGGCCGGACTTGCGCAGCCGTTGCAGGATGCGGCGCTGGTCCTTGTCGATGGAGGGAAATTGCATGGCCTTGGCCCTCGTCATACCGGCTCTGTCGCACGATGAGCGCCGCGCTAGGCGGATTTATTTATTTTCACAACAATAATTAAAAATGTCATGTTCATCGACCACGGGCCGCTCGACCACCACAGAGGGGCTTTTCATGATCAAGACCGTTTTTGCCACCGGCACCGCCCTTGCGGCGCTGTGTTCCACCTTCCTCACGCCCGCCTTTGCGCAGGATGCAGCCCCCGCCGAGCAGGCGGCCGAACTGGGCGGCGAACTGAACAGCGAACAGGGCGACATCATCGTCACCGGTTCGACCCGCGCCCAGCGTCGCTTCGACGTATCCTATGCGATCAACACCATCTCGGCCGAAGATGTCGAGAAGATCGCCCCCGTCAACTTCGCCGATCTGATCGGCCAGCTGCCCGGTTTCCAGACCGAAATCACCGGCGGCGAAGTGCAGAACATCTATCGCATCCGCGGCCTGCCCAATGATGGTGGCTTTGTCAGCTTCCAGCAGGACGGCCTGCCGCTGTTCCACGAAAATGATGGCGTCTTCTTCCGGGGCGACGCGATCTTGAAGCAAGACCTGATGACCGACCATGTCGAGGTCGTGCGCGGCGGCCCTGCCCCGGTCTATGCCAGCTATTCGGGCGCAATCATCAACGCGATCACCGTGACGGGCAGCGATACGCCGCGCGGCAAGGCGCAGGTGACGCTGGGCGATACCGGCCTCTATCGGCTGGATGCCTATCAGGCCGGACCGCTCGGCGAGAATACCTATTATGCGATCGGCGGCTTCCTGCGCCAGCATGACGGCTATCGCGACAATGGCTTCCCCAACGACAAGGGCGGCCAGATCCGCGCCAACATCAAACATGATCTGGACAATGGTTCGATCAAGCTGAGCCTCAATTATGTCAACGATCACAACGTTTTCTACCTGCCGATTCCTACGGCGGACCCGCGCGACCCCAGCGTTTCTCTGAACAAATATATCGACTTTTTCGAAGGGACGATGAACTCACCCGCGTTGCGCAACGTCAATCTGAAATATCGCGATGGCGCAGGCGTGATCCAGAGCGGCACCAGCGGCCTGGCTGATGGCCGCCACATGCAGATGATCAATATCGGCGCGCAATATGAGGCCGAGTTCGACGGCTGGCTGGTGTCGGTCAAGGCCGGTTACACCCAGGGACAACTGGATTTCACCGCTTTCTATTCAACCACCAATCCCACGACACTGACCGCCTTCCTCGATTCCGGTGGCGCCAACAGCATTCGCAACCGGGCGAACAGCGCGTTCGGGACGGCCAGTCGGTTAGGCCTGACGCTGGCGGGGACCAACACCATCTATGACCCCGACGCCGCCTCCGGCCTCATCATGCAGGGTCAGTATCGCGATATTCATTCCAAATATTATTCGGCGCAGGGCAATTTCTCGGTCGCCAAGAAGTTCGAGACCGGCATTGGCAGCCACGACATTAAGCTCGGCCTCTACACCAGTGCCTATGGCGAAAGCAGCCGTACCACTTTTCAGAACTATCTGATCGAAGTGGCAGGCCAGCCGCGCACGCTCGACCTGGTTGCCTATAATGCGGCGGGTGCGGAAATCGGCCGTGTCACCGACAATGGCGTGCTGAACTATGCCGCGACGCTGAGCCAAGGCGATTCGGACGCGACGATGTTCGCGCTTTATGCCAACGACACCTGGGAGATCATTCCCGGCCTGCGCATCGACGCGGGCGTCCGTCATGAACGCTACAGCTATAAGGGCTGGGCCGCGCTGACCGAGCAGGTCAATCTGGGCGATGCCACGACATTGGCCGACGACACCACGCGCGGTTTCACCGGCGTCATCGTCAATTCCAAGCGGAAGCCCAACGTCACCAACTGGACGGTCGGCGCCAATTACGACTTCAGCCAGAATGTCGGCGTCTATGGCCGCGCGTCGCATCTTGAAACGCCGCCCAATGTGCAGACGGTGATGAGCATCAATCCCACGATCATCACGACAGTCGCCGACCAGTTCGAGGTCGGGCTGAAGCTCGCTTCGGGTCGTTCCTACCTCTATGTCACGGGCTTCTACACCAATTTCGATCCGCTCAACGCCTCGTTCCTCGCCTTCGACCCGACGACGGGCCGCAACGATGTGAACATTCCCTTCATCGGCGAAGCGCAGGTGAAGGGCGTGGAGTTCGACGCGTCGGTTGCGGTCACGCCGTGGTTCTCGCTCAACGGGGCGCTGACGATCAGCGATCCGAAATATAAGAATTTCCAGAGCGCGACCGGTGCCGACCCGGAACAGGCCGAGGGCAACCAGATCGTCCGCCAGCCGAAAATCTATGGCAATATCCGTCCGAGCTTCGACTTCCAGACGGGCGAAACGGATATCTCGGTCTATGGTCGCTATACCTATATGGGCAAGCGCTTCGTCGATCTGTACAACAACACCGCCCTGCCCGCTTATGGCACGATCGGCGCGGGTGTGACGGCGCGCCATGGTAGCTGGCAGATGCAGATTGTGGGTGACAATCTGTTCAACGCCCATGGCCTGACCGAAGGCAATACTCGTACCGACTCGCTGAGCGGCCAAGGCAGCGCGGAAGCCATTTACGGTCGGCCGATCTTTGGCCGTAACTTCCGCCTCGTCATCAGCAAGTCCTGGTAATGATGCGCACCGTGGCACGGATGGCGACCCTGTTCGCCACTATGGCTGCGGTTGCGATCGCGACGGTCCCGGCACAAGCCGGGGCCGTTCGCGATGTCGTGACCGAACGGCTTTCGCAGCGGCTCTTTCCGCTTTTCGACGGGATGGCGCGCGACCCGACCGCTGTTCGGACACTTGTTTCCAAGGCGGACATCGCTGCCCTGTTGGACAGTCGGCAGCGGCGCGTCGCTGGCTGCGCGCAGGATATGTTCTGCGTGGCGCAGGCGCTGATCTGGACGGAAACGGACATCGACGCCGTGGCCAAGTCGGTGGCTGCGCCTGCTGGCCTGACCGCCCCCGATGATGGGGTGGCCGCGCAGGCCAAGCGCGAGATGGAAGGCATCAACATCATCTTGCGCACCTATGGCCTGGGCGCGCCAGCCGCCTATGCGCAGATCGACGGGGCCGGCACGATCGATCCGCAAGAGCGCCAGGCGCGGCTTCAGGCCGCTTATTGGCTGTCACGCACCCCACGCGACACATCGGCGCAGGCGCTGGACCCCAGCATCGACTATGCGCTGGCGCTGCTGGACGGTAGCGATCGCGCCGATGCGATCGGTTTCGAACCGCTGACCGGTGGCGCGAATGCGGCCGCCATGGCGCGCGCGACAGGTCTCGATTGGAGCCGCTATCGCTATTCCGCATTGATCGTCACGGGCGTCGGGCCGGAAGTGCCGGACATGGCGATCAGCCCCTTTGGCAAATATCATCTTCGGCTGGCCGCCAGCCGCTTCGCGCAGGGCGACGCGCCCTTTATCATCGTGACCGGAGGCAAGGCGCATCCCCGCGCGACCCGCTTTGCCGAGGCCGAGCAGATGCGCAACGCGCTGATCGACCGCTATGGCGTGCCGGCCGACGCGATCCTGATCGAACCCTATGCCCGGCATACGACCACCAATTTGCGCAATGCGACACGCCTGTTGATGGCGATGGATGCGCCGATGGATCGCGATGCCGTGATCGTCTGCAACCCCGGCCAGAGCGCTTCGATCGAAAGCCCGCAATTCGCCACGCGCAACCAGCGGGAGCTTGGCTATCAGCCGGGGCAAGTCGGTCGCCGCCTGTCGCCAACCGAATTGCTGTTCCGCCCCTCCCGCGTATCGGCGCGGATCGATCCGCGCGACCCCCTCGACCCCTGATTTCGGAGTTCAGACGATGCGAACCCTCCTCCTTGCCCTCACCACGATAAGCGCACTGGCGTTGCATCCGACCGCCGCCCATGCTTGGGGCCAGACCGCCCATGCCGTGATTGATCGGGCGGCGATAGAGGCCATTCCGGAGGATGGGCCGGTCTTCCTGCGCAAGCATGTCGATTATATTGCAGCCTCGGCCTCGCTGCCCGACAGTTGGCGCGGAGACGCGGAGAATTTCTCCAAGATGGAGGAAGACCCCAATCATGGCTGGTTTCGGGAACAGTTCACCTTCGTAAAACCCATCCCGCGGTCGCGCCATGAATTCGTCCTGGCGCTCTACAAACAGTATGAGGCGATCAAAGATAGCGACCCGCAGACGGCGCAGCGAACCAATATACGCTGGACCGGCACCCTGCCCTATGCGGCGATGGAAGCCTATGAACGGTTGATCACCTGCATGCGCTACGTTCGCAAGGCCCAGGCGGAGGGCGGCGATGCGTCGATCCCGGAACAGCATTGCGCTTTTCAGGTCATACGGCTGGGCCATTATATCGGCGATGGGGCGCAGCCGCACCATGACTCGATTCATTCCGACGGATGGCGCGGCGACAATCCCAAGGACTATACCACCGACCGGTCCGTTCATGGCCGGTTCGAAAGCCGGTTCGTCGACGGGATGGGCCTGACGGTAGCGGACATCGCGCCGCGCATCGGGACGCCGCGCCGCCAGAGTGGCGACATGTTCGATGCGGTGCTGGGCTTTCTGAACGAAGCGGGCGACCTGGTGGAAAATCTGTACAAGCTCGAAAAGCGCAACGGCTTTGCCGATTTTGCCGACAAGGATGTGCGCGCGTTCGTCTATGACCGGACGAGTGCCGGCGCCGCGATGCTGCGCGACATGCTGTGCCGCGCCTGGGCCGAAAGCGCGACGCCGCCCGCCAAAATCACACCCTCGCCGCTCGACGCCAACAATCCGCGCTTCAACCCGGAAACCGGATCGGCACCGAGCTGAGCGGATTTCACATTCATATCGAACACTATGCCATCAATTGCAGTTAAAGCGTGATATTATTAAAACGATTTTGCCATATTCGATATATTCATTAACTAATTTGGCGCATCATTCTGACAGCGTAATAATCTGACAGCGTAATAATATGTCTTCGGATATGGGGTTAGATATGAGGGGGTGGGATTTTTTCTACTTTTCGCGCCGCAGCCGAAAGCAGCGATCAATGGCTATCACCGCGCATTCTCCAGAATGCGAGATGACATATTCTCTTTTAGCGGAAGAATATGCGGACCAGGCCTCACTCGCGATGGTCTGCGAAAAGGCGATCGCGGCACCGCCGTCTAGCACCATCTTTGCTGGTCGCCTTGAACGGTTCCGCAGATTGATGAAAAAAAGCCTCGTCTAGCGCGGACCGTCCTTGATCATGGAAACGACACCATGCCAATCCGACTGGCTTGGACGCCTCGATTACAGCGCTGATAAATGCCATCCTACTCCAACAACAGCCGATTTGCTGGAGATAGCTGCGCTATAACGCAAACATCGGATGATCCAATTCAAGCTGTCGGTTGGCATGGCCTCTCGAAGTTACCAGGTAAGAGGATGCACATAGCGCGCAACTTCGCCGCTGCCGGTCGAATGACCGATGTAGACAGCATCCTCAAACCGAGATGTTCGACGACGGCAGACCCATCCGCAGCATAATGGTCCATGTTGTGCCCCGTGGCGACCTGCGCCGAACGGCCAGGACCGCAACGATCATGCGCGACAAGGCGATAGTTATTGGCCAAGAAAAACAACATCTGCGCATCCCAATCATCCGACGACAAAGACCAGCTGTGATGGAACATGACCGGCTGCGCGTCCTTTGGACCCCAGTTGCAGTTATTTGCCGGTTGCCGACCGAACGACCCGACCTGGTCGGTGGAGCGTCTGCGCTTGGGGAACGAAAAGCTGGCTTTGAGTGAACGGCGGGGAGTGAAGATGGGCCTGGACTTTCACCGATAGCTTTGGAACGGAGCCGCCGATACCCCGACGGCTCTGGTCGCGCTGGTTTCAGGCCAGGATGTCCGCGCCACCAAAGACAATCTGGTTGCGAACTTGCGGTTGAAACAGCCCATAGAGAAATTTCCCACTGTCTGCGCTGACTGCATCGAGCGCCGCAACATGCTTGTCTGACAAGTGAAGCTTGAGCGCTGAGATATTGTCCGTCACCTGTTCGGCACGACTGACGCCCATCAAGGTATAGGCACCATGATGGTCAATCGCCGCACAGCAGCCATCGCAATCGGCATGATCCTGGCCCTGCCCGGCTTGATGGGCTTGGATGCTGTTTACTCGTCAAGCTTTACATTTTTCGCCAACGCCGCAATCGCGCAAGTGGTCGGTGCGCTGCTAGCGGTGCTGGTTCTGGAGGCCGTCCGCACGATTGGAGCTGAAAAGGCAAGCTTGCGTTTGATGCGCGCCGGTTGGCGCGATCTTGCCGGGCGAGCAGGTTTGCGCCACATGCCCGACACCGCCAAATGGATCAACACGATGCTGGATCGTATCGGCCTGCTGACACCCAGGCTAATAGAGATCGGCGGCGATACGTCAACTCCTTTGCTTGAGATTTTGCGCGACACACGCGTCGGAATTTCTCTCGACGAACTGCAAAGACTACGGCGTATCGCGAGCCCTAAAGATGCCCGTCTCCTTTCGCTTGTTTTGGGGCGAGTAAGGCAGCACTACGCGCGCAAATCGACAGCGGCAGATCGCACTGACGACGCGCTTGTCCGCACCATAGATTTGGCCATGAGCAAGTTTTCCGGCAATGGCGTAGGCGAAAAGAGGCTCGCCACACTCGCATTGACGAGCTTGCGTCGCAATGTCGTCTCCTGATTTCAGCGAAAACACGGAACTGGAATGCAAAGGAGCGCTTGGCCTGTTCGTTCTGGCAGTCGGCGCGATTATGCTCCGCCGCCGTCGCCGGGCAATCGGTTGATCGGGAAGGAGCCCATCAGTGCAATTCGACCATGCATATCGATGGGGTCTGAAGGCCGCACAGGCCGGCTTGCCGCGTCACGCCAATCCCTACCGTGCCTCCCATGTTCGGGCAGCATGGGAGATTGGTTATGCAAGCCACGCAAGTGGCGGTCTCGAGCGATACCGCCACCGATAAATCCAGGAAACTTGGAGCCTGATGCCCGTAAACATCTGGGTGTAAAGAACGTCATGTGGCAAGCGGCCAAATCCCCTTCCCGCCTTCTCCATAAATCGGGGCGAGTTCCACCGTGTTGCGACCTGCGGCCTTGGCCCGATAGAGTGCCTCATCCGCGGCCTTGATCAGGAATTTCTGATCGGGATGGCCGGAATGCAGGGCAATGCCGATCGACGCGGTGACACTGAGGCCGCCCGAGCTTCCCGTTTCGAAAATATGGCCCTCCATATCTGCCCGAATGCGCTCCGCTATGTTGGCCGCAGCCTCGATGCCTGTCTCGACTAGGACGATCAGGAACTCCTCGCCCCCGTACCGGAAAACGAAGTCCGTCGCCCGGACATTCCCGACGATCACTTGTGCCACCTGCCGGAGGACTTCATCACCGACCTGATGGCCGTGCCGATCATTGATCGCCTTGAAGTGGTCGATATCGACCAGCATGACGCTGAGCGCTGTCCCGTTCTCCTTCGCGAATGTGACCTCGCGGCCAAGTATGGCAGGCAGGAAACGGCGGTTAAGGGCACGGGTCAGCGGATCGCGTCCTCCTTCCATGGTGCTTAATGTCTGGAAGAGATCAGCGACCAGGAAGGAAATTTCGTCAACTGCGGCGCGCAAATCCGCCAAGGCGGATGAGCCATCCTGACGCTTACGGGGAGCATCCAGCTCTGGCAGGAGCATCTCATCGATGCGCTCGACAAGTCGGACCACAGTGCTGAACTGCGCCGATTGCTCAAACATGAACTGTGCCCGATGCCGAAGCCAAAGTCCGAAGGCGGAATCGCCCAAGCGGAGCAACCCGCCACCAGGGCCAGCTTGCAGAAGCGCGAACAGTGTGTTCTGGCTCCACTCCATCAGGCTGGCGCGCTGCGTCTCTTTGTCGACTGCAGCGTCCTGATCCAGAGAGAAGAGCCGATAGGCTTCATCTAGTCTCGCTCTTGCCGTGGTGTCCTTTACATAGGACTGGCTGATGAGCATGACGGCCGTGTCCATTCGCGCATCAGCAAGTTGAAGCGCGCGAATGCCTACCAACGGATCGACTGCCTGACCCTGCAGCAATTCAGCGAGCCGTGTCTTGATCACCAGCGCGCCTGTCATTACGAGATGGACCGGAATCTTGATGCGAGCGTGGACTTCGCCAATGATCTTCTGGCGGGCCTGCTTTTCGGGGGAGTCGCGAATGTCCTGTCCGGAAAACAACTGCGTGAGCCACTCAATGAGGGAAGAGCTGAGCCTCTCCTGCACCACAGCGTGGTTCAGGAACTGGGCAGCCTCCTGGTCACGAAGCAGCGTATCGTAGAACAAAGCGACGAGTTCACGGCCATGTTCGGCAGCCATCTCCGCGAGAAGTTTGAGCGGCGCATGGGAGTGCCGGCTATGGGCGGGCAGCTTCGCCGACCCTTTGATCCGCTCTTCGTCCGTAAACATCAATGTGATCCCTTCCGCGCCCCTTTAAGGGCGATGCCTTACCCAGTCGACGTCCAATAGAATTGAGAGAATGCGCAGAACGTCAATCATGAGAAGGGCGCCCGGCAATTCTCGTCGTCATCGACCGAACTGCAGTATTTCGTGGCGATCGCTAGAGCACATACCCGCCATCGATCGTCAGACTGGCACCCGTCATGTAACCAGCCGCCGGGCTAATCAGATAGGAAACGAGCGACGCGACCTCCTCCGCTTTGCCGACCCGCCCAAGTGGAATGAGGTCGCGCAGGCGCGGAACCATCGCAGCCGTCAGATCGGTTTCGATCGGTCCCGGCTGGATGTTGTTGACCGTGATACGCCGGGGCGCGAGGTCGAGAGCGACGCCCTTGACCATGGTCGCGACGGCGGCCTTGGTCATGGCGTAGACGCTGCTGCCCTGCGAGCCAGTTCGAATAGCGGTGTTGCTGCCGATCGTGATCACGCGCCCGCCATCGCGCATCCGCGCGGTCGAAGCCTGGATGGCGAGGAAGACGCCGCGCACGTTGACGTCGAGCATCAGGTCGAGATCCTCGAGCGTGAACGCCTCGATTGTCGCGCGGCGAAGGACGCCGGCATTGACAACCACGACGTCGAGCATGCCCAACCGATCGACCGCATGCGCCACTGATGCGGTGATAGCATCGGCATCGGCGCTATCAGCCTGAATCGCGATGGCGCTGCGTCCCAGGCCGTTGATCGCTTGGACAACCTCAGCGGCGCGATCAGGTTGCGAGACATAGGTCAGCGCCAGATCGAAACCATCTCCGGCGAGCCGGTTTGCGATGGCGGCGCCAATGCCACGCGATCCCCCGAACACCATGGCGACCCGAGCGCTCACGGGATCAGCACCAACTTTCCGGTGGTCCTGCGGCTCTCCATATCCGCGTGGGCCTTCGCCGCATCCGCAAGGGCATATTCGCCGCCGATCCGGACCTTGAGCCTGCCGTCCGCGACCCACTGGAAGAGCTGCGCGGCATGCTTGCGAAGCAGTTCCGGGGTATGGATATGGTCGAAGAAGACGGCGTAGCCGATCTTGATGCTCCTGGGCAGGCTCATGATATCGAGTGGCCCTGGCCCACCCAGCACCGGGCCATACCAGCAGAAGGTGCCCGACCGGCGCAGGACGTCGAGTGAACCCTGAAACGTTGTCGGTCCCGATCCATCATAGACGACATGGACGCCCTCTCCATCGGTCAGGCGCAGGGCCTCTTCGGCAAATCGCCCTTCCGTATCGACAATGACGTGGTCGGCGCCCGCCTCCCGGGCGGTGGCGACCTTTTCTTCAGATGAGACCCGACCGATCACCTGGCCGCCGCGCAACTTGATGATCTGGGTCAGGAGCAGGCCAAGACCTCCTGCCGCAGCGTGAACGAAGGCGATATCACCGGGCAGGACCGGATAGAAGTCGGTCGCGAAATGGCTGGCGGTCAGCCCCTGCATCATGATCGAGGCCGCCGTTCGATCGTCGACCGCATCGGGAACCGGCACCAGCGACGTTGCCGGGATCGCGACCCGCTCAGCATAACTGCCGGGCGCATAGACCCAGGCGACACGCTGGCCGGGCTGAACAGCCTCGACGCCTTCGCCGACTGCCAGAACTCGACCGACGCCTTCGACGCCCAGGATCTTGGGATTGGGCATGTCAGTCCAGGCAATCCCCTGACGCACGCCGATATCCATGAAGTTGACCCCGGCAACCGCGATCTCGACCAGCGCCTCGCCCGGCCCGGCGACAGGCTCCGGTCGCTCGATCTGCTCCAGCACCTCGCGGCCACCGGTCGCGGTCATCACCACTGCTCGCATGTCTTTCTCCTATCTTGAATGATCGTTCAGTAATTGGTCAAAAAAGGGGTCAGCGCAGCGCGCGCATGACCATCTCCTGCAGGGCAGCCAGGGTTGATCGGTCGGCGCCGCCACGCCCGGCGACGCGGATCCCGGCGATATTGGCGATCAGGAATTGCGCGAGAGCCTCGGGATCGAGGCTGGCTGCAACATCGCCCTCACGCTGCGCGTCGCGCATGCGCGAGGCGATGGCCATGTGCAATGTCCTGCCCAGTGCTGCATGGATATCGACAAGGTCCGGCCGCGATGCGCCGAACTCACAGGTCGAGCCGACGCCGAGACAGGGCGTGGCTGCTGTCTCCACGACGCGCCGCAGCATGGCCCCGATCCCGTCAATGGCGCGCGCGCCGCTGCGAAGCGCCTCGAAATGCGCCGCGCATTCGCCCATGCCGTAGCGCCGCACCGCCGCGCAATAGAGCTGCCACTTGTCGCCGAAGGCCGCGTAGAGGCTCTGCCGCCCAATGCCCATGGCGTCCACGAGCATCTGCGCCGAACTGCCCTCATATCCATGCTCGCTGAACACGGTGATCGCACCGTCCAGGGCAGCATCCGTGTCGAATTCCCGAGGTCTTGCCATAGGTCATGTATAGCGATTCGGGAACGATCGTTCAAGTATGGATACTCGGTTTCCGTGCGACACCCTCAGCGGGAAGCAGCGACCGTGGCGCCTCCCGAGACGGACGAGAGTCGGCTAGTTTCGCTGGGCTTGGGTTCGCCCGGTCGCCGCGAGGATGAACGGATAGCCCGATGACCTCGGCCGCTGCGTTACCTCTTCGAGCGAGGCGAAGCTCGGGGCGTGCGGGCTTCAGCTTCCGCAGCCTCTCCACTCTGTTCCATATTCTTGAGATCGCGCTCAATGCGGAGCCGCGAGGCGCTGCAGTTCGGTTATGAACTCGTCGCCCCGGCGGCCCGGTTGTGATGGGAGCGAGCACTGCGTGGTAAAGGTGTCTGATCGACGCCAGGCGTCGCGATCACTCACCAGCGGGACTGCCGTATTTTCAGAGGCGCTTCGCCCATCCTCTGCTGATCGTTCGATTTTTCGGCCGAACAGGCATTGTGCAAGTGCAACCCATAATATATGTTCAATTGAACATATCATGGAGTCTACATGCCGACAGAGGTCGCCATTCATCCTCTCCCGTCGCCCCGAGGCCGCAGGCAGAAGGATATGGTTGGTGGCAGACAGGAATTGCTGGCGGCTGCCATCTGCGCATTTTCGCATGACGGGTTCGAGCGCGCAGATCTGAGAGGAATCGCATCGGCCGCTGGCGTCAGTCAAAACCTCATCCGCGTGCATTTCGGAAGCAAAGCTCAACTCTGGAAAGCCTGCCTGGAAGCGATAACACAGAGCACGACCGGAATAATCGCGGAAATTTCCAAGATTGCCTCAGACGATAGCCGTTCGGTTCATGACCGACTTTGCGACGCGATTACGCGCATAATCTATTTTTATTCGGACCATCCCTATGTGAGGGATTTTGTCGTTCGGCACGCAGCGGATAGGTCTGAGCGGTCGACATTGGTTACGGAACAACTGATCCATCCTGCCTATGAAAGTTGTCGGACGCTTTACGAGGCCGGAATCGCTCAGGGCATAATCAGGGCCAGTCACCCTGCGCTCTTTTTCGCGTTGCTGAGCGCCGCTGCCAATCAACCCGCCAGCTTTCCTACTGTCCTGCGATCGCTTGCTCCCGAGATCCCTGAGGACGCCGCCCGAATTCTCATCGCAGAGACCATCGTCGAGACTTTGCTCCACGGCGAGCCATGCGCTCCGCCGCGGTGAACCTCAAAGGGGAGGTACTTAACCTTTCTGCAGGCTGCCGAGCGCCTGCGCAAAGAAACACAGCAGAGGGACTCGCCTGCTCGCAGGCATTGCCGCTCTGCCGCCGCAGGAGATTGAGCATGTCGATCGATGAACACCAAACCGACCCCCTCGACGGCCTCGCCGAGACGCTCGATCACGCAGCGGCTGCGATGGTGGCTCAGGCAACGCATGGCCTGTCTCCCGCAACGCTTGTTCAGGCATGGTCGGACTGGGCGCTCCATCTCGCCATCTCTCCGGGCAGGCAGTTGCAACTGGCTACCAAGCTGGGTCGCAAATATATGCGACTGGCTGATTATGCAGCCCGGCGCGCCGGCGATCCCGACACCCTTCCCGCAATCGAGCCGCTGCCCCAGGACCGCCGCTTCGACGACCCTGCCTGGCGGGAACAGCCCTATGATCTTCTCGTGCAGGCATTTCTGCTGACCCAGCAATGGTGGCACGCCGCCACGACGGGCATAAAGGGCGTGGACCGTCATCATGAAGACATGGTTGCGTTCGCGGCCCGCCAAATCCTCGACATCGTCGCGCCGACGAACATTATCGCGGCGAATCCCGTGCTCCAGAAGCGGATCGTCGAAACAGGCGGGCGCTGCCTCATCGACGGCATCGAGCATCTTTTCGAGGACATGAGCCGCCTTGCACGAGGGGAATCACCGGCGGGAGTTGAGGCGTTCCCGGTTGGCGAGACTGTTGCCGCGACGCCAGGAAAGGTCGTCTATCGCAACGAACTGATCGAACTGATCCAGTATGAACCGACGAGCGGGATGGTCCATCCGGAGCCGGTGCTGATCGTGCCCGCCTGGATCATGAAATATTATATTCTCGATCTTTCGCCGGACAATTCGCTGGTCCGCTGGCTGGTGGGCCAGGGTTACACGGTCTTCGCCATCTCCTGGCACAATCCGGGCAGCGCCGACCGCAACCTCGACATGGACGCCTATCGACGGCTGGGCGCGATGGCAGCGATCGATGCCATCCACGCGATCTGCGGCGACGCGCATATCCACGCGCTGGGTTATTGTCTCGGGGGCACATTGCTGTCCATCGCCGCAGCCGCAATGGCGCGCGATGGCGACGACAGGCTGGCGAGCGTCACCCTGCTCGCGGCCCAGACCGAGTTCAGCGAACCCGGAGAACTTGGCCTTTTCATCGATGAGTCCCAGCTCAATCTGCTCGAGAACATGATGTGGAGCCGGGGCTATCTCGACAGCAGCCAGATGGGCGGTGCGTTCGAGATTCTGCGTTCGAACGATCTCGTCTGGTCGCGGATCCTCACCGAATATCTGATGGGCGAGCGTGCGCCCATGAACGATCTCATGGCGTGGAACGCCGACGGCACGCGCATGCCTTATGCCATGCACAGCCAGTATCTGCGCCGTCTGTTTCTCGATGATGATCTGGCCGAAGGCAAATACAAGGTCGACGGCCGGGCTATTTCCCTGTCGGCGCTGCGCAAACCGATGTTCATCGTAGGAACCGAACGCGACCATGTCGCGCCGTGGAAGTCGGTCCACAAGATCCACATGCTCTCCCCGGCCTCCATCCGCTTCGTGCTGACAAGCGGCGGTCACAATGCCGGCATTGTATCGGAGCCGGGCCACAGGGGGCGTCGCTACAGCGTGCTCGATCGTGTGGAAGACGGCCCCGTGCTCGACGCGGAGGAATGGCTTACGCGCGCCGAGCCGCATGAGGGAAGCTGGTGGACCGCCTGGGGCGAATGGCTGGTCGACCATTCGAGCGAGCCCGTCCCGCCTCCCCCGATGGGATCGCCCGACAAGGGATATCCCGCGCTCTATCCGGCACCTGGCCACTATGTGAAGGAGCGTTGAGCGATGGCCGGTCCAGCGATGATCGAAAACCGCACCTTCGATGAAATCGAAGTTGGCGACACCGCATCGGTCACACGAACGCTCGAGCCGGAAGACATTCAGCTTTTCGCCCTGGTGTCTGGCGACGTCAATCCGGCTCACCTCGACGCGCAATATGCCGCGACCGACATGTTCCGCCACGTCATTGCCCACGGCATGTGGGGCGGCGGCCTCATCTCCGCCGTCCTCGGAACGCAACTACCCGGTCCTGGCACCATCTATCTGGACCAGTCGTTGCGCTTCCGCCGCCCCGTCGCACCGGGCGACACGATCACCGCCTCGGTCACCGTCGTCGAGAAGCGTGCGGAGAAGAAAATCCTGATCCTCGACTGCCGCTGCGCCAACCAGCATGGCGAGGATGTCATCACTGGCCAGGCCCAGGTGATCGCGCCCGGCGAAAAGGTGCTGCGCCCGCGCGCGGAGCTGCCGGACGTTCGCCTCAACGATCATGACAAATATCGCCGGCTGATGGAGCTTGCCGGTGGTAGCGATCCGGTCCCGACGGCGATCGTGCATCCTTGCAGCGAAGCCGCCATCACTGCGGCGCTCGATGCGGCGCAAGCCGGATTGATCGCCCCGATCCTCATCGGGCCCGATGCGAAGATCAAGGCCGCAGCCACTGCGGCCTCGCGCGCGATCGACGGTTTCCGGATCGTGCCGGTGGCGCACAGTCATGCCGCAGCGGCCAAGGCGGTGGAACTGGTGCGCACGGGCGAAGCGCAGCTCGTCATGAAGGGATCACTGCACACGGATGAACTGATGGGCGCGGTAGTCTCTTCCGCTACAGGCCTTCGCACCGAACGACGGATCAGCCATGCCTATGTCATGGACGTGCCTGGCCGGCCGACACCGCTCATCATTACCGATGCCGCTATCAACATCGCCCCCTCCCTCGAGGAAAAGGCCGACATCATCCGCAACGCCATCGATCTCGCGCATGTGATCGGCATGGAGGCGCCCAAAGTCGCGATCCTCGCTGCGGTCGAAACCGTCAACCCGGCAATGCCTTCGACGCTGGATGCGGCGGCGCTCTGCAAGATGGCGGATCGCGGGCAGATCAGCGGCGGCATTCTCGATGGACCCCTCGCCTTCGACAATGCGGTCAGCGAGGCCGCGGCCAGGGAAAAGGGTATCGTTTCCGAAGTTGCGGGCCATGCGGAAATTCTGGTCGTGCCCAACCTCGAAGCCGGGAACATGCTGGCCAAGCAGCTCACATTCCTGGGCGGCGCCGACGCGGCCGGTATCGTGCTTGGCGCGCGCGTGCCGATCATCCTGACGAGCCGTGCCGACAGCCTGCGCACGCGTCTCGCGTCCTGCGCAGTGGCGGTGCTGATGGCGCGCGCCGTGACGCCGGCAGCCCCTGGATTGCCCGGGGGCAAGAGTGCATGAAGGCGGTCGTCAGCCTCAATTCCGGCTCGTCGAGCATCAAATTCTCTCTCTTCGCCATGGAGCCGGGAGGCAGCCTCCAACTCGCGGCCGGCGGAAAGATCGAGAAAATCGGGATAGTGCCAGCGCTGAAGGCCCGAAGGACGGACGGTACGATCCTGCTCGATCGCACCTGGCCGGATGGCGCAGGCCTTACCCACGCCGACTTGCTGGCCGATCTTTTTTCCTGGGCGATGCAGCATCCACTTGAAGGCTATGAGATCGCCGCCATCGGACACCGCATCGTCCATGGCGGCACAGAATTTTCCGTCCCGCGGCGCATCGATTCTGAATTGATCGACAAGCTGGAAGCACTTTGTCCGCTGGCGCCCCTGCATCAGCCCCATAACCTGGCTGCCGTCCGGGCGATCACCAAGCTTGATCCCGACCTGCCTCAGGTCGCCTGCTTCGACACCGCTTTCCATCATGACAAGCCAGCCCTCGCCTCTCGTTTCGCAATCCCCCGTGCGCTTCACGACCAGGGCATCCGTCGCTACGGTTTTCACGGCCTTTCCTATGAATATATCGCCCGGCGCCTCGCCGCGATCGACCCGGCGCTGGCCTCGGGCAAGGTCATCGCCGCACATCTGGGCAATGGCGCGAGCCTTTGCGCCATGGCGGCGGGGCAAAGCGTCGACACGACCATGGGGTTCACCGCGCTCGACGGTTTGATGATGGGCTCCCGCTCGGGCAGTCTCGACCCCGGTGTCGTGCTGCATCTCATGACGCAGATGGGCATGGGCGCCAAGACGATAGAGGATATGCTTTACAGGCAATCGGGCCTTCTGGGCGTGTCGGGCATTTCCAGCGACATGCGCACGCTTGCCGCGAGCGACGCACCCGAAGCGAAAGAAGCGATTGATCTCTTCGCCTGGCGGGTAGCCCGTGACACCGGCGCCCTTGCCGCTTCGCTGGAGGGTGTGGACGGGATCATCTTTACTGCTGGCATCGGCGAAAATGACGCGGGCATGCGCAGTCTTATTGGTCGCCGGCTCCAATGGCTGGGCCTTGAGATCGATGATCGCGCCAATGCTGCAGGTGAGACGCTGATCAGCGCCCCCGAGAGCCGGATCAAGGCCCTCGTCATCCCCACCGACGAGGAACGCATGATCGCAATTCACACGCTCAGCCTGCTGCAGGAGACCGCCCAATGACACCGCTTGTAGATCTGACCGGCAAGCGCGGCCTCGTCATCGGGATCGCAAACGAACATAGCATCGCGGCAGGATGCGCGGAGGCATTTGCCCGGTGCGGCGCCCGGCTTGCCGCCACCTATCTCAACGAAAAGGCAAAGGACTGGGTCCAGCCTGTCGTCGACCAGCTCGGCGTCGAATGGACTGCGCCGTGCGATGTACGCATCCCCGGCGAACTCGAGGCGCTTTTCGGCCAGGTGCAAGAACGCTGGGGTGGCCTCGATTTCCTGCTGCACTCGATCGCCTTCGCGCCGAAGGAGGATCTCCACGGTCGGGTGGTCGACAGCAGTGCGCAAGGCTTCTCGACGGCGATGGACGTGTCCTGCCACAGTTTCCTTCGCATGGCGAAGCTCGCCGAACCGCTGATGGCAACGGGCGGATGCCTGCTTTGCGTGACCTTCTATGGTTCGGAGCGGGTGGTCGAACACTATAACCTGATGGGTCCCGTCAAGGCGGCCCTGGAAAGCGCAACGCGCTATGTCGCCGCGGAACTGGGCGCCAAAGCCATTCGGGCACACGCTATTTCACCAGGGCCGATTGCCACCCGCGCCGCAAGCGGAATCGACCGGTTCGACGAATTGCTCGATCGGGCTGCCGCGCAGGTTCCCGCAGGAAAATTGGTTGACGTAAGCGACGTCGGCGCGCTGGCCGCCTTCCTCGTCAGCGATGCCGCGAAGCGGATCACCGGCACGATCATTCCGGTCGATAACGGGCAGCATCTTTTCGCGTGATCGTTCGGGCTGCCCCTCTTGCCCTCGCAGCCAGCGCCGTACTGGCGTCGCAGGCGCACGCGCAAGCTGCTCTGGAGTATGTCGTCCAGCGCGCAGGCAACCGCGATCAGAGCGGACATATCCTTGTCGATGTGCGCGTTCTCAATGCCGGGGCGGCCGCGCAGGAGGTTCGCCTTCCCGACGAGGTTGCGGCCGATCTGGTCAGCAACGGCACGTATCGAAAGGTCTGGCTGCAACGAGGCGAAAAACAGGCTGCGGTTCTGACGATCCGGGCCAATGGCTTTGCGGCGGCGCGCTACCGGATCGACTTTCAGGACGTCATGGACGGCGCGGCCTTGTCCATTCCCTCCTGGTCAACGCAGCAAATCCTCCTGACGATCGGCGTCGATCCTGAGGCC
Source organism: Sphingobium sp. KKT206 (assembly GCF_055640555.1). Lineage (NCBI taxonomy): Bacteria > Pseudomonadati > Pseudomonadota > Alphaproteobacteria > Sphingomonadales > Sphingobiaceae > Sphingobium > Sphingobium sp. KKT206. The sequence continues at coordinate 101,509 of NZ_CM145765.1, forward strand.
GACCGCTCTGCCCCGGTCGCCCTGACTGCCGCGCCCTCGCTCACGCCTCCGACCTCTCCGCAGATATCGCCAGACTCCGTCACACCATCGCCGACAGACCGAACCCGGGGCAATGCTTTCATCCCCAATCTCTCGGTCTACGAACCGATCTATGCGGTCTATGGCCCCGGCACCAACACAGACGCACGCATCCAGATCAGTTTCAAATATCAGCTGTTCGGAAGTCGAGCGCGGATGGACCGCTCTCCCTCGCTGATCGACGGCCTCTATTTCGCCTATACCCAGCGCATGTTCTGGGACGTGGCGGCGAAATCCTCGCCCTTCCGCAATATCGATTATCAACCCGAGCTCTTCTATCTCTCGCCTGCCCTGCCCGTGTCAGATAAGGCCACGATCAGCGGCCAGATCGGCCTTCGCCATGAGTCCAATGGACGCGATGGCGCAGCCTCGCGCAGCCTCAACATGGACTTGTAACGGTTTTGCGCCGGTCACCTGAGCGATTAGAGCTCGCAACAGGAGACCGACGAGATGATCAAGCATACAGAAGAGTTCAAGCAAGAGGCGGTACGGATCGCGCTGACCAGCGGGTTGCCGCGCGATCGGGTTGCATCGGATTTGGGGATAGGGAAGTCGACGCTGGGCAAGTGGGTATCGCAGTATCGGCCCAGTGATCTGGTTTCAGCGCCGCAGGCAGATCTGGCGCGTGAGAATGAACGCCTTCGCCTTGAGAACCGTGTGCTGCGGGAGGAGAGGGAAGTGCTAAAAAAGGCCACGCAGTTCTTCGCGAGCCAAAGGCCGTGAAGTTCGCATTTGTGCATAGCTGGCGGCACCGGTGGCCCGTTGAACTGCTCTGCCGTGTCATGGATGTCAGTGAACGCGGCTATCGTTCCTGGCGCTCGCGCCCGATCAGCAGGCGGGAGCGGACAGATATGAAAGTGCTGGCCCATATCCGGGAACAGTACAGGCTGAGCCTTGGCAGCTACGGCCGTCCTCGCATGACGATGGAGTTGAAGGAGGTAGGGCTCGATGTTGGCGAGCGCCGGGTCGGGCGGCTGATGAAGATCAACGGGATCAAGCCAGTCCGCACGCGCAAGCACAAGGTTACGACTGACAGCCACCATCGCCTGGGTGTCGCAGCGAACTGGCTGGACGGCGATTTTGCCGCAGATGCGCCCAACCGTAAATGGGCCGGCGACATCACCTATATCTGGACGTCCGAAGGCTGGCTCTACCTTGCCGTCATTCTCGATCTGCATAGCCGTCGCGTCGTAGGCTGGGCAGTCAGCGACAGGATGAAGAAAGACCTGGCGATCAGGGCGCTGGATATGGCGGTGCGCCTGCGCCAGCCTCCCGAGGGCTGCCTTTTCCATTCGGATCGCGGTAGCCAATATTGCTCCTACGACTATCAGAAAAAGCTGCAGGCCTATGGCCTGCGTCCATCAATGAGCGGCAAGGGAAATTGCTACGACTGTGATTATGTTGCTGCGGCTTGATGGTCTGACCCATGCTACGATTGACCCCGTGTCATTGCGTTGACGTGTCGGCCATCAAGTCGCCCTGGCAACGGGCGAGATGTGACTTGATAGGAGCCTGACGGGTTTGCCCCTTCACAGTCCTGTCCTTCTCTGAACGGTGCCCGGGCACCGTTCAGAGAAGGACAGGACATGACCAATACCAACATCAGCGGCGTCATTATCGGTGTCGATACCCATAAATCCATCCATGTTGCCGTGGCAATCGATAACAACGGCAGCCGATTGACGGCCTTTTCGGCTCCAGCGACAACAAAGGGCTATAAATTGCTCGAGGACTGGGCGTGTGCGTTGGGCACCATCACAGCCTTTGGCATCGAGGGGACTGGATCATACGGAGCCGGGCTGTCTCGCCATCTTCTGGCCCAGGGCCATAAAGTCATCGAGGTCACCAGACCTAATCGACAGTTGCGCTATCAACATGGCAAAAGCGATAGCCTCGACGCTGAAGGCGCCGCACGGTCGGTGCTGGGCGGACAGGCGATCGCCCAACCCAAAACGCAAACAGGATCCGTCGAGATGATCCGGCATCTCAAAATCGCACGCGACACAGCAGTCAAATGCCGGTCGCAGGCCATGGTGACCCTGAAAACCCTGATCATCAACGCACCTGCGGCGCTGCGCGACACGCTCGATCAGATAAACGGAAAAATCGCGCTGATCCGATATATTGCTGCACTCAGGCCCGGCGCAATGACCTCGACGATCGCATCGGCCAAAACCGCCTTGCGGGCCTTGGCACAACGCTGGCTGGCTCTACACGAAGAAATTCAGTCGCACGACAAGGCGCTCGAGCAACTGGTCATGGCCAACGCACCAACGTTGCTGGCATCGCACGGGATCGCGACGATGACGGCGGCAGAAATGCTTATACTGGTCGGCGATGATCCCACCCGAATCCGCTCCGAAGCTGCACTCGCCAAGCTCTGCGGGGTGTGTCCCATCCCCGCATCAAGTGGCAAGACCAACCGCTTCCGACTCAACCGTGGTGGAAACCGGCAAGCCAATGCCGCGCTATATCGGGTTGCAATCGTTCGGATGCGCAACCATCCGCCGACACTTGCCTATGTCAGCAAACGAAAAATGGAGGGAAAGAGCAACCGGGAGATTATACGCTGCCTTAAGCGATACATCGTTCGCGAAATCTTTACCCACCTATGTCGCCCAAAAGCATCTCTGACCAGCGCTTGACAAATATAGGAGCCTCAATGCGTCCGTCGAGACCTTCTTCAAATCCCTGAAGGCGGAACTCATCTGGCGGCAGAGCTGGCCGACGCGGCGTCAGGCAGAAGCCGCCATCTTTCAGTACATCAATGGCTTCTACAACGTAAGCGGGGCCTGAGGGCCGCCTTGCGTAATGCCCATTCGCCGGGATGATTGCCGCTCTTTGAGCGAGGTGGCGGGTGTCGGACGAGATCGAGGATTCAGCAAGCGAACGGGCGATTAATCATACGAGTAATCGTATGAGTAGTCGGATCGAGGTCGTTAGCCGGGTGTCGGGCCGTCGGCGCTGGACGGTGGAACAGAAGCTGGCCGTATTACGGGATGCATTCGGCCCCGACGGTTGCGTGCGGACAGCCTGTGAGCGCCACGACGTCGGCAGCGGCTCGATCTACACATGGCGGCAACAGGCGATGTCAGGCGAGTTGACCGGGGTGTGCAAGCCGATCGAGCCTGTATTTGCGCAGGTGCAGATCAGCGAGCAGCCGGCCTTGCCCGCCCCAACGGTTGCGGCGCGCAGCAACGGCGTGATCGGGATCGAGCTGCCGTCGGGCATCAAAGTGAGTGTGGACGCCACGGTCGATGCCGAGGCCCTGTCGCGGGTGATCGGCGCGCTGACACGATGATCCCGCTGCCGCCATCGACGCGGATCTTCCTGGCCTGCGGTGCGACCGACATGCGTAAGGGTTTCGACGGCCTGGCGGTGATGACGCAGCAGATCCTGGAGCAGAGCCCACATTCCGGTGCGCTGTTCGCCTTCCGGGGGAAGCGCGGCGATTTGGTGAAGCTGCTCTGGTATGACGGCCAGGGCATGTGCCTGTTTTCCAAGCGGATGGACCGGGGGCGCTTCGTGTGGCCGTCGACCAAGACGGGGTCGGTGATCATGACCGCGGCCCAGCTTTCGATGCTATTGGAAGGCATCGACTGGCGGCGACCTGAACGCACTTTCACCCCTTCATTGGCGGGGTAAAACGCCCATTTTCTGGCACTTCTATTAGCATTGCCACCACCAATCTGCTATATAATCGCGGTGTCGGACGCAGGCCTTTTCACTCCTGATAAAGATGCTCGGATCGCCGAGCTCGAAGCCGCATTGGCCGCCGCCCATGCCGATATTTCCGCCCGCGACATCCTGATTGATACGCTGCGCGTGCAGATTGCACGCCTCAAGCGGATGCAGTTCGGCAAGTCGTCCGAGAAGCTCGATACCCAGATTGCCCAGCTTGAGCTGGCCCTTGAAGAACTCGAAGGCGAGGCCATCGTTGCCGCCGTGCGTCGAGGCGATCCGGTAGCCGTCATTCGGCCATCACCGGTTCGGGCGCTGCCCGCCCATCTGCCGCGCGAGGAACAGCGGATCGAGCCCGATCAGGGTAACTGCACCTGTCCCGACTGCGGCGGCGCGCTGCGGCCGCTGGGGCAGGATAGCGACGAGATGCTCGATGCCGTGCCCGTGCAGTGGCGCGTCATTCGGACCATCCGCCCCAAGTATAGCTGCCGGTCCTGCGAGAAGATCGTGCAGGCGCCCGCGCCGGTAAAGGCGATAGCGCGGGGCAAGGCGACCTTCGGCACCCTGGCCCATGTCGTCGTCTCCAAGTTCGACCATCATCTGCCACTTTACCGCCAAGCCGAGATCATGGCCGCGCAGGGCATCGAGATCGACCGCTCGACGCTGGCAGGCTGGGTCGGCCAAGCATCCGTGCTGCTCGATCCAATCATCAATCGTATCCGCGAGGTCGGCCTGACCGCCTCAAAGATCCACACCGACGATACGCCGGTGCCTATGCTCGATCCAGGACGTGGCAAGACAGCGACTGGCAGGCTCTGGGCCTACGCCGTCGATGATCGCGCCTCTGGTGCGACCTCGCCGCCACTGGTCTGGTATGAGTTCACCACCGACCGCACCGGCGCGCATCCCCGACGCCAGCTGGCCAGTTTCACCGGCTATCTGCAGGCCGATGGCTATGCTGGCTATGACAAGCTCTACAACACCAACCGCGTCACCGAAGTCGCCTGCTGGGCACATTTCCGGCGCAAGATATTCGACATTCATGCGACCAAGCCGACGCCGCTCACCACTGATCTGCTGGAACGTATCGGTCAGCTCTATGAGATCGAAGCAGAGGTTCGCGGCCATCAGCCCGATATCCGACGACGAAGCCGGCAGGACCGCACCAAGCCATTGATCGACGATCTCCGCCAGGCGCTCGACGATGCCCTGCGCCGTCTTGCGCCCAAGTCGGAGATGGCCAAGGCGATCGCTTATGGCCGCAAGCGCTGGATCGCGCTGACGCGCTTCCTCGACGATGGCCGACTGGAGATTGACAATAACATAGCCGAGCGCGCCATGCGCTGCGTGGCCCTTGGCCGCAAAAACTGGTTGTTCGCAGGCTCAAAAGCAGGCGGTGATCGGGCCGCCGCCATCTACTCCATCATCGAGACTGCAAAGCTCAATGGCCTCGAACCGCAGGCCTATATCGCCGATGTCATGGGCAGGATCGCTGGCAACTGGCCCGCAGCCAAATGGGATGAACTCATGCCATGGAACTGGCGCTTGACCGACCAAGACGTTGCTCAAGCTGCCTAGTGGAGATGCCAAAGCTAGATTCTTACGCCACTCCGGCCAAGGATCATGTCGGTGACCGCAAACTGAATGCTATAGCTGCAATTTCTCTGGCACGATCCAGCATTCCAGGAGGCAATTCGCGGGTTCCATCATCATTCAGCGGGAGATCATCGATCTGGTCAAAAATCGCCCCGGCCTCGATGACCAATACCTTCAACTCGTCATTAGTCACTCATGTTCTCCCTAATCCAACCGCATAATAGCGAAAGGAATAGAAACGATCGAGCGACATCGTAAATTTTTCAAACTCAGACACTCTCTGCCAAAATGACAGAATGTGGCCTACAAACCGCACTTACCCTGAACCGCGGTCCGCAGGCCACGCTTACTCTACAACACCCGTCGCCGCCATTCATATCTAGGCGGCATCAGCCCGCTCGCGTTCGAAGCCAAGGTGGCATAATGAGATAGGTGACCGGCACAAAACCGTTACAAGTCCAGACAGCCGAGGGCATCATGAGAAGATCGGCGCTCTGATCTATGCCAACCTCTTCGACAACGAGGGCGAAGACACCTTCTCGCTGATCTGGTCCCGCCCCAACGGCAGGCGCGCCGACTAAGACCCCACGCAAGACCCCGCCACAAGGTCGGGGCCTTGGTCCGTCATGCCTTCACTGTCCGGAGCCGCAGCGAATTGCCGATGACGCTGACGGACGACAGCGCCATCGCGGCAGCAGCGATGATCGGCGACAGCAGCAGCCCAAACGTGGGATAGAGCGCACCGGCCGCAATCGGTACGCCTGCCGCATTGTAGATGAACGCGAAGGCGAGGTTCTGGCGGATGTTGGCCATCGTCGCCTGCGACAGGCGTCGCGCGCGGACAATGCCGGTGAGATCGCCCTTGAGCAGCGTCACGCCCGCACTTTCGATCGCAACGTCGGTCCCCGATCCCATGGCGATACCAACATCGGCGGCGGCAAGCGCCGGCGCGTCATTTACGCCGTCACCCGCCATCGCCACCACCTTGCCCTGCGCCTTCAGGCGCTCGACGACCGCGGCTTTCTGGTCCGGCAGCACATCGGCCTCGACCTCATCGATGCCGAGCTTTCTCGCAACGGCTTCGGCTGTGGTGCGATTGTCACCGGTCAGCATGACGATGCGGATGCCTTCCGCATGCAGGGCCTTCAGTGCCTCAGGCGTGGTCGCCTTGATCGTGTCGGCGATGGCGAAGATGCCGCCGATGGCTTTATCGATGCCGATATAGATGGCGGTTGCGCCGTCGCGGCGTAGCTCATCGGCCTGTGCCGCGAGCGGCGCTGTATCAACCCCATGTTCGGCGAGGAAGGTGGTGCTGCCGAGCACCACATGCCGGCCCTCGACACGACCGATCGCCCCCTTGCCGGTCGGCGAGTCGAAGTCGGCGACATCGGGGATGGTGATCTTTCGCTCGTCGGCAGCCGCCACGATCGCCCGCGCAAGCGGATGCTCGGACGCCTTCTCCACGCCGGCTGCAAGCCGCAGGATGGTCTCCTCGACAAATCGCGGGGCCACGACGATCCGGGTAACGGCCGGTTTGCCTTCGGTAAGCGTCCCGGTTTTGTCGACCACCAGAGTATCGATCTTCTCCATCCGCTCGAGCGCCTCCGCGTTCTTGATCAGAACGCCGGCGGCCGCCCCCTTGCCGATACCCACCATGATCGACATCGGCGTCGCGAGCCCGAGCGCGCAGGGGCAGGCAATGATCAGCACGGAAACGGCCGCGATCAGGCCATGCGCCAGCCGCGGCTCCGGCCCCCATACACCCCAGGCCGCGAAGGCGAGCAGCGCGACGGCGATGACGACCGGCACGAACCAGCCCGACACCTGATCAGCCATGCGCTGGATCGGCGCGCGCGAGCGCTGGGCATCCGCGACCATCTGGACGATGCGGGCGAGCATGGTGTCGCGCCCGACTTTTTCAGCCCGGATGACGAGCGCGCCGGTCTGGTTCAGCGTACCTCCTACGACCGCTTCGCCGACTACACGCGTCACCGGCATGGATTCGCCGGTCACCATCGATTCATCGATCGATGAGCGACCCTGCTCGACCACGCCGTCAACCGGCACGGTTTCACCGGGCCGGACCCTGAGCCGATCACCGATGACGACGGCTTCGACAGGAATATCCTCTTCAGCATCGTTCCGCCCGATCCGCCGGGCGGTTTTCGGCGCGAGATTGAGAAGCGCGCGGATTGCGCCGGAGGTCTGCTCCCGGGCGCGCAGTTCCATGACCTGACCGAGCAGCACCAGCACGGTGATCACGGCCGCGGCCTCATAGTAGACCGCGACCGTGCCATCGGCGCCTCGGAAAGCCTGCGGGTAGAGCTGCGGCGCGAATGTCGCGACGATGCTGTAGCCCCAGGCGACCCCGGTGCCCATCGCGATCAGCGTGAACATGTTGAGGCTGCGGTTGACGATCGACGCCCAGCCACGTTCGAAGAACGGCCATCCGGCCCACAGGACCACCGGCGTCGCCAGCGCGAACTGGATCCAGATCGAGATGCGCATCGGCACCAAATGGTGCAGCGCCGGGATCAGGTGACCGCCCATCTCCAGCAGGAACACGGGCAAGGCGAGCACGAGGCCGATCCAGAAGCGTCGGGTCATATCGGCGAGTTCGGGGCTTGGTCCGGCATCCGCCGCCGCGATCAGCGGCTCCAGCGCCATGCCGCAGATCGGGCAACTACCCGGCGCATCCCGGCGGATTTCCGGATGCATCGGGCATGTCCAGATCGTCCCTTCCGTTGCGGTTGCCGTTACTGCCGCAACGTGGTGATGCTCATGGGTATCAGGTCCATGCGTGTGGCTATGGTGGGAATGATCGCCATGGGCGGCAGCACCCTCATGGTGATGTGCAGCATGCGCTGCCAGTGCCGCATAATGCACGGGGTCGGCGTCGAACTTCGCCTTGCAGCCGGCCGAGCAGAAGACGTAGCGCTCGCCTTCATACTCAGCATTGTGAGCGGTCCTGGCGGGATCGACCACCATGCCGCAGACCGGATCATGGTCGACGTGACCGGACGGCGTTTCGCCGTCCGGCTCATGATGGTGATGATGGCCGTGCGCCCCAGTCACCTCGGCGGCGCGTTCGCTCTTCTGATCGTCGTCGGCCATTCATCACCTTTCACACGCCGCGCGTGCCTTCCGGTCTTTGTTCACTCCTCGATCAGATGGAACTCTTCGAGCAGCTTGGCGATCTCGGTGCCTTCGAGCTTCTTCATCAGCAGCTTGCGCAGGAAGGCCGGCCCGGGAAGATCGATGCCCTTGCCGTCCCGCAGCGGACCGATCGCAGCAAGAAGTGTACGGATATCATAGGTCGAGTTGAAGACCTCGGGCACGCCGCGCTCGACATTCATCAGCGTGTAGACGGCCTCCATCGGGGTTCTCACCGAATATTCCGTGGTGAAGATGCAGTCCCGCTGTTTCGATTCCGCGAACTGGCCGATGAAGGCGAAGTTGACCGCGCCCTCCGGCACCACGTCCGGCCGGTCGCCCGCCTGGCGCGGCATGAAGAAGGCGGTGATATAGGGCATCATCGTGGGAACGGTGCTCGCGCCGGAGGCTGCGAGTTGCGGAATGTCCTCGACCGGCACGCCGAGGTGATAGAGCCATTCCTGGGTGATCTCCTCGCCGGTGCATTCCTGCATCGGCTTCTTCACGAAATCACCGGGCTTGTCGACGAAGAGCGCGTAGAACCAGGCGATCATCTGATCTTTGGGCTGCTTCTTGAAATGCGGCTGGCGATGGACCGTCCAGCTCAGCAGCCATGCGGAATCCTTCACGGTGACGATACCGGCGGAGACGATCTTGCCGGTAAAGGGGTTCCGCTTCGTGATCTTCTCGACATAGGCCGGAATGCGGGCGTCGAGGGCAGTGATCGACGCGGAGGCCCATTTCGTCTCCGGGATATGGGCGCCGAATACGTCCGGGCGGCCGAAGGCCGGATCCTTCGCCGCGATCCGCCGCCACAGGTCCCAGGCCGGCGCCGGTCCTTCGTTGAGCTTCGCCGGTGTCCTGTGGTCGCCATTGTCGGAATTCTCGGTCAGCGAGCCGATGGTAACGAAGACGAGATCGTCGGGCCCGAGATCAATGCCGCCTTCGACGCCGCGCTCCTTCCAGTGGATGCGCGTCGCCTGCTTGGAGCCGGGCTGGATGTCGAAATCGACATCGGTGACCTCGACGCCGTAGCGGAATTTAACCCCGTGATCGGTCAGCCACTTCACCAGCGGCAGGACCATCGATTCATACTGGTTGTAGCGATTGAACTTGAGCGAGGAAAAGTCGGCGAGACTGCCGATGTGATGGATGAAGCGGTGCAGGTAGAGCTTCATCTCCAGCGCGGAATGCCATTCCTCGAAGGCGAACATGGTGCGCCAGTAGAGCCAGAAATTGCTCTTGAGGAAGTCCTCGCCGAAGACCTCGTTGATGCGCTTGTTCTCCATCTCCTCCCGCGTCGCAAGGAAGACCGAGAGGAGATCCTTCTGCGCCTTGTCGTTGAGCGTTAGCAGCGCCTTGTCGGGCACGTCCTGACCCTGGTTCTGCGTCGTTCGCTGCAGCGAAAAGTTGGGATCGTCCTTGTTGAGCCGGTAGAACTCGTCGAGCACGCTGGCATCCTCGATCTCCAGCGAGGGGATCGAGCGATAGAGGTCCCACAGGCACTCGAAATGCTCCTCCATCTCGCGGCCGCCGCGAATGACGAAGCCCTTTTCGGGCACGTCCAGACCATCGAGCGCGCCGCCGGGGATTTCCAGCTCTTCCAATATGGTGATGCGGTCGCCCGAAACGCCGCCGTCGCGGATCAGGAAGGCGGCGCCGGCGAGCCCCGCGAGGCCCGAGCCGACGAACCACGCCGTCTTTTTGTCGGCGCCTTCCGGCTTGCGTGGACGGACAAAGGCTTCATAGTTTCCACTGCTATAATGCATGGCAAACTCCTGTTTTTCTTGTTGGGATCAGTCGGCGGGCTTGTAGCTGTAGAAGCCTTCGCCCGACGCGATGCCGAGCTTGCCCTTGTCGATGTAGTTTTCCTTCAGCCACGCGGCGAGCGACTGTGCGTGCTCATCACCGTGCGACAGGATGTTGTAGGGGGTGTTCAATCCGATGATGTCGTAGATCTGGAACGGCCCCATCGGCGCGCCGGTGGCGATCCGCCAGACCTTGTCGACATCTTCCGGCTCGGCATAGCCGCCGGCAGCCAGATCGGTGGCCGCGTTCAGGAACGGCACCAGCAGGGAGTTGAGGACGTAGCCCGCTTTTTCCTTGCGCACCGGGATCGGCACCATGCCGATCGCGGAGGAGAAGGCGATCAGGGTATCGAACACGGCCGGATCGGTGTCGTCCGTACCCATCACCTCGGCAGTGTTGAACTTCCAGATGCTGTTGGCGAAGTGCAGCGCCAGGAAACGGTCCGGGCGGCCGGTGAAGGCTTTGAGGTCGCTCGGCAGCAAAGTCGAGCTATTGGTGGCGAAGATCGTTCTGTCAGGCGCGAGCGCCGCCAGCTTCTCGTAGAGCGCCTGCTTGATCTCGAGCACTTCCGGAACCGCTTCGATGACCAGATCGGCATTCGCAACCGCAGCCCCAAGATCGGCGGTGAGCGTGATGCGTCTCGAAGCTTCGGCTGCCTTGCCGTCAGCCGCACCCGTCACCTCTTTCACGTAGGTTTCTACAAGCGTTTCGAACCGATGCCTCGCCTGGTCGAGTGCTTCGTCGCTGATCTCATAAGCGGTAACGTCAAAGCCACTATAGGCGGCCTGGAAGGCGATCTGGCTGCCGAGGACACCGGTGCCTAGCACCGTCACTTTCAGGATGTCGCTCATTCATTCTCTTCCTTGCGTCGGGTTTCATAGAGAAACGGCGCAGCGACTTCGGCGGGCACGCGAACCAGCTTGCCGGTAGCTTTCTCGATGAGCACCCATTGCGACAGGGCCGCGACGAGCGTCTGACCGTTACTGTCTTTGAACTCGACGCGCCGGGCGTATCTCGCTCCGCGCGGCTTCCCTTCGACCCAGGTTATGGCAAAGGTCTCTTCGCCCGCCCGGATATTGCCGCGGTAATCGACCTCGTGCCTGAGCACCATAGCAACATAGGTGTCGGCATCCCTCGGACGCGCGGCTGTCAGCCAGTGCGCCACCGACACATCCTGAATCCAGGTCACCCAGACCGCATTGTTGACATGGCCGAGTTCATCGATGTCTTCTTCGGTTGCCTGGAAACGGATATGGAAGCGCCGACGTTCGTCCACTTTTCCAGCCAAGGGCACGCCTGAAGCATCGCAGCCGATCCTGCGGCGTCCTTCGCCAGGAAGGCTCATGACCGGGTGGATGGCGCATCGAGGCCTGCCATCGCGCGAAAGAAGCCGACAAGCATTTGCTCTCGGGGAATAGCGCCTTCGACATCGCCCTGGACCGCCAGTCCCATCCACAGTGCATAGAGGCCGATCCCGGTCTGCAGCGGCGGCAAGGCAGGCCGAAGCGCAAAGCGCCGCGTCAGATCCGCCACAAGTTCTCCGAACAAATGGTGGCAGGCGGCCTTTCCTTCGCGATGCCGTTCAGCGAACGCGGGGTCCCGCCGCGCATGAAGCTGCAATTCGATCGAAAGCAGCGACCAATGCTGTTCGTCAGCCAGCTTAGCCAGCCGCGCCGCAAGCACTTGCAGAGTCGCCTCGATATCATCGCCGGAGCAGTGGGCGACCAGATCGCGCAGAAGCACGACCTCGTCCTGGATATGAGCCTGCAGAATCTCGACCAGCAGATCGTCCTTGCTTGCAAAATTCGAATAGAAGGCCCCCTGCGAATGACCCGCTGCACTACAGATGTTGCGGATCGACATGGCTGCCACCCCTTCTTCCACAATGGACGAATGTGCTGCGGCGAGCAGCTTATCCCGCGTCTGGCGCTGCGTTTCCTCTCGCGTGAGGCGCATGAGCGATCGACCTCCAATTCAGCACGGCATGGAAACCTTTTACCCATGTCGGCGTTCACCGTAAAACCAGATATCACCTGATATCTCGAATGCAACGAAAATCCGGTTCGAAGGATCGCCCTTGGCTGAGACCTATATCCCCTACTCCACCAGCGTCGAAGTGCTCGGCGAAGACGAGGAGCGGCTCACCGCCGAAATCCTCGAAATCATGGCGAGCACCAACCGCAAGGCGTTCGAGCGCCATCGGCATGCGGTGCGCGACGCCCATGCCAAGAGCCACGGGTTCCTGAAGGGCGAACTCGTCGTCCCGGAACTGCCGGAGCATCTGCGCCAGGGGCTTTTCGCTCGCCCGGCCACCTATTCCGTGGTGATCCGCCTCTCATCAGCGCCCGGAGATATCCACTCGGACACCATCCCCGCCCCACGCGGCATGGCGATCAAGGTCATCGGCGTGGAGGGAGAGCGGCTTCTGCCCGACGACCAGGGCCGCAATCAGGATTTCCTGCTGGTCAACATACCGGTCTTGAGCTTCGGCACGATCGGCAAATATCGCCAGCTCATTGGCCTTCTGGAGAAGAATGCGCAGAACCCCGCCTTCCTCCAACGCGCCATGGCCGGGGTGGCGCGTGGCGTGGAAGCCGCGGTCGAAGCGGTCGGCGTCGAGCCCGGCGCGACGCTGCGCGGGCTCGCGCGCGACAACGACCATCTGCTCGGCGAGACCTATCACTCGATGGCGGCGATCCGCTTTGGCGATCACATCGCCAAGATCAGCGCCGCGCCGCTTTCCGACAATGTCCGCGCGCTCACCGGCAAGGACGTCGGCACAGTGGAGGATTCCACGATGCGCGATCTGGTTGTCGAGCATTTCCGCGACCAGGGTGCTGAGTATCAACTGCGCGCCCAACTTTGCGCTGATCTCGACAAGATGCCTGTCGAGGACGCGGCGGTGCTCTGGCCCGAAGAGCTGTCGCCACACCAGCCGATCGCCACGCTGCGCATCCCGCCGCAGGACGCCTATTCGCCGGCGCGGCGGGTCTATGGCGATGACGTGCTGTCGTTCAATCCCTGGCACGGTATCCGCGAGCACCAGCCGCTCGGATCGATCATGCGGGTGCGCATCGCCGCCTATGAGCGATCCACCCGCTACCGCCATGAGATGAACGCGCAGCCGCGTGTCGAGCCGACAAACATCGACGCCATCCCGGACTGACGCACCGATCGACACACGAAATCACGAAAGGAGGCCAGTCATGGCCGAGACCGAAGAAAACCCGCAGATCGACGAAACCCGCCTTCAGGCCATCCGGCGGCGGATCGAGGAAGTGGCCGGCGACGCGCCGCAGCTCGCCAAGCTCGCGCTCGAGCAGATGGTGACGAAGCACAATCCCGACCTCAAGGGCACGGCCGGCTCGGCCGGTCGCGTCGGCGCGCAGTCCGGCAATGTCTCCGAGCTCACCGCCATCGCCAACCTCAAGCCGGGCGGCGCGGACCGGCTGAAACGCATCTTCGGACTCGTGAACGGCAATTTCGACGGGGCGCAGAAGGTCGGCACCCTGCACAACATGCGGTTCGTCTTCTTCGACAACGACACCCGCATCCTGTTCGCCACCGCCTATGACGGCGACTGGGACACCTATATCAACGACTTCGCCACCAAGATCCCTGACCTGATGGATTTGCTCTTCGCCTCGGTCGAAGGCTGGCCGGGCATCGCGAGCCCGAAGGTCAAGGATTTCATCGCCGAACATCAGATCACCGCCGCCGGATGGTTCGTCGCCAACCCGCAGGTCACGGTCGTCGACGTGCGTCGGCTTCAGCGGATGGAACATGCCGTCAACGAATTCCTGGACAAGGTGGGCTGAGCGATGACGATCCTTCAAAAGCTGAAAGAGCGCTTCTCGAGGGACAGCGTTACGCTCGACCTGCACGATATCCAGGCGCTGATCCTGCGAAGCCGGCCGGAGCCCTATGTCGGCATCCATGCGATGCTCCATTTCGACGAGGCCGAGGGCGCGCGCGCTTTGCTGGGCCGGCTCGCGCCCCATATCGCATCCGCCGACAACTGGAACGAGGATCTCGATTTCTGGATAGGCGCTGCACTCAGCTTCGAGGGACTAAAGGCGCTCGGCGTTCCTGAAGCGCAGCTCAAGACATTCCCGCTCCCCTTTCAGCAGGGCATGGCGGCGCGCTCGGAGCAGCTCCGCGACTTAGGACCCAACGCGCCGGAAAACTGGGAGGACGTGTTCAAGCCGGGCAACTGCCATCTCGCGCTGACCATCTACGCGGTCGACGATGCGGCGCTCGACAAGGCGCTGGCGACCGCGCGAACCGAACTCGACCAGAGCAGCGGCGTCACCTTGATCGGCGAGCATCGCTTCGGCGCGCCGGACGGCGCGAAAAACCCGTTCGGCTTCCGGGATTCGATCTCCCAGCCCGCCGTCGAAGGCAGCGGCGTCGATCCGCTGCCCGGCGAGGAACGCGCGATCAAGGCGGGCGAGTTCATCCTTGGATACGAGAGCGAGAACGGCCAGCCGCTCGGCATGCCTGAACCTGCGGCGCTGGGAAAGAACGGCACCTTCGTCGTCCTGCGCAAGTACAACAGCCGGGTCGGCTGCTTCAACGCCTTCCTCAAGGCCCATGGCGAGACGGCGGAGGACCGCGAACGTCTTGCCGCCAAGATGTTCGGTCGCTGGCGGTCAGGCGCTCCACTGACGTTGTCGCCGGATCATGACGACCCGGACCTCGGCGCCGATCCGCAGCGCAACAACGACTTCAATTTCAAGGACGACCCCAAAGGCCGCGTCGTGCCGCTCGGCTGTCATATGCGCCGGCTCAATCCCCGCGATTCCGAGCTGACACTGCTCACCGACGTCAACATTCACCGCATCATCCGCCGTTCCTCGACTTTCGGGCCGGTTTATTCCGAGGATGTGGCGCCGAAAGACGATGCCAAAGGCGATCGCGGCCTGTTCTTCATCTTCATAAGCGCGCGCGCTTACGACACGATCGAGTTCATGCAGCAGGAATGGATCAACCGCGGCAATTTCGTCGACCTCGGCGAGGAGCGCGATCCAATCGTTGGTCTGCATGAGGAGGACGGCCGGTTCACGATCCCGCAGGCGCCTGCGCGCAAGCGCATCGACGGTGTGCAGACCTTCAATGTCATGAAGGGAGGCGAATATCTGTTCATGCCAAGCCTATCGGCGCTTAAGTGGTTGGCAGAACGACGCTAAAGCTATTCACCTGATTGTCGGTTGAGATTTGAAGTGTGCAGAGTGACCCGGAAAGTGCGGGGCTGTGCGGAAGGTTAAGTGAGTGGGAGTTGAGTTTCGGCAAGGCTGGGGATGGTTGGTCCTTGTGGCGCTTACGATTTCGACGACCGGCGATGAAATCACGTTGCTGACGTTGATGTTCCGCACTGCCGAGAACGCATCCGGCTATGCGGTGCCGACGCTGCTGACCGCGGAGCTGCTACCCGGTCTGATCGCCGCACCCTGGGCGGGCCGCTTGATCGACCGCCGGGAGGCGGCCCGCATTCTGGTCATGGTGTCAGTTCTGCAAGCGGGCGTGATAGCATTTATCGCCTATTATCCCATGTTCACGCTCGCCGGGGCCGCGCTGTTGAGCGTGCTGTTCACGATCAGCAGCGCCGCAACATTCGCGTTGATTCCAGTGCTGGCGAGCGGCTTGGAATGACCTCGCACTCGCCAATTCCCTTATGGAAATGGTTCGCAGCCTTGGAATGCTCGCTGGTCCAGTCGCTGGGGGCGTACTGGTGGGATGGATCGGATCGCGCAATGCGCTTTTAGCCGATGCCGCCAGTTTTGCCCTTTTGGCCCTCGTCGTGATGGCGAGCAGGCTTCGCCGCAAGCCACAACGGGACGATCAGGAGGAAGAGACCCTGTTCGCGGACTACCTGCCGCTGCTCCGCAATCGACGGTTGATGGTGGTTACGGGTGCGCTCAGCCTCGAAGTGTTTGCGACCGCCATAGCCGACGTTGCTTTCGTGTTTCTCGTGATGGTGACGCTGGGAGCGGGCCGACCGCGTTTGGAATGCTGACGGCACTATGGGCGGTTGGGATGTTGATCGGCGCTGGGCTGGCCGAAAGGGTTATTGGCCATAGGGTCGGACTGGCGGCGTTCGGCACGGCCGCTGTCATGGGCGCGACCATGCTGTGGATCGGCCTTGCGCCGATCGGGCTGGCAATCGTTGCCGTCGCCTTCATCCTAGGCGGCGGCGCAAACAGCATCCACAACGTCGCTGTCCGAACCTTGTTCCAGTCGGAATGCCCGCCCGCCGATCATGGCAAGGTCGCCGCGATCTATGGTGCGGTGACACGCACCGCCGTAATCGGCGGCTATGTTGCTGGCGGCTTCTTTTTTGTGCCGAATGATGCGCCAACCGCCTATCTCGTGGGCGGCCTGCTGGGCGTTGTCGCGGGCTTAGTCGGATGGCGGATATTCAATCGTAGATGGAGCGCAGCACCAATCAAAGCATCGACGCGCCAAGATTGACCTGATTGTCGTGCCCCTCCGCTAACGGCTATACCAATCAGGTGGCGTGATTGAGGCGCGGTGCGGAACGGACACGATAGCGACGCCCTAACGATGTAAGGCAGAAAATATATGACCTTTCAGTTTGATCCATCATTCGATGCAGAATCACTCCACATGCCGGGAGATTCTTTGATCGAATTAGACCAGATAGAGAGTTCATTAAGAATATTGCTGCCGTCTGAGCTTCGTGATTTATTTATTGAATTCGGATCAGCGATAGTTTTCAATAAGGATGTTGAATTTCCTGCGGAAAAATGCGCCTATTCCGATGATTCAGGAAGAATTGGCGTTTCAGTTATATATGGCCCTGTTGACGGAAGCTTAGGAATAATTCGCATAAACGAACAATTATCCATGCAGATTCCAAAAACATCTGTGGTTTTTGCGGAAATCGGTCTGGGTAATATGCTGTTAATTGACAGAATTGATGGAAAGATATCCGTATGGCTGCACGATGAAGCTCTGCCTTCTAGGGCGATAACCCCCGTATACGACAGCTTTCATGACTTTATCGATGCACTGGTAGCCTTCGATCCTCCTCCCCTGCCCAGTTTAAAGGAATTGGGATTGGACTTGAAAGCGATGGGGATAGAAGAGGAGTAGCTAGAGGTTACGGTTCGGCGCTGACGGAAACCATACGATAACCGATAGCCTAACTATCTAAATTAACGTGGCTTTTCCTGCCTTCTGGCGGTCGCCAGCATCTCACGGCGAAGTATGGCGTTCATGCGGGCTTGGTAGCCCTTACCCTGCGATTTGAGCCAGGCGAGCACATCAGCATCAAGGCGTGCCGTCACCTGCTGCTTGATGGGCTTATAGAAGCGCCCACGCTGCCCGTTCCGCCAGAAATCCTCTGTCAGCGCCGGAGAGTCGCTATAGTCGATCCCGCTATCCGGCATCGCCTGCAGGGCATCCAGTTCGGCCTGTTGCGCTTCGGTCAACGGCGGCAGATTGTCCGGATCGAGTTGGAAACGGACGGTATCAGCGTCTTTCTTCTTCATAACGTCGCCTTTCCGTTCGATCGGCCTTTCGAGCCGAAATGATATGAATGATCTCTACATACTCGCCGTCATCGTCTTGCTCGACGACAGTGTGGGCCACGAGGAGGAGCAGATGCCCTTCCACGAGGCCCAAGGTTTGCCATCGTCGCTCGCCACCTTCGATCCGATCCTGATCGCTCAGCGCGAAAGGATCTGTGAACGCACGAGTAGCGATCGCAAAGCTGACGCCGTGCTTCTTCAGATTGCTCTCGGCTTTGGCCGGGTGCCAGGAGAAGCGCATGGATGGCATTACGGAAATATAATTATGTTTTTGTCGTTACGCAAGGCGCGGCGGTTTGAGCCATCCGGCCCGCGCGAGCGTATCTGCGAGGGTCGATCGGGGCACGTTGAACGTGCGGCTGATCGACGACTTGCTAGCGCCACCGGCAAGGGCGGCGGTGATCTGATCGAGCTTTTCCGCATCGATCGTTCGCGGGCGGCCACCGCAGCGCCCGCGCCGTCTGGCGGCCGCAAGGCCTGCCATGATGCGCTCGCGCGTCAATGCCCGTTCATACTGGGCCAGCGCGCCGAACAGCGAAAACAGCAGCTCGCCATGCGGCGTTCCCGTGTCCATCTGCTCGGTCAATGACCGGAATGACACGTCACGCTCCCTGAGATCGGTCAGGATCGACAGCAAATGCGGCAGGGAGCGGCCGAGCCGATCCAGTTTCCACACGACCAGCGTATCGCCGGCTGCGAGATATTCGAGGCAGGCCCGCAGGCTCGCCCGGTCCTCGCGAGCGCCGGATGCCTTGTCGGAATAGAGATGCCGGCTATCGACGCCGGCTGCGATCAGCGCATCGCGCTGAAGATCGACCGATTGCCGGTCATCTGTGGAAGAGACGCGCATGTAGCCTATAAGCATGTCGGAAAACCCCTGATAGCTTGTTGTGGGACAGTCCTCCTTTCCGGCAGAGTTTATCGGACGCTACGGATTTTGGGCGTGCGTAGATTGCTGGAATTTCCGGGGGGATGCCTGCTAGCGGCGGAATGGGTCGTCGGGCGCATCAGGCGGGGCGCTTATCGTGTGATTTCCATTAGGTTAATCTGTTCGTGCAGCCGCTGCCGCAGCGGACCGTCTTCTGGCCGCGACGATCAATAACGGATTATCCGCCTGCTTACGCTGACCAAGTCGCATGCCCGTCGCCGAATTGATCCCGTGGCGGCTGCACACATCGCTGTCGCCATGCCCGCTTCCTGCTCCGCGCCTCTTCAATTTATCGTAGAAGCTTTTGATGTGTCTTATTAAAATCCTTGGCTTGCCGCTCTCGGTCAGACGATGATTGGACGGATTTCAGTTCACTTTCGTCCATATCTGCGATTTGCACATGATCCGCCCTGTCAGGCACCCCTTTCCCTCCATCCGCCGATCGTCGAGCGTGGTGATTGTTCCAGAGAAGGTTTGGCCGATGTCGGGTACAAAAACACTGCCGCGCCACACGCCCTTCTTTTCAGGAACAAAATCGCGAAACAGGATCAGACCTACCAGATCGTTTGTCCCGCCGCGCCGCGCATCCGCCTTGGCTTTGTCACTTGCCCAGACCACGACCCCGCACATTCTGCTTCCGCACGGCTGGGCTCGCACATGTACGCTGTCCTGCGGATTCTTCCACACTCCGAAAGAAGCGCGCTGTGCCTCGACGGACGCAGATGCTGCAAGTAGCAGCATGGCTGCCAATACGAAACTGAACCTCATCGCCATTCTTCCTCAAGGCCGGATCATCATTTGCGCGACATTTTCCGCGATCGCCATGGTAGGCGCGTTAGTGTTGCCCGACACGATCGACGGCATGATCGATGCATCGACCACGCGCAAACCGTCAATGCCACGTACACGGGCTGCCGGATCGACCACGGATGCCGAGTCACTGCCCATGCGGCATGTTCCTACCGGATGATAGATTGTTTCAGCGCGCGCGCGGATGTCGTCGATCAGAGCCTCGTCGGTCTGGACCGCGGGTCCCGGTCGCACCTCCTCGCGCAAGTGACGGGCGAGCGCCGGCGCATGAAGGAGCTTGCGGGCTAGCTTCGCGCCATTCAGCAAGACGCCCACATCATCGGGATGACTGAGATAATTGCCCTCTATGCGCGGATGAGCCGTGGGATCGGCGATCTTGAGCCCGATCCTGCCGCGGCTCTTCGGTAGAAGGTCGCAGACATGCACGGTCATTCCGTAGCCGAAGGCTGTCTTGCGGCCATGGTCACGCAGGATCGCCGGCAGGAAATGGAATTGAAGATTGGGCCGCTCCCGGCCGGCGTCGGATTTGAGGAAAGCGCCGCCCTCCGAGGCATTTGACGTCAATTCGCCTTCATGATGAAGGAAATAGCTCCATGCGCCGCGTATCGCACGAGGCAGGAAACTGGGCGCCACCCCAAATCCTTCGCGATCGGCCGTGGTTGCCACAGCCGTATAGTCGAGGTGATCGGCGAGATTGGCTCCGACTTCGGGCGCATCCAGAACGATCTCTATGCCATGCTGCCTGAGTTCGCTCGCCGGGCCGACGCCCGACAGCATCAGAATCTGCGGCGAATTGACCGCGCCAGCCGAAAGGATCACCTCTCCACCGGGGCGCAGCAGCAGGTCCCGGCCGCCGACGCGGACCCCGATGGCGCGACGGTCCTTGAACAGTATCCGTTCGACGAGGCCGTTCGTTTCGATGGCGAGATTCTTGCGCGAGCGAGCCGGATCGAGAAACGCTCGCGCCGTGCTGAACCGTTGCCCGTCTTTCTGGGTCACCTGATAGACACCAAAGCCTTCCTGGCTCACGCCATTGAAGTCGGGATTTCGCGGGTAGTGCAGTTCCACCCCAGCTTCGACGAAGTCTTCCGTAAGTGGGTTCACTCGCCCAAGATTGGAGACGCAAAGTGGCCCGGCATTGCCATGATGCTCGTCGTGGATAGCCTGATTGTTTTCGAGCGCGATAAAAAGCTCGCGCATGCGCGGCCAGTCCCAGTCAGCTCCGGCGGCCGCCCCCCAGCCCTCATAGTCCGCCCGATCGCCGCGAATGTAGACCATTGCATTGATCGAGCTGCTGCCACCCAGCGTCTTGCCGCGCGGCCAATAGAGCCGCCGGTTGTTAAGGTGAGGCTCGACTTCGGTCTCACAGTTCCAGTTCACCCATCCCGTGCGGGCAATGACGCCGACGCCAAGCGGCATGTGAATGAAGGGATTGCGATCGCGCGGCCCCGCCTCGATGAGGCAGACAGCTTTATCCGAATCAGCAGAAAGGCGGTTGGCCATGACGCAGCCGGCCGAGCCGCCGCCAATGATGATATAGTCGTACATGGATTTACCCCAGAAAGCGTTTGGCAAGTCGGATCAGACGCGCTGCCCGGCCCGAATAGGGAGGAAAGACGAGAGGCAGAGCGGAGAAGCGGTTCTGGAGAACGGCGCGCTCATGACTGAAAGTCCGGAACCCGTGATGGCCATGTGCCGCCCCGATCCCGGAATTGTTCACACCGCCGAACGGCAGATGATCGTGGACGTATTGGACGATGGTAAGGTTGACGCCTGCACTGCCGGAAGTCGTGGCCGCCAGGATATGATCCACTCTCGCCCGGTCACGATCGAACACATAAAGCGCCAGCGGCTTGGGTCTTGCGTTGATCCGACCGATCACGGTTTCAATGTCATCATAGGTCAGGACCGGCAGGACGGGACCGAATATCTCCTCATGGTCGATCGCCGCCTCGGGAGCGATCGCCTCCAGCACTGTGGGCGCCAGCGCCCTTCCCTGCCTTTCGCCGCCGACAATGATCCGCCCGCCCGTGGCCAGGGCATCCGCAATCAGGCCCCCCAGTCTGTCCGCATGGCGATCATTGACGATCCTTGCGAGATAGGGGCTCGTCATGCCCGAACCATAAGCGGCGGCGATCCGGCGGCGCAGCGCTTCCACGAACCGGTCGCGGATCGAAGCGTGGACGAACACATGATCGGGCGCGATGCAGGTTTGACCGGCATTGGAGAATTTGCCGAAGGCGATCCAACTGGCGGCCGTCTCTATGTCGGCATCCGGTCCCACGATCGTGGGCGACTTGCCACCCAGTTCCAGCGTAACGGAGGTCAGGTGGCGGGAGGCTGCCTGCATTACGACTTTCCCGACCTCGGGGCTGCCGGTGAAGAAGATATGATCGAAGGGCAGCGCGAGCAGGGCCTGAGACATCTCCTTCCCGCCGAGGGCGACGGTAACCAAGTCTGGCGGAAATGTGTCGGCGATCAGCCGCGCGATGACGCCCGAGGTAGCAGGTGTCATCTCCGAAGGCTTCAGGATAGCGCTGTTGCCGGCAGCAAGGCAGGAGACAAGCGGCCCCAGGCAGAGATTGAATGGGTAATTCCAGGGCGCGATGATAAGGCACACGCCGCGTGGCTGCGGCACGATCCGTCCGGCCGTGCCGAAACCGATCAATGTCGGTCCGACATGGACTGGCCGCATCCATCGGCGCAGATTACGACGGCTGTGGCGGATTTCCTGCATGACCGGAAGAATTTCCGTCAGAAACACTTCGGCCTCCGGCTTGCCGAAGTCGGTCGCCATGGCCTGGACGATCTCCCCTTCGAACTTTCGTATGGCAGCCGCGAGGCGCGCCAGCGCAGCGCGTCTTTCAGCAAGGCCAAAGCGCATCCGGCGCTCGTCCGACATTGCCTTTTGCGCGGTGAAGAGCATTTCCACCGGGCGGCCATCACAGGGTTCCTGCGAAATCGAATGGCTCTCTTCAATCATTTCATTCTCGTCGAAAACATGACCTTCGCGCGAGTCTTACGAGCGCAAAAGCAATAGGGAACTACACGAACATGTAGTATCGACCCGGCATGGGCCTGGGAACCGAATGGACTCCAACGCTGCTTTCGCGACTGGCGGAAACGGCACTTCGCCGTGTGGAATTGACCGCGCGCGTCAGCCTGCTGCGCGCACCTTGCGGCTACGGCAAATCGGCGACGCTCGCGGCCGGTTGGAAGGAGGCGGCGGACACTGGTCGCCCGGCGCTTTGGGCAAGTCTTGCAAGCGACGACACAAAGAAGGGCACCCTGCGTCGCCTCGCCTTTCAGGCCGGAACCGCCGCGGACATCGAGTCCATTCTCCAATGGATATGGCATCAGGACAGGCCCGGGATTATTTGCCTCGATGATGTTCAGGAAGCGCCGCATCTCGAAACGCTGACAAGAGACATGATGGATGCTCTTCCCGATGATTGGCGAGCGGTCCTTGCAACCTCCGCCCCCTGGGGATTTGGCGTCCTCAACGCTGACTGGCAGGAAGTCGGCCCCGATGCCCTGGCCTGCCGCGCCCAGGATCTGAAGGAATTGATCCGGGTCCCTTCAGCCCTCGACCGGATCATATCGGACACACAGGGTTGGCCCGCATTGTGCCGCATCGCGGGCCGTGTATCCCACCGGATGCAGCCACTGCATTTATGGCCCGAGATCATCTGTTATCTCGATCAGATGGTGTTGGCGCCCTTATCGCCCGCTCTGCGCACATGGCTGAAAAAGGCGGCATTAATCGCTCCCCTCGATGCCGAAAGCCACGATTTTGCCCTGCGCGTCCACGACGGCGCGCAATGGATCGCACGTGCGCAACGCGAATGCCTCCTATTGAGGCCGGACAGTGACGGAATGTTTGCGCTCAATCCGGCGCTGCGACACCATCTTGCCTTGAGCGGACAGTCGCAGCTTCGTTCCTCTCCAAGCCATCTTCTAAAACATGCGGCTTTTCATCACTGGCGCGCCGGCCGGCCAGCGCAAACGATAGCGCTTTCGCTGCGGGCCGGCGATCCGGCCTGGGCGCGGGGGCTGGGCGGTGAGATCGTCATGGATGTCGCCCTGCGACAAGGCCGTATCGATGAGTTGGCCCATTGGCTCGAGGGCGTGCCCGACACAGCGTTGCTGACCAATCCCATGGCTGGCCTGGGAAAGATATGGGCCCTTTCCTTCCAGCAGCAGCATGCAGGGGCGACGCACCTTTTGAAGTTGCTGTCACGCACGGATGCGCATGAGGAATTGCTGACGCTGCTCGGTGCGACGACAGCGGCGCTGAGGGACGATGTCGTCCGGGCGGAAATGCTCTGCCGGCAATGGCTCGAGCTGCACGCCCGGGAAAATCCGATGATGAAGGCCTCCGCCCTGGCCTGCCTCGCGAGCATCGTGGCGAGCCAGTCGAACGCGGCCGAGTTCGCGGCACTACGTCCCCTACTGGATCAAGCCTGTGCCCTGGCCGATCAGGGCTTTGCCCGCGACTGGGCAAAGATTGCCGAAGTGCTGCTCCTGCTGACGCAGGGGCAGATCATTCCCGCACGAAATAGGATCGACGCGCATCTGACGGATATGGTCTCCCCGGTCGCCGAGCAGACGCTGAAAACATTGCGCCTCGCTGTGCTGGCCGAAAGCGGCGTGCCTCTGGCAGAACTGGAATGGCCGTTGCTTTTCTGCGACCAGATCGTCGACGTCCGCATTCATACGGCACGGGCCATATTACGGGCCGCTCGTCTGGCCGGAGATGCGGACCTCTGCGAAAAAATCCTGACCGAACTGGACGTGAAAGCCGTACGCGACCACATGCCGCGACTGCAACTCATGGCCGATATCCTGACTGCGGAACATGAAATCGCGTCGGGTCGATCGGTCACCATCCCCAATATTCCCAGGAACGACGCCATCACTTCGGCTCACCTCGCCATTGCGGACGTCGAGTGCATGCTTCTGTCTGCGACGCGGGCGCTTGCCGACGGGAAGGATCACCTCGCGCGCCAATTGACGGACCGTATCCTGGCCCGCATCCGCAGGGCAGGATGGCAACATATCATACTCAAAACCCTCATGCTGCGTTCGGTGCTGCATCTACGTAAAGAGGCGCTGCAACTTTCCATACGGTCAGCGGAAGAGGCCTCGGAAATTCGCGACAGCACAGGACTGAAGGAAACAGCGCGGGAGTTCCGGAATATCCTGGAGCATATTCACGCGGGATGGGCCGTAAAGGCGAGGTTTGATCGGTCCGCAGCACAACATCACTTGCCGAGTTCACAACATACCGAAGGATCCGACCTGTCTCGCCGCCAACTCCATATCCTCGGCCTGGCGCGGGATGGTCTTACGAGCGCGGAGATCGCCAACATATTGGGTATCGGCGAAGATGGCGTAAAATGGCATTTTCGCGCGATCTTCAAGTGTCTCGCTGTCAACAGGCGCACCCAGGCCGTCGCCACGGCGATACAGCGCGGTCTCCTTCACTAAACGATCTCCCACGTCACAAATAGAGGCAGGCATGCTGTTGCGCGGCCTCCCGCAAGGCAAGATCAGCAATCCATTCTTAGTCGACTCTCGTTGCCGCCCTCGCCAGCATGAGATCCACGAGAAAGTCCAGAAGCTCTCCGCTTGCGACCTCGTGCGGTTCGAGCAGGCCCTGGAACATGCTTCCCTCGTGGACAGCCAGGATCAGTCGCGCGATGCGCGGGAGGCCCCGGGCAACGATGCGGGAGTCCTCGCGAAGGATGTCGGCGAGCGCGCCCTCGATGATGGCGAGGATCCGTCCTTGCCGTTCGGCATAGTGGCTCGCCATGGCAGGATGGCGTAGGACATAGAGGCCGAACTCGGCCTGGAGCAGATACCAGTCCCGATCGAACGGATAGCTGGCGATAAAGGCCTTGAGGAAATTGTCGGCCGTCGAGCCGGGCATGGACAGGGCGCAAGCGGTCGCCTCCTCCAGCCTCGACTGCAAGCGCTCGATCACCCGGTCATAGAGGGCGAAGAACAATTCGTCCTTGGATCGGAAGCTGGAATTATAGGCCCCCCGGCTCAGACCGACGCGCTCGCAAATATCTTCCTGGGTGGAGCCATGGAAGCCACGTTCGGCGAAGGCCTCGAGAGCGCCATCCAGGATGCGCTCCCGGGTCTGCGCCCGGGTCGGGCGCGTTCGTGCCGGGCGGCGGCTCACGGGATCACGGGCGGGAGCATTTCGATACAAATATGTATTGAGTCGGTTGGATGTCAACGTTACCGTGCGGGAGCAGGAGACGTTCTTCATGACCTTGCGATGTTCGATGCTGGTTGCCGCGCTGGCGACTGCGGTCTGTCAGGGCGCGCAGGCGCAAACGATCGACAGGCTTGATCTCGATTATCGAAGCGCCCAGGCGAGGCTGCTCGAGCGGTCGGACGCGATCCAGGGCGCCGACGCCGATGTGCGCAGCAAGGAGGCCCAGAAAGGCTCCACGAGCACGTTGCGGCGTCCGACCGTCGAGTTCGAAGGACAGATGATCCGCTATCAGAAAACCCTCTATCTGCCGCTCGGCCCGCTGGCGGACGTGGCCCAGGATTATTCCATCTCTGACCCCCTGCGCTTCGAGATCGAGCGCACCAGCACCCGGCCGATCGTGACGGCGACGCTGCCGCTCTATTCCGGCGGCCAGATTCCCGCCGCCCAGGCGGGCGCCGCGGCGCAACTGGGACAGTCGCGCGCCGAACGCCAGATCGTCATCGACAACGGTCTGTTGCAGATGACCCAGCTCTATTTCGGCCAGCAGTTGCTCGAGCGCGTGCGCGATGTTCGCCGTGATGCGCTTGCGGGATTAGAGCGGCATGTCGCGGACGCCCTCAAGCTCGAACAGGAAGGGTTCATAAGCCGGGCCCAACGCCTCCAGGCGCAGGTAGCGCGCGACGACGCCGCGCGCGAACTGGAAAAGGCGCAGGCCGATCTCGCGAGTGCGCAGGTAGCGCTTGCCGGCGCGCTGCGGGCGCCGTCCGGCGTCGATCCCGTCTCCCCGATCTTCGTGATCCGTCAGCCGCTCCGTTCGCTCGACACCTATGTGGACGCGGCCCTGCGCGCCCATCCCCAACTGGATCGGCTCGGCGCGCTGGAAGACCAGGCTGAAGCGGGGGTGGCCCTTCAGCGCGCCAAGCTCCGGCCTACGATCTATGGCTTCGCCCAGTATAATTTCGATCGGCGCGACACGCTGTTGACCGATCCCGACTGGTCGGTGGGCGTCGGGCTGCGCTACACGCTCTTCTCCGGTGTGGGCCGCTCGCAAGCGGTGCAGGCCGCGCGGGAAACGGTGACGCAAGCCAATGCGGGCCTGCGCGAAGCCCGCACCCAGATCGAAATCGGCGTCACGCGGTCCTGGAACGATGCGGAAGCCGCGCGACGGCGGTTTGAGCTGACCGACACGGCCATCACTGCGGCGCAGGAGAATCTGCGGGTCCAGACCCTCGGCTATCAGGAGCAGCAGACAACCTCGCTCGACGTGATCGATGCGCAGCTCGGTCTTGCCCGCTCCCGGATCCAGCGCGCCCAGGCCGGATATGATTTCGTTGTCGCGCTCGCCCAGCTTCTCCACGTCAGCGGTCAGATCGCCACATTGCCGGACTATATCGACCAGGGTGAAAGGGTCACGCCATGACCGCCACATCGGAAACCCTGGTCACCCCGGACGAGACGGCTCCGCCGGTTCCGACCGGGCGGAAGCGCAAGTTGCTGCCGCTCATTGCTTTCCTCGTCGTGGTCATTCTCGGCCTCGGTCTCTGGCTGGCCTATCGCCCGGTTCCCGATCAGCTCCAGGGCATGGTCGAGGCCCGCGAACTGCGGATCACGAGCAAGGTCTCGGCTCGGATCACGGCCTTTCATGTCGAGGAAGGCCAGCCGGTGAAGACGGGACAGCTGCTCTATACGCTCGACAGTCCCGAGGTCGAAGCCCGCTCCGAACAGGCCGGCGGCGCGCTCGCCGCCGCGCAGGCGAATGCGGACAAGGCCGATGAAGGCGCACGGCCGGAGGATATCCGGGCTGCCGAGGCCCAGTGGCGACGCGCGCAGGCGGCGGCGGACCTCGCCCAGACCACCTATCAGCGCACCGAGCGCCTCTTTGAACAGGGTGTGCTGGCGGGGCAGAAACGCGACGAGAGCCGCGCAAACGCCCTGGCCTCCAATGAAGCGGCCCGAGCGGCGCGCGCGCAATATGATCTGGCGCTGGCCGGGGCGCGGCGACAGGATCGGCAGGCCGCGAGCGGACAGGTGCGCCAGGCGCGCGGCGCCCTGGCCGAAGTCGAGGCGGCCGAGAAGGAAACCCGGGTGTTCGCGCCGTCGGACGGTGAGATCGGACGCAGGCTGGCGCAGTCGGGCGAACTCGTGCCGCAGGGATTTCCCGTCTTCGTCCTGACCGACATCGATCATCCCTGGGTGACGCTCACCCTGAGAGAAGATCAGTTCAGTGCGATCCGCCGGGGACGGGTCCTGACCGGTCGCATACCTGCGCTCGGCGATCGTTGCGCCCAGTTTCGGGTCTTCTACATCGCGCCCGCCGGCGATTTCGCGACATGGCGCGCGACCCGCCAGTCGAGCGGCTTTGACGTGAAGAGCTTTGACGTGCGCCTGTCGCCCGTGTCGCGGGTCGATGGGCTGCGCCCCGGCATGACGGTCCTGTTCGACTGGCCGCAATGATCCGGGCCTTCGTCGATAGCGCCCGGCGCGAAACCGCCTTCCTGCGCGGCAGCGTCTGGGATCTGGCGCTGGTCACCTGGCTGCCTCTGCTGCTGCTGGCGATCGTCGCGGTCCAGTTGTCGGCAGGCGTCATGCGGAACCTGCCGATCGTCGTGGTCGACGAGGACGGCGGCGGCGTCGCGCGCGACCTCACCCGCAAGCTGGAGGCGTCACCCGGGCTCAAGGTCGCGGCGCGGCCACCGGACATGGCACAGGCCGAGCATCTGGTCCGCTCCAACGCCGCCTATGCCGTGGTCCTGATCCCGCGTGATCTCGAGCGCACCGTGCTGCGCGGCGAGACCGGCAAGATCCTCCTCTTCTACAATGCGAGCTATTCCACGCCCTCGGGTTCGGTGTTGCGTGAAGTCGGCACCGTGGTCCAGGCCCACGCAAAGGCCTTGGCCGGGGAGCAAAGCGCCGCGATCGCCGGTCCCGCGCGTGTGCGGCCGCAGCCGGTGAGCGTGCAGAGCCGGATCCTCTACAACCCGCAGGCCAGTTACGAGCTGCAACTCGTCGCCCTGATCCACCCCGCACTCCTGCACCTGCTGTTCATGATCGCGGTCGTGAGCGCGCTCGGTCGCGAGCTGCGGGACGGGACCATCGGAGCATGGCTTGCAGGGCCTCGAGGCGAGGCGGTCGCCGCCGTCGCCGGCAAGATCGCGCCCTATATCCTCATCTTCCTGCTCTGGGGGGCGCTTGCGACCGGCTATCTCGCGGTCTACCGGGGCTGGCCCGTGCAAGGGAGCGTGGCGATGCTGATGGGCGGCTATCTCGCCCTCTATCTCGCCTATGCGGGCATGGCCTTGTTCATCGTCGGGGCCACCCTTTCCATGGGGCAGGCGCTGTCGATGACCGCCCTCTATGCGGGCGCTTCCTTCGCCTTCGCCGGGGCGATCTTCCCGATCGAGTCGGCCTCCGCCTTCGCCCGGCTATGGAGCGCGCTGCTGCCTTTTACCCGCTTCGCGCGGCTGGTCGCGGAGCAATGGATGATCGGCGCACCCGTGCTCGCATCTCTTGGATCGATCCTGGCGCTGTTTGCCTTTCTCGTCGTCGGCTCGGGCGCCGGGCTGCCGCGCTATGTCTCGGCGCGGATGAGCCCGGAGGTCTGGGGACGACGATGATCGGCCGCGCCTTCCTCGCTACCTTCCGCGCCGTTCTCTCCGACCGCTCCGCCTTCATGCTGATCGTCGTGTCGACGATCCTCTATTCCTTCTTCTACCCTTCAGCCTATTCCGGGGAGGTCGCGGTCCGCATTCCGGTGGCCGTCGTCGATCTCGACGACAGCGGCGCAAGCCGCAGTCTCGTGCGCCGGATCGCAGCGCTCCAGCAGGCCGATCTTGCCGCGCGCCCGGCCTCTCCAGGAGCCGCCCGGCTCTGGCTCGAGACGACCGGCGCAGGGGCCGTGGTCATCATCCCCGAGGGGTTCGAGCGACATATTCTGAACGGCGCCCAGGGCACGGTCGCGCTCTACGGCAACGGCGCCTATCTGCTGCGCAGCAGCACGGCGCTGTCAGGCATCGGCCTGGCGGTCACCACGATCGCCGGCGAGGCGGCGAGCGATCAGGCCATGGCGCAGGGCGCACCCGCCCGCCCTGCCCTGTCGCTCGTTCAGCGCCCGCTGTTCAACACGCGCGAAGGCTATGGCAGCACGGTGTTCCCCGGGGTCGGCTTCCTCATCATTCACCAGACCCTGCTGATGGGCCTGACGATGCTCGCCGCCACCCTGCGCGAGACACTGGGACGCTTTCGTCTGCCCTCGCGCACCCTTATCGGAATTGCCCTGGCCTTCTTCGTGATCGGCTGGGCCGACGTGGCCTATTATGCGGGTTTTGTGTTCTGGTTTCAGGACTATCCCCGCGCCGCCGGCTCTCCTGGCGCCTTGATCGTGGGCGGCAGTTTGTTCGTGGGCGCGACTGTGGCGGCGGCGCTTGCGCTGGCCAGCCTCTTCCGGACACGGGAACGACCCCTGCAACTGTGGATGGGCACGTCGCTCGCCATCTTCTTCCTCGCGGGTCTCTCCTGGCCGGCGGAGGCGACGCCGGCCTGGCTGGCGCTCCTCGCGCGCCTCCTGCCAACCACCGCGGGCATTCATCTCATGGTCGGGCTCAATCAGATGGGCGCGAGCCTTGCCGAGCAGACGCGGGAGGTGCTCAACCTCGCCATCCTCATTCTGGTCTACGGAGGCCTGGCCTGGTGGCGCTTCACGAAGATTTCCGCGCCGGACCTTCAGCCCCTCAAGCCTGACTGACGCCTCAATGGAACGAGATCGTCAGGGGCACCCCAAGTGCAACCCTCTCGCCCCGGCCGACGCGACCTTGGCGCAACCCAGGGGGAGGTGTTCGAAGCGGACCTCTGCAGGGCTTCATCAGATAGAGATCACCGAGATGGGGATAAACCGGAGGCTGCCTCGACTATTGCTCTGCTTTCGCCGCCGCGAGGATCGCGGCCTCTACCGGCGCCCAGGTGGGGTCCGCAGGCGAAAGCATGTTGAAGTGGCCCGCATTCTCCAGGGTGATCACCGTCGCCTTATCGCCGGCCGACTGTGCGGCTGCTGCATAGGCTTGCGCGGCTGAAGGCTCCAGCACGACGGAAGCGACCATGAATTGAGGCACGGCCAGAGGCAGCCATTCGATCGGATTTGCCTGACGGTAGCGGCCCGCCTGTGCGTCAGGAGCGCCCCCGAACAGGTTGACGAAGATCGGGCGGCCGCAAATATCCTTGTCGAACCCGTACAGGGTTCGCAGGTCGCCTGGGCCGTCGATGGCGACCGCGGCGGAAACCTTCAGTGGATCAGCGCCGCGGACCTCGCTGTCGGCAGGCAATCTGGGACGGGCCGCCAGCCACAGGGCAGCGTGGGCGCCGGCCGAATGTCCCACCGTCACCACATGCTTCAGGTCCAGAGGCTGGGTTCGTGCCAGCACCCTCAAGTGATCGAGCGCCGCTCCCCAATCCTGGAAGGTCCCAGGCCACCCGCCGCGGGTGTCACCAACCTGTCGATACTCTATATTCCATGTCGCCACGCCCTTGTCCGTCAAGGCGCTCGCCAACGGCGCCGTGCCTGCCAGTGTCTCATAGCCTTTGGTCCAGCAGCCACCGTGAATGACCATGACGACGGGAAACGGGTCAGGACCTGCAGGCAAGCGCAGTTCACCGATCTGCAGAGGATCAGGACCATAGGCCTCGACGAGCGTCGGAGCGGTGACGGGAAGGGCGTGGAGTTGGGGCGGTCCGATCAGCGCATGTTGGTTATCCGACGGCGTCTGCGCCCAAGCGGTGCTCGTGACAATCAAGACTGTAGCCAGGCCTAATGAACGGTATCGCATGATCTACCTCTTTCATGCATCTTCCCGCTCCGACGTTACCAGCCAGTTCGTCAAATGTGAGAAGACAGCGATTCGTCATTAGATAACATGGTTCGCTATATTCTTTTCGGAAACACCATTCCGTCATCGAGTGAGCAAAGCGATAGATGAAATCCCGTTTCTGGCGCAAAGCATATGGCGGCTATGCGCGATCACGGTAGCCTTGATCATGGAAGTGATACGTCAGGCGACCAAAGAGCTATCTAGATTTCATTGTCGTCGTGAATTGCGGTTTCAGAGGATCGTGGGTTTTATCTCACTTGGCTATCCATGCTTCGACCAGCTTGACCGCATCCTCTACTGTTTTGACCTCACCGGCGGCTTCATCCGGGATAGTGAGTCCGAATTCGTCTTCAAGCGCCATCACAACTTCCAGCACATCGAGACTATCCACGCCGATGTCATCGTAGAAAGACGAAGCAAGGGCAATCTGATCCGGATAGACGCCGAGCTGACGGCTAATGATCCTGAAAACTCGGGGAGCGATTTCTTCCATCACAAAGCCCTCGCGCGGACACTATCGGCTAGGAAACAGGGCAGATTCTCGTAAACTCAATCATCGCAGAGCAACGATATTGTCCTGCGGCCAGTAAATTCATCATGCCTTGCTGAGCATTTTCTCGGCGCTCGTTTTCACAAAATCCGAAATCTGTCCTGACATCATTTTGAGGAACAGCGGTACGCTGACGTCGCCGCGAATCTCGCTATCCTCAATGTCGAGTTGCACCGGGATATTCTGCCCCATCGCCCCGATGACCAAGTGTAGTGCGTAGTCCGATACCCACTCGGAACTGAGCGAACCGCCTCCCGGGATATGCGCTGCCAGCTTGGGCAGGCCGGCCTCGATCCTGCTCTTCGCTTCGATTTTACCAAGGCTGTGCGGGATAACGACTTCCATATCTTCTTTCCTGTTCAGGCCGCCCGATCGACGAGCAGCAAGGTCGATGTCGCGGAGGCATAGAGTTTGCCGGCCATGTCGATCAGACGCGCCTCGGTATGCGCCACCCTCTTGCCCATCGACACCACCTGGCCGATTGCACGGACCATCCCGACCCTGTCGGTCAAGGGCGCATGATAGGCGACCTTGAGTTCGAGCGTGACGCAGTTGATGGGCACTTGGGCCGCGGAGTTCGCCGCGATGCCGCAGGCCGAATCCAGCAGCGTCGCGGCATAGCCACCATGGGCGATGCCCATGAAATTGTAGGTCTGCGAGGTGGGCGTCGCGACAAAGACGACCTTCCCCTCCTCCGCCTCAAGCAGATCGATGTCGAACAGGTCCATCATGGGCGGCCGGGTGCCGGCCGCCATGAACTGTTCGATCTCTTCCAGACCGGTCATCGCTTACCTCAAAGCTTTTCAGTCAGTTCAGGAACGATCTTGAAGAGGTCGCCGACCAGGCCGATATCGGCGACCTGGAAGATGGGCGCGTCCTCATCCTTGTTGATCGCGATGATGGTCTTGCTATCCTTCATGCCAGCAAGGTGCTGAATCGCACCCGATATGCCGACGGCGACATAGACTTCCGGCGCCACGATCTTGCCGGTCTGGCCGACCTGAAAATCGTTGGGCGCATAGCCAGCATCGACCGCCGCGCGGCTTGCGCCCACACCCGCGCCCAGCTTGTCGGCCAGCGGATCGATCACGCCATGAAACTGCCCGGCCGAGCCCAGCGCTCGCCCGCCCGAGACGATGATTTTGGCCGAGGTGAGTTCCGGGCGCTCGGACTGGGCGATCTCGGCACCCACGAAGCTGGAAAGTCCCGCATCCGTGCCCGTCGCAGCCTCGATACTGGCCGAGCCACCCTCGCGGGCCGCCTTCTCGAAGGCTGTGCCACGCACCGTGATAACCTTCTTTGCATCAGACGACTGGACCGTCGCGATCGCATTTCCCGCGTAGATGGGACGCGTGAACGTGTCAGCGCTTTCCACCGACAGGATGTCGCTGACCTGCATCACATCAAGCAAGGCCGCCACGCGCGGCGCGATGTTCTTGCCATTCGAAGTGGAAGGCGCCACGAACGCGTCATAGCCGCGCATCAGGTCCGCGACGGCCGGCGCGACATTCTCGGGCAAAGCGTGTTTGAACGCCGCATCGTCGAACGTTACGACTTTGGCGACACCCGCGACCTTCGCAGCAGCCTCGGCCACGCCGCCGATGCCCGCACCGGCAACCAGCAGATGGACCTCACCAAGTTTGGCAGCGGCGGTGACGGCCGATAGCGTCGCATCCTTGACCGACGCATTGTCATGTTCAACCCAGACGAGCGTATTCATAACTTATTCTCCGAGAAATCCGCCCCCGCTTCATCTCTGTGCGCACAGGATGAAGCGGGGTGCGCCGTCACTTGCATGGGAGAGGTTCGGCAAGTTCGGCGCGTTTGAAAGTTTATCAAATCGCCATTTCCTTGAGCCTGGCGACCAATTCATCGACGTCGGCCACCTTGATGCCCGCCGAGCGCTTGGGGGGTTCGGTCACCTTGAGCGTCTTGAGGCGCGAGGCGATCTCAACACCGAGATCGGCCGGCGTCTTCGTCGCCAGCGGCTTGGATTTGGCCTTCATGATATTGGGCAGGCTCGCATAGCGCGGTTCGTTGAGACGCAGATCGGTCGTCACGATCGCCGGCAGTTTGAGGCTTACGGTCTCCAGACCGCCATCCACCTCACGGGTCACCGCGACAGTCTCGCCCGATACTTCGACCTTGCTGGCGAATGTGCCCTGCCCCCAACCGAGAAGGGCTGCCAGCATCTGGCCGGTCTGATTGGCATCATCGTCGATGGCCTGCTTGCCGAGGATCACCAGGCCCGGAGCCTCCTCGGTGGCGATGGCCTTCAGGATCTTGGCGACGGCGAGCGGCTCGACCTCATCGTCAGTCTGGACGAGGATCGCGCGGTCGGCCCCCATGGCGAGCGCGGTGCGCAGCGTTTCCTGCGCCTTGGCGACGCCGATCGACACCACCACGATTTCGGTCGCGACTCCCTTTTCCTTGAGGCGGATAGCCTCTTCGACGGCGATCTCGTCGAACGGGTTCATCGACATCTTCACGTTCGCCAAATCGACGCCCGTCCCATCCGCCTTCACGCGCGGTTTCACATTATAATCGATAACCCGCTTGACGGGCACAAGCACCTTCATGGATCAATCCTACTCTGATTGTAATGCCGCCTGATATTCGGCAATGAGTCTCTCACAGATGGATCGGGCCGGTTGGACGGCAGTGGTAGCGCCGACACCGTGGCCTGCCGACCAGATCGTCTTCCAGGCCTTGGCCTCCTCCGAAACCGAAAGCGCGCCATGTGGCTCAGGGAGAGTCGCGGCTTCCAGCGAGGGCCGGAGAAAATTGGCCCCGACGCCGGTGACCCGGTCCGTATAGACGATATCCGCTGGTCCGGCCCCGATCACCATGTCTTTCTGTGCCGGCGAGGCGAGACTCTCTTCCGACGCGATGAAGTGGGATCCGATATAGGCAAGATCGGCCCCCATCATCTGCGCGGCCGCGATCTGGTGGCCGCGCGTGATGGCGCCGGAAAGCGCCAGCGGCCCCTGGAAGAAGCGCCGTATCTCGTCAACCAGTGCGAACGGGCTCATCGTGCCGGCATGTCCCCCCGCGCCGGCAGCGACCGCGATCAGACCGTCGACGCCAGCTTCGAGCGCCTTTTCCGCATGACGCACGTTCGTCACGTCGTGAAAGACCAGCCCGCCATAGCCCTGAACCACCTGGACAAGATCCGCGACGGCGCCGAGCGAGGTGATGACCAATGGCACATGGTGCCGAACGATCAGTTCCAGATCGGCGTCGAGCCTCGGATTGCTCTTATGGACGATGAGGTTGACGCCGAAGGGCGCCGCTCCCGGCATGGGAGCCAGCCGCTCCTCGATTTCATCCAGCCATTCACCGAAACCTTGACTGGTGCGCTGGTTGAGCGCCGGGAAAGTACCAAGCAGTCCCGCCTCGCAGCAACTGACGACAAGGTCCGGTCCCGACACAAGGAACATCGGCGCAACGATGGCTGGAATGGCCAGCCGCTTTTCGAGGCTTGCCGGAAGCGTCAAAACACGTCGTCTTCCAGCGCCATCAGCGACTTCTTGCCCGCCTTGATCGCCAGGAAGCTGGCGGTCGCCTGAGGCAGGATACGCTCGAAGAAGAACGTCGCCGTCTTGATCTTGGCATCGTAGAAGCGCTTGTCCTCGCTGCCGAAGAAGAGCTGCAAGCCTGCGATCTTGGTCGCCTTGGCAAAGCAATAGCCCATGGCCACCAGGCCCATCAGACGCAGATAGTCCGCCGACGCCGCGCCCGCCTCTTCGGGATCCTTGAGCGCCCGCTGCGCGACCGTGGCCGTCGAAAGCTGCAGCGCCCCGAACGCCTTGGCGAGCGCCTCGATCATCGGCTTCATCGGTCCGTCGACGTTGTTTTCCTCGATGAAAGCCGACACCGGATGGAAGAAGCTGCGCAGATAGCGGCCCATATGGGCGCCGAGCTTGCGGCCGACGAGATCGAGCGCCTGAACGCCGTTCGTCCCCTCATAGATCATGGTGATCCGGGCATCGCGGGCATATTGCTCGACGCCGCTTTCGCGGATGTAGCCGTGGCCACCATAGCATTGGACCGCAAGGTTCGCGCTGTCGAACGCAAGGTCGGTGAAGAGCGCTTTGACGACGGGGGTCATGAGCGCAATGAAGTCACTCGCACGCTGGCGCACTTCGGGTTCGGGAGAATGTTTTTCCGCGTCCAGGGCGCGCGAGACCCAGGCCGAGAGCGCCCGGCATCCCTCATTATAAGCCCGCATCGTCATCAACATGCGGCGAACATCGGGGTGAACGATGATCGGATCGGCTGCCTGATCGGGATATTTGGGTCCCGAGAGCGCCCGACCCTGAATACGATCTTTCGCATACCAGGCCGCCGCCTGATACGCCGCCTCGCCCACACCCAGGCCCTGGATGCCGACGGAGACACGCTCCGTGTTCATCATCGTGAACATGGCGGCCATGCCCTTGCCAGGCTCACCGACGATCCAGCCGATCGAATCATCGAAGTTCATCTGGCACGTCGCCGACGCCTTGAGACCCATCTTGTGCTCGATCGCGGCGCAGGCGACGCCGTTCGATTGACCGGGAGTACCGTCCTCCCTGGGCAGATATTTGGGGACGAGAAACAAGCTGATGCCCTTCACGCCCTTGGGGGCGTCGGGCAGGCGGGCGAGCACGAGATGGATGATATTCTCGGTCAGGTCATGCTCACCGGCGGAGATGAAGATCTTGGAGCCGGTGACCTTGTAGCTGCCATCGCCCTGCGGGACCGCGCGGCTGCGCAGGAGCCCGAGATCGGTACCGCAATGAGGCTCGGTCAGGCACATCGTGCCGGACCACTGGCCGCTCACCATCTTGGGCAGGTAGGCCTGCTTGAGCGCGTCACTGCCATGGCCCTCGATCGCAGTGGTGGCACCATGGGTGAGGCCCGGGTAGAGGCCGAAGGAGAGGTTGGACGAGCAGATCATCTCCTCGACCAGCTTGTTGACCGCTTCCGGCAGCCCCTGCCCACCCCATTCCGGATCGGATGCGAGCGCGGTCCAGCCACCTTCGGCGAACTGCTTATAGGCTTCGGGGAACCCCGCCGGCGTCCGCACGACGCCGTTTTCCAGATGACACCCCTCCTCGTCGCCCGACCGGTTGATCGGCAACAGGACGTCGCGACAGAAGCGCGCCGCCTCCTCGAGGATCGCATCGGTGAGATCCGGTGTGAACTCCGACAGTGCGGGAATATCCCCGAAGCCGTCATCGGCATGGAGTTCGTTGAGCACGAAGCGCATGTCGCGCAACGGGGCGTCATAGACTTGCATATTTATATCTCCTGACCGGTCGGCCATCCGGCCGCCGGCCGCCAATCAGTTACGCAGCGGCTTGCCGGTGACGAGCATCTGCTCGACGCGCGCCTGGGTCCGCGGGTCGCGCACCAGTTGCATGAAGGCCTTGCGCTCGAGCGCCAGCAGATCCTCTTCGGTCACGATGTCGATGAGATCCTTCTCGCCGCCCGTCAGGACGTCGGCGAGCGCGCCGGATACGACACCATCGTAAGATGTGGCGAGGCCACGGGCCTGGAAGCCTTCGACAGCCATCGAAAGAGCGGACTTGCCTCCCGCGCCAGGCAAGCGGAATTCCGGAGCCACAGGCGGTTTGTAACCGTCGGCCAGTTCCAGTGCCTTCGCCTTGGCGTCCGCCAGCAGACGGTCCCGGTTCATCGTAATGCCGTCCGAGGGACGCAGGAAGCCATGCTCCTTCGCCTCGGCGGCCGACTTTGCCACAGTGGCTGTCGATACCGTCTCGAAGACCTTGGCTACGGCCGGCATCGGCCCCTTGGGCATGCCGGGACTGGAGCGCCAGCGATCGATCATTTCACCGCATCCGCCCCAGCCAGGGATCAGACCCACGCCGCACTCGACCAGACCCACATAGCTTTCGGCATGGGCCTGCACGGCATCACTGTTGAGCAGGATCTCGCAACCGCCGCCCAATGCCATGCCGGCCGGAGCGCTCACGACCGGGAACAGCGCATATTTGAGCGCCTTGTAGGCCTGCTGCCCGCCCGCGACGAGCTTTTCGATCTCGCCCCATGCCGCGATGTTCAGTGCGAACAGAGCAAGACCGAGATTGGCGCCGGCGGAGAAATTGCTGCCCTCATTATAGACGACGAGCGCCTTGAACTTGTCCTGCACGACCGGGATCGCCTGACCGATCAGCTTCATCACATCGCCGTCGAGCGCGTTCATCTTGCCGGTGAACTCAAGGCAGGCAACGCCGTCGCCGACATCCCAGAGTGCCGCCGAACCATTTTTGAGGATCGGCTGGCTATGGAGCTTGATGTCTTCCAGCAGCAGCACGCCCTCGGGCCGCACGACATCATGATAGTCGCCGGCGGCATCGAGATATTGCCGACGGCCGTCCTGCACCCGGTAGAAAGGCCGATCTCCGGCTACCTTGAGGATCGCGGGAACATCCCGCCCCTCGGCGGCCAGCCGTTCGGCGAGCTTGCCCGGCCCGAGGCGATCGATCAGTTCGAACGGCCCGAACTTCCAGTTGTAGCCGAGCTTCATCGCGTCATCGATGCCGACGATGTTGTCCGCAGCTTCACCGACCAGACTCGCGGCATAGGAAAGAACCTTGCCGAGAATTTCCCAGGCATAGGCCCCGACCTTGCCGGGCGCAGCAACCAATGCTGCCAGGTCCTTCTCGGCCCGGCCCGGCAAGGAAGCCGGCTTCACCGATACGCGATATTCGCCGGTCGCGAGATCGAGCGCTTTCTTGGTCTTCGTCGCCTTGTCGAACGCGTAGAAACCGCCCTTGCCCTTCCGCCCGGTAAAGCCTTCCGCGATCATCCTGTCGACGAGCGGCATCGGCCTCACCGTGTCGAAATAGGCGTCACCTGCCGGCAGCGTCGAGGACAGGCTCTTCGTGAGCAGCGGCATGAGGTCGACGCCAACGAGATCGACAAGGCCGAAAATGCCGGTCTTGGGCACGCCCATCGGCTTTCCGCCGATCTGGTCGGCTTCCTCCACCGTCAGCCCCTGGTCCATCGCGGCATTGATCGCGACGGCCAGCCAGTAGGTACCGATGCGATTGGCGATGAAGCCCGGCGTGTCCCGCGCCGGCACGATGCGCTTGCCGAGCTTTCGATCGACGAAATCCGAGACGCGCCTCGCCACAGCCGTATCAGTGTCGGGGCCGGTCACGATTTCGATGAGCCGCATGTAGCGCGGCGGATTGAAGAAATGGGTGATCAGGAAGTCCTGTTTGAACTGATCGTCCCGCCCCTCGACCAGATGGCCAAGCGGAATCGTCGAGGTATTGGACGATACCGCCGTGCCCGGACGCTTGAGCTGCTCGAGCTTGGCGTAGAGCGCCTGCTTGATGTCGAGCCGTTCGACGATCGCCTCGACGATCCAGTCGCATTCGGCCACCCGCTCGAGATGGTCGTCGATATTGCCCGTTTCAACGAGCTTCGCCGCAGCCTTCGACATGAAGGGCGCCGGATCGGTCTTCAGCATCTTCGCGACCGCACCCTTCGCCACGGCGTCACGATCGCCGCCCTCCTTGGGCACGATATCGAGCAGCAGCACCGGCACGCCGGCATTGGCGACCTGCGCTGCGATGCCGGCGCCCATGACGCCTGCGCCGATCACGCAGACCTTTTTGATGGTTTCCGGCGGGGCGCCGACTGGCTTGATGGCCTGCTCGCTCATTCCGCCGCCTCCAGCACGGTGGCGATGCCCTGACCGCCGCCGATGCACTGGGTGGCAAGCGCATAGCTGCCGCCTTCGCGCTTCAGCAGAGCCGCGGCCTTGCCCACGATCCGCGCACCGGTCGCCCCCAGAGGGTGGCCTATCGCGATGGCGCCGCCGTCCAGATTGACCTTCGACTGGTCAAGCCCCAGGTCGCTGATGCAGGCCAGTGACTGGCTCGCAAAGGCTTCGTTGAGCTCGACAACGTCAAGCTGGTCCACACTGAGCCCCGCCCGCTGCAGCGCCTTGCGCGAGGCCTCGACCGGTCCGATGCCCATGATCTCCGGCTGGCAGCCAGAGACAGCAACCGACTTGATGCGGGCAAGGATCGGCAGTCCATGCGCGCGCGCATAATCCTCGCTCGTGACCAGGATTGCGCTTGCGCCATCGGTCAGCGGCGAGGACGTTCCCGCCGTTACCGTGCCGTCCTGGCTGAAGGCCGGCTTCAGCCCGGCGAGGGTTTCCGTCGTCGTGCCGGCACGCGGCGTGCCATCCTTGTCGACCACGCCCGCCTTGGTCGTGATCGGCACGATCTCGGCCTCGAGCTTGCCGGCCGCGATAGCCGCGGCCGCCTTGTCCTGACTGGCGACCGCAAAGGCTTCCTGCTGGGCACGGGTGATCTGATATTTGGTCGCGACATTCTCCGCCGTGTCGCCCATGCCCATATAGGCGGCGCTCTTCTTCGCGAGCTCGGGGTTCGGCAGCGGATTGAACCCCATCATCGGCACGCGGCTCATCGACTCCACGCCCGCGCAGATGAAGGCCTCGCCGGCGCCAAGCTGAATCTGGCCCGCAGCGATGTGGACCGAGCTCATCGACGATCCGCAGAAGCGATTAACGGTCATGCCGCCGACAGAGAGCGGCAGGTCGGCAAGAAGACCGATAAGGCGCGCGATGTTGAAGCCCTGCTCGCCTTCAGGAAAAGCGCAGCCCAGCACGATATCCTCGATATCTTCGGCCTTCACGCCGGTCTGCTGAATCAGTCCGCGAATGACCTGAGCGGCCAGATCGTCAGGGCGGACGCGCGCCAGCGCGCCCTTGCCTGCCAGGTGAAAGGGGGACCGGGCATAGCCCGCAACAACCACATTACGCATCGATGATAGCCTCTCCAGGGAATCGGACATCTGATTACCTAATGGTGCGTGAAATGACGTTTACGTCAACTAAAATCTTTGGCATTCTTCTCACGCCGTCGAGGGAATCGTCATGCACCGGTTCCCGGGAGGCTTGATATCGGAGGTCTTGGCCGAGGAACGTACGGATGCTCGCCAGTGAAAAACCGCGCACTCTCATCCCGGCGATGATGCTCGCGCCCGTCTTATCGACGGCTGCGCCTCTCCCCAAGCGCCACTGCACCTGTTTTCGAAGGCGCACACATGCGATTTTCTGAGCATCTCCTCCGGCGTCAGATCGTCGGCGAAATGCATCTGCGCCGTTTTCCTGCACTCGAATTGCCCGCCATGGCATTTCAGACGGTTCGCCTGGTCGATGAGAATGACCGGGAGAAGGAATGGCTGATCCTGGAGCAGCGATGTGCCTCTGGACTCGATCGCAACCTGCGCCACCTGGAAACGGAGTGGTCCGCCAACGGGCGGCTGGCCTGGGAAAGGCACAGTGAAGCGGTCACCACGACGCTAACGTCAACCTCGGTCAGCGCGGACGCGCAGTTCTGGTCTGCTCCCGAGGTCGGCCCCTTCAGTGATACCTTGCAGTGGATGGAAACGCTGCCGGGCCTGGTCATCCGCGCAACCCACATCGTCGTTGTGGCGAACGATAGCTACGCCGAGCCGGTTGTCGATCGGGCCGACTTCCATCCGGGCCATCTCGTCTCCTGCATCATCGGGGATAGCGTCCGGATCTGGAGCGACTTTCGCATTCACGCCGGCGGCTACGGGCGCCTGGTCGTTGCCGCGAACGGGGCGGCTGACGGCGAAGTGTCGCGTTCCATCCAGCGCATTCAGGAACTGGGCAATTATCGCAATCTTTCCTTTCTTGAAGGCACGCACAGATCAATAGCTTGACGGCGTCACACACGAACACGCCCGAACCCTGACGACGGGGCCAGCAGCGCCTGACCCCTCCAATTCGCACACAACCTAATAGGCATTTTGATGACGCATTGAGCTATTGACTTACCTATACGTCATCTAGATGGTTATGGGACGCTGATTTGCCGCATATTGGCTCCAGACGTGAAACAGACGGTCGCCTGAAGGCGCGCGGAGAGGAACAATGTCGATCATTCTGACACTACTGGCTTCGAGCACTGCATTGCCCGCCGACACCGTTGTCGGTCGCTGGCAAACCGAGAGCCGTCATGGCGTCGTGGAAATCACCCGCTGCGGGCAATCGATCTGCGGTGCCTTGATCAGTTCCGACGGGATCAAAGCCAACCCCGAACTACGTGACGAAAAGAACAAGACCGCTGCGTTGCGCAGTCGTCCGCTTCGTGGATTGCAGATTCTGCAGGGTTTTACGTGGAAGTCGGGCAGTTGGTCGGGTGGTTCCATCTACAACGCTGAGGATGGCGGTACATACAGCGCGACGGTCACGTTAGCCGATCGGGATCATTTGCGCCTCAAGGGCTGCATCGTCTGGCCCCTGTGCAAGACGCAGACATGGACGCGCCTCCGATAAGCACGAGGAATTTGACAATCACGAAAGGGGAGATGGGCGTGGCAGGCAAAAATTGGAAAGTTGGGATCGCAACATCGGCCGTGGCGGCTGGATTGCTCGCGCCGCAAGCCGCGAGCGCGCAGGCCTTTTACCTTCAGGAACAATCGTCCAGAGGTGCCGGACGAGCCTTTTCGGGCGAGGTCGCCGACCAGGGCGTACAGTCCCTCTGGTGGAATCCGGCTGCGATCGCAGG
Organism: Sphingobium sp. KKT206; assembly: GCF_055640555.1. Lineage (NCBI taxonomy): Bacteria > Pseudomonadati > Pseudomonadota > Alphaproteobacteria > Sphingomonadales > Sphingobiaceae > Sphingobium > Sphingobium sp. KKT206. Next base: position 144,343 of record NZ_CM145765.1, read on the forward strand.
CATGGAAGGAGTCGATGCCCACCAGGCCGTAAGCGTAATCCTTCCCAAAGGGTCGGTTGACAATGTCAACACGCTCATTGTCCGTCCCGGGCAGTCGGCTGCGGCTGTAGGCGGGAGCCAACGCTCTCGTGATCCGATCAATAATGGCGTACTACCCTCCGGCGCGATAGCCGTCGGCCTGACATCACGGCTCGCTTTGGGGCTGACCGTCGCCTCCCCTTATAGCTTCACAACCAATTATGATGCCGACAGCTGGGCACGGTATAGCGCCGACAAGACCAAGCTGCGAACATACGACATCCAGCCATCGATCGCCTACCTCGTTACGCCAAATCTCAGCATCGGCGCCGCGCTTAATATCGAATATGCCGACGCATCATTGTCCAACTATCTGCCGAACCTATCGCCTCTTCTCGCCGACGGCCACCAGGAGCTGAAAGGCAATGGTTGGGATCTTGGCTGGTCGGCCGGGCTGCAATATCGCGCCGGCCCCATGCAACTGGGCGCCAGCTACAAGTCGAGCGTGAAGCATAATCTCGACGGTTCGGTGACGACGACCGGTCTTCTTGGTCCGCTCGCCGGGCAAAACAGCGTAGTGAATGCAAACGCCACGTTCGAGACCCCCTGGCAGGCGATCTTCGGAGCGCGCGTGGCGGTGTCGCCCAAGGTCACCCTCAACGGTCAGGTGACCCGCATGGGTTGGTCGAAATTCGACGCTATCCGGCTCGGCGCGCCGCTCAACGTTTCAATCCCGGAAAATTACCGGGACACTTGGAGCTTCGCAGGCGGCATCGATTACGCGGTCACACCAGCCTGGACCGTTCGTGCCGGCGTTCAACACGCCCAGACCCCGACGCGCAACGGCAATCGGGACGCTCGAGTGCCTGACAGCAACCGTTGGAATTTCGCTGCCGGCACAAGCTATGCCGTGTCTTCCCGGTTCACGCTCGATGCGGGCGCAGCGTATATTACGTTCAAGGATACGACTATTGATCGCACGACAGCGGCCTATGCCGGCACGGCCGTGCAGACGCCGATCCTGATGGACGGCAAGCTCGAGGACGCGCACGCCGTCGTGCTGTCGCTCGGCGGACGTTTCCACTTCTGATGCTGGAGATCGCCATGCCCCAGCCCGCCATCAGCGCCTTCCCGTCGATACCGGAACCGGCAATTCCGCCACGGCTCCTGACCGACCTCCTCGACAATGCGTTGAACCTTTATCCCGAACGCGTCGCCATCGACTTTCTCGGGCGAACCTGGACTTATGCGCAGGTGGGGCAACTCGTTCGCCGTGCAGCACGTGGATTGCAGGATCAGGGGCTGCGCAAGGGCGATCGGTTCGGCCTGTGCCTGCCGAACTGCCCCTATTTCGCGATATTGTACTTCGCGGCGCTGCGCGTGGGTGCGATCGTGGTCAACTTCAACCCGCTCTACACGGAGCGCGAACTGGAGCATCAGATCCGGGACTCGGGAACGCGCATGATGGCGGTACCGGACGTCCGGATAATCCACGAGAAAGTGCAAGCCGTCGCGCCACGTGCCGGGCTGGACAAGATCGTGTTGTGCAGCATGAGGGATATGCTGCCCTGGCTGCAAGGCCTGGGCTTTGCGCTATTCAAGCGAAAAGACCACGCGCGGATACTCGACGAAGGCCTTCATGTCCGGCTCAAGGCGCTTCTCGCCCATGATGCCGAACCTGACGCGGTAGAACGTCACCCTGATGATGTCGCGGTCCTTCAATATACCGGAGGCACAACCGGCGTGCCCAAGGGCGCAATGCTGACCCACGCCAACCTCACGGCGAACAGCGCCCAGATGGTGGTGCATGTGGGAGGACTTCGCCCGCAGCAGGAGAGAACTCTCGGCGTCCTGCCCATGTTTCACGTCTTCGCACTCACGACGGTGCTCAACTTCTCAGTCGAAATCGGCGCCGAAATCGTCCTGCTGCCACGGTTTGAGATGAAGCAGGTTCTCAACACGATGAAGCGCAAGCCGCCGACACAGTTCTTCGGCGTGCCTACGATCTATGTTGCCCTGAACGCGCTTCCGGACGACGAGATACCCGATCTCTCGGCCGTGCGCGCCTGTATATCCGGCGGCGCACCGCTCCCGCTCGAGGTACGCGAGGAGTTCGAGGCACGCACGCGTGCCAGGGTCGTGGAAGGATATGGGCTCTCCGAAACCGCCCCGATCATCGCCTGCAACCCGTTGTTTGGGACGGTGAAGGACAATAGCTGCGGCCCAAGTTTCCCCGGCACCATCATCGAGATCCGAGATCCGGAGAATCCCTCGCGGGTTCTTCCCCAGGGAGACCGCGGAGAAGTGTGCGCCCGCGGCCCTCAGGTGATGAAGGGCTATTGGCAGCGCCCTGCAGAAACCAGTGCTGTCTTCGTCGATGGCGCGCTACGAACCGGCGATATCGGCTATTTTGATGAGGATGGCTATCTCTTCCTCGTCGACCGCATCAAGGACATCATCTTCTGTGGCGGATATAATGTATATCCCCGGATCATCGAGGATGCGGCCTACCAGCACCCGGCGGTAAAGGAGGCGATCGCAATCGCGATCCCTGACGCCTACAGAGGTCAATCTCCCAAGTTGTTCATCGCGCTGCACGAGGGATCGAACCTGACCGTCGATGAACTCAAGGTCTTTTTGCAGGATCGCCTCAGCAAGATCGAGATGCCCAAGGCCTTCGCATTCCGGGACAGCCTGCCCAAGACGTTGATCGGCAAACTTTCGAAGAAGGATTTGATCGAGGAGGAGAACAAAAAGCTCGCCTGAGCCTCTATCCCCTGTCAAGCTACGAGGCTTATGCGCTTGAGTGGTAGGGTAGCCGTGATTGGAGGACAGGGAGTGGATGGCATGGGGAACTCGCTCCACCTCGCCGAGGACGATGAAACGCTTAAGGACGCGGATCGCGACAACCCCACGCACAAGGGGAGAACCCGCGCAAAGGATGCGGATTTACAAGTGTACGGCATCCAGGATGTCGCTCAGGAACTCGGACTGACACTTCGCACGCTACGCTTCTACGAAAAGGAGGGGCTTATCGCCCCTCAACGGGTAGGCAGTACCCGGGCATATTCCAGGCGTGAGATCGGACGCATACAGCTGATTTTGCGCGGCAAACGCCTTGGCTTCTCCATCAAGGAAATCAAGGAGTTTCTCGATCTCTACGATGCCGATCCCGAGCATAAGGAGCAAATGGAGCGATTGATTGCCCGCATCCGGGAAAGGTTGGTCGACTTGAAGACGCAGCGCTCTGCGCTCGACCTGACAATCGACGAGCTTACAACCATCGAAGTGGAAGCGATGGCAAAGTTGCAGCGATAATTTGGTCATCCCATTCTCTAACCGAGCGGTAACGCTTGATCGCGGCGCCCCCGATCCAATCAAGCCGTCAAGCGACGAGCGCCGCGCCGATCGCTAAGGCCGCCCCAGAACCGCGCCATGATCATCCAGGCGATGCCCGACGCGGTCATCGCCCCGCCGACCTGCCATGGCTCGAGGCCAAGCACGCGCGCGATGGGGCCCGCGAGCGCCACGAACGACATCATCGCCATCGAGCAGACGAAGGTCTCGAACATCAGTGGCTTCATGCTGAAAGCGCCTGATGCTTCCTCCCCCACTTGTTCGTCGCCTGTCGCTGTCGCAGCTTCGGTCATGCTGCTTCGTCCCGTGATGCGACCGGCGAACGGCCACCATTCCAGAGCAGCGCCGTCGAGACGGCATAGACAACGAGCCAGCCGAGGTTGAACGCGGCGCCGTCAAGCCAGGTGTGCGCCGGCTCGGGCAGGATGCGCGCGATCAGCATGCCGATCGCGACCAGCGAGACGGGATTGGCCAGCGCTGCGAACCAGCGTGGCCAGGCGGTGCGGCCCAGCGCGATGACGATCCCGAGGAGCAGCAGCGCCAGGCCCAGCGTCACGATCGGCATCAACCAGGCGATGAGCAGGACATGGTAGAAGTGCTGGCCGAGATCGAGCAGCGCGCCATGGGCCGCGGCCGGCGTTTCGAGGATCGTCTTGTAGGCCATGCCGACATAGTAGAAGCCCGCATGGCCGAGCGGAGACCAGGCGTTGCCGGCGACCAGCAGGACGAAGGTCAGCCAGCGCCACCAGCCCATCGCCGGACGCAGCCCTTCGAGCAGATGCCAGCAGCCCGCGAGATAGAAGACGATGCCGGCATCGGCCACCAGCGCGCCCGCGGCGAGCCGCGCCTCGGAGGATGGAAGCATCAGCGCGACACCGTCGAACTGGATGCGATCGGCATAGGTCTTCAGGATCAGCGGATAGTCGTCGGGACTTGCCCTAGCCCCGATGATCAGCGCGTCGCCGAGCGTCCAGAGGATCGCGCCGATCACGCCCGCGATACCGCAGAGACGAAGAAGCGGGAGCCGCTGGATATCCGTCATAGGCTTGTCCTTGCTTCGGCGCGGGATCGATCGACGAGACGCATGATCTCCTGGGCGATCAGCTCGGGCTCGCTGAACGGAACCATTGCCAGCGCTACCGTCGCCTGGCGGCCACGGGCAAGCCTCAGCCCAAGGTGACCACCGCGATCGCGCGTGAACTGTTCGGCTATGCCTGGGACATCGCCCGTCGGGTGTCGCCGGCGATAGCCGGCTGATCCACCCACGACATTAACGAGAGGAGGCGCCAGCGCACCAACTGCATAGCCTTGGCCGACGTGCCGCGGGCACCCGACTGTGATGGGCAATCCACGGTGTACGGTGGGGCAGGTTCGTCCGACGCCCGAACTTATACGGAGGATAGGCCCAGCGACGGATACGGGTAGTGCGGTAATCAACCCGCGGATGAGAGCATGATCAATCGTCGTCGATCAGGCGCCCGCGGCACACCCGCCAAGGTCAATGCGACCGCTGGTCTCGAGGCCAGCGAAGGAGTAAACTCGGCCAGCGTCTCGGATGGCAGTCATGAGAGCGTATATCTGTGCCCGTTTTATGTGACGCCCCCGACATGGCGGTTTGAGTAGACGCGGAGAAGGGCGATGTCGCCCTTCTCCGCGCTCAGTCAGGCGGCGAGCAATTCGTCCGCCGGACCGAAGAATTCGTAATGAATGCGGTCGGATGGGACGCCAGCCAGCGACAAGGTCGAGACGGCGTGCCGCAGAAACGGGCGTGGTCCGCAGATATAGTAATCGGCCTCACCTACAGGCGTGTTGGCGACCAGCCATTCATCGGTAATGATGCCGGCGACGTCATAATCCCGTCCTGCGACTTCATCTTCGAGCGGGGTCTGATGAAAATCGGTGACGGTGATTGACTTGCCCCGCCCAGCGACAGCGCGAACATGATCACGCATTGCGTGGGTATCGCGGTCATGAGTTCCGTGGACATAGTGCACGGGGACTCCCGCCTCGCCCTCAGCAAGCGTTTCGAGCATGGCCACCATCGGGGTCAGCCCCACGCCGCCCGACAGGAGGATCACCGGGCGTTCGACATGCGCTGCCAGGAAGAATTCGCCTGCAGGCGCGGCAACTTTGAGCACCGTGCCCGGCTTGGCTTCATCATGAAGCCAGCCTGACGCAAGACCAAGCGGCTCACGCTTGACCGAAATGCGATAGGTTTCGCCGTTGGGGGCTGCTGAAATCGAATAGTTGCGCTTGACTGGCGGATGTCCCGGAATTTCAAGCCAGAAGGTCAGATATTGCCCGGGCTTGTGCCGCATGACGGCCCCGCCATCAACGGGGCGCAGAACGAAGGAATTGATGACGCTGCTCTCACGCACGACGTCCTCGACGCGAAAATCGCGCCAGCCATTCCATCCGCCGGTCGCATCCTTCTGTTCTGAGTAGACTCGCTGCTCGCGGGCGATCAGGATGTTGGCCAGGAACCAGTAGGCTTCGCCCCAGGCAGCGAGAATCTCATCGGTGGCCGCATCCCCGAGCACCGCCTTGATCGCCCCCAGGAGCGCCTCGGCAACGTGCGGATAATGTTCGGGCAGAATTTGCAGGCCAACATGCTTCTGCGCGATCCGCTCGACCGCCGGGGCAAGCGCACCGAGATTTTCGATGTTGCTCGCATAGGCGAGAATGGCGCCGGTCAGCGCCCGCGGCTGCGAACCGGCATCACCATGGTGCGATTGGTTGAAAAGGTCGCGAATGTTCGGGTTCTGGAACATCCGGGAATACATCTCGTTCACGATGTCGAGGCCATGCGCTTCGAGCGCGGGGACGGTCGCCTTGACGAGCGCAATGGTCTGATCGCTGAGGGGCTGCGTCATCAACTTCTCCTTTTTGAATGCGTTGAAAATCCCGGAATGTCAGAGCTTGGGAATGTGATCGTAAAAATCCACCTGCATCTTCATCGGCCCTGTCGGCGTTACGAAATGCGGTTGCTGAGGGAGAATCAAGCCAGGCTGGTCAGGCGTCAGGACGATCTCCGAAGGTGGCTCGAGGTAGGTTAGCCGGAGTTCGCCCTCCAAAACCCGGATCACGCCCCAAACACCAGCCTTCGTGTCATGTCGCGCGCGCAAGGCAGCCGGCAGAGTGTCCTGGTTGAACACCGGCGTGGAACGGTAAGGCAAGATTTCAGCCATGGGTTTGCCCTGGTCGCTCGATGGCATCCTTACGTTCCGCGTTGGCGACCGATGCAGCACTCCGTTCCTCCAGTTGGAAGAACATCGCCAGTTGCAGGCTCTCGGCGATGCGCCGCGCCTTCGCTTGTAGCGCCGCTGCCGCTTCGGGCGTCATCCTGTCATTGGTCGTTTGAACCCAGAGTGCGAGCCAGCGCTCGAACAGCGCGGGCGTTATCCTGGCCTTATGCTTCAAATGGGCCGGCACCGGTTGCCCCTTGTATCGGCCACTGGTGAGCATGACGGAGGACCAGAACGCAGTCAGCTTCCCAAGATGCTCCGGCCAGTCATCGATCGCATCGTTGAAAATCGGCCCAAGCGCGGGATCGGCGCGGACCCGCGCGTAAAATTCCTCCACCAAAGGAGTCAGCTCTTCTTCTCTGATTTTCGAGACACCGTCCACGACACGCGCTCCAATCATGTATATATAATACATCTATCATGATTGCGCATAAACGCAAGGCTAGCGCATATTTCCAGGTCGTCGGTCGCGGCGATGTACACAGCCTGAGAAACTGCTCAGCCCCGCTAGTTTAGCCTTGAATCCGAAACACGAAGGCATAGCATCAGCCAGCGACCCGAAGGAGTCTCGGTAAGACGTAGACACCTTTCCTTGCCCGCCCGTCAAAAGACGGGCGGGTTTTCTTTTCCGATTCCGTAGGACATTCGCTGGAACGCTAATCCGCGTGATCTGGCGCACTCGGAATTTTCAAACACCGTCACAAATACCTAATTGTGCGCAGCTCAAGATCTAATCACCCGATTTTCGCGATCAAGCGGCCGGCGGCACCCTGCTCTGCCGCCAGATTGCGATTATAGGCGAGCGGCATCCGGGGACTCTTCCAGCGTAGCGCATCCATGATCCCCGCCAGATCCTCGCCGCTCGCAAACAGATCCTGGTTCAAGCCCACCCGCGTCGAATGCGCGCTCACGCCCTTGAGCAACTGCGCCAGATCATCGGCGGTGAGGTCGCTCAGCGCGCCCTTGTCGAAGGCGCGCCGGATCATTGCCCGCCAGATCGGCCCGATCGAACCCGGGTGCAACGCCCCCTCTCCCACATCATATTCGGTGCGCGCCGGCACCGCCGACTTCGGCAATGTCTTGCGCAGATCCCAGCTTTCGCGGCCAGAAATCGTCTCGATCCGCCGCCCCTTGACCGCGGCCCGCGCCTTGTAGCGGCGCACCTGCACCCGGCGAAACAGCGGTCCCTCCTCGATGTCGGCAGCCGCAGTCCAGGCGGCGATCGCCCGCACCGAGCGCGGGCTGAGGAACGCGGTCGCGCCCTTTCCCTCCTGATCGCCCTTGCTGCGCGAAATCGTCAGCAGCCGCGCCTCGGGATCGATGGCGTCCACAATGTGCTCGACCTCGACCGCGACCAGCTCGGAGGCGCGCAAGCCCGTGTCGTAGGCGACCGACAGCAAAGCCCGATCCCTGAGCCCCGGCAAATCATCCGCGCAGGCCTCAAGCAGCCCCCGCACATTAAGCCCCCGGGGTGCGTCCCGCTCGACATTGCGCACCGGCCCCTTGAACCGCAGCGGCCGCGCCTGGGCTTGCGTGCTGCCCTTCTCCCGGCGGATCGCGCGGAGCCGCAGCTTGACCAGCTCGGCCTGGGTGGGATCCTTGATGTCGAGCAGCTGGTGGATCTTGGCGATCGACGCCTTGTAGCGACCGAGCGAGGCGGGTTTCGCCCCCTGCCCTGCCCGGGCATCGAGATAGTCGGCGACCGTCTCGGGAGTCGCCGGCGAGGTCACGCGCCCGTTTCGGCGGCACCAATGGTCGAACGCCTCGATGTCGCTGGCAAGCGCGCGCAGGGAATGCGGCGAGGATGCCGCCTGATAGGCGGCGATCAGCTCGGCGTTGATCGTGATTGGCGATCGACAGTTCAGCTTGGTCACCTCCCAGGCGAGGTCGACGGCCTGTCGGCCTCGCCGGCTGCTGATGGGCGCTGGGAGGCTCATCTGGACAGCGCGACAATCTGGTCGAAGCTGTGCGGTTCGACCCCATAGATAGCCTCACGCGTCACGCGCCCATCAAAATCGCTCTGCCATGACCAGAATATCGTCTTTTCAGTGTCCAAATGCCCTGCCCTCCGCCGGGATGCACATACCCACCTTATAGAAAGGCGTCAAATCCGCTTATATGATAACTGCAATTATCGAGTGTCCAGTCTTAGTTTCTTCTATCCACTTTTCAAATAATTACGGAGGCTCGTTCTCTGATTTAGTTGCAGCTTGGTATATTTTCATTCGAATAAATCCGAACCAAATCTTTTAATCAGTTTTTCCGCGACATTCGCCCGATAGCGCTGCTGACGCAGCTTTGTCGGACTATGGTAGGCGCCAACAGCCTGCCAGTAATCACCCGTCACAGCGAGCCCAGATAGAAATATCCAACGTGCGGCCCGCACATTAAAACACGCATCGTGGATCAACCAATGGCGCACATCCGACCCGCGATGGCGGAGGATTCTGGAAATCCGTCCTACCCACCAACTATTAACCTGCATCGGTCCCAAATCGTAGCTGCCGTCTGTGTTCAAAATCTCGGCACCAATCCATCCACCTTCCTGGTCGCGCAGTCCCCACAGCGTCCGTTCAAGCCACTCGTGTCCCGCCCCTGCCTGCGTGATACATTTTCCAATCTTCGTTTCGTGCAAAGCAGACAGTTTTGATCTGGCTTGTGCGGGCGGAGATAGAGTCAGCATCAACATTGCGAGCAACGCGATCGCAATATGGCAAGCGCAGGTTGCTAATTTAACGGTCATGACCACCTCGATAATCACGCGATTGGGGTGGCGTATTAATATCAGATTGTCGTGACGCTGCTTGATCGATAGTCTGCCGATGTTGGTCGTTGGACTTGCTCAGCAATGACGTCAGCCAACGATCGAGCATTTGCGCAACTGACTGCGCGCGGCCGGCAAGGCTCGCCGCCAGACTGGCAGGTATCGGCTGTGATCGCCTCTCTCGCCCATCAAATGTCCGCATTTTGCGCGCTTCTCGATCCGACTGCTGTAGCAACCGCAACTCGTCCCAGCGTTGCCCATGTTTGACTGCCCTGCCCTTCACGCTGTCCTTGTCGAGCCGACCGAGCCCTTCGAGCGCAGACGTCTTGGTGCCAGAATTGCGTTCAAGCTTTTCGATCAGGCGATCCGCACTTTCCGTCCAAAGCTTCACCCCAAAGCGCGCGCGGGTGATGGCCGTGTAATAATTTTTACCAGTGACCAGCGACGAACCTACCGGAGCGAGCACATAGACACGATCATAGGTTTTTGACTGTGCAGAATAGACCGTTTCCGCATAGCCATGGTCCCAGTTCTTGTGTCGTGTAAGGTCAATTTCTTGACGTCTGCCGTCACGATCCCATAATATCGTCGCGGTTCGACCTGTGAGCTTTTCTACGGTCCCCCGGTCAGCATTTCGGATACCGAGCGCATGATCGACCAGACGCCACTGGATCCGATCGCCTTTGGCCAGATCACGATGCTCCTCGTTGAAGATATTGACCTTAGCCGTCCGACCCAGGCGTGGATCCCACAAGATCATACGGTCGTTTTCATCGGAAAGGCGGACCCGCTGTCGCCCGTTACCGTCCTTGGCAATCCCAGCAACCCGATATTCCCTGTCCTGGACGACACCAAGACCAATATCGTCACGCGAGAATATCACGATCTGTCCGTGCGTGTAGAAGCGGGGCAAGCGCTTTTCCTGATCCGTCATCCCGGAAGGCGTCAGAACGGTAAACCCGGTATCTCGCCCGGCGAGCGCTCCTTCGGCCTTCAAAGCTTGCCGGATTTTGTCGTTGAGGATGAGACGGGTCGCATTTTCCAGCACCAATATGTTGGTCCTGGTGCGGCTCTTGGCACCAAGGCGCGTCCACTCTCCTACAAGCGCCTGCGCCAGATTTTCGGCGGTATCGCCACTTACCACCTTGTCGAGCGATGCCAGCGAAGCCCCATAATTCTCAAGCCGGGCCTGCGTCACTGCGACCTTCATAGGGCGTGTTTCTTGCCGAACCGATGCGGTCAGTTCCGCCTTGGGCAGCCCCAAGCGCTGCATGAGCCAGAAAGCCTTACCCTGCTCGATCGCACCGGTCTGCATATTATCGCCGAGCAGAATCAGGCGCGCGCCGGTCTTGCGACTGATCTCCAGCACTCGCATCGCCTGGCGGTTGCCAAGCTGCCCAGCCTCGTCAAGGATCAGGACATGGCGGTTATCGACATTGCGGCCACCACCCGCGATCAGGCTGGCCACGGTCCGCGATTCTATTCCCGCACTGTAACCCAGATTGGCGGCGGCCGAGGAGGTGGGCGCCAGCGCGATCAGGGTCGTTTCAGGCCCGGCACCTGCGTTCAATACCCTGACCAGCGTCGATTTGCCCGCGCCCGCAACGCCATGGACACCGACCACGCGGTCAGCCGTCGTGCCGATCATCACCAACGCCGCAGCCTGCTCGGCGTTGAGACCATTTTCGTCAGCCAGATTTTGAAGTTTCTCGCCGGTTGCGATTGGCTTTGCATCATTGAGCGCGAGCGCGAGTTGATCCGAGAGCGCCAATTCAAGTCGCGCGGTTCGACGCGAAGTGCGCCCGCGCGTATGAATTTCGTCGCCAGTTGGGTGGCGGGTTTCAAGCAGCCTGGCTCTGGCTTCATGCGCCTGCGCGAGGGGGCGGATATCTTCCAACCGCACCTCGCCGACATGAGAGGCAAGGCCGATACGTAACAGCTTGCCCAGATTATTGACCGCCTCGCGCGCCTCCGCCTGGCGCAGGCCAAAGAGCATGGCGCGCGCAGCAGTGGCGGGCTCGATACCAAGACGGCGCTCCCCTTTCTGCTCGGCTGCCACCTTCACGCCTTCGATAGCATCCTGGTGGACACCCAGGCGTGCTGACCAACGGTGGTGAAGCGCATCCAGGGCAAGTTTTTCCTTGGGACCGCGCGTCTGGTAGAAGGACATGCGTCGGGCCGCCTGGCCCGCCAGCCCATTTTCCCGCGCATGCGCCTCGATCTGCTCCGCGCGCTGGGACATATGTTTGATGAGTTCTTTGGGTATGTCACCAATCTCGAACAGTCCCTTGCGCGGATCATAGTCGATTTCATAGCCAAGTTCTTTGAGCCGATGGGCCAGATCGTTGCGATAAATCTGCCCTGCAACCATCTGTTCTGAAAACATCGCCCGGGTTTCGAGGCTGGACATGGGCGTTCCGTCCCCCCGATTGGTCATGTTCATGATCACGACATGGGTATGGAGGTGGGGGTCCAGTTCGCGCGAGGGATGTTCGGTAAACCGGGCAAAGATCAGACGCCCGGTGGTTTCGTGAAGGATATTGCCATCGACCCGGTGACGCAGCGTCGCATGCTCCTCCAGATAGGATAGCGCCGCGCTCACCGCTTTTTCATGCGCGGCAATGACCCGTTCGTCACCAGCAACGAGCGCCATGATCGACACCGATTTGGGCGCATTCACTGCAAAGTCCCATCCTGGATGATGCTGGATCTTGCCTTCCCCACGGCGGCGACCCAACTGCTGCTCACCGACCTTCCCATCGAGCAAAGCCTGGAAGGTCGAGGGATCGACCTTACCGTTTAGTCCAAGCTCCGCAGCGATGGCACCACCCCATTGCGAATGTTCGTCGGCACCTTTGGTGTAATAATCACCCACCATATAATAGCGGGTGAGATTGGTCGGCGTGCCCTTCAAGCGACGAGGATGGATCATGCTGGCGTCGCCCTGTTGCGAGCACCATCGTGACGCGCATGCTGGGAAAGGCGGAAGCCCGCGGGCTTGCCAAAAAGCTCCAACGGCGGTGGTACAGGTGGCGCTAGGCTTTCACCATCATTCCTGCTCGGCATAACGGCATTTGGTGCGGGCGCATCTACCCCGCCAAAACCGGCTTCTTCTTGTTCAGGCGGAATTTCGGCGGTCTCGTGGGATGACGATGAAGTCTTGCGACGGGTCGGCCTGGCCATGCGTTTCGATGCAGTTTTTGTCGGTGCCCCTTCCCCATCCAGCTGCGGTGACAGCCGGACAGGCGGGGCGATCCGCTCTGCAAACGCGACAGCAATTGAGGGCAACTTATTATAGCTGTCGATAAAGCGCACCACCGGAAGACTGCGACCGAAACGCAGATAACCGACGAGATTGGGAAGATTGGTAACCTCGGTATGCATGACCAGCGGCCGGGTCACTTGCATGCGCGACAGGTTTACCCCATCGCGCATATCGTTGACGCCGTAGGACATGCCCTCATTGGCTTCGACCTGTTCAACCTGTCCCAGATTTTCGCTGACATGCCTTGCGGTCGGGGTGTCGTTGGCGCGCAGCGCTACCCAGGTCGAGCAATAGCCGGTGATGGCTGCTGCATCCTGAATACCATAGGTGGCCTCAAGCTGCGGATAGCTTTGAAACCCCAATATACCACATCCGCCATATTTGCGGGCGCGGGCCAGAAAGTCGGAGAGCGAGGGCAGTTTCTGGAGTGATGGCAGTTCGTCGATCACACAGTAAAGACGCCGATCCTGGTCCGGCTCCAGGCTCATGATGGCGCTGATCGCGATGTCCAGCCAGACCGTTATCAGCGGACGAAGCGAGGGCAACTGGTCAGCCTTTACGGTAATGAATAGCCAGCTATCATCCTTTTCATTGGCGACCCAATCGCGGATCGACAGGCCATCATCTGTATCATCCAGATAGGAGAAGCTGCGCATGACCGAAGCGAGTTCCGCCTGGATGCCCGCTGAGGTTCGTTCCCCTTCAATGGAAATAAAGGCCGACGCATCGGTTCCGGCGGCAAAAGCGGCCAGTTCCTTGAGCTTGGACCGAAGCAGGGTGTCCAGCAGGATCGAAACCAGGGTCCGTTCCTGCCGCGCCAACTTGCGCATGACGGCGACCAGCGTGCCGCGCGCCGCTTTCGCCCAGAAGGGATCGCCGGTCTTGTCGGGGATGGTCGATTCCGCAATCTGGTCATAATGATAGTCGCGCGGCACATCGACCCAGGGGGCCCAGGCATCAGCGCGGGCATCGAGCGGGTTGAGGAGGATGTCGGTGCGTGGCCGGTAGAATTTCTCCACAAACGTACCCGCAGTGTCATATACGATAGCCCGGCGCTTCTTCTTGCGTACCCCGTCGAGCATCTTGATGATGAGGTTGGTCTTGCCTGTGCCAGGCGCGCCGCAGATGAGGATATGCTCTGACTCGAATGCGTGAGGCACGGGAACGCCGCCGATGGCGAGGCTGCCGCGCTTCTGCCAGCGCAACGCCCGGCGTATCTGCCGCACGGTTCCAAAGCGCGCGCCGCGCAGGAACTGGTTCGACCCGAGCCCCCTGCCCATGCGGGTAAAATAGAACCAGGCCCAGAACAGCATAGCGAGGGCAAATAGACCCGAAAGCGCCGCCCCGTGCAGGAGATAGGTTTCGAAAGCGACAAGCGTCTTATGGGCAATGCCCGACTCTAAAATATCTCTGGGCGTCGTCCAATATTCACGGCCGGCGGGTGTCTTGAACAATATGGGCGTGACGTTGCCAGGGACAGTATCCCCCATCACCATTGCCTGGCCGAGCTTCATCAGAACGAAGCGTTCATAGTCGGATGACTTCTCCAGCGCATACCAGATGATGCCGCCAATCCAGATGATGACACTGGCAAGAAAGGTCTGGTAAAAAACCTGCGTGGTCATGCGGACATTGTGGACGATCGCCTGGCCGCCACGCGTCCAGGACCCCAATGTGTCATGTCGGAAAATGCTCATGGCCGGTCCTGCTCGGGATCGAGCAGCCCCCTTTCCTTGAGCAGGCGTCGGGCATCGGCCAGTCCTGCTGCCAATATGTCGGGTGTGCGCGCGCCGATTGACTTGGCGAGGATCGCAAGGGTTTGAATGGCAGTCGCGTGCAGCTCATCCAGACGGGCATGATATCCCGATGGATCGTCCCCTTCAAAGCGGTGCAGAATATCACGGAGATAGGCAGACGGGGTGCTGCCGCTGCTATGGGCCTGATCGACCAGTCGGTCGAACAGGGCGTCATCTAGACGGATAGTTATTCGGGCCATGCGCAGATCCTGTTTCTGCGCCGACGGGTAGTGAAGCCTTGACCTTATGGCAGATTCGTCGCTTGATCTCAATGCCATAGAGAAATTTTCGGTGTCTGCCATGTCCGACAAATGATGACATGGGCGATCAAAGACTTAGCGTAGATCGACTGATCGGGCGTCATACCGGTATGACGATCAGTGACAAACTGTCCGACCGATGTGACAGACATAAGCTGCGGAAATTAGGGCGGTTCGCGTTCGCAGCACTCGTGCGTACGGTGCATTACAAAACGGCCTCGTGCCGTGCGTCCTTACCTCGCAGCGCACTTGCCGCTGCGCTGCCTCGTGCCGGAAGGCGCGGGGCTCCCCGCAGGGGTTTCTGTCCTTGCCCGCGGCACATCCCGCCACAGGCCAACGCACCCCAGCTGCAACATTTCCATTGCGATCATGATGCACTCCATCGATAAGAAACAGGTGGCGGGCAGGCCATCTGACAGGAAGATGCCATGCCCAGAATGACTGAACGCGAACGCCTCGCTGACCTCGAAGCACGACAGAAGAAAGTCGCGCAGGAGATCGACCAGACCCGCCGCGCTTTGCGCGGCAAATATGCCGCGATCGTCTCCGAACTGCCGATCGAGTTTTTGACTGAACGCGAGTTACGCGACATTCTCACCCACGCGATCCGCGCCGGTGGCGCAGCCTCTGTCGCTACGCTCAAGACCCTGCCGCCCGCCACAATCGCACATAACCAACAACCCGGCCCGCGCCCGCAGGGCGTCCCTGCGACGAGCACGGCGGAGCCGCGCGCAGGAGGCCGGGGTCGCCCAAAAGGCGACACCGCATCGCTCCGCGACGGACCCCTTACGGGTCCCTGAGCGGGGCGACATATCCCGACAGTAAAAACAGGAGGACCGGTTCGGCAAACCCGAACCGGTCCTCCTGACCCCTTTCCGTCAGGCCGCGCTGTGACGCTGCCCTGCTGCGCCGCTCTTCTGATCTGCAAGCCGGAAGAAGTGCGCGGGCACGCCTTTTGCGCGGACCAATCGTGCCAGATGGGACTGAAGCCCTGAGCCTTCGCACACCACCGCCTCGACTGGCTGCAGCGCCAGGAGTTGCTCATTGCGCGCGAACCCGGCCCTTTGTCCCAGCTTGCGGTTGAGGGTGAAGGCTATCAGCGGTGTGCCACTGCGCGCCGCCCAGGATGCCGCGATCGCATCGCATCCCTTGTCCTGCGCGCTCGTCGCCAGCACCATTGTCGGAATGCGCTGGCGTATCGCATCAAGGGTCGTGGTGATCTGGTCATGATCCTCCCAGACTTGCCCACCGGAGAATATGACGATCGGTCCCTTTGGGGAATGGCTTGCGGCTTTTTTCTCCCTGCGGGCGGTCAGGAAGTCCTGGGCGGCAACCACCGAGGCGGTGCGCTTGCTCGACACCAGCGATCCCTGCGGTGAAGACCAGGGCCGCCCTGTTTCATTATGATAACTTCCTGCGGCATGGTCGCGCATGCAGGCCACCGCATCGCGCGCCTCGTCGAGGGACTGGCAGATGGTTTGCGCTTCTTCCAACTGCGCCATCAGCACCTCGCTGCCGTCGGCATCGCGGACCAGATCCCGGACCTTGAGCGCTGCCTTGTCCGCCTCGCCATCGAGCTGTCCTGCAACCTTGTGGAAGCTGTGCACGATCCCCCAGGCGATCCGTCCGGCTATGCTTTCGAGCCTTGTGTCGCGCAGGACGTCAAAAAGAGTGCAGATCATCAGTTCGGTCGCCTGCTGCACCTGCCAGGGATCGGGCATCCCGGCATCGCTCTCCTCCTCGGCATGCCCCATGCGGAACCCGTCGATCGTCTCGGTAAAAGCCTGGCTGAAGCGGTCGGACACCTGCCCGGTTTCGAGCCCCAGCAGGTCGGCAATTTCGGGGAAGGAACGGACGGTACGGAAAATCCTTGTCATGAAAACCTCCTCTTTACAGTTTGAGATTTTCTCTTCGGCACGGGCTCCGAGCAGCGGGGTCAAGGATCGGGCGTAGCCCGACCGCGCAGCGGCGGTGGGGGTCACGATTTTTTCTGGCGGCCACTAAGGCTGGATCGACAGACACAGGTCAGACCCGCCGGAAAAAATGGTGGGGCCCTGCCGTCCTTGAGGCCGGTGCTGACCCCGTGCCACACTAAAAAGAGTTGAGAGAAGAGAGGAGGCTCCCGAATCTGGGGCTCGATGCCCCTGATTCGGGAATGGGTCCTGGGATGACCTGGCGATATTACGCCATCAGCGAGCCCCGTTTGAATATGAACTCTTCAGGGGTATCGCGCTCAAATATGCCAAAGTTCAGGCCGCCGTCGGAGTGATGGAAAAGGGATCGACCAGGCTATGGATAGGCTGCGCTCGTCCCATCCATGGTTCGGGCTTGATGGCGCGAACCCAGTCGGCAAAGGATGGAATAAATCCCAGATCCTCGATGACATGCTGTTCGGCAATCAGGCGCACGGGAACAATGCGGCCTGTCGAAAGGGTGATCGTTGGCCCAAAAAAATGCTCCGCCATGAAAATGCCTTCGGCATGATGGCGCAGGCTTCGGTGCCGATAGTCGGCGATGATCAGTTTTGAAGGCTCATCGAACCATTGATGAAGCGGCAGGAAATCTTCGGCCTCACCGCCCCATTTGCGTACGCTCGAAAGCGCATGATGATAGCAATGTCCCATGACGCGCCTCCTTTAGAAATGGTGGGTAAATTCTTCCGTGGCGGTATAGCGGTCATAATGGTCGAGCCGGATCGTTCCGGCAGCGACGTCGAAGATAAATTCACCAAAGGCCCCGTCTCCATTTTCCCAGCCCGGATGGGCAGAACCCAGTAAATGATAGGTGATATTTTCCAAGGCCTGGCCCAGCGGAACAGTCTGCGATTTAGGGATATCTTCGCCCCAGGGCAGTACCAGCATGTTCACCGGCACATCGGTTATCGGAAGGCTAATGCCCTGTGCATCGCGCGCCTCCATCTCTTCGATCTGGCCACTATCGCCCGATCCATCAAAGCGGATGAGCACCATGCTCATGCCAGCAGCCGACAGTACGCCAAATATGCCGGTCTTGTTCACCGGCAGAAGCTGGGCCTCCTGCGCCTCCCGGCGCGCCCACCTGGCCATGACGTCGTCTACCACCACAGGCGACACAGACGCATCGCCCCATTCTGATCCTTCTTCCATGCGCAGCCTCCTTCATAGCCACGCGATGATCCTGTCATCGCGCCACATCCCCCCTCCTCCGCTCCTATCCTGGGGCCGTAAGCTTGCAGTCGCTCACCTGAGAGCAATGCCCCGACACTCGCCTTAGACGCCGGCCCGCCACGCGCTCAGATCTGCGATCAGTATGTTTCAGGATTTCCCGGTGGCACATAGGCGAGGTAGGGATCGCCTTCCCACAGATGCCCGAAAGGCGTCATAATATAAGCCTCTCCATCCCGTCCAACCGCGCACAGAACATATTTTGGTTCGCCCGTCACGGAATCGGTACATTCCACCAGCGCAAGATTGCCGTCTTCCGCTGCCCGCAGCAGCGTTTGAAAATTCCGCCGGTACGCATCAGGTATCGCCATATTGGCCTCCCAAAAAAAGGGACGGTCGCTCATGCGCCGTCCCCGGTTTGGTAGATTGAACGATCAGGCAGCGGCGTTGCGCCGGCGCCTAGCGCCAGGCCTGCCCACGGCCTCTAACGGGGCCTGATCTGCCTTGCGGAAGGCATGGATTGGAATGCCCGCCTTGCGCAGCACCTGGTAGAGATTGGCCTGAATGCCCGATCCTTCGCCCAGCACCGCTTCGACGGGTTTCAGTTCTACCATCTTGCGGTTGCGCAGGAAGGGCGCTTTACGACCTGACCCCGCCAGGGTGTAGGCGACCAGCGGCACGCCGCGGTCACCGGCCCAGGCCGCGACGATCGCGTCGAACCCCTTGCGCTGGGCTGTTGTCACCAATGTCATGTGCGGCACCCGCTTGCGCACCAGATCGAGCCGGTCCCATATCGGTTGCCAGTCATGCCAGTCGGCATGGCCGGAGGCGACCACAATCGGGCCTTTGGGCAGATAGCGCTCGCGCGCAGCCAGATCACGGGCGCGCATGAAATCCTGCACCGCGATCTGGGTGGCGCTGGATGCAGGCGACGCCCGCGTCCCCCGGGAGGGCGACCAGGGCCAGCCCGACTGAGCGCTATACACATGGGCGGCATAGTCGCGCATACATTCGATCGCTTCGCGCTGCTCGGTGGTCGATTGGCACAGCAACTGCCGTTCTTCCAGTTCGCTGTTGAAGACTTCGGAAAGATCGGGCCGCCGCAGCATGTCGCGTAGTTCATCGACCAGCGCGTCCTCGCGCCGCTCTAGTCTGGACGCCACGAAATGGAAGCTGTTGACGAACCCCCAGGCGATCTCGGCGGCAAGCGGTTCGAGCCGCGTACCAGAAAACAGGTCGAAGATGGTGGCAATGACGGCCCCGCATTCGGCCTGCGCGGCAAGCGGTTCGGGCATGTCATGTTCGCTTGGGCTTTCGCCCGGCTCGATGATGCTGAGCGGGATCGGATCGCCAAAGGCCCGCTGAAAATCGGGACTGGCGGTGATGGCGGCATAAAGCGTTTTAAGATCAGCAAAGCTGTCGACGCTGCGGGCATTATCCTGGGACATGGATTGTCTCCTGGGTGATGGCATGACAAAAAAATGGCCGGAGAAGCGAATGCTTCCCCGGCCACAGTGCGGATGATCAGCCGTTCAGCCGTTCAAAGTCGGCTTGCCTGTCGAACCCCGCGTCGGCACCGGCCAGCGACCCGTCCATGCCAGCGGTGCTAGCGCCAAAGCCGCTCTCTTCTGCCCGATCATAGCCAGCGTCACCGCCACCCATCCGGTCATAATTGGCCGCGCCAAAGCCAGTGCCACCAAAGTCCGAGCGCAGCGTGTCGCGCCGCCAGGCGATCGAATAGCCGCCATTGTCGGTCGGGAAAAAGGCAACCGGCAGCGGTTCAGGCAGGCTGGGATCATCGATATTGCCGGCGAGGAATATTTCGCCCGACTTTTTGGCCACCGCTTCCCACAGCGCACCGACCTGCACCCAGCGCCGCGCGACGTTAAGCGCGAGGATTTCATAGACCGGCGCACGCGGATTCTGGCTATCGACTTTGCGCAGGCCGATGCGGGGGAGATCGATGGTGCGGGTGGCGACACGGCCTTCCAGACGACCATTGACGATACGAACTTCTCCGATGTTCATTGACTTAACCTTTCCAGATCGTCGCTCGAAACCCATTTCCGGCGACAATCTTTCCAGATCCTCCTCTCCTCTGATCCTGCCCTCGCCCCCTGCGCCATTGGTAGGGGCGACCCACTGCCATTCGCCTATGCCCCCATTCTTCACGCCGCGCCGCGCTTCCTTTCCACGCATACCCCCGCCCCACGCGGCAGGGATGCGCGCCCGTCAGGGCCAAGACCCGCGCAGCGGGGCTTGGGGCGCCAGCCCGCCAGCCCGGTGCCCGCGCACCGCGCGGGCAGCCGCCCATTCCCAGTCCCAATATCATTCCACGCTTGACGTCCCTCGTCCCAGCAAGACAAAAATGGCCCATGGCCTCATCCAAAACCCTCAATCAGACCAACCTCGAAGCGCTGGGCGCGCAGCGCCTGGCGCAATTGCTGCTGGAGCTTGTGACGAGGGACGCGCAGGCCAAACGACGGTTGCGGCTGGAGCTGGCCAGCGTCAGTGGCAGCGGGGACGTTGCCGACCAAATCGGCAAACGAATTGCGACCATCGCCAAAGCGAAAGCCTTTGTCGACTGGCACAAGGTCAAGCTGCTGGCAGCGGACATAGAGGCACAGCGGCGAGCAATTATGGATCATGTCGCACCCCATGATCCGGCAACTGCATTGGATCTGCTCTGGAAACTGGTTGCGCTGGCAAGACCGGTATTTGATCGCTGCGATGATAGCAGCGGTCAGATCGGTTCGATATTTGCTACCGCATTGCCTGACCTTGTGCCACTGGCTGCGGCAGCAAAACTGCCAACTGCACGGCTGGCAGACAGAGTGTTCGATAGCGTGTGCGACAATGGCTATGGCCAGTTCGACGCGCTCATCACGCTGATGGCGCCGGTTCTCGGGAAGCCGGGACTGCTACTGCTCCAAGGCAAGTTTGAGGCGATGGCAAGCAGCCCGTCAAAGCAACAGACGCAAGCTGAACGACCTATGATCGGCTATGGATCAGGGGGCGCCATCTACGAGGATGATATGGAGATCCGGCGTCACGCCCGCACAGTCCAGACCGCGCTGCTGGAGATTGCCGATGCGTTGGGTGATGTGGATGCTTTCATAGCCCAATATCCCGTCGAACAGCGCGACAATCCCGCCATCGCCGCGGCGATCGCCGAGCGCTTGGGCGACGCGGGCCGGACGGACGAGGCGATGGCGGCTATCGAGCACGCGCAGGCCGTAAGGCAGAAAGATGGCCACTGGCCGGATTGGGACCGGGTGCGGATTGCTATCCTCGATTCCCTGGGCCGCACCGACGAGGCGCAGGCCGAACGATGGGATAGGTTCGTCACGGCGCTCGACGCCCAATATCTGCGGGCCTATCTCAAACGCCTGCCCGATTTTGATGATCTCGACGCGGAGAAGAAGGCGCTGGCCCATGTCCGCGCCTTCCCGTCCTTATCCCACGCCCTGCATTTCCTGCTCGCCTGGCCTGATATCGAGGGCGCGGCAGCTATGATGCTGGCGCGCGCTGACGAACTGGATGGCGATCCTAATGAACTTCTCAACCATGCTGCCGAAGCACTGGAAAGCCGCCATCCGCTGGCGGCCACATTGGCGCTTCGCACGATGGTCGATTTCGCGCTGGAGCGGGCGCGGGTCAAACGCTATCCGCATGCCGCCCGCCATCTGGAAAGCTGCGCGCATCTTGCCCGCAGAATCGATGATTATGGCAATCATCCCGACCATGAAACCTATGTAGCAGCACTCCAGGCACAGCATGGACGCAAGCGCGGTTTTTGGGAGGACTGATCGCAGCCCATTTCTGTTCAAGCGACCAGCGCGACAATATATTCCTGAAACCTGGGCGCACGACTGGTCGTGCGAAAGGGCTGCAGAGGGTTCGCCGTGCGAAGGATGAACTGGCTGACGCCGGTCTGCCGCTGGCGTTGCAAGGCGACGGCGTAAGAGTTTTCGAACGAGGACAGTCGCTGGCGACGCGGCGATAGCGATGCCGCAGCATCGGTGTTGGACATTGGGACTTCTCCATCAGGGGCTTTTTGCGCCGATGACTAACCAGCCAGCATCATCAATGCGGCATGACGGTTCGACTCCTGACAGGAAGGAAGTCGGTCCAGCTTAATGCGCGAGCACCGGCCGCCACGACCGGGCGATGCCACATCAGTCTTACGACAGGATAGTGCTCACATCCCGGGCACCGTGGAGAATGCGTTCAATGCGGACACTCCCCGGCACAAGCGTGTAGAAAATCACATAACTGCCATATACTCTGGACCGCAGATCCGGGCGAAGCTCGGAACGCACCGTGCCAGAGCCAGGAAAATCGAGAAGCTTTGTGCAAGCCGCTTGGAGTTCATCGATGAATGTCAACGCCCGATCAACATTATCCCGGGCAATGAAACTGGCAATATCTGTCAGATCAGCGTCGGCTGCCGGTGAAAACGAAAGATGCATCACTGCTCCTTGTTGGCAGCGGCGATGTCAGCAATGCGTGCCCTTGCATTTGCGAAGGCTTGCTCCGCAGGTATGCCAGTCCCGCTGCTCGCACCCAGATCGATCTCGGCGCGTAGCGCCTCAAGCCGCGCCTGTCGCATGGCGTCCTGCTCCTCTAGCAGACGCAGGCTGTCGCGAATGACCTCACTGGCCGATGCATAACGACCGGTGTTCACCTGTTGCTTGATGAAGCCCTCGAAATGGGTTCCTAAGGTGAAGCTGGATGGCATAGTCATACTCCTTTCCGACCTAGATATCATTTTATGATATAATTCTGCAAGAGCCGCGCTCGACAGAATGCTGACAAGCAGGTGACGAGAGGCGAAGTGCTCCCTCAACCTGCATCGAACGTCGGCCAGCAAGAGGATGGTGGTTCATCCCGGTCGAACAGCAGCCAGGACGCTCCGTCCGCATTGGCTGCCGAAAGCAACGCCCAGAGTTGAGGCGAGATGTCCGGCGGATCGGCGGCCTGGCAGGCCGCGATGCCGCAATGAACGAAGAATCCGTAGAGATGGGGTTCGATAACCAGATCATTATGCGCGACATGCAATCGGCCGTCATCATCGCGCGGCGCTGCCCTGATCAGCTTTTCGATCTTCTGTCGCTCGGCGAGCGGAATATGCATGGTGGACAGGGTAAACATCGCGGATCGTCGCATATCAAGCCTCCCCAGAGCAGGAATTTTTGGAGGGTGCGAAGGCGTCATGGCGCCGGTTCCAATGTCAGTTCGACGCCCGTACGGGTCGCTGTAACCGTGAGAGTGCGGTCCGGCGGTATCAGCCATTGCACCTTGTCGGTAAGCCTGTCGCGGATTTGCCGCAGCAGAGCCTCCTCCTCGCTCAGCAGCAACGCATAGGCGTAGTTACGCGCGCTTCGCTGAAAATTGTCCTGCTGGGTTTCCCAGCTGTCGCAATCGCTGCCATCCGATGCCCTAAAAAGGCTCTGCTCCATTTGCCAGGCCAGATCATCGGGTGAAACGACGGCATTGCTCCCAATAAGGATGATCGCATCCTCGAGATCATAGCCTTCATTGCGACACACCAGCAGTTCAAGCGGGAAGCATCGCTTCGTAAGCGTCGCACCAGGCAATGCGCAACTGGCGATCCCCAGTTCGAGCGTGATTGCGTCGGCCCGTCCCGATGTGCAGGACGGATCTAGTTCGGTGTCGGCCTCATACATATGTTCGAGACCATTTTGTTCGATCACAAAGGCAAGAGTCTGCAGGCGGGGCAGCCTGTCATACCAGTCATAGCCGGAAAATTCCGGCGCGATCCGCACCGTGCGCATGCCGAGCTTGTCCGGCGCATTCAATATCGGCGCAGCGCCTTGCTGAAGGTCTATCTCCAATGCGGGCACGACCAGCATATCAGGCGACGATATGGGTTCGCCCTGATCGCACCCCATGCTGTCGGCGGTCATCGGCGCCCAGCATGGAAGCCAGGGCGCTGCATGCGGTAGCATGATGCCCAATGCCCTGGCGCGCTTCCATTCCGTAAAGCCCAGTCGATGGTCGCCACTGTCGCAGATCATCCGATAGATAGCGGCTTCTGCAGCGATCTTGAGCGCGTCGAGCCCTGCATTACGGACCATTTCCTTGCGCGTAGGCAGAACCAGTTGCAGATCGGGCGCGTCGATAATGTCGACCTTCACGCACCATTTGTCGATTTTGCCCACCTCCGACACGAACGGCAAATCGCAAGGCACGGTGACACCGTGAAAATTAATGCGGGCCATGTCGACCGGCTGGTAGCCGCGCCAGCTGAAAATGCCGATGCGGCAGCCCTGCCAGGTTTCGACCCGAACAGCCTCGGCGAGGAAATCCTCGCGTGGCAGAGGCGTGCCCGACAAAGTTACCGGCAGCGGAAAATAGCGTGCGGCGTTGCGGGCGGCGGCAAGCAAATTCTTGGTCCATGCGTCCGGCAAGGCGATGCGCAACTGCGTACCGCCGGTTATGACGCAGGGCTGGATCGCGAGCGGCTCTGGGCTCTGCCAGCCTTGTTCGGGGATCTCGACCATCCAGCCCCTGCCCGCGCTGCGCGACCAGGATCGTACTTCAACATGACGTCCTGCAAGACTGAACATGCCCATGCCGGCCGGATCCTCGCGGTGGGCAACTGCATCATTCCAGCCTGAATAGCCAAGAGTCAGCAGCGCAACCGGGTCATCGATGCCCGAACCGTCATCACTCACGACAAGGATAGGGGCACCATCGGAGCCTTCAAGATCCAGAGTTACAGCGCTGGCGCCAGCGCGGCGGCTGTTTTGCAGCAGCTCGTTCAGCACATCGTGGATCGTACCATTGAACAGACGCGTGACGCGCGTGATGAGGGACGCGCCCACCTGTGGGGTGATCGTAAGAGGTAACGCCATGATCTATGTCTCCTTGGACAGGCGGTCATTTTCCGCCCCTTCTCAACGTCCCCCTCCCCTCCGATCGAAAATCCGCCGCTGCCAGGCCGATCTGTGCAAAGCGATTTGCCGTCGGCGCGCTTCATGTTCACCAGTCATGCACGAGCAATTGCGGCAGCGTTGGGCCATCGCAGTCGAAATGCAGCAGATCGATGCCGCGCCGCCGCGCAAAGAGGATGGCAGCCATCAGATCGGCAGGCAGGGCGCGCTCGCAATCGGCTGACATAGAGCGGGTCGACAGAAACCAGCCATGGGCGTTGCGCGCCACCGTGGTTGGCGCTTCATGGGCGTGGCCATTGCACCAGCTATCAAGCAACAGCGCCGTGTTCATCGAAAGATGCGCGGTGGAAAGCAGCTGATATTTGCCGATCACGCCAATTGCGGGCGTAGGCGACTGTTCTGCAGGTCGGCTGCGCAATTCAGGATGGGTGCGGGCCGGCATCGACGATCCCGCCAATAGCGAGGCAAGGCCGCGCTTTGCAGAGGAAGGCATAGGAAAACTCCTGAAATATATGGTGTAGGAGATGTGTCTGCGCGGCGACATGGCGCGGTAGACGCACGGTCAGGCCAGCGATGATGTCGCCGTGCGCCGAAGATCGGGCACCCGACCATTGTCGTAAGCGCTCTCGCCCGACAATTGCAGCGCCTGCTGCTCGGCACGATACCAGTCTGGCGCATCGATCCGGTAGGTTTCACAGGCATAGAGGTCGTTTCCGCTGAAGAAGTGGATATCGACGCGAAAGCTTTGGAGCGAATGCTGGGACGAGGTCCGCATGATGGCGTCCTTTCAAGGGCGAGCGTGATTGTCGCCTTTCAACGACCGTCACTGATGTGCGAATGGGAGATTGGGCGACGCGGTGCCGGGGCCAGCCGGGGTCAATGCGCCCGTTCGAGAAGCCTGCGTCCCTTCGTCTCAACGTCGAGACGGCTGTCCTGATTGGATTTGGACCGGGCATGGGCGGTGATGCCCTGGACAAAGTCGAAAATGCTGGCAGGCGGATGACCTTCTTCGGCCAGCACGGTGGCGATGATCTTGCCGGTTTCGGCCTTGGAAAAACCCTGACCGCGCAGGAATGTCTGGCGATCTTCGTCGGTGCGGGCGACAATACGCTCGCGCGCAGCGCGAATGCCCCGGATGAAGCCGCTGGCGGAGGAATCAGCGAAGTTTTCAAGTGCAGGCGCGGCTTCATGGGCGAAGCGATTGGCGGCAAACTTTGAGTGGCGGATCGAGATTTCCTCGAAATTCTCGACACCCCACAGATTGCGATTCATGCAGACGGCGCGCAGGTAGAAAGTGGCAATGCCCAGCGTCTTTGACCCGACTTCAGAATTCCAGCAGTAAAAACCGCGGAAAAACAGGTCCGGATCGCCATTGGCAAGGCGTCCGGCCTCAATCGGGTGGGTATCATCCACAAGGAAGAGGAAGACATCGCGATCGGACGCATAGAGCGTCGTTGTGTCGCGGGATACATCGACAAAGGGGTTATAGTGCATCGAAGACCAGTCAAGGACGCCGGGCACTTTCCAGCGCGTATCGCCCACACCGTCGCCCGCGATCTTCATGACCGCGGCGACCAGCTCATGATCCCAGATGCGTCCATAATCAGGACCTGTAACCGCGCGTAATTCAGCGCGGCCATTTTGCGTCTGAAGCAGCTTCACCTGTTCGCCGCGATGGGAGAGCAGGCCATGCTGGAGATTGATGCCGGCAAGCGCTGCGGGCAGCGAGCGCAGATAGGAAGCGGGTGCACCGACCAGGCTGGAGAGCTGGCCAAAGGACCAGTTGGTGGGCGCGATGGGCATATCCTCGCCCGGCACGAATAGGGTCAGGCGTTCCGGATTATCGGCACGCGCTTCGACCCGGAGCGATCGGCTTTCGACGATCCGCGTCGTCGCTCGCTCGGCCCGCGTGCGGACATGGTCGTAAAGGTCTGTCAGCGACAGGAATTTCTCGTCATCGGGCCGCGAAAACCATTCTGACGAGACACGGCTGACATTATGGCCGCGGGAAATATCGACGCGATAGGCACCCGTTACCGGCGCACTGTCGACCGGGATTGCAAGACTGGACATGAGAGGCTCTCCTCATAAGAGTCATGAAGCCAGGGCAGCGCCACTGATCCTCGCAAATCCCTTCCCCCCTCCCCTCCGCATGTCTGGCCAGGGTCCTGTGTCCCACAAACAGCGTGTCACCGTTCAGATCACAGCACCGCTCAGTGCGGCTGACAAGGCGTGAAGGGTGCTTTCAAATTCGAGGCGATCAGGAAAAATGGCGCACCACCCGCCGCGGAAATGTCCGACGCGCGGTCTGGAACAGACTTCCGCCCATTCAAAGCCGATCGGTGCCTGTGCCAGGCTTTGGGCACAGCAGCGCTGGATCAGCTTTGCAATCGGCGCAGGCTGAAAATCCGTCATCCCGCAAATCACCACTATTCGCATGTCCCGATTATCGCGATCGACGTCGATCTGGAGATCAGCACCAAAGTCGGGGAAATCGGGATTGTCGAAAATGGTGAGCAGGCCTGACCATGGATCGCCTTCATCAAGAGGGGGAAACAATGTAGTGAGTGCGGCGGAGGGCGCGTCTGGCTCGACGTCATCGCGCAACGACATTACGGCGTACCAGGCTTGGCCCAATGTTTCGGCCTCTTCCACATGACATATGAACGCAAAACTCCCCTGAATATATATGTCCGCCATTGTCCATAAGCTCCTGTACCGGTTTACCTGCCCAAGCTGTTTGCCTGCACAGACATGGCTCCCCCTCCCCTTTGACAAATCACGGCCCGGATGGCTAAACTCCTGTTTTTGAGCCGCGGCTCCTGCAGCGCCGACATTCTCACCATGTCTTGGACAGGATATTCCCATGACCGATGCCGACCAGCCCGACTATACGGTTCTGACCGTTCAGTTGCTCAGCGCCTATGTCACCAATAATATGGTGCCAAGCGCCGATCTGGCAGGGTTGATCCAGTCGACACGTGCAGCGCTGGTGGCGCAAACATCCGCAGTGGAAGCAGAGCCCGTGCTGGAATACACGCCTGCGGTCAGTGTTCGCAAAAGTCTCGCCTCCCGCGAGCATCTCATCAGCCTCATCGATGGCCGGCCTTACAAAACGCTCAAGCGGCATCTGGCCTCGCACGGCCTTAAGCCAGCGCAATATCGTGAGCGCTATGGTCTTGCGTCAACCTATCCCATGGTTGCACCGGCCTATTCCGAGCAGCGCCGGGAAGTCGCGCAACGGCTCGGCCTTGGACAGCGTGGAACTGCTGCAAAAGCCGCCGCTGCGAGCGCTGCTAATGTGTCGCCGGCAACGAGCGAGCCGACCATCGCAAATGTCCCTACCGAACAAGTGTCTGCGCCTGTGACGGGCAAGGGGCGGAAGGTAAAGACGCCTAAGACGACGGTCGCAACAAGCCGGGCAAGGCCCACAAGCAAGGCTGTATCTGCGCCCATAGCATCAACCACCGATGAGAAGATGTCCGCAACCGGCGCTCCAAAAGACGCCATAGCGACATCTGCCGACATTTTACCACCCAAGGCATCGCGCAAGGTGAAGGCAGCAGGAGACCAGCCCGTCGCCAAGCCTGCGCGAAAAACGCCTTCCAAAGTCAGCATATCGGCGACATCTATTGATGCGATCGCCCCTCCGGTTGACACCGTCAAAGCCTCGAAGCCTGCGAAAGCGAAACGTCAATCGAGCGTCACCGCGAAAAAGACGCCAGCGGAACCCGCACCTAAAGCTCGCTCTGCAAAAACCGTAAAATCTTCTCGCAAGACCCTCGGTATCAAAACGCCCGACGTACAGTCCGCGCCGAAAACGGCGGAAAGCTGACCTGGTCCGAGACATTGAGATAAGCAGGACAGCCGCCGGGGTGCTTGGGTTCCATGAGCTTCGGCGGCCAATGTCTGACCTCAGGATTACTAACTACAAGTCCAGATACTCAGGCTGTCTGCATCTTTTCAATCGCAGCGGCAAAATCCTGGATGTTTCCAATCGCCATCGCCATTCTGCGCAGTGCTTCTTCGCGCGTGTCGCAATCCTCGGGGGTACCCAACTCAATCATCAGAAATGTGAAGAGCGTATCGCTAACTGCGCGAACCTGCTCGATATCTTCGACATGGGCGAAGTCACCCTCGCAATAGGCGTCGGCGCATGTACGCTGAAACGGATTGAACATAAGTTTCCCTTGTCAGATAAGCGGATACGGCATTACCATGTCACACATTGCCGTCTCAGCGTCGCTCCGCGATGATCGCGTCGAGTATTTCGACAGCCCTGTCGACGGGAATGAAAAGCCGCGTGCGATACTGGATGATCTCGCTGAACACACCGCGCGCTTTCAGCCAGGCGCGGTCACCAGTATCATAGTCGCGGATTTCAAGGCGACGGGCACTGTTGACGAGAACTGAGGCGAGACGCGCTTTGCCAAGACCCGGTATGGCGACGTCGTCCCCAGCTTTTACGGCAGTAAGCAGGTCTCTGGCACCGAGCCTTATGCCCTGTTCCAGTCCAAAGGCCGCTTGCAGTTTTTCAACCGCGCCCGGACGAATGATCCGGCCCAAAATGGATGTGCCCGCGCCATTATCGATACGCCACACGCGCACATCGTCCTGTGGTAGCCTGTTCCAGACAGGCAGAAGAAGGCCCATCGCGACCCAGATGGTCTCGACGTCAAGCCGTCCTTCTGCGGCGGCCACCTCCTCGTCCCAGACAGTCTTGAATGTCTCGGCATCGATGCAGGCCCAGTGACTATGTACGAGCGATGCCCGATCGATCCGCGTCGATCCGGTGGGCCGGACAAGCTGGCACATGGGAATGGGTCGCCCTTCTTCATCGGTGATCGACCAGGAGGGCAATTGCAAGGCGACGCGCCCGGAGCGGCTGTTGCGCAACCAGGCCATGTCGTCCATGCCCTGATACCGTTGGTTCAGTATGTGCCATGTGGTGACGCGGGGCTGGATGTGAAGCTCAAGGCGCAACAGACAGGTCTGCGCGCCGGTCACCGGATCTGTGCGCAAAATCTGCTCAGACAAAGTCTCGATCCGCTCGGCGCGAATAGTCTCGACGCCAAGGTCAAGCGTGCCCGCCGCACGAGCGGCGTCCACCCTCGCCTCAATGAGACCCATATATTCCTCAAAGATTGCATTCTGGATCGCGATCCGCAGCGCCAGGATGCGATTAAGCCAGCGCTGGATGGGCGGGAGGGTTTCAAGCAGGTTACCGCCCTCATCGACGAGCTTGAGACCAGTCAGTGTGACGAAGTCGCCCATCGTCACGCTGGAAAGCTTGCCTGCGAAAAGCAGCCGATACCATTGCCCAAGCGCTTCACGCGCATAGTCGCTTTCAAGATTGTCGGCCGGATCGAACATATTTTGGCCGCCCGTCTGCCGTTGTCCGCGAGTTAGGGCACCAAGGCCGTCCAGCCTTCGCGCAATCGTGCTGATGAAGCGGCGTTCGCCCTTGCAGTTGGTGGTCACAGGCCGGAACACCGGGGGGCAGGCCTGGTTGGTACGATGGGTGCGCCCAAGCCCCTGGATCGCGACGTCGGCACGCCAACCCGGTTCGAGCAGGAAATGGATGCGGCGTTTGTCTGCGCTTTTGCTGGCAAGATCGGCATGGTAGGAGCGCCCGGTGGATCCAGCGTCGCTGAATATCAATATGGGCTTGACCCCTTCCATAAACGCCCGTGTTTCGCTGATATTGGCATGTGTGCCGCGCCGCTCGACCTGCTGCCGCCCGCTGCTATCAACGACGATCCGGCGTGAGCGCCCGGTAACCTCGGCGACCTTGTCCGCACCAAAATGCGCGATGAGCGCGTCCAGGGGAGCAGGGATGGGAGGGAGCGCGCACAGATCCTCGATCATCGTGTCGCGCGCATTGAGCGCTTCCTGGCAATGAACGGGCTGCCCGTCGGCATCGATCATCGGTTCAGAGCGTAGTTCGCCGTCGCTGGCGCGGTACACCCGCATCTGCCGGGTGGGAAAGGCCGATGTGAGATAATCAATCAGGGTTTGAAGCGGCGACAGGTCAAGATTTAATCTGGCACGATCTTCCGCACATAAGTCGGCAAGACGGCGTTCCAATATCGCTTCGGCTGTCGTGACGAGTTGCACGACAGCAACATGGCCGACGGCTATCTCTGCCTCTATGGCCTTGATCAGGCTCGGCACCTTCATCGCAATCAACAATTGCGAGAAGAAGCGCTGCTTGGCACTTTCAAATCGACTGAGCGCCGCGCCTTTAGCCTGGCCGTTCAGCGTCTGTCCTGACATGGCATCGACGACGCCGGACGCGCCCAATATCTTGTGCAGATTGGCATGGATCACCGCCCACCCATCCGCGAAGGCATCATAGATGGCGATCTGGTCAGGGCTCAATCGATGTTCGAGCGGATCATATTCCACCCCGGCAAAGCTGAGCGCCCGCGCGGTGTAGAGGCCGGTGGCTTTGAGATCGCGCGCCACGATCTCCATCGCGGCGATCCCGCCCCCGTCCATCGCCGCCATGAAAGCATTGCGGTCGGTGAAGCCTGTGCCCGGCCCCCACAGGCCAAGGCGCGAGGCATAGCTGAGGTTTTCAGGCTTGGTGGCACCCGTCGCGGACACATAGGCTATCCGCGCGCGGGCCAGGGCATTTTGGAGGCGAACGCCCGCCAGGCCTTGCTCTGACCCCTTCGCCGTTCCAAAATCGCCTTGCGTGCCTGCAGCGTTGCCCATCGCGTGGGATTCATCAAACAGGATGACGCCCTCAAATTCAGCATCGGTCCAGACCAATATCTGCTGCAGGCGTGAGAAATTGTCCTGACGGACCGAGCGCAGCGTTGCATAGGTGAGGAAGAGAATGCCAGACGTCATGGTGATCGGCTCACCGAGCGGGAAGGCATCGAGCGGCTGGATATCGATCGGCAGGCCGCCAAGGGCGCTCCAGTCCCTTCGGGCGTCTTCGAGCAGGGCAGCACTGCGCGAAATCCAGATGGCACGGCGATTACCCCTGTTCCACTGGTCAAGGATCAGGCCCGCCCCTTCCCGGCCCTTGCCAACGCCTGTGCCATCGCCAATGAAATAGCCCGTCCGATAGGCGCGCCCTGCGGGATCTTCATGGAGTTGATCCCCTGCTGCATTGGGCGTGAACATACCGGGCAGATCGCGTGAAAAGGCTTCGCCTGCATGGATGATGGTTTCCAGTTGCGCCTCGGACAGGGCAGCGAGCGCCCTTGGTTGTAATAATGGCTGCCAGCGCGGTACGGGCGGCAATACTGATCCCATGGCCAGGGATTCCACCAGCTTGTCGGGATGGGGTGTCGCGCCTTCGATCGCAATCCGCGCAAGCCGCCAGGGCGCATAGATGCCAACAGGGTCGCCTACCGGCAGAGGCGTGTCGCGTACGGCGTAGGAAAGCGGAACAGCATTGGCATTGTTTGCTGCTATACGCGCCGGCGCGGCGAGTGGCGTGGCGGACAAAGTGCGAAACAGCGATGCCGCCTCATCCTTTGCCTTTGGCCGAGGGAGATGGAACGCGACGGCAGGACTTGGTGGCTTTGGCAACGGCGGGGGTGGCAACAAGGCAGGTGGATCGAGCCGGTCAGGCAATGCCAGGACGAGATCAAGCGCTGCGTCCAGATTATCGGCGACATGACTTTGTCCCTGACCATGCCATCCCTTGTCGAATAACAGCAGTCGTACAGCGATACCGGTGCCATGTTTGGCAAAGGGGCTGCCCAGGATGGTGATTTCAACGCGAGGCGGGATCAATTGCGCGATCGTCGCATAGGCTTTTGCGCCGCTGCCATCAGCAGCAAAGCCAGGTGGCATGATGGCGACACAGCGACCGTGCTGGCGCAGTCGTAGCAAGGCCGAGCGCAAATGCCGCACCCCGGCCTGCCGGTCATTGCCGCGTCCCTCGCTGCGACCGAAGGGCGGATTGATCAGGACCACAGAAGGGTCATTGCCCAGGGGCAACAGATCATGGATATATTCCGCGTCATGGCAGGTGACAGCCTGCCCGATGGCAAGCGTGAGCAGCGCCGCGCGGTCGGGATCGCGTTCATTGAGCGTGAAGGTGCAGCGTCCAGGCGGAATGGATCCGAGCAACATTCCCGTGCCTGCCGATGGTTCGAGAATATGATCCTCTGGCCCAAGGCGTGCTGCCTGGACCGCCAGCCATGCGAGGGTCAGCGGCGTGCTGAACTGCTGCATCGCGATCTGCTGTTCGCTGCGATAGCTGTGCGTGGGCAGGCTGGTTTCAAGACGGCGCAAAGCGGCGTAACAGGCAGTCGGATCTCCGGATCTGGCGATGCCACTATTCCCCCGCCGCAGGAACAGTATCAGGGCGATTTCAAGCGCGTCATAGGCCTGGCGCATCGACCATGCGCCTTGTGCATCGCTCGCGCCAAAGCTGGCTGTCATCAGCTTTCGTAGGGCATGTCGGGTCGGTATTTGCGATTGCGTCAGATTGTCGGCGAGTATTGTCGCGACATCGAATAGGCGTTGCGCGCGTGAACGCGTTGCGACGGGATCAGGCTGCTGCGTAGCGAACAAAGGAAGAGTCATAAATATCTCCAGGCCTCGGACCCGATCGGTCCACGCCTCGTCCGCTCCCCTTCCCTCCCAGGACGGCGGACAGAAAAAGGGACCATGACGACACATCATGGTCCCCAGCATTATACCCCAGGCTCAGGCCGCCTGCGCGACGCGGTCCTCTCCAGAATCTTCGTCAGGTGCCTCAGCCAGCGCTTCCGCCGCAGCATCCCCATCGACACTGACCCGCCCGACGCCACAATCGGCATCGCCATCTCCGGTGAGACTGGCTTCAGCTTCACCAACCGGCACAAAGCGCATGGCGTCCGGCAACCATTGCAGCGCGCGTTCCTTGACCTCTGCCTCGACGATGAGATCGCCGCTGAACAGTCGCTCGGCCGAGAGCGCAAGATCATGCTTCTTCGACGCCGCGTAGCGGGAACTCAGCTCTAGGCCGCCGACCGTTTCGAACGCCTGGAGGATCATCGCCTTGCTGACCCGGTCGAAATAGTTGCGCGCGGTCGGTCGCCACCAGGCCGTAACATCGATCCCGCACTTGACCCCCAGATGGTCGAGAAACACGCTGCCGGTCCGCCCGGCAGGCACCGCCTGGACCGTCCGGGCAATTGCCCAGCTGAACCAGGCAGCCCGTGCCTCCTGGCTCAAAGCGCAAAAGGCGTCATAGCGTGTCCGCACATCGGCATGATTGATCCAGCATCGATCAAGATCTTTTTCCAGCTTGAGCCACTGGTCGGCGGCAGGCGTATCGCTCTCATAGCCATGAAGCGGCGATGCGGGGGCATTGGCGCGCAGGTCGGTGGCCCGTTCCGCGCTGCCATAGGTGCGCGTTGCCGCGTCAGCCATGCAGAAAGTGGCGAGATCGAGCGCGAACCGCGGATCGCTGGCGATATGGACGCGCAGAAGTTCAGCCTTCATTTCAGCGAGCTCATCGGCAAGGCGCTGGCTGATCTTTGGCTGGCCCGGCACCACCTGTGCTGGCGCGCGATCCGCATCCGCATCGACTTCATCATCATCACCGGTCGAATCCTGCGCATCGTCGGCCTGTTCAGCCGGAACATGATAAAGCTGTTCGTGGACGCGCGGCTGACCGTCGGAACCGATCACCACATAGGCCAGTGCGGACGCCTTTTGCTCCTCGGTCAGAATCGGTGCCCGTTGCCGGATTGCCTCATATTCAGCATTCAGCCGATCATAGCGCGCTTCGACCTCCTCCTCGGTCTCGTCGGTTTCAACCGGGTTCTCGAACGCTTCCAGTTCCACTTCGATATCAGCAAGCCGCTGTTCCTGCTCTGGCGTCAGCGGTGGCTGTTCGCCCTCAATGGGCTTGAGATCCCAGGTTGCGCTATAGGCAATATGAGTGCCGGACACGATGCGGACATCGCCAAAGCCTTCCCGTTCCCGGATCGCTTGCGCCGCCTGCGCCAGCCTGTCGGTCGCCAGTTGATCGAGCAGGTCGCCATCGATCCACATCTCGCTCGCATCGTCGGTGAACAGGTCGCTGTCGATCCGGCCACCGGCGGCCACATAGGCGTGGGGACCGACAAGCAGGGCTTTAGGATCATTGCCACTATAGCTGCCTTGGGCAAGCTGGCGCCGGATCTCGTTTAGATTATTGCGGTAATAGCTCTGCCCCAGAGTTTCGAATATCTGCGCCTGGCGCACGGCATCGGGACTGCTGGCATAAGCCGTGGCAATCTCAAGGCTGATCTCGCCGTCGCGCAGGGCGTCAAAAATGCAGGGTGCCAGATCCGCAAGGCGCAGCCGTCCCAGTACGAAGCGCTCGGTCAGGCCAAAACGTTTGGCGATCTCGGCCGGGGTCTTGCCTTCGGTTTCGACAATATCCTGGAAAGCCCGGCAGGTGTCCGCTGGGTTCATGCTGAGCTTGAAGAAATTTTCCTCCAGGCTGGTGGCGATCGCATCTTTCGCGTCGCGCAGGACCAGCACCGGCACCTGATAGTCTGGCCCGAAGACGCCCTTTTCGATGAGACGATGCACCGCATCGAGGCGCCGTCCGCCCGCGGCGATACGATAATGGCCTTTCTTGCGCGCAACCGGCACGCCGATCAGATTCTGCCTTATGCCCTTGGCCGCGATATTGGCCTCAAGCTGGGCGTCGGCGACAGCATCGCTCGACTTTCGGACATTGGATGGCGACTTGCTGAGGTTCGCCGCGGCAACGAGAATGGGAAGCTGGTTCATCGACTGGGATCTCCAGGCGCCAAAGACCCGCCCATCGGGTCTTCCTGCGCCACATCATCCAATCCCCCTCCCTCCCTTGCCTGCTGGACATCGTTCCAGTCATTATAGCCTGATGGCGGCCGGATATGCCTGACTGGCCTGCCGGCGCCGCGATACGCCGCCAGCGCACGCATTGCGGCGATTTTGCCCGCACGATCGTTGTCGGGCAGGATAATTAGCCGCTTAACCGACGCGGGAATGGCAATGCTGTGCAAGCGCTCGCTACCGAGCGTGGCCCAGACCGGAATTTCGAGAAAGGACATGGCCGACAGGGCCGTCTCGATCCCCTCGGCAAGACCAAGAATATTGGTAGCAGGAGCCAGCATGACGGCGCCATGGCCGGGTCGGCCCAGCAAGCGACGCGCCGGTTGTACGTCGGCAGCGAGACGGGAATAGCGAGGATCAAGGAATGTCCGGTGGATGGCGACAATTTCTTCTCTGTCGCGCACAGCAGCAATCATGGCAGGGCGAAACTCAAGCCCCGTGTCGGTTCGCAAGGGCGTTCGCGGATGAAAGCGCAGCCATTCTCCCAGATTGGTGATGGAACGAGACTGCAGATAGTCCTGTGCCGGCGTGTCAGCGATCGGTCGGCTCGCATGCCAGATGTCCCTCGCCTGGCTGCGGAAACCGGATTGAAAATCGCGCGTCGAATGACCTGGCTCATGACAAGCTGTCAGCGCCTGATGGTCGATCCGTGCGATTGCGCGCAGCACATCGCGGGCATGGCAGCCTGCAAAGCATTTGAAGAGCAGAGCTGTCTTGCCCAGTCGGACAGAAAGGCTGGGATGATGATCGTCATGGGCCGGGCAAAGGCACAGGCCGCCAGACGAGGCCCAGCGGCCGCCCAGACGGTTGACCAGCAGCTTTGCGCGCGCTTCCATGACAAGCCGGTCGATGGGAACCGTCATTGCGTCAATGCCTGTCGCGCGCAAGGATCGCCACGGCTCGCCGTAAATGGCGACGAACCCGGCGGGGGCGGATCTCGAAGGTTCGCGCAATGTCGTCAATCTGCATGGCATAAGGTACGCGCAGCAAGAGAAAGAGCCGGGTCAGGGTTGGCATATGTTCAGCGCAGCGTGCGGTCATATCGGTTTTGTCGGAAGACAAGGCCGATTGATCGTAATACCATGCGGATCGGTCCTGCGACTGCTGTTTAGGCAGAAGTTCATCCTGATCCGCTTGTTCCTGGTCGTCGAGCCAGGCAAATATAGTGCCCATGAGAGCCTCATCCCTGCGGCAACGCAGGCAGGTGAATATATGGCGCGCGAGGCGGACGATAAGTGCGTTCATGGTGGATATCCGTTGGGACGTTCTGGCCGAAACCTGCCCGATCATCCCCTGTCCATCCCCTCCCCTCCATGCCCGGAGATCTGGATGGCGGCATCCCGCACCAGGCCAGTTGCGACATGGCTATGCAAATTTCTTCGATTCGTCTCAATTGCTCGGCCAAATGGTTGCGTTTGCGTTGCAATTTCATGACATTGTGAGCGGGGCCGCAGAGGAGATATCAGGCGCGACCGATCTGCCCCGATGCGTCGCAAGGCTGGAGACAGTGCGCGATGATGAACAAACCACCCGTTCCGCCGGACATTGCGGTATTCAGGACAAGGCTCGCCAGCCTTACGGGTCGGCAACGGCAATGCCTAGTACTAGTGGCGCAGGGCTATTCCAGCAAGGAAATTGCTTCGCGACTGGGCAATAGTTCCGGCCGTGTCGACAAGCATATATATGAAGCGCGCGGCAAGCTCGGCGGCATTGGCCGGCAGCAGGCGGCACGCCTCGTGGCTGCCTATGAAGCGGACCGCACGGAGATTTCTCCGGGGGCCCAAAAAATAGGCGCCCAATCTTTGGTCCTGCCAATCCCGGCTGCGTCTGGCCAATCTGATTCCACTGACGATCAAGTGGACGCAGATATTGCCGATGCCGATTTATTGGCCACGCAGCAGGAGGGCTACCATGGTTTGGTGCGCTTTCCCCTTATGGGCAATTTTCTGCCGTTCCGCACAAGCGGGAGGCCCGACAATGACCTGACTTCGAACATGACGTTGATCGCTCTTGCGATCATGGCGACGCTTGCTCTTGTGATGGCTGGATCGGCCGCTTCACTGCTCTCGGCGCTAGACGCCCTGGCTCGCCACTAAAACCAACATTTTTATGTTTTCCCTGTTCACCCGCTTTTGCGGGAAGGAGATTCTATGCGCGTTAAACGACAGACCATCGCCAAATCGGTTGCCGAGCGGCTATTTGCCGCCGAAGCTGCGCTCGATATTGCTGCAGCCCGGATTGCCGAACTCAACGCCTCGCTACCCCTGGCTCGTCTTGATGCCCGTTTTGCAGCTGCGATCGGCCAGGAGGCTATCGCGACATCTGCCGCTGCTGTCATGCTGATTGCGCAGACGCGCGAGCAGATGGTCATAACCCACGCCCATCTCAAACGGGCCAGCGATGATGTTGGGCTCGGGCAAACCGCTTATGGCGACCTTTTCAAAGTTGTCTCGCATGATCAGCCTGCCCATCTGCGCGTCGTCTGACGCGCAAGAGAGGATTGACGCAATGCGGCCACCTGGGTTCAATCAGGGTCATGACCCGGCAAATCGCGTTCCTGACCCTGCTCATTGTCAGCACCCTCTATGCCGCATGGCGGGGCGGCACGCCCGAAAGGATCGGCGCTGCAGCCCTGCTGGGCGCTGCCTGTCTGTCCGTAGGGCTTGTCGACCCGTTCGGCGACCGGTTCCATCATATCGAGATCGCCATTCTCCTGGTCGATTTTGCCTTATTGAGTGTGTTTATATGGCTTTCTCTACAAAGCACACGGTTCTGGCCGCTCTGGGTCGCGGCGATGCTAGGCGCAGAGGTAGCCGTGCATCTGATGCGGATCCTGATGCCGGCGATTGTACCGCGTGCCTATGTCGATGCGCTGGCGGTGTGGAGTTGGGTAGCACAAACCATGCTCATCGGCGCGACCTTTCGACATCGCAGCCGGATAAAACAGCGCGGTGTCGACAGGCCCTGGAAGAGCTGATCGCGCTCACCTGTCCGGCGCGCGCGCCCGAACTGGCGCAGCGGCTGGTCGACAGGTTCGGTTCTTTTGCTGCAACCCTCTCTGCGCGGCGCCAGGACCGGATGCGCCTTCTGGATGGCGCGCTATGTGTCGAGCGGACATTTGAGTGCCTGCAAATGTCTATCCACCATATTCTGCGCGGAAAACTCGCCGGTAAATCGATACTCTCGAACGAACAGGCACTGCTGGACTATCTGCGCGCCACCATGGCATTCGCGCCGGTCGAACAGTTGCGGGTGCTTTTCCTCAACGCCGTCAATGAGATATTGGCAGATGAGGTGCTGGCGACCGGCACCATCTCTCATGTCCACGCCTATCCACGTGAAATCATGAAGCGATGCGTCGAGATAGGCGCGACCGCAATTTTTCTCATTCATAATCATCCATCGGGCCAACCTCAGCCTTCACGGGCTGACCGGGCTTTCACCAGAAAGATTGTCGATGCCGCACGCTGCCTGGATGTCGCGGTTCATGATCATCTGGTCATCGCCCATGCCGGGCATGTGAGCTTCCGCCAGGCGGGGTATCTTTAGCCCCACGCCCCGCCGCGCCGCACAGCAGGCGTAGCCAGAAAGGCGGCAACCACTTCAGGCGAACCACAATGATCAATGTGGCTGTCTAACATGGCCCGCTCGTCCACGGGCGGAAGAGAGGAGCGAAGGGTCAGTATCCAAAAAGGAGGCATGACATGACGCAAATATATCCCCCCGACACACGTATCGATATGTGCCGCAGGCTGGTGGTCATGCGGCAGACGATTGGTGAGGCTATTGGCTATCGTCTATGCCCCAGCCCTGTCTGGGACATGCTGCTCGATCTTTACCTGGCGCAATATGAGAAGCGGGAGGTCTATCTCTTCTCCCTGTATACGGCCGCCCCCGACGTTCCGCAATCGACCGCCCACCGCAAGATCGCCGAGATGGAAAAGCGGGGGCTGGTGACGCGGGACATTCCTCGTCCTGATGGGCGACGCGTCGCGATTTCGATGACGGACCAAGGCCTTGCCATCGTCGACCGTCTGCTTGATCGGATTATTGAGTTATGGGAAGGCGGGAAATCATAAATCACCTATGCGATTGCCTTTTAAGCGCAGCGTCCCAATTTAGGCGTGGATGGCCAGCCTGTTTTCCGACCTGTTCGAGACCCCGAAAATTCCGGGCCTCTCCTATCGTGACAACCTTCTCTCTCGCGACGAAGAGTTGAGGTTGATCGCCGGGATCGACGCGACGGCGCTTGAGCCATTCCGCTTTCAGGGCTGGCTCGGCAAGCGCCTGACCAGTTCTTTTGGCTGGCGCTATGATTTTGATGATGCACGCTTCGGGCCGACGGATCCCATGCCTGATTGGCTGCTGCCCATACGCGACAGAGCCGCCGCCTTTGCGGGCCTTGACCCCGCTAGCCTCGCCCAGGCGCTTCTTATCCGGTACGATCCTGGTGCCGGCATAGGTTGGCACCGCGATCGCCCGGTTTTCGACCATGTGGTTGGTATTTCGCTGGGCGTTTCTGCACCTTTACGTTTTCGGCGGCGCAAAGCCGGCGGGTTCGATCGCGTCACCGTCCCGCTAGCACCGCGTTCGATCTATCACCTCCATGGCGAAGCGCGGTACCAATGGGAACATAGCATAGTCGAAATGGAAGAGACCCGCTGGTCGATCACTTTCCGTACGCTCGCTGATAGACTGGCGGGCCGGAACATGTTTAGATAGCTGCCCACCTTCAATGCTCCATGGCGCCCGCATCGAGAAGCTGGTCTATGCGCGTCGCAATGTCGAGCCAACGCGCAAAACCGGCCTGATCTCCCGCCAGCGCCAGCGTTCTCACCCTTTCTGCAACGAAGTCGCCGGCATTCGCGCCATGTTCCCACTCGACCGCCAGCGCCTCAGCCCAACGTTCAAGATCGGCCCTCACAGCAGCGACTGCGCAGGTGCTGCTGCACGTGTCTTGTTCCAGGGACCGCTCGTGCGCGTAATCTCGATAAGGTCGTGACCGAGAACGAGGTTCTCGTCTTGTGGCCCGGCATCCCGTCAGGATTGGTGAAGTGGGTGAAGACGGTAAGACAGCGATAGCGCGGGTTCACCACCATATCGTCCCGCACGGGATTGGTGAGATCTGCGACCATTCCTAAACGTTGCGGATTGTCACCCTACTCCTGCATCTCGCGGGTCAGGCGCGGAAAGCCCACCCTATCGACCGTATCAGCCGACGAAGCCGGCAAGCATCTTGGACGGACGCTTACCAGCCACACATTAGCCGTTCAGCTTGTCCTTCACCGCCTTGGCGGGCGTGAAGCCGAGCTTTTTGGAAGCGGCGATCTGGATGGTAGCGCCGGTGGACGGGTTGCGACCTTCACGCGCTGGCGTGTCCTTGACCTTGAACTTGCCAAAGCCGTTCAGGGCAATTTCTTCGCCCGCTGCTGCAGCATCGGCGATCGCGGCGAAGACCGCATCGACCAGCTTGCGGGCATCCGCCTTGGAAAGGCCGTTGTCGCCGGCGATCTTCTCCGCGAGATCTGTATTGTTCATGGGCTATATCCTGTTTCGTTTGGATGACGAACATAGACGAGTGAGCAAGCCAACGTCCAGCCAGGCCGTTATCGCTTTTTGGCAGCCTATGGGCTTCATCGTCCTCCCAGGACTTGCTTGCCTTCAAGGGCCTGACATTCGGGATGTCCGATCCCATCTATGGCATCCAAGACGATGCATGATGGAGACCAGAATGGCTACGGCGCCCAATGATGCCCTGATTGTCATATGTCCGGCTTGCGCAACGGCGAACCGGTTGACCCGCGAAAGGCTGGCCAATGGCGGAAGCTGCGGCCGATGCAAGCGCCCACTATTCTCTGGGGAGCCGGTCACACTGACCGCAGATAATTTCGACGCGCATGCCGCGCGGTCCGGCATTCCCCTGCTCGTCGATTTCTGGGCAAGCTGGTGCGGCCCGTGCCGTCAGATGGCCCCAGCGTTCAGCGCTGCAGCCGGACAACTTGAACCCTATATGCGGCTGGGTAAGCTTGATACCGAGGCGCATCAAGCGATCGCGGGTCGCTATGCCATCCGGTCCATTCCCACGATGATCCTGTTTCGGGGTGGCCGCGAGATTGCGCGGCAATCGGGCGCCATGCCGCAACAGGCCATCGTTGCATGGGCGCGCGAGGCGGCAAGGCCGGGGTGAGCCGGGAGCCCGCCACTCACCCGGCAACGCCCGATGGCCGTTATTTTGTCGTGCGCGGCCGCCTGTGGCGACTGTCCAATCCCGCGTTGGACGAAGACGTTCGCGCTGCCGTGGTATCGGATCTGATGGAGGCGCGCAGGGCCGTGCGCGACGCCCGTAAAAACGCCGATGTATCGGCCGAGCGTGAAGCGCATGCGGCGGTGGACATTGCCAAACGCGGACTTGGCGAGCGTGGCCCAGTCTGGTGGACTGATGGTGCACCTGACTATAATCGCCATATGGCGCGCAATACGCCCTATGCTGACTGGTTTGCAGCCCTCGACTGACGCGCCTTGCGCACCGGCTTGTCGGCCAGCTCGATCCAGACCGGAGCATGGTCGCTCGTCTTTTCCCATCCGCGCGGCGCTGTATCGACCTGCGCCCATTCAAGCCTGCTCCGTGCGTTCCCATTGAGCAGAATATGGTCGATCCGAAGGCCTGCGTTGCGCTCGAACGCCCCGCGCCAATATTTCCAGAACGTATAGACGGTCTGATCGGGGTGCAGTTCGCGGACAGCATCGCTCCATCCCTGCTCCAACACATGGCGGTAAGCTTCCCTCACCTCCGGCGCGAAGAGCGCATCGTCCCGCCACCGCTCGGGCGAATAGGCATCCAGATCGGTTGGCATCACGTTGAAATCACCGGCGATGACCACCGGCGCATCTATAGCGACGAGCGAGGCGAGATGGTCGTGAAGTCGCTCGAACCAGCGCAATTTGAAGTCGAACTTGGGTCCAGGGCGTGGATTGCCATTGGGTAGATAAAGACCTGCCACCAACACCCCGGCAACAGCCGCTTCGATGTAGCGGCTTTGCATATCGTCCGGATCGCCCGGCAGCCCGCGGCGCGTCTCGTGAATTTCACCGACCCGGCTCAGGATCGCAACCCCGTTCCACCGGCTTTGCCCATGCCAGACCGCGTCGTAACCTGCATCACGGATCGCTGTTTCGGGAAATTTATCCTGCGGCGCCTTCAATTCCTGCAGACAGACGATGTCGGGCTCGGCTTCGACTAGCCATCGCAGGAGAACAGGCAGACGCCCGTTGATCCCGTTCACATTATAGGTCGCGATCTTCATCTTTGAGATTACGCAATGGCCGCCGTTGAGGCGTAGAATTGGTCAAAAGTCATGCTGTTCCAGGTATCCCCCCAATCAGCCCGGCGCGTCGAGAGCGAGCAGATCCTGCTCCTCGTGATGGCGATCGAAATAGCCGGCGACAAATTCGCACAGTGGCACGACCTTCAATCCCTTCGCCCGCACGTCCGCCTGAGCACCTGCAATCAGCCTGCTGGCAATGCCCTGCCCTTCCAAGGCCTCAGGAACCTGCGTGTGCGTGAAGACCAATGCGCCATCGCGCCGTTCATAGGCCGCAATAGCCGTGCCGCCATCAACCTTCAGTTCATAGCGGCTCCCGCCTTCATTATCGCGGACGTCCTGCGTCTCAGCCATGGTCGGGTTCTCTTTCTTTCAGGTCTTTTGCATCGGCGATTTTCGCAGAGCCTGTCGATAGATCGAACAGATGGACAATGGCGAGGTTCCGCTAGCGCTGTCTGCTGACGAATGTGACCTGGCTTTTGCTCTCCGATGCCGTGCAGCCGCATAGTTTGCTCGAGAAAACCGAGCTGCAGCGCTCATGAATAGCTGCTTCACCCGTCATTCATCGCAACATGCTATTTCATGCCTGTCGCTTCTTCCCCCTTTGGAGCGGCACCTCCCTGAACTTCGGTCCCGCCGCGAGCCTTGCTCTGGCGGGGCTTTTTTATGCGTCCCCTGCTTTCATCACGATCGCCTTGGGAGTGTCCCCTTGATGATTGCTTGTCCGCACGCGACCACTCATAGGGCCCGCATGGACCAGGAAACCTCCGAGCTGATCATCCGTGTCATTGCCCGCGCCCCGCAATGGCTTCGCCACGACCTGTCGTCAAAGGACCTCAATGCCCGCGGACGGGCCGAAGAAACGCTCGCCGCCATGATCGCCGATGCGCTGTCCCATGGATCGCTCCAGGATCAGGAGGGCTAACGCCTGCTGCGAACACCGCCTGCCATGCTACGAATGTAATGGCCAGGGCGATGATCGGCTATTGGACAGGCGACCGCATCATCATATCCATCCGGCGTGCAATATCTTTCCACATTGCCACGCCAGCCATGTCTCCCGCAACGGCAAGGGCACCGATCCGTTCGGCCACTCTGCGCGGTGCGTGCTCACCATGCTGCTCCATCAGCATGGACACCGCCCCCCACAAAAGCTGGTCGTGCGTCATGCCAGGGTGATCCGTTCGACCGCGATCAGATCGAAACCGTCACGCACGCCGATGATGGCGACGCGCTTGCCCAGCAGCGGCCGCCAGGCCTTGGTGATCTCCAGTCGCCACTCGCCTCCATCGGCTACACGCAGCACCGGATAGAAGTCGCCTTCCAGAAGAATGCCGGTCAGCTCATGGCGCGTTCCCCTTGGCATCAGCGACAATGTCCCCGCGCATAACGATCCCATCGCAGGACAGTGCCGGACCTGATCATCGCGCAGCTTATGTCGCCCGTGCCGGGCAGACTGCACCATGCGCCTGTGCGACCGCCCCGCGCCGATCCATTTGAGACGCAGCGCATGGCCGGCGCCGATACAAGAATATGGCCGGTCCGCGCCTTGCCTTTCGCGCCGCCCAGCAAGCGCACCAGCCGGTCTCGCGCTGCAATAGCCGATGCCTTGGGACAGGGGTGCCCCTGTTTGCATGTGCCGTCCATCTCGCGTGCGGCGATACCGGCCAACCGTATCTTCGGACCTTCGGCACACCAGATCGGGCCGTCCCCGTCCCAGACATGGGTGGGCGTACAGGCAAAGGCCTGCCCGGATGCCAGAACGACCGCGGATAGGACGGCAAGCATGAGCCTCGCTTCAGCCTTCGGCCAGGATGGTCATGACGCTGTCGAGACTGCCTTTGACAACGATATAATTTCCCTTCTCGAAATTGACCGCACTGGTGTCGTGCTCACCACGGTAGCGCCGAACGAAACTTACCCGATCGACATTGACGACCACAAAATCACCGTCCGCCGTTTCCAAACGCACATATCCGTTCATACCTGTTCCCGATCGCCTAAACGGCGACGCTAGCGTGGCTGTAGAGGATTGCACAGCCGCTATACCGTCTATTGCTCAAGATCA
Source organism: Sphingobium sp. KKT206 (assembly GCF_055640555.1). Classification (NCBI taxonomy): domain Bacteria; kingdom Pseudomonadati; phylum Pseudomonadota; class Alphaproteobacteria; order Sphingomonadales; family Sphingobiaceae; genus Sphingobium; species Sphingobium sp. KKT206. The sequence goes on from NZ_CM145765.1 coordinate 189,325, forward strand.
GGAAAGCGGCAGACTATTCAGCACGACTGACCCTGTGCATCACCCGATCTACCGCGGGCTTGCCGTCACAAAGGCAGCGTCATCTGGCGAATGTCAGGAATAGTCGGGGGATGTTCGATAGCCACGATGACGCTTTGCGCCAGTTCCACCGCCGCTTGTTCGCGCAGGCGCTCGTTGGGTGCGGTGAGAGCAACTCGTGCCCAGGCCGGAGCGTGAAGCAGGCTCTGGGCGAGCCAAAGAGAATCAGGGTGGATCATGGTTCCGATCGTAGAGAACGTATCAGGAACGAAGCAATAGGCTTGCGATGAAATTGGCGATCGTTAGGCTGCCCGGATGTGCAATCATTATCGAACCGATCCGGACAAGATCCCCAGTTGGCGGGACTATGCGGGGTTCGATATCCGCCAGCCCAACGCCGCTTTTGCCACGGACGTCTGGCCCAAAAAGCCGGGCATGATCGTCCGCAACGATGATGGTGTGATCCGAAGCGACGTCATGTCCTGGGGCGTGCCAACCCAGGTCAAAGGTAAAAGCGGAAAGATGCTGGAAAAGCGCGTCACCAATGTGCGGAACCTCAGCAGCCCATTCTGGAAGTCGATGCTGGCCAATCCTCTGCAGCGGTGCCTCGTCCCCTTCTCGACATTTGCGGAACCCAGGATCGGGGAAGGACGCGATGAGTGGTGGTTCAACGTGATCGACCAGCCGATCGCCGCGTTCGCTGGTATTTGGCGACAGAGCGACCAGGGTCCGGTCTATGCGTTTCTGACCTGCGAACCCAATGCGCTGGTCGCGCCGCTGCATCCCAAGGCGATGCCGGTCATCGTTGAACCCGGCGATTATCAGGCATGGCTATCGACGGATTATGACGGTGCCTGTGCGATGGCGAGGGCATATCCTGCCGCGCGGATGACCGTTCAAGGATAGAACATAAAAAGAACAAATGACCGTTTCGGACAATCTGGCTATGCCGGATCGTGTATCTGATTCGTGGCCTATTTGATGTTTGAACCCATACCCATTTGCCTTGCCATGCCCGATCTGCCGCTGCTGCTGGTGAGCCTTCCGGCGGGCTTTCCTTCGCCCGCGCAGGACGACATGGAGGAACCGATCAATCTGGCCGACTGGCTGGTGGAGCATCCGGCTGCAAGCTACATCATGCGCGTCGATGGATATTCCATGACAGGGGCCGGGATTACCGACGGCGATCTGATCATCGTCAGCAGGGCAAAAAAGCCTGTTGCAGGCCATATCGTCGTCGCCATGGTCCATGGCGATCGCACGTTAAAGCGCCTGAAGCGGCGCGACGGGCGCTTCTGGCTGGTCCCGGAAGCCGATGGCTTTGCTGACATCATCGTGGATGAATATGTCGAGATATGGGGCGTGGTCGTCGGACTTGCCCGCAAATACGGATGAGCGCGCCGGTCGCCCTGATTGACTGCAACAATTATTATGTGTCCTGCGAGAGAGCGTTCGATGCCAGCCTAGTTGGTGTCCCGGTCATTGTCCTCTCCAACAATGACGGCTGTGCGATTGCCCGTTCGGGTGAAGCCAAGGCTCTGGGCATCAAAATGGGGGATCCTGTCCATCTCATCCGCGACAAGATCAGGCAGCATGGCATTCGCGTCCTCTCATCCAACTATGCGCTCTATGGCGATATGCAGCGGCGGGTCGTCGCGGCGATCGAGCCATTTGCAAGGGATTTCGAGATTTACTCGATCGACGAGACCTTTGTCGATTTTACAGGCTTCGAGCATCTGGATCTCGCCGCGCATAGCCGTGCCATGCGCGCGCAGGTCCGGCAGTGGACCACCATTCCCACCTGTGTGGGCATCGCTTCGACCAAGACGCTCGCAAAGCTGGCGAATGCGGCGGCGAAGAAAAACCCGACATTTGATGGCGTCGCCGATCTGCGCGACGAAGACTTATGCCGTTGGGTGCTCGACCAGTTCGACGTGGACGATGTATGGGGCGTCGGCAGGGCGACGGCGGCCAAACTGGCAGGCCTGGATATCTGCACTGCCGGGCAGTTGCGCGACATGGCCCTCAAGCAGGCCCGCGCCATCGGCGGTGTCGTGCTGGAACGGCTGGTTGCTGAATTGCGCGGTGTTCCGGCGTGCGCCATCGAAACCGTGGCGCCTCAGCGCAAGGGCATGGCTGTCACCCGATCCTTTGGTACGCCTGTCACCGATATGGACATGCTGATGGGCGCCGTTGCGCAATATGCGATGCGGGCGGGAGAAAAACTGCGGCAGCACGGCCTGGTAGCAGGACGCCTGACAGTATTTTTCCATACCAATCGGCATAAGCAGGACCGGCCGCAATATTCTGCGACGCGGACGCTCACCATGCAGCCCATGACCAACGATGGCCTCATGCTTCTTGCCTACGCCCGGCGCGGCATAGAGAGCGCTTGGCGAGAGGGCTATGGCATCACCAAGGCGGGCGTCATGCTGGAAGACCTCATCGACGCTGATAGACGACCGCGAACGCTATTCGAGGACGATTGCGGAAGGCGTGATCGGTTGATGGTCGCCATGGATCAGGTCAACATGCGTTTCGGGAAGTTCGCGGCCGTTCCAGCCAGCCAGGGGTTCAAGCGCGAATGGGCGGCCAGATCGGACAGCAAGTCGCCCAACTACACCACCCGCATTGCCGAGGTGCCCGCCGTAAAGGCGAGATGAGCAAGGTTTACTGCCGGGGGTCCCTTGTCCGATGGGGCTGGATATCGCCCAACCGGCTGATCTCGATCGATGAACGATCCTGGCAGTGAACGGTCAGCGCTGCCCACGATTGGGCGTGCAGGCAGTCCCTCCCCTTCCCGGTCAAGCACCACCCCCCTGCCCCACAGCCCCACAGCCCCAGCCTCATGATGCGGACCCACGCGACAGAGCCGGAACCACATCCTTGGTCTAGGCGTCCATCGACCATGGCATCTCCCACTGTAATTGACATTCCCCACACTCTTGGTCGCGACGAGGCCATACGGCGCATGGAGAGGGGCGTTGGCAAACTGGCCTCGCACATCCCGGGCGGCGCAGCCACTGTAACCCATTCATGGCCCAGCGCTGAGCGTCTTGCATTGACGGTCGCGACCATGGGCGTCGAAGTGCCCTGCACGGTCGATGCGGAAGACAATCGGCTGCGGGTGACGCTCCATCTTCCTGGCATGCTGAGCCTGATGTCAGGGCCGATCGCCGCCATAGTAGAGAAGCAGGGCGAACGGCTGATGCTGGACGATAGGGCCGACAGGACGATCTAGGGTCGCGCCACGCGGAACGACATACCATCTACAGCAATCCGTCTTTCCATGGAGAGTAAATGCCGCCAAGGAACAGCCATGCGTATATTCTCCCTTCTCGCCATCCCATTCCTTGCATGCACACCCGCACAGGCTTGGGGTCCTGTCGGCCACCGCATAACCGGTGCCATCGCCGATGAAAATCTGAGCGGTGTTGCACGTGCCCATGTCCGGCTTTTGCTTGGTGCCGAGGATCTTGCCGGGGCGGCGACCTGGCCCGATGACATGAAGTCCGACCCGGCCGAATATTGGCAGAAAAAGGCTGGCCCCTGGCACTATGTAACGGTGAGGCAAGGGGACAGCTATCAAAGCAAGGACGCGCCGCCAGAGGGTGATGCCATGAGCGCGCTGGATGGTTTTACGGCTACATTGCGCAATCCCAAATCCTCCATCGAGGACAAGCGGCTGGCCCTCCGCTTCATCGTGCACATCATCGGCGATCTGCATCAGCCATTGCACGCGGGCGGTGGGGATGACCGGGGCGGCAATGATGTCAAGGTGACCTGGTTCGGCCGCTCGACCAACCTTCATTCGGTGTGGGACTCAGCGATGATCGCGCAACGGTCCTTGTCCTATTCCGAATATGCGCAATGGCTGTCGCGCACGATCTCGCCTGAGCAGGTGATCGATTGGAGCGATCCTGCGCCTTCGGTGTGGATTGCGGAGAGCATCGCGCTACGCAAGACGATCTACCCCGCCGACGCCAGCATATCCTGGGACTATGCCTACGAACATCGATCGGAGATGGACGATCGACTGAAGCGCGGAGGTATAAGGATCGCGGCCTACCTGAACTGGGTGTTCGAGCCCAGACATAGCGCCGGTCCAGCCGGACGAACTAAATGACTACCTCGATACATAGTGTGAATGTATCGAGGCATTTGGTGAGCGGCTATGTCATTTCCGACTTCGCCCGGGCCATGGCCGAGCTTGCTCCTGTCCGGCGGCAGTCAACTAATCCAAGTCATCCTACATTTAGCGGGCGCAAGTCCGTTACGTTGTTCGAACATTTCCATGCGCGCGGAGCCCTGCGTCTCCGCCTCTGGTAGCGATCGCTAACGCGGACTTAAGGCGTCGTGCATAAGTGTATTGAAGGTTTCCACACGACTTCATACTAGCGCCGGATTGGTTTCTTCAATCGCTTCGCGCTCGGCAACCGTGCCCAGCCTCAAATATAAATGTAGATCGTCAAGCATTCGGGTCGCAATGAATTATCGCCATTCCTTCCATGCCGGCAATAGCGCCGATGTCGTCAAGCACAGCCTGCTAATTGCCCTCGTGCGGGCCTTGCAGCAAAAACAGAGCGCGCTGACCCTGATCGACACCCATGCAGGCTGCGGGCTGTACGACCTTGACGGAGAGGATGCCCAACGCACCGGCGAGTCCACGCAGGGCGTGCAGCGGGCTTTTGCCGACTCGAACGCCTTGCTGAACGACTACCGCGCCGTCGTACAAGCGGTAAATGTCGGGACCGAGGCACATTTTTACCCGGGCTCGCCGCGGATTCTGGCGCAGCTTCTTCGGCCGCAGGATTTCCTGATCCTGAACGAAAAACATCCCGAGGATGCCTATACCCTGCGCGGCATGATGCGCGGCACGACCGCTGCCGTACATGAGCGCGACGCTTACGAGCTTTGGCTGGCGATGGTGCCACCCCGCACCGCGCGCGGCGTGGTGCTGGTCGATCCGCCTTATGAGCAGGCAGACGAACGCGAACGCATCACAGCCACACTTGCCGCCGTTCATCGCAAATGGGCGCATGGCGTGACGGTGATCTGGTATCCGCTGAAAGACCGCGCCACGCATTGGCGGTGGAGGGAGCAGTTACGCAAACTCGGCATTCCCAAATTGCTGCGGGTGGAGCATTGGTTATACGATGGCGACCAGTCCGGCATTTATAATGGCGCGGGCCTTTATATCGTCAATCCGCCCTACGCCTTCAGGCAAGTGCTGCCGCCTCTGCTGGAAGCCCTGCGCGCCGCGCTGGCGCCGAAAGGGCATAGGGGCGAGATCACAACTGATTGGTTGGGCTAGTGGCCTGTCCTCTGGAGCTTTTCCGAAACAGTCCGACAATGCGCCAGGCTTCTGAACATAGGTTGGGACGAGCCTGTAGATTGCAAGGTCGAACAGCGCCCGATCCCTGAGGCGGCGGCGCTGATTAAGGCAAAAGCGGATCTCCCAGATTTGCTTTGGCTTCAGCGCCCGCTTGGCGCCGACCGCGCGCCCAGCGTTCCAGACCGGACGCTTGGGGGATGCATTCAAGGTTTCAGACATTTTCCTGATCATTCTGCAATTGGCCAAAATTGGCCATTCCGAAGAACGGCTGCAGACCTCCGGGGGAAATTAGTGAGGCTTGGAGCAAGCCGCGCTACGGGAATCGTAGAAGGCGTCGGCTGCACAATGGCCACTCTTCGCAAGAGCAGGTCAGGCGAGAGTTGACAACCTTTGCCAATCTTTGCTATTTTCTTGGCCTTGGAGGTTACCATGGCTACGATGAACATCTCACTGCCCGATCCGATGAAGCAATGGGTCGAAGCGCAAGCTGACACTGGTCGGTATAGCAATGCCAGCGACTATGTGCGCGATCTCATCCGCCGTGACCAAGAACGCGCCGACAAAGTCGCAGTCATGCAGCGCCTTGTCGATGAGGCCCGCGCCAGCGGTTTGAGCGACGAGACGATGGCGGACATCCGGACGCGAGCGATCAGCCAGTCTGGCTTGCAAGCCTGACCGTGCCTCGCTTTCGCTTAACGCGCGCCGCAGCCGACGATCTGACAACCATCTTTCTCGAAGGCATCGAGCAGTTCGGACTACCTCAAGCCGATACCTATCACGAAGGGCTGAGCGCGATATTCGCGTTTCTTGCCGAGTATCCCCAGGCTGCTCGATTGCGGGAGAAAATATCGCCTCCTGTCCGCGTGCATCCCTACAAGGCACATCTGGTGATTTATGACGTGGGAGATGAGGACGAGGTCATCATTTTGCGTGTCCGGCATGGCAGGGAAGATTGGATGTCCTCGAACTACGACGGCTAGCCGTGCAAGGTACGTGCTTGCGGCCAATCCGCAGAGATCACCACCCTACTTGGCATTTCTCCTGCCGACCAAACCAAGTCGTTCGGCGGTCGGCGACTGAAGGTCCGCCCACGCCGGAACCGGTCATTCGCAAGTTCGGCAGCCGCCGGGCAGCAAGGCACCCTAATTCCGGACAGTTCGCCGATCCTGTAGCCGTCCAGATTGCTGCCGTTCAGTCAGGTGCCGTCAAAGGGTACGCCGGGTGGATATCGGAAAGGCCGGTTTGGAGCGTCGAGTTGAAGCAAGCCGACTTCTGTTCAGCCGTTACGGTCGCACCGAGGGAATCGAGATGTAGCCAGCAGATTCGCCCTTCAGTGTTGATGTGTCAAACCAAATCAGGCGATACGGCGCGGACCGGCGCAGATGTTGGTCCCGCCGCACGGACAGCTGCCACCCCCACCGTAGACACCGCGCGAGCGACTGCTACGCCGCGTCGGAGTCGAACGGCGCTTGAGGCGAAACCCATATCGAGGCCCGTGCTACGATCATAGGATGATCCGGAGGACCTCGCGTCGCTATTCGAGTAGCCTGCAGAGCTACCCCCAGCCGCTGCGAGGCGCACTCACATCACGGCGGCGAAGTATATCGCGATCTGACCGCCTTCAAGTCGATCGTGCAGAGTAGTGATCGTCACACGATCGTCTCTCAAGTTTTTGTGGCACTCGCCTGTTCCATATGCTGCCCAGTAGCAACCGTACGGCCATGAGGAACTGGGTCAGCATAGTCTCTTCAGGTAGATCTCCGATAACTCACTCTGGGGAGCCCGGTCACGTGGTGACGTAAGATAACCCGCTTCTTGGAGCTTAGAAAGTCCCTACCTAGCAGAAACAGCAATTCGCTAATGCGAGGCACCAGTGCATCGCGATGCGGCGATGAAATGGTGCCTTACAAGCCAAACCCACTAGCTTAAAACGAGAAACGAGCGCCCACGGCATAGGTTGCTGGCGCGCCGACCATGCGCGACAACCCGTTCAGTTCGGGGAAATAGACTTCGTCCGTGATGTTGCGTCCCATCGCGTAGAGCGACCAGCCATGGGGCGATTCCAGTTCGATCCGGGCGTTGAGCAACGTATAGGCCGGCGCGATATTGCCCACGACCGCGTTCAGGCGGTTGGATTCCTTGCCATGGTGGAAGATGTTGGCACGGCTTCTCAATTTCCAGCCATCACCAAAGCTGTAGCTGTGGACCAGACCGACCCGGCCGGTCCATTTGGGTGCGCCGGGAAGCGGATCGCCCACGGTGGCGGTGACATCGGCGATGCGGTTGGAATTGAATTCGGTGATTTCCGAATGAAGATAGGTGCCGGATGCGTCGAAGTCGATCTGATGCCCGCCGCTGTTCAACAGGCGCAGGTTGAGCGCGCCTTCGAAACCGCGCGTTTCCGCCTTGCCCACATTGGTGCGGCCGTTGGTGTCGTTGGCCAGACGGGTCGTAGCCTGAAGATTGCTGAAATCATTGGCAAAGGCGTCGAGTGAGACGCGCAACGGACCCTTGAGATAGCGGACGCCCGCTTCGTAGGACCACACCGTTTCGGACGCGAATGGCTCGGTTTCCGCCAGCGTCATGATCGACGTGCCGTCAAACCCGCCCGACCGATAGCCCCGCGCGACGGACGCAAAGACGTTCAGGTCGTCGTTGATAAACCATTGTGCGGCAGCGCGGCCGGAAAAATCATCGTCCTTGAACTGCTTGTCCCAGCGGAAATTGGCCGTCGTGGCGAAAAAGGCGTTATAGTTGGTGATGCCCCAGGGGTTCAGATCGACATTGCGACCCTTGGAATCCACGTCGTCGCTGGTGTAGCGCAGGCCCGCCGTCAGGCGGACGCCGGGCAGCACTTCATAATCGGCCTGCCCGAACAGGGCGGCGCTGCGGCGGCGCTGGTTATGGATATTCTGATAGATGGTGCGCGCTACCCAGCTGGTCCACTGGCTGGAATAGTCGATCTTGTCGCTCATATAGAAGCCGCCGACCAGCCAGTTGAAGCGGCCCTGCTGTTCATTGCGTAACCGCAGTTCGACCGACGCCTGGCTCAGATCCTCATCGAACAGATATTCATATTGAGGATAGGGCGTGCCGTCGCCATTGCCGCCGACATCGCGCTGGCTGGACTGCGCACCGACCACCATGTCGAGCCGGGTGGCGTCGTTGAGCAGATGCGAAAATTGTGCGGAGACGCCCTTTATGTCGATCTTCTGGTCATAATATTGGCTGGAATAAAAGCTGTAGGGATCTTCATCCTCACCAGCGTTCAACACGCTTGTGTCCTGCGCTGCGCTCAGCCGGTCATATTGGCGCGCGTCGCCCCGGTCGCGGCTGGCAAAGGCCTTGAGCGTCAGCGTGGTGTCCGGCGCGAAGTCGATGTCCACGGTGCCGCGCGCGGCGAACAGATCCTTGTCGCCAAAACCCTTGCGCGCGCCCGGATCGCTGATCGCTGGCACCTGCGTCTGGACGACGCCGCCAACGCTGAGCCGTGCGCCGGCCAGATCGCCAGCGCCCTTGCCGTCCATGAAGCCGCCGCCCTGATCGGTCATCACCGCCAGCCGGACGCGAACATTGTCGCTGACCGGGCCGCCCAGCGCGGCTTCGAAACGGACATTGTCATAGCTGCCATAGCGCGCGTCGGCATAGCCATCGAAACTGTCGCCGCCGCCGCGCGTGATCGCGTTGACCACGCCAGCCGTCGTGTTGCGGCCATAAAGCGTGCCTTGCGGTCCGCGCAGCACTTCGATGCGTTCCACGTCGAACAAGGGCATGCCCAGATAGGCGTTGGAGCTTTGATAGACGCCATCGACATGCAGGGCGACCGACGGGCTGCCATTGGGCTTGTAATCGTCCGCGCCGCCGACGCCGCGAATACTGAGCAGGCCATAGCTTTCGCCACCAAAGCCATAGTTCATCGACAGGCCCGGCACTTCGTCGACCAGGCTGGCGAAATCGACGATGCGGCGCTTGTCGGCCTCATCGCCCGAAATCACGGTCAGGGCCTGCGGCACTTTGGACAGATCCTCCGTGCGCTTCTGCGCGGTGACGACGATGTCCTGTCCGGCGGGACGGGCGCTGCCCGACATGTCCTGTGGCACGGCACTTGCTGCAACTGCGAGCGAGATGAGGTTCGTGCCTTCATGCGAAATGGCGATGCCCCGGCCCGCGATCAGCCGCCGGATCGCCTGCGCACGGGTGAAGCGCCCTTTCAGTGCGATGGCGCGCTGACCGGTCACGGCGTCATAGGGGAACACCATCTGAACCCCTGCCTGACGTCCAAATTCATTAAGGGCGGTCGCCATATTCTGTGCAGGAATGTTGAAGGTGACGGCGCGTTCGGTGGTGGCGCCTGCCGGAGCAATGGCCAGGACCATGGGTAGTGCGACGGAATATATCATTTTGCCCTCCGATTGGATGCGTCTCTCGGAAGGAAGGATGGCTGGCCTTCGCGCCACCGCTATTGCAGCGCAAAAAATATTGAATCAGGCAGTGGTGAGGGTGATGGCACCCGTGTCGCCCCGCACGGAGCGGATGCCAAAGGATGCCTGCAATGCCGTCAGCAGATCGGCCGGATCGGTGGTGGTAAATCGCCCGCCCAGCCGGATGCGCGACAGGCTGGGGTCGGCGATCACGATCTTATGGTCCAGATAGCGATTAAATTCCGCCACCACGAAATCCAGGCTTTCCCCTTCAAATACCAGCTGGCCATTGCGCCAGCTTTGCGCGCGGGCAATGGCGATGGTTTCGGCGGGGCGGACCGACACGGATTTTCCGATGACCTGCGCCAGCGATCCGGCATCGACCATGCGGCGTCCGTCCAGTGCGGCCTGTCCCGACAGGACCAGCAATCCCACGGATTCGGGTTGACGCCGGACATTGAATATCCCCGCTTCCAGCCGAATGTCCGCGGCCGCCACGATCAGGCGCAGGGGGTGGCCAGCGCCTGATCCTGGCGGGCGCGGTTTGACTTCCAGCCGAATTTCGCCTTCGTCCAGCCAGACCGACCGGCTGGTGCCGTCGATGCGCCAGCTGATGCCGGTGGCGGTGTTGAGGTGGATGCGCGTGCCATCGTCCAGCATGATCGTGCGGCGTTCGCCCGTTATCGTCGACGCGCTTTCGCGGGCATTGGCCTGAACCGCGATGAACGCGCCCGCGACGCTCGCCCCGCCCGCCAGCGCAGCGGCTCGCAGCAACTGGCGGCGTTCGACACGCGGCGGGGGTGCAGGCTCTCTTTCATGGACGGCGCGCAGCCGTTCGACCTGTTCGAGCGCATCGACGACCTGGGCAAAGGCGACGGCGCGGCGCGGATCGCCCGCGCGCCATTGGTCGAAGGCGTCGGGCGTTGTCGATCCAGCGTCCAGCGCGGCCAGCCACCCGGCCGCTTCCTCCATCAATTGCTGCGTTGTCGGTGGCGTTGCCATAAGCGTGAAATACCGACTCCATCTGCCTTTACAGGGGCTTCCTGCATGGCGTGCGCCAATATGGCCAGCCCCTTGGCAAGATGCTTCTCTACAGTAGAGACTGACAAGCCAAGCCTCACCGCTATGTCTTTTGGCAACATACCTTCGATTCGGCGCATTTTTACGACGGCGCGGGGCTGTGGCGGAAGCTGGTCCATCAATTCGATCAGGCGTTTGAGTTCAAGATGCCCGGAAAGAATGGCGAACTGGTCGGGCGCACTGTCGGCGATGTCCATGGCATCCAGGTCAGCCAGATGTTCGAACCGCACGACCGACGCGCGACGGTGCCGTTCGAACGCAAGGTTGCGCATGATCGTCAGCACGAAGGCGCGGGGATTGTCGATGTCGCGGTGGTGCGAGGCATTGATGGTGCGCGCACAGGCTTCCTGCACCAGGTCTTCGACATCGCCGGGCGCGACCAGTCGCGCCGCCTGCCGCCGGAATGTCTGGCGGTGCGGCAGCACTTCATCAATGAACCAGCGGTCAACATCTCTCAGCCAGGTCACGGTTGCGTCCCCCTATGCCTGGCGCGCCGGTTAGACAGCGGACGTGACAATATCGGGACAGTGGGATGTCGTATTTCTGTCAACTGTGGCCGATAGGGCCGCGCGATGCAGAATATTGACTGGCATCGCCGCGCCGTACTGGCCGCCATGGCGGCCCTTGCCGTCCGACCGGGCGCGGCGGTGGATGCCCATGCGGTCGTCCATGACGATCCCTTCGCGCTGGGCGTGGCCAGCGGCGATCCGGCATCCGACGGCTTCGTGCTGTGGACGCGACTGGTGGGGCGGGGCGGGATGCCGCTCGATCGCGGTGCGATTCCCGTCGGGTTCGAGGTCGCCGATGACGCGCAATTTCGCCATATCGTCCGCACCAGCAGCCAAGTGGCGCATCCGCAGGCGGGGCATAGCGTGCATGTCGAACTGACGGGGCTGCGTCCCGGTCGACATTACTGGTATCGGTTTCATGCGCTGGGCGCGACCAGTCCGACCGGACGCACCGCAACCGCGCCGATGCGGGCGGACCGGATGCGGTTGGCGCTGACGTCGTGCCAGCATTGGGAACTGGGCTGGTTCGGGGCCTATCGTGACATGATTGCCGCCGACCCCGACATCATCGTGCAGGTGGGCGATTATATCTACGAACAATCCTACCCCGACCAGCCGAAGGTGCGGGCGTTCGGCGCGGACGAACCGCGTGATCTGGCAGGGTATCGCGCCCGATATGCGCTATATCGTTCCGACCCCGACCTGCGCGAAGCGCACCGGTTGTTTCCCTGGCTCGTCACCTGGGACGATCATGAGGTATGGAATGATTATGCCGCCCTTGCCAACCGGGAGGGGTTGCCGCCGCATGTCTTTGCGGCACGCCGGGCGGCGGCCTATCAGGCCTATTTCGAACATATGCCGATCCGCCCCAGCCTATGGCGGTCTCTGTCGACGCCGCGATTATATCGTGGTGTGGACTGGGGCGATCTGGCATCGCTGTCGATGCTGGATACGCGGCAATATCGGTCCTCGCCGCCTTGCGCCGATCCGATGCTGGCGCGCAATGTCAGGCTGGATCGCTGCACCGATCGCCTTCGTCCCGACCGTTCCATGCTCGGCACAGCGCAAGAATTTTGGGTCGAGGAGCGGCTGGCGCGCGAAACCCGGCCCTGGACGCTGTTGGCTCAGGGCGTGTTCTTCGCGCCGCTCGCATTGGACGCCAGCGGGGACGCAGTGTTCAGCGATCAATGGGATGGCCATATTGCCGGTCGCGATCGCTTGCTGGAACATATGGCGCAGCCATCCGTCCGCAATGCTGTGGTTCTAAGCGGGGATGTGCATAGCTTCTGGGTCAACAGCCTGGCGCGCGCAGGTAGCGGACATCCAATTGTTGGAACGGAAATCATCACTTCAGCGCTTGCCGCCCAATCCCCGCCACCCGGTCGGTTCGGCAATGTACAGGACAATAATCCGCACATTCGATTCAGCAATGTGGATCGGACGGGCTATGTTCTCATCAACCTAGACCTGAAACATATGGCCGCACAGTTCCGCGCAATCGACGCCCGCTCGCCGCAGCCAAAATTCGATATCTTGGCCGAGCTTCATCAGGATGCAGGTGCCGACATTCCGACGATCGACTGAAATGCTCACTCTAGCAGGGCCGCCTCTAGATCGCTGGCTCGCGGCATTGCCGACTTCCTGGTTTCGTCGTTAGCCGAACGACTAAGTTTCAAGCCTGTCGCGGCGCATACGAACGGTGACAATCAGGCCGCTTTTCTGTCAGTCATAGATCAGTGCGTCGCCGAGCTGGCCCGACACGCTGTAGGCATTTAGCTTGCTTCCGAAGCCCTCCAAAGCCTTAGCTATTCAAGATACTCAATCGCCTGTTGCTCATTTCAGGAAACGGACTGTCCGCTACGCCACGATTGGGCGTGAAGCGAGGAATGTCGCGGTCGCGCCTATAGATTTCCTTAACGGGAAGGGGTGCCAACCGCAATTGAGGGCACCCCTTTGCCGGGCACGGCTACCAGCAGCGATTATTGGGCGGCCTTCTCCCTAGCGGCGAGCTGGCGCGCGGCAGTCGCTGCGGCGTCGGTGGCGGTCACGATGCCGTCCTTGTCATTATCCTGCTCGGCAAAGGCGCGCGCGCCCGACAGATCATATTCGGTCTGGGCCATCTTGCCGTCCTTGTCCTTGTCCAGCACGCCGAAGCGGACATGGGTCTGCCGGATCTGGCGCTGCCGCTCTTCCGTCTTCTTCTCTTCGTTGCGGTCGGACGCGGCAAGTTGCTGTTCCAGCCGCGCGCTATATTCCTGCACATATTCGTTTTCCGAAACCCAGCCGTCACCATTGGTGTCGGTCGCCTTGAAACGGGCGACGCGGCCGATGTCGAATTCGGCGCGGCTGACCTGGCCGTCACGATCAGCGTCATAGTCGTGGATAAAAGCCGATCCTTCATGCGGCGCGGCCATGGCGGTGCCAGCGAGCGTCAACAGGGCTGCGGTCAGGGTAAGCTGGAATTTCATATCGTCTCCGTTGGATATAGGAACGCGACGCTCAGGCCGCGTCGAAGGTCAGGGTGTAGGTGTAGCTGCGATAGGGGGTTTCCGACCCGGCCGGCGCGACGCCGCGATGGCGCACCAGGATCAGATAGGCGCCCGCATCGTCGGGCTTCAGGGTGAAGCGCCCATCAGCGCCGCTCTTTACCTGTGCGGCCACCTTGCGCCCGTCATAGAGGCCGGCGCTGCGAAACATCGTAATGTCGGCATTGGCGAGCGGCTGGCCGTCGAACAGCAGCGCGAAGCGAACGTCCGATCCCGCGACGATGCCGTTGGGATGGGTGATCGCCTGGATTTCCAATGCCTTGCCCAGGGGCTTGAGCGCCGTTTCGGTCGGCTGGCCGCGCGTCACATAAGCGTCAGCCAGGGTCATGCTCTGCACCTCGACCTGCTCGGCATTGGCAGGCGGTTCGGCGCCTTCGCCGCGCATGGCCCATATGTCGCCTTGCCTGAACATCTTGCCCTTCCGCCCGGCACGCTGGCCGCTTGTCACGCGATAGGTGCCGTCGGCGGGAATCGCCGCTTCGAAGACGCTGAGGTCGCGCAAATGGGTGACCGGCCCGGTCGGCAGGTCGTTGCCGTCTGGGCCGACCAGATGGAAAGGCGCGTCGCGCATCGCGACTTCGGGCAGGAAGGCGTCTTCGGCAAAGGCCGACTGGACAGTGATATGGTCACCTTTGCCCACATCGAACAGGGTCGGCAGCACATAGGGCATATGCGCCTGCGTGGTGGAAGCCCCGAAGAGGGTTAGCAGCAGGGCGATGGAACGAGTGGGCGGTGTCTTCATGATGTCCCCTTTCTGCATCAGCCATTAAGTCTAATGCGATTCACTTGCAATATCATATTAAGATGATAGGTGCGTCGTCGTTCGGGGCGATCCAGGCCCGATCCAATGTACCGACAATGGGGGCGCACATATGATGAAGACCAAACCGACGTTGCTGTTGGGAACCGCGCTGATCGTTACGCCGACCCAGGCATGGGCGCAGGATGATGCCGACGCGCCGGAAACGACGCGTATGGCGCTTGACCGCATGGTCATCTCCGCCGGCACCGAAAAGGTCGCGATCGACACGCCGCAGGCGGTCAGCACGCTGGATCAGGACGATATCGACCAGGTCCAGGCAACCACCATCGGCGACCTGTTGGAAGGGATACCGGGCGTCAACGTCCAGGGCGGCGTAGGCCAGCTTGGCCAGGGCTTCAATATTCGTGGCATGGGCACGGCGATCGGCGACAGCGACAATCGCATCCTGCTGACGGTCGATGGTGTCACCAAATTCTACGAACAATATCGCATGGGCGCGCTGTTCACCGAGCCTGAACTCTACAGGCGGGTGGAAGTGCTGCGCGGCCCGGCCTCCTCGACCCTCTATGGCGCCGGCGCGCTGGCGGGCGTGGTCAATTTCACCACCAAGGATGCATCCGATTTTCTGGACGATGGTGATCCACTGGCGGTGCGGTTGAAAGCGGCGACCGAAACCAATGCGCAGGCGCACACCCTATCGGGTATCGTCGCGGTGCAGCCGACCGAGGGTGTCGAACTGCTGGGCAGCTACAACTACCGGCGCACGGACGATTATAAGAGCGGCAATGGCGATACCGTCGCGGCCTCCGCCACCTTGTCCGACAGCTGGCTGGTCAAGGGCCGGGTCGCGATCGGCGGCAATAAGAAGCACGCGATCTGGGCCAGCTATCAGGACTGGATCAGCGACGCGCCGCAGGTCTATGACCAGATTTCCGCCGCCACCGGCGCCGCGCTGATGCGCCGCCGCGTTCACGACAAGACCGCCGTGCTGGGCTATGTGAACGATTTCGACGGCAGCAAGATCTTCAATGTCGAGGCGCAGGTCGCCTATTCGCTGTCGAAGGTGCATCAGACCGAGACGACCTTCCTCGGCCCGCTCGCCTATTCCGACTTCTCCTATGAGAGCTGGCAGGCCAAGGTCCAGAATACCAGCGAGTTCGCCATGGGTGGCGACTGGACGACCTTCCTGATCCTGGGCGGCCAATGGAGCAAGCAGGAACGGCGCAACCCGCGCGTGGCGCTGAACGGCACGGTGACGCCGGGCGCGGGCACCCATCCCGAAGGCGATATGAGCCGCTATGGCCTGTTCGGCCAGTTGGAGATCATCTGGTCCGACAAGCTGACGATCATGCCCGGCGTCCGCGTCGATTGGACCGACCTGACGCCCGGCGACACGGTGGTCGGCGGCACGACGCTGACCGATAAGGTCAAGGATAGCGGCGTTTCGCCCAAGCTGGCCGCGCTGTATAATTTTACGCCCTGGTTCGGCCTGTTCGGTTCGGTCGCGCGCACCGTGCGGATGCCCAATATTGATGAAATCTTCACCCGTTCGGCGACCCGGCCCAACAATCCCGACCTGCGGCCTGAGAAATCCGACAATGTGGAGGTCGGCTTCACCGTCTCCTTCGACAATATGCTGGGTAAGGGGGACCATTTCCGCGCCAAGACGACGCTGTTCCAGAATGACGTCCAAGATCTGATCGTCAATGTCACCGCCGCGGCGGGCACGCCCTATTTCCAGAATATCAACCGATCGCGCTTCAAGGGGCTGGAGGTGAGGCCGAATATGGCATGGGCGGCTTCTTCGCGCGCGGCAATGCGTCCTTCATCGATGGCAAGAACCGGCTGACGGGGGATTATCTCAATACCATTCCGGCCAACGACTATCGCCTGACATTGGGCTATGCCGATGCGGCGAGCGGCCTGTCGGGCGGCTGGACTGGCGAGTTTGCGGAGCGGCAGGACAAGGTGACGACCGGTGCCTTCGCCTCGGCCGGATCTGGCCTGCCGACACCGGGCTACACCATCCATAATTTGTTCTTCGCCTTCAAGCCGCAGAGCGGCGCGGCCAGGGGATTCGAATTCCGCATCGCCATGGATAACGTCTTCGATAAACAATATCGCCGCCATCTTTCCTCGCTCGCCGCGGAAGGACAGAGCTTCAAGTTCACCGTGGCGAACACATTCTGACGCCATGGCACAGGCAGCGCATCCTTTCCGCATCAGCGGGCCGGCGGCGGCATCGTTGCTGGTCAACGGGCTGTTGATCGCAGCGCTGTTTAACCTTGACATGGGGCATGTCAGCCGCCGGAGCGAATCTCCGGCGCTGACGGTCCTGTCGGTCGCCCAACTCAAAGGCGTGGAGCAGGGCGAGGAAGAAGCGGCGACAGCGACGCCCCGCACGCCTGCCGCCGTTCAGTCCCCCACGACCAACCAACAGCCCGCACTGCAACCGCCCGCGGTAACCACTATCACGCCTCCGGTCATTGCGGTGCCATCGCGCCTTTCCCTTTCCATGCCAATGTCGGTAGCTAAACCGGCAGCCAATCCCTCCGCAGCACCATCGCCGCCCGCTTTGCAAGCCACGGCCGTCGCCGCCTCGGTTACTTCTCCGCCCCGCCGCGGTGCCGCAGATGGACTGGACGTGAAAGCGCCACCCGGCACCAGCCGCAGCTATGCCGCCAAGGTCCGATCCTGGCTCTACGCCCATAAAATCTATCCCCGCCGGGCCCGGATGCGACGGGAGGAGGGGCGGGTGCAGGTTCGCTTCGTCCTCGACCGCACTGGCATGTTGATCGAGGGTGCGATTGTCCAGGGATCGGGCAATATCGTGCTGGACGATGAGGCCAAAGCAATGCTGCGTCGCGCCTCCCCCTATCCTGGCGCACCGGCCGAACTACCGGGCGAGCGCATCGAGTTCACCGCGCCGATCATATTCACCCTGCCAGCATAGCGACGACTTCGACCTTGCACTGCGCGATCAGCGTAAACTTCATATCCGCTCTATTTTGTGCTTGCGGCCTGCCTTAGCAGTCCCAATCCTTCGACGATTGACAAACATTGGGCAGGCAAGATCGGCCCACCCCTGCTGTTTAGCCGCCGATTTTTGATCTCAACAAGCTGACGGTCGGCTTACTGAAATGTTGAGATTGAAAGCCCCCGGCGACCTCGGGGCGGTTTACGATTTGACTTGGACCGCTAGAGCGTCCGCGCATCGGATTGCTACCCCCACCCGGATTGCAAGCCCGGCAGACGTTGCACGTGCAAGGCTGGACCGCATGGCCGACACGGCTGGACGGAACGAGACCATGCGCGAAAGGTTGATGTGACGGACCGACAGGAGATGATCATGGCTGCACGACCCTATTGGAAAGGCCAGATCAGGCTTGCACTTGTCTCCATCCCTGTCGAAATCTATTCCGCGACCAGGAGTGGCGCAACGATCGCCTTCAATCAGATCCACCAGCCTTCGGGCAAACGCATCAAATATGAGAAGGTCGTGCCCGGCATCGGGCCGATCGACCTGGACGACATCGTCAAAGGCTTTGAATATGCCAAGGGCGAATATGTCCTGCTGGATGAGAAGGAAATCGAAGGCGTCAAGCTGGAGAGCAAGAAGACGCTGGAATTGACCCAGTTTGTTGATGCGCACGACATTGACATGATCTATTTCGAAAAGCCCTATTATGTCGTACCCGCCGACGACTTGGCCGAGGAAGCCTTCATAGTCCTGCGGGAGGCGCTACGGCGCAGCCGGAAGGTCGGCCTTGGCCAACTGGCGATGCGCGGCCGGGAATATGTCGTCAGCATCAAGGCATGCGGGCGCGGCATGGTGATGGAGACGTTGCGATATGCCGATGAAGTCAACAAGGCTGCGAGTTATTTCCGCGAGATCGGCGATGGCGAGCCGGATGACGAATTGCTCGATCTCGCCACCACCCTGATCGACAAGAAGACCGGCAAATTCGACGCGAGCGATTTTCACGATCGCTATGTCGATGCCCTAAAAGAGCTGATCGAGCATAAGAAGAACGGCAAGACGCTCAACATCGACAGCGATGATGACTATGTCGCTGATCCACGGGGCAATAATGTGGTTGACCTGATGGCGGCGCTAAAAAAATCTATCGGCCCGGCCAGCAAGGCCAAGGCCCCGGCAAAGAAGCCGACAGGCAAGGCACCAGCAAAAGCGCTTGCCAAGAAGCGGGCGTGAGCAGTTGGTTTCCGATGCTTTGCGCGTAGTGGATCATGACCAACGCAACCAAGGATCAGACGCTGCGCGAGATGGCCGCCCATCGTGGTTTCAAGCTGGTAAAGTCCCGCAAGCGCAAGGTCGGTGCGGATGATTATGGCAAATATGGGCTGACCGATGCAGGCGGGAAGCCATTGCTGGGAATAGGTGACGACGGCTTCACCGCTTCGCTGGAGGATATCGAAGCCTTCCTGCGCGAGGGCGCGACAAGCACTTGGAAGGCATCGGCTGACGCCATGCCTGCACGCGCCACACCGGCAAGGAAAGCGACGACAGCGACGCATGAAAAGGTCGAGCCCGCCCTTCGGCCGCGCGCTAAGCGTGCCACCGGGCACACGCCAACGCCCTCGAAGAAGATTGCGGCCAGGCCCACGCCCGAACCGGCCCCGCTCAGCATCCGCGCCGCCACGTCGGCGGATGCGGCAGACATGGCGGCGCTGCTGTGCCAGCTTGCCCAAACGGCTATCGATGAACACGAGGTCGCGCATAATCTTGAGCGGATCAGCAAGGCTGGTGGCGGCTTGATCGTCGCTGTTCTGGAGGGGATCGTCGGTTGTTGCGCCTGGACCCTGATACCCACGCTTCACCATGGCGTGATCGGCCGCATCACTGTCCTGCTGGTGGATGGGGCGCATCGCCGCCGAGGCATCGCGACCGCCATGCTGGATGCTGCGACAACGGTCCTGCGCGAAGCGGGATGCACGCGGATCGAAGCGATGAGCGATATTGAAATCAAAAATGCGCATAATTTCTTCCGGGCTTCGAAGTTCGAGCAGACCAGCTATCGGTTCGCGCGCGCCATTGACGCAGAAGCTTAACCCGCTTGCGATACTCCCGGAACGAGTTGGCGTGCTTGCGGATTGGGGGGCAAAGCAACGGACAGAACCACCATGGCGAAGGCGCAGGACAAAAGCCCGAAAGACAGTCTCGATCTCTATCGGGCCAAGCGCGATTTTGCGCGCACGGCAGAGCCTGTGGGCGCTGAGTTTCCGACGACCGGCAAAGGCTTTGTCGTCCAGAAACATGCAGCGTCGCGGCTGCATTATGACTTCCGGCTGGAACTGGACGGCGTGCTCGTAAGCTGGGCCGTCACCCGTGGGCCAAGCACCAATCCCGACGACAAGCGCCTGGCGGTGCGGACCGAGGATCACCCGCTCGATTATGCGCGGTTCGAAGGCCTGATCCCCAAAGGTGAATATGGCGGTGGCACCGTCATGCTGTGGGACAATGGCACATGGGAACCGATAGCAGGTAAAGACCCGCGCAAGACACTGCCGGAAGGGCATCTCCATTTCATCCTGCATGGCCGCCGGATGCAGGGAGAGTGGATATTGTTCCGGCTCAAGCCACGCGGAAAGGAGCGCGGCGAAAACTGGATATTGCGCAAGGTCAATGACGCTTTTGCCGGTGGGTCGGACGATCTTGTCAGTCACCATCTCACCAGTATCGACAGCGGCCGCACTATGGAGGAAATCGCCGCCGGAAAAACCGTTCCCAAGCGCAAAGCCGCAAAGACGAAAGCGGCTGTACCCGGAAAAGCGAAGGGCGATGCTCCGCCGCCGTTTCAGTCGGTACAGCTGGCGACGCTGGTCGATCATGTGCCTGCGGGCAATCACTGGCTCCACGAGTTGAAATATGATGGCTATCGCACGCTGCTGGCCATCGGCGGCGACAATGGCCGCGCCTATACGCGATCAGGCCTCGACTGGTCCGATCGCTTTGCCGGGTTAATCGCCGACGCGACAAAATTGGACGCATCCAGCGCCCTCATCGACGGCGAGGCCGTGGTGATCCTGCCCGATGGCCGCACCAGCTTTCAGGGCTTGCAGGCCGCGCTCAAGGATGATCCGGGCCGGATCGACTATATGGCGTTCGACTTGCTGGCGTTGAATGGCGAGGATCTGACCAGGCGACCGTTGCTTGAACGCAAGGCGATGCTCGCCACGCTCATCGGCGATGGCGCGGGTCATATTCGTTATTCCGACCATATCATCGGGCGCGGCGAACAGTTGTTCGAGCACTTTTGCGGCGCGGGGCTTGAAGGCGTCATCTCAAAGCGGGTGGATGCGCGCTATTCCGGCGCGCGATCGGGAAGCTGGGTCAAGACCAAGTGCATCCGCCGTCAGGAATTCGTGATTGTGGGCTGGCTGCCCTCGGACAAGCAGCGCGGATTCCGCTCACTGCTGCTGGGCGTCCATGAAAATGGCGCGCTGCGTTTCGCCGGGAAAGTGGGCACAGGCTTTTCGGCGGAGGAGATGGAGCGGCTGCTGGCCTTGATGGCACCGCTGGCCCGGAAGACGCCGACGGTCGAGGCCCCACGAGCGGCTGTGCGGCAGGCGCGCTGGATCAAGCCGAAGCTGGTCGCCGAGGTCGCCTTTGCAGAATTTACCGAAGAAGGCGTGCTGCGCCATTCCAGCTATCTCGGATTACGCGAAGACAAGAAGCCGGAAGCGGTGGTGCTGGAAGTCGAAGCGCCCGTCGGACGGGCAACGCAGCCCGCCGCGACCAGCGGGGTCAAGATCAGCAATCGCGACCGTGTGATCTTCCCGGAGGGCAAGCTCACCAAGGGCGAGCTAGCCGACTATTATGAAGCGGTAGCGGATATCATGCTGCCCTGGGCAGGCAGTAGGCCGATCAGCCTCGTGCGCTGCCCGCAAGGCCGCGACAAGAAATGCTTCTTCCAAAAACATGATGCGGGCAGTTTCGGCGACGACGTCAAGCAGGTGGGGATCCTCGAAAAGGACGGCCATGAAGAACCCTATCTGTTCGTCGATACGCCCGCAGGGCTGCTGACCTGCGTTCAAATGGGGACGATCGAATTTCACGGTTGGGGTGCCAGGATCGAGGATGTCGAGAAGCCCAACCGACTGGTGTTCGATCTTGATCCCGACGAGGGGCTGGCGTTCAAGGATGTGGTCTCCGCCGCCTTCCATCTGCAGGATATGCTGGCGCAGATGGGGCTTGTCACCTTCCCGATGGTGACAGGCGGCAAGGGGGTGCATGTGATAGCGCCGCTGACCCCCAGTGCGGAATGGCCGCAGGTCAAGGATTTCGCGCATCGTTTCGCCACCGCCCTGTCACAGGCCGATCCCGACCGGTTTACCGCTGCGCTCGCCAAGGTGAAGCGGACGGGCAAGATCTTCATCGACTATTTGCGCAACCAGCGCGGGGCGACCGCCGTCATGCCCTATAGCGCACGGTCGCGGCCGTTCGCACCGATTGCGGTGCCGCTGAGCTGGGAGGAACTGCGCACGCTCGATAGCCCGGACCAATGGCATATCGGGGATGCAGGAGAGATGTTGAAGCACGCGGCTTCCAAGGATCTGGCCCATTGGGGCAGAGCCGACCAAATCCTGCCCGATCTGTAGTCTGGTGCGGCAAAAGACGTCGTCATTCGGTGAACCGGGGCATGGCCAAGCCTAACGCAGGAACTCGCGGACGGGGTGGCTCGTAATTCGACTTCAGTCTTCGGAGCGGCTGCGAAATGTCCGCCCGCCATTCATCAGCAAGGAACCCTTATGGCCGATCGCCTCACCCTGCAAGATCCACGTAACCAATATCCCAAGCCGCCTTTCCCAAAGCAGCCCCAGCCAGCCCCCGGCATAGCGGCGCAGATGGATCCGACACCGGACCATGGCGAAGAAAGCTATGTAGGGTCGGGCAAGCTCAAACGGCGCAAGGCGCTCGTCACGGGTGGCGATTCCGGCATTGGTCGCGCAGCGGCCATCGCTTACGCACGGGAAGGGGCCGATGTCGCTATCGCTTATCTGCCGAGCGAAGAGAGCGATGCGCAGGCCGTGATCGCCCTGATCGAAGCGGAGGGGCGTAAAGCCGTCGCGCTGCCCGGCGACGTGACAGATGAAGCCTGGTGCCGCCAGTTGGTCATCGATGCCGTCGCCGGTCTTGGCGGGCTGGACATATTGGTCATCAACGCGGGCCGTCAGCAGTTTCGGGACGATGTGCAGGCGCTGGGTTCAGATGATTTCGACCGCACGATGAAGACCAACCTCTATGCGCTGCACTGGATCGCGCAGGCGGCGGTGCCGCATCTGCCCGCCGGCGCGTCGGTCATCACGACCGCGTCGATCCAAGCCTATGATCCATCAGCCATCCTCCTCGACTATGCAACGACGAAGGCAGGGATCGTGGCCTATACCAAGGCGCTAGCCAAGCAACTGATCGAGAAAGGCATCCGCGCCAATGTGGTGGCGCCTGGGCCCTTCTGGACGGTCCTGCAATCCACTGGCGGTCAGCCGCAGGAAAAGGTCACGAAATTCGGCGAGCAGAGCCAGTTCGGCCGCCCCGGCCAACCCGTCGAGATCGCGCCCATCTATGTGCTGCTGGCGTCGCAGGAGGGCAGTTATATCACCGGCGAGGTCTATGGTGTGACTGGCGGCGCGGGTATCGCCTGAACAGTGCCGCGTTGTGGGCGTGCCTGTCTCGACTATACATTATGGCAGCTGTTTGATCACTGACGAGTGCGATGCATATCAACGGCACATCTCTGCGATCGACCCAAATCGGCCATGCAGCGCTAAATTATGGATCCCGATGAACAGACCGTCCGCTTGCGTGAAGGGGGCCCGATCAACCCAAGGGCTCGCGTTCCCTCTCCATTGCGCAGCGCGCATCGAAGTTTCGAGCTAGTTCAGCGAGTTTCACCGCACCTAACCGGGCGACCAATAGTGCCTCTGCATCCGCGAACACATCCTGCAACGCCTCGTTGACGGCCTGCTCAACTGCACATTCGGGATGAGAATGCTCATTGCCGATGGCGAAAATGCGGGGGCCACCCACCGCCCGATGCACGTCGAGGAGCGAGACTGTCTCCAGATCCACCGCGATAACCCAGCCGCCGCCATGCCCCTTTTCGGAGCGCACATATCCTGCGTCCCGCAACCCTGCCATGGTGCGTCGAACGACCACCGGATTAGTGCCTAGCATCCCCGCGATCGTCTCGGACGTCATGGCCCCTTCATGCCGCGCCATATGGAGCAGCACATGAAGCATCCGCGAGAGGCGACTATCGTTACGCACGACCCGATCTTTTGCATGCCCGCCCCGATTGGCAAGTCAGATATTTCACGATACTCATAATGTTACATGATTCGCGGAGCAAAGGAAATGCGAGAGTTCGAGAACCCTGACCATTGGGACATGGCGGCGCAGCACTATGAAAAGACGGCCCATCCCTTCACCGAACGCTATGCCGAGGCTGCGCTGGACCGGATAAGGTTGGGGTCTGACAGTCGTGTCCTGGACGTCGCGGCCGGCACCGGGGCGCTGGCGCTGGCGGCTGCCCGAACAGGCGCACAGGTGCTGGCGACCGACTTTTCGCCGGGGATGGTGGCCCGCATCGCGGCGGCGGAGCTACCCAATGTCGAAGCCCGTGTCATGGACGGACAGGCGCTCGCGCTGCCGGACGGGGCGTTCGACGCCGTTTTCTCGATCTTCGGGGTCATCATGTTCCCCGACTGGCGCAAGGGGCTAGCCGAAATGGCACGGGTTACGCGTCCAGGCGGACATGGCATTGTCGCGACTTGGCAGGAACGTGGCGCAGCAACCTTCCTACTGCTGGGTAACATTCGCCGCGACCTCTTCCCCGGTCGCGACAGCATGGCCATGCCGGAAGCGGTGGGAGCTCTGAGCGACCCAAACGACTTCGCCCGCGAGATGATCGCCGCCGGCTATCGCGATCCAGACATCGAGCGCGTCACCCATGACTATGCTCTCGAGGTTACGGCCCTAGATGATCCCGACACGTTGTTCGGCATGTCGCCCGACTGGACCAGTCTTAGCGACGAGGAAAAAGTAGATGTTGTCGCCGAGGTGCGGCGAATGGCGGAGGGGCGCCCCATCCTGTCTGTCCCATCAACCGCGCTGATCGGAGTGGCCCGACGCTAACATGCTCCGACCCTTCCCGGGCATTCAATGATCCCACCTCCACTTCCAAAGGCGGACATTAGTTTAACGAACACGGACTTCTGCCAGGCGTTGCATCAACCGGATTTGCGTTTGGTCCTGACCTTGGGAGCAGGCAATTCCTGGGATGTGATACGAACGATCTCGGCAAGCCACTCACGGTCATCCCACTTTTCCGCATCGATCAGGAGACAGGGCTTTGCACCGGGATATGGACGGGCTTCTTCCGCACCGGCGGCGAATGCCCGGCCTCCAACTGTCGGCTTTACGAATAGGTGGTCGTCGCAGACCAATGCGACCATTTTTCCTTCACAATAAATGCCGAATTCGCCAAACATCGCCTTGGCTGAAACGGTACCGCCGCCTGCCATCTGCTCAACAAGGAATTCAACGGTTTTACGATCGGACGCCATAAGGCGATATTGCCGGTCCTGATGAAAAGGTCGAGGGTCAATCGACCCTTCTTTGCCGCTTATGATCACTTTTCATCTTCCCGAAAGCGGACGCTTTTTTGGCGTGCGTCTCGATTGCCCAATGTCTGGAAAGTTGGACGATAGAGACTGACCGGAGCCGGGATTAAAATCGGCGAAGCGGACATTCGTTCAGACAGCCCCATTCGCGACCGCTATCAGGATCCAATTGGTCGTTTTCCAGCAGATCCTGCACGCGCGCAGCATGCCGGCACGATCCGCAGCCGCGAGACGCTGCACGGCTTGGCGCGCGAACTCGCAAACAGCGTGCTGCCGGCCGAGAAGCCGATCCGGTTGGCCGGGGTGACGGTGTCGAATTTCGAAGATACGGCGAGCGAGGCAGATGAGGCGGCGCTTCCCCTGCTGGCCTGAGCAGCAGGCTCAGTGATCCGGGAAATACACTTCGTGGGCCTCCTGCGGCAGCGGCCCCGATCCGCGTCTGGTCAAGCTGGTTCGCCTGCTTGCCCGTCGTGCCGCGCGGAAGGCGTATCTGGAGATGCTGGAGGAGCGCCGCACGACCCGCTCCTGAGACGAGGAGTTCCGTTCCGTGAAGGTTGCTTTATACGCCCGCTATTCTTCCGACAATCAACGTGACGCCTCCATTGCCGACCAGTTGCGCATCTGTCGCCTGCATGCCGAAAAGCAGGGCTGGCAGATTGTCGAGGAATATACCGATCATGCCATTTCGGGCGCTTCGCTATTGCGGCCCGGCATTCAGGCGCTGATCGCAGACGCCAATCGCGGCCGCTTCAACTACGTGCTGGCCGAGGCCATGGATCGCCTGTCGCGCGATCAGGAGGATATTGCCGGGCTGTTCAAGCGGATGGCCTATGGCGACGTCAAGATGGTCACCCTGTCTGAAGGCGAGATCACCCATCTGCATATCGGCCTCAAGGGTACGATGAACGCCCTGTTTCTCAAGGATCTTGCCGACAAGACACGGCGTGGCCAGCGCGGCCGCGTCGAGCAAGGCAAGTCGGGGGGTGGTAACAGCTATGGTTATGACGTCGTCAAACGGCTCGATGCCAACGGCGAACTGATCCGGGGCAACCGCTCCATCAATGAAGCACAGGCAAGCGTCATCCAGCGCATCTTTCGCGACTATGTCGCTGGCAAATCGGCCAAACGGATAGCAACCGAGCTGAACAGAGAAGGTATCGTGGCACCGACCGGCGGCACCTGGGGCTTTAGTACCATAAATGGCAATCCCAAGCGCGGCACCGGGATCCTTAACAATGAGCTTTATATCGGAAAGCTGGTTTGGAATCGGCAACGCTTCATCAAGGATCCTGATACTGGCAAACGGCAAGCCCGGCCCAACCCGGAATCCGAATGGATCATTCAGGACGTGCCCGAACTGCGCATCATCGATGATGCTCTCTGGCAGCATGCCAAGGAACGGCAAAAATCCTGCCAGTTGAATCAACTAGACGCCGCAGTGGGCTCCGCAAACTTCCGCGATCGCCGCCGCCAGAAATATCTCCTGTCCGGCCTGTTGCAATGCGGTTGCTGCGGCGGCGGATATTCGATGATTTCAGCGATGATGCTGGGCTGCTCGGCAGCCCGGAACAAGGGTACCTGTGACAACCGCCTCAATATCCGGCGCGACCGTCTGGAAGGGCGCGTGCTTCATGCGTTGCGCCATCATTTGATGGAACCTGCGCTCTTCACAGAATTTTGCGACGAATTCACCAGGGAGATGAACCGCATGAGGGGCGACGCTGGCGCTGCTATCACAGCGGCGCGGGAAGAAATTGCCAAAATTGACCGTGATCTCGACATGCTTGTGAACCTGATCCTGCGTGGCGGCGCGGCTGACAAGATCAACGCCAAGATGGTAGGGCTGGAAGCACGCAAGAAGGAACTGGAGCGCGACCTCGCGCAGGCCCAGGAGCCCCCTCCCCTGCTTCATCCGAACATGGCGCACCATTATCGGGCGCAGCTTGATAATCTCTATCAGGCCCTGGAGCATGATGACGAGAACAAGCGCTTCGAGGCGGCCGAGGTCATCCGTTCGCTCATCGAAGCAATCATTCTTGTTCCCGAAGACGGTGAGCTTAAGATCGACGTGCGCGGCGATCTTGCCGGCATCCTCTCGATCGCCCTAGAACGCAAAAAACCCGCCTCTAGGGCGGGTATTTCGAAGGCTGCGATCCCTGGTGGGATATCGCAATTATTGTTGGTTGCGGGAGTAGGATTTGAACCTACGACCTTCAGGTTATGAGCCTGACGAGCTACCGGGCTGCTCCATCCCGCGACACGTGGTTGCCCCTTGGTTTTGGGGTAACGCAAAAAAGGCGGCTTTGGGGCCGCCTTTTTTGACAATGTGAATGGGTTTTTGCTGATTTTGCGCGAGCTTCAATGCCTGGCGACGCCCTACTCTTCCAGTGCTTGAGCAATAGTACCATCGGCGCAGACTGGTTTCACGGCCGAGTTCGGGATGGGATCGGGTGGGTCACAGACGCTATGGTCACCAAGCAATGAAGCTGGCGCAAAATCAGGGTTTATAATCGATACCGTGCACGGTGTTTTGTGTGTGTCGTGATTTCTGGCTGGCTTAAGAACCACGCCGTCTCATTCAAGCTACCTGTTGCCAGTGCTGTCATTGATGGTGGGACTCTGCGGTTCACAAGTGAACCGTTTAAGCGCGAACAGAGCAATTAGGACTGGTTAGCTTCATGGATTACTCCACTTCCACATCCAGCCTATCAACGTCGTGGTCTACGACGGCTCGATGAAATCTTATCTCGAGGGAGGCTTCCCGCTTAGATGCTTTCAGCGGTTATCCCGTCCATACATAGCTACCCAGCTGCGCTCCTGGCGGAACGACTGGTACACCAGAGGTATGTTCAACCCGGTCCTCTCGTACTAGGGTCAACTCCTCTCAAATTTCGACGCCCACGGCAGATAGGGACCAAACTGTCTCGCGACGTTCTGAACCCAGCTCACGTACCACTTTAATTGGCGAACAGCCAAACCCTTGGGACCTGCTCCAGCCCCAGGATGTGATGAGCCGACATCGAGGTGCCAAACGATTCCGTCGATATGA
The DNA here is from genome assembly GCF_055640555.1 of Sphingobium sp. KKT206. Taxonomy (NCBI): domain Bacteria; kingdom Pseudomonadati; phylum Pseudomonadota; class Alphaproteobacteria; order Sphingomonadales; family Sphingobiaceae; genus Sphingobium; species Sphingobium sp. KKT206. The sequence goes on from NZ_CM145765.1 coordinate 217,690, forward strand.
GCTCTTGGGAATCATCAGCCTGTTATCCCCGGCGTACCTTTTATCCGTTGAGCGATGGCCCTTCCACGAGGGACCACCGGATCACTATGACCGACTTTCGTCTCTGCTCGACTTGTCAGTCTCGCAGTCAGGCGGGCTTATGCCATTGCACTCTAACAGACGGTTTCCAACCGTCCTGAGCCCACCATCGCGCGCCTCCGTTACTCTTTAGGAGGCGACCGCCCCAGTCAAACTACCCACCACAGAGGGTCCCTGTACCGGATAACGGTACGAGGTTAGACATCAGAAAACAGCAGGGTGGTATTTCACCTATGGCTCCACATCAACTGGCGTCGATGCTTCAAAGCCTCCCACCTATGCTACACAGCTCTTTCCTAATGCCACTCTGAAGTTGCAGTAAAGGTGCACGGGGTCTTTCCGTCTAACCGCGGGTACTCCGCATCTTCACGGAGAATTCAATTTCGCTGAGCATATCCTGGAGACAGTGGGGAAGTCGTTACGCCATTCGTGCAGGTCGGAACTTACCCGACAAGGAATTTCGCTACCTTAGGACCGTTATAGTTACGGCCGCCGTTTACCTGGGCTTCAATTCAGTGCTTGCACACCTCCTCTTAACCTTCAGGCACCGGGCAGGCGTCAGGCCCTATACGTCGTCTTGAAGCCGACTTAGCAGAGCCCTGTGTTTTTGCTAAACAGTCGCTACCCCCTGGCCTGTGCCCCCCACAAGAGCTTGCGCTTATGTGGGGCCTCCTTCTTCCGAAGGTACGGAGGCAATTTGCCGAGTTCCTTCAGGATACTTCTCTCAAACGCCTTGGTATACTCTACCATTCCACCTGTGTCGGTTTAGGGTACGGTCTATACGGAGGGGCTATTTCCTGGGACGATTTCACAGCCTGGAGCAATCCAATAAGCCCAGACCATTTACACCATCCGTCACACACCTCCAGGCCCACGAATATTAACGTGGTTCCCATCGACTACCCCCTTCGGGCTCGTCTTAGGGGCCGGCTTACCCTGCTCAGATTAGCTTTAAGCAGGAACCCTTGGAATTTCGGCGACAGTGCATCTCACACTGTTAATCGCTACTCATGTCTGCATTCGCACTTCCGATACCTCCACGACCCATTACCAGATCGCTTCAACGGCCTACGGAACGCTCCGCTACCGCGTGATCGTAAACGATCACACCCTAAGCTTCGGTGCATCACTTTAGCCCCGTTACATCTTCGCCGCAGGATCTCTTATTTAGACCAGTGAGCTGTTACGCTTTCTTTAAAGGATGGCTGCTTCTAAGCCAACCTCCTGGTTGTTTTGGAAATCCCACATGCTTTCCCACTTAGTGATGACTTGGGGACCTTAGCTGTAGGTTAGGGCTGTTTCCCTTTTGACGACGGACCTTAGCACCCGCCGTCTGTCTGCCGGACTAGACTCGTTGGTATTCGGAGTTTGGTTAGTGTTGGTAGATCTCGCGACCCCCGCAACCATCCAGTGCTCTACCCCCAACGGCAATCATCCGACGCTCTACCTCAATAGATTTCGCGGAGAACCAGCTATTTCCCGGCTTGATTGGCCTTTCACCCCTAAGCACAACTCATCCGACAATTTTTCAACATTGAACGGTTCGGTCCTCCAGTGCGTGTTACCGCACCTTCAACCTGGTCATGCATAGATCGCCGGGTTTCGGGTCTAATGCATCAAACTCAACTCGCCCTATTCAGACTCGCTTTCGCTGCGCCTACACCTAACGGCTTAAGCTTGCTTGATACACTAAGTCACAGACCCATTATGCAAGAGGTACGCGGTCAGGTCTCAAGGACCCTCCCACTGCTTGTAGGCATCCGGTTTCAGGTACTGTTTCACTCCCCTCATCGGGGTGCTTTTCACCTTTCCCTCACGGTACTGGTTCACTATCGGTCATGTACGAGTATTTAGGCTTGGAGGGTGGTCCCCCCATGTTCAGACAGAGTTTCACGTGCTCCGCCCTACTCGAGTCCTGATGCTTTGCTTTCACATACGGGGCTGTCACCCGCTATGGCGTGCCTTTCCAGACACTTCTGTTAACTAAGCACCAGGCACTGGCCTGGTCCGCGTTCGCTCGCCACTACTAACGGAATCTCGGTTGATGTCTTTTCCTCCGGGTACTGAGATGTTTCAGTTCTCCGGGTTCGCCTCACCAAAGCCTATTTTATTCAGCTTAGTGATACCTCTCCCATTTAACACGGATCCTGATTGCTCAGGACCAGTCTTAAATGGTGAAGGTGGGTTGTCCCATTCGGAAATCGCGGGATCAAAGCTTGCTCACAGCTCCCCC
>NZ_CM145765.1:225000-372500 GCF_055640555.1 Sphingobium sp. KKT206
CTATCTTCCGTCCAGCGCAGGTAGCGTGCTGGTCTGGGCCAATGTCGGCGGGCTAGTGGGTGCGTTACTGCTCAGCGTCCTAAGCTGGCGCATCGCTGTCCGCCCTCTGGTCATCATTACCATGGTTGCATCGACCATCATGGTCACGTTGTTCGGCCAGGAACAGACGACACTGTCTGGCCTCAGCTTGATTGCGGCATCCGCCGGCTTCTTCACGAACGCTGCGGTCGTGGGTCTCTATGCGCTGATCGCCCAGTCCTTTCCGACCGCCGTGCGCGCGGGCGGGACCGGTATCGTCATCGGCGTGGGCCGGGGCGGCGCAGCGTTGGGGCCGATATTGGCGGGCTTTCTGTTCAGCCTCGACTTCACCCTGCCACTCGTCACCATTGTCATGGCTTCGGGATCGTTGCTGGGCGCGGGATTGCTGCTGGCGCTGCGCCAACGCCGATAAGCCATGACCGCCTCGCCCCTCCCCAGCTTCTATCTTTATGGCGAGCCACAGCGCAGCGTTGCGGAGGGGTTCGTGCATGTCGAAAGTCTGGACGACCGCTCGCGACCCAGCGAATGGACAATCCGCCCCCATGTCCATCGCGACCTCAATCATATCATCCTGATCGCCGAAGGGGGCGGGGCGATGCAGGCGGAGGAGGCTGCGGTTCGCTTCGACGCCCCCTGCCTGCTGCTCATCCCGGCGGGCATCGTCCATGGTTTTACCTGGGCCAGTGAATCGCGCGGGGCCGTGGTCACCATCGCCGACAGCTATCTGCGCCACCTCGTCCTGCGCGATGCGGACCTCGTTCCTCTCTTCGCCCACCCTCAAGCCGTCGCGCTCCCTCGATCGGACCGCGCCGCAGCAGAAGACGCCATCACCCGCATGGATCAGGAGTTAAGCTGGGCCGGGCCAGGCCAGCGCGCTGCGGTCGAATCCGCATTGCTGCATCTCATGGTGCTGGCGCTACGTCATGCCACTTTGGGCCAGCAGGTTCAGCCCGGCACCCCGCGCCAGGCCGCATTGGTTGCGCGCCTGCGGGAACGGATCGACCAGCGGTTCCGCCTGCGCGAGCCGGTATCCGCCCATGCCCGCGCGCTCGGCGTCAGCCTCACGGCCCTGCGCCAGGCCTGCGCGCGCGTCGCGAACAGCTCGCCCGCGCAGATGCTCGACGACCGCGCGTTATTGGAGGCGCGCCGGATGCTGCTTTATTCCCAGCTGTCGGTCACCGACATCGCCTATGCCGTCGGCTTCGAAGATCCCGCCTATTTTTCGCGCTTCTTCGCCCGCCATGTCGGCCAGCCGCCGCGCAGCTGGCGCGCCGCGCGCGAGAGTTGACGCACCCGCCTGCGCCTTTAAGGGTTGGCGCATGACGGCCGACAAGCTCATCGACCTGCTCGTGGCCCGACTGGTGCGCGACCATGGCAGCAGCAAGCATCACTGGCGCCGGGTGATCGGCCCGCTGCGCGTGTATAGCCGCGCCACCCACCCCCATTGCAACTGGAACGCGACGCCGACCGGTACGATTGCGGACGTCGCGCTCATAGAAAATATGCTCGACGATCTGCGCATGGCGCATCCGCTGCTGACGGCCTGACGCAAAAGGGCGCAGCCGGTTGCCCCGACTGCGCCCTTTCGTGCGACCCCGAAGGGATGTCGATCAGACCAGCTGTTGTTCCAATTCGCCTAGCACGCGATAGCAGTCGAAGACCTTCGCGACGCTCGAATTGGGCTCGCGGCCTTCGCGGATCGCGCCGATGAACTCGCGGTCCTGCAACTCGATGCCGTTCATCGACACGTCCACCTTTGACACGTCGATCGGCTCTTCCTTGCCATTAACCAGATCGTCGTAGCGCGCGATATAGGTGCCCGTGTCGCCGATATAGCGGAAGAAGGTGCCGAGCGGCCCGTCATTGTTGAACGACAGCGACAAGGTGCAGATCGCCCCACTCTCGCTCTTCAACTGGATCGACATGTCCATGGCGATCCCCAGTTCGGGATGGATCGGCCCCTGCATCGCATGGGCCGACACGATCTTGCCCGCCTGATAAGCGAACAGATCGACCGTATGCGCCGCGTGATGCCACAGAAGATGGTCGGTCCAGCTCCGCGCTTCGCCCTTCGCATTGATATTCTTGCGGCGGAAGAAATAGGTCTGCACATCCATCTGTTGAATGTTCAGATCGCCTGCGGTGATCAGATTATGGACATATTGGTGGCTGGGGTTGAACCGTCGCGTATGCCCGACCATGCAGACAAGGCCCGTTTCCTGTTGTTTGGCCAGCACCTCCTGCGCATCGGCCCAGCTATCCGCTAACGGAATTTCGACTTGGCAGTGCTTGCCCGCGTCCATGCAGGCAATGGCCTGCGCCGCGTGCATTTGCGTCGGCGTACACAGGATCACCGCATCGACATCGTCGCGGGCCAGCGTCTCGGCTAATTCGGTGGTCGCATGGCCAATGCCATATTTGTCGGCAATCGCCTGGGTCGCGTCCAGCCGGCGACCGACCAGCGACGTCACCGTCACGCCATCGATATTCTTGAGGCCATCCAGATGCTTTTCGCCAAAGGCACCCGCGCCAGCCAAAGCAATACGCATAATAATCTCCGTACCAATCAAAAAGCCCCTCCCCTTCAGGGGAGGGGTTGGGGTGGGGCCGTGAGGCAGGCGCTGCGCCTGATCTCATGCGCCCACCCCGCCGATTTACTCCGCCGCGATCGCCGTAACCGTATCGCTTCCGGTCATGTCCAGCCCTTCGCCATTGTCCGGGCGCAGCACCAGATGGCCGATCGCGGTGTTGGAGCAAGGCACATGATAATGGCGGTGCAGCGCGCGGGTCTTCTTCCCCAGCGCGCCGCGCATCACCAGCCACATCACCATCTCGATACCTTCGCTGCCGGTTTCGCGCAGATATTCGATATGCGGAATGCGGCGCAGATGGTCGCTGTCACCGATCAGCCCGTCCAGGAATTTATTGTCCCATTCCTTGTTGATCAGGCCCGCGCGCGGCCCCTGCAACTGGTGGCTCATGCCGCCCGTGCCCCAGATCTGAACATTCAGATCTTCGGGAAAACTCTCGACCGCTTTGCGCACCGCCTCGCCCAGTGCCCAACAACGATTGCCCGATGGCGGCGGATAGGTGACGACGTTGACCGCCAAAGGCACGACCTTGCACGGCCAGGCGTCGGGCTTACCGAACATCATGGAAAGCGGCACGGTCAGGCCATGGTCGACATCCATCTCGTTGATGATGGTCATGTCGAATTCGTCCAGCACCAGGCTCTGCGCGATATGCCAGGCAAGGTCAGGATGCCCCTCGACGTCCGGCACAGCGCGCGGGCCCCAGCCTTCATCGGCCGACTTGTAGCGCTCGCCACAGCCGATCGCGAAGGTCGGGATGATCTTCATGTCGAAGGCGGACGCATGGTCATTATAAACGAGGATGATGACATCGGGCTTTTCGGCCTTCTCCCATTCGCGCGTCCAATCATAGCCCGCGAAAATGGGGCCAAAATACTCGTCCCGATCCTTGTTGAAGTCCGACGCCACGCCCAGCAGCGGCACATGGCTCGACGCCACACCAGCAGTAATTCGCGCCATATCAGCGATCCTCATTCTTGGCCGCAGCCGCAGCTTCATTGGCCCTGATCGACCGCACGCCTTCGGGCGAACGACCACCGTTCATCATCATCTCGCGATATTGCGGGAATTCCATGTCCGTCATGGTGCTGACGGCTTCGGCGAACGGAATGCCATCGGTCGAAAACAGCTTCGCCAGAAAATAGACATTGCCGCCCAGATCGAGGCAGCGATTATAATCGCGCGCCAGCATTGCTTCCTTCTGGTCCTCGGTCAGCGGCCATTCGTCCATATAGGCGCGCTCGTCGGCCTTGAACCGGGTGCGATTCTCGTCCTTCATCAGGCTCATCGCAAACTGGTTCATATGATAGCCCTGCCGCGCCCGCTTGGCAGTAAAGACACGGGTGCCGGGAATATCCTCCATCTCGGCCAGATATTCATGGATATCCTGGTGCTTGGGATCTTCTGTTATCATAGTCCCTTCTCCTTCAACTGGGCATCAAGGCGCGGGAACACCCGGCGGGCATTGCCCTCGAAAATCGCGGCGCGCTCGGCATCGCTGATCTCCAGCGCATCGACATAGCGTTTGGTGTCATCGAAATAGTGGCCAGTGGTCGGATCGATACCGCGCACCGCGCCGACCATTTCCGATCCGAACAAGATATTCTTGTTGTCGATCACGTCGGCCAACAGATCGACACCCGGCTGATGATAGACGCAGGTGTCGAAGAAGATATTGTTCATCAGATGCGTGGACAGGTCCGGCTTCTTGAACATGTCGGCAAGGCCGCGATAGCGCCCCCAATGATAGGGCACAGCGCCGCCGCCATGCGGAATGATGAAGCGCAGCGTCGGGAAATCCTTGAACAGATCGCCTTCCAGCAACTGCATGAAAGCGATGGTGTCGGCGGCGATATAATAGCCGCCGGTCGCGTGCATCGCCGGATTACAGCTCCCCGACACATGGATCATCGCGGGCACGTCCAGCTCGACCATCTTTTCGTAGAAGGGATACCAATATTTGTCCGTCAGCGGCGGATGGGTGAAATGCCCGCCACCCGGATCGGGATTGAGGTTGCAGCCGATGAAGCCCATCTCGACGCAGCGTTCCAGCTCGGCGATGCTGTTGCTCATGTCGGCCTTGGGCGACTGCGGCAACATGCATACACCAACGAAGGTTTCGGGGAACATCGCCACCACCCGCGCGATCAGGTCGTTGCAGCGCATCGCCCATTCCTTGGCCATCGCCTCGTCGCCGACATGCGGCGCCATGGCCGACGCGCGCGGCGAAAAGATCGTCAGGTCCGCGCCGCGCTCCTTGATCAGGCGCAACTGGTTCGCCTCGATCGTCTCGCGAATTTCCGCGTCGCTGATGTCGGGATAGGGCGGACAGGGCGTACCCGCCTTGAACGCAGTCTTTTGCTCTTCGCGCCAGGTGTCATGCCCCTTCGGCAACACCGTATAATGGCCATGGCAATCGATAATCAGGCTCATCGCGTCTCTTTCCTCAATCCTTATTCCGTCACCCCAGCGCAAGCCGGGGTCTCAGGCGACAGCGCACCACGCCCGCCCCAAAACCCCCGTCATTCCCGCAAAGGCGGGAACCCATCTCCCAACGCTTCCTCCATCGCAAACGCAGGAGATGGATCCCCGCCTTCGCGGGGATGACGGACAGGAGAGTCGCGAACAATATGCGCAATCTTCGCGCCCAGCCCTTCCGGCACTATCTTCACGCCCAGCGCCCCGATCACCCGCTGCCGCTCGACCGTGCCGCGCGTCATCGCGGCCCCCGTGCCAACGCCTTCAAGCGTCTTGACCACTTCCTCCATCTCGGCCGCACGGCGCAGGCCATGCACCAGCATCCGGTCGAGATTATAGTCGGCCCGCGCACCCCAGGGCTTGGCTTTCTCGCTCGCGTCGAGCGATGCCAGCACCTCGTCCAGCACGTCGGCCGCCTCGGCCGCCAGCACACATTCGGCGGTCAGCGCTTCCATGCCCTTGACCATAACCGAGCGGATCATCTTGATCGATGATGCGCGCCCGACATCGGCACCCACGATACGGGTCTTGGCAAAGCCCAGCGCCGCCAGCCGCGCCTGCGCTTCGTCGGCACGGCCACCGCTCAACAACAGGGGGACATTCAACCGCGCCGGATCAACCGGCGCCATCACAGCAACATCGACATAATGGGCACCCGCCGCCGCGATCGCGCGCTCCGCGGCCTGCTTGGTCTGCGGCGCAACGCTGTTCATGTCGCAATAAAGCGCGCCTGGCGCAATCATCGCCGCAGCAGCCTCGGCCACCGCCAGCGCCTGGTCCGCCGTCACCAGCGACAGGATCAGCCCGACGCCATCCAGCGCGTCTTCCAGAAAGCGCGCGGGCAGGACGCCCGCCTGCCTATAGGCCGCCAGCATCGCGTCACGCGTGGCCGCCGCATCGGTCTTGGCATCATAGACATGGGCGGCCGCAGCCCAAGCCCCCGCCAGCGCAAAGGTGGACCCTGCCTCGCCAAACCCGATAAGACCGACTTCCTGCTCCATGGGAAAGGGCATGCCGGATTGTATCCCGCCCGGCCAATCATATCCGGGGGCGTATCATAAGATTTTACGAATTCATGGTTGCGACGGCCTGTTCGATTGCCGCCATAAACTGTTGCTGCAACCGGGTCGGTCGCCAATCGGCGCGACTGGTGACGCCGATGGTCCGGCTGATCTCGCCGGGCGCCGGACCGATATCGGCCAGCATCCCGCTGTCGAGTTCGACCCGCAACTGATCGACCGACAACAAGGTGAGATAATCGCCGCTCACCAGCAATTGCCGCACCGTCATCACGGAGCCGCACTCGATCGGCACGGCAGGCAAGTCGCCGCCCAGCGCGGCGAACATTGCCTGCCATAATTGCCGCAGCGGCGTCCCTTCGGGCGGCAATATCCAGGGAAAGCGCCGCAGATCATCGCCATTCCAGCCCTGCTCCAGCACATGCCCCGCCCGCGCGAAGATCGTCGGTCGATCCTCGAACAAGGGTTGCTGGATCAGATCCTGTCCAATGGTCGCATCGCGCAACGCGCCGACCATCATGTCGATCTCACCATCGCGCAACGGTCCCACCAGTTCGGCATGCGACCCTTCGACCACCGAAATATCGACCTGCGGAAATTCCCGGCGAAAGCTGGTGATCGCCAGCGGCAGCAGCCGGGCCCGGCTGAGCGGCATGGCCCCTACCAATATCCGCCCGCTATCCTCCCCCATCAGTTCGGCAATCTCTTCCAGCCCCTGGCGCAGCTCAGCCAGTGCCAGCCGCAATCGGCGCGCCAGCGTCACCCCGGCGCGGGTGAGCATCAACCCCCTCCCCCGCCGCTCGGCGAGACGCACCCCCAGCGCCAGCCCCAGATCGCCGACCGCGCGATGCAACGAAGGCTCCGCCACCCCGGCCTGCACCGCCGCCGCCGCATAGCTGCCACCGCGCGCCAGCGCGACGAAGGCCCGGATTTGCGCGGCCGTCACCCGGCTGCTGCCGATCAGTCGCAACGCCACATCGACGCGCGGCTTGAAGCGCAGCGCGACCGGCGTCGGCACCATCCCGCCCGGTCGCCGCTCGAACAAAGCCGCGCCCAATTGCGCCTCCAGCTTGGCGATGCCCTGGGTCACCGCAGGCTGGGTCAAATTCACCGCCCGCGCCGCCAGGCTGACGCTGCCTTGCTCCACCACGGCGGCCATCGCGGCGAGATGCCGGATATTGAACTGATCGACCTGCATTTTTGACAATTAGCAAAATTTTATGCGGCCGCGCCAGAACGGATTTGAGCATGGCGCCACTATTGTCCATGTCGCTGTCTGGTTTAGGAAAGAGGAGCAAGCGCCCATGTCCGGCATCGTCGTCCAGAATATCGAACGGGCGGACCTTTCCGTCATCGACGGTCTCGCCCAATGCGGCGTCGCCACCGTCCATGAAGCGCAGGGCCGCACCGGCCTGCTTGCCCCGCACATGCGCCCCATTTATCCCGGCGCCCGCATCGCGGGCAGCGCCGTCACCATCTCCGCCCCTCCCGGCGACAATTGGATGGTTCATGTCGCGATCGAACAGCTCAAGGAAGGCGACATCCTCGTCCTCGCGCCGACCAGCCCGTGCACCGATGGCTATTTCGGCGACCTGCTCGCGACCTCCGCCCAGGCGCGCGGCTGCCGCGGCCTGATCATCGACGCCGGCGTCCGCGACCTGCGCGACTTGAAACAGATGAATTTCCCGGTCTGGTCGAAAGCGGTCCACGCCCAGGGCACGATCAAGGGGTCGCTTGGATCGGTCAATGTCCCGGTCGTCTGCGCCAACGCACTGGTCAACGCAGGCGACGTGATCATCGCCGACGATGATGGTGTGTGCGTCGTGCCGCGCGCCGACGCCGTTGCCGTGCTGGAAAAAGCACAGGCCCGCGAAGCCGCCGAAGAAGCCAAGCGCGTCCGCCTGGCCGCAGGCGAGCTCGGCCTCGACATCTACAATATGCGCCCCCGCCTCGAAGAGATGGGCCTTAAATATGTCTGACGCCCTCACCTCCGCCCGCGTCATGTGGATGCGCGGCGGCACGTCGAAGGGCGGCTATTTCCTGGCCGACGACCTCCCCGCCGACACCGCCGCCCGCGACGCCTTCCTGCTGCGCGCCATGGGATCGCCCGATCCCCGCCAGATCGATGGCATGGGGGGGGCCGACCCGCTGACCAGCAAGGTCGCGGTCGTGAAGAAGTCCGCCAGGGATGGCGTCGATATCGACTATCTCTTCCTGCAGGTTTTCGTCGACCAGGCGATCGTCAGCGACGCGCAAAATTGCGGCAATATCCTCGCCGGGATCGGTCCCTTCGCGATCGAGCGCGGCCTCGTCGCCGCGCAGCCGGAAGAGACGCGGGTCGCTATCTTCATGGAAAATACCAGCCAGATCGCCATCGCCACGGTCCAGACGCCCGGCGGCACTGTCCGCTATCATGGCGACGCCCGCATCGACGGCGTCCCCGGCAGCGCCGCCCCCATCCCGCTGGAGTTTCGCGACACCGCCGGTTCCTCATGCGGCGCGCTGCTTCCCACTGGCAACGCCTATGACGAAGTCGAGGGCGTCCGCGTCACCCTGATCGACAATGGCATGCCCTGCGTCGTGATGCAGGCGCGCGACGTCGGCATTACCGGCTATGAAGATCGCGATACGCTGGACAAGGACAGCGATTTGAAAGCCCGCATCGAAAAGATCCGCCTCGCCGTCGGCGAACGCATGAACCTGGGCGATGTCACAGAAAAGTCGGTGCCCAAGATGATGCTGGTCGCCCCGCCCCGCAATGGTGGCGCGGTTACGGTGCGCAGTTTCATTCCGCATCGCGCCCATGCATCGATCGGCGTGCTGGGTGCAGTCAGCGTCGCGACGGCCTGCCTGATCGACGGGTCGCCCGCCGCCGACGTCGCCAACATTCCCGATGGGTCGCGCAAGACGCTATCGGTGGAACATCCCACCGGTGAAACCACCTGCGTCATGGAACTGGACGAGAGCGGCTCGGTCACCAGCGCCGCCATGCTGCGCACCGCCCGCAAGCTCATGGATGGCACCATTTTTTCCTGACCGTTCGGGCTGAGCCTGTCGAAGCCCTCCACTTTTCTTGAAGAAACAACAGCCGTTGGCTTCGCCGACCTACGGTTCGACAGGCTCAGGGCGAACGGAGTTTTTAAGATATGACTCGGATCGTTTCATGGCACGGCAACCCGTCCAAACCGCTCTGTACGCCCCCGCCCGGCGCGATTGATGCGCACTGCCATGTGTTCGGGCCGATGGCGGACTTCCCGTTCAGCGCTAAGGCGAAATATCTGCCCGAAGACGCCGGACCGGACATGTTGTTCGCCCTGCGCGACCATCTGGGTTTCGACCGCAACGTCATTGTCCAAGCCAGCTGCCACGGCACCGACAATAGCGCGACGCTAGACGCCATCGCCAAGTCTAACGGCAAAGCACGGGGCGTCGCTGTCGTTGATCCGGCGATCTCGGAGGCTGACCTCCTGGCCCTCCATGACGGCGGCATCCGCGGCATCCGCTTCAATTTCCTCAAGCGCTTGGTCGACGACGCCCCCAAGGACAAGTTTCTGGAAGTCGCCAGCCGCCTGCCAGCGGGCTGGCACGTAGTCATCTATTTCGAGGCGGACATATTGGAAGAATTGCGCCCCTTCATGGATGCCATCCCCGTGCCCCTCGTGATCGACCATATGGGCCGCCCCGACGTGACCCAGGGGCCGGACGGCGCGGATATGAAGGCCTTTCGCACCTTCCTCGACAGCCGTGACGACATCTGGTTCAAGGCGACCTGTCCTGACCGCCTCGATCCGAATGGCGCCCCATGGAACGCCTTTGCCGATGCGGTGGCGCCATTGGTCGCCGACTATCAGGACCGCGTGCTGTGGGGCACCGACTGGCCCCACCCCAATATGCAGGACGCCATCCCCGACGATGGCCATCTGGTCGACATGATCCCGCGCATCGCGCCAACGGCAGAGTTGCAACGCAAGCTGCTGATCGACAATCCGATGCGGCTCTATTGGCCGGAAGAGGCAATGGGCTAGGAGCAGGATCGCCGGGCCGATATCAGCCAAGGCGGTGGTGACGCGCCGACACCATCCGGCTTAGACCCTTCCCCCTGGATAGAGGGAGAGGCCGGATGGACGCGCTGCACATATTGGTCGCCAAGGAAGAGATACGGCAGCTGGCGCAGCTTTATTCGCGTGGCGTCGATCGTAAGGATCTCGCGCTGCTGCGCACGCTCTATACGGACGATGCGATCGATAATCACGGCCCTTATTCGAGCGGCCCGGTCACGAACTATTATGCCTTTCTCGAACGGTCGCTGCCCCACATGCATATCGGCAGTCACCATATCTGCAATCATCTGATCAGCGTCGATGGCGACACGGCGCAAGGTGAAGTCTACGCCATCGCCTGGCACCTGATCCCCGATGGCAAGGGTGGCCTCGCGCATGACGTCCAAAGCGTCCGCTATGTGGATAATTATCGCAAGGAGAACGGCCGCTGGCTGTTCGCGCGGCGCGACGTCCAGTTCGACATGAAGCTGCTGCTTCCGGCCGCCGATCATGGCGAAAAGCCTGATCCCACTCAGGACGCGACTTACGCAGTGCTTCCCGCGGCTTTGTTTGCGCGTCATTGACGCTCCGCCGCCGGTTCGCCGAGGCGATCAAACCAGGCCTTGCTTGACAGCGTCGGCGGCGATGTTGATCACCCGTTCAAACGACGAAATGGTCGGCATGGCAGGAAGGATTTTTCGATGACACGCTCTCTCAATGGCAAGGTCGCGGTGGTGACGGGCGCGGGGTCGGGTATCGGGCGGGCCATCGCCATCCGCCTAGCCGAAGACACGGCGAAGATCGCTATCTGGGACATCAATGCCGAAGGTGCCGCCGAAACCGCGCAGATGATCAGGGATGCCGGTGGCACCGCCATTGCCATCGCCGCCGACTGTTCGGACAAGGCCGCCATCCATGCCGCGGCGGAGGAAACGCGCGCCACGCTCGGCCCCGTCGCCATCCTGGTCAACAATGCCGGCATCGCGCCCTTCACCCCGTTCATGGAGATTGAGGACGACCTGTTCGACAAGGTCATCCACATCAACCTGCGCGGACCATATCTGCTGACCAAGGAAGTCTTGCCCGACATGCTCGCCGCCCAATGGGGCCGTGTGATCAACATCACCTCCTCCTCGGTCCAGTCCGGTTCCTTTGCCCAGGGCCATTATGTCTCGTCCAAGGGCGGATTGATGGGCATGACCAAGGCGCTGGCACTGGAATTCGCCGCCAGCGGCGTGACGTTCAACATGGTGCCGCCCGGCTTCATCGACACGCCCATGCTGCGCGCAGCACCGATCGACGTCGATGCCTTTGCCCAGACCCTGCCGATGAAGCGCGTGGGCAAGCCGGAGGATATTGCCGCCGCCTGCGCCTATCTGGCGTCGGAGGAGGCCAGCTACATCACCGGCCAGACGATCAGCACCAATGGCGGCCGCTATATGGGATCGCATTAAGCCCGAACAGAAGAGCGCCGTGCCCCAAGCGCCTTGCGCACGCGTCACCGGCTCTTATGCTGGCACCATGGTCCAGAAACGTCGCATTGGAGCCGAAAGCTCCGAAACCCGTGCCCGCATCGTTAACGCTGCCGAACAGGTGATCCGCGATGAAGGCTATGCCGCCGCCAGTTCGCGGCGCGTTGCCTTGCGCGCGAAATTGCCACCATCACTGGTGCATTATTATTTCCCAACCACCGATGACCTGCTGCTCGCCGTATTCCGGCGCGGCGCGCAGCAAAGTGATGCGATGATCGACCAGGCGCTGGCCAGCGACGATCCGGTGCGTGCGCTGTGGCGTTTCTTCACCGATACCAGCCGCACCGCGCTGGCGATGGAATTTGTCGCGCTGGCCAATCACCGCAAGGCAATCCGCGCAGAAATCACGCGCCACAGCGAAGCGATGCGCGCTCGCCAGACCGCCTGTCTCGACCGGCTGCTTGGGCCGAAACTGGCCGAGCAAGGTATGACGGCTGCGGCCATGAGTGTGCTGCTCGCCAGTGCAGGACGGGCGTTGGTCATGGAAAAGGGTCTGGACGTCAGCGCCGGGCATGACGATGCGCGCCAGGCGGTCGAACGCTGGCTGGATAAGCTCCTCGCCTGAAAAATGAGGCATGTTGACTTTTTTTCGACCCCGTGCTGAACATGTGTTCAAGACATAGGGAAGACTGAGGAGAGTCGGACATGGCAAGCACCGCAATCACGCGCATGGCGCATGAAGAGATCAAGCCGAACATCGGTAGCCGCATCCTGAACAGCAAGGCGGAATTGCTGGCGGGGGATCTGGGACCGCAGCTGCGCGAGCTGTTGGAACAGCGCGGCGTGCTGGTGTTTCCCAAGATCGATTTCGACGACGAAGAACAGATCGCCTTCACCAAGACGCTCGGCACATTCGCGCCCGAAATGCAGGACGGCACCAACCACAAGATCCACAAGATCACGCTCGACGTGAAGGAAAATCCGCAGAGCGCCGAATATCTAAAAGGCTCGCTCTACTGGCATATCGACGGCACGATGAACGACACGCCGATCTTGGCGTCGCTGCTATCGTGCAAGGTCAAGGCACCGTGGGGCGGCAATACCGGCTTCTGCAACACCTATGCCGCCTATGAAGCGCTGAGCGACGCGCAGAAGGCGGAATATGAGAAGCTGCGCGTAATTCATTCAGTGTGGGCGACGGTCTTCTATTATGAACCGGAACCCAGCCTCGCCAAGATTGAAGGGATGCAGCGGATCGGCGAAAATGAACTACCGCTGGTGTGGAACCACAAATCGGGCCGCAAGTCGCTGGTCCTTGGCTGCACCGCCCATCGTGTCAAAGACGTGACCCCCATAGAAAGTGCCAAAATTCTGGTTGGCCTGCGCGAATGGGCAACGCAGGAAGAATTCAGCTACAGCCATGAATGGAGCGTCGGCGATCTGGTGATCTGGGACAATACCGGCACCATGCACCGCGCCGAAGCCTATGATCCTAGCTCCAACCGCATGATGCATCGCACCAAGTTACAGGGCGAAGAGCCGTTCGAATAAAACGGCTTGAGCGCCGGCAAGTTAGAAGCCCGTCGCCAGATATGGCGGCGGGCTTCTCAATAGGTATCTCAGATATTTAGTCGATCGACTTTGGTGCCCCGGTGCCCATGTAACGCGCCAGATTCTGGTGCAGGCTGGCGACCGAGCGCTCCATATAGGGGTTGGGCTGGGTGCCGCGGAAGCCGACATTCTTCATGCCCTGCTGGACGGCGGCCATGTTGGTGAAATCCTGTTGCAGGACCGGCGGCCATTCCTCCGGTTTGGTATATTCCCAGTCGGTCGCGGGCGCTTCGCCGTCGGGGAAGAGTTCGTAGACTGCTGCCTCGAAAATACATTTGTCCGGATCGCCCTGATAGGGACGGGCCGAATAGCAGAGCATGTTGTTGACGGCATGGCCGATCTGGAAATTGGGGAATATCTGCCAGGCGGTGCCGCTCCTGGCGGTATGGGATGGCTCGACCACCGGCCAGATGACGCCGCGCTTGGCGTCGTCGGCGCGGGCGGTGGCCAACCAATGCTGCAACACCTGCGGCGCGGGGGTGCCTTCGGGCAGTTCGTCCTTCAGCCGCTGCGCCGCGTTGACCAGCGTCATGGTCGTATTGGTGTTGGCATTTTCCCAGGTGAAGAGCTGCATCTCCGCCGTCGAGAGGCGCGGGTCTTCACCCGATCCGACGCGCAACTTGGCCTGGTTTTCGTCCATATTCTTGGGCGCGTCATAGCCGATATTGCTGTGCAGGCCATGTTGGCGCGCCCAGCCGCGAAATTCGCCGAAGGCATTGAATTCGGGGTGGGTGGTCTGGACATGATAGGTTTCGCTGAAGGCTTCGAGCGCGACCTTCCAGTTGCAGTCGAAGATGATCCATTTGCGCCAGCGATAGCGCATATTCTGGAGGCCGAAGGGGTCGAGCATGCCCGGCACGACGCCCAGATAGTCGGTCAGCGACTCCCCGTCGGGACCAAGGCTGATCCATGCCCAGCCGCCCCATGTGTCGACCCGTACCTTGCCCAGCGCGGTGCGTTCCGCGGTCAGCTTGCCCTGCCAATCATCCTGATGGTTGACGAAGGTGCATTGCCCGGTTCGATCGAAGGTCCAGCCGTGGAAGCCGCAGATGATACTGGTGCGGTTGCCGCGTGCGTTGCGAGCGCCCGCCGGCGTGTCGATCAGACGGCGGCCACGATGGGGGCAGACATTGTGGAAGGCACGCAGTTCGTTGAGGCCGGTCCGCATGACGATGACCGAGTCTTCGAGAATGTCGTAGGTGACGAAGTCGCCCACATTTGGAATGTCCTCCAGCCGGGCGGCCTGAAGCCAGACTTTGCGCCACAACCGGTCCTGTTCGGCGCGCGCATAATCGGGCGATATATAGGCGTCGACCGGGACGGTGACCGGCTGTGTCAGATCTGTCATGGCATCCTCGCTTGTCATCTATCGGCCCTGCCACTGGGGCGGGCGCTTTTGGGCGAAGGCACGCGGGCCTTCCTGTGCATCTTCGCTTTGGTAGGTGTATTCCGACGCTGCACGGGCGGCCTGGAGCGCAGCGGAGCGGCCCATCTCGGTCGCAAGCATCACCGTGTCGCGGCCCGCCTTCACCGACAAAGGCGCGCCGTCCAATATTTCGGTGGCCAAAGCGATGGCGGCGTCCAGCAGTGCTTCGGGTTCGGCTAGGCGGTTGACGAGGCCGATCTCATAAGCGCGCTGGGCGGTGATCGGCTTGCCGGTCAGGATGATCTCCATCATGATCCGCTGCGGGATCATGTGAATGAGCGGTGAGGCCCAGGGGGACGAGCGGCCGACCTTGACCTCGGTGATGGCAAAGCGCGCAGTGGTGCTGGCGACGCACAGGTCGCAGGCCTGCGCGATCATCCAGCCGCCCGCGAAAGCGACGCCGTTGACGGCGGCGATCGTGGGCTTGGTCAATTCGATCGTGTCGTAAGGCAGCGGGAACATGGCGCGCGGCGGAACGGTCATGCCGGTTTCGACCATTTCCTTGAGGTCGCCACCCGCGCAGAAGGCCTTGTCGCCCGATCCTGTCAGGATGGCGACGCGCAGCGCCGGGTCCGTTTCGAACCTGTCCCATGCGGCGCGCAAGCCTTCGCGCACTTCGCGGCTGAGGCAGTTGCGCTGGTCGGGGCGGTTGATCGTCAAGACGGCAATGCCATCGGGGCGGGCGTCGAAGAGGATGGCGTCGGTCATGGGCGGGCTTCGATGCTAGAAGAAGAGAGGGTTCGCGCGGAGTCGCGGAGGCGCAGAGAAGAAGCGTGTGCGGCGAAGCCGATCTGATCTTTCCACGGGCAGGAGAAGCCTGATTCAAAGCCTGCGGCACTCCATCTACTCTCCGCGTCTCCGCGCCTCCGCGTGATCATCTAAAACCCCCTTTGCGCGATGATATGGGCGGCCCGGTTCAATTCCTCGCGAAAGTCTGGATGGGCGATGGCGATCAGGCGGCGAGTGCGCTCGGCGAGGCTTTGCCCCTTGAGTTCGGCCGCGCCATATTCGGTGACGATGACGTCCACGTCGGTACGGGCGGTGGTGACCGGGCCGGAAAGCTGGGCGACGATCTTGCTGAGCGTGCCGCCCTTGGCTGAAGCCGACAGCGCGATGATCGAGCGGCCGCCCGGCGAGCGGCTACCGGCCCGGACGAAATCTACCTGCCCGCCGGTGCCGCCCAGATAGGCTGCGCCCGATTGTTCGGCATTGACCTGTCCGGTCAGGTCCACCTCCAGCGCGCTGTTGATCGTGACCAGGCGCGAGAGGCGGCCCAGCACAGCGGCCTCGTGGGTATAGCTGGTCGCGCACATGCGGATGGCCGGGTTGCGGTGCGCCCAGTCGTAGAGGCGCTTCGTGCCGATGAGCGCGCCGTTGATCGACACGCCGGGGTCGACCTCCTTGCGCGCATTGGTGATGACGCCTGCCTCCACCAGTTCGACAAGGCCATCGCCAAGCATGCCGGAATGGACGCCCAGATCCTTGCGGTCGTGTAGCAGCCGCAGGATCGCATCGGGCACAGCCCCAACCCCAGTCTGGATCACCGCGCCGTCGCCGATATAGGCGGCACAGTGGCGGGCGATGGCTTCGTCGGTGGGACCGATCGCGGCGGGGGCGACTTCGACCGGCGGACGGTTGACGGGGATGGCGACGTCGATCGCCGAGGCCGGGATGGTTTCGCCCGGCGTGAAGGGGACCGCTTCGTTGATTTCGGCGATGACGAACCGCGCCTTGTCGACGGCGGCGCGGACATAATCGCTGATCAGGCCGCAGCTATGATTGCCCTGTTCGTCGGCCGGGCTGACCTGGATCATCGCTACGTCGCAGGGGATGATCCCGGCGGTGATGAGTGGGCCGACCTGGCTGACATGGACGGGAATGACCTGCAGCTTGCCCGCCTTGGTCATGGACCGCAGCGCGCCGATCGCGCCCATGCTGGACAGGGCGAAGCTGTCGGCGGTGGCCGGGGTGAAGAGGCCGGAAAAACTGGTAGCGATGAAAGCGGACAGGCCCGGAATATCCCGGCCCTGGTCGATCAGCGCCTCGACTAGGGTGGTGGGTTCGCCACAGGCCTGGCCGATGACGATATGGTCACCGGCCTTTAAGTGTACAGCGAAGCGGACAAGAGTTTCGCTTTTCACAATCGCCCTACTTGTCGGAGTAAATGCTCAGCGCGGCTGAGATGGGGACGATCAAGCATCCCGCCCTTGTAACCGATCGCGCCGACGCCCGGATTTTTCGCAAATATATCAAACACTTCAATCGCCTGCGCTATTTCCTCCTCGGTGGGCGTGAAGGCGGCGTTGATGACGTCGACCTGCGCCGGATGGATCGCCAGCATGCCGCGATAGCCATCACGCCGTACTTTTTCCGCACGGGCCTTCAGGCCTTCGAGATCACGGAAATCGCCCTGGATCGTTTCGATCGCCGTCACACCGGCGGCCGCTGCGCCGAGCAGGCACATGGACCGCGCCAGTTCATAGGTGAAGCCATAGCTGCCATCGTCATTGCGGTTGCTGCTGGCGCCGATCGAGTCGGCCAGATCCTCCGCGCCCCAAGTGAGCGCAACGACGCGCGGCGCGCCCTTATAATCGCCCGTATGGAACATCGCTTTCGCCGTTTCGGTGACCAGCACGATCAGCGGGGTCGAGCCTTCATCGATGCCATTGGCGACTTCAAGCGCGGAGAGATAATGGTCGAGCCGCTCCACATCCTGCCGCCCGTCGACTTTGGGGAGCATGATGCCACCGGGGCGCGCGGGCATGATCGCGGCGAGGTCAAGCAGCGTATGGGGACCGTCCAGCGGATTGACCCGAACCCACAAACGGTCCCGGCCTTCGGCGCGGCTGGCCAGACAATCGTGGACCCGTTGGCGCGCTAGCACCTTATTGTCGGTCGTGACGGCATCTTCCAGATCGAACAGCGCGATGTCCGCCGCGCTGTCGGCGGCCTTGGCCATCTTCTTCTCGCTATCGCCGGGAGCGAACAGCCAGGAGCGCATCTTGATCGAAAGGGTGGCGGGGGTGGACATGATCTTCTCTCCGGTCAGTAGGATTTGGGCAAGTCCAACACTTTTTCGGCGAGAAAGTTAAGGATCATATGCGGGCTGACCGGCGCGGTGCGCGGAATCAGCACTTCGCGCAGCAGCCGTTCGACATGATATTCCTGCGCATAGCCCATGCCACCCAGCGTCAGCATGGCGGTATGGCACGCCTCGAACGCAAATTCGGCGGCGAGATATTTGCCCGCATTGGCTTCGACGCCACATTCCTCGCCCTTGTCGAATTTGGTAGCGGCCTGCATCACCATCAGATTGGCCGCTTCCAATTGCGCCCAGCATTTGGCGAGCGGGTGCTGAATTCCCTGATTCATGCCGATCGGCCGGTCGAACACGATGCGTTCGCGGGCATAGCGGGCGGCGCGCTGGATAGCGTTGCGGCCAATGCCCACCGCTTCGGCCGCGAGCAATATGCGTTCGGGGTTCAGCCCTTTGAGGATGATGCGGAAGCCCTGCCCCTCTTCGCCGATCCGGTCCTCTTCGGGGATGAAGAGGTCGTTGATGAACAGCATGTTGGAGCCGACCGCATGACGGCCCATCTTCGGGATCAGCTGATGCTCGATTCTATCGCGGTCGAGTTTGGTATAGAAGAGCGACAGGCCGTGGGTCTTGTTCTCCACCTCGTCGATCGGCGTCGTCCGCGCGAGCAGCATCATCCGGTCGGCGACATGGGCGTTGGTGATCCAGATCTTCTCGCCATTGACGCGATAGCCGCCCGCCTCGCGCACAGCGCGGGTCTTGAGCTTGGTCGTGTCCAACCCGGTATTGGGCTCAGTGACGGCAAAGCACATTTTTTCCGCGCCCGACAGGATCGGCGGGATCATGCGCTGCTTCTGTTCCTCGGTGCCGAACAGGTCGATGGGTTCGAGGCTGAACACCGGGCCATGGATGGTGGAGGCTGCCGTCATGCCGCCGCCCGCTTCGGCCACCGCCTGCATCATGATGGCCGCTTCGGTGATGCCAAGGCCCGCGCCGCCCACTGAATCCGGCATGGCGACGCCCAGCCACCCCGCCTGCGCCATCGCGGTGTGAAATTCGATCGGATATTGGCCATCTCGATCACGTGCGAGCCAATAATCGTCGCTGAACTGGCTGCATTGGGCCAGCACGGCGTCGCGAATATTCTGCTGGTCGTCGGTAAAGGCAAAATCCACGTTTCTGGTCCCGATTGCCGCAAGGGGCGGTCCTGATTGTCGGCCTTTTGGTTATCAGTGGGGGATAAGGCGCACAATCGAACGGCTGTTCAACATCCGACATATCGGTGGGGCGAAGTGGTTGGCCATGGCGTCGCCGCGCCGCCTGTCCTAGCCCGACGGCATGGAACAGGAGAGAGACATGGGCGAGCCAAAGGGCCATGGTGGGCCGCTGACAGGCGTGCGGGTGGTCGATCTGACCGGGATGGTCTTTGGCCCCTATGCGACGCAGATCATGGCCGATATGGGCGCAGACGTCATCAAGGTGGAGCCGCCGGGCGGTGGCGACCAGACCCGCTATATCAATGGTGGCAATGCGCCGGACCTGGGCGGTGTGTTCACCAACGTCAATCGCGGCAAGCGCAGCATCGTGCTGGACCTGACCAGCGAGCCGGACAAGGATGTGCTGCGCGCGCTGATCGCGACGGCGGATATCTTCATCCATTCGATGCGGGGCAAGGCGATCGCGCGGTTGGGGTTCGACTATGCGGCGGTCAGGGCGATCAAGCCCGACATCGTCTACACCAATTGCTATGGCTATAGTCGGCGCGGGCCGGAGGCGGACAAGCCGGCCTATGACGATACGATCCAGGCCGAATGCGGCATCCCGCATCTACAGGCGCTGATGACCGGCAAGCCCGACTTCATGGCGACGATCATTGCCGACAAGGTGGCGGGGCTGACCGGCCTGTACGCGACCATGATGGCGCTGTTCCACCGCGAGCGCACCGGCGAAGGGCAGGAGGTGGAAGTCGGCATGTTCGAGACGATGGCCGCCTTCATGCTGACCGAACATGCCAGTGGCGCGATGTTCGATCCGCCGATCGGCCCGGCCCATTATCACCGCGTGGTCGCGCGCAACCGCAAACCCTATGCGACCAAGGACGGGCATATCGCGGCGCTGGTCTATAATGACAAGCATTGGAACGCCTTTATCGGCGCGGTGCAGCCGGAATGGGCGAGCGAAGAGTTCGACAGCCTGCCCAAGCGGGCGAAGCAGATCGACCGGGTCTATGGCTTGCTGGGTGGGACATTCGCGCAGCGCACGACGCAGGAATGGCTGGATTTGCTGGCGTCGCTGCATATCCCCGCCGCGCCTTTGCGGACGACGGATGAGCTGTTCGAGAATGACCATCTGAACGCCATCGGCTTTTTCGAAACAGTGGAGACCGAGCATGGCACGGTGCGCTTTCCCGGCGTTCCGACCTGGTTTTCCGCGACGCCGGGGAAAGTAGCCGGCGGTGCGCCGGGGCTGGGCGCGCATGGGGATGAAGTGCGGGGGGAATTACGCCATTCCTCCCCTGGCAGGGGAGGTGGCAGGGCGTAGCCCTGACGGAGGGGTGTCACGCTATCGATAACGCGACACCCCTCCACCACGCGCTTCGCGCGCGGTCCCCCTCCCCCGCCGGGGAGGATTTTTTTGGATTTGCACCGCCACGGCGATGATGCGGGGTGCCCGCCCGATCCGTCTTGAACGCCCCTCCCCAGCCTTTACCCTTCGCCCTTAAAGCTAATAGCGGACAGGGTGACATGGCAGAGGATTTGGCAGCGACGACATCGGTTCCGTTCGAGATTACCGACCCCGAACGCATCCCGACGCCACGCTATTATGACAAGGCATTCTACCAGCGCGAGTGCGAAGAGCTTTGGCCACATGTCTGGCAGATGGCGTGCCGCGTGGAGCAGGTGCCCGAAGTCGGCGACTGGATCGAATATAGCAATCTTGGTCAATCGGTCATCATCGTGCGGACCAAGGATGGCATTCGCGCCTTCCACAATGCCTGCCGCCATCGCGGCGTGCCGCTGACCGAGGGGAGCCATGGCAATTGCAAGGGCAAGGGGTTCATCTGTCCCTTCCATGGCTGGCGCTGGAATATCGAGGGGAAGAACACCTTCGTCTATGGCCGCCATTTGTTCAGCGAGGGGCAGTTGGACGAAGCCGATCTGGCGCTGCGCCCGTGCCGCAGCGAAATCGAAATGGGCTGCGTGTTCATCAATTTCGATGATGATGCGCCGGGATTCCGGCAGCAATTGGGGCCGCTGGCGGCGGGTCTGGACGCCTATAATGCCGACAAGATGCGCGCCGAATGGCAATTCGCCACGGTGCTGCCCGCCAACTGGAAGACCGCGATGGAAGCCTTCATGGAGGGCTATCATGTCATGCGCACGCACCCGCAGCTTCAGCAGAAGGTGCCGATCCTCTATAATATGATGTATGGCATGGACACGGGCGGGATTGGTGTGCCGATCAATCCCAACCGGTCGATGCGCGACAATATCGTCGATCAGGTCGATCATCTGCAATTGTTGAGCGATGGCATGGCGGGCATGTGCCACGCCAAGGATGTGGCGGTGGCGCGCACGCTGATCGACGTCGAATTGCCCCACGATCCGGGCCAGGCGATCATGCAGTGGTTCGGCACGCTCAACCATTGCGTGACGCAGGCGGGGCTGGCGCGCGGCGAACCGGCGCCCGACCTCAATCACATCGCGGTCAATACGCCGGTGAAAGCGGTGGAGTTCATCTTCCCCAATTATTTCCTGCTGCCATTCCTGTCGAGCATGGCCGCCTATCGCATCCGCCCGCTGGGACCGGAAAGCTGTCTGTTCGAGCTATGGTCGCTGACCCACTTCCCCGAAGGCCAGGAACCGCCGCCAGTGATGGAGGCGGTAACATTGCCCTATGACAGCGACCAGTTCCCGATGATCCCGCGTCAGGACTATAGCAATATCCCGATCCAGCAGAAGGGGCTGCACGCCCAAGGCTTTGATTTCATGCGATTGTCGAAGGAGATTGAGGGGCTGATTTCCAACTATCAGCGGATCATCGATGGCTATCTGAAGGGCGTGGAGCCGGAAAAGCTGAGCGCGGCGACGCAGAAACTGGCGGGGAATTTCGACGGGCCGATATTGGATCTGGGGTTTTAGGGCCGCTTGTTCCCCGGCGGAGGCCGGGGAACGCTGAATTTCTAGGGCCAAAGCGCTTCCGCCGCCGCCAGTCCCTGCCCACCGCGTCCGCCAAGGTCGCTGATCAGCGCCTTGAGGCGATAGGTCCATAGGTGCAGCGGATGTTCGAGCGTCACGCCCATCGCGCCGAAAAATTGGTGGAAGTCGTAAACGGTCGCGCGGGCCGATTCCTGGGCGTGAAGCGCGGCGAGCGCAGCGTCGCCGGGGTCGAGCGTGGCGGCGGCCTTGAGCGCCAGCCAGCGCACGCCGTTAGCGCGCACCTGCGCTTCCGCCAGCCGGTGGCGCAATGCCTGGAAGGTAGCGAGGGGGCGGCCGAATTGCTGGCGGTCGGTCACATGGGCAACGGTGCTGTCGAGCGCGGCGGCGAGCAAGCCGGCGGCTTCGGCGGCGAGCGCGACGCGCCAGCGGGTCAGCACGTCCTCGATGGAAACGGCATGGCTAATGCGGTCGGCGGGCGTGGCGATTAGCGTGGCCATCGGGTAGCCGTAAAGCGCTTCGGGTTCAGGGCGGACCTGCTCTGCCGTGGCGGTGAAGGTCGAAACGCCCGATAGACCGACGATCAGCACGGTCGCCCCTTCGCGCAGGAAGCGAATGGGGCGGGTCGTGCGGCCTTCTTCGATCAGGCAGAGCGGACGCGGCAGATCATCGCCCAGCAGCGGGCGGATCAGCGCGCTGGCGGCCGCTTCGACCGTTTGCGGCAGGCGGGCGAGGCGTTCGACCACCAGCGCGGCTGACACTGCGCCCAGATCGGGATCGAAGCCGATGTCGAGGAAGCCGCCTTCCGCCAGTTCGCGGTCGAGCTGCGCATCGGGCAGGGCAAAGCCTGCTTCATGCAGCGATGCGCCCGCATAGGGCCGGGTCAGCGTGTCGATCGCGTCGAGGATCGCGACCTGATCGTCGGTGAGGGACAGGTCCATCAGCGCGGCTCCCGTGGCAGTTTGAGGACGTCGGTGGCGATGATGTTGAGCTGGATTTCCGCAGCCCCCGCCGCGATGCCCGCAACGATGCCGCGCTGGTGGTGCATTTTGAGATAGGGGTGCGCGTCGGCGAGCGCTTCGGGCAGATATTCGACGATAAATTCGCACACCCGCCGTTCGGCCATGACGGTAGCAAAGCGGGCCGAACTCGATTCCGCGCCGATCGCCTCACCCTTGGCCCGGCGGTCCACGATAGCATAGCTCGCCATGCGAGCGGCTTCAGTGAGCGCAGCGGCATGGGCAGCTTCGATCCTGACCGCTTCGCTGTCGAACCCCCCTTGCTCCTTTAGCACCGCCACGGCACGGTCGAGCGCGGCGCGGGCCAGCGCATAACGGGGTATGCCCAGCCGTTCGTTGGTCAGCGAATAGCCGATAATCTCCCACGCCTGGCCCTCATCGCCCAGGCGAGCGGTGACCGGCACGGTCACGTCATCGAAAAACACTTCATGAATATCGCCTTCACCGATCAGCGAAGGGATTTGGCGCACGGTTATGCCGGGCGTGTCCATGGGCACCAGCAGGATGGAGATGCCACGCTTGCGATCGTCGCTGGTGCGGCAGACGAGGAAGCAGGTGTCGGCCAACCCCGCATAGCTGGTCCAGATCTTCTGGCCGGTGACGTGATAAAAGTCGCCATCCCGTTCCGCGCGCGTGCGCAGCGAGGCAAGATCAGAACCGGAGCCGGGCTCGGAAAAGCCCTGGCACCACAGCGCCTTGCCTTCCGCGATAGGCGGCAGATAACGCGCCTGCTGATCGTGCGAGCCGTAGCGGATCAGCGTCGGGCCGATCCAATTGACGTTCATATATTGGCCGCCGCGCGGTTCGCCCGCGATCCACAGTTCTTCGGCAAGGATGGTCTGGTGCCAGGGGTCCAGCCCCTGCCCGCCCAATGCGACCGGCCAATGCGGGATCAGCAAGCCCTGCTCCGCCAGCGTGCCGCAAAAACTTTCGGCATAGCGGGTTAACGCAGGCGAGGCCGGGCCATGCTGCGAGAAACGCTCCCAATCGTCCGGCAGCGTATCGGCCAGCAGCGCGCGCAGCCGGGCGCGGAAGGCCGTTTCCTGATCTGTCCATGCAAAGTCCATGGGCCAGTGATTACGGGATGCCGCAGGGCGAGAATAGACGACCGCTCAAGAGAACGCCCCGGTGATATGGCAAAGGCAGGCTTGGACAAGAGCGGCGGAGCGGTACCATGCACAGGCATGGACACGGACGCCGCCTCTTACATTCCCCTGCTGCCGCTGGCCGATATCCCCGATGGCAGCGTCCATGCGGTGGAAGCGGCGGGCCGCTCGATCATGCTGTGCCATTTCGAGGGGCGCATCCATGCGCTCGACAATATGTGCTCCCATGCGCAGGAGCCGCTGGCCTGCGGGCGGATGCGGCTGGGGTGGATCGCCTGCCCGGCGCATGGTGCGCGGTTCGACCTGGAAACAGGCGAAGCACTAACTGGCCCTGCCAGCGACCCCATCGCCACCTATGCCGTGCGCGTGGTGGACGGGATGATCGAGGTCGCGATCTAGGCCATCGCCTTGGGGATATTGCGGGTACGCCCCTTGCGTGGGGGGCCATATTTGCGACCTAGCAGATGCGTATTTTGTGGAGGCACGGGACTTGAGCGACGCATTGGACGGCTTGCGACAGGAGGTGCGCGAATGGCTCGCCGTTCATGCGCCAAAGGACTGGCGCGCGCACAGCACGAGCGAAGCCGCCTTTCTCGCCATGCAACGCCGTTGGTTCGCGACGCTGGTGAAGGGTGGCTATGCGGTGCCGCATTGGCCCGAAGGTTGGCCGGGCGGCGGGCGATCGCTGGCCGAGCAGAAGGTGATTTACGAGGAATTTGCCCGCGCCGATACGCCGCGCCTGCTGCTATCCTTCATGTCCACCTATCATGCCGCATCGACCTTGTTCGAATGGGGCAGCGCGGAACAGCAGCAGCGCTACATTCCCCGCATCCTTGAGGGCGAAATCTGGTGTCAGGGCTTTTCGGAGCCGGGCGCGGGGTCGGACCTTGCCGCATTGCGCACGCGGGCGGAGCGCAAGGGCGAAGTCTATGTCGTCAACGGGCAAAAACTCTGGTCGACCATGGGGCAGTTTGCCGACCAATGCCTGCTGTTGGTGCGGACCAGCAATGAAGGGGTCAAGCAAGCGGGGCTGACCTATTTGCTGCTGGATTTGAAGGCACCGGGGGTCACTGCGCGGCCGATCCACCAAATTCATGGCGACGAGGAATTTGCCGAAATCTTCCTCGACAATGTCGAGATTCCGGTGGCCAATCGACTGGGCGAGGAAGGCCAGGGCTGGGCCGTGGCGCAATCGACTTTGTCGTCCGAGCGCGGACTGACGCTGCTGGAGCTGAGCGCGCGGATGCGCGGGGCGATGTGGCGGATCGGCGACCTTATTCGCGCGCATGGGCGCAGCGAGGATGCGGGCGTGCTGCGCGATGTCGGGCGGCTGGCCAGCAAGGTCGATGCGACCTGCGCCGTCGCCGACCAGTTTCTCGCCAATCGCATAGCGGGTGAGGAAAAGGTGGGCGACGCCTCCATCGTCAAGCTGGCCTATGCGCGCACGCTGCGCGACTTTACGGCGCTTGGGCTGCGGATCGGGGGGCTGGACGCGCAATATCATGCGTCGATCACCTTTGGCGGCGGCATGGAAACGGGCAATTGGATGGCCGATTTCATGAACAGCTATGCCTGGACGATCGCAGGCGGCAGCGACGAAGTGCAGCGCAACATCATCGCCGAACGCCTGCTGGGGATGCCGCGCGAACCCAAAAGCTGGACGGTGAAGGAGAGCGCAGCATGAGCATGACGCGAAGCGAATTGCAGGACGCCGCCGCCAAGGCGTTTGATGGCGACCTGACCCCCGATGCGGCGCAGAGCTGGAGCCTGATTACCGATATGGGATGGCTGATGATGGCCGTGCCGGAGGATCAGGGCGGGCTGGGCCTTGGCCGCGAGGCGGTTGGCGTGATCCATCAGGCGCTGGGGCGGACATTGGTGGCGGGGCCGACGATTGCGCAGATGTTGGTCATCGAAGCACTCAGCGCGGCGGGCGGGCAGGATGAATTGCTGGGCCGGGCGATGGCGGGCGAGGTGATGACCACGTCGCTGAGCGAAGGCCTGACCGCCGTGCCCGATGCCGACCGGGCCAGCCATCTGCTGTTGATCGAGCCGGAGCGAGTGGCGTTGCTACAGACGCAGGGCCTTGGCCTGACGGCGCGGGCGACGTGGGACAAGACGCGGCGGCTGTTCGATGTCGATGTCGGTGAGAAAAAAGGCATAGTGCTGGCGCAAGGGCAAGCGGCGGTGACGCTGGGCAATCGCCTGTCGGCACTGCGCAGCCTGGCCCTCGCAGCCGACAGCCTGGGCGGAGCGGATGCCGCATTGCGCATGACGATCGACTATCTCGAAACGCGGCGACAGTTTGACCGGCCGCTGGCGCTGTTCCAGGCGCTCAAGCACCGCGTTGCTGACATGAAGACCGCGCTGGTGGCGGCGGAAGCGCTATTTTGGGCGCGGGCCGACGACAGCAATGCCGACGCGACCCGCATGGGCGCGATGAAGGCCCATGCCGCCAACGTCTATCGCCTGATCGCGGAGGAGGCGATCCAGCTCCATGGCGGCATTGGCCTGACCATGGAGCATCCCTGTCACCTGTTCCTCAAGCGCGCGACGCTAAACGCCGCGCTGGGCGGCGACGCGGACCATTGGGAGGAAGCCGCCGGGCGGCGCATGCTCGCCGCCTGACGCCTCAGGCCATCGGTTCGCCGTCCCAGGTTTCGGTGTCCACCTGCGCCTGTGCCGCGCGGGGATAGCGCGGGCCGGACACCGCTTCGAAGGTGAACAGCGCGTCGACCGCAGCCAGCGTATCGGCCGACAGGTCGAGCGTCAGCGTCGCCATATCCTCGTCGAGATGCGCGACGCTGGTCGTGCCGGGGATCGCAATCACCCAAGGACGGCGCGACAATACCCAGGTCAGGCTGAGTTGCGCCATGGTGCAGCCCGCATCCGCCGCGATTGCGCCAAAGGCGGCGGCCAGTTCCATATTGCGCTCGAAATGCGGCGATTGGAAACGCGGCATGGCGGCGCGAATGTCGCCTTCCGCCACGCCATCCGCGCCCACCCCGCCCGCCAGCACGCCGCGCGCAACTGGCGAGAAGGCGACGAAGGCGACGCCGAGGTCGCCGCAGGCATCCAGCACCGCGACTTCGGCATTGCGCGTCCAGGGCGAATATTCGGTCTGCATCGCGGCGATCGGATGGACCGCATACGCACGGCGCAGCGTCGCGGCGGACATTTCCGACAGGCCGATCGCGCCGATCTTGCCCGCTTCGACGGCACGAACCAGCGCGCCGACCGACTCCTCGATCGGGACATTGGGGTCCAGCCGGTGAAGATAATAGAGGTCGATATGCTCGACCTGCAGCCGCCGCAGCGACTCTTCCAACGTCGCGGTGATGGCTGCTGGCGATCCGTCGATGCCACGCTGCCCGTCCTTGCCACCCAGCACGCATTTGCTCGCCAGCGTAAAGGCATCGCGCCGGTGCATCAGCGTGCGGCCCAGCAATTCCTCATTCGCGCCAAAGCCATAGAGCGCGGCGGTATCGAAGAAATCGACCCCGACATCGAGCGCATGGCGCAGCAGCCGCTCGGCCTGTTGCGCGTCGGGGCGAGGCAGATAGGCGTGGCTCAGATTCATGCAGCCAAGGCCGATGGCCTTGACCGTAAAGGGGCCGATGGTGCGGGGCGAGGGCAATAGGCTCATGAGCGAGGCGTTATCCTGTGTCCGTTGGCGTGGCCCTCCCCTTAGCGGGCGATCATGCTCCGGGCCAGCGGGGCGATAAGGTTGCATCATGGGGCACAGCCTATTGGCTTGGGGCGGAAAGGCGGCGATAGTCTGCGGCAGGGGCTTGGAACGGAAGGATAGTGCGATGACGCAGGACGCAGGCAATGGAGACAGGATAGGAGCGGCCGCCTTTCCGCGCGCGGTGCTGGACCTGTTCGACGCTTATGTGCATGGCGCAATCGACCGGCGCGGCTTCCTTAGTCAATGCGCGCTGCATGTCGGCGGCACGGTGGCCGCCACCGCGACGCTCGCGGCGCTCAGCCCCGATTTCGCGCGCGGGCAGGTGATTAAGCCCGACGATAAGCGGATTGCGATCAGCCATGTCGACATCGCGTCGCCCGATGGCCATGGCACGGTGCGCGCCTATGTCGCGCGGCCCGCGGCAAAGAAGGACGCAAAGCTGCCGGTCATCATCGTCGCGCATGAAAATCGCGGGCTCAATCCGCATATCGAGGATATTGCGCGGCGGCTCGCGGTCGATGGCTATATGGCGGTCGCGCCCGATGCGCTGACGACGATCGGCGGCTATCCGGGGGATGAGGATAAGGCGCGCACCGCCTTTGCGACGCTGGATCGCAACAAGATCGGCGAGGATTTCGTCGCGGCGGCCACCTATGCGCGGACCATGGCGGGCAGCAATGGCAAGATCGCTACGGTAGGCTTTTGCTTTGGCGGCTGGATCGCCAATATGCTGGCGACGCGGATACCCGACCTGCGCGCGGCGGTGCCCTTCTATGGCAGCCCCCCGACGCTGGCCGATGTGCCCAAGATCAAGGCGGAGCTCCTGATCCATTATGGCGGCAACGATGTCCGCACCAACGCGGCCTGGCCCGATTATGAGGCTGCGTTGAAACAGGCCGGGGTGCGCTACACCGCCCATATCTATGATGGCGCGGAACATGGGTTCAACAATGATACCACGCCGCGTTTCGACAAGGCGGCGGCGGACCTGGCCTGGGCGCGAACGCTGGCGCTGTTTCGCCGGACGGTTGGCTGAGCCGCCTTCGTGACGGGTGCCGCCACCACCTATGCGCGCAGGCTGCTGGCGCAATTAGGGCTGGAGGATATGGCGCTGGATGGCCGGGCCGATCCTGCGCCGCTGGCCTGGCGTCGCGCGGGGCTGATGGCGGTGACGGGCCGCGCCGATGGCCCGGCGCTGGTCTGCCCCGCGGCGCTGGCTGGCGCGGCCGACGGCGTGATGATGGCCCTGCGCGCTATTGCACCGGACAAATCCTGGCCGCTGAACGGCGCACTGCTGCTGGGTGAACGGGCGCGATTGCTGGGCCTGACGCGCGGCGGACGGATGTCGGCCAACCGGTCCTGCCGATTGATGCGGGTCAATGATGGCGAGATCGCGCTCAATCTGGCGCGGGAGGCGGACCGCGACCTGCTGCCCATCCTGCTCGCCGACCATGCGGCCGACCTGTCGGACTGGGCCGCGATAGAGCGGGCAGCGGCGGGGTGTGACAGCGCGACGCTGCTGGCGCGCGGGGTCGAGATGAGCATGGCCATCGCTGCCGTGGTGCCGCCCCACCCCCCTGCCCGGCTGTTTCCGATCCTTCGATCCGCCCGCACCGCGCCTGATCGCCCGCCCTTGGTTGTCGACCTATCTTCGCTCTGGGCCGGTCCTTTGTGCGGATCGCTGCTGGCGCTGGCGGGCGCGCAGGTGGTCAAGGTGGAGAGTCGCACCCGGCTCGACGGGGCGCGATCGGGGCATGGCGGTTTCTACGACCTGCTCAATGCGGGCAAAGCGAGCGTCGCGCTCGACTTCCGTGACGAAGCGGACCGGCGCGCGCTGGCCGCGCTGGTTGCACAGGCGGACATCGTGATCGAAGCCTCGCGCCCCCGTGCGCTGCGCCAATTGGGGATTGATCGCGACGCCGAAGTGGCGCGCGGCGCGATCTGGATCGGCCTTACCGCGCATGACGACCCGGACCGGATCGGCTTTGGCGACGATGCGGCGGTGGCGGGTGGCCTGGCAGCGGTCATGGCCGAAGGATGGGGCGAAGCGCTGTTCGCGGGCGATGCCATCGCCGATCCGCTGACCGGGCTGCATGCCGCACTCGCCGCGCTGGTGGCATGGCGACAGGGGCAGGCCGGGCTGATCGCGCTGTCGTTGGCGGGCACCACGGCGTTCGCCTGCCATGCGGGCCTTGCATCCCCTGCCCTGCTGCGCGACTGGCAGGCGCAGGCCGACGCCGACGATGCGCCGCTGTATCCGTTGCGCGCGCCGGTCGGCACGGCGGCGGTGCCGGGTGCGGACAATGACCGGGTGCTGGCGTCATGCTGATCCGCGATGCGGAAATTGACGGTCAGCGCTGCGATGTCCGCCTGGCCGATGGCGTGATAGCGGCGATGTCCCCTGCCCTGCCCCAACTGCCCGACGAGACGACGCTCGATGCGCGTGGCGGTGCGCTGCTGCCGGGACTGCATGATCATCATATCCATCTGAACGCCACGGCAGCCAGCCTGATGTCCGTGCGCTGCGGGCCACCGGACGTGCAGGACACGGCAGGCCTGATCACGGCCCTGCAGGATGCGCCGGGCGACAGCTGGCTGCGCGGTATCGGCTATCATGCCAGCGTGGCGGGGGAGATCGACCGGCAGTGGCTCGACCGCAACGGCCCCGCCCGCCCCGTCCGCATCCAGCATCGCAGTGGGCGGATGTGGATCTTCAACAGCCTGGCGCTGCGTGAACTGGGCGACGGCGCGCCTGCCGATGGTCGGCTGATCGATGGGGATGGCTGGTTGCGCGGTCGCTTGCCGGTCACGCCGCTGGACCTGCGCCCGGTGGGCGATCGGCTCGCCGCGCTGGGCGTTACGGGGCTGACCGAGGTCACGCCGCGCAACAACCGGGCGGATTATCTGCGCTATGCGCAAGCAGGCCTGCTGCAACATCTGCTGGTGATGGGTGGTCCGACGCTGGACGATGCGCCGCCGGTCGGCCTGGCCCGCCGGGGGGCGGTGAAGCTCCATTATCACGACCATGACCTGCCGCCGCTCGACCAGCTCGTCGCGGAGGTCGCGCGGGCGCACGCAGCAAACTGCCCCGTCGCGTCGCATTGCGTGACCCAGGCCGAACTGGTCGTCACCCTCGCGGCGATCGAGGAAGCAGGCGCGATGGTCGGCGACCGGATCGAACATGCCGCGATCGTGACGCCCGACAATGCCGATTGGATGGCGCGGCTAGGGTTGGTCGCGGTGTCGCAACCGCATTTCATCGCCGAGCGGGGCGATGCCTATCGTCGCGATGTTGGGCCGGAGGATCGCCCCTGGCTCTATCGTCTGCGCGGCCTGCGTGCGGCGGGCGTGGGGCTGGCGGCGGGCAGCGACGCACCCTTTGGCGGGTTGAACCCTT
Source organism: Sphingobium sp. KKT206 (assembly GCF_055640555.1). Taxonomy (NCBI): domain Bacteria; kingdom Pseudomonadati; phylum Pseudomonadota; class Alphaproteobacteria; order Sphingomonadales; family Sphingobiaceae; genus Sphingobium; species Sphingobium sp. KKT206. The sequence continues at coordinate 256,081 of NZ_CM145765.1, forward strand.
GGGCGTCGATGGCCGCCGCCGTACAGCGCCCCGATGACCTTGGGCCCGACGAGGTGCTGACGCCCGAAGAGGCGCTGGCGCTCTATACGGGGCAGCCCCACGCCCCTGCCATGCCGCGCAAGATCGCCGTCGGGGAACGCGCCGACCTGTGCCTGATCGACCGCCATTGGGCCGCTGCCCGCGTCGATCTGGCCGCCGTGACCGTGCGCGCGACATGGGTCGCGGGCCGCCTTGTCTATGGCACGATAGCGTCCACCAACCCCCATTCGAGCGCCAGCGATGCCGAGATGCGCCGCATCGACAGCGCCATATAGGCCGTCTTCTGCCGCCCGATCCGGCGCGGCAGGCTGACCGTCCCCCCTGCCCCCGGCAGCAAGCCATATTTGAGTTCGGGCAGTTGAAACCAGCTATCCGCCCGCGCCTCGACCCGCTCGGCAAAGGCGGCCATCTCCACCCCTGCCCCCACCACCGCGCCATGGACATGGGCCGTCACGCGCGGCGCGAGTTGCGCGAGCAGGGTGGCGGGCAGGCGCAGCGTGCGGACCCAATGGGCTTCGGCGACGTCATGGCTGAGACCGAATTCCGCCACGTCGCCGCCTACGGAAAAGCAGCGCCCCGCACCCGACAGGTGGATGGTCGTGATCGCCGGATCGAGCAGAGCGACGCGCAGAACTTCATACAGGGCATCGCGCATCGCCACATTGACTGCGTTGCGGCTGACCGGGCGGTTGAGACGCAGCGTTAATCGACAGCCCTCTATCTCCACAATCACCGGTGGCTCAGCCTCGTCGGCGTGCGACGGTGCAGGCGCAGCGCCCGCCCGCCACGCCAGAAATTCTCCACCGCGCTGGATCGTCGCGAAAGCCAGGCTCTCGGCCGTCAACGCGGCGGCCATCGGCAATTGTTCGCTCAGGCGCAATTGCTGCACCAGCAGCATCGCCGCAAAGGGCCGCGCCGCGACATTGGCGATGATCGCCGCCAATTTCGCCTCGTCCGCTAGCACGATATCGCAGGCGCTGGCCAATGGCCCTGCACCGATGCCAATGACCGGGCAGGGCAGCCCCCGCAACCAGTCGGCCAGCCCGACATCGCTCCCCGCCAGCGCGAAGGCGAGGCAGGGCCGCTCACTGCGCGGGCCGAAATCCTCCGGCGCCGGGTGACTTGCCGCGAGCAAGGCCAGCGCGTCTGCGCTCAGGATCATCGCTGCCTCATCCACCCTTTGTCCATGGGCAGGACTATAGGGGGATCGGCCCGCGACGCCAGCCTGTCCGCTATCGCCGCGCCTCGACGAAGGATGTCTGCATCGGCTCCAGCGGGACAACCGGCGCGCCCAGTTCACGGGCCAGCATCCGTTCCATCCAGCCGCGATGGCGGACCATGAAGGCGGCAAAGCCATCGGGGTTCGCCGGATCGAACATAGGCACCGCCCAGTCGACCTCCGGCGGCGCATAGTCGGGCTGCATCACGCCCTTCTCATCCTGCGGCGGGTCGATATGGCGGCCGAGAAAGCGGTTACCCTGGAAACGGATATGGGTGGCGGGACCAAAACCCGGCTCGATCAAATAATCCGGCCCGTTGCGACCGACCTCATGGCCGTAGCGCACGGTGCCTGCCACCGCGAAGACATTGTTGCGGAAGCGGACGTCGCTGGCCCAGCCATCCCATTGGGTGGCGATCACCATCTGTATGTCCTGCTTCGGGCCGACATGGACGACATTGCCCTCGATCAGCACATCGGCGACCGTGCCCGCCAATTGGAAGGCACGCGTGCCGTCGTTGCGGCTGACATTGGAGCGGGCGACCGTGCCGCGATTGCCCAGATTGTCCTGATCGCTACGCTTTGGCGAACAGACGAGCAGGAAGCCGCCCGCATTATCATGGCTATAATTATAGGCGATCGTCGTGCGGCGCGAATTGAAATCGGAATCGAACCCCTGCCCGTCATAGCGGGTGCGGGTAAAGGCAGCCTCGTTGAACTGAATGAGGCTATGGTCGGTGCTCCATTGCCAGATCGCGGCGGTATAGCCCGGCGCACGGCTACCCGCATAGCGCACGATATTATGCTCGATCAGCGCGCCGTCGGTGCCGCGCGGGACGATGCCGTCGCCGCCGACATCCTCGACCAGATTGTCGCGGATCACTACCCCGGCGCTGGGGAACCAGCGCGCCTTCGTCACCTGGTCGCTGATGCCGGCAATGCCAGACCGGTCGACGCGCCACACGATGTTGCGCTCGATGCGGATATCCTCGAACCGGGTCGGTCGCTTGGGGCCGAGCGCGCTGAAGACGATGCCGCCATTATCCTTGCGATCGTTGGTGCCGCGCACGTCATGAATATACATGTCGCTGATGCGGATGCCGCGCGTCACCCCGCTGTCCTGCGCCGACACCAGCACGCCAAAGCGCGACCCGGCGGGCGGGCCGTCATTGGTGACCTCCAGCCCGCTGATCCGCACATATTCGGCGTTCAGGATGGCGACGCCATGCGCGGCGACGCCGCCAGCATCGATGCGCGGGCGCTGGCCCATGCCGGTCGGCCCGACCGTGATCGGCGCATCCTTGCGGCCCGACCGGGTGATGACCAGCGGCTCCTTCCACACCGATCCTGCCGCCAGCAGGATATGATCGCCGGGTTGCAAGGACGTGGCCTTGATCCGCCCCAGCGACCGCCAGGGTGCGGTGGCGGACCCGGCATTGCTGTCCTGCCCCAGATTGGCGTCGATATAATAGGTCGCCGCCTGCGCAGCGGTTGCGCCCGTCGCGAGCAGCAACGCCGCCAGCATCAGCGCACCCGATCGGCGGCCGATCTTCAATTTTTCGTCCCGTAATAGCGGCATGCGTCCCCTGTCCCACAGCATTGATTCCCATTCTGGCAGACCCGGAATAGATCGATGCTGAACGACGGGCGACGCGCCCTTAGCCCATCGTCCCGCCGCTGCGTTCGCCCGCATCCTTGCCCGCCAGATAGCCGAACACCATGGCCGGGCCGAGCGTTCCACCGGCGCCGCCATATGTCATCCCCATGGGCGAGGCCATCGCGTTCCCCGCGCAATACAGCCCCTCGATAACCTGCCCGTCGACGTCGAGGACGCGCGAGCGCGTATCGGTCAACGGGCCGCCCTTGGTCCCCAGCGCGCCCGATTTCACCTCGATCGCATAATAGGGGCCATCTCCCAGCGGCCCCAACGTCGCGCGCTTGTCCCCGCGCCAGCGCGGGTCGCCCCACCACAGGTCGTTATTCGCCTCGCCCCGCTGGAAATCGGGATCATTGGCCTGTTCGGCATGCTGATTGAACCGGGCCACCGTCTTTTCGAGGCCGTCGGGGTCGATGCCGACCCGTTCCGCCAGCGCGCGCAGCGTCGGCGCGCCCGGCACCCATTGTGGCGGTGTCGCCCCCGCCTCGAAACTATCGGTCAGCCCGCCGACGAGGAACGGATAATGGCCATAGAAGGCGGCGTTGAAAATGAACCAGCAGGGCAGATTGGCATAGGTGAAGGCGCTGACATCCTGCTCATGGAAAGCTGCGCCGAATGCATTGTAATTGGACGCTTCATTGGTGAATCGCTTGCCTTTGCGATTGACCATCAGCCCGCCGGGCATGGTTCGTTCATAGGTGAAGAGCTGGCGTCCCATGCTGTTGAGGTCAGTCGGCACTTCGATCACCGGCATCCACCAGGCCTCGCGCATATTGCCCAGCATCGCGCCGACCCGCATCGCCATCTTCAGGCCATCGCCGCTATTGGTCGGCACCGACACCGGATGTGTCATCGGCCCACGGGTGAAGGCGCGCACCAGATCCTTGTTCCATTCAAAGCCGCCGGTCGCGATCACGACATTGGGCGCATGCGCCGTGCTGCCATCCTCGAACCGCACCCCCGCCACGGCCGCGCCGTCCATGATCAATTCCATCGCGCGCTTGCCGGTTTGGGGTTCAAGGCCCCGGTCGAGGCAGGCCTTCATCAACCGCCCGACCAATGCCGCCCCCATGCCGCGCGCATCGACCGCGCGCCGCTGTGCCTTGACCTCTGCACTGGCGGGTTGGGGCACGGGCTGGCCCAGCGTCGTTTCACCGACGGTCATGGTGTAGTCGGGATAATAAGGCGACGCCTCCATCCGGTCGGACCAGTCGCCCAGCTCCTGATAGGGGAAAGGCGGACATTCCAACGTCCGCCCGCCGGTGCGCTTGGCGCCGGGAAATTCGGAATGATAATCGGGGAAATCGGGAATGCTGTAGAAGTGGACCGGCGTGCGGGCCTCCAGAAAGCGGATCATGTCCGCGCCTGTATCCACGAAGGTTTCGGCCATCGCCGGGTCGATCATGCCATGCGAGAGGGCGCTCAAATAGGTCAGCGCCTCTTCCCGGCTGTCGGTCCGGCCCTTGGCCATATGGGGATGATTGGGTATCCAGATTTGCCCACCGGACCAAGCCGATGTGCCGCCGATCTTGTCCGATTTCTCGAACACAGCGACCCGCGCACCATATTCATGGGCCGTCACGGCCGCCGTCAGCGCCGCCGCGCCCGACCCCAGCACGATCACGTCGATGTCGTTCATCGCCCTTCCCTCCCCTGTCTTTTGTCCCGCCATTCTCGTCTTCCAACGGCGCGGGGCAACTAGCGATAGTGGCAAGGCGCGCGCGGGCCTTTACCCAAATGCGCGACGGCGGGGATGCCCATCATAGGATGGACAACGCCCGCCGTCAGGATGGCTGGCCGCCAGATCGGGCGGCCGCCGGGCCGGAGACATTCAGCGCTGCGCGAGTTGGACCGTCGACTTGTGGCTGATGGTGAGGCCGGCCTGCGCCCATTCTTCCTTCGACTGGCAGGTGGTGACGGGGATCAGCGATCCGGTCACGACTTCCTTGAAGCAATAGCGCTCGGTCTTCTGGTCGTAGCGGACCTTGGCCTGGCCATAGGTGCCGGTGGGCTGGGCGAAAGCGGGGGTGGCAGCAGCCGAAACGGCGACAGTGGCGGCGGCGATGGCGGCGACAAAAGCGATGGTCTTCATGATGTTTCTCTTTCCCTGAACAATGTGTGGCGATCCGTTGTGGATCATGCCGACAGCATTGCAGGGAGCGTGCCAATTCCAAAAAGCGCCGAAAAATAGGGGCTTTCGCCGCACTAACACGGAATTTAGTGTAAGATTTTCACCGCATATTGGTGAAATATCCGATAGGTTTGGATATTTTTCATCTCCGGTTCACATTAAGCACCTCAAACCCGGCCCGTCACCGGGATCAGCGCGCCCGTAATCGCGTCCGCAGCGGGCGACAGGAGGAAAGCCGCCACCCCCGCCAGCTGCGTCGGCGTTACCCAGTTTCCAAAGTCCGCGTCGGGCATGTCGGCGCGATTGGCCGGGGTGTCGAGGATGCTGGGCAGGATCGCATTGACCCGCACCCCCTGCGCCTTCACCTCTTCCGCCAGCGCTTCGGTCAGCCGGGCGACGCCGGACTTGGACGCGGCATAGGCCCCCATCCCTGCCGCCGCCTTCGTGGCCGCCGCCGCGCCGATATTGACGATCGCCCCTCCGCTCGCAGTAAGCAGCGGCAGCAATGCGCGGCTGGCGATCAGCGCCGTGCGGACATTCATCGCATAGAGCCGATCCCAGGTCGCGACGCTGCCGTCCGCCACCGTTTCCCAGGCAAAGCCGCCCGCGATATTCACCAGTCCGTCGAGCTGGCCCAGTTCGGCCGAAATCTGCGCGGCAGCCCCGGCCATCGCCGCTTCATCGGTCAGGTCGACCCCGCCGAGCGCCAGCGCAACGCCGTCGGCGGCAACCTCGCCCAGATCGATGCCCACGACCGTCCACCCGGCGGCCCCCAATATCTCGACCGTCTTGCGCCCCAATGCGCCCGCCGCGCCGGTTATCGCCACTATGCCTGTCATTGCCCTACCCTCTCCTTGGTCCACGCCTTACAGGCCCGCCATGCACATATATTTCATCTCGACATAATCTTCGATGCCATGGCGCGAGCCTTCGCGGCCCATGCCGGATTGCTTGATGCCGCCGAAGGGCGCCACCTCGGTCGAGATCAGCCCGGTGTTGATGCCCACCATGCCGACCTCCAGCGCCTCCCCCACCCGCCAGGCACGGGCCAGGTCGCGCGTATAGAAATAGCCTGCCAGGCCGACCTCGGTATCATTGGCAAGCGCGACCGCCTCCTCCTCCGTATCGAACAGGAACAGCGCCGCGAGTGGACCAAAGGTTTCGTCCTGGGCCAGCAGCATGTCAGGCGTGCAGTCTGCAACGACAGTGGGTTCGTAGAAGCTGCGCCCCAATGCGTGGCGATGCCCGCCGGTGACGATCCGCCCGCCCTTGGCCAGCGCGTCGGCGACATGCTCCTCCACCTTCTGGACCGCCTTGTCGTCGATCAGCGGCCCTTGGGCGACGCCCTCCTGCGTGCCCGGCCCCACTTTCAGCTCTTTGACGGCGGCCACCAGCTTCTGTTCGAACGCAGGCGCGACCTCGCGCTGCACCAGGATGCGGTTGACGCATACGCAGGTCTGGCCGCTGTTGCGATATTTGGACGCCATCGCCCCTTCGACCGCCGCATCCAGATCGGCATCGGCAAAGACGATGAAGGGCGCGTTGCCGCCCAGCTCCATCGACAGCTTCTTCATCGTCGGCGCGCATTGCGCCATCAGCGTCTTGCCGACCTCGGTCGATCCGGTGAAGCTCAATTTGCGGATCAGCGGGCTGGCCGTCAGTTTGCCGCCGATTACCCGCGACGATCCGGTGACGACGTTGAACACGCCGGCGGGCACCCCTGCCCTTTCGGCCAGCGCCGCCAGCGCCAGCGCGGTCAACGGTGTCTGGGTCGCGGGCTTCAGCACCATCGTACAGCCCGCCGCCAGAGCGGGTGCCGCCTTGCGCGTGATCATGGCCGCCGGAAAATTCCAGGGCGTGATCGCGGCGACGACGCCGACCGGTTGCTTGACGACGACGATGCGGCTGTCGGCGCGGTGGCTGGGAATCACTTCGCCATAGAGGCGCTTGGCCTCTTCGGCGAACCATTCGATGAAACTCGCGGCATAGCCGATCTCGCCCTTGGCCTCGGCCAGCGCCTTGCCCTGCTCGCGCGTCAGGATCATCGCCAGATCATCCTGATGCGTGATCAGCAGGTCGAACCAGCGCTGCAGGATGCGCGACCGCTCGGCCGCCGTCTTCGCCCGCCAGGCCGGGAGCGCCGCGTCCGCCGCCGCGATCGCCGCCTGTGTTTCCGCAACGCCCAGATCGGGAACGGACGCGATCGTCTCGCCCGTCGCCGGATCGGTTACCGCAATGCTGGGCGAACCGGTCCATGCGCCGTCGATCAGGCATTGCTGGCGCAGCAGATCGCGGTCGGAAAGGGCAATGGTCATGAAGGCACCTCTAAATAGCGTGTCCGCCATCAACGCAGCGGGGCAGCAACAGGATGCACAGATGATCGGCACCCATCCCAGCGTCAACGCACCGGATGACCGCCTGCCGAAGGATCGACACGGCGATCCTATTTATGACTTTTTATATCTGTATTATCGTTTATTTATACGTCATATCCAATTGTAATTAGACTATTTATATCGTTTTTCAATTCGGATATGAATCGAACCTAGCGGCCTAGTATCGGATCATAGCCATGGCGTCTCTCGATCATAATCTGCTTATCGCCTATGCCCAGGCGCAGGCAGCAATCGAACGGATCGAAGATCGGCGACGGCTCAGTCCGGTGCGCCATCCCTGGCGAACACGATGCCTGATCGCCGAGCGGCAGGCCTTGGCCCGCATCGACGGACAGGTGCTGGACGACCTGGATATCGAGGTAGGCGCAAGGGGCGCGGTTTCCACCTCGCCTTTCGATCTAAGCGCCGCGCGCGATAGCATCTGTACTGCCATCAGTCTGGAGGCACTGGTGCACGATGGACCTGCGCTGTTGCGCTGGCTCGGACAAGACCGCCATCCGCCAACTGGCGGGCGCACCATCGGGGACCAGCTGATGGCGATCGAACGATGGCAACGAGACGCCCGCGCCCTGCCCCCCTCCCCGCCCCTACTTCACGGTGCCGATCTGGCCCGCCTCTGGCGCCGCCACGCCCCCCTGGGCCGGAGCGACTTGGTGGCGAGCCTATTGATCGGCGATCGTTGGGGGCCGGGGCGATGGGATGGATCGGCCGGAGGGATGACGGCGATGGGCCTTGAGCGCAGCCACGCCCCTTGGCTACTGGCGCAGGGGGGCGAATTGTCGCTGCTTTGGTTGAAGGCGATTGCGGCGGGTGCGCAGGTCCAGCTTGATCTGGAGATGCGGTTAAGGGGCTATGCGAAGCGCGCGATGGGCCATGTTGCCGGACGGCGGCGTCCGGGGAAATTGAAGGATGTGCTGCTGCTCGCCATGGCACGGCCGCGCCTGACCAGTCGGCAGGTGGCCGCCGCGCTGGGCCTAACATCGGCAGGCGCCATCAAGCTGTTGACGATTGCCTCCGACCTTGGATTGCTGATCGAGCAATCTGGGCAGGCAAGCTATCGCAGCTACGCGATACCTGTGTCTCTATCTTACAGCCCCCTGCCCTCCTCCACCCTGCATCAAGATTGGCATGAAGATGAATTTTGGTCCGGTGACGGGAAAAATGAGGCCTCGCCAGAAGCCTTCTGAGCGCCAACAAGGCCACGCCAGGTATCAAACTATACCGAAGAAGCTGTAGCGCCCCAGAGGCCTCCTACGGCCAATTTTCGCAATTTCTCTTTTTGTTCTTCTGAGTCAGTCGGCAAATTTCATACGGGGCTGGTGGGGGAGGCATCATCCGATGCGCGAAGGCGTGATTCTAAAAGCACGTTTGCTGCATCGTGCAGTCTTCACCAAGGACCGGGCGGGGCGGATAGACCAAGGCCTATATGGCTTCACTAGTTTGGAGCGATCGTCATCTTGCTGTGCGACGTGTTTTCAGAATCATCGTGATAAAGCGCTTACGACTCGAAAGGCTCGAAAGCCGATCTGCCTAAGTCACGCAATTGCGCGGTCTTTGACGTGGCTGCTGAACGATACGGGCAAATGCCGACAGATCGGCCATCGATTTCATGAAATTTCGAAAACACGTCGAAGGCCGATAGGGGAGGGCGCTAGCCGCCCGTCTTCCATCAAAGCCGATATTTATTCCGGCGATGATGCTCCTTTACGAAGCCATAGAAACGCTTGGAATAGTTGCGCGGCAGTTCGGCGGGATTTTCGCCAAGAAAGGCGTCGAATCGCCGCATCAGTTCGTCATAGTCCCAACCCGGAAAATCGGCCCGAATGGCCGCGTAAATGTCTGGATCGAGCATCTTGCTGGCGCTGGAGCTGCGGGCAGGGGAGGGGGCTCGCGCGCCACCTGTCGGTGCGCTGGCGCGCGCAGGCCGATCCGCAACCCGCATGCCTTCCGACACGCGAGAGATGAGTCCAAGCGCCAGGCCGGCATCGACCATATCATCCTTCGTGCTGACCACACGCGCAGGCGCTTTACGTTTGCGGCCGGGCTGTTCGTCGAGGTGGCGACGCATGACCATCTTCATCTTTGGTCGTGCGCTCTCGCCGTCGATGACCTCCAAACTGATATCGGGCAGGTCATTGCCCTTGGCCAGTTCCAGCAGTTTGCGCTTGAACACGGGATAGCTGCTCTCGCTACCGCTTTTCTGATGGAGGGTTTCAAAGCCGATGGTGAAGCCCTCGGCACCGTTGCCGCCCGCATGTTTGCGCGACGCGCGATAGAGCCATTTGCCAAGGCCGCTCGTAATTTCGAAATAGAGCGGGGAGATGGACAGGATATTGCGCTTGTCCATCACGCCATCGAAAAACCATTTCGACAGGGTGATCTCCATGCCAAGCGACCGTTCCGTCCGCTCGTCGACCAGATGGGTGTAGCTGTCGATCCAGGAGAATGTCGTTTCCCGGCTTTTGGCGCTGGCGCGGATGTTGGTCTTGATCGTGGTAGCCTGCAGTCGATCGAGCGCGCTGACCAGGCGCTCATAAGCACGCCCGCTGGTGCCCCAGCATATGCGTTTCAGCAGATCGCCGGGCTGGATTCGAATGACCGGCGACAATTCATTCTGCCCCCGCTCGCGCAATTCATTCAGATGGGACGCAAGATAGATCATGATGTCGGCGTCCCAGATTGTCGCCATGCCATAGGTGGGATTGGCGGAGACATGGACGGTTACCGACTTGTCGGGACTGATATATTCGATGGGCTTGACGCGCCTGCGCTTCGACAGGCTGAAGAAGGGCCGCTGCATCGTTTCCTGATAATCGCGCAGCGAAATATCGCTAAAATCAGGCAGAGTGAAGAACATTTCGAACTGGACCTTGCGCTCTTTCAGCGCCGTCTTGAGTTCGCCCTCCTGTTCCACCACGATGATCCCATTTGCCTTCCCCCCAGGGGGAAAATCCATATAACAATATGAAATATAACGATAATATAGCTATTCTTAGCTTTTCACACCCACGCCTAGCGCCGCTTGGCCGTACAAATCTTCGCTCTTTCGATGATGGGGCGCAGCGCCGCCAATATCTCGTCCACCGACAAGTCCGATGGCGACAGGGACAGCGTCAATATCTTCTGCTGATCCTTTTCCACCTGACCGATCGCAGCACCAACGGGGCTTTCGATCGCGGCTTTCTGGACACGGCCCTTGGCAACCATGGCCTTTAGCAAGCGGGCCATGACCTCCGGCCCGACAATTGGCTGCTCATCCCCGGATCGGCGAAAACTCTGTTCGGACGCGATCTGCTCAGCCGCCACCTCCAGCTTCGCGCGCGAAGCTGGATCGCGCAGCAGCGGCAGCAACTTCTCGGCATATTTCGCCTGAAGGTCCATCGGCGAATGAAAGGCGCTGACGAGGGCAGGGGGGATTTCGGTGAGGGCAATATAGCGCGAGAGCTGCGACTTCGAAATTTTGAGCCGCTCGGCCATGCGCAATTGCACGCCGCCATAGAAATTATCGACCGCCGCCTTGTAGTTCATGCCGCGCTCAAGGTCAGAAATATCCTCGCGCTCGCGATTCTCGATGTCCGCCAGCCGGAACGCGGCCTCATCGTCCAGATCCTCGATGATCGCGATCAGTTCGATGTCGGGATAGTGATTGGCGTTGAGCCAGGCGATCGCCCAGTGTCGCCGCGTTCCGGTAACCAGCTCGTAAGGCAGTTCGGCATTGGGCGTGCGCCGGACCACCGCGGGCACGCGATTGCTACCCTCGGCCAGGATCGAGTCAATCAGGCTGCGCAACCGATGCTCGTCCAGCATCGAATAGTCGCGCGCATTGCCCGGCCAGACCGAACATTCAGACGGCTTCAACCGGATCGTCGGTCGCTTGACGATCCGCGCCGCTTCGCCAAAGGCTTCCAACCGCTTGTTGGTAAAATTGGTGCGCGGAGCGGCCGGACTTGGCTCGCTCGTCGCCGGGGGAGGGGCCGGATCGTTCAGCGCCGATGCCAAAGCTTCGCTGATGAGAGAACGACGGCTCATGCCGCCACACCCACGCTGGAATCAGCGGTCAGGCTAGTCGATGGCCATTGCTGGCGAATTTGCTGTTCGACTTCGGCAAAGACCGCGTCCAGATTGTCCCGGCACCGCGTATAGGTCTGGTGCGACGCAGACGGCTTGGATTCGTAGATGGACCGGAAGGCCTGAGTCGCATTCTTGATTTCTTCGGACGCGAGGATGGGTTGTCCCAGCAGCAATCCCGCATAGGTCGCCTGCATGATCCGCCACATATCATTCTCGCCCGGCTTACTCGGCGAGAAGGCGGAACAGACAACCCGGATGAAGCCATAATCGACCGGCGTGCCATTTTCTTCGAGAATCTCGATATTGTCCGCGATCGTATCCATGAAGTGGATGGTCGACAGATAATCGAGCTGCCGCGCGGGCACCGGGATGAGCAGCCCGGTCGCGGCGGCCATCACGTTGAGACCGAGAAAGCCCATGGCTGGCGGCGGATCGAGCAGGATCACGTCGAAATCCTTAGTGACGCTGGCAATGCCAATGCGCAGCGCCTGCAAACCCTCGCGAACGGCCTGGCCGCCTTCGCGCAGGGTCGCGGTCAGATCCCATTCGGCATCCTGCAAGCCCAAGCTCGATGGTACGATCTTGATCGTCGGCCAGGGGGTGTCGCGGATGGTCTGCGAAAAGTCGCTGAAAGTACTGCGCGGCGACAGGAATGCGCCCAAAGTCTGTTCATCGTCGATCAGCGTTTCAGGCTGAATGTCGAACATGGTCGTCGTCGATGCCTGCGGATCGCAATCGATCACCAGCACGCGATAGCCATGCAACGCCAGATAATCGGCGAGATGCTTGGTGATCGTGCTTTTGCCGACCCCGCCCTTGAAATTCTGCACCGCCAGCACGACGGCATCCTCGTCGGGTTGCTTACCGACATGAATGCCCAGCGCCTCGCGGATGTGGGTCAGGTCTTCGAGCGTGTAGTAGCGGCGGCCATTGGCTTGCTGCTTGGGCTGGGGCAGGCGGCCCTTGGCCTCCGCCTTTGCCAGCGCTTCGGGTGTCCGGCCGATCAGTTCAGCGGCGACCGTCGGGCCAAAACTGATATCGAGCGTCTTGTGATTGTCCGGCCGAAACACGATCGTCTTGATATGATCGCGCATTTGCTGGCAAGCAGTGGTGACATTCCGCAATGTGTTGACCGTAAACGACATGATGCCCCTCAGCGCCGAATCACGACTGTTGAAAATGGTTGGCGTTTAATGCCTTCATTTTCGCATCAAAGTCAAACCGTAGCAGATCATCGCAGGGAATTGCCACTTGTCGCACTGCGATTGCCTCAAACGACAACCCCGGCCGTGACACGCATCGAAACGGTCTAGCGCCCCTTGATAGCCCTTCAACCTCTATCCACGCGCTGTGTGTGGTTTGGACAGCAAACCTGACCCCCATTCGCCCGTCAATCGGCTTAGGGGATTTATTCGGAGATTAGCAGAGTTAGCGCCATCGTCACGCACCTGTAACGCAACCGTCATCGCGAGTCGCAGCACGACCGATGAAACCGATCCCACGTCTGATCCAATCTGATAGCACGACCAAGCGATTCCGAAACCACGATGCATCCGCGGTGATAACACGTTGGATACCGGTCATTCAGGGACGTGGCCAGGCCGGTTATTGACCAGCGGCCTCAGATAGGAAGGGTCGCTGCCGTCGCGCGCCGATACGCCATTGGCCGCGATGCCGGGCCAGTCGGCAAAGGGCAGCGGCAGGGTAGGGACCAGGCCCGACCATTCGATGATATTGGTGCGCAGCGCGATCTTCCAGTGGCCCTCCCGCTTTTCCAGCCGATCAAGATAGCGACCGCCCGCAACCCAATTGCTAGCATCACGGTTGCGCCCGACGAACAGATAATAGGTTTCGACATGGGCTTGGGCGCCGTCGATGTCGATCGTCTGGTTCAACAGATTATGATGCGTCGCCTCCTGCCCGGCCTCGTGCAACCCTGTCGCCCAGTCATAGAGCGCCTCGGCCCCACCCACGCACGGCCCGGCCGCAATGGTCGCGTCGGAATGAAAGGCCGACAGGAACAAGGCCCGGTCGAACCGGTCCATGCCGCGGGCGAAGCGGACGATGCAGGCGGCAATATCCTGCCGATCAAGCAGCGCGTCCAGCCGCGCCATACGCTCAACGTCCATGGCCAGCCTCCGCGATTGGCCGCCAGATCGGCGATCCCCGTTCGGCGCGCAGTGACGGGATGGTCTTCCCGTCAATATCGCTAATGCCATAATCCTGCGCGACCTCGGCGGTAATGAAGGTACCGCCCGACCGCGCCATGATCGCGGGATCGGCCGCCAGCGCGGCGATGACGCGGCCCGGAAATTCAGGCGAGCAGCCGACCAGCGGGTTGGTGACGGTGCGCGCTTTCATGGCGGGGTTGGCGGCCAGATTGCGGTTGGCGCGTTCGGTAAAGGTCAGCCCTTGCCAGAGCGAGAGTGAGGCAACGCCATGGGGCTCCAGTTCGATCGCCATGTCCCGCGCCATCCGGTCGACTGCCGATTTGGCCGTGCCGAATATCGTGCCATAGGTGTAGGTGACGCCGACATAGCCCGAAATCGCGACGATCAGCCCCGACCGCTGCGGCGTCATGATCTTCGCCGCGTGCCAGGCAGCGGTGAAATTGGACCGCACGCCTACATCCACCATCTGCCAGTTGGACAGCGGCTTTTCCCAGAAGGGCAGGGGGGTGGTCAGGTCTTCGGGCAAGGCGAAGGCGTTGTTGACGAGAATGTCGAGCCGACCCTGTTCCTGCGCAACCCGGTCGAACAGGGCTGCCACCTGCGCGTCGTCGCCATGATCGACCGCGACCGCTATGCCCCGCCCGCCACGCGCATCGCACTGCGCCGCGGTCTGGCCGACCGTGCCGGGCAGGTCATGCGCGCCGGGTGTGACCGTGCGTCCGGTCACATAAACGGTCGCGCCTTGCTCGGCGAGCGCAAGCGCGATCCCCTTGCCGATCCCCCGGCTTGCGCCCGTCACCACCGCCACCTTGCCTGTCAATTGTCCCATCGCCTATCTGTCCTCAATCGGCTTGCGCGAAAAACGTGTCGCTGAAATCGCCCACAGCCCGTCCGGTGAAATGCGGCGCGCTGAACGGCATCCCCATCAGCCCTTGCGACCAGTCGGCCGCCGCGCCTGCATCCTGAAACCAGTCATAGAGCATGGTCCGTTTCGCGATCCGCCAGACACCTGCCCGTCGCGCCATCGCGTCGAGATAGCGTCCGCCAAGCCACATATCGCGCGCGCCTTCGCCCGCATCGATCCGGTGATAGGCGCTGACATGAGTTTCGATCTTCGCCACATCGCCGTCGATCTGGATCAGGCTTTGTCCCAATATATGCTGGGTCGCGGCGATCGCGTCGGACCCCGGCACCACCCAGGCGAGATAGGCGTCGAAATCGCCCGCAAAAATGCCATAATCGACCGTCGCATCGGGCCAGAAGCTGCTGCGGATCAGCGCCGCATCGCGCCGGTCCTCGCCCCGGGCCAGCCGCGCCAGGCAGTCACTTATCTCCATCCGGTCGGCCAGTGGCCGCCAGGCTTCGCCATCAGCCATGGCTCCATTCTCCCTCATTCCAGCGATTGCCATGGACCCGATATGGACGGCTTCGCACCCGCTCGACAGCAGCGCGCCCGGATATCGGCCCGGCGATAACCCCGCCATCGGTCGGCCAAGCCGGTTTTCCATCGCTGCCTGCGCGTGCATCATTAGGGCGTGCCCCTGCTCAGGAAGGGGCGGATCATGAGCAGGAGAGACAGTGTGAGCAGCCCGACGCTAGATTGTTCGGATATCGACCAATATCTGGGCAAGCCGATCCAGCCCGCCCGCATGGTGGAGCCGATCGCCAATAACGATATCCGCCGCTGGGTGCAGGCGATGCACTATCCCAACCGCCTCCATTATGATGCGGGCTATGCCGCGCAAAGCCGCTGGGGCGGGCTGGTCGCGCCGCAGAGTTTTGCCGTGACGATGGATTGCGGCCATGGCTCCGCACCCGCCTGCGTCGGCGGCATCCCCAACAGTCACCTGCTGTTCGGCGGTGACGAATGGTGGTTTTATGGCCCGCGCATGCAGGGCGGCGACCGCATCTGGAACGAGCGGATTCCCTTCGACTATACCGTCAAGGACACCAAATTCGCTGGCCCCACCTGTTTCCAGCGCGGCGACAATTTCTATTATAATCAGGCTGGCGACCTGATCTGTAAGCAGCGTTCGACGACGATCCGCTACAATCAGGAAGCGGGCAAGGATAATGCGCCGACCGATGGCTTCGATGATCCGGTGTGGACAGATGACGACCTGGAATCGCTTGAAGCGCGCAAGATGGAATGGATCCAGATGCTGCACGATCTGGGCCATGACCGGCGCTGGTGGGACGATGTCACGATCGGCGCGGCCTTGCCCGAACGGGTGATCGGCCCGCATTCGATCGTGTCCTTCACCACGGAATGGCGTGCCTATAGCTTCACCCAATGGGGCGGCACCCATCGCCGTACCGACCTCGACATGGAAGCCTTGGGCTTCGTCAAGGAAATGGCGGGGCATGAAAATGATCCGGTGATGGAAGCGATCAACCCTGAATTTACCGATGGCGCTTATTTCGGCCCGTCGCGCGGGCATCTCTTCCCGCGTTGGGCGCGCTTCATCGGCATGCCGCGCGGCTATGGCTATGGCGCGTCGATGGGGGCGTGGATCACCGATTATTTCGCGGGTTGGGCAGGGGAGTGGGGCATGGTGCGCCATTCCGCCTGCAACTATCGCGGGCCTGCGCTGACGGGCGACATTACGGTAACGACCGGCACCATCCTCGACAAGTTCGTCGATGAGGAAGGCCGCCATATGGTGCAGCTCGATTGTCGCCTGATGAACCAGGCCGGTGTGACGCTGGCGACGGCCAAGGCCGAAGTCGAATTGCCCAAAAAGCCTGGCTGATCGGATCGACCCTCCCCGACAAGGGGAGGGTCAGTCGGTCAGCGGTAGCGCCACCTGCCTGCCGTCTCGTGCGGAAATCTGTGCTGCCTCCACCACTTCCTGCACCGCAACGGCGTCTTCCAGCGTGACGGGAAGGGGCGTGCCCGACAGGATCGCCGCCGCCATCTGCGCATAATAATCTTGCTGACAGCCCGCGAGCGCAGGCCGCACAGTCCTGCCGCCTTGCCTATCATAGACGACAACCGGATCATCATCCGCACCCCAGCCCGGATCGCCGGGGCGCAATCCGGCCACGAGCTGCGCTTCCTGCTGGTCGAGCCGCATCTTGACCAGCGTACCGCCCTGCCCATGCACGAGGAAGCGCGGGCTGCCGCCGGCCTCTCCTGCAGGCGCGCTCATGCTGGCATGCAATATGACCCGCATCCCGGCATAGCGCAGCACGACATGCGCCCAGTCGTCCGATGGCGATCCGTCCCGCAAGGCGGCAATGTCGGCGCTCACGCCATCGGGGCGCCCGAACAGGGCCAGCGCTTGATCGACCAGATGTGGTCCGAGGTCGAACCATATGCCTGACCCAGCCGATCCATCCTCGCGCCATCTATCGCGCACGTCCGGCCGGAAACGGTCGAAATGCGATTCGAAATGGGTAATGCGCCCGACCACGCCTTCGGCAATGGCCGCGCGGATGCTCAGGAAATCGCTGTCGAACCGGCGATTGTGGAAAACCGCCAGCAATTTCCCGCATTCGCCCGCCAAGGCGGCGAGATCGAGCGCCTGTTGCAACGACAGCGCGAACGGTTTGTCCACCACGACATGCTTGCCCGCGCGCAGCGCCTCTGCCGCCAGCGGCGCATGGGTCGCGCTGGGCGTAGCGATCACCACCAGGTCGATGGCGGGGTCGGCGAAAATCTCGGCCGGGGTTGCGACGCACGCAATGACCGGGTCCAGGGCCGCAACCTCGTCCACCCGGCTGGTGCTGATCGTCGTCAACCGCATGGCCGGAACGGCGCGCAACAACGGCGCATGAAAGACGCGACCCGCCAGACCATAGCCGACCAGTCCGACCCGGATCACATCAGTCACGCAAGACCCCTTCGACGATCGGCGTCAGCTTGCCGACGATCACTTCCACCCCCTTGTCATTGGGATGAATGCCATCGGGCAATTGCAGCGCCCGATCGCCGATCACCCCGTCCAGCATGAAGGGATAGAGCGTGGCGTCATATTTCGTCGCCAGCGTCGGAAAGATCGGGTTGAAGGCGGCGGCATAATCCGGCCCCATATTGGGGGAGGCGAGCATGCCGGTCAGCAGCACCGGAATATCGCGCTTCTTCAACTCGGCAAGGATCGCGTCCAGATTGTCGCGCGTCGTCTCCGGGCTCAATCCGCGCAGCATGTCGTTGCCGCCAAGGCCCACCAGCATCAGGTCCGGCTTGCGCGCCAGCCCGTCGAGCGTGAAGGCTAGCCGCGCCAGACCCGCCGCGCTGGTATCGCCCGACACCCCGGCATTGACGACCTGCGCTTGCATGCCGCGCGCGGCCAGAGCCTGTTCCAGCACCGGGGCCAGCCCCTTGCCCTGATCCAGATTATAGCCCGCATACAGGCTGTCGCCAAACGCCACCACCAGCTTGCCATCGGCCACCGGCGCAGCGGCGGGCGCGGCCTGCGCGCTGTTGGCGACCTGGGGCGGCGGCGGTGTGCCATCCGAACAGCCGCTCGCCAGTTGGACAATCAGCGCCAACGCCCCATATTGCGATATTCTTCCCGCCAAGGAGCGCTCCTTCTTCATGCATATGCCTATCGATCCCGCCACTATCGCGATCCGTGCGCGCAATGTCATCCTCTCGCTTGGCACGCGCGACGCGCCGGTCGAGATATTGAAGGGCGTCGACCTCACCTTGCTGCGCGGCGAGAGCATCGCGATCCTGGGCGCATCTGGATCGGGCAAAAGCTCGCTGATGGCGGTGCTGTGCGGCCTCGAACGCGCAACCGGCGGCGATGTGCATATTGGCGGCGTCGATTTCGGCGCGCTGGATGAGGATGCACTGGCGCGCGCGCGGCGCGGCCGCATCGGTATCGTGCTGCAAAGTTTCCACCTGCTCCCCACCATGACGGCCCTGGAGAATGTCGCCGTGCCGCTCGAACTGGCGGGCGTGTCCGATGCCTTCGCCCGCGCCACCGACGAATTGCGCGCGGTCGGGCTTGGCCACCGGATCGATCATTATCCATCGCAATTATCGGGCGGCGAACAGCAGCGCGTCGCCATCGCCCGCGCCGTCGCGCCGCGCCCGACCATCTTGTTCGCTGACGAACCCACCGGCAATCTCGACGCGACCACCGGCGTCACCATCATGGACCTGCTGTTCGATCGCCAGCGCGCGGCAGGCGCGACGCTCGTCATCATCACCCATGATCCCGCGCTCGCCGACCGTTGCGGCCGGATCGTGGAAATGCGCGACGGCCAGATCGTCTCGGACCGCGCGGCGTGAACGCGCTTAGTTGGGCGTCGAGCTGGCGCATCGCCCGGCGCGATCTGCTCGGCCGGTTCCGGGGATTGCGCCTGCTCTTCCTCTGCCTGTTCCTCGGCGTGGCGACGCTGGCCGCGATCGGCAGCCTGACCTCGGCGATCACGCAGGAACTGAGCCAGCGCGGCCAGGGGCTGCTCGGCGGTGACGTCGAAATCGCCATGACCCAGCGGGAAGCGGGTGAGGGCGACAAGGCGGCCTTCCGTCGCCTCGGTCGCTTGAGCGAAACCATCCGCCTGCGCGCCATGGCGCGGGGCGAGCGGCCGGACTCGGCCGCCGTGCTGACCGAACTCAAGGGCGTGGACAGCGCCTATCCGCTTTATGGCACGCTGGCCCTGCAAGGCGGCGCCTACCGCGCGCCGCTTGGTCCCGACCGCATCCTCATCGGCCCGGCGTTGGCCGACCGGCTCGACGTCAAGCCCGGCGACCGGCTGGTCTATGGCACCGCCACCTTCACCATCGCCGACATTATCGCCGACGAGCCCGACCGGCTGGGCGAAGGCTTCACCCTCGGCCCGGTGGCGATCGTCTCGCTGGAAGGCTTGCGCCGCACCGGCCTGATCCAGCCCGGCAGCCTCTATGACAGCAAATATCGCTTGCGCTTATCCCCTGGGGCAGACGCGCAGGCGGTGCGTGAGGATCTGGAGAAGCGCTACGCCTCGGCCGGATGGGAATATAAGGACCGCGACCGCGCCGCGCCCGGCGCCAGCCGCTTCATCGTCCGCATGGGCCAATTTCTTTCGCTGATCGGCCTCGCCGCTTTGGTGATCGCGGGCATCGGCGTCAGCAATGGCGTCGCCTCCTATCTCGCGCTCAAACGCCCCGGCATCGCGACCTTCAAGGTGCTGGGCGCGACCTCGACCGACATTGCGCGCATCTATCTGCTCCAGATTGGCTGCATTGCGCTGCTAGGCATTGCTTGCGGCCTGATCGTCGGCGCGCTCCTGCCGCCTGCCATCGTCGCACTGGCGGGCGATGTGCTGCCGGTCAGCCCCGGTTTCCGGCTGCATGTCCTGCCGCTCGTCACCAGCGCGGCCTATGGCCTGCTGATCGCCTTCCTCTTCACCCTGCCACCGCTCGCCCGCGCCCGGACTCAGCCCGCCGCGCTTCTCTTTCGCGGCGTGGTCGATGCGCGGCACGGTATCGACCGGCGCAGCCTGATCGCCATGACGGCGGCGGGGGCGCTGTTGGTGGCGCTGGCGCTCGGCACCGCGCGCGATCCGCTCTTTTCCGCCGCCGTATTGGGCGCGACCGCAGCGGTCCTGCTCCTGCTACTCGGCATCGGCTGGGGCGTGCGCCAGCTCGCCCTGCGCGCGCCGCGCCCGCGTCGGCCCTTGCTCCGCCTCGCGCTCGCCAATCTCCACCGCCCCGGCGCGCAGACCGCCGCGCTGATCGTCGCGCTCGGCCTGGCGCTCACCCTGTTCGTCACGCTGGCGGGTATCCAGACCAGCCTCGACAGTGAAATCCGCAACGTCGTGCCCAAGACGGCACCGGCCCAGTTCGTCCTCGACATCCCATCGGGGGAGGGGGACCGCTTCCAGACGATCGTGCGCAGCCAAGCCCCCGACGCGCAGTTCAACATCGTCCCGGCCCTGCGCAGCACCATCGTCGCCTATGGCAATCAGCGCGTCACGGACCTGAAGGAACTGCCCGACGGCGCCTGGTTCCTGCGCGGCGAGCGCGGCATCACCTACAGCACGACGCTGCCCGAAGGCAGCGAACTGGTGGAGGGGCAATGGTGGGCACCCGATTATGCCGGACCGCCGCTGGTCTCCTTCGACGCGGAGGCCGCCAGGACGCTGGGCATTGGCGTTGGCGACACGCTGACCGTCAGCTTGCTGGGGCGGGAAATCACCGCGCGCATCGCGTCGCTGCGCAAGATCAATTGGGAGACGATGGGCTTCAACTATATCATGGTCTTTTCGCCCGGCACCGTATCCGCCGCCCCGCACAGCCTGGCCGCCACCATCACCATGGACCCGCGCCAGGACAATCAGGTCACGCGCGCCCTGCTCGCCGCCTTCCCCGGCGTGTCGGTGATCGCGGTGGGCGAAGTGATCGAGCAGGTCGGCGCGATCATGACGCAAATGTCATCCGCCATTGTCGCGGCCGCCTCGGTCGCGATCCTCGCCGGGATTGCGGTGCTGGTGGGCGCCATCGCCGCCTCGCGCCAGGCGCGCAGCTATGACAGCGTGATATTGAAGACGCTCGGCGCAACCCGCTGGCAGATATTGGGCGGCCAGGCGCTCGAATATGGCCTGGTCGCCATGATGCTGGCGCTGGTCGCGCTGGCGCTCGGATCGGGCGCGGCCTGGTTCGTCATCGTCCAGATCTTCGATTTCACCTGGTCGCCCGACTGGCTGATCGTCCTCGCGACGCTGGGCGGCGGCGCATTGCTGACGCTCGGCATTGGCCTCGCCGGATCGATCCCCTTGCTGTCGGTGCGCCCGGCCACCGCCCTGCGGCAGCTTTGAACGTCGGGTTACACGCAAACGGCACCAAGCGCGGTTCGGCCTTATGCGCTTGGTGCAACCTGCCGCTGCCGCCGGGCTAGCTTCTCCCCAATCCGATTTTTTTGAGGGACAGCCACCATGACGACCACCCAAAACGCGACCCGCTCCTTCGTCGATCTGCGCGCCTGGGCGGCGGACGCACGCGTCGGGGCAGGGGAGGGCGATGCCTTCCTGTCCGCCCGCGCGCTGCTTCCCCAGCCCGAAGGTCCGGTCACGATTGGCCTGATCGCTCTGACGCAGGACAGCGGCACGGTCGATGCCATGCCCGCCGATGAATTCATCATCGTCGAATCCGGCACGGTGCAGATCGATCAGCGCAGGCTGAACGAAGGCGACAGCATCGTCCTGTGCGAAGGCGCGACGTTCGGCTGGACAGTGGCGTCGGGCGCGCGCCTGCTGTTCGTGCGCCGCACTGGTGGTTCTTTGGCCGATGGCAAGATTATCCCGATCGACACCCTGGCCCAACTCGAACCGTCCGGCGCGCCGCTCGCTGAACTGCTGGTCGGGCCGACCCCTTCCTGCCGCAACTTCACCGACTATCGTTCGGCCGACGGCGAGTTTGTCTGCGGCACCTGGGATTCCACCCCCTATCATCGCCGCCCGATGACCTACCGCCATTATGAACTGATGTATCTGCTCGATGGCAGCGTCACCTTCGTCGATGGCGCGGGCGCACAAGGCACGTTCGGCAAGGGCGACATCTTCCTGGTCGAACAGGGCGCCTCGTGCAGCTGGGACAGCCAGGTCCACGTCAAGAAAATCTACGCCATCTACCGCCCGGCATAACGCCATACCCCGTTCGCTTCGAGCGAAGTCGAGAAGCCCGTGCGCGCCTGTCTCGACTTCGCCCGACACGAACGGCGGTTTTAGCCCATCGGATCAAGCGTTCCCAGCAAGGCCACAAGCGTCATTATCGCAATGGCCGCGCCCGTCTCGACCGCCAGCGACAGCCGCAATGCCCCGATCGCACCGTCTCCCCGCTCCAGCGCCGGTGTCAGCCGCCAGCGATTGAGCGCCGCCAACCCCAGCATCCCTGCGAACAGCAGCAGCTTTCCGCCGAGCAGCCAGCCATAGCGGCTCCCCGCCAAGGCGGGCAGGTCGGCAATCCCCACGATCATCAGGCTGTTGACCACCCCGGTCACGACCAAAGTCGCGACGAACACCGTCCCCAACAGCGCAAACTTCGCCAGCATCACCGCGACCCGATCGACATTCGGTCGCCGCGCGGTCACCGCATGGAGCAACGCCGCCAGCGCGCCGATCCATCCGCAAGCCGCCCAGATATGCGCGACATCGGCGGCGCGGTGAAGCGTGCCCACCATAGCCTCGGTCGCGCCCGCATGGCCCGTCCAGGCGATCGACGCCGCCGCGACCGCCGCCGGGATCAGGACCAGGCGGGTGCTGCCTGCCAAGGCCAGCGCCAGCGCGGCCAGCAACGCCGCCGCCCGCACTGCCAGCACCGGCCCGATCGGTGTCATCGTCAGCAATATCTCCGCCGTCGCCCAATCGGATGGCAACATCGGGGTGCCGGTCATGCTCGCCCCGCTCGCCAGCAGCCATAGCGCCGACAGCGCCATGGCGCCCAGCGCCAGCGCCACCAGCACCACCCGGCTCCCCGCCATGCCCATCGCCCACCAGAAGAGCGGTAGGCCCATAAGCAAAGCGAGGTCGGCCATCAGGCCGAATCGGGCAAAGACCAGCATCCCCCCGTCCATGACGGCTTACTTGACCTTGAAGCTGTAGCCGCCTTCCATCTTATGCTGGTCGGCCCCCACGATATGCCATTTGAGGTCATAGTCGCCCGCGGGCAGGGCGCGGGGCAGGGTGACGACCATCGTCTTGCCATCGGGCGCGAGCGCGGTCTTGAACCCCTTGATCGGCATCGGCGGGTGATCGGCCATGCCTGGCATCCCGGTCATCACCAGCTCCACGCCGCTCATCGGCGCCAGGAATTTTTCGGAAAAGGTCAGCGTCAACTTGGTCGGCTTGGCCACGGTCGCATTGGCGGCGGGGCTGGACGATACCAGCTTGCTATGCGCCAGCGCGGCACCCGGCAGGATGGCGAGCGACAAGGCAGCAGCGGCGATCAGGAAACGGGACATGGACTATACTCCTTGGATGAACGGCTCGAATGGGTCGGAATAGAAACCACGTCCGTTCGTTTCGAGCGAAGTCGAGAAACACAAGGGCGACGCTGGCCGCTTCTCGACTGTGCTCGAAGCGAACGGCGGGAGTGTTTTCCGCCGCGATCGCGACAAGCTCTGCGGAACATTACGCATGGACTTGCCCCACCCCTTGCCCAAGGTGCATGATTTTTTCTCGCCTCTGCATCGTGAGGGATTGGCGCGCGCCGCGCGTATGGTGCGATGAGGATGGAGTATGTGCGATGAATGATCTCGATCAATGGCTGGGCCAAGTGCGCGCCATGCCGACCGACGCTCGGCTTGAAGGCCTGGACGATGCGGTGATGCAGGGCGTTGCCCGCCGCCGGGAGCAGGGCGCGGCACGGCGCAGCTTGATGCTGGCAGGCTTGCTCGCCATCAGCATCGGCTGGGCGGGCAGCATCGTGCCCGGCGCACCGGCGCAGGCCGCGCCTGCACCGATCGGCATGTCGGATTATGCGCCCTCGCGCCTGCTCGGCCAATGAGCCTCAAACGCTATGTACTGGTCGCGCTGGTGGCTTTTGCTGCGGCGCTCGCGGCCGTGCTGGTCGCGCGCACCTGGCTGGCGCCGCAACCGCGCGTCGAAAGCGAAGTTCACGCCCTGCTGCACCAGCGGCTGACGCTCGATGCGGCACAGGAACAGCGTATCCATGAACTTGAAGCCGCCTTCGCCAAGCGTCGCGAAGCGCTGGAGGCGGAAATGCGTGCCGACAATGAACGGCTCGCCAGCGCGATCGCCGCGGAACAGGGCTATGGGCCAAAGGTCGCCGCGGCCGTGGATCAGACCCATCATGTCATGGGCGCGCTGCAAAAGGAGACGCTCCAGCATATCTTCGCCATGCGCGCCGTCTTGCGTCCTGATCAGGCCGCGCAGTTCGACGCCGCCGTCGTCAAGGCGCTGACCCAGCCCGCCCGGTGACATCGCTGCCCGTTGATCTTGATGACCGGGCACTGGCCGCGCGCGCGCTGGCCGGGCATCAGGACGCCTATGCCGTATTGATGCGGCGGCATCGCGATGCGGTCTGGCGGCTGGCCCGCAGCCATGTCGGCGATGCGGACGAAGCGCTCGACATCACGCAGGAGGTGTTCGTCGCCGCCTTCGCCGCGCTCGCCCGCTATGATGGCGCGCGCCCCTTTCGCAGCTGGATCGCGCGGATCACGCTCAACAAATGCCGCGACTGGGGCCGCCGTCGCGCGGTGCGGCGCTTCTTCGCCTTTGCCCGGCCGATCGACGAAGCGGGCGAGATCGCCGACGCCGCGCCGGACCCGGAACAGGCGGCACAGTCGCAGCGCGAACTCGCCCGGATCAACGCCGCCATCGCCGCCCTGCCCGCATCGCTCAAGGACGTCCTGCTGCTCCGCACCATCGAAGCGCTGAGCCAGGCGGACACCGCCGCGCTGCTGAACTTAAGCGAAAAAGCCGTAGAAACCCGCCTCTACCGCGCCCGCGCAAAATTGTCGGAAAGTTTGAGGGATGACGCCGCGCCCCGCGTATGAAGGGGCATGACGCATTTGACCCTCGACCGCCGCACCCTGTTCAAGGGCGCTGCCGCCCTCAGCTTCGCCAACGCCTTCCCCGCATGGGCGCAAAGCGGCACCCATGGCCTGGCCCCCGCGCCGGGCGTTCTGTCGGGCGAGACGATTGCGCTCACCGTGGCTGACAGCCATTTTTCGACCGGCGGCCGCTCGGCCCATGCGATCACCATCAACGGCACGCTGCCCGCGCCGCTGATCCGGCTGCGCGAAGGCCAGAATGTCCGCCTCTCCGTCACCAACAAGTTGAAGGAAGACACGTCGATCCACTGGCACGGCCTGATCCTCCCCTTTCAGATGGACGGCGTGCCCGGCGTCAGCTTCCCTGGCATCCGCCCCGGCGAAACCTTCCACTATGAATTTCCGATCCGGCAATCGGGCACCTATTGGTATCACAGCCATTCCGGCATGCAGGAGGCGATGGGCCATTATGGTCCCATCGTCATCGACCCCGCCGGCGTCGATCCAGTGCAGGCTAGCCGAGAACATGTCATCGTCCTGTCCGACTGGTCGCCGGTCCACCCGCATGTCCAGCTCAAGCGGCTCAAGCAGATGGGCGGCTATTATAATATGCAGAAGCAGACGCTGGCCGGGCTGCTCAAAGGCAAGAACCAGTCCCTGAAGGAACGCATCGAATGGGGCGCGATGCGGATGGACCCGACCGATATTTCGGACGTCACCGGCTCCACCTACAGTTACCTGGTCAACGGCCATGGCACGGCGGAAAACTGGACCGGCCTGTTCACGCCGGGCGAGCGCGTCCGCCTGCGCATCGTCAACGCCTCGGCCATGACCAATTTCAACGTCCGCCTGCCCGGCCTGCCCATGACCGTGGTGCAGTGCGATGGCCAACATGTCCAGCCGGTCGAAACCGACGAGTTCCAGATCGGCATCGCTGAAACCTATGACGTGATCGTCCAACCCACTGACGCAACCGCCTACGCTCTGATCGCCGAAGCCATCGACCGCTCCGGCCTCGTCCGCGCGACGCTCGCGCCGCAGATCGGCATGGTCGCGGCCATCCCGCCGCTGCGCGCCCGGCCGCTGCTCACGATGAAGGATATGGGGATGGACATGTCCGGCATGGACATGGGGCAGGGGGGCGTCATCGATCTGTCCCAACCCGCCAATGAAAGCATGGCCGGGCATAGCATGAAGATGCTTGACCCCTCGGTCGCGCCGGAGATGCCGATGGGACCGGGCGTAGCGACCCTGTCCTCCATGCCCGCCGATCGCACCGCCGACCGGCCCACGGGGCTGGAGGATGTCGATCATCGCGTGCTGACCTATGCCGACCTCCGCGCGCTGGAGCCGAATGAGGATGTCCGCGCACCGACCCGCTCGCTCGACATTCACCTGACCGCGAACATGGAACGCTATATGTGGTCGTTCGACGGGGTGAAGCTGTCCGATGGCGCGGAGCCGATCGCTTTCCGCCATATGGAACGGGTGCGCGTCACCCTCATCAACGACACGATGATGCCGCACCCCATCCACATTCACGGCCATTTCTTCCAGCTCATCACCAGCGAGGATGCGACCCACAACCCGCGCAAGCATACGGTCAACGTGCTGCCGGGCGGCAAGATCAGCTTCGATCTCACCGCCGATGCGCTGGGCGATTGGGCGTTCCACTGCCACATGCTGATGCACATGCATGCCGGGATGATGCGCGTCGTCACTGTCCGTCACGCGAAGGACGCGGCATGAAGCGCCTGATCGTCGCCGCGTTGTTCGCCAGCGCCACGCCCGCCCTGGCCCAGATGGATCATAGCCAGATGGACCATAGCGCGCATCAGATGCCGCCCGCGCCGGAAGCATCCGCCGACCCGCACGCCGGACATGCCATGCCGGCCGCCGACGATGCGATCCCCAAGGGCGTCGCCCCGCCAGTCCCGGCCGATCATGCCGCCGAGGCCTTTTACGACCCCGCCGTCATGGCCCGCGCCCGCGCCGCCATGATCCAGGAAAGCGGCGGCATGACCTTTTCGCAACTGATGGTCGACCGCCTCGAATATCGCGCGAACAAGGGCGCGAACGGCTATGTCTGGGAAGGCGAAGGCTGGATCGGCGGCGACATCAACCGCTTCGCCTTCAAGACTGAAGGGGAGGGCGAAGTTGGCGGCCCGCTCGAAAGCGCGGAAGTCCAGGCGCTCTACAGCCGCGCGATCGACCCATGGTGGAACGTGGTCGCGGGTGTTCGCCATGACATTCGGCCGGAGCCTCAGCGCAGCTATGCCACGATCGGCATCGAAGGCCTTGCCCCCTATTGGTTCGAGGTAGAGGGCCAGGCCTTCGTCTCGACCAAGGGCGACGTTCATCTGCGCATGGAGGGCAGCTATGACCAGCGCATCACCCAGCGCCTGATCCTGCAACCCGCCGCCGAAGTGAATATCGCGGCGCAGGATGTGCCCGAACTCGGCATCGGGTCGGGCATCTCCAACATCGAACTCGGCCTGCGTTTGCGCTACGAATTCGCCCGCGAATTTGCGCCCTATGTCGGCGTCCATTGGGAACGCAAGCTGGGCGACACCGCCCGCTACGCCCGCGCTGATGGGGAAGGCGCGTCGACGGCCAGCCTCGTCATGGGCATCCGTTTCTGGTTCTGACGATCGCGGCACAAGCTGCTGTGGAGCGGCCATAATTTATCATCACGCCTGCTATCGCGCGCCGCTCTTCGCGCGATAGCACCGTGACGTCGCCCTACTCTCTTCCCGATACCGAAAAACGGATCAGGGTAGATGCGGCATTTCGCCCCTTGGGGCTTCCTTTTCTTTGCGTGCGCGCTGGCTGGCGTTGCGCCTGCCGCCGCGCAGGAGGCTGCGGCGGATGCCGACCCATGGGTGGTGAGCGGCGGCTTCGATCTCATCGAATTGCGCGCGGGCCAGGGCGACGATGTTTTCTTCTGGGATGCCGCCTTTTCCTGGGGAAACAGCCGCGATCAGGTGATGCTGGTGAGCGAGGGCGGCGGGGCGCTCGGCAACCAGATCGACGAAACCCAGATGCGCCTCTTCTATGGCCGGACGGTCGGCAATACGACCTGGCTGCTGGGCATGCGCAAGGATATCAAGCCGCACCCCCGCGACATCTATGCCGCGATCGGCGTGCAGGGCATGGTCGGCACGCGGCTAAGCTGGGAGACCTATGGCTTCCTGTCGGATGACGGGCGACTGACCGGCGAAGCGCAGCTCATCTACGCCATGCCGATCACCCAAAAGCTCTATCTCGAACCGCGCGTTGCGGTCGGCTGGTCCGCCCAGGCGTCGGACAGGGATGCGGTGCGCGCAGGATTTTCCGAAGCGGAAACGACATTGCGCCTGCGCTATCGTCTGAAGCCGAAACTCAATATCTACACGGCCATCGTCCATGAACGGCTGCTGGGCGGCACCCGCGCGCTCGGCCGGTCGCAGGGGGAGGCGTTGCAATCCACCGCCGCCGTGATCGGTTTCGGCTTCAGCCTGTAGAGCGTGATGACTTTACTCAGAACCGTTCGTCCTGAGTAGCCATTGAGCGAAGTCGGAGTCGCAGACGACCGAAGGGCAAATGGCGTATCGAAGGATATAAGCGCAGCCGACCCTTCGATACGGGTCTTCGACAAGCTCAGCCCTTACTCAGGGCGAACGGAGTGATGCGACTTAAAATCATGTTGCTCTAGCGATCAACGCGCTAGATGCCGCTCGGCCAGAGCGACGTGCAGTTTGATGCCCAGCGCCAGCACATCGTCATTGAAATCATAATGCGGGTTGTGCAGCGGCGTGCCGCCATCACCCTTGGCCTGCCCCAGCCAGATATAGGCCCCTTGGCACGCCTGCAGCATGAAGGCGAAATCCTCCGACGTGAAGGCCGGATCGGGCGCGACCAGCGCATTCCCAACCGTCGCTGCGGCGTCGAAGGCTTCCTGCGCGGCTTCCGCATCGTTGATCGTCGCGGGATAATAGCGCTGATAATCGACGGTCGCGGTGACGCCATTGGCAATGCCGATGCCCGCCGCAATTTCACGGATCGATTCTTCGATCCGGTCCTGCACCGCCGGGTCAAAGGTCCGCACCGTACCGCTCACGCGCACCTCAGCCGGAATCACATTATGCGTATGCCCGCCATGGATCTGCGTGATCGACAGCACCGCCGATGCCGTCGCTGCGATCCGGCGCGATATGATCGCGTTCAATTGCGTCACCAGCGAAGCCGCCGTCAGGATCGCATCCGGCGTATCCTGCGGGATGGCGGCATGGCCGCCGCGCCCTTCCAGCAATATCTCGAACTTGTCCGCCGCGCCCATGATCGGGCCAGGCCGCGTCGCGATCGTGCCTGCGGGCAGGTCGGGCCAATTATGCAGGCCGAACACGCGGTCGCACGGGAAGCGTTCGAACAGCCCTTCATTAACCATCTCGCGCGCGCCGCCATGCCCCTCTTCGGCGGGCTGGAAGAAAAAATTGACCGTCCCGTCGAAATTGCGGGTCCGGCTCAACTGCTGCGCCGCGCCCAGCAACATCGCGACATGCCCGTCATGGCCGCAACCATGGAAGGTGCCCGGCGTCGTGCTGGCATAGGGCAGGTTGGTCTGCTCCTGGATCGGCAGCGCATCCATGTCCGCACGCAACCCGATGCTGCGCCCTGACGTCCCGTTGCGCAACACGCCGACCACGCCGGTCCGGCCGATCCCCTCATGCACCTCCAGCCCCAGCGCCCGCAATTGCTCGGCGATTCGCCCGGCGGTGCGATGCTCGCAAAACCCCAATTCAGGATGCGCATGAATGTCGCGCCGAAAGGCGATCAGCGGTTCGATCAGGTCGGATATGTCGGTCATGGCAGCACCCTAAACTATAGCGGTAATCGATCCTCCCCTTGTAGGGGAGGTGGCAGGGCGTAGCCCTGACGGAGGGGTGTCGCCCCCTCGATAGGGTGACGCCCCTCCACCACTCGCTTCGCGAGCGGTCCCCCTCCCCTTACAGGGGAGGATTGTGGTGTCCGGCTTGTCAAACTACATAATCGCCTAAACTATATCTTCCAGAGACTATCGTGTTCCCGCGCAGGCGAGAACGCGTTTCCTCCCCAATCCTACCGCTGTTCGCCGAACAGATGCTGGATCGGATAATGATGTTTGATGAAGGGCGATTTGATCACGACGTAGCTGAAATATTTTTCGATGCCATAGTCGCTTTCGAGCATCCCTTCGACGATCGACTGATAATGCGCCACGCCGCGCGTCACGAATTTCAGCAGATAATCATAGCCGCCACTGACCAGATGACATTCGACAATCTCGTCCAGCTTGCGGATGCGCGTTTCGAAGCGGGAAAAGTCCCCGGCGCGATGCTCGGTCAGCGTCACTTCGGTAAAAACGGTCAGATATTCGCCCAGCTTGTGCAGGTTGATATGCGCGCCATAGCCGGTGATATAGCCCGCCTTCTCCAGCCGCTTGACGCGGGTGAGGCAGGGGCTCGGCGACAGGCCGACCGCATCGGCCAATTCGACATTGGTGATCCGGCCCGACATCTGAAGCTGCGTCAGGATCTTCAGGTCGATCCTGTCCAGTCTGGGTCCGCCCAACATATGCCTTGCTCCCCTTATCTTATCCCAGCGCCGCGCAAATATCCGCCTGTTCGAGCAGTCCGTCGAGTGTTTTCCGAATGCGCGCGAATATCTCGTCCATCTCCGCGTCGGACGCGCACAGCGCCGGGGCGAGGCCAATGATATTATCGGCGAATGCGCGGAAGATGACGCCATTGGCATAGCCATCGGCAAAGAGGCGATCGGCGACCTTGAGCGACGGGCCGAACCGCGCTTTCGTGCCCTTGTTCGCCACCAGTTCGATCGCGCCCAACAACCCGCGCCCGCGCGTGTCGCCGACCAGCGGATGATCAGCCAGGCCCGCCAGCCCGGCGTCGAACCGCGCCGCCACCTTCTGCCCGTTCGCCAATATGCCGCCTTCAGTATAAAGGCGCAGCACTTCCAGACCCACCGCCGCGCTGACGGGATGGCCCGAATAGGTCGCGCCATGGCCGATCACGACATCGGCAGCCGCGCCATCGGCAATGCCCTGATAGATTTTGTCGCACATCAGCACCGCGCCCATCGGCACATAGCCAGCGGTCAGCCCCTTGGCGACGGTCATCAGGTCCGGCGTCACGCCTTCCGCTTCGCAGGCGAACATCGGCCCCGTCCGGCCGAAAGCCGTGATGACCTCATCGGCTACCAGCAGGATGTCGAGTTCGTCACACGCCTGCCGCATGGCCTTGAGCCAGCCGACCGGCGGCACGATGACGCCGCCCGACCCCTGGATCGGCTCGCAGAAGAAGGCGGCGACATTGTCTGCACCCAGTTCCGCGACCTTGTCCTTCAACTGCTGCACCGACCGCGCGATGATCGCGGCGTCATCGCCTTCCAGATCGCTGCGATAGGGGTAGGGTGACGCGATATGATGCTGCCAGCGCAGCGGCAGGTCGAACCCGCGATGGAAATTGGCGAGCGCGGTCAGCCCGGCGCCGGTGGTGCTGGAACCATGATAGCCGCGCTCCAGTGCGATACACTGTTTCTTGGCGGGCTTGCCAATCGCGTTGAAATAATGGGTGATGTAGCGGATCGCGCTATCCACCGCGTCCGACCCGCCCAGCGTGAAATAGACATGGTCGAGGCCTTCGGGCGAAAGCTCGACCAGCCGCTGCGCCAGTCGCACCGCCGGTTCGCTGCCGAAATGGAAATAGCCGGTGGCGTAGGGCAGGCGGCGCATCTGTTCGGCCGCAACCTCGGCGATGCTGTCCTGACCATAGCCGACATTGACGCACCATAGTCCCGCAAAGGCATCCAGCAATTCCTTGCCGTCCATGTCGGTCAGCCACATGCCCTTGCCGCTTTGCAGCAGCGTCGCGCCGCGCGCCTCATGGCCCCGGAAGGAGGTGACGGGATGGATCAGGTGATCGCGGTCGATGTCCAGCAGGGATTGGTTGGATTGGTGCATCGTCGGTTTGCTCGCCATGGATGGTTATGGGGTCCAGCCTATCGTCCCACCACGGGCGCAAAGCCCGATATCGAACCAATAGCGACCATCGCCGCCCTTAATCATGAACCAACGCAGCATATTATGCCGCTGTCCTACAGACGGCCCGCCATGCTATGATAGGTCGTTCTTAAAGCCCAGACCGGATGCTGCCCGCTCCTGATCCTCCCCTGTAAGGGGAGGGGGACCGGCGAAGCCGGTGGAGGGGTGTCGCCCTATCGAGAGCGTGACACCCCTCCGTCAGGGCTAGGCCCTGCCACCTCCCCTTACAGGGGAGGATTTTGCAAAGACGTAATCGCCTTTCCGATAGGATCAGGCGACCGCAACAAAATGTCGCAATTGGCGGGAAATATGCGAAGTTAAGCGGTCCCAGCCCATCACGCCAGCGCGTCGGCAATCGCCTTGCCGCACTGCTCGGTATTGGCCGTGCCTTTCAGATCACCAGTACGCAGGCCCGGTTCCGCCAGCACGGTTTCGACCGCGCGCATGATCGCGGCGGCAGCGTCCGCCTCGCCCAGATGCTCCAACATCATCGCCGCCGACCAGATTTGCCCGACCGGATTGGCGATGCCCTTCCCCGCAATGTCCGGCGCGGACCCATGGACCGGCTCGAACAAAGAAGGGTGCGTGCCATCCGGGTTGATATTGCCCGACGGCGCGACGCCGATCGTGCCCGTGCAGGCCGGGCCAAGGTCCGACAATATATCGCCGAACAGGTTGGACGCGACCACGACATCGAACCGGTCGGGGTTCAGCACGAATTGCGCCGTCAAAATATCGATATGATATTTGTCATGGGTCACGGTCGGATAGTTTTTGGCCATCTCTTCCACCCGCTCATCCCACCAGGGCATGGTAATGGCAATGCCGTTGGACTTGGTCGCGGACGTCACATGTTTGCGCTCCCGCGTCGCGGCCAGATCGAAGGCATAGCGCAGCACCCGGTCGGTGCCGTGCCTTGTCATCACCGTTTCCTGGATCACGATCTCGCGATCGGTGCCGGGAAACATCTTGCCGCCAACCGAACTATATTCGCCCTCGGTATTCTCGCGCACGACCCAGAAATCAATGTCGCCAGGCTCGCGCCCGACGAGCGGGCAGGGGACGCCGGGCATCAACCGTACCGGGCGCAGATTGACATATTGGTCATATTCGCGCCGGAACTGGAGCAGCGACCCCCAGAGCGACACATGATCCGGCACCGTGTCGGGCCAGCCGACCGCGCCGAAGAAGATCGCGTCCGGCTTGCCGATCCGCTCCTTCCAGTCGTCCGGCATCATCTGGCCATGTTTGGCATAATAGTCGCAGCAGGCGAAATCCTGCCATGTCTGTTCGATCGAGAAGCCGTAGAGGCTCGCCGCCCGCTCCAGCACGCGAATGCCCTCCGGCATCACTTCCTTGCCGATACCGTCGCCGGGAATGACGGAGATGGAATAGCTGCGATTGTTCGCCATAAAAACTCCCGTTCGGGCTGAGCCTGTCGAAGCCCTGTTCTTTCTTGAAGTGAAGTGCGGCCCTTCGACAGGCTCAGGGCGAACGGAATTTTTACGTGTGGTTACAGTTTCAACCCGGCAATATGAAACGCCTTGGTCTCCAGATATTCCTCGATTCCCAAACGCCCGCCTTCGCGGCCCAACCCGGACATCTTGACCCCGCCAAAGGGCGCAACCTCCATCGCGATCGCCCCGCTGTTGAGCGCGACCATGCCCGCTTCCAGCCGCTCCGCCACGCGAAAGGCGCGGTGCAGATTTTCGGTGTAGAAATAGCTCGCCAGGCCATAGCTGGTCGCATTGGCCAATTCGATGCCTTCCTCTTCATGGGTGAAGCGGAACAAGGGCGCGACCGGGCCGAACGTCTCCTCCTCCGCCAGCCGCATGTCCCGCGTCGCGCCGGTCAGCACCACCGGCCGGGCAAAGCGCTCACCCGTCGCGCCTTCGGGTGCCTGCGCAAACAAAGTCGCGCCATGCGCCAGCGCATCCTCGACATGCGCCTTCACCTTGTCGGCGGCGACGGCATTGATCAACGGCCCGATCGTGCTGCCCGGCTGGTCGCCCGGTGCGACGGTAAGCGCCGAAACCGCCTTGGCCAGCTTCTCGGCAAACTGGTCATACACCGCATCCTGCACCAATATCCGGTTGGCACATACGCAGGTCTGCCCGGCATTGCGGAACTTGCTGACCATCGTGCTGGCGACGGCCAGGTCGATGTCGGCGTCGTCGAACACGATCAGCGGCGCATTGCCGCCCAGCTCGAAGCTCACCCGCTTGATCGTATCCGCGCATTGCCGCATCAGCAACGCGCCGACGCGGGTCGATCCGGTGAAGGATAATTTGCGCACCACCGGGCTGGCGGTCAGCGTCCCGCCGATCGCGGTCGGCATCCCGGTCACGATGTTGAACACGCCCGCCGGAAAGCCCGCTTGCTCGGCCAGCTTCGCCATCGCCAGCGCGCTATAGGGGGTCAGTTCGGACGGCTTGACCACCACCGGGCACCCTGCCGCCAGCGCAGGCGCGCATTTGCGGGTGATCATCGCGGACGGGAAATTCCACGGCGTTATCGCCGCCGAAACGCCGACCGGCTCCTTCATCACCAATATGCGGCGATTGGCTTCGGGGGCGGGGATCATGCCGCCTTCAACCCGGCGCGCTTCCTCCGCAAACCATTTGATGAAACTTGCCGCATAGCGAATTTCGCCCTCGGCTTCCGCCACCGGCTTGCCCTGTTCGGCGGTCATGATCCGGCCCAGATCGGCGACATTCTCCAGCACCAGCGCATGCCAGCGCTCCAGCATAGCGGCACGATCACCCGCCGTCCGCGCCTTCCACGCCGGGAAAGCCGCTTCCGCCGCGTCGATGGCCGCCTGCGTATCGGTTTCGTTACAATCCGGCACAGTGCCGATGATCGCGCCGGTCGCGGGATTGTCGACCGGCACAGTAGCGCCGGAGGCAGCCCCGACCCACGCGCCGCCAATATAGGCGCGTTCGACGAAAAGAGCGGGGTTGTTGAGGAAGAGGGTCATCCGAGCGCCTGTGTCGTGAGGGAAAAGACTTGGACGGCTGCGTCCGTCTGCGGCAACGGCCCGCGCACCATGCGCATGACCCGGCCGACGCAGGGCAGGCCCAACTCGTCGAGCCATCCGCCCAGCCCGCTTTCTTCCGGTATATCGAGCCGACAGAAAGTGCCGCTGTTCGACCCCAGCCAGTGCGAGATCAGCGCCTTCGCTCCGCCGACATCGGGCGCGATGGTCGGCCCCACCACATAGCCACGCCCGAACCGGCGAAACAGCGCAAAGCCGACCGGCTCGTTGCTGCGCGTCAGCACCACGCCCTGCGCGCCCGGCACCAGTGCGTCGAGCAGCGCGTCGCGATTCATGCCTGTGGCCCGGCGCGCCAGATCATGCAGCGACGGCATATCCTTCGCGCCCAATGGCCGCACCCGCTCATCGGGGATCAATTCAGCGACCGGCACGGAAAAAGCCGCGCCCTGATGCTGGAACACCGGGCCGATGCTCTCGAAACCCAGCTTGCGATAAAGCGGCGCGCCTTCGTCGGTGGCGTTCAGTAATATGGTGCGATCGCCCAGATCGGCCATCACCGCTTCCATCAACCGGCGGCCCAGCCCCATGCCCTGCGCAGCGGGCGAGACGATGACCATGCCCAGCGTCGCCGCATCCAGGCCATAGAGCCAGGCCATCGCCGTACCGATCACCGCCCCGTCGCGCTCCGCGACATAGCCGAGGCCAAGGCTCAGCAGCATCTCCCAATCTTCGATCCGGTGCGGCCATTTCTGTTCGCTGGACAAGGCATGGCCAGCGGCCAGATCATCCACGGTCATGCGCCGCAGGTCCACCATCGCCTCTATGCCCGTCGCCATGCGTCTTGCTCCATTGGCGGGAAAGGGGTGCCCGCCTGTTCTGGTCGGAATCGTCGGATTCCCATTGTCGGCGCGACCATAAATGCCGCGTTCAAGCATTGGCTGCCGCCTTCGCCCCGATTTTGGAAGATTATCGCGCAGATTTTCCTGCGCAACTGCAACACATGCCGCGCACGATCCATATTCTGTCCGCCAGCCTGCCGAGAGGAAAGCCGCGCCATGGACATTTTCAACCCTGATCTCATCGCTTTGCCGCAGGGCAGCAATTTCATCGGCGGGCGGCGTGTCATCGGGCGCGGTGCGGCCATCCCGGTGCGGCGGCCGTCCGACGCGCGGGTCTATGCTGATCTCGACAGCGCGGACGAGGCGCAATTGGGCCAGGCGGTCGAAGATGCCCAGCGCGCTTACAAGAGCAGCGGCTGGGCGCAGACCGACCCGCGCGGGCGGATGCGCGTGCTGCGCCGCTGGGCCGACCTGATCGAGGCGGACATGGAGACGCTCGCCCCGCTCGAAGCGCTCGGCTCCACCCGGATGATCCACGAAATTCGCGCCTGGGACGTGACCTATACCGCCGAAACCGTACGCTTCTTTGCCGAATGGGCGGACAAGGTCGGCGGCGAGGTGGCGGCGACCACGCCCGACAAGCTCGGCCTCACCATATACGAACCCTATGGCGTCGTCGCGGCTATCGCGCCGTGGAACCTGCCACTGGTCATGGCCGCCTGGAAAATCGCGCCCGCCATCGCAGCGGGCAACAGCATCGTCCTCAAACCATCGGAAATGACGCCGTTCAGCATCGTGCGCCTTGCCGAACTGGCGATCGAAGCGGGCCTGCCTGCGGGCATCTTCAACATCGTGCAGGGCGACGGACGCTCGGTCGGCGATCCGCTGGTCCGCCGCCCTGAGGTCGCGAAGGTCACCTTCACCGGATCGACCGCGACCGGCGCGGCGATCATGACCGCCTGCGCCCAGACCGGGCCAAAGCCGGTGACGCTGGAGCTAGGCGGCAAAAGCCCGCAGATCATTTTCGCCGATGCTGCGCTCGACAAGGCGGCGGCGATTGTCGCGCGGGCGATCACGCTCAATGCAGGCCAGGTCTGCGTCGCTGGCTCCCGCCTGCTGGTGCAGGAGAGTGTCGCAGACCAAGTGATCGACCGAATCGTCACGTCTTTTGCTGCGCACAAAATGGGGCCGACCTGGGCCTGCGACAGCACGCTTGGCCCCATCATTTCGGAAGGGCAGATCGACCGGATCGACGGCATCGTCCAGCGCGCCGTGGCCGCAGGCGCGCAAGTCCTGACCGGGGGCGGTCGCGCCGCAGCGCCGCAGGATGGCAGCTATTTCCAACCCACTTTGCTGCAAAATGCTGCGCAGCAAAGCGAGGCGGTGCAGGGCGAGATTTTCGGCCCCGTGCTGACCGTCCAGACCTTTACCGACGATGACCAGGCCTATGCCCTGGCCAATGACAGCGCCTATGGCCTCGCCGCTGGTGTGCATACCACGGACGTCGCGCGTGCCCTGCGCGCCACCCGTGCGCTCGAAGCCGGCACCATCTGGGTCAATCGCTACGGCCGCAGCAACGACTTCATCCTGCCAACCGGCGGCTATAAGCAATCGGGCATCGGCAAGGATCTGGGGCGGGAAGCCTATCTCGCCAATCTCAAGACCAAGGTCGCGCTGATCGAGTTCTGACGACAGGGCGTGCCCGAAAGACCATGTCGCGCCAAGGGCTTGGGCGTGGGAAGCGCGCCATATGAACACAGTCCTCCCCCACGATGATCGCGCCGCCGCTGGTGACGCTCGCGTGACGGTGTGGTATGATGGCGCATGTCCCTTATGCCGCCGCGAAATTGACCTGATGCGCCGATTGGACCGGCGCGGCCGGTTGCATTTCATCGATGTGGCCCGTGCCGACGCCACCTGCCCGATCGACCGTGCCGCCCTGCTGGCGCGCTTCCACGCCTGCGAAGATGGCCGCATGCTGGAGGGCGCAGCCGCCTTTGCCGCCATGTGGCGCGCCATTCCGCTGCTCCGTCCCTTCGGCCTGCTCGCGCGCTATCGCCCCGTCCTGGCGCTGCTCGACGGGCTTTACACCTACTTCCTGCGCTGGCGACCGGCGCTGCAAAGGCGGCTACGATGAGCGATCGCTATCGCAAAGTGCCCTCCGCCCGGCTGTCGCGCTTCGCCGCCTTCGGTCAGATGGCGGGCGGCGTCGCATCGGGCATGGTGGCGGAGGGCGCACGGCGGCTGGCGCGCGGGGAACGGCCGCAAATGCGCGACCTGTTGCTCACGCCCGGCAATGCGCAGCGCGTGACCGAACAATTGTCGCGCCTGCGCGGCGCGGCGATGAAGCTGGGGCAGATGATCTCGCTGGACGCGGGCGACATGCTGCCACCCGAACTGACGGCCATCCTCGCCAAGTTGCGCGACAATGCCCATCATATGCCGCCTGCCCAATTGCAAAAGGTACTGGCCACGCAATGGGGGCAGGACTGGCGGCGGCGTTTTGCCCATTTCGAAGCCAGCCCGATCGCGGCCGCCTCGATCGGCCAGGTCCATCGCGCCCGCCTGCCCGATGGCCGGGTAGTCGCGGTAAAGGTGCAATATCCCGGCATCGCCGACAGTATCGACGCCGATGTCGACAATGTCGCGACCCTGCTGCGCCTGTCGGGACTGCTGCCCTCGGCGCTCGACATCGCGCCGCTGCTGGGCGAAGCCAAGGTCCAGCTACATGAAGAGGCCGACTATCTGCGCGAAGCGCGGCAGATGCAGCTTTATGCCGATCGCCTAGCCGACGACCCCCGCTTCCTGGTGCCCCGTCCGCTCGACGATTGGACCACGGACCAGGTGCTGGTGATGGATTATATCGCAGCGGACTCGATCGACACGCTCGCCGACGCATCGCAGGCGGTGCGCGACCGGTCGATGGCCGCGCTGCTCGACCTTGTGCTGCATGAACTGTTCGTCTTCGGCCATATGCAGACCGACCCCAATTTCGCCAATTATCGCTGGCGTCCCGAAAGCGGGGAAATCGTGCTGCTGGACTTCGGGGCCGCGCGCCCGGTGCCGCCCGAAACGAGCAACGCCTATCGCACATTGTTGCGGGCTGGCCTTGCGGGCGACCGGGATGGCCTGCGCGCGGCGCTCATCGATGTGGGCTTCGTGTCGCCCGCCCTTGTCATGCGGCATGGCGCTGCGCTTGATGCCATGATCGACACCATCATTGCCCATGTGCTGCGCCCCGGCCTGTTCGATTTCGCCGATCGCAGCTTCGTCGCGCGCCTCCGCGAGCAGGCGACGCCGGTCGTGGCCGATACGGCCAGCTGGCACCTGCCGCCGGTCGAAACCATGTTCGTCCAGCGCAAGGTCAGCGGCACGGCGTTGCTCGCCGTCCGCATGCAGGCCCGCCTGCCACTGGTGGATATGGTCGCGGGGATGGTGGCGCCGGACTAGCGGCCGATTTTGGGACATGGCGGCCCACGGTTCGGCGCAAATTCCGTGACATGAGTTGACACATTCCCGTCATCGCGGCAGCGCCGGACGATGACCATCCGCCAGACTCGCAGCATCGCCCTGACGCCCGAATGGGACGGCTTCATCGCCGATCAGATTGCCAAGGGCGTCTATGCCGATGCCGACGCGATATTGCTCGCCGGTTTGCAGGCGCTGCGCGATGGCGCACAGGCGGCCCATCCGGTGCTGCCGGGCTGGCCCTTCGGCGGTGGCGAATGTGGTGCCATCGTCCGCCGCTTCGACTGGGCCTCGACCGCGCTGGGGGCGATTGCCACATGGTCGGTCGAATTGCGCGCGACGGTCGGCAATATCGTCAATTCGCCGGTGGCCAAGGTGCTGATGTGGGGACCGGACCATGTCATGATCTATAACGACGCCTATGCCCAGATCGCAGGCGCGAACCACCCTGCTGCGCTGGGCGGGACCGTGCGCGGCGTATGGCCGGAAATCTGGGACTTCAACCAGCATGTGCTGGAAGCAGGGCTCAAGGGCGAAAACCTGTCCTACCTGGAACAGCCCTTGGTCCTCAACCGCGGCGGCGTGTCGCAAACCGTCATTTTCGACTTGTTCTACACGCCTGTCTTTAACGGCGACGGCACGGTCGGCGGGGTGATGTGTACCTGTATCGACAATAGCGTCCGCGCCAAGTTCGAAGCCGACCTGTCGCTCAGTAACAGCCGCTTCCGCATGGCGATGGAGGCGGTGCATGGCGTGCTGTGGAGCAACAGCGCCGATGGGCGGATGGTCGGCGAACAACCCGGCTGGGCCGCGCTGACCGGCCAATCCTATGACGAATATCAGGATTTCGGCTGGGCCAATGCGGTCCATCCCGACGATCAGGCTGACAGCGTCCACAGCTGGAACGAAGCAGTCGCGGCCAAGCGCATGTATGTCCATGAACATCGGCTGCGCCGCCATGACGGCATGTGGCGCGTCTGCGCTATCCGCGCCCTGCCGATCCTCAGTGATGCGGGCGAGATCATGGAATGGGTCGGCGTCCACACCGACATCACCCACCAGCGCGCGGCCGAAGCCGCCTTGCGCGAACAGGCCGACATGCTGGCGCGGCAGGTGCGCCATCGCGAACGTGCCGAAGACCAGTTGCGCCAGCTCAACGAAACGCTCGAAGCGCGCGTGATCGCCGAAATCGACGAACGGCGGCGGACGGAAGCCAAGCTCGCCCAGGCGCAGAAGATGGAGACGATCGGCAAGCTGACCGGTGGCGTCGCCCATGACTTCAACAATCTGCTGCAGATCATATCGGGCAATCTGCAATTGCTGGCCAAGGACGCGGCGGGCAATCCGCGCGTCGAAAAGCGGGTCAACAACGCGATGGCGGGCGTCTCGCGCGGCGCCAAACTCGCCAGCCAGTTGCTCGCCTTCGGGCGTCGCCAGGCGCTCGAACCGCGCGTCGTCAATGCGACCCGCTTCGTGCGCGGGATGGACGACATGTTGCGCCGCGCGATCGGCGAGGGCGTAGAAATCGAAACCGTCGTGGGCGGCGGCTTGTGGAATACCTTTATCGATCCGGCCCAGTTCGAAAACGCCCTGTTAAACCTCGCCATCAACGCGCGCGACGCGATGGACGGGCAGGGTCGCCTGACCATCGAACTCGGCAATGCCCATCTCGACGCCGATTATGCCCGCGCGCATGATGAAGTGACGCCGGGCCAATATGTCATGTTGGCGGTGTCGGATACGGGTTCGGGCATGGATGCCGACATTCTCG
Organism: Sphingobium sp. KKT206; assembly: GCF_055640555.1. Lineage (NCBI taxonomy): Bacteria > Pseudomonadati > Pseudomonadota > Alphaproteobacteria > Sphingomonadales > Sphingobiaceae > Sphingobium > Sphingobium sp. KKT206. Next base: position 297,363 of record NZ_CM145765.1, read on the forward strand.
CCAAGGTGTTCGAACCCTTCTTTTCGACCAAGGGCGAAGGCAAGGGGTCGGGCCTTGGCCTCTCCATGGTCTATGGCTTCGTCAAACAATCGGGCGGCCATGTGAAAATCTATTCCGAAGTGGGCGAAGGCACGACCGTCCGCCTCTATCTGCCCCGCTCGATCGAAAGCGAAGATGCCGAGGTCCAGATGGACAGCGGGCCGATCAGCGGCGGCACCGAAACCGTGCTGGTGGTCGAAGATGACGAGGAAGTCCGCGCCACCGTGGTCGAGGTGCTGACCGACCTTGGCTATAATGTCCTCAAGGCACCGGACGCGGCGGCAGGTCTGATCGTCATCGAAAGCGGTATGCCGATCGACATCTTGTTCACCGATGTCGTGATGCCCGGCCCGCTCAAAAGCCCGGAACTCGCGCGCAAGGCGCGCGAACGGCTGCCCAATCTCGCCGTCCTCTTCACATCGGGCTATACCGAAAATTCCATCGTCCATGGCGGCAAGCTGGACGCCGGGGTCGAACTGCTCTCCAAACCCTATACCCGCGAAGCGCTGGCGCGGCGCTTGCGGCATGTCCTCGATAACCAACGGCAACGCAACGCCATTGCACAGCAGCCCGGCGACACCCCCGTGGCACGGATCGGCGCGACGGTGCTACTGGTCGATGACGACGCTTTGATCCGGCAACATGCCGCCGAAATCCTCAAAAATGCCGGATGCCTGGTGATCGAGGCTGGCAGCACCGAAGACGCGATGATGGCCTTGCAGACCGCGCCGGTGGACGTGCTGGTGACCGACCTGCATCTGCCCGGCGCGTCCGGCGTGGCGCTCGCCGAAGCGGCCCGCGCTCAACGCGGCACCATCGCCATTCTCTTTGCCACCGGCGACGGGCAACTCGCCGCGCGCGACGCCCTGCCCGGCGACATGGTGCTGAACAAACCCTATGACGCGGTCCAACTGATCCAGGCTGTCCAGGCCGCGATGCGCGCGTATGACTTGCGGCCCGATCCCGAAGCGCTGATCCCGCCCGCGCCCCAACCGATGCGGGAGGTGGAGAAGGACTGACCGCTCAGTAGCCCGCTTCGACCGCCAGGCGGATGGCGTCGGCGCTGGTCGACACGCCTAGCGCCTTGAGCAGCGCGGCCTTGTGCATCTTGACCGTCCGCTCCGACAGGGTGAGCGCATAGGCAATCTGCTTGTTCAGCTTGCCCGTTGCCATCAGCATCAACACTTCGCGCTGCCGCACCGACAGGCGCGAAATCTGCGCATGGGCCTGGGCGCGGCGGGCGACGATACCGATCGTCGGGTCCATCACCTCGACCTGCGACCCCAGAAAATATTCCAGCACGCCTTCCTCGTCGAAGATCGGCGCGACCAGCACGGCATTACGGAACGGCGTGCCGTTCTTCTTGTAATTCAGTATTTCCACCAGTGCGGGCCGTTGCTGGCGGATCGCCGTGCGCAATGTCTCGGTCAACCAGGGCTCCGTGTCCGCCCCTGACAGAAAGCGGCAATTATGCCCGACTATTTCATCACGGCTGAACCCTGTAAGTTCCATAAATGCCGCATTGCATTCGATGATGGGATTGTCGGGCAGGCGCGGATTGCTGATGACTGTCGCGACCGGACTGTTGGCGATCATTTCTACTAAGGACATGCGTAATCTTAATCCCGTAAACGGCTGATGCACCATGCCCGGTTGGACATGTTGTGGCACTACCCCCTTAGCGGCATTGTTAACCAGACGCAGCGGCACGACGGTCGTGGCAATGACGGATCGAGGGGTGCCCGATGAACTTCATGTTGCATGATCATGACGCGTTTGACGAGTCCGACACGCAAATCATCCCTGATGCGGTGCTGGAGGCAGTGCGCACCCTGTTACGCTGGTCAGGCGACGACCCGGACCGCGAAGGCCTGGTCGATACCCCCAAGCGGGTCGCCCGCGCCTGGCAGGAATATTGCAGCGGCTATCAGGAAAATCCCGCCCTCCACCTCGACCGGACGTTCGAGGATGTCGGCGGCTATGACGAAATCGTGCTGCTGAAGGACATTCCCTTCCATTCGCATTGCGAACATCATCTGGCCCCCATCACCGGCAAGGCGTCGATCGCCTATCTGCCGCGCAACCGGGTCGTGGGCATATCGAAACTCGCCCGCGTGCTGCATGGCTATGCCCGCCGCCTGCAGGTGCAGGAACGGCTGACCGCCGATGTCGCCCAGTGCATATGGGATCATCTGCAACCCCATGGCGTCGCTGTTGTGATAGAGGCGCAGCATGGCTGCATGACCGGGCGTGGCGTGCGGACGCCGGGCGTTTCCATGGTGACCAGCCGCCTGCTCGGCTGCTTCCTGACCGATGCCGGCAGCCGCAAGGAATTGCTGGCGTTGATGGGATATTGAACCGATGCGGGTCGCAGTAATTGGTGCTGGCATGGCGGGGCTGTCCTGCGCCGATGCCTTGCGGGAAGAAGGCCATGAGCCCGCCCTGTTCGACAAGGCGCGGGGGCCGGGTGGGCGCATGTCCACCCGCCGTTGCGACAGCCCGCTCGGCACCATCGCCTTCGACCATGGCGCGTCGCACTTCACCGCGCGCGGCGCGGCGTTCTGCCAGCTGGTGGGGGAATGGCAGGCGCAGGGCGTCGTCGCGCCCTGGCCCGTCGCCGGGCGCGATGCCTGGGTCGGAACGCCGGGCATGAACGCGCCGATCAAGGCCATGGCCGAACGGCATCCCGTCACCTGGAACTGCCCGATTGCGGGCGTCACCCATGATGGCCGCCATTGGTGGTGCCGGGGTCAGGACAAATCCTTTGGCCCGTTCGACGCGGTGGTCATCGCCGTGCCGGTCGAACAGGCATTGCCGCTCATATCGCTCCATGATTTTCAGATGGCCCGGCTGGCCATGACGGTCGGCTCGCAACCTTGCTGGGCGGGGATGTTCGCCTTTGCCGAACCGCTCGACATCGGCCCCGACATGATCCGCCATATCGGGCCGATCGGCTGGGCTGTCCGCAACAGCGCAAAGCCGGGCCGGACCGGGCCGGAAGCCTGGGTGGTGCAGGGATCGGCGGACTGGTCTGCAACGCATCTGGAGGAGGATGCCGACCGGATTGCCACCCTGCTGCTCGACGGCCTGGCCCATGCCACCGGCCTTACCCTGCCGACGCCCGTGGTCCGCATGGCGCATCGCTGGCGCTATGCGACGCCTTCGGGCTGTTTCGCCAATGCGCTATGGAACCCTGCGCTGCAAATCGGCATGTGCGGCGATTGGCTGGCGCATGGCTTTGTCGAACAGGCCTGGCAGTCGGGCAGGGCGCTGGCCGGGGAAATGCTGGGCCTGGCGCAGGATGATGGCGCAATGGGCATCGCCCGGCGCGGCTAAAGCAGCCCCGCCAACAGCGTCAGCCCGCCTAGCCCAAGAGACAAATGCCAGCGCAGCTTGAGCCATCCGCCAAAGCCTTCCCGCCCGCGCACGATCAGGCGATCGACCAGAGGTGAGGCGATCAGCGCCACCGCCAGGATCATCAACGACGGTCGCGGCCAATCCCACCCCAGCACCCAAGGCAGATAGGTGGCAAGCGCGATCAGGCTGGGCATTACCGCCGCGACGAATATCCAGCGCGGCGGCTGCGCGATCGCCAGGCCCAACCCCCACCACACGCCGCCCAGAAACGAAAAGATGAAAGCCGCATAGCCATAGGCCACCGCCATCGCTGTCCAGTATAGCTCCGGCCCGCCTGTCAGCGTGGTGCCGATGGCGGCCATCTGCGGCAACAGCCCGCAATAACCGAGCAGCCGGGCGGACCCGTCCATCCTATCCTTTGCCTCTCGCATTCGCCGTCTTCCTCTCGACCTGTCAGAACGGAATGACCGCGCCATCCCAGCCATAGCATTGGCCCGACGCCTCCGGTCCCAACCCGTCGATCACCGACAACAGGTGCCCGGCCGACCGTTCGGGCGGAAACAGCTTCTCCGGCGCGACATTGCGCTGAAAGGGTTGCGACAATCCGCTATCCACCGTGCCGGGATGTAGCGTGACGGCAATGGCCTCCGGGTTGATCCGCGCCAGTTCGATCGCGATGGTGCGGACGATCATGTTGAGCGCCGCCTTCGACGCGCGATAGGCGTGCCATCCGCCCAGCCGATTGTCGCTGATCGACCCGACCCGCGCCGACAATGCGGCAAAGACCAGCCTGCCCTGACGCGGCGGCCGCGCCAGCATATGTTTGGCGATCAGCGCCGGGCCGGTGGCATTGACCGCGAACAACCGCGCATAGGCGTCCCCGCTCTGGTCGCGCAGCGATTTTTCGGGCCGCAGATCGTCCCCATGTAACAGGCCGGTAGCGACGATGATGATCCGGGGCGGGGCATCGTCCATGGCCCGCGCCGCCGCTGCGATCGAGGCTTCATCCTCCAGGTCGAACGTAAAAGGCCGTATCTTCGCGCCCTGCGCCACCGGGCCGCGCCCGCCCGTATGCACCAGCGAAATCGCGTCGCTCGCCGCGAACTGTGCCGCCAACGCCGCGCCGATGCCGCCGCTCGCGCCGAAAATGCAGGCGGCAACCGGGGAAGGAAATAGGTCCGTCATCTGTACGCCCCTGCAAGGTGCAGGGCACGCAGGCCAGATGGCCGATCGGGCATCATCGGCTCTTGCGCCGCAAGTCGCCCTTGCACCGCTCCGAACAGGTCTTCACCTCGTCCCAATCGCGTGCCCATTTCTTGCGCCAGGCAAAGGGCCGCCCGCACGCCGCGCAGATCTTCTCCGGCAGGGTCGATTTGGTGTAGCGCTTGTCCGTCATCAGCGGACAATAGCGCAAATCAGCCCTTGGCGAAGCGGCCAATAGTGTAGGGGGCGATCGGAATGTCCGTCGCGCCCTTGGCGATGATCTCCGCCATCGTCTCGCCGACGCCCGGCCCGATCTGGAACCCGGACCCCGAAAAGCCGAACGCATAATAGAGCCCGCTCGTCGTCGCGCTTGGTCCCATGACGGGCTGGCTGTCGGGCAGATAGCCCTCAATGCCCGACCAGACACGGATGATGTTGAGCTTGCCCAGCGCCGGGGCAAGCCGCCGGATATGCTTCAGCTGGCTGACCGTATTTTGCGGCTCGACATAGGCGCGATACTGATCGGGAAAAGATGGCCCGCGCGTACTGCCGCCCAGCACGATATTGCCGCGCGCGACCTGCCGGAAATAGACCGTCTCTTCTTCCACCGGCGTCATCACGCCGACGGCGGGCAGGATGGCATAGGGCACCGGCTCGGTAACGCTCATATTGGGGCCGCGCGGGACGATCGGCACCGGCTCGCCAAATTGCGATGACAGCGCATTGCCCCAGGCGCCGGCCGTCACCAGCAATATGGGAGCCCGGAACGTCCGCCCATCTGCCGCGCTGACAACAAAATCCTCGCCGATCTTTTGTGCATCGATGATCTTGGTATGCTCATGGATCACCGCGCCCAGCCGCTCGGCCGCCCGTGCAAAGGCAGGCGCGGCGAGGCGCGGATTGGCGTGGCCATCGGTCGCGGAATAGGAACCGGCCAGCACATCGGCCCCGAAGAAGGGGAATTTGTCGCGCAGCGCATTCCCGCTGAGCAATTCCAGGTCCAGCCCTTCGGCGCGCGCCTTGTCGGCATAATCCTCCATCGACCCGACCAGTTCGGGCCGCTCGCGATAACAGACGCGGATATGCCCGGACTGGAGATATTCGACATCCGCGCCCAGCAATTCGCGCGACCGCCGCCATATATCGATGGCGCGGTTGGCCAGTGGCAATTGGTGGATCGGGCGTCCCTGCCGCCGGACATTGCCGAAATTGGTGCCGCTCGCCTGCCGTCCGATCAGGTCGGTTTCCAGCAGCGTGACCGACAGGCCATGGCCACGCAGGAACAGGGCGGCGGATGACCCCATCAGGCCGCCGCCTACGATGATGACGTCGCTGGCGGCGCTCATGCGTCCGTATCCCCGATGCTGATGTTGAGCGGTTTGACCGGTGCCTGCCCGCGCAGCCGACCAACCTGTTCGACCGGAATACCCGCCTGCCCCGCGATCAGTTCAGCCGCAGCAAGCCCGCAATAGCGCCCCTGGCAGCGCCCCATGCCGACCCGGCTGAACGCCTTGGCGCGGTTCGCTTCCCTGGCCCCCGTCTCCCGCATCACGGCGCGCAGATCACCCGCCGTCACGCCTTCGCACCGGCACAATATCGCCTCGTCGGGCAGCGCGCCCGCTTGCTCTGCGGGCCAGGGGAAGGCGGTGGCCAGCCCGCGCGCGAATTTGGCATAGGTGCCGACATCGCCGCGCAGCGACGCCATCTCGCCCTTGTCCACCGGCACCCCAAGATCGCCCAAGGCCGCAAGCGCCGTCAGCCGCCCGCTCGCCTCGGCCGATCGCGCACCCAATATCTTCGCGCCATCGCCCGCCAGATAGACGCCCGCCACGCTCGACCGCCCGTCGCCATCGCGTTCGGGCAACCATTGGCGAGTGACCGGATCGAAAGCGAACGCACAGCGCGCCAAATCCGCCAACTGGGTTTCGGGCCGCAGATGATGCCCCATCGCCACGGCATCGCACGCGATCGTCTGTTCGGCCCCATCGCCAACCCGGAAGCGGATGCCGCTGACGCCATCCTCGGCGTTGCCCAATATTTCCAACGGCTTGACGCTATTGCGGACCATCACCCCCGCGCGCTTCAACGCCAGAGTCAGCGCCACGCCATTCCACAATACCGACGGCACCGCCAGCAGGTCGGGCAAGGCCCTGATCCTTGCGCTATAGGGCGCCGTATCCAGCACCGCGACGACATCCGCCCCCGCCTGCACATATTGGCTGGCGACCAGATAGAGCAGCGGGCCCGACCCCATGAACACGACCTTATGCCCGATCGACACCGCCTGGCTCTTGAGCGCCACCTGCGCCCCGCCCAGGCTATAGCTGCCGGCAAACTGCCAGCCCTTGACCGGCATCAACCGATCCGTCGCCCCGGTGCAGAGCAGCAGCGCGTCGAAGGGTAAAGCCGATTCCATTGTCCGGGTCGCTGTCCGCACATGGCCATCGGCGATGTTCCACACCAGCGTTTCCGGGCGATAATCGATCTTGTCCTTCAGCCCGTCGAACGTCTCATGCAGCGCCTGCGCCCGTGGCGCTTCGGTGCCGTAGAGCTTGGCATAGGGCCGGGTGAAATTGTCGGGCTGGCGGCGATAAATCTGCCCGCCGTCGCGCCGTCCTTCATCCAGCACGACCGGCCGGATGCCCGCCTGCACACAGGCCTCCGCCGCGCGGGTGCCCGCTGGTCCCGCGCCGACGATGATTATGCGTGGTTCGGCCATGACGCCTCCGGCTGGCTGGTGAGGATGCGCTGGCCCGGTGCCGCCAGCGTCGAACAGGCGCGCAGGCGATCGCCGCTCTCGGTCCATACCCAGCAATCCTGGCATGCCCCCATCAGGCAGAATCCGGCGCGCTTTTCCGGCCCGAATTCGGATTGGCGCAAAGTCGCGCCCTGGCTCAGCAGCGCGACCATCAACGTGTCCCCCTCCAGCGCGGCGATTGGCGCGCCATCGACATGCAGAGTCAGGCTTGGGCGGTCGGTTTCGCCCAGGCGAACGAAACGGCTCATGACGGGATCAAACTTTCATCTCCATGATGGCATAGGATGCGGCTGCCCTTAGCCAGCGGATGGCGGGGCGGCGGGGTCGTGTTGCACAGCCCATCCACCCGCGCGGCGCAACGCGGCAGGAAACGGCACAGGTCGGGATGATCGCTCGACGCGCCAATCTGCGGCGGCGCGGCGCCGGCATGGCTTTCCTCCAGCCAGCCCGCGCGCATTTCCGGCACGGAGCCGATCAGCAGATCGGTATAGGGATGAAAGGGCGCGGTCCCGAATGCCGCGCGCGGTCCGGTCTCGACCATCGTGCCCGCATAAAGCACCAGAATGTCGTCGCAGATCGCCCGTACCGTCGAAATGTCATGGCTGATGAACATCGTCGCGATGCCGAGTTCCCGGCGCAATTCCGCCATCAGCTCCAGAATCGCCGCACCCACCACCGTATCGAGCGCCGAAGTCACTTCGTCGCACAGGATGAGTTGCGGATCAGCCGCCAGCGCCCGCGCCAGATTGATGCGCTGCTTCTGCCCGCCAGACAGGCCACCGATTGGCCGGTCGATCAGCGTCGCGGGCAGACGGATGAGGTCGAGCAGTTCCAAGACCCGCAGATGCGCGGCATTGCCTTTCAACCCGTGATAAAAGGCCAGTGGCCGTGCCAAGATGCGCCCGACGCTATGCGCCGGGTTGAGCGCCGTATCGGCATTTTGGAACACCAGCTGGACCCGGCGGAACTGCTCGCGACTGCGGCCTTTGAGGCCCGGCGGCAATGGCTCGCCATCCAGCAGCACCTGCCCGCTGGCGGGCGGCAACAGTCCGGCGATCACGCGGGCGATGGTCGATTTTCCCGACCCGCTCTCGCCGATCACGCCCAAAGTCGCGCCCCGTTCGATCGTCAGGTTGATGTCGCGCAGCACCGGAATACGCGGCCGACCCTCCTTGTCGATCTTCCCATAGCCCGCGGTCAGTCCCCTGATTTCCAGCAGCGGCGCGGCGGGCAGCTGTGCCTTTACCGGGGCCGGACGAATGGCCGGACGCGCGGCGGCCATCAGCGTCTTGGTATAGTCATCCGCAGGCGCGTGGAGGATCCGCGCTGCCGCGCCGGCTTCCTGTATCCGACCCTGGCTCAGCACGACGATCTGGTCAGCCATCTGCGCCACCACGGCCAGGTCGTGCGACACATAGATGGCGGTCGCACCGCGCTCCAGCACCACCGCCTTGAAGGCGCGCAGCACCTCGATCTGGGTCGTGACGTCTAGCGCGGTCGTCGGCTCGTCCAATATCACGAGTTCAGGATCAGTGATCAGCGCCATCGCCGCCATCAATCGCTGCAACTGCCCACCCGATAATTGGTGCGGGTAGCGCGACCCGATCGTGTCGGGGAAGGGGAGGGCGAGGCCCCGGAACAGCTCGACCGCCTTGGCCTCGGCCTCGGCGCGCGGCATCAGGCCGTGGATCAGCGCGGGCTCAATCACCTGCTCCATGATCGTGCGCGATGGGTTGAACGCCGCCGCCGCCGACTGCGCGATATAGGCGATGCGATTGCCGCGCAGCTGCGCCAATGCGCTGCGATCGAGCGTGGTGAGATCGACATCGCCCACACGAATGGAGCCACTGGCAATCCGCGCGCCGGGCCTAGCATGGCCAAGCAAGGTCAGCGCGATCGTCGTCTTGCCCGACCCCGATTCCCCGATCAGCGCCAGCACTTCGCCGCGCTTCAATGCAAAATCGATATCGCTGACGATCGGGAAAATCTCGCCCGCTGCGTTGCGCGCGGTGACGGTCAGGCCGCGCACTTCGACATGGGGAATTTCGCTCATCGGCCTTTCCCCTGTCCCGGCAGCGCATCGATCAGCAGGTTCACGCCGACGGTCAGCGTCGCAATCGCAACAGCCGGAGCCAAAATCGCCAGCGCCCCTTCGCCCAATCCCGAAATATTCTCGCGCACCAGCGACCCCAGGTCCGCGTCCGGCGGCTGCACGCCAAGCCCCAGGAACGACAGACCGGACAGCAGCAGCACGATGAACACGAAGCGCAGACCAAAGTCAGCGAGTAGCGGATGGATCATATTGGGCAATATTTCGGCGATGGCGATATGGAACCGCCCTTCGCCCCGCGCCTTGGCGACCTGCACATAATCCATCTGCGCCAGATTGACGGCCAGCGCGCGGGCGATGCGGTAATTGCCCGGCACATAGGTGAAGGCCGCGATCAGCAGCAACAGTCCCAGCGACGATCCGAACGCCGCGACCAGCACCAGCGAGAAAATCTTCGACGGGATCGAAATCAGCATGTCCATGAAACGCGACAGCGGTTCATCGACCTTCGCTCCGCCGACCGCCGCCGTCAGCGCCAGCGCGGTGCCGGTGCTGCTGGCGAGCAAAGCCGCCGCCGCCGCTAGGCCCACCGTGTAGCGCGCGCCCGACAGCAGGCGGCTCAGCACATCGCGACCGAGATAGTCGCTACCCAGCCAATGGTCCGCCGATTGCCCGTCGAACACATCATAGGCGACGAAGGCGCCGATCGGATAAGGTGCCAGCATCGGCCCGAACAGCGCGACGAGCAGCCAGAAGATGACCAGCGCCAAACCGACCTTGCCCGACAGTGGCAGGGCCTTCGCCCGTTTGAGAGCAGAAGCGATCATTGCGCGCGCAGCCTGGGATTGGCGAGGATCGCGGTGACGTCCGCGATCAGCATCAGGATGAGATAGGCGGTGCAGAAGATCATCGCGCAGGCCTGCAACAACGGCATGTCGCGGCTGGTGACGGCGTTGACCATCAGGCTGGCGAGGCCCGGATAGTTGAAGATGGTTTCCACGATCACCGCTCCGCCGAGCAGATAGGAGAGGCTGAGCGCCATGGCATTGACGATCGGGGCGATGGCGTTGGGCATGATATGTTTCAGCACGACCCGCACCGGCGCGACGCCCTTCAGCACCGCCATCTCGACATAGGGTCGGTCCATCTGGTCGATCACCGCCGCGCGCGTCATCCGCGCCATTTGCGCGACGACGATGACGCACAGCGTCAAGATCGGCATGGCGACGCCGCGCAGATAGTCGCCCCAGCCCATGTCGCTCGATGCCATCGCGATCGACGGCAACCAGCGCAGCTTCACCGAAAAGATGAGGACGGCGATCGTCGCCACCAGAAATTCGGGCACCGCGACCATCGACAGCGTGGCGATATTGAGCGCCCGGTCGATCCGTCCGCCCCGGTTCATGGCAGACCCGATGCCGATCGACAGCGCCACCGGAATGGCGACCAGAGCAGTCAGCGCCGCAAGCAGCAGGCTATTGGGCAGGCGGGTGGAAATCACCTCCGCCACCGGCATGTTGGCGACCATCGACTGGCCGGGGTCGCCGCTGACCATGCCGGTCAGCCAGCTCACATAACGGACATGGGCGGGGCGATCGAGGCCCATTTCATGGCGAAGCGCCGCGACCTGATCAGCCGTGGCGCTCTGGCCCAGCGCTTCCTGCGCGGCATCGCCGGGCAACAGTTGCGCGATAATGAAGATGGTGACCGACACCATCAGCAGCGTCAGCAACGACGACGCAAACCGCTTGCCGATCAGGATCAATGCAGCCTTCATGCCGCTTTGGGAGGAAGCGCCTGCCATCAGCCTTCCCACCACACATGTTCGGCGAATTGATAGCCCATCATGCCGCCCATCGCGATCGGGAACATGCCCTTCAACCGGCGGTCGTACCCGTCGATCAGGTTGATGAACACCGGGATGCCGACCCCGCAATAATGGTGAACCAGCCCCTGCATCTCGCCATAAAGCTGTTTACGCTTCGCCTGGTCGGCCTCGCCGCGCGCTTCCAGCAACAGCCGGTCGAAGCGCGGATTTTTCCATCCGCTCTCATTCCATGCCGCGTCGGATTTGTAGAACAGGCTGAACAGCAGGTCGGCGGTCGGGCGCGGGTTGGTGTTGCCGAAGCCCAGCGGGTGCTTCATCCAATGGGTCGACCAATAGCCATCGGCCGGCACGCGATTGACCGCGAGTTTGAGGCCAATGCGCGATCCATATTCCTGCAGGATCGACGCCATATCGACCGACCCGTCCGCCGCGGGCGAGGCATAGATAGGCAGTCGCACGCCATCCAGTCCCGACCGCTGCAAATGCCAGCGCGCCTTGTCCAGGTCGAGCACGCGCTGCGGCAGGTCGGCGCGATAATAGGGGTGGAAAGGCGGGATCGGATGGTCATTGCCGATCGTCGCATAGCCGCGATAGAGCGCGCGCTTGATCAGCGGTCGGTCGAACAGATATTTCATCGTCGCGACGAAATGCGGGTTGCCGGTCGGCAAGCGATCCTGCCGCATGATGAGGTTGGTGTGCAGCCCTGATTGCGTCTCCATCAGCGCATGACGGGGCGACGCCATGATGCGCTTGGTCGATCGTGGATTGACCGCCAGGATCAGGTGAACATCCCCCGACAGCAGCGCATTGACCCGGCTCGTCTCGTCGGGAATACCGATCAGCTCGATCTCGTCGAGATAGGGTTTGCCCGGCTTCCAGAAATTGGGGTTGCGCCGCCCAAGCGTGCGGACGCCGGGACGAAATTGCGCGCATAGATAAGGACCAGTGCCGTTGGCGGTGCGGAAATCGCTCGTCCCCGCGCGCAGGATCACGAAATGCGACTGGGCAAGGATGGCGGGCAGGTCGGCATTGGGGCCGGTCAGGCGGATCACCAAATCCTGTTTGCCGGTCGCCTTGATCTGCGCGAACTGCTCGGCGATCTGCGCCATCTTCGACCCCGTCGCCGGGTTCTTGTGCCGCAGCAACGACCAGACGACATCCTGCGCGGTCAGGTTCGCCCCGTCATGGAATGTCACGCCCTTGCGCAGGCGGATATGCCAAGTAATCTGGTCCGCGCTCTCGATCCGCTCGGCGAGGTCAGGGCGCGGGTTGAGCTGGCCGTCGAGCTGGGTCAGCCCGCTGTAAAACATGTAGTGGCGGATATAGTCGGTCGACAGGGCGCCCTTGGCCGGGTCGAGCGTATCGGCGGTCGAACTGGACAGGCTGGCAGCACGGATGCGGCCACCCCGGCGCGGGCGACCAGCCGCCAGCGCGCCATCAGGCAGCAGCAGCCCGGCACCCATGCCAAGCCCCGCGCCGATCAGGCCACGGCGAGAAAGGGGAGACAGAATGTCGGTCAACGGATCACATCCTGCCATTTATACCAAAGGCCGACCAGCGGCAGGAACCAGGGCTTGCCGAAATGGCCGGGCACACTTGGCCAGTCCAGATCAGCCCAGGGGTTCGCGTCCGGCTCGCCGCTCATCACGCGCGCCATTTGTTGCCCCATATGCGTCGCCATCTGCACGCCATGGCCGCTATAGCCCATGGCATAATAGAGTCCGTCCTGTTCGCCCGCCCGCGGCAGTCGGTCGGCGGTCAGGTCGACCATCCCGCCCCAGACATGATCGACGCCCACACCTTTCAAGGCCGGGAATAATGCGCCCATCGTCTCTTCCAGAATGCGCCCGCTTTTCAGGTCCGACCGGGGATCGCTGATCGCAAAACGCGCCCGCCCACCGAAGATCAGCCGGTTGTCGGGGGTCAGGCGGAAATAATTGCCGATATTCTTGCTGGTCACATAATTGCGCCGCCCCGGCAGCAGCCGGTCGATCGTCGCATTGTTCAGCGGTTCCGTCGCGATCACGAAGCTGCCGACCGATATGATCCGCCGCCGAAAGAAGCCGAAGGGCGCAGCGGCAGGCGCGCCGCCCGTGGCGACCAGCACCTGATCGGCGCTGATCGTCCCGCGCGCGGACGTCACCCGCCACCCGTGCGGCAGGCGATCGAGACCCGTCACTTCGGCGTGTTCATAGATGCGCGCGCCGGCCCGCACTGCCGCGTCCGCCAATCCCACACCGAAACGGGCGGGATGCAATTGCGCACTGGTCGTCTGGATCAGCGCGCCATGAAAAGTGTCCGACCCTACTTCATCCTGCACCTGCTCCGGCGGCACCAGCCGGACGTTGCTGTCCACCTCGGCCGCCAGCAGATCATGCGCCCGCACCAGCTTGTCATAATGGGCGGGTTTGGCCGCCAGCTTCACCCGGCCACAGCGATTGAAATCGCAATCGATGCCCTCTTCGCGCGCCAGCCGCTCGACCGTATCGACCGCGTCGCAATGCGCCCGATACCACGCCTTGGCAGTGTCCTTGCCGAACTTGGCGGACAAGGCGCCATAATCATGTGCCGTGCCATTATTGCACTGACCGCCATTGCGCCCGGACGCTTCGCCCACGACCCGGCCCGCCTCCAGCAGCACGACGCGCGCGCCACGCTTTGCCAGCGCCAACGCCGCCGACAGGCCGGTAAAGCCGCCGCCGATGATCGCGACGTCGGCCTTGCCTTCGACCCCACCCTCCGCGCCACCCGTAAAGGGCGGCGCGCTGGCGAGCCAGTAGGAGAGGGGGGAAGCGCGCATCAGCCGATCAAAGACCGACGACGGCGGGCAGGCAACCGATATGCGGGATTTCGACATCGCGATAGAAGGGGTTGGACGGCTCATGGCCGCGCCCCACAAACACGCGGCAGCCGAAATGCAGGTCGGTGGCGGTATTCTGGTCGTAGCGGAAGCTGGACGACACATGCATCATGTCTTCCGGGTTGGCACCCAGTTGATCGAACATATATTCGAAGGCCTGCATCCGGGGCTTATAGGCCTGCGCCATCTGCGCGGTATAGACCGCGTGGAAGGGCGCGCCCAGCATCCCGACATTATGATGGATCTGGTCGTTCATCGCGTTGGAGAGGATGACGAGCGGGATCTTGTCGCCGATCTTCGATAGGCCACCGGCCACATCGTCATGCGGACCCCAGGTCGGCACGGCGTTGTACACCGCGTCGGCATCCGCCTCATTATAGGCGACGCCCCATTTCTCGCAGGTCCGGCGCAGCGAATTGCGGATGATCTCTTGATAGGGTTCCCATGCCCCCATCACCTGGTCGAAGCGATAGGCGCCCCAATCCTTGCAGAAAGCAGGCAGCTTTTCCGCGTCGATGCGATCGGCCATGAAAGCGGTCGCCATTTCCGTCATGCGGAAACGGGTCAGCGTGCCGTAACAGTCGAAGCTGATGAATTTGGGCCGGAAATTGGGCATCGGCGGATCGTCCTTTGCATGCTTTTACAGGGGGCTGTGGCAGCCATGTGACAGGGGCATTACGACATGGCTGCACCGGAACATGAACCCCATTTCGACACGCCCCGGCGCAGATTATGGGCTTTTATCGCGCCCTATTCGGCATAGTTTGCCGTGCCTGCAAAGGCGCCGCAATTGGGCGAGGAAAAGTGCGGCCCGTTGACGAAAATGCCTGGCGGACGGCACGGAATGTCGCGCCCTCAATAGCCACGGCCTCGCGCCACTTCGCCCTCCATCGGCTGGCCCGATTTATGGCGGCGGATATTGGCGATCAGCGCGCGCGCCGCGCTGTCCGCGCGGGTCATGCTGGCGACATGGGGGGTCATGATGATGCGTGGATGCGTCCAGAAGGCATGTCCGGCGGGCAGCGGTTCCGGGTCGAACACGTCCAGCACCGCGCCTGACAAATGACCTTCGTCGAGCAGGGACAGCAGATCATGCTCCACCAGATGACCGCCCCGCCCGACATTGATCAAACTGGCCCCGGAAGGCAGGTGCGCTAGCCTATCGCGGCACAAGATGCCGCGTGTCTCCGGCGTCAGCGGCAACAGGCAGATGAGGATATCGCAATTGGACAGGAAAGCGGGCAAGGCCGCGTCCCCGGCATGGCAAGTCACCCCGTCAATATCATGGGCCGACCGGCTCCACCCCGAAAGTGCGAAACCGAATGGCGCAAGTCCCTCCAGCACGGCCTGTCCCAAATTACCGAGGCCCATCACGCCCACCCGCCGCTGCCCGGCAGGCACCAGCTTGATCGGGTTCCAGCGTCCCTCGCGCTGGGCAATGCCATGGTCGATCAGATTCCGATGCAGCGCCAGCACCGCCATCGTCACATATTCCACCATGCCTTGGCGAATGCCCGGCTCGATCATCCGCACGACCCGCACATGCGGCGGCAGGCGCGCCATGTCGAACTGGTCGATCCCCGCACCGATCGAAAACAAGACTTCCAGCGCAGGCAGGGTGGCGATCAGGTCGGCCGAGGGGTTCCAGGCGGCAAGATAGCGGATCATCGCCGGATCATGCGGGTCGCTCGGATCGACAAACGCCACGTCCGCCGCTTCGGCCGCGAAAATCGCGCGCCAGATGCGACCGCGTTCGGGATCGGATGTGTAGAGCAGGGTCATGCGGGCCATCCTTGTCCGGGCCATAAAGAAAAACCGTCGGCAACAGCGGGAGGGCGCTGTTGCCGACGGTCGAGCAGAGCGGAAGACCGCCGCGCCCCTGGTTAGAAGGTAAACGTCCCGCGGATCGTGAAGGAACGGGGGACGCCCGGCTGCACCCACAAAGCCGCATAGGAGCTGGCATAATATTTCTTGTCGAACAGATTATCGACATTGGCCGACAGCTTGAACTGGTCGTTGATCGTCACCGAACCCAGGATTTTCGCGATCGTATAGCTGGGCAGATAGAAGTCCGCCGCCGTCTGGCCCAGCCGTTTGCCGACATGGTTCACGCCCGCGCCCAGCATCGCCTCATGATCGCCGATCGAGAAATTCTTGAACAACAGGGCATTGGCCTGATGTTTGGGAATATTGAGCAGCGGATCATTCTTGAGCACCCCGGCGGACGCATAGTCATCGGCCCAGCCTGCATCGGTATAGGCATAGGTGGCGAACAATTCGAACCCGGCGGGCAGTTTGGCGTTGATGTCGAACTCCACGCCCTGGCTCTTGGCTTCACCGACCGCCACCGACAGGCCGGTCAGCAGATCAGCGGTCAGGACGTTGCTCTTCTTCATCTTGTAGAGCGACAGCGTGCTGGTAATACGGCCATCCGGCGTCACGAATTTCGCACCGACTTCATAGCTTGTGCTGACTTCCGGGGCGAAGGGGTTGTTGTTCACATCGACGCCGCTGTTGGGCCGGAACCCCTTGCCGTAGCTGGCATAGAAGGACAGGCTCTTGGTCGGTTCGAACACCAGGCCCGCCATCGGGCTGAACTTGGTGTAGGATGCGGGGTTGGTGGTCCCCAACCGGTTGTCGATATTCTGGCTGAAATCATCATAGCGGCCGCCAAAGCGCACCTTGAACTGTTCGGTAATCTCGATCTGGTCCTGCGCATAAATGCCCCAGGCCTTCTGCACTTCCGTCGAATTCTGGATCACCGAATATTTGTCCGCCGTCGGTACCGGAATATTGTAATTGGGGTTGAAGATGTCGATCGAATAGGACTGGTCCGCCGCCGTCGGGCGATAGCGATTCTGAAGCAGTTCAATCTCGAACTTGTCCCAGTCTCCGCCGACTCGGATATTGTGGACGATCGAACCGGTTTCCAGCTTGCCGCTAATTTCGCCGCGGAACACCATATGGGTGGTGCTATAGTCGCGATAGCGGCGCTGGCGCGACAGAGTGCGGCCGTCATTGTCGATCCGCTGGCGGCTGAGCGCCAGTTCAGGATCGCTGGAGAAGCCCTCGAACGTGGTGTCCTTATAGCCCGCGCCCAGCATCACGACCCAATCGTCGCTCAGGTCATGCTGCAACTGCGCCTGATGGCCGAGTGCCGTGATCTTGATCGGGCCGTCATTGGGGTTGCTGAGGAACCGGCTCTGCGGAATGGCACCCAAATTATAGGTGGTGCCGGTCGCCGTCACCGTCGGGATCGCCACCACGCCGCGATCGAACGGCACTTCCTGGTTCACATATTCCAGCTCGTAGGTGAAGATCGTCTTGTCCGACAGTTTTGCCAGGATGGACGGGTTCAGCACATATTTGCGGGTTTCCACCGTGTCGCGGAAACTTTCGGCATCCTCGACGGCACCGGTCAGGCGGATGGCGACGCTGTCGCCAAGCGGCATATTATAATCGCCCTCGACGCGATAGGTGTTCCACTTGCCACCCGCGACGGTGAAGCTGCCGCCTTCCTTGAAGGTCGGCTTCTTGCTGACGATGTTGATCGTGCCGCCCGGCTCACCGCGCCCGAACAGCGCCGAGTTCGGACCTTTCAGCACCTCGATCCGCTCGACATTGGAGGCATCACGCGGCCCGGCATAGCCGCGTCCGCCGTTGAAGCCGTTGACCAGGAAGCCGCTCGGAAAATTCTCGTCGCCGGCAAAGCCGCGAATGGCGAAACTGTCCCATAGGCCGCCGAAATTATTCTGCTTCGACACGCCGCTCGCCAGTTCCAGCGCGGTATCGAGCCGGGTGATGTTGAGGTCGTTGAGCAGTGTGCCTTCCAGGAACTGGACCGCCTGCGGGATTTCCTTGACCGGCGTATCGCCGAAATATTGGCGCTTGAGGCCAGTGACGATGATGTTGCCTTCGGCATTATCGGCCGGAGCCTGGGCAAGGGCGGCGGTGGGCAGGGTGATGGCGGCGGTGCTGGCGATAAGCGCCAGGCGAAGAGCCGATGATGTGCGCATGATATGATCCCCTATGAAAAATCGCTGTTCCCAAATGTCCTGCGAAACGGGGACCGGCTGGTCTTCTCTTATGGTCCGATGCGGACATTGCGTCCTGTCATCGGCAGCCGGGCCGCGGGGTGTTTCCGTCACCTCTTGTTGAATTGAGGCTAGGTCGAGTTACGGATATATTACGTCAAACATGGCGCATGGGACGGCGCAAAATTGTGAATCGCGTGGTCCTACGGCATGAAAATGCTGCCCGTCGTTACGCCATCGATCCTGGTGAAAACCCCGAAAAATGGCCGCCTTCGATAAGGAAGGCGGCCTGCGACCCGGAGGGTTCATACCCTCAGAGATATTTGAGCCACCATATATCCTTGCGCCGCTGCTTGAGCTGCGCGAACCAGCGGGTGGGATAGTAAAGCGGCAGGATCAGCAGCGCGACCCAGATCCAGACGGTGGACAGGTTGTCGACCCCGAACACCGTGCCCTTGGTCGGCCCATAGAGCGCCAGCGCGACATTGTAGATCAGCTTGAGCACATAGAGATGCAACACATAATAGAACATCGGCGCGCCACCCAGCAGCGCCAGATGCGGCATCACCCGGCTATTCTCGAACTTCTCGAACAAAGCGAGTAGCAGGCAGCCCGTGCCGACCGTTGGCATCAGGAACAGCAAGGAGGGCGGATATTTGGTGAGCGCGAGGAAGCTCATCACTGTGCGCGTCGAATTTTCCGCAACGAACCACGGCTTGTCGCCATAGACATTGAGATAGCGGATCAGCACGAAGCCCAGCACCAGCCCAAGGCCGGTCATCGCCAGGCGACGGATGCGCCGCTGCGGATCGCTACCCTTGGCGAACCAAGGCCCGCAGGCATAGCCCAGCAGGATGACGCCGATCCATGGCAGGATGGGATAGGTGGTCTTGACCGCGATGCCGCCAAATTCAATCAGCGAGCGCTGATGCAGGATTGCCCAGGCGACATAGCCCGGTTGATCGGCCGTCAGCCGGATCGGGTCGAGCAGATTGTGCAGGCACACGATGGCCAAGCCCACCGCAAATTGCGCGACGCGCGGCAGGTGCAGCAGGGCGGCCAGCGCGATCATCGAAATCCCGATGGCCCAGATGACCTGCAACCAAATCGCCGTCGGTGGGAAGGCGGGGGCTTGGGTTGGCCAGGCATAGCCGACCACGGTAAATTCCAGGACGATCAGGAAAAGCCCGCGCTTCAGCAGAAATTCCGACACCTGCCCCTTGCTGTGCGACTGGCCATAGAGCCAGGCGGACAGGCCGGTGAGCGCGACAAAAGTCGGCGCGCAAAAGGTCGACAGCAGGCGGGTGTAGAACAGCCCCGGATCAGTCGTGTTCGCGTCCACCGGGTCAGTGACCTGCATGTAGAGGAAGAATGTCTCCCGCACATGATCGACCAGCATGAACAGCATGACCAGGCCGCGCAGCGCGTCGATCGCGATCAGGCGGGTACGCGCCTGGGCTGTGGCCATGGGCGACGTGGCGCCGGGGCTGAAGGCGGTGGGGGGCGCGTGGCCCGCTAAGCTGCTCATGGCGTCTGTCCCTTTTCCCCGTGGTTCGTTGCGGCACCGCCCGAACCAATCATGATACCCTGTATCATCTATGATCTAGCTTCGCCTCCTCCGAGTAGCAAGCTTCATTGCGACAGGAAGAGGTGGGGAACACAGTCACCGGATGCGCGCCGAAACGCCACAACCAGGGATTGGTCCCAAGGGTTGAGGCTATGATGACTGCACGAACGAAAGTGTCGAATATGTCGAATGACTAGGTGGATTATGTCAAAAAAAGGGGGTGAAGAAGCGTTGCGCTCCTTCACCCCCGCTAATGCCTGTATCCGTCAGCCGTTCAGGCGTCTTCGAGCGCAATGGCGTTGACGATATGCGCCTGGGTATATTCCAGCAGCCCGGCTTCGCCCAGTTCCGCGCCCAGGCCCGATTGCTTGACGCCGCGGAAGGGAATGTTGGCGTCGATCGCCATATGCTGGTTGACCCAGACCGTGCCGGAATCGATCCGCATCGCGACATCGGTCGCCCGCGCCAGATCCTTGCCCCATACGGTGCCGCCCAGGCCATAGTCACTGTCATTGGCGCGCGCGATCACATCATCGATATCGTCATATTTCAGCACGGGCAGCACCGGGCCGAACTGTTCCTCGCGCACCAGCGGCGCGTCATCGTCCAGATCGCGGACGATCGTGGGTGGCATGAAATAGCCCGGCCGGTCGAGCGCATCGCCGCCCGCCAGCACGGTGCCGCGCGTCCGCGCATCGTCGATCAGCGCCTTGACCTTGTCGAACTGCATCTGGTTCTGGATCGGCCCGATCGTCGTGCCCTGCTTCGATCCGTCATCGACGATCGCCGCCTTGGCGAGCTTCGCAAGCTCATCGCAAAATTCGTCATACATGGGGGCGGGCACATAGGCGCGCTTGATCGCGATGCAGATCTGCCCCGCATTGGTCATCGCGCCCTGATAGACTTTCTGCGCCACTTGCCGCGCATCGACATCGTCCAGCACGATCGCGGCGTCATTGCCGCCCAGTTCCAGCGTCACGCGCTTCACCGTCCCGGCCGAGGATGCCATCACCTTCTTGCCGGTGGCGGTCGATCCGGTGAAGGCGACCTTGGCAATGTCGGGATGGCCGGTGATGAGCGCGCCCAGCTCATTCTGGTCGCAGACGATGTTGAGGACGCCGGGCGGCAGGATCGCCTGCGCCATTTCGCCGAACAACAAGGTTGTCAGCGGCGTCGTCGGCGCGGGCTTGGCGACCATGCAATTGCCGGTGACCAAAGCTGGCCCCAGCTTGTTCATCAGCAGGATGACCGGGAAGTTCCAGGGCGTGATCGACGCGACGACGCCCAGCGGCGTGCGATGTTCGACGACGCGGTTGCCGCCTTCGTCCTTCAGCACCTTGGGCTCGACCCGCATCGCGGCGAAGGCGCGCAGGGTGAAGACGCTGCCCATGATCTCATAGCCGGCCTGATCGAGCGGCTTGCCCTGTTCGCTGGTCAGCAGGCTTGCAAATTCGCCGATTCGTGCTTCCAGCGCGTCGGCGAGCTGGTTGACGAGCGCGGCACGCTCTTCGATCGGGGTAGCCGCCCAGCCGGGCTGGGCACGTTTGGCGGCGGCGACGGCGCGGTTCAGCATCGCCTCGTCCGCCTTGGGACATTGGGCGAAGGCAGTGCCTGTCGCGGGGTTAACGACGTCGAACTGGCTGACACCGGGCGTCAATTCGCCATCGATCAGCATGCGGAAATCATGGTCCATCGCTCTTCTCTCCTGCATTATCCGGTCACGCGCCTTGCGTCTTGGCTATCGCTTTCCGCGCTGGCGCGTTGTAGCATATATTTGTGCGCTAAGGATACAATATTGGCAAGGGATGATTGGAGCGGATGAACCAAGGGACCGATCTGCGCGGATTGATAGGCTATCAGATCCAGCGCGCCCATCTCGTAATGGGGGCGGATGCCCGCGCCGCGCTGGCGCCGTTCGACCTGTCGCCGGCCAAGTTCACTGCGCTGCTGCTGATCCGCGATAATCCGGGCTGCGACCAGACGGCGCTTGGCCGGGCGCTGAGCGTCAACCGGTCCAGCGCGATGAAGCTGGTCAACATATTGGAGGAGCGCGGGCTGGTCGAACGGCGGGCCGGACGGGATCTTCGCACCAATGCGCTGTTTCTCCTGCCCGAAGGGGAAGTGCAGATTGGCGCGATGATCGAAGCGGTGCATCAGTCCGATGCTCGGATGACCCAGGGTTTGAGCGGCGAAGAGGCTGAACAACTGCTGGTGCTGCTGCGCAAGATCAGCGGGGAAGAGCCTATATCGGACAGCGAAGCGGACACTGGTATCGCCTAAACGGGTTGCGTAAATTGTATCCCTGGCGCACAATGTTGCCAACATTGGGCGGCTGATTCGAAGCCTTGCCGCCTGTAGGGGAGGATCGCGCGTGACCGACATGATGAACCTGGACCGGCTGCTGCGGCCGCGATCAGTGGCGATTATCGGCGCATCGGACAAGCCGGGCGCGCTCGGCGCATCGGTGCTGGCCAATTTGGAGCGGCAAGGCTTTGCCGGGGCCATTCACCTCGTAAACCCAAAGCGTACAGAGATTGGTGGGCGGCCCTGCGTCGCGTCCGTGGATGACCTGCCCGAAGGCGTCGATGCCGCGATCCTGGCGATCCCGCGCGTCGGCGTGCTGGACGCGATGCGCGGCCTGGCCCGGCGCGGGGCGGGTGCGGCGGTGATCTTCTCGGCCGGTTTTGCCGAAGACGGCCCGCAGGGCCTGGCTGACCAGGAGGAAATCGCCCGGATCGCCCGCGAAGCGGGGATGGTGGTGGAAGGCCCCAATTGCCTCGGCCTCGTCAATTTCCGCGACAATGTGTCGCTGACCTTCATCGACATGCCGCCAGCGCGCGCGCAGGGCGACCGGCGGGTGGGCATCGTGTCGCAATCGGGCGCGATGGCCGCGGTGCTGGCGACGACGATGATCCATCGCGACGTGCCGTTGAATTGCTATATATCCACCGGTAATGAAGCGGCCAGCGGGATCGAGGATTATCTCGCCTATCTGGTCGATCAGCCCGACACCGCCGTCATCGGCATGATCGCCGAACATATTCGCGACCCCGCTCGCTTCCTCGCCGCCGCGCGCGCGGCGCGGGCGGCGGGCAAGCAAGTCGTGCTGCTGCATCCGGGCCGCAGCGCCGCTGGCGCGGCGAGCGCCGCCACCCATACCGGGGCGATGGCGGGCGATCATGCCGTCATGGCGGTGCATGTCGAACGCGCCGGGGTGATCCTGGTCGATTCGCTCGAAGAATTGGGCGACGTGGTCGAGATTTTGGCGCGCAACGCAGCGATCGGCACGGGCGGCACTGGCGTCATCGCGGAATCGGGCGCGTTCAAGGCGATGATGCTCGACCTGTCGGAAGCGGTCGAGCTGGACCTGCCTGCCTTGAGCGATGCCGACAGCCCGGCGTTGCGCGCGGCCCTGCCCGATTTCGTGCCGGTCACCAACCCGCTGGACGTCACTGCGCAGGGGCTGGTCGATCCAGGCCTTTATGGCCGCACCTTGTCCGCTTTGGTGAATGATGACCGTATAGGCACCATATTGGTGACGCTGATCCAGACCGCGCCTGCGACATCGCATATCAAATTCGCCGCAGTGCTGGATGCCCTCGCGACGCTGCGTCCGACCAAGCCGATCATTATCGGCGGGGTCGATGAAGGCGGCGGCGTGCTGGATGCGGACATTGCGGCGCTGCGCGAAGCGGGCGCGACCTATCTCCCCACCGCCGAACGCGCCGTCCGCGCGCTGGCGCGGATCAGCGGCGCGGCTGCGCGTGATTTCGCGGCTGAACCGCTCAACGCCGAACCTGTCGCCGATCTGGCGCAGCAGGGCAGCACCATTCCCGAATATCGCTCCAAGGAGATTATGGGCGCGCGCGGCATTGCCTTCCCCGCCTTCGCCTTGGCGCAGACGCTGGAAGAGGCGGTGCTGGCAGCGGATCGCCTCGGCTATCCGGTCGTACTGAAGGCGCAATCGCCCGAACTGCCGCACAAGAGCGATGCCGGCGGCGTGATCGTCGGCCTCAAAAGCCGCGAGGAACTGGTCGATGGCTGGTTGCGCCTCGCTGCCAATCTGGCCGCGTCGCGCCCCGACCTGACGCTTGATGGCGTCCTGGTCGAGGGGATGGCGGGCAAGGGCGTCGAGCTGATCGTCGGCGCGCGCAACGACCCGCATTGGGGCGCGACCATCCTGGTCGGCTTTGGCGGTGTTGCGGCCGAACTGCTCCACGATGTCTGCCTGCTCCCGCCCGACCTGCCGCGCGCGGCGATCATCGCGCGGATTCGCAAACTGCGCATGGCTCCCTTGCTCGACGGCTTCCGCGGCGCGCCGGTCATGGACATCGAAGCGGTCGCCGATGTCGTGCAGCGGCTCGGCCAGATGGTCGCGGCGACCCCGGCGATCCGCGAGGTCGATCTCAACCCGGTGATCGTCTATCCGCAGGGCAAGGGGGCGTTGGCGCTCGACGCGCTCATCTCGCTTTGACGCGGGAGGCGCTGGCGGCGATTTGACTTGGCAAATTGTTTCGCCAGCATACAATGACGGTACAAGTGCCGGAGAGAATGTCCCCCATGTCGAGCATAACCCTGCCTGCGGATGATCCGCGCAGCATCCTGGCAGACCGGCCGATGCGCCTGCCGCAGGTGGTGGCGATCTTCATCTGCTTCCTGCTCAATGCGCTCGACGGGTTCGACGTGCTGGCTGTGACCTTTGCGGCCCCTGGCATCGCGAAGGATTGGGGCGTTGGGCCGAGCGCGATCGGCATCATCGTCTCGACCGGCCTGGTCGGCATGGTGATCGGGTCGCTGACGCTCGGCCAATTGGCCGATCGCATCGGGCGGCGGCGGCAGATTTTGCTGTGCCTGGTCATCATGACGTTCGGCATGCTCGCCTCCGCCTTCGCGACAGGGGTGGTGATGCTGAGTGTGCTGCGCATTCTGACGGGCCTTGGACTGGGCGCGATGCTGGCGGCGATCAATGCCATGTCGGCCGAATTCGCCAATCGCCGCCGCCGCGACCTGGCTGTCAGCATCATGGCGGCGGGCTATCCGGTCGGCGGCATCATCGGCGGCTGGGGCGCGGCGCAGTTGCTGCGCACGGACGGCTGGGAAGCGATCTTCCTGTTTGGCGCAGGCGCGACGGCGCTGATGATACCGCTGGTGCTGTTGTTCCTGCCCGAATCCATCGGTTGGCTGGCCACACGCGGCGCGCCCGATGCGCTGGCGAAGATCAACGTTATCCTGCGCCGGCTGGGCCAACCGCAAGCGGCGCAGCTGGTCGCGCTGAACCTGCCCAAGGCGTCGATGCGCGCGCTGTTCCTCGATCGCTACCGGGTCATCACGATCGCGCTGATCATCGTCTACGGCCTGCACATGATGACCTTCTACTATGCGCTGGGCTGGGCACCCTCGCTGGTGGTCGATCTGGGGTTCGACCCTTCGCGCGCCAGCATCGTGTCGGTCTTTATGAATATGGGCGGGGCGATTGGCGGGCTGACGCTCGGCTTCCTGTCGCCCTGGCTCGGCCTGCGGCGGTTGTTGCTGCTGGCCATGGCGGGCGCGGGCACCGCGGTGGCCGTGTTCGGCGTGGTGCCGGGCGACTTCCTCTGGCTACAGATTGCCGCCTTCGTGCTGGGCTTCCTGGCCAATGGGTCGGTCGTGGGTCTCTATGCGCTGATCGCCAATGTCTTCCCCACCACCTTGCGCGCGACGGGCACGGGGGCAGTGATCGGCTTCGGACGCTTCGGCGCAGCGCTCGGCCCATTCCTCGCGGGGCAATTGCTGGCCGCCGGGGCAGGGCGGGGGGTGACCTCGCTGCTGCTGGGGCTGGGGTCGCTGGGGGCCGCCGCCGTGCTGCTGGCGGTGCAGATGCGCAACGCCGATGAGAATGGCTAGGGCAGAGCCGCGCTAGATAGCGCAGCATCCGTTCGTGCTGAGTAGCGACAGAGCTTGTCGAAGGCGCGTATCGAAGCATCAAGCGACGCGCTTAATCCTTCGATACGCCATTTCGACTTCGCTCAATGCCTACTCAGGACGAACGGGGTGAGTAACGTCACATATTTTGAGTAGGATTGCGCGCTTAGCCCCGGCGGACCGTCACCTCGGCCCCGGCCATGCCGCGCGTCAAAGCAAAGGGCTTGTCGACGCTGACCCGCGCTTCGACGACGCCATTCATGGCGAGGCAGCAGGTGCCCAGCCTTTGTGCGAACATCTCGATCAACGGGATGTGCACCAGCGCCAGATCTTCGGCGGCCTGCGCCACCTTGCGATAATCGACCGTCTCGCCGATCGCCTCGACCTGGCCCACCGCTAGCGTCAGTTCGACCGAAATGACCAGCGGTTGCCGCCGTCCGATCTCGTCGGGGTTGATGCCGATGTCGGCCAGCAGGGGCAGGTCGCGCACCCGGACCTTGGTCGTGCAGATATTGTCCGTCATGTCCTCGCCCTTTCAGCCGCCAATACCGTATTGTGCAACAGGCAGGCGATGGTCATCGGACCCACGCCGCCTGGCACCGGCGTCACCGCCCTGGCATGGTCCAGTTCCTGCGTCGCGCAATCGCCGACGATCTGCGATGATCCGTCCGGCTGCGCGATGCGATTGATGCCGACGTCGATCACGATCGCGCCGGGCTTGACCCAATAACCGCGCACCAGATGCGGCGCGCCAGCCGCCGCGACGATGATGTCGGCCTTGCGCGCGATGTCGGGCAGGTGCAGCGTTTCGATATGGGTGACGGTCACTGTCGCTTCCCGCTCCAGCAGCAGCATGGCGACCGGCTTGCCGACGATATTGGATTTGCCGATGACCACGGCATTGAGGCCGCGATAATCATCGATCACGCTGTCGAGCAGCCGCATGATGCCAAGCGGCGTGCAGGGCACCAGCCCGCCCGTGCCAGTGGACAGCCGCCCGACATTGACGGGGTGGAACCCGTCCACATCCTTGGCGGGATCGATGCGGTCCAATACCAGCGCCGCGTCGATATGGGCGGGCAGCGGCAGTTGGATCAAAATGCCATGAATGGCCGGATCGCCGTTCAACTGGTCGATCAGCGCCAGCAGGGCGGCCTGCGGATGATCGACCGGCAGCCGATGTTCGACCGACCGGATGCCGACCCGCACGCATTCGCTGATCTTGCGGCGGACATAGACCTGGCTCGCCGGATCGTCACCGACCAGCACCACCGCCAGCGCGGGCGGCTGGCCGCTATCCGCGACCATCGCCGCGACGCGCGCCGCCGTTTCGTCCGACAGGGTGCGCGCCATGGCGCGCCCGTCGATGATCTGCGCCATGGGCCTTTAGGCCTTGAAGACGACGGTGCGTGCGCCGTTGCGGAACACCCGGCCCTGCAGATGATGCTGCACGGCCGTCGCCAGCACGCGCCGTTCGATATCGCGGCCCTTGCGCACCAGGTCGTCGGGCGTGTCGGCATGATTGATGGCTTCGACATCCTGATGGATGATCGGCCCTTCATCGAGGTCGGCGGTGACATAATGGGCGGTCGCGCCGATCATCTTGACGCCGCGCGCATGCGCCTGGTGATAGGGCTTGGCGCCCTTGAAGCCGGGTAGGAAACTGTGATGAATGTTGATGCAGCGGCCCGACAGGAAGCCCGCCAGATCGTCGCTCAATATCTGCATATAGCGCGCCAGGACGATGAGGTCGGCGCCGGTTTCCTCGACGATCGCCTTGATCTGCGCTTCCTGCTGCGGCTTGGTGTCCTTGGTGATCGGCAGATGGTGGAACGGCACGTCGCCGATCAGCGATATGGTCAGCGCTTCGCGCGGATGGTTGCACACGATGCCGACGACATCCATGTTCAATTCACCGATGCGCCAGCGGTAGAGCAGGTCGCCCAGGCAATGGTCGAACTTGCTGACCATCAGGAGCACCCTCTGCCGCTCGTTGCGGCGGCGCAGATTCCATTCCATGCCGCGCTCGTCCGCCAGTCCGGCAAAAGCAGCCCGCAGCGTTTCTACGGCACCGGGGGCGATCTCAAATTCCACCCGCATGAAAAAGCGATCGGTCAGCTTGTCGTTGAATTGCTGCGCGTCGGTGATGTTGCCGCCCTGCTGGGTCAACAGGGTGGCGACATCGGCGACCAGACCCGGCCGGTCGTCGCATTGCAGGGTCAGGGTGCAGATTTCACTCACATCGCTTCTCCGGTAATCATGCGCGCTCAGTGGCGGGCCGTATAATCATTGATCCATTCGACGGTCTTGGTCAGGCCGCCGAAGGGATAGAAGTGCAGGCGCACTTTGCCATGCTGGTCGCCAAGGCCGCTGGCAAGCGCATCGACCAACTTGTCGGGACCGGCAGTGCCGATCAGCTTGGTGATCGAAATGCCATATTTGGTCAGCACCGATGCCGATGCCCCGACGCCGCAGCGGGCGGCAAAGCGCATCAGCGTCTTGATCCCCGCTGGCCCCGGAATGCCGATCCGCACCGGCGCGTCGATGCCGCGCTGGCGCAATTCCGCCAGCCAGCTTAGCACCGGAGCCGCATCGAAACTGAATTGGGTGACGATCAGCGGGGCCATGCCGCGCTGTTCGATTTCCGCGCATTTTTCTGTCAGCACGGCGAAACATTGGTCGGGCGTCATATTGGGATGCCCTTCGGGGTGCCCGCCAATGCCGATCGCCTTGATCCCGGCGCGCTCGAACGCCCCGGTGCGAATGAGCGCCATACTGTCCGAATAGGGGCCGGCCGCTTCGGGTGGATCGCCCGCGATCACGAAGCAGCGCTGGACGCCCGCTTCGCGCACGACCGCGGCTAGATAGGTTTCGAAATCATCGCCCGATTCCAGCCGCCGCGCGGAAAAATGCGGCATCGGTTCAAACCCCAGCGACCGCACCAGCTTTGCCGCAGCAATGCGCGCTTCCAGCGACTCGCCGGGTAGGAAGGTGACGGCCACCGGCGTTTCAGCGGCCATGGTCGGCGCGGCCTCGCGCAGCGCATCGATGTCCTTCGCGGTGATCTCCAGCGAATAGCCATCGGTCGTGCCCTTGGGCGGCAGATCCCAGTTCGGATGGATCGACGGCAGGGTCATCATTCTCTCCCATGATGGTGTTCGGGCTGGGCCACGCGGCTTTCCTTGATGCATTTTCCTCTAGCGCAGTTGCTTACATTCGTATATATGAAATTTTCATGAGTGCGAAATCATCTGATCAAGACGGCGCTGGCAGCCCTCTCATCATCCTTCCGGGGCTGATGTGCGATTCGCGCATGTTCGGCGCGACGCTCAGCGCTTTCCCGGACAGCCGCGCGATCGACGGCTATTATGGCGGTGCGGACCGGATCGAGGCGATGGCCGACTATGTGTTGACGCATATGCCCGCGCGCGTGTCGCTGCTGGGCCATTCCATGGGCGCGCGCATCGCGCTGGAAGTTGTGCGCAAAGCCCCCGAACGGATCGAGCGGCTGGCGTTGGTCGATACCGGCGTCCACACGCCCAAGCCCGGCGAGCGCGAAGGCCGCTATGCGTTGCGAGACCTCGGCCGGACGCAGGGCATGGCTGCGCTGGTGGCGCAATGGCTGCCGCCGATGCTCGGCTTTGCGGGCCTGCGGAACGAGGCGCTGATGGACAGCCTCTATGCCATGACCGTTTCGGCGGGTCTGCCGGTCTATGAGGCGCAGATCGAGGCGCTGCTCAACCGCCCGTCGGTCGATGCCCTGCTGCCGACGATCGCCTGCCCGACCTTCGCCATGGTGGGGCGGCAGGATCAATGGTCGCCGGTCGCCCAGCATGAGGCGATCGTCGCAGCCATTCCCGGCGCGCAACTGCGCGTCGTCGAAGGGGCGGGCCATATGATGCCCGCCGAAGCACCCGAAGCGTTCAACCAGATTGTGTGGGAATGGCTGTCATGGCCGCCTGCATGAGCAACAATTTCAGTATGTTTTCCGTGTCTAAGGAGAGAATGGAATGAGTGGTAAATCCCTGCAGCAACTGCTCGACGAAAAGGGCGACATCGTCGAATTCCTGCGCAACCAGCAGGTCGGTCCCAACGCCTATCCGGGCGTGCCTGGCGAATATAGCAACTGGCGCGACGAACAGCGCAGCTGGGCGGAAAGCTCGGTCCTGTTCAACCAGAGCTTCCATATGGTCGACCTGCTCGTCACCGGCCCCGGCGCGTTCGACATGCTGTCCTACCTCGCCCCCAACAGCTTCAAGGGCTTCGTGCCGAACCGCGCCAAGCAGTTTGCCCCCGTCACGCCCGAAGGCTATGTGATCGGCGACGTCATCCTCTTCTATCTCGAAGAAGAAAAGTTCGAGCTGGTCGGTCGCGCACCGTCGATCGAATGGGTCGAATATTGGGCCTCGACCGGCAAGTGGGACGTCACGGTGGAACGCGACGAGCGCACCATCGCCCGTCCGCTCGACAGCCAAGGCTATCGCCGCAATTATCGCTTCCAGCTGCAGGGGCCAAACGCCATGCCGGTGCTGGAAAAGGCAATGGGCGAAACGCCGCCGGACCTCAAATTCTTCCACATGGCACCGATCATGATCGCCGGCGTCGAAGTGCGTGCGCTGCGTCACGGCATGGCCGGCCAGCCGGGCTACGAGCTGTTTGGTCCCTGGAAGGATTATGACACCGTCCGCAACGCGCTGATCGAAGCGGGTAAGGATTATGGCCTCACCCTGTGCGGTGGCCGTACCTATTCGTCCAACACGCTGGAATCCGGCTGGATCCCCTCGCCGCTGCCCGCCACATACACCGGCGAAGGCTCCAAGGCGTTCCGCGAGTGGGCGAGCGAGAACAGCTATGAAGGCAAATGTTCGCTCGGCGGCAGCTTCGTCTCCGACAATATCGAGGATTATTACCTCAATCCGTGGGAGCTGGGCTATGGCATCATGGTCAAGTTCGACCATGACTTTATCGGCCGCGAAGCGCTGGAAAAGATCAAGGATCAGCCCCACCGCCGCAAGGTGACGCTAGCGCTCGACAATGAGGATATCGTCCGCGTCATGAGCTCGATGCTCCAGACCGGCGACAAGGCCAAGTTCCTCGAATTCCCCAGCGCCGTCTATTGCATGCATCCCTATGATGCGGTGCTCAAGGACGGCAAGACGGTCGGCCTGTCCACCTGGATCGGCTACACCATCAACGCCGGTCGCTTCCTGGCACTGGCGATGGTCGATGCCGAGGTCGCCGAACCCGGCACCGAAGTCACCCTGCTCTGGGGCGAACCCGATGGCGGCACGTCCAAGCCCACCGTCGAACGCCACGTCCAGACCGAAATCAAGGCGATCGTCTCCTCGGTCCCCTATTCGGAAGCCGCGCGCGACAATTATGCCGACGGCTGGCGCACCAAGAACGCCTGATCGCTTTTCACAAGCGAAATGGAACGGGGGATGCCGCAAGGCGTCCCCCGTTTTCGTTTGGGGACGAGAAAATCAGTCTGAATCAGAAAGCAAGCGAGGCTCCCACCCAAATTCTCCTGCGAAGGCTGGCGTTCATGGCATGATCGATTAGAAAAGGCCGTCGCCGCGAATTGTTGGGCATCATCGACGGTTGCCGAGAAAAGGATGAACATGCGCTATCTCTTGGCCATCGCCGCCCTGGGTGCGGGCCAGCCCTGTTTTTCCCAGACGGCAGATACGCAGTCGGCAACGGTAGCGGGTCGGCCCCTGGACCGAGGCGAAGTAGGATGGAGCGTGACGATCGGCCTGGCACCGGTCCTTAGCCCCGCGTGGCAAGGGTCGCGAGACATGGCTTTGTCGATCTTCCCCGATCTGCGGGTCAATTATGGGGACGTGATCTTTGCTTCGATCCCCGAAGGATTGGGATGGAACGCCGTCAACACCAACGGGTGGAAGGCCGGTCCGCTGGCCAAGGTCCGCTTCGGGCGTGATGAAGAGCGCGGAGGATCGCCTTTTCTGATCACGGGCGGAAGCGACGGGCTGCGCGGCATGGGCAATGTCGCGGCTGCTGCCGAATTGGGCGGCTTCGTTGAAAAACGCATCGGCCCCTGGCGCGGCCGTTTGGAAGTCCGCCGCGGTTTTGGCGGACATGAAGCCGTGTTAGCGGACGGGGCGATATCGTATCAGATGCGCAGCGGACGCACGATCATCAATGTCGGTCCTCGCGCTACCGTCGTCAGCAAACCCTATATGGATAGCTATTTTGGCATCGATGCAATTCAGTCGCAGCGATCCGGGCTCGGTACCTATTCGCCAAAGAGCGGCTTGCTGTCTTATGGTGTCGGTGGTTCGGCGCTTCGCCCGCTGAACCGGCAAAGCGCCATCACCCTGTTTACCAGCCTCGATCGATTAGGGAGCGAGGCCGGTCATTCGCCGCTCGTCCGCGAGCGCGGGCGAAGAGTGCAGTTCACATTGGGCATCGGTTACGGCTTCCGCTTCAACCTTTGACGGTTCTGAACATCTGAGTGCGCTGCTACCCTGCGAATGATTCGTAGATGACTAAAATCGCGGCGACCGCTATTGCTGTGCCAATCATTCCAGCTCATCGCTGCCGGAAAACCCGCCAAAATCGCCATCACAGCCATCATGCGAAAGCTCATCGTCACCGCAAATGCGCTACTCAGGGCAGATCGTCTCTGGACCACAGCATGCGCTTGACCATCACGGATACTCTATCGGTCCGGGTCGCTTGCCTGCCAGCGCACACGCACAGGCGCATCCCCCGGCCGCCACGGCGAAACGCGCATCATGATCGCACCGAACAGGTCCGACGTCAGATAGCTGGACAGCCAGTTTCGAAGGTTGGGCAGCGACTGCATGGCAAACCAGGCCGGGTCGACAGCGGCGAACTGCCGCACGAACGGGATGATCGCGGCATCGGCGAACCCGCGCGCCGGGCCGCATAGATGCGGGAACCGCACCAACCGTTGTTCGATCTCCAGCAGAAAGGCCAATCCGCTTGCGCGATGGATTTCCGCCTGCGTGCCATGACGGTCGGGATATTTGTAGCGATCCAGATCATGTTTGAACGCGCCATCATTGGCCGCCACGAGCGTGGGATCGTCGCGGCTCAGCCAGTCTTCTGGATCATGCTGCGTCAAAGCCCATCGCATGATGTCGATGCTCTGGTCGATGACGGTGCCATCGGGCAAGACCAGCACAGGGACGGTGCCCTTGGGCGAGGCGGCCAACATCGCGTCGGGCTTTGCCGACAGCTTCACTTCGCGCAGTTCCACAGCCATGGAGCTCACGGCCAACGCCAGCCTTGCCCGCATCGCATAGGGACAGCGGCGAAAGCTGTAGAGAATCGGTGCTGGCATGCTGCGGTCACTCATGTTGGAGCCAAGGATAGGCACGGCATCAAAACCCCTTCCAATGTAGGATTTCCTCTGATCTATCCTGATAGATGGACCAGCCCGCCAAAGCACGTCCGACGCACGCCATGGCCAGGCAGAGCCTGTGTCGCGCCAATGGCGCGTCGCCGTCGCGTCACTGTGACCCAATAGTGGCTTCAGCCTTACCTGAACGGTACGTTATCGGGACCATTGACGCACCATTGGGTCTTTTTGCCCGACGACATCGTGAACTTCGCGCTGTGACCCATGTGTTGCTAAACCGGCGGTGCCTCAGCCGCAGTGAACAGCGCGACGGCCTGATCCAGCCGGGCGACGGCGCGGGTTTCCAGGTCCGGGGTGAAACGGGGCAGGGGGATGGCGACGGCGAAGGCGCCGACCGCGACGCCATCGACCACCGCCGCCATGCCCAGACCGCAAATGCCCGGCGTATATTCCTCGCGCGTACGCCCCACGCCCGACGCGCGGATCGCCGCCAGTTCGGTGCGCAACGCCTGTTCGTCGGTCACGCTTTGCGGCGTGAACGGTTCCAGCGGCACCTGCGCGAAATAGGCGTCGATCTCCTCGTCGCCCAGGCTCGCGAGCAACGCCTTGCCCGCCGCCAGGCTGTGCATCGGAATACGCGTGCCCACGCTGATCGAATAGCGCAGCGACTGTTCCGCCGTCTCGGTGACGATCGCCACCAATTGCCACCCGTCGCGCACGAAGAAGGAAGCGGTTTCGTTGGTCTGCGTCCGCAGCGACCGGACCAGCGGTCGCACCTTGTCCGCCAGCGACAGTGCAACGCGCGGCGACCCCAGCCGCGCCAGTGCCGGGCCGGGCAGGTAGCGCCGCCCCTCCCGCGCCAGATAATGCCGCTCCACCAATGTCGCGAGCAGATAGGACAGGCTGCTCACCGGAATGGCGAGGCCCGCCGCAATCTCCTGCGCCACCACACCGGCCGGGCGCGCCACGACATATTCGATGATGTCGATGGTCCGCATCGCCGATTTGACGGTGGATGGCGTGGTGGCATTCATGATGGGCGCCCTCCGTTAAAAGGTCAGGCTACCGCGCCGTTCGGCAAAGCGCCATCCCGCCGCGGTCAGGACGAAACGGTCGTGGAACGATCCGACCTTGGGCGCGCCTTCGCCGGTGAACAGCAGCATCGCGCTTTCGCCGACGGCTTGCGTCGGGCTGGTCACGTCGATCACGACGTTGGAACAGACATGCCGCGTCGTCCGCGCCGGTCGGGCGAGGAAGGCGGCGAGGATCGCCGCGCGCCCCCGCGTCCAGTCGTCCGGCGCGGTCGGGCGCGCCATCCGTCCGTCTTCGGCATAGAGATCGGCCACGCCCTGCCAGTCGGCCGCGTCGTTGAGATTGGCGTAGCGAGCAATCAGCCTGGCGCAATCCGCCTCGATCGCGCGGCGCTCCTCTTCGCTCACAGCCGCGCGTCCGCAAGGTCCGCACCGGCGCGGAGCGAACGCAGCTTCTTCCACGTCACCGCCGGGTCGATCTTGCCATATCCGGCAAAGGTGCCGAACCCGCAATCGGTGCTGGCGATCACCCGGTCCTTGCCGACGATCCCGGCAAAACGCTCGATCCGCTGGGCAATGAGTTCGGGATGTTCGACATAGTTGGAGCAGGTGTCGATCAGGCCGGGGGCCAGGATCTTGTGATCGGGTATGGTCGCGTCGCGCCACACCGCCCATTCATGTTCGTGGCACGGATTGGCGGCTTCGAACAGGACGGTGGCCGGGCGCGCGGGCAGGATGATGTCGATCACCTTTTCCAGCGGAATGTCATGATCATGCGGGCCTTCATAATTGCCCCAGCAGATATGCATCCGCATCCGTTCGGGCGGAATATTGGCGGTGGCGGCGTTGAGCGCATCGACATTGGCGGAGGCGATCTTGAGGAATTCCTCGTCACTCGCATCCTGATAGCCGGTGTGGCGCGACATCGCCAAATCGGGGCAATCCAATTGCAGGTCGAACCCTGCCGCCACGATCGTCTCATATTCCTCGCGCATCGCATCGACAAGATCGGCCAGATAGGCTTCGTGGCTGGGATAATGGCGGTTGACCTGGAAGGCGGTGATCAGGCCAGGCGAAGCCGCATTCATGAAAGCGCGAACGCCCTCGCCATGGGGCGCGAGCGCTGCCTTGAAACGACGGATATCGTCATGCAACGGTTCCAGCGTCACCAGCCGCACCGGGCCGATACAGGACGCGCGGGTAAATTCCTGGCTGCCCATGATCCCAGCCAGCTTCTGCCGCAATTCGGGCAGCGGGGCGAGGTCGGCGGCGGGCCTGCGGTCGATATGGCCGCCAAAGCCGGTCAACCGCTCGATCATATAGGTGGAATAGCCGACCTTGCCCAATTCGCCATCGCTGACGATGGTGACGCCGGCGTCGATCTGGGCGGTGACCGCGTCTGTAACAGCGGCCTGGACTTGCGTGTCAAAGGCTTGCGCGTCATAGGGTTCGCCCTTGTCGCGGGCCAGCAACAACGGGGTCAGGGCGTCGCCGCGCGGCAGGCTGCCGACATGGGTCGTGGCTATGGGCATGAAAATCCTCCTCCGGTTGAAGGACATTCTGCCACAAATTCATGGATGTGGATATATCGCAAACATGAAAATACGCACCGGGGCGGACCCCGGTGCGTTTCAGGACGATCGGGCTGCTCAGCCCTCTGTCGGTGCCTTCGCCTTGGTCAGGTCATAAGCACCCAGACCCGGCTTGTAGCTCTTTTCGTCGATGAACTGGCGGATGCCTTCCTTGCGGCCTTCGCTCTTGTCGTGGAAATTGGCCGCTTCCTGCATGCGGACCAGATAATCTTCCGCCTCGTCATAGGTCATGGTGCTGACCCGGCGCACCGCATCCTTGGCGAATTTGAGCGCAACCGGGTTCTTGGCCAGCAGTTTGTTGGCAACCTCGCGAGTGCGGTCCTTGAGCTGGTCGAGCGGCACGCTTTCATTGACCAGTCGCATGGCCGACGCCTGCTTGCCGTCGATCAGGTCGCCGGTCAGCGTCAACCACATCGCATCGCGCATCGGCAGCAGGTCGACCACCACCTTGGTCACGCCGCCGCCGGGCAGGATGCCCCAGTTGATTTCGGACAGGCCGAACTGCGCTTCATCGGCGCAAATGGCGAGGTCGCAGGCGAACAGGGGGCCGAAACCGCCACCAAAGCACCAGCCATTGACCATGGCGATGGTGGGCTTTTGATACCAGCGCAGGCGGCGGAACCAGCCATAGCTTTCGCGCTGCGACTTGCGCACGCCGCGCAGGCCGTCGGCTTCGGTTTCGCGGAAATATTCCTTCAGGTCCATGCCCGCAGACCAGGCCGTGCCTTCGCCGCTCAGCACCAGCACGCCGACATTGTCACGAAATTCCAGCTCGTCCAGAACCTCCATCATGCGGCGGTTCAGCGTGGGGCTCATCGCGTTGCGCTTGGCGGGGCGATTGAAATTCACCCAGGCGATGCCGTCCTCGACCGCAAAGGAAACGACGTCTTCTTGGTTTTCCATGATCCTGCTCCCGATAGAATGTATGCTTGGGATACAGTAAGCCGGGGGAGAGTTGCAAGTGAATAATGCAGTGCCCCTTTCCGCACACGCCAAGGCGGATGATCTCTGGCGATCGAATATGCTAGGTCGCGCTGCATGAGCAGGACAGACGCACAGGCCAAGGGTGAAGACACGGACGGCGCGGGCACGCGGCGGGGTCAGATATTGGCGATCGCCGCGCAACTCTTCGCGCGCAAGGGTTATCGCGGCACGTCGATGCGCGACATCGGCGAGGCGGCTGGCGTGCTGGGCGGCTCACTCTACCACCATATCAAATCGAAGGACGCGCTGTTCGTCGAGCTGCATCACGCCGCGCTGGACGGTGCCGAGGCGCGGATCGCAGCGGCCGTAGCGGCGCAGGACGATCCTTGGGCACAGCTGGAAGCGGCCTGTGGCGCGCTGCTGGAAGTCCAGCTCGATCCCGATTCGCTGACCATGCCGATGATGAATGATTTTCGCGAAGTGCCCGACGCCGTGCGCGTGGCGCTGGTCGAACGGCGCGACCGGTTCGAACAATTGTTCCGCGCTATCGTCGCCGCGCTGCCGCTACCGGCTAAGATCGACCGGTCGCTCTATCGCAATCTGCTGCTGTCGCAGCTCAACAGCGTGGCGGACTGGTATCGTCCGGGGCGGCTGACGCCACGCGACATCGCCGCGCAGATCGCCCACCTCTACCGCCATGATTGATGCCGGAAGCTACTTCGTGGCACCCTTGAGATATGCGATGAGATTGGCGCGGTCCGCAGCCTGCGGCACACCGGCAAAGGCCATGCGATTGCCCGGAACGACAGCGCTGGGTTTGGCGAGGAAGGCATCCAATGTCTTGGCATCCCACCGTATCTTCGCCTTTTGCATGGCGGGCGAGTAAGTGAAGCCTGCGATGGTTCCTGACGTCCGCCCAAACAGGCCGTTGAGTGCCGGACCCATTTTCTTGGGGCCAGGCTTTACGTCATGACAGAGCGCGCAACGGGCAAATACCACCTTGCCCTTCACGGCATCGCCTGCTTGCGCGAGGGCCGCTACAGGCGTGATTGTCGCCAAGGCAAGCAAAGATCCGGCAAAAATACGCGCTATCGTCATTATCCGCTCTCTGTCCTTCTACCCGGATTCGCAGGCTGCATGCCCAGCGTTATCGAACATGCAGCCTGAACGGTAGTGGAAGATTGACGCAGAGCGTAGGTGAATGAATAGGCCTAGCGCGTGAGCGCGCCGTGCATGCCGATCCAGCGCACGAAGGCGTCGAACCAGCCGGTGCTGGTCGTGTCCTTCTGATACATGCCAAAGCCATGGCCGCCGCGTTCGTAGAGATGGAATTCGGCCGGGCGCTTGGCGGCACGCCAATCGTCGACCAGGGCGATGCCACCATTGGCGAAGAATGGGTCATCGGCGGCCAGGGCCACGAACAGCGGCGGCGCGTCGGCCGGGACTTTCATGGAGGATAGCGGGCCATAGATATTGCCGATGAAGGCAGGCTTGGCATCCTGGCCCGCAAGCGCCGTCGCCATGGTCAGCATGGCCCCGGCGGAAAAGCCGACCATGCCGATCCGATCGGCATCGACGCCCCATTCGGTCTTGCGCTGACGGATCAGCGCGAAGGCGGCGCGGGCATCGGCGATCTGAGGCGAGAGGTCGCCGAAATTGGGGTCGGGGGCTGGGCGGGGTGGTCGAGCGGTAGTGGAAAACATCTCCTGCATCGACTTTTCAAAGGCCGGCATGTCCGCTGGCGTCTGGCGCAGGCGATATTTCAGGACGAAAGCGGCAACGCCGCGATCAGCCAGCGCCTTGGCCACATCCCAGCCTTCATTGTTCATCGACAGGGTTCGAAATCCGCCGCCCGGCGCCACGACGATGGCTGCGCCGGTCGCCTTGGCGGGATCGGGCAGGAAGGGTGTGAGGGTTGCGACCGTGACGTTGCGGGCGAACAGGCTACCATATTGGCTGTGCCAGGATTCTTTGGCGGTGGCACCGGGGAGGGCAGGCGTTCCCAGTTCAATGGCGGTCGGCTGGGCGGGGATGGCGATCGGCACCATCTTGTCGTCCTGGGCCTGGGCCGCGATCGGCGCTGTGATGAGCCAAGTGGCTGCTCCGATCATTGTGGCGAAACCAAATATGCGTTTCATCTGCATCTCTCCTTTGCCTTTTATCTATTTAGCTGTCCCAGATGGCCGCCTGTCATTTTGGCAGGTCGACCCTCTCGCGGATGGTGTAGCCGACGGTCTGGACCGGGCTGCCGGTGCCCGGCTGCCCGCCACCGATGCTCAATTGATAGTCGCCGGGGATGAGCGCGCGCACGCCATCCCGCGTGACGAAGCTCAAGTCGCGGGGCGACAAGGTGAAGGCGACTTCCTTCCCTTCGCCCGGCTTGAGCGAAACGCGGGCAAAGCCACGCAGGGCTGTGCGGGGTGCGCCATCGAAGCCGGGGGGCGTTACGTAAAGCTGGACGACATCATCGCCCGCCCGTGCGCCGCTATTGGTGACGACTGTGCGTACGGTCAGGCCGTCCTTGGCAATGGTGTCCGTCGCGCCCAATGTGGGTGCTGCATAGCTGAACTGTGTATAGCTGAGGCCGTGGCCGAACGGATAGACGGGCGTCCCCTTGAAATAGCGATAGGTGCGCCCGTCCATACCATAGTCGGTAAAGGGTGGGAGATCATCGACGCTCTTGTAGAAAGTGACGGGCAGGCGTCCGGCCGGATTGGTCTTTCCCGACAGGACATTGGCGACCGCCAACCCGCCCGACTGGCCGGGATACCAGGCCTCGACGATGGCCGAGGCATGATCCTTGGCCCAGGATAGATCGACCGCGCTGCCGTTCATGACAACCACGACCAGCGGTTTACCCAGCGCCTTGGCCTTTTCCAGAAAGGCGTGCTGATCGCTGGGCAGGTCGAGCGATGTCTTGTCGCCGCCGATAAAGCCCTCGATCTTGACCGGCATTTCCTCGCCCTCGATATCGGACGTCAGGCCGACGACGGCGACGATCACATCGGCATCCTTCGCGCCGTCCGCCAGGTCGCGATCGACATTGTCGGAAATGCGCTTCCAGAAGATGGTAGGGCTTGGCGCGATGCTGCTCTCCCCCTGGAGCCGGATGGCATAGCGCTGGCCCTTGGTCATGCGAACATCGGTCAGATCGAGCGGTTCGGCCCAGCGCGAATAGTCTTCGGCGCTGACCACGGCTTTGCCCTCGAGCGAGACGGTGCCTTTGACGCCCGTCAGCGCGACGCGATACAGCCCCGTTTCCGGCGCGACCAGATAGCCGGTCCAGACGACCTTATAGCGTTTCGACACCTGCTGGAATTCACTCGCGCGGGAAACGAGGCTTGTTTCTACGCGGGTCAGCACGGGCGTGGCTTCGAAATCAACATCCCCGCTGGCATTGAAATATTCGGCGCGCAGACCGGGCTTGCCGTCCGGGGTCAACAGCGCTGTGCCGGGAACAGGATCGCCATCGGTAATGGAGGGGCCAAAGGGGATGAGGGTGAGCGCAGAGCCGGGCATCGCCTGCCGGATGCCGTCGGCTACCGAAATGGGCGGAGCGCTGCGGGGCGAGGAATAATTGCCGCGCAAGACGCGCGTGGCGTCGGCCAGCGGGCCGGCCAGGG
The DNA here is from genome assembly GCF_055640555.1 of Sphingobium sp. KKT206. Lineage (NCBI taxonomy): Bacteria > Pseudomonadati > Pseudomonadota > Alphaproteobacteria > Sphingomonadales > Sphingobiaceae > Sphingobium > Sphingobium sp. KKT206. Next base: position 337,478 of record NZ_CM145765.1, read on the forward strand.
CAATCTTCGTTCCGGCCTTCAGCGGCAGGATGCCGTCATTCTTGAGCAGGACCAGGCTCTTTTCCGCCGAGGTCAGGGCAAGCGCCTGATGCTCCGCCGTCCCAATCCGATTGACCGGCATGGCATTGGGCTTGCGGGTCGAGAGGCCGGGGAGGTCGCCATTGCGATAGCGCGCGGAAAACAGCCGGACGAGCGCGGTGTCGATGTCGCTCATGCCGATATAGCCGCGCGCGAGCGAGGCTTTGTAGCGATCGCCCAGACCTGTCTGGCCATTGAGCGTCGCATTATTGCATTCGCTATCGACACCCTGGCGCAGTGCGACCGCGACACCGGTTGCGGCGTCGGGCGCAAATTTATGGTTGTCATATATGTCAACGACGGCGTCGCAATCGGACACGACATAGCCGGTAAAGCCCCATGCATCGCGCAGATAATCCTGCAACAACATAGGACTCCCGCAGGCGGGTTGGCCATCGACCCGGTTATAGGCGCACATGATCGACCCGGCCTTGCCCTCGACGATGGCGGCGCGGAAGGCGGGCAGGTAGCTGTCCTCCAGATCGCGCTTGGTCGCGAAGATATTGTCGGTGTGGCGGCTTGGTTCCGGCCCGCTATGGACGGCGAAATGCTTGGGTGTGGCGACGATGTCGGGCAGATCGGGATTGTCGCCCTGCATCCCCTGAATGAAGGCCACGCCGATCCGGGCCGTCAGGAACGGGTCTTCTCCATAGGTCTCCTGGCCGCGGCCCCATCGGGGATCGCGGAAGAGATTGATGTTGGGCGACCAGGTGTTGAGGCCCGTGCCGATCTTGCCGAGATGGCCGGTCTGGCGACCGAGTGTGTGAAGCGCCTGCACCTCCGTACTGATGGTGGCCGCAACCGTCTTGATCAGCGGCGCATCGAATGTCGCGGCGAGCCCGATCGGTTCTGGGAAATTGGTGGTCGGAACTGCGCCGATCGCGCCATGCAGCGATTCGGTCCACCAGTTATAGGCCGGGATTTTGAGCCGGGGGATGGCCGGTGCCACGTTGAGGAGTTGTTCGACTTTTTCGTCCAGCGTCAATTGATCAACGATGGCCCGCGCCTTGGCATCCGCCTCTTTCCAACTGTCATTGGCCATAGCCGCGCTATGCACAGTCAAGCCGGCCAGGATCATCGCGCCCGCAGCACAGCGTAGCAAAGATGCCTTCATCCTCATGTCTCCCTGAATGAGTCGTTGCGACGTCGGTCTTGTCGAAAAGGGCTGCGTGGCCCTTGGGCATTGTCGTCGCTCATGGCGTCGGCGCACAAGCAGCGGCCGGGGAAGCAATGGCTTCCCCGGCCGTAGTAATCACTGGGCTGCGCTCTTCGTCGCTGCGCCGCTTAGGATCGGGTTGATCGTGCGGATGCTGCCATCGTCATTATGATGCAGTTCGGTAACCTTGACGTTACGCAGGCGGGTTTGACCCGACAATTGTGTGTCGGCATAGAAAAGCCACCAGCGACCATTCCATTCGGCGATTGAATGATGGGTGGTCCAGCCTTCCACCGGTTCAAGGATGCGGCCCTTATAGGTGAAGGGACCATAGGGCGAATCGCCTACCGCATAGACCAGATAATGGGTGTCGCCGGTCGAATAGCTGAAATAATATTTGCCGTTAAATTTGTGCATCCACGATGCTTCGAAGAAACGGCGATCATGGTCGCCGCCCAGCAGAGGCTTGCCCTGTTCATCGACGATCTGCAACGGCCGCGGCGTTTCGGCGAATTCCAGCATGTCGCCGGTCATCTTGGCCACGCGGGGCAGCAGCGCGGGCTTGTCATCCTGTTCCAGGTCGGTCTTCGACCCGTTCGGATCATATTTGCCGTTGGCATAACGCTGCAACTGGCCGCCCCAGATGCCGCCGAAATACATATAGCTTGCGCCATCATCATCGGTGAAGACGGTGGGATCGATCGAATAGCTGCCTTTGATCGGCTGTGGCTGCGCCTTGAACGGCCCCATCGGATCCTTCGACGTTGCAACGCCGATGCGGAACACGCCTTCCTTGTCCTTGGCCGGGAAGTAGAGATAATAAGTGCCATTCTTACGCGCGGCGTCGGGTGCCCACATCTGGCGATCCGCCCACGGCACATCCTTGACGTCCAACGCCACTGGCCCGACCGTTACCGGCCCGCCGATCTTGTCCATCGACAGCACGCGATAGTCGCGCATCTCGAAATGGCTGCCAAGATCATCCTCGGCAGTTGGTCCGTCGATATCGTGGCTGGGGTAAACATAGATTTTGCCATCCCAGACATGGGCGGACGGGTCGGCGGTATAGATGTCCTTGACCAGCGGCTGGGACAGATATTTCGAAGCGTCTGCGGCATTGGCGGCTGGCGCCTGCGCATTGTCCGCGCTCTGCTGGCACCCGGCGGTCAACAAGGCCATCGCCAAGGGCAGGGTTCCGAGCAATATCCGTCGCGTCCGGGGCATCAGTCTCTCCTTCATGTTTCGATCATGAATAGCGCTATCATAAGCGCATGGCAATCAGCCTATTGGATATTGTGCCCATCTATAATCGCTGCGATATAAGGTGTGAGAATTGCGGCCCGGATGATGGTAGCGCAATCAAGGGAGAGAGACATGAAGCGTTTACGAGCCTCCTGCGTCGGGATTGCACTGCTGCTGAGCAGCACGGCGGCAATCGCGCAGACGCCGAGCGAACCCGCCTTGCAGTTGAACGAAAAGGGCTATTTCGAAGGCCCGGCGGTCAATGTTCTGGCCTTTTCCAACTGGTATGACGGCCTGTTTGCGGATGCAAAGATCAGCGGTATCGAAATCATCCAGCAGGGTATGCGCACCGCGACCAATGGCGACGTGCGCTTGTCGGCGACACCCGGACAATGGGATGCGATCGGTGCGCTGGTGGGTCGCAAGGTGGATGCCAAGGCCGGGGTCGTGGAAACGACGCTGCGTTATGCCGCCCATGATTGGCAATATGTCATTCGCGCCGAGCGGCGCGGGGGTACGGTCGAACTGAGCATCATTCTCGACAAGCCCGTGCCGCAGGCCTTGGCGGGCAAGGCCGGGTTCAACCTGGAATTACTGCCGTCGGCCTATTTCCACCATGCCTATATGGCGGACGAGCGAACCGGCACCTTCCCGATCTATCCTGCAAGCGCCATGGAGATGACAGCGGAGCGTAATGCGGCCAGCGGGCGGAGCGAAGGGCCGGGTGCCGAACCCCTGCCGATGGCCAGCGGTCGCCGCTTCGTCCTGGCACCGGAAGACCCCGCGCGCCGGATCAGCGTGAGCAGCGATCAGCCGATCGAGCTCTATGATGGACGCAATCAGGCGCAAAATGGCTGGTTCGTGTTGCGATCGATCCTGCCCGCAAACAAGACCGGTACGGTGCTGCAGTGGACAGTGAAGCCGCAGGCCGACCCCGATTGGCTGCGCACGCCGGTCATCGCGCATTCCCAGCTTGGCTATGCGCCCGATGGCCCCAAGATCGCCACGGTGGAACTGGATCGCAACGACAAGCGACGGCCACCGCTCAAATTGCTGCGCCTGGACGCCAACGGCGCGGCGGTGCCGGTGGCAACCGGGCCGCTGAAGCCCTGGGGCGACTATCTGCGTTATCATTATCTGCAACTCGATTTCAGCGCCGTTAAACAACCGGGACTCTATATGCTGGAATATGGCGATGTCCGCACCGCGCCGTTTCGCATCGCGCAGGATGTCTATGCCGATGCCTGGCATCCGACCAACGATGTCTATTTCCCGGTCGCGATGGACCATATGTCGGTCAATGAAGCCTATCGCAGCTGGCACGGCGATTCCCATCGCGACGATGCGCGTCAGGCACCGCTGAACCATGAACATATCGACCTGTACCGGCAGGGACCGACGACCGATACGCGCTTCAAGCCGGGCGAGCATATTCCGGGCCTCAACGTCGGCGGCTGGTATGATGCGGGCGATTTCGATATCCGCACCCAATCCCAATATCAGGTGGTGCGCTCGCTTGCCGATGCGGCGGAGCGGTATCGGCTGGATCGCGATACGGTAAGCGTCGACCAGGCGCGGCGGTATGTCGAAATGCATGTGCCCGACGGAAAGCCCGACATGGTGCAACAGGTGGCGCATGGCACCCTGCAATTGCTGGCGCAATTCGACGCGGTCGGCCATGCCATTCATGGCATCGTGGAGCCCGATGTCGCCCAATATACGCATTTGGGCGATGCAGTGAACAAGACCGATGGGCTGCCCTATGACCCGGCCTTGAAACCGGGCGAGGTTCGCAATGGGCGGAGCGGAACGCCGGACGATCGCTGGGCCTTCACCAGCAAATCATCGGCGCTCAACTATGGATCGATCGCAGGACTGGCGGCCGCCGTGCGGGTGTTGCGCGGGCAGGATGATGCGCTGGCGCAGCACGCGTTGGCAACTGCCGAGCGGGTCTGGCAGCAGGAACAGGGGCAGGCGCCCGATTTGTTCAGCCATGGCAACACCACCGGCGGGCCGCTTGATGCGGAGATGTTCGCGGCGGCGGTGGAACTGCTGCGCACCACCCGCAAGCCGGTCTATGCCGCCAAGGTGCAGGCGCTCTGGCCCGCCATCGAAAAGGGTTTTGGCTTCAACGCGCAGACGGCTGTCGCGGCGATTCCCTACATGCCCGCTTCCTATCGCACCGGGATGATCCCGGCGGTGCGCCGTTGGCAGGCGCAGAGCGTGGAGATGGCACGCGCCAACCCCTTCGCCGTCCCGATTACCACTGGCGGATGGGCGGGGTCAGGGACCGTCCTTGGCTATGCGCTGACGGTCGAGGCTTTGCATCGGGCCTTCCCTGATATTGTCGGGCCGGACGCGCTATTTCATGGCATGGCGTTCCTGACCGGCCACCATCCCGCGTCGGACATATCCTTCGTGTCGGGTGTCGGCACGATGTCGAAGGAAGTCGCCTATGGCAATAACCGGGCGGACTTTTCCTTCATCGCAGGCGGCGTCGTGCCGGGCATATTGGTGATCAAGCCGGACTTCCCCGAAAATCACGAGGATTGGCCCTATTTCTGGGGCCAGAATGAATATGTCATTCCTGAAGGCGCAGCGTGGATCGAACTGGCCAATGCGGCCAACCATCTGAGCAAGGGGACGCAGTAAGCGGTAACGGTTGCCGCCGGTCAGACCGGCGGCAGTCCGTGCGCGACGATCTTGTTGATCAGATCCCGGTGGCGGGGTAGCCCGGCGCATAATTTGTCGGTCAGCGCGGCGTTTTCACGGCGGGCGCGATCGGCCAGGCGATGATCCCGGCTGAGCGAGGCGGGATCGACTTCGGTATGATAGCCCATGCCGTACAGGACATATTGATAGCTGGCGGCCGGGAAGACCTCCTCCACGCGGTCGAACTCGTCATGGAACCAGGGGGACTGGTAGCGCCAGAGCAGCAGCAATTCCTTCAAGCGATCCGGTATGGTTTCATCGCGCACATTGTCGCGCCAGAAATCGCTGTCGGTGCGCTTTGTCAGCACATAATGGAGCTTGAGGAAGTCGATGATGCGGCCCCAGCGATAGTGGGTCGTCGCGTTGAAGCGCGAGGAGATGATGTCCATCACCTCGCGACAGGCGGGCATTTGTTCGGCAATGATCTTGGCCGACAATTCGATCAGCACGATCGCGGAGGCTTCGAGCGGTTCGAGGAAACCGGCGGCCAGGCCCACGGCCACGCAATTGCCTTTCCAGAAGGTTTCGCGATGGCCCGAACGGATCTTGATCTTGCGGGCATTCAGCCCATCGGCCGCCGGGCCGATATAGGCGCGCAGTTCGCGTTCGGCCTCTTCGTCGGAAATATGGCTGCTGGAAAAGACATGGCCGACGCCGCGGCGCGTCTGGATGCCGATGTCCCAGATCCAGCCTGATGTCTGCGCCGTCGAGATGGTGTGGGATGCCATAGGGCTATCCGGCCGCTCATAGGGCACTTGCATCGCCAATGCCGTATCGCAGAACAGGACGTCGTTGCAGTCCTTGAACGGCACCTTCATCGCGCCTTCGATCAGCAGCGCCTTGAAGCCGGTGCAATCGACGAACAGGTCGCCTTCGATCTCGCCTGCCTGAGCGGTCTGTATGGCGCGGATGTCGCCATTCTCGTGCATCAGCACCTGTTGGACATCCGCCAGTACATGGTGCACGCCCAGCGTTTCGCAGCAATGGCGTTGGATGAAAGGCGCGAATTTACCCGCGTCCAGATGATAGGCATAGTTGGCGAGGGCGTCATATTCGGCCGTCGCAATTGTTTTGGGGGCCAGGCCGTCGTCGCAGATGCGGCCCTGCGCGCTGACGCTGTCGCAAAAACTTTCGCCCTGATTGCTTGCCAGCCAATGCGGGGCAAGGTTCACCTGCCCGAAATTCTGCGGGAGCATGAGCGGATGATAATAGCCATCATCGACCGCGCCGGTGGTCCAGCCATCAAAGCGTGCGCCTTGTTTGAAAGCGGCGTCGCATTCGCGGAAGAAATCGGATTCCGACACGCCCATGCGCGATAGGGTGGTGCGGAGCGTCGGCCATGTTCCCTCTCCCACGCCGATGATCGGGGTGTTGGGGGATTCGACCAGAGTGACGCTGAAACCCTGGCCAATGCGGGTGCGATGGCGGGCCGCGATGATGCCAGCGGTCAACCAGCCGGCTGTCCCGCCGCCGACGATCACGATGTTGCGGACAGGATGAACCATAAGAGAGAAGTCACCATTAAAAAGGAGGGGATGTCAATCGACATCCCCTCCAGGGCGAGAACCGTTAGAAGCGGTAGCGTGCGCCCGCCGTGAAACGGCGGCCATACGCGTACACATCAAGCAACTGGTTGGAGAAGCGGCCATGGGTGCTGACCGTTTCGTTGGTGATGTTGAGCGCTTCGCCGAACAGGCTGAACCGTTCGGTCAGCTGGTAGCTGGTGCTCAAATCGATCTGCAGGCTGGAATTGACGAAGGTCGGTTCCGCGCCAAAGGCCGAGTTGTTCTGGGCCTGACCAAAGACCTGCAGATATTTGTCGCGCCAGTTGACGGCGGTACGGAACTGGAAGCCTTCCTTGTCATAGAAGGCGACAAGGTTGGCCGAGTTGGCAAGCCCGGTCACGGCAAAGCCGCTCTGCGACAAATTGGTTTCGTCATAGGGCTTGTTGGTTTCGACGAAGGTGGCGTTGGCGTTGAAGCCGAAGCCGCTGTCGCCGAAAACATGCTGCCATGCCAGTTCGACGCCTTTGATTGTGGCCGACGGTCCATTGACCCGCTGCGACACGGTAAAGACTGCAGGCGCGCCGGTGGTCGGATCAACGACGCCGTTGATCGTCTGCCGCTGAGTACCCGCAACCACGAAGTTCGTCACATCCTTGAGGAACAAATTGACGGAGGCGTAGGAATTGCGCTGGTAATACCATTCCATCGCGAGGTCGAAGTTATCGGCCAGATAGGGCTTCAGGTTGGGGTTGCCGCCCGTTGCCGTCAGGGCGCCGACGCGCTGGCCGACGCCAACGTTAAGAACCGGCGTAAGCGTATTCAGCGCCGGGCGTGTCAGCGTGCGCGAAGCGTCGAAACGCAGGTGCAGGCTGTCGGTCAGTTCCAGCTTCATGTCGAGGCTCGGCAGGAAGTAGGAATAACTGCTCTTCGTGGAGATAGGCTGAGATTCACCGAAGCCTACCGTGAGCAAAGTTGGATCAGCTGTGCTGCCTGTGATCGAGGTTGGCAATCGCCCAATGCCAGCCGATACGAGCTTCGTGATTTCTTCTCGCGCGCCTGCATTGAAGTAGAAGGGCATACCCGCGACATCGGCTTCGAAATTTACCCGAACATAGGCCGACCAGGTCTTCTCGCGCACATTCTGAACGCTGCCTGGGTCTAACAACAGATCAAACATACCGCGATAATTGAGCAGGCCGTTGTTAGGGTCGGTCGGGGGAGGATAGTTAAAGCCCGGCACATTCTGCGCATATGGATTGCCGAGGCCTTCCAGAATACGCTGATATTCCTTAGCGTCATATTTCAGCAGGCCGGGTGGCAGGACGCCGGAGAAGCCGGGGATGAAGTTGTTGGTGCCAATCACGCCCTGGATCAGGCTGGCGGGCATCAGAACACCACTGCCTTGACCGGACGGACCGCCATAGCCCGCATAAGCCTGCCAGAAGTTATTGGTGAAGGTGCTGCTGTTCTGGAGCGTGAATTCATCCTCCATATAGCGGCCACCGAACTTGATGGTCAGATTATCCTGTTCCCAGGTTGCGCCGAGGCGGAACTGCTTGATCTCGTCGCTGTTGACCTGCTGCTGCCGCACGGTGACGTGCGAGCCGATGATGGTCTGGTCCAGCCAACGCGAAGCATCGCCATTGGGGCCAAAGGCCGTCAGTTCCGGGAACGCCTTGCTGCTGTTACCGGACACGCGAATGCCGTTTGCAGTGCCCAGCGCGCCGCCATAGCCGATATCGCCATTTTCGCTGCTGATTTCACCATCCGGGTTCTGACGGCTCTTCGAATAACTGGCATCCGCCTCGATCTTGAGGTTGGACGTCGCGTCCCACACCATGTTCAAACCGATTTGGTTGGTTTCCAGCACACGGGTATCGGTGCCAGCGGTGAAATCGGTTGGCGATCCCTGTTGTACGAAGTCGATCGTCGTGCCGTTTTCATCCTGTTGGACATTACGCATTGAGTCCTGGTTGAACCAGACGCCGAAACCGGAAATGTCAGTGACAATCTTCTGTCGCGAATAATTGTCGTCCAGCGTCAGGACGATGTCGTCGGACGGTGCCCATTGCAGGGCGATGCGGCCGTCGATACGCTCATCCTTGGTATAGCGCTGATCGGCGCCATATTGCTGGCCGTACCAGCCGACAACAGTCTTACTGGCAGGAGTAGGATTGCAAACCGTCGCAGTGCTACCTGCCAACTGACAAGGATCGTACAGGCCGCCCTGCCAACCGGATACATAGACGCGGTTCACCTGCGTATCGCGGCGGGTGTAGATGCCGTCGATCAGGATGCCGAGCGTGTCATCGGCAAAGGTCTTGCTGAACAGGGCACCGACGGTCGGCACCACCTTGCCCGCATCGTCCTGGATCGAGCCAGCGGCACTGAACGCGACGCGCGTGCCGGGGCTGTCGAACGGCTTGGGGTAGGAGATGTTGACGGTCGCACCGATCGAGCTGCTCGACAGCGATACGTCAGGCGTCTTGAGCACGGCGAGCTGGCCGACGAAATCGGCACCGACCGAGGAGAAGTCGACCGAACGGCCACCGGTCGCGGTGGAGATGCGGCGACCATCGATCAGCGTTTCGTTGAAGTCGCCGCCGAAGCCGCGCACGGTGATGCCATCAGGTTCGCCGCGCGAACCGGACCGGTTGATCGACACGCCCGGAAGGCGTTGCAGCGATGCGGCGACGTTGGAATCCGGGAACTTGCCGATATCTTCCGCCGAAATGACGTCGACGACACCAGCCGAGTTACGCTTGATGTCTAGGTTGCGTTGCAGCGACCCACGGATGCCGGTGACGACGATGTCCGCTTCGCTGGCAGGGTTCGTGATGGTCGCCTGTTCGGCCACTTGCGCAACGGCCGGAAAGGCGATTGCCAGGGCCAAGCCGCTGGCTGTCGCCGCCAGGCTCTTGCGGCTGCGCTTCGCCAAACGAGCGCGATCGAAATCTGTCTTCATGATCCTCCCCTTACTCCCACTTCTTCTCGCCCGAACGTCGCGACACTATTGTCACGCACGATCACAGTTTCAGACTTTGGGGGGAGGGACCGTCGCACGAACGGATTTGATCCTCACCCAAGCCTTTTCTTTTCTAGGCGTAAATGGTAGCGCTATCGAAACGGGCGATCAAGCGAAATTGTATGTGTAAATATCGCCCCGTGTGATTAGGCGGTCGGACACGAAAAATGCGTCCAGACAGGGCGGCGGCAGCGTGAGAATGTGCCGCAGGAGGAGAGGGTATGGAATCGCTTCAGTTGCTCAATAATGTGGCGCACGCCGGTTTGCGGATGCGGGCACCGGACCATGGATCTGGTCCGTTCGTGCGAATCGTCGTTGGTGAAATCCTGGCCGCTGCCGCTGCCTGCCCGATTCTTTTTTCCAAACATGCCGAGACGGGCCGATTCTATCTGGGGGCGCTAACCGGGTTGAAGCCTGGCGAGCATCTGGTGGATTCGCCCGATGATCGTCCCGCCTTTCGGGCGCTGGAGGCGGATCGCGAAGGCTTCTTCACGGCCGAGGAGAATATCGCCTTCGACCCGGATCATCCCCGCTTTGCATCCGGCGATGGTGACCCGTTGTTCGATGCGGAAGGGAAGCCCACCCTACAATTGCGCGTCGTCCAACAGGCGCTAAGCCGCCTGGTTGCGGGGATGGAGGCGACCGAAGCCTTCATCGCCGCCTTGCTTGCGCACCAGCTGATCGAGCCGATCGACATCGCGCTCAGCTTTGATGATGGGGAGACGGTGCGGCTGGATGGGCTCTATACGGTGAGCCTCGATAGTCTCGATGATCTGGACGATGTGGCCGTTATGATGCTGTTTCGATCCGGGCATCTGCGCCTTGCCTACGCCATCGCCGGATCGCTGCAGCATATAAGCCTGATGGCGCGTCGGCGGAACGACAGGCTGGGACGGTTCGGCTGACCGATGGCCAGTGCCGCTGTCCCGACCCTGGAACGAACCGCTACCGAGATCGGGGGTGTCGAAGGTTTGCGACATTTGGCGCAGGCGTGCCACCCCATTGTGATTCGGGGAGTCTGTAGCGACTGGCCTGCGATGCAGATGGGCACGCAAAGCGATGACGCCGTGCTTGCCTATCTGGCGCGATTCGACAGCGGATCGACAGCGGAATATTTCGCTGGTCCGCCAAATTTATGTGGGCGCTATCATTATGGCGATGGGCCTGGCGGCTTCAACTTTTCCAGGGAAACCATCGCCGTGCGGCAAGCGATCGCGCGTATCGCCGCCAACGCGCAGGATGCGGGCGAGACCGGCTATCTGGGTTCGCTGCCGACCGATCATCATTTCCCCGGTTTCGCCGAGGCGAATCCATGCGCGTTGTTGCCGCCGAACGTCCGCCCCCGGATATGGCTGGGCAATGCCTCGACCGTTGCCTGCCATTATGACACCTATGATAATCTGGCCTGCGCAGTAGCCGGGCGGCGACGCTTCACCCTCTATCCGCCCGATGCGATCGGCGATCTCTATGTCGGGCCGATCGACCATACATTGTCGGGCCAGCCGATATCGCTGGCCACGGGGGCGGCGAGCGACGATCCGCAATATCCTCGCTTTGCGGCCGCGCGAGCGAGGGCCGTTATGGTGGACCTCGACCCCGGAGACGCGCTCTACCTCCCCAAATTATGGTGGCATCAGGTCGAGGCGCTCGATCCCGTCAACATTCTGGTCAATTACTGGTGGGATGGTTTCAGCGCCGGGCCGGATGCGCCGCACACCGCCATGCTGCTCGCCATGATCGCCATTGCCGAACGGCCAGCGGCCGAGCGGGACGCCTGGCGCGCCTATTTCGACCATTATGTCTTTCGCCCCGACGGCCATCCTTTGGCCCATATGCCGGACGGGCAGCATGGGGTGTTGGGGCCGCTAGGCCAAGGAAATTATGGGCGGATCCGTGCCCTGGTGATGCGCCTGTTGCGCGGACAATGACGACGAAAATGGAGGGGTTGGCATGACGTTCAAGACACGGATGATGGTCGTTGCGGCGTTGGCGATGGCCGGGGCGTCGCTGCCTGCCTTGGCGCAGGTGGCGACGGGTGCGCCGCCAGTTGTCGCCGGTGCAAAGCCGGTAACGATCGAGCGCATCAAGGTGCATGCTCCGACGATCGAGGGCAATCTGGAAGGCGAAGCGGGCGACCGCGATGTGTTGGTGATCCTGCCGCCCAGCTATGGTCGCGAACCATCACGGCGTTATCCGGTCGTGTATGCGCTGCACGGCTATTCGATCGGCGCGGAGGAATGGGCGAAGGAAATCCACATTCCCCGGACCGTGGAAGGCGCCTTTGCCAAAGGCACGCAGGAGATGATCCTGGTGCTGCCCGATTCCAAGACGATCCATAATGGGTCGATGTATTCCAGTTCGGTGACGACCGGCGATTTCGAAAGTTTCGTGGCGCGCGATCTGGTCCGTTATATCGACGACCATTATCGAACGATCGCGCAGCGCGAAAGCCGGGGGCTGGCAGGGCATAGCATGGGCGGCTACGGGACCAGCCGCATCGGCATGAAACATGCCGATATATTCGGTGCGCTTTATATGATGAGCCCCTGCTGCCTGTCGCCGCGCGATCCGGCGCAGATCGATCCGGCCGTGTTCAAACAGCTCGAATCGGTAAAGTCGCCCGCCGATTCGGCTGGGCTATCCTTCATGTTGCGCGCGCAATTGGCGACGGCTGCCGCCTGGTCGCCCAACCCGCAAAAGCCGCCCCTCTATCTGGACATGCCGGTCAAGGACGGGGTGGTGCAACCCGATGTCGTGGCCAAATGGGCAGCGAATGCGCCGCTGGCGTTCGTCGATCAATATATCGGCAATCTCCGCCGCTATCGCGCGATCGCCATCGATGTCGGCGACAAGGATGGATTGAAAGCTGATGCGCAGACGCTGCATGGCGTGCTTGATCGCTATGGCATTCCCAACAGTTTCGAAATCTATGAGGGCGATCATACCAACCGGGTGGCTTGGCGATTTCAGGATAAGCTGCTGCCCTTCTTCAGCGCGCATCTCGCCTTTCAGGGCGCGCGATAAGCGGGCGGGTCAGACCTCCAGTTTGTCAAACGAATGAAAATGACGGCACCAAAAGGTAGCGTTAACATTAATAGCCTGATCGGCGCTTCTAAGCGGCGCCGTTCGGATGTTCTGCAAGCGCGGAACGGCACAATTTGCATAGCGGGAGGATCACATATGAAGCGCTCAAATCGGTATATCACGGCTGTAGCTATGGGATTCCTCCCGGTGATGGCTATGCCTGCGGCTGCAGCACCTGTGTTCGATGCGCTATCTGGTGACCATTCGGTCATCCAGCGCGATCGTCCGGCCCTGATCCGTGGGAGGGCTGATCCGGGCGAGATGATCACGATAACATTGGGCGCGGCGACCCAGGTCGTGACGGCGGATGCGCAGGGGCGGTTCCAAGCGGGGTTTGCCGCGCTTACCAAGGCTGGACCGATCGCATTGTCGGCGCGCAGCGACAAGGGGCAGGTGACGGCGCGGGACGTGGTCGTGGGCGACGTCTTCCTATGTTCAGGCCAATCGAACATGGAATTGGAAGTGCGCAATGCGCAGGATGCCATGGGGCAGATCCGCAATTCGTCGGATGAGCAACTGCGCCTGATTACGGTTCCGCGCGAAGCGGCGGACCAGGCACGGCAGGACTTTGCCAGTGCGGTGTCGTGGAAGACGGCCAGCCCGGAAAGCGTGCCCGATTTTTCCGCTGCCTGCTATTATATGGCGCGAGACCTGCGCAAGACGGCGGGCGTTCCGATCGGCGCCATCTCCAGCAGTTGGGGCGGATCGCAGATCAGCCCCTGGATGGGGGAAGTGGCCCAGGCCGCGATCGGTCGCGCCGATCGCTCCGCCATGGTGAAGTTGCACGCCAGCGATCCCATCGGAGCCGAACGGGCGGCGAGCGCCGAATGGGAAGGTTGGTGGCGCGCAGCCACCGGCGATGCTGTCGGCCAAGAGCCTTGGCAGCCCGGCAGTACCCTTGGCTGGGCAGATGTGCCGAAATTGGGGCCATGGGAAGAATGGGGCGTCAGTGCTCTCTCCGAATTCAACGGCATGGTCTGGTTCCGGCGGGAAATCATTTTGACGGCTGCGCAGGCAGCCGAGGCGGCGACCCTGTCCTTGGGCACCATGGATGATGTCGGCCGGGTCTGGATCAATGGCAGTCCCGTGGGGATGAGCGCCAAGGCATGGCAGCCCACCAGCCTGACCGTGCCACCGGGTCTGTTGAAGGCGGGTCGCAATGTCCTGATCATCAATGTGATGGATAATTATGCCAATGGTGGGCTGCTGGGACCGGCGAGCGACATGGCCTTGCGGTTTGCCGATGGGGGCGATGTGCCGTTGGGCGACAAGTGGCGCTATGCCGTGGCAGCCAAATCGCCCCCCGGCGCGCCGCGTGTGCCATGGGCTGATGTGACCGGCGCGGGCACGCTCTTTAATGGCATGATCGCGCCGCTGGGTGCGATCGGCTTGAAGGGTGTTGCCTGGTATCAGGGCGAGTCCGATGTCGATCTGCCTGGCTATGCCGATCGGCTGGCGGCAATGATGGCCGAATGGCGCGAACAATTTCGCGCGCCCGACCTGCCCTTCGTCATCGTGCAGCTCGCCGCCTATGGCAAGCCGACGACGAAACCGTCGGAGAGCGGCTGGGCACGGATGCGCGATACGCAATATCGGGCCGTGGCAGCGGACCCCAATGCGGCGTTGGCCACGGCGATCGATCTGGGCGATCCGTTCGATATTCATCCCGGAGAGAAGCAGGAATTGGGTCGCCGCCTCGCGCGGTCGATGCGGGCGGTTGCCTATGGCGAACGGCATTCCGCTAGCGGTCCGCAGGCGGCAAAGGCCATTGCTACGCCGGACGGCGGGGCCATGATCGAATTTTCAGGGCTAACGGGCGCCCTTCAGACGCGTAGCGCCGCGCAGGCGATCGGCTTTGAGCTGTGCGGGCAAGCGGCGGATAGCTGTCGCTATGTCGGCGGCGAGGTGGAAGGATTGCGCATCCGGCTGGCAGGTGATGGTCAGCCAGCCGTGCGGGTGCGATATGGCTGGGCGGATTCGCCGGTCACCAACCTCTATGACGAGGCCCCTCTACCGGTCGGTTCGTTCGAGCTGCCGATCGGTACAGGTCGTTAGGGAATGAGGCTATGTTGGGCGGGCGGATTACTACACCGCCCACCCATCATGGCGATCAGCGTAGCAGGGCCGCGTCACCCCAACTGACGGGCAGCATTTCGCCCGGAACCCCGTCATCGGCTTGCGCGACCATCTCGATGAGGGCGACGCCTTTTACATCGACGGCAATCGGCGTTGGCGTTTCGCCGCGGCGAACTACCGGCGTGTGCGTCAGCAGCTTGCCGTCGCCATAGACAGCGAAGCGGACACCATGGCGCGAGTCCGCTGCACTGTCATCGACCCCAGCCATGGCCGTCAGGCGGCCATAGCCTTTGTTCCGAATTTCCAGCCGTGAATTGGCAAGGACGCCATGCCGGACGCATAGGTCTTGCCAGCGATCGCGAGCGGCTGGTTATAGGGGGTCGCATCGGGCTGTGCGCCGCCCCAGCCTGCATAGATGGGGCGTTCGCCCAATCCTCTCGTGCTGCGCCAGCCGGGGATGGAGCGGAAGATCGTGGGATCAGCCGCAGGTGCGGTAACCCCATCGACGGCCGGGTTGATATTGCCAGGTTGCTCCGACAGATAAAGGCCATCTGCCAAGGCCCGATCGCCTTTTGCGATGAAGACAAGCGTCTGTCGTGGCGCAACCTTCAAGGCTTGCTCTCCGGTGAAGCGGCTCTGTTCGCCCGTCCAAAGGTCGGTCAAAGCCACAGCCTTGTCGTCGCGGAATTTGAGATGACCGGCCGTCAGCATGGCATCGACCGGCGCAAGGCCCCGGTTGAACAGCGCGACCGCCTTGTCGCCATTGGCCAATGTCTTGACCAATATCTGCAATGAATCGCTGTCGAAGGCGACAATGGCCTGATGGCCAGCGGGATCCTGATTGACGGCGATCAGGTCGGCATTGCCGAAAATATCCATCAAGGATTGCGGCGTCTTGCGGAGGTCCGCGCCGATCAGCAGCGGCGCGTTCATCATCGCCCAGAGCGCAAAATGCGATCGCGCTTCGGTCAGATGCTCAGCGTCGAAATCGCCCTGACCGATGAACAGCATGTCGGGATCGTTCCACGACCCTGGATGGGCATAGAGCGCCCGGCGTACCGCGCTGTCGTAGTTCGTCAGCATCCGCGCCCAATGGGGCGTGATATCGTCGCTGGTGCGGGAGCTATTGCCATAATCCTTGCCCCAGGCGCGCACATTGGCGCTACCCCACACGCAGAGCGAGAGCAGATAGTCATTGTCCGGGTTATGACGGGTAAGCGACTGGTTGATCTGGCTGAACAGTCCCTGCACCGCGGGAACATCCGAGCGGGTGACCGACGCCTGGTCGATCAGGGGCGCGAGCATGCGATATTTACCGGATTTCACCGGTGCGCTGCCATCGCCAAAGGCGCGGATGCCGCATCCGTCCACTTTGATGAGATCGAAACCCCAATCGGCGAAGAAGAGCCGAATATCCTGATCGATATGGCCATAGAGTCCGACCTCGCGTTCAGCGATCGACCCTTCGGGCAATTGCGCTTCGCCAGTCGAATAGGCCTGCGAACAGCTATTGCGGCCAAGGTCCGAATAAATGCCCGCCTTTAACCCCATCGCATGGAGCTTGTCGGTCAGGGGACGGAAAGACGGGTCGCCCTTGCCCGCGCGCAGGGACGATGGGAATTTCTCCGAACGGATCAGCAATTTGCCGTCATTCGTCCGGCGCTTGAGCCACCAACCATCGTCGATATTGATATATTGATAGCCCTTCTTGGCGAGGCCGCTGTCGATGATCCGCTGCGCCGATCCGAGTAGCTTTTCCTCATCAATCTCGGTGAAAAAGGCGTTCCAACTGTTCCACCCCATGGGCGGCAGGGCGGCACTGCCCCCCTGATAGGCGCTCCAACGGCCTTGCGGCGCGAGCGGATCGGCTGTCTGGGCAGACAGGCTGGTGCTGGCCGCCAGGGCAGTGAGGCCGAGCAGCAAGCCCCGGACATAAACCTTCGTCATCAGGCAAAATCTCCATCTTCAAGCATGAGGGCGCGTCCGGCCTTGAGCGATACCGTTGCGCGACGACTACCGAGCCTTATGGTCCTTTGGCCATCCATGTCGGGGTGCAGCGTGACGCGCGTGAGCCGCCCATCGCGCCAAGCGAGATCGACGCCGCACCGTCCGCGCGCGCGCAGTCCGGTGACACGTCCTTCCGGCCATGCGCTTGGCAAAGCGGGTAGCAGGTCGATGACGTCGCCACGGCTGTAAAGCAGCATTTCGACGATCCCGGCCGTTCCGCCGAAATTACCGTCGATCTGAAAGGGCGGGTGGGCGTCGAACATATTGGGATAGCTGTGATCGGGGCCGAGCAGGTAGCCCAATATGCGATGGGCATGATCGCCATCGCGCAACCGCGCCCATAGGGTGATACGCCATGCCGTTGCCCAGCCGGTCGCCCGATCGCCGCGAATTTCCAGCGTCCGGCGCGCCGCGGCGGCCAGGTCCGGCGTGTCTTCGACGCTGATCTGGTGCGAGGGATAAAGCCCATAGAGATGAGAGACATGGCGATGATCCTGTTCGGGTGCATCGGCATCCCAATCCTCCCGCCATTCCTGCAACTGTCCTTGTCGGCCAACCTGATAAGGCGCCAGGCGCGCGCGCGCTGCTTCCAGTTCGGCCACGAAGTCAGCATCCACATTCAGGATTTGCGCGGCCTCGATCGTCTGACCGAACAGGTCGCGCAGGATCGCCATGTCCATGGTCGGCCCGGCGCATAGGGTGCCGCCATGACCATGCGGATTTTCCGGGCTCATCGACGGGTTGGTGACGAGGTAGCCGGTCTTTGGTTCTGGCTGCAACGTATCGAGGAAGAAGCGGGCGGCTCCGGCGATCAGCGGATAGATGGAGGTCAGGAATGCGCGATCCCGGCCATAATCATAATGATCCCACAAATGGGTGCAGAGCCATGCGCCGCCGGTCGGCCATAGCCCGAACTGTGCACCGTCGATGGGGGCGCTGGCACGCCACAGGTCGGTATTATGATGCGCGACCCAGCCGCGGGCGCCATACATGGTCGCTGCCGTGCGCGCGCCGGTGACGGCGAGGTCGCGGACCATATCGACCAGCGGTGTGACGCACTCACCCAGATGCGTGGTCTCGGCGGGCCAATAATTCATCTCGGTATTGACGTTGATCGTATATTTCGACCCCCAGGGCGGGTTGAGGCTGTCGTTCCACAGGCCTTGCAGATTGGCAGGCTGGCCGCCCGGCCGTGAGGAAGAGATCAGCAGGTAGCGACCATATTGGAAATAGAGCGCTGCAAGCGCCGGGTCGTCCTGGGTCGGCGACGCGGCAATGCGCTTGTCGGTCGGCAGGTCTGCGGCGGCCGATCGGCCAAGGTCGATCGACACGCGGCGAAAGAGCCGCCGATGCGCGTCGGTCGCGTCCGCCGCGACCCGCGCAAAGGAACGGCCACGCAGGCGATCCAGCGTGGCCTGGGTCGCAGCTACGGGATCGCCGCTGACATCGTCGAACCGGCGATAGCTGGTCGCCATGGCGATCATCAGCGTGACCGCATCGGCGCCGCGCACCAGCAATCTGCCGCCTGCACCTGGCTCGATCCGCCCGCCCTCTGCCGAAGCGAACAGGCGGGCGGCGAACTGCAAGCCGCCGTTAATGCCGGCGGCATCGCCATTGCGGCCGGTCATCAACAGGCTTGCCGATCCGTCGGCCTCGACCGCGACGATCTTGTGCGGGGACGCCAGGCCGATATCGACGTTGAGCTGTCCTTCGCCCGATGCCGTCACACGCATTGCGATGACCTGATCGTCTGCCGACGCAATCACCTGGCGCTTATGATCGATGCCATCGGCGGTGAATCGGGTAGTTGTCATGGCGCTGTCCAGATCCAGGCTGCGCCGATAGTTAGACGTCTGCCCCAGGCCAGGGAAATCCAGCATGAGATCGCAAAAGCCCTGATAGGGCATTTGCGTGGATGGTGTGGCGAGGACGGCGTCGTTCGCCAGGGCTTCGGCCTCGGCAATCTTGCCTTCGAAGATCAACGCGCGGACTTTGGATAGCGCGGCCCGCGCCGCAGGGTTGACCGGGTCATAGGGCTGGCCCGCCCATAGGGTGGACTCGTTGAGTTGCAATTGTTCCTGACGGATACCACCAAAGACCATCGCGCCCATTCGCCCGTTGCCGACGGGCAGCGCCTCCGTCCACACCGATGCGGGCTGTTCATACCAGAGCATAAGAGGTGAGGGCGGGCGAGCGACTGCCCCACGCGCGCGCGCGGTTGAGAGGGCAGCGGTGCCCGCTGCTATCGCCGCAACGCTCTCGCGACGGCTGAATTTCATGGCCTTGCTTCCTCCACCGCTTCGGGCAAGGGCGACAGGGTGAAGCTGTCGATATCGATATAGCCGCCGTCCGGCCGCGCATTATAGCAGGATAGGGCGAATTGCTGCCCCTGGAACGTGCCGGTGCGCCAGTCGAATTTCAGCGGGAAATGATCGCCTACGCCAGTCCATTTTCGTCCGTCGCTGCTGTAGGCGACGCGGCCCTCGTCACGGACGAAGTCCATGTCGGTGCGCAGCCAGAGCGTCTGGCCAGACACGGGTACGGATGCGACGCGGGTTTCGGTGCGGGGGCCATCCTCCGTGGAATCGGTCACCATCATCGTCAGGGCGCGGCGACCCTTGTCGCTTCCGACGATCGACAATTGCGCGCTGATCTTGCCGAATGTGCCAAAGCCGCACACATCGCCTGAGCGTAACCCGCGCATGTCCACTTTGACGATAGCGCTGCTGCGAGGCCCCTGCCCCTTTTGCGTCAGCGTATTGCGTGCCGTCCACAGCCGGTCGGCCTGGGTTGCGTGAAGCCGCAGGAAGCCTGGCCGTTCGCGCAAAGACCAGCGGCGGTCATCGGGATTATGGTTCCATTGCCATTGCAGGCCCAATGTCGATGCGGAAAAATCATCCGATGCGGGCGGTTCGGCAAAGGGGTGGCCCATGATCGGCTT
This sequence comes from Sphingobium sp. KKT206, assembly GCF_055640555.1. NCBI lineage: Bacteria > Pseudomonadati > Pseudomonadota > Alphaproteobacteria > Sphingomonadales > Sphingobiaceae > Sphingobium > Sphingobium sp. KKT206. The sequence continues at coordinate 357,304 of NZ_CM145765.1, forward strand.
GGGCGCGCGGTCGGGTACGCGGCCCGGTGCGTCGGGCGTGCCCCATATCGGCCAGTCGTCCTGCCAATATACCGGGCTGATATTGGTCATCCGGCCGATCGATCCGGCATCGACCATGACAAAGCCGGCCCATTCGCCATTGGCCAGATCAACCAATGCGCCCTGATGGCCGCCGCTGGTGTCGTCGATCTGCGGACGGGTCTCCCACGGTCCCTGCAAGCTGCGCGCCCGCGAGACGCTCAGCGCCAGTTTGGAAGGGAGCGCGTTGAACAGATAATACCAGCCCGCGCGCTTGATGATCTTCGATCCTTCAGCGCCTTTGTTATAATGGACGACCTTGGACGCGGTAATCTTGGTGACGTCCTCGTTCATCGTCAGCAATGTCACTGTGCCGTCCGTCCCGATCGACGTCATCAGATAGGCTTGGCCATCATCCTCGAAGAACAGCGCCGGGTCGAAAGCGTGGCGATCCAGTTCGGTATAGGTCCAGGGGCCGGTCGGGCTGTTCGCGCGATAAATGCGCGTGTTGAGCCCGATCGGACTGACGGCCACATAAAAAGTGCCTTTGTGATGGCGCATGCTGGCCGCGAAGAAGCCCCGGCGATAATCGCCGCCATCGCTCAGATCATAGCGGGGGTTGCCCTCCAGCCGGTCCATCAGATGGCCGGCAATCTGCCAGTTCACCAGATCCTTCGAATGAAGGATGGTCATGCCTGGCGCATTGGCGAAGGTGGTGGTGATGAAGTAGAAATCCTCTCCGACGCGAATGATGTCGGGATCGGGATAGTCGGCGAAGAGGACAGGATTGCGATAGGTGCCATCGCCTTGGTCCGCGCGCCAGACTTGCGCGGGCAGGGCAGTGGCGGCCAGCGACAGCCCCAGCAGGGCGATGGATGACTTGATGGTCATGAGAAGCCCTTTTCAGGATGCAGGGGTGTAGCGATAGGGACCGACGACAGTCCCAACGAACCCCCCTGCTTTGCGCGTGCTCAGTAGCGTCGCGTCCAGATCGGATTTGAGCGTCGCCCGTTTTCCCTCCACTTCATAGTCGAACGCCATCTTGCCACCATCGGCGCGGATGGTGAGCGTTACGGGGCCGGTGGCGGTCAGCGGCGCGGAGGCGACCAGCATATCGGTATCGGCATTGTCGCGCGACGTCAGCGCGACCATCTTTTTACCGCCAACCTGGGTAATGCCGAACACTATATGGCTGCGGTCGCTCTGGACCGCCGCCAGCCCGGCGGTGTCGCCGTCCTTCTCCGGGGTGAAGCGCATGGTCGTGGACATGGTGGCGACAGCATGCTGCTGCCGCCGTCCGACGAAGGCCGGAACTCCGTTCAGATCGCCAAGCGGCGTGCCACTGTCCAGTTCCAGCGCGCCGTTGCTCACGCGATAGAAGGGTTGGTGGGGCGTGCGGATGCCGATCCACTGCATCGCCAGACGATCGCCGTCGAAATCATCGGTGTAGGTGAAGTTGCCGCTCATCGGCAGCGCAGGGCTAGGCTGGGCGGGCAGGTCAGGCACCTTGCCGACATGGGGTATCTTTTCGCCACGGGGCAGAATGATCGGCCAGCCATCTTTCCATGTTACGGGCAGCAGGAAGGTTTCACGCCCGATATTGTAGAAGTCGCCCTCATAGGGGCGTACCGCCAGGAAGGTCGCCCACCAGTCCCCCTTTTGCGTCTGGATCAACTTGGCGTGCCCGGCGGACCCAATCGGATTGGGCCGGTTGGGGTCCATATCCCGCTGGGTGAGAATGGGATTGTCCGCATAAGGGAGATAGGGGCCGCGCAGTTTCTTCGATCGCAGCACGACCTGGGAGTGATTGACGCTGGTGCCGCCCTCGGCTGCAGTCAGATAATAATAGCCATCCTTGCGGAAAATATGCGGACCTTCGATCCATACCGGCTTTTTGCTGATGTCGACGCCGCCATTGATCAACTGGGTGCTGGGGCCGACCATTTTGCCGGCGCGCCAGTCATATTCCTGAATCCAGATGGCGCGATGCCCGTCATAGCGCGGCGGTTCATCGGGCGCGCGATTGTTCACGATATAGGCTTTATCCCCTTCCCAATAGATGGATGGGTCGATCCCTTCGAAGGGTAGCCAGATGGGGTCGGACCAAGGACCGGCCGGATCAGTGGCCGTGATGACGAAGTTGTTGCGGCAAGCGACGCAGGTGTTGACGATGTAGAAGACGCCATCATGCCAACTGATGTCTGGCGCAAAGACGGCTTCCGACGTGCGGCGGCCGGTAAAATCGAGCTGGCTCAGCCGGTCGATCGCATTGCCGATCTGGACCCAGTTCACAAGATCCTTCGACTTGAAGATCGGCAGGCCGGGGAAATGGGCGAAGGAGGAGTTGACGAGATAATAGTCGTCGCCCACGCGGGTAATGGTCGGATCGGGATAATAGCCCGACAATATGGGATTGATATATTCGCCCGGCCCGGCCTTCACTTGCTCGATCGATTGGCCTTCATAGGTGAAGCGCTCGAAGCGTGCTGGCTCGGCCTGCGCCGCCGTGCTGGATAGTGCCAATGCGGCAAATGGCAGCAGCCGACCCATCATTCCCAGGCCAATATCCATCAATCCCTCTCCTCATTCTATCCGACGCGGCATGATGGAGTGGACGCCTTGAAACGTCTCACGCCATCGCTTCGCTATGTGATAGCGCTAACATATGTCGTTGTCGACCCGCTTGCGCGAGCCGGTTTGACCCGGTGAGCCGACCGCAAGCGCCGGGTTTTCGCGTGCCCAACATCAAATATCAAAAAATGGCCCGCCTCCTGGTGAAGAGGCGGGCCATGTCGCGATGCCGTTTACGGCTTCAGCGTCTCGCGGTGATTCGCAGCGTCAGGGGAGGGATGGGGGACAGGGAACAGGCGTGCCGATGCCCTCAATCCGCACATTGCGCAGGCTGACCGTCATCGGCGCATCCGCTCCCATGCGGAACGGGGTTCCGATCGCCTTGAAATCGGCACCCTTATCCTTGAAACATTGGAGCGGGATTTGGATGCTGCTTTCCTGGCCCAGCGGCGCTGCCGCCGCCAGTGCGCTGACATCCAGCCGCGCATTGCCCATCGCGATCGAAACGGGCCCAGTGCCACGGGCATCCATCCGCCAGTCGATGCGCAGGGCAAAGCCGCCATTGAGTTGCCGCAACATGTCAACGGCCGGGCCGTCAATGGCGATATCGCCCTTGCCGCTCCACTTGAACTGGCGCGCATCTTCCTGCGCCGCGATGTCGACGGCGCGCATGGACACGCTGCTGTCGAGACCCAGCCGCCATGGATCGAGCACCCGCCCGGTGCGCAGGAACAGGCTGTTGCTGACCGCTGGCCCCTGTTCGACGCGGGGATCTTCATTCACGGGGCCTTGGGCATGGGGGTGCGCATAATCCAAGCCATAGCCGACCGGGAAAAGGGGCGCAGTGACAGGAGAGCGGGCGTCCGCTGGCCAGGCAAAGGGCAGCCGACCGGTAAAGTCGCGTGGCGGTTTGCCGTCCTTGCCCGCCACCAGCACATCGGCAACGCCCTGGCCCTGCGATCCGGGAAGCCAGCCGGCAACGAAAGCATCGGCTAGATTGAACGCTGGGCCGACGAACAAGGGGCGGCCCGACAGGAAAAGCGCGACGGTCGGAATGCCCTGCGCCTTCAATTTGGCGAGCAGTTCGCGTTCGCCATCCTGACCATGGAAGATGAGGTTCGACACGTCACCCTGAAATTCGGCATAGGGCTGTTCGCCGAAGACGACGATCGCGACGTCCGGCTTGTCGGCAAAATCGCCGGTGGGTGCCAGTTGCCCACTGCCGCCCGCCTGCTTGACGGCATCGATGATGGCACGGCCGATCGTGCTTCCTTTGGGGAAATCCGCAGCGCTCGTGTCCGTGCCCTGCCAAGTGATGGTCCAGCCGCCGGCCTGCATCGCCATATTGTCGGCGCCGGGGCCGGTGACCAGCACCTTCGCGCCTGGACGGATGGGGAGCAATGAGCCTTCATTTTTGAGGAGAACGAGCGACTTGGCGACAGCTTCGCGGGCGATCGCCAGATGCGCATCGGCCCCGACCAGTGCCGGGTCACCGCGCGCGATCCGGTTCGGCCCCATCAGGCCAAGCTTATATTTGACCCGCAAATTGCGCCGTACGGCGTCGTCCAGTCGCGCCATCGGGATGGTGCCGTTGCGCACATCGCGCAGCGTGGCATCGAACAATCCCTTCCAGCTATCGGGAGCCATGAACAGGTCCAGCCCCGCATTGATCGAGGCTGCGCAATCCGTGACGGTGCAGCCGGGGATCTGTCCATGACCGTTCCAGTCGCCGACGATCAGCCCTTCAAACCCCATCCGCTTTTTTAGGACATCGGTCAGCAGCGTCGGATTGCCGTGGTTCTTCGCGCCGTTCCAACTGGAAAAGCTGGCCATGACGGTGAGCGCGCCTGCGTCGATGGCGGCGGGATAGCCCTGCGCATGGATGCGGATCAACTCTGCTTCGGGCAGTCGGGCATCGCCCTGATCCTTGCCATTTTCGGTCCCGCCGTCGGCCAGAAAATGCTTGGCGGTTGCCGCGACCTGGACCGAACCGAGCGGCTTGCCGGGCAGCAGGTCGCCCTGTAGACCCTCCACCATCGCCTTGGAATAGGCTTTCACCAGCGCCGGGTCGGCGGCATAGCCTTCATAACTGCGGCCCCAGCGCAGATCCTGCGGCACCGCCAATGTCGGGGCAAAGGTCCATTCTATCCCGGACCCGGCAATTTCCGCTGCGGTGGCAACGCCGATGCGCTGGATCAGTTCGGGGTCATGCGCGGCACCAAGGCCGATATTGTGCGGAAAGATGGTCGCGCCCGGCAGGTTGGAATGACCGTGAACAGCATCGACGCCGAACAGGATGGGGACACCAGCCCCCGCTTTTTCGGACGCGGCGCGATAGTCGCTGACCAGCTTGATCCAGGTCGCGGCGTCGGCGCGCTCATTGCCGAATGGGCCGGAGTTGCCGCCTGCCAGGATCGATCCCAGGGGATAACGGGCAAGCTCGGCCGGAGTGATCGCGCTGATGTCGGCCTGGATCGTCTGTCCGACCTTCTGCTCCACCGTCATGCGCGCGATCAGGCGGTCGATGGCCGCTTCGGTCTGGCGATCGGTAATGGCGGCCGGGCTGTGGGCCGCGGGCCAGACTGACGGGTCTGCCTTCGCTTCCGGTGGCACAACGACGGGATTGGCGGATGTCCGCGGTTGCCCCGACGCCTGTACATTGCCGCCAATGGCCAGCGCCATGATCATGATTCCCGCTGCTGAGCGCATCGGCATCCTTCCTCGTAATTTTCTGTGAACGTTCTCAACGCTTGTTTGTCATGGCTTGCGAGCATGATCAAGCCTTTTGCGCCGATTGGTCGTCAGTGCCGTTTTGTATCGCGCAGCAAGATGGCTGCGATGGCGGACAGCAAAGCCAGAACTGCGAATAGTCCTGAAAAGCCGAGCGTCGGCACCAGCACGAGGGTCAGCGACGGCATGATCAGCGAGGGCACGGTGTTGGTGAGGTTGAACAGGCCAAGATTGCGGCCCCGTCGTCCATCGTCGGGCAGCACCCGCAACGTCTGCGCGCTATGCAGCGCCAGGAAGATGTTGGTGGAAAGGCCAAACAGCATGAATCCGGCGATCGCCGCCACTGGCCCACGCGCCAGGGCCATGGCGGTGAGGCCAATTGCGGCAATCAGGGCTGCGATGCAGAGCGGGGCTATCGGCCGATCGCGACGGTCGGCCCAGCGTCCGGCCATCAAGGCACAGGGTGCCGCCAGGAACAGGACCATGGTCAGGATGCGGGCCGTAATGGCGTCGTCGAAGCGTGTGTCGATCGTCTGAAACCAGAAATAAAGATAGGCAAATAGGGCGGCCTCCGCGATCTGGACCAGCAGGCGGGCGCACCACATGCGCGTGATCATCGCGCGCAACCAGGGTAGCGGGGCTATGGCCGCGCCGTGCGAGCGCCGTGTGGCGACCTCGCCCGATGGGCCCAACAGCACTAGCGGCAGGACGCAAGCCATCGCCATCATGCCCACCATCGCGAAGCGCCAAGGCGGATCGGCGAGGCCGGGCATTGTAACCAAGGCCCCGGCCAGTGCCCCGGACGCTGGCGCAAAGGCGAGTAGTCCACCCAGCCGACCCTTTAGCCTATCAGGGACGCAATCGCCCGCCCAGGCGGCTAGCGGTCCCAACATCATGTTCAGCGCCATTTGCCACGCCAGAATCAGCAGGATCAGTGGCCCCAATCGCTCGATATGGGAAAACAGGCAAAGTAGCCCGCTGGACAAGAGCAAGCCGGTTGCGACCCAGAGGCGGCGATGCCCTGTCACGTCGCTGAGCCAGCCGAACAGGATATTGGCGAGACTGGCGGCGATGGCACCAAGGAAGGTGGTCGCAGCCAGCCACCGCACATTGTCGGTCCCCGCCAGCAGATCGACGCGCACCGGCAGCAGGATGGTTAGAAGCGGGGTGTAGGCGATGGCGGCACCCGCCCATGCGAGGGCATAGAGAAACAGGAATCGGCTATCGCTGCCCGCTGCTGCTTGCTTAGGCGACATCGGGCGGTGGCGCTGTCGAAGCTCGTTCGACCAGGCCCATGGGAATGATGACGGGCGCAGGCGGATCGAGCGTTACACTGGGCGCGGTGATCAGCAGTCGCACGGCCATCGCCGTCGTTTCGGCGATCGGCTGGTCCACCGCGGTCAGCGGTGGCGTGGTGAAGCGGACCAGTGGCGTGTTATCGAAACTGACCAGCGACAGGTCGGCGGGGATGGCGAGGCCTGCGTCGCGCGCCGCCTCGATCGTGGCGAGCGCCATCTGGTCGTTGCTGGCGATGATAGCCGTTGGTCGATCCACCCGCGCCAGCAACGCCTGCGCCGCGCGCAGGCCCGACGCATAGCCGAAATCGCCGGTTTCCAGCAGGGCTTCGGTAGGCAGGCCCGCCGTCGCCATTTCCGCCTGCCAGCCATCGACGCGCCAGCCCGACAGCCGATATTCGGCGGGCCCTGAAATGAAGCCGATGCGTCGATGGCCGAGGTCCAGCAAGTGCCGTGTCGCGCGTCGCGCCGCGCCCTCGTCATCCATCGACACGCGGATGCCCGCAGGCAGCGCGCCATCGTCCCGCCCTTGCGCCCCGATACGTGCATAGGGGACATGATGGCGCTTGAGCGTCGCCAATATGCGCGGATTGTCCGAATGGGGCGGGGTCAGGATCGCCCCATCGGGTTGCAGCGCGGACAGGGCGGCACCCAGTTCACGCTCCAGATGATCGGCATGGGTATCGACCAGTTCGAAGATCAACCGATAGCCATGTTCGGCGCATTCCAGCATGCCGCCCAGCAGCATCTGGTCGACCCAGTCCGTGCCCTGCCGCGCGCGCCAGTCCGCGATCGTGCGTTCGCGGTCATTGAGCGCCAGAATGAGGTAGGAGCGCGATCCGCTCATACGTTGCGCCGCGATCGACGGCACATAGCCCAGCCGATCGATCGACGCCTGTACCCGGTCGCGCATTTCCGGGCGGACATTGGGTTCGCTGTTGATGACGCGGCTCACCGTCTGCAGGGATACGCCCGCATCTGCCGCAACATGTTTGATCGTGACTGCCAGCCGCCGTCGCGCCATTTACTGCCCATTCTCCGTCGGGGGAGTGGCGTCTTTCTGCCAGACACGCACCCAATCGATCTGCATCGTCTTGGGAAAGCCGGTGGGATCGACGCCCTTGCTGTTGCGTCCTTCGGGCAAGTGGCCGCCGATGGCAAGGTTGAGGATGAGATGGAAGGGACGGTCGAACGGTGCGCCTGGCTTGTCGGACCCCAGGCTGTGCCATTCATGTGGCGCGCGCCGCGCAAAATCCACGCCGTCCACTCGCCAGACGATGCCGGTGGCGTCCCACTCGATTTCATAGACGTGGAAGCCATCAAGCGGGGGCGGCATGGGCGTTTCGTCGCCGATATAGCGGTTGCGCGGCGGGAGACCGCCAAAGTGGATCGTCCCCAGGACACGATCTTCGACCTGCCCTCGGCAGGTGTCACAAGGCGTGCCCAGATTGACGGCCTCCATGATGTCGATCTCGCCGGACTGCGCCCAGCCGCCATAATCCCATCCTTCGGGCAGCATCCATATGGCGGGCCAGGTTCCCTGACCCTGCGGCAGTTTCGCGCGAACCTGCACCTTGCCATAAAGCCACGATGCCTTGCCATCGGTCGAGAGGCGCGCCGATGTGAAGGGCTTGGTGCGGGTGGCGCGCGCCTTGTCCGGCGTCGTGCGCTGGTCCTGCGGGAAGGCGGGGCCATCATGCGTTTCCTGCCGAGCGATGATGTCCAATATGCCATTGGCGACGCGATGGTTGGTCGCAGAGGGGGTGTAGCATTGCCGCTCTTCATTGCCGCCGCCCCAGCAATTGTCGGCAAGGTTCCATTTGCGCGGGTCCAGTGCCGGACCATCAAATTCATCGGCCCAGACCTTGTGCCAGTCCGGCTGTTCCGGCGCGGCAGCAGCCTCACCGGCACTGGCGCACAGTAGCGCGGCGATGAGGATGCGCGCGATCATGCCGCCACCGGCTCCTGCGCGCTGCAATAGCGCGCAATATAGGCTGCATGCTCCGGCAGGTTTGCCACGGTACGGGACACTTGGTCCTTGAGCGACGCCAGAAGATGGGTCAGTTCGTCGGGCCGCAGCTTGCTGGCTATGGGGTGATGGCTTTGCGGGGTGATGCCCTGACCCATCATGACCTGGACCCAGCTATTTTCCGCGAACAGTTCCTCATTCTTGCGGAAGACGCGGCCGGTCTGCCGGAATAATTCCATGCGGTGGGCAAGGCTGTCGGGGACCGCCATGGCCGCGCAATGGCGCCAAAAGGGGGTATCGCGCCGATCGGTCGCTTTATAATGCAGGATCAGGAAATCACGGATCTGCTCCATGTCCGTCATCTGTTGATCGTTAAACTCTGCTATATCGAGCGGGCTGACGGCGCCCGCGGGCAGCATCCGCAAGATACGCAGCACGGCGCGCTGGATCAGGTGGATGGACGTGGATTCGAGCGGTTCCATGAATCCACCCGACAGGCTCACCGCAACGCAGTTGCGATGCCATTGCCGCCGTCGCGCTCCGGCGCGGAAGCGGATCGGGTTTGGTTGCACCAGCTTGTCGCCTTCGACCGAGGCCAGAAGTTTTTCGAGCGCAGCGTTCGGGTCCAGGAAGCTGCTGCAATAGACGATGCCATTGCCCTGCCGGTGCTGCAGCGGGATGCGCCATTGCCAGCCCGCCTCATGCGCGATGGCGCGGGTGTAGGGGACGGGCGGCCGCACGCTGCTGGTCTGGATCGCCACCGCGCCATCGCAAGGCAACCAATGGGTCCAGTCGTCATAGCCGACATGCAGGGCACCTTCGATCAGCAATGCGCGAAAGCCGGTGCAGTCGATGAATAGGTCACCTTCGATCCGCCGATCGCCGTCCAGTCGCAGCGCGGCAATGTCGCCGCTTTCGCTGTCGAGTTCGACCTTGGCGATGCGTCCTTCGATCCGCTGGGCGCCATCCGCTTCCGCCATCCTCCGCAGGAAGCGGGCATAAAGCCCCGAATCGAGCTGATAGGCATAGTTCATCCGGTCGTCGGGCAGATGCGCAAAGCGGCCTGCCTCCGCCGCCTTCAACTCCAGGCAATAGTCGCCATAGGGCGCGTCATGCCCTTGGGCTTGCCCGTGCATCCAGAAATGCTGGAATCCCGCCGACCAATGATCCTTGCCGGTCCCGCCGAAACTGTGGAAATAGCTTTCGCCCGGCACGCGCCAATTCTCGAAATTGATCCCCAGCTTAAACGTCGCCTGGGTCGCGCGCATGAAGTCGGCTTCGTTGATGCCCAATATGCGATTATAGGCGACCAACGGCGGGATGGTGCTTTCGCCCACGCCGATCGTCCCGATCTGCTCGCTTTCGACCAAGGTGACTTGCGCCACTGGTCCCAGCGTGCGGGCGAGTGCGGCGGCCGTCATCCAACCGGCCGTGCCGCCACCGGCGACGACGATGCGACGAGGCGGGGGTAGCGTGCTCATAGCGACAGGCTCCTCAGCAGGAAATGATGCGTGCGTTGCGCAGATTCTGCGTCGAGCGGGGCCAGCACGCCACGGCCCTTTGCCGGCAGATGGGCGCGGGCTGCCTCACCGCCCGAAAATACATAATGGTCGAACATCGCTTGCCAGATCGCGCGCTCCTCTTGCGGCAGGTCGCGGATGGTCATGATCGCATGGTGCAGCGCATTATAGGGCTGGCCCAGATAACGCGGCGTGTCGCGCCACCAATAGTTCACCAATATGTTGAAATCGGCCAGCCCTTCGACATGATGATACCAAAGGGATGGTATGAAGAGTGTATCCCCCGGCTCCAGTTCGGCAACCTGGGCGGTCGCAAGCGCATCGCGGAAACGCGGATAGGTTGCAAAATCGGGGGCCGCAAAATCGACCATGGAGATCGGCCGTCCCGCCGGGGTGATGTCGATCGGGCCAAGATAGAGATTGGCGAACTGGTCTGGCGGGAACAGGGTGAAGCGGCGACGCCCCACGGCGCAGCAGGCCAGATTATCGGGAAAGTCGTTATGCGCCGCGATGCGGCTGGCATTGCCGATCCACAGGGATGTCAACGGGACGCGCGAACCCATCGGCATGGGGTGTACGTCGGCCAGTCCGTCGAAAAACTCCTGCATATCGACGGAGCCGAGATAGACGGTGGGGGCTTGCGCCATATCTCGTCCTTCGGCCGCATCTAATTGTGCAAAGATGTCGGACAACCTGCCTTTGCCCATGCGGAAATTGACCGCCATGGCGTCATCGTAGAACAGGCGTCCTTTGGCATCCGGCTCCGCTATCGACACCACAAAGTCGCGGTCACGCGCATGGGCCAGCAAAAAGGCGCGGGCGGCGCCATACGATTCCAGACCGGCCTGCACCAGCGGCCAGTCGCGCACTAGTCCCCGCACGACAAAAGGCGTATCTTCTTCCCGCAGCAAAGTATCCAGCGTTGCATCGTCGGTGGCTTGTAGCACCCTGACCGCAGGCAGGCCGACCAGAGCCGCCTCAGCCACCGGCCACTCTACGATTCTTGCGCGCGACCAGTTCGTTGAACTGCGCGATCGACGCCACCGCCATGAACAATGGCATCAAATGTCCGGCCCGGTGCAGCTCATCCAACGCGACGGCATCGAGCGCGCGCAACCGCTCCTCGTCGATGATGTGAAAGCCGACCAGGCTGTTCCGCGTCCCATCGACCAATGGCACGTCCAGCGTAAAGGGTTCGAGCAGCGCATGACGTTCCAGCGCAGCAAAGAAATCGGCGCTGGCCTGAAAGGCGGCATCCAGGTCGCCGAGCCGTTGCGCAATGCTGTCCAGCCAGGGGGAGGGCTGCCCTGCCTCGTCGAACAGGGCAACGCCTTCGTTCCCTTCATGGATGAGTCGGGGGCTGCCCATATCGACATGGACCTGCGGCGGCCTGCTGCCATCCGACGAACGGCCGATCAGGAAGGGTTGCACCGCCTGCGCCAGTGGTTTGTAGGCCGCATCCCAATGACCTGCTTCCAGAAAGAGATTTTCGCCATTGGCAAAGCCGAACAACGCCACGGCCGAGAGGGTGCCGCTTTCCAGGTCGCGCCGGAACAATATGGGAAAATGCGCCTGCGCCTGGCGGAATTCGGCGGGCATCAACAGGCAGGCCATGACGGCATCACCCAATGCCGCTCCGCTGTCGGTCCGAACACGCAGGGTGCGATGGGTCAGGGAATCAAGGATCTGGTGCTGGGTCATGACGCTCTAATGGCTCCTTGGCGGAGGTGCCGGTGTCCCGTCACATCACCGCTGTCTCTCCACCCGGCTGATGCGGGACAAGGCCGCACCGGTTCAGGTGCGGCCTTGTTCCATCGTGCCGGACTTCAATCAAGTCATCCCGTCAAAAGTTGACGCGAAGGCCCGCGCCATATCGGGCATAGCCGGGCGAAGCGAAGAAGGCGTTGTTTTCGCTACGCAGATGGCCACGGCGGCTGGCGCCGTTTAGATTGATGGCTTCGACAAAGGCGGTATAGCCCTTCTTGAACTCCCAGCTCGCGCTGGCATCCACCTGGCCATAGGCTTCGATATAGAAGGGGTTGGGACCTGTTCCGCCCAGGAACTTGTCGCGCCAGTTATAGGCGATACGCGCCTGAATACCCTTTTTGTCATAGAAGAGGACGGCGTTGGCGCTGTCCGAGAGGCCCGTCAGCGCAAATTGCGGAACGCTGGACGGCTGACTGTTGTCGTATGTCGCGTCGCCACGAACGATCGTGTAGTTCAGGATCGTGCCAAATCCCGTGTCCCAGAAATTATGCTGGATGGCGAATTCAAAGCCATAGAGATGCGCGCTCTGATCCGAGTTGATCGGGGTCGACACCTGGAAATTCACCGCACCATCTTCGGGCAGCCCCAATATCTTGCCGGTATAATTGCCGGTCGCAGGATCGAAGCTGTCGACGATGACCGAGGCCGGATAATTGGCGAAGATATAGTTGCGCAGATCGGTCGTGCTGGCATTGGCGCCCAATGCCGCGACGGCCGCCTGATAGCGTGGGCCATCCGCCGGGTTGGTCAGGCCGAACGCATCGGTGTCGATCCGGGTGCTCGAAATGAAGTTGCGCACCCGCTTGTCGAAAAATCCGACTGACAGATAGCTGGATGGCGCATAATACCATTCGGCCGACAGATCGATATTCTTCGATTTATAGGGAAGCAGGCCCGGATTGCCCTGGCTGCCGGTGCCGCCGCCGATGCGGAACAGTTGATCGACAGTACGACCACCCTGCATCGATGCATAGTCCGGGCGGGTAATGGTATGGCTATAGCTTGCGCGCAGCTTCACATTCTCGATCGGTTCGAAATCGACGTCGATGGCGGGTAGCCAATTGTCGTAATCACCCCGGAAGGTGGTGAAGTCGCTGCCAGTGCCATAGGTGAGGTTGAACTCGTTGGCGGACACCCATTGCGTGCCGGTCGGGATCGGCACCAGCGCGGACGAACGGACCTTGGTCTTTTCATAGCGCACGCCCGCACGGAAATGAGCCGGACGGTTGGCAACGTCGAAGGCCAGATTGGCCTGGAGGTAAGGCGCGATGGTGCGTTCGCGGATTCGGCGATCGACCGTGAAGCTCGACAGACAATTGCCATCGCCGCCGCAGATGCCGTTCAGATCGTCGAGGAAACCGACCATCTTCTCGAAATTGAACGTATAGAATTGCTGGAGCATCGCCGCGTCGCCCGCGCCCGACAAGCCCTTGAACTTGTCCGGCAGGGTTTCGAGCGTGAAGAGGTCGTCGGACAGCTGGTCCTTCGTGGTCGATCCGCCCCATGTGTCGTTCTGGATGAAGCCGTAGGCCGACCGCACCTTGTTTTCGATATAGGTGACGCCAAAATCGAGGCTGTCGAGGATCGAGCCTTCGAAATCATAGCTGCCACGCAGCTGGCCTTCGTTGATGCGATCCTTGAAATAGGCATTGCGGAACGCATTGCCGGTCGCCTGGATGTTCCCGGCGTCCAACGCATTGTTGCCCGGATGCATTTCGACCGAAATGATGGGCAGGTCGTTGGTGTAATCGACCGTCTGGCTCCGCACGCCGAACACAGCCGTGCCGACCGAGGTGCTGGTGCCATAGGGATTGTTTGAGCCCGACTCTGCCGTCGAATGATGCGCGTCGAGTTCCAGGCGCAGTCCGCCCGGCCCATCCCATGCCAGGTTTGCGCCCAGCGACTTGTTGGTCGATTGGTTTTCCACCAGCGAACCGGAATAGGACAGATCCTTGCCTTCATTGGCACCGAACTGTTCGGAATAGAATTTCGGACCGGCCACCGGACCATCGGTCCAGGCGCTCGACACATCATTGAAGTTGAACCAGATGCCGACGTTGGAATTGCGCACCTGCACGGTGTTGCGCGAATAGGTATAGTCTAACGTCGCGGTCAGATTGTCAGCGGGACGAACCTGCAACACGATCTGGCCGTTCAGCCGCTCGCGCTCGATATCATTAAGGTCGTAGCTGGCATTTTGCTGGACCTGATAGACGTCATTGGGGCCGGGGCGGTTTTCAATATTGGCAAAACGTGGATCGCCTGCCTGGGGCAGTGATCCCCAATTATTTTCGGAGCCAAGATATCCGTCGCGCCAGCCGACATTGGCCTGGTTGACGCTGGCCTTCCGCTTCTGCCACGATCCGCTGACCGCAATGCCGAACAGACCGTCGGCGAAAGTGTCGGAAATGATGCCGGATATTTCAGGCGTGATCGGGTCACCCTCATTGCGCGAGCTGTCATAGACACCCTTGACCGCGACGCTGCCTTTGAGGCCCGGCCGATCGAGAGGGCGGGGCGTCTTGATATTGATGGTCGATCCGATGCCGCCGGTGGGCAGGGTAGCCCGCCCCGACTTATAGACCTCGACGCCTGCAACGCCTTCCGATGCCAGATTGGCAAAGTCGAAGGAACGGCTGGCGGGCGCGCTCGCTCCATCGCCCAAGGTCGATGTCGGCATCTGGCGGCCATTGAGCAGCACCAGGTTGAATTCAGGACCGAAGCCGCGAACGGTCACGGTTGAACCTTCGCCGTTCGAACGGTCGATCGACACGCCGGTGATACGCTGCAGCGATTCGGCCAAGTTGGTGTCGGGGAACTTGCCGATATCCTCGGCGGAGATGGCATCGACCACACCCTGGGCGTTGCGCTTGATGTCGCTGGCGGCGTTCAAGCTCGCGCGAATGCCTGTCACCACGATTTCAGCGGGCTGTTCGTCGGCGGTGCTATCCTGCGCAAAAGCTGGCTGCAGCCCCATGCCCAGCGCCAGGGCAGACGCACCCGACACATAAGCAGATAGAGTACGAGTCTTGGAAATCGTCATTTTATCCTCCCCGCGCCGCGAATCGGCGTCTGACGTCTTTGTTGTGAACGTTCACCTAATTGATAACGTTCACTTGGTCAACTGCTCTGCGCAGTACACGCGCGATGATTTCGCGCCGTGGGCAAGGTGCGGCAGCGGAGCCGCGGTATGCCGTTTCAAGGCTCGCATATATAGAGTGGGGCCACTTGGTCGCTTGGACGGGCCTGCGCGGCAAATTCAGGGCAGTGTCGTTTCTTTGTCATTTTCTTGTTGACCGACTCATCTGCCTTGCTTAGAGGCGTGTT
>NZ_CM145765.1:375000-1084283 GCF_055640555.1 Sphingobium sp. KKT206
TTGGCATGTACAGGCGATGAAGGACGTGGCACGCTGCGATAAGCGTGGGGGAGCTGTGAGCAAGCTTTGATCCCGCGATTTCCGAATGGGACAACCCACCTTCACCATTTAAGACTGGTCCTGAGCAATCAGGATCCGTGTTAAATGGGAGAGGTATCACTAAGCTGAATAAAATAGGCTTTGGTGAGGCGAACCCGGAGAACTGAAACATCTCAGTACCCGGAGGAAAAGACATCAACCGAGATTCCGTTAGTAGTGGCGAGCGAACGCGGACCAGGCCAGTGCCTGGTGCTTAGTTAACAGAAGTGTCTGGAAAGGCACGCCATAGCGGGTGACAGCCCCGTATGTGAAAGCAAAGCATCAGGACTCGAGTAGGGCGGAGCACGTGAAACTCTGTCTGAACATGGGGGGACCACCCTCCAAGCCTAAATACTCGTACATGACCGATAGTGAACCAGTACCGTGAGGGAAAGGTGAAAAGCACCCCGATGAGGGGAGTGAAACAGTACCTGAAACCGGATGCCTACAAGCAGTGGGAGGGTCCTTGAGACCTGACCGCGTACCTCTTGCATAATGGGTCTGTGACTTAGTGTATCAAGCAAGCTTAAGCCGTTAGGTGTAGGCGCAGCGAAAGCGAGTCTGAATAGGGCGAGTTGAGTTTGATGCATTAGACCCGAAACCCGGCGATCTATGCATGACCAGGTTGAAGGTGCGGTAACACGCACTGGAGGACCGAACCGTTCAATGTTGAAAAATTGTCGGATGAGTTGTGCTTAGGGGTGAAAGGCCAATCAAGCCGGGAAATAGCTGGTTCTCCGCGAAATCTATTGAGGTAGAGCGTCGGATGATTGCCGTTGGGGGTAGAGCACTGGATGGTTGCGGGGGTCGCGAGATCTACCAACACTAACCAAACTCCGAATACCAACGAGTCTAGTCCGGCAGACAGACGGCGGGTGCTAAGGTCCGTCGTCAAAAGGGAAACAGCCCTAACCTACAGCTAAGGTCCCCAAGTCATCACTAAGTGGGAAAGCATGTGGGATTTCCAAAACAACCAGGAGGTTGGCTTAGAAGCAGCCATCCTTTAAAGAAAGCGTAACAGCTCACTGGTCTAAATAAGAGATCCTGCGGCGAAGATGTAACGGGGCTAAAGTGATGCACCGAAGCTTAGGGTGTGATCGTTTACGATCACGCGGTAGCGGAGCGTTCCGTAGGCCGTTGAAGCGATCTGGTAATGGGTCGTGGAGGTATCGGAAGTGCGAATGCAGACATGAGTAGCGATTAACAGTGTGAGATGCACTGTCGCCGAAATTCCAAGGGTTCCTGCTTAAAGCTAATCTGAGCAGGGTAAGCCGGCCCCTAAGACGAGCCCGAAGGGGGTAGTCGATGGGAACCACGTTAATATTCGTGGGCCTGGAGGTGTGTGACGGATGGTGTAAATGGTCTGGGCTTATTGGATTGCTCCAGGCTGTGAAATCGTCCCAGGAAATAGCCCCTCCGTATAGACCGTACCCTAAACCGACACAGGTGGAATGGTAGAGTATACCAAGGCGTTTGAGAGAAGTATCCTGAAGGAACTCGGCAAATTGCCTCCGTACCTTCGGAAGAAGGAGGCCCCACATAAGCGCAAGCTCTTGTGGGGGGCACAGGCCAGGGGGTAGCGACTGTTTAGCAAAAACACAGGGCTCTGCTAAGTCGGCTTCAAGACGACGTATAGGGCCTGACGCCTGCCCGGTGCCTGAAGGTTAAGAGGAGGTGTGCAAGCACTGAATTGAAGCCCAGGTAAACGGCGGCCGTAACTATAACGGTCCTAAGGTAGCGAAATTCCTTGTCGGGTAAGTTCCGACCTGCACGAATGGCGTAACGACTTCCCCACTGTCTCCAGGATATGCTCAGCGAAATTGAATTCTCCGTGAAGATGCGGAGTACCCGCGGTTAGACGGAAAGACCCCGTGCACCTTTACTGCAACTTCAGAGTGGCATTAGGAAAGAGCTGTGTAGCATAGGTGGGAGGCTTTGAAGCATCGACGCCAGTTGATGTGGAGCCATAGGTGAAATACCACCCTGCTGTTTTCTGATGTCTAACCTCGTACCGTTATCCGGTACAGGGACCCTCTGTGGTGGGTAGTTTGACTGGGGCGGTCGCCTCCTAAAGAGTAACGGAGGCGCGCGATGGTGGGCTCAGGACGGTTGGAAACCGTCTGTTAGAGTGCAATGGCATAAGCCCGCCTGACTGCGAGACTGACAAGTCGAGCAGAGACGAAAGTCGGTCATAGTGATCCGGTGGTCCCTCGTGGAAGGGCCATCGCTCAACGGATAAAAGGTACGCCGGGGATAACAGGCTGATGATTCCCAAGAGCTCATATCGACGGAATCGTTTGGCACCTCGATGTCGGCTCATCACATCCTGGGGCTGGAGCAGGTCCCAAGGGTTTGGCTGTTCGCCAATTAAAGTGGTACGTGAGCTGGGTTCAGAACGTCGCGAGACAGTTTGGTCCCTATCTGCCGTGGGCGTCGAAATTTGAGAGGAGTTGACCCTAGTACGAGAGGACCGGGTTGAACATACCTCTGGTGTACCAGTCGTTCCGCCAGGAGCGCAGCTGGGTAGCTATGTATGGACGGGATAACCGCTGAAAGCATCTAAGCGGGAAGCCTCCCTCGAGATAAGATTTCATCGAGCCGTCGTAGACCACGACGTTGATAGGCTGGATGTGGAAGTGGAGTAATCCATGAAGCTAACCAGTCCTAATTGCTCTGTTCGCGCTTAAACGGTTCACTTGTGAACCGCAGAGTCCCACCATCAATGACAGCACTGGCAACAGGTAGCTTGAATGAGACGGCGTGGTTCTTAAGCCAGCCAGAAATCACGACACACACAAAACACCGTGCACGGTATCGATTATAAACCCTGATTTTGCGCCAGCTTCATTGCTTGGTGACCATAGCGTCTGTGACCCACCCGATCCCATCCCGAACTCGGCCGTGAAACCAGTCTGCGCCGATGGTACTATTGCTCAAGCACTGGAAGAGTAGGGCGTCGCCAGGCATTGAAGCTCGCGCAAAATCAGCAAAAACCCATTCACATTGTCAAAAAAGGCGGCCCCAAAGCCGCCTTTTTTGCGTTACCCCAAAACCAAGGGGCAACCACGTGTCGCGGGATGGAGCAGCCCGGTAGCTCGTCAGGCTCATAACCTGAAGGTCGTAGGTTCAAATCCTACTCCCGCAACCATCTGAAATTGCGATACCCCACAGGGGGTCGCAACCTTCGAAGAACCCGCCCTAGAGGCGGGTTTTTTGCGTTCTGCAGCAATCGCGAGGATGCCCGCCAGATCGCCGCGCACATCGATCTTCAGGTCGCCGCCTTCAGGCACCAATATGATCGCCTCGATGAGCGAACGAATGACCTCAGCCGCCTCGAAGCGCTTGTTCTCGTCGTCATGCTCCAGGGCCTGATAGAGATTATCAAGCTGAGCCCGATAATGGTGCGCCATATTGGGATGGAGCAGGGGAGGGGGCTCCTGGGCCTGGGCGAGGTCGCGCTCCAGTTCTTTCTTGCGCGCTTCCAACCCTACCATCTTGGCGTTGATCTTGTCCGCGGCGCCGCCGCGCAAGATCAGGTTCACCAGCATGTCGAGATCACGGTCAATTTTGGCAATCTCTGCCCGCGCCGCTGTGATAGCAGCGCCAGCGTCGCCTCTCATGCGGTTCATCTCCCTGGTGAACTCGTCGCAAAATTCTGCGAACAGGGCCGGGTCCATCAGATGATGGCGCAACGCATGAAGCACGCGCCCTTCCAGACGGTCGCGCCGGATATTCAGGCGGTTGTCACAGGTACCCTTGTTCCGGGCTGCCGAGCAGCCCAGCATCATCGCTGAAATCATTGAATATCCGCCGCCGCAGCAACCGCATTGCAACAGGCCGGACAAGAGATATTTCTGGCGGCGGCGATCGCGGAAGTTTGCGGAGCCCACTGAGGGATTTAATGGCTCCACCTGGCAGGATTTTTGCCGCTCCTTGGCATGCTGCCAAAGAGCATCATCGATGATGCGCAGTTCGGGCACGTCCTGAATGATCCATTCTGATTCCGGGTTGGGCCGGGCTTGCCGTTTGCCAGTATCGGGATCCTTGATGAAGCGTTGCCGATTCCAGACCAGCTTGCCGACATAAAGCTCATTGTTAAGGATGCCGGTGCCACGCTTGGGATTGCCATTGATGGTGCTAAAGCCCCAGGTGCCGCCGGTTGGTGCCTCGATACCCTCTTTGTTCAGCTCGGTTGCTATCCGTTTGGCTGATTTGCCAGCGACATAGTCGCGAAAGATGCGCTGGATGACGCTTGCCTGTGCGTCATTAATGGAGCGGTCGCCCCGGATCAGTTCGCCATTGGCATCGAGCCGTTTGACGACGTCATAGCCATAGCTGTTACCACCGCCCGATTTGCCTTGCTCAACGCGGCCGCGCAGGCCACGCCGCGTCTTGTCGGCGAGGTCCTTGAGAAACAGGGCGTTCATCGTACCCTTTAGGCCGATATGCAGATGGGTGATCTCGCCTTCGGACAGGGTGACCATCTTCACGTCACCATAGGCCATGCGCTTGAACAGCCCGGCAATATCCTCCTGGTCGCGCGACAGGCGATCCATGGCCTCAGCCAGCACGAAGTTGAAGCGTCCGCGATTGGCGTCTGCGATCAGCGCCTGAATGCCAGGACGCAACAGCGAAGCGCCTGAAATGGCATGATCGGTATATTCCTCGACAATCTGCCAGCCCTGCTTTTCGGCATGCAGGCGACAGATGCGCAACTGGTCGGCAATGGAGGCGTCACGCTGATTGTCGGAAGAATAACGGGCGTATAAAGCAACCTTCACGGAATGGAACTCCTCGTCTCAGGAGCGGGTCGTGCGGCGCTCCTCCAGCATCTCCAGATACGCCTTCCGCGCGGCACGACGGGCAAGCAGGCGAACCAGCTTGACCAGACGCGGATCAGGGCCGCTGCAGCAGGAGGCAAGGTTGAGCACCGGCTCATCAGACCGGGATGACTTCTGTCGCTGCTGACGGCTACCGGTTGCCATCGTGAATCCGATTACAGCAGATTGCAAGATAGGTTGGGCTCAGTTCGTCGCGGCTCGACAAGCTTATGCCTCGCGGATCGACATCTCCCGAACGCGTAATTAAAGCAGACAAGGGCCGTCGGTGTTCGACGGCAAAAGGCATTTGATTCACTTGGCACACCCACAACAGGGCCTGCCCGCCACAAATCCTATCATGCTGCGGAATGCTCGGCTTTGCAACGGTCCCAGTCTTGCAAAATGTTGCTGGCACCGATGTTACTGAAATTATAGCTAAACCAAGAATCGTGACAGGAAAATGGGCAACTGCCGACCCTTCTCGGGCATTCAACGATCCAACCTCCACATTCCAAAGGCGGACACTAGTTTGACGAAAACGGGCTGCTGCCAGGCGTTGTATCAACCGGATTTGCGCTTGGTCCTGACCTTGGGAGCAGGCAATTCCTGAGATGTGATACGAACGATCTCGGCAAGCCACTCACGGTCATCCCACTTTTCCGCGTCGATCAGGAGACAAGGCTTAGCACCGGGATATGGAGGGGCTTCTTCCGAACCGGCAGCGAAGGCCCGCCCTCCACCCGTGGGCTTTACGAATAGGTGGTCGTCGCAGACCAATGCGACCATTTTCCCATCGCAATAAATGCCGAATTCGCCAAACATCGCCTTGGCTGAAACGGTGCCGCCGCCTGCCATCTGCTCAACAAGGAATTCAACGGTTCTACGATCGGTCGCCATAAGGCGATATCGCCGGTCCTGATGAAAAGGTCGAGGGTCAATCGACCCTTTGTCGCCGCTTAAGAGCCAAATTTGGCTTCTCAGGAGCGGACGGTCTGCTGCCAGCAGGCCTACTCGACATTAAGGGCCTTAAGGGTAGCGCTGACGGCCTCTGGTAAAAGCGTTTGCGGCTCCTCACCGAGAAACGCGACGAGCTTGCTGTTGTTGAGACGGATAGTTTCGCGCCACAAATATCGCATCTTGTAGATTTCGCGCGGCGTTTCCTGAAGAAGACCTGCTAGGCCGAGCATAACCCAGGGCATTGCCCACACTTTTATGGCTGGGCGGTCAAGAGCCTCCGCGATGGCCTGCGGCATTGCGGTTCCGTCGGCATCCCATAAGCCACCGAAGTGGAAGCGAGCGAAGGGCTCTAATCCGTCGGCACGATCTAACAGGCGTGCGATCGTCTCTCCCGCATCAGGGAGATAGGCCCAAGCATGGCCGACACCTTTACGCCCTGGATAGGTGACCGACCTGAGACGCTTACCGGGCGTGACCAAGCCTTGGCTGAACCAGTTGTTGCCCGGCACCGGCCCAAAGAAGTCGCCAAACCGCACAATAAGCGCGCGTGTGCCCTCGTGGCTCGCCGTTTCCATGCGGCGCTCCAGTTCAACGCGGATGCGGCCCTTCTCGGTCGTCGGATGCTGGGGTGCCGTCTCTATGAGGTGGGGAAACGCATCCGGGCCGAAATTGTAGATCGTGCCTGGTAGAACCAACCGTGCGTCAAAAGCCTTTGCAGCAGCGATACTATTGTCGATCATCGGTAGAACCGTTCGCGCCCAGTTGCCATAGCCCGGCGGATTGGCGGCATGGACGATCGCCTGGACGCCTTCAGCAGCAGCACGGACGTCAACCGCGTTCATCGCATCACCTTGTACCCACTTCACATTGGCAAGCGGGTCACCGGGTTGACCCGATTGGCGACACGCTCTTGCCAAGGCTGTCACCTGCCATCCATGGCGGAGAAGGGCTGTTGCTGCCGCGCCGCCAATGCCGCCTGTTGCGCCTAAAACCAGTGCTTTCTTGGTCTCGCTCATCCTTCGTCTCCTTCTGGAGAAAAGATAGCGGCAACCCGAACTGCAAAGAATTGCCATATTCCCTTCAGTAGCTAGTATGCTTTTGATGAAACGACCGATTGATTGGGATGATCAGCGCGCCTTCCTGGCTGTGCTGGAAGAAGGCAGTCTCTCCGCCGCAGCCCGACGCATGGGTGTGGCGCAACCTACCATGCGCGCGCGCATCGAGGCATTGGAGCGGGCGCTCGATACAACCTTGTTTACACGCTCAGTTCGCGGTCTCGTTCCGACAGAACAGGCGCGTGCTCTTGGCGACGCTGCCCGCGCAATGGCGCGCGCATCGGAGGCGTTCGTGCGGGCAGCATCGGGCCAGCCGGGTGAGACCGCAGGTATCGTCAGAGTCAGCGCTGCTGAGTTCGTGGGGATAGAGGTGCTGCCAACGATGCTGGCCAGCCTGCGCAGGCGCCATCCGAATATCATCGTCGAGATCGAACTGAGTAACGCTTCTGCCAACCTCCTGGAGCAGGAGGTCGATATCGCGGTGCGCATGCATCCGCCCAAACAAGAAGCGCTCGTCGCCCAAAAAGTTGCCTCGATCTCTCTCGGCCTGTTCGCTCATAGCGACTATTTGGCGGCACGCGGCACTCCCAAGACGATAGCCGATCTGGCCCATCACGATCTCATCGGTCCGGACCGATCTGTCACCGACGGCGAATTGGCCGCCCTCCTTCTACCCGACATCGACCGCAAGCAATTCGCACTCCGGACCGATAGCCACCCTGCCCAGCTTGCGGCGGCGCGCGCGGGTCTAGGCATCGCTTTCGTCCAGCAGCCGATCGGGTTGTCTGATGCGCGCCTCCGACCTGTCCTCCCTGATTTATCAATCCCTCGCCTGGACACCTGGATCGCAACCCATGAAGATCTGCGAAATATTCCCCGCGTCCGAACTGTTTTCGATCATCTGGTCGAGGAGTTCGGACGCTATCAGGGACTTCCGGCTCCTGCTGGAGAGATCAACTAAGGGGCGTCCATTTTGCGAATCGCGGGACTGGCTCCGACCCTTATCAGCCGCTCAATAGCGAGATTTCATTTTCCAAGTGCAGACGGTCTCCTTATTCGCTGCCCAGACCACGCCATGATGTAGATTGGCCCCTCATATTAGCGAGGGGCCAAGCATTGCTATATTTCTGTGCCTTCCGCGAGAGTCAGCGCATCTTCGACATCCACGCCAAGATATCTCACCGTGCTCTCTATCTTGGTATGTCCAAGCAAGATTTGAACAGCGCGAAGGTTGCCCGTGGCCTTGTATATGATCGACGCCTTGGTACGCCTCAACGAATGCGTTCCATAATCTTCGTTTGGTAGGCCGATGCCTGTAACCCATTCGTTAACGAGGCGAGCATATTGCCGAGTGCTGATATGGTTCATGTGGTCATTCCGGCTCGGGAAAACATAGTCTTGCAAAGCGCCGCCGCGCAGCTCGAGCCATGTAAGCAGACTTGCGCGGGCATCGTCCATCAATTCAAACTGCACCGGTCGGCCAGTCTTTTGCTGAACCACGGTCGCTCTTAGACGAATTTTCCTATCGCATACGATATCGCTGATCCTGATTTTAACGAGGTCGCAGCCGCGTAGTTTGCTATCGATGGCGAGATCGAAAAGGGCCCTGTCACGGACCCGCCTGTGTTGATCGAGAAAAAAACGGACCGCCCAAATCTGTCGAGGTTTAAGCGCTCGCTTTGCGCCAATTTTACGCCCTGCGTTCCACGAGATCCTTTCGTGAGCGGCGGGATCAAATGGACTTGTAACGGATTTGCGCCGGTCACCTGAGCGATTAGAGCTCGCAACAGGAGACCGACGAGATGATCAAGCACACAGAAGAGTTCAAGCAGGAGGCGGTGCGGATTGCACTGACCAGCGGGTTACCCCGCGACCGGGTTGCATCGGATTTGGGGATTGGGAAGTCGACACTGGGGAAGTGGGTATCGCAGTATCGGCCTAGTGATCTGGTTTCAGCGCCGCAGGCAGATTTAGCGCGTGAGAATGAACGCCTTCGTCTTGAGAACCGTGTGCTGCGGGAGGAGAGGGAAGTGCTAAAAAAGGCCACGCAGTTCTTCGCGAGCCAAAGGCCGTGAAGTTCGCATTTGTGCATAGCTGGCGACACCGGTGGCCCGTTGAACTGCTCTGCCGTGTCATGGATGTTAGTGAACGCGGCTATCGTTCCTGGCGCTCGCGCCCGATCAGCAGGCGGGAGCGGACGGATATGAAAGTGCTGGCCCACATCCGGGAACAGTACAGGCTGAGCCTTGGCAGCTACGGCCGTCCTCGCATGACGATGGAGTTGAAGGAGGTGGGGCTCGATGTGGGCGAGCGCCGGGTCGGGCGGCTGATGAAGATCAACGGGATCAAGCCAGTCCGCACGCGCAAGCACAAGGTTACGACTGATAGCCACCATCGCTTGGGTGTCGCGGCAAACTGGCTGGACGGCGATTTTGCCGCAGATGCGCCCAATCGTAAATGGGCCGGCGACATCACCTATATCTGGACATCCGAAGGCTGGCTCTACCTCGCTGTTATACTGGACCTACATAGCCGTCGCGTCGTGGGCTGGGCAGTCAGCGACAGGATGAAGAAAGACCTGGCGATCAGGGCGCTGGATATGGCGGTGCGCCTGCGCCAGCCTCCCGAGGGCTGCCTTTTCCATTCGGATCGCGGCAGCCAATATTGCTCTTACGACTATCAGAAAAAGCTGCAGGCCTATGGCCTGCGTCCATCAATGAGCGGCAAGGGTAACTGCTACGACTGTGATTATGTTGCTGCGGCTTGATGGTCTGACCCATGCTACGATTGACCCCGTGTCATTGCGTTGACGTGTCGGCCATCAAGTCGCCCTGGCAACGGGCGAGATGTGACTTGATAGGAGCCTGACGGGTTTGCCCCTTCACAGTCCTGTCCTTCTCTGAACGGTGCCCGGGCACCGTTCAGAGAAGGACAGGACATGACCAATACCAACATCAGCGGCGTCATTATCGGTGTCGATACCCATAAATCCATCCATGTTGCCGTGGCAATCGATAACAACGGCAGCCGATTGACGGCCTTTTCGGCTCCAGCGACAACAAAGGGCTATAAATTGCTCGAGGACTGGGCGTGTGCGTTGGGCACCATCACAGCCTTTGGCATCGAGGGGACTGGATCATACGGAGCCGGGCTGTCTCGCCATCTTCTGGCCCAGGGCCATAAAGTCATCGAGGTCACCAGACCTAATCGACAGTTGCGCTATCAACATGGCAAAAGCGATAGCCTCGACGCTGAAGGCGCCGCACGGTCGGTGCTGGGCGGACAGGCGATCGCCCAACCCAAAACGCAAACAGGATCCGTCGAGATGATCCGGCATCTCAAAATCGCACGCGACACAGCAGTCAAATGCCGGTCGCAGGCCATGGTGACCCTGAAAACCCTGATCATCAACGCACCTGCGGCGCTGCGCGACACGCTCGATCAGATAAACGGAAAAATCGCGCTGATCCGATATATTGCTGCACTCAGGCCCGGCGCAATGACCTCGACGATCGCATCGGCCAAAACCGCCTTGCGGGCCTTGGCACAACGCTGGCTGGCTCTACACGAAGAAATTCAGTCGCACGACAAGGCGCTCGAGCAACTGGTCATGGCCAACGCACCAACGTTGCTGGCATCGCACGGGATCGCGACGATGACGGCGGCAGAAATGCTTATACTGGTCGGCGATGATCCCACCCGAATCCGCTCCGAAGCTGCACTCGCCAAGCTCTGCGGGGTGTGTCCCATCCCCGCATCAAGTGGCAAGACCAACCGCTTCCGACTCAACCGTGGTGGAAACCGGCAAGCCAATGCCGCGCTATATCGGGTTGCAATCGTTCGGATGCGCAACCATCCGCCGACACTTGCCTATGTCAGCAAACGAAAAATGGAGGGAAAGAGCAACCGGGAGATTATACGCTGCCTTAAGCGATACATCGTTCGCGAAATCTTTACCCACCTATGTCGCCCAAAAGCATCTCTGACCAGCGCTTGACAAATATAGGAGCCTCAATGCCTCCGTCGAGACGTTCTTCAAATCCCTGAAGGCCGAACTCATCTGGCGGCAGAGCTGGCCGACACGGCGCCGGGCGGAAGCTGCCATCTTCCAGTACATCAACGGGTTCTACAACACCCGCCGCCGACATTCATATCTGGGCGGCATCAGCCCGCTCGCCTTCGAAGCCAAGGTGGCTTAATGAGATAGGTGACCGGCACAAAACCGTTACAAGTCCATAATTCCGATAATCCCATGAGACTTCTCCTATGACCATGATGGTCATAAGACGAACGCCAATGGGGTATGTTCGCCTCCTGCGATCTTTCGTATTTCCGCCGCTCCAGGCATTTTCCGTTTTTGGCTGTCACACTGTTTTCAATCCCGGCTAAACATCGCGGATACGCAAATTGCACGAAATGCGGCACCTCATCCCCGACTGACAGTCCGAAAGCCAAGATGCGATGCGCCTAGCGTCTCATCCTGGCCATGGCGCGCCGAGGGGCGGTAGCGGGCACAATAATTGGGTGCGCACAGGAATGATCCGCCCTTTATGACACGCGTCCGAGCATCAGGCTGGCTGGGGTCGAAGCTGGGATTGCCCGGTGTGCCCCATCCTGCGCGCATCGGCTGATGTCCTGGCTGATACCAGCTTCCTGTCCATTCCCACACGTTGCCGATCATATCGTTGAGCCCATAGGCATTGGCCTTATAGCATCCGACCGGAGCCAAGCGACTATGGCCGTCCGTGCTGTCATTACTGATCGGAAACGTACCTTGCCAGCTATTGGCGGCATCGGGCGGGGGCTGATCGAGACTTTCGGCCCCGCCAGCGCGCGCGGCATATTCGAACTGCTCCTCGTTGGGCAAGGATCGCCCGGTCCACTGGGCATAAGCCAGCGCATCATCATAAGAGATATGGACAACCGGCCAACGGTCGCGACCGCGCAGCCCGCTACCTGGCCCTTCAGGATGACGCCAGTTCGCACCTTTCACGTAGCGCCACCATTGGTCGGGCGATGTGGGGCGGTCCAATGGGCCGGGCGGATCGAATACGGCCGAGCCACCATCCTTCTCGGCGCGCGTGACATGGCCCGTGGCGTGGACGAAGGCGGCATATTGGGCATTGGTCACTTCATGCCGGTCGATCCAGAAACCCCTGACCCTAGCAGTGTAAGTGGGGCCTCCGTCCGCATAGGCTTGGTTGCTACCGAAACGGGCGGTGCCGCCCGGCACCCATAGCTGATCGTTGGGCGGCACAGGGCGGCGCTCCCTCGGGCCGACAGCGCTCAGCGTCGGCCCTGTCGAGATCGGCCCTGCCGCCATCAATAATGCGATAGACACAACCAAGCGGATCATGGCGCATAGATCCGCTGGTCAGGCAAGATCACACCAACGTCGGTTGCATAGGCGTCCCATTGTGCGACCAGTTGCGCCAGCCGGTCAGGCTGTTCCCTACTCAGGTCATGGGTTTCGCCGGGATCATCGGACAGGTTGAAAAGATGCCATTGGCCATCACCGACATCCGTAATCTTCCAGTCGCCCTGGCGGATCGCGCGCGATCCAAACAATTCCGTGCCTACGGCGTCGTTTGCCGCATAGACGCGGTCCGCTTTGCCAGACAGATAGTCGGCCCAGCTTTTGCCGCGGATCGGCTCGACCGTGCGTCCTGCAAATTGGTCTTTGGGATCAGCGATCCCCGCGAGGTCGAGGAATGTTGGCGCCACGTCCATGACCGATCCGAAGATGGGCGCGATACTCGCCTGCTTTTCCGCGCGGGGATAGTGGATGAATGCGACGGCGCGCGTTCCGCCCTCTGTTGCATAAGCCTTGTATAGCCAAGATGGCGCTGTGGCCGCCTGCGCCCAGGCTGGGCCATAGGCGATGTAGGAGTTCGCATTGCCACGATTGGCCAAACTATTGTCGGACGTGGCCAGCCTTTCTTTCATACCTTTGAGCTGGGTCGTTTCCAAATCCATTCCTTCCGCTCCATTGTCGGCGGTGAACAGGATGACGGTATTGTCGTAGACGCCCTGGCGCTTAAGCTCGGCAATCACACGGCCCACATTCTGGTCGAGCCGATCGACCATCGCGGCGTAGATTTCCATATCGCGAGCGGCGACCTGCTGCTGCGCGGAGGTCAGTTGGTTCCAGCGCGTATTATAAGTAGGATCATGCGCTGGCTTATTCGGATCGATAAGGCCGAGTTCAGCCTGTCGTTTTAGCCGCGCGGCCCGCAAAGCCTCGAACCCTGCGTCATAGCGACCCTTATATCGGGCGATGTCCGATTGGCGGGCTTGCAATGGCCAGTGTGGGGCGGTGAAGGTGAGATAGGCGAAAAAGGGCTTCTGCCCGTCTTTGCCAATGGCGGTGGTGCGCAACTGGTCAATCAGCTTGGTCGTGAAGCTATCGGACGAATAGAAGTCGGCGGGGAGCGCGCTCAGGGTCTGCCCATTCTCGCGATAGGTAGCACCGGGCTTGGACGGATCGGTCGTCAGGTCCGTGCCGAAATGATTATGCGCCCCTTGTAACATCACGAAGCTATGTTGGAAACCGCGTGCGCTTGGATCCTGTTGGGGTGTGAGACCCAGATGCCATTTGCCCGATTGCAGGGTGCGATAGCCATTGGCGGACAGCAATTCGGCAAGCGACGCAACCTTGGGGCTGAGATAGCCTTCGTGACCGGGCTTGCCCTTCTGATTGGGGGCGACCAGTTCGGCCATCGTGCCCAGCCCCGCGCGATGATTGTCCGTGCCTGATAGCAGCATGGAGCGTGTGGGCGAACAGGTTGGCGCGGTGTGCCAGTCGGTCAGGCGCAGGCCTGACAGCGCCAGTGCATCTAGATTGGGCGTCGCGATCTCTCCGCCAAAGGCGCCCAGATCGGAATAGCCAAGGTCATCGGCGACGATGACTAGAAAATTGGGGCGCTTGTCCGGCGCCGCCTGCGTAGGAAGGGTTGCGACACTGGTGGCAAGGGCAATCGCGAGCCCCAGCAAACGGGGAATTTTAGGCATCAGGCATGGTCTTTCACGAAAAGGGAGCCGCGCCGCCCCAGAAGGACGGCGCAGCCCAGTTCGGCCGGTTTGGGTTCGGGGGAGAACCGGATTATTCGGCTGCTTCCAGCGCCGGCTGGACTTCCTGCTTGATCGTGCGGCTGTGGCGGCCGTCGATCGCAATCGGCACATCGCCTGCGATGGTGGCGCGGCGAAGCGTGCGGCGTTGCAGGCCGAAATCGGCGATGGCGCGATGCTGGGTGGCTCGATTGTCCCAGATTGCGACGTCGCCCGCCTGCCAGCGCCAGCGGACGGTGTTTTCGGGCAGGGTGATATGATCCTGCAGGATGGCGAAGAGTCGCTGCGAATCCGCCGAGTTCAACCCAACGAAATTCTTGACGAAGTGCCCAAGCAGCAGGGACCGCTCGCCAGTTTCGGGATGAACTCGGACCACCGGATGTTCGGTCTCGTAAACCGTCGAAGCGAAGATGCGGCCGTATTCTTCTGCCCGCTTGGCGTCCTTGATGCTGAGCGCAGCGGCATAATCATATTTGTTGCTATGAACGGCCCACAGGCCATCGACCAACGTCTTGAGTGCTTCAGGCAACCCTTCATAGGCGCTGGCCCCATTGGCCCAGAGCGTATCGCCGCCCGCCGCCGGGATGGTGATGGCGCGCAGGATCGATGCGGCGGGATAGGCATCGACGAAGGTGACATCGGTGTGCCAGCTGGATGCGGCATAGCCCTCCTTGGAATCCAGTTCGAGCAGGTAATGGGATCCGTCCGCCACAGGCACGGTGGGGTGCGCGACCGGTTCGCCCAACAGCCCGGCAAAGGCTTCGTGACGGGTATCGTCCAGTTCCGTCTGATCGCGGAAGAACAGCACTTTGTGCCGGGAAAGCGCGGTGCGGATCGCGGCGATCGTGCCGCCATCCAGATCGCCGGACAAGGCTATGCCGCGCACCTCCGCGCCGATGCGGCCTGCGACAGGCGCGATGTCGAGCGGGCTGGTGGGGTCTGCGGCATTGATGAAGCTGGCAAGAAGGTTGGTCATGTCAAATCTCCTGATAATTTTTGGGGGTGATCCTGGTTCGGGGAAGCGGTGGATCGGTCTGGTGCGCCATGACGTCCCGCCCTATTCCGCCGGCACCAGCGCGGCGTCGCGCTGGGCCAGTGTTTCGCGAACGTCCGCGTGGGTCGCTTCATCCAGCGGGAAGCCGTGGATCAGCGCAGCAGACAAAGCATGAGCGATCGCCGGGCCGAGGGCGAATACCAGCAGCAAGCCATGCAGCGCCTCCGGACTGTTTGCGCCCTTGGGATCGAAGCCGAACCAGGCGACCAGCGGCAGGGCGATGCCGATGGCGATCGCTGTCCCCGCTTTTACCGACAGGCTGAAGGCGGAGAAGAACAGCGCGGTACGATCATGCCCGGTTTCCAGCCTGTGCCGGTCGGCGACGTCGGCCACCATGGAACGGAGCATGAGATTGCCTGATCCTTGCGCAAACCCCTGGGCAATGGCCAGGCCCAGCAGCAGGGGAAGCGCATCGGGCGTGACCAACAACAGACCAAGGTTGATCGCGACCTGAACCATTTCTCCCGTCACCGCGGCGCGATGCTTGCCGATGCGGTAGCCGATCTGCGCCCAGATAGGCCCTGCCGCGATGCCGAAGATGAATTGCAGCAGGAACAGCCCGCTCGCCCATTGCGGCAGCCCCATGTAGAAAGTGACGAAAAAGACGATGAGGACACTGCGAATACCTTGGCCCGCCGTCACCGCCAGGTCGGACGCGAGGACGCGCAGGAGCAGCCTGTCGCTGAACACCACGGCGGCGGCCCGTGCGAAGGACAGGCGCACCGGGGGCTGTAACGGTGCCGGAGCTTCGGGAAAGGCGCGCAGCACGAGTGGCAGCGCGATGACGAGGCTGGTCAGAACGACCGTGCCCATGGCACCAAGTTTCAGCATACCATTGTGCGGCTGCCACTGATCGATGATCGTGGGTAGGACCAGCACCAGCAGCAGCGCCGCCGATCCTGCAACCGCCTGATAGGTCACGACCCGCGTTCGCTCATGATATTGCCCCGAAATCTCGCCTGACCAGGCGAGATAAGGGATCTGGATCATCGACCAGCCGAGATAGAGGATGAACAGCGCCGCCGCGAGATAGAGTGGCGTCACCGGGAGAAACGGGAAGAAAAGGGCGATAGCGGCGATCCCGAACACCAGCGCTCCCGCCGCGATCCACGGACGACGGCGACCAAAGCGACTGCGGGTGCGATCGCTCAGGCTGCCGATCAACGGATCGGCCAGCGCCCCCCACAGCCGTTCGGCCAGGAAGATCGTGCCGATCACCGCCAGCGACAGGCCGAACTGCTGCGCGTAAATGGCGGGTAGGTAGACTGTCAGCGGCATTTGCGCGGCATAGATGGGCACCGCCAGCGATGCGAAACCGGCCAGGCGCACGCCATTGAGTTCGCGCGGCTTACGCTGATCCGATCCGCGGCCGCTATGGGTCGATTGCAGGATGGGGCGAGAAAAAAGCGTGGCCATGACTGGACCTCATATTTTCGTGCGAAGGGTGATGCCGACCGTGCGGGGATCGCCTACCTGGCCGGTGATCAGGCCTGTGTTGGCCGGGCTGAGCGTTACGAAGTAATTTTTGTCAGTCAGGTTGCGTGCCCAGACGGACAGATCCCAGATCCCGTCGTCGGATCGCAGTCCGACGCGTGCGTTGAGCAGGCCGTAGCCCGGTGCGAGCGAGTAGCGGCTGTTGCTGACGGCGGTGTAGATCGACGAACGGTGCGAAAAATCGCCATGGGCATAGAGTTCTATCCCCCGGCTACCCCAGTTCCCGATCGGCTGCGCCACGTCCGCGCCCAACGTCCAGGTGAATTTCGGCACGCCTGCCAGCCGCGCACCGGACAGATCCTGCAACGATCCCAGATTCAGATTTTCGACCGCCTGCTGCGCGTTCCGGTAATCCAGATAGGTCGCATCGACATAAGCAGCGGAGGCCGACAGGCTGACCAGGCGAGTTGGCGCATAGGCCAGGTCCGCCTCAAACCCGCGCGATCGCACCTTGCCGGCATTGGCGATATATTGGCGGTAGGATACGGTGTTGGCGACTTGCTCGGTGATCGCAGTCTGATAATCGGTGATTTCAGTCCAGTAGCCGGCCAGATTGAGCGTTGCCTTGCGATCCAGAAACTGCGTCTTGGCGCCCAATTCGAAATGGTTCACCGTTTCTGGCTTCACATTGGGATCGACGCCGACCGGGATCACCGACAGGTTCAGGCCGCCCGATTTGCCGCCGTGGGAATAGGTAGCGTAAAGCAGGGCATCACCCGCGACCTTGTAGGACAGGTTGAGCAGGCCAGAGACATTGGCGTCGTCAAAGGCTGTCGTAAAGGATGCGACTGGTCCGAACTGATTGCGCAACGCTTGCGCTGTCGCGCGTTCGCTGGCGGACAGGGTGGACAGGTCTGCGCCCGACACGACATGCTGTTCGAATAGGCCCGCCTTCTTTTCATAAGTGTAGCGAAGGCCCGCCGTTACCTTGAACGCATCGCTGGCGTTCCAGGTCAGTTGACCGAACGCGGCATAGCTTTTCGTAGTTGGCTCGGAATAGCTTTCGACGCCATAATTGGCGATGGCTGCCTCCCGGACATTGGCGGCGACGCCTGGCAGATTATAAAGCGGCGCATCGACCCCAAAAGTAGTCGCCCCATAGCCGCGCACGGTCTGCCAGAAATAATAGAGACCCGCGACATAATCGATCGCGCGCTCACCGGTGGAGGCAATCCGCAACTCTTGGCTGAACTGGCGCTGGCGATTGGCCTGCTGGGCCTTGGTCAGCACCGACAGGCCGATGGCATCGCTATCGTTCGCCGGGTCCCAATCCCACCAGCGATAGGCAGTGACGGATGTCAGCGCGACGCCGCCCAAATCCCAGTCAACCTGACCCGATGCGCCATAGCCGCGCATATCGGCTTGGTAATGGGAATTGGCATCGGTCTTACGCGCGAAGGGATCGAAGGGCAGCGGCGTGTAGCCCGCTCGCGCCACACGCTGTTCGAAATTGTTCGGCAGCGCTGCGCCATTGTCATATTGGCTATAGCTACCCACCAGCAGGTTGACGCAGCAATTGAGCGTCTGTTTGGAGAAGTCGCCGATCAGCTTGATCGACAGCGCTTCGCTAGGGGTGGCCAGCAACTGCCCGCGCACGCTGAAATTGTCGTAATCGGACGCCTTCGTTCCCGTACGGACATTGTCGATGAAGCCGTCGCGATGCGTATCGGCAATGCTGATCCGCGCAGCGATCCTATCCGCGATCAACGGACCCGAAAGCGATCCACGCAGCTGATGAAAGCCATAGTCGCCCAGCGTCGCTTCGCCTGAAAACTCCGTCTCGAAACTGGGCGGGCGGGTGGAGATGTTGATCGCACCCGCCGTGGTGTTCTTGCCAAACAGCGTCCCCTGCGGCCCGCGCAGGATTTCGATCTGCTGCAAGTCCACCAGGTCGAATTGCGACTGGCCGACGCGCCCATAATAGACATTGTCGACATAGACACCGACACCATTTTCCAGCCCGTCATTGGTCAGCGAGACGTTGCTGCCAAGGCCGCGAATGTTGATGTTGGTATTGCGCGGATTATAGCTGAAAATCTGAAGGCTGGGCACCAATTGCTGGGCCTGGCCGAGCGAGAAATTGCCGGTCGCGGCGAGTTGATCTGCGCCGATGACGCTGAGCGCGATCGGCACGTCGTGCGCACTTTCGTCACGGCGGCGGGCCGTGACCGTGATCGCCGCTGCGTCTTCCTCTGCGGCAGCGGATTCAACCGGCAACACGGACTGGGCCAACGCGTCGTGCGGCGAAACCGTAACTAAAGCAGCGCTCGCAAGCATGGCGTGATGCAGCCCGAAATGCCGCGAGCGAGTGGAAATGGATGTCATGTCTTGTCCCTGATTTTTCTTATTACAATCCGCTCGCCGGATGGAGCGGGACGCGGATGTGGCCGTCATTGTTGATGATCATGCTGCCGAAGCTGGCGGCCTTTAAGGCATGCGCCTGCGCCTGCGCCTCCGGTGCTTGGACGATACAGGCGGCCGATCGCCACCGGTGCCCGTTGAACGGCACCGGTACGCCTTGTGAAACGGCGATGGCGGGTGAGCCGAAGGAGCGGCTGACCGCCGCGCTACGGTTTAAGTGGAAAGTTGGTAAGAGCGCATCGTTTCAACCCCATATTGGAAGGGGGGAACACGATCCCTGGCGTGGACGCCCTGGCACCGTGCGCTTTAGCCGTTGGTATCGCGGAGCAAGCTGCATCCCATCAAAAGCCGCGGGTCAGACGCTGATGTTGTCATCGGGTACGGCGACCAACCGCAGCCCTTTCAAGCAATCTCTACTTAATTCATAGACAGTGTTCGGTCATGTGAGTTTTGCTTTGCCCGTGACAATCTGACCTATCCTCGGGGTTGCCGGAACGACGGTTCTCATGCTCCGGCGGCTACCAAGGTTTTGCTCATAGCTAAATCAGGCTGACGTCGACCCTCATGAGACATTCATGACCGACTTTTTCGTTCCCGATTCCGGTCAGTCTGCTTCTTCATGTCGCTACGGGATAGAGATGCTGCTCGGCGACATTCCTCACAGCCTCGGTCATGGTCTGAAGGGCTTGTGCATGGAGACGGGATACTGTCCAGAATAGCGGGACGTCCATTGTGTCTCCCGGCACCAATTCGATCAGCGTCCCTGCGTCGATACGCGGTTTTGCCAATGTTTTCGGTTGAAGGCCCCAACCAAGACCGGCGCAGGCGAGATCGAGAAATCCCTGTGTCGATGGAATCCAGTGCGTTGGTGCATTCAGGTCCGCGCCGAAGGCGGCTTTAGCCCACCTTCCCTGTAGCTGGTCTTTTCTGTTGAAGCGCATGACTGGCGCTATGTTAAGACTGTCTTTGTCGATCCCGGTCGGGAAATATCGACCGACAAAATCCGGGCTGGCACAAGCGACATAGCTGAGTGATCCCAGTGCAATCGTCCTGCATCCTGCAACGGGTTCCGGGTCGGACGTAACGACAGCAAGCACTTCTCCGGTCCGCAGACGATCGGCCGTGTGCCCTTCATCCTCAAGCGTCAATTCCACCAGCATCCCGGTCGTTCGGGCAAAGTCCGCCATGGCATATGCAAACCATGTCGCAAGGCTGTCCGCATTGACCGCAATGCTCAAGGATGGGCGGGCGCTATCCTGCATGCCATTGGCAAAACTCATCGGAAGGTCTGCTTCAAGCAGACGCACTTTGTCGAAATGCGCGCATAACGCCCGGCCCTGCTCTGTCGCCGTACAAGGCTGCCCACGAACGACGAGGGCGATTCCCAACCGCTCTTCAAATCCCCTGACCCGCTGAGAAACCGCCGAGGGGGTGATCTTGAGCAGAGCGGCGGCTTTTTCGAAGCTGCCTTCGCGCACGACGGCAGCGACAGCCGCAAGGGAGGGATAATCCAGCATGATGAAGCATTGCTTCATCGGGGTTAGAATAACAAGTTATGCTAAGCTTCGGTAATGCGGGATAAGGAGAGAATGACCAACATGTTCGCTCCCTTTCTCTCCGGCTTCCTGCTGTCTGCGGCATTGATCATGGCTATCGGGGCCCAGAACCTGTTTGTGCTCCGACAGGGGCTCAAGCGCGAGCATGTTGGGCCAGTCGTCCTTTTCTGCGGCAGCGCAGACGCTCTGCTGATATTGGCGGGCGTTGCAGGCGTCGGTGCCTTTCTGGCAGCTGTCCCGCAATTGACGCTCTTTTTAACAATCGGCGGAGCGGCCTTTTTGGGCTGGTACGGCTTCAAAGCATTGCGACGCATGGCCGCACCGGAGACTATGGCAGTAGCTTCAAACGGCAGCATAAGCCTTGGCGGGGCGATTGCCGCGACAGCTGGCTTCACCTTTCTTAATCCGCACGTCCATCTTGATACGGTCTTGCTGATGGGCGCGGCAGGGTCGGCTCAGCCCGCTGCCCTGCGACCGATCTTTGTCGCAGGGGCCGTTTCAGCCAGTTTCACATGGTTCGCCGCGCTGGGCTACGGTGCCCGCTTGCTTGTGCCGCTGTTCGCCCGTCCCATGGCCTGGCGCGTGCTGGATGCTATCGTGGGGATCACCATGCTTTCGCTTGCGACATCCTTGCTGATGCGCACCTTCGGTTGACGGGTCGCGCCATGTATCGGCCTTCCGCCTTCCGCGAAGATCGCATCGAAATCCTGCATCAGGCGATCGTTGCCTATCCGCTCGCCATGCTCGTGACATCGGGAGCTTGCGGCATCAGCGCCAACCTCATTCCTTTCACGCTGCATTCCGACGCTGGCGAAAGAGGGGTGCTGAAGGCACATCTGGCGAAAGCAAATTCGCAGCTTGCGGACCTTCGTGTGGGCACTGAAGCGCTGGTGATCTTTCAGGGACCGCAAGCCTATGTCTCGCCGTCCTGGTATCCCACCAAGCGGCTGCATGGCAAAGTCGTTCCGACCTGGAATTATGTCATGGTGCAGGCAAGAGGGCGGCCCGTCATCATTGACGATCCCGACTGGCTCAGGATGCAGATCGATGCTCTGACCGGGCAGCAGGAGCAATATCGACCCGAGCCG
Organism: Sphingobium sp. KKT206; assembly: GCF_055640555.1. Taxonomy (NCBI): domain Bacteria; kingdom Pseudomonadati; phylum Pseudomonadota; class Alphaproteobacteria; order Sphingomonadales; family Sphingobiaceae; genus Sphingobium; species Sphingobium sp. KKT206. Next base: position 396,532 of record NZ_CM145765.1, read on the forward strand.
TGGTCCGTCACTGATGCGCCAGCATCCTATATTGAGGGCCAGCTTAAAGGCATCACCGGCATCGAAATCTCGATCGACCGGATGGAGGGTAAGTGGAAGGCCAGCCAAAACCATCCGGCCTCGAACAAAGCTGGCGTGATTGACGGATTGATGGCCCAGAACCCGCTCTTGCCGATGGCTTTGATCATGCACAGCCTGGCCGACAGCAAGGCATGAAATCCTCACCCTTTCAGGCGAATTACGTCGAATGACCCATGGTGCCAATGCACCTCTTCGCTATCATTTTTCTCTCATCGTCGGGAATCCTGCATGACACGCTGGCCGCTCATTTCTTCCGCCGTTTTACTCGCCGTGGTAATGGTCGCGCGTGGAGACGCCGTGCCAACAAAGAAGTCGGCCTGGAATGGCACCGCAGCAGCAGCCTATCTGGACAATCGTCTCACCTGGTGGCGTCAATGGCCCAAGGCTGAGCGGGACCATGGCACGCGCTGTGTATCCTGCCACACCTCGTTGCCGCATGTCCTCGCCATGCCCTCGCTCCGCAGCCAGTCAGGCAAGCAGAGGCAAAGCGTCGATGAGATGGGAATGTTCGATGACGTGGTTAAGCGCGTCTATCTTTGGGATGAAGTCGAACCCTTCTATCCCGACCAGACACGCGGCGTACCCAAGTCGGCGGAATCGCGCGGGGTCGAAGCCGTTCTTAACGCGCTGATACTGGCGACGCGGGATCAGGAACGCGGCCACCTCGGACCCGACACGCGACAGGCCTTCGCCCACATGTGGGGCGTGCAGATGAAGGCGGGCGATCAGAAGGGCGGCTTTACCTGGCTCAACTTCCGTTTGGAACCCTTCGAATCCCCGACAGCCACCTATTGGGGGGCGACGTTGGCCGCGCTGGCTGTCGCGCGTGCGCCCGATGGGTATGCAGCCGATCCGGCGGTTGCTCCGCAGATTGATGCGCTGCGCGCCTATCTGCGAACAGGCATCGGCGGCTCGCTTTATTCCCGCGCACTTATCCTGTGGGCTGACAGCCAGCTTGGCGGCGTATTGCCGCCGGATCAGCGAAGCAAAGTGATTTCGGAATTGGTCGCATCCCAGCGAGCGGACGGCGGATGGAATTTACCAAGCCTGTCGACCTGGCAGAGGATCGACGGCTCCAGCCTGCCGCAAGAGAGCGACGGATATGCCACCGCCGTAGTAGCGGTTATTCTGCGTGAAGCAGGAGGCGTGACCAGCGCGGCCGCGCTCATGAAGGCGCAGACTTGGCTGGCTGCTCATCAGGACAAGGACGGCTCTGTCACGGCAAAGTCAATCAACAAGGACCGCAAGCCTGGGACGGACGCCTATCTCTTCATGACCGACGAAGCGACCGGCATGGCTGCACTTGCCATGCGCCGGTAGAGATCGACAGGCATAGGTCGACCCTTCACGGACGCCTAGCCGCCGATTCTCATTGCCTGACAGCCGACTGTCCGCTTTCTTCAACCACGCGCCAAGACCGAATATTCCTGCTTAAGCGCAATGATCAAATCTCCGCGGACGTGTCCGTCGTCAGAACGATCACGGTACTATCGAGCACGCTTTGGTCTTGGTGCGTGACGTTTGAGGGTTTCATCTCGATCATCGCTACTTGTCGCATCACAAAAAATTGGCCGGTGAGAATGACGCACCGGCCCTGGTTCGCCTAGAGGGTGGCGGACGATACCCGCGAAGAGTTATGCCCACCATTGCGGTATAATACATCACGAGCACGTTCTGTATCGACTGCGGTTCCGCTTACAGTCACGATTACGCCGCCGTCCTTGAGGCGACCGCCATAATATTTGGCATCTTCCTCATTGACGCCATGCTTGGTCAGCACCTCGTTAAGCGTGCCAGTCAGAGCGCCAATGCCGGCTCCAATGGCTATTGCCTCAGGCACAGCAGTGGCTGCGATAGCTCCCGCAGCGACGAGAGGGCCAACGCCGGGAATTGCAAGCGCCGCGACGCCCAGCCCTGCCCCCAGAGCACCACCGCCAAGAATGCCGCGAAGCACATTACGATGATGCTCATCGGTGATTTCACCGTCGCCGGACGTAGCGGTAGTGGTACCCCCGTGGTGTGCGATAACAGAAAGATCGGCATCGCTGACGCCGGCGGTCCGAAGTTCCGATACTGCGCGCTCGGCTTCTGCATGACTGTTAAAAATCGCTGATGCTTGTACCATGATTTATCCTCTCAGTGCCGGCCGCCATTTGCGATTGCGGTCAGAACCCCGGCCAAGCCTCCTCGTTCCAGTTGCGCGATCTTTTCCTGCAACGCCCTTCTTCCTGTTCGCGACGACAGGCTCGTCGACGTCACGAATAATCACGTCCGCAACTTCAGTACCGTCATTTGCGCCGCCTTTGGCGTCCGGATCGCTGTGCAGGTTGATGCGGCGAGCTGCTATTTGATACCGCGCTTGATAATCGCGAATGATACGATATGCACTTAAGTCCATATTGACCAGCCGGGGGGCTTGGTGAGGACATATTTTGACGCCTTCTCCTATGCTCGCGGCCGCTGAAGCCAAATTTCAGCTTCTGGTTGATGCCGTCACAGATTACGCGTTGTATATGCTCGATTTGGAAGGCCGGGTCGCGACATGGAATAGCGGTGCGTATAAGGCCAAGGGCTATACGGCTGAGGAAATCGTCGGCCGGCATTTTTCCTGCTTTTTCACGGCTGAGGATAGAGCGTCCGACCTTCCAAAACGCGCATTGCGTTTAGCGGCAGAGGAAGGTCGCTTTGAGGCGGAAGGCTGGCGAGTCCGAAAGGACGGCAGCCTTTTCTTCGCCAACTCCATCATCGAACCGATACGCGACGCTGCCGGCCAACTGGTCGGCTACGCAAAGATAAGTCGCGACATCACCAAAAGGCGCGAACGGGAGCAGGCGCTTTTTCAGGCCGAGCAACGCTTCGGCCTCCTTGTGCAGGGCGTGAAGGACTGCGCCATCTACATGCTCGACACGCAGGGTATCATAACCAACTGGAACACGGGCGCACAGGCTATCAAGGGCTATGATGCCGACGAGGTGGTGGGGAAACATTTCTCCATATTCTACACCGCTGACGACCGCATCGCGGGAACACCTGAAAAGGCTTTGGCCACGGCCCTGGCCCATGGCAAATATGAGACCGACGCCTGGCGTGTCCGCAAGGACGGATCGCTTTTCTGGGCCAATGTCCTGCTCGATCCCATCCATGATGAGAGTGGCAAACATGTCGGCTTTGCCAAGATCACCAGGGATATCACCGAGAAGCGGAAAGCGCAGGAACAACTGGAGGAAACGCGCGGCGCGCTGCTACAGGCACAAAAGCTCCAGGCGATCGGTGAACTGACTGGCGGGGTAGCGCATGATTTCAACAATCTGCTGACCGTGATATCCGGGGCGGCGGAGATGCTGCGAAAGCCGGACCTGCCCGAGGAGAAACGGGCCCGCTATATCGATAATATAGCCACGACCGTTGAGCGTGCTTCGACCCTTACCAGTCATCTCCTGACGTTCAGCCGCCGTCGGGCAATCCGGCCCGAGGTCATCGATCTCAATGTCCACCTCGACGCGTGGGGCGAGGTCCTTTCGCGGTCGCTAGGCAGCGGGGTCACGCTTTCTGTCAAGGCGGCTGCCGCAAAGGCTCATGTAGAAGTCGACCCCACCGAGTTAGAGACAGCGATACTGAACGCGGCAGTCAACGCGCGAGACGCGATGCCCAAGGGGGGCAACCTTCTCATTGAGACGCGCGACGCTGCATATGAAGGGCAACCGGCGGTAGCTATCGATATCACGGATACCGGCAGCGGCATGTCGGCAGAAACCATCGCCCGCGTTTTCGAGCCATTCTTTACCACCAAGCCGATAGGCGAGGGAACAGGGTTGGGATTATCGCAAATCCACGGCTTTGCGGCACAGGCTGGCGGGGTCGCAGAAATCCACTCACGCATCGACGTGGGCACGACACTCACCATCATCCTGCCCAAGGTAGACAGGACGCCGACCGCCAATCAACCACGAGGCGAACTGGCACCCATTCCACCCGGTGTCAGGGTTCTTCTTGTTGAGGACAATATGCAGGTTCTTCAATTTGCCGAGCAGCTACTGCAGGATCTCGGCTGTACTGTCGATTGCGCCGGCAATGCTGCCGAGGCTCTGGCGCTTCTCCAAGAACGATCGTTCGATCTTGTATTTACAGACATCGTCATGCCGGGGCTTAGCGGTATCGATCTTGCCCGGCAATTGCATATCCGAGCACCGGAATTGCCTGTGCTGCTCGCCACCGGCCATAGTGAGCAGCTGGTCGGCGAGGGCGCCGCATCATCGATGGTACTATTGAAACCCTATGGTGCGGAAACGCTGAGCGCGGCTATTCGACAGCTTCTCGATCCTTCTGGCACCCTTGGGGAATAAAGATCAAGTCAGACCAATCCGACTTCCAAGAGACGGGCAATAGGGGGTTCGCGCAGCGTGGAGCGGCGCAATGTTATCCACACCGCCAGGAAAATGCAGTGGTCACGCTTCAGATCATTGGATCGCTAGCCGAGGGTAATGCTGCTGCATGACTGGCGGTTGGCGTGGCCATTCGCATTTATTCTCCCCAGGTCAGCGATGCAGAAATGAGACGAAAGATTTTCGTGCATGAAACTCGCGCGCGTTTGGAGGCTTGTAGCGATGCAGCCTGCCGCAAATAGGGGGACGGAGGCTCCACTCGTTTGAGAGGAACGTCTGTATGAAGATTGCGCAAATCGCCCCGTTAGCTGAAAGCGTGCCTCCAAAGCTTTATGGTGGCACCGAGCGTATCGTGTCTTATCTGACCGAAGAACTGGTTCGCCAGGGTCACGATGTCACCCTGTTCGCCAGCGGCGATTCGGAGACCAGCGCCAAGTTGGTGCCGATCACGGACATGGCGTTGCGCCTCAACCCCGCTGTGGTCGACACCATCCCCTATCATATGATGATGTTGGAGCAGGTCCGCCGCCGCGCCGACGAGTTCGACGCCCTGCATTTCCATATCGACATGTTGCATTTGCCGATGGTGCAGGATTTCATTGGGCGCACCGTGACCACACTACACGGTCGGCTTGACCTTCCCGATCTGCCGCCATTTTACCGCACCTTTGCCAACCACAGTCTCGTGTCGATCTCCGATCATCAGCGCCTGCCTATGCCGCCGGTCAATTGGGGCGGGACTATCTATCACGGCCTGCCAGCCGACCTGCTGGCGCCGCGCTTGGACGCAGGCGAGGATTATCTTGCCTTTCTTGGGCGTATCTCGCCGGAAAAGCGGCCGGATCGCGCGATCCGCATAGCGGCGCGCTCTGGCCTCAAACTCAAGATCGCCGCCAAGATCGATGCCGTCGATCGCGGGTATTGGGAGCGGGAAATCGCACCGTTGGTGGACAATTATCCCAATGTCGAATTCATCGGCGAAATCAACGAACAGCAGAAAGTTCACTTTCTCGGCCAGGCAGCCGCGCTGCTGTTTCCGATTGACTGGCCCGAGCCCTTCGGGCTGGTGATGATCGAAGCGATGGCGTGCGCCACGCCGGTCATCGCCTTCCGCTGCGGATCCGTCCCCGAAATAATCGAGCATGGCGTGTCCGGCTTCATCGTCGAGAGCGAGGACGAAGCGATACTCGCCGTTGCGGCCCTGCCCGATCTCGACCGGCGACGGGTACGTGGCGCATTCGACGCACGTTTCACGGCGCAGCGGATGGCGGCGGACTATGTTACATTGTACCACCGTTTGCCTGGCGCACGTACCCAGGCGGCAAGGCTGCGTCGCCAGCGAGGCGTAGAAGCTGAATTGCAGATCGTCGCATAGGAAAAGCCATGAACCTGAGCCAGCCTCAGCCCGCGATGCCGGGCATCGCCGGAGGAGAGGCGCTGTCCCAGGCGCAAACCCAGTTTTTCATCCCGGCGACGGCCTCGCTACATGAGCGCAGGCCGCGCACGCTTAAACATGGCGACAGCTTTGCCGTGTTCGATCATAGCGGCGACGCGATTTCCGGGCACGGTAGTCCAGAAGGGTTTTATCATCGCGATACCCGGCACCTCTCCCACCTCTATCTCACGATCAATGCGATGCGGCCGATCCTCCTTAGTTCTGCGCTGCGGGACGATAATGCGATGTTGACCTGTGACCTGACCAATCCAGATTTCTTTGGGGACGATGGCCAGGTAGCCGTGGAACATGACCTCATTCACCTGCGTCGCTCGCGATTCCTTTGGGAAGATGCGTTGTACGAACGCCTCTCTATCCGAAACTTCGACACAGAAACGCGCCAGGTCAGCATCGACCTGAGCTTCGCAGCGGACTTTGCTGACCTGTTCGAAATACGTGGCATGACGCGCCTGCGCCGGGGGACGATGCGCGAACCGCAGATCGGTTTGTCTGACGTACTGCTCGGCTATCTCGGACGCGACGACCGCGAACGGGAGACGCACCTGCATTTCGATCCGATGCCCAATGATTTAACCGACACCCATGCGCGGTTCGACGTGACCGTGCCCCCAGGCGAGCGCTGCGCGTTGTTTACCCGCATCTCCTGCAGGAAGGTAGAGGCGGTGGAGGGGCTCCCGAAGCAGTTCCTCAAGTCGCTGCGCGAGGCGATGGAGGCGCTGCGGGCGGCGCGCAAGCGCGGCGCGACGCTGCATTCGTCCAACGACCTGTTCAACGAGGTTGCCCGCCGATCGGTCGCGGACATTTCGATGCTGTCGACCGACACTGAATATGGCCCCTATCCCTATGCGGGCATTCCCTGGTTCAGTACCGTTTTTGGCCGCGACGCGATCATCACCGCGCTCGAAACCCTGTGGATGGACCCGGCGATCAGCCGCGGCGTGCTGGGTTATCTCGCCGCGCATCAGGCCACCAGCTTCGATCCGACGGCCGACGCCGAACCCGGCAAGATATTGCACGAAGTGCGCCATGGCGAAATGGCGGAACTGGGAGAGGTGCCGTTCCGCCATTATTATGGCAGCATAGACTCCACGCCCCTATTCGTGATGCTGGCGGGCGCTTACCTGGAGCGGACAGGCGACGCCGCCTTCCTGACGACCATCTTGCCACATATCGAAGCGGCGCTCGCCTGGATCGACATCCATGGCGATCGCGATGGCGACGGCTTTGTCGAATATGGTCGCCTGACCGACCAGGGCCTGCAAAATCAGGGCTGGAAGGACAGCCACGACTCCATCTTTCACGCCGACGGCACGCTCGCGCGCGGGCCGATCGCCCTCGCGGAGGTGCAGGCCTATGTCTATGGTGCCTGGCAGGCGGCTGAGGCGCTGTTCAGCGAAATCGGCAACCATGCGGGCGCGGCCGACTATCGCGATCGCGCGGCACAGCTGCGCGATCGGTTCGATGCCGCTTTCTTCGATGCGGCGCTGGGCACTTATGTCCTCGCGCTAGACGGCGACAAACAACCCTGCCGCGTGCGGTCCTCCAATGCCGGCCATGCCCTCTATACCGGGCTCGCGCGTGAGGAACGGGTGGAGGCTGTCGTCCGCACGTTGATGGCGCCCGCCTCCTTCTCGGGCTGGGGCGTGCGCACCATCGCCTCGACCGAGAAGCGCTATAATCCGATGAGCTATCATAATGGCTCCATCTGGCCCCACGACAATGCGCTGATCGCCGGCGGCTTCGCGCGCTATGGCTACCAGCGGGAAGCCGCGCAGATATTCGAGGGGCTTTTCGCCGCCGCCACCTATGTCGACATGATGCGTCTCCCCGAACTTTTCTGCGGCTTTCCGCGCCGCCGGTCACAGGGGCCGACCTTTTATCCGGTGGCCTGCAGTCCGCAGGCTTGGTCGGCAGCTGCGCCGCTCGCGCTTATCCAGTCGAGCCTGGGACTAAAGTTCGATGTCCCGGCGGCACAGATATCCTTTCACCAACCGACGCTGCCGAGTTTCCTCCAAAGCCTTATCATCAGGGATCTGAGCATCGGCAGCGACAAAGTTGATATCATGTTCGATCGTCTGGGTGATCAGGTCGTGGTCAAACCTATGAAGCATGGTGGTGGCGCTCGTATAATGACGATTGCATAATGGTGGTCTTGAGGACCGGCCTAAATTTCGCGCGTTTGTCCGCTAAGGAATGAAGGGGACTGACGTCTGGGCCAACGAGTTGCCTGGTATCGTTGGCATGCCAACGGTAGCGGCAGTCGATGGTTCATTGATGATCCCGCGGGGGTGCCCGTAATCCCGATCGCCCGAATGTCACCGACGCGGCAGCGCACGGCGGTCTATGAGGATCAGGCACCGCTTGCACCCTAAACACAAATATTAAGAGGGACGAGAGTCGTGATCTTTGCGTCTGCCGTGTGGCGAAGGTGTTTAAGCCAACCTATGGTTGGTGGGCACATGCAACATAGGCCGCCACCTGTGACGTACGCTGGCGACAATTTGGAACTACGCGATCCGTTCAGAAGTGTCGTTGCGCATATCGATCTTTGTACGAACTTTGAAAGGCTGATTTTCCGGTCCCTGCTGAGTACGTTCGCTTTTCGTTGGCGCACCAATTCGCGGTTGTTTGCGCTTTAGCAATCGGTGCCGGCTCCTTGCACCCGCAAGGAGCCGGCCGAACTAAATCGGCACGTTGGTAAGGGTTCTCGGCAGTTGTCAGAGGGTTTCGAGCAGGCGGGGTATCCGTGGCAATAATTCGCGGGCGAGAAAGCCGATGGGACCAATCTCGCTCGCGGCAAGTTGGCCAGCGGCTCCATGTATCGCAACGGCCCAGGCTACCGCTACGAAGGGTGAGGTTCCCCGGGCGATCAGACCGCCGATGATGCCGGCAAGGACATCGCCCGATCCACCAATGCCTAGCCCGGGACAACCACCGGTGAAATGCAATATCGGGGTGCCCGGCCCGCCGATCCAAGTTTCAGGCCCCTTAAGCGCGACAAAAGCGCCTGTCTGACATATTATATCCGATAGCATCTGCGCAGGATCACCCGCGACGGCATGGCGATCACATCCCATCAGCCGGGCCACCTCACCATGATGAGGTGTAAGAATGAGCGGCAACTTCGCAGCGGCTATCGCAAGTTCACATGGATCGGCGCAGGTCAACGCCGCAGCATCCAGCAGTAGGGCCGGTGGTGACAGGGACAGGAGGCCGCGAACGATTGGGCCCGTGTCGCTGGTAGCGCTCATACCAGGCCCGACCAGCAGCACGTCGCACAGCGGCACAAGATCGGCGAGCACAGTAACGCCCTCCAGCGCGATTTCGCCGTCCTCGCGCATCGGCAGACCCACCATAGCAGCTTCCGGGATCAATACGCCTAGAGGCGACGCGACCGCCTCTACAGTCGCCATCTGTAATTTTCCTGCGCCCGCGCGCAACGCCGCTTCGCCCGTCAGGGCAAGGGCTCCGGGAACAAAGCGCGCACCGCCCACCAGAAGGATGCGACCCCTGCTATTCTTGTCGCTACCACTCTCGATCTTGGGTAGCGGATGAGCGGCGCGCCAATCCCCATCAAGAGCAATTATTTCGGTCATCCCCTGGCAACAGCGGGGCGATCGGGCGCATCGGTTACTGGCACAGCCCGCACATTATCGGGCGCCACTACATTATAGCGCTCGAGAACCAGATTGCCGCGCCGCCCGGCGTGCGGATCGAAGCGGTACTCGGTGACAGAGCAGTTGGCGACATCCTCCTGCCTATCGATATCCAGAATCTGTGCCTCATCCATATTTTCGATAATATAACGCAGGCACAGGACAACGACCTGATGCGCAAAGATGATGACCCTTTGACCCGCATAGTGAAGAGATACTGTATCCATGAGCGCACGGAGACGAAAGACGACATCACACCAACTCTCACCCCCTGGCGGACGGTGATAGAATTTCCCGAGCGTCTGCCGAAACGCCGCCTGCTGTGGCTCAAATTTCGTCACCCCACCGGTCGTAAGGCCGTCAAGGATCCCGAACTCCTTCTCCCGCAACCGCTCGTCGATGCAGACAGGTTCGTCTAACGCAGCGCCGCCCTCGCCCCTAAATAGCTTGGCCGTCTGAATGGCCCTGCGATAGGGCGAGGAGAGGATCACATCAGGAAGCTGGCCTGGTCCGCGACGCGCAAACCAATGACCAAGCGACTTCGCTTGTTCCTCGCCCAAGGCACTGAGCGGAACGTCGACATCTCTCCCTTCCAATGCGATGCGATCAAGTGCGGCTTCATGGGCAGCGTCGCGGGCGACATTCCCAGCACTTTGCCCATGCCGAACGATCCATAGGTGAGAGGGCCAAGGCGGATGCTGATCATTCATGGCGAGATCAATGCCTTCGACATCTTCCAGTTCCTCTAATATGTCGATTGCCATCTTTTCCGCGCCATTTAGCACCGGACGCCGGACGACCCGGGCGTCTACAATCTTACTGCGAACCCCTTATCCGACTGCGGTCTAGGACGCCGTGGTGGCAGCTTGGCTATTGCCAACCTACAGGACCTTATCATCTCTCAGGCGGCAAGCGTTGATCCACGTTATCCAAATTTGTCTCCGGTCTGCCGGAACGGGTAACAAAGTCAGGTATTATCGAGGCATGCCACGCTATCATCTCAATCTGTTCAACAGCGCCGACACCTATGATGAGGACGGTCGTGACTTCGAGGATCTAGCCGCCGCGAAAGAGGAAGCGATACGAAGCTCCCGCGATCTGATGGCCGAACATGTCAAAGCCGGTGAACCCATCGATCTTGGTCATCGTATTGAGGTAGCAGATGATGCGGGGAAGGTTTTGGCCACCATCGATTTCCGGGAGCTAATCACCATAACCGACAGCAAGGCTGCTGCGGCCTAGCGACAAACCCGAGCCCTGGATCTCGAGTAGAGACCAGAATTGGCATATTGTGAGTCAACAGAGGGCGAAGGGCGTGCAGTACGAGCAAATCGGCGGACTTAAACATTTACCAGACCTTGGTCTTTTCGTTCAACGTCTGTTGGCGCGGTCGCGTCTTACCGAAGAAGAACAGCACGCTATCATGGCGCTGCCGACCTACGAGATGGAGGTGCGTGCCAGGCAGGATTTTGTGCCACTTGGCGAAGAGACGGATTATTGTTGCTATATCGCGTCTGGCCTTGTCGCACGGGTTGGTCAGGTAAAAAACGGTTCGCGGCAAACTACCGCACTTCATATACCAGGCGACATGGCAGATCTTCATTCCGCGGTTCGACCTATAGGGATCGGCGGTCTGACCGCGTTGACAGACACGTTGATCCTGCGCGTACCTCACGCCGCCGTTCGGACGTTAGGTAGAGATTTTCCAGCCATTGCAGAGGCATTCTGGAGGGACTGCATATTGGATGCTGCCATTCTTATGCAGTGGGCGGTCAATCTCGGCAGAAAAGACGCGCGGTCAAGGCTCGCTCACATTCTGTGCGAGCTGGCGATCCGATACGGTGGCGGACGTGGATATCCGCTTTTGGAATTTGATCTGCCGATGGTCCAGGAGCAGCTGGGCGATGCAGCCGCTCTGACGTCTGTCCATGTAAACCGGAGTCTTAAAACCCTGCGACAGGAACGCCTGGTTACGGTTAGGGGTGGTATCGTCCAGATTCATGACTGGCAACGTCTCATGCAGGCAGGTGAGTTCGACCCAACCTACCTTGTCAACGACACCTTCCCTGACAGACAGAAACGTCTTGTATTTCAGTAGCGCGCTATCGGCTCTTCGTCATTGATTGGGAGCGGAAGCTGTGGGCAACTTTCGAAGCGAGGTGGCCCATCTTGATAGCGAGATTGGCTATGCCGATCGTGCCCCACAACGTGGTGTAGGTTCGCTGGCGTTGTCACAGCGACCTCCGGCTAAGCCGGATTGATCATGCTGCCATGGCTGGCAACGTGTTGATGGGATTATCGCTTAATCCTGAGACGCTCTCAAGTGTCATGTAGCGGCAGCGTTGGACGGCCCATTCGTCGTTCTGTTCCAGAAGGATAGCGCCGACGAGACGGGTAATCGCCTCTTCGTTGGGGAAGATGCCGACAACATCAGTACGCCGCTTGATCTCGCCATTGAGGCGCTCGATTGGATTGTTGCTGTGAAGCTTGGTGCGGTGCTGGGCAGGGAAGGTCATATAAGCCAGCACATCCTCCTCGGCGATGTCCATCAGTGCGGCGAGTTTCGGCACGGTGGGGCGCAGTTGATCGGCGACGCTACGCCATTGGGCCTTTGCGGCCTCTGGCGTTTCCTGAGCGAAGGCGGTGGCGATGAACGCCGACACGACCCGGCGCCCACTCTTGCCAGCATGCGCCAGCGCATTGCGCATAAAATGAACCCGGCATCGTTGCCAGGTGGCGCTGAACACTTTGGCGACGGAAGCTTTTATGCCTTCATGGGAATCTGAGATCACCAGCTTCACGCCGCGCAGACCGCGACGAGCAAGGCTGCGCAGAAACTCGGTCCAGAAGACCTCCGCTTCGGAATGACCGATCGCCATGCCGAGCACTTGGCGCCGGCCATCGCTGTTGACGCCGACGGCGATGATGACGGCGACCGAGACAATGCGGCCAGCCCGCCGCACTTTAATGTAGGTCGCGTCCATCCAAAGATAGGGCCAGTCTCCTTCGATCGGACGATCGAGAAAAGCCTTCACCCGCTCGTCGATCTCCACGCACAGTCGGCTGACCTGGCTCTTTGAAATCCCACTCATGCCCATGGCTTTGACCAGATCGTCCACAGAGCGGGTCGAGATCCCCTGGATATAAGCTTCCTGGATGACGGCCGTCAGTGCCTTCTCTGCCATACGGCGGGGCTCCAGAAACCCTGGAAAATATGTTCCCTTGCGCAGCTTGGGGATCCGCAGCTCGACCGTGCCTGCTCGCGTCTCCCAGTCCCGATCCCGATAGCCGTTGCGCTGCGCGAGACGCTCGGGATCCTTATCGCCATAGGCCGCGCCCGTAAGGTCGCCCACTTCCAGCTCCATCAGCCGCTGCGCGGCAAAGCCGATCATATCGCGTAGAAAATCGCCGTCGGCTGTCTTCCCAACCAGGGCGTGCAGGTCCATCTTGTCATTGGTCATCGGTGGTCTCCGTAAGTTGAGTCTCGCAACCCAAACTTATCCGAAGTTCGCCGGTGACCACCCGCGAAACTGACCGACCGCTACAGCGCTTTATCGATGAGCGCGCGTCCGGTCAGCTTCGCTACCCTCAAAACCTACACCACGCACCGGGACACGACCGCTATGCCCATGCGCCGATGACTGCGCTCGGTGAAGCGTTCGGGACAAAGCGAAGATCACGAACTCAGGCGGGATTCGAGCCACTCTCACCTTTCAGCGATTAAATTTCGTTATCGGTCAGCACACCATCGGTTATTGGGTGCCTTCGGACGATCTCTGACCTTTAACCGGCAGGTCTATCAGCAATAGGACTTTCGCCGAAATCAGGTGATACGGATCGCCTAAATAGCTTTCTGTACCGGTTGAGTGCCGCGCGACAATCAGGATGAGAGAGCAGCGTCAATCAAGATGAGAATCGCCACCTGCTGATGCGGCGTAGGGCGTAGCCCGGAGCCGGATCAGCAGGTGGCGATGTCGCCCTTTCCGGGGCGTTTCTGATGGTTGCGGCCGGTCAGGTATTCAAAGGCATAACTTCGCGAGAGGGGATGTCGTTCATGCCGGGCCGCCACGTCAACGATCATCAGATGAGGCTCTACATGAAGCTCCGACATACCCATGCCGTTCCGATCGCCGCCGCCAAGGCCAGTATCAGCACGGCGACCGGATATCGCATCGAGGGAGATCCTCGGCTTCCCTCGCAAAGGCAGGTCCAGCGAGAACGGCGACGCCCGGACCCGTTAGCCGGGATCTTCGACGAGGATGTTGTTCCCATGCTCCAGGCTGCGCCTGGTTTGCGGTCAGTGGCGATTTTCGAGGAGATATGTCGCCGTCACCCTGAGCTTGATGGGCGCATCCGGCGCACATTGGAGCGAAGGATCCGAACATGGCGGGCGATCCATGGTCCCGAGCAGGAAGTGATCTTCCGGCAGGTGCATGAACCGGGACGGCTTGGCCTGTCGGACTTCACCGAGATGAGCGATGAGCACGTAACGATCGTCGGCGTGCCGCTCGATCATCGCCTCTACCATTTTCGGCTGATATGGTCGGGCTTCGAACACGTCCATGTCATTCTGGGCGGCGAGAGCTATGTCGCGCTTGCAGAAGGGTTGCAAAACGCCCTGTGGGCCGTCGGCGGTGCCCCGGTTGAGCATCGCAGCGATAGCCTGTCGGCCGCGTTCCGCAACTTGGACGCCGATGCCCGGCAAGATCTGACGCTGCGATATGACGCGCTGTGCGAACATTATGGCATGACGCCGACGCGCAACAACCGCGGCGTTGCCCATGAGAATGGCGGGATCGAGAGTCCGCATGGGCATTTGAAGGCAGCAATAAAGGACGCGCTGCTGATGCGTGGTTCGCGAGACTTCGATGATCTGGCGAGTTACCGGCACTTCATCGACGAAGTCGTCAGCCGCAAGAACCGGCGCAACGGCCCACGCATAGACGCCGAACGTGCGGTATTGCAGCCTCTGCCTGGTGCGCGCACCAGCGATTATGAGGAGACGATCGTCACGGTCACCTCCACCAGCAGCTTCACGCTTCGCAAGGTGTTCTATACCGTGCCCTCACGGCTGATCGGGCATCGGCTGCGCGTTCGGCTTTACGATGATCGCCTCGATCTGTTCATCGGCGGCACTCACCTCATGACATTGCCGCGGGGGCGGTCGTTCAATAACGGCTCCCACGGGCATGTGGTCGATTATCGGCACGTCATCCATAGCCTGCGGCGCAAACCCATGGCGCTCCTGAAGTTGGTTTATCGTGACCAGCTCTTCCCAAGGGAGCCTTATCGTCAGACCTTCGACCGGCTCATCGCCGCATTGCCTGAACGGATCGCTTGTCGGCAGATGGTAGAACTGTTGGCAATGGCGCACGAAAGAGCCTGCGAGGCCGAACTCGCGGAACTCCTGGCAGCCGACGTGGCTGCTAACCGTCTCCCCGACATGGATGCCTTACGAATACGCTTCGCTCCCGATCCGGCGGCGCTTCCCGACGTGGTGGTGGAACTGGTCCCCCTGGTCACCTATGATGTTCTCCTGGCGGGAGAAGCCGCATGAGCCGGAACGCACCCGCTATCGACGCCCAGCGTCTGAGCCTCATCCTCAACGACCTGCGCCTGCCAGCAATCAAACTGATCTGGCCCGACTTTACCACGCGGGCAGACAAGGAAGGCTGGCCTGGTGCCCGTTTGCTTGCGGCGCTCGCCGAGCATGAGATCGCAGAACGGGACAGACGCCGGATCGAAAGGCATCTGGGCGAAGCCCGCCTGCCACCCGGCAAGACTCTCGACAGCTTCGCCTTCGATGCAGTGCCAATGATCTCCCGCGCCCGGGTGACGGCGCTGTGTTCTGGTGATGGCTGGCTCGAAAAAGGCGCAAACCTCATCTTCTTTGGTCCACCGGGTGGGGGTAAAACCCATCTGGCAGCCGCAATCGGCCTCGCGCTGATCGAAAATGGCTGGCGCGTCCTGTTCACCCGCACTTCCGATCTGGTCCAGAAACTCCAGGTCGCCCGCCGTGAACTGGCGCTCGAAGCTGCGATAGCCAAACTCGACAAATATCACCTGCTGATCCTCGACGACCTTGCATATGTGACCAAGGATCAGGCCGAAACGTCCGTCCTGTTCGAGTTGATCAGCGCACGGTACGAACGGCGTTCCACCCTCATCACCGCCAACCAGCCTTTTGGTGAATGGAATCGGGTCTTCCCCGATCCCGCCATGACGCTCGCCGCCGTGGATCGCCTCGTTCACCACGCGACAATCTTCGAGATGAATGTCGAGAGCTACCGCCGTCGCTCGGCGATCCAGCGACAATCACGCGCTGGTCGGCCACCGACCTTCGCGACAATCAAGTCCAACGAGGAAATGTCGCGCAGCGACAATCAAACCTGCGAGTAGCGCTTGCCAGCGTCAATCAAAGCAGGCACCACTTGAAAACCGCGACGATCAGTTCTCATCCTGATTGACGGAAACTTCTCATCCAGATCGCCGCGCCATAGGTTGAGCCTCGCCTTCTCTTGCGTTAGCTTCATCACTAGATGGCGTGGAGGTCACAGATGGCAACTTTGGCTGAACCGCTACCTGGATATGGGCGGGATGACCGGTTCTTTTTGACGATGGCGATCGCGATGGCTTTGACCATCGTTGCGGGCTTTTGCCTTCAGGCGGCGACAGGTCGCTCGACGTTTGGCGCGCCGCCGCTTGTCCACCTTCACGCCTTCATCTTCTTCGGTTGGGTGGTGCTGTTCGTCTTCCAAAACCTCCTTGTCACCCGGGGCTCGATCGCTCTTCACCGGCGGCTCGGTTGGGTAGGCGCTTGGTGGGCCAGCGCCATGGTTCTGGTCGGCATATATACGACCATAGAAATGACGTGAAATGCAGCCACGCCGTTTTTCTTCCTTCCCGCATATTTTCTTGTCATGAACATCCTATCGATCCTCTGCTTTGGCGGATTGGTCGTCGTGGGGATATCGATGCGCAAGCGGACCGAATGGCACCGGCGTTTGATGTTTTGCGCCATGGCAATCCTGACCGGACCAGCCTTTGGTCGCCTTTTGCCGATGCCGCTGCTTGTCCCATATGCAGAATGGGGCGTTTTCGTCGCAGTGATGCTGTGGCAGTTGATTGCGATCGTTGCGGATCGTCGCCGCCGAGGCCACGTCCATCCGGCATTGTGGTGGGGCACAGTTACCATCATCCTCATGCAGGTATCGATGACTTTGATGGCGCATAGCGTGATAGGCCTCAAGCTATACGCCGTGAGCACCTCGGGTCATCGCGGCGCGGCAGTCCCACCACTTGCTTTCCCGATGCCGCCATCAGGCCCTTTGATTACGGGTCGGTAGAAGGACAGTGTTGACGTACGCATTTTTGAAAAGCGATGGAAATTTACGGGGGCCTAATCCCACAGGCTAAGTAAGCCGCTGCACGATCGACCCTTTTTTGCCTTTCAGCACCATGTTTCCACTCCCCAAAACCAGACATTCTCCGCAGTTGGGTCAACGACGGGAAGGGCCGTTTGCGGACTAGCAGGTTTCAGCATGCAAAGAGCCATAGCCGACATATCTTGAACCCAGAACAAGCGGGGCTCAGTTCGCTCCCATCAACCGGCGCCCCACGCTGGATAAATCTGACGAATACGTCTCGCCACTCGTGCTATTATGGGAAAGCCGTCTGGCGCCTGTTATCGACTTTGGCAGCGACAGCCGACCAAACGTGCCTGACCTTCAAACCTCTGCTGTGGCCTCCTGCATCAACCGGTCATGCCCGTCAGCTACCAGAACAGAAAAATGTCAGGTTATCCACAAATTGATATTGACAATGTCAGATCATCGCATCATTTAAAGTGCAGGGAGCACGATTCGATGAGCGATGGCCCGTACAAATCTCTTCCGATGAAGCCTCGTTGGCGGCATGCAGCAAAGTGCGCTTACAAGGAGGCGTTCTCCCAAGACGAAATCGTCGAAAGCGTGACACGCGCGTCACACGCCGACTGGCGCGCCGAAGTCCGGCAGGCACTTGTTGTGTCGGTTACTTCCGTTGTTTCTCCTTTGGGGCAGCAGACGCTCTTCGCGGACCAAGTTCTGGCAGATCTCGGCGTGCTCCGGCGCGGCTGCGCCTCGCCGCTGGAGGCGTCTTTCGTGCGCAACGCGATCGATGCCGTAGCAACCGGACGCACTGGCGGCGAGGCCGTCCAATTCGCCGCCGAGGAAGCACTCTCCGACCGCCTGCTTTGCAATTACCGTCAGGTCGAAGAGCACATCCGCCGTGACGACAGCATCCGTAACGCGGAGTTCGTGCGCAACCGCTTCGAGGCGGCGCACGGCCAAATCGATCTGTCTGTTCTGGCGCGTGCCGCACTGCGGACGGGCGAGCAGCTGACGCGCCGCACCCGCGCCCAATTCACCGATCTCGACGCTGGAGTTCCGCTATGACCGCCCGTACCTATCATGCCTCACGCGAGACCGCGTTCGTGGTCGATGCGGTTGAGCTTGACGCGGACGTTCGCGACGGCGCGATCGCCGCCAACATCGGGTCCGCAATCAATCTCTCAATCGCTGGACTCGAGAGCTATTTCTATACCAGCTGGCGTCCAGAACTTGTCGACCTTCTCGTCATCGCGGCTGCTGTCGAATATTGTGATCTCAGCCTCAAACGCCCAGCGTGGGGCTGGGCGCGGTCCTTCGACCTGCGTGTCGCCGTCCATTCGCTCGATCGTTGGGAGGATTCCGCAGTCCACAATGCACTTGAGGATGCTCTTTCCTTCCTAACGGGCGATCAGTGGATCGTCAGCTTCGTGCAACGCATGTGCGACATAGAGCGCGTGGGACAGGACTCTCTCGGCTTCGACGTGCGCGACCGCGTGATCATGCCGTATAGCGACGGTGTGGATTCCCGCGCTGTTTCGGCGCTCGTCGATGATGCCGAAAAGGGCGGGCTCGTGCGCGTTCGCCTCGGCATCAGGGGCGCCGACACTCACTCCAAAGATCCTCGCGAACGCCGCTTCATGTCGGTGCCCTATCAGGTGCGTTTCGATGTCGGCCAACGGGTCGAATCGTCGGCGCGGTCGCGGGGTTTCAAATTCGCGGTGATTACAGGCATCGCTGCGGCGCTCGCCAACGTAGAGCGGATCGTAGTGACCGAGAGCGGTCAGGGCGCCCTTGGCCCGATCCTCGTCACCGTGGGGCAAAGCCACCCCGACTATCGGGTCCATCCCGCCTTTACCCGTCG
This sequence comes from Sphingobium sp. KKT206, assembly GCF_055640555.1. NCBI lineage: Bacteria > Pseudomonadati > Pseudomonadota > Alphaproteobacteria > Sphingomonadales > Sphingobiaceae > Sphingobium > Sphingobium sp. KKT206. The sequence continues at coordinate 415,338 of NZ_CM145765.1, forward strand.
GGTCGAAGCGCTGTTCGAAGCCTTGACCGGCAAGGCGCCGCGTTACGAGTATCCACGCATCTGGTCGACCAAGGGCGAGACCGTCACAGCGGCGCAGAAGCTCACGCAGCCGCCCAACTGGGCGAACACCCGCTCGTGCTGGCAGGGTGCCCGGCAGGTAAGCTTCGAGCGCAAGCGCCGGCAATGCGGTATCTGCGCTGCCTGCATGTTGCGTCGCCTCAGCATGCATGCGGCCGGCGTTAAGGAGCCTGCTGCCAACTATATCTGGGAGGACCTGTCCGCCCCCGAGATCGAGAAAGGCGCGGTCGCGGGCTTCACACTGATGACCCCGTCGCTCTGCGAACATGCCATCGCCGGTGTACTGCACCTCGACCATCTGGCCTCGCTCTCCGGTTCTGCCATCCATCGTCGCGCGGTTGCCCGCGTCGCCCGCGAAACTGCCGATGCCCTCAGGATGTCGTCGGCCGAGGCTGAGGCGAAGCTGTTGGCGTTGCTTGCGCGCCATCGCGCCGAATGGCTCGCGTTCCAAGAGAGTCTTGGGCCGCATTCCTTCGTCGCCAAGCTCGCGCAGGTCTCGCCGTGGCAGCGGTGACAGGCAGCCTGGCCCCGGAAGCGCTTGGAGAGCTGCTGCGTGACGCTAGGGAGAATGCGAAGCTGACCCAGGCCGCGGCGGCACAGGCACTGAATGTCGCGCGCACTACGCTAGTCGCCATCGAGCAAGGACAGCGCCGCGCGCGCCTTGAAGAACTTCAGAAGCTTGCTGCCCTGTATCGCGTCTCACTCAATGTGCTGCTGCGCCAGAGCAGTGCCAAGGTTGATTTGCGCCCCCGCTTCCGGCGAACCGGTGAAGGCGATGCAGAAGTCGAAGAGGCCGTCGCTTTGCTTAACAGCCTCGTCCAGGCGGAGCTGGAACTGGAAAACCTGCTCGGTATCAAGCGTGCGCGCAACGACCCGCCGGAGCGCCCCCTGCTGCCCGGCAACGTCTTACTCCAAGCCGAACAGGATGCGAGCGAGCTGCGCCAGTGGCTAGGACTTGGCATGGCACCGGTCCACGATATGGTCAGCCTACTGGAAGTCCAACTGGGCGCGCGCATCTTCGTCCGGCAGTTGCCGGCCCGGATTTCGGGGCTCTATGCCTTCGACGAAGTTGCCGGTGCTTGCATTCTGTTGAACGCGTTGCATCCTCGCGACCGGCGCACGCAGACCGGGGCACATGAGACCGGCCACTTCATTTCCACCCGCCGCGCACCGGATGCGCTTTATGCGGATTCGGCTGAAGCATCGCGGGAAGAGCGCTACGCTAACGCTTTCGCGCGCTGCTTTTTAACGCCCGCCCGAGCGGTTGCCGCCCGCTTTCAGGATGTCACTGCCGGTGCCGCGCGGCTCACTCGCCGCCATATCATTCTTCTTTCACACGCCTTCGGTGTGTCGCGCGAAGCAATGGTACGGAGACTCGAGGAACTCGGCCTTACTAAATCCGGCACTTGGGACTGGTTTAAGGAGCACGGCGGCATCACGGACGAGCAAGCACGCGAAGTGCTAGGCGACGCGATACCACCCGATCCAGCTAAGACCGACGCCGCACGGCAAGTGTCGATGCGCATGAGCCTCCTTGCGAGTGAAGCGTGGCGGCGCGGTCTTCTGAGCGAGGGGCAGTTGGCGCGCCTTCTTCATATCGACCGCGTCGAGGCGCGCGAGATGATCGATGAATTTGAAGCTGAAGGAGCGGTAGACGATGAGTCGCCAATCCTCCTGGCTTGAGCGGGCGGCATCGCTCGTCGGCGATGCCAGCGTCTGGATCAACCTCGTCGCGACGGGCTGCGCCGAGGACATTCTCCGATCGTCGCCGGCGGAACTCGTCATCACGACGACCGCGCTCGGCGAGCTTGAGAATGGGCGCGCGAAAGGTCGGCAAACCGCCACCGAGGTTGCGAGGCTGATCGAGGTAGGTTTGATCCGCGAGGTTTCGCTCAGTTCTACCGACGAAGCTGTGTTTCTGGACCTCGTCGCTGGTCCGACAAGCCTCACACTTGATGATGGCGAGGCGGCAACAATCGCATATGCCCTCGGTTCGGGAGCGGGCGCGCTGATCGATGAGCGTAAAGCCACCGACTTGTGCGCAGACCGCTATCCGGCGCTTATCGTCATGAGCACGACGGATCTGCTTCTTGCCGATCCCATCGTGTCGTCCTTTCAGGCCGATGGTCTCAGAGAATGTTTGTTCCTTGCGCTGACGGTCGCACGCATGCGTGTCCCGGAGCGCCATCTTGCTGGCGTCTGTGAACTCCTAGGACCGGATCGTTGCCGAGAGTGCCGCAGCCTGCCCGCGGCATGGCGGCAATCGGAGACTTCGCGCTTGACCGGCTAATTTCATGACTTGCGCCGGATGGGGCAAAATCGCACTAATATTTTGTCACAAAGAAAGTAAACTGCGGTCGATGAGATGGAGCGGGCAAGATGTATCTGTCGCGAATTAGAATTGAGAAATTCCGTAACTTCCGCGACCTCGATGTAGCGCTAGGCGGCAACGTCGTAATTGTCGGAGAGAACCGCGTCGGAAAGAGCAATTTGCTCTTTGGCTTGCGCCTGATCTTCGACCCCTCACTGCCCGATAGCAGTCGGCAGCTCGGTCTCTCTGACTTCTGGGACGGACTGGAGGAGATTACTTCCGAGACGATCATGACCGTCTCGGTCGAGATCAAGGATTTCGAGGACGACCCCGATGTGCTCGCCGTCCTGACCGACTTCAGGCTCGACGACGATCCCGATACCGTCCGCCTGACCTACAAGCTACGCGCGACGCCGGGGCTCGATCATGCACCCGCCAGCGATGACGATTTCTCGTTCATCTGTTTCGGAGGGGAAAGCGAAGCCAAGCGCTTTGGCCATGATTTGCGGCGGCGGATCACGATGGACCTGTTGTCGGCGCTTCGTGATGCCGAGGGTGACCTCGCCGCCTGGCGTCATTCGCCGCTTCGTCCACTGGTCGAGGATGCGTTCGTCGCGATCGACGCGGCAAAGCTCAAGGAGATCGGCGAGAAGATTGCGGAAGCAAGCAAGGCTGCGGTCGAGTTCGGCGAGGTGAAGGCGCTCGAAGGCCGGATTGCCGAGCTGTTTCTCGCGATGGCGGGCGCGAAGCAGGACGTGAAGCCCTCGCTTGGCTTTTCGGCGACCGACGCCGCCCGCATTAATCGCCAGATCCGTCTGCTTATCGACGAAGGGCGGCGCGGCGTTGCCGATGCCAGCCTGGGATCGGCCAATCTCATCTTCCTGACGCTCAAGCTGCTCGACCTTCAACGGCTGATCGAGACCAACAAGCGCGACCATTCCCTGCTCGCGATCGAGGAACCGGAAGCGCATCTTCATCCGCATCTCCAGCGGCTGGTGTATAAGCATCTGTTCGAGACAATCGTCGAAGGCGCGGCGGCGGAAGATGGTGAAAGCGAGGAAGAGGACACCGGCGCGGACGAGGGCGAGCCGATGTCGGTGATCCTGACGACCCATTCGCCCCATATCGCCAGCGTCGCGCCGCTCGAATCTCTCCTGTTGCTGCGGTCGGACGCGGATCAGGGAACCAGGGGCTATTCGACGGCGGCGACGGATTTCACCGAAGCCGAACAGGAGGATTTGAGCCGCTATCTCGATGTAACCCGTGCCGAGATGGTGTTCGCCCGCGGAGTGCTGTTGGTCGAGGGTGACGCCGAACGGTTCCTCATCCCCACGTTCGCCGAAGAACTCGACATTTCGCTCGACGAGCACGGCGTGTCGATCTGTTCGGTCGCTGGCACCAATTTCCAGCCCTATGTGAAGCTGCTGTGCGCGCTCGGCATTCCCTTCGCCGTCATCACCGATTTCGACATGATCGACGGAAAACCCCGGTCCTACAAGCGGTGCCTGAAGCTCACCCGTACGATCGATACCGCGCGCGGTGGCGCTGATACGGACGGCCTGATCGCGGCGATCAAGGCGATCGACAATTATGACGAGACCTATGAAAAGTTCGAGGAATTCGGCCTGTTCGTCAACGACAGCACGCTGGAAACCGAGATGTTCGGGGGCGACTACGCCGAGGCGATGATCGCGACCCTGCGCGAACATAATTTCAGCGCCGAGCGGCTGGCGCTCCTCGATACCTGGGAAACCAAGCCGTCCGACGTCGATGCCAAGATCCTGATTAAGATGATCGAGCAGATGGGCAAAGGCCGGTTCGCGCAGCGCCTGGCGTCGCGCATCGAAGGCCTGACTGTGCCGCATTATATCGCCAACGCCATCAACCATGTGATCGACCTTGTCTGATCGGGCGCTCTATCTGAAGGCCGCGGAAGATCTGCGGCCCAACGACAAACAGTGGCAGGCCTATGAATCCGGCGGCCACTGCGTGCTGCTGGCCGGGCCAGGCAGCGGCAAGACCAAGACGCTGACAGTCAAGCTCGCGCGCATGCTCAGCGAGGATGTCGAGGATCCCCGCGGCATCGCCTGTATCACCTACAATAACGAATGTGCTCGCGAGCTCGAGACGCGGCTCGATGCCCTCGGTATTGCGCCGGGCGGCCGCGTCTTCATCGGCACCGTGCACAGCTTCTCGCTGACCCAGATCCTCCTGCCCTATGCGAAGGTCGCGGGATTGGGTCTCCCGGATGATTTCCAGGTGGCGACCCGGCGCCAGACGCGCGCCGCGCTCGAAAATGCCCATGCCAAGGTGATCAAGGGGCCGGAGAATCCCCAGACCTGGGATTTCCGGCTGGGGCAGCACCGCCGCCGATTCCTCAACCGGGACGTCGACGCCTGGAAAACCGCCGACCCCCAACTAACCAGGCTCGTCGAGGCCTATGAAGCCGAACTGCGCGAGATGGGCGTGATCGACTTCGACGACATGCCGCTTCTGGCCTTGCGCGCGCTCGCGACCAACGCTTGGCTGCGCAAGGCGATCGCCGCCAAATATCCGATCCTGGCGGTCGACGAATATCAGGATCTCGGCCGGGCTTTGCACGCGATGGTGATGGGGCTGTGCTTCAGCGCCGGCATTCGCCTGTTCGCGGTCGGCGATGTCGATCAGTCGATCTACGGCTTCACCGGCGCGAACCCCGAATTGCTGAAGAAACTGTCGGAGCGCGACGATGTCGAAACCGTCCGGCTCGGGCTGAACTATCGCTGCGGGTCGCAGATCGTCACTGCCTCCGAATATGCCCTTGGCGAAGCGCGCGGCTATCGGGCACCGGACGGCGCGCATGAGGGCACGATCTATTTTCATCCCTGCACCGGCGGCTATGCGGCGCAGGCGCGATATCTGGTCGAACAGTTGATCCCCAAGATATGCGCACGCCGCCCCGATCTGAACCTTGGCGGAATCGCCATCCTCTACCCCGCAGCCTTCATCGGCGACGAGGTCGCGACCGCCGCGGCCAACAACGGCTATGGCGTGATCCGCACCGACGGCAACGCGCTGTATCCGCGCGGCAGCCGTCTGATGCGCTGGCTCGAGCAATGCGCGATGTGGTGCTGCGGTGGCTGGCGGTCAGGGCAGCCTCGGGTATCCCGCGTGATCGCCGAAGGTGCCCGCCTGTTCCATGACTGCTCGCGACCGATGACGACCGGCTGGAATTTCAGCGCGACTTGATCGCGACCCTCTGGGATCGTCGTGACGACACTCTCAGTCTGCACGACTGGCTCGTCGCCCTGCGCGACGAGATTATCAAACCGCGCATCGATCGTGCCCGATCGCTGGCCGATGAGTTCGAGACGCTCAACACCTTTATCAACCGGCTCGGACCGACCGGCGATGTGGAGGATTTCCCGCTCGGCGAGTTCGCCGACATCGGCACCGGTCTCGACCGGGTCAATCTGTCCACCTTGCACAGCGCCAAAGGACGCGAGTTCGACGTGGTGATCCTGTTCGGGATGGAGGAAGGACGCCTTCCCCGAAACAATGCAAGCGATGGAGAGATCCGGGAAGCGCGACGCCTGTTCTATGTCGGCTTCACGCGTGCAAGGCATGAAATCCATCTCATGTACGGGCAGAGCCACCCTTCACGCTTCGTGACAGAAGTGCAGGAGCGCCTCGAAGGTGAATGATGCCCGTTAAGTTCGCTTTACCCGGGACGATTCGAACGGAATCGCCGAAGCGCACCGGCGCCCCTACTGCGTTGAACTGCGAGTGATTTCATCGGTCATAGCCGCTGCGGAGCCTGTGTAGAAGACGGCGGTATTTGGCGCGCCCGGAAAGATTCAAACTATTCGCTGGTCGTGGAGCTATTTGATTGAGTTTCGTCCGCTTTCAGGTCGCGCCAATCCGCGACCCAGCGTCCGACTTTGGGGCGGCTCAGTCGCCGTTGCGCATTGCGGCTCTAGCGTCCGCTAACTTGCTAACGTTTCTCCAAACCGGACCGAGCAGAATGTCCCAATGCAAGCCATTGAGGTAAGCGTAGCAATCAGCCTGCGTTCCAGATTTTCTGCCATGCAGCAAATTCCGACGGACGAACCAGGTATCGCGCGAAATTGCCCTCGTGCAAGCCCAGCAACTCCGTTTCTGCGACCTCGGCAAACTGGTCCTGATCGGCCGTTGGGATGAATTCACGGGACGTCGTGACCAGATGCGCGCGCGTTGCCTGTCGGCTCAAGGCGCCGCGCACAACATCCCGAACGACATCGCGCAACTGTTCCCGATAGCGCAGGCGGAAGGGGTCTGGCTCACCCATTGATTGACGAACGGCGGTGTAGCGCGCTGCGGATCGCTGATAGGCCCAAAGGAATACGTCGCGCAGCAATGTTATGTCGTTGCGTTCATAGACGCCAAGCGTGGCGCGCGTGTAAAGGTCGCCTGGAACCTCGGTGAACGACAATGGTGCAAGGTTCGCCCGGATCATGGGAATATTGGCGGCGAGGCGTGATACGCGCTTATTCACATCGTCAAAGGGCTGAAGATATGGAAGCTGCACCATCATGAAAAAGGCCTGCTCGAATGGATCGTCGATGGCCGCCGCTGTGGCAAGGATTTGATCGAAGCACTCCTCGATAAGACCCGGACCTTCCAGTGGATGAAAAGTTGAACCGTCTATCCCTACGATGATGTGGCGCAGTCGCCCCACCGCCGTCGGGTCAGCTAACAGATTGTTCGCCAATAACGCATGCAGGTTGAGTATCGTATAGCGATTGAACCCGACATCGTTGGCGTTGGCGACGAGAAACTCGATCGCATCCTTATGATTGAGGATCATCTGCGCTTCGCGCGGTCCGCGTCCGTCGGCGGCTTCCCCGAAATCCAGCAGCCGCCGCGTATCGAGCAGCGAATATGTGTTGCCTTCGAGACGGCTGGAATTCCATGCAAGGTCGATAAGCAGCCTATTCAGTATCTGCTTCGCGTAGGTTCCTGCCGCTGCGGCCTCAATCTGCGGCTTGCCGATTGTAGCCAGATGATCGCGCTGCTGCTGGGTCAGATAAAAGGTTTCGTTGGGCCGGTAACGATCCAGGAAGCTGCGTTCAAAGCCGACCGGTTGTCGCACCGCGACGGGCTGGCGCACATAGGCAAGGACAGCGCTGCCTTCAGGTGATATCGGGACGATGTCGGCTGGGTCAGGCTGGGCGATGATCTCATCACCATGGTGATATCGGGCTGCACGTCCGTCGCCGGTAAAGCGTAGCCGACCCGCGTCAACCAAGGCGCGAAGACGATATTGGAGGGTACGACGGGCACCAGGTTCCGCGAGCGCGCCAGTGATCTGCGCTGCTGACGCACCATCCGGGAATTGGGCCACGGCGGCCTCGATCGCTTGTAGGTCAGCTTCAGGTATTGGTCGTGCCACATAAATTCCTTAGTTGCGCAAAAGATAAATCGCGCAACTATAAGAGTCAATGCGCAACTAATCGCGGTTGTGCGCAATTTCGCGGAAATTCGCGCAAGCTTGCAAGCGTCGTCCCGCTTCTGTTTGAAAGGCAGAGTGGGCAGGCCTCGGGATCGGCCCCTTTTGTCATGTTGCTCTCATGCGCTTTGCGAAGATTGGAGCATGGGTGCCTTCCGACCAACTTTCAGCAATTATCCAAGGGGAGGAGAGGGGGAGGGTGAATGCTCTCATTTTGGGAGTGATTTTTTATCTGCGGAACCCCGGGCGTGATAGTATCGACCAGAAGGAGCATCGCATGAGCGGAACGGATGACAAACCCATTCCAGGTGAACCACCGCAGACCCCAGATCTGCTAAAGCCTGAAGCAGCACATTGGCTCTGGCGGCAGTGGTATGCCAAGTCATGGTGGACAGCAGCTGCAATATTCTGGTTGATTGCGTTTTTCGCGCCCAATCTCGCTCTCAATGCAGAACATATCACCCCCATCATCCTGCTTTTCCATCCATTCTTGATCGTGCCAGTGCTGGGTTTTGGTTTTTTCCGCGCGTGGATACGCTATCATTTTGAGGTGAAGGCGGAGCACGAGCCAGATTCGAGTGCTCGCCACGTACACCAGTTTCCTCGAATGGATTCTACCGACCCAACCGATTCAAGTTTTTATGGTCATCCGGGCAATCCCTTGAGTGAAGCCTGGCGGAATGAGCATGTAAGGGGCATCTACTAACGCTCGCCGGAACTTGGCTCCCCATCGTCGACGCCATTTTCACGATCCCCACTGAAACGACCGCTTTTGAGAATTTGGCTTTGTTCCATCGACGTTAGCGGCGCAGTAATATCCATAGTTCCTCGACCCGCACTGGCTTGGTTAAGATAGCGGCTGCGAATTCCTGCTTCACCAAGGATCTGGCTTTCCAGCTCGGCTGTGAAAGCACGTTCTGGTTTGGCGGATTTTGATGCAATCTTTTCCGCAGATTCGATGGCATTACGCACATCGTAATTGACGATGTCGATACCCGCTCTTGCGTCGGTGGCTCCCACACCCGCGTCGGACGTTTCCATGCCTATGCGACCATCAAATGTGCCGTGTGTGCGATCGCCGCCGCTCTGTCCGCGGCCGCCACTTTCAGTAGATCCGCCCAAATTTGCTCCGATTGAGGTGCGATTGGTAACCTGGTGGCTGGCGCTGCGCGACAGCGACCGCGTCCATCCCGTCTGCGCCATGATAGCCTGGACATCACGCTGAAGCGTATCGGCAACCTGCGGTTTCAATCGCCATTCGCCCTTGCGATCCATCTCGAATCCGCCGCGCAGCCAGTTAGCCATCATGGCATGGCCTTCCACCCCACCGCCCAGGAAATGCTCGACCGTATCGGGACCGGCCTGTTTGCCTGCCTCGAACCGGGTGCTGGTGTCCGAGCGCGCCGACTGGCTGAACCCGGTGCTGCTCGACACCAACAGGTCGTTATGGGCAAAACTCAGCCGGGCCCGCCCACCCTTGGCGATCGCGCCGAGCTGGCTTTCGTTGATGAGGCCCGCCTGCCACATCTGCGCTGCGGTCTGCGGCGTCAGATTGAGGTTGAGGTCGCCATTCTGGTCCATCGCAATCTGCCTTTTGGTAAGGTCGACGCCATTGTCGCGCAGCAATCCTTGCATCCGGGTCAGCCTCTCATTCTCGACGATGCGGCCAAGCCGTTCGTTGCGCGCCCGATCGGCGATGCCCGCCGCGCCGCCCTCGGCCATGTCGACCTGGTTCCCGGCGGTACGGCTGAGCGCCTGGATGAAGCTGTCGAGCCGCGCGGCCTCGCGCACCGAAGCCCCTGCCGCAGCCGCCCCTTGTGCAAACCCAAAATTCTCGCTCTGCCGCCGCTGTTCGCCAATGCGCGCGGCCGAGCGCGTGCCGTCCGGGCCAATTTCGCGCTGCGCGTCGAGCTTTCCCGACCGTTCGGCAAAATCATAACCCGCCGCCTCCCGCGTCCGTCCATAGACGCTGGTGCCTTCACGCGCGGCCTCTGCGGTCGCACCATCGGCTGTTCCCATCTGGGCCGCGGCATTATAGCTTTCCAGTGCATGCATGACCTGCGCCTCATTGCGCCCGGTCGCACGCGAAAGCTGAGTGATGGCACTCGAGCGTGCTTCTCCAGACAGCGCGTTGATGAAGGATACACGCCGCCCGGTTTCGTCGATCGACAGGCCAAGCATAGAGGCTGCTTCTCTTTGCCCCGCATTGCTGCCCGTCCGCCAGCCCTGCTCGGTTGCCACATTGCCACGCTCCACCTGGGTGACATGGTCCCCGGCATAGTCACGGCGACCTTCCATCGCGCCGACCGTCACCTGCGCTGCGGTCAGGTCATTGCGCAACATCTGCTCCTGATCGAAAGCATTGGCGCTGAGCTTGGCGAAAGTCGGATCAGCAGCAGCCTGCCCGATCAGGGTCGAAGCCTTGAGCGCTGCGTCCTTCGCATCATAGCCGTTGCGCTCAAAATGGCGCTGGGTGCCAGACAACATCATGTCATAGGCGCGATTGTCGCCGAAGGCCTTCCACTGCACCATATTCTGGGCGAACGCCGCAAACGCCCGCTCACCCGATTGCCCTTCGCCAAAATAGCTGGTGCCAAGCGCCCGCAACGCATCCTTCTGGGCAAAGTCATGAATAGCGCCGGTCGTGGCGCTGGCGCGAACCGCTTGTGCCGTCGCGGGATCGGCAAGGTTGCGCCCGATAAGCGCTGGCGACAGCCCGCCCAACTCTCGCGCCGCATCAATGCCGCCCAGGGCCATCGCGCTGTTTCCAGCGAGCCCACTGCCATGATCGCCGATCACGCTGCCCGCTGAACCAAAGGCGCGGTTGCCGCCAAAGGTTGAGCGCTCACCAAAATCCCCGAAGCTCGATGCTGCACCGCGCCGGGCCATCGTCCCGCTAGCCGATGCCTGCGATTCCAGCGCCGAGGCAAACCCTTCCCGCGTCATAAGGGGTGCGGCCGCCGCGCTACCCTGGCCCTGTGCCTGCAACGCGCCACCGGTGAAGGAAGAGAAGACATTGCCCGAAAAGCGGAACACCGTGAACACGAATGCGCCAGCAAGGCCAGCGGCGGCCGTGCGAAACGTCCCGAATATCGCCAGCGCCTTCATCGCCGAAGAGGGGGCGAGCATCCAGGCATTGACGGCTACATGGTTGGACCGCATTTCGGCCAGCACCCCCATCGCCCGGCCCAGGGTGAGCTGATAGATGCCCGCATCGATCACGCCCCACATGGCGACGAATACGAACAGTCCGAGCGCAAAACTGGCTACCCGAAGGTTGATGGGGGTCAGGATGAACAGCAGCGCGATCGGCATCATGAAGAGCATGATGCCAAAGACCGTCGCACGAATGGTTGGCATCCACTGATTGGCGACCGACATGGTCGAAAGCCCGCTTGAGATGACTGCCCGGTTCGCCATGACCCGCGCGGCAGTCGCTGGACTATCCTCGTACAGCACCTCGCCCACGCTGTTGCCCAGCAATATGTCACTCATGAACGCCTGGAGCGTGAGCGGCGTCCCCATCATCACCTCGCCCATTTGTCCAAGCCGGGTACGACAGCGCGCGAGCTGACTGGCGTCTGCCACATCATAGCCTGTGCTCTGGCACACTTGGCGGGAATAATCCTCGAACAGCGTCGAGTCATTGAGACGCGACTGAATATGATCCCATGCCTCCTGGCAGGACATGGTCGTGCCCGCCTTGTCGGCCGAGGTGAACACTGTGCTGAACGTCGCTGGTCCTGCCATGGCGGCGAAGGCTGCGGGAAGGTCGGTCGTCCCGCGGAACAGCTGGTCGTCATCCACGCTATAGGCAGGCGATACGCGAGCGACCGGATAACATTGCCGGACATAATCCTTGATCGTGGCATCGAGAAAACTGTCGGTCATTGGCCCGCGCGGCGACACAGCGTTCAAAAACAGGTCGAAGGAATGACCGCCGGCGCCAAATTCCAGCTTGGCATTGGGATCAAGACTATTGTCATCGATGGTTTCTGCAAGCGCCCGTTCCATCAAATTGGTGACGCCTGCGACCAGGACGATCAGGTTGGGCACGTCGCCGACTGCCTGATAGGCATTGCGCACCCGGTCATAGACATGGACGGTACCGGTCGTGGCGATCAGACCGACAAAAAGGCCAACACCCATCAGCATCTGGAAGCCGAACCCGACAAGGCCCATGCCCTGGCCACGAATGGAAGCCAGCACCACGCCCAGCGCTAATCCTACGACTGCGCAGATCAGCACGAGCGTTTCATAGCGTGGGTCGCCAAAGATCATCGAGACCAGCCGAAACGCATCGACCGTTTCGGCAAAGCCATCATAGGTGTGGAAACTTGATTCCAGCGCAAATGCCTGCGTGGAGCCAAATAGAATGGGAAGGGCGGACAGGGCGCGAACAAGGCGACGCATCGGTGGAACCTTTCCTGGATGTTCAGCGATTGGTGCCGGAAGCGGTGCCGGTCGCCTCGCGCGCATCGCGATCGCGGTTACGGAGCAGGCTCGCATAATTGGCCGAGAGATTGGCCTGGGCGAGCGCTGCCATATAGCTTTGCCGCATCTGCGCGCGCTGGCGCAGCACTTCGTCGCGCAGGTCGCGCAGCTGCTCCATGCCCTTGGTAAGGATGCGAGTCTGGCAGATATTGGCATTCGCGCCATCGGCTGCGCCTGCCACGTTCGCCCCCCGTTCGGCATTCGACACCGCAAAGTCGATCGAACGGGTGAGATCGTTGAGCATCTGATAGGCAAGCGTCAGCGCAACAAGTTCGTCCGTGTCGGCAATGACACTGTCGGACACGCCCTGGCGCACCCCCCATTCGAGCAGGCGATAGACCGGCAAGGTGCGCACATTGGCGACAAATTGTCGTTCCTCGGCAGACAGGGCGGCGCGTGTGCGGATTTTCGTGGCGATCGAGTTCATGCGCGCCTGCGCCAGTTCGAGCGCGCCCTTGCCGCCGTCTGCCGCGCAGTCTGTAGCGGTCGGTGGCATAGCGAGCGCCCGGCTCTGGACTTTGCCGGCCAGAAAATCCTGCGAACTCTCGCTGTCCTGATGCGGGCAGGCCGGGATGGCTGAGAAGATCGGTACCTTGTCGGTCGCGTCCCAGCGCATATAGACGTCGCCGACCCGCGCACGCATGACGCCTGCCCAGTCGCCTGCACCCACGCGCGTGGCTGCATGCGACAGCAGCGAGCCGGTACGAAAGATGTCGGTCACCTCGGCGGGACAATTGGCTAGAGCGTCCTTCAAATCCTCGGTTGGATTATTCTGGTTCGCCTGGATCTTCTCGCGGCTTTGCTGATAGCTTTTGGCAAAGCCCTGTTTCACCGATTTATAGCCAGTCATTTCCTCGATGATGCCCGACATATTGTCATCGCCTTTGGCGATCTGGACCATGCGATTGGCGAGGCGACAGTCATTGACCTGGATGGAATTGAGGAAATTGGTCGCAGCCTCCATTTTCGAGATGATATTACCCATTTTTTCGTCGAGCGTTTCGAGCAGATACTGAAACGCGACGGCGGGCGCGGCCTGAAGAATGCTTTCCAGCTTCTGCACCAGATAGTCCGGGTCAAGGAAGGACATGCCGCCCAGGAACATGTCGATGCCGCCACAGCCTGCCTTCACCTTGGGCAGGGTCAGCGACATAAGATAGTCGTCATGGACATCGACGCGCCCGGACATGCCGCCAGCGGTCACATAGCCGCGCGTCTGGTCCTCAAACGAACCGGGCGCGGTGTAGGTCACATTGTCGAACCAGCTTTCCGCCCAGCCCTGGGCAAAGGCTGGGGTTGTCGCACCGCAAGTGGCGAGCAGCGCGCAGACCGTCAGTGAAAGGCGTTGGGAAAATGAACGCATGGCGGGCTTCCTTGAGAGTGAGCAGACAAGGAGGCGTCCGCCCGCCAGCGGGACGCCTTTGCGAGATTGAGATAAATATGGTTGGGGCCACTCAACGCGATGACCCCGACTGTGCTGGTGGAGCGCCTACGATTCCAGTAAATTTCGCCATGGCGCGCAGGCCCACGGCCGGGCGAACGCCGGTCAGCATTTTGGCGGCGAGATAGGCGTTGCGCGCGAGATTTTGCGGCTGGTCGGTGCCGATCGCTATCGGGATGATGCGATTGGGGTCGCTGAGCGGTCGGACCCAGGCGACCGGGTGGCCGACCCATGGAAGCCCAAGGCGACCCGATCGCAGCAGGGCTTCCTGGCCGCTAATGGTACGCACCTGCCAGCGATAGGTACGTGAGAAGCGGCCAAGCTTGGCCCAGAGATCAGCGCAGGGGAGACAGGCCGGCGTGGTGGTCATCTCGATGATGTAAAGTGGGGCTTGTTGTCCCAGCGTTGCTGCAAAATCGGCGGGGAAATCCCGCGTCACCGGCACCCGTGCCAGCCATGACTGCATGGCGGCGCTGGTAGCAACCGGATGGATGGCCGCGCGCATGGCGTCGGCGCGCGAAGGCGAACGGGCTTGCGCCGATGTCCATGGCGCGATGATCGCCGCCAGGACGAACAGGAGGCGCTGCCACTTCATGGCTCAAGCATCCCACCGGTCGCCGAAACTTGTCCCTCGACGCTGCTCGTAGAGACTGGCCCATTGGCAAGCGCATCGAAAAAGCCGTCTTCTTCACCGGCACCGGTGAGAAACTGCTCTGGCCGAATATCGCCCGACAGCAGGCGCACAGCCTGATAGGCGGTCTGGATGAGATTGGGATAGGCTTCGACCCCGGTGGCGATCACCATGCGCTGCGCGCTGCCGCGCCGGATGACCATGGTGGTCGGCGTTACCTCGACCCCATAGCGCTGGGTAATCTCTGGCCGCCGGTCGAGATCCTGGAGCGTGACCTGCCAGCCCATCTCGTCCTGGAACCGCTGGACCACAGGCCATTGCACCCGGCAATAGCCACAACTGGCGCGCGAGAACATGACGAGGGCAAAGTCCCGGGCCTGCGCGCGCAAATAGGCGCGGCGCACAGCATCCTTTTGCGCCAACATCTGGTCGCGCGCATCGCTCACCATCGGATTGGCGGATTTGGCGTTCAGTTCAGGATGCTGGAGCATGGCGATCTGGGTGACGCCGGCGAAGGCGCGCGCCTTGCGCCGGGCAAAATCTTGCAAGCGCCAGAAATCGGACACGGCTTCAACGCTCAGCACGGTCGCGGCATAGTCGCGCTGTTCCTCGATCAGCTTGCGTATTTTGGGCGGGGTCCAGCGCGCCAGTTCTGTCATCGGCGGGATGACGGGCTTATTCAAGACGTCGGGTTCGGCCTTGTCGTCGCTTGCTTTTAGCGCTGGCGCATACCACCAATAGCCCTGCTTCATGGCCGGGACGGATGGCGTTGCTGTTACAGGCGTCGATGTACCGCGGGAGAGCTGTGCATATACAGGTTGGGGCAGCAAAAGAGCGGCCCACAAGGCGGCCGTGACAGGGCGCATCATAGCAGCTTCTCCATTCGGATAAGGCGCGAGATGGCTACCGGACCATAATAACGGCTGTCGAACCCGCTCGCATGGGCTGAACCGACATAGATATGCCCTGCAGCGATGCGCTGCGCGTCCGGTGTCCAGTGGCTAAGCCGCTGGCCATTATGCCCCACCGCCTTGCTGATGCCGAGCAGATGTCCATTGCAATAATAGCGGCCATCCCATGCGCCCGGCGTTATTGAAGACGTCTCGACGATCTCTATCCGGTCACCGGGAAAACAGAGCGCATATTTGGTGACATCAACGGGCGTGGGGCCTGCCAGCGGATGGACGAGTTTGAACGAAACCAGATCGCCGCGGTGGATAGGCCCCGGCGCTTTGCGCACCACCCAGGCGTCGATCGAAGGCGACATGATGAGCGTCAGTTGCGGGAGCCCCCATGCGGTGACGGCCGCAATCGGGAGAATGATCGCGCAGGCTTTGGCCAGCTGGAGTGGGCGGCCCGGTTCATCAGATCGCGCCGCTCCCAGCGCTAGCGCGGCCTCCTTTGGCAGCGCGCGCAGCCGTGGCGCGATACCTCTAGCGGCGTTCCAGGCGAGCCTGAACATCGGCGACCTCCCTGGCTCCGCCCAGACGGGCATATTCTTCCAACAATCCCGACAGTGCCGCATCGCCATAGATGATGTGCTGGCTTTGCGGGTTATTCTCCTCGCGTTCACAATAGGGCTGGGTCGGATCGGCAGGGATGAGACCCAGCGCAGGTACGCGTATGATCCCGTGCTGGCGGAACACCAACGGATCGATGATGATCTGGACATTGCGCATCGCGCAGGCCGGGCCTTCGCAGCCCGGGTCGATCCGTAATATCTGCGCGCTCAGCTTTGCCATCGGCGCGACCTGCGACAGTCCGCCGGGCATGCCGCGAAAGGCTATCACACCGCCGACGCGCTCAAGCTGGGCAGCATAGGTACGTAAGGTCGCAACAGGCATGGAGGACGAAGCAAAAAGCAGCGGCACCCTGCCTGATTGTGCGGGCGGCGCTATGACAGCTGCTACCGCCTGCATGTCCGGCGCTTCGAGGCCCAAGGCCTGTGCCAGGCGTTTTGCGGCAATTTCGCGTTCGGCAGCTAAGCCTGCCTTGCCTTTGTCGAGAGCCGCGCGCGCCCGTGCATCCATGACCGGCGATGCGCCATGTTTTCGTAACCCTTCAAATGCCCGCCGCCGCTGTTCATCGGGAAGTGCGGGAAGTTGTGTCGGCCCGGCGGTGGTATCGGGCTTGCGCCTGGCGATACTCTCCTTCAGCCGGTCCATGGCAACAGCGCCTTGCGCTTGCGCCTGGTCCCGTGCGTTTGGCGTGGATGGTAAATCCTGCCCCATAGCGGGCATAGCGATCAGCATCAGTCCCGCCGCACTCAAGGCGCGTTCAGGGATTGACCGTCTGCAGATACGCATCGATCCTGTCCTCCATATCTATTTGAATATCGCTCTGGGCGCGCGCCTCAATGTCGGCATAATAATCCGACAGATCCATCCGCGAGAAATCGAGCGCCTGAAACTCCTGCGGGGTAAAGCCCCGGCAATAGGGTTGTTTTGCGGTTCCCCAGCCCAGGCCGTTGAAGCTTTTGAGCAGGGGCCGGCCCTGTTCCTGAATGATCCGGCCAAGCTTGCTGTTGAAGCAGCAATGCCCTTTGGCCTTCTGAACGCAGACGCCAAGGATGCTGGAGGCGCAATAGGTGCCGACCTCATGGCACATGCCCGAGCCCCGCAGCATGCCCACTTCCATATCCCGCTGGTCGCAGCCCGAGAGCAGGAAATCCATCATGACATTGATGGCCAGGCTGATCGCGATCGAGGTGGGATCAATGCCGATGATGATAGCATTGGCCCCGGCGCTGGCCGCCTGACTAGCTGTCGCCCCTGCCTTGAACGCGGTGTAGGCCGCTTTCATGCCGGTCCAGACGCCTTTGGCGACGGCGATCTTGGTGCCAATCGAAGAGAGGGACGACCCCATGCCGTCCTTGACGATCTTACCCTGATCCTTGCAGCAATTGGAAAAGCTGGTGTTGAGGCCGGCGGGACGGCAGCGCACAGCGCGGCCTGAAAATATCTCGATCGTACCCATGCAATTGCCGTCGGCATCGACAACACCGTCATTTGACGCGCCAGGATCATCGACCAGCGGCTCCTCAACCACCACCGCTCCGCCGACAACGGGCGTGCAGGCATGGGGCGAACAGGCGGGCGTTCCGCCATTGACCGGCGTGCGGCAGGCATATTGGTTTCCCAGCGGACAGCTATAGGTGCCGCCGGCATCCTCGACACAGCTTGCTCGCTGAATGGGGCATAGCGCGCCACTACCCGTCGCTTCGTCGCATATTGCGGTTTCACCCGGATCAGCGGCATCGCCATTGCCATTGCGGTCGGCCGCGCAAAGCTGTTGGGCAGTCGCCGCGGACGGAGTAGCAAACAGGCTGGCGGTCATCACCCATGCGGCGATAGCGAGCCCGGCAGGAAGAGTGACGCGCATCACCGGGCTTCCGCTCTGCAGACAAGGTCGGCACCAGACAGACGAACCGTCTGCATCATGACGACGGCCTCGGGAAAATCATCGAGGCAGCCACAGGCCGAGATCAGTTCTTCGCCTTCGCCCAGCGGACAGGCGTTGTTAGTTGTGCAACTGTGAAAAAAGATGTCCCACCCGGCCGGATCATTCTGTCTGGCGCCCACGATCCCATCGACTGCGACATCGCTATTGGCTTTGGGCGCGCGGGTCTTGCAGATGGGTTCGCACGTAGCGACCGATCCCCGGTCGGGCATGGTGAAGGGCCGGGTCGATGTGGCGACCGTCCCATCATCGGTAATCGTGCGATCGGCGAGCAGGGTCTTCGTGGAATGGTCGATGATATAGGCGCCACGGGTGAGATCGGGCTGCGGGGCGCTGCCTAAATCGATCGTGCAGGCATACCGCCGACTGCGTTCGAAGAAGTCGCGTGTATATTGGACAGAACAGTCCCCGGTGCCGAATAGCCTGGTGGAGGGCAGGGGCTTCAGGCCGGTATGGACGCCATTGCGGAATGTCGTGACCCCATCGACCGTCTCGCTGTCGAGATGACAGGCCGGATCGGCGGCGTAGCCTGAGCACAGATCCATCAGCTGTTCGCTGATCTCGCAGGCAGTATCGACCTGGACTTCGAGCGTGACATAGCCCCAATTGCCCTCGCCGCCGCCGCGCACGCGGGCTCCCACGATCATGGCCCCTGCCTTAAGCTGAGCGGTCACATCGATGGTGGTATGCTCAACCCAGGGATCGTCGCTGATCCGACAGTCGCCTGACGGCAGCGCCTCGCCCGGCCAGGGTCGCTTACCGGCGGAACCGATAATCTGGCCATTGACCCGCGCCTGTACCCAGTCGTCCGCGCCCATCTCGACGATGCGCGCCGACAGGATCCGGTCAGGCGCGATGGGGTCGAAGGTGGCACTATGGATGGGTGGACTATTGCCACAATTTCCCGGTCCCCGGATCTGGTAGCGGCGGCACCCCGCGCCGCAACTGGTGACCGACGCAATCGAGCCGCCAACGCCCATAATGTCGTCATAGTCCCAGGACTTGACCCCAATGTCGCGGGTGATCGTGCAGGCGCGGATTTCCTGGGCCTTGCCGCTGCCGATCGCGGAACCGGCAAGCGCCTGAAACAGGCTGCTGGCTTCGGCTGTGCTGTAGGCGTCACCCTGTATCGCGGCAGGATCGCTTCGATAGGCGGTGGCGGTGACCGACGGATTGGCGGTGCATGCGGTCATCTGCGCGCCGGTATATCGGATGACCGGGCCGTCGATTTGTGCCTGGGCGATGCCTATGCGCGGATCGGCGGTGGTGAGCGCGCCTACCACCCCGCCGCCCAGATCCTTCAGGACTGAAGCCATATTGCCCCAGACCAGATTGTCGCCGCAGCTATTGTTGACGCAATAGCAGCCTGCCAGTGCGGTGAGCTCGACCTGGGCCAACCTGACCTCGCCAGCGCCGCCGACGGTCCACTGGAAATTGCGACACTGGTCCCAGCTTGCCTGATTGCAGGCAATGACGCCATTGGCGCAGATGCCTGAAATCGGCACGGGCACATTGAGCGTCTCGTCGAACGTGCCGTCCAGATCCTTGTCGCGCGTCAGGCGCAGGGTCGTGATATCGCCACCGGGTCCAGGCTGGGCCAGTATTTCCAACGCCGTTGCCGATTTCTGGCAGGCAAGGCTGGGGGTGAACTGCAGGCTATCATCGATGGTGGCGATCGGCTGACCACCAAGCCCTGGGGTCAGATAGTTGCTTTGCAAGGCGTCGCTGTCGCTGCTCTTGATGCGGGAGGCTTGCGCGGCGGTGCGTGCACGCTCCTCCATCGTCTGCGCCAGAACATTGCTGGCAAGGCAGGCTAGAGCACAACCGCCGGCGAGGATCAGGCCCCGCTTCATGGGCACACCTTTGAGCAGGACCAGATAAGGTGGGTGGTCAGCACGGTCGCTGCGACGACAGGACGGAGAGGGGCATTGTCCGTTATCGCATGGGGTTTTGCGGCCGTGCTGACCATAGGTGGAGCGACACCGTCGGGAGACGACGCCATCGCTCCGTCCTCGCACCGTGCGGGACCGCAACCACGGCTGTGGCGGGCAGGCGCGGAACAAGCCCGCACCGGTGCGAGGGAGGGGAAAGGAAGACTGCTCATGGGGTCGAGATCCCGGCGCAGCAGATGATCTTCTCAAACAGCATGAACTGGGCATTGTCTTTACCCGGCGCATGTTTGGCGCTCGACCAGAGCGCGCCGGGACGCCCGATATTGACGCATTTGCCGCCCTTGACCGGCTCCATTAGCTGCAGCTTGTAGCGGCTCTTGGTCCAGATCGGCTGCGGTTTGAACGAACAGCCGTCAGCCGACGAGATGGTCAGCGCGCCAAGCCGCCCCATCATGAAGGTACCGCGCGCGGCTAATCCCGCCCAGGCCTCGACACTGTCATCGAAATGAATGTCGCCTGCGATCGGATAGGTCGCACCCCAGCTGCCCATGCACCAGAAAAGCGGATCGATCACCTTGCCCGCTGCCGCGGCGGCGCTGTCGGCCATGCAAGCCAGGCCCGCTGCTGGGTTGCCGAACAATATACCTTCAGGTTGAATGATCGCGCCAAGCGTGCCTGACTGCCAGGTTGGCAGGACCTCGGTAATCATCGCGACGTCGAACCCTTCATCTTCGATGCAGGGCAGGTCTGTGAACATGTCGAGCATCTTCCAGACCGGCGCGATATAATAGTGCATCTGCGCGAACATCTTGCGACTATTGGTGCCGTCGGCGATTGAGGACTGGCTGCCCTGGAGCTTGCCGCCGGTCGGCATGAGATCTGCGCCCAGCGCCATCATGCAGCCTGGTTCTGTCACGACATCGACCATGCGATTGGGAGACCAGAAGCTGACCTTCACCCCAAACCAGAAGCTGGCCCCCTTTCGGCAGGCGCATAAGGGTTTTGAGGCCGACTGGGCATCGAGTGCTTTGTCGAGCTTGTCAAAACTGCCGACCCGGACGCCGCCGATGGTGATCGGGAAGATGCAGTTCCAGCGAACCTTGGTTACGGGATTGAAGATCGTGCCTGCCTCGCATTTGGAGGCGAGGGCCGGTGTCGCTGGCGAAATCAGGGCAATCGTCATGCCGATCGCGGCCGAACGCAAAAGGGTGCGGGCGCGGATCATCGGCTTGCCTTTGCGCTAGCATGAAGATCAACCCGCACTTCCTGCAACTCAAGGCGCTGCCCCATCTGGCGCACAATGACCGGCGCGTGGGTGATGCCGAGCCGCTCTTTCACCCGATCCTCCAGGATGAACAGCGCGCGGCCATGCCGCTCTCCCAGCGCAATCGCGTCCGCATCGCCCGCACTGCCCGACGCGAGCAGGATGAAATCGGTCAGCGCGGCATGATTGAGCGCCCATGGAAGATCGCGCGGGGTGACGATCACCAGCTTTTGGGGGAGCGACACATAGGTCAGCGGATTGAAGGTGAACCCTTTGGGATAAAGTAATTTGCCATCGGGAAGGCGGATCTCCTGAGCGAGGGTGTAGAAAGGTACGACGTAGCGCGTACGATCCTGGGTCGTCTGGGCCAAAGGGGCGGACTGCATCGCCGACCAACCGGATCGCGGCCCGAAGCTGGCTGCCATATTGGCAGGCTGGCGCGCGGCCCGGGCTTCAATTTCCGCAAGTGCATCAGGCTCGGCGATAGGCCAGGTCCGTCCAATCGTAGCGCTATTGGCCAGTGCCGCGGCAGGGAAAGCCGTTGCAAGTAGCATGGTCGCCGCCCGGCAGCGCGCTCGGACAGCGAAATCCGATAGAATGCGCTTCATCGCCCTGCCTCCCGCATGGCGGCGGTGGCGGGGCCGCGCCGGGGTCGCCAGACCTCTCCATCACCGCCGCTTCCACCATGAACAGCGCTTGCAAAAGCGAACAGGGCAATCATCGCGGTGCCGCCCAAGATAAGCCGAAGCGGCATATCGATGATGCTCGTCGACCAAGCGAGAAGCCCTGCCTCAATGATGAGCAGCAAATGCGTGCCGATCATCAACCGGATAGCGGTCTGGCAGGGCCGGGGCGATAATATCCCGTTCATGGCCGCCGCCATGGCAGGATCGCATCGCTGCGCCGTGCCCGCCATTGGCGGGTCCTGGACAAAAGCTTGCCAATCAAGCCGGTCAGCAAAATGAGCAGGATGCCCGTACTCAGGCACGTCGCACCAATCAAAAGCGCGCCGCGCGCAATGATCGCGGTGGGCTGGTGGAGAACCAACCCGGTGACGATCACCATCGTGGTGAGAAGCAGGGTTTCCACGATCATCAGCCGGAACCGCCAGCGTACCGCCTCTGCCTCGGCACGGATTGCAACCCGCGCCTCGATCATGCGCTCGATCTCGGCATCCTTGCCAAACCCCAGCGGCAATTGGTCTGGATGGGAGGCTGTCCGGCGCATCAGATGATCTCCTCGCCGGATCGGGAAGGCAATATCTGCGCCGGATCGACGCCTGCCAGTTCGCACACGGCTTCCAACGGACTGCGCCCCGCGCGGATCAATGCGTCGAAGGCCGCCACCTCATTGGGGGCTGATGTATTGATCCAGTAGGAAAAGGGATCGACCACGAGGCGGGCCACGCCAAGGCCCAGCGGGGAGTCGATGAAGACCTCGCTATAATGGGGCTTGTTGTTGCGGACCGACTTCAACAGATCCAGCACGAACCCGGAATAATCGAGTATTTTGTTCTCTACCGCCTGGGCATAGGTCGATCCCTGCAGCAGGAAACGGGTGGCAGCATTTTCCAGGATCACTTGGCCCGTGCCACCAAAGAGCAGCAGGTCATTGAGCGACTGGAGCACCACTCCGAAGCTGCCCTGATATTTGCGCGCCCGCCTGTAACCCTGGCCGAATGCTTCGGCGAGGCGGGAGAGATCCTGGCCTTCGCTCCGCGTCATGAACTGGGCGGCTTCATCGCACAGGACAAAGCGGGGCCGGTCGCGTGCCGAAAGATAGAGCTCCTGCGTGACTGCATTCACCACCACCATGACGATGACGTTGAACAGGTCCGGCATGGATTTGAGCCGTTCGAGCTCCAGCACGACAAATTCGTCGTGGCTGATGTCGAAGGTGGACGGCCCGTTGAAAAAATGGCCGTACGCGCCTTCGCTGCCAAAATCGCGCAGATTGAAGGCAAGCTCGCGCGCTACGGGAACCAGATGATCGACCCGATCGAGATCGGAAGTCGCAAATTGCGGATAGGCGCCAAGCCATGCGCGAACCGCATCAATGCCTTCCTCAGCATGGCCTTCATCAATCGTCCACTGGACGGCGGATTTGAGCAGATTCCATTCCGAGGTCGAGACGCCCTTGCGGGTAGCGGCATTGGCCATTTCTGCGACAATGGCGACCGCCATGGAAATGGCCGACTGGCGGTCGTCGCCATCGAGCGCAAACCCCATGTCGAAGGGATTGAGAACCAGGCGCTCCTCGCCAATGTCGATATAGCGCCCTGAGCAGAGCGTGCAGAGTTTGCGATAGCTCCCGCCAATATCGATGATGCGGATCAGCGCGCCTTGCGCATAATATTGTTGGCACAGGTTATTGAGGAGGAAACTCTTGCCTGCGCCACTCTCGGCCGAAACAATGAAATTATAATTGTTGATGCGCGGATCGAACAGATCGAGCGTGATGAGCTGGCCCTTGCGCCCGGTATAAAGCAGCGCCGGGCGGCCGCCGCCACGAAAGTCACTCTGCACCGGGGCCAGAAGCACCGCGGCTTTGACCGGCATGCGAAAGTCGCGTTCCAGCAGGCGCATCATGCGTTTCTCCGGGTAAAGCCCAAAGGGCAGGCTCATCGGCAGCAGGACCGGATTGAGATAGCTCTCCTCCTGCATCATCCAGGGAAGCGGTTCGCTCTCCCACAGGCGCTTGGCGCGGGCCGCCATTTCGCGCGCCTGGGCACTGTCGCGACCAAACACCCAGACCATCGGGATGACCGAGAGGAAGCGACTATTGCCTGCTTCGTCCAGCACCCAGCCAATCTCCTCGATCTGCTTGCCTACCTCGACCGCGAAACTGCCTGCGGCTTTTTGTGCAGACAAAATCTGGGCGCGTTTGTGAATTTCAAACTGGCTATGATCAAAGAGGATATTGAGCGTGATGAGGAAGGGACCACCAATCTGATCGCTATCTTCGGCAGCGCCGCGCATGCCGCCCAGGAGCCGGTTGGCGCGCTCTGCGGTGATACGCCGCGCGGGGGCTCGCGGCGTCAGGCAGCGCGCGACCTGGCACCCCAGAAAGACCTGGGACCCGTCGAATAGCAGATCGGGTCCGGCATCGATGATCTGCTTGCGGATAGGGGGCGCGGGATGACCATTGCTGCCATCGGCAAATATGCCAGGTGCAGTCGCGAAGAGACCGTTGAATATCCGGCGATAGAAGCGCACCAGCTCTTCTGGCGGCAACCTGCGGATGCCAAGCTTGGACAGCTGCTCTTCGACCTGCCGTCGCAGATCCGAGCCCAGTTTCACCCGCGTCTTGATCGAGAGAAATAGCCGAAAATTGCGGACGGGAATGCCGTGCAGCGCGTCCAACCCCTGGGTACCGGCGCGCATATAGTCGGCGGTGCGCTGCGCCGAGGCCTGGATCAGCGGATCGGGCCGGGTCTTCAGATCCAGGAAAGCGTCAAGCGCGTCATCGATCAGCGGATCGGCAAAGCCGTGGAGCTGAAGAACCGTGCCATCGGGAAAATGGACGTTGAGCAAACCCAAAAGCGCCTGATGGACATGGGCAAACATATAGGCCGATGGCACAAGTTCCCAGGCGTGGCCCCAGCCATCATCGATGCACAGGAACGCCTCTTCCTGCGCGTCCCAGGCGACCATCGGCAGGAAATCGGAATAGGCGTCGCGCGCAACCGCGCGGTGCAACGCCGAGATTGTCAGGCCGCCGCCATGGCGCGCGCCAAGCGGGCTCAAGGCTTTGCCTCCACAGGCAAAGCAGGCACGTCGGCCGCTTCGCCTTGGCTGGCGCGATCACCTGACGGCCGCTCGCGTATCTGTTCGAGTATGGGGACGCGCGCTGCAGGTTGGACGGGATTGACGAGATAATCGCCGACCACCCATTGGGGTCGCTCGAGAATGGCATAAACATAGCGCGGCATGTAGAGCCGGTCGGGCCGCTCGCGGTCGGCATAGGGCAGGATCAGCGTGCGGACCGTGCGCCCTGGCCGGAGCATCGGCGTAATCGGCGCTTCGACCAGACCCTGGAGCTCTCGATACACGCTGTCGCGATAGCCGTTGAAGGGAGCAGCACCGCTGTTTTTGCGCTTGCTCGCACCGCTGTTGGCAGGACTATTGGCCTTGTCACGCAGCATCGCCTTGTCGTTGTTCACCACCGGGTCGGAGCGCGACGGCATATCGGCGATCGCGTCGGCATAGGCTTTGTCCGGGTGGATGCACTGGCCATGGTCGCTATTCTTGCAGCTGAACTTTTCGCTATAGGGCGACATCAGCGATCCGACAGTGGTGCAGGCGGGCAGCAGCAACACTGCGCCCGTCAGGAGGATGCGGCGTCCGGGGCAGCCCGACGCACGAGGCAATGGCGGCGTGTTCCCATTATTTTCGTTCAGGATCGACATCAGAATTTGCTCCCCGCTGTGGGTTTGATTTCTAGGGTCACGCCCTCCTGGATGACGACCACCACATCTTTGGCTGCGCCGACCTCGACGATGGGTCCGGCCTGGCGGGCGAGATCGAGATAGAAGTCGGTGAGCTTGTCGGAGGATTTGGAGAGGCCGCCTGCCAGCCCGCTTTTGGCGGCATCGCCCGCATCGAGCGATCGCACCGATCCGAGGGCTGAGGTCGAGAGATCGCCAAAGCTGGTCTCGACTGAACTGGCAAAGCCGCTGACGGTGCCGGCGATGAAGGTGCGTGCCAGCGCAGCGCCGGCGCGTGTCACGACTTTGCCTGACAGACCCTTCTTGCCATCGGTATCGACGAAAAAGCCTTTGACGGGCATGTCGACCACCGAATGTTCGTCGAAATCGACGCAGGACAGAGAGACCAGCTGGACCTCGACCCGCTCTTTGGCGAGGCTGCCCGTCGCATTGCCGATGACAAAACAGCCGGCCAGATTGGCTTTGACATCATTGGGCAGGACGGCGGGGGCCTGGACGCGGGCGATCAGGGGCTCCGGATTGGATGTCGCGTCCCTGCTCGCCAGCGCGTCGATCCCGGTGAGCAGTCGCGCCTTCATGAAACCAGGCGGCAAATAGATCGTCCGGGTCTTTTTTCGCGATGCCGACGGCGTTCCCTCCTTTCCCGTTACGGCCGAAAGCGTGGCGGTCGCCGCGCCGATCGCGCCGATGGTCTTTTCCACCGGTGGCGCTGGAGGCGCCGGCGGTGCGATTGGTGGGGCAGGGGGCGGAATATCGCCCAGCGCGCTGTCCAGTTCTGCATTGCCCGGAGGGTCTGGAAAAGCGGGCGCGCTGCCTGGCAAGGCGGAGGGAAGGTCTTCGCCGTCCGACAAAGAGCCCGGTGGCTTGCTGCCGGGGATGACCTTGCCCTCTTCAATCGCGGTGATGCGATCGCCAAGCAATGTCTGGCCGTCGAGAATCTTGCGGACATCGCCGCGCAGCTTGGTTTCGAGGCTGTCACCGCGAAGGCCTGCGCCCATATCAAGCTTGGAGGCAGCAGGGATGACCGGCTGATCAGCCGATGAACTGCCAGAAGCGGTGTATAGGCCATAGCCGAGCACCGCGACAGTGGCGGCAAGGCCTGCCTGTTTGGCCCGCAGCTTCTGGCTCGCTGACATGGCGGCCCAATGGATCTTGAGGTCGAGCAGGGCGGGACCGCGAGAGATAGTCGGGCCAGGTTCGGGGGGTGCGATCTGGGAGGCGTCTGTTTCGTAAGGCTTGTCGACTTCGCTGGCCTGCGGTTTGAATGGGGCCGCGCGGCTGCGGCTGCGTGGCGGAACTTTCTCGCTCACAGCCCCTCTCCCCGACGCACAATGATGACCCGTGCTGTTTCACCAGCCTTAAGATCCAGTCTGTCGGCGGTGACCGAGAATATCCGTGTGCCCAGTGCTGAATCGAGGAACAGCCGTTCATCCAGCTGGGTCGCTGTGGGCACCTCGACTCTATATTCCGATGCGGACAGACCAGAGCCCTCGACCGCTACACGGCGTATTTCGCTGATGCGGGCGTCAGGCAGGGTAGCGATACGGATGAGTCCGGCACGCGGCGCGACGGCCGAGAAGCTCGCCGGAATACGGTCCTGGAGCATGGCCAGCGTGATCGAGACGGTGCGCTCTTCCTCGACTAGCGGCCCCAACAGCTCATCATTGGCTCTGGCCCGCTGGGCGCTGCCTGGCACGAGCGTGACGGTCTGCGCGGGTATATCCGATGGCTCGGCATAGAGCGGATAGATGGCGCCATTGCAGGTGACGAAAAATTCCGACGCCGTTGTCACGAAGCTACGCGTGACGGCACCTGCGTCGTCGACCTCCTTTACCAGAAATTTGATCCAGGCGTCCGAACCGCCTTTCTCGACACTGATCGCTTTCTCCGCCGAGAATTTGACATCCTCGATTTCGCCGCCAACGCAGACCAGATGATTGACGTCGCGGTTGGAGAGGCGGATTGTGCTGGTCTGGTCGGGCAGGGCGGTGATCGACTGTCCGAAGACAGGCATGGCCATGACAAGAGCAAGGCAGCAAAGTGGCGTGCGTGTGAGCAGCGCACAGGAGAGCGGCGCACGCGCGCCTTTACCCAAGTTCGGCATCGAATTTCTCCTCGGACAGGCGGGTGAGCCAGAAGCGGCCATTTTCGATGGCGTAGCCAATGCGCAGCGTGCCGCGGAATTTGCGGATGACGCCGCCGATGACGCGGACCTTTTCGACCGGAACCATGATCTGACTGTCGGTCCAGCTGACCGGCTGATCGGGCCGGATATAGGTGGCGATCGACAGGGTCGGATTGGTCGAGAGTTCGTCGAGCACCCCGTTCAGCGTGTCACGCATGCTTTCAAAGGCGGACGGGTGCACGATCGAGAGCAGTTCCTGGAACTGGCGATCAGCGGAATAGGCTGAATAGGTGCCCGACAGAGTGACGATGTTACGCGTCATCGCCCGCAAATAACCGCTCGATGGCGTGGAACCGGTTACATAGAGATCGCCACTGGCGCCGAAGGGCACGACGACCGTGCGCCGGTTCTGGTCGCTGGAATAGACAACTGCGCCCAATACCGCGGTGATACCGAACAAGCCGACAATCGCAAATTTGAGCAGCCGGTTTTCTTCAAAGAGGTTCGAGGAACCTTGAAGATAGCGGTGAATGCCAAAGCTGGCAGGCTTGCCGATCAGCGGATCGGGCGGAGCACCGGCCTTGCGGGTAAAGAGCCACATTTGCCTTCTCCCTCACTCGTAGAAGCGGGTCTGGGTGGGCCCTGGATAATGGGGAAAGGACAGCAATCCCCAGCGCCAGGCGAGATGTGGCAGGAAACCGCGGGGCTTCGACCGCTTCCAGGGGATGAAAAGGAGAAGGGCACCAACGAGCGACCAGCCGATCAGTCCGCCAACGATTAGTCCGACGAAGATGGTCGACATGACCAGTATGAACTCGTCCGACCCAAACCAAAGAATCTGGACAGGCCGATGCAAATACTGGGGCAGACGTTCGTCCATGATACCCTTCTCCTCAGGCTTCGCTACCCGCACGGCGGGGCGTCCTGAAAAGCCACCATTGGCTTTCCAGCTTCGAAGGCAGGGCGTTCGGGCGAAAACCCGAAACCCGTGCCAATCAGGTCAGATGGTCATCCCGAAGGACTGTAGGATGCTGTCGGCCTTGATGAGGCAGACCGCCGCCACGATGGTCGGGATACCGATCATGATATTGGAAAAGAGGCGCGATACGCCAAAGAGGAATGCCGCAACGCCGCCGACAAAGCCCAGCGGTCCCTTGACGCCCTGGTTCACCACGATGTCGTAAATATCGTAGCCAAGGTCGCCGGCGGCGGGCGCGGAAAAAGCATGGGCGATACCGGTCATGGCGAGCAGCGCCACAAGGGCAGTGGTGCCATGGTCGGCAAGGGCAAGCGCGCGTTTGCGCGATAGGGTCATCATCTTTGGTCTCCATCGAAAAGGGAGCCGTCCGCAGCTACGCCTCGCCCGCGAATGATCTCGCTGGCATGCCGAGGGTCGCATGGGACAGCTCCATGAGCGCGCGACCGCCGGCATTCCGGTCCGCCTGTTCCCGCACGGGCAGGAGACAAGGGATCCATGGCAGGATGAGAGGCATCACCGGTGTGCATCGGGCAGTGCCTTCGAAGGGGGCTTTCCCAGTGGCCTACTTTGTGGCGTATCGAGAAACGCCTCCAGCTGCGCCTGCTGGAACCCTGAAATGATCATGCCATTGGCGATCAGGGTGGGGGTCCCGCTCACGCCGATCTTGCGGACCAGCGCGCTATCGGCTTCAACCTTCGCGCGTCCTTTGGGGCAGGTCTCCAGCTTTGCCGGTTTCGCGCCATTATATATGGCTTTGAACGCAGCTGCCGGTTCAGGCGAGCAAAGGATATGCTCGGCCTTTGATGCGGCGTCCGGGTGAATGCCCGACACGAAGAAGATGAGGCGGCGCACCGGCTTCCCTTCGGCAGCCTTAGTCGCCCAGAAGCGGTCGAGCGCGCGGCAATAGGGACAGTCGGGATCGGTAAACTCGATGATTATGGGCGCATTCTCCGGGCCAATCGCCAGCGCCTGCGCCGGATCGATCGCGGATAATTGCTTGCGCGCCCGGTTTTCCTGATCCAGCGCAGTGAGGTTGAGACCATTGCGATCATAGATGGTCGCAAAGAGGATATGCTCGCTTTGCGGGGCATAATAGATAAGCCGGCCCCCGGCACTTGCCTGATAAATCGGCCCTGCGACCGGCGATGGCCCGAAATCCTCGAACTGGAGATTGGTGAAGGTCTGGCGCAGCTGTTTCTCAGCGGCTTTTGCAACAATGGCAAGGCTGGGTTCCGACGTCGCGTCCTCCGCTTGGCTGGGACCGGCAAGCGCGAAAATGGAGGCGAGGGCGGTTAGCGCAGGGGCGTATCTCATCGGGCCAATTCCCCGTAACGCCGGGCTTGGGCGTCAATAAGGCGTGCATCGATCCTGATCGATACGCCAATCGGCAAGAGATCAGGCGAGGTCCGGGATGCAGCCGGAATAGGACGGATCACAAATTGCCCGTTCGCCTCTCCGATATCGAGATGCGCCAGGGGCGTAAGGGCCGCCGGCATTGCCGCCGGGCGCGCCCACCCGATTGTCGGCGCCAGCAAGGCAGCCGATACCATCCCTGCCGCAACGGCAGGCCCAATTGCCAGTCTCATATAGGTCTCCTGTTGCGAAGGCGTTCAGCCCTCCGGTGCGACGCAAGATGACGGTCAGGCTTGGGCTTTTCTCTGCCGCAGCAGCCTGAAATTCGTCGTCCGCATCGCTATGGCCATCAGTTGCGCCAGCTTTTTGAGGGTCGCAATGGGGAGGGCACTGAGATGCCGAAAGCGGCACTGAAGTGCCGAAATCGGCATCTCAGTGCCGCTTTTTGCGCTGACTTCAGAAAAAATCGGACGTGAGCGACTTCAAATTCGCGCTCGGTCGTCTTGATCAGGGGGGCATCCACCCGAATCGCAAAGGGCTTGGGGCATGACAGGGCATCGTTCGCGGACGTACCGGCTGCGCTTGTCGGAGGAGGGGACAGACCTCTTCCTTGCCCAGCACCACCGTCTCGCCCGGATCGCCAGGAGCTTCATTCCCTATGGCGCAACCCTGGGCGTTGCTGTGATGCTCATGGAAAAGGTCGAAACCGGCGCGCTCGTAGCAGAGCTGGCCATGCCATCGCTCAAGCGCCTGTCAGGCAAATGCGAGCATTTTGTCGGGGCAACCGCTGTGCTCAATAGCACGACAGGATCCATCCTCAATCGGCTCGCGGAATCGGATTTGATCGGTGTCCGTCTCTCTGCAGGGGCATTGCACAATCTGGCGATCGCGCTGATGGAAAGCTGCGAAGATCATGAGCTTGCCAATGCCTGGCAGCGCGTGCAGGCGCGCATCGAAAAGAAATAGCAGGTTCGACCGACAGCGAGAGATCTGATCCGATCAGGACAATTGCGGCACTGGAACGCCATGTCTGCCTATCCCGAGCGCAACGGCGCTAAGGGAGAAATCAATAGTCTCAAAATGGAAACGAATATATTTGACGCGTTGTGTCATCCACGCGAATCTGCGGTCGTTGGAACGTGCATGGACGCTTTGAGACGCGATCAGGGAGGACCTGATGATCTCATCTCAAGGTGGCGCCTTTGAAGAGGGGGCGTCGATACTGGCCGAGGTCAAGTCGATCTCTGGTCGCCGCATTGAAGAACGGCGCAGGCGCCATCGTATAACCCAACAGCAACTTGCCGCCGATGTCGGGATCGGCGTGCGCTGGCTGCGCGAAATTGAGGCGGGCAACCCGAAGTCCCGTTTCGACGATCATGTCGCCTGCACGCACGCCCTTGGCCTTTCGGCGGCGCATCTCCTCATTCCCATGCTGTTTCTGGAGCATCATATGCACTTTCCACGCCATTTTTTCCTCGATGACATGTATGAACTCGAAGCCCGCTGCATAGAATTCATATCTGGCCTGAGCCTGAGGACCTTTCTCCGCCCGACTGGTGGTGGGCAAAATGGTCCGGCAGACTCAGGCTCTGCAGCATAGGTGGGGCCATGGCGCCTGACGCCTATACGGCCGCCCGGGTTCACCGGGAGATCAAGCAACTGATCATGGCAGGCAAGTTTCAACCGGGCCTGCCATTGGTCGCCCACACCCTTGCCGACAGGTTCGGGACCAGTATTTCCCCAGTCCGCGATGCTTTGAACCGGCTGGTCGGCGAGCGACTTGTCGACATGCAGGGCGGTGGGGGCTTCGCGATTCCGATCCTGAGCAAGCGCAGCGCCTTTCATCTCTATAGTTGGCATGCTGACATTGTTCGCCTGATCGTGAAGGTGATGATCCGTTTTGAGGAGATTGGCGCTCCGCCGGTTGCGCTTGTCAGCAAGAGCGCCGATGGTGCTGCCATCGCCGACGCTGCGGCCGAGTTCTTCGCGTTGCTGGCAGGTTGTTCGCCCAATGGCGAGCATCTCGACGCCATCATCCAGGCGGGAGAGCGACTCGCCGTCCTGAGGCTCCATGAGGGGGGGATCGGACGGCAGGGCGAAGAACTCGCGACCCTCTGGAACGTCACCCGCTCGGGTAACAGGAATGCGACGCGTGTCGCGATGTGGCAATATCACCGTCGACGTCTGTTACACGCTGATGAGATTTCATTGGCTGCCACCAGAGGAGTGAGGATTTAGCAACGGCGCTAAATGAACGGCTTAACAAGCCGGAGACTAAACGACTGTGAGTCGATTGACTAATCAAGCTTATAAACTGTCAGAATGGGAGCATATAAGATCGGATATATGTCAACTGCCGCCTACCATTATGGACGCCGCAAATAGTGCGGCTTTGTGATGGAGATGAACATGACGAACATCATCGAACATGACGAACTGGTCGTCGATCTGGGCGCTGCCTCGGTGGAGACAAAGGGTGCCGGCGTCGGCAACGCCGACAGTCTGGGCACCGAAATCCGGCAAATGGGCATTGCCGACGACTGATCGCGGAAAGGCGCGCATCCCTGGCGATGCGCGCCTTTCTTCTCGCCACTCAGCAATAGGTGCGAGCATGGCTTACAGGCTTCGCAATGGTCTTCATTTTTGCGTGTCCGAAGGTCGCACGATATTCTTCGATGTGCCCGGCGACCGTTATTTCGCGCTCAAACCGGAATGGGACAGCGCCTTTCAAAAATTCTCGCAGGATGAAAAGCCCGTGCCTGAACTCGCGGAGCTGGAGCGCGCGCGCATTCTCATCCGCTGCGATGGCGCCTGCGCGCCAATCCGCCCGGCTGCTATCGAAAGGGCAACCAGGGATATCTGTTTCAAACCGTCATCGCCCTTTGTCCGCTATGCGATGCGATGCATCCTCTGCCAGCTTCGTGCAATTGTGTGGCTGCGCCTGTCCAGTTTCGAGGTGATTATCAACCGACTTGGGACGCGCCGTCCGGCCACTACCGCCAGCCGTGCGGAGGATTTCATTGCTTTGAGCCAGGCATTTGCTGCGACTGCGCCATTGCGCCCCCGGCATCGCCATTGCCTCTCAAGCTCGATCGCCTATGTCGATATGGTCCGTGCATCTGGCATGGCCGCGACATTGGTGATGGGCGTAAGTGCCCAACCTTTCTCTGCGCATTGCTGGGTGCAGTCCGGCGATACCGTCCTCAATGACCGACTTGAGAATATCCGACCCTTCCAGCCAATTTTTTGCGTCTGATGCTGCGTCAGTTTCTCATATTTTCGAGTTCGGCGCAGGTTGCGCTCGACGGGCTGATCCAGCGAGCGCAGAGCGCGACCGGCCTGCGTCACGCCATCCAGCAGCAAGGGCTCGCGATCCTTGCCCGGTCGATCGAGGATGTTCTGACCATACCGGGTGGCGGGGGGTATATCCTTGGCACCCTGTTTGAAAAATATGGGCCTGCCCGTAGAATAGCACCAGACGATGCGCTAGCGATCGAGTCTTTGGCGCAATCTGATCCCATAGGTTCGCTGCGTGACCGCTTTTGGGGTGGATATGTCGCCCTGCTTGCCGATGGCGGCGGTTTCACAATGATGCGGGATCCCTCCGGCGCGATGCCCGGCTATATTATCCCGGTATCGGGTGGCTGGGCAGCGGCGTCCGACATATCTCTCTTCGTGTCCGCCGGTCTTTTGAAGCCGACAATCGCGTGGGATGAAATACCGCGCTATCTCGCCGCGAAAGATTTGCCCGCTGCAACGACGGCGATCCAACTTGTTCGGGAAATTTTGCCGGGAACCTATGAGCGTCTTACGGAGGGGCAGAGCAGTGCAACTAGCTTCTGGTCACCCTGGGACCATATATCGCCGGTAGAGCGGCCTGGCGCGGCGGCGATGGAGGAGCGCCTAAAGCGGACTGTAGATCATTGCGTTGCATCATGGGCGTCAACGACAGGCTCTGCGCTTTTAACCCTGTCGGGTGGCCTTGATTCCTCAATTGTCGCTTCGGCTTTGGGAACAAGCAAAAGGCCCTTTAGCTGTGTTACGATCAGCGCCGGGGATGGGCTTGGGAATGAACGGGACTATGCCCATGCTATGGCCAGCGCTGTCGGTGCTTCGCTGATAGAGGAGGACTATGATCTGGCTGACATCGACCTTTCCGTGTCGAGCGCCAGGCATTTTCCCAAGCCGATTGGCCTGATCCATGAAACCGCTTTTCACGCCGCGGCGATGCGTGTGGCAGGGGTGGCGGAAACCGATGCGATCTACACCGGCAGTGGCGGTGACAATGTCTTTTACAACAGCAATTCGCTGCGCCCGCTGCTGGATTGCATGAGAGCTCGAGGCCTTGGTACCGACGCCTTGCGGACATTGCGCGATATTGCCGGAAAATTGGAGATATCGGCATGGACGGTCTTGTGGCAGGTCGTACGTCAATATCGTCAGCTAAAAAGACCCTATGCCTGGCAGTATAATCTTCAATTCATGACGCGTGAGGCCCGGCAAGACATAATGTCCAGGCCGCTGTCACATCCGTGGCTTGAAGAGCAGGATGGCTCGCGCGCAGGCAAGGTAGGGCATGTCGCTTTTCTGCTGCGCATCCAGAATCACATCGAGGGCTATCTGCGCGCCTTCGACATGCCGCTCATAAATCCGCTCATCTCCCAGCCCATTGTCGAACTGGCGCTTGCAATACCAGGCTGGCACATGGTTGAGGGCGGCCGCGACCGCGCCGTCGCACGCAAGGCCTATCATGATGTATTGCCGCCGATCATCCGGGACCGGCGGCGCAAGGGCAGTCCAAGCAGTTTTGCAATCGCTCTTCTCCGCAGCAAAAGGAAGGACATCCGCGACCGCCTGATGGACGGCGAGCTGGTCGCGCGGGGCATGGTTGACGCCGACACTCTAGCCGCAGCATTGGTATCCGATTCCGGCTTAGAGCTGAGCTATATGCGCCTATCGGCTCTGCTCGACATGGAAGCCTGGATCGAACATTGGCGCGGATGATGTAGCGGCTATGTAGCGCGCTGAGCATCTAATCCGATGTCGGCAAATCTATCCCGCCTTGTTTCCAATCTCTCCTCATCTGCGCCCAGCGCGACGCTTCCTCACGCTCGATGCCATCGGCGGGCATCTTGTCCATCAGCCAGAAATCGAACCATCGTAGATTGCGGCGATAGACATTCAGGCGGTGGATTGGCTGGCGCTTGATATGGAGTTCGTCAGGGAAAACATAGACATCAACCGGACTATTGGCAGCGCGGAGCGCGCGGACAGCTTCCAGCATGGGGTAAAGCTCACCATCAGCCACTTGCATGAGAATGGGGAAAGCAACGCGGCTGGCATTGCGGGAAAGCGACATTTGCGACCAGATGGCTGAACTGGCTTCTGGGGAAGCAGGCCAGCCTATGCTTTGATAATGTTGCTGGATGGCGGTACCCAGAAGCCAGGTCTGGGAGGGCTCCCAGCAGCAGCCGCTGATCGATGCAGCATTGAACATTTGGCTGTGCAGCGCCGCAAATTGTGTCGTTGTCGAGCCGTCACTGAGTCCAGTAATCCCGATCCTGTCCGGATCGACCAGGCCTGTGTTGATCAGCTCCAAGACTTTGGTTTCTATCGTCGACAGGATATTACGCCGTGCGAGAAAGTCGGCATTTTCGCGTCTTTGCCTTTCTAGTGGCGCAAGCTGTTTGGCGGAGACGGGCGATTGGGGGCGCTCGATGTTGAGGACCAGATAGCCTGCCTTTGCGAAAAGCTGGATGGGGAATTCATCGCCCGTGCCCCCGCGCAGAAAACCCCTACTTTCATATTGGGTAATGATCAGCGGATAGTGGCGGCCCGGCTGGAATGTCGGTGGATAGACGAGATCACCATAGCTGGGGATTCCCATCGCATTGGTCCATTGCAGCCGCTCAACTCTACCGTGGACGATCTTTGCATGATCGGGATTGGGCTCGAAGATGGTCCTGCTCTTGCCGTCCTGCAGCCTGATCCTGTCTATATATCGGGGCCGGGTCGCGTTTTCGCGCACGCACAGGACATCATCGTCGATGGGTACGCATCCCTTGAGCAGGTCGCTCGTCTGGAAGAGGCGGGCAGGATCGGTGTCGCCGCCCTTCCATTCGTAAATGGCAGCGAGGCTTCGGCCCCATCCCTCTCGCCGTACAAACCGGATATGTCCGGACTGCGTGACCCATGGCTGACCTTCGATGTCGGTGCAGCTGGCGCTGCGGCAAAACTGCTCCGCCGTCCCGATCAGCATATGGATCCGGCCCATGCCCTCGGCATCCGCCTTGACATCGACCATTATCGCGCCGTTGCGCAGCGCCGCGGATCGATCGTTGGCGAAGGCGGCGATCTCCGCCTCAGTTGCTGGCCCGCGAGCGCTGCCGTCCAGATCCACTCTATAAAAGCGATAGGAAGCACCGCCGCGCGGAAAGGGCGCGCGCGACGCGAATGGAAAGAAGCGCTCATCGAGCCGGTAGCCCCGCAGCGCTTCCTGGTTCAGCTCTTCCGTCGGCGGACCATCCGCGCGCTGCTTGTACACAAGGCCTTTGCCGTCGGCCCCGAAGCGAAAATCGACAATGTCATCTTCTGGTGCTGCGACGGGGCGACTATGGCCCCCCACATCCCAACGCCACAATTGCAACCGATCATTGACGAGCTTCAGGAAAGCCAGATTGTCTCCGTTTGAAGACCAAAGAGGCGTGATGACCTTGGTGACACCAGTGGGAAATCCTCGCGTGCCAAAGAAATTATCATAGCGCCAGAAGGCGACGCCGGGTCCCGCGTCGATCAGCGATGCTTGCCCATTCTGGTCGACGATATAGATGCCGGAGCAATAGCTGTTGGACCTCCCGTCGGCCCTTCGCACGGCAACAGCGAGGCGCGATCGATCGGGTGAAAGGGTGAAAACAGGATCGCTTTCCATCCCGCCATTGGAGCCGATATCCAGGGTTTCAATGAGATCGGTGGCCTCGATGGGGCGAGGGGCTCCCGCCAACCGGCGAACCACCAACATCTTCGCGCAATCCAGATCCGCAGCTACGGCCGGCAGGGCGGCCGTAGCTGCGCCAGCAAGGCTCATCGCGAGGGAGATGAGCATTACCAGGCCTTGGAAAGGTTAAGACTGATGGTGCGCCCGATCGCGGGATAATTTGTCGCATCATAATTGGGCAGGGCGACGCTTGTCGTGCGAATAAGCGACGGCTTCCGATTCAAGATGTTCTGGCTCGCAAGCAGGAATGACCAACCAGCCCAGAGGCCGCTACCTTGAGGCTTCCAACCAATGGTGGCGTCAGCCGAATGAAAGGCTTTGACCCGGTAGGTCGTGCTGGTTCGGCTGTCTTTGGTGCCGCCAAGATAATTATAGGCGATCGCTATGCTTATCTCGCCGCGCTTCCAGCTAGCGTTCGCGCTCCCGCGCCAGTGCGGTGGTCGGAATATGGTGCCGGCCTGTTCGAAGACGGGTTGCCCCGCGCTTAGCTGCTGATCGCTTTTGAGGTAGCTGGCATTGGCTTCAAGCTTGAAATCGCTGCTGCCGGAAAAGAAGGCATAGGCGACCGAACTATCCACCCCCTGTATATGTTGACGGGCGACATTTTGATATCCGGTGTAGACGATCGCAGCAAGATTTGCAGGATCATACGCGGTGCCACTTAGATTTTGAACGCCGAGCGGCAGGCTGGCAGTTGCCGCCAATACCTGATCGAGGGTCGGATTGAGAATGATGAGGTCGGCATATTCGTTCCTGAATGCCTGCGAACTGGACGCTATGGGATAGGTTACGCGGTTTTTGTAGCGGACGTCGAAGAAACTGGCCTCGAGTTTCAGACCCGCTATCGATGAAGGCTCCAACTGGACGGTGAATGTAAGGGTCCTGGCCTTTTCAGCCTCCAGCGCCTTTCGACTTCCGTCGATCTGCAGAACATTTTCGTTGGTTGGGGGCGCTGGCAGGTATCGGCTTGAAGCGTACATCGTCGCCTGCGGAGCGATATTCAATTGGCTGAGCGTCGGCGCCTTGAACGATTTCCCCCACGCGGCCTTGAGCGTCAGATCGGCGATCGGCTGATAGGCAATGCCAAGCTTGGGTGTCGCAAGGCTGCCCATCTTGTCATAGCGTTCATATCGCAACGCGCCGGTGATCTGTAGCGCGTGAATGAGTGGCAATGCATTTGCGCCAGCGATCAGCGGTAGAAACATCTCGCCATAAGCGAATAGAGCGGTCTGCGAGTCTGTATAATTTTGGATGGCAAAGGTTGCAGCGGACGTCGTTCTGAAGATCGAGCCATCCAGGCCATTGGCACGCAGTCCGGCCCCCAGCGCGACACGTGCCTCTCCACCTGGTAAGGAAATGAGAGGGCCTTCACTGCTGAACTCTGCTGACCAAAGATCATTCTTGTAGCGCACATCGTTGACGAACAACCGGCTGTTGCCTGAGAAGACTTCCGCCTTGACACCGCTATCGCTGATAGCGCGCGTGAAGCGGGCGGTCATTTCCCAGTCGGTAGGCAGGTGGAAGGTGAGGGACGGGCTGATGGACCAGCTCTCGACGTCCGGGGAGGCGATGGCGCCGGACTGAATATTGGTGCCGCTGCCATTGGGCAGTGAGAAACTGGATTTACGGCGGATATAATGGGCATCGAGCCCGAACTCCATAACGTCGCCCAAGGATTGATGGCCTGCAACTACAGCGCTCAATTGCTTGTTTGACGGAAATATGGTCATTTCAGGGTTCACGGCGCCATGCGTGTAGGAACGCTGGCCGGCAGAGACGTCGGTCGCCTTGGCGAAATCAGCAGCGATCATGATGCCGCCGCTCTTCCATCGGCGACCCGTCACCCCGCTATATTGCTGCTGGAACGCCCCGCCATCGGTCGCGCCGCCAATTCTCGCGCTGGTTTCGAGGCCGTCGAAATCGCGGCGGAGGATGATGTTGGCGACGCCGCCGACCGCATCGGAACCATAAAGCGCCGATGCGCCGTCAGCGACAATTTCGACCCGCTCGACCGCTGCCAGCGGGATAGCCGAGATATCGATGCCCTGGCTCACCGCGTCATAGGCAAGCCGATGTCCGTTTAGCAAAGTGAGCGTAGCGTCTGCGCCCAGTCCTCTGAGGTTAAGGGCGGACGACGACGTGACATTTTCCGAACCATTCTGCCGAGCGGACACCACGCCGGGGTTCTGGCCGCCATTATAATTTTGCGGGATGCTCCGTGCGAATGATCCAAGGTCGCTATGGCCGAGCTCGACGATTTTTTCGCGGCTGGCCGATATTACCGGAGATGTTGGCTTCGCGCCGCGAATGCGGGATCCGGTGACCGACAGTTCGATGTCCGTCGCGCTTGTTACCGCCTCGCGCGACGGCGCTTCTCGCCCCCGCAGG
The DNA here is from genome assembly GCF_055640555.1 of Sphingobium sp. KKT206. Taxonomy (NCBI): domain Bacteria; kingdom Pseudomonadati; phylum Pseudomonadota; class Alphaproteobacteria; order Sphingomonadales; family Sphingobiaceae; genus Sphingobium; species Sphingobium sp. KKT206. The sequence goes on from NZ_CM145765.1 coordinate 454,661, forward strand.
GTGATGGTGCGCTCCCTGATGTCAGCGGTGAGGCCCGAAGGCGCGAGGAGGGCAGCCACGGCGTCTTCGAGCGTGTAGGCCCCGGCAAGAGGCGGGGCGCGACGACCCTTGAGCGACCGGCCATCGGCAACGAGTTGATAATCGCTCATCCTGGCTATGGCGCGCAGCGCATCGCCAAGATCCTGCTCAGGCAGATCGTAGCTTTTGGGTGCTTCCTGGGCATGGATCTGGGGAACCAGAATGCACATGGACAGTGCAACGCCGCTGAGAAGCCCAATTTTACCGATACGCATGAAAATTGCCCCCTTGTTCCGCAGGGCCTCTTATTGAGGCTCAGAACGGAAGACGGGCGCGTGCCTATCTAAAGCTGCAATGCGTCATTATTTTTCGGCGGTGAGCAGCAATATGTCTTTCTGGGTTCGTTCGATCTTGAGGTTGAGAAAGCTGCTCAGGGCTTGGGCAACGCGCTCAATATTGCGGATTTCGATGTCAGCGAAAATCTCGCGCGTGCCTAGCATTGGCTGAGCCAGGACGATCTTGGTCTCGCTATAGCTGTTTGCTTCGGCGATGACGTCGCTGACCGGGACATAATCATAGCTCTTCACGCCGCTCACCCATTGCTGCTCTGACCGTTTGGCAGGATTGACGGAAAAATCCGGGATTTGTCCAGCCTTGAGCGTCAATAGCTGGCCGGAATGCAATGTAAGGGCTTTGGGCAGCTGGCGCGGGTCAGTGCGGGGTAGTGTGACATTGACCTCGCCCTCGATGGCATGAACGCGTGCGCCCTTACGGATCGTCATGTCGAACTGGCCGACGCCTGCCGTCACCTCAATGCCGCCCCCATGTACCAAAAAGGGTCTTGCCGTCTGGCTGGCAACGGTGAAGCGGGCACGTCCACGCTTGAGTTCGATCGTGCGGCGCTCGGCAGTATATCCAATCAGAACCAACGTGTCGGTATCCAATAAGATAGAGCTGCCATCTTCAAGGCGCTCCGTGCGCACCTCGCCGACCCGTGTCTCCAGCGGCGTGCGCGCCTCGCTCTGCCCGATCAGCGAGGGCGGTGCATCGGTTGAACGCCAAAGCAGACCCGTTGCCGCAAGGAGGCAAAGCGCCACTGATGCGGCGAGGAGAAGCCGTGGTGGACGGCTTTCCACTTTTCGCGTCTGGTGCAGGAGAGGCCTGCGCGAATGCGTTTGTACGGCGGCTTGGCTTGCCTGCTGCACGGTGTCTACCACGCGCAGATAGGCGAGCTTACGGGAAGGGTTTTCGGCGATCCAGACGTCGAAGGCACGCTGATGTGGACCCAGCCTGTCGAGATTCCTGGGATCTGGCACAGCGTCCGCGTCGGCCATGATCAGCATGGCCCATTCATGGGCATCGCGCGATCCTTCGTGGGGATCATGATCGGCAGGCAGGTCAGTCATCATTCGCCTCGCGATAGGCGGTAACATGGCGAATGGCTTTGAGCATCTGTTTCTGCACGACCCAGAGCGGAAGATCGAGCTCCGCTGCAATCGCGACATAGGTCTGACCTTCGACCCGATTGCGCATGAAGATATCGAGCGTTTGTGGCGGAAGTTGGTTGAGGATCAGCGTCCAGCGCGCCAGATCTTGCTTTGCCTGCAACTCGCGATGGGTGTCGGATGGGGCAATTGCATGCAGGCCATCGTCGAGCGGCTTGGTGCGTTTCGACAACAGGGTCGATCCGCGCTCGACGAAATCGCGCAGCAGGTTCGTCGCGATGCGCGTGAGGTAAGCCTGCGGGCTGGCAAGCGCTTGTGCGGGCGCTGCGCGCACGAATCGGGTGAAGCTTTCCTGGGCGAGTTCGTCGGCATCGGCCTGATTGCCAAGCTGGCGCGCGAAGAAGCGCATGAGGCGGGGCTTCTCCCTTGTGTAGAATTCCGGGAAGCTGAACCTGCCGGAATCTCTGGTTATGACCGGATCGCGCAGGCGATCCTCGCTTCTGCCCTGGCTCATTCGTCGCACCTATGTCCTCTCGGGGCGACGGCCAAAGCCGGATGTTAGTAACCTGGCATACACACAGGCGCATGCGCCTTTACCGTTGCCGGCTGGACATACGCGCATGCCACCCGGCCCCAGTGAAACTGCGACCGAGCTGTATATGCAGGGGTTACTAAGCCCCACTTCTGCGCTTTCAACAGAAGCGGGGCTACCTTGCCGGATTGGCGGGGCAGCGCAACCCCCTAAGAAACCCATTATGACGTTTTTACGAAGCGAATTAGCAGCTGAAGCAGGGGGTGGGCGACTGCCCGCTGCGCGGGCATCGCGCTCGTGTCGGCACGGCGTGCCGCCGCGCCGACCGGGCTCGGCTGCGCCGATCCCGGCCCTACGGGCGGTGATCGCTGTCGCAGCGGTGAGGGCGGGGTGTGAAGCTGGGAGGTGGCGAGGAGAAAGAGGGTAGGGGACAGGCAGGACGCGTGATGCCTCCCGCACGGGAAACAGCATTTCCAGGGGTTAGAAGGGGAGGGAGAGTGGGTTGGGTGTCCCTGGAGGGACTGAACCCGATTTGCGGAGTGTCCTGATGTGACCTATCTAACTGTCCTGCGCCAGGCATTGGCGAAATTGATTTTGTGCCTTCAAAACCTGGCGGACGATGACCGTTGCTGCGCGCGGATCGACCGCTATCTCGATACTGTTGACCTGCAGATGATAGCCGAACCGATTGGCCCTGGGGGCAGCGAGGAAGCTGCGCGGATCAGGCAAGTTGTCGCCGGAATGGAGCCGCTGACGCGCGGCATACTCATTCTTGTCGTCGGACGAAAAATGAGCGTGGCCGAAGTATCACGGCGTTTTGGAATGCGCGAGGAGCGGGTGTGTCGACATTACCGGGCAGCCGTGGGCGAGGTGGCGGCGCGTTGCGAGGCGAACGGTGTGAGGTAAATCGCTGGCCCGCCTGTTGAGCAGCTAGACGGCAAGGACTGGGACTTTCCGGGCTGTCCGCTTCGGAGCGCTCCATCGGAATAAGCTGCCGTTCAGGGATCCCGTCGTGCGCATTTTTGAGGAAGAGCGTCGGGCAATTGGAGACAGCCCGGCTGAGGGTGGCTGTCGTTAAAAGGAGATATGTATCGTGGCGGCTAATCGCCTTGTCGATTGGAGATCAGACTAACACTCACCGCAGATAGCTCCAGAATGATGACATTTGCCTCCTTGTTAGACAATGATAAGCGGGCAACAATCTAGGCGCGGGCCGGTAGGAGCGATCGCTGTTTAACAGGCGGTCGAACTGCTAATATCGGGGCGCAGCACGCGGGGGGATTATGAAGCTGAGCGCCGTTTCGATACGTAATTTCCGACGCTTGGAAGCCGTCGCAATCGACATTGAGGACAAGGAGACTATCTTCGTCGGACCCAACAACAGCGGAAAGACATCGGCGACCGCGATCTTTCGCTCATTTCTCGGCGACCGAGACTTTAAAATCCACGATTTCGCGGTTGCTAGGATGGCGGATTTCGACGCCTTCGGGGCTGATGACGAAGCCACCTCGCTGCCGGAAATATCACTCGACCTCTGGTTCACGATCGATCCGAACACGATCGCCTTCGGGCGGGTTTTCACTTTGCTTCCAAAATTGTCGGACTTCACTCGGGTCGGCATCCGGCTGTCATACGGCGTCGAGGAGCCAAAAAAGCTGCGAGATCAATATTTCGCCGCTTACCCCGCCGATGCCGACGGGAGTCGGGCGAAAACGCTTTCCCAGTATCTGTCGACTGATAACAATCTGAGCCGACATTCCGCCGTGCGATATGCATCGCTGGAGGAAAGGGCCGTCGAAGGCGGCGGACTGGAGGTGCATGCTAACCAGCTGGATCCCGACGAGGGCCGTCGCCTACTTAAGCATCTCATTCGAGTCGATTTTGTCGATGCGCAGCGGAATATCAATGACGATGACAGCAGCCGTAGCAATCGGCTCTCGTCCGCCTTCGCCTCTTACTATCGAAAGAATCTGGAGCAGACAGACCATGCTGCGGAAGCGCATCGGGTCATCGACGAGAACAATCAGAAGCTCACCGAGCATTACGCGAAGCAGTTCGATCCGCTGATCAGCCTGATCAAAGATCTTGGCGTGCCGTCGATCAACGATCGCGAGCTGCGAATCATATCGTCGCTCAGTCCGGAGACCGCGCTACGCGGCAATACCGAGTTGCTCTACGTCGATCCCGGCCGCGCGCATGAACTGCCGGAACTCTACAACGGGCTGGGGTTCAAGAACCTCATATATATGGCCATTCAGGCCAGACATTTTCACTCGCAGTGGCTCCTTACCGCCGAGAATCGCCCGCTCTGTCACCTCATCTTCATCGAGGAGCCCGAGGTGCATCTCCACGCTCAGGTCCAGCAGACCTTCATTGCGAACGTGTGGAGCGTGATCGATCAATCCGCGAAGGCGGCGGGGCAGGCAGACCTCGTACCGCAACTGGTGGTCACAACGCACTCGTCCCACATTCTGGATGCGGTCGACTTCGAGAAAGTTCGCTATTTCCAGCGTTGCCATCTGAGCGGTGAGGTCGCCAATGGCGGTATTCGCAACGCTTCGGACGTTCGAAGCCTGCGGGCCTTTCAGCCCGAGGCAGAGGTCATCGACGGCATACTCGTATCACCCGCTGAATCACTGGCATTCCTGAAACGCTATCTCCGCCTCACTCACTGCGATCTGTTCTTCGCGGATGCCGCTATTCTCGTGGAAGGTGCCGTCGAGAAATTGCTCATGCCGTCGATGATCGAAGCCTCGGCGTCCCGACTGCGGGCGACATACCTGACCGTTCTGGAGGTAGGCGGCGCGTTCGCGCACCGCTTCGAGGGGCTACTGGCGTTTTTGCGGATCCCATATCTGGTCGTGACCGACATCGATTCCGTCGCGCCGACCGGTTATCCGAGTGCTTGCAGAGCCGACGTGCCCGATGCACGGACATCGAACGCAACACTGAAAAAGCTCTGCGTGCAGACAACTATCGGCGGCCTAATGGGGATGGCATCCGCCGACAAGATCAATGTCGCGCAGGATCGCTGTATCGCCTTCCAGACGGATATCACCGTCACCGACGGCGCCGTGCAGCAAGCATTGCGCCCCCGAACGCTGGAGGAGGCGATAGCTTACGAGAATTTCGCGCTCCTACGCGCGGGCACGCTTTCCGTCGGCATCGACATTCCAGAGGTGCTTCCCGACGCTTATCAGGCGATCTATGATCGCATCCGGTCGGACAATTTCAAGAAGACCGACTTTGCCATGAGTCTGTTGGCCGGTGCCACGGCCTGGAAGGTGCCGCTCTACATCGGTGAGGGGCTCGGCTGGCTTGAAACACGCCTGTGCGGGCCAGCGCCGGCACCGAATGCCCCAGCGGGAGTTTGACGATGGCGACATGGGTCGAGAGCGAAGCCGACGCCAGGGTGCGCGATTGCCTCGATGGCCACCGCAGTTTCGCACTGATTGCGGGCGCGGGCTCCGGCAAGACGAGTTCGCTAGTCGAGGCATTGGACCGTGTCCGTGATCGTGAAGGCCGCGCGCTACGGCAGAATGGCCAACGCATCGCCTGCATCACGTTCACGAAGCGTGCGGTCGAGGTGATCAAATCGCGGCTGGGTTTCGACGATCTCTATCTCGTCTCTACGCTGCACGGATTTCTCTGGGAACAGATTGGGCGTTTTCAGGACGACATTCGGGATGCGTTGCGCCTTGACCGGCTGCCGGCCCTGATTCAGAAGGAGCGGGACAAGGACAATGGCGGCAATAGCCGAACCGCGCGCGATGCGCGTGCCAAGGCTGAGCGTCTGGACGGGGAACTTGCCGGCCTCGATGAGGTGAAGGAGTTTCAGTATCGGGATGTCCGGTTCAGCGACTATCCGAAAGGCCGCTTGAGCCATGACGATGTGATCGCGATCGCATCGTATCTTCTGGCTCATAATGCCACCTTTCGGCGGATCACTGGCCTCAGATTTCCCTACATCTTCGTTGACGAAGCCCAAGACACGTTCGAAGGCATTGTCACGGGCCTCAATCTCGTTGGTGTCGGGGAGGGCCTGCCGATCGTCGGCTATTTCGGCGATCCGTGGCAGCAGATCTATGATGAAACCGCCCATTCCTTCGCGCCGCCCGAAGGCGCTGAGACGATCACGAAAACCGAAAATTTCCGGTGCTCCGAGAGCGTCATCCGGCTCCTCAACGCATATCGAAGTGACGTCGAACAATATGCTGCGGGTGACAATAAAGGACGGGAGGGCAGTGTAGAATTCAGGCTAGTCCAGTCTGAGGTGCCTGAGCTTCCCAGAAACCGATATTCTGACGCTCAGATCGAACGGGCGCTGGTCCGGATGGATGCGGCGGTTGCGGACTGGGACTGGCAGGATCGCGATGATGTGATCAAGCTCTTCCTCGTTCGACAGATGATCGCGCGTCGAATGGGGTTTGCCGAGCTCAATCGCTTGTTCAACGGCTCGTATGCCTCATCGCGCGCCGAAGACGACTTCGAAGCCGGCGAGCATTTTCTGCTTGTTCCGCTCACACAAACGATCCTGCCATTGATCACAGCGCGGGGCGATGGCGACAGCCGTGCGATCATCGATATTTTGAGACGCGATAGTCCCGCCTTTGCAGCGGACGGGCCGAACGCGCCGAACACGCTGAAAATGATGATCGACACTTCCAATGCGCTGGTTGGTCAGCTGGCTGACCTCTGGACAACTGGCACGCTCGGCGACCTCCTTCGCTTTTGTCACGAAAGGCAGATTATTCGCACATCCGACAAATTGCGCGAGCATCTCACCCGAGCCCCGCGCGCCGAGGAGTATGACGCCGATGCCCATAGCCTCGACAAGGGTGACTGGCTCGCCGATGCATTTTTCCAGATGGGCGTGGACCAGATCGCGCCTTACGCGACCTTCATCTCCCGCAATACGGCGTTCAGCACCCAGCACGGCGTGAAGGGCGAGGAGTATCCCAAGGTGCTGGTAGTTTATGATGATGTCGAGGCGAACTGGAACAACTACAATTTCACCAAGATCCTCACCCCCGCGACCGCAGGAGAGCCCACCGACGGCCAAAGAGAGCGCGGGCGGAAACTCGCCTATGTCTCGTTCTCCCGTGCGCTGGAGGATCTGCGTGTCTTGCTGTTCACACCCAACCCAGCAGCCGCTCGGACTGAGCTTCTCGAGCGCAAGTTGCTCGAGCCGGATCAAATATCGGTGGTCGAGTGATGGAGCCGATCGGGCGCGCGATCGAATTCGACCTCAAGCCGGGAAGCCTCTACCTCGGCGTCGCCTGCAAGAGCTGCGGCGGCCCGATCGTGCTCGCCCGGATCGATGGCGTTACGCCGCCGACGCCTCTCCTAGGCACCGCGTTCCAGATTGCCTGTGGAGATGGGGCCTGCCTAGCGCAGCACAGCTACGGACAAGCTGATATGTGCCGGTTCCGGTGGCCGGGAAGGAAATGAGCTCGACCGGCTGAAGGGGACGGGCCTCCGCGATCAGCTGAAGATTGGCGTAGGTCGCCATTGCCTCGAAATCCTCGCCAATCTGCTTCGCCTCATAGGGAAAGACGGTGTTAAGGCGCCGAACCGTGCCGGTCGCGACGCTCGCCAGAAACGCGAGTGTCTTCTCGGTAAAAAGATCGTGCTTGCCGGGAATAGCCACGATCGACGGACCGGCGCCCGATGCGCGGGCCATTGCGTCGGTCCCGTCACGCCACGTCCTGCGAACATGCCAGGCGATCATGTCGGCTGCCTGCAATGCGACCTCGATCTGATCGTCGGCGTGGCGCGGATTTTCGAGAAGGAATGCGGCAAGGGCCGGTTCCATACCCTGCCTCAGCGCGGGATAGGATTCCCGAAGCGCCGTTTCGTGCTCGATCTGGCGGTCGAACACGAATTCTGCGGTCTTACCAAACCCATGCTCCGCCACCAGTTTGTAAGCGGTGGCAATCGTGAGGTGGAACATCATCTGGTACGGGCGGTCCATCCAAGCCATCATCTTACCCGCAAAGATGCGTTCGTAATCGTCGTGGCGGACGATCACCGCGACAGTGGCCGTGGCGTGTGTGCGGAGGATTTCTCCGAGCCGGGCAAGCTTGGCGTCCCGCTCGCTGCGCGGAACGCCCTTGAAAGCGCCGCGCCCGGCATTGGCGTCCTTCATCTTTAAGAATGGGATCGCGGGCGGTGAGGCCAGTTCCGCTATCCATTCGGCTTCGAAGGTCGCAACCTGTTCGGCTTGAAACGCAACGCCGCCGAGCACGAAGACCGGTGGATCATTTTTCCCGCTATCGTCGATATAAAAACGAAGACTCATATCCCCTGCTTTAGCTGTTAGGCGCTTACAGCTAGCTTCCGCTATTTTAAGGCTTTGCGCGATGCCCTTTTTGGCGGGTTAGTCCCCAGAACTTGCTGGGCGGCTCACTGCGCAGACCTTGGCGTTAGAGATAGGAAAGCTGTCGGTCTGGACTGGAGGGATGAGAATTGGCGCGCGAATGGCGACGAAGGGTCGATTCACATGCCGCTGAAACTGCCCGCCATTGTCGCATCAGTGCGATCGGCTCTGCGCCAATAGGTGGAGAGTTGGCGCCGATTGGCATTCGCGTCTAGTATCGGTGGAACAGCGAGAGAATTTTTACCGCAGAACATACCGATAAGGATGCACTCTTGCTCGAAGGCCCACGCCTGAATCCGCTTTCAGGCTCGAAACCTGAAGCAACGGTCAAACTGATCCACGGCTACGGTTCGAATGGCGAGGATTTGATCTCGCTGGCAGCGATGATGCAGCCCTGGCTGCCATACGCTGTTTTCGTGGCGCCCAATGCGCCTTCGCTGCTTCCTCAAATGGCAGCGGCCCACCAATGGTGGCCTATCGAGACTTTCTCCATGGCCGAGCGCGCCGCTGGCGCAGCTGCCGCGGCGCCAGCCCTTGATGATTTTATCTCTGTAGAACTTAAGAAGGCCGGCCTGACCAGTGATCGCCTGCTGCTGGTGGGGTTCAGTCAAGGTACGATGATGGCGCTCCATGTCGGACTTCGCCGGCCGGAGACTGTTGCGGGTATTGTCGGTATCTCAGGCATGCTGGTTGCCCCGGAAAGCCTGGAGGCAGACATACGCAGCCGTCCTCCGGTTCTGCTTATCCATGGCACGCAAGACGATGTTGTACCATTCCGTTCGATGGAGTTGGCATCTTCGGCACTCGCCGCCGTTGGGAGACTCTTGCTTCGTCAGGTCTCGGCCATAGTGTAGGGCCGGACGGCCTTTCTGCCGCGATTGCGTTCGCACGTGGCGTCCTCTCCCGCTCCTGAAGGATGAAGCTTATCACCCCGTCCATCGTTTCTTCCCCTATGTTCGCCTTTCTCGACTTCGAGGCGTCATCCCTCTCCAAGCTGAGCTACCCGATCGAAGTTGCCTGGGTGTTTGAGGATGGCAGGAGCGAATCCTACCTGATCCGGCCCGCGCAGCAATGGACGGACTGGGATGTCGAAGCAGAGGCTGTCCATCACATTTCACAAGAAATGCTGCAAGAAGACGGCCTCCCGCACGACGTCGTTGCGTGGCGCATGGTTGAGCAGTTGTCCGGTCACACCCTTTTTGCAAGCGCGCCGTCCTGGGACGGAAAATGGATGAGCGCCCTTCTTCGTGCCGCCAAGCTCCCGCGCCACGCCTTACGTATCCGCGACCCCGAAGAGGCGCGCGCTGAAGCCGCCAGGCGGATACTCGCGCCGGTCGTTTCGCCCGAACGTCTGCATATAGAGATCGACGATCTGCTAAACCTGGTCGACGTCAGGCGCGAAGAGGGGGAGCCGACACACCGCGCGCTCGCGGATGCTCTGGACGAACACCGCCACTGGCTGGATGTCGTGGCCGCAGCGACAGCTCTTGCCGGAAAGGCTGAGGGTGGCTGACCATCCGGTGCCCCTGGTCTATTTCGGCGCCCTCAGCGATACGTGCGCTAATCCCGATCCGACCCTCACAAGCCGAGTAACCAGAGTGTTTCGCGACTTGGGCGTCCGCAATGTTAAAACGGAACGTCCGAACCTAGGATTCGAAACTTAATGGCTGAATGGCGACAAAGGGTTGAAGACGCTATCTAACTGGCGCAGTCGCTCATTCTTCTACGAGATAGTCGGCAGGTATGTTCCTGCTCCAGTGGCCCAGGCGGTCACGACGTTCGATGACAGATCCATGCAGGCGTGCTGTCGCGGGAATGGTGCGGCGTTCAAATAGTGGGAGGCTCAGCCCAAAAATGGAAGGACGAGATGAGCTTTTCGCTTTGCGCCGTGGTATAAATTCCAGAAGCGCCCACCCCAGGGTCATCGTTTCATGGGCTGGCCCAAGGGGATCGGGGCGTACATATTTGGAACCGGCTGGCTCACCCATCACCACCGAGTTTATACTTTGCTGCCTGAACTTCAGGCCACAGCGCCTCGCCTGCTCGATCATCCAGACCAGCGGCACCTTGCCGAAGGCGCTTTGCGTCTCGCGATAACCTCCGCCCACATCGCCATGCCCGCCAGCAAACCAGACTTCGCTCACGTCCTGCGGTCTGGCAGCCCCTTTGTTAAATGAGTTGCCCCAATATTCCTGATCGGCTGGCCAGAGCTTTGGTCGGAACATGGTGCGTCTCTCATCGATCGCGACGGCGTGCGCAACCGTTTCCACGCTGCTGTTGCGGCTGGTGAAGGCATGGGACTTGAGCCTGATGCCCAGACCGCCGCTCTCGATAACGGATGCAACGGTGTCAAAAAGACCCAGCATGCGGATCGGCGGACGGTCTGTATCAAGGATGCGCTCGTAGAGACGCATTTCTGCAAAGGCTTCCTGCTTTGCGCCTTCTCCGATGCGCTTGTACGCCCGGTAGACATAATCCAGCAGATTGAGGTTTCGTCGCTCGATCAATCCTGCTGCATGGATGAAACCTGCCAGAACTCGGGCGCTATAGGCGCCGCGGCTGAAGCCGAAAATATAGATACGGTCGCGCTCGCCGCTTCCGCCTGGTCCTTTTCTATCGTCATAATTCTCAACGAGAAAGCGATAGGCTTCCTTCACATTGTGATCGAGCCCCCAGCCGGTGGCGAGCCCCCATATCTCATGCACCTTGCGCCAGGCCCGCGACCATGCGCCTTCAGCGCCAAATGTGCCAACGCCTGGATCATAATAGACGAGCTGCTGGGCATCCTTGGTCAATATCCCGTAGAGACGCAGGATATTGGTCCGGTCACTCTCTATCTCGTTCGAGGTGCCGTCGAGCAGGATGACAATGCTTTTGGGCATGCAGGGCATCCTTTCTCAGAGTTTCGTCCAATTGGCTCAGGGATGGCTGCGCTGCCGCGCGCAAACGGCGTTACCAGAATCCCAATAACGGGTTTCCACCGGCCAGAGCGCGGTGGCCTGCGCATTGATCAGGGTGTCTCTGTCCGGCCTATCCGGAAAGAAGCGCAGACCGGTTCGCGCTTCGATCCGGGCGATCGACACAAGTTGCGGCCGGTGGTCATAGATATGATCGCGAGCCCGTGCCTGATTGCAGTTGACCCAGGCCGCGCCCGGAACAGGCTCTCCCTCTTCGTTCAGCTGGTTGGGTTGCTCGAAGACGAAGGCCAGCGTGTCGATGCCTGATGGGCTCTCGTGGATCAGGATCTTGAAGAAAGCGTCGGGTATCTCGACCGGCAACTCGCCAGGATCGCCGATCGTCAGTCCGCGAGTGGCAGGGTCGAAGATAGGACCGGTTATCAACCAGATGCTGCGATATTTGTTGGAGGCTGCGGCCGAGTAATTTTCCAGATGTTGCCATGGCCCCTGGTTAAGGTCCTTGGCCTGGGGGGAGGCATTCCAGAAATTGTGCGTGTTGCAACTCGCCTGTGCGTTGATCCGCTGGGCATGATCGCTCATCGCTAGATGGCCCCGGTTCCAGACCTCGCCCGCGCCCCGATAGCTGTCATCGATGCGGCGGTTCGTCACTCCCTGAATATTGTCGACCAGCGGCACCAGCTCGGGCGAGCTATACCAGCGATTGGGCCGTCCGATCGACACCGGCGGCTCGGCATAGTCGCCATTGGTATCGGGACCTACGCCACGAAGCTCATAGGCGACAAATTGCGGATTGAGCCGCGGGATATGCCTGGCCTCTCCATTCCTGTCTTTGCCGTCATCGAATGAAGAGTAATAAGCCGTGAATCTTTTGGTCAGGCTGCTGCCGGCCGGCGCGACACGCTGGTGGTCATGATCGGTTGTGACAAGCGCTAGATAGGGTGACACGGATGCGTTGCTGCAGGGGAAGCTCTGCGCCATCGCAGGAGCGGCCGTGCAGCCCAGAAGAATGGTGCCTATCCATAATCGCATATCGGCTTCCCCTTTCACCTCTATGTGTCTGACCCTGACTGTAAATCAGGATGACTCGCACCCCATAGCATATTCACCAATTCCTGACCCGGCCGAATGACCGAACATGACTTCACTTACCCATGTAATCGGGCCATGGAGAGCCCATGCGGACTATCGGAATCTCTCTCGCCATCGCCCTGTGTTTCGGGGCCGTCACCTCAACGGCTCAAGCCTGGGGGCCAATAGGCCACCGGGTCACCGGCGCCATCGCCGATGAGAACCTCGGCGGTGTTGCCCGCGCCAATGTGAAGATCCTGCTGGGGACAGAAGATCTGGCTGAAGCGGCGACCTGGCCAGACGACATGAAATCCGATCCCGCCAATTTCTGGCAGAAGACGGCGAGCCCTTGGCATTATGTGACCGTCCGCGAAGGGGATGACTATAAGGGTTCAGATGCGCACGCCGAAGGCGACGCGATGACAGCCCTCACGCGGTTTACGGCAACTCTGCGCGATCCAAAAGCGTCGCCCGACGACAAACGTCTCGCCTTCCGCTTTATCGTCCATATCATTGGCGATCTGCACCAGCCGCTCCATGCAGGCGGCGGCAATGACCGGGGTGGCAACGATGTGAAAGTGACCTGGTTCGGCCGGTCGACCAATCTACATTCGGTGTGGGACTCTGTGATGATCGAGCAGCGATCCCTGTCCTATTCCGAACTGGCAGGCTGGCTCTCGCGTTCGATCACGCCTGCTCAAGTCATCGCTTGGAATGACCGTGATCCTTCAGTCTGGCTCCATGAAAGCATCGCTTTGCGCAAGACGATCTATCCGACCGATCCCAATCTCTCCTGGGACTATGCCTATCAGCATCGCGCCGAGCTGGACGACAGGCTCAAACATGCCGGCATTCGTATCGCTGCCTATCTCAACTGGGTGTTCGAGCCCACCAACGCCATAGCTGCCAAGGCGAAATGAGGTGCCTAGAGGCTCACAGCATGACCTGACCGGCATTCTGCTCGGTGACGGGCCTTATCCTGTTCTGCGCGTGGATGATGGCGGGGAATGGCGTCTCGATGTGAGCGGCCGCTATCATCATCTGCTTGGACGACGCGTCCGGGTTTCGGGCACGAGGTCGGAATTCGACATGCTGGACGTCAAACGCATTGAGCCTGCCTGAGACAGGCGTTTATCCTGCGCTAGCGACTCATGTAAGAGCCGTTTCAAGGGATGAAGCCGATGAAGATCCTGTTCTCGTTTCTGGCCGCCGCCTCGATCGCGGCCCTGCCCGTTGTCGCTACCGCCGCCCCATGCAAGGACGCCAAGGGCAAATTCACCAAATGCCCTGAAAAGAAGGTCGCTCCCAAGCGTTGCAAGGATGCAAAGGGCAAGTTCGCCAAGTGCGGCTCACCCGGTGCGAAGCCGACTTAAGGGTAAAGCGTCATGATCGACACGGGGCGCTATATTGCTCCGTGTCGATTATGTTTTCAGCCTACATCAAAGGTCAACTTGCCAGGCCAATGGCTATCGCTGTCATAAAAGATGACAGCAATCGACATGAATCAACGACCTTCGCAGCTTGTCAGAAGTTGTTGGTAAGATTAGCACTATCCTTCTGCTACGGGGAATCAGCAGGGGGGAAATATGAATTTTTTACGTCGCGCAATCGCGGCTCTGTTGATCGCAGCGTATATAGTCGCGCCAGCAGCAGGCCAAGAGCGCACCGCAACCAAGGGCGGATTCAGTCTTGCGCCACACAGCGGCAAGACCATCCTAGTGTTTCGCCCAACGGTACGCGTCGGCGCCCAATCCACAGGCGGCATGTTCGAGCCCAACGCAGACTGGACGGATCAGGCGCGTAAGAATATCGACGACGCTCTGGCGAAACGTCAGCAGGCCTTGGGCAACGAGGTGATTTCTGCGCCGGTTTCCTATGGCGAGGATGCGCAACTGGTCGAAGAATATTCGGCCTTGTTTGCGGCGGTTTCACAGTCGGTGATCCAGTATCAGTTTTTCGTGGGCAATCGTCTTCCCACGAAAAAGCGCGACAATAAGGCAGATATATTCGAATGGTCGCTCGGCAGCGGCGTTGGCGCGCTGCCCGGCGCCAAGGACGCCGACTATGCTTTGTTCATCTATAACAAGGATGCCTATGGCTCTACCGGCCGGAAGATGCTGCAATTTGCCGCAGCGCTGGGAGGCGTAGGAGTTAAATCGGGCGAACATGCCGGCTATGCAGGCCTTATAGATCTCAAGACCGGCAACCTTCTATGGCTTAATGCGGACGGCGCGATGGGCGGGGATGTGCGAGAAGTAGACGGTGCCGACAAGCGGGTTGGTCAGTTGCTGGAGGAGTTTCCAGGAAGCGCGCAGCCTAAGCTGGCGACTGCGCAACAATGATGCAACGACCGGCCGGGTTGGTTGCGATGGCTGCAGCGCTCATGGCACCTGCGGCGATCGGGCAGAGCAAGATTGCGCCACCCCCTCCCCCTTATGCGGGCGCCTATCAGCCGCAGGGTGTAGATGAGATAGGGCTCTGGGGCGAAGGAGATGAGGACGAACGCATCCTTGCCAATTCTCCGATCCTGCTTCGGGACGAAGCGCTCAACGCCTATGTCAAAGGCGTCCTGTGCGCGACTGTTGGGGACGATCGATGCCGATCCGTCCGTCTCTATATATTGCGGGTTCCGCTGTTCAACGCGTCGATGACGCCCAATGGCACGATGCGGGTGTATAGCGGCCTGCTGCTTCGCGTCCGCAACGAGGCCGAGCTCGCCACGGTGTTAGGCCATGAGTTTGGTCACTTCGAAGAACGGCACACATTAACCGATTGGAAAGCACGAAGATCCAGCACCGATCTGCTGAGCTGGGCGGCAGTCCTGGCGCTGCTGGGCAACACATATCAGTCATATTCCAATTTCGATAGTTTGCAGCTGTCGGTTTATGGCCGCCTTTCTCATTTCAACCGCGATCAGGAGCGTGAGGCTGATGCGCTCGGACTGGGTTATCTCAATCACAGCGCCTTGCGCCCTCAATCTGCATCTGTGGTCTGGCAAAATCTGATGGCAGAACAGGAAGCCTCGTCGCTGGCAAAGGGCGTCAGGAAGCCTGACTTCAATAAAGTTGCCTTCTTTGCATCCCATCCTCCTAGTGGCGAACGCGCCGCTACCCTGGCGGCGTTCGCCGATCCGGCGGGCGCTGAACGGGACGATGGCGTTGCACGCTACGCAGCAGCTTTGGCGCCCTGGCTACCCACCTTTCTGGACGATCAGATCAAGCTGAATGATTTTGGCGCCAGCGACTATATCATATCGTCGCTGGCGCAAAATGGCTGGACCGCAGCACTCCTGGTGGCTCGCGGTGATCTTTACCGGGCGCGCGGCAACCCGCGTGATCTGGCGCAAGCTGCAGAATTTTATGGCAAAGCGGTCGAGATGGATGCCGGACTACCCGAAGCGCAGCGCGGACTAGGCTTATCCCTTTTCAAGACTGGCCGTCGCACGGAAGGGCAGGCCGCCTTGCGCCGCTATCTCGAACTCAAACCAAATGCATCGGATGCCGCCATGATCAACATGCTGGCACCCGCCGCCGGGGGGCAATGATGAAAAAAACGATGTGGACACGTGCGGCTCTCGTTGGCGTAGTCACCATGCTGTCGGTGTCGGTGGCCTGCGCCAACGGCTATCGCGAGAAGAATATGCAGGTCGAAGTCGCGAAATCGGCCATGAAGGTCACGCCCGTTCGTGACTGGAACAGCCTGTCGATCCGTCCGGGCAAAAAGGCCGAGACCTGGACGCTGGACGGAGAACAGCTAAACGACGTCACCTTTTACGGCGGTATAGTGCCGGGCGAACCGTTGATTCGCGAAACGAGCAAGAAGCATAAACCCTTGCCCAAATTCACCAGCGACACATTGCTGGTTGAGATACCCGAGCTGCTGGAAGGCACTTACCGGACGGAGAAGGGGATCGGGTCATTTTCCGTTACAAACTCGAAACCGGACCGGTTTTTGGGACAGGGTGGTATCCGCTTTACATATGAATATGTCGATGCGGACAATCTTCCAAGGAAGGGAGAGGCACGGGCTGCCTTGATCAAGGGGCAACTTTATATGGCAACCTTCGATGCACCTCGGCTGCATTATTTCGAAGCAACGCTGGATGATTTTCATGCCCTCACAGACAGCGCAGCGTTGTGACCGAAGGTTTGGCACCTGATGCGACTGGGAGGACTGAAGAGCTGTCACGAGCCGCCGCCGGCAATGGAATCCCGAGCGACAATAGGGCACGATGCGATCAAATGACGAGCGTCGAAGCGTTCGATACTCTCCGAGCCTCCGTCGCCGCCTATAACGGCGTCGAGCATGCAAGAATGGCGGCTCACCGGCAGGCGATATGGGATCTCCTGCTCCAATGATCCGCTTCCCACTCCGCGCTCGCGCACGGTCGTCACAATCTTTGACGTTCGTCGGAGACGGGGGGCATTTCTTTTCGGCTCCAACAGCATTTCTTGACCGCTTGCAGAGCGACGCGCTCACCGACGCTGACATGCGATTTTTGGCTCAGGAAGGCCATGCTACCTCAGATCGGGGCGATCTGGGGTGGATTACACACGCCTATGGGGTAGCGCAGCGCTTGGCCAAAGTTGGCCCGCTGGATTATCTCATCCTCGTTCCGACCCTGCGTTGCAACCTTGATTGCAGCTATTGCCAGGTGTCTCGCGCACCTGAGCATGCAGCCTGGACTTGTAACGGATTTGCGCCGGTCACCTGAGCGATTAGAGCTCGCAACAGGAGACCGACGAGATGATCAAGCACACAGAAGAGTTCAAGCAGGAGGCGGTGCGGATTGCACTGACCAGCGGGTTACCCCGCGACCGGGTTGCATCGGATTTGGGGATTGGGAAGTCGACACTGGGGAAGTGGGTATCGCAGTATCGGCCTAGTGATCTGGTTTCAGCGCCGCAGGCAGATTTAGCGCGTGAGAATGAACGCCTTCGTCTTGAGAACCGTGTGCTGCGGGAGGAGAGGGAAGTGCTAAAAAAGGCCACGCAGTTCTTCGCGAGCCAAAGGCCGTGAAGTTCGCATTTGTGCATAGCTGGCGACACCGGTGGCCCGTTGAACTGCTCTGCCGTGTCATGGATGTTAGTGAACGCGGCTATCGTTCCTGGCGCTCGCGCCCGATCAGCAGGCGGGAGCGGACGGATATGAAAGTGCTGGCCCACATCCGGGAACAGTACAGGCTGAGCCTTGGCAGCTACGGCCGTCCTCGCATGACGATGGAGTTGAAGGAGGTGGGGCTCGATGTGGGCGAGCGCCGGGTCGGGCGGCTGATGAAGATCAACGGGATCAAGCCAGTCCGCACGCGCAAGCACAAGGTTACGACTGATAGCCACCATCGCTTGGGTGTCGCGGCAAACTGGCTGGACGGCGATTTTGCCGCAGATGCGCCCAATCGTAAATGGGCCGGCGACATCACCTATATCTGGACATCCGAAGGCTGGCTCTACCTCGCTGTTATACTGGACCTACATAGCCGTCGCGTCGTGGGCTGGGCAGTCAGCGACAGGATGAAGAAAGACCTGGCGATCAGGGCGCTGGATATGGCGGTGCGCCTGCGCCAGCCTCCCGAGGGCTGCCTTTTCCATTCGGATCGCGGCAGCCAATATTGCTCTTACGACTATCAGAAAAAGCTGCAGGCCTATGGCCTGCGTCCATCAATGAGCGGCAAGGGTAACTGCTACGACTGTGATTATGTTGCTGCGGCTTGATGGTCTGACCCATGCTACGATTGACCCCGTGTCATTGCGTTGACGTGTCGGCCATCAAGTCGCCCTGGCAACGGGCGAGATGTGACTTGATAGGAGCCTGACGGGTTTGCCCCTTCACAGTCCTGTCCTTCTCTGAACGGTGCCCGGGCACCGTTCAGAGAAGGACAGGACATGACCAATACCAACATCAGCGGCGTCATTATCGGTGTCGATACCCATAAATCCATCCATGTTGCCGTGGCAATCGATAACAACGGCAGCCGATTGACGGCCTTTTCGGCTCCAGCGACAACAAAGGGCTATAAATTGCTCGAGGACTGGGCGTGTGCGTTGGGCACCATCACAGCCTTTGGCATCGAGGGGACTGGATCATACGGAGCCGGGCTGTCTCGCCATCTTCTGGCCCAGGGCCATAAAGTCATCGAGGTCACCAGACCTAATCGACAGTTGCGCTATCAACATGGCAAAAGCGATAGCCTCGACGCTGAAGGCGCCGCACGGTCGGTGCTGGGCGGACAGGCGATCGCCCAACCCAAAACGCAAACAGGATCCGTCGAGATGATCCGGCATCTCAAAATCGCACGCGACACAGCAGTCAAATGCCGGTCGCAGGCCATGGTGACCCTGAAAACCCTGATCATCAACGCACCTGCGGCGCTGCGCGACACGCTCGATCAGATAAACGGAAAAATCGCGCTGATCCGATATATTGCTGCACTCAGGCCCGGCGCAATGACCTCGACGATCGCATCGGCCAAAACCGCCTTGCGGGCCTTGGCACAACGCTGGCTGGCTCTACACGAAGAAATTCAGTCGCACGACAAGGCGCTCGAGCAACTGGTCATGGCCAACGCACCAACGTTGCTGGCATCGCACGGGATCGCGACGATGACGGCGGCAGAAATGCTTATACTGGTCGGCGATGATCCCACCCGAATCCGCTCCGAAGCTGCACTCGCCAAGCTCTGCGGGGTGTGTCCCATCCCCGCATCAAGTGGCAAGACCAACCGCTTCCGACTCAACCGTGGTGGAAACCGGCAAGCCAATGCCGCGCTATATCGGGTTGCAATCGTTCGGATGCGCAACCATCCGCCGACACTTGCCTATGTCAGCAAACGAAAAATGGAGGGAAAGAGCAACCGGGAGATTATACGCTGCCTTAAGCGATACATCGTTCGCGAAATCTTTACCCACCTATGTCGCCCAAAAGCATCTCTGACCAGCGCTTGACAAATATAGGAGCCTCAATGCCTCCGTCGAGACGTTCTTCAAATCCCTGAAGGCCGAACTCATCTGGCGGCAGAGCTGGCCGACACGGCGCCGGGCGGAAGCTGCCATCTTCCAGTACATCAACGGGTTCTACAACACCCGCCGCCGACATTCATATCTGGGCGGCATCAGCCCGCTCGCCTTCGAAGCCAAGGTGGCTTAATGAGATAGGTGACCGGCACAAAACCGTTACAAGTCCAGCCGGCTTTGATTGGTCTCAAGATACGCTGGAAGCCGTTCTCGCGATGATCGATAAGCTCGACACGCAGAGCATCAAAATTGAGTTTCAGGGCGGAGAGCCTTTGCTCCGACCCGATCTCATCCATGCAGTCATCGAGCGATGCGCGCGGTTCACCGAAGCCAGCTTTGTCATCTGTACGAATTTGATGACCCTCGATGGGCCCTCCTGGGCACTGATTGACCGGCCTGACGTGCAGATCAGCACGTCTCTGGACGGGCCGTCAGACCTGCATCGGAAGAACCGCACCAGGAGTACGGAGGCGACCCACCGTTTCCATGCCAATTTGACGGAAATAACGGATCGTTATGGTCCCGGAAAAGTTTCGGCGTTGCCAACGCTGGACCCGAATGATCTGCCCGGTCCCGCCGATCTGATACAAGCATATACCGACTTTGGGTTGACCAGCATCTTCCTCCGCCCGGTCAATTTCCAGGGTTTTGCGCGCAAGCGTCATCCAGGCTCGCGCAGCTTCGACGAGCAATGGCGCACATTCTATGAGTCTTTTGTCAGCGAAATTATTCGACGAAACTGGTCAGATCGCAGCCAGGTTGTCGAGGAGAGCTATCTGAGCCTGTGCTTAAGGCGCATCTTTAAGCCTGGACTTGATCGCCATGTCGATCTTCGCAACCCTAATCCAGCTGGCCATGACTATGTCGTCGTGGATTATGACGGCGGCCTCTACCCGACCGATGAGGCGCGCATGCTCACCCGATCGAGGGTGATTGATCTGGGCATTGGTCACGTCTCAACCGGGATGGACCTCAGAGCGCGTGATGCTCTGAACGCTCATGCAACCAATAGCTTCGATCCGGCCTGCCAGCGTTGCGCCTATCAGCCTTTCTGCGGTCGAGATCTCATTGATGATCTTTCACGTTATGGTCGGGTCGATATGCCACGGCATGAGACGGCCTTTTGTCAGCGCCACCTGCACATATTCGATTTGGCATTCTCGCTGATCTTCTCGGAGGATGAGGCTACCAATTATTCCGTTCGCCGCTGGCTCGACTTGCCCGGATTACTCGGACCGATTGGCGCGCACTTGCAATGATCCCTCTCGTTCTTCCTTCGACATCGGATGCTGCCACGCCATTCGTAACGCGTCTAGGCGCGGTAAGGGGTGGCGATAATCGGGATGCGAGGCTGTTGAGCGATGCAGGTGGCATCGCGCTTTACAGCGGCGACGTTGGTCTTTTCACCATCGATCGCCCGGAAGGCATAAACCTTGAAGGTGACATAGTCCTCGTCGATCCATGCGCTGGCAGGGCCGAACGCCTGATACGCGCGGGATCCGACCATAACACGCTCCTGGTCACCGAGCGATGTGACCAGCTCTGCATCATGTGTTCACAGCCGCCCAAAAAGACCCATGATGATCGCTTCGCCGCATTTACAGACGCCTGCTTGCTCGCTCCGGAACGTTCGGTCATCGGTATATCAGGCGGCGAGCCAACATTGTTCAAAGCTGAACTGCTCGAGTTGCTGGAAACAGTCCTCGGCAAGCGGCCGGATCTGGCTTTTCATATCCTCTCCAATGGGCAACATTTCGAGCAAG
This sequence comes from Sphingobium sp. KKT206, assembly GCF_055640555.1. Taxonomy (NCBI): domain Bacteria; kingdom Pseudomonadati; phylum Pseudomonadota; class Alphaproteobacteria; order Sphingomonadales; family Sphingobiaceae; genus Sphingobium; species Sphingobium sp. KKT206. The sequence continues at coordinate 475,794 of NZ_CM145765.1, forward strand.
ACGATGTCGAACGATTACGGCAGCCCTGCTACCAACGGGTGCAATGGGGAATTCCGGTTTATTCAGCCGATCATATATCCCACGACCAGATCGTGGCGAAAGAAGGGGCATTGGCTCGTCTCGAAAAGAGCTTCTGCCATTTGCTGGCAGCGGGTGCCCGCATCGAATTGCGGACCGTAATGTTATCCGATAACTATCATGATCTGCCGCGGTTAGCGCGGTATGTGGCAACGCGCCTGCCGTTCATCGAGCACTGGTCGTTAATGCAGCTCGAAAACGCTGGCTTCGCCAAGAACCGCTGGGATGCTCTCTACGTCGATCATCAGCAGGATTTCGCGCCCCTGGGTCAGGCTCTTGACCATGCGATACTCTTGGGCCTCGACGTGCGCCTCTTCAACATTCCACGATGCAGTGTGCCACAGGAATATCGGCGGCACGCAATGGCGTCGATCTCGGATTGGAAGCGGCGATATGCGCCAGCATGTGCCCCATGCCATGAACGTGACCAATGCGGTGGATTTTTCGAATGGCATCCCAAGGATGCCGATCTCAAGGTGGTTCCCTTATGAAGAAATCGCGGTTCCTTATCTCGGGTCTGACTTTTGCGGGACTGGGCGCGGCAGAAGCCGCGCAGGCGCAATTCATGCAGGCGGTCCTCAAGGTCGACGAGCCCGGCAAGCAACCGCTGATCCAGCAATTTCGCCAAGAGCATAAATTCACCTTGGCCAGCCACAGATCCCACCGCAGCCATTCGTCTCACAGCAGCCATAGGTCTGGTTCGGGCGGCAGCATTTATCGCGCGCCTATATATACGCCAAGCTATCCCACCTCGGCACCCACTCCTACTCCGGCGCCATCGCGCTCTCGATCGACGACGAATGGGGCGTCATCGCTCTTGGATGCACCTGCCACTCCGCCTTCTCAGGCTCCCATTCCGCTTAGCGGTCGGACGGAACTCTTCACTACGATCACCAAGAGGGTGCAACTTGGGCTCCAATCCTACGGCTATTATCAGGGCGTAATCGATGGCGTTGTCGGCAAGGAAACCCGGACCGCATTGGAGAAATTCCAGGGTGACTTCAATCTGAAGGTGACTGGAACGATCACACCAGAAGTGTTGGATGCGCTGAAGATCGTGGCGCAGTGACATCATAACGCCGCGTCGATCGGCCATCGGCTTGGCCCTGCAGTGCGTTCCAAACAACTTCAATTCGCGCCGCTCGTTCTCTGAGAGGGTATCAAACCGGACCGGCCGCACTTGGGCACCGAAATTCGGCGGCTGAACGTCTTGGAAGGGTCGATTGACCCTCGACCTTTTCATCAGGACTGGCAATATCGCCTTATGGCGTCCGATCGTAAAACCGTTGAATTCCTTGTTGAGCAGATGGCAGGCGGCGGTACCGTTTCAGCCAAGGCGATGTTTGGCGAATTCGGCATTTATTGCGATGGGAAAATGGTCGCATTGGTCTGCGACGACCACCTATTCTTAAAGCCCACGATTGGAGGGCGGGCATTCGCTGCCGGTGCGGAAGAAGCCCCTCCATATCCCGGTGCAAAGCCCTTTCTCCTGATCGACGCGGAAAAGTGGGATGACCGTGAGTGGCTTGCCGAGATCGTTCGTATCACTTCTCAGGAAGTACCTGCTCCCAAGGTCAGGACCAAGCGCAAATCCGGTTGATGCAACGCCTGGCAGAAGCCCGTGTTCGTTAACCTAATGTCCGCTTTTAGAATGTGGAGGTGGCATAGTTGAATGCCCGAGAAGGGTCGACCCTCGTCAGCCAGCCTTCGCAACATCCATCAGTTAGAGCCAGAGCAGCTCAGAAACTGGCGGTCAGATTGAACGAACCATATTTGGTCCAGCGCCCCGCCGGCGCGTTGGGTGCGTCGCGCAAGAAGCGGCCCTTGGCCAACAGCAGTCCGTCAAATTCGAAGCGCAATCGCGCCGGGATGAGCCAGTAACGCAGCCGTGCTTCCAGTTGGTGGCCGGCAAAATCCCCTGACCGACCCGATGCATCGCGCACCCCGGTCCCTGCAAAACTGTCCTCGCTGGCGGCCAGCCACATCGCCCGATACACCGCAAAGGCGTCGAGGCGCTTGCTGGGCGTGACCTCCAGCCTGATGCCAGGCGTCATGATGTTCGTGCGAGCGATCGCATTGTAAAGACCCGCTGGAGCCAGATCCGCCCGGCGCATGCCGAATAGTGTGTCGAAACGCCCATAGCGTCCGCCACGCCGGTCACCGCTGGCGCGGTCGAGTTCCACAGAGAGGCGGGGCTTCCATACAGCTGCAAAACTATAGCCGATATCGGCATGGATGAAGTTGGCGCTGACCGACTGGCGCGATGCAGCAGACGCAAGCGACGCACTGATGGCGCCGGTCTGGAAAAGGGCTTCGATTTCATAATCGAATTTTCCAACGCGCGGCTCTGCGATGATGCGAACCCCGAACGTATCGAGCGATCGGTCGCGCGTCGGCCGCCCGGGCGCATCGCGTTCGCCAAGATGATAATAGCTGATTTCGCCTGTTGCCGATCCCAGGATATTGCTCTTCGTCATCAGGCCTCCCCATAGGACGAGATCGAAACTCTCCCTGTCGAGCTTGACCCTGGCGTCGCGAAGATCCTTTGGATCGTCCGGCAGCCGGACCTGCGGCAGGGTGTAGATCAGCGTCGCCTTGATCCCCTTCGGCATGACCAGATCGGCGCGCCCGCCCGTATAGCCATTGGTGGTGTTGCGATAATCATCGGCCGCGACGAGACGCCGCGATCCCAGGTTCAGCATCATCCGCCCTGCCGTCAGGGTCAGTTTCGACCCCTTGCCGAAGGGTGCCAGGATGTCGGCCGCCACATAGGCCTGGACCGGCTCCAGCGCATTCACCTCCCCAACCGTAACAGGCGTGCCGGCATCGTCACCGAACACGCGACTGTCATAGAGTTCGACCCCCAACCGCACATCGCCCGTCCTATATTCGGCGAGAATGTTTGTGCGGACATTGAGCAGGTCGTCGCTAGCGTTGAAGCCCGTGCGCGCCTGTCTTTCGATCGCTTCGTAGCGGACGCGGATCGCCCCGCTCACGGTGAGACCGTCAGGCGCATCATCGGCCATTGCGACGGACGGCAGGCTGAGCGCGAGGCAGCAAGTCAGGGCAGCAGACAATCGGACAGGCGCAAGCGGCATAAGATATATATATTCCTTTAATCCGAATCAGATGATATATATGTTCTATCATGACGACAAGCGAACCCTCCATCTGGCTGGCCCTGCTGCACCAGCTTCCCGTCAAGCCGCCCTATCTGCGCGTGAAAATCTGGCGTCGCCTGCAGGCGATCGGTGCGGTGCCGCTCAAAAATGCGGTGCATGTCCTGCCTCTCCGCGACGAGCATGAAGCGGCGTTTCGCGGTCTGATGGCCGAGATCATCGAAGGCGGCGGCGAGGCGACCCTCATCGAAGCCCGGATGCTGGGCGGCCAGAGCGACGGTGATATCCGCGCGATGTTCGACGCCGCACGCGACTCCGACTATGACGACATAGCCCAGGCCGCGCGGCGGCTGATCGACACCGGCCCTGCCAGCGGCACCGATATCGCCAAGCTCCAGAAGCGGATGGCGGATGTCGTCCAACTCGACTTTTTCGGCGCGCACGGGCGGCAGCAAGCGCAAGCCGCGTTGGCGGATCTCGACAGGCAACGCTATCAGCATCCCGATGTCAGTCGCGATGAACCGGCCGCCGACCTGCCGCGCGATCTGAGGGGCAGGACATGGGTGACGCGCAGCGGCGTCCATGTCGATCGTATCGCCTGCGCCTGGCTGATCCGCCGCTTCATAGACCCGGATGCGACCTTCCGTTTCGTCGATGGCCGTAGCTACGCGCCGCAAAAGGACGAATTGCGTTTCGACATGGCGGATGCCGAATTCACCCATGAGGGCGAGAATTGCAGCTTCGAAACCCTGGTCGCGCGCGGCGGCCTGACCGATGATCCGGCGCTCATCGCCATAGCGGAGATTATTCACGACCTGGATATTGCCGACGGCAAGTTCGCGCGGCCCGAGACGGCGGGCCTTGGTGCGATGCTGTCGGGCGTCTGCGCCTCCACCGACGACGACCTGCAGCGCATCGCGACGGCCAGCGACGCGCTGAACCAGTTCCACGCCTATTTTTCGAACCGAAAGGCAGACCGATGACCGCAACCGGCTCCATGCTCGCCGATCCATCTGGGCCGAAAGCGAGCGATCATGGCATCCCGCTTGGGGAGGCGACCCGCATCTGGGCGCGCATCGCCGCATTGAGTTTTGGCGGACCGGCCGGCCAGATCGCGGTGATGCACCGCATTTTGGTCGAGGAGAAACGCTGGATCGGCGAGGAGCGGTTTCTCCATGCGCTCAACTATTGCATGTTGCTGCCCGGCCCGGAGGCGCAGCAGTTGGCCATCTATATCGGCTGGCTGCTGCACAAGACGCGCGGTGGGCTGATCGCGGGCGCGCTCTTCGTTCTGCCCGGTTTTCTCGCCATATTGGCCTTGAGCTACCTCTATGTGCTGCTGGGTCAGTTGCCGCTGATCGAGGGCATATTCTTCGGGCTGAAGGCCGCTGTGCTGGCCGTGGTGGTCCAGGCGGTCGTGCGCGTGGGATCACGCGCGCTTAGGAATAATGTCATGCGCGGCATCGCGGTTGCAGCCTTTGTCGCGATCTTCTTTCTCGACGCACCCTTTCCCCTGATCATACTGGCGGCCGGTCTCGGCGGCTATATCGGCGGGCGCAGCGGGCTGCCCCAGTTCAAGGGCGGCGGCGGTCATGGCTCAACAGGTGGTGAGGTCGTCCATGACCGGGACACCGCGCTGGGTGAAGCCTTGCCCGACCATGCGCGACCCGATCTGGGGTGGTCGCTGCGGATATGCGCGATCCTGTCATTCCTCTGGCTGGCGCCCGTTGCCGGGCTGTTCCTGATCCTGGGGCCGGACAATGTGTTCACCCACATCGCCACCTTCTTCAGCCAGATGGCGGTCGTGACCTTTGGCGGCGCCTATGCCGTTCTTGCTTATGTGGCGCAGAAAGCGGTCGGCACGTTCGGCTGGCTGCGCCCCGGCGAAATGCTCGATGGCCTGGGCATGGCGGAAACGACGCCTGGCCCGCTCATCATGGTGACGCAATTCGTGGGATTTCTGGCCGCCTTTCGCGATGCGGGCACGATGGCGCCCCTACTGGCGGCGACGCTGGGCGCGATCCTCACGACCTGGGTGACGTTCGTGCCCTGCTTCCTGTGGATCTTCGCCGGCGCGCCCTTCATCGAGCGGCTGCGGGGCAACAAGGCGCTCTCGGCGGCCCTGACCGCCATCACCGCAGCGGTCGTGGGCGTCATCTTCAACCTCGCCATCTGGTTCGCGATCCACACCTTGTTCGGCCAGACGATGGCAGTCCGTTCGCCGACCGGCAGCTTCGACGTTCCCATTCCCGTTTCCATCAATATAGCAGCGGTCGTGCTGGCGGCCGCCGCCGCCGTCGCCATCTTCAGGTTCAAGCTGGGCGTATTGACGGTTCTCGCCGGCTGCGCGACGCTGGGCGCGATCTACACCCTTACCGTCTGACAGGATCTGTAAAAATGGTTGATGTCTCTCGTCGTACCGCCTTTCAAACCCTGGGAGCAGGCGCTCTGGCCATGGCCGCCACCGATACGGCAAGCGGACAAGTCGCCGCGCCGCCCGCCGCCTTGCCGCCAGCCTTTGCCGGCACGCACCAGCCCAAGCCGCTGCGCTTCGATCCGGCGAAGCTGGACGGGCTGTCGGAGCGCCTCATCCGGTCGCATTGGGAGAATAATTATATCGGGTCGGTAAAAACCCTCAACATGGTCGAAACCCGGCTCGCCGCCGCGCTGGCCGATGTGGACATGCCGCCGGTCCTCTATGGCGGCCTCAAGCGCGAGGAATTGCACCGGACCGGATCGGTCATTCTCCATGAGATATATTTCGATGGACTCGGCGGTAATGGCGAGGCCGCTGGCTCCATTCGCGCGGCGCTCGCCAAAGCCTGGGGATCGTTCGAGACATGGGAGAAGGATTTCCGGCGCACGGGCCTGTCGCTGGCCGGCGGATCGGGCTGGGTGATCCTCGCCTATAATCTCCATACCCGTTCGCTGCACAATCATTGGGCCTGGGACCATATGCATGGTGCGGCCGCCGGCATCCCGATCCTCGCCCTCGACATGTACGAGCATAGTTTCCACATGGATTATGGCACGCAGGCCGCCAAATATATCGACGCCTGGTTCCGCAATCTCGACTGGCAGGCGGCCGACCGGCGCTATGCGCAGGCGATAGCGGTCGGGGCCAGCTGAGGTCGGCAGCGCCTATAGATATTTCGAGATCGTGCGGAATTCTTCGACGGCCGAACCCATGCCTTCCGTCGCCTGGGTGTGGCTGAGGCAATGGTCGAGATGATCGTGGATCAGTGCCTTCTTGGCGCTGACGATAGCCTTTTCGACCGCCTGGAGTTGCTGGGCGATGTCTGCGCAGGGGCGTTGGCTTTCGATCATCTCGACGATGCTGCGCAGATGGCCACCCGCACGGTTCAGCCGCTTTACGATCGCGGGATGGCTGTCATGCCGATGCTCGATGGTCACTCGTGAAAATTCCTCAGTGTCACAGCCTTTACCTATCCCCCTGGGGAGGATATTGCAACGATCTGTATATCCCCCCTGGAGGATATGGATTCGCTGGAGTCGCCCTTGCTTTCCGTGCTCGCCAATCGCACCTATCGCCATCTTTTCTGTGCGCAGGTCATCGCATTGGTGGGCACGGGCCTTGCGACCGTGGCGCTCGGTCTGCTGGCCTATGACATAGCCGGCGGCAATGCCGGGGCGGTGTTGGGGACGGCGCTCGCGATCAAGATGATCGCCTATATCGGCGTAGCGCCCATTGTCGGCGCTTTTGCCGATCGCCTGCCGCGCCGCGCCTTTCTGGTGGCGATGGATATCGTGCGCGCCGCGGTTGCCCTCTGCTTGCCATTCGTCGATCAGACGTGGCAGATCTATATTCTGATATTCGTCCTGCAATCGGCATCGGCGGCTTTCACCCCGACCTTCCAGGCGACCATTCCCGATGTCCTGCCCGAGGAACGCGACTATACCCGCGCGCTCTCCCTATCGCGGCTCGCCTACGACATGGAAAGCCTGACCAGCCCGATCCTTGCCGCTGCGCTGCTTTCGGTCATCAATTTCCACTGGCTGTTCTCGGGAACGGCGATCGGCTTCCTTGGATCGGCGATGCTTGTCGCCACGACCGTCCTGCCCAGGGTGGCAAGCGCCGGGCCAGGACAGCGCGATATCTACGCCAGGACCACGTGCGGCACACGCATCTATCTCAAGACCCCGCGTTTGCGCGGGTTGCTTGCCCTCACGCTGGCATCGGCGGCGGCCAGTTCCATGGTGATCGTCAACACGATCGTCATCGTGCGTGACAGGCTGGGCCTTGCCCAGAGCGATGTGGCGCTGACCCTCGCCGCCTATGGCGCAGGGTCTATTCTGGCAGCACTGACATTACCCCGACTGCTCGATCGGATCGCGGATCGCACCATCATGCTGAGCGCAGGGACGGCGATGGCGTCGCTGCTCGCATTGCTGGCCGTCGCGACTTTCCGGTACGGCGCTGCGCCGGGCTTCTGGTGGGTCATCCTGGGCGGATGGTTCCTGCTTGGGATCGCCTATGCGATGAGCATCACCCCATCGGGTCGATTGCTCAAGCGATCGGCAACGGCCAGCGACCGCCCTGCATTGTTCGCCGCGCAATTTACCCTGAGCCATTGCTGCTGGCTTTTATGCTATCCATTGGTCGGGCAGCTTGGCGCCAATGTGGGCCAGGGTGTCGCTTTTCTCATGATGGCGGTGATCGCCAGTGTCGGAACGGGATTAGCCGTTTTCCTGTGGCCTGCCGGCGATCCGGACATTGTGGCGCACGATCACCCCGAGCTTGAACGCGATCATCCCCATGTCCGAGAGGCGCATGGCGATGATCGCCACCATATATTCATTATCGACGACCTGCACCAGCATTGGCCCCGCCAATGAAGGGAAAATATCGTCTGACCGCCGCAGCATCTTGTGAACTGCCTGCGCTGCCTATACTCCTTGCCGCATGACGGTCGCGCCAATCCGGCAGCGTGCTTATGCAACGCCCCACAACCCAAGGCGCAGCTTTGCGCTTCTGGGCGTGCTGGCGCTGCTTGGCATGATCATATTGTCGACCTGGCACGATGCCTTGCCGCATGTTCATGCCTCAGCGCAGACGGTGAGCGTCGGTATCGACCATCATGACCATGACGACGTGGATGACCACGCCTCTTCGGATCAGGACGATTTCTCCGACCTTGTCCATGTCGCCGCCCATGTGGTGGCTCAAACCGTTGCCGTGCCTGCGGCGCCTGTCGTCGCGCAGGCCATGATTTCGTCTGCGATGTCCTGGGGCGTGGTCCCGGTCGATGACATCGGGTCGGTCAGGCCGCAATCCTTGCTTCGCCCCCCACGAATCTAATTGCGAGCGCGTTTCGTCGCGCCCGTTTTTACGCATTCGTTCAGGGGAATATTTGATGAAAGCCTTTAGAGGCCGGCTGCCGCATTGCGCGGTATCCGGCGTGGTCGTGGCGACGTGCCTTCTGGCGGCTGCCGGGACGGCGTGCGCGCAAGTCGCGCCGCCCTATGCAACGCTATTGCGGCAGAGCGCTGACGCGCCGCGCCTTGCGCTCAGCGAAGCTGAAATCCGGCGCGCCGAAGGCTTGTCGGAGCAAGCGCGGGCGCGGCCCAATCCCAGCGTCAGTTTGATGACCGAGAATGTCACAGGGTCCTCGCCCTATCGTGGCTTTGATCGGGCCGAAACGACGCTGCAATATAATCACACGCTGGAACTGGGGGGCAAACGTGGCGCCCGGATCGAGGCTGGCGAGGCGGGTGTGACCGCGTCGAAGGCGCGCGATCAGGACGCCCGCGCTGCCTATGCCTATGATCTGGCCCTGGCCTACGCGGCGGCCGAAGCCGCAGACAGCCGAAACGCACTGGCCCAGGACGAGGTCGAAGAGGGCGAGGCCGATCTGGGCGCCGCAAGGGCGCTCGTCGATGCCGGCAAGGAAGCCAGGCTTCGGGCGCTCCAGGCAGAAACCTCACTCAACGAAGCCAAGGCCGCGCTGCACCTTGCGAACGCCAATCGCATCGCGGCCTTTGCCCGCCTGTCCGCCCTGACGGGGTCGCAAACCCCTTTTGCGAGCCTGGCCCAATCCGTGCTGGACTTGGGGGCAAAGACACCTGCCGTCGGACCGGTCGATCCTCTTGCCAGCCCTTATTATCTGGCCGCGCAGGCGGAGCGCGAAGCCGCCAATCGACGGCTGAAAGCCGAGCAGCGGCGGGCCGTGCCGGACGTCACCGCCAGTATCGGCGTTCGTCGCCTCGAATATGATAATGCCACGGCGCTGCTGGGCAGCCTGTCCTTGCCGCTCCCGATCTTCGATCGCAATCGCGGCAACATAGCGGCCTCCCGCGCGGAAGCCGACGCCGCGCAGGCGCGGCTTGCCATGGCGCAGAATGATGCGCGGGCGGAAGCGCAGGCGTCGGCTGCCCAATTCCATGCCGCCATGGCGCGCGTGACCGCCGCGCTGGGCGCGCAGGCGACCGCCGACGAGACCTATCGACTGGCCCGCATCGCCTATGAAGCCGGCAAGTCGTCGATCATCGAACTGCTCGCCGCGCGCCATGGTCTTGCGATCACGCGCGGCGGCGTCCTCGACGCGCGCCTAGCCGCTTTCGAAGCGCGCGCGCGCCTTGCCCGTCTGACGGGCAGCACCATTTCCGGAGATCCGATCCAATGACGCCTGACAACAGACTTTATGCCGGCGCCGCGGTCGGTCTTATCCTTGCCGCTCTTGCAGGCTTCGGGCTGGCGCGCATGACCGCGCCCGACGCGCCGGTCGTGCAGACCCAGGCGGCAGCGCCTGAGGCTTCAGCCGATACCGTCGATATCGATGCGGCAGGGATCAGGATGTCGGCCATCACTATCGCGCCCGCAGCGGGTACGGCGCTGTCAGGCATCATAATGTCCAGCGCGAGGGTAGAGGCGACCCCCGATGCGGAAGCCGTGCTGACCGCAAGGGCGCCCGGCACCATCACCCGCATCTTCAAGCGGATCGGCGATAGCGTCCAGGCGGGGGAGACGATTGCCCTGGTCGAAAGCCGGGACGCATCGACCATCGCGGCGGACAGGGGAACCGCCTCCGCCCGGGTGACGCTGGCGTCCCGTCAACTCGCCCGCGAACGAACCCTGCTCAACCAGGGCGTTTCACCGCGTGCGGACTTCGAAACCGCCCAGGCCAATCTTGCCGTTGCCCAAGCCGAGGCGCGCCAGGCAGAGGCCGCAGCGCGTGCGGCGCGCGTTACCGGCGACGGGCGATCCGTCGCCGTGGTCAGCGCCGTGTCCGGCACGATCACATCGGCCCCTGCAAGCCTTGGGGCCTATGTGCAGGCAGAGACGGAATTGTTCAGGGTCGCCGATCCGCGGCGCATCCAGATCGAAGCAAGCGTCCCGCCCAGCGATGCTGGCCGGGTGAAGGCCGGCGATCGGGTTGAATTGGCGACCAATGATGGCCGCACGCTTGAAGGCCGGGTCCGGTCGGCCACCGGGGTCGTCGACGCCCAGACGCGGCAAGCCACCATCATCATCACGCCCGGCAGTGGCGCAAGCATGGTCGCGCCGGGTCAACTGGTGCAGGCGCGCATCTTCGCCACGGGCGACGTCGGCGTCGCTGGCGGCGGGGTCACCGTGCCGCAGGACGCGGTGCAGACGATCGGCGACCATGATGTCGTCTTCGTCCGCACCCGATCCGGGTTCAAGGCGCAGCCGGTCCAGATCGGCAGTCGCAGCGGCGGCATGGTGTCGATCGCCGCGGGCCTCAAGGCGGGGACGCCGATCGCCACAACCAATGCCTTCCTCCTCAAAGCCGAACTTGAGAAGGAAACGGCAGAATGATCGGGCGCATTCTCAGCCTGTCCGTCAGGATGCGATGGCTGGTGGCGTTTCTCACGCTACTGGTCGTGGCCTTTGGCGGATGGCAGATCACTAAGCTGCCGATCGATGCCGTGCCAGACGTCACCAATCGACAGGTGCAGATCAGTACATTCGTGCCCTCGCTGGGGCCGGTCGACGTCGAGAAACAGGTCACTTTCCCCGTCGAAACGGCATTGGCCGGCATTCCCGGCCTTGAAATGACGCGGTCCTTCTCGCGGAACGGCTTCAGCCAAGTCACGGCTGTATTCACCGACAGCACCGACGTCTATTTTGCCCGTCAGCAGGTCACAGAGCGCCTGGCCCAGGCCAAGGACAGCCTGCCCGACGGCGTCCAACCCAACCTCGCGCCGCTCAGCACCGGCCTTGGCGAGATCTTTTTCTACTCGGTCGCCTTCCGCCATCCCGACGGCAAAGGCGTAAAGGCCATAGATGGAAAACCAGGCTGGCAGTCGGACGGCAGCTATCTGACGCCCGAGGGCGAGCGGCTGACGACCGAACTGGCCAAGGCCGCCTATCTGCGCACGGTGCAGGATTGGATCATTCGCCCGCAAATGCGCAATGTTCTGGGCGTTGCCGGCGTCGATTCCAACGGCGGTTATGTGAAACAATATCTGGTCGAGCCCAAGCTGAACGCGCTTGCCACCTATGGTCTGTCGATTACCGAACTGGCAGACGCCTTGGAGCGGGCGAATGTGTCGGCTGGCTCCAACTATGTGCGCCGCGCCGGGGAAAGTTTCCTCGTCCGCGCCGACGCGCGGCTGAAGTCGATCGAGGATATTCAGGACGCGGTCGTGGCCACCCGGGCAGGTGTTCCGGTGCGGGTGCGCGATGTAGGCGACGTCGTGATCGGCGGCGCCGTGCGCACCGGGTCGGGCAGTCGCATGGGTTCCGAAGCGGTCATTTCCACCATCTTGATGCTGGTCGGCGAAAACAGCCGGGTCGTGGCTACCCGCGTCGCCGACAAATTGGTCGATATCAACAAATCGCTGCCGCCAGATGTTTTTGCCGAGGCGGTCTACAACCGGTCCAAGCTGGTCAACGCCACCATTGCCACCGTCGAAAAGAATCTGATCGAAGGCGCGCTTCTGGTCATCGTCATACTGTTTCTGCTGCTCGGCAATATCCGCGCGGCGCTGATCACGGCTGCAGTGATCCCGATCACCATGTTGATGACGGCATCCGGCATGAACGCCCTTGGCGTATCGGGTAATCTGATGAGCCTGGGCGCGCTCGACTTCGGACTTATCGTCGATGGCGCGGTCATCATCGTGGAAAATGCGCTGCGTCGTCTGGCCGAGCGACAGGAACATGAAGGTCGTCTGCTGACGCTGGACGAGCGGATGAGCGAAACGATCGATGCGGCCAAGGAAATGGTCCGGCCTACCGTCTTTGGCCAGCTCATCATCTTTCTCGTCTTCGTGCCGTTGCTGACCTTCCAGGGGGTGGAGGGCAAGACCTTCGCGCCCATGGCGACAACCTTGATGCTGGCGCTTGCATCGGCGTTCGTCCTGTCGATCACCTTCGTGCCGGCGATGATCGCGATCGTCGTCAGCGGTAAGGTCAGTGAAACCGAAGTCAAGCCGATCCGCTGGTTTAAGGAGAAATATGCGCCGCTCCTCGACAAGGCAGTGGCGCGGCCGGTGCCGTTCGTCGCGGCCGGTGCGGGCATCTTCTTCGCTGCCGTTCTGGCGTTCGGCCTGCTGGGAGAGGAGTTCATGCCCCAGCTCGACGAGAAGGACATCACGGTCACCAACTTCCGGGTGCCATCCGCCTCGATCGACCAATCGACGCAAATGCAGCTTCAGATCGAGAATGCGCTCAAGACGCTGCCCGAGGTGGAACTGGTATTTTCCAAGAACGGCAATGCCGACCTTGGCACCGACCCGATGCCGCCAAACTCGTCGGACACCTATGTCATTCCCAAGCCGGAAAGCGAATGGCCGGCCGAGGTGACGTCGAAGGAAGATATCCTGCGACGTATCGAAGAGCGCATGAAGCCGCTCATCGGCAATCGGACGGAGATCCAGCAACCCATCCAGATGCGTTTCAACGAACTGATCGCCGGCGTGCGCGCCGACGTCGCGGTCAAACTTTATGGTGACGATCTGGAGGCGATGAGCGAGCAGGCTCGTCGCATCGCTGGCGTACTGCGCGGGATTCCGGGCGCAGGCGATGTCAGCGCCGAACAGACCGACGGCGCGCCGACGTTCGATGTCAAGATCGATCGGCAGGCTGCAGCACGTTACGGCCTCTCGGTGGAGGAAGTGGCCAACACTGTCTCTGCCGCGCTGGGTGGCCGGGAAGCGGGGCTGTTGTTCGAGGGCGATCGCCGCTTCGCGGTGGTGGTGCGCTTGCCCGATGCGCAGCGGGACGATGTCGAAACGCTGGGATCGATCCCGGTCATGCTGCCTGCGGCCGATGGTCAGGTGGCAGGCTCCATTCCGCTAAGGGAGGTGGCCCGGTTCAGCTATACGCAGGGGTTGAACCAGATCAGCCGCGAAAATGGCAAACGGATGGTGGTCGTTCAGGTCAACGTCCGTGGTCGCGACCTTGGCGGCTTCGTCGAGGAAGCCCAAAAGGCGATCGGCCAGATGCAACTCCCGTCAGGCATGTATACCGAATGGGGCGGGACGTTCGAAAGCCTGCAGTCGGCGCGTTTGCGGTTGATGCTGGTCGTGCCGATCTGCTTCCTCGCCATCTATGCGTTGCTTTATATGGCGCTGGGCGGCTTCATTCCGGCGGCGATCGTGTTCAGCGCGGTGCCGATGGCGCTGGCGGGCGGGGTGTTCGCACTTCTGCTGCGCGGCATCCCCTTCTCCATCACGGCAGCGGTCGGCTTCATCGCGCTGTCCGGCGTCGCGGTGCTGAATGGTCTGGTCATGATGAGCGCCATCGGCAAGCATCGCGAAGATGGCGCAAGCGAGGATGACGCCATTATCGGGGGGGCAATGGAGCGTGTCCGGCCGGTCCTGATGACGGCGTTGGTCGCCAGTCTTGGCTTCGTGCCGATGGCGCTCGCCACCGGCACGGGGGCGGAGGTTCAGCGGCCCTTGGCGACAGTGGTCATCGGCGGACTTATCACCTCGACCGCGCTCACATTGCTTGTGCTTCCCGCAATAACGGCGCTCGCGGCAAGGTGGCGAAGTTCTCGGAAAAAGGCCCGTTCGCAGCCGCTTGAGCCGTGAAAATGATCTGGAATCGGACGCTTGTAACGCCCGATTCCATGTCTTTTACAAAGCCTGTGAGCGAACGCCGAAAACATTCGATTTGATACGGAATATGCGAGGAATTCGGAGGATTATTCCGCGAAATGGCATTCAAACCACATCCTACGCCTCTCAATGTCGATACGAATTTGGGGAGCCAAGACAATGGCTGCACGCGAGATGGAAACGCAACGTGACCAGCGGCGCAATGGCCCCGGATTGCAAGCCGCGGGACTGTTGATCGCTGCGCTCATGATCAGCGGTTGTGGCGGGATACAGGAGAAAGCTGCTCCCGTCGTTGGATCGACAACGCATGCTCAGAGCGTCTTTGCGGCATGCTGGAAAACGGCTGGTGAAGGCCATGTGCGCGAGCGACGAGGCCCGCAGCATAGCCTTCGCTATTATTACGGCCTGCACCGGGACGCAGTCAGGGGGCAATGTCGTGCCTATGCAGACCGAACAAATGCGAGACTATGGGAGAAGATCAATAAGAAATATCCGGGGCTTTCTACTTCCCAGGCATTTGAAAAATCGTGCGGAAACGCCCTAAAAGTCGCGCATCATTACCAATATGACCTAACGCATTTCAGTGATCACTTGGCCTTGTGCCGCATGATGGCTGAAGAATTGGAAAATTGAATAGGTTGGAGACTCGTATGAGACTGGTTCGAACATTATCCGTCGCACTGGGTGTAAGCACGTTGCTGGCGGCAACCGCGCCGGTCGGTGCGCACGGCATCTGGTTCGCGCAGCGGGCGCGCCAACTGGCGCTGGTCTATGGCGTTGGCGCCGACGATCTGGACGCCGTCAAGCGCTTGCCATTGGTCAAGACGGTCACCGGCTATGACAGCGATTGGGCACCCGTCACCACCTCTCTTCGCGCCGCCGGTGCAATCCCGGTCGTCGACAGCGACGAACCGGTCGCGGCCGTCGCGGCCACCATGGATTATGGCTATTGGAGCAAGACCCCGGACGGAGAGTGGCATAACAAGGGCCGCGACGAAGTCCCCAACGCGACGCTTGCCGAGCATAATTTCAAATATGCGGTCCATCTGACGCAAGTGCCGACCAAGCCGGTGCCGCTGTTCGAGGGCCACACGCTTCAGGTCGTGCCCGCCGACCTTGCCATTCCCTAGAAAATGGGCGAGCCGATGAAGGTGCGCGTCTATTACAAGGGCAAGCCTGTCGCCGGTGCCACCGTGATGCAGGATTATGTCAACGATCCCGACGAAGTCGCCCCGGCCAAGACCGGCGCTGATGGCACCGCCACGATCAAGCTGCGCAACCAGGGCATCAACGTGCTGATGGCGATCTATGTTGGCCAGGCGACCGACAAGAAGGTCGATCATGAGGAATATCGCGCCTCGCTGTCCTTCGTCCTCCCTCACCTGCCCGAATAAGCCTTTCGGCCAATCCATTGGAGACATGCATTATGAAGATCGATCTTTTCCGCACGGGGCTTGCTGCCCTGGCACTTGCCGCGCTGCCCGCTTCCGCCTTCGCGCATGGCAGCATGAAGCCGCAACATGGCGGCCTCGTACATATGTCGGGTGAAACCCTGATCGAACTGGTGACCGGCCCCAAGGGTGTCGACGTCTATCTGAGCGAAGAAGATGAGCCGGTGCCTGCCGCCGGTTACACCGCCAAGCTCACCCAGACGGCAGGGAGCGCCAAGACCGAAGCGGCGCTCAAGCCTGCCGGGGGCAACAAGCTGACTGCTGCCGGCTTCAAGGCGGCCAAGGGCGCGAAACTCGTTGTGGCCCTGATCGACAAGAGCGGCGCGAAAATCTTCGCGACGTTCCAGACCAAGTAAAGGCGCCGACATGCACAGCGCGATCCGGTTTCCGCTCCAACCCCAGATATTGCGGCGGATCGTGCTGCTGCTTTTGGGCTTGGCCATGGCGTTCATGAGCGCGACGCTCTGGGCGCATGGCGTCAACGAGAATGACAAGGCCTTCATCGAAGGTGCGTCAGGCGTCAACATCATCCCCTATATGTATCTGGGGGCCAAGCACATGGTCACCGGCTACGACCATCTGCTGTTCCTGGCCGGGGTCATCTTCTTCCTCTATCGGTTGAAGGACGTCGGCGCCTATGTGACGCTGTTCGCGATCGGCCACAGCACCACGCTGCTGTTGGGCGTGATCTTCGACATTCGCGCCAACCCTTACATCATCGACGCGATCATCGGCCTGTCGGTCGTCTACAAGGCGATCGATAATCTGGACGGGTTCAAGACCTGGTTCGGCGTATCGCCCAATCCCAAGGCGGCGGTGCTGATCTTTGGTTTCTTCCATGGCTTTGGCCTGGCCACCAAGATCCAGGAACTGACGCTGGCCAAGGACGGGCTGATCCCCAACCTCATCAGCTTCAACGTGGGCGTTGAGATGGGCCAGTTCATGGCGCTGACCGTGATCCTCCTGCTGATGAACCTGTGGCGCATGTCGTCCAGTTTCAACCGAACGGCCACCGTCGCCAACGCCGCGCTCATGACCGCCGGCTTCGTCCTCATCGGCTTCCAGTTGGCCGGCTATTTTACCCAGGGTGCCTGACATGACCATGCAAACTGCTTCCGCACTTCCGACCTCGATCAAGCCCTCGCCTTCCACGCTTGCCAAGGCGACCGGCGGCGCGGCCATCGCGGCCGTTGCTATTCTCACCTTGTTCGTGCTGCCGGCCGAATATGGCATCGACCCCACCGGCGTCGGCACGGCGCTTGGCCTCAACGGCATGGTCACCGGCGAAGCGGCCGAAACAGCCCCCGCGCCCGCGCCGGAAGCTGCCGGCCCAACCGACATCGCGATTCCGACCAAGGCGACCATCGCCAAGTCGGCCGCATGGCGACAGGACGAGATGACCATCACTCTGGCACCTCATAGCGGGCAAGAGGTGAAGGCGCACATGGTCAAGGGTGACAGCTTCATCTTCCAGTGGAAGTCGACAGGTGGTCCGGTGAAGGCCGAAATGCACGGCGAAAAAACCGGCGTCACCGACGGCTCCTTCACCGACTATTGGAAGGAACTCGAACTTACCGGCGGTCAGGGCGACTTCACTGCGCCCTTCGATGGCACCCATGGCTGGTATTTCCGCAACAAGGGCGAAACGCCGATCACCGTCACCGTCAAGACGGTCGGCTTCTACAAGGATCTCTTCCTGCCCAAGGGTGAGTGAAGAGCCAGGCGAGGGATAATCAGATGAACAGCATTGCGGGCCAGGCGCCCCTTACAGCCCTAAACCCCGGCATGACATCGCCTGTCGCCGCTGCAAAGGCGCGCACGCGTTTGATCGCCATCGACGCGCTGCGTGGTTTGGTGATGCTGTTCATGCTGGTCGATCATGTCCGCGAAACATGGTTCCTGCATTTGCAGGTCACAGATCCCGTTGACGCGAATATAACCGATCCGGGACTCTTCTTCACGCGCCTGCTCTCCACCTTCTGCGCGCCGACTTTCGTCGCGCTGACCGGCCTTTCGGCATGGCTCTACGGCCAGTCGCATAGTCGGGCTCAGGTGTCTGAGTTCCTGCTGAAGCGCGGGCTTTTTCTGATCTTCCTGGAATTCACGATTGTCTGCTACGCTTGGCCAACACAGGCCAACACATTCCCGCCCCCCACCATCTGGTTCCAGGTGATCTATACGATCGGCATCAGCATGATCGCGCTGGCGGCGCTGCTCCATCTGCCGCGCCCTGCGCAGTTCGCTCTGGGTTTGGCGATCGTCTGCCTTCACAATCTGCTCGATCCGATTCGCTTGAGCCCGGATTCTCCCTTCTTCATTCCATGGGCGATGCTCCATCAGCGCGACAAATTCGAGATCGCCGGGATCCTGTTCAAGACGACGTATCCGGCGCTGCCCTGGATCGGCATCATCCTGTTAGGCTATGCCTGCGGTCCGTGGTTCGCGCGGGGCACCGATCCCAAGCCAAGGATCAAGCGGCTGGCTATGCTTGGCCTGGGCCTGCTTGTCGGCTTCCTGCTCATCCGCACGCTCAATTTCTATGGCGACAAGCCCTGGTTCATCGCGGACACGTCGTTGCGAACCGTCATGAGCTTCCTCGCGCTCACCAAATATCCGCCATCGCTGCTCTTCCTGATGCTGACCGTGGGCACCGGATGCCTGTTGCTGGCGCTGTGCGAGAAGTTCGAGGATAGCAAGATGATGCCGACGCTCGCCATGCTGGGCGGCGCGCCGATGTTCTACTACATCCTCCATCTCTACACGCTCAAGCTGCTCTACAATATCGCGATGCTGCTTTACGGCCCGACGAAGGGCGCCGTGTTCGGTGTCGATAATCTGAGGTGGGTATGGATCTGGGTGTTTATATTGATCCCGGTTCTCTATTTTCCAACGAGATGGTTCGCCCGGCTCAAGCAGCGCCGCAAGGATATCTGGTGGCTGAAATATCTTTGATTGCGAGATTGTAGTGAGATGCCGCTGGTTCAATGTCAGCCAGAAAGCAGCTTCGTTGCAGCATGAATCGGAGCAGCTGCCAGTCCGGCTTTGCAGCAGTTTGCGAGCTTACAAATAGAATTGCGGACGGTCTGCTGTTGCGATGAGAAATTTGGTCGCCAAACGGCTGATTCGGGTCGAGGGCAGAGATCACCTGTTAACACGGATCGCACGCGCCGGTGGCCAACCAGCTGTCAGACAATGTTTGGTGATTTGGGCACGTCGGCAACACCGCACCGTTCAGGCAATACCCGCACCACCGGTGACGCCATAGACCTCGCCGGTGATATAACTGCCCTCCTGCGACGCCAGCAGCACATAGATGGGCGCGATCTCGACGGGTTGGCCGGGGCGGCCGAACTGGCTCTGCTCGCCGAATTTCGTGACCTTTTCCTGCGGCTGACCCCCAGTGGATTGCATAACCGTCCAGAAGGGGCCGGGCGCCACGACATTGGCGCGGATGCCTTTCTCGATCAGTTGCTTGGCCAGCGCCTTGGTATAGGCCACTATCCCCGCCTTGGTCGTCGCATAGTCGAGGAGGATGGCCGATGGATCATAGGCCTGGATCGACGCGGTCGTGATGACCGAGGCACCGGCAGGCAGATGCGGCACCGCCGCCTGCACGATCCAGTGCAACGCATAGAGGTTGGTCTTCATCGTGCGGTCGAAATCATCTGAGCTCAGCACCTGCACATCGTCCCGGAACTGCTGACGGCCCGCATTGATGACCAATATGTCCAACCCGCCAAGACCGGCGACGGCATCGTCGACCAACTGGCGGCACCAGGCTTCATCCATCACGTCGCCGGGAAGCGCGACGGCTTTGCGCCCCTCCGCTTCGATCAGAGCTATCACGGCCTGCGCATCGCTCTCTTCGCTGGGCAGATAGGCAATGGCGACATCGGCCCCTTCCCGTGCGTAAGCGATAGCCGCTGCCCGACCAATGCCGGAATCGCCACCCGTGACGAGCGCCTTGCGCCCCTTAAGCTTGCCCGACCCCACATAGCTCTCTTCGCCATGGTCCGGTGTCGGGTCCATCTGCGCCGCTATGCCTGGGGCTGGCTGGGGCTGCTTGGGGAAAGGCGGTTTGGGATATTGGTCGCGTGGATCTTGCAGGGTGAGGCGATCGGCCATGATGGCTCCTTGCTGATGAATGGCGAGCGGACATTTCGCCGTCGCTCCGAAGGCTGAAGGTCGAATTACGAGCCACCCCGGCCGCCAGTTCCTGCGTTAGGCTTGGCCATGCCCCGGTTCACCGAATGACGACGTCTTTGGCCGCAACAGACTAAAGATCGGGCAGGATCTGGTCGGCTCTGCCCCAATGGGCCAGATCCTTGGAAGCGGCGCGCTTCAGCATTTCGCCTGCGTCCCCGATATGCCATTGGTCCGGGCCGTCCAGCGTGCGCAGTTCCTCCCAGCTGAGCGGCACCGCGATCGGTGCGAACGGCCGCGACCGTGCGCTATAGGGCATGACGGCGGTCGCGCCGCGCTGGTTGCGCAGATAGTCGATGAAGATCTTGCCCGTCCGCTTCGCCTTGGCGAGCGCAGCCGTAAATCGGTCGGGGTCGGCCTGTGACAGCGCGGTGGCGAAACGATGCGCGAAATCCTTGACCTGCGGCCACTCGGCGCTGGGGGTCAGCGGCGCGATCACATGCACGCCCTTGCCACCGGTCATCATCGGAAAGGTGACGAGCCCCATCTGCACCAGCATATCCTGCAGATGGAAGGCCGCCGACACCACATCCTTGAACGCCAGCCCCTCGTCGGGATCAAGATCGAACACCAGCCGGTCGGGCTTCTCGACATCCTCGATCCGGGCACCCCAGCCGTGAAATTCGATCGTCCCCATCTGAACGCAGGTCAGCAGCCCTGCGGGCGTATCGACGAACAGATAGGGTTCTTCATGGCCGTCCTTTTCCAGGATGCCCACCTGTTTGACGTCGTCGCCGAAACTGCCAGCATCATGTTTTTGGAAGAAGCATTTCTTGTCGCGGCCTTGCGGGCAGCGCACGAGGCTGATCGGCCGACTGCCTGCCCAAGGCAGCATGATATCCGCTACCGCTTCATAATAGTCGGCTAGCTCGCCCTTGGTGAGCTTGCCCTCCGGGAAGATTACCCGGTCGCGATTGCTGATCTTAACGCCGTTGGTCGCGGCGGGCTGCGTCGCCTGTTCGACGGGCGCTTCGACCTCCAGCACCACCGCTTCCGGCTTCTTGTCTTCGCGTAATCCGAGATAGCTTGAATGGCGCAGCACGCCTTCGTCGGTAAATTCCGCAAAGGCGACCTCGGCGACCAGTTTCGGTTTGATCCAGTGTGCGTTGCGTACTGCCGCGCGCGGGGCCTCGACCGTCGGCGTCTTCCGGGCTAGCGGTGCCATCAAGGCCAGCAGCCGCTCCATCTCGTCCGCTGAAAAGCCGGTGCCGACTTTCCCGGCGAACCGAAGCGTGCCTTTGTCATGGACGGCCAGCAGCAGCGAACGGAACCCGCGCTGCTTGTCCGAGGGCAACCAGCCCACAATCACGAACTCCTGACGGCGGGTGCATTTGGTCTTGACCCAGCCGCTCGATCGCGATCCGGAATAGCGGGCATCCCCCCGCTTGGAGATGACGCCTTCAAGTCCCGCGCCGCAAAAGCGCTCGAACAACTGCTCGCCGCGCCCGATGATATGGTCGGAATAGCGGATATGGCCCGCGCCATCGCCGAGCAGCGTGGCGAGCATCGCCTTGCGTTCAAGCAAGGGCCGCCCGGTCAAATCCTCGCCATTCAATGCCAGCAAGTCGAAGGCCATATAGTCGATTTTTCCGGGATCGTCCTTGAGCGCCGCCTGCAAACCCTGAAAGCTGGTGCGGCCATCGGCTAGGATCACCACGGCCTCGCCGTCAATCAGGGCGCTTGATGCATCCAGCTTTGTCGCGTCGGCGATCAACCCGGCACAGCGATCGGACCAGTCGAGGCCGGATCGTGTATAGGCGCGGCCATTGCCGCCGCCGATGGCCAGCAACGTGCGATAGCCATCATATTTTAGCTCATGGAGCCAATGACTGCCTGCAGGCACATGGTCGACAAGTGTCGCCAGTTGCACAGGCTGAAAAGGCGGCGGGACATCGCCCTTGGCATTCCCGCGCGCAGTCGCCTTCGCCTTTGCGACTTTGCGCTGGGAAATGGGTTTGCCAGCGGCGATTTCCTCCATCGTGCGGCCACTGTCGATGCTGGTGAGATGGTGACTGACCAGATCGTCCGACCCGCCGGCAAAAGCGTCGCTGACTTTGCGCAATATCCAGTTTTCGCCGCGCTCCTTTCCGCGTGGCTTGAGCCGGAACAAGACCCACTCTCCCTGCATCCGGCGGCCATGCAGGATGAAATGGAGATGCCCTTCGGCCAGTGTCTTGCACGGGTCTTTACCTGCTATCGGTTCCCATGTGCCATTGTCCCACAGCATGACGGTGCCGCCGCCATATTCCCCTTTGGGGATCAGGCCTTCGAACCGTGCATAATCAAGCGGGTGATCCTCGGTTCGCACCGCCAGGCGTTTGTCGTCGGGATTGGCGCTCGGCCCACGGGTGACGGCCCAGCTAACCAGCACGCCGTCCAGTTCCAACCGGAAGTCATAATGCAACCGCGACGCTGCATGTTTCTGGACGACAAAGCCGTTGCCGGCCGTCGGAAACTCCGCACCAGCAGGCTCGGCCGTGCGTGCGAAGTCACGCTTTGCCCGATAGAGGTCGAGACTGTCTTTAGGGCTTTTGTCCTGCGCCTTTGCCATGTTGGTTCGGTCCGTTGCTTTGCCCCTCAATCCGCAAGCGTGCCAACTCGTTCCGGGGGTATCGCAAACGATCACGCCTCCGCATCGATGGCGCGCGCGAAGCGGTAGCTGGTCTGCTCGAACGTCGAAGCCCGAAAGAAATTATGCGCATTTTTGATGTCGATGTCGCTCATCGCTTCGATCCGCGTGCATCCTGCTTCGCGCAGCGCCGTTGTCGCAGCATCCAGCATGGCAGTCGCGATGCCTCGGCGGCGATGCGCCCCATCCACCAGCAACACAGTAATCCGGCCGATCAGGCCATGGTGAAGCGTGGGTATCAGCGTCCAGCCGCAACAACCGACGATCCCCTCCAGAACAGCGACGATCGCGCCGCCTCTAGCCTTCCTGACCCGCTCAAGATTATGCGCGACACCGTGTTCATCGATGGTCGTTTGGGCAAGCTGGCGCAGCAGCACCGCCATGCCTGCCGCATCGGTCCGCTTGGCGGCGCGAATGCGGAGCGGGCCCGGTTCGGGCGTGGGCGCAGGCTTGGCCGCTATTTTCTTCGCGGGCGTTGGCGTCTGCCCGATGGAACGCCTCGCGCGCGGTCGGAGGGCGGGCTCGACGTTTTCATGCGTCGCTGTTGTCGCTTTCCTTGTCGGTGCGGCACATACAGGCATGGCGTGAGCCGATGCCTTCCAGCTGCTTGTCGCGCCCTTGCGCAGAAACGCTTCGATATCCTCCAGCGAGGCGGTCAGCCCATCATCGCCAACCCCGAGCAAAGGCTTCCCGCCCGCATCGGTGAGCCCATATTTGCCATAATCACCCGCACCAACCTTGCGCCTGCGGGACTTTACCAGCTTGAAACCACGATGGGCGGCCATTTCACGCAGCGTCTGATCCCTGGTCGCGTCACTCATGATCCAGGGACGTCCCCGTCACGCCCGCTTTTTGGCGGATGTCTTGCCTGCCGACTTCGCGTCGCTCTTGGCCGCTACCTTGCCCGCTGGCTTCTTCGCCGTCGCCTTGGCCTTGCTGGCCGGGCCGATGGATTTCTTGAGTGCCGCCATCAGATCGACGACGTTATTCCCACGTGGATCAGCACCGCCTTCATCGTCGCTGTCGATGTTAAGCGTCTTGCCCTTCTTCTTATGCTCGATAAGCTCCTTCAGCGCATCGACGTAGCGATCGTGAAAATCACTCGCGTGGAACTTACCGGTCTTCTTGTCGATCAAGGTCGTGGCGAGATCGAGCAATTCGTCATCCGGCTCGCCATCGCCGATCTCGTGGAAATAGCGCGCAGCTTTGTTGACTTCATCGGCATACCGCAACGTCTCCATCACCATGCCGCGCCCGCATGCCTTGATGCTGACGACATATTCCCGGCCGCGCATCGCGAGTTGGCCAAGGCCAACCTTCCGGCTGCGCCGCAACGCTTCGCGTAGGACGATGAAGGCTTCCTCCGCCAGGTCGTCGGCGGGCACGACATAATAGGGCTTTTCGAAATAGATCATGTCGATGTCATGCGCATCGACGAACTGGGTCAGCTCCAGCGTCTTCTTGCTCTCCAGCTTGACGCCTTCGATCTCTTTCTCGTCCAGCAGCACATATTCGCCTTTGGCATATTCAAAGCCTTTGACGATGTCGTCCAGGTCGATCGGCCCGATGCCAGGCACGATCTTCTCATATTTAATACGCTTACCCGAAGGCTCATGGATCTGGTTGAAAGCGATCGTAGCACCGCTTCTGGTGGCGGAATAGATCTCGACAGGGATGGAGACGAGCGCGAGCCGGATCTGGCCTTTCCAATAGGGTCGTGCAACCATGATCATCTCCTGTCGGTCTATGGCAACAACCCTTCGCGCATGGTCCCGTTCCGGTTGAACGCGAAGTGCCCGCTATCGGCTTCGGGGATAATGATCTGTAGCCAGCGCTGGCGTCGGTAGCCCAATACCCTTGTCCGTTTCAAGCTGTCGGCGATCTGCTTGATAAACTGGTGACGGCCAAACGTGAGAAATCTTCCTCTAAGCCGGTTCTGAACGGCGCATAGGACCGAGAGCAGACCGACGCTTGGAGCGAACGAGGCCGTCTAGGGGTCCAGAGTTCTCGCGGACAGCCGCTGATCAACCAAACCGACGACCGATGACGCATAGAATTTCGATTGGATCATGACACATAGGATACCATTCAAGGCGACGCGACCCTGCATCGGCGAATGCGCTAATGACCGGGCACCGGCTTTTTAATAAAGCCAGCGGCAGCTTCGGCTTACGTCCCCTACCACACAGTCGTCTAAAGGCCTGTCTTGCGCGTCCAGAATGGGAAAGCAGACTGACCGCACCTGGGTATGGAAAGTCGGCGACTGAGTGGCCGGAATGGGTCGGTTTTCCTAAGTGCCAAACGCCGTGTAGTGAGACAATCCTGCCATCCAGTGCCTTACTGAACGGCATCGCAGAATCACTACGAAGGGCCAGTTCCGGAACGGCGGCTCCCAAGAAGCCTGCGCCGGGTGCTAGCGTCATCGACTTCTCGGTCGGAATAGCACCGCATGATTGAGCTTTGCCTTGCTTCGACCGTGCCTCTCGTTTCATCTGCCTGAATGGGGGTGCGCGTGCCAAACTATTACGAGATTCTAGGGGTCGATCGGAGCGCCGAGCAGGAGGTCATCGACGCCGCCTACCGGGCGATGATGCGGCGATATCATCCTGACACCTTCACCGGACTGAAAGCCGAGGGTGAGCGCCGCGCAAAGCAACTCAACGAAGCTTATGCCACCTTGCGCGATGCTGAGCGTCGCCGCGCCTACGACGAGACGCTCGGGCCGGCAGCCCCAAAGACCGCGCCGGTTCGAGAGGCCTTGGCAAATCCGAACCCGCCCTCGGCTCGGCACCGGGGCTTGCTCATCGGTGGATTGGCGATAGCAGCCGTCATCACGGTTGTCGCTTATGCGAACCGACAGGCGCCACCGGCTCCCATAGCCACCGCCAGCACGCCAACGGCCTTCCCCAAGCCCGCGCCCTCGCCAGTTGCGAAGACAGCGCCGTCGCCGTCGGCATCGTCTACGACGCTCGCAGCCTGCAAAGGCATGACTTGCCGAGTGCTGACGCCGTTTGGCTGGGGCGGGATCGAGGCCGGTGTAACGACGGACAGCGCGCAGGCGGCATCGGGCCTTAAAATCGGCGACGATGGCCATTACACCGAGGCTGGCGACGGGACGTGCCTTGCCTATGAGGTAATCGGAGGACCCAAGAATCTGCAGATGCTGGTCGAAAGCGGGGTGGTGACGACGGTCGAGGCCTATCTCGATCCTCCCGCACCGACCTTCATGACTGACCGTGGAGTGAAGCTCGGCGATTCTGAGGCGGCGGTGCGCCAGGCCTATGCCGGGCTCAAGCAGCTGCCGGACATCTACTCCGAGCCGCCCGATAAAAAGCTCTTCTATTATGAACCGGGCGGAGAACGCGGCATCAAATTCTCGATAAACGGCGGGAAAGTCAGTGGGATCTCAGTTGGTTCGCCCAGCATCGAATATGTCGAGGGCTGTCTCTAGGCGAACACCATGGCACGACGAACATGCATCATCTGTGCCGAGCCCGCCGGATCGCGCGAGCATCTCTTCCCCGCCGCATTGGGTGGCCGCCGCGTTAACAAGCGCATCTACTGCGCGCACCATAATCACGCGCTCGCTGATGGCGCCGGCGTGCTGGCCGAGCAGCTACGGACAATCAACGCGATCCTCATGGTCGAGAGCGATCGTGATCGCAGCGTCCCGCATAAGTGAACGGCGTATGTTGGTCGACATCCGTCGGAAAAGCGGAACGTCTGCTGCTGGAGATAGAAAATCGGGCGCTGAGCGTCCGGCATGGGTCGACACCGGTAGGCTTCCGTATCGGGTTCTGATTAGATCGCGCGGGTCGGCAGCTACAAAAGGCTAATCAAGCAGATCTGGCGACGAGAAATCTCGCAAAACTGCTCTATCACGCCCTCCGATTTTTGTCTGAGCCGATGTCGATGTTGACATTCTCACCGAAAATTTCTTGGCTTCACCTCGATGCCCTCGGTCGGCTTCCCGGGCATGATGCCTGATCCCAGCCGCAGGTCAGGGATGTATATCTCACGCGCTTTTCGACCGAGCAATTTGCTGTCCGGGTCCCGGGGATCAGGTCCGCCGCCACTCTTCGCGCCATCGCCGCGCGCCGGGCGGAAGACGTTGGAAAGATCGCTCCGTTCGCCCACGCTTGCCAGTAATCCAGACAGATTTTCGAGCCGTTGGGCAATGACGTGAATGACCTCGCCTTCTTTCTGGACCTGACCGCGCACGCCGAGCATGGATGCGCCAAGGACAGTGCCGCGATTGGCCTCGAACACTTTGGTCCACACTACAAGATTTGCGATCCCGGTCTCGTCCTCGATGGTGATGAACATGATACCCTTGGCAGAGCCGGGCCGCTGCCGCACCATGATGATCCCTGCAAGATTGACCCAGCGACCATCGCGGATGTCAGAAAGCGCCGCGCACGGGACCATCTTCCTCGCTGCCAAATCCTCCCTGAGAAAGGTTACCGGATGGGCGCGGAGCGATAGCGCGAAGCTGCGATAGTCTTCCACTACCTCCTGGCCTTCCGCCATCGGCGAGAGCGCGACCTCGGGTTCGACCGCTTCGGCGCGGAGCTTCCCCTCGCGCTCGTCTGCTGCGGCAAAAAGGGGCAGGGGGCTGTCGCGCAACCCTTTCACATCCCACAGGCCAGTGCGACGGCTGTGCCGGAGCGAGCCGAAGCCATCAGCATCGCCGATCCGATCGAGCGCACCAGCACCCACGCCGGCTCTGCGCTGGATTTCTTCCACTGAAGCATAGGGCTCTGCGCCGCGGGCCGAGACGATCGCCGCGCCGTCCGGATTGGCAAGATCGCGGACCATACGCAGCCCAAGGCGCACGGCCTTGTACCGCCGGTTCCCCACTTCAAGCGTGCAGTCCCAGCGACTATGGTTCACATCGACCGGGCGGACCTCAACGCCATGTTCGCGTGCGTCGCGGACGATTTGGGCTGGTGCATAAAAGCCCATGGGCTGGGCGTTCAACAACGCCGCACAGAAGACATCTGGATGATGGCATTTAAGCCAGGAGGAGGCATAGACGATGAGCGCGAAGCTTGCGGCATGGCTTTCGGGGAAGCCATAGGAGCCAAAGCCTTCGATCTGCTTGAAGGTCTGTTCGGCAAAAGCCTGCTCATAGCCGCGTTCGACCATGCCGCCGATGAGCTTGTCGCGAAAATGGCTGACCCCGCCGGTCAGCTTGAACGTCGCCATCGCCCGCCGCAAAAGGTCCGCCTCGCTGGCGGTGAACCCGGCACACTCAATGGCGACCCGCATCGCCTGCTCCTGAAAGAGCGGGACGCCGAGCGTCTTTTCAAGGACCCGGCGCAGCTCCGGCCTGGGATAGCTGACCTTTTCCTTGCCTTCGCGGCGCCTTAGATATGGGTGGACCATGTCGCCCTGGATGGGGCCGGGCCGAACGATGGCGACCTCGACGACCAGGTCATAGAATGTCCTTGGCTTGATACGGGGCAGCATCGCCATCTGCGCCCGGCTTTCGATCTGGAAGACGCCAAGCGTGTCAGCCTTGCGGATCATCGCATAGGTTGCCGGGTCTTCGGCCGGTATCGTGGCTAGGTCGAGGTGGATGTCCTTCTCCTCGCGCAGGAGATCGAAGCCGCGTCGCATGCAGCTGAGCATGCCTAATGCCAGCACATCGACCTTCATAAACCCCATAAGGTCGATATCATCCTTGTCCCATTCGATGATCTGGCGATCATCCATGCGGGCAGGTTCGATCGGCACCAACTCGTCGAGCCGGTCGCGGGTCAGCACGAAGCCGCCGGGATGCTGCGAGGAATGGCGCGGCGTATCCATGAGCAGACGCGACAGCTCCAGCGTGAGGGCAAGGCGGCGATCGGTCATATCAAGATTGAGCTCGGCGACATGGCGGTCTTGCACACCCTCGCGGCTCCAGCCCCAGACCTGTCCTGACAGCGCGTCGGTGACATCGGTCGACAGGCAAAGCGCCTTGCCGACCTCACGGATCGCGCCTTTGGTACGGAAGCGGGAGATCACGGCAGTCAACGCACTATGGTTGCGGCCATAGGTCTCGTAGATCCATTGGATCACCTCCTCGCGCCGCTCATGCTCGAAATCGACATCGATATCGGGCGGCTCGCGTCGCTCGGCGCTCACGAACCGTTCGAACAGCAGTTCGGTGCGCACCGGATCGATCGAGGTGATGCCAAGGCAGTAGCAGACCGCCGAGTTCGCGGCCGATCCCCGGCCCTGGCACAAAATGTCTTTCGAGCGCGCAAAATCGACGATCGCGTGGACCGTCAGAAAATAGGGTGCGTAATCGAGCTGGGCGATGAGACGCAGCTCATGCTCCAGCTGGGCCCTTGTCTTGTCGTCGATGCCGTCTGGATAGCGGGCAGGGGCTTTTGCCCAGGTAAGGCGCTCAAGTTCCTGCTGCGGTGTACGCCCGCTTTTACCGATTTCATCGGGATATTGATAGCGCAACTCTTCAAGGGAAAAGCGGCATTGCTCGGCGATAGCGACACTTCGCCGAACTGGCCCTGTGTCCCCAAGATAGCGCACGAACAGCCGGTCCAGCTCGTCGGCGTCCTTAAGGTGCCGGTCTGCGATCTGCTCGCGTCGCTCGCCCAGATCGTCGATCGTACATTTCTCGCGGATGCAGGTCACCACATCCTGCAGCATCCGGCGCTCGGGCGTGTGGTAGAGGACATCGCCGGTGGCGACGGTCGCGACGCGCGCCTGCTGTGCCATCTGTGTCAGGCGCCGCAACCGCAACGCATCGCCGGGTTGCCGCTGTAGGGTCAGCGCGAGGTAGCTGCGTTCCTGAAAGATCGATGAGACGCTGACGAGGTCCGCCTGCGTTTTTGCGTCATCGCTATTGGGGATAAGGATGGCGATCAGCCCCTCGCTCCATGTCGCGACATCATCCCAATGGAGTTCGCAGCTTCCTTTGCCGGCGCGCGATTTGCCGAGCGTCAATAGCCGGCAAAGGCGACCATAGGCTGCGCGATCGGTGGGATAGATAAGCAGGCCGGTGCCACAGGAAAGATCCAGCCTGCAGCCGTTGATGACGCGCACGCCCGTCGAACGGCCAGCGTCCCAGGCGCGCACCAATCCCGCCAGACTATTGCGATCCACGATGCCGATGGCAGGCATGCCCAGCATGGCAGCTGCGGTCAGCAGTTCCTCAGGCGAGGATGCACCGCGCAGGAAGCTGAAATGGCTCGTCGCCTGCAACTCGACATAGCGCTGATCGGCAAGGCTCATGCGAAGGCGCCATGGATGAACCAGGCCATGGGTCCGGTCGACGACCATTGGCCGTCGCCCAAGCGGAACAGCCAGTAGCGCCCGCCACCTTCGACCTCGACCTGGAAATAGTCGCGCACGAGATAGGGGCTGTCGGCTTCCAGGCCCTTGGCGCGCCACCATTCGCCCTGGAGGCGTTCGGGACCATCGGCCTGAACTACCTTGCGCCGCTTGCCCCGCCAGACGAACTGGGCAGGCGGATGGTCCGGCATCATCGCGATCACCTGGACCGGCTCAGGCGGGTCGATCATGCGGCCCGGGCGCGGCAGGACAGCGTTCCAGCGCCGATCCGCACCCTCGCGCAGCGCCATTGTTCGCTTGACCGTGCGTTCGGGCATGGCGGACGAGCAGGGCGTCGTGCCGTACAGCCGGTCATAGCCGAAACGGTTCGCCAGCGCGTCGATAAGGGCACCAAGGTCCGGGCCGCGATGCGTATCGCCTGCAAGATCAGCCTGTGCGCTGCGGAGTGGTTCGACGATCGGCGCGATCAGGATCATGGTCTCGATCCCAAGGCCTGGATCTATCCGCTCGATCCTGGGAACCAGGAGCTTTGTCAGATGCCGGGCATCCCTTGTAGGAGATGCCATCCCGATCCTGACGGACTGATATTGGCCATCGACCCGTTCGCAATGGAGGTCGAGGCGCCGCGCGCCGGTACCGTCCCGCATCAACGCAGCGCAAATGTCGTCGGTGAGATCGCCGATGACCTTCGCGATGGCGTCGGCCGTACCGATGGGTTCAAGAAGCCCGCGGCGCGCCTGGGGCAGTGACGGCGGGAAGATCGGGGCCATCGCCTCTGGCGCATGGCCAAGGGCCTGGTCGAGGCGGCGGTAGAGTTCATGTCCGTAGCGGCGCGCAATGGGACCGCGCGGCTCGGCAATGAGTTGCTCGATCCGGGTGAAGCCCATCTTGTGCAGATCGCTTGCCACTTTTGCCGGGATGCGCAGGGCGGCAAGGGGTAGGAGGCCGACCGCCTTCTTCTGGTCTCCAGGAACAATGATAACCGGGCGACCGGCAGGGACATGGCGCGCGACCGCATGCGCGCAGCCTGCCGTGTCAGCAACAGCGATCTGTGCTGTAAGGCCCGAGCCGTTCACCCGGCGGAACAGGTCCTTGACCAGCGCTTCCTCGCCGCCGAACAGTTCGCTGCATCCGCTGATGTCGAGCCATAGGCCATCGGGGTAATCGACCGCGACGAAGGGGGCGTAGCGCTGCCCTGCCCACAAGGCGAGCCGCTCAAGCCCTTGCGCGTCGGCCGCTTCGTCTGCATCGAGCACGTCAAGATCGGGCACCAGGGTCCTTGCCTTGGTGACGCTCATGCTGGGCGTGATGCCAAGGCTGCGGCCAAGCACGTCCACCGCCGCGATCAGCTTGCGACCGTGCGATTCTATGGCCGTGACAAGCGGCGGCCGGGATGGCGCTGCGTTCGCCTCAGACGGCGATACGCCACGCTTCCTGCTGATCCGGTCTGTCGACCAGTATGGCAGGTAGAGCGAGACGACCCTGCGCATCGCAGGCCTCCACTATCCAGCTTTTAGGTTCTGCGCCGCGGACGCGCTCGAGCGCGACCGACCAGCGCGGGCGGGCAAGGGCAGGGATGCCCAGATCTGCGCTCGGTGATGCCGTAACACGCCATCGGGTCTGTGCTGCAGAGCCCTCGATCAGTGCGTCCGCCTTGGCGGCGCGACGCAGGATGAACGCAGTCACCCCGGACCCTTCGGCAGCAAGCTGAAGCCGTTTCGACGCGGTCGTCGAGAGCTTTGAGACCTCGCCCACAACGCCGGCGACGCCAGCCACGCGCAGGCAATCTTCCATCGCGATCAGCGCGCCCTTGTCATCGCCAGGCTCGACGATGGTCAGGCGGTCAGGATGAAGGCCTGCAAGGTCGAGGGCAGGGGTGAACAAATCGCGCCAGCGCAGACACCAGAAAACCGGGCCTTCCATGCGCGCCAATATGCCTGCGATGAATATCGTTGCGGCTGCGTCGTCGCAAATGTCGGGAGAGCCCAGAACCTCATGCAATGCGCCGGTTGCAAGACCATTTCCGGGCAGATGATCGTCGATATCGTCAAGGCCGAAAGGATGGACGCCATGACGGCGCCCATCGCCCGTCACATGGGCGATCGACGAACGCAAATCCTCGAGGATGGCATTGCGGGGCATTCCTTGGTCTCATCGGTCTAACAGTGTGTTCCCTTCCTGTTCTCCATGACTCCCCGGACTGTCAAGTTAGTCGAGCGCATGTTTCGGGGTGAACGAGGTCCTGCTTGGGGCATCCGACGGATCCAACGTCATGGATTCCCTGAATCGTTTCGCGACGCGATCGTGAGTTCACAAAATATCGAGCGCGAGAGAAAATCGAGGGGCGATGCCCGAATCGAAATCGCCAAATCATTCGGTCGCTGTTCGCCGTGTTCGCATTCCGAATCGGGGACCATCAAAGAGAAGCAGATGTCTGTTTACCAGCACTCGAAACAGGAGAGATCAGGCTGGTGACGTTCATCCGGCGTTCCGAAGCTAGGAACCAGGCGGGTTCACCCGGCAGTTTCGAAAATCGATATCGTTATCGAGTACCAAAGCGACCATCTCGCCATCTATGATCAGGGCAGCGCCTGTTGCTTCAAACCGTCGCCCAAGCGATGAGTCCCGTGGCCTGAGCGCGACCGTCCGTCTCCCGATCGTTACGAGCGCGCCATCCCGGCTGATCTTGGCAAGGAAGGTTCGACCGCCGTCGCAATATATGGTCAGCTGCTCGCTGTCCGATGCGCAGGCTGCGGTCGGAACAGCGGCGACAAGCAGGGCAGGGAGGAGAAGGCGTCCCATCGAAACAGATGCTCCATGGGAGGGTCCCACGCGAAGCTTAACCTTCCGGCTCCAGCGGCGTTCCGTGCGACAGCGCATCGACGATCATGGCGGCGAGTGTTTCTTCGGCCCGTCCACGGGCGTTGAGGTCCTTTGACGACAGGTCGTGGCGAAGCCATTGCGGCGCGCGCGCGATGACACGCATGATGAGCTCGGAAGTCTCTTGGTCCATTTGGACCCTATGGGTGGTCGCGTACAGACAAGCAATCATCAAGGTGACACCCAAAAGGCGATCGTGATGAAAGCAGGGGACGCATAAAAAAAGCCCCGCCAGAGCAAGGCTCGCGGCGGGACCGAAGTTCAGGGAGGTGCCGCTCCAAAGGGGGGAAGAAGCGACAGAACATGAAATAGCATGTTGCGATGAATGACGGGTGAAGCTGCTGTTCATGAGCGCTGCAGCTCGGCTTTTTCCAGCAAGGCTTGTGGCTGCCACGGCATCGGAACGCAAAGGCCAGGCCACATTCGTCAGCAGACAGCTCTAGCGGAACCGCGCCATTGTCCATCTGTTCGATCTATCGACCGGCTCTGCGAAAATCGCCGATGCATATGACCCGAAAGAAAGAGGAACCGACTATGGCTGAGACGAGGACGTCCGCGATAATGAAGGCGAGAGCCGCTATGAACTCAAGGTCGATGGTAGCACGGCTATTGCGGCCTATGAACGGCGCGATGGCGCATTGATCTTCACGCACACGCAGGTTCCTGAGGCGCTGGAAGGGCAAGGCATTGCCAGTAAGCTGATCGCCGGCGCGTTGGCGGACGTGCGGGAGAAGAGATTGAAGGTCGTGCCGCTATGCGAATTCGTCGCCGGCTATTTTGATCGCCATCCAGAGGAGCAGGATTTGTTGGCGCTCGACGCGCCAGGCTGATCGCAGGGATGTGTGGATCATCCATGGCTTATAACCATTCCCATGCCTCTCCCGCGCCAGCTAGGTCAACGCAACGATGAAGATCGCCACCTATAATGTGAACGGGATTAACGGGCGCCTGCCTGTCCTGCTAAGATGGCTGGGCGAAGCCGAGCCCGACATCGTCTGTCTGCAGGAACTGAAGGCGCCGCAGGGCAAATTTCCCGAAACAGCGATCCGCGACGCAGGCTATGACGCGATATGGCATGGGCAAAGCCAATGGAACGGCGTTGCGATCCTGAGCCGTGTCGGTGATATCCATGAGACGCGCCGCGGCCTGCCCGGCGATCCGGACGATACGCAAAGCCGCTACATCGAAGCGGCGGTTGCCGGGGTCCTGGTTGCTGGTCTTTATCTACCCAACGGCAATCCACGCCCTGGACCCAAGTTCGACTTCAAATTGCGCTGGTTCGAGCGGCTTCATGATCACCTTGCCTTGCTCGTCGATCTCGATGCGCCGGTTGTGGTCGCCGGGGACTTCAACGTCATGCCAACCGATCTGGATGTTTATGCGCCCGAGCGGTGGCGGGACGATGCGCTCTTCGCGCCGGAGGTGAGGGACGCCTATCGCCATCTGCTGGAGCAGGGATGGAGCGACGCTCTGCGCGAATTGCATCCTGATGAGACCATCTACACCTTCTGGAAATATTGGCGCGGGGCGTTCGAGCGCAACGCGGGCCTTCGGATCGACCATATTCTGCTCAACGCAAAGGCACGCAGCAAGCTTGAATGGGCGCAGGTCGATACAGCGCCGCGCGGATGGGAAAAGACGAGCGACCATGCTCCAGTTTGGATTGAGCTGGCCAACAAGCCGGTGCGCAAGGCGCGTCAGTCGAGGGCTGCAAACCAGTCAGCATAGGGCGTATTGCGCGCCATATGGCGATTATAGTCAGGTGCGCCATCAGTCCACCAGACTGAGCCACGCTCGCCAAGTCCGCGTTTGGCAATGTCCGCCGCCGCATGCGCTTCACGCTCGGCCGATACATCGCCGTTTTTACGGGCGTCGCGCACGGCTCTACGCGCCTGCATCAGATCCGATACCAGGGTGGCGCGAACGTCCTCGTCCAACGCGGGATTGGACAGTCGCCACAGGCGACCGCGCACGACGAAATAACGGCCATCGGGCGTCGCCGGGTGGGTGGCGGGCTCCCGGCTCACGCCGGTCGTGCCGCCTCGCGCGCCCATGCAACGATGGCCTGTTGCGGCATAGCGCCCGATTGCCGCGCAATTTCGCGGCCACCCCGAAACAGGATCATCGTGGGAATGGACCGGATGGCATAGCGACCCGCGATCGCTTGATGCGCCTCGGTATCGAGTTTCCCAAGGCGCATATAGGGTTCAAGTTGTCCGGCCGCGGCGCTGAAGGCGGGGGCCATCTGACGACAGGGGCCGCACCAGTTCGCCCAGAAATCGACAAGCAGGGGAATGTCGGACCGCGCGGCATGCGCGTCGAAATTATCTGCGGTCAGTTTGACGGGCTCCCCAGAGAATAGGGGGCGCTTGCATCGGCCGCAGGTTCCTCCCTTGGCCAGCCTTTCGCGGGGCAACCGGTTCGCCGTTGCGCAAGCCGGACATATGACAATCAGGGCATCATTGGGCGCCGTAGCCATTCTGGTCTCCATCATGCGTCGTCTTGGATGGCATAGATGCCATAGATGGGATCGGGCATCCCGAATGTCAGGCCCCGCAAAGGCAAGCAAGGCCTGGGAGGACGATGAAGCCAATAGACTGCCAAAAAGCGATAGCGTCCTGGCTGGACGTTGGCTTGCGCCCTCGTCTATGCCCGCCGTCCAACGACACAGGATATAGCCCATGAACAATACCGACCTCGCTGAGAAGATCGCCGGCGACAACGGCCTTTCCAAGGCGGATGCCCGCAAGCTGGTCGACGCGGTCTTCGCCGCAATCGCTGATGCTGCAGCAGCGGGCGAAGAAATTGCCCTGAACGGCTTTGGCAAGTTCAAGGTCAAGGACGCGCCAGCGCGCGAAGGTCGCAACCCCTCCACGGGCGCCACTATCCAGATCGCAGCTGCCAAGAAGCTCGGCTTCACGCCCGCCAAGGCGATAAAGGATAAACTGAACGGCTGAAATTTCGCCGGGAAACGTCCGTCCACGGCGCTTCCCGGCTATCGCCGGTTGACAATATTGTTCGCTTTATGTTCCAATCATCGGATGTCTTTCGAGTCTCCCTAGGAGCGGTCGATGTCCAGATTGCATACGACCCTGGCGAGTGTCGGCGAAGTCGCCATGCATTTCGGTGCGGCGCTGCCGCAAGGGCCTGTCCATTTTGCTCGTGAAACCACCGAGGGCGCCGACGGGCTCGTCGTATTTGAAAGCCGGGGACGTCGGCTGTTACGGTCGATGGGGTGGGGATTCCCGCGCCCCGCGAGATGCGCGAACATGGCGACGATCCTCAGCGGCTGGGGCTGGTTGCCGATCTCACCAATCCCATGTGGGAGCATATGGTCGTGGACCCGCGCTATCGCTGCCTTATCGTCCTGACCCATTTCGCCAATCCGGACGGCGCGCCCGGGCATAAGACGAGGACTTGGTTCTCGGTCAAACATGCTCCCGTCATGGCCTGGGCCGGCTTCTGCCGGAACCTGCCTGATTACGGCCCTGTCTATGCGGGCATGACAATGGTGGCGAACGCCGCGGTCATGCCGACCAACGACAGGATGCCGGTTCTTTTCGATCCCCACGACTATGACGCATGGCTGCACGGCGGCATCAGGGACGTCATCGGATTCCAGCATCGCGCACCCTTTGCTGCTGAGCGCATGGTCGTCGAGCATACAGAAGATCTCTGGCGCAGCGGAAAATTGCCGGCGAAAGCCCAGCCGCAGCTTGCCTTGCTCTGAACGCCGCGCAACACTTGCAGTCGGGCGGCGCGACTAGGCAGGTGCGACGATGTGTAATCTTTATACCGAGCGACTAAGCGCAGCCGAGGTGGCGGCGCATTTCGGCGTCGAGGCGCCCGACATCGCCGCCATGAACGTGCCGGACGAAGTCTATCCCGGCTATCCCGGCATGGTGGTGCGCGAGGCAGAAGGAAAGCGTGTCCTTCAATCCATGGTCTGGGGGTTTCCGCTGGTCCTGCGCGGCATGAAGCCTGGATCCAAGCCAAAGCCTGTCAATAACATTGCCGACCTGCGCAAACCCATGTGGGTCGGCCTCGCGCGAAAGCCCCAATGGCGTTGCCTCATCCCTTTGACGGCCTTTGCAGAAGCGGAGGGCAAGAAGGGGAGCAAGACCCGTACCTGGTTCCATCTGAAGGATCGACCGGTCTTTGCCTGGGCGGGACTTTGGCGGGAAAGCCAGGAATGGGGCGCGGTCTATTCAGGGGTGATGACCGACTGCAACGAAGCGATCCGCCCGGTGCATGATCGCATGCCTGTGCTCTTGCATGAGGATGAATATGACCGCTGGCTCGGCGGATCGTTCGACGAGGCGATCGCTTTCCAGGATCGCTGCTTCCCCGACGATCTCATCGAGATGACGCGCACCAGCGATCCCTGGAACAAGCCGCGGGCAGCAGCATCTGCGCCGTCGCTGCTGTGAGGGCCGATCTTGAACGTTGGGCTGAAGCGCTGGCGGTCGAGCGGGAGCATGGCGCGAACGCCGGCGACTTCATTGCAGAAAGGGTAAGAATGCTGGCGCTGGCGGGCGATCAGGCAGGCGTGGTGCGATGGCTCGACATTGCGACGCGGCTGGACCAGCTTCTCGATGCGAGCGCCATGGCGCATTGAAGGCTTACCGATATCCGAGCCTATTTTGGTTCACCACTTTCTCACAAAGCGTGCGGAAGGTGATCGACCAGCGGGTCTCGTCCATTTCGGCTATGCTATGTTCCCATTGGTACCGCGCTTCGCCTTCAAGATGATAGACCGAGCGCGGCGCAAGCGGAACGGTGATGCGATCGAACCCGTCGGGCTTGCGCCGCCGAAAACGCAAGGGGGCAGACACGCCCAGCGAAATACCAACAACATGGTCGAAGACCGGGCGATCGCGGTGCCAGCCGATGCCTGCGCCAGGATCATATCGAATCAGGAGTGCCTGGGCGAGGTTGGCGGAATCAAGGCCAGCAAAGGCTGCGGCCTTGTCGCGCGCCGTCAGTAGCCAATCAGGCATGGGATCCGTCGGTCCAAAGCGTGCGTCGTCAAAATCATAACGCCAGCCAAAGGAACTGGTCAGGCGTTTGCCAAGCCAGCCCTGGAAGCGAAATGGCTCGAGCGTGGTAGCATTGATCCCGGCTATCAGGCTCAATTCCTCGTCGCGAGAGAGAAGGTCGTCACGATAGGAGAGGCCCGGAATTTTCGGGGGCTCGAACAGATCGGGAAACAGGCTGGCCATCCATGCCTAAATTGGGACGCTGCGCTTAGAAGGCAATCGCATAGGTGATTTATGATTTCCCGCCTTCCCATAACTCAATAATCCGATCAAGCAGACGGTCGACGATGGCAAGGCCTTGGGCCGTCATCGAAATCGCGACGCGTCGCCCATCTGGACGAGGAATGTCCCGCGTCACCAGCCCCCGCTTTTCCATCTCGGCGATCTTGCGGTGGGCGGTCGATTGCGGAACGTCGGGGGCGGCCGTATACAGGGAGAAGAGATAGACCTCCCGCTTCTCATATTGCGCCAGGTAAAGATCGAGCAGCATGTCCCAGACAGGGCTGGGGCATAGACGATAGCCAATAGCCTCACCAATCGTCTGCCGCATGACCACCAGCCTGCGGCACATATCGATACGTGTGTCGGGGGGATATATTTGCGTCATGTCATGCCTCCTTTTTGGATACTGACCCTTCGCTCCTCTCTTCCGCCCGTGGACGAGCGGGCCATGTTAGACAGCCACATTGATCATTGTGGTTCGCCTGAAGTGGTTGCCGCCTTTCTGGCTACGCCTGCTGTGCGGCGCGGCGGGGCGTGGGGCTAAAGATACCCCGCCTGGCGGAAGCTCACATGCCCGGCATGGGCGATGACCAGATGATCATGAACCGCGACATCCAGGCAGCGTGCGGCATCGACAATCTTTCTGGTGAAAGCCCGGTCAGCCCGTGAAGGCTGAGGTTGGCCCGATGGATGATTATGAATGAGAAAAATTGCGGTCGCGCCTATCTCGACGCATCGCTTCATGATTTCACGTGGATAGGCGTGGACATGAGAGATGGTGCCGGTCGCCAGCACCTCATCTGCCAATATCTCATTGACGGCGTTGAGGAAAAGCACCCGCAACTGTTCGACCGGCGCGAATGCCATGGTGGCGCGCAGATAGTCCAGCAGTGCCTGTTCGTTCGAGAGTATCGATTTACCGGCGAGTTTTCCGCGCAGAATATGGTGGATAGACATTTGCAGGCACTCAAATGTCCGCTCGACACATAGCGCGCCATCCAGAAGGCGCATCCGGTCCTGGCGCCGCGCAGAGAGGGTTGCAGCAAAAGAACCGAACCTGTCGACCAGCCGCTGCGCCAGTTCGGGCGCGCGCGCCGGACAGGTGAGCGCGATCAGCTCTTCCAGGGCCTGTCGACACCGCGCTGTTTTATCCGGCTGCGATGTCGAAAGGTCGCGCCGATGAGCATGGTTTGTGCTACCCAACTCCACACCGCCAGCGCATCGACATAGGCACGCGGTACAATCGCCGGCATCAGGATCCGCATCAGATGCACGGCTACCTCTGCGCCTAGCATCGCCGCGACCCAGAGCGGCCAGAACCGTGTGCTTTGTAGAGAAAGCCATATAAACACACTCAATAAGGCAAAATCGACCAGGAGAATGGCGATCTCGATATGATGGAACCGGTCGCCGAACGGGTCGACAAGCCCTACGGACAGACAGGCAGCGCCCAGCAGGGCTGCAGCGCCGATCCTTTCGGGCGTGCCGCCCCGCCATGCGGCATAGAGGGTGCTGACAATGAGCAGGGTCAGGAACGCGATTTGCCGGGTCATGACCCTGATTGAACCCAGGTGGCCGCATTGCGTCAATCCTCTCTTGCGCGTCAGACGACGCGCAGATGGGCAGGCTGATCATGCGAGACAACTTTGAAAAGGTCGCCATAAGCGGTTTGCCCGAGCCCAACATCATCGCTGGCCCGTTTGAGATGGGCGTGGGTTATGACCATCTGCTCGCGCGTCTGCGCAATCAGCATGACAGCAGCGGCAGATGTCGCGATAGCCTCCTGGCCGATCGCAGCTGCAAAACGGGCATCAAGACGAGCCAGGGGTAGCGAGGCGTTGAGTTCGGCAATCCGGGCTGCAGCAATATCGAGCGCAGCTTCGGCGGCAAATAGCCGCTCGGCAACCGATTTGGCGATGGTCTGTCGTTTAACGCGCATAGAATCTCCTTCCCGCAAAAGCGGGTGAACAGGGAAAACATAAAAATGTTGGTTTTAGTGGCGAGCCAGGGCGTCTAGCGCCGAGAGCAGTGAAGCGGCCGATCCAGCCATCACAAGAGCAAGCGTCGCCATGATCGCAAGAGCGATCAACGTCATGTTCGAAGTCAGGTCATTGTCGGGCCTCCCGCTTGTGCGGAACGGCAGAAAATTGCCCATAAGGGGAAAGCGCACCAAACCATGGTAGCCCTCCTGCTGCGTGGCCAATAAATCGGCATCGGCAATATCTGCGTCCACTTGATCGTCAGTGGAATCAGATTGGCCAGACGCAGCCGGGATTGGCAGGACCAAAGATTGGGCGCCTATTTTTTGGGCCCCCGGAGAAATCTCCGTGCGGTCCGCTTCATAGGCAGCCACGAGGCGTGCCGCCTGCTGCCGGCCAATGCCGCCGAGCTTGCCGCGCGCTTCATATATATGCTTGTCGACACGGCCGGAACTATTGCCCAGTCGCGAAGCAATTTCCTTGCTGGAATAGCCCTGCGCCACTAGTACTAGGCATTGCCGTTGCCGACCCGTAAGGCTGGCGAGCCTTGTCCTGAATACCGCAATGTCCGGCGGAACGGGTGGTTTGTTCATCATCGCGCACTGTCTCCAGCCTTGCGACGCATCGGGGCAGATCGGTCGCGCCTGATATCTCCTCTGCGGCCCCGCTCACAATGTCATGAAATTGCAACGCAAACGCAACCATTTGGCCGAGCAATTGAGACGAATCGAAGAAATTTGCATAGCCATGTCGCAACTGGCCTGGTGCGGGATGCCGCCATCCAGATCTCCGGGCATGGAGGGGAGGGGATGGACAGGGGATGATCGGGCAGGTTTCGGCCAGAACGTCCCAACGGATATCCACCATGAACGCACTTATCGTCCGCCTCGCGCGCCATATATTCACCTGCCTGCGTTGCCGCAGGGATGAGGCTCTCATGGGCACTATATTTGCCTGGCTCGACGACCAGGAACAAGCGGATCAGGATGAACTTCTGCCTAAACAGCAGTCGCAGGACCGATCCGCATGGTATTACGATCAATCGGCCTTGTCTTCCGACAAAACCGATATGACCGCACGCTGCGCTGAACATATGCCAACCCTGACCCGGCTCTTTCTCTTGCTGCGCGTACCTTATGCCATGCAGATTGACGACATTGCGCGAACCTTCGAGATCCGCCCCCGCCGGGTTCGTCGCCATTTACGGCGAGCCGTGGCGATCCTTGCGCGCGACAGGCATTGACGCAATGACGGTTCCCATCGACCGGCTTGTCATGGAAGCGCGCGCAAAGCTGCTGGTCAACCGTCTGGGCGGCCGCTGGGCCTCGTCTGGCGGCCTGTGCCTTTGCCCGGCCCATGACGATCATCATCCCAGCCTTTCTGTCCGACTGGGCAAGACAGCTCTGCTCTTCAAATGCTTTGCAGGCTGCCATGCCCGCGATGTGCTGCGCGCAATCGCACGGATCGACCATCAGGCGCTGACAGCTTGTCATGAGCCAGGTCATTCGACGCGCGATTTTCAATCCGGTTTCCGCAGCCAGGCGAGGGACATCTGGCATGCGAGCCGACCGATCGCTGACACGCCGGCACAGGACTATCTGCAGTCTCGTTCCATCACCAATCTGGGAGAATGGCTGCGCTTTCATCCGCGAACGCCCTTGCGAACCGACACGGGGCTTGAGTTTCGCCCTGCCATGATTGCTGCTGTGCGCGACAGAGAAGAAATTGTCGCCATCCACCGGACATTCCTTGATCCTCGCTATTCCCGTCTCGCTGCCGACGTACAACCGGCGCGTCGCTTGCTGGGCCGACCCGGCCATGGCGCCGTCATGCTGGCTCCTGCTACCAATATTCTTGGTCTTGCCGAGGGGATCGAGACGGCCCTGTCGGCCATGTCCTTTCTCGAAATTCCGGTCTGGGCCACGCTCGGTAGCGAGCGCTTGCACAGCATTGCCATTCCCGCGTCGGTTAAGCGGCTAATTATCCTGCCCGACAACGATCGTGCGGGCAAAATCGCCGCAATGCGTGCGCTGGCGGCGTATCGCGGCGCCGGCAGGCCAGTCAGGCATATCCGGCCGCCATCAGGCTATAATGACTGGAACGATGTCCAGCAGGCAAGGGAGGGAGGGGGATTGGATGATGTGGCGCAGGAAGACCCGATGGGCGGGTCTTTGGCGCCTGGAGATCCCAGTCGATGAACCAGCTTCCCATTCTCGTTGCCGCGGCGAACCTCAGCAAGTCGCCATCCAATGTCCGAAAGTCGAGCGATGCTGTCGCCGACGCCCAGCTTGAGGCCAATATCGCGGCCAAGGGCATAAGGCAGAATCTGATCGGCGTGCCGGTTGCGCGCAAGAAAGGCCATTATCGTATCGCCGCGGGCGGACGGCGCCTCGATGCGGTGCATCGTCTCATCGAAAAGG
Organism: Sphingobium sp. KKT206; assembly: GCF_055640555.1. Classification (NCBI taxonomy): domain Bacteria; kingdom Pseudomonadati; phylum Pseudomonadota; class Alphaproteobacteria; order Sphingomonadales; family Sphingobiaceae; genus Sphingobium; species Sphingobium sp. KKT206. Next base: position 518,165 of record NZ_CM145765.1, read on the forward strand.
GCGTCTTCGGGCCAGACTATCAGGTGCCGGTGCTGGTCCTGCGCGACGCGAAAGATGCGATCGCCACCAGCCTGGAGGAAAATTTCTTCAAGCTCAGCATGAACCCAGCGGACACCTGCCGGGCTTTCCAGGATATTGTCGAAACCGAAGGCAAGACCCCGGCCGAGATCGCCAAACGTTTTGGCCTGACCGAGCGCTTCGTACTGGGACGGCTGCGCCTTGCGGATCTGGCACCCTGCATTTTTGACGCCCTGCGCGACGGCGAGATCAGCCTTGAGATTGCCACGGCTTATGCCAGCAGTCCCGATGCCGTGCGCCAGGCGCAGATATTCGAAACTCTGGGGCAGAGCTATTACCGCAATAATCTAAACGAGATCCGGCGCCAGCTTGCCCAAGGCAGCTATAGTGGCAATGATCCTAAAGCCCTGCTTGTCGGTCCCCACGCCTATGTGGCCGCCGGTGGCCGGATCGACAGCGACCTGTTCACCGACGATGCGAGCGAGATGTGGATCGATGGCGACCTGCTCGATCAACTGGCGACCGACAGGCTGGCGCAGGCGGCGCAAGCGATCCGGGAACGGGAAGGCTTTGGCGATGTCCGCATCGTGTCCGGCACTCATATTGCCTATAGCGCAACCTGGGATCTCAAGCCCATTGAGGGCGAACAGCCACCGCTGACGCCAGAGCAGGAACAGCGGCTTGCTGATATCGAAGTGGAACTGGAAGCGTTCGAGAACCCGGTTGAAACCGACGAGACCGAGGAGGAGGTCGAAGCGCGCTATGATCGGCTGAATGCTGAATATGAGGCAATCCGGCAACGGGCACCGATTCTGACCGAGGAGCAAAAGGCGTCCGCACTGGCCTATGTGGTGATCGGTTCCGACGGTCAGCCGCGCGTCCACGAACAGCTTTATCATGTTCCGGCTGAACAGGCCGACGATGCGCAGGATTCGACCGGTGATGATGATGAAGTCGATGCGGATGCGGATCGCGCGCCAGCACAGGTGGTGCCGGGCCAGCCAAAGATCAGCCAGCGCCTTGCCGATGAGCTCGCTGAAATGAAGGCTGAACTTCTGCGCGTCCATATCGCCAGCGATCCGCGGTTCGCGCTCGATCTCGCCACTTTCTGCATGGCTGACGCGGCAACGCGCACCTATGGCAGCGCGGAACGGGCCACCGACCTGCGCGCCAATGCCCCCGCATCGCCGCTTCATGGCTATGAGAGCGATACGCCTGCCGCCGACCAGTGGCTCAAGCTGGAAAAAGATCTTGATCGATGCTGGATCAATCATGCCGATGTGCGGACACGCTATGACGCCTTTTGCGCTTTGAGCCAGGAGGCACGGGCTGCCTGGTTCAGCTGGGCAATTGCCCGGACGGTCCAGGCGGTGCCTGCCGGGCGGACCGGCAGCGTGTTTCTCGACCATCTGGGGGTCAAGTGCGGGATCGATGTTACGGCCTGGTGGCGACCGACCGCGCGCAACTATTTCGACCGGGTCAGCAAGGCGATGATCCTCCAGGCGTTCGAAACGGTCGGCGGCCTAGAGCTGAGTTCCCGCTACGCGGCGTCGAAGAAGCATGATCTTGCGCTCTCGGCCGAGCGACTGTTCAGCGGCGATCTCATCGTCGAGGCAGAGGTCAAGGAACGCGCGCTGCAATGGTTGCCGGACGCCATGCGCTTTGTGCCGGTTGGTGAAGCTGAAGCCAGTCTCACCGGAGATGGCGATGCCGATTGTGGCGTCGGGCGGGTCAGTGTCGATGGGGATGCTGCGGCGGAAGCGCTGGCTGAGGCACCTGACGAAGATTCTGGAGAGGACCGCGTCGCGCAGGCGGCCTGAGCCTGGGGTATAATGCTGGGGACCATGATGTGTCGTCATGGTCCCTTTTTCTGTCCGCCGTCCTGGGAGGGAAGGGGAGCGGACGAGGCGTGGACCGATCGGGTCCGAGGCCTGGAGATATTTATGACTCTTCCTTTGTTCGCTACGCAGCAGCCTGATCCCGTCGCAACGCGTTCACGCGCGCAACGCCTATTCGATGTCGCGACAATACTCGCCGACAATCTGACGCAATCGCAAATACCGACCCGACATGCCCTACGAAAGCTGATGACAGCCAGCTTTGGCGCGAGCGATGCACAAGGCGCATGGTCGATGCGCCAGGCCTATGACGCGCTTGAAATCGCCCTGATACTGTTCCTGCGGCGGGGGAATAGTGGCATCGCCAGATCCGGAGATCCGACTGCCTGTTACGCCGCTTTGCGCCGTCTTGAAACCAGCCTGCCCACGCACAGCTATCGCAGCGAACAGCAGATCGCGATGCAGCAGTTCAGCACGCCGCTGACCCTCGCATGGCTGGCGGTCCAGGCAGCACGCCTTGGGCCAGAGGATCATATTCTCGAACCATCGGCAGGCACGGGAATGTTGCTCGGATCCATTCCGCCTGGACGCTGCACCTTCACGCTCAATGAACGCGATCCCGACCGCGCGGCGCTGCTCACGCTTGCCATCGGGCAGGCTGTCACCTGCCATGACGCGGAATATATCCATGATCTGTTGCCCCTGGGCAATGACCCTTCTGTGGTCCTGATCAATCCGCCCTTCGGTCGCAGCGAGGGACGCGGCAATGACCGGCAGGCCGGGGTGCGGCATTTGCGCTCGGCCTTGCTACGACTGCGCCAGCACGGTCGCTGTGTCGCCATCATGCCACCTGGCTTTGCTGCTGATGGCAGCGGCGCAAAAGCCTATGCGACGATCGCGCAATTGATCCCGCCTCGCGTTGAAATCACCATCCTGGGCAGCCCCTTTGCCAAACATGGCACCGGTATCGCTGTACGACTGCTGTTATTCGACAAGGGATGGCATGGTCAGGGACAAAGTCATGTCGCCGATAATCTGGACGCAGCGCTTGATCTCGTCCTGGCATTGCCTGACCGGCTCGATCCACCTGCCTTGTTGCCACCCCCGCCGTTGCCAAAGCCACCAAGTCCTGCCGTCGCGTTCCATCTCCCTCGGCCAAAGGCAAAGGATGAGGCGGCATCGCTGTTTCGCACTTTGTCCGCCACGCCACTCGCCGCGCCGGCGCGTATAGCAGCAAACAATGCCAATGCTGTTCCGCTTTCCTACGCCGTACGCGACACGCCTCTGCCGGTAGGCGACCCTGTTGGCATCTATGCGCCCTGGCGGCTTGCGCGGATTGCGATCGAAGGCGCGACACCCCATCCCGACAAGCTGGTGGAATCCCTGGCCATGGGATCAGTATTGCCGCCCGTACCGCGCTGGCAGCCATTATTACAACCAAGGGCGCTCGCTGCCCTGTCCGAGGCGCAACTGGAAACCATCATCCATGCAGGCGAAGCCTTTTCACGCGATCTGCCCGGTATGTTCACGCCCAATGCAGCAGGGGATCAACTCCATGAAGATCCCGCAGGGCGCGCCTATCGGACGGGCTATTTCATTGGCGATGGCACAGGCGTTGGCAAGGGCCGGGAAGGGGCGGGCCTGATCCTTGACCAGTGGAACAGGGGTAATCGCCGTGCCATCTGGATTTCGCGCAGTGCTGCCCTGCTCGAAGACGCCCGAAGGGACTGGAGCGCCCTTGGCGGCCTGCCGATCGATATCCAGCCGCTCGATGCCTTCCCGCTCGGTGAGCCGATCACCATGACGTCTGGCATTCTCTTCCTCACCTATGCAACGCTGCGCTCGGTCCGTCAGGACAATTTCTCACGCCTGCAGCAGATATTGGTCTGGACCGATGCTGAATTTGAGGGCGTCATCCTGTTTGATGAATCCCACGCGATGGGCAACGCTGCAGGCACGCAAGGCGATTTTGGAACGGCGAAGGGGTCAGAGCAAGGCCTGGCGGGCGTTCGCCTCCAAAATGCCCTGGCCCGCGCGCGGATAGCCTATGTGTCCGCGACGGGTGCCACCAAGCCTGAAAACCTCAGCTATGCCTCGCGCCTTGGCCTGTGGGGGCCGGGCACAGGCTTCACCGACCGCAATGCTTTCATGGCGGCGATGGACGGGGGCGGGATCGCCGCGATGGAGATCGTGGCGCGCGATCTCAAAGCCACCGGCCTCTACACCGCGCGGGCGCTCAGCTTTGCCGGGGTGGAATATGATCCGCTCGAACATCGATTGAGCCCTGACCAGATCGCCATCTATGATGCCTTCGCGGATGGGTGGGCGGTGATCCATGCCAATCTGCACAAGATATTGGGCGCGTCCGGCGTCGTCGATGCCATGTCAGGACAGACGCTGAACGGCCAGGCTAAAGGCGCGGCGCTCAGTCGATTTGAAAGTGCCAAGCAGCGCTTCTTCTCGCAATTGTTGATTGCGATGAAGGTGCCGAGCCTGATCAAGGCCATAGAGGCAGAGATAGCCGTCGGCCATGTTGCTGTCGTGCAACTCGTCACGACAGCCGAAGCGATATTGGAACGCCGTCTTGCCGACTTATGTGCGGAAGATCGTGCCAGATTAAATCTTGACCTGTCGCCGCTTCAAACCCTGATTGATTATCTCACATCGGCCTTTCCCACCCGGCAGATGCGGGTGTACCGCGCCAGCGACGGCGAACTACGCTCTGAACCGATGATCGATGCCGACGGGCAGCCCGTTCATTGCCAGGAAGCGCTCAATGCGCGCGACACGATGATCGAGGATCTGTGCGCGCTCCCTCCCATCCCTGCTCCCCTGGACGCGCTCATCGCGCATTTTGGTGCGGACAAGGTCGCCGAGGTTACCGGGCGCTCACGCCGGATCGTCGTTGATAGCAGCGGGCGGCAGCAGGTCGAGCGGCGCGGCACACATGCCAATATCAGCGAAACACGGGCGTTTATGGAAGGGGTCAAGCCCATATTGATATTCAGCGACGCTGGATCCACCGGGCGCTCCTACCATGCCGATCTTGCCAGCAAAAGCGCAGACAAACGCCGCATCCATTTCCTGCTCGAACCGGGTTGGCGTGCCGACGTCGCGATCCAGGGGCTTGGGCGCACCCATCGTACCAACCAGGCCTGCCCCCCGGTGTTCCGGCCTGTGACCACCAACTGCAAGGGCGAACGCCGCTTCATCAGCACGATTGCGCGAAGGCTGGACGGCCTTGGTGCCCTAACTCGCGGACAACGGCAGACGGGCGGCCAAAATATGTTCGATCCGGCCGACAATCTTGAAAGCGACTATGCGCGTGAAGCGCTTGGGCAATGGTATCGGCTGCTTTTCGCAGGCAAGCTTTCCAGCGTGACGATGGGCGACTTCGTCACACTGACTGGTCTCAAGCTCGTCGATGAGGGCGGTAACCTGCTTGAAACCCTCCCGCCCATCCAGCGCTGGCTTAATCGCATCCTGGCGCTGCGGATCGCGATCCAGAATGCAATCTTTGAGGAATATATGGGTCTCATTGAGGCGAGGGTGGACGCCGCTCGTGCGGCGGGCACGCTTGACCTTGGCGTCGAGACTATTCGCGCCGAGCGGATCGAGACTTTGTCTGAGCAGATTTTGCGCACAGATCCGGTGACCGGCGCGCAGACCTGTCTGTTGCGCCTTGAGCTTCACATCCAGCCCCGCGTCACCACATGGCACATACTGAACCAACGGTATCAGGGCATGGACGACATGGCCTGGTTGCGCAACAGCCGCTCCGGGCGCGTCGCCTTGCAATTGCCCTCCTGGTCGATCACCGATGAAGAAGGGCGACCCATTCCCATGTGCCAGCTTGTCCGGCCCACCGGATCGACGCGGATCGATCGGGCATCGCTCGTACATAGTCACTGGGCCTGCATCGATGCCGAGACATTCAAGACTGTCTGGGACGAGGAGGTGGCCGCCGCAGAAGGACGGCTTGACGTCGAGACCATCTGGGTCGCGATGGGCCTTCTTCTGCCTGTCTGGAACAGGCTACCACAGGACGATGTGCGCGTGTGGCGTATCGATAATGGCGCGGGCACATCCATTTTGGGCCGGATCATTCGTCCGGGCGCGGTTGAAAAACTGCAAGCGGCCTTTGGACTGGAACAGGGCATAAGGCTCGGTGCCAGAGACCTGCTTACTGCCGTAAAAGCTGGGGACGACGTCGCCATACCGGGTCTTGGCAAAGCGCGTCTCGCCTCAGTTCTCGTCAACAGTGCCCGTCGCCTTGAAATCCGCGACTATGATACTGGTGACCGCGCCTGGCTGAAAGCGCGCGGTGTGTTCAGCGAGATCATCCAGTATCGCACGCGGCTTTTCATTCCCGTCGACAGGGCTGTCGAAATACTCGACGCGATCATCGCGGAGCGACGCTGAGACGGCAATGTGTGACATGGTAATGCCGTATCCGCTTATCTGACAAGGGAAACTTATGTTCAATCCGTTTCAGCGTACATGCGCCGACGCCTATTGCGAGGGTGACTTCGCCCATGTCGAAGATATCGAGCAGGTTCGCGCAGTTAGCGATACGCTCTTCACATTTCTGATGATTGAGTTGGGTACCCCCGAGGATTGCGACACGCGCGAAGAAGCACTGCGCAGAATGGCGATGGCGATTGGAAACATCCAGGATTTTGCCGCTGCGATTGAAAAGATGCAGACAGCCTGAGTATCTGGACTTGTAGTTAGTAATCCTGAGGTCAGACATTGGCCGCCGAAGCTCATGGAACCCAAGCACCCCGGCGGCTGTCCTGCTTATCTCAATGTCTCGGACCAGGTCAGCTTTCCGCCGTTTTCGGCGCGGACTGTACGTCGGGCGTTTTGATACCGAGGGTCTTGCGAGAAGATTTTACGGTTTTTGCAGAGCGAGCTTTAGGTGCGGGTTCCGCTGGCGTCTTTTTCGCGGTGACGCTCGATTGACGTTTCGCTTTCGCAGGCTTCGAGGCTTTGACGGTGTCAACCGGAGGGGCGATCGCATCAATAGATGTCGCCGATATGCTGACTTTGGAAGGCGTTTTTCGCGCAGGCTTGGCGACGGGCTGGTCTCCTGCTGCCTTCACCTTGCGCGATGCCTTGGGTGGTAAAATGTCGGCAGATGTCGCTATGGCGTCTTTTGGAGCGCCGGTTGCGGACATCTTCTCATCGGTGGTTGATGCTATGGGCGCAGATACAGCCTTGCTTGTGGGCCTTGCCCGGCTTGTTGCGACCGTCGTCTTAGGCGTCTTTACCTTCCGCCCCTTGCCCGTCACAGGCGCAGACACTTGTTCGGTAGGGACATTTGCGATGGTCGGCTCGCTCGTTGCCGGCGACACATTAGCAGCGCTCGCAGCGGCGGCTTTTGCAGCAGTTCCACGCTGTCCAAGGCCGAGCCGTTGCGCGACTTCCCGGCGCTGCTCGGAATAGGCCGGTGCAACCATGGGATAGGTTGACGCAAGACCATAGCGCTCACGATATTGCGCTGGCTTAAGGCCGTGCGAGGCCAGATGCCGCTTGAGCGTTTTGTAAGGCCGGCCATCGATGAGGCTGATGAGATGCTCGCGGGAGGCGAGACTTTTGCGAACACTGACCGCAGGCGTGTATTCCAGCACGGGCTCTGCTTCCACTGCGGATGTTTGCGCCACCAGCGCTGCACGTGTCGACTGGATCAACCCTGCCAGATCGGCGCTTGGCACCATATTATTGGTGACATAGGCGCTGAGCAACTGAACGGTCAGAACCGTATAGTCGGGCTGGTCGGCATCGGTCATGGGAATATCCTGTCCAAGACATGGTGAGAATGTCGGCGCTGCAGGAGCCGCGGCTCAAAAACAGGAGTTTAGCCATCCGGGCCGTGATTTGTCAAAGGGGAGGGGGAGCCATGTCTGTGCAGGCAAACAGCTTGGGCAGGTAAACCGGTACAGGAGCTTATGGACAATGGCGGACATATATATTCAGGGGAGTTTTGCGTTCATATGTCATGTGGAAGAGGCCGAAACATTGGGCCAAGCCTGGTACGCCGTAATGTCGTTGCGCGATGACGTCGAGCCAGACGCGCCCTCCGCCGCACTCACTACATTGTTTCCCCCTCTTGATGAAGGCGATCCATGGTCAGGCCTGCTCACCATTTTCGACAATCCCGATTTCCCCGACTTTGGTGCTGATCTCCAGATCGACGTCGATCGCGATAATCGGGACATGCGAATAGTGGTGATTTGCGGGATGACGGATTTTCAGCCTGCGCCGATTGCAAAGCTGATCCAGCGCTGCTGTGCCCAAAGCCTGGCACAGGCACCGATCGGCTTTGAATGGGCGGAAGTCTGTTCCAGACCGCGCGTCGGACATTTCCGCGGCGGGTGGTGCGCCATTTTTCCTGATCGCCTCGAATTTGAAAGCACCCTTCACGCCTTGTCAGCCGCACTGAGCGGTGCTGTGATCTGAACGGTGACACGCTGTTTGTGGGACACAGGACCCTGGCCAGACATGCGGAGGGGAGGGGGGAAGGGATTTGCGAGGATCAGTGGCGCTGCCCTGGCTTCATGACTCTTATGAGGAGAGCCTCTCATGTCCAGTCTTGCAATCCCGGTCGACAGTGCGCCGGTAACGGGTGCCTATCGCGTCGATATTTCCCGCGGCCATAATGTCAGCCGTGTCTCGTCAGAATGGTTTTCGCGGCCCGATGACGAGAAATTCCTGTCGCTGACAGACCTTTACGACCATGTCCGCACGCGGGCCGAGCGAGCGACGACGCGGATCGTCGAAAGCCGATCGCTCCGGGTCGAAGCGCGTGCCGATAATCCGGAACGCCTGACCCTATTCGTGCCGGGCGAGGATATGCCCATCGCGCCCACCAACTGGTCCTTTGGCCAGCTCTCCAGCCTGGTCGGTGCACCCGCTTCCTATCTGCGCTCGCTGCCCGCAGCGCTTGCCGGCATCAATCTCCAGCATGGCCTGCTCTCCCATCGCGGCGAACAGGTGAAGCTGCTTCAGACGCAAAATGGCCGCGCTGAATTACGCGCGGTTACAGGTCCTGATTATGGACGCATCTGGGATCATGAGCTGGTCGCCGCGGTCATGAAGATCGCGGGCGACGGTGTGGGCGATACGCGCTGGAAAGTGCCCGGCGTCCTTGACTGGTCTTCGATGCACTATAACCCCTTTGTCGATGTATCCCGCGACACAACGACGCTCTATGCGTCCGATCGCGATGTCTTCCTCTTCCTTGTGGATGATACCCACCCGATTGAGGCCGGACGCCTTGCCAATGGCGATCCGGACCTGTTTTTCCGCGGTTTTTACTGCTGGAATTCTGAAGTCGGGTCAAAGACGCTGGGCATTGCCACTTTCTACCTGCGCGCCGTCTGCATGAATCGCAATCTGTGGGGTGTCGAGAATTTCGAGGAAATCTCGATCCGCCACTCAAAGTTTGCCGCCAATCGCTTCGCCCATGAAGCCGCGCCTGCACTTGAAAACTTCGCTGATTCCTCCGCCAGCGGCTTCATCCGGGGCATTCGCGCTGCGCGCGAGCGTATTGTCGCCCGCACCGACGAAGATCGCCAGACATTCCTGCGCGGTCAGGGTTTTTCCAAGGCCGAAACCGGCAAGATCATCGCCACCGTGCTGGCCGAAGAAGGTCATCCGCCTGCCAGCATTTTCGACTTTGTCCAGGGCATCACCGCCCATGCCCGGTCCAAATCCAATCAGGACAGCCGTCTCGACGTTGAGACGAAGGGACGCAGGCTTCTCGAACGGGCGCATTGACCCCGGCTGGCCCCGGCACCGCGTCGCCCAATCTCCCATTCGCACATCAGTGACGGTCGTTGAAAGGCGACAATCACGCTCGCCCTTGAAAGGACGCCATCATGCGGACCTCGTCCCAGCATTCGCTCCAAAGCTTTCGCGTCGATATCCACTTCTTCAGCGGAAACGACCTCTATGCCTGTGAAACCTACCGGATCGATGCGCCAGACTGGTATCGTGCCGAGCAGCAGGCGCTGCAATTGTCGGGCGAGAGCGCTTACGACAATGGTCGGGTGCCCGATCTTCGGCGCACGGCGACATCATCGCTGGCCTGACCGTGCGTCTACCGCGCCATGTCGCCGCGCAGACACATCTCCTACACCATATATTTCAGGAGTTTTCCTATGCCTTCCTCTGCAAAGCGCGGCCTTGCCTCGCTATTGGCGGGATCGTCGATGCCGGCCCGCACCCATCCTGAATTGCGCAGCCGACCTGCAGAACAGTCGCCTACGCCCGCAATTGGCGTGATCGGCAAATATCAGCTGCTTTCCACCGCGCATCTTTCGATGAACACGGCGCTGTTGCTTGATAGCTGGTGCAATGGCCACGCCCATGAAGCGCCAACCACGGTGGCGCGCAACGCCCATGGCTGGTTTCTGTCGACCCGCTCTATGTCAGCCGATTGCGAGCGCGCCCTGCCTGCCGATCTGATGGCTGCCATCCTCTTTGCGCGGCGGCGCGGCATCGATCTGCTGCATTTCGACTGCGATGGCCCAACGCTGCCGCAATTGCTCGTGCATGACTGGTGAACATGAAGCGCGCCGACGGCAAATCGCTTTGCACAGATCGGCCTGGCAGCGGCGGATTTTCGATCGGAGGGGAGGGGGACGTTGAGAAGGGGCGGAAAATGACCGCCTGTCCAAGGAGACATAGATCATGGCGTTACCTCTTACGATCACCCCACAGGTGGGCGCGTCCCTCATCACGCGCGTCACGCGTCTGTTCAATGGTACGATCCACGATGTGCTGAACGAGCTGCTGCAAAACAGCCGCCGCGCTGGCGCCAGCGCTGTAACTCTGGATCTTGAAGGCTCCGATGGTGCCCCTATCCTTGTCGTGAGTGATGACGGTTCGGGCATCGATGACCCGGTTGCGCTGCTGACTCTTGGCTATTCAGGCTGGAATGATGCAGTTGCCCACCGCGAGGATCCGGCCGGCATGGGCATGTTCAGTCTTGCAGGACGTCATGTTGAAGTACGATCCTGGTCGCGCAGCGCGGGCAGGGGCTGGATGGTCGAGATCCCCGAACAAGGCTGGCAGAGCCCAGAGCCGCTCGCGATCCAGCCCTGCGTCATAACCGGCGGTACGCAGTTGCGCATCGCCTTGCCGGACGCATGGACCAAGAATTTGCTTGCCGCCGCCCGCAACGCCGCACGCTATTTTCCGCTGCCGGTAACTTTGTCGGGCACGCCTCTGCCACGCGAGGATTTCCTCGCCGAGGCTGTTCGGGTCGAAACCTGGCAGGGCTGCCGCATCGGCATTTTCAGCTGGCGCGGCTACCAGCCGGTCGACATGGCCCGCATTAATTTTCACGGTGTCACCGTGCCTTGCGATTTGCCGTTCGTGTCGGAGGTGGGCAAAATCGACAAATGGTGCGTGAAGGTCGACATTATCGACGCGCCCGATCTGCAACTGGTTCTGCCTACGCGCAAGGAAATGGTCCGTAATGCAGGGCTCGACGCGCTCAAGATCGCTGCAGAAGCCGCTATCTATCGGATGATCTGCGACAGTGGCGACCATCGACTGGGCTTTACGGAATGGAAGCGCGCCAGGGCATTGGGCATCATGCTACCGCATGCAGCGCCCTGGCTTCCATGCTGGGCGCCGATGACCGCCGACAGCATGGGGTGCGATCAGGGCGAACCCATATCGTCGCCTGATATGCTGGTCGTGCCCGCATTGGAGATAGACCTTCAGCAAGGCGCTGCGCCGATATTGAATGCGCCGGACAAGCTCGGCATGCGCACGGTGCGGATCGCGCCGGAATTTTCCGGCTATGACTGGTATGACAGGCTGCCCCGCCTGCAGACTCTTGCCTTTGTGATCGAACAAAATGGTCTCGAACATATGTATGAGGCCGACACCGAACTAGATCCGTCCTGCACATCGGGACGGGCCGACGCAATCACGCTCGAACTGGGGATCGCCAGTTGCGCATTGCCTGGTGCGACGCTTACGAAGCGATGCTTCCCGCTTGAACTGCTGGTGTGTCGCAATGAAGGCTATGATCTCGAGGATGCGATCATCCTTATTGGGAGCAATGCCGTCGTTTCACCCGATGATCTGGCCTGGCAAATGGAGCAGAGCCTTTTTAGGGCATCGGATGGCAGCGATTGCGACAGCTGGGAAACCCAGCAGGACAATTTTCAGCGAAGCGCGCGTAACTACGCCTATGCGTTGCTGCTGAGCGAGGAGGAGGCTCTGCTGCGGCAAATCCGCGACAGGCTTACCGACAAGGTGCAATGGCTGATACCGCCGGACCGCACTCTCACGGTTACAGCGACCCGTACGGGCGTCGAACTGACATTGGAACCGGCGCCATGACGCCTTCGCACCCTCCAAAAATTCCTGCTCTGGGGAGGCTTGATATGCGACGATCCGCGATGTTTACCCTGTCCACCATGCATATTCCGCTCGCCGAGCGACAGAAGATCGAAAAGCTGATCAGGGCAGCGCCGCGCGATGATGACGGCCGATTGCATGTCGCGCATAATGATCTGGTTATCGAACCCCATCTCTACGGATTCTTCGTTCATTGCGGCATCGCGGCCTGCCAGGCCGCCGATCCGCCGGACATCTCGCCTCAACTCTGGGCGTTGCTTTCGGCAGCCAATGCGGACGGAGCGTCCTGGCTGCTGTTCGACCGGGATGAACCACCATCCTCTTGCTGGCCGACGTTCGATGCAGGTTGAGGGAGCACTTCGCCTCTCGTCACCTGCTTGTCAGCATTCTGTCGAGCGCGGCTCTTGCAGAATTATATCATAAAATGATATCTAGGTCGGAAAGGAGTATGACTATGCCATCCAGCTTCACCTTAGGAACCCATTTCGAGGGCTTCATCAAGCAACAGGTGAACACCGGTCGTTATGCATCGGCCAGTGAGGTCATTCGCGACAGCCTGCGTCTGCTAGAGGAGCAGGACGCCATGCGACAGGCGCGGCTTGAGGCGCTACGCGCCGAGATCGATCTGGGTGCGAGCAGCGGGACTGGCATACCTGCGGAGCAAGCCTTCGCAAATGCAAGGGCACGCATTGCTGACATCGCCGCTGCCAACAAGGAGCAGTGATGCATCTTTCGTTTTCACCGGCAGCCGACGCTGATCTGACAGATATTGCCAGTTTCATTGCCCGGGATAATGTTGATCGGGCGTTGACATTCATCGATGAACTCCAAGCGGCTTGCACAAAGCTTCTCGATTTTCCTGGCTCTGGCACGGTGCGTTCCGAGCTTCGCCCGGATCTGCGGTCCAGAGTATATGGCAGTTATGTGATTTTCTACACGCTTGTGCCGGGGAGTGTCCGCATTGAACGCATTCTCCACGGTGCCCGGGATGTGAGCACTATCCTGTCGTAAGACTGATGTGGCATCGCCCGGTCGTGGCGGCCGGTGCTCGCGCATTAAGCTGGACCGACTTCCTTCCTGTCAGGAGTCGAACCGTCATGCCGCATTGATGATGCTGGCTGGTTAGTCATCGGCGCAAAAAGCCCCTGATGGAGAAGTCCCAATGTCCAACACCGATGCTGCGGCATCGCTATCGCCGCGTCGCCAGCGACTGTCCTCGTTCGAAAACTCTTACGCCGTCGCCTTGCAACGCCAGCGGCAGACCGGCGTCAGCCAGTTCATCCTTCGCACGGCGAACCCTCTGCAGCCCTTTCGCACGACCAGTCGTGCGCCCAGGTTTCAGGAATATATTGTCGCGCTGGTCGCTTGAACAGAAATGGGCTGCGATCAGTCCTCCCAAAAACCGCGCTTGCGTCCATGCTGTGCCTGGAGTGCTGCTACATAGGTTTCATGGTCGGGATGATTGCCATAATCATCGATTCTGCGGGCAAGATGCGCGCAGCTTTCCAGATGGCGGGCGGCATGCGGATAGCGTTTGACCCGCGCCCGCTCCAGCGCGAAATCGACCATCGTGCGAAGCGCCAATGTGGCCGCCAGCGGATGGCGGCTTTCCAGTGCTTCGGCAGCATGGTTGAGAAGTTCATTAGGATCGCCATCCAGTTCGTCAGCGCGCGCCAGCATCATAGCTGCCGCGCCCTCGATATCAGGCCAGGCGAGCAGGAAATGCAGGGCGTGGGATAAGGACGGGAAGGCGCGGACATGGGCCAGCGCCTTCTTCTCCGCGTCGAGATCATCAAAATCGGGCAGGCGTTTGAGATAGGCCCGCAGATATTGGGCGTCGAGCGCCGTGACGAACCTATCCCATCGTTCGGCCTGCGCCTCGTCGGTGCGGCCCAGGGAATCGAGGATAGCAATCCGCACCCGGTCCCAATCCGGCCAGTGGCCATCTTTCTGCCTTACGGCCTGCGCGTGCTCGATAGCCGCCATCGCCTCGTCCGTCCGGCCCGCGTCGCCCAAGCGCTCGGCGATCGCCGCGGCGATGGCGGGATTGTCGCGCTGTTCGACGGGATATTGGGCTATGAAAGCATCCACATCACCCAACGCATCGGCAATCTCCAGCAGCGCGGTCTGGACTGTGCGGGCGTGACGCCGGATCTCCATATCATCCTCGTAGATGGCGCCCCCTGATCCATAGCCGATCATAGGTCGTTCAGCTTGCGTCTGTTGCTTTGACGGGCTGCTTGCCATCGCCTCAAACTTGCCTTGGAGCAGTAGCAGTCCCGGCTTCCCGAGAACCGGCGCCATCAGCGTGATGAGCGCGTCGAACTGGCCATAGCCATTGTCGCACACGCTATCGAACACTCTGTCTGCCAGCCGTGCAGTTGGCAGTTTTGCTGCCGCAGCCAGTGGCACAAGGTCAGGCAATGCGGTAGCAAATATCGAACCGATCTGACCGCTGCTATCATCGCAGCGATCAAATACCGGTCTTGCCAGCGCAACCAGTTTCCAGAGCAGATCCAATGCAGTTGCCGGATCATGGGGTGCGACATGATCCATAATTGCTCGCCGCTGTGCCTCTATGTCCGCTGCCAGCAGCTTGACCTTGTGCCAGTCGACAAAGGCTTTCGCTTTGGCGATGGTCGCAATTCGTTTGCCGATTTGGTCGGCAACGTCCCCGCTGCCACTGACGCTGGCCAGCTCCAGCCGCAACCGTCGTTTGGCCTGCGCGTCCCTCGTCACAAGCTCCAGCAGCAATTGCGCCAGGCGCTGCGCGCCCAGCGCTTCGAGGTTGGTCTGATTGAGGGTTTTGGATGAGGCCATGGGCCATTTTTGTCTTGCTGGGACGAGGGACGTCAAGCGTGGAATGATATTGGGACTGGGAATGGGCGGCTGCCCGCGCGGTGCGCGGGCACCGGGCTGGCGGGCTGGCGCCCCAAGCCCCGCTGCGCGGGTCTTGGCCCTGACGGGCGCGCATCCCTGCCGCGTGGGGCGGGGGTATGCGTGGAAAGGAAGCGCGGCGCGGCGTGAAGAATGGGGGCATAGGCGAATGGCAGTGGGTCGCCCCTACCAATGGCGCAGGGGGCGAGGGCAGGATCAGAGGAGAGGAGGATCTGGAAAGATTGTCGCCGGAAATGGGTTTCGAGCGACGATCTGGAAAGGTTAAGTCAATGAACATCGGAGAAGTTCGTATCGTCAATGGTCGTCTGGAAGGCCGTGTCGCCACCCGCACCATCGATCTCCCCCGCATCGGCCTGCGCAAAGTCGATAGCCAGAATCCGCGTGCGCCGGTCTATGAAATCCTCGCGCTTAACGTCGCGCGGCGCTGGGTGCAGGTCGGTGCGCTGTGGGAAGCGGTGGCCAAAAAGTCGGGCGAAATATTCCTCGCCGGCAATATCGATGATCCCAGCCTGCCTGAACCGCTGCCGGTTGCCTTTTTCCCGACCGACAATGGCGGCTATTCGATCGCCTGGCGGCGCGACACGCTGCGCTCGGACTTTGGTGGCACTGGCTTTGGCGCGGCCAATTATGACCGGATGGGTGGCGGTGACGCTGGCTATGATCGGGCAGAAGAGAGCGGCTTTGGCGCTAGCACCGCTGGCATGGACGGGTCGCTGGCCGGTGCCGACGCGGGGTTCGACAGGCAAGCCGACTTTGAACGGCTGAACGGCTGATCATCCGCACTGTGGCCGGGGAAGCATTCGCTTCTCCGGCCATTTTTTTGTCATGCCATCACCCAGGAGACAATCCATGTCCCAGGATAATGCCCGCAGCGTCGACAGCTTTGCTGATCTTAAAACGCTTTATGCCGCCATCACCGCCAGTCCCGATTTTCAGCGGGCCTTTGGCGATCCGATCCCGCTCAGCATCATCGAGCCGGGCGAAAGCCCAAGCGAACATGACATGCCCGAACCGCTTGCCGCGCAGGCCGAATGCGGGGCCGTCATTGCCACCATCTTCGACCTGTTTTCTGGTACGCGGCTCGAACCGCTTGCCGCCGAGATCGCCTGGGGGTTCGTCAACAGCTTCCATTTCGTGGCGTCCAGACTAGAGCGGCGCGAGGACGCGCTGGTCGATGAACTACGCGACATGCTGCGGCGGCCCGATCTTTCCGAAGTCTTCAACAGCGAACTGGAAGAACGGCAGTTGCTGTGCCAATCGACCACCGAGCAGCGCGAAGCGATCGAATGTATGCGCGACTATGCCGCCCATGTGTATAGCGCTCAGTCGGGCTGGCCCTGGTCGCCCTCCCGGGGGACGCGGGCGTCGCCTGCATCCAGCGCCACCCAGATCGCGGTGCAGGATTTCATGCGCGCCCGTGATCTGGCTGCGCGCGAGCGCTATCTGCCCAAAGGCCCGATTGTGGTCGCCTCCGGCCATGCCGACTGGCATGACTGGCAACCGATATGGGACCGGCTCGATCTGGTGCGCAAGCGGGTGCCGCACATGACATTGGTGACAACAGCCCAGCGCAAGGGGTTCGACGCGATCGTCGCGGCCTGGGCCGGTGACCGCGGCGTGCCGCTGGTCGCCTACACCCTGGCGGGGTCAGGTCGTAAAGCGCCCTTCCTGCGCAACCGCAAGATGGTAGAACTGAAACCCGTCGAAGCGGTGCTGGGCGAAGGATCGGGCATTCAGGCCAATCTCTACCAGGTGCTGCGCAAGGCGGGCATTCCAATCCATGCCTTCCGCAAGGCAGATCAGGCCCCGTTAGAGGCCGTGGGCAGGCCTGGCGCTAGGCGCCGGCGCAACGCCGCTGCCTGATCGTTCAATCTACCAAACCGGGGACGGCGCATGAGCGACCGTCCCTTTTTTTGGGAGGCCAATATGGCGATACCTGATGCGTACCGGCGGAATTTTCAAACGCTGCTGCGGGCAGCGGAAGACGGCAATCTTGCGCTGGTGGAATGTACCGATTCCGTGACGGGCGAACCAAAATATGTTCTGTGCGCGGTTGGACGGGATGGAGAGGCTTATATTATGACGCCTTTCGGGCATCTGTGGGAAGGCGATCCCTACCTCGCCTATGTGCCACCGGGAAATCCTGAAACATACTGATCGCAGATCTGAGCGCGTGGCGGGCCGGCGTCTAAGGCGAGTGTCGGGGCATTGCTCTCAGGTGAGCGACTGCAAGCTTACGGCCCCAGGATAGGAGCGGAGGAGGGGGGATGTGGCGCGATGACAGGATCATCGCGTGGCTATGAAGGAGGCTGCGCATGGAAGAAGGATCAGAATGGGGCGATGCGTCTGTGTCGCCTGTGGTGGTAGACGACGTCATGGCCAGGTGGGCGCGCCGGGAGGCGCAGGAGGCCCAGCTTCTGCCGGTGAACAAGACCGGCATATTTGGCGTACTGTCGGCTGCTGGCATGAGCATGGTGCTCATCCGCTTTGATGGATCGGGCGATAGTGGCCAGATCGAAGAGATGGAGGCGCGCGATGCACAGGGCATTAGCCTTCCGATAACCGATGTGCCGGTGAACATGCTGGTACTGCCCTGGGGCGAAGATATCCCTAAATCGCAGACTGTTCCGCTGGGCCAGGCCTTGGAAAATATCACCTATCATTTACTGGGTTCTGCCCATCCGGGCTGGGAAAATGGAGACGGGGCCTTTGGTGAATTTATCTTCGACGTCGCTGCCGGAACGATCCGGCTCGACCATTATGACCGCTATACCGCCACGGAAGAATTTACCCACCATTTCTAAAGGAGGCGCGTCATGGGACATTGCTATCATCATGCGCTTTCGAGCGTACGCAAATGGGGCGGTGAGGCCGAAGATTTCCTGCCGCTTCATCAATGGTTCGATGAGCCTTCAAAACTGATCATCGCCGACTATCGGCACCGAAGCCTGCGCCATCATGCCGAAGGCATTTTCATGGCGGAGCATTTTTTTGGGCCAACGATCACCCTTTCGACAGGCCGCATTGTTCCCGTGCGCCTGATTGCCGAACAGCATGTCATCGAGGATCTGGGATTTATTCCATCCTTTGCCGACTGGGTTCGCGCCATCAAGCCCGAACCATGGATGGGACGAGCGCAGCCTATCCATAGCCTGGTCGATCCCTTTTCCATCACTCCGACGGCGGCCTGAACTTTGGCATATTTGAGCGCGATACCCCTGAAGAGTTCATATTCAAACGGGGCTCGCTGATGGCGTAATATCGCCAGGTCATCCCAGGACCCATTCCCGAATCAGGGGCATCGAGCCCCAGATTCGGGAGCCTCCTCTCTTCTCTCAACTCTTTTTAGTGTGGCACGGGGTCAGCACCGGCCTCAAGGACGGCAGGGCCCCACCATTTTTTCCGGCGGGTCTGACCTGTGTCTGTCGATCCAGCCTTAGTGGCCGCCAGAAAAAATCGTGACCCCCACCGCCGCTGCGCGGTCGGGCTACGCCCGATCCTTGACCCCGCTGCTCGGAGCCCGTGCCGAAGAGAAAATCTCAAACTGTAAAGAGGAGGTTTTCATGACAAGGATTTTCCGTACCGTCCGTTCCTTCCCCGAAATTGCCGACCTGCTGGGGCTCGAAACCGGGCAGGTGTCCGACCGCTTCAGCCAGGCTTTTACCGAGACGATCGACGGGTTCCGCATGGGGCATGCCGAGGAGGAGAGCGATGCCGGGATGCCCGATCCCTGGCAGGTGCAGCAGGCGACCGAACTGATGATCTGCACTCTTTTTGACGTCCTGCGCGACACAAGGCTCGAAAGCATAGCCGGACGGATCGCCTGGGGGATCGTGCACAGCTTCCACAAGGTTGCAGGACAGCTCGATGGCGAGGCGGACAAGGCAGCGCTCAAGGTCCGGGATCTGGTCCGCGATGCCGACGGCAGCGAGGTGCTGATGGCGCAGTTGGAAGAAGCGCAAACCATCTGCCAGTCCCTCGACGAGGCGCGCGATGCGGTGGCCTGCATGCGCGACCATGCCGCAGGAAGTTATCATAATGAAACAGGGCGGCCCTGGTCTTCACCGCAGGGATCGCTGGTGTCGAGCAAGCGCACCGCCTCGGTGGTTGCCGCCCAGGACTTCCTGACCGCCCGCAGGGAGAAAAAAGCCGCAAGCCATTCCCCAAAGGGACCGATCGTCATATTCTCCGGTGGGCAAGTCTGGGAGGATCATGACCAGATCACCACGACCCTTGATGCGATACGCCAGCGCATTCCGACAATGGTGCTGGCGACGAGCGCGCAGGACAAGGGATGCGATGCGATCGCGGCATCCTGGGCGGCGCGCAGTGGCACACCGCTGATAGCCTTCACCCTCAACCGCAAGCTGGGACAAAGGGCCGGGTTCGCGCGCAATGAGCAACTCCTGGCGCTGCAGCCAGTCGAGGCGGTGGTGTGCGAAGGCTCAGGGCTTCAGTCCCATCTGGCACGATTGGTCCGCGCAAAAGGCGTGCCCGCGCACTTCTTCCGGCTTGCAGATCAGAAGAGCGGCGCAGCAGGGCAGCGTCACAGCGCGGCCTGACGGAAAGGGGTCAGGAGGACCGGTTCGGGTTTGCCGAACCGGTCCTCCTGTTTTTACTGTCGGGATATGTCGCCCCGCTCAGGGACCCGTAAGGGGTCCGTCGCGGAGCGATGCGGTGTCGCCTTTTGGGCGACCCCGGCCTCCTGCGCGCGGCTCCGCCGTGCTCGTCGCAGGGACGCCCTGCGGGCGCGGGCCGGGTTGTTGGTTATGTGCGATTGTGGCGGGCGGCAGGGTCTTGAGCGTAGCGACAGAGGCTGCGCCACCGGCGCGGATCGCGTGGGTGAGAATGTCGCGTAACTCGCGTTCAGTCAAAAACTCGATCGGCAGTTCGGAGACGATCGCGGCATATTTGCCGCGCAAAGCGCGGCGGGTCTGGTCGATCTCCTGCGCGACTTTCTTCTGTCGTGCTTCGAGGTCAGCGAGGCGTTCGCGTTCAGTCATTCTGGGCATGGCATCTTCCTGTCAGATGGCCTGCCCGCCACCTGTTTCTTATCGATGGAGTGCATCATGATCGCAATGGAAATGTTGCAGCTGGGGTGCGTTGGCCTGTGGCGGGATGTGCCGCGGGCAAGGACAGAAACCCCTGCGGGGAGCCCCGCGCCTTCCGGCACGAGGCAGCGCAGCGGCAAGTGCGCTGCGAGGTAAGGACGCACGGCACGAGGCCGTTTTGTAATGCACCGTACGCACGAGTGCTGCGAACGCGAACCGCCCTAATTTCCGCAGCTTATGTCTGTCACATCGGTCGGACAGTTTGTCACTGATCGTCATACCGGTATGACGCCCGATCAGTCGATCTACGCTAAGTCTTTGATCGCCCATGTCATCATTTGTCGGACATGGCAGACACCGAAAATTTCTCTATGGCATTGAGATCAAGCGACGAATCTGCCATAAGGTCAAGGCTTCACTACCCGTCGGCGCAGAAACAGGATCTGCGCATGGCCCGAATAACTATCCGTCTAGATGACGCCCTGTTCGACCGACTGGTCGATCAGGCCCATAGCAGCGGCAGCACCCCGTCTGCCTATCTCCGTGATATTCTGCACCGCTTTGAAGGGGACGATCCATCGGGATATCATGCCCGTCTGGATGAGCTGCACGCGACTGCCATTCAAACCCTTGCGATCCTCGCCAAGTCAATCGGCGCGCGCACACCCGACATATTGGCAGCAGGACTGGCCGATGCCCGACGCCTGCTCAAGGAAAGGGGGCTGCTCGATCCCGAGCAGGACCGGCCATGAGCATTTTCCGACATGACACATTGGGGTCCTGGACGCGTGGCGGCCAGGCGATCGTCCACAATGTCCGCATGACCACGCAGGTTTTTTACCAGACCTTTCTTGCCAGTGTCATCATCTGGATTGGCGGCATCATCTGGTATGCGCTGGAGAAGTCATCCGACTATGAACGCTTCGTTCTGATGAAGCTCGGCCAGGCAATGGTGATGGGGGATACTGTCCCTGGCAACGTCACGCCCATATTGTTCAAGACACCCGCCGGCCGTGAATATTGGACGACGCCCAGAGATATTTTAGAGTCGGGCATTGCCCATAAGACGCTTGTCGCTTTCGAAACCTATCTCCTGCACGGGGCGGCGCTTTCGGGTCTATTTGCCCTCGCTATGCTGTTCTGGGCCTGGTTCTATTTTACCCGCATGGGCAGGGGGCTCGGGTCGAACCAGTTCCTGCGCGGCGCGCGCTTTGGAACCGTGCGGCAGATACGCCGGGCGTTGCGCTGGCAGAAGCGCGGCAGCCTCGCCATCGGCGGCGTTCCCGTGCCTCACGCATTCGAGTCAGAGCATATCCTCATCTGCGGCGCGCCTGGCACAGGCAAGACCAACCTCATCATCAAGATGCTCGACGGGGTACGCAAGAAGAAGCGCCGGGCTATCGTATATGACACTGCGGGTACGTTTGTGGAGAAATTCTACCGGCCACGCACCGACATCCTCCTCAACCCGCTCGATGCCCGCGCTGATGCCTGGGCCCCCTGGGTCGATGTGCCGCGCGACTATCATTATGACCAGATTGCGGAATCGACCATCCCCGACAAGACCGGCGATCCCTTCTGGGCGAAAGCGGCGCGCGGCACGCTGGTCGCCGTCATGCGCAAGTTGGCGCGGCAGGAACGGACCCTGGTTTCGATCCTGCTGGACACCCTGCTTCGGTCCAAGCTCAAGGAACTGGCCGCTTTTGCCGCCGGAACCGATGCGTCGGCCTTTATTTCCATTGAAGGGGAACGAACCTCAGCGGGCATCCAGGCGGAACTCGCTTCGGTCATGCGCAGCTTCTCCTATCTGGATGATACAGATGATGGCCTGTCGATCCGCGATTGGGTCGCCAATGAAAAGGATGATAGCTGGCTATTCATTACCGTAAAGGCTGACCAGTTGCCCTCGCTTCGTCCGCTGATAACGGTCTGGCTGGACATCGCGATCAGCGCCATCATGAGCCTGGAGCCGGACCAGGATCGGCGTCTTTACTGTGTGATCGACGAACTGCCATCACTCCAGAAACTGCCCTCGCTCTCCGACTTTCTGGCCCGCGCCCGCAAATATGGCGGATGTGGTATATTGGGGTTTCAAAGCTATCCGCAGCTTGAGGCCACCTATGGTATTCAGGATGCAGCAGCCATCACCGGCTATTGCTCGACCTGGGTAGCGCTGCGCGCCAACGACACCCCGACCGCAAGGCATGTCAGCGAAAATCTGGGACAGGTTGAACAGGTCGAAGCCAATGAGGGCATGTCCTACGGCGTCAACGATATGCGCGATGGGGTAAACCTGTCGCGCATGCAAGTGACCCGGCCGCTGGTCATGCATACCGAGGTTACCAATCTTCCCAATCTCGTCGGTTATCTGCGTTTCGGTCGCAGTCTTCCGGTGGTGCGCTTTATCGACAGCTATAATAAGTTGCCCTCAATTGCTGTCGCGTTTGCAGAGCGGATCGCCCCGCCTGTCCGGCTGTCACCGCAGCTGGATGGGGAAGGGGCACCGACAAAAACTGCATCGAAACGCATGGCCAGGCCGACCCGTCGCAAGACTTCATCGTCATCCCACGAGACCGCCGAAATTCCGCCTGAACAAGAAGAAGCCGGTTTTGGCGGGGTAGATGCGCCCGCACCAAATGCCGTTATGCCGAGCAGGAATGATGGTGAAAGCCTAGCGCCACCTGTACCACCGCCGTTGGAGCTTTTTGGCAAGCCCGCGGGCTTCCGCCTTTCCCAGCATGCGCGTCACGATGGTGCTCGCAACAGGGCGACGCCAGCATGATCCATCCTCGTCGCTTGAAGGGCACGCCGACCAATCTCACCCGCTATTATATGGTGGGTGATTATTACACCAAAGGTGCCGACGAACATTCGCAATGGGGTGGTGCCATCGCTGCGGAGCTTGGACTAAACGGTAAGGTCGATCCCTCGACCTTCCAGGCTTTGCTCGATGGGAAGGTCGGTGAGCAGCAGTTGGGTCGCCGCCGTGGGGAAGGCAAGATCCAGCATCATCCAGGATGGGACTTTGCAGTGAATGCGCCCAAATCGGTGTCGATCATGGCGCTCGTTGCTGGTGACGAACGGGTCATTGCCGCGCATGAAAAAGCGGTGAGCGCGGCGCTATCCTATCTGGAGGAGCATGCGACGCTGCGTCACCGGGTCGATGGCAATATCCTTCACGAAACCACCGGGCGTCTGATCTTTGCCCGGTTTACCGAACATCCCTCGCGCGAACTGGACCCCCACCTCCATACCCATGTCGTGATCATGAACATGACCAATCGGGGGGACGGAACGCCCATGTCCAGCCTCGAAACCCGGGCGATGTTTTCAGAACAGATGGTTGCAGGGCAGATTTATCGCAACGATCTGGCCCATCGGCTCAAAGAACTTGGCTATGAAATCGACTATGATCCGCGCAAGGGACTGTTCGAGATTGGTGACATACCCAAAGAACTCATCAAACATATGTCCCAGCGCGCGGAGCAGATCGAGGCGCATGCGCGGGAAAATGGGCTGGCGGGCCAGGCGGCCCGACGCATGTCCTTCTACCAGACGCGCGGTCCCAAGGAAAAACTTGCCCTGGATGCGCTTCACCACCGTTGGTCAGCACGCCTGGGTGTCCACCAGGATGCTATCGAAGGCGTGAAGGTGGCAGCCGAGCAGAAAGGGGAGCGCCGTCTTGGTATCGAGCCCGCCACTGCTGCGCGCGCCATGCTCTTTGGCCTGCGCCAGGCGGAGGCGCGCGAGGCGGTCAATAATCTGGGCAAGCTGTTACGTATCGGCCTTGCCTCTCATGTCGGCGAGGTGCGGTTGGAAGATATCCGCCCCCTCGCGCAGGCGCATGAAGCCAGAGCCAGGCTGCTTGAAACCCGCCACCCAACTGGCGACGAAATTCATACGCGCGGGCGCACTTCGCGTCGAACCGCGCGACTTGAATTGGCGCTCTCGGATCAACTCGCGCTCGCGCTCAATGATGCAAAGCCAATCGCAACCGGCGAGAAACTTCAAAATCTGGCTGACGAAAATGGTCTCAACGCCGAGCAGGCTGCGGCGTTGGTGATGATCGGCACGACGGCTGACCGCGTGGTCGGTGTCCATGGCGTTGCGGGCGCGGGCAAATCGACGCTGGTCAGGGTATTGAACGCAGGTGCCGGGCCTGAAACGACCCTGATCGCGCTGGCGCCCACCTCCTCGGCCGCCGCCAATCTGGGTTACAGTGCGGGAATAGAATCGCGGACCGTGGCCAGCCTGATCGCGGGTGGTGGCCGCAATGTCGATAACCGCCATGTCCTGATCCTTGACGAGGCTGGGCAGCTTGGCAACCGCCAGGCGATGCGAGTGCTGGAGATCAGTCGCAAGACCGGCGCGCGCCTGATTCTGCTCGGCGATAATATGCAGACCGGTGCGATCGAGCAGGGTAAGGCTTTCTGGCTCATGCAGCGCTTGGGGCTGCCCAAGGCGGAACTGACCGCATCGGTTCGGCAAGAAACACGCCC
Source organism: Sphingobium sp. KKT206 (assembly GCF_055640555.1). Lineage (NCBI taxonomy): Bacteria > Pseudomonadati > Pseudomonadota > Alphaproteobacteria > Sphingomonadales > Sphingobiaceae > Sphingobium > Sphingobium sp. KKT206. The sequence goes on from NZ_CM145765.1 coordinate 542,852, forward strand.
TATGAAGGTCGCAGTGACGCAGGCCCGGCTTGAGAATTATGGGGCTTCGCTGGCATCGCTCGACAAGGTGGTAAGTGGCGATACCGCCGAAAATCTGGCGCAGGCGCTTGTAGGAGAGTGGACGCGCCTTGGTGCCAAGAGCCGCACCAGGACCAACATATTGGTGCTGGAAAATGCGACCCGTCTCATCCTCAACGACAAAATCCGGCAAGCTTTGAAGGCCGAAGGAGCGCTCGCCGGGCGAGATACCGGGTTTACTGAGAACGGCGGAGCAATATTCGACCACGGTAGCGGCGGGATAGTCCTGCTGCGGGCGGCGTAAAAGTCGTCCACCTTGAAGCCTTTCTGCCGAGTCAGGGAGGTGTGGGGATCTACAGCGTGGAACTTTATCTTCAGGTCCGTCTGGCTTGCGCGGATGGCATGAGCCAACGGGCGGCGGCGAAGCGTTTCAATGTGTCGCGCGAAACGGTACGCAAGATGCTGTCGTTTTCATCGCCGCCGGGTTACCGGCGCCAGTCCGTACCGCAGCGCCCGAAGCTGGACGGGTTTGTGGCGATCATTGATGGATGGCTTGAGGGTGACCGCAGTGTCCCGCGCAAGCAACGCCATACGGCGAAGCGGGTATTCGACCGTTTGCGCACCGAGCATGGTTTCACCGGCGGCTATACGATCATCAAGGATTACATCCGGGAGCGCGAACAGCGCAGCCGGGAGATGTTCGTGCCGCTGGCGCACCCTGCGGGAGATGCGCAGGCCGATTTCGGGGAAGCGCTGGTGGAGATCGGCGGGGTGGAGCAGAAGGCCTACTTCTTCGCGCTCGATCTGCCGCACAGTGATGCCTGCTATGTGCGGGCCTATCCGGCGGCGGTGGCGGAGGCCTGGGTGGACGGACACGTGCATGCCTTCGCGTTTTTCGGCGCGGTACCGCGCTCGATCGTCTATGACAACGATCGCTGCCTTGTGACGAAGATCCTGCCCGACGGCACGCGGCAGCGTGCCACGCTGTTCAGCGCTTTCCTGTCACATTACGTGATCCGCGACCGCTATGCTCGCCCGGGCAAGGGGAACGAGAAAGGCAATGTGGAGGGGCTGGTAGGCTATTGCCGGCGCAACTTCATGGTGCCGATCCCGAAGTTCCCGACCTGGGAGGCGTTCAACCTGTGGCTGGAGGAGCAATGCCGCAAGCGCCAGCAGGACAAGGTGCGCGGGCAGAGCGAGACGATCGGTGAGCGGCTGCAGCGCGATCTCGCGGCCATGCAGCCTCTGCCCGCTACACCCTTCGAGGCCTGCGATCAGAAAGGCGGGCGGGTCTCCTCGCAATCCCTGGTGCGCTACAGGACCAACGATTATTCGGTTCCGGTGGCCTGGGGCCATCAGGAGGTCTGGATCAGGGCCTATGTCGATGAGGTGGTGATCGGCTGCCGCAGCGAAGTCATCGCCCGTCATCCTCGTTGCTATGCCCGCGAGGAGGTTGTCTTCGACCCGCTCCATTATCTCCCGCTGATCGAGCAGAAGATCAACGCATTCGACCAGGCTGCGCCTTTGCAGGGCTGGGACCTGCCCGAAGCGTTCACGACACTGCAGCGGTTGATGGAAGGGCGCATGCACAAACATGGCAGGCGCGAATATGTGCAGGTACTGCGCCTGCTGGAAACGTTCACCCTCGCCGATCTCCAGGCGGCGGTCGAACAGGCCATCGATCTTGGCGCCATCGGCTTCGATGCCGTCAAGCACCTCGTCCTGTGCCGGATCGAACGCGTACCGCCCAGGCTGGACCTGGACGTCTATCCCTTCCTGCCACGCACCACGGTCGAGAAGACCTTTGCCAGAGCCTATCTGAGCCTGCTCTCCGACCGGCAGGAGGCCGCATGAGCGATCAGGCCCCGGAGATCCTTCTCGCTCACCATCTCAAAGCGCTCAAGCTGCCTACGTGCCTGCGTGAGCATCACAAGCTCGCGCGGCAATGTGCCGCTGAAGGCGTCGATCATATCCGCTTCCTCGCCCGCCTCGTCGAGATGGAAATGATCGACAGGGAGCGTCGCATGGTCGAGCGGCGCATCAAGGCCGCGCGCTTCCCCGCCGTCAAAAGCCTCGACAGCTTCGACTTCGCCGCCATCCCCAGGCTCAACAAGATGCAGGTGCTCGAGATGGCGCGCTGCGAGTGGATCGAGCGGCGTGAGAACGCCATCGCTCTGGGGCCATCAGGCACCGGAAAGACGCACGTAGCGTTGGGGCTCGGACTGGCAGCATGCCAGAAAGGACTGTCGGTGGGCTTCACCACCGCGGCAGCGCTGGTCAGCGAAATGATGGAGGCCCGCGACGAGCGCCGTCTTCTGCGCTTCCAGAAGCAGATGGCCGGATACAAGCTGCTCATCATCGACGAACTGGGCTTTGTGCCGCTCTCCAAGACCGGCGCCGAACTGTTGTTCGAGCTGATCTCCCAGCGTTACGAACGCGGCTCCACCTTCATCACCAGCAACCTGCCCTTCGACGAATGGACCGAAACCTTCGGATCTGAGCGTCTCACAGGCGCGCTCCTCGATCGCCTGACCCATCACGTCAGCATCCTCGAGATGAACGGCGAAAGCTATCGCCTCGCGCACAGCCGGGCCCGCAAGGCCAAAACCAGACCCTGAAAATTACACCAATGCCGGGGGGAGTGGCCCTCGGGCTACGCCCTCACGCCACTCCCCCCGGCATGTAACACGATGGCCTGGTTTTACGCCGCCGAATGGCCGACTTTTGCTCCGCCGTTGACACATACCGAACACGCCTGCTGGTACCGAGATCAGCGTTCGCAGCGCGGGGACGAGCCGGCCGAGCAACACGGCTTTACCGGAATGTCGATCGAACCAGCGGTCTACGCGGTCGATGTCCCGTGGTGCAAGCGTCAGCCAGCGCCCATGCCGTCCGGCCCAGCGCCGTAGCCGATCGGCATCGATCCATTTGCCAACATAGTACCAGAAAAGTGCGCCCGCGACCGAGCCGCCCGTGCCGGCCACGATCACCCCGAACAGACTCAATCGCCCTTGCCCCGCGCCAAAACCGGCAGCGGGCATAATGATTTCGGAGGGGATTGGCGGAAACACATTTTCAAGAAACATCAGCGCGGCAATGCCGAGGTAGTCGGCTTCGTTAAGGAACTCGATTAGGCGATCGAACACAGGCTGTCTTTCAATGGTCGGGTGTCGTGGCGAGATACCGGTTCAGTTTACCCGGCCCTGTTCTCACCAGGATGTTGGCCTGCGCGTTGTGGGAGGACCAAAATGAGGACCAGGATGGCCGCCGCGAGCACTGCGGAAGCGAGCGGGCGGCTGAAATCCAGTCCACCCTTTGCGATTGGCTTATCGAGGAAGTCACCCACGGCCGCGCCGAGCGGCCGGGTCATGATGAACGCTGCCCAGAACAGGAATACCCGGCTTGCCTTTGTCAAGAAGTAGAGACCGGCGAGTATTGCCAGCATCGCGCTGAAGATCGCCGCTGCACCAAGATAGCCGAGGCCCCCGGTGTCCGCTGTCCAATCCCCTAGCGCCGTGCCGAGCGTCTGCGAGAAGGTGATGGTGAGCCAGTAGAACAGTTCCGCCTTGGGTTCCCGCACGGTATCGACCGAGATTGACCCAAGGGTGCGATACCAGGCAAACAAGGACGCCAGCACGCATCCTAGCAGCAGCGCCGAACCCCCGGTATAGCCGATGCCCAACGACCGCGTGGCGAAGTCCGCCATCGTCGTTCCCGCGGTGGTCGATGCGATGATCGTCGACCAATAGAGAAAGGGGTGGAAGCGCGTCGCCGCCATCTGCCACCAAACCAGCGCGATCAACGCCGTCAGGAAAATCGCGGTGCCGACAAGATAGCCCAGGTTCATCGACATGCTGACGGTATCGCCGGCTGTTTCGCCGAGCGTCGTCGCCAGAATCTTGATGATCCAGAAGCCCAACGTGATCGCTGGCACCTTGCTCAGAAGTTCGCGCCTGTCGCCGATTGTCATCATGTTTTCCCAACTGGTAGTTCAACGACAACCCCAAATCCGGGCGGCGCGAGCAGCGAAACCGCGCCCCTGTGCGCGGTCGCGACCGCAGCGACGAGTGCAAGCCCCAGACCATGACCTTCCGACGATCGGCTACGTTCCGCGCGCGCGAACCGCTGAAACAGCCGGGACGTATCTTCGGGTGCTACTCCGTGTCCATCATCGGCGACCGTCAAGCGAGCAACGGCGTCATCACGCTCCAGCTCGACGCGAACCGTCGTCCCAGGGGGGGTGTGGCGAAGCGCGTTGTCGAGGAGATTGGTGATAAGCTGTTGCAGCAGCCGTCGATCGCCCATCGTCCATATCGCGGGGGCTATCGCTGTGACGAGCAGGTGGCCACTTGCCTCAATATCGGGGCGGTAGGTTTCGACTAGTTCATCGACCAGTTGGTCCAGCGGTACGTCCTGAAAATGGGCGCGGGGTGACAATGCTTCCACCTCCGCGATGCGCAGCAATGCCCCGAAGATATCGAGCAGCTCGCGTGATTGTGCGGCAGCGGCCTCGATCGCCTGGCGTTTCTCGTCCACGTCCCGTGCCGATAGCGCTTCATCGAGCCGGTTATGCAGGCGGGTCAGCGGTGTGCGCAGGTCGTGGGCTACGTCGCTCGACACCTGGCGCAGGTTGTCCATCAGTCCGCCGATCCGGTCGAGCATCCGGTTGAGCGTCGCCGACACGCGATCGAACTCGTCACCCGCGCCGGTGAGCGGCATACGTCGCGCCAGATCGCCATCGATGATCGCGAGCGCGGTGCGGTCGATGCGCGACAGGCGCACGCGCGTTACCGCACCGACCAGCCAAGCCGCGCCGATGCCGAGCAGGAGCATTACCCCGAACGCCCCCGCGAACAGCTTCAGCAGCGTCGCATCCATCTCGTCGATGACGCCGCGATCGGCGGCGACCACCAACCGGCTGTCGTCGGGCAAGCGTGTGGTCAGGGCTTGTGCGATCCTGTGTTGGCCATCGCGCCGGTAATGCAGGAACTCCAGATAGCCCGGTGCGGTCGGTGCGGTCGCGTCGAGCAACCCTGCCACGCGGCGACCCGCAGGGTCGACCAATAGGTAATCCAAGCTGGCGGTACTTCGCGCCGCCTCGCGCCGGCGGATTGCAGCCGCAACGCCTGTAGGACCATCATCGCCTTCGTCGATCAACGCGCGGGTTTCGATCGCGACCCGGTGATCGAGCTGGATTTCCAAGGCTTCGTGCGTCACTTCATAGGCGACGACCCCGATGATGAGCGTCCCCACCGCGAAAAGGCACGCGACAAGGGCGACAAGCCCGAAGGTGGATCGCCACGGGCGGGTCATCACGCGCCGCGGATCATATAGCCAGCGCCGCGTACGGTTTCGATCGCATCATCGTCGAACCCGGCGTTGAGCTTGGAGCGCAGGCGGCTCAAGTGCGTCTCGACGATGTTAGTCTTGGGATCGAAATCGAAATCCCAGACCCGCTCCAGCAGCATCGTGCGCGTCATCACCCGGCGAGGATTGCGCATCAGCTCGGCGAGCAACGCGAACTCGCGCGGTTGCAGCACGATCCGGCGACCGTCTCGCGTGACGGTGCGCCGGTGAAGATCGAGCTCGATCGATCCGATAACGAGCACGCTCGCTTCGGTCTGGGCAGCGGGACGCCGACCGAGTGCATGCACGCGCGCGGCCAGCTCGGAAAAGGCGAACGGCTTGACCAGATAATCGTCGGCCCCGCCTTCCAGTCCTTCGACGCGATCGGCAATGCCGCCCACGGCGGTGAGCATGAGCGCCGGCGTCATGTTGCCCGCCGCGCGCAGCGCCTTGATAAGCGACAGGCCATCCAGACCGGGAAGCATCCGATCGACGATCAGCGCGTCGAACTGGTCGCCAGTCGCCTGAAACAGCCCGTCGCGACCATCGGTGCTGGTGACGACATGATGTCCCAATTCCGCAAGCCCGCGGGCCACGAAGCGGTTCGTCTCGTTATCATCTTCTACGATCAGGATTCGCATGGCTGCCCTTCTAGCCCGCCGGACCGTTCGTCTGCCATCCCCCACCCAGCGCCCGGAATAGCGCGACCTGGGATTGCGCCACGGTGAGATCGGACTGTGTTTGGGCGAGCGCGGCTTGCGCCCGCGCCCGCTCGGCATCGAACTGGATCAGCGAGGCGGCATCCCCAAGCCGAACACGGGCGGCTGCACGGCGGGCGTAAAGCGTAGATTGGATCCGCGCGGCATCGAGCGCGCGATTGCGGCGCACCTCGCCATCATAGACGGCGAGCGCGGTTTCGACTTCGCGCAATGCCCGCAATACCGCCACATCCCAGCCGGCGAGCGCCGCGCGTTCTGTTGCGCGGGCCTGTTCCAGTCGTGCTCGCGCTGGGGCCTGATTGGGGAAGGCCCAGCTTATCAGCGGTGAAGCCGTCGCGACGAAGCCACCCGTCAACAGCCCGACTGCACCACCCAGGTTCACGCGCGGGTAGAGATCGGCATGGGCGACCCCGATCCGCGCCGCGGCAGCGGCGAGGCGGCGTTCGGCTTCGCGAATATCGGGGCGACGCAGCAGTAGCGCCTGTCCTTCGCCCACGGGCACCGCCGCGCGGAGCTTCGGGGGCGCATTGCAGGCGATGTCGAACCCGCGCGCTTCAGCGGGGGGGCGGCCCTGCAAGGTTGCGATCCGGTACAGGGCATTCGCGCGCGCCGCCTCGAACGGGGCCAGCGTGGCGCGGGTGGATTCCAGCAGGCTGGCGGCCTGCGAGACTTCGAGCGGCGATACTTCGCCAGCGGCAAGCTGGTCACGTACCACGCCAACCGAGCGTTCCTGAACCGCGACAATCTCGCGCGAGACATTCGCCGCACGGGTCGCACCGCACAGATCGACATAGGCGAGCACCGTATCCGCCACGACCGCGACGCGCAGGGAGTCCAGCGCCGCAGCCTGAGCGTCAGCATCGGCCCCCGCCGCCAGCGCGCCCGAGCGCAGGCGGCCGAACAGGTCGATGTCCCAACTTGCGGTCAGGGCGAGATCGTAGTCGGTGGTCGGCACGTTCGATGACGCGCTTGGCTGCGTCGCGCTGTTGTCGATCGTGCCCGCGCTTTCGATCGTGGTTTGCGGCAGCCGCGCGGCGCGCGCCTGCCGCAGTGCCGCGCGTGCGCCGTCGAGATTGGCATAGGCGACGCGCAGATCGGCATTGGCGGCGAGGCTTGCCTGGACCAGTCGATCAAGCGCCGGATCGTCGTACAGCCGCCACCAGTCATTCGGGACCGGGCCGATCGCCGTGGTCGGAAGGTTTGCGAAAGCACCTGTGGCGGACGCGGGTGGGATCGTCGGCGGGGGCAGAGGCGCAGACATGCACCCCGCGACCGCGAGCGCGGCGATCGGAGCAAACCGGCGGATCATGCGGGAACTCCGGCAAGTGGGGCATCGGGCGCGGGCTTCTCCCGTCCGAAGCGCGCGTATAGCGCGGGCATCAGGAACAGGTTGAGCACGGTCGAGGAGACAAGTCCGCCCAGGATGACGATCGCCATCGGATGCTCGATTTCATGGCCCGGCGCGTTGCCGGCGACGATCAGCGGCAGCAGCGCCAGACCGGCGCACGCCGCGGTCATCAGGATCGGCACCAGTCGTTCCTCCGCGCCGCGCAGGATCAGACGCGGGCCGAAGTCCTCGCCCTCGAACCGGCGGAGATGATCGTAGTGCGACAGCAGCATGATGCCGTTGCGCGCCGAAATGCCGATGACCGTCACGAACCCGACCAGCGAGCCGAGCGACAGCACGCCGCCCGTCAGCGCCACGCCGACTACCCCGCCGACCAGCGCGAACGGCAGGCTGGTCGCTACCAGCGCGGTGATCCGCGCCGAGCGGAACTCCAGCCAGACCAGCAGCAGGACGCCGAGCAGGCAGAGCAGCCCCGTCGTCCAAAGCCGCTGGCGTGAATCACGCAGCGCCGCGTATTCGCCCAGCACCTGGGGATGGTATCCGGTCGCGAACGGCATCTGACCCACAGCCGTTTCGACAGCGCGCGCGACCGTGCCGAGGTCCGCACCGGCGACATTGAGCGTGACGTCGATCCGGCGCTCACCGTTCTCGCGCTTGATTTCATTGGGCGCGGGCATGATGCGAATATCGGCCACGTCGCGCAGCCGCATCGGCGCACCGGCGGGCGTCTGGATCATCATGTCGGCAAGCGCATGGACATCGCCGCGCACCTTGGGTTCGCCCCACAGCGCCACGTCGAACGCTTTCTGGTCGCGGTAGATTTCGCCGACCTTCTGCCCCGCGACCAAGGTTTGCGCCTGTCGCCGTACTTCGCCCGCGGTGAGGCCCAGCGTGGCGAGATCGGCGGGGCGTGGACGGACTTGGATCTGCGGCACCAGCACCTGTTGCTCGACCTTGAGATCCGCAACCCCGTCGATCGCCGCCACCTTGGCGCGGACACGTTCGGCCGCAGCGCGAAGCTCGGCCTGATCGGGCCCGAAGATGCGGATGACGACGGTCGCGCCTGCGCCGCTCAGCACTTCCTTGATGCGCTCGCGCAAATAGGTGAGCACGTCGCGGTAGAGGCCGGGATAGCCGTCGATCACTTCCTTGATACGCGCGACGCTGGCGTCATAGTCGACATTCTCGTCCAGGCTGATCCATAGCTCGGTGAAGTTCGGGCCGACTACCTCGTCCGCGGCTTCCGCACGGCCGATATGCGCGCCGAAATTGCGCACGCCGGGGATCGCGCGCAGCTCCTTGGAGGCGCGGATCGTGATGCGGTCCATCGCCTCGATCGACGTGCCGGGCTTCTCGACGAAGTGCATCAGGAAGTCGGTTTCGCGAAAGTCGGGCAGGAACTGGTCTTTGAATCCAGCATAGCCGACGCCCGCCAGCAGGAGGCCGCCCGCGACGATCCCCATTGCCAGCGCCGGTTGCGCCACCATGCGCGGCAGCACCCCAGCGTAGCGGCGCTTGAGCGCCCCGACGAGCCGCGTGTCACGTTCTGCCTTTAGGGGCGCGTTCGGCAGCAGGAACAGGCACATCGCTGGCGTCACCACCAGCGCGACCAGCAGCGACGCGGCGATCGCCAGCACATAGGCGATGGCGAGCGGCTGAAAGAACGTGCCCGCGACCCCGCCCAGGAAGAAGATCGGCAGGAACACCAGCATCACGATCAGCGACGCGAACACCACCGCCGATCGCACTTCCAGCGAGGCGGACAACACCACATCGAAGTTGGAGCGCGGATTGCTCGCCTCGCGGTTAAGCCGCAGCCGCCGAGCGATGTTTTCCACGTCGATGATCGCGTCATCGACCACCTCGCCGAGTGCGATGACCAACCCGGCGATCACCATCGTGTTGATCGTCGCGCCACTCCACAACAGCACCAGGCCTGCGCCGAGCAACGACAACGGTATGGCGACCAGGCTGATCGTCGCCTGCCGCCAATCGCGGGTGAATACGAATAGCACCACGGCCACGAGCAGGCAGCCGATCGCGAGCGCGCGCGTCAGATTGTCGATCGAGCGTTCGATGAAGGTCGCGGGGCGGAAGATCGTCGTATCGACCTTCACGTCGCGCAGGCCCGGCTTCAGCTCACCGATCGCGGCCTCCACGTCACGGGTAAGCTGGAGGGTGTTGCCGGTCGGTTGCTTCTCGACGATCAGCATCAGGCCGGGCCCGTCGTCGATGATCGCATTGCCGATCGGCGCGGCGAAGCCGTCGACCACGCGGGCGACGTCGCCGATGCGGACCGCCGCTTCGCCGCTCTGCTTGATGACCGCATGTGCAAGATCGGCCGAGGACTGGATCGCGCTCGTCTGCTGCACGGCGAGCCGCTGGGTTGCCGTATCGACAAAGCCGCCCCCACCGACCAGCACCGCATCGCCGGCCGCGGTGCGCAGTTCGGCGAGCGTAACGCCGGCCGCGCGCAGCCGGTCGGGATCGACCAAAACCTGCAATTGGCGGTCGCGCAGACCCCAGATTGCGACGTTTGCGACGCCCGGCACCGCCATCAGGCGCGGCCGGATCGTCCATCGCGCCAGTTCGGAGAGCTGCATCTGATCGAGCTTTGCCGACGATATGCCGATCTTCATCGCCCGACTGGTTGACGACAGTGGCGGCAGCATCACCGGGGGACGCGCCGCGGCGGGCAACCGCGCCTGCACCTGTGTCACCCGCTCCTGGACGAGCTGGCGGGCGCGGATCACATCGGTGCCGGACGCGAACAGGATCGATACCGACGACAGGCCCAGCACGGACTTGGACCGTAGCGTCATCAGATCGGGGACGCCGTTGACCGCCGTTTCGATCGGTACGGTAATCAGGCTTTCCACCTCTTCGGTCGAAAGACCAGGCGCTTCGGTCTGGATCTCGACCATAGGCGGTGCGAACTCGGGAAACACGTCGAGCGGCACATCGCCGGTCGCGCGTAGCCCAAGGACGACCAGCAGCGCAGCGAGCGCGAGGACGAGAACGCGCTGGGTCAGCGCGGCACGGACCAGCCAGGCGAGCATCAGTGCGGCGTCCCGAACTCGGTCCCGAACAGCTCGGCCGCCCCGTCCGTCACGACTTCGGCACCGCGCTCCAGGCCCCGCGACAACAGCGCACGGCCGTCCGCGACGCTCGCGACCTCAATCCGCTGCCGGACATAGGTGTCGGGCGCAGTCTTCCGGTACACCCATTCGCCGCCATAGATGTCGCGGACGATCGCTGCGGTCGGCACCGACAGTCCATCCGCCCTCCCGCCAAGCGGCAACGCCACGGAGACGCGCTGGCCGACGCGGTAGGCACGGTCGCGATTATCGAGCGCGAAGAACAGATCGACGGTGCCCGCGACTGCATTGGCCGAGGGTGGGGCCTGGACCGGGCGCGCAGCGCGCGGAGCGGCGCGATTGTCGCCGAGGGGGCGAACCGTAGCGGTGCGACCGCGTTTGATGGCGCTCACGTCGGTCCCGAACACCGGCACCCGCACCCACAGTGTCGAAAGATTGCCCATCGACGCGATTGAGGGACCGAGCAGCCCGCGTTGCGCGCGCGCCGCCTCCAGTGCAGCCCGGGCGGTAGCGAGCGACGCCGCGGCTTCGTCGCGACCGCGCACGCTACCCGCTTCCTCGCGCACCAAGGCGTCGGCGCGGTTATAGGCGACGACTGCGAGCCGCACTTGCGCTTGCGCTCGCGCGATCTCGCCTTCGGCCGCAACCTGACTGACCCCGATCTGGGCGAGGTTGCTCGTCGATCCCGTTGGCACACCCGCCCCGCCGGTTGCCGGCACGACGACCTCACCGCTGGTTTCCCGGACTTGCGCCGCCGAACCATCGCCAATTCTTACCGTTCGGATGCCGAGACGCTGTTGCGCTTTTGTCGTGAGGGTGAGCTTCAGCAGATCGCTTTCGTGAGCGACCGCCTCCGCTTTGGCGGGGGGAACCGGGGGCGTAGCCGGATCACTGCCGCAGCCGGTCAGGACCGCCAGCAGAGGCAACGTGGCGATCGGAAGGCATCGGATATGCGTCATGCCACGACGATAGCAGCCTCATGTTGGCGGCAGCTTGGGGCGATTATACAAAATCCCAATGTTCGGCAGGATACGACAGGCGGTTGTCACAATCGGTAGGTTTTGACACATGCGCCGCGCCACCTGCGTGCGCGGCTTTGCAAAGATCAGAAACCCGCTTCACAATGTCGGCTATGAGGTCGGCGATCCAGCTCGGTTCCGACCGACATCGCGCGATACCGGCCCTGCCGCCTAGAGCGCCTACTTCCCGCCAGATAACACATGGTGGCAGCACACGGCGATTGCCGACTGGGTTTTCCGACAGTTCAGAGCGGAAGATGTAGAATCACTCCCTATCCGTCAGTTTGTCCGTTCAAGCGTTTCAACAATGTGTTGCGCCAGCATATGTCCCGTCTCAGAAATCGCTGAACCTTCGATCAACGCTATTTCCGTGTCAGGTAAGACCGGCAACCCTGCTTCACCCGTCACAGTTGCGAGAGGCTCCGGAACCATTTCGCGCGGCAGCACTGTAATCCCAAGCCCTGCGCGAACCGCTGCCTGGCTCCCCGCCAGGCTGGTTGACGTGTAGGCTATGCGCCAGGGGCGTCCGATGGCGTCAAGGGCATCGGTCGCGCGCTTACGGTAAACACAAGGTGCCGGCGACATTACGAGTGGTACAGTATCGACACTGTCGGCTGCGCTTTGATCTCTGGCTACCCAAACCAAAGGCTCACGCCACACGCGCATCCCCTCCAGCGCGGCTGCCGGTTCCCGCTTCACCAAAACTAGGTCAAAGGCCCCCGCATGGAATCGCTCAAGGAGATTAAGCGTCAAATCGCACGTCACCTCCAATTCCACGAGAGGATGGGCCTCGTTAAAAAGAGCGAGTATTTCGGGTAGATGCACCGTAGCAAAATCCTCTGGCACACCAAGGCGAACCACGCCCCGAATGTCCGGCTCCAGCAACTCAGCAACGGCCTTGTCATTGAGGTGGACGAGTTTGCGCGCAGTCCCCATTAGCTTGTGTCCGTCAAGGGTGAGGCGGACGCCGCGCGCATTTCGGTCCAAAAGTACACGATTCAGGTGGTTTTCGAGTCGCTTCAATTGAAGACTGATTGTCGATTGGGTGCGCCCAAGCCTTTCACCTGCACGCGTGAAGCTGCCCGTTTCTGCGATCGTTAGAAATGCGCGGAGCTGATCAATATCGAGATTTCGCAACGTCATAGCCCAATACACCCCGTAAGCATTCGATTTATCAATTCATGAGATTGCATAAAATCATTTCATAAATAAAGGCTGGTTTGTCAATGCGGTTCCGAAGGAGATCGCCATGGGAACTATGCCATCAAAACCGCGTGAGGAATTTGCCGTGCCCCTGATGGTGTGGGCATTTATCTGCCTTTTGGTGCTGGCCATTGAGCTGAGGTTCGAACCGATGGCTTTGCATTGGGACATATTGTCAGTCGCCATGTCAGGCCTGACCGTCTTCGTGGCAGCTTGCGTGTTCGGGTTTGCGCGGCGGCACATGCGCCTCCACAAACGTCGAACACGTTTTTTTGTGAGCATGGTAACGACGTTCACTGCGGCGATCATCTTTCTGCTTACAGATAATATCCTTGTCCTGGCGTCCACTTGGGTAGCCAGCGGCTTGATGCTCGCAGGCATGATCGGCCATGTCGATACTTGGCCCGAAGCGCAGCAAGTGGCTCGCAAGGCTCGCAAGACCTTCCTCGCGACGGACTGGATTTTTATATGCGGCCTGACGATGGCCGCCCTGCGCCTGAAAACATTGGCCATTTCCGACATTGTCACACGGGCCGGTGAACTCCCCACGCCGATGCTCGCAGGCCTAGTGGCTACGGTGATAGTTGCAGCGCTCGCACGATGCGCGGTGCCCCCCTTTTCGGGATGGTTGCTCGCGTCTGTTACCGCCCCCACGCCCGTCTCGGCCATGATGCACGCGGGCCTGGTCAACGCTGGCGGTTTCCTGCTTATCCGCATGTCTCCGGTTATCGAACTGCTACCGGCAGCTCGACTTGCGATAGTTCTGCTGGGCCTTTTCGGCGCAATCGTAGGCGCAGCGATCATGATTGTTCGTCCCGACGTGAAGCGGGCGCTGGCCGCCTCCACTGTTTCGCAAATGGGCTTTATGGTGATGACATGCGGATTGGGCGCATATGCTGCAGCGCTATGGCATATTCTTGCCCATGGTCTGTTCAAGGCATGGCTGTTTCTGGGCGCAGGGCAGGTTGTTCGTCGCCAGCCCCTGAAGGCTGCTGAAGGATTTGGCTTCAAGGCAGGATTTGCAATCGGCGCTACCGGCATCGGCCTGACCTTGGTCGATATCGTATCGCCGCTGGATAGGACGAGCCTTATCCCAACTGCTCTTACGCTGGTTGCCGCAATAATCGCGATGTTGTCCGCCATCGGCGACAACTCTGGCCGTCAGCGCTGGGTCATGGCGGCCTTGATATCGGGTCTTGTGGTCATTCATTCTACCGGCCTTGGTTTTGTGAGCCGCCTGCTCCCGTCAGCCCAATCGCCACTACCGATGACCCTGCAAATGTTTGTTGCGGCTATTTTCCTAGGTAGTCTGGTCGTCCAGAACCGACTGTTCGCCCGCCGGTGGCAAATGCCTCGCTGGATCTATGTCCGGCTGCTGAGTGCCGGAGCCATGACCCGCTGACATCTGAAAACCGCTGACTTCCCTCTACCAGAAGGAATAGAACCATGACGCTCGAATTTGCCCATCCATCATGTGCTCTGGCTCCAGGTTATGCGGAAACCGCAAAGCTGGTCGGTCTGGCGTCCAAGGCCGTCGCTCCCCTCTGGCCGCTGGAAAGCCCGATTGCGGTCAACCCGTTGTCCGGCTTTGAGGACTTGCCCTTCTTCGACGCGGCTGAAGCGGCCTCCGACATTTTCAAGGCGCGCAGTTGTTTGCCCGTTTCGCTGTGGCGCCGGCTCACCGATAATAGCAAAGTCGATCGCGCAATATTGGCTGAGGTCGCAGTCGAACGCCTCGGGGGTCTAAATCTGGCCTTCGAAGCGGTGCTCCCAAACATCAACGCGCATGATATCCTCATGGCCCGTCTGTTGCACCTACCTTCGGACGACACGGAACCCAAGCCACTGGCTTCCCCGAGCCGGGCTGAATTGTTCGTTGCGAAATGGTGCGCGGCCTTTCTGGATCAGGGGCTATCCGCCGTGGAGATGCCGGGCAGAGAAAAAGGCCTGTACAGGGCCACTCTCGACCTGATTGTCCATGATCCGGAATTCATCGCGCTGACCGGGAAACGGGCAAAGGCAGTCTATCACAAGGCACCCATGGACCCTGTCACAGCCATTGCCCAACGGCTCGATTCCTTTGGCGACAACCAACTGGGCAAATTGGCCCTTTTACGAGAGTTGTTGGGCAGACTGCCCGGATGGGCGGGTCATATTCGCTGGCGCAGCGAGTATGCAGATCAGGCCTATAGTGTTGGAGCACCGGCGACCATCACAGACTATCTCGCCTTGTGGATGTTGGTGCTCGATTTCGACACCGCTATGCCCGTCGCCGATAGTCTGCCCATACAAGAGTATGAAGGGCTCGCATCCCATTTCGGCATACCAGTTAAGGCGTTCGTCTCCTTAAACGGTGCTGCGAAAACACGGTTGAATTATATCCTCGGCATCAACGGTCACCAGCTGTCGATGATGTTCATGGAAGCTGCCGAGCGTGGATTTCAGGCCAAAATCGTGCAAGGTTTGCGGAACGCAGAGCGTGCACCAAAGGTCACGCCTAAGAGGTATGATGCGCAGCTCATCTTCTGTATTGACGTGCGTTCCGAACCACTGCGCCGCGCGATTGAGCAGCAAGGCAGTTACGACACCTATGGCTATGCCGGTTTTTTCGGCTTGCCGATCGCGATGCGCGCGCCAACCGACCGTATAGCGCGCAGGCAACTGCCTGTGCTGCTGGAGCCGCAACACGAAGTTGCCCAGGCTGTTGCTTCCAGCCGCCTTGGCAGCGACAGTTCTCTATTGGCCAGCCATGCCCGGCAATCCTCTGCATCGAGGCTATTGAATGGTGCCAAGCGGACCATGGCAACCAGCTTTGCTGCGGCGGAAGGCACCGGCCCAATTGCTGGAGCGATGATGCTGTTGCGCAACCTTGCCCCTAGGATCGCCCGACAACTGACCGGCCCGGATGATGCCGGCCTGTCAGCGCAGCTTAGCCCATGCCTGTCAGATGTTCATAGTCACGGCTTAGGTCTGGAGGAAAAGGCGAGTTATGCCACAGGCCTCTTCAAGTTGACGGGCCTTGTGCCGGAAACCCTGGCCCCGCTTGTCCTGCTGGTCGGCCATGGTGCGACCTCAACCAATAATCCCTTCGGCGGTGCGCTCGAATGTGGGGCATGTGGCGGTAGGGCCGGTGGTCCTAACGCACGTGTCATGGCTGCAATCCTGAATGATCCGAATGTGCGTGCGCGTCTGGCAGAGCAGAATATGACCATTCCTTGTGACACGCGGTTCGTAGCGGGCCAGCACGACACTACCACTGATAATGTCATGTTGTTCGATTGCGAGCAGGTGCCCCAAAGCCATTGCGACGCTCTGGGGAAAATTGCCTGGGATATGGCTTATGCTAGCACGCGAAGCCGTGAAGAACGTGGCCGGAAGCTCAACAGGTCAGCGGCTGACCTGATGGTTGGCGCATTGCATTGGGGCGAAGTTAGGCCCGAATGGGGGCTTTCTGGCAATGCAGCCTTTATAGCGGGGCCGCGCAGCCTGACACAGGAGATCGACCTCGATGGCCGAGTTTTTCTTCATAGCTATGACTGGCGCACCGACAGCGATGGCGGTGCTTTGAAGACAATATTGACCGCTCCGATGGTTGTCGCGCAATGGATTAACTGCCAATATCTATTCTCGACGATCGACAACAATGTCTACGGCGCGGGGGATAAAACAGTGCATAATGTGCTCGGCGGCTTTGGAGTCGTGCGAGGCAATGGCGGCGACCTGTGCGTCGGCCTGCCCCGTCAGTCATTATTTTGTGACGATGGTACGCCTCACCATGTCCCTCAGCGCCTCCTCACCATTGTACAGGCCCCACTTGACCGGGTGGATGCCATAATATTGGAGGATGCATTGCTCGGTCGTCTGTTCGGGAATGGTTGGGTCAAGCTGGTCGTGATCGACCCTACTAATGGCCGCGTGTCGCGCTGGACTGCAGGCGATGAACTAATCAGATTTTCGGACGCGCCTGGTGGTTGGGCAGAGCCCCGAACCATAGTTTGAAAAACTACCTTGAAAAATTCTGTTTGATATGAGGAGTTACTGAATGGCCGCCCATCCCCATGGACGGATTGATTGGCGCGCATTCATGGGATGGGCGCGCGCCACCCTGGCACCCGACCGTGCCTTCATGACCCTGGTATTGATCTACGGCGCAGCCATAGGCCTACTTTCGCTGGCGACGCCCATTTCTGTGCAAATGTTAATCAATTCGGTTGCGAACACGGCCCTTCCGGCCCCACTTTTCACGCTCGCTGCCGTCCTGCTGTGCCTGTTGCTGCTATGGGCTTTGCTGGGTGCATTACGTACCTATGTGATGGAGATTTTCCGTCGCCGCTTCTTTGCCCGGCTTGTCGCGGAGATCACCCTGCAGGCCGTTCACGCTCAAGATCCATTCTTTCAGGACGTCCGCCGCGGCGACCTGTTCAATCGCTTTTTCGAGGTGATGAATATCCAGAAGGCCATCCCGTCGTTGTTGGTCGGGGGGTTCTCAATCTTCTTCCAGGCAGCGGTCGGATTTATCGTTACATCCTTTTACCATCCGATTTTTCTGGGCTTCAACCTGCTCTTCATTGCCTGCGTCTGGCTGATCTGGAAAGGCTGGGCCGGCAAAGCCATGGAAACGGCAGTGGCGCTCAGCCATCGCAAATACGAGGCGGCCCACTGGCTGGAAAGTGTCGGTGCTTCTAACGGATTCTACAAATCCAGTCGGCATCTCGACTATGCCATGGATGTCTCTGAACAGCGAACTGCTGCATATGTCAGTGCCCATCAAAAGCATTTTCGCGCGACTTTCCCTCAAAGCGTGGCATTACTACTGCTCTATGCTGTCGCCAGCGCCGCCTTGCTCGCGCTGGGTGGTTGGCTGGTCATTCAAGGCCAGTTGTCCATCGGTCAACTTGTCGCGGCTGAGTTGATTCTTTCAAGCATATTCTATGGAGCAGCACAGCTAGGTCCATATCTCGATGGATTCTATGACCTTGTGGCAGCGGTCGAGGAACTTGCGTTGTTCGGGACCATCAATCAGGAAGACGCACCATTGGCTGGCGGCGCTGGCGTGAGGCCGCGCGATGGCGCGCTTGCGTTACGATCTGTGCGACTGGAAGTTGGCGGCGAACGTGGCAATTTCAATCTGACGATCCCGGCAGGGCTCCATATCGTGGCAGACTGCGACACGGGTGCCGACAGGCTGTTCAGCCGACTTCTCAAACGTCACTACCGCCCCGCCGAAGGATTGATTACTTTGGGCGGCGCAGACATTGGTGCGCTGGATATCTTCCAGTTGCGCAGTGACGTCATCGTGCTTGACCGACCCAGTATTGTGGAAAGCTCGATCCGTGACTATCTGCGTCTGGCTGCGCCACAGGCAACGTCAGAGCGCACTCTCGACGTGTTGGATGCCGTTGGCCTTGGCAGTCGCATAAGCACTTTACCCGGTGGAATGGACTGCGTGCTGTCTTCGACTGGCTGGCCGTTGACGCTTGCGGACACGATGCGTCTCAAGCTGGTCGGTGCAATTCTGGCAGAGCCTCGTATCCTCGTTCTGTCGGGCCTTTTCGATATGCTGCCAGCACATGAGTTGCGACCAGCGCTACGAATGCTCGATGATTTCGCTACGACAATCATATGCTTCACTAGCAGGTCCGAAAATCTCGCCTTCGATCACTGGCTCTGGTTGGGCCACGACAAACAACTGCTGACGCGCGATGCCTTGGAATTTCAGGCCGTCCGCACTGCTGCGCGAGGACGCTGACATGCCATTCCGCACCGACCATATTTCGCATTTCAAAACTCTTGCCAGCATAGCGGTTCCACGGCCCGCGCGCGCACTGGCATGGATATTGCTGTTGGGCATGGCAGGGTCCATAGCGTTCCTGTTGCTCGTTCCGTGGGTGCAAACATCGACCGGCACTGGGACAGTCATCGCGCTCGATCCGCGCGATCGGGTTCAAAATGTGACCGCCCTGGTGCCTGGCCGCGTCGAACAATGGTTCGTCACGGACGGATCGCGCGTCAGAAAGGGTGACCCGATAGCCCGCATTTCCGATAATGATCCAGGTTTGATTTCACGTCTGCGCGCCGAACGCGCCCAAGCCGACGCAGAGATTGCAGCGACACGGCGAGCCATGGGTGTTGCTCAGCGTGATGTCGGCCGCATGGGGCAGCTTTATAGCGAAGGCCTGTCGCCACGCCGCGACCTGGAACTCGCCCAGATCAAGGTTGAAGATTATGGCGCGAAAGTTGCTAAGGGTCTCGCTGATCGCAACCGGCTCGACATCGATATCAGTCGGCAATCCGTGCAAATCGTGCGCGCTCCGCGTAATGGCCGCATATTGCGTATCCTCGGCGGCGACACGGCTACGATGGTGAAGGAGGGGGAAATCCTCGCGACCTTCGCACCGGAGGAGGCTGTTCGGGTTGTCGAACTCTATGTCGATGGGCGCGATGTTCCGCTCATCTATCCCGGACGCCCCGTCAGACTGGAATTTGAAGGATGGCCCGCCATCCAGTTCAGTGGATGGCCTTCTGTGGCAATGGGCATGTTCGACGGGCAGGTCCGCGCGATCGACGTGTCGGCATCGAGTAACGGCCTGTTCCGCATATTGGTCGAACAACGGCGCGGCGGACGGCCGTGGCCCAAGGAACCGTTCGTGCGCCTTGGTGCAAAGGTTCGTGGCTGGGTGATGATGGATACCGTGACATCGGGCTATGAACTCTGGCGACTGCTCAACGACTTTCCGCTGCAATATCCCGCAGGTGCTATCGACGGAACTCTCGGCAAGGCCGCAACGGGGGATGGCAATGCCAAATAGGCTCCATCTCCCCGTCCTGTCCGCTGTGCTGTTCGCAATTACCGCCATGATTTCACCAGGGAAGGCCCAGGATGTTGCGGCGCTACCCGCGCTCGCGCCCACCGACGCCGGAGTACTGTCTTTGGACGATGTGTTGGCCACTTCGGCCAAACAATCGCCCCAGATTCTGGAAGCATTGGCTCGTGCACGTTCAGCCGATGGCAGACGTTTGAGCGCGGAGGGCGCGTTCGACACGTTATTTTCGGCCGAGGGTGGGTCGCGCGTCTTGGGCTATTATAACGGCACTTATGCCGACGCCAAAGTCGCGCGCCCTATCGAGAATTGGGGCGGCCAGATATATGGCGGATACCGCGTGTCGAGCGGAAGCTTCCCCATCTATGAGGACAAAAACTACACTAACCAGTTGGGCGAAATCAGGGCTGGCGCGGTTTTCTCGCTTTTGCGGGACCGGATGATCGATGAACGGCGCTTTGGCCGTGTTTCCGCCGACGCCGATCGGGCCGTTGCCGACGCAGAACGGCAGATGGTCGCGATCGGCGTGCAACGCAGGGCATTCGACGCCTATCTAAATTGGGTTGCCGCCGGACAGCGCCTTGGAATTTATCGCCATCTTCTCGATCTGGCGCAGGAGCGGCAGCGAGGCTTGCAGCGATCGTTCGAAGCTGGACTGCGCCCACGCATCATTCTGGTTGAGAACGACCAAACGCTGCTGCGAAGGCAAGCCATGGTCGTCCAGTCAGAGCAGGCGGTCGCCAATGCCGCCAACACTCTATCGCTCTATTGGCGCGATGCTGATGGCAGGCCGCTTATCCCCCGCAAGGAACAAATGCCGGTCAGCTTGCCCGCCCTACCTATGGCCAATGTTCCGCAGGTGGTGACGCGGCCAGACCTCATTGTCGCACAGTTGCGAGAACGACTGGTGCGTGACCGTCTGTCCTTGGACCGGAACGCCTTGCTGCCCCGTCTCGAACTCCAGATGGAAGTGGCGCGGGATATTGGCGATGTTGGCTTGGGCGGAGTGTCACGAAGTGGCAATGACGTTCGTTTTGGACTGCGCTTTTCGGTACCACTGGAACAACGGGCCGCGCGTGGCAAGCTGATGCAGACCCAGGCTGAACTCGACGCAAACCGCCGTCGGACGCAGTGGCTGGACGAACAGATCAGGGCGGAGATAGACGGTATCGGCATCACCCTCAGCGCGGCAGATCGATTGATCGCCTTGTCGGAGGATGAAACGCAGCGCGCCCAGGAGATGGCGACCGCAGAACGGCGCCGTTTCACCATGGGGGCCAGTGACCTGTTTCTCGTGAACTCGCGCGAAGAGGCAGCAGCCAGCGTCTCTCTCACCCTTCTTGATCAGCGATTGCGGCGGATTGCAGCCAATGCTGATCTTGCGGCCTCGTCCGGCAATGCAGCGGCTCTTGGCCTGTGACGTGTCAATGGTCGCTTAGAATGCGTTTTGCTTCCGCTTGAACGCGCGCCGCGATCAAGCGGAAATCGGCGCTATTTGCTGCATTTTGGCGCCATGCAGCCGCGATGGAGCGGGTCACCTGCCAATCGACGGGCGTGACACGACGTATCAACGCCTCGCCCCCGACATCGGACCGCAGATAGAGTTCAGGCAGGACTGCTATGCCAATCCCGGAACCTACCATTTGTTGAATGCTGTCTAGGCTTGTGCCTTCGTAATCTCGTAAAATGACCGCACGAAGGTCGTCACAAATCCCTTCCACCATCCGGTGATAATGGTGCCGAGGATCGAGCGACAGAAATGCTTCACCAGCCAGGTCATGGCGCGTCACGTTCGATTTTTCGGCAAGTGGATGATGGGGTGGGACGACGATATGCATCGGCTCGCGAAACAACGGTTCGATTTCCAGCCCTTCGCCGATCAGAGGCAATGGCCCGATCATCATATCGAGGTTACCCCTCGCTAGCTCCAGGGCTTGCTCCGTCGGAAGCCCTTCACGAATATAGAGTTTGATGTCGGGCTGTTCGGCATGGAGTGAAGCGATCAGCGACGGCATCAGGTAGGGGCCAAGGGTAGGTGTAACTCCGAATCGAATGACGCCGACCATCTTCTCGCGGGATCTTCGAGCAACTGACCGAATTTCCTGAATTTCCACAAGAACCCGTCGCGCCCGTTCCACCACCAATCGACCTAGCGGTGTCATTTGCACCGCCCAGCCTTTTCGTTCGATCAGCGCGGCACCAAGCCGCTTTTCCAGCGCCGAGATCTGTTGGCTCAGCGTCGGTTGAGATACGCCACATTCATCTGCCGCCTTACCAAAGTGCAGCAGGTCGGCGACCGCGACGAGATATTCCAGTTGGCGAACGGATGGCATAGGCAAACGATAGATAACTTCTATCGTTTAATCTATAAAATTTCGATTGGCTCGAAAACTTATGATGAGCCATAAGGGCGTCAACAGCCCAAAGGGCAAGCAAACTGTAGAGACATCGGCAAGATCGTTTCTTCCTCCTCTACAGGTTGCCAACCCCAGCCAGCTACCGCCGCCGCGGCTCCCAACCGGCCTTTATCGCTGGCGGCGGACACTGGCGACGCACGTCGATACCCCCCTCTTCGTGCGTCGCCAGACTATTTCCTCTCCCTGAAAGGGTTACACCATGTCCCTGACTGCTATGTTGTCGGCATTCCTGGTAATCTCGGCGATAACGCCGCAGCAGGCAGATACGGCTTTCGCCGCTTCAAATTTTCATATGTTCGACCTGAAGCATCTCGAAGGTTCGCAAACCGCCCCTTCAACACCGCAAACCGCTGAGATCATAGTGGAGAGCCGGGCGTCCTATAAGCCTGTCCCCTTAGCTACCAGAGACCATGAAACCCTGGCCTATATCGCCCGAGGATCGGCGTCGTCCTGCACCGTGCTCCTCAATATCGCATCCCGCTGCGTTCGCCCCACCCAACTCGTCAGCATCACGGCAGTTGACGGAATTTCTTGGGACGTTCCATGAGCAAGCCGATAGTCACCCGGCGGACCCTGTCCATGTCAACGCGCAATGGCGGCGCGAACGAGGATGCTCCAAATCCGGTATCGGTCAATCCGCCTCCGATGAAGGAACCGGCAATCCGCACTCGCGCGATGCCCAAAGATACCAACTCGGCAGGCGACATTTGGGGCGGATGGCTGCTGGCCCAAATGGACCTGGCGGGCGAGGCGGCCGCCAGAGAAAGGACTAGATGCCGCGTAGTCACCGTCGCCGTCGACGCGATGGAGTTTCTGCGTCCGGTCAAGGTCGGCGACGTCGTGAGCTTCTACGCCGATGTTGTCGAAGAGGGGCGGACCTCCCTGATCGTTGAGGTCCGCGCCATCGCCAACAGCGAGGACAGCGGGATCAAGCATCGGGTAACCGAGGGCCGCTTCACATTTGTGGCTATCGGGCCGGATGGAAGCCCTCAAAAAGTCGATCCGGGCCAACGAAGGTGATGGACGAAAATCACACCGATATTCATCCAATCCAGAAAGCAATATCATGTCGTTCATCGTAACCGGGACCGACACCGACGTCGGCAAAACCGTGGTCGCCGCCGGTTTGGTAGCATCGCTCAGAATGCGATACTGGAAACCTGTACAGTCCGGTCTCGATCCCGATGGCGATGCCGAACGCGTGATGGAATTGGCTGGGATCGACCGATCAAGAATAGTCCCGGAAGTCTATAAATTTCCAGTCCCGGCGTCACCGCATCTGTCAGCCCGTCTTGCGGGTGAAATGATCGATCCAAGCCGCCTCTGCCTCACCCCTGACAAAGCAAAGGGAGTGGTAATCGAAGGGGCGGGCGGGGTCATGGTGCCTCTAAATGAACAGCTTCTATTCATCGACATATTCAAAGACTGGAAATTGCCAGCAATTCTGTGTGCGAGAAATTCCGTAGGAACAATCAACCATACATTGCTGACAATTGATAAGTTGAAGCGATATAATATACCACTGATTGGTGTAATTTATTCAGGATCGCCAGAACATACAGAAAATCAGAGGATAATAGGGCATTATTCCGGAATACCAAATCTAGGAATTTTGCCAATATTAAGTACACTTAATACTGAAAGCCTAATTCAGGCTATGAATGATTATATTGATATTTCACTTATAAATTGTAAAAACTAATAAACATAGATGATATTGTTCGAAAAATTGAAATCGTATTCTATTACGAAAAAATATGATAATTACGATGATAAATACGAGGCAAAAATGTGCCGATATTTAATAAGATTAACAGTTAGAAAGTTATACATAAATATATTTCAATTCAAGATTTATGTGGAACGATTTACGGACTCTAATTTACTAATATCAATCGTTTTTATAGGGATTCCATTCCTTATATACTGCATCGTTACATCATAACAGGCAGCTTATCGATCGAAAGTCTCCTTGCCGGAAAACACATGGATCGTCCCGCCCGATCACGACTTTGCGCTCCCGATCGTATCCATCCGGCGGCGCCCGCCTTGTCGTGAGGTAGTGGACTGCTCTTAAGCATGCTCTCGAGAGTAGGCTTAGGAGCGGTTCATGGGGCACATAACGGTAATGACCGGGCCGGAACGGCGGCGGCGTTGGAGCGACGAGGAACGGCTGCAGATTTTGGCGGAAGCCTTTGCGCCGGGATCCAGCGTTTCGGCCGTGGCGCGACGGCACGACATTTCCACGGCGCGGATCTACACATGGCGCAGCAAGCTGCGACAACCGCCCGCCCTGACCGAGTTCGCCGAGGCGGTGGTAGACGATGGCACCCAGCAAGGCGGGCAACAGGCCGGGATGCCGGTGATCATCATCGATCTCGGCGCCAAGGGACGCGTGAACGTATCAGCTGCGGCATCACCTGCATTGGTGTCGGCGGCGCTGAAGGCCTTGCGATGATCCCAGCAGGCGCACGGGTGTGGATCGCAATGGGCCATACCGATATGCGTCGCGGCATGCAGAGCCTCGCGGCGATGGTACAGCAGAGTTTTTCGCGAGACCCATTTGCCGGCGATCTTTGGGTCTTTCGCGGGCGTAACGGGTCGCTGGTGAAGATAATCTGGCACGACGGTCTCGGGATGTCGCTTTATTCGAAGCGGTTGGAACGAGGGAAGTTTATTTGGCCCTCCGCGAAGGACGGCGTAGTGTCGCTGACGAGCTCACAGCTGGCCTGTTTGCTCGACGGCGTGGACTGGCGGAACCCGCAATATAGCTGGCGCCCGCAGAGCGCGGGATAGGCGCAGACTTTCTTCGTCGAGGCCGCATTTTCCGCTTTAACCGGGCGGTTTTCTATGATTCCATCCTGGTTGTGGACGCCGCCGTTTCGCCCCTGCCTGACGACATTGAAGTGCTCAAGGCGCTGGTCCGGCTCAGCACGCAACGCGCCGATGCGGCCGAACAGCGCGCCACCAGCGCCGAGGCCGAACTGGCCAATGCCCGTGCCCGGGAGAGCGCCACCGAGGCATTGATCTCGCACTACAAGTTGCAGATCGCCAAGCTCAGGCGCGAGCAATACGGCCCCAGCGCCGAACGCACCCGCCGGCTTCTTGCGCAGATGGAGTTTGAGCTCGAAGATTTGGAGGCCGACGCCGCCGAAGACGATCTGGCCGCCGAGACCGCCGCGACAAAGGCGACGAACGTCACCGCCTTCGAGCGCAAGAGGCCGGTCAGAAAGCCGTTCCCCGACCATTTGCCCCGCGACCGCGTCGTCGTTCCGGCGCCCTGTTCCTGTCCGGCCTGTGGCGGCATGCGCCTGTCGAAGCTGGGCGAGGATGTAACCGAGACGCTGGAGGTGATCCCGCGTACCTGGAAGGTCATCCAGACCGTACGCGAGAAGTTCTCCTGCCGTGACTGCGAGAAGATCACGCAGCCGCCCGCGCCATTCCATGTCGTGCCGCGTGGCTGGGCAGGCCCAAGCTTCCTCGCCATGCTGCTGTTCGAGAAGTATGGCCAGCACCAGCCTCTCAACCGCCAGGCGGAGCGGTTCACCCGCGAAGGCGTGCCGCTGAGCGTCTCCACGCTTGCCGATCAGGTCGGTGCAGCTTCCTTCGCCCTGATGCCCATCTTCCGATTGATCGAGGCCTATGTCTTTGCCGCCGAACGTGTGCATGGCGACGACACCACCGTGCCAGTCATGGCCAAGGGCAAGACCGATACCGGTCGATTATGGGATTATGTCCGGGATGACCGCCCATTCGGCGGCGCCGATCCGCCGGCGGTCGTTTTCTATTATTCGCGCGACCGGCGCGGCGAACATCCCCAGGCGCATCTCGCGTCCTGGTCCGGGATTCTGCAGGCAGATGCCTATGCGGGCTATTTCGAGCTGTACGCTCCCGACCGCCAGCCTGGTCTCATCCTGGAGGCAGGATGCTTTGCTCACGCGCGCAGGAAGTTCTTCGAACTTGCTGACGTCGAGGGCGCTGCGCGCAAGAAGAGCCGCGGCGAGCGGACTGGCCCCATCTATCCGATTGCGCTGGAGGCGGTGCAGAAGCTGGACGCCCTGTTCGACGTTGAGCGCGGTGTCAACGGCAAGACACCAGCGGAGCGGCTTGCCGCACGTCAGGAGTTGAGCGCGCCGCTGATCGCCGAACTGCACGACTGGTTGAACGCCCAACTCGCCAAGCTGTCGCGTAACCATGATCTCGCCAAGGCCATCAACTATATGCTCCGGCGCTGGGACGCCTTCACCCGCTTCCTCATCGATGGCAGGGTATGCCTCACGAACAACGCAGCGGAACGGGCGCTGCGCTGTGTGCCACTCGGGCGGAAAGCATGGCTATTTTGCGGCTCCGATCGCGGCGGTCAGCGCGCCGCCATCATGTTTTCACTCATTCAGAGCTGTCGCCTCAACGACGTCGATCCCCAGGCTTGGCTCGCTGACGTCCTCGCCCGCATCGCCGGTCATCCGGCTAATCGGCTTGGCGATCTACTCCCATGGAATTGGAAACCAACAGCGTTGAAGCTGGAGCCGTGATCTCATAGCATCACGGCATGGAATTTGGCCCGCAACCCGAACTGATTGAATCCTCTCTCTGCCGGTCCATCGAACAGGCGGGCATACGGCTGACCATCAACATCGTGCGGCTCGCCACCGAGCGCGGTTGGTCCCTCGAGGTCGTCAACGAGCACGGCACCTCGACGGTCTGGGACAATCTATTCCCCACCGACCGCGATGCCGATGCTGCATTCCGCGATGTGCTCGCTCAAGAAGGCGTCGAGGCCTTCCTCGGCAAGTAAGATGCCAAATCCTGCAGCGAACCGTCAGTAGCTGCGGTCCTCACCGGATGCATACTCCCGATCTGGCTGCACGAAAAACCCTGTCGGAATGGTGAGCTACAGACAACCGGCCTAGTGGGGTTTTCCGCTACCCTAAATTAACACCCGCTCCACCTCGTCCAGCGTCACATCATCGTCATCATCGGGCCGCCGATCGTAGAGCTGGGTGGTGCGGATCGAACTGTGGTTCGCCATCGTCGCGGCCGTTTCCAACGTGCCGCCATTTTTCATATAGGCGGTGATCCCGGTCGCGCGGAAACTGTGGTTGCTAATCGCCGTCCCGATCTCGGCGGCCGCCGCGCGCCGGCGCACCATCGCGAAGGCATTGGCCTGGGGCAGGGGGGTGCCGCGCCTTGCTCGTCATAGCTCCACCTTCTCAGGAGTTGGAGCCTCAGACAAACCCGGCGCGGTTCAGGTGGGACACGATCGCGAGCTCAGTTAAAACCTAATGAATACGTTGGTTGCTAAAATGTGATTCACCCGGTCCGGGCCAATCCGAAACACCGTCTGGTTGAGGTAGCCTGGTTCGATCGTGATTCCCTCCGCTACTGGCAAGCTCGCACCTATAAAGGTTCGGACCTGATCGATGCCCTTGTGCCGGTCCCATCGGGTTGTGTTCAAACCAACGAACGTTTCGTTCCACACGACTACACGTAAGGGCCCCCGCGGTAACGGCAACTGTGCCCGAAGCTGTTGACGAAGGCGCCAACCAACTCCCTCCGAATCCGACCGAAAACGCTGTTCGACCCGCGTACGGCCGCTGATCGACAACCCAGTCGCCCTGTCTTGTTTGAAGATGTAGGCGACCTGCTCCCATGCCCGATGCTCCTCATTGGCGACGGTGCGAGCGAACCGGGTGTGGACGTAAACATAGCCCGCCGTCGCGGACCACCCGCGCGGCAGCCTTAAGGTCAGGCTCGGTCGGATCAGTACCTGGCCTAGTCTAGATACTTCGTCCGTATAGCGACCGTGGAGTTCGAGCGTTGCATCCACGTTGTCGAACAGGGTGGTCGTTCCAGTCATCGAAGTCCAGATTTGCTCGTCATGTTCGGATGCGTGGGCAGGAATCGTGCCCACGACAATGGCGAGCGGTGCGGCGATGTATCGGAAAAGGGGCATGGGGTGCGTGCTCATGAGCGATCGAAGAAATCAACGCGGCCAGTGCCGAGCTCGTAGTAAGCCCCGACAATCATGAGCTTGCCCTCTACAAGTGGCTTCATCAATAGTGGATCGCTAGCTTCGCGCAGGTTACGCACCGTGCGTCGGACGTTCTGGCGTATCGCGGCCTCGGTGGCGTCGCCAGCAATGCCCCGCGCTTCAAGCACGGCGGGGATTATCGGCTCGACCATGGTGCCGATCGCACCAGGGAAACGCGCGTTCTTACTGACCACGTCCATCGCGGCCTTGACCGCACCACACGCTTCGTGCCCCATGACCACGATCAAGGGCACACCTAGAACTGCTACCGCGAACTCAATCGAACCCTTGGCGACTGTGTCGACGGTATTGCCAGCGTTGCGGACGATGAACAGTTCGCCCAAGCCGCGTCCAAACAACAACTCCGGCGGCACTCGGCTGTCCGAGCAGGAAACATAGGCAACGAACGGCGCCTGATAACGAGCGAGTTCCAGGCGGCGCTGCGGCGAGATGTCGGGATTGAGGATTTCACTGCGCAGAAACGCGGCGTTGCCGTCCTCGAGGAGCCGCAGCGCCCCATCAGGGTCGAGTGTTGTCTTGCCGTCCTTGGTCGGTGCGGGTGGGACAACGCGCGACTGGTGTCTCGATGCGACTTGCGCGCTCGCAGGTGCGACGGCGATCGTCGCTGTGGTCATCGCGCCGGTCACAAGAGTGCGGCGCGACAAATTAATGTCGAACATGGGTATCCTCTCCTTCTATTTAAAAGATTGCAGGTGAAATGGGATATTTAACCATTCAACAGAAGACCAAGACAGCCGCAATATCAAGTTATATCCTCTTCTTTAAAGCCACAGCCGGGCGCGGTCATCGGAAGCGGCGGCCAAATCGGCGGCAGCCAGTGCTGCGCACGCTTGAGCGTCCAGCAACCGCACGCGGGCGTCAGTCGCCGCTTCTTCATCTGAAGAACTTGGGTAACAAGACGCAACGTCAGATGTATACCGCCTATATTGCCGGCTTGATTGGCTCTAGCGATCACAAGAGCATTTAGCGCATGGCGGCCCGCACAGACGCGCATAGAGGCTGCGTCAGAACGCTGGCGTAACGGTGCACGATCGAAGTCCGATATGATCCCGAGGGATTGCGAGACCAACCTTGGAAGCCATCATGTGGAACCCGACCGCCCGCGCGCATCATATACGATCCGACAACGTCCTGGATGGGGAAGCAATGGCGAGATCTTCTACAGCCTGA
The DNA here is from genome assembly GCF_055640555.1 of Sphingobium sp. KKT206. Classification (NCBI taxonomy): domain Bacteria; kingdom Pseudomonadati; phylum Pseudomonadota; class Alphaproteobacteria; order Sphingomonadales; family Sphingobiaceae; genus Sphingobium; species Sphingobium sp. KKT206. The sequence continues at coordinate 572,063 of NZ_CM145765.1, forward strand.
CCGAGGCGAAAGTGTTGATCGAAACGTGGCGGCGACATCAACGCCCGCTACGGCGTTGACCATGTATTCAGATTCTACACCCATAATTCCGATCAGCGCGCACCCTACCATGTCAATGTGATCTCGGCCGCGACACATGAGGCATCTTATATGCTTGATGGCCTGACCAGACATGGCACCGATCTCGTGATCTCCGAGCATTATACCGACACCGGCGGAACGACCGATCATGTCTTCGCTCTGTGCGCCATGCTGGGATTTCGTTTCTGCCCGCGTCTGAGGGGGTTCCCCGACAGACACCTCGCGCCGATTGCCCTGGCCACAGCCTATCCACTCCTTGGCCCGCTGTTGGGCAAACGCATCCGGACCGATATTATCCGTGAGCAATGGGGGGACGTGCTGCGGCTTGTCGGTTCGGTCAAGACCGGCCATGTCGCGCCTTCGGTCATGTTGCGAAAGCTCGCCGCCTATGAGCGGCAGAACCAACTCGAAGTGGCGCTACAAGAAATCGGCAAGATTGAGCGGCCCCTGTTCTTGCTGGACTGGCTTGAAATCCCGACCTGCGCCGGCGGTGCCACGCCGGTCTTGTAAATCGGCGAGCACGAGTTGCCGACACCCGCTTGAACCTATTATCGTTCTCCAAACGAGTTTGCTTCAGATGGCCGAAAATCAGGCTGTAGATTTCCGCTGAGAAGTGACCCGGTATTTCCATCGAGAATTGACCCGGGTGATGGTATGTCCCGCAGAGCGGGTTTTGGGTCAAGCTGGTGATTTTTCCTTTCGTGGTTTTGGTGATGCAGAGCTTGCCCTGAACCGGAAGCTGTCATTGCCAGTTTCGATGATGTGGCAATGATGGGTTAGTCGATCCAGCAGGGCGGTGGTCATTTTGGCATCGCTGAATACCTCGGCCCATTCGCTGAAGCTGAGGTTGGTGGTGATCACGACGCTGGTGCGTTCGTACAATTTGCTGAGCAGGTGGAACAGCAAAGCTCCGCCTGATGGGCTGAACGGCAGATAGCCCAATTCGTCGAGAATGATGAGATCGAGTTTGAGCAGACGTTCGGCAATCTGCCCCGCCTTGTTGGCTGCTTTTTCCTGTTCGAGCGCGTTGACCAGATCGACCGTGGCAAAGAAGCGCACTTTTCTGCGGTGATGCTCGACGGCTTGAACTCCCAGCGCAGTGGCGATGTGCGATTTGCCGGTGCCGGGCCCGCCAATCAGTACTACGTTGTCAGCGCCGTCGATGAACTCGCCGCCATGGAGTTGCCGAACCAAGGCCTCGTTGGCCTCGCTGGATGCGAAGTCGAACCCGGCTAGGTCCTTTGTAAGCTGGGGTCAGTACATAGAACGGACCCAGATATACGCTAAGCGCCGACAGCCCCGCTCAGGTGTCGGAAAACACCTGTTTGTCGCACATTGATGCGGAAGATGGCCGTTTTTGTGCTTGCGGGAGTCGAAGGCCGGTGTTCCGATCGCAACCCCATTAGCGGACGCTCGAGTTACAAATGGGGGATCCAAAAACGGTCTTTCGTTCAGGTCGATCTTTGCCATCCCGGTCGCTTTTGATGCAAAAATCAAAACTTTTGCATCAACGAAATGGGCAACCACAATGCCATAAATTATCGAGAAGTTGACGGATTTACCGACGCTGGGATTTCATTAGAGCATGTCGTTCGACATGTGCCAGCAGCACTTCGATATCTTCACGACTGATATCGAAGCTTTCATGCATATCTTCCAGTGCCGCATCGATATCGGATGAATGAAAAGCTCGTGGAACGCGAGGCTCCGGCGTGAGGGCTGGTACGTGCGGATAGCTATGTGTGGTCATACGATGAAAGAACATAGCTATCGACACAAGTGCTATGGAATTGATCGCTACCGGCGCGAAAGCGAAGCTATACCCTGCTGCGTGAATGCCTTGGCTGCCAATTACTGCAGTAAGCGCAGCCGCGCCTCCCGGAGGATGTAGGCAGCGTAGTAGCGACATCACCAGAATCGCGCCGCCCACCGCGACGCCAGCGGCAAGTGTGATGTCTGGAAACAGATTGAACGCCCATACGCCAATCAAGGTTGAAATGGTGTTGCCGCCGACCACGGCCCAAGGCTGGGCTAGAGGGCTGGAAGGCACGGCAAATACCAGTACCGCTGAAGCACCAAGGGGTGCGACAATGATCGGCAAATCCATAGCAGAAAGAGGAAGGCCAGCACAAACTACGATGGTAAGAGCGATGGCAATCGCAGCACCCAAACTTGCGATCAATCGATCTGGCAAGGTCGCGCCTGCAAGGATTGGCTTGAATATGTTTAGCACGATATCTGGGAAATTAGTTGTAGACTAAAGTGGTGCTGGCGCGGGGTACGTTCGAGAGCTGGATCGCTGCAGGGAGCCGTGAGCCAGCGGCAGCCTGCGCAAGAGTTTGTTGGTCCAACTCAGCGAGAAATACGCCCATAGCTTTGTTAAGCATACCTCTTAGACCACAGCTGCCGCGCAGGATGCAGTTTTCGCAATCGGCAAGATTCAGACATGGCTCGGTAAGTCTCACCACTTCACCAAGCGTGATAGTTTCGGCTGAACGCCCGAGACGAAATCCTCCGCTGCGCCCGCGCACGGTCTGGAGTAGACCAGCGTTGGAAAGCACATTTACTACCTTCATCGCATTATTGCGTGAAATAGCATGGTCGGCAGCCACTTGCGCGACCCCCAACAGCCCGTCTCCATCCCGAGCAGCTAGTGCTGCATGGAGCAAAATGCGTAGCGCGTAGTCGGTATGCGCGGTCAGGCGCATCTCAAATCTTGACCTTAAACATGCAGGTGCATTGCATCTTTTTAGAGCAGGAGTATAGATGCATTCCATCAGCATGTTTATATGGAATTGCCCATGACCACGCCGCTTTCTGAACAGACTATCGCCATCGTCAAATCCACTGCGCCGATCCTGCAGGTTCATGGCGTGGAAATCACGACGCGCATGTACGAACGGCTGTTTGTCGATCCTGAAATCAAAGCCCTATTCGATATGGCGGCTCAAGAATCTGGCGAGCAGCCTAAGCGGCTTGCGGCTGCCATCCTTGCCTTCGCACAGAACGCCGACAAGCTTGAGGCGTTGAAACCCGCGATCGAACGCATCGCTGCGCGCCACGTCGCGACGCACATTAAGCCAGAGCATTACCCTGCCGTTGCGAACGCCTTGCTCCCGGCGATCAAGGACGTTCTTGGGGATGCGGTTGATGATACCGTGCTGAATGCATGGGGCGAGGCGTATTGGTTCCTTGCTGACGTTCTGAAGGCACGTGAAACCATGCTCTACACTGAGGCGGCGTGACATCGGAAATCATGCCATCAGAGGCCGCTGCCGAACTTCCCGAAGGCTTGGAGCCATATCGTCAGACTGACGTGTTTACAGAGGTTTCGATTCCAGCGGGCCTTCGTAAGGATCATTGTACGAAGCCAGGGGTATGGGGGCTGATACAGGTGGCGGAAGGCCGATTGCGCTATTGCGTAACCGATCCACGCCGAGTGGGTGCCGAACTTATACTGACGCCTGAGAGCAGACCAGGTTTGGTGGAGCCTACGATCCTCCATCATGTTGTGCCGCTTGGACCCGTCCGGTTTCATGTTCAATTCTACCGTCAGCTTTCCGAGGCTGTGCCGCTGTGTCGGTTTGAAGAACTGGCAACACGGGAAAACCGACTGCGCAGCGGAGCCACTGCGGCAGAGCCGCAAGATTAGTTTGCCCAACGGTGGCTTCGCCCACTATTATGGGCACTATCTGTGCATCAGATTTTTGCATCAGGGAGAGGCGCAGATTTCCGCCATTCTCGATCTGATGCACAAATTGTGATTTATGCATCAGATCGGAAACAGGCTTCGGGAAAGCCAATGTCAAAATTCGACGCACCGTCCATGACCGGTGATACCAACGGTCATGGACGATGATGCCGATCTGGCCTATCAAAGCGACGAGCTAATCACGCAATAAACAAGTATTGGAACGCCAACGACCAGAATTAGGAAAGCAAGGTTTAGGTCAATAAATCTACCCAGACGACTGAGCCTGCTGTTGGAATCGGTTTCATAATGTGTGGTCGCTTCGTCTTCTATTTCCAGAGAGAAATTGTTAGAAAAGAAGTGCTTGGGTCTTGAGCGTAACCGCTGGCGATTCTCTACGATGCGAATCCCATCGATATGGTGCGATAGGCGATGGTGCGGCTTTTCAGTAAATTCTGACATGTGCGATTCCCGCTTATTCGAGATCGCGGACGCGCTTCGCGCATCCGCGGGATCAAAATCGAATAGAGCCCGAACTCAAGCGGCAAATGTCCGCGAGCTCGGGCTAGCGGCGTGCGGCGAGTTGGCCGGCGTGATCAATGAACCGCTTATATGTCTCAAGCAGAGGCATCCAGCGAACATCGCGGTACACCTCCTTAATGTCAAATCGACGCGGCAGCCGATCGATTATTTGTCCCAACGCGCGCAGTTCGCGCGCCGTGCGCAGGTTATCGGGGGCTGATCGGGTAATCCAGACGGACATGGCTATGTCTGCCCCGCCATATTTTCCTTGCTACCATCCCGTGTCGCGATCCTGACTGCGGGCGCACAGTCGCAACGCTGCGGATCGTGGGCAAGCAGCTCACCCGTCGCGATCACTTCAAAGGTCCGGTTGTCGATGTAGCGCACAGGCTCGCCGTTGAGCAGAGTTGTCCAGGCCGAGCCGCGATGTTGTCGCGCTCCTACTCCCCCTTGCGAAGTGAAGAGGTGGCGGTGCTCAACCACGAACAAAGGCGTGCCGTCATCCCCGGTGCAGCGGTGACGGGCCAGTTCCTCGATCATGGCCTCAACCCTCTCCGGGCGGCGTCACGCTCACGATGCGCAACAGCCGGTCATGGCCATCGCGATCCGGCCAGCGGATCGAAGACCCGGCTGTCATGCCGATCAGGCCGGCACCAATCGGAGTCAGTATCGAAACGCGTCCTGCAGCTATGTCCGCATCGCGCGGATAGACGAGTTGCACGGTGCGGCGCGCGCCAGTGCCTTCATAGATGAAGTCGATCCGCGAGTTCATCGCCACCGTTTGCTCCGGCAGTTCGCCCGGCTCGCACAACTCGGCGCGATAAAGCTCGGCCAGAAGCATCGCCGAGGAATGTGGGTCCCTGTGTTCGGCGCTAAGCGCCAGTTCCGAGAGCGCGTCGCATTCGCCAGCGGTAAGATGGATAGTCGGACGACTATTCGCCGGGAGAGTGTATTGTTCCATTGCAGCAGCTTTCCGCCATTCAAGACCGGCGCGCACGGCGCGACCATAAGGATCAGATCGAATAAGGCCCGAACTCAGGCGGCAACGCCGTTCAAAGCCCGGGCTACAGGCGCGCGGCGAGTTGCCCGGCGTGGTGGCGAAAGCGCCTGTATGTCGCGGGAGCGTACATCAATCGAAGATGATGCCTGCAACAGGTTACGTCAACCCTTGGCACTTCTATCGAGCGTACGGTGTCACAACCGGTCGGCTGTGAAGCTGCCGCAGGCCCCACACATTTTGCGAGGCAGGAAGTGTCAGAACCACGGTTCGAAACGTCCGCTTTCAAAAAGTGGCCGACTTTTCTCGTGAATTTGGGAGGAAGCGGCCCGGCAGCTTTTAAGAGCCGAACCCTGTCGGAAAACACAACCTTTCCGACAGTGCTACTGAGCAGCGGCAGGGACCTCGGGGTAAAGCAAGAACACCGGTGATCTGCAGGGTGTCGGAAAACGGTATGGCCCGAGCCTTCAGTGATACGAGTCAGACGTCTGCATTTCGCGCGGCGTTAGAGGACCTTTGCCACCAGCTCGCGATGCTCGTCGTCCGCGATGGCGAGGGCGCACAGAAGCTGATCGAGATTCAGGTCACTTGCGCGGAGAGCGACCGCAGCGCACACCGTATCGCGATGAGCATCGTCAACTCGCCGCTGGTGAAGACGCCCATTGCCGGCGAGGACGCCAACTGGGGCCGGGTCGTGATGGCGGTCGGCAAGGCCGGTGAACCCGCCGACCGCGATACGCTGTCGATCCGCTTTGGGAACACGCAGGTTGCCGAGGGTGGGCTTGCGCTGAGCGGGTATGACGAGGCGCCTGTGGCGGCATATCTGATGGGTCAGGAAATCAAGATCGGTTTTATCCGCACTCCCGGTTGCGGCGCAAAAGTGGGATCTTGTCCTGTCTAAAGTGCGGAGGATAAGACGCAATATACCAGCACCGGTACGCCAACCAGAACGATTAAAAGTAAAAGGTTAAGCTCCATAAGTCGGCTTAGCCAGTCTTTACCTTCATTTCGCCTATCCTCGGTATCTGCCTTAGAATAGTCTTCTACAATTTCCAGATCAAATTCGTTCGAGAAAAAGTTTTGTGGCCTCATCCGCAGGAAAGGCTGAGGTGCTGGATTGGCAACCTGATGCTGACGGTCATCTTGACACAAGTCATCGGATTTCGAGACTTGGTTTTCCACTACACGGTTTCCACTTATTCGAGATCATGGGCGCGCAGAACGCGTCCCAAAGGTCAGATCGAATAAAGCCCGAACTCGAACGGCAGTGGCCGCGAGCTCGGGCTAAGCGCGTGCGGCGAGTTGGCCGGCGTGGTCGCGGAAACGCTTATGTGTCGTAGGAGCGTACATGTCAGTAACATCGGGGACCCGTGTCCTAATGTCAACTCGTGCAAATCCATTCGCTCTCCTATTGACCTTGACCGGCGAAAACCCTAGCTCGAGGGAGCGGGCCGGGCCCCTCTGGCGATCGTCTCTGGACGAACGTGATGTCGGACCGCATCGGGTTATCTCGATGTCTAGGCCTGGCCTGTTTGCCTGCTTTCATCGCGGCTGATCCGATCGTTTAATCGTTGGTTGGAGAGCGGCTTTGCCTATATTTTCTCACAAGTTGACCCAGTTGCATGCGCGGCTGGATGAGCAGATCCGCGTCGAGATGAAGCGACGCATGCCCGATACCTTGCGGCTATTTCGTTTGAAGCGGTTGCGTCTCGGCGTAAAGGACCGCCTGCACGCACGCGCCTTGCGGCCGCAGTTCAGCTGAACCGACACGCTGAACCATCGTTGTAGAATCATCGTCCGTAAGGATTGGCTTCACCGATCAGAATGGATCGGGATGACAAAAGGAGAGCGAAAATGGCCTATTTTCTAACTGCCGGCTTGGTGCTTGCTGCTACCGGTGCGGCCCTCGGCATAACTGTCGATCATCAGAACCAGGTGGATCACCGCAGCGGTCCGGTCGCCGTCAAATATCGCGGCGACGTGGTCATCACCCATAAGCAGGTGGGCGCGGTTGCACCTGGCGGAAGACCGTCGTCGCTACGCTGCGACTGGGCGGCGAGCATGTCGGTGGCGCGACACGCGGTCGCGGCATCGGGTACCAGGCTGGTGCGCAGCATGAATAGCGAACCGGTGATTTCGGGCACCCGGCCCGGCTGGTGCGTTTCGAGCCATGGCGCGATCAGGAAGGAGGTCGCGACGAAGTCCGCGGACATGCAGCAGCATCTGGTAAAGCTGGCGCAGGAAGACGAGCAGATGCTGCGCGTCGAGCTCGACCAGATCCACAGTCCGCAGCGCGCTGGATGATCCGCCGCGTTCAATTGGCGGGAGTGCTCGGTGCCGCGAGCTGCGGCCTGATCACGCCCGCGTTTGCACAGGATGCCGGTTCGGTAACCTTGGAGGTAATGAGCGAGGAGGAACGCCGCGGGCTGAGTTGGAGTGAAGGACGTGCCGCGCTGGCAGGCGATATTCGCGTCTCGCGCGGCCGGCTTGATGCATCGGCGCGCGTGGTAACGCTTCGAAACAGCGTGCGACACGGTGGCGCCGATGCGGTCGTCGACCTTTCGGTGGGAACCGACTGGGATCTGGGTGCGGTGCGTATCCGTACCGACGCCACCGGCCACGCATTCGCGGGCGCGCGGGGCCGCATGGACTATGTCGAGGCCGGCGTGTCGGCAAGCTATGCCTATGGTCCGCTTTACGCCACGGTCGGCGTGATCGGCGCGCCGTCGCAGCGCGCGATCGGTGGCAGCAACGTGTATGCCTATGCGAACGCCAATGCCGGTATTCCTGGTACGCCGCTGACGATGCTGGCCGAGGTCGGCCACTCGTCCGGCAGCGTCCGCGACCCCAGTCGGGCGCAGCGTCTTCGTCCGGGCGGCAGTTACACCAACTGGCGGCTGGGTCTCGAGCATCGTCGTGACCGTCTGACGATCGGCGTCGATTATATTGGGACTGAAGTCTCCCGCACCGCCACTGCCAGCCGGTTTGCCGATCAACGCAACGCCGGAGACAGAATCGTAGGGCGCGTACAGGTTTCGTTCTGAGGATTACCAGATGCTCCATCATCCGATGATACCAACAGGTTGCGATCGGCGAGCAATCGACGCTTTGCCGTTAATTTAGTGGTTCCCACAATCGCTCGCGTTTTCTGAACGCGAGCGGCTTCCCAAAATCAGTCAAGAGCGTAGAAACGAGAAAATGTTGACGCCGATCACTAACAGGAATCCCACCAATGCTAGGATCACAGCCGTTCGGTTGTGATTCTGAATAGCGGATAGCTGGCTTTTAGAATCCGCACCTTGTTAACGCCGAAATGGTTATATCCTAAAGGTCTATCCGTGTGAGCCTCAACGCAGTTTTATAACATTTTTGTCTGCACGGCGTATGGCCGAATGCACTTTCACGCGTTCTAAAAGGGGTGACTACACGAAAGTGACGTATCTGCACGCTAAGGGCGAACGGATAGCGAACTTCACGCGGCGAGCAGGGAGCTGACGGCGCGCAGCGGCCGCAAGGCATCCGGATCGGGCCGATCTTCGACATTCCAGCTATAGTCCCCCGTCAGCGAGATATGCTCCCAGCCCAATGGCGCGACGTGGCGCGCGATCTCGTCGGGCGTGCCGATGTCAGCCAGCGCCATTTCGAGATAGCGAGTGTTCCACAGGATGATGGCGGCGACGAGCAGGTTGAGGCCGGAGGCGCGATAAGTCTGGTTTTCGAACCGCCGATCACGCAATTCGCCGAGCTGGTTAAAGAAGAGCGCGCGGGCGAGCGCGTTGCGGGCTTCGCCCTTGTTGAGGCCCGCCTGGGTGCGCCGGCGCAGGTCGATGTCGCGCAGCCAGTCGAGCATGTAGATCGAGCGTTCGAGGCGGCCAAGCTCGCGCAGCGCGAGGGCCAGTCCGTTCTGTCGCGGATAGCCGGATAGCCGGCGCAGCATCGCCGAAGCAGTGACGGTGCCGGTGCGGATCGACGTGGCGAACCGTAGCAGTTCGTCCCAATGCGCCGCGACATGGCCCAATGCGATCGGTTCGGTCGTCATGCCGGCGAGCAAGGGGCCGGATTCCTGGCCGGGAAGGAGGTGCAAACGACGCTCCTTAATGTCGCGCAAGCGCGGCGCGAAGCGGTAGCCGAAGAAGGGCATGAGACCGAACACATGGTCCGATGCTCCACCCGTATCGGTGTAGTGCTCCTCGATCGTCATGCCGGTCTGGTGATACAGCAAGCCATCCAGGACATAGGGCGCTTCGCCTGCGGTCGCCGCGATCACCCGGCTCGCAAAGGGATCATATCGATCCGAGACATGGGTGTAGAAGGCGACGCCCGGTTCGTTGCCGCTGCGCGCGTTGATGTCACCGATCGCGGCCCCACGACCGCCGGCATGAAACTGCTGTCCGTCGCTCGACGAGGTGGTGCCGTCTCCCCACAGCGCGGCGAGCGGCATGGTGCGATGGGCGTTGATCAGCCTTCCCAGCGCCTCGCCATAGGCGGCCTCGCTGATGTGCCAGTCATGCAAGTGAGCAAGCTGGCGCAGACTTGCGCCCCGGCAGGTTTCCGCCATGCGCGTGAGGCCGAGATTGATGCCATCGGCGAGGATGACGGTGAGAAGCGCATTGCGATCGTCGGCCTCCCGGCCCGAACGTCGGTGGATGAAGCATTCGCTGAACCCGGTCCAAGCATCGACCTCAAGCAGCAGGTCGGTGATCTTCACCCGTGGCAGGCGATCATAGGCTGCGCGACGGGCAATTTCGGTAGCGGGCGGCGTTGCCGCCTTCAGCGGCGAGATGATGAGGCCGTTTTCGTCAAGCCTGACCTGGGGCAGCTCGCCTTGTCGCGCGAGGACCGTTACCTGTTCGATGGCCGTGTCGAGCCTGGTGCGCCTTTCCTCAATATGGCGCTCGAAATCCGTTTCGATGGCGAGCGGCAGTGGTCCCTTCTCGCGAAGCGCCGCATAGGTGGCCGGTGGGATGAGGTAGCTGTCGAAATCGCGAAACTGGCGGCTGCCCGCGACCCATATGTCTCCCGCTCGCAGCCGCTCACGTAGCTGCGACAGAGCGCATAGTTCATAGGCGGCGCGGTCGACGATGCCATCGCGCAGGATGAACGGCCGCCATGCGGACGGCACAAAGCGCAGCGGCACGCGATCAGGCAAGCGCCGTTTGCCGGTCCGGTATAGCTCCGCGATAATGGCCAGCGCCGACAGAAGTCCCTGCACCGCACCGGCACCGCGAAATTCGAAGGTGTTGAGAAAGGCGCCGGCAAAGAGCTTTACCGTGCGATGCCGCTCAATCAATTCAGCGGTGCGATCGACGGTTTCCGGTCGGCTGAGCACTTCGGCTTGCTCGACCGACACGGCGAAGCGCTGCCAGTCCAGCGCCTCGATCTGCGCCAGCGAGTCCACGCCGTTGGTTCGCGCGTCGATGAGGATGCGGCAAGACCCTGTGAGCGTCCGGAGATGACCCTGCAGCTCGCGCACCGTCTTGAGGGCTTTGTCGCGGGTCCGGTTTTCGGCGCGGCGCACCATGCTGCCCAACAGCTTGTCGAACATCGTCAGGGTTGCGTCGGTCAGGTCTTCCTCAAGGCGGATGCCGGTTGCCGCCAGCGTCGCATGTCGGCGCAGGGCATTGAGTTCGCCAAGATGCTGGGGCGTGATGCGGCTGCCCTCGTCCGCGAGCCTGTCAAAAGTCGAAGCCGGAATCATGTCAGCCCGCCCGCGATCGAGGCCCAGTGCGCGGACATAGGCGAGCCGTTCGATCAGGCGCAGAATGTTGCGCGCTGCCGGCGATTGTGACGCATTGCGAAGCCAGGATAGCCATGTCGCGGCTTGCCCCGTTCGTCGGGCCAGCAAATCGTCCAGGTCCTGAAGGGTGTCGGGCCGCAGACCGTTTGTGAGCACTTCATAGGTAAGCTGTTCGGCTTGCTGGCGAGCCCGCCGCAGCACCGCTTCTAGAATCGAAGAAGAAGGTAGGAGGATCTGCCGACGCCGGAGTTCGTCGACGATGACGCCTGCCATCTGGCCGGGGTGGATGATGGTCTGTGCGATAGGGATCGAGAAGGCGACGACTTCGCGGAATGCGTCGCGATCGAAAATCCTGAACCCGTGCGATCGTCGGATTTCGACAAGATGCTCGCGGCGGGTCTGATCCCGACGAGCATAGTCCGCAAAGGCGTCGGGCGCGACGCCGAGTTGGCGGGCCACATAACCGAGCACAGGGGCGGGCGGGACTTCGCCCGCTTCCAGCGCACGGCCAGGCCATCTCATGGTGAGCAGGAGCATCGCGAAACCGAGCCGGGTGGCATCGCCGCGACGGCGACCGACAATTTCCAGGTCGTCACTGGTCAGCGTATAGTGACGTGCAATCTCGCGCTCATCGAGCGGCGCGTCATAATGCCCCGCCCAGATTTCCAGGCTCACCAGTCGCCGCCTCGCCAAGCATCATCTCCTTCGCTGTGCCTGTCCGTCAGACGGTCCTCTGGCGGCCAGGATGAATATGTCCGTCAACTCTGGACCTGTGATGGCGATTCGGACAAGATCGCAAAATGATGGGAAAACGGACACGATCGGGCAGCATGTGGCGCTGATCGGCTATGCGCGCGTCTCGACCGCAGACCAGAAGCTGGCGCTCCAGCTCGACGCGTTGAGCGCTGCCGGTTGCGATCGCATATTCGACGATTATGCATCTGGAGCAAAAGCCGATCGGCCCGGCCTGGCCGAGGCGCTCACCTATCTGCGTACCGGCGACACGCTGGTGGTCTGGAAACTCGATCGTCTTGGGCGTTCGATGAGCCACCTGATCGAGAAAGTCGGCGAGCTGGCGGCGCGCGGCGTGGGTTTCCGCTCGCTCACCGAGCAGATCGATACCACCACGTCAGGCGGGATGCTGGTATTCAACATCTTCGGCTCGCTTGCCCAATTCGAGCGCGATCTGATCCGGGAACGCACCCATGCTGGCCTGCGAGCCGCGCGCGAGCGCGGTAGTCAGGGCGGTCGCCGCCCTGTCGTCACTCCCGACAAGCTGCGCAAGGCGCGGGCGCACATCGCAGCGGGCCTAACTGTTCGTGAGGCGGCGGCTCGGCTCAAGATCGGGAAAACCGCCCTGTACAAGGCTCTGGAAAGCGCATGAAACCGCTGCCGATCCAGAACTCGTGGGTGCTGGTTACAGGGGCCTCAACCGGTTTGGGCAGGGCGTCAGCCCTCCGTTTGGCGGCATCGTACCAGGCCAAGCCCCTGATTGTTGGGCGAAGGCTCGACAACTTGCGGGAGCTACAATCCGAAATTGGCGAGCGGTTTAATGTCCCGTGCGAGATCATAGTGGCCGATCAACGTGAAATTGAGGGCAGGGAGAAGATTGCGGCCAAGGTTATAGAATTGAAAGTCAATGCGGCTTTCTTGGCTGCCGGGCTGACGAGCGCCGGTCCGTTTGATGCTAGCCGTGCCGACGCCTATGCCGAGGTGATTGGAACAAACGTAGCCGGCTTCACGGATTTGCTGGCCCGCCTGATTGCGATCTTCCGGCAGCAGCCGTTTGAATCCTCAATAATCGCAGTGTCGAGCCTGGCGGGCGAAACATCCGTACCCTTCCAAGCGGTCTACGGCGCGTCGAAGGCCTATGTGAGTACCCTCATGCGGGCACTTTCCATCGAGCTTGCCGGGACGGGTGTGAGCGTTGGGTCTTTTGCACCCGGTGGCATTGACACCGACATGGCTGCCCTCAGCGATTTGAAGTGGGGAAAGTTGGGCTTGATGAACGTTGATCGCTGCGCGACCCTTGCCGTCGACGCTCTGGTTCATCGGCGATCCTTCGCCATACCGGGGATGGGCAACCGACTCACATACTTGGCGAGCAGGGCTCTACCTCGATCGTTGGTGAGCCGGCTTGCGGCACTCCCATATCGGCGCCCGCAATGATCGACACATGCTCAAAGGATAGGTTGAACACGCCGTTGAGTACCTACAGGTAGCCTCTGCTGGCATTGTACCGGATTTGTTCGCTCTTAGCGTGCAGATACGTCACTTTCGTGTAGTCACCCCTACCGGGGTTAGCCGGTCAGTCATTCAGCGATGCGAGCCTTATCCCGAGCCTCGGCAAAGATCGCCAAAAATTCATCTTCAGTCTTACGGCCAATGGCGAGGAGGCTTTCGACGAGGAACGCAGGTGTGCCGCGGATACCGAGACCGAAAGCAAGATTGGCGTCCTGATGCAAACGGTTTAGAAATGCTTGGCGCTGGTCTTTCAGATCCTTCGTGGCCTGTTCCCAATCCGCGCCTATATCGTGTCCGATATCGCGCAGCACTGCATCGTTCAGCGGTATGTGCATTGCCATCGTACGGTCGTGATAGGCGGGATAAAGACTCTGTCGGTCCATCGCGAGGCCGACCAGGGCGGCACGCTCCGCCATTGGCCCGAAGAAAGCCAGATCGCGATACTCGATCCGCACGTCACCGTCATGCTTCACTGCGGCTGCAAGTATGTGCGCGGTCACCTTGCAGATCGGACAGAGAAAATCATTGAACGCAACCACGGTCACCGACCCATCCGGGTTCCCAGCCGACCGACTCGTCCGCTGGTCCGCGGCGGTTTGAGCTCTGCCATTTGAAGACATGTCCTGAGCCAAAGGCGCAGTTTCGCGAAGTATCCAGCTTCCGAGCCATCCCACTGCGGCAAATAGGCTCAGTGTAGCAAAGTCGCGGCGGCTGAATGCCTTTCGTGGAGATCCATCTCCTTGATCGGGGGGAACGTCAGCTGGCACCATCGCTCGATATCCTGACGCGATTTGATGGAAAGCGCAGCACGGCGGCAAAGCCGGCATTATCCGGACGAAATTCCAGAACGCCCTGCGCTGGAGCGATTGCGGCCTCGACGATCGACAAGCCCAGCCCGGTGCCGCCCGACATGGCGCGAGGGCCGCGTTCGAATCTGCGACGCACACGCTCAACCTCTTCCGCCGCGATGCCCGCGCCACCATCGATGACACGCAGTTCCAATCCATCGTTTGCGGCACACTCGATCCGGACTGGGCCTTTGCCTCCATGGTGCAGAGCGTTTTCCACCAGGTTGCCCAGCGCAAGGCGAAGGGCTTCGGCATCGATTGCCAGGTCGACATCGCGGAGTCCGCAGGCGGTGACGATCGACCGACTGCCCGTCGCGGCCAGATGTGCATAATCGCCGGCCACGCCGTTCACCACGTCACGCACGCGCGCGAAGCAGTCGGCCGGTTCGGCCTCTCGCCCTTCCTGCCGGGCCAGCTCCAGCAACTGGCGCACCAGCCGGCTGGTGCGATCCACCGCTATAGCGATGCGCTCCAGGGCATGATCGCGCATGGCCGGGTCCGTGGCGCGACGGGCCACTTCGGCCTGGGTTTTGAGTCCAGCCAGCGGCGTCTGGAGCTCGTGCGCGGCATTGGCCACAAAATCGCGCTCCGCACGTCTGGCCCCCTCAAGTCTGGCGAGCAGGTCGTCCATTGCCTGCACCAGCGGCCTCAGTTCTTCGGGCACGGGGTCGACGGCGAGTGGCTCAAGGGTCTGTGGCGAACGCAGCTCGATTGCGCGGGCAACACGACCGAGCGGTGCAAGGCCACTCCGGACACCAAACCAAAGCAACACAGCGAGCGCAACGAGCCCAGCCGCTGCGGGCAACAGCAAGCCCAGCATCAGATCGTTGACCAGATGCTGGCGGACCGCCAAGCTGTCGCCAACCATGACCCTGATGCCACGCGCCGCGTCAACATGTGTATAGACGCGCCACTGTTCATCTCCGATCCGGCGACTTGAAAAACCGGGCGCGCCCCCAGCCAACGGTGCATCGGGCGCTCCGGTTGACTGACCGATCAAAGCGCCGTTCAGAGACCAGATCTGGCACGACAACTGGCGGGAGTAAGGTGCCGGTGCCAGTCGCCGCACTGGTCCGCTGGCGGGAATATCGAGCGCAGCGACCATTCGTGCCGCCTCCACCAACCGCCCGTCGAGCACACGCTGCACTTCAGCCCTGGTTGAAAAACTCGTCCAGCCTGCTGCACCCGCCCAGACCAGCATGGTCACGCCAGCGACGAGAATGAACAGACGGATCCGTAACGCGGTCATGATCGTATAATCCGGTAACCCTCTCCGCGCACCGTTTCGATGCGGCTCCGGCCGAGTTTCGCACGGAGCTTGTGGATGTGTACCTCCACCGCGTTGCTTTCGATTTCTTCCTGCCAGCCGTAGATGCGATCTTCCAGCTGACTGCGCGACAGCACGTGCCCCGGGCGCTCCGCCAAAGCATGCAGGATCGCAAACTCGCGGCGAGACACGGCGATTTCCTCGCCATCCAAGGCCACTGATCTACGCGCTTCGCTGATTATCAGCGCACCCAGTTCCAGATCGCCGCTTGCCCGGCCACTGGCTCGACGCATGATCGCGCGCAGGCGGGCTGATAGTTCTGTAAGATCGAAGGGTTTGCCCAGATAATCATCGGCACCGCGATCAAGTCCCTCGACCCGGTCCGCGACCATGTCACGCGCCGTCAGCAGCAGCACCGGAGTCTCGACGCCGGCCCGTCGCCATTCCGCTAGCAGGTCGAGACCGGATCCATCTGGCAGGCCGATATCGAGCACGACGCCAGCATGATCTCCTATCGCGGCGCGCGCGTCGGCAAGACAGGCCACAGCATCGACCTCGAACCCCTCAAGGCCCAGCCCCACCACGATACCGTCGCGCAGAATATCATCATCTTCAACAAGCAGAATCCGCATTTCTGCTCCTTTCCCTGTCCGCCTTACCGCTACCTTAAGCCGGATGCTAAGCCTGCCTTAAGAAAGGGCGGCAAGGAGAACCACAATGGATGGCGTCATACAGATCGGCCCACTTGCCATGGCTACAGACCGTTTGATCGCTGTTGCAGCGATCTGGGCGTTTCTGGCGATCGCGGGTGTGATTGCCGCGCGGCTGGATAGTAGGGCAATGCGTGCCGGATGGTTGTCCTTGCTGGCCGGACTGGTTGCAGCGCGCATCGGCTTTATTCTTGCCAATCTTGATGCTTTTATCGCCGAACCCTGGGGCATGCTTGCAATCTGGCAGGGCGGGTTCTCGGTTTGGGCAGGCGCTGCGGCGGCGTTGATCATCATCTTGGTTATGCTGGGGCGCAAACCTGCAGGTCTTGCCCTGATCGCCACGGTTGCAGGTCTTTTTGTACTTCATCTCGGTGCGGCCACCTTGATTGCACCGGATGTACGACCGATGCCGCGCCTGATGCTGACGGACCTCGATGGCAAACCGGTCGAGCTGGGCATTCCGGGGCGACCTATGGTTATCAATCTGTGGGCCACATGGTGTCCGCCGTGCCGTCGTGAAATGCCGATGCTGATCGACGTGGCGCAAAGCTCCAAAGTTCCGGTTCTGCTCGTCAATCAAGGCGAGGACGCTGCGGCCATCCGTGCGTTTCTTGCCAAGCAGGGCCTGGCCAATGGGGCAATCGTGAGTGATCCGGGCGGCGTCTTGGGCAAGGCTGTCGCTTCGGTGGCGCTTCCAACCACCCTGTTCGTAAACGAGGCGGGCGAAATTGCCGGTCTCCACGCCGGCGAGATATCCCGGGCGGCGCTGACCGCAGGGATGCGTGATCTGCAAAGGACCCAATGAGATGAAGACACTGACAATCGCCGCTGGCATCGGCTTGGCCGCGCTTCTGGCCGGCGGCGTGGCGCTTTGGAGCGGTGATGCCGACCCGGCGCAAGCTCGTCAGGCGTCGAGCGACACCTCCAGCGCAGACGCGCTGCGCATCCGCTCGCAAATCCAGAATGATCCTGTTGCCCCCGCCATCGCGCCGCAGGGGCACGATGTCACTGTCGTGGTTTTCTCCGACTATCAATGTCCCTTTTGCCGCAAGCTCCACCCGTCGCTCGAAGCACTGGTGAACGAAGACCCCAAGGTGAAACTGGTCTTTCGTGACTGGCCGGTCTTCGGCGCTGCGTCCACCGAAGCCGCGCGGGCAGCCATCGCCTCCAAATGGCAAGGCAAGCATGCCGCGTTCAACGATGCGCTGATGACCACGACAGGCAAGCTGACATCGGACAATATTCGCGCCGCAGCAGGCAAGGCAGGGGTGGATTGGGCGAAACTGCAGGCTGACCTTACCGCGCACAAGGCTGAGATCGATGCTGTGCTGGATCGCAATAGCCGATACGCAGCAATGCTGGGCCTTCAAGGCACGCCCGGTATGCTGATCGGCCCCTATCTCATCCCCGGCGGCATGGATCTGCGCGGGTTGCGTGAGGCAGTGGCGCTTGCGCGACGCGATCCGAACGGAACTGCATCACAATGAAAACGCCGGCCAGGACGATGATTGATCGACTACCGCGTCTTGCGATAAGGTTTTTCGCACTCTTCGCAGCCGCTTTGCTTGGTTTCATCGCTGGACCGATCGCCGCTCAGGGCACGGCAAATATCAATGCGTCGGTGCTGGCCGAATCCAGTTCCCCAAAGCCCGGCACGACAACGCGCATCGCTATCCGCATGGTGCCACGCACTGGCTGGCATGGCTATTGGGTCAATCCGGGCGACAGCGGGCTCTCGGTAGAGGCGAACTGGACCGTGCCGGACGGCGTAACCATGGGTGACCTGCGCCATCCCGCACCAACCCTGCTCGAGCTCGCGGGGTTGGCAAGCTATGTTCACAAAGGTGCATTCACGCTCCTTACAGATTTGAACCTGAACGACGATGTTGCTCCGGGCACTTCCATCACGCTGCGCGTCAACCTCTCATGGCTTGCCTGCTCGGACACGCTGTGTGTCCCCGAACGCGCCACGCTCGATCTGCTGCTGACGGCGGGTGATGGAACAACCAATGCAGCTGCGGCGCCGGTTTTCCGGGCGGCCAAGGCGGCACTGCCTGTGGAAGGCAGACTTAAAATGGTGGTCGGGCGTCAGGGTGGAGACTGGCGCTTCGACATTGATGGCGAAGCCAGGCTGGATGCATCGTCGGTGCGCCTGTTTCCCGCTCAGGATGGCTGGTTCGCGGCATCGGCGCCGCAGACCGTCGTGCGCCGGGAAGGTGGATGGCGCGTGACTGTCGCCGCATCGGACAATGCTGCGCCCACGCCTTCAGATTTTCGCGGCGTGTTTGCGGATAGTAAGCGCAGTTTCGCGTTGATGGCTTCGGGTGCCCGTGAAATCCCCAAGACCAAGGCGCCTGTAGCACGGTCGGCGCCAGCCACAGCCGCCGTTCTCCCCGACGCTGTCGACAAGCCCACTCCGGCGCAGGGCTCTAAGCGTGCCGCGCCAGCCGATACGCGCGCGTTCAGAATTGCACTTGCCGGTGCGATCCTTGGCGGGCTGCTGCTCAACCTGATGCCTTGCGTGTTCCCGATCCTGTCGCTCAAGACGCTGAGCCTCGCTCGATCGGGCGCTGACCGGCACACCGCGAAAGTGGAAGGGCTTGCCTATTTTGCCGGGAGCGTAGCGACGACCACGGCGCTGGGCGCAATATTGGTAGGCGCCCGCGCGATGGGCCATGACATTGGCTGGTCTTTTCAGCTTCAGGATCCCCGGATGATCCTGCTGCTGATGCTCTTGTCGCTGGCAATCGCGCTCAATTTGGCTGGTCTGTTCGAAGTGAGTGGCCCCTCTTTGTCCGGCAATTGGATGACGAAGAAAGGCGGCCTCGGCGCGTTTGGCACCGGTGCGCTTGCTGCGCTGATCGCGACTCCTTGTAGTGGCCCCTTTATGGGCGTCGCGCTGGGCGCGGCACTGGTTCTGCCGGTGCCAGCTGCGCTGGCGGTCTTTGCAGGCCTGGGCCTCGGTATGGCGCTCCCATTCCTGCTTATCGCCTTCGTGCCCCGACTTCAACGCTGGCTGCCGAAACCCGGCCCGTGGATGGCAACCTTCCGCCGCATTCTTGCGATTCCGATGCTGCTGACCGCGATCGGGCTTGCCTGGGTCCTGGGACGGCAAAGTGGCGTGGACGGGCTTGCGATGGGCCTGCTGATCGCCGCGCTGGCCGCGATGGGATTATGGTGGGTGGGCTTGAGACAAAGCGGGGGGCGCTCCGCTATGGTCGGGCTGGCCCCGGTGATGGCGGCGCTCCTGGTCGCGATCGCGGTAGAGCTGCCGCGCCCGCCCGCCGCGACCGCTCCGGCGAGTACCGGATCACAAATGTTCAGTGAAGCGCGCTTTTCTGAGTTGCGCGCGCAGGGCGTACCGGTCTTTGTCGATTTCACAGCAGACTGGTGCCTCGTCTGCCAAGTCAACAAGCGAGTGGCGATCGACCGGGCGGACACGCAAGCGGCATTCGCGAAGGCGGGTGTGACGATGCTCGTTGCCGACTGGACGCGGGGCGATCCAGAGATCACGCGCTTCCTGGCCAGCCGCGGCCGCAATTCGATCCCTTACTATCTCTACGCGCCGTCTAAAAGTCCGGTTCGGGAGCTGCCGCAGATGCTAAGCAGCGAGATTCTGATCAGGCTAGCCAATGAGTCGGAAGGTGAGACAGATGATGAGCATTTATAACAAATTACTCATTCTGGGGGGCGCCGCCACATTGGTTGTTTGCATGCCCGCATCCGCTCAAGTTGCGAGGCACCCGGCGGTCGCGGACTATGGCGCGATTGCGCCCGTGGCGCAGGTTGCCAACCGTCCCGCCGCCACGGATGATATGCGGGCGCTGTTCGAAATCACCGGCGAGGCACGTGGGCCAAACGGGGTCAACCGTAGTCTCGACAGGGTCGCGCGCTATCTCAATCTGCTCGCATCGAGCGGCGTGTCCACCAAACCAGGCGATATCAAGGTTATCATCCACGGGCCAGCCACACCGCTGATTCTGCGTGACGAAGCCTACCAAAAGCGGTTCAAGTCCGCCAACCCAAACACGCCGCTGATTGCCGCACTTACGCGGGCTGGCGTTGAAATCCATGTCTGTGGCCAGGCCACCGCTGGACAGGGCATTGCGCGGGAGGACATCGATCCGGCGGTCACTCTCGATCTGTCCGCGATGACAACGCTGGTCCTCCTGCAACGCCAGGGATGGCCGCTCGTTTCAAATTGACAATAGCAGTCGTCGCGGCGCGAAACCCATACAAGAAGGAACGAACTATGCTGCTGGAAAAGATAAAGACGCCGGGCCTTTCCCACCTGTCTTATCTGGTGGGGTCGGGAGGGCAGGCAGCCGTGATCGACCCACGCCGCGACTGCGCCATCTACCTGGAGAAGGCGCGTGCAGCAGGGCTTGAGATCACGTATATCTTCGAGACTCATCGTAACGAAGATCTTGTATCTGGCGCGTCGGTGCTCGCCGGCATGACGGGTGCAAAGGTGCTGCATGGGCCGAACCCGGAACGGCCCATAGTCTATGCGACAACGGCGCGCGACGGTGATTGTTATGCCATCGGCCAACTGGAAATCCGGGCCATGGAAACACCCGGCCATACTGATGACCATCTGGCCTATGCGCTGTTTGATACCGCCTATCCTGACAAGGCGGTGGGCGTGTTCACTGGCGACGCAATGTTCGTCGGCGATGTCGGCCGAACCGATTTTTATCCCGACCGGCGCGAGGAAGTGGCCGGGCTGTTGTTCGATTCCCTCCGCAAGCTGCTGGCGCTCGGCGATCAGACCATCATCTATCCGGCGCACGGTGCCGGCTCGGTCTGCGGATCAGGCATGGCCGATCGCGAGTTCTCTACCATCGGCCATGAGCGGCTCAACAATCCGCGGCTCCAGACCACGGATCGCGACGAATTCATTCGGTTCAAAGTCAATGAGAATCACTATCAACCGCCCTATTTCCGGCTGATGGAACGGCTGAACGTGGAAGGGGGCAGTGCGCTGCCGCCGGTGATGCGCCCGCGCCGCCTTTCGCTCGCGCAGTTAAGGCACTGCGAAGCGGATCATCTGGTCGACGTCCGCGAACCCATGGCCTATGCTGCGGGCCATCTGCCTGGCGCGATGAGCCTGCCCGTGGATATGATTTCCGCATTTGCTGGCTGGTTCATCCGCGAAGGGGAAAGCGTCGCCCTGATCGCTTCAGATGAAGATCAACTCGCCGCCGCGCTGGAACATCTGGTGCGGATCGCGCTGGATAATGTGGTGGGTGGCTATGTCGGCATGGTGCCTGCCGCGGCGAAAGGCGTAACGATTCAGCAGACGCCCATGATCGATACGGACGAAGTCGAAAACCGTTTAGGTGGTGCTGAAGGGTGGACGTTGCTGGATGTGCGCGATGCAGACGAACGGGCCAAATCTGCCATCGACGGATCGCACCATATCTATGTCGGCCAGCTTAACGACCGTTGGCAGGAACTGGACAAGAAGCGGCATTACACCCTGATGTGCGCCAGCGGCATGCGCGCGACGGTCGCCGCAGGGTGGCTGGCCAGCCGCGGTTTTGAAAAGCTCGACATCTATCTTGGTTCGATGGGAGCATGGAAGGCAGCGCATGACTGATCGTATGGATTCAGCCGCATTCTGGGACAGTCGCTTCGCTTCGGAAGACTATGTCTTTGGAACCGAGCCCAATGCATTTGTGCGCCGTGAAGCGGGCCGTTTGCCGCAAGGCGGGCGGGTGCTGGCGGTGGCCGATGGGGAAGGGCGCAATGGGGTCTATCTGGCCCAACAGGGCCTGGACGTTACCGCAACCGACATATCCGCCGCCGGAATCGCGAAGGCGCGCAGGCTGGCGCAACAGCGTGGCGTTTCCTTGACGCTGGAGCAGGTCGATCTGGCCGCCTACGACTGGCCGGAGGCCGCATTTGACGCGGTCGTGGCGATCTTCGTGCAATTTGCCGATCCCATATTGCGGGCCAAGATGTTCGCCGGCTTTGCCAGAACTTTGCGGCCCGGCGGCATTCTGCTGCTGGAAGGCTATCGCCCGGAACAGCTGGAATATGGCACAGGCGGGCCGAAGGTAGAAGACAACCTCTATACCCAAAGCATGCTGCGCGAAGCGTTTGCCGGGTGGGATATTGTTTCCCTGCAGAGCTACGATGCGGATATTCGCGAAGGCAGCGGCCATGGCGGGATGTCCGCACTGATCGATCTTGTTGCGCTGCAGCCCGGCTAGCCTCAGCCTGATTCGTATCAGCCACCGGCCGGTTCGACCCTGCCCTGCGTCCCGCCGCCAAGCGCGCGAACAAGGGTGATCGCAGCCCGTTGCCGCGCTGTCTGCACAGTGATGAAGGCTTGTTGCGCAGCCAGGGCGGCAGTTTGTGCGGTGACGACTTCCAGATAGTCCGCCGCGCCATCGCGATAACGGTCCAACGCCAGTTCTTCCCCGCGCGAAGCGGCCTGCGCGGCCCGCCGCCGGTCGGCTTCCTCGGCCGCCAGCGCCGCGGTGCTGGCCAGCGAATCCTCTACCTCCTGGAAGGCATTCAGCACTGTTTCGCGGTAATTGGCGGCGAGGATGTTGTATTCCGCCTCGCTGACGGCAACCCGCGCCCGCTGCCGCCCGCCATCAAACAAGTTGAGCACCGCCGACAATGGTCCCAGCGCCCAATATCCGGTTGGGGCGCTGACAAGGGGCGCACCACTGGCCTGAAAACCACCCGCCAATGCCAGATCGATGCGGGGGAACCGGGCCGCCTTCGCCACGCCGATGCGGGCATTGGCAGCAATTAGCCGCCGCTGTGCCCCGGCAATGTCAGGTCGCCGTTCGAGCAGGGTGGATGGCAGGCCCGGCGCAATGGTGGGCAAAGCCCCAATGCTATCGGCGGGGGCAACGGCAAATTGCCCGGGTATCATGCCAATCAGTGTTGCGATGCGGTTTTCCAGCGTCGCCCGGCGTGCCGCGATCTGCCGGAACAGCGCTTGTGCATTGGCGAGTTGCGTCTGCGACCGACTGCGATCCACGCCCGATGCGATGCCGCCTACGTGGCGGATGCGGATCAGTGCGTCTGACGCTTCGTAAGCGTCCACTGTGCGGCGCAGCAGGGCACCTTCCCGGTCAAGTCCACGCAACTGGAAATAGGCATCCGCCAGCGCGCCATGAAGGCTGAGGCGGACGGAGGCGAGACTGGCCGCTTCGACTCCCGCGTCCGCTTCGCTAGCCCTGACGCTGTCGCGCACCCGACCCCAAAGGTCGATTTCATAGTTCAGCGCACCGCCCAGAATATACTGGTCCGCCGTTATCGGAACGCCAGGACCGATGGGCCGACCAGCGGAAAGCCGTTCGCGCGATATGGCCGTGCGGGCATCCAGCGTGGGGACAAGATCCGACCCCGCAAGGCGCGCCTCCGCCCGCGCGCGGTCAAGCCGGGCTACTGCTGCGGCAAGGCTTGGGCTGCCCTCGTCCGCCCGCGCGATCAGGTCGTCCAGTACAGGGTCGTCGAAATCACGCCACCATTGCCCTCGCGGCTGCCGGTCCGCCGGCGCGGCATCCTGCCACCGTGCGCCATATTTGTAACTTTCCGCCACCGGCGTGACCGGAATATTGAGTGGCGGCGCCATGGAACAGCCCGCCATCAACAGCAAGGCGGGCGCGGCGAGGTTAATTCTGCGCATTGGCAGTACCTTTCCCCCGGTTGCGGACGATGCGAACCCGATCGCCTTGTGCCAGCGCTTCTGGAGGAGCGGCGATCACGCGGGCATGCGGCGTCAGGCCGGAAGCGATCTGTACGCTGGCGCCATCGTCGCGTCCGATCATAACCGGGCGCATCGTCACGCGCCCTTCGCGATCGACCAGCCCCACCATCGTTCCCTTCGGTGTGACAATCAGCGCACTGGCAGGCAGCGTTACTGCGGTGCCCGCCGCCATGGGGATGGCCACTGCAGCATAGCCGCCCGGCTTCAGCCGCTGGCCTGAGTTGTTCACCTCGAACTCGGCCAGTATCGTGCCCGAGGCCCGGTCCACTGCACCTGCTGTGCGTGCCAGTACGGCGTCGAAACTCTCGCCCGGATATTCCGGTACGGTCAGACTGGCCACCACACCTCGCGTCAGCTGTCCTGATAAGGCCTGGGGCACACGGACGCGCAGGCGCAGTCGGCGGTCATCTGCAATGGTGAACAGGGGGCTGGCGGCGCCGTTGCCCGCATTCACCAGGGCGCCGATTTCCGCGTTCCGGGTGGTCACCCGGCCTGCAAAAGGTGCCACAACACGGCTGAAGCCTAGCGTGGCGCGCAATCGTTCGACATTGGCACGGGCCGAACTGGCGAGGGCCGCTGCCGCCGCTAGCCGCCCGGTCTTTTCATCGGTTTCCTGTTGCGATACCGCGTCCTTCGCGCGCAGCGCGTTCCAACGTACGGCCGTAGTTTGCGCCAGTCCCCGGTTGGCTTCCGCCGTGCGCAGGTCCGCTTGCGCCTGTGCCAGTTGTTGTTCCACCTCCGGCGCGTCCAGCACGGCCAGAACCTGCCCCGCACGCACATGATCGCCAATATCGACCAGTCGCTGCGCCACATAGCCGCTGGCGCGGGCATGGATGGCGGCTTCGTTATCCGGTTCCAACATGCCGGGCAGACGAATGGCGCCTGCTTCCGCCGGTTGTGGGTGCAAGACATTGACGGTCGGCAATGCATTGGCGCGGGCGAATTCCGCTTGTTCGGTATGGTCCGCATTGCGGAAAACGATGCCGCCACCCACCAGCAGCGCTACGCCAACAGCTGCCGCCGCACCATAAAGGCGGCCCTTTCGCGATGAAGTCCGTGATGGGGTGGGATCAGGCATGGCTCGGTTCCAGTTCGATAGTGCGGGTTTTCGGGGCGCCCTTGCGGTGGGCCAGCGCGAACAGCGCGGGCACCAGCACCAGCGTGGCGATTGTGGCAAACGCCAAACCGCCGATCACCGCACGGCCCAGCGGCGCGTTCTGTTCCGCCCCTTCGCCCAGGGCCAGCGCCATGGGCGACATGCCGATGATCATTACCAGCGCGGTCATCAGCACCGGGCGCAGGCGAACCATGCCCGCTTCCAGTGCGGCCGTTGCAGCATTGCCCGTTTCCGCCAGCCTTTCGCGCGCGAAACTGACGACGAGGATAGCATTTGCAGTGGATACGCCCATTGCCATGATCGCGCCGATCAGTGCCGGTACGGACAAAGTGGTGCCGGTCAGGAACAGCATCCACGCAATGCCTGCCAATGCGGCGGGCAACGCGCCGATGATTACAAGCGGATCGATCCAGTTCTGGAAGTTCACCACGATCACCAGATAGATCAGCACGATCGCCGCGATCAGGCCGAATGCGAGGCCGGTGAAGGCTATGTTCATCGTTTCATATTGGCCGCGCAGTGTGACGGTGGATGCTTTCGGCAGGTCCTTTTCCAGCGCGGCGATGGCGGCGTTCACGTCGGTCGCAACGGCACCCAGATCACGCCCTTGCGTGGTGGCATAGATGTTGATGACCGGCTGAATGTCATATTTGCTGACGACAGACAGGGTGTTGCTGCGCGTAATCTGCCCAAGACCGCCCAACGTCTGCGATGCGGCATTGGCACCGCCCGCCACCGGCAGTGCGGCCAGTTCGGCCACGGAGCCTACGTCCTGTTCCGGCAACTGCGCCACGACAGGATAGGACACGCCGTTTTCCGGGTTGAGATAGAATACGGGCGAGCTTTGCGCCGTACCGGCGAGCGCCGTGGCTAGGCTGGACGTCACATCACGCTGGCTGAGGCCATATTGCGCGATGCGTGCCCGGTCGACATCGATATTCAACTGCGGATAGCGGGTCGATTGCTGAATGCGCGCATCGGCCAGCCCCGGGATCTGCCGCAAGCGCTTCAGCAGCTTTTGCGCATATTGCTGATTTTCCGGGATGTTGCGCCCACGTATCTGGACATCGATGGGGGCAGGCGATCCAAAGTTCAGGATCTGGCTGGTCATGTCCGCAGGCAGGAAGGCGAAATCCACACCAGGGAAGCTGAGTGGCAATTGATGTCGCAGCGCACGGACATAGCCATCGGTATCGCCGTGCACTTCCGCCAAGGTAATCAGGATATCTCCTTCATTGGTCCCGACCGTGCCGGAGTTGGCATAGATATTATTCAGCGGCGCCAGCGAGATGCCGATGTTGTCGACCACTGTTTCGATTTCCTCATCGGGGATCACGCGGCGAATCTGCCGCTGCACCTGCGCGAAAGTGGCGGAGCTTTGTTCGATCCGCGTGCCGGCAGGCGTCCGCACGTGCAGGGCGATCTGGCCGGAATCTACCGCCGGGAAAAAGTCGCGCCCCAGCAGCGGCACTAGTGCCAACGACAGAAGCATGACGCCTAGAAAGACCATGGCAAAGCCGCGGCGAACATCCAACACGCGGCGCAGCAACTGGCCATAACGGGCACGCATCCGTTCGAACCGCTGGTCAAACCCGCGCTGAAAACGAACGAATATATTGCGAGTCGGGCGGGTCTTTGCTCCTTCATCATGCGGGCGCAGCAGGAACATCGCCATGGTCGGCACCAGCGTGCGGGCGAGCACGAAGGACGTGAGCAAGGCGAATATCACCGCCAGCGCCAGCGGCACGAACAGGAAGCCCGCAATGCCGGGCAGAAAGAACATCGGCACGAAAACAATGCAGATGCTCAGCAACGCAACAAGTGCCGGCTTCACGATCTGTGCCGCACCATCCAGGATGGCAGCGATCACGCTCTTGCCTTGTTCAAGATGCCAGTTGATGTTTTCGATCGTGACAGTGGCATCATCCACCAGAATGCCGATCGCCAGCACCAGCCCGCTCAGCGTCATGAGGTTCAGTGTGTGGCCCACCGCGCCCAAACCTGCAATGGAACCCAGGATCGCAAGAGGAATGGCAGTGACGATGATGATTGTCGATCGCCATGATCCAAGGAACAGCAGGATCATCAACGAGGTCAGCAGGGCAGCCAATGCGCCTTCCATCACCACGGAAGATACCGCCGCCTTCACCAGTTCTGACTGATCGCCGATGGCTGTCACTTTCAATGCGCCGGGCAGGCCAGCCAGCACCAGCGGCAGGCGCTCCTTGATCCCGTCCACGATGGCGAGAGTGGATGCGCTGCCGCTTTTCAACACGGTCATCAGTGCGGATCGCTGACCATCAACATGAACAACATTGATCTGAGGGGCGGACCCGTCGCGCACCTGTGCGATATCTCGCATCAAAATGGTGGCGCCATCCACCACCTTCACCGGCAGATTGTTCAGTTGATCGACCGATGCAGGGGCATTGTTCAGGCGGATATTATATTGCAGATCGCCCATCTTGGCGAAGCCGACCGGGCTGATCTGTGTCTGCGCGGCCAGCGCCTCCGCGACGTCCTGCGCCGAAAGCCCGCGCGCCTGCAGCGCTGCGGGATCGACGTCGATCTGCATCTGCCGCTGCTTCCCGCCCGATGGAAACGGCATGGCGACGCCGGGCACGGTGACCATTTGCGGTCTGATCTGGTTCAGGCCCAGATCGAACAGCTGCTGTTCGCTCAACCCCTCTCCGGACAGGGCCAGTTGCAGGATCGGCACGGTGGAAGCATCGTAATTGACGATCATCGGCGGGGTGATGCCGGGCGGCAACTGGCGCAGCACGGTTTGCGAAATGGACGTGACCTGCGCCGTGGCGGTGCGGATATCCACGCCCGGCTGGAAATAGATCTTCACCACCGCCACCCCGTTCAGGGACTGGCTTTCGATCCGCTGAATATCGTTGACCGCGCTGGTCAACACCCGTTCGTACGGCGTGACGATGCGCCCGGCCATGTCCTGCGGGGACAGACCCGTATAGGTCCAGGCTGTGGCGATGACTGGCACCCCAATGCGCGGAAAAATATCGACCGGCATGCGCAGGATAGACAGCACCCCGATGCCGAAAATCATTATGGCCATCACGATGAACGTGAGCGGTTTTGTCAGTGCCGTGCGTACCAGCGCGATCATCGTTCGCCGCGCCGTGATGAATTGATCATGATCGTGGACCTCCCGTCCGGAAGGTCAAAAGCCGGGCCAGCTTAAGGCAGGCTTATGCGAGGGCGGTAATTTCGCTGCCAAGCCGCACGCATCCATCCGCATCGCCAAGTGGTAAGGATGCCTTAAGGTGCGTGGCTATCCTGCCAAGTTGGAACGCGCGCGCGACTGTTCGTTTTACTTCCGTTTTGCTGCCCGCGACGGCCAAGGAGATTACTATGCCACACTATGATGGTCGCCCCCATGTCCTCATTCTTGGCGGAAATTTTGCGGGGCTGGCCTGCGCGCAAAAAGTGCGACAATATGTGGGGGACAAGGCGCGCATCACCGTAGTCGATCGCAAAAGCTATCTGCTGTTCATTCCCAACATCCCGGCTGACGTGTTCGAAGATCGCAACCCAGCGCTGCACCAGCGGATGGATCTGGTGCCCATCCTGGCAAAGGATGACATCGATTTTATCCATGGGGAAGTCACTGCTGTCGACATTGCAGCGCGCAATGTAACTTTCAGGCCCGCAGAACGGGGTGGCGCCGAAGATCATGTCGAACATTATGATTATGTCATCTTCGCACTGGGCGCCCGGCTTGCCTATGATCGGATCGAGGGTTTCGCCGAACATGGCCACACTGTCAGTGACCTGTACCACGGGGAAAAGCTGCGCCGCTATCTCAACACCCGCTACGCAGGCGGCCCGATCGCGATCGGATCGGCAAGGTTCCACCAAGGGGACGGAGCTGACGGTCTGGAACCCTATCCCGGCGGATCGATCCCGCGGGCGCTTGCCGCCTGTGAAGGGCCTCCCGTCGAGGTCATGATGTCGATGGCGACCTGGCTCAAGGATCGGAAACTTGGCGGCCCCGAAAACGTCACTGTCTTTACGCCAGCCCCCATGATCGCGGAAGACGCAGGCGAGGATGTCGTCAAACAACTCCTGACACTCGCGACCAAGATGGGCTTCAACTACTGGAACAACACGCAGGACATCACGCGACTGACGGCCGACGCCATCGAGTTTGCCGATGGCCGCACCCTGCTGGCAGAGGTGAAGATCATTTTCCCCGACTGGGTAGCGCACGACTTTGTCAAACGCCTGCCTGTCAGCGATTCCCAAGGGTTTATCAAAACCGACCTGCTGATGCGCAACCCTGACCACCCCGAAGTGTTCGCCTGTGGCGATTGCGCCGCTGTTACGGTGCCCAAATTGGGCGCCATCGGACATCAGCAATCAGACATCATCGGGCTTCAACTTGGCAAGATTTTCGGCACCGTGGACGCGGAAAAGGCTGACTTTCCGCTGAAGCCCGAGGTGCTGTGCATCGGCGATATGGGCGATGGGAAGGCGTTCTGGATACATTCCAACAGCTGGTTCGGCGGTGACAGCCAAATACTGAAGGTGGGGCGCGTGCCCTATTTCCTGAAAATGCGATATCGCGACATGTTCTTTGCCGCAGATGGCAAAGTGCCCGCATGGGGACTGGATGCCGCAGCGCTGATCGCGGAAGGGCTTTGAGCCGCCATGACAAACCTGACCATTCTGCAACTCAATGATCTGCACGGCTATGTGGAGCCCCATTCCGAACTGTGGCGCGATGCGCATGGCGATTTCCAGTTCGCGCAGATGGGTGGACTGGCGCGAATCAAGGCTCTGTTCGACCAGGCACGGCAGGAAAATCCCGGCGGAGTGATCGCGCTGGATAATGGCGACACGTTCCACGGCACCCATTTCGCCGTGCAGGATCGGGCACGGGCGATGGTGCCACTGATCAACGCGCTGGGCTTCGACGCGATGACGCTACACTGGGAGTTTGCCTACGGCCCGGAACGTGTGGCTGAGATATCGAGCGAGCTGGCCCACCCTATGCTCGCCGCGAATATCTTTCTCGAAGACAGTAGCGAATTGTTTATGCCGCCCTCGACCATCATCGAACGCAACGGGGTGCAGGTAGGCATTGTCGGCCTCGCCTGCCCGATTGTGGACAAGACGATGCCGCCATCCTTCAGCAAGGGCCTTCGCTTCGTCACGGGCAATGCCGAACTGCCCGGCCATATTGAACGGCTGCGGCAGGATGCCGATCTGATTGTTGTCCTGTCCCACCTCGGTTTTCCGCAGGATGTGCAACTGGCCAAGGACGTGGCCGGAATTGACGTGATCGCCAGCGGCCACACCCATAACCGCATGGAAAACGCCGTCGTCGTCAATGGGGCGATCATTTTCCAGTCTGGCTGTCATGGCTCCTATGTCGGGCGGCTCGATCTGGATGTTTCGGAAAATGGCATTCAGGGCTGGCGCCATCGCCTGATACCCGTCGATGACAGCGTTGCGAGCGATCCGGGCCTGGCGGATGCTGTCGCCGCGGCTCTCGCAAGCGAAAGGCAGTCGATGAGCGAGGTCGTCGGGCACACGGACGTCGCCCTGCATCGGTATGCGATGCTCAACAGCCCGATGGATGACCTGTTGCTCGAAGCCATTGCCGAGGCAGCGGGAACGCCGATCGCCTTTTCCAATGGCTGGCGTTACGGCGCACCGATCGCGCCTGGACCGATCACGATGAACGACCTTTGGAACATGGTGCCGGTGGACCCACCTGTTTCGGTTGTGGACGTTACCGGCTCGGAAATCCGCGAGATGCTGGAGGAAAATCTCGAGCGAACCTTTGCGTCGGATCCGTATGAGCAGATGGGCGGCTATATCAAAAGGATGCGCGGCGTGCGGCTCGTCTTCAAGGCGGAGAATGATAAAGGCCGCCGTATTGACCGACTATATATCGACGGCGCTCCGATTGAGGAATCTGCTCGCTACACCGCCGCTTTCATTACTGCCCAAGGTGTTCCAGCGAAATTCGGCGCCAACCGGCGTAAACTGACTATCTCGGCGATTGAAGCTCTGCGTCGAAGGCTTGCGAGACCATGGGCTGGGGCGGATGACGCAGAAAGCTCAAGCACTGAACTCATATAATTGCGCATATTCATATACACGATCACAGAAAGTCACATATTGTGTTGGTTCCTTTCGGTGTCCTGCGGTAGGTGTCTGTTATCGCAACCCCGAAAGGACCCGACATGAGCCTGCACATTGGCGACACCGCACCCGATTTCACCGTCGACACCCAGAACGGCCCCATCAGCCTGCATGAGTGGGCTGGCGACTCCTGGGTATTCTTCTTCAGCCACCCTGCCGATTTCACGCCGGTCTGCACGACCGAGATGGGCCGCACAGCCCAGCTTGCCGATCAGTTCGAGGCCCGCAACGTCAAACCGCTCGGCCTGTCGACTGACACTGCCGACGAGCACCGCAAATGGATCGAGGATGTTAACGACACCCAGAACACCAACCTGACTTTCCCCATCGTCGCTGACGCGGATCTGTCGATCGCCAAGATGTATGACATGATCCACCCCGATCAGAGCGCGACCGCAGCGGTGCGATCGGTCTTCATCATCGATCCAAAAAAGAAGATTCGGCTGACAATGACCTACCCGATGAGCGTGGGACGTAACTTCGACGAGATATTGCGGGTTATCGATGCGCTTCAACTCGGCGACGCCAAGCGTATCGCAACTCCGGCAGACTGGCAGAAGGGTAAGGAAGTGATCATTCCTCCCTCGATCAAGGATGACGAGGCACGCGCCCTCTTCCCCCAGGGCTGGACCGAGCATCGCCCTTATCTGCGCACCGTATTGGTGGACTGAGAGTTTGATGCTGCGAGGCTCTACAGCCTCGCAGCATCATTTACGTGGCGCGATCCGAGCGAACATGGCCGCGCCGCCGCCGGCCTGCAGTCGGGCCGCGACCGCGTCTGCACGGGATATGGCTACCGTCCCCGCATAGGCATCAAGCAAGGCGCTGACTTCAGCGATACGGGCCTGGTTGATGCGATAGAAAACCAGCTTTGCCTCGCGTCGTGTGTGCACAAGGTCGGCCTTTCGCAGAACACCGAGCTGTTGGCTGAGGCCGGGCTGCACCACATTGGCTAAGTGTTCGATCTCGCCGACCGAGCGCTCGCCATCTATGAGCGTGCGCAGCAGGGAGAGGCGCACCGGATGTGCAAGCGCCCGAAGCAAATCCGCCGCGGCCTCGAGATCAAGCGTCGCGATATCCGCCATCATGCCTGATCCTTGATCGGCGTGTAGAACCAGTCGGTGCCGGCGGGCGCTGCCAGCACGTCTGCGACATCGTGGCTTGGGACCGCGAGCAGATCACTGCCTGGCATCCAACCTTCCGGCGCCAGAGCCGATCCATCATGAACACGCTGAAGCGCGGCGACGAGACGCAGCATCTCCTC
This sequence comes from Sphingobium sp. KKT206, assembly GCF_055640555.1. Lineage (NCBI taxonomy): Bacteria > Pseudomonadati > Pseudomonadota > Alphaproteobacteria > Sphingomonadales > Sphingobiaceae > Sphingobium > Sphingobium sp. KKT206. The sequence goes on from NZ_CM145765.1 coordinate 604,453, forward strand.
CACGGAGCGCCCGACGCTGGCCGGATAGCAGGTCGATGCCCGCAATATCCCGTCCGGATCGAGGAAATAGGTCGTCCGCACCGCGCTGGCATCCATCGCGTTTGGGCCGACCATGCCATAAGCGCGCGCGATCTCCAGCGTCGGATCTTCGATGATCGGGAAGTCCACGACGACATCGAACCGATCGCGGATCGCGCGGATCCAGGCGAGGTGGGAAAACAGGCTGTCGACCGACAGTGCCATCAGTTCGCACCCCAACGCCGCAAACCGGTCATGCGCGCGCGCGATCGACACGAACTCGCTGGTACAGACCGGCGTGAAATCCGCCGGATGCGAAAAGAGCGCAAGCCATCGTCCTCGGAAATCCGAAAGTGACACCGGGCCACGGGTCGAGCGGGCGGTGAAATCCGGCGCTTCCTCGCCAAGGCGCAACGCGGAACAGGAGGGGAGTTCAGGAGCCAAATCGAAGCTTTCATTCAAGGTGATCGACATTGTCGTCAATCTCGTGAGTTGACGCAACTATAATACTCGATTATTAGAAACGTGTAAGTATGAAAGTTTGGAGAGTCGAGATGGACCAACGTGACGAGCCACTCATGCTCGCAACACAGATTGTGGCGGAAACCCAGGCCGGGGAATTGTCCGCGCCGGTTGTGCGCTCGTTCTTTGACGAGCCGACATTCACTGCAAGCTATGTGGTGCATGATCCGGTAACCCGCGCCGCAGCGATTATCGACAGCGTGCTCGATTTCGATGCTGCATCAGGCCGCACCGAGCACGGCTCTGCCCAGGCGATCATCGACTATGTCGAGATCGAAGGCTTGAAGGTCGAATGGCTGCTGGAAACGCATGCTCATGCAGATCATCTGTCTGCCGCGCCGTTCCTTCAGGAAAAGCTCGGCGGCAAGCTCGCCATCGGCCGCGCGATCACGACAGTCCAGAGCGTGTTTGGCAAGATCTTCAACGAGGGCACGCAGTTCGAGCGTGACGGTTCGCAGTTCGACCATCTGTTCGATGACGGCGACAGGTTCGCGATCGGGTCGATTCCTGCGGTCGCGTTGCACGTGCCGGGGCATACGCCTGCGGACCTGGCCTATGTCATCGGCGACGCAGTGTTCACCGGCGATACGCTGTTCATGCCGGACTATGGCACCGCCCGCGCGGATTTCCCCGGCGGCGATGCGCGGATGCTCTATCGCTCTATCCGCCGCCTGATGGATTTGCCCCGTGAGACGCGCACTTTCCTTTGCCATGATTACAAAGCGCCGGGCCGTGACGACTTTGTGTGGGAAACCACCATCGGCCAGGAACGCGATTCCAATGTCCACGTCCATGAAGGCGTGGGCGAGGACGAATTTGTCGAGATGCGCACGCGGCGTGACGCGACGCTGGGGATGCCACGGCTCATCCTTCCCTCGATACAGGTGAATATGCGCGGCGGGCACCTACCGGAGCCGGAGGATAACGGCACGCGCTACCTCAAGCTGCCGCTGGACGTGCTGTGATGCCTGATCATGCGATGCCGCTGCAGGGGCTGATCGGTGGCCTGATGATCGGCGTGGCGGCTGCCATCATGCTGTTGGGCGCGGGCCGCATCGCCGGCGTCAGCGGCATGGCGGCGCGGGCGATCGGGCTGGGCGGTGGCGCACCGCGCATGCTCGCGCTGGCCTTCATCATCGGCCTGCCGCTTGGTGCAGCACTCGTCACATGGCTGGCGGGGCCGATCCTGTCACGCTTCCCCATGAGCATGGCGACGCTCGCCGTTGCCGGGCTGATCGTCGGCATCGGCACGCGGCTCGGGTCGGGCTGCACGTCCGGTCACGGCGTATGCGGCATGTCGCGCCTGTCGAAGCGATCCATCGTTGCGACATTCACCTTCATGGCGACCGGCTTCGCGACCGTGGCAATCGTGAATGCTGTTGGAGGTGGCTGGTGATGCGCGGCGTGATCGGCCTTGCCTCCGGCCTGTTGTTCGGCGCGGGCCTCTCCGTGTCGGGCATGCTGGATCCCGTGCGGGTCCGCGGGTTCCTCGACCTGTTTGGTGCCTGGGATCCCACCCTTGCCTTTGTGATGGGTGGCGCGATGATCCCGATGGCGATCGCCTGGCTGATTCAGCGGCGGATGGCGGCGCCTGTTGCCGATGCCGATTTTCATCTGCCCGACACCGATCCAATCACGCCACGCCTGCTCGGCGGGTCTGGCCTGTTCGGCATCGGTTGGGGGCTTGGCGGATTGTGCCCCGGCCCGGCGCTGGCCGCCTTTGCCATAAACCCTCCGGCAGCCGCCGTCTTTACTGCTGCGATGGCGGTCGGCTTCGCGATCGTGTGGGCGCTTGATCGCCCGTCGGGACCGCGAACGCCGGTCCACGCCTGAACTTAAAAAGGAGAGGTTCGATGAATCCCCATAAGCTCGACGAAAAGCTGCTCGTTTGTGGCCAGATTACCCCGGAAGACATTGACCAGGCCGCATCTGCTGGCGTCCGTCTGATCATCAACAATCGGCCTGATGGCGAAGAGCCCGGCCAACCTCTCTCAGCCGACCTGAAGGCAAAGGCTGACGCGCTCGACATTGCCTATCGTTATATTCCCATCAGCGGTGGCAATTTCGACGACGCATCGGTTATGGCCTTTGGCGATGCGCTGGCATCTGCCGATGGCCCCACTCTCGCTTTCTGCAGGACCGGCACCCGTGCCACGACGCTTTGGGCATTGTCCCAGGCTGGATCGCGCCCGACCGCAGCCATCCTGGGCGCGGCAAATGCGGCTGGCTATGACCTGTCGCAATTGCGCGATCGGATCGAGGCCACAGGGGCCAGCGGCCCGGATGGCCCCGCGGCCGATCGCCCCGCCGCCCGCTATGACGTTGTCATTGTCGGCGGGGGTGCAGGCGGCATCGCGACGGCGGCATCGATCCTCAAGCGGGATCCCAAGCTTTCGGTGGCGATCATCGAACCGCGTACCGAACATTATTACCAGCCTGGCTGGACGATGGTCGGTGCAGGTGTGTTCGAACCGAAATCAACCTGCCATTCGATGGCGTCGGTGATGCCCAAGGGTGCCACCTGGATCAGGGAAGCCGCGCAAAGCTTTCAGCCCGAACAGGATCAGGTGACGACAGCCAATGGCCGCGCGATTGGCTATCGCGCGTTGGTTGTCGCGCCGGGCAACGTGCTGGACTGGGACGCGATCGACGGGCTGGCGGCAACGCTGGGCCAGAACGGCGTTACGTCCAATTATCGCTACGACACAGCGCCCTATACCTGGGAGCTGGTACGCAATCTGCGGGAAGGCGTTGCGCTGTTCACCCAGCCGCCGATGCCCATCAAATGCGCCGGCGCCCCTCAGAAGGCGATGTACCTGTCGTGCGACAACTGGCTGGAACGCGGCGTCCTGAACAACATTGATGTTGCCTTCCACAATGCGGGCGGCGTGCTGTTCGGCGTGAAGGACTATGTCCCCGCGCTGATGGGCTATGTCGAGCGGTACGGCATCGACCTCAATTTCGAATCCACCCTGATCGCGGTCGACGGCGCGGCAAAGACCGCGACCTTCCGCGAAAAGACGGGCGAAGTGACGCGCGCGTTCGACATGATCCATGTGACCCCGCCCCAGATCGCGCCGCGTGTCGTTGCGGACAGTCTGCTGGCGGACAAGGCAGGCTATGTCGAGGTCGATCAGGTGACGTTGCAGCACGTCCGTTATCCCAATATCTTCGGTCTTGGCGATGGTGGCTCCACGCCCAATGCCAAGACCGCCGCCGCGGCGCGCAAACAGGCGCCGATCGTGGCGGTCAATCTGCTGTCGGTACTTAAGGGGGGAGAGCCGGTTGCCGGTTATGACGGCTACGGCTCCTGCCCGCTGACCGTCGAGAAGGGCAAGATCGTGCTCGCCGAGTTCGGCTATGGTGGCAAGCTCCTGCCCAGCTTCCCAAAATGGCTGATCGATGGAACGCAGCCTGCGAGGCTGTCCTGGCTGCTCAAGTCCGAGGCGCTGCCGTGGATTTATTGGAACGGCATGCTCAAGGGTCATGAGTGGCTGGTAAAGCCGCAACCAATCGAACGCGCGCGTCAGGCGGCGTGATCACCATGCTCGAACCCCTGCAATATGTGTTGGGCCTCCTGTCAGGCTCGCTGGTCGGCTTCTCGCTGGGACTGGTTGGGGGCGGCGGCTCGATCCTCGCCGTGCCGCTGATGGTCTATCTGGTCGGTGTCTCCAGTCCGCATGTCGCGATTGGCACGTCGGCGCTGGCGGTCGCCGTCAACGCCGCGACGGGGCTGGCCAGCCATGCACGCGAGCATACGGTCAAATGGCGCTGCGGCGGCATGTATGCGGCTGCAGGCGTCCTTGGCGCGCTGGGCGGGTCGACGGTCGGCAAGGCGTTCGACGGGCAGAAGCTGCTGTTCCTGTTCGCTCTGGTGATGATCGTCGTCAGCATACTGATGCTGCGCGGGCGCAAAGCGCTGGGCATCCCGGGTGCCCAATGTAATCGTGAGAATGCGCCCAAAGTTCTGGGCTATGGTCTGGGCACCGGCATCTTCTCGGGCTTCTTCGGCATCGGTGGCGGTTTCCTGATCGTCCCCGGCCTCGTTGCATCGACCAGCATGCCGATCATCAACGCGGTCGGAACCAGTCTCGTCGCGGTAACGGCGTTCGGCCTGACGACAGCCGCCAACTACGCATTTTCCGGGCTGATCGACTGGGTGCTGGCTGGCGTGTTCATCACTGGTGGCATCGCTGGCGGGTTCATCGGCACAATCGCCGCCAAGCGGCTATCTGGCACTGGCACGCTGACAACCGTGTTTGCGGTGCTGATCTTCGTCGTCGCGGCCTATATGCTCTGGAAGAGCGCGGCGGCCCTGTGACCACGATCCCCGACAAGGAACGCCGCTGTCAGGCGATTGCCGCCTTGATCGCCTCCGGTCAGGGCGTTTGCGCCAGTTGCCGGCAAATCGGTATATCGGAAAAGACATTCAATCGCTGGCGGCGCGCACAGCGCGCAGCTTTACCGGAAGACTAAAGATGTTCGACGGCCTCGATGCTCTGCTGCTCGCCCGAATCCAGTTCGGGTTCACGGTCAGCTTCCACTTCATTTTTCCGGCATTTTCAATCGGCCTTGCCAGCTATCTGATGGTCCTGGAAGGACTGTGGCTGAAAACCGGACGGGACATCTATCTCGACCTGTTCCGCTACTGGGTGAAGATCTTTGCCATCGCTTTCGCCATGGGCGTCGTATCGGGCATCGTCATGTCTTATCAGTTCGGCACGAACTGGTCGGTTTTCTCGACAAAGGCAGGGCCGGTGATCGGGCCGCTGATGGCCTATGAAGTGCTCACCGCCTTCTTCCTGGAGGCCGGCTTTCTCGGCGTAATGCTGTTCGGCATGTCCAAGGTGGGCAAAGGCCTGCATTTCGCCGCTACCTGCATGGTGGCGCTCGGCACGTTCATTTCGGCCTTCTGGATCCTGTCGGTGAACAGCTGGATGCAGACGCCGACCGGCTTCGAGATGTCACCCGATGGCCGTTTCCTGCCAGGGGAATCCTGGCTGGCGATCATCTTCAACCCCAGCTTCCCCTACCGGCTCGTCCATACGGTGATAGCCGCCTATCTGACCACTGCCTTTGTAGTCGGTGCGGTGGGCGCCTGGCATCTGCTGCGCGACCGCGCGAACCTGCATGCGCGGAAGATGTTTAGCATGGCGATGTGGATGGCTGCGATCGTCGCGCCGATTCAGATTTTCGCTGGCGACATGCACGGCCTCAACACACTGGAGCATCAGCCCGCCAAGGTCATGGCCATGGAGGGGCATTACGAGAGCCACCCGGACGGTGCGCCGCTGATCCTGTTCGGCATTCCCAACAGCGCGGAGAAACGCATCGATTATGCCGTGGAGGTTCCCAAGGCATCGTCGCTGATCCTGAAGCATGATCTGAACGCACCGCTCGCCGGCCTCGATACGATTCCCGATGACCGTGAGCCTCCCGTGCCGGTCATCTTCTGGTCTTTCCGGGTGATGGTCGGCATCGGCTTTGCCATGCTGGGCCTTGGTCTGTGGAGCCTGGTCGCGCGGATGCGTAAACGTCTCTACGACTGGTCGTGGCTGCATCGCGCCGCCGTGCTGATGGGGCCGTCAGGCTTCGTGGCAGTGATTGCCGGGTGGATCACGACGGAGGTGGGGCGCCAACCCTATACCGTTTATGGCCACATGCTCACGGCCCAAAGCGCGTCGCCTCTCGCCGCGCCTGCGGTTGCCGCCTCGCTGATCGCGTTCGTCATCGTGTATTTCGCAGTCTTCGGTGCGGGCGCATGGTACATCCTGCATCTGATGCATAAGCCGGCCGGGCCGCATGAGTCGGAGCCTGAGCATATGCCGGTACGCACTGCGGGTATTACGCCTGCACCGGCCATCGCGACTGGGGCGGAGTAAACAAAATGGGCATCAACGTCGATTTGACGGTCGTCTGGGCTTTCATCATCGCCTTCGCCGTATTCATGTACGTTGTCATGGACGGGTTCGACCTAGGCATCGGCATCCTGTTCGCGAGCTTCAAAGTTGGGGAGGAGCGCGATCAGGCGATGAATTCGATCGCGCCAGTGTGGGACGGCAACGAGACATGGCTGGTGCTGGGCGGCGGCGGGCTATTCGCTGCCTTCCCGCTCGCCTATGGTGTCGTCCTGACCGCGACGTACCCACTTATTATCGCGATGCTATTGGGGCTGGTTTTTCGTGGCGTGGCCTTTGAATTCCGCTGGCGCGACCCACGGCACCGTGCGCTATGGGACATTGCGTTCAGCCTGGGCTCGTTCATAGCCGCCTTTGCGCAGGGCGTGACGCTGGGCGCGATCCTCCAAGGCGTTCAAGTCGAAAACCAGGCCTATGCCGGTGGCTGGCTCGACTGGTTGACCCCGTTCAGCCTGTTGACCGGGGCTGGGGTGGTCATCGGCTACGCGCTGCTCGGCGCTGCCTGGCTGATCTGGAAAGTCGAAGGTAGCGCAGAGGCGCATGCCCGCCGGCTGGCGCTGTGGGCGGGGGCAGGCACGCTGGTCGCGATGGCGGCGGTCAGTGCCGCCACCCCGTTCCTGCAGTTCGAATATTGGAAGCGCTGGTTCGACATGCCCGGCGTGCTGGCGACGGCGCAAGTGCCGCTGCTTACCGGGATCGTCGCTTTCCTGTTTTTCCGCAAACTGCGCGGCGGGGCCACCGCTGCACCGTTCCTGCTTGCGCTGGCCCTGTTCGCGTTAGGATTTGCAGGACTTGGCATCAGCCTGTTTCCTTACATCGTGCCCGACAGCATCACCATATGGGATGCCGCTGCGCCTGAGCGGAGCCAGATATTCATGTTGGTGGGGACTGCGATCATCATGCCGGTCATCCTTGCCTATACTGGATGGGCCTATTGGGTCTTTCGTGGCAAAGTTGGTACGCACGGCTATCACTGATGAAGTATACGCCCTTTTGGAAGCGGCTGGGATGGATGGCGCTGATCTGGACCGGCAGCGTTGTTGCGCTCGGTGCGGTATCGATGATTCTCCGCTTCTGGCTGAAGACCTGATCGCCAGCGCGACATCGACAGGCAGTCAGTTTTCGCCATAAAGGTCGCGCTGCGAACGATCGATCTCGTCAGCATAGCGTTTGCGAACGTATTTTTCGGTCAGCATACCCAAAATCCGTCGATCTTCATCGACAACGGCGAGATCGTCGGCTCCACTCACGTCGAATGCTTCCATGATTGAGGCGATCGACATCTCAGGTGACAGCACGACATTCTGGAGGATGGCCAACTCGGATATGGCCCGCTCCGCCGAGCCCAAATCTGCAAAGACGGCCGCGGTCGGCACCAGGCCCGCGTAGAGGCCTGATCGGTCCTGCAGGAGTACTCGGCTGGTCGAACCCAACGGGAACTGCTGCCTGAAATCGGACATCGAAAGTGTCGGCAGTGCGGTCGCCGGGGCAGCGCGCATCATCTTGCGTGCCGTCAACGAACGCATCCAGCCAATATCGCGGGCGCTTCGGATCACTTCTCCGCGCAGGTGCAGACGCCAGGTCGAGAAGGAATAGCCGAAGCGTTCACGGACGAGGGCGCTCGAGCACAGCGTTGCCGTAAGCACCACCGCCGTGATGCCAAAATCATGTGTTGCCTCGAGTACCAGCAAGGACATGGTCATCGGCCCTCCGACCACCGCCACAGCCAGTGCGGCCATCCCGACCAGCGCCGCATCCACCGGCGATAACGGGACAACGCCAGGGATCAGCATCCATAGCCGGGTAAGAATCTGACCGAGCAAGGCCCCCAGGAAAAGTGACGCAAAAAACAGGCCGCCGCGAAAGCCGAATCCTAAAGACACCACGGAGGCCAGGCATTTGAGCAAGAAAATTAGGGCAAGCGCGCCGATCGCCAGTTCTCCACCGATGGTGAGATGCAGCGCTCCATGCCCAGCCGAAAGCGCGTGGGGAGATGCCAGCGCGATCGGAATAAGCAACGTGCCGCCCACTATCGGCCTTGCCCATTCCGGAAGCTTGGTACGCCGGACAGAAGCTTCTGCAAAAGATACCAAGCGCATCAGTGCGATGCCCACTACCGCGCAAACGAGCCCCAGGACGGCATAAAGCAGATAGTCCACTGTCGCGAGGCTCTGGCTGCTGGTCGCGGCAATGAGGTAGGGCGTTGCGCCGAGCGTGCGCGCGGTTACGACCGCTGCCAAGGTAGCTGCCACCACGGGTGCGATGCTCGCCGGCGTGTAAGCGCCGATGACGATTTCAAAAGCGTAGAAGGCGCCAGTCAGAGGTGCGCCGAACGCCGCACCGATCGCGGCCCCGGCTCCTGCACCCACCAGAACACGCAGGTCGTTGCGCCGCAGGTTCAACCATTGGCCGATGAGTGATGCGATGCCGCCTCCAGCTTGCGCATAAGCCGCCTCCAACCCCACCGATGCACCGCAACCGTTGGAAACCAATGTCTGACCGGATACGAGCATCGTGTCGCGAAAAGGTATGCGCCCGCCATGGAGGGCGTTCGCCTCGACAACGTCGATAGCTGTCCGCTTGTGATTGCGGACAAGGAGAACGATCCCTGCGAGCATCATGCCTCCCAACGGCAGCGCCAGGAGTCGCATTGGCGCGATGTGCACTAGTCCGCTCAAGCGATCATCGAGATGGAGGCCGTAGAGCGTGGATTGGAAAAAATGCGCAGTTGCGCCGAGCAAAGCTGCAAGCAGGCCCGCACCTATGCCAATGCCGACCGCCAGGAGAATGAAGCTGGCTTCACTGGACCGGAAAATACGTCGCGCGGCCGAAACGATTCCCGTGGGGCGCAAAAGACGCTCACTCATCCAGGATATCGCCGGGTGCCGTTCTGCTGGACAGATGAGGATGGGAACATGAGCATGCTGCGGATACCGTTTGAGCGTGAGTCAGGAAGATGCGAAGGAGCATTTTTCCCTTAGAATGGACTATCCTATGAGTCTCGCGGGTCATGCCCAAACCGCGATCTATTTTTCGTCGCTGCATCTTAATCCCGTGCTGGTTCAGATCGGGCCGTTCGCGCTGCGCTGGTACAGCCTCGCCTATATTTCGGGCATTCTACTGGGCTGGTTCTATCTGATCCGGTTGCTCGCCGAAGACGGGGCACCGATGACGCGTGACCAAGCCGACGGCTTGGTGACATGGGTGACGGCGGGCATCATCATCGGCGGGCGTCTTGCCTACGTTCTCTTCTACGACTTGAGCACCTACGTCGTGCAGCCCTGGAAAATCTTCCAGCTCTGGGCGGGCGGCATGTCCTTCCATGGAGGTGCGTTCGGCGTGGCGATCGCAATCATCATATTTGCGCGCAGCCATAGCCTGCGGTGGCTTAGGATCATCGACTATGTCGCGATGTGCGCCCCGATCGGGCTGCTGCTTGGCCGCCTTGCGAATTTTGTAAATGGCGAGCTTTGGGGGCGGCCAACGACTTTACCCTGGGGCATCGTCTTTCCCGGCGGCGGCCCCTATCCCCGCCATCCGAGCCAAGTCTACGAAGCGGTGCTCGAAGGGCCGTTTCTTTTCCTGCTGCTCTGGTGCCTGTTCCGTTTCACGAATGCACGCCAGCGTCCCGGCATGCTGAGCGGTGCGTTTGTCCTCGGCTATGGCGTGTTCCGGTTTCTCGTTGAATATGTTCGCGAGCCTGACAGGCAACTCATTGCTTTCACGACAGCGACCGGGCTACATATGGGCCAATGGCTCTGTATCCCGATGATCGCTGGCGGAACGGCCCTGATGCTTTGGGCCATCCGGCGACAGCCATCGCCATGCTAGACGAACGCAAGCCGAGCATGCCCCCTGCGGCACCCAATGGAGCGTGTACGGCGCACTAACCCGTGCGGCCCTGTACACGGCGATCTGGCAATCATCCGGTTGCTCAGGGCGAACGGACGGAATTCATCTTTTCGCCAATGCAGACGGAAGCACGGTTGACTCCCGCAAGTGCTCACTCCTGATCTGCTGGTGGGTCACGCATCAGGCGGTTGCAACCTAACACGCTTACAATCATTGTGTAGGTGATTCGAAAGGAGACGCGCGTTGAGACGCTTCGAGTTGGACGGGATTTCAGTCGCGGCGCTGTGGGACGAGCCGACCGGCAGCTGGCAGTATATCGTGATCGATCGCGCGACCAATCATGCGGCTATTATCGACCCGGTGCTCGACTTCGATCCTATGTCCGGCGCGACCGCCACACGCAATGCGGATGCTTTGCTGGCCTTTGTTAAGGAGCAGCAGGTGACCGTCGACTGGATCCTAGATACGCACCGCATGCCGATCATTTTTCGTCGGCGCCCTATCTGGCGGATGCCCTGGGTATCCCGCGCGCGATTGGCGCTAATGTGGTCGAGGTCCAGAAACTTTGGCGCGACATCTACTGCCTTCCGGACTTCCCCACTGATGGGTCGCAATGGGATCGGCTATTCGGGGATGGCGACAGTTTCATGATCGGTGAAACCGAGATGCGCGTTTTGTTTTCGCCAGGTCACACGCTGGCGTCGATCACCTATGCAACTGATGGCGCAGCGTTTGTCCACGATACGCTGATGATGCCCGATATGGGCACGTCGCGTGCGGACTTTCCGGGCGGTAGCTCGCTCTCATTGTATCGAAGTATTGAACGCTTACTGGCTTTGCCGGACGACACGGCGCTGTTCGTCGGGCACGACTATGAAAAGGATGATCGCGACGTCCAGTGCTGTGCAACCGTCGCTGAACACAAAGCGAAGAACGTGCATGTCGGTGGCGATCGCAGCGAGGTCGATTTCGTCAAGCTGCGCGACACGCGCGATGCAACACTGCCGCTTCCCAAGCTGATGCTTGCTGCGCTGCAGGTCAACATCCGCGGCGGCAGACTTCCCGATCCCGAACCGTGCGGCCGTGCGTTCCTGAAGATACCTCTCAACCATTTCAAGCCACCCGAGAACGAGGCCAAATGATACGTTCGCTCCTATACGTGGCAGTCGTCCTGCTGCTCGGCGCCGCGCCGGCGTCGGCGCAATTACGGGTCTTTGGTCCCGGCGGGCCGGCGCCGGCGATGCGTGACGCCGCTGACCAGTTCGAGCAGCAGAGTGGGACCAAGGTGGAGATCGTCAGCGGACCGACGCCGCAGTGGATCGATCGTGCGCGACGCGAGGCCGATCTGATCTACAGCGGGTCCGACACGATGATGACCGAGTTCGTGCGTGCGCTGCCCGATCTGTTGCATCAGTCGGATGTGACCCCGCTTTATGATCGCCCGGCGACAATTCTGGTACGCAAGGATAATCCGCTTCGCGTCCGCGGTTTTCGCGATCTGACGCGCCCCGATGTCGATGTCATGGTCGTGGAGGGTGCGGGACAGAACGGACTTTGGGAAGACCTTGCCAGCCGCGCGGGAGGCATCGATTTCATCCGCAAGCTGCGGCCGCGTATCAAGCTTTTTGCCGCGAACAGCGCCGCTGCCCGTGAGGCTTGGACCACGCGCCCTGAGATCGACGCCTGGGTCATCTGGAATATTTGGCAAGTGGCGAACCCGGCGATCGCCGACCAGGTCGCCATCGAGCGCAACATCGTCCTCTATCGGTCGATGGCGGTCGCCGTGACGCGCACGAACCGCTCGTCTGCGGATGCACGCGCGTTCGCGACATATCTGACCAGCCTGGAGGCGGCACGGATCTTTCGGCGCTACGGTTGGCGCGTGCCCGCAACCTCCAAGTGATGAAAGTCCCTGCTGCCATGTTGAAACGACTCCTCCTTCTCTCAGCCATGAGCTTGCTGGTGCCTGGCGCCGCTATGGCCCAGGATGCACGCTTTCCAGCCATTTCGGGTCATGGCCCCATCGTGCCGGCACCGGGTGCCTACAATCAGCCGGATCCATCGATCCGATACCGTGTCGTCTTCAATATCACCAAGGCGCCGACCGATCCCGCTCAGCCCAATCCGAGCATTGTGAAAGTGGCGCGCTTCCTCAATCTGCTTGCGACGCGCGGTATCCGCCCAGCGGCGGGCGATATCGTTGCCATCGTCCACGGTCCCGCCACACCGCTGGTGATGAATGACGCAGCCTATCAAGCCAAGTTCAAGGTCGCGAACCCGAACCTGCCTCTGATTGCGGCGCTCAAAGGCGCAGGCGCCCAGGTCCATGTCTGCAGTCAGGCGCTTCATGGCCAGAACATTGCGGCCGATTCAACTGCGAAAGACGTACGGGTCGATCTGGCCGCGCTGACCACGCTGGCGACGTTGCAACTTCAAGGCTTCGCACTGATACCGGACTGAAGCCTTAAGGCTGGCTTAAGGTAAGGCCGCAATGGTCGATCAGCCAATCAATCTGAGGAGAGGATAAGATGCGTCATATCATAGCTGCGCTGACGGTATTTCTGGCGACGCCGGCGGTGGCGCAGGATCGCACCATTACCATCCTCCATACGAACGACATCCATGGGCGGCATGTGCCGTTTCATGTTGCCCCCGGCGATGCGACTGCACAAACCGGTGATCCCGGTCGCGCGCCCGCGCAGTTCGACCGCGCGGCAATGATAGGTGGGTTTCAATATTTGGCGGGCAAGGTTAACGAAATTCGACGGCGCGATGGCGCCAACAATGTTCTGCTGGTTGATGCAGGCGACACCTTCAGCGACGACCTTGTCGGCAACGAAACGCGCGGTGCAGCCATCATCCGGCTCATGAACGCGCTCGGCTACCAGTACATGGCGTTGGGAAATCATGATTTCGATTATGGCCTCGCGCGGACGCGCGAACTGGCCAAGCTCGCCAATTTCCCAATGCGGGGCGCCAACACGCTGGATGCGGGAAAGCCCATTTTCGGCCGGCCCTGGCACATTTTCAACGTGAACGGCATTCGCGTTGCGATGCTCGCGCTCAGCTACCACAATACCGATGAGACTGGCAGCAAGGCCAATGTCCGCGGACTTGAATTCACCAGCGGAATCGAGGCGACCAGGCAATATCTCCCAGAGATGCGCAAGGCCGCTGATGTCGTGGTATTGCTGTCACACCAGGGTACTGCGGTCGATCGCAGGCTCGCGCGCGAGTTGCGGGGCGTAGATCTGATCGTTGGCGGCCACTCGCATGATCGCATCGCGCCGCCTGAGAAGATCAACAATACCTGGATCGTGCAAGCGTTGTCGGATGGCGCGGCGTTGGGAGAATTGCGCATTACGATCGGCGGCGATCGCAAGCTCAAGGGCGTATCCGGGACGGTCCATGATCTGTGGAGCGACCGGATCGCGCCTGACCCGACTATGACTCAGTTGGTGACCCAAATCGATGCGCCCTACCGAAAGCGGTTGGACGAGGTCCTTGCGAACAGCGCCGACAGGATCGGACGGCAGTATAAGTCAGAAAGCCCGTTTGACGTGCTCGTCGGCGACCTGATGCGCGAACATACCGGGGCTGATATCGCCTTCATGCCGGGCGTGGGGTACGGCGTCTCGATCGAGCCGGGGCCGGTGACGCGCGAAAGGCTTTACACGCTCGTTCCCCACCCGACGAAGCTGGTCACCCTGGAGATGACTGGTGCGCAGGTGAAGCGGTTGCTCGAGCAAAGCGCCACCAACCTCAATCCGGGTAATGATCTCGACCGCGTCGGTGGGCTACTCCAAGGTTCAGGGATCGGTTGGACGCTCGATCTCAACGCGCCGGTGGGCAAGCGCGTCAGCGGGGTCGCTGTGGCGGGAACCGCACTCGAACCCGGGCGCTGGTACAAGGTTGCCACGAATGCCGGGATGACGGGTGGATTGCACCGCTACGTGTTCGAGGATGGCCGCAAGCTTAAGACACACGACGTTTCGATCACGCAGTTGGTCGAGGATGGTCTGGTCAGACGCCGCACAATCGTCAGTCCGGCGATGGGCAATATCCGCCTGATCCCGTTGCTCGGGAAATGAAATCGGCGCTATTACTCCTTGGGTTGACCCTCGCCGCGCCAGCTACAGCGCAGGTCACCGAGGACGGCGAATTGCACGAGGCGATCGGGTCGCCCGACAATCTGCATATTTCAGGCAGCTTTCGCCCTAGGGTCGAGGTGGTCGACGGTCAGTTCCGCCCCGAAGCGGCGACATCCGATCAGTTGGTGTCACTGCGCACCACGCTGTTCGCCGAATATGATACGGGGCCGATCCGTATCGGCGCCGAGTTTCATGATGCGCGAGGCTATTTCCAGGACCAAGACTCATCCGCCGATACAGGCGTGGTCAACGCGCTCGAATTTTCGCAATATTATGTTGGCTTTGACCTCGATGATGCACTGGGCAACGGCAGCGATACACATGTGACCACGGGCCGGATGACGATGGCGCTTGGATCCTCGCGATTGGTGTCGCGCCAGGGCTTTCGCAATTCGATGAACGCCTACACCGGCGCGCGCCTCGAACGCACCGCGCCAGGCGGTCGGCGGTTTGTCGCATTTTGGTCGATGCCCAATATCCGCCTGCCGTCGGATACGGCGGCAATCCGCGACAATGCGCATCAGTGGGATCGCGAGACGACCGACTTGCAGCTGTTCGGAGTGTTCAACGCGCAGCCGATTGGCGAAGCGCTTTTGCTCGAGACCTATGCCTATGGCCTGACTGAGCGTGACGCCGAAGGCTTCGAGACGACCAATCGCCGACTGTTCACGCCCGGGCTACGGATCAAGCGAGCGCCCAAGAATGGCGGAATCGACTTCGAGTTTGAGGGGATGGGGCAGTTCGGTTCTGCCCGCGCCAGCCGTTCGGCAAGCGATACCGTTGATCGAGATGTGCGGTCCTACGGGTTTCATGGCGAAGTCGGCTATCGATGGGCAAACGGTTGGAAGCCGCGGGTCGTGGGCTTCTTCGATTACTACACCGGGGATCGCGGTAGCGATGCGCTCAATCGCTTCGACTTCCTGTACGGAGGTCGCCGGTTTGAATTCGGCCCGACGGCATTGTTCGGCCCGGTGTCGCGGTCGAACCTGGTATCGCCCGGTGTTCGCGTCGAGGCGAAGCCGAGCGAGCGGCTCGATCTGATGAGTAATTTCCGGCTATTGCGGCTCGACAGCGCCACGGACAGCTTCGGGCTGACCGGCGTGCGCGATCCTGCAGGCCGCTCGGGCCACGATGCCGGCCAGCAACTCGAAGTGCAGCTGCGTTATCAGCTGATCCCCAAAGTGGCGCTGCTGGATATAGGCTATGCGCGCCTGTTCAAGGGGCACTTTCTCCGCACCGCACCCAATGCGCCAGCGACGGGCGATACAAATTATGGCTATGCCGATATCACTTTCACCTTCTGAGCGCACACCATGTCGCTGACGATCGGCCTGTTGCTGGGCCTGAGCTTCGTTGCGTCACTCTTGGCGCTCGCGTTCATGATCTGGGCGATCAACAACAACCAGCTGCGGATCGAGCAGCGCCACGCGTACACGATCTTTACCGAGGGCGAGGCGGGCCAGGCCGACGATCCGACTACCGAGGGTCCCGACGTCCATCACTTCGATGTCGAGCGCGCCGGGCTTGATCATGTTTCGAAGGCTCCGGTTCTGCTGCTCGTGTCCAGCGGCATCGCATGGCTGGTTGTCGGGTCGCTGTTCGGGCTCATCGCCTCGCTCAAGCTGCACTGGCCGGACTGGCTAGATGGTTCGGCGATGCTTACCTTCGGGCGGGTTCGGACACTGCACCTCAACCTCGTCATCTATGGATGGGCGTCGATGACGGGGATTGCGGTCGCGTTGTGGGTCACCCCCAGGATATTCCACACACCATTGCGGTTCCCGAGGTTGCCGATCGTTGGCGCGGTGCTGTGGAATCTCGGCGTGCTGGCCGGCGCCATCGCCATCGCGCGGGGCTGGACCGACGGCGAGGAATGGCTGGAGATCCCTTGGCAGATCGATATCCTGCTGGCGGTCGCCGGCAGCTTTTTCGTGCTGCCGTTGATCGTCACGGCGGTCCGTCGGCAGGTCCATCATATCTACGTGACCGGTTGGTATTACCTCGGCGCGCTTTGCTGGTTCCCGATACTCTTCGCCATCGCAAATATCCCATGCATCCATTCGGGTGTTCAGGAAGCCACCGTAAATTGGTGGTTCGCCCACAATGTCTTAGGGCTTTGGCTAACCCCGCTCGGCGTCGGCGCGGCCTATTATTTCATCCCCAAGATCATCGGCAAGCCGATCTATTCCTACAGCCTGTCACTCTTGGGATTCTGGGCGCTTGCCCTGTTCTACAGTCAAGTCGGAATCCACCACCTGATCGGCGGCCCCGTTCCGACCTGGGTGGTCACCTTATCGATCGTCCATTCGGTGATGATGTTCGTTCCTGTTATCGCTGTCGCGATAAATCAGCACGTTCTGGTCGCGCGCAACCTTTGGGCACTCAAGGAATCCGTCCCGCTGCGCTTTGTGTCATTGGGCGCTCTGTTCTACACCCTGGCATCGTTTCAGGGTTCGATCGAGGCGCTCCGATCGATCAACAGCGTGACCCACTTCACGCACTATACCGTCGGGCATGCCCATCTTGGCGTGTATGGCTTTCTATCGCTCATCCTGTTCGGCGCAGTCTATTACATCCTGCCCCGGACGACGGGACGACAATGGCCTTGGCCGGCAGCGATTGCCGCCCATTTCTGGCTAGTCGTGATCGGGTTCCTGATTTACTTCGTCGCACTGACGGTCGGCGGCATCTTTCAAGGTCTCGCTATGCTCGATGCGACCCGTCCTTTCGCCGATAGCGTGCGCGTCACGATGCCCTATCTTGCGGCGCGTTCCGTGGGTGGCGGCCTGATGGTCGCAGGGCATTTGCTTTTTGCGGCGCATTTCGCCGTAGCGCTTCTGCGCCGGGATGCGGCGCAGCCCGATCGTGTCGTTTCCTCGCGTCCCGCGGTGACGACATGAACCGCCTTGTTCCGCTCGGCATCCTGGCGCTGGCGATCCTGGCGTTTGCTACGCTGATGCTGGTGATCGCACCGGCAGTCCAGATTCGCGGCATGACCGCGACTCCAGGCCTCAAGCCATATACCGAGCAGCAGATGCGCGGGCGTGCCCAATATGTCTCGCAAGGGTGTGTCTACTGCCACAGCCAGCAGCCGCGCTCGGTCGACCAGGCGCCCGACGCCGAACGCGGCTGGGGTCGCGCGTCCGTCGCCTCCGATTATGTCAATGATCGCCCTCATCAGCTGGGGACGATGCGCACCGGTCCGGATCTGTTCAATGTCGGCGCGCGGCTACCCAGCCGGGATTGGCACCTGACGCACCTCTATCAGCCAAGGGCGATCTTCGACTGGAGCATCATGCCGGGCTATCCATATCTGTTCGAGCTCAAAGCGCGCGCAGCACCCGGTGATGTGGTGATCTCGCTGCCTTCCCAGTACCGGCCGGACACGGGGGTCGTGGTTGCCAGACCCGAAGCGCTCGATCTCGTCGCTTATCTTCAAGGACTCGACCATAGCTATCCCGTGCCGCCCATGGCGGTGCGCGACGATGGCTATTCCGAGCCGGGCGAACCGCGATGACCGGCCATGCCAATCCCCAGCGGCCTGAAGAGACTTTCGAGCCTTATGAGAATTTTCGGCCCATCCCCCTGCCGGTACTGATGATCGCGGTGGCGCTT
This sequence comes from Sphingobium sp. KKT206, assembly GCF_055640555.1. Classification (NCBI taxonomy): domain Bacteria; kingdom Pseudomonadati; phylum Pseudomonadota; class Alphaproteobacteria; order Sphingomonadales; family Sphingobiaceae; genus Sphingobium; species Sphingobium sp. KKT206. The sequence continues at coordinate 622,529 of NZ_CM145765.1, forward strand.
GCCATCTGGGGTGGTGTTTTGCTGTTCGACAATAGCGAGGCGGTATCTGTCGGCCAGGTCGAACGCGCCGACCAGCTTGCAGACATGCCCGCCCGCGGCGACACCAGCGGCGCGGCTCTTTTCGCAGCCCGGTGCGGCACCTGCCATCAGTCTAACGGGTCTGGCGTGCGTGATGCGGTGCCACCGCTTGCAGCGTCCCCATTTCTCACGGCAACTCCGGATGTTGCGACTAACATTCTGTTGCATGGCATCGACGGACCAATCCGGGTCGGCGATACCGTCTATAACGGACATATGCCCAATTTCTCGAGTGTTCTTTCGGATGCCGAGATTGCGCGGCTGGTCACACATGTTCGGGCAACGTTCGTTGGCAAGCGAGACCCCGTGTCGGAACACCGAGTCGCATCGATCCGTGAGGCTGGCCGCGGTCGAGGGCCCTGGCAAGGCGGTCACGAGATCGCCGTGCGGCTCTCGTCCGAGGTAGGAGTTCAACCAATGTACATCGCGGCACCCGCAGCTGGACCAGCGAACGCCGAGATCATGCGGCTCGTTTCGCAAGGGCGTTCGGGCGTGTGGGCCTGCGCATCCTGCCACGGCGCGCAGGGGCAGGGCGCCGAGACGGTGCCACGCCTTGCCGGGCTGCCGGAGGCTTATATCGCGAAGCAGCTTTCCGATTACGTCAGCGGTGCACGCCGCAATGAGACGATGGCGATGGTGGCAGGGGCGCTTACGGCATCCGAGCGCAACGCCTTGGGGCTTTATTATTCGCAACTGCGCGCGCCATCTACCGCCCATCCCGGACTTGGGGGAGATATCGATCGCGGTGAGCAGCTTGTTCTCGAAGGGGACTGGAACCGCAACATACCGGCCTGCACCTCGTGTCACGGGCCATCCAGCTTCGGCGTGCCACCAGAATTCCCGGCCCTGGCGGCTCAACACCCCGCCTACACCGCTGGTCAGCTGACCGCGTGGATTTCAGGCGAACGCGATAATGCACGTCAGAAGCTGATGAACGGGATCGCAAAAGCGCTGACCGACGGCGATCGCCGGGCGGTGGCGGATTATCTCGCGACACTACCCCCGATTCCGGCAGCACCCCGCGCCAAGGAGAAGACCGATGTCCGACAATGAACGTCAGGCAGTCGAGGGGTCCGAGACCCCGCGCCAGGCTGGCATGGGGCGCGGCATCCAGACCGCCGTCTATGCTGTCGGCGGCGGTGCCGCCTTGTTCGTTCTTGCCTCGCTCGCATTCGATCTGGGAATTATCAGCGACCGGGGCGATCCTTCCGCTCGCTCTGAAACCGTCGCCAAGCCATCGTCATTTCAGCCGCCCTCGGAGAGCAAGATTCCGGACGGGCCGGCAGGCGACGCGATCCGGCGCGGCCAGGCGATCTTCATGAACACGGGTGCGAATGCCGGTCAGTTCGTCGGCAACCAGCTCGCCTGCGCCAATTGTCATCTCGATGGCGGGCGGAAAGCCAATTCCGCGCCAATGTGGGCGGCATGGGTCATCTACCCGATGTACCGGTCGAAAAACAAACAGATCAACACGATGGAGGACCGGGTAAAGGGGTGTTTCACCTATTCAATGAATGCCCAGGGCTCGCCGTCTGGCGGCCCGCCACCCGGCGGACATGACGTTTACAAGGATTTGCAGACCTATATGCACTGGCTGGCGACCGGCGCGCCAACCGGCGAGAAGATGGAAGGCGGCGGCTATCCCGAACTTGAAAAGACCGCGATGGGCTATGATCCTGAACGCGGCCGCCAAGTCTATGCCGCCAAATGCGCGACGTGCCACGGAAGCGACGGTCAGGGGCAACGGGATCTAAATGGCCGTGTGGTCTTCCCTCCTTTGTGGGGGCCGGAGAGCTACAATTGGGGAGCGGGCATGGCGCGGGTCAACACCGCCGCCGGGTTCATCAAGGCAAACATGCCGCTGGGCCAAGGTAACAGCCTGACAGATCAGGAAGCCTGGGACGCGGCAGCGTTTATCGACAGCCGCGAGCGGCCCAAGGACCCGCGGCAGAAGGGAAGTGTCGTCGAGAACGCAAAGGCCAACTATGGCGGTGACAGCTTTTATGGGAAGACCCTCGGGGGACGCCTCATCGGCGTCGGCGTCAAAACCGGCACACCTTGATGATTCGGTCGTGACCTTGGAGCCATGACCAAACCCGAACCCAGGCGACAGCTTTACGGCGTGGACGGACTTTGGTGCGGAGGCTGCGCGAGCGGGCTCGAACGACGGATCGCCGCGCTCCCCGGCGTGCGATATGTCGCCGTCCATTTCCTCACCCGCTCGGCCTTTGTGGAATGGGACGCCGCACAGCTTCACGAAGCGCAGATCGCGGACTGCGTAAAGTCCGGTGGCTACGGTCTGGCGCCGCCGCGCAACGCGGCGGCGATGCGATCCGCCTTGGATGCGACGCGGCGGAGGCTCGTGATACGGCTGGCGGTCGCGCTGTTTTTCGGCATGTGGTCGATGTTGCCTTCTCTGATCCTGTATCTCGATCCGCCGCGGGATAGCTCGACACGCTGGTGGCTGGCGCTGGCGTCAGGTCTCTTGGCGGTCCCGGTTTTGGGCTATGCCGCCTCCGATCTGATGGCGATGGCCGTCCGCTCGCTCCGATTGCGTTCGCCCTCGTTCGACTTGATGATCGGGGTCGGCATCGTGGCAGCGATACTGGCTTCGATCCAGGCATTGGCGAGCGGCGGAGCCAATGTGTATTTCGATGCCGCGGTGATGCTCGTCACCGTGCTGCTGGTCGCCCGCCTGATCGATCTTCGCCTGCGAAGCCGAGCGATCGATGCAATCGATGCGATCGAACGCGCCGCCCCGGAGACGGCGCGTCTGGCCGATGACGGCACCAGGGTCGCGATCGATGCGGTAATGCCAGGCACCCGGATCATCGTCGAGGCCGGCGCCGAAGTGCCGATCGACGGTTTCGTGGAAGCGGGCGAGAGCAGTATCGACCGTGCCATTCTGACGGGCGAGGCGATGCCTCTGAGCATCGGTCCGGGCATGCGCGTGCCCGCCGGGGCGCTTAACCTGAAACGCGCAATCGTGCTGCGCACCGATCGCCGGGCAGGGGATCGCGACATTGATCGGATTGGCGGCCGAGTGGCGATCGAGTTGGCGGCGCGACGCGGTCCTGCGGACCCTGTAGAGCGCCTGGCGGGATGGCTGAGCGCGATCATCCCGCTGCTGGGGATGCTGGTTGCGCTAGGTTGGGTCGTTACAGGCGAGGCGCCGGCGCTGGCCATTCAGCACGGCCTTGCGACAATGATCGTGCTGTGCCCCTGTGCGCTCGTACTCGCTCGCCCGCTAGCTGGCCTCGCAGCGGTTGCCGCGGCCGCGACGTTGGGCATCCGCGTCGTCGATCCAGGCGCGCTCGAGACATTGGCGCGCGTCCGTACCATTTATTTCGACAAGACCGGGACTCTCACTCGCGGCAAGCCTTTCGTCGAGGCGGTGCTTCCCCAGCCCGGCTGGACGGCCAGCGATGTCCTGAACGCTGCGGCGGAGGCTGAGGCGGGGATCGATCATCCCATTGCCTACGCCATCTCAGCCAGGGCCGGAAAAGCGCGCGGTGTTGGCGAGCGGCACCCCCGCGGTGCCTCGGGATCCTGGTGCGGTCAGGCCGTCGAAGTAGGTACCGCGCCTGACGATGACAGCAGCGCAACCGCGCTCGCAGTCCGGATCGGGGGCGTGCATGTCGGTACGTTGCGCCTGAGCGATCAGCCGCGTGACGGGATCGAAACGACTCTGTCCGCGCTGACAGGTGCAGGCGTAAGGGCGGGCATTGCCAGTGGCGACCATCGCGGAGCCGTGGATGCGATCGGAAGGATCGTCGATATTGCGCCTGAGGATCGACACGCAGCGCTGTCGCCGCAAGACAAGGCCGATCTGATCCATCGGAGCCGCCGCCCCGTCGCCTTTGTCGGCGACGGCGTGAACGACGCGCCGGCCTTTGCTGCCGCCGATGTCGGTTTGGCGGTCGCCAGCGCCCATCCCGCGGCGGTTAGGACGGCGCAGATCGTGCTCGACGACAGGATCGACAGTTTGCTGGTCGCGCGGATGCTAGGCGGACGGCTGATCGCGGTGCTGCGACGGCTTATGTTCGTGACGATTGCATATAACGTCTTCGCGGCGGCGGCCGGTGCGGCCGGCTTTATCAATCCCGTAACGGCCGCAGCGTTAATGGCGGCAAGCTCGCTGGTCACAGCCGGGTTGGCCTTGCAGCCGTTTCAGGTATTGGGGCAGCGGCGACCTGCGGAGGCCGGCCGCCACCTCCCAGCGCCTGCATCAGCGGGGTCAGTACATAGAACGGACCCAGATATACGCTAAGCGCCGACAGCCCCGCTCAGGTGTCGGCAAACACTCGTTTGTCGTGCATCCAGGATGGCGACAGGGTTTTCCGCCGTAATCTACGCCTTCTGGGACAAGGGCGTCGTCCCGGCACGGTCTGCCGAACGACAGCTACTGCCAGATCCGGCCGCTCGTGGGCGATGTCCCGTCCTACTATGGCGCAAATCTGGTAGAGTGCGGTCAGACAGGTTTCAGGAAGGAGATGGCGATCGCGGGCGGTCCCAAAAAGGATGGCGTTTTGAGAATGCCGATGCGTACCTACCGCCGCTGCAACCCGATCACGTCCAACAGCGCATCCGCGGCTTTCGTGCGATAGCGTTCCTTATGCCGCAGCCCGAAGAAGGGGCGAGGAGCGAATGTGATCGGTGCGACGTGCAACAGACCTGCCTTGATGGCCGGGTCGACCACTAGCGCCGACAGGACAGCAACGTCCGCCCCAGCCTCCACGGCCGTTCGGTCGCTTTCATTAGACGGCATCGTCAGCGCCACGTCGAGGGCAGCCGGATCGACTCCCAAGCTGCGCAACTCGCTATTCAACGTCGATCGCGTGCCTGATCCAGGCTCCCGTTGCCCCCAGCGTGCTCGTCGCAGCCATGTCACGTCGATGTCGGCGTCGCCGAAAGGCTGTGCTCCGACGAGCAACAGCCGGTCTTCGCCGATCGGCCAATGCGCCAACGCCGGGTTGTCGATCTCGCCCTCGACAATACCCAGATCGGCCTTGCCGTCATAGACGCGTGCCGCGGCCTGCCCGGTGTTGCCGATCGACAGTTCGATACTAATACCAAATCTCTGAGAGCGTGACTCTGGAGGGGGTTGCCAAGAGGCGCGCGGCTTGATTCAACATGGCGAACAGTTGGAGTTTTGCCATGCCGATCCCTCTTCGTCCCGATTTTGACGCCGCCGCGACCAGGGCAGCGGCTCGTAGATCGAAAGATGGGGGTCAGGCCCGGCGGTTGCTTGCGCTGGCGGCGATCTATGAGGGAGCGAGCCGAACGGAAGGGGCGCGGATCGGCGGCGTGACGTTGCAGATCATCCGCGACTGGGTTGTGAAGTTCAACGCAACCGGGCCCGACGGATTGATTGACCGCAAAGCCCCTGGGCAGCCGTCGATCCTGAATGCGACCCATCGCGCGGCCCTGGTAGAGGCAATCGAAAGCGGTCCTATCCCGGCGGCTCATGGGGTGGTCCGGTGGCGGATCATCGATCTGGCACAATTGCTTTGGGACGAATTTGGTGTGTCAGTCTCAAGGCCAACATTGAGCCGCGAACTACGAGCGCTTGGCTACCGCAAACTTTCGGCGCGGCCCAAACATCATGCTCAGGATCCAGAGGCGATCGAGGCCTTCAAAAGGGGGGCTTCGCCGCCGAGTTGGACAAGGTCAGAGCGTCCCTCCCGCGCGGTACACCTGTAGAAATTTGGTTCACGGACGAGGCCCGTATCGGACAAAAGAACAAGATCACGCGGCGATGGGCGAAACGGGGGACACGCCCCTCGGCACCACAGGATCAGCGCACGAAATCCGCCTATATCTTTGGTGCAATCTGTCCCCAGGAGGGAAAGGCGGCAGGGCTCATCCTGCCATTTTGCAATACCGACACGATGAACCTTCACTTGGCAGAAATCTCATTGGCGGTTGCGCCCGGCGCTCACGCGGTACTCCTCATGGACCAAGCCGGTTGGCACCTGACCCCAAAACTCATACTTCCGTCCAATATCTCTATCGTGCCAATCCCTTCGAAAAGCCCCGAACTCAATCCGCAGGAAAACATCTGGCAATTCATGCGTGACAATTGGCTGTCGAACCGGGTGTTCGGTTCCTACGAAGAGATTGTCGATCACTGCACCTACGCCTGGAATCAGCTCGTCGATCGGCCGTGGAAGATCATGTCCATCGGTCTCCGAGACTGGGCACACGGGTTCTGATCAATGAATCTTGGTATAATCGCCGGATAGCGCTCATGGAAAGCCGCAAGGATGGGCGGCAACCAGTAGGCGGCGATGGTCTGGCTGGCGACGAGGCGCAGCGTGCCCCGCTTCAGCCCGCCAAGCTCCTCCAGCACCGTCTCGGCCGCGTCGGCCCGCGCAAGAACTCCGCGAGCCTCGGTCAGGAACAGCCGTCCGGCCTCTGTCAGAGCGATGCCGCGCCCGACGCGGTGGAAGAGCTTGGTTGCGTGTCGCTCCTCAAGCGAGGCGATGGCTGCGGAAGCCTCTGACTGCGTGACGTTTAAGGCCGCGCCGCGACGGTCATATGCTTGCGCTCGGCCACGCCGACGAAGATGCGCAGTTGCTCCAGTGTCACACCGCACCTGATATAGAAACCGATCACGATTGACGATCGGAATGACAACAAGGCTAAGTTGGAGCGATCGGTAGGCAGGGTTTAGATCGTGCGACGGAAGGAACACCGCCGTGGCCAGTTTTGCCTATCCCGATCGTATATTCCCTACCGTCCAGACTAGCAGATTGCCCGCGCTGCTGCCCGGCGTCGGCCTCTGCCTCGCCGTCACCGGCTCGGCCTACGCGCTGGAGGCGGGCGAGCGCGCACTGGCCGGCAAGGCGTGGCTGGAGGCGCTGGTGCTCGCCATCCTGATCGGCACCGCCGTGCGCAGCCTGTGGACCCCGGATGAAAGGTGGCACGAAGGCATCGCATTCAGCGCCAAATACTTACTGGAGGTGGCGGTCGTCCTGCTCGGTGCTTCGGTCAGTGCCGCGACCATCTTGGCGGCCGGGCTGCCGCTCCTCGCCGGTATCGCCGGCGTGGTCGTGAGCGCAATCCTGCTCAGCTTTGGGATCGGCCGATTGCTCGGCTTGCCGACGCGGATGGCGCTGCTGGTGGCTTGCGGCAATTCAATCTGCGGCAACTCCGCCATCGCGGCCGTGGCACCGGTAATCGGCGCCGACAGCGACGACGTAGCTGCCTCGATCGCGTTCACGGCGGTACTGGGTGTGGTGGTAGTGCTTGGCCTGCCACTGCTCGGGATTGCGCTCGGCATGGGCGGGCTCGCCTTCGGGGCGCTCGCCGGGCTCACTGTCTATGCCGTGCCGCAGGTGATCGCAGCCGCCTCGCCGTTGGGCGCCACCGCCGTGCAGATGGGTACGCTCGTCAAGCTGGTGCGCGTGCTGATGCTCGGGCCGGTGTGCCTTGTTCTGTCGCTGGTGGCGCCTCGTCTCGCGCCGCAGTCGGTTCCCGAAGGCGAGTTCGTCGCCGGTGCGCCTACGGCCAAGCGGATGGACCTCGCCCACCTCGTGCCCTGGTTCATCATCGGCTTCCTCGCACTGGTCGCCTGCCGCTCGCTGGGTCTGGTGCCGACCGTCGCCATCGCGCCGATCGGCCGGAGCGCCACGCTGCTGACCGTCGTTTCCATGGCGGCGCTCGGGCTCGGCGTGGACGTCCGCACCGTCGCCAAGGCCGGGGGCCGCGTGACCATGGCCGTCGTGTTGTCGTTGCTCGGCTTGGCCGCGATCAGCCTGACGCTGCTGGCCGCGCTGCACATCGCATGATCGGGCAAGATAGTGAGGATGAGGCCGAGGCCAAACCGATTGTCAGGCGTTACAATAGCATGAGCGAGCTGATGATAGAGCGGAACCCCGAGCCCTACAACGCCGAGCCGGTGCCCGGCGCCTTGATCGAGCGGTTCTTGACGCCACAGAACCTGTTCTATGTGCGCAGCCATGGGCCCGTGCCGGACCTGCCGGCCGATCACCGGATTGAGGTGGGCGGGATCAGTGTGGGCGAGTGCTCCATCTCGATTGCGGAGTTGAAGGCGCGCTTTCCGGTCCGGACTGTCACGGCTGTGCTTCAGTGCGCCGGCAACCGCCGGACCGATCTCCAACAGGTGGGCAAGACTTCAGGCGATCCGTGGGACATAGGCGCGATCGGCAATGCCGAGTGGACGGGCGTGCGGCTCGCAGACCTGTTGGATGCAGTTGGAGCATCGGACGCGTCCAACCTGTTCGTCTGCTTCACCGGCGCTGACGAGGTGGATGTGGAAGGCGAGGTGGCACCGTTCGGCGTCTCGATCGCTATGACCAAGGCGCGGGCGCCCGACGTGCTGCTCGCCTGGGCGATGAACGGCGAACCGCTGGCATCCGAGCACGGTGCGCCGTTGCGTCTGGTCGTGCCAGGCTATGCTGGCGTGCGTAGCGCCAAGTGGCTGACCCGGATCGAGGTCAAGGACACGCCCTCCGAGGCGCCGATCCAGGCGCACGATTACAAGCTTTTTCCGGCCGACGTGACCAGCGAGACGGCGGACTGGACGCAAGGGCTGACGATCAACGCCATGCCGCTCAACGCCGCGATCTGCTCGCCTGGTTCGGGCGAGAGTCTGCCCGCGGGCAAGGTCCGGATCGAGGGCTATGCCGTCGCCTATGAGCGCGACGTGTCGCGGGTAGAGGTGTCGCTGAACGGCGGTCGAGACTGGCGGCAGGCCGATTTCTCCGACGATCCGGACGGGCAGTGGAGCTGGCAGCGCTGGTCGCTCGATGCGGAACTGCCCAAGGGGCGCCAGCACCTTGTGGTGCGCGCGTTCGACGATGCGGGCCAGGGTCAGCCCGAACTACCCGATACGATGTGGAACTTCGCCGGATACCTCTGCACGGCCTGGCACCACGTCCACGTGCTGGTCGAGTGAATCCGCCGCCTTTGTCGGTCGATCTCGCCTTCTGGGTCGACGCGATCGGCAGGATGATCGTGGCGACGGCGGCCGGCATGACGCTCGGCTGGGAACGGTCACGCGAGAACCGACAGATCATGGGTCTGCGGACGCTGGGGCTGGTCGGGCTCGCGAGTTGCATCGCCGTCCAGGCGATCGTCCACAGCGGCTTGCCGAACGTGAACGCCGATGCAGCAGGTCGAGTGATGCAGGGCATCCTATCCGGCGTCGGCTTCATCGGCGCGGGCGCGGTCCTGCGCGTTGGCAGCGGGCAGGAGGTGCACGGGCTAGCAACGGCGGCGTGCATCTGGGTGTCAGCGACGCTCGGAGCGGCAGCGGGATTGGCGGTGTGGCCACTACTTGTGGGCGGTCTGCTGCTGGCGATGCTAGTGTTGTTCGTCGGCGCACCGCTCGAACGCCGTATCCGCGAACGCGCTCGGCAGACCCCGGCCGAAGCGGACCGGCGGGACGCCGAGCAGAAACCCTGAATAATCCTTGGCGCGAAACGGTGTACCAGTAGTTTTGCAGACGGAGGACTTCATGAGCGATATTGACAAGAAGAAGCCCACCACGCAAGAATCGGCCGAGATTCTGGAGCTGGAGGAGTCGGTCCGCGCCAAAGACAAGGCGAAGGTTGACAACGTCAAGGAAGATGATCGCTCCTGAGCCGGTTGGCGCCGCTAAGCCGGGCTGAAGGAGCGAACGAGAGCGAGGCCGCCGAACAGCGCGAGCACGCCCAGCCCAACCGATCCGACAACATAAAGGGCGGCTTGCCCGACTTCGGCTCTCTCCTAAAGCAAGGCCGCTTCCAGCGAGAAGGTCGAGAAGGTCGTGACGCCGCCCAGCCCGCCGGTGGTGAGGAACAATCGCCATCCCCGGCTCGATCCGCTCCGCAACAGGAACCAGCCGTCCAGCAGACCCATAAGGAATGAGCCGAGCACGTTGATGATGGGCGTTCCGATCGGCAGGTCGGGGCCGAACAGGCGCAGGCTGAGGCCGTTCAGCCCATACCGCAGCATGCCGTCGGAACCAGTCCCGGCGAACATAATCAGGTATGGCCCCATGCCTCAGCCAGCCAGCTCGGCCGTATCCGCATCTTCCTGGCGCAAGCCCGCCGGGCTGACCGTCCAATGCTCCAGGTGCTTGTAGACGATGACCTTGTTCGCAAGCAGGTCGCCGTGCGCCCGGCAGAAGCCTTCGAGCTGCTCGCGCTGGCCGATCAGTTCGACACACATGGTGAGGTGCGGATCGGCGATCTCGGCGCCGTTCTCACGCACCGGGCCGTGGTTGCTGTAGCCGTAGTGGGTATGGTGGGCGACAGCGTTCATGATTCCGTCCGCCTTGGCCTGCGCGACGAGCGTTCGGTCGAGCGGCTTGGCAGCCCAGCGTGAGCGCGTGCCCGGCTTTACCGCCTTGTCGGCTGGCTTCATGTAGATGCGGACCAGCCGATCTCGGTCTGCGACACGTGGTGGGCGTCGGACATGGATAAGCCTTCCGTGGGGTGAGGAGCGAACAGGTCTGAAAGGTCGGGCACGGGACGGAGCGCGCGCGCATCGCGCAGCGTCAGGTCCGGCGGCAGGGTGCTGCCCGCCCGCTTCGGCACCGCCACCCGTTGCGACAGGTAGATGCCGTTATGCCCGGAGCAGGCGTAAGCGACGAAACAGGCGACCGCGACCGGCACTGCGGTCTCGGCGCCGAACAGCTCGACGCCCATGATCGTGCAGGCCAGCGGCGTATTGGCCGCGCCCGCGAAAACCGCCACGAAACCGAGCGCGGCAAAGAGGTCGACGGGGACACCGATCGGGCCGGCGAGCGCATGACCCAGCGCCGCGCCGATGAAGAACAGCGGCGTGACCTCGCCGCCCTTGGGCGGCGGCTCTTCGCCTGCTCCGCCGGCCACAGCAATCGGATGGCTGCGAGCAACAGCATCGGTCCGTCAGTTATCCTGCCGTTTCGGGCCTGTCATCCGGCAACCATACAGTTTCATTTCTACATCGGATTGACGTTGCCGCACCGCGGCGACATATAGTGGCCGAAGGCGATGGATTTCCGCCTGGCTATGTTGGCCGAACCGCCCTCGCAAGGGCCGATGATTCCTACCGGGCGCCGCAAGGCAGCAAGGAGGAATTGTGCGCGCGACGTTTCGCAATCTCTATAACGCATTAAACTTGGCCGCTTTTTTTCGCGATCGCCATGACCATGCCCTGTCGGTGTTGCGCTGGACGCTGGTCCTCGTGCCGATGGCGGCGCTGGTGGGAACACTCTGCGCGGCTTTCCTTTGGAGCCTCGACGCCGCGACACAGGCGCGGTTCGACTATCCCTGGCTGCTTTACCTCCTGCCCTTAGGCGGAGCGGCGGTCGCGTTGCTCTATCACCTCCCGGCCGTTCGGTCGAAGCGGGCAATAATCTCATCGTCGAGCAGATACACGAGCCCGGAGGCGGCGTTCCGCTGCGCATGGCACCGTTGGTCTTCATCGGCACGATCGCCACTCATCTCTTCGGCGGTTCCGCAGGGCGTGAGGGCACTGCGGTCCAGCTCGGCGGCAGTCTAGCCAGCGCCGTTGCCGGCCTCTTCCGGCTCGATCCTGCCAGCGTCCGCATTCTGCTTATGGCAGGTGTCGCAGCCGGCTTCGGCGCGGTCTTCGGGACCCCGCTCGCCGGGGCGGTGTTCGCACTCGAGGTGCTGGCCGTCGGACGTATCGAATACGGCGGCATTATCCCCTGTCTGCTAGCCGCGCTCGTCGGCGACTGGGCATGTCACGCCTGGGGCATCCATCATACGCCTTACCACATCACCTATGTGGCGTCCGCGAGCGGTGCCTTGTTCGTCGAGCCGGTGTTGCTCTTCAAGGCGGCAATAGCCGGCGTAGCGTTTGGTCTCGCCGGACTTGTGTTTGCAGAAGCCAACCACGCCTTCGGCGGAGTTTTGAAGCGCCATATCCCTTACGGCCCTGCGCGTGCGGCGCTGGGCGGGGTGCTGGTCATCGCGCTGGTCTGGATCGTTGGTACACGCGCTTATCTCGGCCTAGGCGTATGGTCGGCCATTCCCGGTGATCCCACGATCGCCGGCTTTTTCACCGGCCCTGCCGATCGGTGGAGCTGGGCGCTCAAGATGCTGTTCACGGTCGTGACGCTTAGCGCCGGCTTCAAGGGCGGCGAGGTGACCCCACTATTTTTCATCGGCGCAGCGCTCGGTAATGCGCTCGGTTGGCTGCTTGGCGCACCGCTCGATCTGTTCGCGGGACTAGGCTTCGTTGCGGTGTTCGCTGGCGCGGCCAATACGCCGCTCGCCTGCACGATCATGGGGATCGAGCTGTTCGGAGCGGCCCACGCCGTCCCGATCGCAGTCGCTTGTTTCATCGCTTACATCTGCTCGGGCCATAACGGCATCTACCTGTCGCAGCGGATCGCGGTGCCAAAGCGCGCGTCTCGCGCACATACCGGGGCTGCGACCCTGCGCGATGCTCGTGCGTCACGGCGCGGCCCCCGTCCATCCCCGACCCCCGTCATCACCAAGGAGCATGACTGATGTCTCAACAGCATAAGGTCACGCCGAGCGAGATCGGTATGATCCGCATCTATCTAAAGCCATCCGACAAGATCGCGACCGGATCGCGCAGCTTCTGGTCGCGCAAGCCGCTCTACCGTGAGCTTGTCGCGCAAGCGAAGCGCGACGGCATCATGAACGCGGTCGCTCACAACACGCACTACGGCTACAGCAATCACGGCCCGGTGCGCGAAAATGGTTCCGAAATCGCCGATCCGCACCTGACCATGTGTGTCGAGTTGATCGGGCAGCGCCACGAACTGGAACGCTTCTGCGAAGCACATGGCGAGATCCTTGGTGGCAAGGTTATCGTCTACAAGCATCTCGAACACTGGAGCATCGGCTCTGCCGGTATCCGTCACGAAGATGCCGCGCCCGCGATCCTCGCGGCAGAGCCGGAGTGAGCGCGAGGATGGGAAGCACCGCTTCAGCGTCCTGGCTCGTCTGGGCATTGGGCTCCGCCGGCTTCGCCGCGACGACCGCGATTTTCGCGAAGATCGGCGTCGAAGGGATCGACTCCGATTTGGCCACGCTCTTTCGGACGCTGGTGATAGTTGCCGTGCTGACCATCCTTCTTGCGGTCACGGGCAAATTTCAGCCACTCGATGCGATCAGTCCGCGAAGCTGGCTGTTCCTTGCCCTTTCGGGCCTTGCGACGGGTGCCTCCTGGATTTGCTACTTCCGCGCCTTGAAGATCGGCGATGCCGCCCGCGTCGCACCGATCGATAAGCTGAGCGTCGTCCTCGTCGCGGTGCTCGGCGTGGCGTTTCTCGGTGAGCATCTTTCCACCCGCGGCTGGCTTGGGATCGTCCTGATCGGTGCCGGAGCCGTGCTCGTCGCCCTTGCCTGAACCTCGAAACCGGAACCCAACGATGCGCCTCCTTGCGACACTCTCTGCGACCCTGGTCCTCACGGTCTCGCCCACGGTTCAGGCGCGCACGCCAAAGCGCCACCCGGCGCCCCACAATGTCATTCTTGTCGTGATCGACGGCCTGCGAGGCAAGATCGTCACATCCCAGAGCGCGCCGACGCTCGCGCAATTGCGGGACACCGGCACCTATTTTTCCAACAGCCACTCGGTCTTCCCGACGTTCACCACCGCCAATGCGTCGGCGCTCGCAACCGGTCACCAGCTCGGCGACACCGGAGACTTCAGCAACACGATATGGACTCGTGCGCCGATTGCTGCAGCTGCCGGCAGCGTGACGCCCTTCCTCGAGAACGATGCTGTTCTGGGCGAGGTCGACGAGCATTTCGGGGGCAATTACCTCAACGAGACCACCGTTCTCGAAGCGGCGCGGCAAGCAGGGTACGGCACGGCCGCGATCGGCAAGCTCGGTCCCGCATTGATCCAGGACCATCGTGCACGCGACGGAGCCACCACACTCATCATCGACGATTCAACCGGGCGTCCCGGCGGGATTCCGCTGTCTGCCGACGCTTTTCCGAAGTCCCCAACGAGTGGGGCGGGACCCCGCGGGCACGGCTCTATCGGCCCGCTGGGCGTGCCGACCGAGCCATCGTGCCGGCGTCTCGGCCCTGCCGGGTGACGATTATCGCGTAAGGTGTGCCACGTGGCGCACCTGCGAACGCGCAGGCGCGAGCAGTGTTTCGATTGGCGTCGACGCCCTCCCCCAGAGGCCACACCGCACAGCACTTCGCGCGCAGAACCGCGTGTCGTGAGTTGATGGGCTTAGCCTGATCCCCCCGATACGTCGGGCGCAGCCTTCGGATCGGGGTCTTGCGCCTTGCCCTTCGCGGCGCCCGGCTGCTTTGCGCTCATGGCGGTCAGATAAGCGACGATCGCCGGCACGTCGGCTGCGGCGACGGGTGCTTTGTAGACCTCGCGCATCTTGGTGACCTCCGCGGTCCACTGGTCGGCGGAGAGTGGCGGCTGGTTCAGCGCCATGCTCGCCGAATGACACGAGGTGCAGTTCGCATTGATGACGTCGGCATGCGGGCCGGCGGGATATTGCCCTTCGTCGGTTGGGAGATCGACCGAAGTGGACGCCAGCGAGAAGCCGCGCGCCGAGACGCTTGGCGGCGGTGGTGCGGTCGGGGCGGCAGGCGGCGGGGCGACGCGGCTGTTCGGGGCACCAATCGCGAGCAGAAGAACGACGGTCGCGCCGACGAACCCGAACGACAGCGTGCCGATGGAAGGCGTTTTCATGGGGGAGCGCTCCTCAGCCGACGACGATGTTGGTGGTTTCGATGTTGCCGCGCATGAACCCGCCCGGGTTCCAGATCGGCGTCATCGGCTGCGCGATGCCGGCGGTGTTCCAGCAGCGCGACATCAGCCTGGTCGGGCCCGCATGCGTGAGCGGCACCTGCGCGTCCCAGCGGCGGAAACTGTATTTGCCGTGATCGGGGCCGAGCACTGTCTTGTACCAGGTCTTGCCGTTGTCGGTCGACACATCGACCTTGGCGACGCCGCAATCGCCCCCCATCGCAATGCCGCCCAGCGGGATTGACCGGTCGAACGCGATTGCCTGCCCTTCGTCGAGGCTCGTGACCCAGCTGCGCGGGATCATCTTGTTGATGGGCACGGCCGGGAAATCCTTCTGGCCAGGCCGCACGTTCGCGCCTGGAGTGTCAGGGATCTTGTACGCCTTGGCCATCCAGTAACCGTCGTCGGGTGCGGCGAGCACCTCGATGTCGTTCAGCATCTTGACCCAATAGGTCGAATACCAGCCGGGTACGATCAGCCGGACCGGGAAGCCGTTGAGGAGCGGCATCTGTTCGCCGTTCATCCCGAAGGCGAGCATCACTTCGCCGTCGCGTGCGTGGTCGATCGACAGCGACTTGGCGAAATCCGGTCCGCCCGCGACCACCGGCTGGTCGAGCGCACCGAACCGCACCGCGACCGCGCCCGGCTTCACGCCGGCGATATCGAGCACATCCCGCAGCCGCACGCCGAGCCATTTGGCGTTGCCCATCGCCCCGTGACGCCACTGCGCACCCGCCACCGGAGGCTGGAACAACGCCCGCGAATTGCCCGAGCATTGGTTGATTGCCGCCAACTCGACGCGCGGCAGCTTCAGCAGTTGCGCGAGCGAGATCGACAGCGGACGCGTGACCGCGCCGTACACCTTGATCCGGAACGCCTCGACATCGATCGCGGTCGGAATGTCGGCCCAGTGCCAGCGGACGAAGAACTGGTCGTTCGGCGTGAAGACGTCGCCATTGAACACGCTCATCGGCGTTTCCAGCAACGGCGGGTGGATACGCTGGAGGATCATGTTGCCCTTGCCGGGGAACGCGTTGGTCATGGGCCGTTCCGATGGGCCACCTGGCAGATGCAGATCGACCATGCTCTGCGCCAGCGCGGGTGCGGCGATCAGCGCGCCGCTACCGATCGCGGCTTCTGAGAGAAAGCGACGGCGGTTCATCGCCTGCGCCAATTTCATATCCAGGCTGTCCACCAGCATTCTCCCTTCGATGTCATGCTTTTATGCGCGACCCGTCCGCCGGTCTACCCGGTACGGGTCGATCGGATGCGACGGTTCGATCCGACAGGACGATCAGTTCGGCCCATCAATTGGCTTGGGCGATGCAGGGCGACACGAACAGGTTCCCGCGCCAGCCGCCCGCGACCGTCTTGGCGCCGACCAGCAGCCACATTGCTGCGAGCGCCACTGTGAGGACAGTGCCGACGATCCCGAAAAAGCCGAGCTGAAGCGTCGTGCCGAGCTTGAAGGTGGCGACCGTGTAGACGCCAAGCGGGAAGGTATAGCCCCACCAGCCGAGGTTGAACGGAATGCCCGCGCGCCAGTAGCGGATCGTGATCAGCGTCGCGAGCGCCAGCCACCACAGACCGAAACCCCAGAGCAGCAGCCCGGCAATCGTGCCAATCCCCTGCGCTACCGCGCCGATCTGCCCCAGGCCGTTGGCGGCGAGGATCGCGGGCGCGTTGCTGCCGAGCACCAGCATCCCAAGCGCGCCGGTGCCAATCGGACCGAGCGCGAGCCAGCTCGAGGCGGCCATGCTCTCGTGCGGCAGCTTGTGCAGTGCCATCCGCAGGATCAGGATCGCGAGGATGCCGAACGCGACCGGCACTGAATAAGCCCAGAGCACATACGACGTTGCGAGCACGACGAACTGGTGATGCGCGTCCGCCAGATGCGGGGCGAGCAGGCCGCCGCTCGCACCTGCGACCTCCGCCGCGACCACCGGCAGCAGCCACACCGCGGTCATGCCGTCGAGCGAATGTTCGTGCCGCGTGAACATGAGGTAGGGGATCGCCACACCGCAGGCGAGCGACATCGCGACGTCGATCCACCACAATGTCTCGGCGATCGGGATCACGCCCGCGCCGAACTGCGGCAGGCCGAATGCAAGACATCCGTTGATGATCGTCGCCAGCCCCATCGGGATCGTGCCGATGAACATCGACACGGCGTTGTGCCCGAAGATCCGCCGCGCCTCGTGTCCGAACATCGTCCAGCGCGCGGTGTAGAGCCCGGCGAACAGCGTGAAGAGCGCGATGTTGAAGTACCACAGCGCCTCGCCGACCGGGTGCAGCAATGCGCCGACGCCCGGCACCTGCGGCAAGGCGAGCGCGAGAATGCCGGTGCCCATCGTAGCGGCGAACCAGTTGGGGGTGAACTGCCGGATCATCTCGCGCGGGGAGTCGAGCCGGCTGAGGGGCTTCAGGCCATCGAGAACGGGTTTCAGATCGGCGGTCACTTGCCAGTCTCCTTGATGAGATCGGTCAGCGCATCGGCCGCCCGCGTTCGATACCGCTCTTTATGGCGCAGCGCGTAGAACGGACGCCGCGGCAGACCGAGCGGTAGATCGTGCAACGTGCCGGCCGCGATTGCAGGTGCGACGACATGCTGCGACAGCACCGCGACGCCCGCCCCGGCCTCGACCGCGCTACGTACCGCCTCGTTCGATGGTAGCATCAGCGCCACGGTGATGTCCGACGGATCGACGCCGCGCTGGCGCAGCACCTCCTCGAACGACGAGCGCGTGCCCGATCCCTGCTCGCGGACGATCCAGCGTGCGGCGCGGATCCAGTCCTCGTCGATCGTGTCGGCTGCGCGGTCGCTTACCAGCACCATGCGGTCGTTCGCGACCGTCCAATGCGCGAGCGCGGGCTCGTCGATCACACCCTCGACGAAGCCGAGCTCGACCGCACCGTCGAGCACGCGCGCCGCGGCCCCCTCGGTGTTGTCGATCGCCAGTTCGATTGAGATCGCGGGGTAGCGCGCATGGAACGCGGCCAGCTGGCGGGGCAGCCAATAGCCCGCGATCGTCTGGCTTGCGACTAGCCGCAGAGTGCCGCGCTCCAGTCCTGCATATTCGGCCAGTGCAAGTTCCGCGCTGGCGGCACGGCCAAGCACTGCGCGTGCGTCGACCAGAAACATGCGGCCCGCTTCGGACAGTTCGATCCCACGGCCGACCCGGTGGAACAGCGGCACGCCGTGCCGGGCTTCCAGCGCGGCGATGGCAGCGCTTGCGGCTGACTGCGTCACATTGAGCGCTTCGGCCGCGCGCGTCATGTGCTCGCGCTCAGCGACACCGACGAAAATCCTGAGTTGTTCCAGGGTCATGCCCGATCTCCTTGCCCCAATGATAGGGAAAGGAGATCAATCGCACCAACCAAAGATTACGGTCATTCCAATCAGATATACCGATCGGTCATTTCAGAATGTCGATAACCGCCTCACGTTCATCGACCAGTTCGGCAATCGTGCGATCAAGCATCGTTCGCTGGAATGGATCGAGGATCAGTCCTTCGATACGCGCATACCCACCGCTTTTGCAGTGCACCGGCACGCCGCACACCAGCCCTTGCGGGATACCGTAGGAGCCATCTGACACCACGCCCATCGACACCCAATTGTCGCCTGCGCCGTGCACCCAATCGCGCAGATGGTCGATCGCCGCATTTGCTGCCGACGCGGCCGAGGACGCACCCCGTGCTTCGATGATCGCGGTTCCGCGCTGCGCAACGGTGGGGATCAGGGTCTCGCGGTACCAGGCCTCGTTTCCGATACGGTCGGCAAGCTTTTGGCCATCGAGTTCGGCATTCCCCCAGTCGGCAAACATCGTCGGCGAATGGTTTCCCCAGACGACGAGCTTTGTAATCGCATCGACACCGACACCCGCCTTGGCCGCAAGCTGTCCCTGCGCGCGGTTGTGATCGAGGCGGATCATCGACGTGATGTTTTCGGCAGGGAAACCCGGTGCGCTTTGCGCAATGATCCAGGCATTTGTGTTGGCGGGATTACCGACGACCAGGATCTTGGCGTCGCGTTTGGCCACTGCGTCCAGCGCTGCGCCCTGCGTCTTGAAGATCGCTGCGTTGGCAGCGAGCAAATCACGGCGCTCCATGCCCTTCGAGCGGGGACGAGACCCGACCAGCATGGCCGCATCGATGTCCTTGAAAGCCACCATCGGATCATCAGTAATGATCACATCTGCCAGCAGCGGGAACGCGCAATCCTCCAGTTCCATGACCACGCCGCGTACTGCGTCCAGCGCCTGCGGCACGTCGAGCAGTTGAAGGATAACGGGCTGGTCCGGTCCGAACACGTCACCCTGCGCGACCCGGAAGAGCAGCGAATAGCAAATTTGTCCTGCGGCACCGCTGATCGCGATCCTGACGGGGGGCTTGGTCATTTTGGAAAGGGCTTTCGTTGGGAGATTACAGACGGTGTGAGACCGATCAACGCGCCGCCAGGGCAAGCGCCGCATCGCGCCCGGATGGCACCAGATTGGCGAGACCTTTTCCTGATCTTACGGCACCAGGAACGTAGATCAGGCTCTGCGCATCCGTACTGATCGGGATCGTCGACACGGTGGTGTACGTCAGCGTGTCGATCCCAGCGACCTTGTTGGTTCCGGCCAGGCTGGCATAGATCCTCGTACCATCGCCCGACGGCCAAACCGCACTCGGAGCCGCTTGTAGCGGGACGGTTGCCACAGCCTCCAGGCTGTCGGTTCTATAGACCTTGATTGCAGGTTGATCGCCGCCAACGCTGACATAGGCAAAGGAATCGTCTGCGCGCTGGGCGAAGTTGACCGCGCCCGTTGCTGGACCAGTGTTTATCACTTCGCGTACCGCAAACGGCGGTTTGGCAGCAAAGACCGTGGTCGTGCCGCTCTCGCGGCGTGTTGCCCAGATCTGTTTGCCATCTGGCGAGACCGCGATTGCTCCCGCACCTGCACCGTTGCTGGCAACGTGTCCGACGACGCGCCGATGCTCGACGTCGACAACCAGGATGGACGGCCTTTCAGTAAGCGATACAAAGGCATAGCGTCCGTTTGGCGACAGGATGGTCGCGCCCGCTCCGCCACTTGCTGGTACGCGGGTGATCTCCCGCGCTGTCTTAGGATCCACGACCGCGATGGCATGTTCATCGCCGAGCGAAACCCAGAGTTCGTGCCCATTGGGCGTAAACGCGACGGCGGTAGGCGACGTCTGGAACACGGTCCGGCCTCGTTCCGTGTTCGTGGCCAGATCTACGAGCGTCACACTGTGCTGCGCTAATGCCGATACCGCCAGGGTCCGCCCGTCACGCGTTGCAGCCAGGTGCTGGACTTTGGGGCTGGAAAAGCTGGGCTCAGCTATCGCGCTTTTGGCGAGGTCGATCCGTCCCAGTTCGTTGCCCGCTGCAGGATCGATGACAACGATCTTCGTCGATGTAGGGTCAGACACATAGATCCGGTCATGATGGCTGAGGTCGATATCAGCCTTCGACCACGGTGCCTGAACCGCCTTGATATCGTAGGGAAAGTCGTCCGCCGCAGGTGCAGCCCAATAGGCCTGAGCGATCGCCGGGACTGGCGCTACGGAGGCCAACATCGCGGCAACCAGAACGATCGCAGCTTTCATCGTTTGATCCTTATCACGGACCCGGCGGGTGATCGTGCCGGTCCGATGCCGCTAGATCGACCGATATGTCCCTCGCGTCCAACGCATGGTCGCGATGATTTCAATACGAAAACGCGATTATAGATCGCCGACCGTTCCTGTTAAATGATTGGAATGACCGTGGTTATGCGTTGGACCGACCGCCCCGCCGCAATCATCTATCCTGTCACGCTCGGCATTCATCGAGACGCGCGGAGACTTCCTCATGGCAACACAGCCGATCTACGATCTCGCTACCGAGACACTCGTTGCTCCTAAGCCTGTGCGTCGACATCTCGCAATCGTGCCGGATGCAGGCAATTATGACGAGCTGGAAAGAACGGCTCCAGGCATCGCATCGCGCGGCGTCCATCCTGCCACGTTGGGCTTGCTCGTCGGCGTGTATGCAGCAATGTTGCTGACTTTCTGGACCTTCTTCGCACGTGATGCAGCTACGGCGCTCGTCCTGACGGTCGTGTCGGTCTTCATGATCCTGTATTTCGGTCTGATTGCTGGCGGCATCGTACTCAGCGATACTCCCGCCCCCGGCGAACCCCTCCGTTCGTTCTCGGAGTTCATCAAGGGCCCGGTCGATATCTTGACGGGCACGATCACAGGGCGCGAAGCGGCTATACAGATGCTCTTTCTCCCGGCCTGCATGGCCGTGCTAGCAACGATTATCGGCATCATCGCTCGCGTGTCGTAAACAGGAAAACTAGGGACAGGACGATGAGATCACGCATGACCTTGCTGATGGCGATAGGCTTGTCCGTATCGACCGCTGCTATCGCGCAAACGGACGGCTTCGCGTCCGCGATGGATGCGGCGATGACGCGGATGCACGGCGCGATGATGACCGGCTATTCAAACGATCCCGATCGCGACTTCGCAAGGATGATGATCCCGCATCATCAAGGTGCGATCGACATGGCTGAGATCGAGCTGCGTTACGGCAAGGACGAACGCCTGCGCCGGCTTGCGCAAGGGATCATCGTCGAACAGCGTCAGGAAATCGCGGTGATGCAGGGCATCCTATCCGAAGGCGGCGCGTTGCCACGTCACACCGGACCGACCGCGACTGGTCACCCCCATCACGGAGACCGTCCATGAAGCGTTTCACCCTAACCGCCTGCACCGCCTTGTGCTTTTCAGGCCCTGCGTTTGCCCAGCAAGTGCCCAATGCGACCCCCGACATCCCTGTCAGCGCGCAGGACCGGTTCTACACGTCGGACCAGTTCTCCAACACCGTGTCGGTGATCGACCCATCAACCAACACGCTGCTCGGCGTCATCAAGCTCGGCGACCAGACCCCCGCCAACCTCAGCCCGCTCTACAAGGGGCAGCTGCTTGTCCACGGCATGGGCTTCTCGCCCGATCGTAAGACGCTGGCGGCGATCTCGATCGGTTCGAACTCGGTGACGTTCATCGATACCGCGACCAATGCCGTGAAGCACACGACCTATGTCGGGCGCTCGCCGCATGAGGCGTTTTTCCGCCCCGACGGTCGCGAAGTCTGGGTCGCGGTGCGCGGCGAGGATTATATCCAGGTGCTCGACGGCAAGACCTTCGCGCCGACCACGCGCATCCCCGTCCCCAACGGCCCCGGCATGACGATTTTCTCGCCGAACGGGAAATACGGCTATGTCTGTTCGAGCTTCTCACCCGAGACCGTGGTGATCGACACCGCCTCGAAGAAGATCGTCGGTCGCGTCAAGCAGGCAAGCCCGTTCTGCCCCGACATCGCCGCGACGCCCGACGGCAAGCAGGTCTGGCTGACGCTGAAGGACGTCGGCAAGGTCATGGTGTTCGACGCCAAGCCACCCTTCGCAGTGCTGAAGACGTTCGACACCGGCGCGATCACCAACCACGTCAACATCGCCCGCACCAAGGCCGGCCAGTTCGCCTATGTGACGGTCGGCACCGAGAATGTCGTGAAGGTGTTCCGCACCACCGACTTCGTGCAGGTCGCGAGCATCCCGGTCGGCGCGCTGCCGCACGGTCTGTGGCCGTCGGGCGACGGCTCGCGGATCTATGTCGGGCTGGAGAACGCCGACGCTGTTGCGGCGATCGACACCGCCAGCAACACCGTCATCGCGACGATTCCGATCGGTCAGGGGCCGCAAGGCGTGGCCTATGTTCCCGGCGCGGTGCCGGTAGGCGAAGGCCGTGCAAACCTGATACCGCTCGCACAGGCCGGCATGAAGATCCAGCTGACCCTCGCCGGGACTGGCCGCAGCCAGGTCACGCTGTTCGATCAAGGCCAAGTCCAGATCCTGCAGGCGGCGGTTGCGGGCCTCAGCCCAAAGATGCCCTATGTCCTTGGGCTATCCTCCCGCGCTGATGGTGGCGGCGTGATCCAGCCTCTGGCAAAGTTCATGACCAATCCGGCGGGCGGCGCGATCGTCAACACGCTCGGACCGCTCCGCCAGATCGTCAGCGACGCGAAGGGCGACATGCGCCGGTACCTCGTCATTGCGTCAGGCGACCCGATGATGCCGAGCGCTGTCGTTCAGGTGCAGAAATGAGGGTTCAGGTGAACCCTGCGATCTCCTGTCCGTATCCAGTATCTTGGTCATGACGCCGGTATAGGTTGCCGCAGCGTCTTGAGACTGTCGGAAAACACATGTTTTCGGACACCCTTGGGTGATCCCTCGGCTTTGGTCGGCAATGCTGCGCCTGAATAGTCGACAAACCCTGTCGCTTTGACGTAGTGTACGACAAAGTGGTTTTGAGGGTTTGTCGTACATGCTGGTCGGATATATGCGAGTGTCATCGGCCGATGATCGCCAAACTGTCGATCTTCAGCGCGACGCTCTGGTCGCGGCGGGTGTCGATCCGCGTAATTTGCATACTGATAAGGCATCGGGAGCACGCGACGATCGACCGGGCCTGAAGGACTGCCTCGATTATTTGAGTGCGGGTGATACGCTGATCGTGTGGAAACTCGATCGGCTTGGGCGATCGTTGCCGCATTTGCTGGCGATCGTCACTGACCTAAAGGCGCGTGGCATCGCGTTCCGTTCGCTGACTGAGCAGATGGATACGAACACGCCGCACGGCGAACTGCTATTTTCGCTGTTCGGCGCGCTGGCGCAATATGAGCGCGCGCTGACGCGCGAGCGGGTGATGGCGGGACTGGCGGCTGCAAAGCGTCGAGGGCGCCAGGGTGGACGGCCTCCCATGATCGACACTGAGACCCTTGAACGGATTACTGCCGCGCTTGATGGCGGAGCAAGCAAGGCATCCGTTTGTCGCACCTTCAAGGTGCCGCGTTCGACCTTGATTGGCACTCTTGCCCGGATCGGTTGGGCGCCGCCCGCTAGAGCCTAACCCGATGCCTCGTCGCGCCGTGCTGTCGGACGAGCAACGCATGGCGTTGCTCGCACTTCCCGATGATGAAACCACGCTCGTTCAGCACTGGACGTTGAGTGAGGATGACCTGGCTATCATCGTGCGCCGCAGGCGACCGCATAATCGTCTGGGTTTCGCGATCCAGCTATGCGCGCTGCGCTATCCCGGCCGTTTGCTGCGCCCGGGCGAATTGATCCCCGATACGCCGCTCGCGTTCGTCGCCGAGCAATTGCAGATCGCGCCCGAGGTGCTGGCCGATTATGCGACGCGCGGCCCGACCCGGTACGAACAGCTCGATGCGCTGCGCGAGGGCTTTGGGTTCACACAGTTCAGCCGGCCATTGCGAGCGGCGTTGCAGGAATGGCTGCTGCCGATTGGGCTGACGACGACCAGCGGGGCTGGGCTGGCACGGTCGCTACTAGGCGAGTGCCGACGACGGCGCATCATCGTACCTGGCATCAGTTCGGTCGAACGGATGGTTGCGCAGGCGTTGCTCGACGCCGAGCGCCACGTCGCCGAGCATCTGACCCGAGGGCTGGAGACTGGGCAACGCCGTCTGCTTGACGCCCTTCTTCTGCCTCACGCCGGCACGAACCTCAGCGGCCTCGGATGGGTGCGGCAGCCGCCCGGCAAGCCCGGTCGCAAGACGTTCGCCGTCATCATCCGGCGGCTAGCTCTGCTGCGCGATATCGGGATCGATCCCGATATCGCGGCAGGCATACATCCCGAACGCCTGCGACGCCTCTGTCAGGAAGGGGCTCGGCTGACGGCGCAACATGTCCGGACGCTGCAAGCAACGCGGCGCCGTGCGACGCTGGCGGCA
Source organism: Sphingobium sp. KKT206 (assembly GCF_055640555.1). Taxonomy (NCBI): domain Bacteria; kingdom Pseudomonadati; phylum Pseudomonadota; class Alphaproteobacteria; order Sphingomonadales; family Sphingobiaceae; genus Sphingobium; species Sphingobium sp. KKT206. The sequence continues at coordinate 647,133 of NZ_CM145765.1, forward strand.
ACCGTACTCGAAACCATCGTCACGCTTACCGACGATGCGGTGCTGATGTTCGACCGCCTGCTGGGTCAGATGTTTCGGCGCGAGCAGAACGGTGCAGACACAGCGCTCAAGCGCGACCGGCGCACCATCAATGGTAAAATCCGGCTACTCGCCCGGCTCGGCGATGCCCTGCTCACTGCCAAAGTGTCGGGCGGCGACATCGGCGCCGCGGTCGAGGCCGTAGTTGGATGGGACGATCTCGGCCGTGAAGTCGATGAAGCCCGCAAGCTGATCCGCCCCGATGCCGTCGATCCCGTTACGATCGCCGCTACCAACTACCCCGTCCTCCGACAGGTCGGTCCCTTGTTCATCGCCTCGTTCACGTTCGGAGCGGTCCCGGCCTGCCATACGCTCGCGCGAGCAGTCGCTATCATGCGCGACCTTCATCTCGGTCGCCTGAAAAAACTGCCGCCGGATACGCCGGTTGCCTTCATTCGGCAGGCCTGGCGTCGCGCGATCGGCCCCGGCATTCCCGATCGCAGAGTTTATGAATTTTGCGTCCTGGTCGAGCTTCGGGACAGGCTTCGTGCCGGCGACATGTGGGTCGAGGGAAGCAGACGCTATCGTGCCGTCGAGCAACAGCTTATTCCTGGCCCGGTATTCGCCACCATGCGGGCAGCCGGCCCTTTGCCGATTCCGGCACCTGATACGGCCGATGCCTGGCTAGCCGAACGGCGTACCCGGCTCGCCCGTAGATTGGCAGAGGTCGAGCGAAAAGCGGAGACGGATACGCTGGAAGATGTACAACTCAGCCTCGGCAAGCTGCGGATTTCGCCGTTGAAGGCGGTCACGCCGGCTGAAGCGGATAGCGCCCTTGCGCCGCTTTACGCCCATCTTCCCGCGATCCGCATCACCGATCTCCTTGCTGAAGTCGATCGATGGACCGGATTCAGCCAGTGCTTTACGCATCTGCAAAGCGGTCGGGTTGCCGATGAACCCCGCGCTATCCTCACGGCGGTGCTCGCCGATGCAACCAATCTTGGTCATACGCGCATGGCTGAAGCCTGCAATCTCGTGACCCAACGCCAACTCAGCTGGCTCGCCTCGTGGCATTTACGCGAGGAAACCTACGGTCGGGCTCTCGCCAGGTTGGTCGATGCCCAGCACACCGCGCCACTCGCCGCCCTGTTTGGGGCCGGGACATCGTCCAGTTCGGATGGTCAGAACTTCCCGCTCGATCGCCGTGCCCAGGCGACCGGTGCGGTCAATCCGCACAAGGGCGCGGAGCCTGCCGTCTCCTTCTACAGCCATGTCTCGGATCGCTACGCGCCGTTTCATTCCACCGTCATCTCCGCATCCGCGAGCGAGGCGGCGCAGGTGCTGGACGGGCTGCTCCATCACGGTGCTGATCTGCACATCGAGGAGCATCACGTCGATGGTGGGGGCATTTCCGACCATGTATTTGCGCTATGCCATCTACTCGGATTCCGGTTTGCGCCGCGCATACCGAATATCTCCGCGCGCCGGCTTTACCTGTTTGACGGCATCGAACCCGGCCCCGATATTGCGCCGCTCCTCGCGGGCAAGGTCGATGAGGGCCTGATCGCTGCCCATTGGGACGACGTGCTGCGCTTGGGCACCTCGATCCGCACCGGCGTCGTGAGTGCGTCAATCATGCTGGAACGGCTTGGCTCCTATCCCCGCGCCAATGGCCTGGCCTTGGCACTGCGCGAGATCGGCCGCGTCGAGCGCACCCTGTTCACGCTCGATTGGATCGAACAACCCGAACAGCGGCGTCGCGCGACCCGCGAACTCAACAAGGGTGAGGCCGAAAATGCGCTGAAACGCGCCATCTTTTTCCACCGGATCGGCCGTATCCGCGATCACGCATTGCAAGCCCAGACCCATCGAGCGAGCGCACTCAACCTCGTCGCCGGTGCTATCGTCCTCTGGAATACGACCTACATGCAAGCCGCCCGCATGCATCTTGCCAGTCTAGGCCGGTCGATCCCGCCGGACCTGCTGCAACACCTTTCGCCGCTCGGATGGCAGCACATCAACCTCACCGGCGATTATCTTTGGACCGACCCCGATGCGCCATCGCCGGCCCTCAGGCCGCTTCGCCAGATGCACGCCGTCGAAGGCCCGGCGAAACCTTAGCGTATATCTGGGTCCGTTCTATGTACCGCCCCCATGCCGGCCATCGGACCCGGAACATGCTGAGCATGGGAGCGGCCATCTTTTCGGGCGTGACACTCTGCCCGTGGGGGCCAAGCGCGTGCATCGTGCCGATGACCTGCTTCAGCCACACACCCACGAGCCACAGGTCAACGCGATGTACGGTCGCGTACCGAAAGCGCCGACAGTGATTATGACACTCAAAAATGCGGAGCGACCTGACGTGCGTCATCGAGGACAAGGCCGAGCCGCCAGATAGGCTCAGGACGCCAGACGCGTGAGTATAGGGCATTCGGGCCGCTCGTCCCCATGGCAGGCATTCGCCAGATCGAGCAGTGCTTCGCGCATGGCATTGAGTGCATCCGCCTTCCGACCCAAGTCTCCCGCGCGCGATTCCGCCAGAGCCTTGACCTCCGCGCTGGCGCGCTCGCGGTCGGACCAGAGATCAAGCAGCACGCGGATTTCCTCAACGGGAAAGCCGAGATCGCGGGCGTTGGCGATGAAACGCAGGAGGTGCACGTCGGCTTGCGAATAGTCGCGATACCCGCTCTCACGTCGCGGCGGCGACGGGATAAGGCCGATCTTCTCATAATGGCGGATCATCCGCTGCGACACAGCGCTCGCGTCGGAGGCCGCTCCGATGTTCACAGCGTCACCCGGTTGAGGCGCAGCGCGTTGGTGACGACGCTGACGGATGACAGGGCCATCGCCGCGGCGGCGATGACAGGCGAAAGAAGGATGCCGAACACCGGATAGAGTAGCCCGGCGGCGATGGGGACGCCGGCTGCATTGTAGATGAAGGCGAAGAACAGGTTCTGGCGGATGTTGGCCATCGTCGCCTCGCTCAGCCGCCGCGCTCGCACGATGCCGTTGAGATCGCCCTTGAGCAGCGTGATACCGGCGCTTTCGATGGCGACATCGGTGCCCGAACCCATCGCGATGCCGACGTCCGCTGCCGCGAGAGCGGGCGCGTCGTTCACCCCATCGCCAGCCATGGCAACGACATGGCCTTCGCGCTGCAGCCGCAGGACGACAGCGCTCTTCTGATCGGGCAGCACCTCGGCCTCGACCGCATCGATGCCAAGTTTCCGGGCCACCGCCTCGGCGGTTGTCCGGTTGTCGCCCGTCAACATGACGACGCTCACGCCCTCTTTTCGCAAGGCTGCCAGCGCCTCCGCTGTGGTTGCCTTGATCGAGTCCGCAATGGCGAGAATCCCGGCGACCCGGCCATCAACGGCCGCAAAAATCGCCGTCGCCCCGTCCGCCCGCAGCTCATTGGCGCGTGCAGCCGCGGCTGACACATCGATGCCATTCTCATTGAGATAGGCCGCGCCGCCCAGAAACATCCGCTTGCCGTCCACGGTTCCGACCGCGCCCTTTCCGGTAGGCGAGTCAAAGTCGGAAACCTCGGGAACGTCGATGTCACGATCCTTCGCGGCCGCGACGATCGCGAGCGCCAGCGGATGCTCCGACGCCCGCTCGACGCCCGCCGCCAGGCGAAGAAGATCGTGCTCCGAAAAGCCGTCCATCGCCACGATATTCGTCACCGATGGGCGCCCTTCTGTCAGCGTGCCGGTTTTGTCGACGACGATCGTGTCGACCTTTTCCATGCGCTCCAGCGCCTCGGCATTCTTGATCAGGACACCGAGGCCGGCACCCCGTCCGATCCCGACCATGATCGACATCGGCGTCGCGAGACCCAGCGCGCAGGGACAAGCGATGATCAGCACCGCGACCGCGGCCACGAGGCCATGCGCCAGTCGCGGTTCTGGACCCCATATTCCCCAGATCGCAAAGGAGAGCAGTGCGACGGCAAGCACTGCCGGGACGAACCAGCCCGCAACCTTGTCGGCCATGCGCTGGATCGGCGCGCGCGAACGCTGCGCATCTGCCACCATCTGGACGATCCGCGCCAGCATCGTATCCCGGCCAACCTTGTCCGCGCGTATGACGAGCGATCCCGTTTGGTTTATCGTGCCCGCCACTACATGGGCATCGACCGTCTTCGTCACCGGCATCGACTCGCCAGTCACCATGGACTCGTCGATCGAAGAGCGGCCGTCCTCGACAATCGCATCCACAGGCACCTTTTCGCCGGGGCGGACGCGCAACCTGTCGCCGACCACGATCAGGTCAATCGCGACTTCCTCATCGTGACCATCCGGCAGGATCCGGCGGGCAGTCTTGGGTGCCAGATTGAGCAGGGCCTTGATCGCGCCCGATGTCCGCTCTCGCGCGCGCAGCTCGAGAACCTGCCCAAGGAGCACGAGGACGGTGATGACCGCGGCGGCCTCGAAATAGATGGCGACCGTGCCATCCATCATGCGGAATGCCGCCGGGAATATTCCGGGGGCAAGCGTGGCCACCACGCTATAGGCCCAGGCGACACCGGTTCCCATCGCGATCAGCGTGAACATGTTCAGGTTTCGCGTCCGAATGGACGCCCAACCGCGCTCGAAAAACGGCCAACCGGCCCAAAGCACGACGGGGGTCGCCAAAGCGAGCTGAACCCACCCTGATATTCGCTCGGGGACGAGTTGATGAAGCGCGGGGAAAAGGTGTCCGCCCATTTCGAGCAGGAATATAGGCACCGTCAGCGCCAGGGCGATCCAGAAGCGCCGTGACATATCGACGAGTTCAGGGCTCGGGCCTGATTCCGCCGTTATGAGCTCGGGCTCGAGTGCCATGCCGCAGATCGGGCAAGGACCGGCACGATCCTTTCGGATCTCCGGGTGCATCGGACAAGTCCAAATCGTGCCAGGTTCTGCGGCCGTGGGCGTGTCGCCCCCGCTCGACAGATATCGTTCCGGCTCGGCGACGAACTTCGCCCGACATCCGGCACTGCAGAAGTGAAACTCCTGGTCGCCGTGTGAGGCATGGTGCGCGGTCGCGCCGGGATCGACCATCATGCCGCAGACAGGATCCGTCGCTGTCGTCGGACCTTGCGGCTCGCGGTGCTTTCCAGCGCAACAGTTATGCGCACCAGATGTGTTCGCGGAAATAGGATCGGTCATGGCTCGTCTCCTTGTCGACGCTAAACAATCTGGGGTCTGACATCGTGTCAGGGTCAAGGCCCCGGTTCAAATATTCTGTCCGCCCGACGCTGGGGCCTGATTATTCGAGCAAGAAATTGTGGATCGCGGTCGCTGCCTTGGCCGCCTGACCCGCCGCGACGGCAATCTGGTCCAACCCTTCGACGACGTCGCCGGCAGCGAACAGGCCGCTGATCGATGTTCGCTGGTGGTCGTCGACGATGATGCAACCCGACGCGCTCAACGAAGCACCGGCCACCCGCGCGAGCTCTGATCTTCCGGAACTTCCGAGCGCGACATAGAGCGTATCGAAGCTGAGCGATTGGCCATCGGACAGACGCACGAGAACATCATCATCGTTTATCGAGAATGTTTGTATGACGGCACGTTCGACCGCAATTCCGCCGTCCGCAAGATCAGCTTGGTCGGCAAGAGAAAGCTGCACGGATTCTTCAGTGAGCAGGGTAACGGTTTCGCTGTAGCGCCGCACGAAGATCGCCTCGGCCGCTCCATGCTCCGAGCAGCCCAGGACTGCCACGCGCTTGCCGCGCACCTCGTACGCATCACAAATTGGGCAGTAGCGGATGAGGCCGCGCGAAACGCCTCTGTCATGTGCAGCTTGGGCGAGGTTGGGTCGGTGGTTTGCCACGCCCGGCGCAAGCAACACCGTCCGCGCCTCGACGGTGCGGGAACTCATGCCCACGACAAAGCCCGTCTTGGACTGCGTGATGCTGTGGGCCACGTCACTGACCAATTCCGCACCGTAGCCCACAGCGTGTTGACGCATCCGCGACAACAACTCCTCACCAGATATCCCTTCCGGGAAGCCGATGAGATTATGCGTCGTGGGAATGCTGGCGGCACGTCCGGCCCCGGCGTCGATAACCAATGTGGCACGCAGAAATCGACCCAGGTAGGTGGCAGCTGTCAGGCCTGCGGGGCCTCCGCCGATGATAATGCAGTCGTACATGCGCACCTCGCCGACGGTGATCCTCATTTCTATTACGCGCACCCGCCCATCTGCCCTCGCATGCCCTTCGATATTTTGAAGAAATTGCTGGCCCGGGCGAGGGGTGCGCACCGCCGGTGCGTAAGTCAGTAGTAGCCCGTCGAGAGACTCGATGGGCCATTCCGGAGCCCACGGGTCGCAGCGTGGAGCGGGGCGAGCGTCCAAGGGAAGACCTGATCGAACCAACGATCATCCGCTTGGCCGTTCGTCCTGCGATGGGCGGAACTGTTGGCTCCTTGGCACTTGCGAGCGCAAGTGCAGGGGGAGGCATAAATGGAGACCTACAGTCCTTTTTCTGTGTCGATGGGACGTGCGCTTTGGGTCATGGCCATGGTAGCGGGACCGCCTTTGATCATCATGGGTGTCGTGGGGCTGGTCATCTCGATTATTCAGGCCGCGACTTCGATCAACGAGCAAACGGTCAGCTTCGTGCCTAAATTGCTCGCGCTGCTGCTATTCCTGGTCCTCTTTGGTGCCGCGATGGGAGCATTGCTTGTCGATTATACGCGCGACCTCCTCATCCACATTCCAGACGACATCCAGTGATCAGCGAGGCAATCGAGTTTCACCCAGTGCGGCAGCGATCAGGAATCTGGCCTGCCGTCGATCACAATGCTAGCCTCTCGGGCTGATAGAGTAACCAACAGGGGGGATGGTTTGGCGGATTTTGAATTGCTGGCGCGGCAACTCATTCAGCGATGGAAGGAAGATCCGAACGCGACCTATCAGAGCTGGTTTTTGTGGGACGAGCGGATCAAGAATTTCCGCTCCATCCGCCGCGGTCTGGCCCAGGTGGTCGCCGAGATCGAGACGGGACGATTTGGCGTCGCTTATCGCGGCTCGTCACTGGAAACCGTGGTTCATTCGGTCGCGGAACAACGGCAGATCTTCAAGGGGGCAGATCATGCCTTTTTGTGGAAGCCAAAGCTGCGGATACCGGACATTTATGAGAACGCGGCGCATCAGCGCGCCTTTGGCCGGTTGCTGGATCACTGCGCGTGCTGCGATACGGCGGAAGAAATTATTTCCGGCATCCATACGATCGACCGGCTGAACATTAAGGGGCTCGGGCCAGCGGTCGCCAATCTCCTGTATTTTCTGCATCCGACGCTGGTGCCGCCGTTCAACACGGCGATCGTTAACGGGTACAACAAGCTCACGGGCGGAAAGGTCAAGCTGGGGAGTTGGCCGCATTTTCTGGCAATGCGGTCGGGGGTTCTCGATCTCAATGAACAATTCCGGGATCTGCTGTCCAACGATCTTGGCGCCATTGGCGGTCTATTGTTCGACATCGGCTCAGGCCGATATCCGGCCCCGCCCCGCGGTGAAGAGGATCAAAGCGCTAGCGGCTGGACAGCTCGTCTCGAGCAGGCCCGGGCAGAAGCGCAGAACCTCAATAAGGCTGTTCAGAAGCAGGGCGAAAGCGATCGCACCCATTCGGAAATTCAAGCCTGGCTCCGCGATATCGGTCGGGCCCTTGGCTATGATGTCTGGATAGCGGCCAATGATCGCGGCCGTCTTCATGACGGGATACGCCTTGGGGAGGGGTGCCTTGAAAGCTTGCCAGCTTCCATTTCCACCTCGACCGGCGGCGACGCCATCCGCCTGATCGATGTGTTGTGGCTCGAACAGGGCGGTGATCGTGTTGCGGCGGCTTTCGAGGTGGAGCACTCGACTTCGATCTATTCCGGCATAGTGCGCATGCTCGACCTGGCCCTGAGCGGGAGCGCACTACACGCAACCGCTGGGCTGTTCCTCGTCGCCCCGGACGCCCGAGAAGCCGACGTGCGGGCGCAACTGGCGCGCCCCGCCTTCAGTCGTGTCGCCGATCTCGAGATCGCCTATCTTCCCTATGGCGAGCTGGAGCGGCATAAGGAGGCAATTTCGCGGTTCGGATCAGGGCTGAAGGCGATCAAGGCCATAGCCCGCACACTGCCCTAAAAATCTCTCACTCACATTCCCGATGCTGGTGGCGCAAGCAGCCCAAGCCACGCGACCAGCGCGAGGATCGCGATTGCGCAACTGCTTTCGATCAGGAGGCTCCGGCGTAATGCTCCGACTGCGGCTGCGCCCTCTCCGCGCTCCAACGCAGCTGCGAGCGCCGGCGTCAGAAAAAAGCGGTTCGCCGCGGCCAGGAGGAGCATCGCACCGAAAAGCAGCAACTTGCCTAGAAGCAGGATGCCATAGAGGGTGGTGAAAAGTGCGCCGAGTTTCGATGGCCCAATCAATATCCAACTATTTACGAGGCCCGAGACAATCAGCAGGCCGACGACAATCGAGCCAACTCTTGCAAATCCGTCCAATGCCCGGTGGGAAAGATGGATATGCTCGGCCGCCATGCGCGTAGCGGACCGGAAGATCAGGAGACAGAGGCCACATAGCGCCCCTATCCAGATCCCGGCCGCCAGCAGATGGGTGATGTCTGCGCCCAGATGGAGCCAGCCAAGTGCGCCTTCATCGGCGGCTCCATGGCCGGTCCACGCCAGCGTAGAAAGTGCCACGGCGGCCGTTATCGAGAGCGAAGCCAATGCGAAGGTCGGCCGCTGCCATCCCACGATGGAGAAATACAACACTAACAGGAGAGCGGCGATACGCAGCTGCCAAACGGTGCCGATCGTCGTGCCCGAGATTACCAGGCTGACCGTCGCGCGGTCGACCTCGCCGATGGGGACTCCGCCCATCGATGCGGCCAAAACCATGACGCCCAGGATCGATAATCCGATGCCGACCAGAGCGATGGCGGCGAGAACGGGACGGAAGCGCAGGACCGAGCCGGATTGCCGCTCGGCCCCGCGCAGCGTGTAGAGCCCGAACATCGGCAGCCCAAAGAGGAGCATGAGATCAAGATATAGCCCCAGCCTGACGGCGGTCGCTACCGTGTCCGGCACCCCTTACTTGACCTTGAACGTGTAGCTGCCCTGGACGCGATGCGTGTCGGTGGACACGATGTGATAGTCGACCTTGTACGTCCCGGCAGACAGCGGCTTGGCGAAGGTCGCAACAAGCGTCTTGCCATCGGGGGCGAGGGCAGCCTTGACGCCATTCATCTTCATCGGCCCCATTTTCATGCCGGGCATTTCGGTCATGGTCAGGTCGATGCCGGAAAATTGGGCAACGAGCGCCTCGGAAAAAGCGAGCTGAACTTTTGTAGGGGCGGTGACCACCGCGTCGGCGGCGGGCATCGCAGTCGCCAGCCTGGGGTGTGCCTGAGCGGCCGTGGCTACGATTGCAGAGGCGGCCAGCGCAACCGCAAAAACTGTCTTACGAAACATCGATTTCTCCATGCGCGGCGGTACTGCCGACAATTCGAATTACGCACGGCCGCCCGTGACCCCTCAACGATGCCGCTACAATTCTTAGGCGAGCGCCGCACCCGACCTTCTGAGTTCGGTGAACGAGGATGATTTTCATAGGCCATGAGGGGTCGAGGCGCCCCGCGCGTATGATCAAGTGGACGGCTTGGACACACCGGTCGCCCGAGATTTTGTGGGGAGGATGCAATGGCAGATCCGCGGGTGACAGGCATAAGGCGGCATTTACCGAGCGGCCCCTTTCTTGCGATCGCAGCACTCGCCGTCGCTGCGGTCGGCGGTGTGGTGGTGTATGTCGGTGCATATGACATCGGCGCCGACTCGCCGCATAGTCGGCCTATCTACTGGATGATCGAGCAATTCCGGGATCGTTCTGTTGCTGTGCGCGCACGTAATGTCGTCGTCCCTGGCAATCTGATGGATGTAAAGCGCCTAGAGAGCGGCGCGGGGCTCTACACGGAGATGTGCAGTGGCTGTCATCTAGGGCCGGGCCTCGAGAAAACAGAGATCAGCCAGGGCCTGTATCCACGAGCCCCAGAGCTATTCCGGGAGCCACAAAGGTCGGCCAAGGAGCAGTTCTGGATGATCAAACATGGCGTCAAGCTCACGGCCATGCCGGCGTGGGGGAAAACGCACAGCGACGATTTGATTTGGGATATGGTGGCTTTTGTTCGTCAGCTACCGAAGATGTCGGCTGCGCAATATCAGGCCGCTGTCGCCAGCGCGCCGGAAGATCATGATGCGATGATGAAAGACATGCCAGGTATGGCGAAGACGGCGCCTTGAATGGGTACTTGCGTCGGTCAGCGCGAGATATCGCGTCGCGTGCTGCCGGGTGACCAGGCATTGGGTAGAGTCGTCAGGCGCCAACGGGTGAGATCGAATGATGGGAATAGACGATGAACATTGACCTTGATGGGCTTTTGAGCCGCTTGCGCACCGACGCCGTTCACCCAGGGCTTTCCGGTCTGGAGGAGGCTGTGTTCAGGCGCATTGCGGCGCGTCCGCAAGTTTCCACCGCGCAGCAGCTGACCCTTGGCATGGTGGCGGCGTTCGGCGCTGTATTGCTCGGCGTCGCCAGCAATGGTCTTGCAACGCCGGCCGAAGCGTCCGTGACATTATCTCCATTTGGGCCGTCCAATCCGCTTGCGCCATCGACGCTGTTGGTGGGATCGCGATGAAGGCCAAGCTGCTTTTGCTGGTCGCAGTGGTGGCCGTTATCGGGGCGGTCGCTGGCGTCTTTCTGGGCCGGTATTTTTTTCCGCAACCGGTGGCTGCGGGTGTCGAACTGCATGAGGTGTTGCACGGAAAACTTGATCTGGACGCTCGTCAAAAGAGCCAGATCGATCTTCTTGAACAGCGTTTTGCTGTCCGCCGGCGGGCACTCGAACTTGAATTGCGGGCCGACAACGCACGGCTTGCGGATGCCATTGAAGCCGAGCACGGCAACGGTCCGCGGGTAACAGCCGCTGTCGATCAATCACACCAGGCAATGGGCGAACTTCAGAAAGAGACGCTTGGCCACATCTTCGCCATGCGCCAGATCCTGCGCCCGGATCAGGCCAGGACGTTCGATCAGGCGGTGGTTCATGCGCTCACCGACGATGTGCGGTGAGTCTGGATCTCAAGGCGTGTTCGGACGGTGAACTCGCGGCGTTGACCTTGGGTGGTCGCCAGGCGGCGTTCGCCGAGATTATGCATCGCCATCAGACACCGATTTTCCGTCTGGTTCGCGGTCTCGTGGTCAACGCGGACGAGGCGCTTGATCTCACGCAGGATTGCTTTGTCTCCGCCTTCGGCCATTTGCAGAAATATGATGGCGATCGCCCGCTGCGCGCCTGGCTGTCGCGCATCGCGATCAACAAATGCCGAGATTGGCGTCGCCGGCAAAAAGTGCGGCGATTGTTCACTATCGGAGCGGGTCCAACAGAGCAGGAGCGCGAAGCGGTCCCGGACGATAGCCCCTCTGCCCATGAAACGGTCTCGGGAAGGATAGAGCTCGCACGCCTCAATGCGGCGATCGCACAGCTTTCGGCTCCGTTGCACGAGGTACTCTTGCTGAGGACGGTAGAGGGAATGACCCAGGCGGAAACTGCGGCCGCGCTTGCGATCAGTGGCAAGGCTGTCGAGACGCGCCTGTACAGGGCTCGAACTCGGCTCGCGGAAATATTGGCGGATTGATGAGGGGTCCGCCCAGGTCGTGCGTAAGCCTCAGAGAGTATGGTGCATAAGGCGTTCGCTGAGCCTTGCGCCTGATTTGGAACAAGGGAGACGACATGAGCCCGGTATTGACCCGCCGCGATTTAATCCGCGGAGCCTCGCTTGCTGGCGGTGGCTTGGCATTGTCCGCGTGGATGCCGGCATGGGCGCAGCCCGTATCAACCGGCATCGCGACGCCGCTCCCGACGGTTTCCGGCAATGACATCGAGCTTAAAATCGCTCAGCAGATGATGACGATCGACGGTCGGAAAATGCGGGCCATTGGCGTCAACGGCACAGTTCCGGCGCCGTTGATCCGGCTGCGCGAGGGACAGACTGTTCGCCTGCATGTGACCAACGATCTCGATGAGGATAGCTCGATACACTGGCATGGCGTGCTGGTGCCGCCGCAATTCGATGGCGTGCCAGGTATATCCTTCCCGGGCATTCGGCCCAAATCCACTTTCGTCTATGAATTCCCGATCATCCAGAACGGCACCTATTGGTATCATAGCCATTCGGGCCTTCAGGAGCAGCTCGGGCACTATGGCCCGATCGTGATCGACCCTGCCGGTGTTGACCCGGTGAAATATGACCGCGAGCATGTCATCGTGCTGGCCGATCACAGCGCCATTTCGCCAGAAGCGATCTTTCGGGCGATGAAAGTGGACCCCGGGCATTTCAACTTCCAGCGCCAGACGCTTGCCGGTCTGCTGTCCAAGCGCGACCAGGCTCTGAAGGATCGCCTCGATTGGGGCAAGATGCGGATGGATCCAACCGATATTTCCGACGCGACGGGTTCGGCTTATACCTACATCGTCAATGGCTACGGGCCTCGGGACAATTGGACCGCCCTGTTCACGCCGGGCGAACGCGTCCGGCTGCGCTTCATCAACGCCTCGGCGATGACGACCTTCAATGTGCGGATACCGGGCCTCCCGCTGACGGTGGTGCAGGCTGACGGCCAGAATGTGCGGCCCGTGATGGTCGAAGAATTCCAGATCGGAGTGGCTGAAACCTACGACGTGATCGTTACTCCGCCCGATGATCGTGCCTACACGCTGGTCGGTGAGGCCATCGACCGTTCAGGCATGGCGCGGGCCACGCTCGCGCCGCGTGCTGGGATGACGGCTCAAGTGCCGCCGCTGCGTGAACGGCCGCTCGCCACGATGAAAGACATGGGTATGGACATGTCATCAATGCCAGGCATGGAAGGGATGGACATGTCCGGAGGCGGCATGTCGCCGATGCGGGGCGTCGACCCGACTGCGGAGAAAAATGCCTCGGCGAAGCTGACGGTGGCTGGTGCCGCGCCCATGGCCATGGGCGCGGCCCCTGGCGGGACCGCCATGGCGGGCATGGATCATTCCAATATGGCGGGCATGGCGGCAGGCGGGGGTGCGATGGCCGGCATGGATCACAGCGCCATGGCGGGGCAGCCGGGCATGGATATGGGCTCCATGGAAATGGGGCCGATGAACATGCGTGACTTTTCAAAAGCGCCGCAGGTCAAAAGGTCACCGGGCGTGCAGACGATCTCGCCTATGCCGATGGACCGCACCGGAGAACCCGGTCAGGGTCTCGAGAATGTCGGCCACAAGGTTCTCGTCTACAAGGATCTCGTGGCGCTGGAGCGCAATCCTGACGTGCGTGCTCCGGACCGCAGTCTCGATATCCATCTCACCGGCAACATGGAGCGGTTCATGTGGTCGTTCGACGGCGAGAAGATGTCGGATGTGCATGACCCGATCCCCTTCATCGAGGGTGAGAGGGTTCGGATCAATCTGATCAACGACAGCATGATGGGTCATCCGATCCATATCCACGGCCACTTTTTTGAACTGGTCACGGGTCATGGCGATCATGCGCCGCGCAAGCACACCGTCATCGTGCAGCCGGGCGGGAAGGTGACATGGGATTTTACCGCTGATGCGGTCGGGGACTGGGCGTTCCACTGCCATCTTCTCTACCACATGCACGCGGGGATGATGCGCGTCGTCAGTGTGCGGCCGAAGGGAGAGGCGGCATGAAGCGCGTTTTGACGACACTGCTCGGCGGGTCGGCGATGTTGCTCGCCATTCCGGTGACCGCGCAAGCCCAGTCGATGCAGGGTATGGATCATTCCAGCATGCCCGGTATGGCGATGCCCGCGAAAAAACCGGCTTCCCCCAAGCCTGCCAAAAAGCCTGCGGCAAAGAAGCCGGCTCCTAAAAGGGCCGCGCCGGTCAGAGCGGCCCCGGCAAAGCCCGCGGCTCGCCAAGATATGGAAGGCATGGATCATTCGACCATGCCTGGAATGGCGATGCCTCAGCCGGGACCAGCAGCCGCGGCAACGGTGCCGACTATGGACCATAGCGCGATGCCAGGCATGGATATGAGCAACAGCGGTTCTACACCGGTGGCTGGCAGCATGCCCGGCATGAATATGTCCGAGGATCATAGCGGCCACGATATGGCGGCTATGCCGGGCATCGAAATGACCGGAACCGCACTCCCGGCCGGGAATGCTCCTGCGCCCAAGCCCCCCATGGACCACTACGCAGATCGGCAGTTCCCGCCCGCTGCGATGACACAGTCGCGAATGGCTATGATGCACGAGCAGGGGGGGCAAGCCTTCTATCAGGTCATGTTCAATCTTGCCGAGGTGCAGGTGCGGCAGGGGCGAGATGGCTATCGCTGGGATGGCGAAGCCTGGTTCGGAGGGGACATCAACCGGCTGACCATCAAATCTGAAGGCGAGGGCGTTTTCAGGCAGGGAATTGAAAGCGCCGAAGTCCAGGCACTTTATAGCCGTGCCGTCGGCCCCTTCTTCAATTTGCAGGCCGGCATTCGGCATGATTTCCGGCCCTCGCCCTCCCGAACCTACGCGACCATCGGCTTCGAGGGGCTCGCACCTTACTGGTTTGAGGTCGAAGGCGCCGCCTTTCTGTCGGAGAAGGGCGACGTTCTCGGCCGCCTGGAAGGCTATTATGACCAACGGTTGACACAGCGGCTCGTCCTCCAGCCCCGCGTGGAACTCAATCTGTCGGCGCAGAATATCCCTGAAAATAGGATCGGTTCGGGACTGGTCGATGCGGAGTTGGGGCTGCGCTTACGATATGAAATCACCCGGCAGTTCGCGCCCTATGTCGGGGTCTCTTATGAAGCCAAGACCGGGCGGACCGCGGACTATGCGCGTGCCGATGGTCAGGATCCAACGACGACGAGCCTCGTGGCGGGTGTACGGATATGGTTCTGACCCAAATGCGGCGTTGCGTTCGCACGCCGCGAGAGGCTGCTGAACGAAACGAGATATGCAATTGAAGGATCTCGATCTCGCTTTGCAGATCAGTACTGATGATCGCGGGATCATGTTTGGCATAAAAGAGTTGAAGTAATGCGCGCTGCGGCGCGTCAATTCGGGGGGAAAACGGCAGACGTAAAACGGAGACGATAAATGGAAGACAAAAAGGGCGGCATGGGCATGGGCTATAGCCGGTTCGTGGCGATGATTGCGACGTCTACGGTCGTGATGTTCGGGCTGATGTATCTCAACACCTATGCGCTGCGCCATGTCCAGTTCAGCCAGACTCGCACCTGGATGGCGCTCGTCATGGGCGCGGTCATGGCGGTGATCATGCTCAGTTTCATGTGGGGCATGTACAAGAACACCCGCCTCAATATCGGCATCCTGCTCGGTAGTGCTGCCATTTTTGGTTTAGCGCTTTGGCTGGTGCGGAGCCAGGAGACGGTCGACGACGTCTCCTACATGAAGGCGATGATCCCGCACCACTCGATTGCGATCATGACCAGCGAGCGCGCGCACATCAAGGACCCCGAGGTTCGAAAGCTGGCCGATGGCATCATCGACGCGCAGGTACGCGAGATCGCCCAGATGAAACAGATGATCGCGCGCTTGCAAGCTAACCCGACGCCGGATGGCGCTCCGGACCTGCCCTCCTACCGCGATCGCGCAGCGTCGCCCCCGCCGCCGCAAACCGACGAAAGCACCGGTGTAGATACTCGAAAGCCGATTTCCTGAGGTCGGTTCTTCGAAGTAAAACAGGATGGCACATGACCGGGTACTGCCGGAAAGGCTTCGTCATGCGCGATCGTGCTCAAACGCCCCAGCGATCGGCGCTCTCCGCGAAAGAAGCAGGATGGTGTACTTATGACCGACATCGAGCGCAGCGGTCCGAGTGGCGCCAAAGGCGCTTCTGAGATCGTTCTCGTCACCGGAGCGAGCGGTTTCATCGCCGCGGCCCTGATCGCCCGGCTCGGCGAGCGCTACACAGTCGTCGGTCTCGATCGCGCCGGTCCGCCCGAGCCACCACCGCCCGCCGCCTCGATCGACATTGATGTCGGCTCGGATGAAGCGGTTCACGCTGCGCTCGAGGAGGTTCGCGCGCGATACGGCAATCGCATTGCTTCCGTCATTCATCTCGCCGCGTATTATGACATTTCTGGCGATCCCAATCCGCTCTACGACAAGGTCACCGTCCAAGGCACACGGCGGCTGATCGACGGGCTCCAGTCGTTCGATGTCGAGCAATTCGTCTTCGCCAGCACGATGCTGGTCCATAAACCGACCGCCACTCCGCAGGAGCGCATCAACGAGGAATCGCCGATCGGTGCCTCCTGGGCGTATCCGCAGTCCAAAGTCGACACGGAGGCGCTGCTGCACGAGCGTCACGGACGGATACCCGTCGTCTACCTGCGACCCGCCGGAGTCTATGCCGACGAGGGACGCTCAGCGTTCCTCGCACAGCAGATATCGCAGATCTACGAGCACCGCCTGATCTCGCATTTCTATCCTGGCATGCTGTGCGCGGCGCAATCATCGGTGCACCGCGATGACCTGGCGGAAGCCATGGTGCGCCTGGTCGATCGGCGGCACGATCTTCCGTCTGAACTGCCCCTGCTCATCGGCGAACCCGATGCCCCCGGCTACGCCGAAATCCAGGACATCGTCGGCGAGGCGCTCCACGGCGAGGGCTGGAAGACGATCCGCATTCCGCAGTCGCTCGCGAAGGCCGGAATCATCCTTCAGAACGAGGCGCTCGGCGATGACGACTTCATCCAGCCATGGATGATCGACAGCAGCAACGACCACTACATCCTCGACATCTCGCGCGCCCGGTCGCTGCTCGGGTGGGAGCCGAAGCACAGTCTTCGCGAAACGCTTCCGACGATCGTTGGGGCGTTAAAGCGCCACCCGCGCGCCTGGTACCGGAACAACAAGCTCAACGAAAACCTGGTCGCCTGGAACGAAAAGTCCGATCCGAAGCTGGCCGAGTTGGACCATCGCCCGCCTGAAGCGGCAGCCGGCGCGATGCCCGGCATGGATCCCGGCGCTATGGACCATGGTAACATGGACCATGCCGCTATGGGGCACGGGGCCGAGGCTGGGGACATGGCGATGCCCGGTGACGCTGCACATGTCGATCACATGGCCATAATGGACCGCGACGAGCGCCGTGCGCGCTGGGCGCTTTACGCCAACATCGGCCTCGGTCTGTGGCTTGCTTCAAGCCCGCTCATCTACGACTCCATGACCACGCAGAGCGTCGGTGAGGCGGCGCGGTTCGTAACCCTCGACCGCGGTCTGCCGTCGATCGAGTGGCGTGCGAGCGCACTGGCCATCAGCGATGTCGTCAGCGGCCTTGCCATCGCGCTGCTCGGCGCGCTGTCGCTCGCCCCGCGCACCAAGACGTGGGCGCAGTGGGCGGTCGCGTTCGTCGGAATCTGGCTGTTCTTCGCCCCGCTGATCTTCTGGAGCCCGAGCGCCGCGCAGTACAACAACGATTTGCTCATCGGCTCGGCCGTCATCGCGCTGTCGGTGCTCGTGCCGATGATGCCGGGCATGAGCATGGCAGGGATGATGGACCCCAAGAACATCCCACCCGGTTGGACCTATTCCCCGTCTACCGATGCCCAGCGGCTGCCGATCGTCGTGATGGGTCTGATAGGTCTTCTTACCTCGCGCATCCTGACGGCATACCAATTGGGCCACATCGATAGCGTCTGGGAACCCTTCTTTGCCGGCTCGCTGAGCGACCCGCGCAACGGTACCGAGGAGATCATCACGTCTAACATGTCAAAGGCGTGGCCGATTCCCGACGGCGGTCTCGGCACGGTGAGCTATGTGCTCGAGATCCTGATGGCGGTGATGGGCACCCGCGACCGCTGGCGCACGATGCCGTGGATGGTGACCTTCTTCGGCATCCTGGTCATTCCGCTCGGCGTAGTCAGCATCTACTTCATCATCAGCCAGCCCATCGTCATCGGTACCTGGAGCACGCTGGCGCTGATCGCCGCCCTTGCCATGCTGATCATGATTCCTTTCGCGCTGGACGAGGTCATCGCCATGGGTCAGTTCCTTGTGTGGGCGAAATGCCGCGGCAAGCCGCTGATCCGCACCTTCTTTCAGGGCGACGCGATCGAGGCCGGCAGTGAGGACGCGTCCGACGTGATGTCGTCGCCTGCCGCATTTTGGGCCGATGCAAAGCGGGGGCTGACTCTGCCGTGGACGCTGGCGGTCAGTATCGCGCTCGGCGCATTCCTCATGCTCACGCGGGTGACACTGGGCAATGAGGGCGCCATGGCGAACAGCGACCATGTGATTGGTGCCCTGGTCATCACCGTTGCGATCATCGCCACCGCCGAAGTTGCCCGCGCCGTGCGCTTCATCAATAGCGCGCTCGGCGCCTGGCTGGTTGCTGCCCCGTTCCTGCTGACGGGGGCCGGCCACCTCGGCACGATCGTTTCGGTGGTCATAGGGCTCGCCCTTGCCGGTCTCAGCCTTCCGCGCGGCCGACGCAGCGCTGAACATTATGCGAGCTGGGACAAGTATGTGATTTGAGGTCGCTCTACTCGATGCGGAATCGAACACGAAAGGATCGTTACGCCTGTCGGGAAGGCGGACTCGAAATAGTCAACTTACGGTTGTGCGATCGGGTCGCCGAGATGCGAAATGCGCCCTACTCGGGTGCAATAATGGTTGTCGACTGCATCAATCGACGCGAGTGCGAGAGGTCTGCAACGACCCTCGGTTGCCCATCGTCGAATGTCGGTTCGTGATCGCTACGGTAATCTAGCGACCGTCTGCAATTTTTTGAGGGGTCGGCGGCGGTCGCGCGTAATATGAACAGTAGTAGCCTTAAAGAATGGGTGCGGTGAAGGACGATATGAAACTCAAAGTCGCATTATCGTTGGTCCTTGCATCGGTTTCGGTCGCCAGCGCGGCGGCGACGCCTATCGTGGTCCACCGCGATCCGGGCTGTGGCTGCTGCGCGCAGTGGGCGGCGCAGGTGCGTAAGCAATTCGGACGTCAGGTAATGATCATCGACGATCGCCAGCGCTCCAGCTTCCAGCGGACCCAAGGCGTTCCTTCGGGCCTGTCGTCCTGCCATACAGCGATTGTAGACGGCATGGCATTCGAGGGTCATGTCCCGATCGCGGACATGAAGCGTCTGCTGGCTCAGAAGCCACGCGGCGTGCGTGGACTAGCGGTTGCCGGGATGCCGATGGGCTCGCCAGGGATGGAAGTCCCGGGACAACGCGCCGACGCCTATGATGTCATCGCCTTCGGTCCAGGCAGACAGCATGTCTTTGCGCGGCATGGCGGGCGATGATGTCGTTGCTCTACGATAAGGACGGGTGTAAGAAGTAACAGTTGTGAAACGGATGCTGCCTCTCTTTCTCCTGCTGGGAGCTTTGCTTGGCCTGTTGGGCCAAGAGGCGGCCTTTGCCTCTACCCCGGCCCCGGTTTCCGCGCCGATGGCGATTTCGGGAATGAGCGCAGATTGCATGAATGCGATGGCTCAGAAACAACAGCCCTCGGGCAAGCCCTGCAAGGGGCTGACGCTCGACTGCATCGCATCAATGGGCTGTGTCGTTCCGATGGTTCTGCGCGACGCGTCGCCCGTCCCGGCATCGCCGGTGGCTCACGAAGCTATGGCATTCTGGACCACGACATCGATCCTGTATGGCAGTGATTTGACCCCCGAGCCTGAACCACCGACTATCTTTGGCTGATCGACCACAGCCGTAGGCTGGCGGTTTCCGTGCGCCCTCAGCGCAAAGCGGACCCCTGGCAGACCTGCGGCTGTCCAACGATTATTTGCCAAGGATTTTTAACATGAAAACGCTCGAAATCGTCGCTGCCATCGTTGCGGCTTCCGCCTCTGCTTTCACCTTTGCGCCCGCGTTCGCGCAGGACAGCGCCGCCAGATCGGGTCACTACGAGTGGCGCACGGTGCCGCAATATGGCCCCCGCGCACCTCTGCAAACGTCCAAGCGAGTGTGGGTTCCAGACCACGCCCAGATGGCAAACTGCAACTGCGACATGATGAAGATGAGCGCCGCGGATTGCATGAAGGAGATGCATGGCATGATGTCTCCGTCCGGCGCCTCGGCTGGCTAGCAGCAGGTTCTGGCCCCTTCAGGTCGCATAGACGGCTAGGCCAGCAGTGGCGGCGGGATGCCCCTTCCTGCCGCCACTGACATGCCTGGTATCGTGTGCCATGCTTGCCTGAACCTCCGATCAGGAGATCTCCATGCGATTGTTTTTGTGTATGCCGCTGTTAGCGGCAATCCCCGGCATTGCCTTCGCCGAGCCGCTCACCTTCGACGCGGCCCTCCAGCGCGCCCGGCAGGAAGCGCCGTCGATCAAGGCGAAGACGCTCGGCGTTGACGCGGCGCGTTCGGCGCGCGGTGCAGCCGGTGCGCTGCCCGACCCGACCCTGGCGGTCGGCGTCGACAGCTTCCCCATTTCGGGACCGCTCGCGTTCGAACCGCAGCGTGACGATTTCACCATGGCGCGGGTCGGCGTGTCCCAGGAGATACCCAATCTCGCCAGGCGCCATGCCCAGCAGGCGCGCGCCGACAGCGACATCAGGGCGGCCGACGCCGACACCGCCGTCGAGGCCCGCACGGTCGAGGTCGGGACGGCGCTGGCGTGGATTACTCTCGCCTATGCCGAGCGGCGGCTTGCCGCGCTCGACGACGTCCTATCCCGTCTCGAGCATGTCGTGGGAACGACACCGAGCGCGGTCGCGTCTGGCAGCACACGACCAGGCCAGACATTGGCCGGACAGCAGGCCATAGCGATGTTGCAGGATCGCCGAAGCGAACTGGGCGTCACCTCAAGCTTTGTACGCTGAACAACGATTTTCCGGACATAATGTGAACATTGGTGTCAGGCAGCGGCGCGAAGGTACTGGTAGAGGGTTTCGCGGCTGATGCCCATGTCGCGCGCGATGGTCGCCTTGCGTTCACCGGCGGCAACGCGGCGGTGCAGATCGGCAATCATCTCATCCGAGAGCGACCGTTTCCGCCCCCGATAGGCGCCGCGCTGCCGAGCGATCGCAATGCCTTCGCGTTGCCGTTCGCGGATCAGGGCGCGCTCGAACTCAGCAAACGCACCCATGACCGAGAGCATCAGATTGGCCATCGGGGAGTCCTCCCCCGAGAAGGACAGGCTTTCCTTCTCAAACTCGATCCGGATACCTCGCTTGGTGAGGCCCTGGACCAGCTTGCGCAGGTCATCCAGATTGCGGGCCAACCGATCCATGCTGTGGACGACGACGGTATCGCCTTCGCGGGCGAAAGTGAGCAGAGCCTCAAGCTGGGGGCGGTTGACGTCCTTGCCCGATGCCTTGTCGGTGAAGGTCCGATCGAGCGACTGACCTTCCAATTGGCGATCCACATTCTGATCGAACGTGCTGACCCGGACATAGCCGATCCGTTGCCCCTTCACTGCGCACTCTCTCCATCAAAATGTCAGGTTGAAATCTATGATACGCAACGACATTCGTCAACAAATTCCGTTTAGTACCCTAATCTGACAGAAACCGCGGTAGCGCCCTGACGTCCGGTTAGGCTATACTCCAAGCTGACATCACAAAATCAAATCCCTCAAAGATGGCGTCAATTGCCTTGATGGGGTAAAAACTGGAGTGCTTCCAGGATGGGACATTCGGCAACGTCATCTCCAGTGCATCTGGCTAACGTGGTCGCCAGCGTCACCTCTATCTTCTGCAAATCTGCAATGCGGCGGCGGACATCTTCAAGGTGGAGTTCGGTTCTCGCCATAACCTCCGCGCAGGTTTGTGCACCGGTATCGGTGAGCGACAACAATGACCGTATCTCATCCATTGCATAGCCAAGGTCGCGCGCGCGCAGGATGAACTGCAACCTTTGCACCAGTTCCGGCGAATAGACGCGGTAGCCGTTGGAACTGCGAGGCGGCCCCGGCAGCAATCCCACCTTCTCGTAATAGCGGATGGTTTCGAGATTGCAGCCTGTTTTCCGGGCAAGCTGGGCACGCAAGATGCCGACCTGTTGCTCCATGAAAATACCTCTTGAGTCTGTAGTGGCTACAGAGCCTACACTGCGAATCACTCAGTTGGAACAAGGGATTCAAGCCATGGTCTCAACGCCGGAAGCGGGACAGCCAGCCCTCACCGAAAACCACGAGCCGAAGCAGGCAAACTGGGTTGCGGCGGGCGCATTGATCGGCGCGGGGCTCGCCTCGGCTTGCTGCGTCGTCCCGCTACTGTTGGTTATGCTCGGAATTTCCGGCGCGTGGATCGCCAACCTGACGGCGCTCGAACCTTACAAGCCCTATGTCGCAGGCGTAACGCTCGCGCTGCTCGGCTACGGCTTCTGGCATGTCTATTTCAAGCCGAAACCGCCCTGTGAAGACGGTTCCTACTGCGCTCGTCCACAATCGGCTTGGACCACCAAGGCGGTGCTGTGGCTGGGCCTTGCCGTCGCCATCCTGGCGCTCACCATCGACTGGTGGGCACCCTGGTTCTATTGAAAGGAAATACCCATGAAAAAGACAGTATGTATCGCTATGGCCGTGCTGGCTATGGCTGGCGGCGGGGTCGCCTATGCAGTTAGTGGCACGGCGCAAGATCGCCCCGCGGCTACCGCAACCGCTCAGAAGCAAACCACCTTTGCCATAGAGAACATGACCTGCGCCACCTGCCCGATCACCGTGAAGAAGGCGATGGAAGGCGTCGCCGGGGTAACGGCGGTCACGGTCGATTTCGCAGCCAAGACCGCGCGCGCAACCTATAACCCGCGCCGCACCAATGCTGCTGCGATTGCCGCTGCATCAACCAACGCGGGTTATCCGGCGCGCGCTATTCAAAACTGAGCGGGGCGCCGCCAGCGCCTCAAGAAAGCGATAAGCAATGAACGACTGTTGCAACCGCCCCGGGCAGGAAGGATTTGACGTGGCCGTCATCGGCGCGGGTTCTGCCGGGTTCTCCGCCGCGATCGCCGCTGCCGATCTGGGCGCGAAAGTGGCGCTCGTCGGTCACGGCACGATTGGCGGCACCTGTGTCAATGTTGGCTGCGTTCCTTCCAAGACGCTGATCCGCGCCGCCGAAGCGGTGCATGGTGGGCTTGCCGCCGCGCGCTTTCCCGGCCTTGGGGGCGCTGTCCAGATGGATGACTGGTCCGTATTGGCGGCGTCGAAGGACGATCTTGTCACGACGCTGCGCCAAAAAAAATATGTCGATCTGCTGCCCGCCTATGACGGTGTGAGCTATATCGAGGGCAAGGCACGCTTTGCCGATGGTGCGCTGATTGTCGGCGATGCGCCCATGAAGGTCGGCAAGGTCATATTGGCGATGGGTGCGCACGCCGCCGTGCCGCCGATTCCGGGGATGGACAGCGTGCCCTACCTAACCAGCACATCGGCGCTGGCGCTGGATCGCTTGCCCAAATCGCTGCTGGTGATCGGTGGCGGGGTGATCGGGGTAGAACTGGGACAGATGTTTTCGCGTCTGGGCGTTGATGTCACCATCTGCTGCCGAAGCCGCCTGCTCCCCGAAATGGACCCGGAAGTGAGTGCCGCGCTGAAAAACTATTTGGAAGCCGAGGGCGTGCGGGTTTGCGCAGGTGTCGGCTATCAGCGTATCGCCCAAACACAGAGCGGGGTCGAATTGACCTGCGAGGGGCATTGTGACACCGTCGCGGCGGAACAGGTGCTCATCGCCACCGGACGCCGACCCAATAGCGACGGGCTTGGGCTGGAGGAGCGCGGCATAGTGCTTGCCCGTAATGGTGGAATCGTCGTCGATGACCACCTCGAAACGTCGGTTCCAGGCATTTACGCGGCGGGCGATGTAACGGGACGGGACCAGTTCGTCTACATGGCCGCCTATGGCGCAAAACTGGCCGCGCGCAACGCGGTGACGGGCAACCAATACCGCTACGACAATTCCTCCATGCCATCCGTCGTCTTCACCGACCCGCAAGTCGCCAGCGCCGGCCTCACTGAAACGACAGCACGGGCGCAAGGCCTGGACATCAAGGTTTCGCTGCTCCCGCTCGATGCTGTGCCAAGGGCACTGGCAGCACGCGATACGCGGGGTCTCATCAAACTGATTGCCGACAAGGCGAACGACCGTTTGCTGGGCGGCCAGATCATGGCACCCGAAGGCGCGGATTCGATCCAGACACTGGTGCTGGCGATCAAACACGGCATGACCACCCTGGAATTGGGTGCAACGATATTTCCTTACCTGACCACTGTGGAAGGCCTCAAACTGGCGGCCCAAACGTTTGATAAGGATGTCGCCAAACTGTCTTGCTGCGCCGGGTGATTGCTCGGGGATCAACCGGCAACGAATGGCCTCCCTCCAGTGCAAGCCGCTTTGGTGTCAATTTTGTTATTCGCCTCAGCGGGAGAGCAAAATGGCACGACGCCGACTTCTGACCGGAGACGAGCGCCGGCGCCTGTTCGATCCTCCTGTCCAAGAAACCGCGATCATTGGGCATTATACCCTTTCTGCGGAAGATGTTGAATTGGTTGGGCGCCGCTATGGTCCAGCAAATCGCCTCGGTCTGGCTGCACAAATCGCTTTGATGCGACATCCCGGCTTTGGTCTGCAACCCGAGATCGGGCTTCCCGACGTCATTCTTCAGTACCTCGCGGCACAGTTATTCGTCGATCCTTCCTCCTTCTCTGCATATGGTCAGCGCGCGCAAACCCGTACCGATCATGCCGATCTCGTGGCGCGTTATCTTGGCATACGCCCGTTTCGACGCGGCGACCTGGCACTTGCCCTGAATCTTGCCGCGCAAGCCGCCGAGTATACAGACAGAGGTGAACCGATTGTTCGCGCCCTCATGGTTGGCCTGAAGGGTGAGCGGTTCATTCTTCCGTCAGGCGACACACTGGAACGCGCCGGTCTTGCTGGCCGGGCACGCGCACGCAAAGCTGCCGCAGCCGCAATCGTCGAAGGCCTCAGCTCTGCTGAACTGACACGGCTAGACGAACTCGTAATCAACAACCCGGATTTCGGCATGACACCGCTGGCGTGGTTGCGTAATTTCGAAGAAGCCCCGACTGCGGCCAATATCAATGGCTTGCTTGAGCGCCTGCGCTATGTTCGCGGCATAGGTATCCACCCGGTAGTTGGGGGCGCCATTCCGGAATTCCGCTTTGCCCAATTTGTCCGCGAGGGCGGCGTGGCACCGGCATTCCTGCTTTCGGATTACAGCGTCAATCGCAGGCGGGCGACGTTGACGGCCGCAGTGATCGACCTTGAGGCCAGACTTGCCGATGCCGCGATCCAAATGTTTGACCGACTTATCGGCGGCATGTTCACGCGCGCGCGGCGTGGGCGCGAGCGTCGCTACCAAGATAGTATTCAGTCGGTGGGGCAACTCATGCGGCTGTTTGGCGCCACGATTACAGCACTTGATGAGGCTGTCCAGAATGGCGGCGATCCGCTCGAATTGATTGACGAAGCGGTGGGCTGGCACCGGCTTGTTGCGGCAAAGGCCCAAGTAGATGCCCTTGCTGATCTTGCCGGCGAGGACGCACTGGTAACGGCAACCGAGCGTTACGCCACGCTACGGCGTTTCAGCCCGGCATTTCTGGACGCCTTCACCTTCAAGGCGTCTGGAACAGG
This sequence comes from Sphingobium sp. KKT206, assembly GCF_055640555.1. Taxonomy (NCBI): domain Bacteria; kingdom Pseudomonadati; phylum Pseudomonadota; class Alphaproteobacteria; order Sphingomonadales; family Sphingobiaceae; genus Sphingobium; species Sphingobium sp. KKT206. The sequence goes on from NZ_CM145765.1 coordinate 672,757, forward strand.
GACGGCACTGATCAAAGCCATCGATGTCATTCGCGATGCGAACACACGAAAGTCGCGCGACCTTCCCGATGGCGTTCCACTGCCATTCCCCAATCGGCAGTGGAAGCGTCTCATCACCGAAAGCGGCCGTATCGACCGCCGACGTTATGAAATTGCGATCATGGCAACCTTGCGTGATCGTTTGCGCGCCGGTGATGTATGGATCGAGGGAACCCGCAACTATCAGCGCTTCGATGCCTATTTGCTGGGTCGGCGCGACGCCGCCAAAGTGGCGGATGTGCTTCCGTTCGATTCAAATGCTGCATCCTACCTCGCTGACCGGGCACGAAATCTTGACTGGCGGCTGCGCCGATTTGCCAAGCAGTTGAAAACAAACAAGCTTGAGGGAGTGTCGCTCGAACGAGACCGGCTCAAGCTTCAGCAAATGCCGCCTGTCACCCCACCGGAAGCTGAAGCCCTCGATCGCAAGCTCGATACCCTGCTTCCCCGCGTGCGCATCACCGAGCTGCTGCTTGAAGTCGCCGAACGCACTGGTTTTTTGAACGCATTCCGTGACCTGCGCTCAGGCAAGGAGCACGACAACCCCAGCACGGTACTCGCCGCAATTCTGGCTGATGGCACCAACCTCGGGCTGGAGCGGATGGCCAATGCCAGCGAAGGCGTCAGCTATGCCCAACTCGCATGGACCCACAACTGGTATCTTTCACCCGAGAACTATCAGGCCGCGCTGGCCATGATCATCTCAGCCCATCACGAATTACCCTTCGCGCGGCATTGGGGCGCTGGCACCAGTTCGTCGTCCGATGGCCAGTTCTTCCGGTCGGGGCGGAGCCGTTCAGGGGCGGCGGACGTCAATGCCAAATATGGCGCCGAACCTGGCGTGAAAATCTATTCTCACCTTTCCGATCACTTCGCATCATTCGGATCACGGATCATGTCCGCGACGGCAGGTGAAGCGCCTTACGTGCTCGACGGGCTTGTCCTGGGCGCCGGCAACCTTCCGTTGCATGAGCACTATACCGATACCGGCGGCGCCACCGACCATGTTTTCGCACTCTGCCACCTACTCGGGTTCCGCTTCGCGCCACGGCTGCGCGATATTGGCGACCGCAAGCTGGGTTCGATCGCTGCGCCATCGACATACAAGGGCATCGAAAATCTGATGGGCCGCACCATCAAAACGGCAGCGATCGAGGCCGATTGGGATGACATCGTCAGGATTGTCGCCTCAATCAAGGATGGCACGGTGGCGCCGTCAGTAATCTTGCGAAAACTTGCCGCCTACAAACGCCAGAACAGGCTGGATTTTGCATTGGCTGAACTGGGCCGTATCGAGCGCACTTTGTTCACGCTCGATTGGCTTGAACAACCGGAACTGCGACGTGCCTGTCAGGCCGGTCTCAACAAAGGCGAGGCGAGGCACACGCTTGCCGCCGCCATCTATACCAACCGGCAGGGTCGGTTCACCGATCGCTCGCTGGAAAATCAGGAATTTCGCGCATCTGGGCTGAACCTGCTGATTGCGGCGATTTCCTACTGGAACACGGTCTATCTCGACCGGGCCGCCCAGCACCTCAACGCTGTCGGCACGACGTTCGATGCGGCACTGCTTGCGCACCTTTCTCCGATGGGCTGGGCGCACATCAGTCTGACCGGCGATTACCTCTGGGAGCAGGCCAGGCGACTTCCAGCAGGTGAATTCCACCCACTCAACGAGCCAATGGCGCGGTTGAAGCGTGTAGCGTAGCCCATGTTCCGCTTATGTCCGAGAAATCGTTGTCTGGCGAACAAACCTTGAGGTGACGCCAACTGGTTTCAAACGTGGCGCGGGCACGCGCGACACTGACGCGCTGGACCGGAGACCCCGCGCCGGAGATCGCCGGACCGATCCCCGATTTTGCGGTCGACGCAGCGGGTCTGCGCGCAGGACTCGACCGCCACCCCACCATCCAGATGATCGATGCCCAGGCCGGGCAGGCGGATGCCGATGTGCGCGTAGCCGATGCCGGCCGGCGTTCCGATTTTGGTGTCAACCTGGCCTACCAGCGCCGCGATCCCCGGTTCGGCGACTATGTCTCGGCCGGTGTGACGGTCAGCCTGCCGTTCTTCACGCGCAGTCGCCAGAATGCCGGGATCGCAGCAGCCCAGGCAAATGCCGGACGAGTGATGGCTGAACGCGAGGCTGCGCGGCGTGAGCTTGCTGCTGATCTCGAGGCCGATATTGCCGATCATCTCATGCACCACGAACAATGGATGCGGGCGCAGGGCACGCTACTGCCGCTCGCCGAGCAGCGGGTGAAACTGGACACCGCCAGCTACGGCGCGGGGCGCGCCAGTCTGGTCGATATCGCCGACGCCTATGCCGCGCTTGCCGATGCGAGCCTCAATACCCTCGACCGCGAAGCCCTGGTCGCCGCCGATGGCGTCCGATTGACCATCACCTATCGGAGCGACGCACGATGAGCCTCGAAATTTCACCGCGCGTCCGACTGGGACTGGCCGCAGCAGCGCTCGCGCTGGTTGCCGGCGGAGCAGGCTATGGCATCGCCCGTCTTGGTGGCGGCGAGGCTCCCGCGATGCAGTCCGCCGGTGAAGGCCGCAAGCCGCTCTATTATTACGATCCCATGGTGCCGTCGCAGCATTTCAGCGCGCCTGGCAAGTCACCATTCATGGATATGCAGCTCGTCCCCAAATATGCCGATGGGAGCGGGAGCGACGCACTCGGCGTGCGGATCGATCCAGCGACCTCGCAGACGCTGGGCCTGCGCACGGTCGTCGTCCGGCGCGGGGAACTCGCCAATAGCCTGACCGCCACCGGCACGATCGATTTCAACCAGCGCGACGTCGCGATCGTCCAGGCACGCGCCGGCGGATTCGTGCAACGGGTCTATGCCCGGGCGCCCGGCGACATCGTCGCCGCAGGCGCACCGCTCGCCGACCTGCTCGTCCCCGAATGGGGCGGCGCACAGGCCGAGTTTCTGGCGGTTCGCCGTACCGGCAACGCGCCGCTGACGAAGGCGGCGCGCCAGCGGCTCCTGTTGCTCGGCATGCCGCCCGGCACCATCGCGTCGGTCGAGCGGAGTGGACGGCCCCATAATGTGGTCACGATCTCGACGCCGACCGGCGGGGTCATCAAGACGTTGGATGTCCGTGCCGGCATGACCATGGCGGCGGGACAGACGCTTGCCGAGGTCAACGGCCTTGGCACCGTCTGGCTCAATGCGGCTGTACCCGAGGCGATCGCTGGACCGCTCAAGCCCGGCCAGACCGTGAAGGCTTCGCTTGCCGCGTTCCCCGGCGAGACTCTGTCGGGCCGCGTCTCCGCGATTCTGCCGCAGACCCAGGCCGACAGCCGGACGCTGACCGTCCGGATCGAACTGCCCAATCGCGGTGGACGCCTACGACCCGGCATGTTCGCGACCGTCTCGTTTGGCGGAGCCTCGCAGCCGGCGCTGCTTGTGCCATCCGAAGCGCTGATCCGCACAGGCAAGCGGACATTGGTGATGCTCGCGCTAGACAAGGGCCGCTATCGGCCGGCCGAGGTGCAAACCGGACGGGAAGCCGGCGGCGATACCGAGATTCTGGCGGGCCTGAGCGCAGGCGAGAAGATCATCGCGTCAGGCCAGTTCCTGATCGATTCGGAAGCGAGCCTGTCGGGCGTCGAGGCGCGGCCGATCGGCGGGACCGCATCGGCAGCGCCCGCCGCCCGCTCCTCCACGTCGCTTTATGAGACGACGGGCAAGATCGAGCAGATCACCGCCACGTCAGTGACGCTCAGCCATGAGCCGGTGCCTTCGATTGGTTGGCCCGCGATGACGATGACCTTTCAGCTTGGCACATCCGGGCTCGCTCGCGGCCTGAAGACAGGAGACCGTGTCCGTTTCGGGTTCGACCAGCCACCTGCCGGACCGACCGTGCGGCGCATGGCCAAGGTGGCAGGCCAGTGATCGCCCATCTCATACGCTGGTCGGTCAAGAACCGCTTCCTCGTCCTGATCGGCATGCTGGCGCTGGTCGGGGCGGGGCTGTGGGCGGTGCGATCGACCCCGATCGATGCGTTGCCCGATCTCTCCGACGTGCAGGTGGTGATCCGCACACCTTATCCGGGTCAGGCCCCGCAGATTGTCGAGAACCAGGTCACCTATCCGCTCACCACGACAATGTTGTCGGTGCCCGGCGCGAAGACGGTGCGTGGCTATTCCTTCTTTGGCGACAGCTTCGTTTATGTGATCTTCGAGGACGGCACCGACCTTTATTGGGCGCGCAGCCGCGTCCTCGAATATCTCAACCAGGTGCAGGGGCGCTTGCCCGCAAGCGCCCGCAGCGCGCTCGGTCCCGACGCCACCGGCGTCGGTTGGGTCTTCGAGTATGCGCTGGTCGATCGCAGTGGCCGGCACGACCTGTCGCAGCTTCGCGGGATTCAGGACTGGTTTCTTCGTTACGAGCTGAAAACCGTGCCTGGCGTCGCCGAGGTCGCGAGCATCGGCGGCATGGTCAAGCAATATCAGGTGCTGCTCGATCCGGTGAAGCTCGCCGCTTACGGCATCACTCATGCCCAGGCGGTCGATGCTATTCAAAAGGCCAACCAGGAAGCGGGTGGCTCGGTGCTCGAGATGGCCGAGGCCGAATATATGGTCCGCGCCTCGGGTTATCTAAAGACACTCGACGATTTTCGCGCGATCCCGCTCAGAGCCGCCGCCGGCGGCGTGCCGGTGACGCTCGGTGACGTTGCCACCATCCAGATCGGCCCGGAGATGCGGCGCGGCATCGCCGAGCTGAACGGCGAGGGCGAGGTCGCGGGCGGTGTCGTGATTCTGCGCTCGGGCAAAAACGCGCGCGAAACGATCTCGGCAATCAAAGACAAGCTCACCGATCTAAGAAAGAGCCTGCCGCCCGGCGTCGAGGTGGTGCCGGTCTATGACCGCTCGCAGTTGATCGATCGCGCGGTCGAGAACCTCACCCACAAGCTGGTCGAAGAGTTCATCGTCGTCGCCATCGTCTGTGGGCTGTTCCTCTGGCACGTCCGCTCGGCGCTGGTCGCGATCCTGACGCTGCCGATTGGCGTCCTGGCGGCATTCGTCGTGATGCGGTTCCAGGGGGTGAACGCCAACATCATGTCCCTGGGCGGCATCGCCATCGCCGTCGGGGCGATGGTCGATGCGGCCGTGGTGATGATCGAGAATGCCCATAAGAAGATCGAACGCTGGGAGCATGACCATCCGGATCAGGCGCTCGATAGCCCGACACGGTGGACGGTCGTCACCGATGCCGCTGCCGAGGTCGGCCCGGCGCTGTTCTTCAGCTTGCTCATCATCACCCTCTCCTTCGTGCCCGTCTTCACGCTGGAAGCGCAGGAGGGGCGGCTGTTCGCGCCGCTTGCCTTCACCAAGACCTATGCGATGGCGTCGGCCGCGATCCTGTCGGTGACCTTGGTGCCGATCCTGATGGGATGGTTGATCCGAGGCCGTATCCCGGCCGAGCAGGCCAATCCCGTCAATCGCTGGCTGACGAACGCTTATCGGCCCGCGCTCGACTGGACGATGCGAAAGCCCAAGACGGTATTGCTGATTGCAACGCTCGTGTTTGCGACCACGGTCTGGCCGCTCACCAGGCTCGGCGGCGAGTTCATGCCGAACCTCGACGAGGGCGACCTACTCTACATGCCCTCGGCGCTGCCGGGGCTGTCGGCGGCGAAGGCCTCGCAATTGCTCCAGCAGACCGACCGGCTGATCAAGACCATGCCCGAGGTCGAAAGTGTGTTCGGCAAGGCCGGGCGGGCCGAGACCGCGACCGACCCGGCACCGCTGGAGATGTTCGAGACCACGATCCAGTTCAAGCCACGCGACCAGTGGCGGCCGGGCATGACGCCCGATAAACTGGTCGAGGAATTGGATCGCACCGTGAAGTTGCCAGGCCTCGCCAATGTTTGGGTGCCGCCGATCCGAAACCGCATCGACATGCTGGCTACCGGGATCAAGAGCCCGATTGGGATCAAGGTTTCCGGCCCGGATCTCGTCCAGCTCGATCGCATCGCCCATGATGTTGAAACGGTAGCCAAGACCATGCCCGGCGTTTCTTCCGCACTCGCTGAGCGGCTGACCGGCGGGCGTTATGTCGATGTCGATATCGACCGCGCCGCCGCAGCCCGGTTCGGGCTCAACATCGCCGACGTCCAGGCTATCGTCTCGGGCGCGATCGGCGGCGAGACCATTGGCGAGACGGTCGAGGGACTGGCGCGTTACCCCATCAGCGTTCGTTACCCACGCGAACTGCGTGACAGCCTAGAAGGATTGCGCGCGCTTCCGGTCCTGACCCCAGCGGGCCAGCAGATCACGCTTGGCACGGTGGCGAAGGTCTCGATCGCTGAGGGGCCGCCGATGCTCAAGACCGAGAATGCCCGCCCCTCGACCTGGGTGTATGTAGATGTACGAGGGCGCGACCTGGCCTCCGTGGTCGGCGACCTGCAGCGCGCGGTCGCGAAACAGGTCAAGCTCTCGCCGGGGGTCAGCATCACCTATTCGGGCCAGTTCGAATATCTCGAGCGGGCCGTCGACAAGCTCAAGCTGGTCGTACCCGCGACGCTGCTGATCATCTTCGTGCTGCTTTACATGATCTTTGGGCGTTTCGACGAGGCTGCGCTGATCATGGGCACTTTGCCGTTCGCCCTGACTGGCGGGTTCTGGATCCTGTATCTGCTTGGCTTCAACCAATCGGTCGCGACCGGGGTCGGCTTCATTGCGCTAGCCGGGGTTTCGGCCGAGTTCGGCGTGGTGATGCTGATCTACCTCAAGAACGCGCTGGAAGAACGCGGTGCCGATCCCGATACTGCTCAAGTCAAGGCGGCGGTGCGCGAGGGCGCACTGCTTCGCGTTCGCCCCAAGGCGATGACGGTCGCGGTGATCCTCGCCGGCCTGCTGCCGATACTGCTTGGATCGGGTGCAGGCTCGGAGGTGATGAGCCGGATCGCCGCACCGATGATCGGCGGCATGCTGACAGCGCCGCTGCTCTCCATGTTTGTCCTGCCCGCCGCCTATCTGCTGCTCCGCCGGCGGCGGGCACAGCCCCTCCACCAACCTGTTTAACCTGCAAGGAGAAGACCCATGAATTCTGTACGACTGACTATCGCCCTTGGCCTCGCCGCTCTGACCGCCGCCTGCGGCAAAAAAGCGGAAACGCCGGTTTCGACTGAGACTAACCAGGCGGCACCTGCAGCTACCGTCATGAACGGCGACATGGGCAACATGGCAATGGCTCCGACTGTGCCGATCAAGGCCAAGGGCAATGGCACAGTCGCGGCCATCGATAAAACGGCCGGCACGATCACGCTCGACCATGGCCCGATCCCCGAAGCGAAGTGGCCGGCGATGACAATGGCGTTTAAAGCAGCGCCTGCAATCATCGATGCGACCAAGGTCGGCGACAAAGTTGATTTTGATCTAACGCTGACCGGCAGCGCGGGTGAAGTGACCGCCATTCACAAGCAACCCTGACCAGCTTCGATGGCGTCGGACTGCTCCGGCGCCACCGGCAAGTCGGCAAGTCGGCAAGTCGGCAAGTCGGCAAGTCGGCAAGTCGGCAAGTTGCCACCCGATGCGGCTCCCTGACAAGGTGGAAGCCGCCGACTTTAGCGGCTCCGATCCTTAGTCGGCGGCGAGGCCGGCGAGAGCGAATTGCCAAAGTCGGCTTCGAGCGCGCCGCCGCTTCTGATGCGGTCGGCAACTAGTTGGCGGGTCGATTCCCCGATGGAAGCAACCATACGTGCACCTTCTCCGCGCTCACGCGCGGTCTGCATGGCAGCATCGACAATGCCTTGGGCCGCTGCCAACCGGGTGTCGGCCAGATTGTTTTCCGGCGAGTTCTTCAGGAACGCGGCGGCAAGACGTTCCTGACCCGGCGCATGGCCGGGCGGCAGGATCGGTCGTTCCACCGCACGAACAGCGCGCTGAAGCTGTACCGGCTGCTGGGCATTGATCTGCACGCCCAAGGCTGCCCCAATCTCCCGCACGCGCTCTAGCGGCGTTTGCTCGGCCGAGATAACGGCATCGACCTGCCGCACTCCGAGATAAGTCAGAAGATGAGATTGATAGACTGGTCCTTTGGCGTGCCGGACATAGGCGAGCTCAATGCGCGCGGCGGCAATCTTCTCGGACGGCGCATCCTGCCCGATCAGCGTTCTCAGACGCTCGCCAGCCTGTTGGCGAGCGGTCGGAAGATACAGCTCCAGTTCCTCGCGCACCTTGTTCAAGGTGATGCGGTAACGCTGCGCTGTCGGGGGCGCGCGCTGGGGGAGCAAGGCGATCCCATGCGCGCCGATGCGCGCTTCCGGCGCGGCGTCGCGCTGAACCGCAGCAGCAGCGAGCACAGACGCCATCGCGCGATGATCGCCCATCAGGAAGCCATGCCGCGACGCGTCCATCCAGAGTGTCTTGTCGATCGAGGCGATACGGATGGGGTGGCCTGCCTCGCGCGCGATATGGGCGGCATGGTGGCGCATGGTGCGCCCATTGCCTTCGCGGAAAGGGTGAATGGCGTTCAGTTCATTGATGTGGTTGCCAAGCCGGTCGAAAAACTCGTCGCGCGCGAGGCCGCGAAAGCCATTCTTCGCCGCCATGTCTGCGAAAAGCTTTTCGAGTTCGCGAGCGATATAAAGGGGTGCGGCAAAGCTCGACCCGCCCTTCGCGATGTTGACGCTGCGATCATCGCCTGCCCAATCATAGAGGTCCTGGAACAAGTGCTTGTGCAGCGTTCGATAGCCATCGGCCGAAGCGGGGAACGTCTGGCGAGCGGCCTGTGCGCCGCGCGCCAGCGTCAACCGCCGCTCGGCTTCGTTGAGCGTGGCATCATCGATGATCCCAAGCCGGTTCCGCAGGATATCGGTGCCGGGATAGGTATAAGGGTCGTCGCCCAACGTCAGCCTGCGGCGGGATGCGGCGGGATGCATTCCCGGCTTGTAAAGGCCGAGAATGATCGATGCCATCAGCGAGGGCGGAACGCCCTCGTCGAGCATTATGGCGAATAGGGCATCGTCGCCATCGGTAGGCGTCATGTCCTCGATCACTAGATTGGCGCGCGCATCGGCAACATCTTCGCGCCAGAGGGCGACCTGCTCGGGTGTGCCGCGCTCGAAGTCCATGCCTCGAACGCGCTCACGAAATGTCTCAAGATCGATCTGCGCCATCCCAATCATCCTTCCCCGTTAACTTTACTCTGTCTATCGTGATTTCTCAACAAATCACTTGGCTGGCCGGTTGCAAGGTCAAAAGAATATAAGCGTCACCAGACTGCCGGTCCGATCGGATAAGTTTCAGTATTCATTCGATAACATGATCGTGAGCACGCGCTTGGTGCGATCCTTGTCCCAAGGGGTATCGCTGCCGAAAGCCAGATCTGGCTCATAATAGTCGATCTTCCAGAAAACGGTCACTGCAATCACCTGGTCATCATCGGGCCGGTCCTGCGTCCACTCACCCGATGCGAGACGGAAGACGGCCCCGAAGTCATGCTCACCATAAGGGTCATTGTTGTCGTCGAATTTCGAGAACCGCGCGATCAACGCCAATGCGGCGGAACGGTCAGCATCGGAGAGGGCCTGAAACCCCATCGTGATATTGGTGACGGACGTGACGCCGGGGATAGCACGCGCGGCATCGTTCAAGCGGCGGATAGCATCGATCTGGTCAGGGTTCTGCATCACTCGTTCCTTTCATCTGGCATGGGTTGCAAGGCCGTGGGCCGGGAAACCCTGCCGTTCCGGCGAGGAACGGGATGGGGAGGGAGGGCGAGAATTTGCCGCTGGCGCGGGCGAGCGGCCTTAGCGCGGTCGACGCCTTCCAGGGCGTCGGGTGCCGCGCTTGGCGGATTACACGGGCGACAAGATTGTCGTTCGGGAACGAAAGGGCAGCGCCCTTGGTGTTCCCTGTCCGCCTCGAGCCTCGGAAGGCTTGGCGGAACGGGTGAAGCTCTTGCGCGCTGGCGCGCATCCGCCTTGACCAGCTCGACGCCATTTCCGTATAAACTACAGTCGCTGTAGAATGAGCATAGCGCGTCGCACTCAAGATCGTGGAAACCACATGCAAATCGGCGAGCTGTCGCGTGCGACTGACACCAAAGTGACGACTATCCGCTTCTATGAGGAAATCGGACTGCTGGGCCAACCAGTGCGAACGGCCTCGGGACGGCGGACCTATGGGCTATCCGATACTGATCGGCTGAACTTCATTCGTAATGCTCGTCGGCTTGGTTTTTCGATCGACGAGGTTCGATCACTGCTTGCACTTGCCGATCAGCCAGAGCGCGATTGCGGGGACGCGGCGAACATCGCAGCACGCCATCTGGCCGATGTAGAACAGCGGCTTAGACAGCTAAGCGCTCTCCGCGACGAGCTCGCAGCCATGAGCGCGGCGGGTTGCTGCGCCAAGACGATGGCGGAATGCCGAGTCATACAGGCCATCGCTCGACCTGCAGTATGATTCGAGCGACATCGATAACCTTCTATCCTCCACGCGCTTGAGGATTTGATCGCTATCCTCTTCAAAGCGACCCGGGACACAAGCCTCACCGATCGCCAACATTATTAATGCGAGCGGATCGCAAATCCCTTGATCCTACAGTAGCTAGAGGTTGTAGAGGGCGTTCATGTCAACGCCGTCACTCCACCACACCCCTTCCATCGCAGCGCCCTCCACAGGTCCGGTCCGCGCCGTCTCGAGGCGCTTGATGCTCGTTGCGGTCGCGATTTTACTAGGTTTGGTGTTGCCGCTTACTGCATTGCGCGCTGCACCGACTGCCGACCAGAATGGCGTGCAAACCGCATGGCGGCTGCTCGACTACGTCGCGGTCGATTATGGTGGCGCGGTCGCTGGGGGGCGGATTACAAGCGCTTCGGAATATGCCGAAATGAAGGAATTCACAGGTTCCGTGTCGGCGCAGCTCGTCGCTCTGCCTCTCAAGCCTGAACGGGCAGCGCTGATTGAAAGAGCGGCACGCCTCCAAAGCGTGATCGCGCGCAAGGGAACGCCGCAGGAAGTCGCAACGCTGGCTCGCGGACTCGCGGCCGACCTACTGAAAGCCTACCCTGTGCCGCTTGCCCCGGCGACGCCGCCCAGCTTTGCCAGGGGGGCGACACTGTTTGGCTCCAGCTGCGCAGCCTGTCACGGCACGACAGGGAACGGGCATGGCCCCGACGCGGCCAAGCTCACGACGCCGCCGATCGCGTTCACCGACATCGAGCGCGCCCGCCAGCGTAGCGTATTTGCGCTATACCAAGTCATAGGCCAAGGCATCGACGGAACGGCGATGCAGAGCTTCGCCGACTTGCCAAGTCAGGACCGTTGGGCGCTGGCGTTCCGCGCCGGCAGCTTCGCCCTGACCGACGATCAGGCGCGGGAAGGGGAGCGGCTGTGGAAGACCGATCCGTCGCTCCGCCAACAGGTCCCCGACCTTCAGACACTCGTGGCGCTCACGCCGTCCGCGCTCGCCGATCATATCGGCGAGGAGCGGGCTTTCGCCGTCATGGCTTATCTCCGCCGCCATCCTGACGCTGTGATCGAACAGGCTCCTGCGTCGCTCTCACTTGTGCGCCAGAAGCTGGCGGCGAGCCTCGATGCCGCCCAAAGGGGAGATCGGCGTGCGGCGAAGGAATTGGCGCTTTCCGCCTACCTGGACGGCTTCGAACCGGTAGAGCCGACGCTGGGCGCACGCGATGCAACGCTGCTCGCACGTATCGAAGGCGCAATGGGCGAGTATCGTGCTGCAATCGATCAGGGTGCCGGGTCCGATGATCTGGCGAACCGCGCGCTCATCCTCAACAATCTGTTCGACGATGCCGAGGCCGCGCTGGCCCCTGGCGCCTCCAGCGATGCATCGACCTTCCTCGGCGCGTTTACGATCCTGTTGCGGGAAGGCTTGGAAGCCCTGCTCATCGTGGTCGCCATGATCGCGTTCCTGCGCAAAGCGGAACGCTCGGAAGTGCTACCCTATGTACATGGTGGCTGGGTCGGAGCGCTTGTGGTCGGCCTGCTCACTTGGGTGGTGGCCACCTATGCGATCGGCATCAGCGGCGCGAGCCGAGAGCTGACGGAGGGGTTCGGCTCGCTATTTGCAGCAGTGGTCCTGCTCTCGGTGGGGATATGGATGCACGGCAAGGCGCAAGCCGATCAATGGCAACGTTACATCCGAGAAAAGATGGCGCGCGCGCTGTCGGGCCGCTCCGCCTGGTTCCTGTTTGGGCTGGCCTTCGTGGTGGTTTATCGTGAGGTGTTTGAAACGATCCTGTTCTACGCGGCGCTGTGGACGCAAGGGAATGGTAGCGCGCTGCTCGCCGGGGCAGGATCAGCGGTCGCGTTCCTCGCCGTGATCGCCTGGGCCATGCTTCGCTACAGCCGCCAGCTCCCGATTGCTAAGGTCTTCGCTTACAGTTCGTGGCTGATGGCGGGGCTGACAGTGGTTCTTGCCGGCAAAGGCGTGGGGGCACTGCAAGAGGCCGGCATCATTAGCATAGCGCCGATCGCCAACGGCCCCCGTCTTTCCATGCTAGGTATATTTCCCACTTGGCAATCCATCATAGCCCAGCTTCTCATGGTGTTGGCAATTGCCACGGGCTTCTCATTCAATCGTCGCAAACGAGATAAGACCGTCGATCTTGCGCCATCTGCGTAAGGCAGGTGCTCCGTAAAAACCGAATTTTTTACTTGCTTCTATAGTAACTGTAGATTGTAGGAAATACGTATGAGTGAAATCCAAACCCCCTCATGCGGCTGTACCGGCGATACCAAGCGGGCGGAGCGCGACCCCGCGTATCGCCGTGCTCTGTGGATCGTCATCCTGCTCAACCTTGGTTTCGGTCTGGTCGAGATCGTCGGCGGGTTTATTGCTGATAGCCAGGCGCTCAAGGCGGATGCGCTCGACTTTATCGGCGACGGGACCATTTCCCTGTTCGGCCTTATCGCCTTGGGCTGGACTGCTCATGCGCGATCGAGAATTGCCCTCGTACAGGGCCTTTTCCTCGGAGCGCTGGGTCTGGGTGTTATCGGATTTGCCATTTGGCGTGCGATGAACGCTGTCGCGCCTGACGCCGATCTAATGGGCGGGATCGGGGTGGTGGCGCTGATAATCAATGTAAGCGCGGCTCTTGTCCTCTCTCGTTTTCGTGAAGGTGACGCCAATGTCCGCGCAATCTGGTTGTTCAGCCGCAACGATGCTCTAGCAAATATCGCCGTTATCGCTGCGGCAGGGCTGGTCGCCTGGACTGGACAAGCATGGCCTGACCTTGCTGTCGCTGGTATTATTGCGCTGCTATTCCTGCATTCGGCATGGGAAATCACGCAGGGAGCCATGGCTGAGATGAACAATCGCCCATAACGGGCGATAATGCGCGGGCGCCGATGCGGGCGCTCTCGCTTTGCGTACCCGACGCAGGAGGGGAGCCGACCGGCGCTGCCACCACTCGTGAACTAACTCACGATGCTACTGCTAAACGGCAATTGCGCTCAAAGATATATCCATTATGCTGGATATATGGAAAATGAGTTAGCAATCTCCGCTTTGAGCGCCTTGGCACAAGGGACGCGGCTCGACACCTTCCGGCTACTGGTGCGGCACGAACCCGATGGCCTGGCTGCCGGAGAAATCGCGCGCCAGCTCGATGTACCGCAAAACACCATGTCGGCGCATCTTGGTATTCTCACCCGGGCAGGCCTGGTGCGTTCCGAACGCCATAGCCGATCAATTATCTACCGCGCCGATCTCGACGGGCTGCGGGCGCTGACCCTGTTTCTCCTCAAGGATTGCTGCGGCGGCAACGCGCAAGTGTGCGCGCCGCTGATCGCTGAACTCTCACCTTGCTGCTGAAAGGATGCCCCGTGGCCATCGATATCGTCATCTACCACAATCCCGAATGCGGCACATCGCGCAACGCGCTCGCCATGATCCGCAACGCGGGCATCGAACCGCATGTGATCGAATATCTCAAGACGCCGCCCACGCGAGCCTTGCTGGTCGAACTGATCGGCCGCGCCGGCATGACCCCGCGCGATCTGCTGCGCGAAAAGGGAACGCCTTTTGACGAGTTGGGCCTTACCGACCCGGCACTGTCCGACGAACAGCTCATGGACGCGATGATGGCGCATCCGATCCTTATCAACCGGCCCCTCGTTGTATCGCCGCTCGGTGTAAAACTGTGCCGTCCTTCCGAAGCGGTGCTTGACCTGCTGCCGACACGCCAGCTTGGCGCATTCGCGAAAGAAGATGGCGAACAGGTCGTAGATGGCGCAGGCCAGCGTATCGCCTGATGCTGCCAGCAATCCTGATCTTCATCGCCACGATTGCGCTCGTTATCTGGCAACCCAAGGGCCTCGGCATCGGGTGGAGCGCCATGGGCGGGGCGCTCGTGGCACTGCTTGCCGGCGTTGTGTCGCTGTCCGACATACCCGTGGTTTGGGACATTGTCTGGAACGCGACGGGGGCATTCGTCTCGATCATCGTCATCAGCCTGCTGCTCGACGAGGCCGGGTTCTTCGAATGGGCGGCGCTTCATGTCGCTCGCTGGGGCAAGGGCAACGGCCGCGTCCTGTTCGCCCTGGTCGTGCTGCTCGGCGCAGCGGTATCGTCCCTGTTCGCTAATGATGGCGCGGCCCTGATCCTGACACCCATCGTCATCGCGATGCTGCGCGCGCTTGGCTATGGCGACAAGGCGACGCTGGCATTCGTAATGGCCGCAGGTTTCATCGCTGATACCGCCAGTCTGCCGCTTGTCGTCTCTAATCTCGTCAACATCGTGTCGGCCGACTTCTTCAAGCTCGGCTTTGGCGAATATGCGAGCGTGATGGTGCCGGTGAATCTGGCCGCGATCGCCGCCACGCTCGGCGCGCTGACGCTGTTCTTCCGGCGCGACATACCGACAAACTATGATATTGCCGCGCTGCGCACGCCGCGCGCGGCGATCCGCGACGCCGCAACCTTTCACGCCGGTTGGGTCGTCCTCCTACTTCTTCTCGTGGGTTTCTTCCTGCTCGATCCGCTAGGCGTGCCTGTCAGCGCGGTCGCCGCCGCCGGCGCAATCGTGCTGCTCGCAATCGCGGGGAAGGGGCACGTCATAGAGACCCGCAAGGTACTGCGCGGCGCGCCTTGGCAGGTCGTCATCTTCTCGCTTGGCATGTATCTCGTGGTCTATGGCCTGCGCAATGCAGGACTGACCGACCATCTTGCTACGCTGCTCGATCGCACTGCGCAGGGCGGGGTGTGGGGTGCCGCGATGGGGACCGGCGTGATCGCTGCGGTCCTGTCATCCGTCATGAACAACATGCCGACGGTATTGGTGGGCGCACTGTCGATCGACGCCACCCACGCCACAGGAGCGGTCAGGGAAGCGATGATCTACGCCAACGTGATCGGCTGCGATCTTGGCCCAAAAATCACACCCATCGGATCGCTTGCCACGCTGCTGTGGCTTCATGTCCTCGGGAAAAAGGGCATTCGCATCGGTTGGGGCTATTATTTCAAGGTCGGCGTGACGCTGACGGTTCCGGTGTTACTGGTGACGCTCGCAGCCCTCGCAATCAGGATCAGCATGGTATGACGGCGCTCGTTTATCTTGGCGCAGCAATCGCAGAAATCGCCGGCTGCTTTGCTTTTTGGGCATGGCTTCGACTGGGCAAGTCCCCCCTATGGCTAGCGCCGGGTGTCGCGTCGCTGATGCTGTTCGCATGGCTTCTGACCCGCGTTGACAGCGACGCGGCGGGGCGCGCCTACGCTGCATATGGCGGCATCTACATTTGTGCGTCCCTCGCGTGGCTATGGGCTGTGGAAGGCGTGCGTCCAGATCGCTGGGACGTCGGCGGAGCCGCCCTTTGCCTCATTGGCACCTGTGTCATCCTGCTAGGACCAAGGACCGCCTGATGCCTCTTCGCGATCTCCACGACGCCGACAATCTTCCGGCGCTCGATACGGCTTATGTCCATCAGCGCCCCGCCCTGGGGCTGGGCGCGCTCGATCCCGCGCCGCGCATTCTGCTGCTCTATGGCAGTCTGCGCGAGCGATCATTTTCCCGTCTCGCCGTGGAGGAAGCCGCGCGGCTTCTACGTTTGTTCGGCGCGGAAACGCGCATCTTCGATCCATCGACCCTGCCGCTGCCCGACCAGGTGGCGGGAGACGATCACCCCGCCGTCCACGAACTGCGCGACCTGGCGCTGTGGTCGGAGGGGCAGGTGTGGTGCAGCCCGGAGCGGCACGGCCAGATCACCGGCATCATGAAGGCGCAGATCGATCATCTGCCGCTGGAAATGAAAGGGATGCGACCGACGCAAGGTCGCACTCTGGCGGTCATGCAGGTTTCCGGCGGCTCGCAGTCGTTCAATGCCGTCAACTCGCTTCGCCTCCTCGGCCGCTGGATGCGGATGTTCACCATCCCCAATCAGTCGTCCGTGGCAATGGCATACAAAGAGTTCGACGAGGCGGGCCGCATGAAAGCGTCCAGCTACTATGACCGCATCGTCGACGTTATGGAGGAACTGGTGCGTTTCACCGTCCTGTTGCGCCCGCACGCGGACCAGCTCGTGGATCGCTACTCCGAGCGTCGATCATCGGGCGTGCCGGTCGATCCGGCTACGGATCTGTCGAGCATCGCTATTGCGGCGCAAGGACAGCGCCCTTGATCGTCACTCAGATCCGATCTGCCACAACAGGCGACGCCCGCGCCATACAGGCGATTTACGCGCCTATGGTCGAGCATACCGCCATTTCCTTTGAGGAAACGCCGCCCAGCGTGACCGAGATGACGGCACGGATCGAGGCCACCATCCAGGATTATCCCTACCTGGTGGCAGAGCAGGGCGGCGAGGTCGTAGGCTATGCCTATGCCAGCCAGCATCGCACTCGCGCGGCCTACCGCACGTCCGTCGATGTGACGGTCTACATTGCCGAAGGGGCAAGGCGGACGGGGGTCGGGCGTGCCCTTTATGGCAAGCTGCTACCTGACCTTTCCGGACGCGGTTTTCATGCAGCGTTCGCTGGCATCGCATTACCCAACGAGGGCAGCATTGCTCTGCACGAGAGAATGGGTTTCACACCACTCGGGATCTACCGTGAAGTAGGCCGCAAGCTCGGAAAGTGGCACGATGTAGGCTGGTGGCAGCGTCTTTTGCGAAAAGGGCCTGACTGGATTGCATAGTCGCCCCAGCGCCGCGCGGCCTTGGTCGCGCGGCGCCGCAGGTCCGCCAGGACCGGCGAGCGCGCCCGTCATGCCGTGGCATGGCGGGCGCGCCGGGGCGACGGGCGTACCGCACCGGATCTTGATATGGAGAGAGAAGGGGCCGGTTCGCACCAGCCCCCGCTCGGTCAGGCGTCTTCGTTCTCGGCCAGCTCCTCTTCATCCATCATGTCGCTTTCCTGATCCATGCTCTCGTCCGCCTGATCGAAGGCACCGATCTTCATGGGAGCGGGAAGCCACCCTGCGGGCAGGCGTCCTGACACGTTGACGGCGAGGTCGGCCTTCTTCTTGATGGTTGCGCAGTTCTCCGCACTTGCCGCACCGACTTCATCGGTCAGAAGAGTAATCAAGGCAGCGCGGCGCATCTTGTCGAACAGGGCAATCGGGGCGGTCCAGCGAGCCGCGATGTCCACCCCGCTTGCGCGCGCGATCTGCTCGAACTGGTGATGCCGCTGACCGGGGGAACCACCCGAAAATACGGTGCCGTCCACCATCATCGCGACAAGGCCCGCCAGCAGCGTCATCTTATCCTCGCCCGTCATGGCCCGGATCGTCTCGAACCGGCCTTCTTCGGGGATGGAAGCGAAGCGGCTAGCCATCACTTCCTCAACAGCCTGAACGTCGCTGGTCGCCATCAACTCGTCTGCAACGTCGGTGGCGATGGCCTTGGCCTGCACCTCGACCGCCATCTGGTAGCTGTGGGCACCATGAAGCAACTGCCCGACAAGGCTGTCCAGCAGAACATCGAGAGCCAGCGCCGGGTCGGCCGCGACCGCTTCCTGTCAAACGGCGTTCAAAAGGGACCCCCGATCGGCGTCGAAGAGGGACCCCCTTTTCAGATAATATGATGCTGGTTTGTTGAAGATGGCCTTGCGCTGCGTGCGGCGGAGGGCGGGCGTAGCCCGACCGGAGGCGCGCGCAGCGCAAGATAGATTTTTGAAGGCGCCGAAGGTGGCTGTCAGCTGCGGTTTTTGAAGCGCCAGCTGTCGTTGCCCGTCTCGACGATATCGCAGTGGTGGGTGACGCGGTCGAGCAGCGCCGTGGTCATCTTGGGATCGCCGAACACGGTCGGCCATTCGCCGAAGGCGAGGTTCGTGGTGATGATGACGCTGGTCCGCTCATAAAGCTTGCTGATGAGGTGGAACAGCAACTGCCCTCCCGAGCGGGCGAACGGCAGATAACCGAGCTCGTCGAGAACGATCAGGTCGAGCCGCGACAGCTGCGCCGCCAGGGTCCCGCCTTTGCCGATCCGGGTCTCCTCTTCGAGGCGTGTCACCAGATCGACGGTGTTGAAGTAGCGGGCGCGAGCGCCCCTTCGCACGACATTGGCGGTGATCGCGATGGCGAGGTGGGTCTTGCCTGTCCCCGTGCCGCCGACCAGCACGATATTGCGGCGAGGCGGGAGGAAGGAGCCATCGTGAAGGGAGCGGATCATCTCCTCATTGATCGGTGTGCCCTCGAAGCTGAACCGCTCCAGGTCCTTCACCACGGGCAGCCTCGCAGCCGTCATCCGATAGCGGATGGAGGCTGCATCCCGGTGGGTCGCCTCAGCACGGAGCAGGTCGGTCAGTATCTCCATGGTGGTGCGCTTGCGCTGGAGGCCGGTGGTGACCGCCTCGTCGAACGCCGCCGCCATGCCCTTGAGTCCGAGGCCGCGCATCGTGTCGATCATATCATGCCGCTGCATCATAGCCTCGCAGCAGATCATAGCGGGCACAGTCGGCGAGCGGAGGATGCTGCAGCATCCGGTCTTCCGAAGTGACGATGCTGTGGGGTGTCGCCGGCTCGCGGCGCCGGGAGAGGATGTTGAGGATCAGCTCGTCGCTGGCCGTTCCGTTCGCCAACGCTTCGCGCACGGCAGCCTCTACCGGCTCCAGGCCATCGGTGAGCACCGCCGAGAGGACCCGCACGAACCTGCGATCGGCCTCGTCCCCGGTGCCGAGCCTTCGCCGTAATCGGTGCAGGGCGGGCGGCAGATCCCAGTCCTGGAACGGTGCGCCGTTACGCAGCGCGCCGGGCTTGTGCGCGAGGACCGGCAGATAATGCCAGGGATCGTATATCGTGCGGTTCCGACCGAAGTGGCGCTCATGCTCCCCGACGATCGCATCGCCGCAGCGTATGACGATGCGATCGGCATAGGAGCGCACCTGAACGGTCCGGCGTGCGGCCGTCGACATGACCGAGTAGCGGTTGCGATCGAAGCTGATGAGGCAGGTGCCGGTGACGGCATGCTCGCTCTCATGGAAGCCGTCGAACGGTGCCAGGATCGGCTGCAGGGCCGGTCGCTCCATATCCAGCGCCTCGGCGACGGTAATATCCCCGCGTTCGGGATGGGCATGATGCTCGGCCCAGCGCCGGCACTCGGCCTCCAGCCACCCGTTGAGCTCGGCCAGGCTGGCGAACCGGAGCCGCGGCTGGAAGAAGCGGCCTCGGATTGTCTGGACCTGCTGCTCGACCTGGCCCTTCTCCCATCCCGCCGCCGGCGAGCAGGCGGTCGGCTCGACCATGTAATGATCGGTCATGATCAGGAAGCGGCGGTTGAACACACGCTCCTTGCCGGTGAACACGGCCGTCACCGCCGTCTTCATATTATCGTAGATACCGCGTCGCGGCACACCGCCGAAGAACGCGAACGCCCGGGCATGGGCATCGAACAGCATCTCCTGGCCCTCGCGCGGATAGGCCCGGACATAGGGTGCGCGCGAGTCGCAGAGACGCATATGCGCCACCTTCACCCGCATCGGCTTGCCGGCGATCTCCACATCCTCGTGGCTCCAGTCGAACTGGTAGGCCTCACCCGGCTGGAAGGTCATCGGGATGAACGCCGGTGCGCCTTCGCCAGCATCCTTCCGCCGCGCAGCACGCCAGCGCGCCGCATAGCGGCGCACCGCATCATAGGATCCATCGAACCCCTCGCGCACCAGCAGGTCATGGATACGCGTCATCCGTAGCCGATCGCGGCGGCCGCGACCTTCGTTCTCCTCAAGCAGCGCATCGAGACGATCCTGATAAGGACCGATCCGCGGCAGCGGCTGGACTTTGCGCTGATAGTTGAACGCCGCCTCCGGCGACCGGATCGCTTTGCGGACGACCTTCCGCGACAAACGAAGGTCACGAGCGATCGCCTTGATCGCCTTACCCGCTGCATGCTCACGCCGAATCCGAACCACTGTCTCCACGATCAACATCCCGTTCTCGCCAACTGATCAAAACCAGTCGGCCGACTAAATCCCCGGGATGAAGGGGTCCTTTTTGCACGCCGATCACCCCACGAAGGGGGTGCCTATTGCACGCTGATCCTCACGCTTCCTGCACGATCCGCGTCTTGATGCGCGACAGTTCGGCAAACAGCGCGTTGCTGTAGAGCGGTGCCGGTCCACTCTGGCTCGCCTTGGGCTTGGGTTCGGCCTTGGCGCGATAGATGCTCTTGCCCAGCGTCCCGTCCCGCGAAATCCATAGCGCGACGCCGCCCACCGATACTTGCTCGGGAGTGAAAGCGCGCTGGCTTTCCATGATCGCTTCCTGCTCGTCCACCAGCGGTTCGATCCGCTCGCTGTCCTCGCCTTCATCGTCGGCAATCGCCTCGATTTCGGCGGCAAGGACGGCCATGCGCTCCGCTTCGGCCTCGGTCGGCTCGCGCGTGGCGGGATACATGCTGCCCTTCATGTAGAGGTCATAGGGCCGCTCGATTTCCGCGCGCACTTCGTGCCACCCGACGCTGCGATAGTCGGCAGCGATGGCCTCCAGCTTGTCCTCCGCCAATTCCTGCACCAGTTCGGGGCTGTCAGCAAAACCCTCATCCCCTTGGCTGAACAGGTCCACGGTGATCGTGCCGCCCTTCGCCTCATAGGCTTCGCGCCCGACGAACAGGAACATGCCGCTGGTCGTATCGACCTTCTCGGTGGTGAGCATCCGGCGGATGGTATGGGCCTGCCCGTTCGCCGCCTTGCACACCTTCACTTGGAAGTCGTGATCGTCGGTGAGGGTAAGCGCGCGGGCGGCTTCAAGGGTCAACTGGTCCTTGGCGATCAGGCCGATCAGTGCCGGAGCGAGCGCTGAAAGGCGCAACATTTTGTAGACAAAGCTGACGGCCTGACCGAACCGGGCCGCGATTTCCTCGGCGTCCATGCCGGTATCGCGCAGGGCCGCAAAGGCGCGGATACTGTCGGCAGGGTGCATATCTTCCCGCTGGAAATTCTCTGCCAGAGACAGTTCGATGGCCTCTTCCTTGCTGCGTACCTCGACAGGGAAAAGATCGCTGTTCCTGACCTTCTTGCGCTTCACCAGTTCCTTGAGGCCGCGATAGCGCCGTCCCCCTGCGAATACCCATAACAGGCCGTCTTCCTCATAGGCGACAAGGTTCTGCAACAGGCCATGCGCGTGAATATCGTCGGCCATGGACTCGATTGCCGATGGCTTGATGCGGCGCTGATTGAGGGGGGAAAGACGAAGCTGCGACAGCTTGGCGGTGATGATAGCCATGATGAATGCTCCTGATCTGTAATGTCGATTGGGGGAGGTCAGCCTTCGAGGGCTGCGAGTTCGTCAAATTCGGCGGAAGCGCGCGTGGCGGCGTCGCCTGTGTAGGTCGCGCCAGTGCGCGGATAGAAGAACACGCGCTCGCCCTTGCGGTAGGGGCTGCCGTCCGCGCCGGTCCCGTCCACTTTGGCCCGTTTCCAGTAGGGATCGCCCTTGTATCGTGTGTAAGCCATTGTCCTTGTTCTCCTTCCTTCGGGGCTGAAAGCCGCTTGCTCTGCGGCATGCGGCTCTGCCTCTCCGGCGAGGAGCGGGATGGAGAGGGAGGAGGAAAATCGATGGCCTGGCGCGGGCAGGCCGCCCTAGCGCGGCCGACGCCCGTCAGGGTGTCGGCCGCGCTAGGCGGACCACACGGGGGTGTCGATTTTGCTTCGGGAACGAAAGGGCAGCGGCCCTTGGTGTTCCCCGCGCGCCCGGGCCTCCAGGGGAGGGCCGTAGGGCCAAGGGATGATGTCGCGCTGTGCGCGGCTATTGGGGGTGTGCCACATGGCACACCCCCTCACGCGAGGATCGTTACCCTAAATGGGCCAAGACGCCGGTACGGTGGCTTGGTCGGCGCCTGCCGCCGATAGAGCCGTGCCCGGCAGGGCCGCGCCCTGTACCTGTGTTCTTAGAGCCCGCACATCAGCGTATGAGGTTACAAGCGCCCCGGTGCGCCCGAAGACAAAGCGTCGATGACCTTGCATTCCGCGATCGTCGTTGCCTCGCAGTCGCCGCCCCAACGCACCACCTCGCTCCGCAAAGCCGTCAGATCGGCGAGCTTACGATCGATCTCGTCGATATGGAGTGCCACGATGCTGTCCACTTCCTCACACGACCCCCGAGGATTATCGGCCAGACGCAGAAGGTCGCGAACCTGATCGAGGGTAAAGCCAAGATCGCGTGATCGTTTGATGAAGGACAATCGATCGAGATGGGTCTGGCCATACAGCCGGTAATTTCCGCCGCTACGTGTTGGCGGTTCGATCAACGCCTCGGCCTCATAGAACCGGATAGTCTCGATTTTCAGCCCGGTTCGCTTGGCAATGACACCGATCTTCATGAGCCGTCCCTTGACCCTCTAGTAGGATGAGGGTTCATATAGGGTGCCCGACGCACGAATCGAGGCATCAGATGGCGGACGACTGCTGTTCGAAAAAAAGTGATACGATCGCTGAGCTGGGCCGAAAGGCGGATCAGCGCCGCGTTCTGATCACCGTGATGGTGATCAACTTCGTGATGTTCATCGCCGAGTTCGGCGGCGGCGTGGCGGCACGCTCATCGGCGCTGATGGCGGACTCCGTCGATATGTTTGGCGATGCGGTCGTCTATGCACTGAGCCTTTACGCCTTGAGCCGGGGACCGCGCTGGGAGGCAGGGGCCGCGCTTGCCAAGGGCGGCATCATCCTTGTTTTCGGCATCGCGGTGGTCGTCGAGATTGCCGACAAGCTCGTGAACGGCGTGCCGCCCTC
Organism: Sphingobium sp. KKT206; assembly: GCF_055640555.1. Taxonomy (NCBI): domain Bacteria; kingdom Pseudomonadati; phylum Pseudomonadota; class Alphaproteobacteria; order Sphingomonadales; family Sphingobiaceae; genus Sphingobium; species Sphingobium sp. KKT206. Next base: position 695,946 of record NZ_CM145765.1, read on the forward strand.
ATCGACGCTGATGCTCGCGTTCGGGAGCGCCGCACTTGTGGCCAACGTCGTTTGCCTGGCGCTGCTGTGGCGATTCCGCACCCAAAATGTGAATATGTCGAGCACGTTCGAATGTTCGCGCAACGACGTGGCCTCCAACATCGGCGTGTTGATTGCTGCCGGACTGGTAGCCGCGACAGGCTCGGTCTGGCCCGACATCGCCGTTGGCGCGGTGATCGCGCTCATCTTCCTGCGGTCGGCGTGGCGCGTGCTGGGCGAGGCGATCCCCGCATGGCGCGACGCGCGGCCAGCGCCTCCCCAAGTTACGCGATGACACTGGCCGGGATATCGTTTAGGTCACAACACATGCTGCGCAGGCTCTGCTCACTCTTGCTGGTTATGATCGCGTCGTCGCTTGTGCTGACGGCGACGATCCATGCGCGCGAGGTTTCCGGGCAGATCATGGTGGATTGCGCCGGCGTCGTACATGAAGATGGCGATGCTGATCAGTCTCAGGGCGACGCCGACAAGGCGATGCCCCATCACCACAGCACCTGCCATGGTCCAACATTGGACATACCCGATACAAGCGATCTTTATTCGCTTGGCGAGGCAAGCGGCTTGCATCCGTTCCCTGCGCCGCAAAGCGCCCTGGCGTCTTATCGGACTGGCCCCGCACTAAGGCCTCCCGCCGCCTGACATCGCCCGCCGGTCGGCATCCGCCGATCAGACGTATTTTGTCAGGATCACCAGATAATGAAAAAGATGTTCGTGGCCATGATGGCCGCGGCGTCCTGTGCCTCGATGGCGCAGGCGCAGCAAGCGCCGACGACTGCGGCAACGCAGCCGCTCGGCGTCTATACCCTCGATCAGGCCGTATTGGCCGCAGGCGGCGCGGCGCCTGCCGCTGACGCGGCATCGGCCGCAATCGAAGCGGCTCAAGCAGAACGGACGGTCGCGGGGCTGCGACCCAATCCCGTCTTTCAGGGGCAGGTCGAAAACGTCGCCGGATCTGGCCCATACAAGGGTCTGCAAAGTGCGGAGACGACCGTAGGCGTTGCAATCCCGATCGAGTTGGGCGGCAAGCGCGGCGCGCGTGTCGCTGTCGCCAGCGCACAGCTATCGCGTGCCGAACTGCAGGCAGCGATCACCGCGAGCGACATTCGTCTGCAGGTGACCCAGCTCTATATCGATGCGGTTGCGGCCGAACGCCGGCTCGCAACAGCGCGCGATCAAGCGCGCATTGCCGCCGAAGTGCTGCGCGGCGCGGGTGTGCGGGTTCAGGCGGGACGGGCCTCGCCGCTCGAACAGCAGCGCGCCGATGTCACGAGGATCAACGCCGATGCCAACGTGGAACGGCTGACACGGCTCGCCGAAGCAGCGCGCACGAACCTGGCACGGCGGATTGGACGACCTATCGACGGGATGCTCGATGCCGCGCTTCTCGATCAGCTCCCGGCACCGACCTTTGGTCCCGTCGAGACGCCGCCGGCGGCAAACACTTTGGCACTCGCCGCCGCCGACGCCGATCTAGCCGTCGCCGATGCCGGCGTGAGGCTGGCGCGGGCGAACCGCGTCCCAGACCTCAACATCGGCCCGGCTCTAAGGCGGCTCGAAGCGACCAACGACACCGCTGCGGTATTTTCGATCTCGATTCCGATCCCGCTGTTCAACAATGGCCGCGCGGCCATCGCGCAGGCGAGCGCACAGCGAAGCCAGGCGGAAGCCTTACGGCGTGTTACCGCCCTCGATGTCGAGCAAGCGATCACGAACGCGCAGGCGGAGGCCGCGAACGCGGCCACAACCGCCCGTGCTGCAGCCGGACCAGCCCTGGCGGCAGCGCAGGAAGCCGCCAGGATCGCCCGGATCGGCTACCGTGAAGGCAAGTTCGGCCAGCTCGATCTGCTCGACGCCGAACGCACTCTTGCCGAGACGCGCGTCGCCGCGATCGACGCACTCGCCAATTATCAAAATGCCCGCGCGCAACTGGAGCGGCTGACCGCTCCCGCGACGGCGACCACGATTTCGGGGGATACCGACCGATGAAGACCATCCTTATGGGCGGCGCGATGCCGCTTGGCCTCGCCTTGCTGCTCTCCGCTTGCGGCGGTAGCTCCGAAGGCGGCGATGCTGCTGCAACCAATGAAGCATCTGCCAATGCCGACGAGGGCGGCGGTAAAGAAGCGCATGCCGACGAAGGGGCCGTGACGCTCACGCCCGACCAGATCACGGCCGCTGGGGTCCAGATCGCGCGCCCGATGACAGGCGGAGCCGGTACGATCGAACTGCCCGCAACTATCGAGGGTGATCCGCAAGGGACGCAGGTCGTTTCGGCCGCGATCGGAGGCCGCGTCGTTTCATTGACCCGCAATCTGGGCCAGTCGGTCGGCAGGGGGGAAACCATCGCGGTCATCGAAAGCAGGGAAGCGGCACAGCTCAAGGGAGAGGTGGAAGCGTCGCGCGCCAGGCTTGCACTCGCCAATTCCAACCTCGCACGCGAACAGCGCCTGTTCGCGCAGCGCGTGTCGCCCGAACAAGACCTGATCGCGGCGCGAACGGCTGCGACCGAAGCAAGGATTGCCTACCGTCAGGCCCAAAGTCAGGTCTCGGCCGCTGGCGGCGGCGGGGGCGGGGGCGGCCTCAACCGCCTCGGTATTACAGCCCCCATCGCCGGCCAGATCATCTCGCGTCCGGTCGTGCTGGGCCAGACGGTCACTGCCGACGCGGAGCTGTACCGTATCGCCAATCTTGGCCGGGTATCGCTGGCGCTGAACCTCAAGCCCGAAGACGCGGGCAGGGTCAGGCCCGGGAACGTCGTAACGGTAACGGCGCCGGGCAGGCAGACCAGCGCGCGCATAACCTTCGTCTCGCCCGCGCTTGATCCCCAAACGCGGCAGGTGCCGGTTATCGCGACGCTCGACAATCGCGGCGCTCAGTGGCGTGTCGGCGAGCCCGTAACTGCTGCGGTGCAGCTGAGCGGCAATGCCGGAAGCTCTGCGGTACGCGTGCCGACGACGGCCATTCAGACCGTCGAAGGCAAATCGGTGGTCTTTGTCCGCACCGCCAAGGGGTTCCAGGCTACCCCGGTCACGCTGGGCGATGCCGCCGGCGATACCGTCATCGTCCGCTCTGGCCTCACAGGCCGCGAACAGATCGCCACTACCGGCAGCTTCACGCTCAAGGCCGAACTCGGCAAGGGCGAAGCGGCGCACGAGGATTGATGCCATGATCGCCCGTATCGTCACATGGGCGGTCGAGAAGCGCTGGCTCGTCCTGCTTCTCACCGCCGTCGCCACCGCCATCGGTGCCTATTCCCTCTACCGGCTCCCGATCGACGCGGTGCCGGACATCACCAACAACCAGGTCCAGATCAACGTCCGCGCCTCGGCGCTGTCGCCCGAGCTGGTCGAGAAGCAGGTTTCGTTTCCGATCGAAACCGCGCTTGCGGGCATTCCCGGCCTTGAAAACACGCGCTCGCTCAGCCGCAATGGGTTCGCACAGATAACCGCGGTCTTCGGCGAGTCCACCGACATCTATTTCGCCCGCCAGCAAGTTGGCGAGCGCCTGGCGGGCGTCGCGGAGAACCTGCCCGACGGCGTAAACCCCGAAATGGGACCGATCGCGACCGGACTGGGCGAGGTCTATATGTGGACCGTCCGCCTCGACCATCGGCAGGATGACAAGCACCGCCCCGGTGAGCCTGGCCAGCAGCCCGACGGCAGCTACATCACGCCGGAAGGCGAGAGGCTGACGAGCGAAGAAGACAAGGCGACCTATCTGCGCACCGCGCAGGACTGGATCGTCACGCCGCTCCTGAAGAACACGCCGGGTCTTGCCGGCGTCGATTCCATCGGCGGCTATGCCAAGCAGTATCTGGTCGTCCCCGACGTCCAGAAGCTCGCTTCCCTGAACATCACGCTCACCGATCTTGGCACCGCGCTCGAAAAGAACAACACCAGCGTGGGCGGAGGCTTCGTCAACCGCAACGGCGAGGGGCTGGCGGTCCGCTCCGACGCGCTGGTGCGCAACGCGGCCGAACTGGCGCGTACCGTCATCGCAACCCGCGAAGGGGTGCCGATCACCCTTGACCAGGTTGCCACCGTTCGCACCGGCCAGGCAATCCGCATGGGCTCGGCCTCGGAGAACGGGACGGAAGTGGTCGTGGGCACGGCGATCATGCGGATTGGCGAGAACAGCCGCAACGTCGCCACGGCGGTCGCTGATCGGCTGAAGGAGATCAACGCCTCGCTGCCGCCTGATGTCGTGGTGCAACCCGTTCTGGACCGGACCGCGCTGGTCAATTCGACGATCAAGACGGTCGCCAAGAACCTCTCCGAAGGCGCGTTGCTCGTCATCGTCGTGCTGTTCCTTCTGCTCGGCAATTTCCGCGCCGCGCTGATTGCGGCGGCGGTGATTCCGGTGACAATGATGCTCACCGGGTTCGGCATGCTGCGTCTGGGTGTCTCGGCAAATCTGATGAGCCTGGGCGCGCTCGACTTTGGTCTCATCGTCGATGGCGCTGTCATCATCGTCGAGAACGCGCTGCGCCGCCTCGCCGAGCAACAGCACCATGAAGGCCGTCTGCTCAGCGTGAAGGAGCGGCTCGAAGCCGTTGCCACGGCAGCACGCGAGATGATCCGGCCTTCCGTTTACGGGCAGGCGATCATCATCCTTGTCTATGTGCCGTTGCTCACGCTTACGGGCGTGGAAGGCAAGACATTCGTACCGATGGCACTGACGGTCATCATCGCCCTGCTTTTCGCCTTTGCCTTGTCGCTGACTTTCGTGCCGGCGGCGATTGCCATCTGGCTGTCCAAGCGGGTCGAGGAGAAGGATGGGCGCATCATCTCATGGCTCAAAGCCCGTTACGAACCGGGTCTCGAAAAGGCTATGAAGCGCCCGTCGCTCACGATCGGCGCAAGCGTTGTGAGCCTCGTCGCGGCGGCGCTGGCCTTCACTACGCTGGGGCAAGTCTTCCTGCCCCAGCTCGATGAGGGCGATCTGCTCATCCAGGCGCTGCGTATCCCGGCGACATCGGTCCAACAGAGCCAGGCCATGCAGGTGCCGATCGAGCGTATTGTCGCCAAGCAGCCCGAAGTGCGCTTCGTCTTTTCCAAGACAGGCACGGCCGAGCTGGCATCGGACCCGATGCCGCCCAACGCGACCGATATGTTCGTCATCCTCAAGCCCCGCGATGAATGGCCTGATCCCAAGCTAGCCAAGGAGGAACTGGTCGAGCGACTAGAAGGCCTGCTCGGCAAGATTCCTGGCAACGCCTACGAGATCACGCAGCCGATCCAGATGCGGTTCAACGAGCTGATCGCCGGCGTGCGCGGCGACATCGCGGTCAAGGTGTTTGGCGACGACTTCGTTGCCATGAACCGCACCGCCGAACAGATCGCCGGCGTTCTGCGCAAGACGCAAGGGGCGGCGGACGTGAAGGTCGAGCAGACCACAGGTCTGCCGATGCTCGATATTCGCGTCAATCGCGACGCGATGGCGCGGGTCGGCGTCACCGCGCAGGACGTACAGGACACGATCACCGCCACCATCGGCGGCCGCGAGTCCGGCATGATCTTCGAGGGTGATCGCCGGTTCCCGGTGGTCATCCGCTTGTCGGACGCGCAGCGCGCCGATCTGCGCCAGCTCGAACAGGTGCAGGTGCCGATTGCCGGGGGCGGCTATGTGCCGCTGTCCAGCGTCGCCAGTATCGGCGTCGTCGATGGGCCGAACCAGATTAGTCGCGAGAACGGCAAGCGCCGCGTCGTCGTGCAGGCGAACGTGCGTGGACGTGACGTCGGCAGCGTGGTGGCGGACGCACAGGCGGCCGTCGGGCAGAACGTGCGCTTGCCCGCTGGCAGCTATCTTGAATGGGGCGGGCAATTCGAAAATCTGGAGTCCGCCAGTCAGCGGCTTCAGCTCGTGATCCCAGCCTGCTTCATCTTGATCCTGCTGCTGCTCTACGGGGCATTGGGATCGGCGCGGGATGCCGCGATCGTGTTCACCGGCGTGCCCTTCGCCTTGGTCGGCGGCGTGCTGCTGCTGTTTGCCCGGGGTATGGACTTCTCGATCTCGGCTGCGGTCGGTTTCATCGCGCTGTCGGGTATCGCGGTCCTCAACGGCCTCGTCATGGTCAGTTCGGTGCAGGACCTGATCCGGTCCGGCATGGACCGGGCAGAAGCTGCACGGACAGGGGCCATCCAACGACTCCGTCCGGTCGTGATGACGGCCTTGGTCGCCAGTCTCGGCTTCGTGCCGATGGCGTTTGCGAGCGGGGCCGGCGCGGAAGTGCAAAAGCCGCTCGCAACTGTTGTCATCGGCGGTCTCATCTCCGCGACCTTTTTGACGCTGTTCGTGCTGCCCACGCTCTACGCGCGTTTCGGGCAGCAGGCGGTGAAGGGTGACGAGGGCGACGAGAGGGAAGAGGCTGCCCCGCCGCAGCATGCATGACCGCAAAAGGAGGGCGAAACTTCGCCCTCCTCACCACGTTCAGAAAGGAGGCATCAGGTGTCAGTGATCGAAAATGTGATCAGCCTCAAGGCATCGCCGCTGCGCATCTGGTCGGTGCTCACCGACTTTCCAGCGCATTCCCGGTGGAATCCCTTCATTCGACTTTCCGGCGCTGCGGTCCAGGGCGGCGAGACCGCCTACATTTTCCGCATCGGTAGGCTCGATAAGGAGCTGACCGCCAAGGCGAACATCATCTGCGCCGATAAGCCGCGTATGTTCACCTGGACCGCGGGCGTTCCCAAACTCCTCATGTTTGAGGAAAATTATAGTCTGGAGAGCGAGGCCACGGGAACGCGTGTGCGGCATAGCCTGCGCTTCTCGGGCCTCCTTGGCGCGCCTCTGGCGGCGATGATGCGCCGCAAAATTCACGCCAGTCTCGCCCAGTCGGATGCCGGTCTGGAACGGCATCTGCGGCGGCTGTCGGCCCAACCGGCTGCGAAGGGGCGCACCTTGCCGGCTCGCAACGGCTTCAGAAGCAATCGGAGGCCATGATGGCGTTCTCATATTCGCGCGTGCTGGCGATCGCCGCTGCGCCAATGGCATTGGCTGCATGTTCGGAGCAGCCGACGACAAAGGCGCCGACAGAACAGGAAATTCACGCGAATGACAGCGCGGACGCAAGCGGCAGTCCTGGCCGCCATCCGTATGAGTGCGACGACAAGCGCACGCTTCTCATCGACTTCAAAAACGAAGGGCTGACCCTTGAGATCCGGCGCAATGCCGATGCGGCACCTATCGTCCTGACCGCACCAGCACAGGGCCTCCAATATGTTGGCGATACGGCCAGTGCGACCTTCCGAGGTAACGAGATCAGGATCGAGGAAGCCAATGAGCCAACCATCGTGTGCACGAAGGCGACGAGCCTGTGACCGGTCCAGACATCATCGTGGAGCGCTGACGATGGCCGCACTCAAATTTTCCCTCATCCCGATGGTCGCGATCATGTTCGGGGCCATCCTTGCCGGATGGCGGACACCGGGCGAGAAGCTGGTCGCGGCCATGCAGCATCTGGCAGCCGGCGTCGTGTTCGCCGCCGCTGCCACAGAAATCTTGCCCCTGGTAAAGCACGGTGGTTCTCCGAGCGCGACGCTGATCGGCGGCGCACTCGGCGTCGCCGTCATGCTGAGCCTCAAAGCGGCGGAGAGCCGGTTCAAGGGACCTGTCGCGCTTCTTGCGGCAATAGGACTCGACCTTGCCATAGACGGGCTGGTTCTGGGGCTCGCCTTCATCGCGGGCGAGAAGGCAGGGGCGCTCCTGGCCGTCGCGCTGACACTAGAGGTGCTGTTCCTTGCGCTTACCCTCACCAACGAGCTTGCCGGCAAATATCGCAAGGCCAAAGCGATTGGCCTGACCTGCGCGCTGGCGTTGCTTTTGCCCCTCGGCGCTCTCGTCGCGCAGCCAGTGGCGTTGCTGACGCCGGTATGGATCACCGGGTTCCTGAGTTTTGGGCTCATGGCACTGCTCTACCTCGTGACCGAGGAACTGCTGGTCGAAGCCCACGAGAAGCCGGACTCCCCGCTCATCAGCGCCATGTTCTTTGTCGGGTTTCTCGCACTGCTGCTTATCGAGGAGATCATGGTATGACGCCCTCAGACCGACAGGCGCCCAATGAGCGCCGGACGTTATGGATAGTCCTTCTGCTCAACGCAGCGATTGCGATCGGATTCTTCACCTCCGGCCTGATCGGTGATTCCAGCGCGCTGATCGCCAATGGTGTCGACAATCTATCCGATACGGCCGTTTATGGATTGAGCCTTGTTGCGCTAAGCCGCGGACAGACCTGGAAAACGCGAGCGGCGCGGGCATCGGGCGTGATGCTGCTGATCTTCGCGGTCGGCATTCTTCTCGATGTTGGACGCCGCTATCTCCAGGGCAGCGAACCGATCGGACCTACGATGATGGTCATGTCGGCGGTTGCTGCGATCGTGAACTATATCTGCCTGCGGATGCTCCAGCGGCTAAAGCAGAAGGACGTGAACCTTCGCGCCGCCACGACCTTCAGCTTCAACGACTTCATCTCCAACGGCGGCATCCTGATCGCGGGGGCATTGGTGTTGTGGCTGGGGACAAACTGGCCCGATCTAATCGTCGGCCTGGCGACCGCGCTCATCGCGATCAAGGGCGGCATAGAAATCCTGCGCGATGCTCGTGCAGAAGCGAAAAACAGCGCGGAGACGATGCGATGACCGACAAGCTCAAACTCGATATCCCCGTCCTGCTGCCGCAGATCCCTGACGCGGCCGATGCTTGCGTTGGCCGGCTTGTCGCGACACTCAAGGCGAAACTTGGCGTCGAAGAGGCGCATGTCCTTCCCGTCGATGGCGATACCCCCGCAAAGCTGTGCATCCATTTCGACAGCGCGGCATTGCCGATGTCACGTGTGCGCGAAATGGTGCGCGCAGCCGGCGCCGAGATTAGCGGACGATACGGCCATGCCAGGTGGCAGGTCGAGGGTATCGGCCACGAGCGCCGCGCGCGCACCATTGGCGAAACCCTGTGCCGGGTGCCCGGCGTGCTGCAGGCCGACGCCAGCGCCTCGGGCAGCATCCGTGTCGAATATGACAAGGAGCGGGTCGACGAGGCGTTCATCCTCGCGGCGCTCGGCAAGCTCAAGGTCAGACCGGCACAGCGGACTGGCTCGGAGCACGTCGGACACGATCACAGCGCCAGTGACCATACAGACCACGACCACGGCGACGCCAGTCATGGAGAGGACGCTGAGAAACATGGGCCGGGTGACGGGCATGATCACGCCCATGCCAATTTTCTTGGACCCAACACCGAACTGATCTTTGCGCTCGCGTGCGGCGCACTGCTGGCGATCGGCTTCGCGGTCGAAAAGCTGGTAGCGGGCACGCCCGAATGGCTCCCGACCGCCTTCTATGTGGGTGCTTATGGTTTTGGCGGATTCTTCACGCTGCGCGAGGCGATCGACAATCTGAAGCTCAGGAAATTCGAGATCGACACGCTGATGCTCGTGGCAGCCGCTGGCGCCGCGGCGCTGGGTGCCTGGGCGGAAGGCGCGCTCCTGCTGTTCCTGTTTAGCCTCGGCCATGCGCTCGAGCATTATGCGATGGGGCGCGCCAAGCGGGCCATCGAAGCGCTCGCCGAACTCGCACCCGACAAGGCGACGGTGCGCCGCGACGGGCAGACCACGGAGCTTGCCGTCGAGGAGCTGGTAATCGGTGATGTGGTGATCGTGCGCCCCAACGAGCGCCTGCCTGCCGACGGCTTCGTCATCAAGGGTTCGAGCGCGATCAACCAGGCCCCCGTCACCGGCGAGAGCATCCCGGTCGACAAGGAGCCTGTGGCCGACGTCGAGGCGGCGCGCGCGAAGCCCGATGGTGTCGAAGCGACGTCCCGGGTGTTCGCCGGTACGATCAACGGCGGCGGCGCGATCGAGATCGAGGTGACGCGGCGTTCCAACGAAAGCGCGCTCGCCAAGGTCGTGAAGATGGTGAGCGAAGCGGAGACGCAGAAGTCGCCGACGCAGCGCTTCACTGATCGGTTCGAACGTGTCTTCGTGCCGGCGGTGCTGGCTCTATCGTTCATCCTCCTGTTCGCGTGGGTCGTGATCGATGAGCCATTTCGCGACAGCTTCTATCGGGCGATGGCGGTGCTGGTCGCCGCCAGCCCCTGTGCGCTCGCCATCGCTACCCCCAGCGCCGTGCTTTCGGGCGTTGCGCGCGCGGCACGCGGCGGCGTGCTGGTGAAGGGCGGTGCTCCGCTCGAAAACCTCGGTTCGTTGAAGGCGATCGCGTTCGACAAAACGGGCACCCTGACGGAAGGCCGCCCGCGCATCATTGATGTCGTGCCGGTGGACGGCGCGAGCGAGGAAGATCTGTTGACGCTCGCCGTCGCTGTCGAGGGTTTGAGCGATCACCCCTTGGCACAGGCGATCGTCAAGGATGGGCGCGAACGCCTGGGCGGGCGCGACCTTCCGACCGCAACCGACCTCAAGAGCCTGACCGGACGCGGCGTCACTGCGACCGTCGGTGGCGAGACGGTGTGGATCGGGAAGGCCGAGATGTTCGGCGTGGAGGGCATCCCTGCGCTGAATGCGGCCGCTACTGACGCCATCGCGGCCCTGCGCGAAGGGGGGCGCACCACGATGGTGGTGCGCAAGGGCGATCGGGACATCGGTGCGATCGGGCTGATGGACACGCCGCGCGAGGCGGCCAAGATCGCGCTCAAACGCCTGCGGGACATGGGTATCACCCGGATGATCATGATCTCGGGCGATCACCAGAAGGTAGCCGACGCCGTCGCCAGGGATGTCGGGCTTGACGAGGCATGGGGTGACCTGATGCCGGAGGACAAGGTCGCCGCGATCAAGAAGCTCGCGGGTGAGGACAAGGTCGCGATGGTCGGCGACGGGGTCAATGATGCACCGGCAATGGCATCGGCGACCGTTGGCATTGCGATGGGCGCTGCCGGCTCGGATGTGGCGCTGGAGACGGCCGACGTAGCGTTGATGGCCGATGATCTGGCCCATCTGCCGTTCGCGGTGGGCCTAAGCCGCCACACACGCGGCATCATCCGGCAGAATGTGTTCGTCAGCCTGGGTGTCGTCGCATTGCTTGTGCCAGCAACGATCCTTGGCCTTGGCATCGGTCCGGCAGTTGCGATGCACGAAGGCTCCACGCTTCTCGTCGTCTTCAATGCACTGCGCCTGCTCGCCTATCGCGATGTGGCAAAGCAAACGTCATGACCTGCTGATCGACCGCAACGATCTTGCACAAACGACGGCGCCTCGTCCGCTCGCGAGCGGACGAGGCGCGATTTTCTTGCCGGAACCAGCCCCGCGCCTACACAGGGCGGGGGCTGGTCTGGCCGTTCAGGCGCTCTCTTCCAGCGTGAAGGGGCTTTCCGCGCCCATCCGGCTCAGCAGCCAGTCGGCTGCATCCTGCGCTTGGCGCGCGGCGGTGAAGATGCACCGCTTGTCATTGCGAAGGGCTTGGAGCCAGCTTGCCAGATACGCGGCATGGTCCTCGCGGTCGTGGAGTTTGATGCCGATCGCGCCGCTGACGAACGCGGCCCCCAGCTCGGCCACCAGTTCTTCACGCGCATAGTCTTCGCGCTTCGTGGAAATGAGGGTGGGACGGGCAAGCCGATCCACATGACCGCTGGCGTGACAAAGTTCGTGTGCAAGGGTCGAATAATAATCGTCGCTGGTATGGAAGTCGGCGAATGCCGGCATGACGACATGATCGCCGGTCGGCTGATAGTAGGGCTGCGAACCATGATGGCGCACGGTAACAGGCACCCGGCCAAAGAGCGTATCAAGCTCGGCGTCCCGGTCGTGGGGATTGGTGGCGGTGATGATCGGCTCGGGCATGGGATATTGCGTTTCGATGCCGTCGATCTGCTCCGAATTGAAAACCGTGTAGCGTTTCAGGAACGCGACCTGCCGCCTGCCGGCCTCGCCCTGTTCGCTGCTCGCTTCGCCGCCTTTGCCGTCGCCCACCACGATCTTGTTGGCATAGACCACGGTTGATCCCTTCTCGCCCTTGCGGACACAGCCGCCCAGCGCGAGCGCCTGTTTGAAGGTCAGCCAATGCGGGGAGGCATAGCCCTTGGTCATGGAGGCCACCCACAAGGTCAGGACGTTGATGCCGCGATAAGGAACCCCGGTCGAGCGCAGCGGGATATTGGGGGCCGTGCTGCCGTTCCATGATTTGGACCAAGGCCGGGTGCCAGCCTCGATCATGGCAATCATCTGGTCGGTGATCTCCTGATAGACGTCGGCCCGGTTGTCGGTGATGCGTCCCATGATTTCGTCCTTTCCTGTTCAGGCTGAAAGCCGCTTGCTCTGCGGCATGCGGCTCTGCCTTTCCGGCGAGGAACGGGATGGGGAGGGAGGGCGAGAATCTTGCTCCTGGCGCGGGCGAGCCGCCCTAGCGCGGCCGATGCCTTCAGGGCGTCGGGTGCCGCGCTTGGCGGATTACACGGGGAACATGATTGTCGTTCGGGGACGAAAGGGCAGTAGCCCTTGGTGTTCCCTCAAGCGTGCGGGCCTCCGGGGGAGGGTCGCAAGCGCCTAAGAAGGCAATACCGCGCCATGGCGCGGCAACAGGGGTGCGCCACGTGGCACACCCCTTGCGCGAGGATCGTCACCCGAATGGGCTGAGACGCCGGCCCGGTGGCTCGGTCGGTGCTCGCGCCGATAGAGCCGTGCCCGCGAGGGCCGCGCCCTGTGGGATGCTCCTACGCTCGAAGCGATCCCGGTGAGATAAGAGAAGGTCCCTCTGCACCCTGAAACACGAAGGCCGCCCCTTGCTGCCAAAGCGACAGCGGCGACGGCCATGGTGTTTTTCACTTTTACCTATGAACCCACCGCAGCACGCGGCGCTGGTTCAGCGCAACGAACCTAGTCCTCGTCATCGTCCTCATTGAGCGCGCCCATCAGATCGGCAACGGTAGCGAACCGCTCCACCCGGCCTTCGGAAGCATCGCGCATCGCAGCCTGGGTGGCGGCATTGGGAACGCGAATGTCAAAGGGCAGGTTCTTGTCGGAGGCCACGCGCACCAGCATCAGCCGAATGGCGTCGGACACAGACAGGCCCATCCCCGCAAGAACTGCGCTGGCTTCCTTCTTCAGGTCGGAATCAATCCGAGCACGGACTACGTCTGCCGCTGCCACTTCACTTACCCCACATAATCACTTGAGCCACAATGTAGCTACAAATCCTAAATGGTCTCCTAACGCCGGAGTGTCAATAGCACTACCCCTCTCTGCACTCTCCCGGGAGCACGTGAAGCACATGCAGCACGTGGGAGGACTATAAGCACCCATGAGCACAGTGGGGTCAGGTCATAACCACCTGAAAACACGCCAAAAACCACCCTCCGTAAAAAACATATGTTGCACAACCAAATTTCAGTTGCAGCATATCGGGTCATTTCGCATGGTCTAAGTGCAACGAGCGCACATCCGATGCTGCGCGAGTAAATACCTAAGTCATTGAAATATTACGATAAATCTCGCATAACCCGTTTGTCGCCGCGATCAGGCGGCGACATGAGGAGTTAAATACATGACGACGACCAGGGAGGCGAGTGCAATCACGAAAAAGCAGCTTGCCCTGCGCGAGCTGCATTGGCCCGGCAAGGAGGACATGCTGTGGCATCGTCTCGCCAACAAGGGGTTCGCAACGATCCCCAAGACGATGCCTATGATCCTCAAAATCATGGACGACATGACCAAGGGGGCGCCGGTGTCCTCTACCTATCTGACGTTGTGGTGCCACACGTGGGACAACTCATTCGTCGTGCTGAACAAGCACGGCGACATGTCGACCGCGTCAGGCTTCGGCGGCCAGCGCGGCGAACACACCTGGGCCAACCGGATGAAGAAACTTCAGGAACTGAAGTTCATCGACATCAAGCCGGGCAAGTCCGGGGCGATGGGCAATGCGATCATCTGGAATCCGCACCTCGTTTTGCGGTGGCACAATTCGATTAAGACGCCGGGCCTGACGCAGACAAGTTATGCAGCGCTCGTAGAAATGGCGTTGGAAATCGGTGCAAAGGACATGCTAGACCCGTGGACGCCGGCGCCACCTGACGCCTCGGCTCCGCCCCCCCCGCCGCCACCTCCGGCTCCTGCAGCCCCAGCGCCGCAAGCGACGCCAGAGGCGCCCGCCACGGGAGAGGCAAAATGAGACCAGTAGAGATCACGGGCCGGTTCAAACGCGATTACAAGCGTGAGAAGCGATCCGACGCCGGCCTCGATGCCATTTTCCAGCTGGTCATCGACATGCTGGTGATGGATGAAGTGCTGCCGCCCAACCTGTCCGATCATTCGCTGACCGGCGAGTGGAAGGGATACCGGGATTGCCATATCAAGCCCGACCTGGTGCTGATCTACCGCAAGACCGAAGAAGCACTCGTCCTGGCACGTATCGGTTCGCACAGCGAACTTTTCGGATGATCCGAGCGCCGATCCGGGGCGAAGGCGACGGCCACATAGCAGGCCCGTTGTCTCGCCCCGCAGGGCGCACCGATCCTATCCAACATCAGTATATACGCTGGGCAGCCACCTCCAGCACACGCCGAAGGCAGGCATGGGCCGCTGCCGGGGCGGGAAGGTCGTGCGGGGCCAAGCCAGGATAACGGAAGCATTGCATGGCGTGCGGGCAATCGAGCGCGTCGATCGTCGCATGGTCGTTTGCTGAGATAGCTACGCCAAGATCGAGCGACCCGTGATCGATCGCCCTGCAACATCGGTGCAGGCTATGGCCCATCAACATAAGCCGCTCTTCGTCCCAACCATCGGCGATCAGGATCGCTTTCAGCGCAAGTTCGAGACCATGCGCAACCAGCGCGAAATAGGCCATCTCCGCAGCGTCTGGCCGATTGATCAAGAGGATGCGGCCCGCCGCATCGGCATAGTCTTTGGCGAAGGCCAGATAGCGAACCGCGCGTTCTGGTTCCGGTCTGCTGATCACTCCGGCCATATCCAGCCCCCACCCAGCGAGGCGGCAAAAGCCATGGTGATGCCGATCGTGCCGACAAGGCCGGCGAGCGCCACGAACGCGAACAGCCTTGTTCGCGCGCGAAAGCGCCCGCGGGTGATGCTGACTGCAGAGCCTATCGCAGCGGCCAGAAGCAAACCCGGCCCCAACTCATAGAGAACCAGGCCGAGCAGGCGGTTGGGAAGCAGATACGGCATGTCGCGGATGATGCGCCCAAGTAGGACCGCGCCAACCACCAGAGAGCTGGCTCCCCCCCAGCGACCAATCATGGTGGCGACGGGAGTGCCGGGTTCGATCATTGCCGCGTCGCGCCTTTGCCGGCGAATGGCCCCGGCTCCTTCTTGATCGTGCCCATGTCGCACCCTTGCGGCACTTGGGCACGCTGCACGGCAAGCTGCCGCATACCTTCGTAATCGACGGCCCACAGACCTGCGCGCTGCGCTGCCGCCTTGCGCATCAGGTCGACATAGGCGCCGCCCGAATAGACGCGGTAATCGACGGCATAGCCTTGAGCGACCATCGTCGCCCCGACACTCGCCTTGTTGCGGGGGAAGCGGCACGACAGATTCAATCGCCCATAGCTCTTGGCTGTGGCGCGGCACTGCTCTTCGCGGCGCAGGGCATAGTCGAACAGCGACGCTGAGCACGTCAGCCCGCCATCGCGGGCCGCCAACTCACGCAGCACCTCGCTCGCCAGCGCCTTGAGCTGCGGCCGATCGTCATCAGGAGCATCGATCCCGACGATCCGCACGCGACCGTTTGAGAAATCGACGGTATCACCATCGATAATTCGCGGAGAAGGAGAGGATAGCTGGGTCTGCGATGCTTCGACCAGCGATGCCTTGTTCTGCGCGATGGAATAGACCGCCACGACAACGAAGGTCGCCCCCATCATCCAGCGCTGATAGGGCGGGACGCCGGGAAACAGCTTCATGCTGCCCGGATCTCGCGCAGGAGGTCGTTCCAGTCGCCGCTATGTGGCGGCAGCTTGGTGAGTAGCCTGCGCCTGTTATCGGTCAGGTGAGGGGTGGCGCGTTCCACGGCGCGCGCCGCCTCGACGCCGTGCTGGCTATAGAGGATGACGGTGTGGATGCTCTCCGGGATCGCAATGCCCTGATAGCGCTCGATACCCAGCACAGGCCATACTGGACTTGTAACGGTTTTGCGCCGGTCACCTGAGCGATTAGAGCTCGCAACAGGAGACCGACGAGATGATCAAGCATACAGAAGAGTTCAAGCAAGAGGCGGTACGGATCGCGCTGACCAGCGGGTTGCCGCGCGATCGGGTTGCATCGGATTTGGGGATAGGGAAGTCGACGCTGGGCAAGTGGGTATCGCAGTATCGGCCCAGTGATCTGGTTTCAGCGCCGCAGGCAGATCTGGCGCGTGAGAATGAACGCCTTCGCCTTGAGAACCGTGTGCTGCGGGAGGAGAGGGAAGTGCTAAAAAAGGCCACGCAGTTCTTCGCGAGCCAAAGGCCGTGAAGTTCGCATTTGTGCATAGCTGGCGGCACCGGTGGCCCGTTGAACTGCTCTGCCGTGTCATGGATGTCAGTGAACGCGGCTATCGTTCCTGGCGCTCGCGCCCGATCAGCAGGCGGGAGCGGACAGATATGAAAGTGCTGGCCCATATCCGGGAACAGTACAGGCTGAGCCTTGGCAGCTACGGCCGTCCTCGCATGACGATGGAGTTGAAGGAGGTAGGGCTCGATGTTGGCGAGCGCCGGGTCGGGCGGCTGATGAAGATCAACGGGATCAAGCCAGTCCGCACGCGCAAGCACAAGGTTACGACTGACAGCCACCATCGCCTGGGTGTCGCAGCGAACTGGCTGGACGGCGATTTTGCCGCAGATGCGCCCAACCGTAAATGGGCCGGCGACATCACCTATATCTGGACGTCCGAAGGCTGGCTCTACCTTGCCGTCATTCTCGATCTGCATAGCCGTCGCGTCGTAGGCTGGGCAGTCAGCGACAGGATGAAGAAAGACCTGGCGATCAGGGCGCTGGATATGGCGGTGCGCCTGCGCCAGCCTCCCGAGGGCTGCCTTTTCCATTCGGATCGCGGTAGCCAATATTGCTCCTACGACTATCAGAAAAAGCTGCAGGCCTATGGCCTGCGTCCATCAATGAGCGGCAAGGGAAATTGCTACGACTGTGATTATGTTGCTGCGGCTTGATGGTCTGACCCATGCTACGATTGACCCCGTGTCATTGCGTTGACGTGTCGGCCATCAAGTCGCCCTGGCAACGGGCGAGATGTGACTTGATAGGAGCCTGACGGGTTTGCCCCTTCACAGTCCTGTCCTTCTCTGAACGGTGCCCGGGCACCGTTCAGAGAAGGACAGGACATGACCAATACCAACATCAGCGGCGTCATTATCGGTGTCGATACCCATAAATCCATCCATGTTGCCGTGGCAATCGATAACAACGGCAGCCGATTGACGGCCTTTTCGGCTCCAGCGACAACAAAGGGCTATAAATTGCTCGAGGACTGGGCGTGTGCGTTGGGCACCATCACAGCCTTTGGCATCGAGGGGACTGGATCATACGGAGCCGGGCTGTCTCGCCATCTTCTGGCCCAGGGCCATAAAGTCATCGAGGTCACCAGACCTAATCGACAGTTGCGCTATCAACATGGCAAAAGCGATAGCCTCGACGCTGAAGGCGCCGCACGGTCGGTGCTGGGCGGACAGGCGATCGCCCAACCCAAAACGCAAACAGGATCCGTCGAGATGATCCGGCATCTCAAAATCGCACGCGACACAGCAGTCAAATGCCGGTCGCAGGCCATGGTGACCCTGAAAACCCTGATCATCAACGCACCTGCGGCGCTGCGCGACACGCTCGATCAGATAAACGGAAAAATCGCGCTGATCCGATATATTGCTGCACTCAGGCCCGGCGCAATGACCTCGACGATCGCATCGGCCAAAACCGCCTTGCGGGCCTTGGCACAACGCTGGCTGGCTCTACACGAAGAAATTCAGTCGCACGACAAGGCGCTCGAGCAACTGGTCATGGCCAACGCACCAACGTTGCTGGCATCGCACGGGATCGCGACGATGACGGCGGCAGAAATGCTTATACTGGTCGGCGATGATCCCACCCGAATCCGCTCCGAAGCTGCACTCGCCAAGCTCTGCGGGGTGTGTCCCATCCCCGCATCAAGTGGCAAGACCAACCGCTTCCGACTCAACCGTGGTGGAAACCGGCAAGCCAATGCCGCGCTATATCGGGTTGCAATCGTTCGGATGCGCAACCATCCGCCGACACTTGCCTATGTCAGCAAACGAAAAATGGAGGGAAAGAGCAACCGGGAGATTATACGCTGCCTTAAGCGATACATCGTTCGCGAAATCTTTACCCACCTATGTCGCCCAAAAGCATCTCTGACCAGCGCTTGACAAATATAGGAGCCTCAATGCGTCCGTCGAGACCTTCTTCAAATCCCTGAAGGCGGAACTCATCTGGCGGCAGAGCTGGCCGACGCGGCGTCAGGCAGAAGCCGCCATCTTTCAGTACATCAATGGCTTCTACAACACCCGTCGCCGCCATTCATATCTAGGCGGCATCAGCCCGCTCGCGTTCGAAGCCAAGGTGGCATAATGAGATAGGTGACCGGCACAAAACCGTTACAAGTCCAGACAATCTTCGCGCGCATTTGGCGGACAGCTTCGCCAGCGAGGAAGGCCTGGGCTGCGAGGCCGAGCGTTTGCAGCGCGCAATAGACCGGCTCGGCCGGCCGGCGGACTTCCTCCGCCCGATGCTCGCCGACGAGCTAATCGACCGCGGCACGGCTAGCGGTTCCATGCCATTGATTTCGCGCGGACTTTATCACGCGATCCGCTCCGGCTCGGGCCGTGCGCTGCGCGCCGCAGTTTTTGCGTTCGGATATCTGCTGCTAGGCATCTTCGCCGTCATGAGTGTACTTAAGCCGTTTTTTGGCAACCACATAGGGCTGATCCGTGGGGCAGACGGCTCGCTCACTTTCGGCATGGTGTCGCAAGATGGGGGGCAGGAATTGCTCGGCTTATGGTCGGTGCCGCTGACGCTCGCGCTCTGCGCGCTGCTTTATGCAATCCTCACGCGGATGCTGCGCCGTACGGTTCGCACGGTGTAAAAATTTACTTCAATACCTTGTAATACAAGAAAGGACGAATAAGATGAACCTCGATTCCGGGGCTGCTTCGTTGCGCGCAAATCCGGCCGCGCGTTCCTCCAATGTCGCAGCCTTTCTCGCACTTGCCTTCGGGTTTAGCTGGATCGTCTGGCTGGGTGTGTGGTGGTCCGCTGGACGTCCAACGTCGCTCACCGCTACGCCGATGCTAATTGCGGTCTACGCCGGGTCTTTCGGCCCAGGCGAGGGCACACCGGTTTCCACGGCGGCGACCGTCACTGTTTCTGATTTTGACAAATCGTCGCGGCCGATCGTGAGCATGCGCGCGATGGTTCTGGCGGAGGGTAGGCGGTGCAATGTGTCGGCATCGACCTTTTCCGCCCGGCGTCGGCGTGTCGCCCATTCGGTCACAACACGCAGTGAGCCGCGAAAGCCCTGCGTCTGCAACGAACGCCAGAGTGCCGCACCGTTGTGCCGACCTTTCGCCCATTGTCGATCGAACCACGGCAGGCCAAGGTTCGAGAGATGTTTCGCGCGTTCTGAATACGTCGCTTCGTTCGCCACGCAGAACGCGCCGAACCACACCCCGGCTGTGGCCGGTACGCCGCACGATGTCCTTTATGGCGAAGCCCTCGTTGCCGAGGCCAAAAATCGCAGCGTTGATGTCCGCGCGGTGCAGATATCCTTCATACTGCAGGCGTTCAGCGGTGGTCAGCAGTTCGGGATTTTTGGTCATCGCACCAACTGCGCGGCGGATCTCCCGCATCGACCTGCGGACTGCATCGAGGAAAGCGCCGGTTGCATTCTCCATCAGATGCCAACGGTCGGCGACCTGAACCGCGTTAGGGAGGGCTTTGGCTGTCGCTCGCGCGTAGGCCCCTTCACGATCAAGGGCGACGATGGCGATCTGTAGTTGCCGTGCAAGCCAGGCCTGAGCAGTGACAGGCTCACGGTCTGGCAATAGGCTGACGGGAAAGCGGCGCTCCAGATCGCAGATGATGGCGCCGTACCGCTGGACAACAGCATCGCCGGACGACGCGAAGCAGGATGTCGTTGCTGACAGGCAACCTGACGCGCCGCGCAAGACTTGCGCCAGGCCTTCCGCCTAGGGGGAGACCAAGATGATGAACGAGACCATCAAGGCGACCGGTACGCCGTGCCCAAGGGGCAAGAACACCGTCGGCAAAGCGTTCGGTGAAAATGCTCTGCCCACCATCCAACGGCTTTGCAGCGAAAGCGGCGAACAGTGGCCACCAATTTTACAGCCCGTCCGGCGAGGGGTAAGTCCCCGATGCGACGACAATAACGGCTATGAACCCAAAGAACTTAGGGTTCCGCAGCTCGGGCAGTGGCTTTCCCGAAGCGTACTGCGAACGAGGATGGTCGTACCGTCGGCGCCTGTCGAAGCACTAACAACCGCAAAGCCAGGCGGGACCATCGATGATGGATGAAGCGCTTTGTGCATGGCATTGCTCCCAGCGTGGAAACTGCCGCCATTGAAGACCACAATTGGATCAAAATTGAGTCAGAGCCCTTTTTGCACGCCGATCCACAGGCTCTGCTTTGAATGCTGATCCGCAGTCTCAACCGGATCCGGTTGAAATCTTTGCAATGTTAACTTTCCTAAACTTTATCAGATAGTAACTGTACAAAGAGGGGTCTTCCCCTTCGGTGCGGAACCGTGCCCGACGTCAATTAGCAGGAGAAGTTTTTTTGCGCAAAGGGTCCTGTTCAAGTGGACAAAATCGTTGCGGCTTCCTGCAAAGCGGGCAGTACCATGTCGCGCAGGTCGACCACACTTTTGCGCGCTGCTGCAGTGCCGACATTCAAGGCGGCAACGACCTTGCCATGGCGAGCGACTGGTACGGCGATCGAGCGCAAACCGACTTCCAGTTCCTCATCCACCACCGCGTAGCCACGGCTGGCGACCCCGCTGAGTTCGATCAGCAGTTCGGCGCGGTCCACGATCGTCTTGGCCGTGAATTTCTCGCGTGTCGTCCGGGCAAGATAGGCTTCCTGCACCGCATGGGGCTGCCCGGCCAGCAAGACCCGGCCCATCGATGTGGCGTGCAATGGCAACCGGCTGCCGACCCGTAGATTGATCGACATGATCCGTATGGCCTCGGCCCGTGACATGTAGAGAAGCTGATCATCCTCCATCACGCCCAGCGAGCAGGATTCGTGCAACGAATCGCGCAGCGTATCCAGCAGCGGCTGGGCGCGCGCCGCAAGCGCATTGAGCGATAGATAGGGGTGGCCCAGCGAAAGCGCCTGCCGCCTGACCGCATAGCCTCGCTCGTCCTGTCCGACATATCCCAGCAGCAAGAGGGTATGAAGGCATCGCCGCACCGACGCGCGGCTGAGGCCGGTCAGGCGGCCGACTTGCGCGATGGTGACCGGCTGTTCGGCCTCTGCCACGCATTTCATGACCGCCAACCCGCGCGCCAACGACGTCATGAAATCGGGATCGCCGGGTCTGTCATAGATGTTTGATTCAGGCACTTGCGCATCCGTTTTGTGGCCGATTATCGCACAATAGTGCGATAATCGATTGACTCAAGCCCCCATTGCGAAAAGACGGGAGCCAGCATCAGGAGATGAGCGTGATCGACAAAAGCGTGGGAACAGCGGCCTTGGCGGTGGATGGCATCGGCGACGGTGCGTCGGTGATGATCGGCGGCTTCGGCACGGCCGGTATGCCCGATCAGTTGATCGACGCGCTGATCGCGCGCCAGGTCGGCGACCTGACGATCATCAACAATAATGCGGGCAATGGCGAGACGGGCGTGGCCGCGCTGATTAAGGCGGGGCGGGTGCGCAAGATCATCTGCTCCTTCCCGCGCCAGTCGGATTCCCATCATTTCGACGCGGCCTATCGCGCCGGTCAGATCGAACTGGAACTCGTGCCGCAAGGCAATCTGGCCGCGCGCATCCAGGCGGCGGGTGCTGGCCTGGGCGCCATCTTCACGCCGACCGGCTTTGGCACGCTGTTGGGGGAGGGGAAGGAAAACCGTGAGATAGATGGCGTCCACCATGTCCTCGAATATCCGATCTGCGCCGATTTCGCTCTGATAAAGGCGGCACGCGGCGATCGCTGGGGCAATCTGGTTTATCGTAAAACCGCGCGCAACTTTGGTCCCATCATGGCGATGGCCGCCAAAACGACGATCGCCCAGGTGACCGACATCGTGCCACTGGGCGCGATCGATGCGGAGGTCGTGGTGACGCCCGGCATCTTCGTGCAGCGCCTTGTCCAGATCACATCCGCCACGCTGGCGGCAGCAGCCTGAAAGGAGACGCGCGTGACGAACCGTTTGACCCGCGATCAAATCGCCCACCGGTAAGGTCGTCCTCATCACAGGCGCGGCGTCCGGAATCGGCCGGGCGACCGCGATAGCATTCGTGGAACAAGGCGCCCGCATCGTCATCGGCGACGTCAGCGATGGCGCCGCCGAAACCGTGGCCCAATTGCAGGCACTGGGCGGCGATGCACTGTTCGTGCGCACAGACGTTAGCGACCCGGCATCGGTGCAGGCGCTTGTCCAAACGACCGTCGCCCATTTCGGTCGCCTGGACTGCGCCTTCAACAATGCCGGTATGCTGCCGCCCAGCAAAGATCTGGCGGATATGTCCGTCGAGGAATTCGACAAGGTCATCGCTATCGACCTTAGGGGCGTGTTTCTTTGCCTGAAATATCAGATCCAGCATATGTTGACGGTTGGCGGCGGATCGATCGTCAATACCGCATCGGTTGCTGGCCTGGTCGCCGATCCGCAGATGGCGCCCTATGTCGCCGCCAAACATGGCGTCATCGGCCTGACCAAGGCGGCGGCGCTCGATTACGCAACCCGGGGCATTCGCGTCAACGCCCTTGCGCCGGGACTGGTGGCGACGACCATGACCAAAAGATGGCTCGCCAATCCTGCGTTCAAGACGGCGTTGCTCGCCAACAGCCCGATCGGCCGTCCGGCAGAGCCAGAAGAACTGGCCGGCATGGTCCTGTTCCTCAATTCGCCCTCGGCATCGTTCATCACGGGGCAGACATTCACGGTCGATGGCGCCCAGACCGCCCATTGATCAATCTAGGTTGACCAAGCTTTAAATGAAAAAGGCAACGCGTTTGAGGCTCGCAGAAAACTAGAATTTGGCAACTACGCAAGGGTTGCTGAGCAGCTTGAGGCAAAGATCGGTTGGCTCATAACGGGTGGTATCGGAAAAAAGGAATAAAAAGGCCATAACGAAACTGACGGTACAAAAACAAACGACGTGCACGACATAAAGTTGGAGACTCATCCATGAATATCGATCTCACTGGTAAAATTGCTATCGTCACCGGCTCGACAGAGGGCATCGGTTTCGCGATCGCCAAAGGACTGACGGACGCGGGAGCGATTGTGGTGATCAACGGCCGCACCGACGCTAAGGTCGACACCGCAGTCGCCCGTCTTGGCGGACACGCACGCGGTGTCGCGGCAGATCTCGGGACCAGCGACGGTCATGCTGTCCTCATCGCTGCCGAGCCTAAGGCCGACATCGTCGTAAGCAATCTCGGCATCTTCCAGCCCACCGATTTCTTCGACACTGACGATGCGGCGTGGGACCGGCACTGGCAGGTCAACGTGATGGCCGGGGTTCGGTTGGCGCGTAGCTATTTACCCGGCATGGAGGCGCAAGGCTGGGGGCGGTTCCTACTGCTCGGGTCCGAATCGTCTTTCAACATTCCGGTCGAGATGATCCACTATGGCGTGACCAAGACTGCCGATGTCGCGCTCGCTCGAGGCCTTGCCAAACGCATGGCCGGAACCGGAGTGACGGTGAACTCCGTTTTGCCGGGTCCGACCCTCTCCGATGGGATGACCGCGATGCTCGAAAAGGAACTTGCTGTTGGCGACCGCTCAATGGGCGAAATCGCTTCCGATTTCGTGACGACCCACCGGCCGAGTTCGATCATCCGTCGCGCCGCGAGCGTTGAAGAGGTTGCAAACATGGTGGTCTATCTCGCATCCCCGCAAGCGTCCGCCACGACCGGTGCCTCGGTCCGCGTGGATGGTGGAGTAATCGATACGCTGTAAGGAAATATGCCGGTGGGATTCGGTCGTGATCGGCTCCACCCGCATCAAGGGCCACCGTTCGGCGGCGGAAGCAAAAGAGTGACCGTTAATTAGGGCATCGGGACTTCGTGTAGCGACCACACAAGCAAGATCCACGGCCTGACCGATGCCGCCGGATGCCCCGCGCTTCTTGTTCATCTCACCAAGCCACTCAAGCGACATGACTATGGTGCTAGCACTGATCGAGGCGGCAGAGGGTGACTTTGATACGCTGATCGCCGACCGCGGATGTATGGGTCCCGCTTCGACGCTTATCCGGCACATCTGCCGGTACCGCAGCGAGCCCTGCGCGGATCGCATCCTCCTGGGCTTCCAACTCTAAAAGCTCATCGACAAGCGCGCGTGTGCCCCTGCCTTCTTTCGCGAGTGTCACAAGGCCCTTGATCGCCTTGAGGACTTTCTGCAGGTCCGTTCGATCGGCGACTTCCGACGCACGTCGCTGGTGGTTGATGCGGTTGCTCTCCTGGCATAGGTCCGAATGGCCTCCGCCGCGACCTCGGGGGTCATCATCCGATCGCGCAGACCATCAAGGACGTGCGCTTCGAGTTTGTCGCGCGTGATGCTGTGCCCGTTCGCGCAGCTTTTCGTATCAACAAGGTTCGAATAGGCAAACCGCCCCTACCCGCGAAGAGAATAAGGACCGCCGCAGCAGCCGCAGTAAACCAAGCCGGAGAGAAGGCTTTTCGGGCGATGCGTGCGATTAAGAGCTGTATGGGCGGAGCGTGTTGCCTTGATGACGTCGGCATATTGGATCGCGATATTCTCCTGCCTTGCCTTCACGGCCTGCCAGAGTTCTTCATCGACGATCCGCAGGAACCTCGATCACTATCCATTCGGATCGGGGATTGATGCGGAAGACCCGCTTGCCGGCTTGCGGGTTCTTCAGATAGCGCAGGCGTTTCCACACGAGCTTGCCGATGTAAAGTTCATTGTTGAGCAGGCCGGTGCCGCGCCTGGCATGGCCACAGATCGTGGTTGAGGTCCACAGCTTGCCGGTCGGCGCTGCAATTCCTGTCTCATTCAGGCGGCAGGCAATTACGTGCGGGCTGAGTCCGTTGGCGAACTGTCGGAAAACCCGGCGAATGACTTCAGCTGCGGCAGCATAGATGCTCCGCTCACTGTGGACTGGTTCGCCTTCGCTGGAGAAGCGCCGCACGACGTCGTGGCCGGAGCAAACCCGCCGCCCGATTTGCCCTTCTCGACTCGGCCGCGCAGACCGCGAAGGATCTTATTCGCGAGATCCTTGAGGAACAGGGCGTTCATCGTGCCTTTGAGGCCGACATGCAGTTCGGAAACTTCGCCCTCTTATTAATAACGACAAGGACATGGAGAGGCCCCCGATCGGGGCCTCTCCATGTCGTCAGGCCCACATCAACAGTGGCCTGCTTTTACTCCGCCCCGATGGCCTGGAATCTGACCGCTGTTGACACGCCGCTTTTTCTCTAACGAAATGATGTAATGCGGCCGGATCGGCGGTTGTATCTTTGGGCGGGCAGTGGCCTCATACGGCGGGCCGTTTTGCGGCAAGAACAACGACTTTTCCGACTGTCTGCTTTGAAGCCTGCCGTTGATAGGCCGAAACTTAACGTCCAGGTCGTTGTGGTTGACGTCGCGCAGGGTGTGATCCCTGGTTATAGATTGGCGAATGCGCTTTCCGCTGATGCCCGCCGAGCCGAGGCCGATCTGAAGCCCATCTATGAAAATGGCAAGTGACCAGCATCCCGCCATTATTAACCGACAAAGGCTCGTTCGATCACATAATCGCCCGGCTTCGCGTTGGAGCCTTCGATAAAGCCACGCGCATCCAACAGGTGAGCGATATCCTTGATCATGGCCATGCCGCCACATAGCATGATGCGATCGGTCTGGACCGAGAGCGGCGCACCACTCAGTCCAGCCTGCGCGAACAGGCTGCCATCTTCGATCATCGTTGTGATACGCGCGTTGCAGGTAAAGGCTTCGCGCGTCACCGTGGGCAGATAGGATAGTTGCGCCATTGCCGGTTCCGATACCAGCGGATCATCCCGCAGGCCGGATTCTAGCTCCGCACGAAACGCCAGGTCGCTTGCCTGCCTGACGCTGTGGACGACGATCACGCGCTCATAGCGTTCATAGACGTCGGGGTCGCGGATCAGGCTGAGGAACGGTGCCAGCCCGGTGCCGCTCGACAGCAGCAACAGCCGATTGCCGGGCAACAGCGCGTCGGTCACCAAAGTACCGGTGGGTTTGCGCCCAAGATATATCTGGTCACCGGGCCGGATATTCTGCAATCGCGACGTCAGGGGGCCGTCCTCCACCTTGATCGACAGGAATTCCAGTTCCTCGGCATAGGCAGGGCTGGCAACTGAATAGGCGCGCAACAGCGGCTTGCCGCCGTCGCCCGTCAGTCCAATCATGGCAAACTCGCCGGACCGAAACCGAAAGCTCGCCGGGCGTGTCACCGAAAAGCTGAACAACCGGTCGTTCCAATGGCGGACTTTCAGGACAGTCTCGACCGACAGGGCGCTGGTCGCGGTCAGTTCTATCTTGTCGCTGTGTATCGCGAGTTGGTCCGCGGCGGTCATGCCGACATCGCCGGATGGAAATAGCGGGCTAGGAAGGTGCCGTCCTCGCCGAAATGATATGTCTCAAGGCTGTGCACTGTGACGGGATGGCCATTCATCATGCCTTCGTTCCTTACGCAGGCCGCGGCCTCATGCCCGTTCACGATCAGTTCGACAAATGTCAGCTTCCAGCCAACATAGCGGTCGAACAATTCCCCGATCAGGTGCAGCCCCTCCTGACGATCGCTACCCACCGGGTCATCGATCAGCAGCCCGCCTGGCGCGATGTCACGGTAGGCGGCGATGAAGTCGTCACGCCGACCCTGATTGAACATATCAAGTTGATGCCGGAGAAATGCTTCGATCCGGTCTGCGTCGAGCGTTGCCATGTGCATGTCCTTTTTAGCGGCCCGCAGCCGCTGTTCTGATTGCTGGAACGATCTCTGACCATGGGAGAAAGGGCGGGCAAGGCGACAGGCTATCGCCGGAATGCAATAGGCTATCGTTTCGCAACAATCATGTGACGCGGAAGCGGCGCGGCTATCGCCGACCCGCGTTTCACTATCGATGAACCGTGCCACCCTTTCCTAAGGTAGGTTGTCATCCCATCGAAATGTCGCCTGTCCGCAATCAATAAAGATATGTGGGAGAGAATGATGATAACGTCCAAACTGATGGTGGCGACGATGCTGTCGGGCCTGCCTGTCGCGATGGCTCAGCCCGCGCGGGGGCAAGTCGCACCACAGGAAGCGGCGCAGGAACAGTTCAGCCGCATTCAGGATATCGTCGTCACCGCGCGGCGGACCGAGGAAAGCCTGCAAACCACCCCGCTGGCCGTCACGGCATTGGGCGATGTCGCGATTCAGCGCGCGCAGATCGTCAGCGTGCAGGACGTGCAGCGTGTCGCGCCCAGCGTCGTCATATCGACCGGCTCTGCCTCGACGTCCGGCTTCGCATTCGTGTCGATCCGCGGCCAGGGCAATCTCCAGCCGCTGATCGCCAACGATCCGGCGGTCGCGACCTATATCGACGGCGTTTATATCGCACGGCCTTCGCAGGGCCTGACCGATCTGCACGATCTCCAGCGTCTCGAAGTGCTGCGTGGTCCGCAGGGCACGCTGTTTGGGCGCAACACGACGGGCGGCGCGATCAACATTCTGTCCAAGGATCCTGTCGATCGGCTGGAAGGCAGCCTGAAGGGCGAAGTCGGCAACTATGCCTATCGGGATGTCGAAGCCGTTTTGAACGTGCCGCTGGCAGAGGGCCTGGCCGCGCGTGTCGTCTATGATTTCCATGATCGCAACGGCTATGGCAACAATGCCCGGCTGAACCGCGACGTGGGCGATCAGAAAAGCTACTTCCTGCGCGGCAAGCTGAAATATGAAAGAGACGGGTTCGACGTTACCCTGAGCGGCGATTACAACAAGATCACGGACATGGGCCAGCTTGCCCAGACCGCCGGGTTCAATCCGCTGTCGTTTCAGGGGCCGTTGGCAGCCTTTGCACCCGGACTGGCCAGCGCGATCCATACGAAGGACAATTGGTACACGACCTATGCAGGTGGGCTTGTGCGGCCCACGACCAACCCGACCTTCGCGACGCTACCTGCCGACATCCAGGCGAGATACAGCCAGTTGCCGTTCGACAGGCTGGTTGCCTATGGCTTTTCCGGTGTCGTCAACATCGACATCGGCGCGCATAAGCTCAAGTCGATCACCGCCTATCGCTATTCGGATTCCGACGGTCTGATCGACCTTGATGGATCGCCATCCCCCGTCCTTGCCGTGTTCGGCGGCGCGCATTCGGAATCCTATTCGCAGGAACTTCAGCTATCCGGCAAGATCACGGACAAACTGAGCTATATTCTGGGCGGCTACGCCTCGCGCGAAACAGGCTTTGAATATTCCCAATCGCAGATTTTCGGCGGGTTGATCCGCAACAGCTTCGGCGACGCGAAGAATACGACCAAGGGTGCCTATGCGCAGCTCTATTATAATCTGACCGACAGCGTGCGTGCAGTGGGCGGCTTTCGCTACACGTGGGACGGGCGGGAGGTTGTCCTGCACAACCAGCAGGTGCTCGGCCTCGCCCCTAACGCGCCCGTCGCGGGCACGCCGTTCGGCGTGAACTGCAATCTGGTCAATCCAGACCAGACGCCCACGGCCACGCAATGCAACCAGACCCAGTCGAAAAATTTCTCCTATCCCGCCTGGAACCTGGGTCTGGACTGGCAGGCGAGCGAGGACATCTTCCTCTACGTGGCCACGCGCGGCGCGGCTAAGGCGGGCGGCTTCAATATACGTGCCGGGTCGCTTCCCGCCTTCTCGCCGGAAAAGGTCAAGGACGTCGAAGGCGGCATCAAGGCGAGCTGGTTCGATAATCGGCTGCGCACCAACGTCGCGCTGTTCCACACCTGGAAAAGCAATGCGCAGGTGATCGTCAATGCCGTTGCACCTGGCGTGGGCGTCACCCAATATACCCAGAATAACGGCGATACCCGCGTCTGGGGGGCTGAGTTTGAGGTCGTGGCGGCACCATGGTCGGGCATGGAGATTTCGGGCAATCTCTCGCTGCTCAATGGCAAATATAAGGCCGGGAGCATTTCCGAAGTGCAGCGGATCACCAGCGCCACGCCGCTGACCGGATGCGCCGCCGCGCCGCCGACCGCCGCTGGCGTTCCGCGTTACGACTGCACGGTTGACCTCAGCGGTCGCGCGCTGACGCAACTTCCCAAGATCCAGTTTAGCATCGGCGCGACGCAGACCATCGCCCTGTCGACTGGCGACCTGATCCTGCACGTCAATTACGCCTATGTCGGCAAGCAGCATTTCAATCCGGTGATAGCTTCGGACGAGCAGACCGCCGCAGTCAAGGCTGCCTATGCCCAGGAAAATGCGTTGGGTGAAACGGCAGGATATGGCCTGCTCAACGGCCGCATCGCCTATCAGCTCAAAGATCCGAATATCGAACTCTATGTCTATGGTCGCAACCTGACGGCGAAGAAATATCTCAGCCGTCGCTTTTCCGATCTCTACCAGACCGGTGGGCTGGGGGTTGCGGTCGACTATGCGGGTGACCCCCGCGTGGTCGGGATTGGTATGCGCTATCGCTTCGGCGGACAGTAAGCGTGCCCGATCGAAACTTGGGCAAGAAAGGCTGCTAGTGATCGACCTTCCCGACAATGTGCCACGCCAACTCGTCATGCCCTTTGCCCTAACGCCTCGTCGGGCGACGACGGTCAATCCCTATACCGACATCATTCCCAGACTGCATGAAGGCCCGCCGATCTTCTACGGCACCGACGTGTTTCCTGGGCGTCAGCCGGGCTGGGTGGTGCGGCGCGCGGAAGACCTGCGGAAAATCTACGCCGATACCGACAGTTTCGGCAAACGCGGCAATACCGGCTTTGCTGCCGGGATCGGCGAAAGCTGGGACATCATCCCGACCGAACTTGACCCGCCGCGACACACCGGCTTTCGCAATGCGCTCAATCCCGTCTTTTCGCCCAAGCGGATGGGCGAACTGGACGGCAAGGTCCGCCTGCGCGCGCGAGAATATATCGACAAGTTCAAAGACCGGGGGGAATGCGATTTCATCCGGGATTTCGCCATCCCTTTCCCGGTGTCGATCTTCCTCGATCTGCTCGACCTGCCGCAGGAGGAGATGCAGCAGTTTCTCGATTGGGAATTTTCCTTGTTGCATACCGACGACATGGAAGACCGCGTCAAGGGCACGCGCGCGGTGAAGGCCTATCTGCTCAACGCCATCGAAGATCGTCGCAAAAAGCCCGGCGACGACCTGATCAGCATCGCGCTCCAACTGGAATATGAGGGGCGCAAATGGACGCCTGAAGAAGTGTTCGGCCATTGCTTCAACCTGTATCTTGGCGGACTAGATACAGTGTCGGCGAATATCGGCCTGCATTTCCAGCATCTGGCGACCCATCCGGCCGATCAGGACGCTCTGCGGCAAAATCCGGCGAGTGCCACCGTAGCCATTGAGGAGTTGCTGCGCGCTTATGCCGCTGTCACGACATTCCGCATCTGCACCAAAGACGTGATGCTGCACGATGTCACGATCCGCGCGGGTGACCGGGTTGCGATGTCGACCCCATTGGGATCGAACGATCCCGAAGCGTTCGAGGCCCCGACGCAAATTCGCTTCGATCGCCGCCCTTCGCATCTGACCTTCGGCTATGGCCCACATCGCTGCCTCGGCGCACATCTCGCCCGGCGCGAGCTACAGATCGCTATGCAGGAAATGCTTAACACCCTGCCCGCTTTTACAGTGCAACCGGGGTTCGATGTGCCCTTCTATCTCAGTAACATCATCCATGTGGAATCGCTTCCACTGGTCTGGGCCAGATAGAGGTATGGCGCGCTCAGCGATAGCGTCTTTGCAACCAGCGATAGCAAAGGCGGTCGTGCCCCGGCGGCGGCTGCGCTAGTTTGCGCCGGAGCACCACAGGCGATCCGTGGATCGACACAGAAGGTGCCCAAGGGGAGAGATAGCTATGAAATCCGTCAAATTCCAGGTGCTTGCCACCAGCGCACTGACCCTGATCGCGACCGCCGTACCGGCCTTGGCACAGCAGCCTGCCGACCAGCCTTCGGTAAATAGCGGACTACAGGATATCGTCGTGACCGCCCGCCGCCGCGAGGAATCGCTTCAATCGGTGCCGGTATCGATCACCGCTATCTCTGCCGAGATGCTGGAGCAGAAATCGGTCCAGGATCTGAGCGACGTCGCCACCCTCACCCCCGGCTTCCGTTTCTCGCAGGAGGGCGGCAAGAACCAGCCGACGCTGTCGTTGCGAGGCCTTGGCCAATTGCCGATCGGCGAAGGCGTGCCCGCAATCGTCGCCTATTTCAACGATGTGCCGCTCTCCAAAGAGGGTGGCAATATCCCGACTTTCGACCTGGCCAATATTCAGGTGCTGAAAGGGCCGCAGGGCACATTGTTCGGGCGCAACACCATCGGCGGCGCGGTGCTGGTCAATTCGAAAAAGCCGACCTTCGATACCGAAGGCTATATCCAGGCCGGCTATGGGAATTTCGATTATAAGGAATTGGAGGGCGCGCTCAACGTGCCGTTGGCCAAAGATGTGGCGGCGCTTCGCATTGCTGCGCAGTATCGCAACCGTGACGGCCGGACGAAGAACCTCACACCCGGCAATCCCGACCTGGACGACACCAACCAGTTGAGCTTTCGCGCGTCATTGCTGCTCCAGCCTACCGAGAATCTGACTAACACGCTGGTCTTCGACTATTTCCGGGCGCGAGAAAAGCCCGCTGCTGAGGTTCCCTATCGCTATAATGCCGGTGTGCTGTCGGGTATATTGGTCGGCGGCTTCGGCTTCGCGCCCGCCGATGCGGCCGTCTATGAAGCAGATCTTGCCAGCCTGTTCGCGCAGCAACAGGCCAACGGTCCGTACAAGGTCACGAACGAATTGGTGAACGACGGTAGCAGCCTGAAAGTCGCAGCCGATCGCCGCATCTGGGGCATCACAAATACCACCAGCCTGGAATTGGGCGACGTCACTATCCGCAACATTTTCGGCTATCGCGACGTCTATAATTATCAGTTCGTCAATACCCAGGGCACCCGCCAGTTGATTGGCCCACAGGGACGGCTCGTCATCTATCACACTGGTGCCGAAGCGAATAAATCCTTCCTGACCGACGAGTTTCAGGTGCTGGGCGACATGGGCCGCCTCAATTGGATTGCGGGTGCCTTCTACAGCAAGGACAAGCCCACCGGCACCAACGTCAATTTCCCGCAGCAGTTCAGCTTCATCGACCTTTACGGCCCGGCGGTGAATTACAGCACGTCGCATTATACCAACAGCAGCTTCGCCCTGTTCGCGCAGCTGGGGTTCAAGATCACCGACAAGCTGACCGCCAACGCAGGCGCGCGCTACACCTGGGACAAGGTCAAGGCGTGCGCAGGCAACAGCCTCGCAGGGGCGCTCAGCCAGCAGCAATGCGCCGATCAGGCAGCGCTTGGCTTGCCCGACGGCACCGG
Source organism: Sphingobium sp. KKT206 (assembly GCF_055640555.1). Lineage (NCBI taxonomy): Bacteria > Pseudomonadati > Pseudomonadota > Alphaproteobacteria > Sphingomonadales > Sphingobiaceae > Sphingobium > Sphingobium sp. KKT206. The sequence continues at coordinate 728,709 of NZ_CM145765.1, forward strand.
CATCGTGAAGAATAAGGGCGACTATGCCACCTGGACCGTGGGGCTGGATTATCAGGCGACCGACGACCTGTTCCTCTATGTCACGTCCCGGCGCGGCATTCGCGGCGTCAACGTCAACACGCCGCTGTTCGAAACACCTTTCACCACCGGCGGAGTTGGCGCGTGTCTTGGCGGCGCGACTTGCCCGGACTTGCGGCCCTATCAGAAGGTGAAGCAGGAACAGGTCACCGACGTCGAACTGGGCATGAAACTCAACTGGCGCGCGGGCGCTATGAAAGGCCGCTTCAACGTATCGGCGTTCCAGACGAACTATAAGGACGCGCTGCAATTCTTTAACGTCCGCCCGCTCGGTATTCCGCCGACGGCACCCGATCAGCCGACCCGGACCTCTCTCGCCATCAACGCATCCGACGCGACCGTGCGCGGCATAGAGGCCGAACTCGTGATCGAACCTGCGCCTTGGCTGACGTTCAGCTTTGGCGGTGCCTATGTCGATCAGAAGGTCGATGACGTAAAGCCGTTCGGCCCACTGACGCTGACCAAGAATGAAGTCACGCTCCCCACCCCCAAATTCTCGGGGACAGCCGCATTACGCGCCGTGCTGCCGATCCGTCCGATGGATGGGGAACTCGCCTTCAACGCGGACCTGTATCACACGTCGGCCTATGACGCGCAGTTTGGTGAGCAACTGCCCGGCTATGATGTCGTCAACAGCCGCCTGGAACTGAGCAACATTGGCGGGCGCGGCATCAGCATCGCGGCCTATGTCCGCAACCTGTTCGACAAGCAATATCCGATCGGCCCGGCCGTGCTGCTCAGTTCCTTTCCGGCCAGCACCGTCTATTATGGCGATCCGCGGACCTACGGCCTCCAACTCACCTATCGATTTGGCAGCTAGGACAGCATGACGATGACCCACGATGGCGTACAGCACCGCACCTGCCCCCTGTGCGAGGGGATGTGCGGGGTTACCGTGACCGTGGAGGGCGGACGGGCGGCGACCGTCCGCCCCAACAAGCAGGATCGTTGGAGCCTGGGCCATATCTGCCCCAAAGGCACGACGCTCGGCGCGCTCCATCATGATCCCGACCGGCTTCGCACGCCCATGATCCGCTACGGGAGCGAGTGGAAAAGCGCCTCGTGGGAGGCCGCGTTCGATCGTCTGGAGACATTGGTCGCAGGGCTGCGCGAGCGCCACGGCCCCCATGCGTTCGCGGCTTATGGTGGCAATATGGCGGGCAAGGACGCCACGCTGTCGCGCTATTCGGGTCTGATGCTGGCAACGTCGGGCATTAAACAGGTCTATTCGTCTGGCACGGTCGATCAGCACCCCAAGAATCTGTCGGCCATGCTGATGTTCGGCAATGAATGGAAAATACCCATTCCAGACCTCGATCATACCGACTTGTTCGTCATCTTCGGCGGCAATCCGGCCGCGTCGAAGGGCAGCATCTTTTCCCATCGCGATGTGATGGGTGCGATGCGGGATCTGCGCGCGCGCGGCGGGCGCGTCATCGTGATCGATCCCGTCCGCACCCAGACGGCAAGGTCGGCCGACCAGTGGATCGGCCTGAAGCCCGGCAGCGACGCGGCCTTCATGCTCGGCATCGCCCATGTCCTCTTCGCCCGCGACGCTGTGCGGTTGCGGCACCTCGACGGCCTGGTTAACGGGCTGGAGACGCTGCGGGAGATCGTCACCGGGTTCAGCCCCCAATGGGTCGCCCATCATTGCGGCATCGATGCCATCGTCATCGAAAACCTGGCCGACGAACTGATCCGCACCGAACGATCCGCCATCTATGGCCGCATCGGCACCTGTACTCAGACATTCGGCACGCTGGCGTCCTGGATGATCGACGTGCTGGCGATACTGACGGGCAATCTGGACCGGCAGGGCGGCAGCATGTGGAGCCGCCCCGTCGCTCCGCTGGTCGACATGCTGGCGACGCTGCCCGCCGACATGCCGGTCGTCATGGGCAAGAGCCGGGTGCGCGGCGTCCCCGCCGTGCTGGGCCAATTCCCTGCCTCCTGCATGGCCGAGGAAATTGCTACGCCGGGACCAGGCCAGATCAAGGGGCTGCTGACTTTCGCCGCTAATCCGGCGCTCAGCGCCCCGGATTCAGGTAAGCTCGCCCAGGCGCTACCGCTGCTGGAATGCATGGTCAGCTTGGACAATTATCTCAACGAAACGACCCGCCACGCCCATGTTATCCTGCCCAGCCCATCTTTCTTGGAAAGCGCGCATTATGACATGTGGTCCTGGATTTTCTGCCTCACTAGCGGCGGCCATTATTCGCCACCAGTCTTTCCAGTTACCGATCGCCCGGACCATTGGCGCGTCGTCGCCCGCGTCGGCGCGATCATCGGTGGCCAGCCGGGTGCCGATATCGACGCTATGGACGATGGCTATTTCCGCGCACTCGCTACCGGACGCGGGATCGATCCTACCATGGCGATCGCGGCGCTGCCCGACCGTGGACCGGATCGCATCCTCGATCTGGCGATCCGCACCGGCCCGTTCGGCGATCGCTTCGGCACGGTAGGCAACGGCCTGACGCTCGATAGTTTCCGCGATCAGCCTAACGGCCTGATCGTCGCGCCCGCTATCCCCCGCGCGCATGAGGGGTTCGAAACCGCATCCGGCAAGATCGACCTCACGCCCGCCCTCATCCTGTCCGACCTTCCCCGGCTGGAGCGGGCCTTGGTCGCCAATGATCCCTCGCTCGTCCTCGTCAGTCGCCGTCATCTCCGCTCGCTCAACAGTTGGATGCACAACATCGATACGCTGGTGAAGGGCAAGGATCGCTGCACCCTGCAAATGCACAGCGTCGATGCCGCCACCCATGGACTAGCCAACGGCGATCTGGTCGCGCTGACCTCTGCATCGGGTGAAATCCATGTACCGCTGGAGATTGACGACGACATCCGCCCCGGCGTGGTGTCGATGCCGCACGGCTGGGGGCATCGCGATCCACAGACCCAAATCGCGATCGCCCAGGCGCACGCCGGGGCCAACACCAATATCCTCAGCCCCGGCACGATGGTCGACGTCATTTCGGGCAATGCCGTGCTGAACGGCATCCCGGTTCAGGTCCGCAAGGCTGATCGTCAACCCCGCGAAACAATTGGAGCAACTGCGTGAACAAGATAATGGGTTCCTTGTCCGGCGTGATCGGTTTCGCCCTGATCGCATTCGGCGTCTACGCCCTGGTCGCAACGACCGCCATTACCGACATGACCGCGCTGCAACCCAGGGGGGTGGCAGGCCTCAACGAAGCCCGCGCGATTTACGCTGGCTCCTTCTGGGCCATGGGGGGGATTATCCTCTACGGCCTTGCAACCCCGCGTTTTCGGCAACCCCTGTTACTCGCCGTTGGCGTGATCTTTGCAGGCTTCGTGGCCGCACGAATCATTTCGATCGCGATGGATGGCTATGCGCCGATCCTTGCAGCGTCAATCGGATCGGAAGTCGTCGCGGCTCTCATCCTGATCGCCGCGAGCCGGACCGCGCACGTATCCTCAGTCTGACAGCGCCGCCTGGCCGCCCACCGCGACATCGTGCGGATAGGGCGCGCCGGGCAGTCGGGCGGCCGCGAAAAACTCCACCGCCTGTGCTGCTTCCACCAGCCCCAGCGCCACGCGATACAGCCGCGCTTCAGCCGATGGCAGAGTGTCCGATCCGAACCCATCGAGATGCGCCATCATATCGGCAAGCCGAGGCGCGGTAGCATCGTAAAACTGCTTCAGTGCATCGAACGGCATGTCCTGCCGCGCGCGATAGCGGCTTTCCATCGTCTCCAGTCCGATCCACAAATGGGCGAATTGTTCCAGATCGGCGAAGGCCGCGGGCAGGTTGGCACTCATGCCGCGCTCCTCATGTTCGCCTGCGCTCCGTTCAAAACGGATCGGATCACCGCCGCGCGGTGTCGGGGAAGCATTTCCGCCTCGCCATAATAGAAGCTCTCGGTCGCGCCGGACGCCAGCCCCTTTTGCTGCCGTGCCATGACCATGAAATCCTCCATCCCCGAATCCCGCGCGAATGTGGTTGCCTGGGCGATCGCCAAGCGTTCGCTGGCCGTAACGGGGGCATGATAATAATAATGCGCAGTCCAGCGGTGGCTCTGCGCCGTCAGCGGCCAATGCTGCTGCGTGAACCAGCCGCCTGCACCGGGATGGATCATGAAATTGGGGAATATCGCCAGCGACGCAGGCGTTTCTGCGCTCGGATAGCCCTCACCCGCTACACGTCCGGCTAACGCCCCCATCGTCTGCACCGCAAAGGACTGGACGAGCCGCTCGGCGCGCGGTCGCCAGCCCGGATTGCCCTGCGACCAGCCTGCGGCGTGCGGCCCGGCAAAGGCCATCTTGCGAAATTCGGAAAAAGGGTTGGCAGGCGTCACCGATATTTCGCGGATCGTCAGCGCATGGACGGTGCCGACATGATAGCCCTCATATTGCGGGTCGAGCCCCGCCTTCCAGTTGGCTGAGACTTCATATGAAAGGCTGTCCCGGTGGGTGAAGGGGACCAGCGTGGTCGTCTCCAGCAGCGGCGCGATGCCACCCAGAAACGCCCGGAGAGAAAAGGCGGGCTGCGGATCGAGATTGATGAAAACGAACCCGGCAAACACGTCTATCTCGATCGGCACCAACCCCAGATCATCCGCATCCAGCGAAGGAAAACACCGCTGGTTGGGAATGGCCTTCAAGCTGCCATCCAGGCGGAAGGTCCAGCTATGATAGGGGCAGCGAAATGCCTCCGCCTTGCCGCAAGGGCCATCGGCGACGGACATCCCGCGATGGCGACAGACATTGTGGAAGGCGCGCAGCACATCGTCCTTGCCCCGCACGATCAGCACAGACACGCCGCAAATCTCGACATCGCGCACAACATAATCGCCCGGTTCCGGCAGATCCTCCGCGCGCACCATATAAAGCCAGCATCGTCGATATATCGCGTCGCGCTCGGCCGCATGCTGGGCCACGCTCCAGAAGCTGTCCGCCGCTACACGACCATCGCGCAGGATCGCGGCGTCCGGCATCATCATCCCATGTCCCAGATCAAAACCGCCTTCCGGCGTCGCCGACAGTATATTGGTCATGCAACTGGCTCCCGCAGTCCCGCCTTGCCCGCTAGTCTATAGTCGCCGCCTCGGTCGATGCTCTGCCTGAACGCGGGACGGCCATGCAGCCTGTCCAGCCAAGTCACGATATGGGTATAGGCGTCGATCGGCATCAGCGTTTGCGCGATTTCCGGGATGAAGCTCATCTGGATATCGGCAGCAGAAAAATCTTCGCCGAGGAGAAAGGGGCCGTCGGCCAACGCATCGTCGAGATAGGCCAGCGCCTTCGCCAGTTCGACATTGGCTGCCTCATCGATCGGGCTGCCATCCAGACCGAAGGCGCGGGCATAGACCTTTATCATGATCGGGTTCATGCCGGACGACACCGCATAATAGAGCCATTGCCGATACCGTTCATGCGCATCCGTACCGGGCACTGGCGCCAATCGACCATCGCCATGCCGCTCGATGATATGCTCCGTAATCGCGCCCGATTCGATGACGATCCGTCCCTCATCCTCGATCATCGGCGATTTGCCGACTGGATGCAGCGCCTTGAGCGCGGGTGGCGCCATCATCGTTACCTGATGCCGCTGATAGGGCACCAGATCATAGGGCAGGCCTAGTTCTTCGAGCAGCCATATCGTCTTCTGAGCGCGGGAATCGTTGAGGTGATGCACAGTCAGCATTGTGGGTGACTTTCAATCTGGAGAAGGAGCCGATCAGCACCGCGTCCGATACTCGACCGGCGTCATGCCCGTCGTCTTGCGAAAGGCGGCCGTAAACGCCGCTGCGCTGGCAAAGCCGCAGGAATAGGCGACTTGCTTGACCATCAATTTCTGGTCGTCGAGCAGCGCCTTCGCGCGGTTCAGGCGCTCCCGCGCGATGTAATGGCGCAGCGTAACGCCCGTGGCGCGCTTCACCAGCGGTGACAAGGCACGCGACGTCACGCCACAATGTTGTGCCAGATCGACCACCGTAGGCAATTTGCCGCTTTCATGCAGAACCTGCCGCAACATCGTCATCTGGCCTGGCGAAAGGGCGCCGTCGCACTCCTGCGGCACCGGTTGCCCCAGCGTCGCACGGCGTATCTCACCGCAAATGGCGAACAGCAGCGACCGGACCATGAACCCGCTGTCGAGGCCCGGCGTGACGACCTCGTCAGCGATACGGGTCAGGCCGGCCTGAAGGAAAGGGCTGTCGAGATTGAACTGATGGTCCCCGTCGAGACTGGAGAGGAACGACAGCAATTCGGGATAGTCGGCCAGTAATTCGGTCCGAAAGCTGCAGGATATGGTCCGAAGGCGGCCGCTGTTCCAGCGCGTCCGCACCGCCTGCCCTGGCGGCAAGAGGATGACGGCATGAGACGTCACGAAGTTGCGCCCCGGACGTGCGCATTCGATATCATCCTCCCGGTACATTAGCCATTCCAGGAAGAATTGATCCGACAGGATTGTTGCTTCGCCAGGCTGCGACCATCGGACATTGTCGACCCGCACCGAATAATCCGGGTCCACAAGCGCGCCTTCCAGCATTCCGGTATAGAGCATTTCACCCCTGAAAGCCTGCTCCTGCTCCATGCGCCTATCCTCTTTCTAGATATGGGTGGCCGAATCGTGCGCCATGACAGTCGTCGAAGGCGGATCGGAAAAAGCCAGCCGATCGATAGGGCCGGGCGCTCTATCCACGATGGGTCCAGGGTAGCCACGCAGCAATTGCAGCGCGCGCATCGTCCGGCGATGGAACAGGCCGATCAGATCGGCTTCCTTATCTGGCCCGGCGGCCAGCACATATTGTTCCAGCGTCGCCTCGGCCGCTGCCGCGCTTGCGAAACTTTGGCCCAGCAACTGCTCTGCCTCCGATCGATCGCGGCGCGCAATCTCGTGGCCGATGGCGTCGCGGCGCTGTACATAGCGGGCGAGCGACAAGGCTGGAGGTTCGCGCAATCGTCCGCGCGCCGCTGGCAGATCGGTACAACTCGCGACCAAATTATCATAAATGATGTCGGTCGCTTTTTCGACGGTTACAAGATCGGCGACAGGTGTCAGATCGACGCTGCGCACCTGCGCCAATGTTTCCAAAGCAGCGCGCCTACAGCCAAGATCCCAGGACAGATATTCGACATAGGCAGGCAATTGGCGCTGCGTGCGGAGTGCCGACTCCATCCGCATCGGCACAGCAAGGAAAGACGCGATGGTGTGAAAATCGAGCGCCACCCAGTCGATCGGGTTACCGCTTTCCACGACATAGCGCTGCAACAACGACGTCAGATCGCCGATCGGTTCGTTGATGTCGCGCACCCTAATCGATGCTAGGTCCGCCATGGGGTCGCCTAAATGCGCCAGTTCCAGATCATAAATATGGGTGATCCTGTCCCCATCATGAAAAAACTGCGGCGCGTCGGCGATCAGCAGCGCCGTTTCCGTGCGATGCAGCGGAAGATTGCCCAGCACCCATTTACGTAGAAAGGCGATCAATGGATCGGGACCATCGCGATGGCTTTGATACTGTTGATCCGCATCATCAAAATAGGCGAGCGCAATGGCTTGCGGGCTTTGCGGTTGTGGCAATCCGATCCCTGCGGCCTTTACTGTATCGATCCGGTGAACGGACGCCATGATCGCCATATAATCGCTGACCAGCCGATGCAGGTTTGCGTCGCGGTCGGCGCCGCCCGCGAAAGCCGTCGCGTCGATGCGCTCCATGGCAATCGCCGCGGGGTTGTCGCACCAGCCATGGATATGCGGTACGGCGATGCCCTCGTCCGCCAACAACCGCAAGACATCATGTTCTACGCGCAACGGCTGCGTTTCCGGGCCCGCACCGCGATCGCCGCGAATATGGATATGGATTACGCCCTCCGGCGTGCGGACCGATACGTTCCACGCCGGGCGCCATCCCGGCAGGATATCCATGGCGACAATATCGCCCATCGTCGCTTCGATCCAGCGCTGGATATTTTGCTCAGCTATCAAGTTCGGCTGGTCGGTCACCAGGCATCCTCATGCATGTTCGTCACACCGCAACGTGGATGCAATCTTTATGTGAACAGCGTTATCCTAATAGGGTAACGCTGTTCATTCAAGCGAATTTATCGGGGGGCAATGCGCCGTGATTACGCTATTCAGCACCCGACATCAGACAGGAAGGCGCGCAATGGAGAGAAATGCTAAGGGCCATCAAGATATTCTAGTCGCTGGCACCACGGCATCACCTAGTCGGGCGCGCAGCGCAGAGGCTAAGGATCATGTGCGGCAAGCATTGATTGACGCGGGACGTCATCTGCTGCTGGCCAAGCCCTCAGGACCGATATCGCTCCGTGGAATTGCCCGTCATGCCGGCTATTCCTCCGGTGTCGTGTATCGGTATTTTGCGGATCGCGATTCACTGTTTCTCGCGATCCGTGACAGCGAATTGGCCAATTTCGCTGATAGGCTAGAGATGGAATTCGCCACATATGACGACGCGGAAAAGCGCCTGATCGCCGTTGCCGATCGGGCCTTCGATTTTTCACGCGACCAGATCGCCGCCTTCGGCATGAATAGCTTGTTCCTGTTCTGGTTCGACACCGCTGGCACGCAGAATGGCGCTCCCATTCGTGATACTGCACCCGCGGCAGCGCGCATCCATGCCTTTTTCGAACAGGCGGTCAGCTCCGTAATGGCACCCAGTTCGCACCAGAATTCGAACATTCAATCGGCAGTAGGTGCCCTGATGGCGTCTATATCAGGGGCCGTACTTTTACCGCGGGGAAGCGATCATGATGATTTCCCAGATGGCTGTATCATACTGCGTGATATCGTCGAAGCATTGATCTGCCGTTGGCAGGCTACGTGGGAGCCGACACATTAATAATTGACGGATGCCGGGCGACCTTGAGGCGCAGATCGAGGCCTTCGTTGAGCACTACAACCATCAGAGGTATCAAGAGAGCCTGAGCAACGTGACGTCCGCCGACGCCTACTTCGGCCGGGGGTCCAGCCATCATAAAGCAGCGCGAAAGGTTCAAGCGGCAGACCATCGAGCATCGGCGTTTGCAACACCGCAAGCTCGCCGCCTAAACCTACCCCCACACGAGGCCACCACTCCGCTAATTTATGCCGCGAAGTGTGCTGAATGTTCTGACGACCGAAAACGTCAAATCATTCTTCATCCTGGCGAAGCCCGCCTTGATATGCACCGCCAAGGCCGCATCGCTGAGCAGACGGTGCGGCTGGTTTGGGCCAATATCGGTGGCTTGCAGCAATCGGTGATGACGATAACCGCTAGCGCTGACCTGCAAAACACGGCACTGCACCACGATCGGCCAGGTGCCACGACGTTGCTCGATCAAGGCATACCTCACCGCGACTTCCTTGCGAATCTACCGCTGTTTTTTAGAATGTGGCTCTCCATGCGCACTCGCACCAGCGCGGCTTCCAGCCGTGCGATCTCCATCTGTTCAAGGCTCACGGCTTTAATGTGAACATCAAGAAGGCGACCGGTAGCCTCCGCCTTTACTCCGTCCTTCGTTTGATACCCCTTCCCTGATCTGTTCATACCAGCCAGGGGAAACGTTAGGCAGGGACAAGCTCACGAAACAAAACCGTTACAAGTCGACTATAATTCGTAGTTCAACGCCAGCTTCCACATTTGCACTGCTGTTTCTGGCGTCAGGTGCCGGTTGAAGTCGCCATTCTGATCGCGATTCGGTAATTGTTCATGTCGATGCCGCTAGATCTCAAATAGCGATGAGAATGGGAGACAGGCGCTCTCTCTCGAAGATGCTGGTGATCTCTGCGGTTGTGGCGTGGTTACGAACCCCTCGACGCTGCCCTCTGCATTGACGAGCGGGGGGCGCGTCGCTAAGCTCGATCTGTCACACTACCTGTGCTATCAACCGCGCTGTTTCGTGATCCTCGAACGCCGTGGTCAGGCGAAAATGGTTCATGACAGTGATCTCCCAGCCATAATTGACCACTGGCGTCGTCAGCCAGCCGATATAGACGCCCCACATCAGGCAGCGGCCAAACTCGGTAAAACTCTCCTCGAACGAGGGGCAATCGGCCACGCCCTCGACCGCCAGCCTATCGAGATAGAAGCGGACCAGATCCTGTTCATGGGCGCGGCGATCCTCCACCGACAGCGCCGTCGTCACAAGATAGCTGACATCATGCATATGATGGCCGCGACAGGTGAGTTGCCAGTCGAGCAGCCCACCCGACCCATCGGGCAATATATAGCTGTTACCGATATGCATGTCGCCCTCGACCAGCGTTTGCGGCAGGCTCTGCTGGTGCCGGTGCAGCGCCAAGGTGCCGTTGCGTAGGGCAGGGCCGGTCGTGCGCAGTCGCTGCACCATTTCGCGCTTGAATGACACCGTGTCGATCTCATGCTGGATCAGCGGCTCGGCCCCCACCATCATCAGTTCCGCCACCTTGCCCTCGACATGGCTGCCCGCCCAGGCCAGATCGCCGCCGGGCCGCAGGCGGGGGCTTTCCCAGAAGCGGGCGTGCAGCTTTGCCTGCTGCGACAGGATGGATCGCACATTGTCGAGCGTTACCGGCGACAGGACGCTGGGGAAGGTCGCGCCGCGCAGGGTCAGGTCTTCCAGCACGATGGCAAAGTCGCTCGATACCGCATCGAAGCCCGCGCCGAAACTGCGCGGCGTCTCCAGGTCCAGTTCGGGACGGACGCGGTTGTAGAAATTGACTTCATTTTCGTAGAAGGGCGCCAATATCTTGTCGACGCCGCGCGCAACCTTCACGACCAGGCGGGTAGGCAGGTCCTCCGGACTGCCCGGCCCATAACGGACATTGACGATCACGCGCCCCGCCGTGGACACGAACTGCTCGCCATAGGTCTTGGCCTCCACCATATCGACATGAGTGACGGTCACGCCCGGCACGGCCTGCGCCATCAGCCTGGTCAGATAGGCGGGCGTGATGTCCGCCGCCGATGTCGGGTGCGCCAGTGGGTCGGCCATACAAAGCTATCCTTTTCTGCTATATTATCTCGGCGGGGCTAACCGGCCATGATCCCGCCATCGACCGCCCAGCAGGCGCCATGCACCCGGCGCGCGCGGTCGGACGCCAGGAACAGCAGCGGTTCCACTACATCCTCCGGAGGACAGGGCGGTCGCATCCCGGTGTAACGGGCCAGCAATCGGGGATCGGCGAAGTCGGGAAATGCCATGCCCTGCAACATTTCCGTTCGCATCGGGCCGGGGGCCAGCACGTTGATCCGGACCGGGATGTCCATCATCTCCATCGCCAGCGACAGGGTCAGGCCGACAAGGCCAAATTTGGACGCTGTATAGGGCGCCAGATAGGCCTGGCCCATGAAGCCCGCGGTGGACGCGACGCTGATGATATTGCCATGGCTTTCGATCAGGTGCGGCATCGCCGCCTGCATCAGGAAGAAGGGGCCGGACAGGTTGGACGCGATGGTGCGATGCCATTGTGCGGCGGTGACGTCCGGCAATTGGTGGAACATCACATCGGCGGCGATATTGCACAGCACGTCAAGCCGCCCGAACGCCGCGATGGCCGCTGCGATCGAAGCGGCGCAATCATCGGCATCGCCCAGGTCGAAGGGTAGCTCCACGCTACGGCCGCCCGCTTCCCCGATCAACCGCGCCGTTTCCGCCAGCTTGTACGCGCTGCGCCCCAGCAGGCATAGTGTTGCCCCCTCGCGCGCGAACGCCAGGCTGGCGGCCCGACCCAATCCCGATCCCGCCCCGGTGACGAGGACCACCTTGCCGGTAAATTCCATCACCAGCGTCGCCGCCATTGCGCCCCGCGCCTGCGCCGACGGAGGGCTTCGTCGCGCTGCTCTGGCGTCACCACCGGCGTATCGCTGGGCAGGTGCGCGCGTATCTCTGCCGCCGGCACGATTTTCAGCACCGGCTCCGGCCCCGAACTCGCGCCGGTCCAGCGCAGCATCAGCGATCCCTCCAGCCACCCGGCCGGGTCCAGCCAGTTGGGCACGCCGGGATCGTCGATCGCGATCACGGCGCGAAAGCGGCCGTCACTATCCAGAACGGCCTGGCCGCCATTCAGGCTGCTCTGATGGTTGATCCAGTCGATCGTGTTCCACAGCGGATCGTTCAGCTGCACATTCCAATAGCGGACCTGATCGGGCATCGCGGTGTCGATAATCATCGCTTGCCCCGCTTCCAGCCGGAAAATGCCCTGATAATAATGCTGCCCGGCCACGCCGCCGCGTCCGGCCCAGTCGTCATATTCAAGGCTGTTAATGAAGCCTTGCGCCCGCTGTCGCTGGCCATAGCCCAGCGCGAAACCGGCATAGCGTTCGACGAAGGCGGACAACCGATCGAGCCGATGCACGATCTCGGCCGCAGGCATGGGCGCGCCGCCCACGGGCCGGTCGACCCGCTCGATGGCGATCCGCAATTCCCGGCCCACGCCCCAGTTATAATAAGCATGGCGCAGGCCGATGGTGACGGCACGTGGATCGAGCGGGAACCAGTCGCCCGTATGACCGTCCGGCCGTTCGCCACTGACCAATATGTCGAACGCCCCGCCCGGCCCCAATGTGCAGGCATCCAGGTCGATCATGCCGACCGATGGACCCAGTTGCTCCATCGGTCCCAGCCCGCCTGCGACCAGATCAATGAAGATGAACACCCCGTCGCCACGCTGGCCCGACAGCCGGTAAATACCGCTACCATCAATCCGCGCCGCGCCATAGATGAAGTCGGGATTGACCCCGACGGTGTTCAGCACATTGCTGACCGACGGCACGAAATCGGGCTGATCGGCGTCGGCGAACGCGGTCTGGTAGCCGGTGGCGAGCGCCGCAAAGAGCAGGCGATGCGCCTCCGCCCGCGCCTGCGGGTCTGCGGGGTCCGTCAACCTGTCCAATACGCTGTCCGCGCTGGCCATCGTCTCCAGCCAGCCGCGCCAGGCAGACGGTTCAGATGTAGGCACGATATGTCTCTATATATTCGGCGAACCGGTCGCTGACCTGATCGGTGGTCAGGCCGTAATCGGCCAGCGTATAGCTGCGCGCGCCATGTTTGCCCGCCGGATTGTCGTGCAGCCAGCTAAGGATGCCCGCTTCCGATTCCGGCGTGAAGTCCCAGCCGAAATGGTCGTAGGCGGCGCGGATGGTGGCGACCGGATCGGCGACCAGATCCTTGTAGCGCATGTCGTGGATCGGCAGCTCGGGATGCGCTTTGCGATAGTCCATGCTGCACTTCACCCCGTCCCACCAGAGTTGCAGAAACTCGGCCCCCAGCGCGTGCAGGTCGAGATTATCGTAGGATGGCCCGCGAATGACGCTGATAAGCTGGGATATGGAGGCGATAACGGTAGTAGGGTCGCGATGCGGTTGAATGAATATCGCGTCGGGATAGACGCTGCGCAACGCAGGCAGCTTGTACATATGCTCCTGAATCTTGAGCACCCAATGTTTGCCCGGATGGCGCCAGCCCAGATGCTGGAGCCACATTTTGTGCACCTCGTAGCGGAAGGTTGCGTCGATCCCCTTGAACCAGTCGTAGAAGCGCGGGAGATGCTGGAACATGCAGGGATTGCTGCTCTGGAACGACGTGGTCATGAACGACCCGCATTCCTGCGGTATTTTGGCACCGAGCGGATGGGCCTTGAGCAATTCGTCGGCATCCGCGCCCAATTGCGCGCGCAGATGCGCGTCGAAGCGGGCGATGCGCGGGTCTGTATTGGCTGTCGCGGCCTCTGGCGGGGGCGAGGGTTCGGCCACTTCCCACATCAGTGGAGTGCGGACCTGCGGGTCGCCGTCCATCAACGCATGGAGGAAACTGGTGCCGCAACGGGGCAGGCCCAGGATGAACAGTGGTTGTCTGATCTCCACCTCGGCAATTTCGGGGTAGCGCGCGCGATCGTCGGCTATCGCTTTCAGGCGCGACAGATCATCGTTGACGATATGCAGGGCGCGGGCATGGCCATTGGCGTTGAGATCGCGGTCCTCCGCCATCGACGCCAGCAACATCGTCAGGCCGGGCCTGACATTGTCGCGCAGATAGTCGGGCAGGGGATAGCGGTCCAGAAGCGTATCGGCGTCGGGGAAATCATGGGCGCTGCTGATCGTTGCCATGGCTTATATCCCCAACGGATAGAATATCGACTTCTGATTCTGATATTCATGCAGCCAATCGGGACCATATTCGCGCCCGACACCCGATCGCTTATAGCCGCCGATCGGCGCATAGCTCATGCGCCCGGTGCCGCCGTTCAGCATGACGCTGCCCGACCGGATTTGCAGGGCCATTTCGTATCCCTTGGCCGCATCCGCCGTTTCGACGCCGCCATTCAGCCCATAGCGGCTATCATTGGCGATGCGGACTGCTTCCTCGTCGGTGTCGAAGCCGATGATGCAGCCGACCGGGCCGAACACCTCTTCCTGGGCAATAGTCATGCTGTTGTCGACATCGTCGAAAATCGTGATGTCGGTGAAGAAACCCTTGTCCAGACCCGCAGGCCGCCCGCCGCCATGGACGATCTTCGCGCCTTCATCGCGGCCGATGGCGATCAGATTTTCGACCTTGCTCCGCTGCGATTCGCGGATCAACGGCCCCATCGCCACACTCGGATCGGCAGGATCTCCGATCTTGAACTGGCTGGCGACGGCGCAGGCGGTTTCGACGAACGCCTTTCGGATACTGTTATGGACGACCAGGCGGGTAAGGAGCGCGCAGCCTTGGCCCGCATTGACCGACAGCACGGCGACTGCCATCGCCGCCGCCCGCGCGACATCGGCATCGTGCCGCAGGATCAGCGCTGACTTGCCACCCAGTTCCAGATGGACGCGCTTCAGCGTCGGGGCCGCCTGCGCCATGATCGCCGCGCCGACGCCTTCGGACCCGGTGAAGCTGACCAGGTCGACGCGCGGGTCGCTGGTCAGCATCGTACCAACCTCCGGCCCGCCGGTGATGACGTTCAGCACACCCTTGGGCAGGCCGATCTCGTCGGCGATCTCGCCGAACAGCAACGCGGAAAAGGGGGTGAAGGGAGACGGCTTGAGCACCAGCGTATTGCCCGCCAGCAGCGCCGGCACGATCTTGGCCAGGTTGATGAGGAAGGGGAAGTTATAGCCGGTAATGCCTGCGACCACGCCGACCGGCTCGCGAACGACCGTCGTGCCGCCCATTTTGCGGGGGCCATCGGGGTCGAAGGGATTAGGGGTGATGTCGATCGGCAGGCGGACACTATCGTCGCGCGTTGAATGTTCCAGCGCAGCGAGAAGATGGTCGAGCGGATTGGCGACCTGCATCCCGTGGGTCACGCCCTGCGCGCAACCGACCTCCGCCACGATCAGCGCGACGATCTGCGGCCGCCGCGCGTCCAGCGCCGCGTGCATCCGGCGCAGATAGGTTGCGCGCTCGGCCATCGCCATGCGCGGCCACACGCCATGGTCGAACGCCTCGCGGGCCGCCGCGATCGCTGCTTCCGCCGCCGCCGCATTGCCCACAGGCGCGTGGCCGATCACCGCTTCGGTCGCCGGATTGATGATAGCGTCGCGCTCCGCGCCTGCGGCAACCCAGGCGCCGTCGATGTAGAGTTTGTCGATCGTTGTGAAGGGGATGGTCATGGGTGGATATCCTGTCCGGGCCGCAGGATCATCTCCGCGGCGTTGAGGGCGATGGCCATCGCTGGCGCATTGGTGTTGCCCGACACAATAGTCGGCATGATGGAGGTATCGACCACGCGGAGGCCGGTGACGCCGCGCACGCGCAACTGCGGGTCGAGTACGGCGTCTTCGTCCGCGCCCATCCGGCAGGTGCCGCAGATGTGGAATGTCGTGCCGCCAAGGCTGATGGCATTGGCCAGTATGTCCTCGTCCGTCTCGATGCCCACGGTTTTGCCGGTTTCCGCGACGATCCAGTCCTTGAGCGCGGGTTGCGTGGCCAGATCGCGTAGCCAGCGGAACAGGGCGACGAAGTGCCGCCGGTCGGCATCGGTGGCCAGGTGATTGGCGTCGATAACGGGCGGCGCATCGGGATCAGCGGCGCTGATCCGCACCTGCCCCTGGCTGTCGGGCCGCAGATAATAGGCGATGACGGTCATGCCGGGATAGGGGTCCAGCACCACCGCGCCCTTCGCATCGGTATGAAAGGAATAGAGCCCCAGGCCGATCTGGGCATCGGGCCGGTCGGGCGACGCCTGCGTCTTGATGAAGCCGCCCACTTCATGCGCGCCGTGGGTCAGCGCCCCTTTCGAGCCGAAGAAGTATCGGAGCACCGACGCGATCAGACCTAGGCCAGACAGTTTCTGGTTCAGGCTGTTGCCGCGCACCTTGTAGGTAAAGCTCAGATAGCGATGTTCACGCAAATTGGCGCCGACGCCGGGCGCGTCGACCACGACCGGAATGGCCAGCGATTCGAGCAGGGCGCGGGGGCCAATGCCCGACAGTTGCAATAATTTGGGGCTCTGGATGGCCCCCGCCGACAGGATGATTTCGCGCCGTACCGCGACTTCGTGCAGGCCATTTTTGTCACGCAGCAGGATGCCGCTGGCCCGCTGCCCGTCGAACAGGATGCGCTGCACGTCGGTATCGGTCACCACGGTCAGGTTCGCGCGTCCCCGCACCGGTTTCAGGAAAGCGCGCGAAGCGGAAAAGCGCTTGCCGCGATAGGTGGATATCGGCTGATAGCCCATGCCACCCTGCGTGACCGCAGGGATGTCGTTCATGTCGTCCACCCGATGCGTCCCGGCCTGCTCGGCCGCGTTTAGGAACGCTTCGCACAACGGATCGCCGGACGGATGGATGCTCACCTTGAGCGGGCCGCCGGTCCCGCGCCACGCCTTGGTGCCCAGCGCATGATCCTCCAGCGCGACGAAATGGCGGCCCATCGTCTGCCAGCCCCAGCCGGTGCAGCCCGCCGCTTCCCACGCGTCGTAATCGGCCGGCGCACCGCGCACATAGACCATGCCGTTGACCGAACTCGATCCGCCGACCGTGCGCCCCTTCAGCCAGCTTTCCTGCGGCGCATTGCCGCCCGGCGACACGGCATAGTCCCACACATGGGGATTGCCCGGCGCCAGCAATTTGCCGATGCCGCGCGGCATGGCGATCAGCGGGCTGTTGTCGTCCGGGCCAGCTTCCACCAGCAATACCTTGACCGCCGGGTCGACCGACAACCGGTTCGCCAGGACGCAGCCGGACGACCCGGCGCCGATGATGATATAGTCGTAGCCATTCTGGTTCATGCCGTTCGAGTTCCTCGCCATAGCCGCTAAAGACCATAGACGTGGCCTTAGTCCCACCTGTCGGGTGATAGGTGGACGGTCGGCGCGCTCGTCGCGGGTGGTTCGCTTTCCGCTTGGCTTGGCGGCAGCGAATTGCGATGCGTGCGGGCATGAAGGGTAAATGGGAAGATTATGGACCCGGCGCGCGCAAGCTGCTGCTCGCCGTGGAGGAAATCATCGCCGAACGCGGGATCGAGGGTGCATCCATCCGCGAAATCCTGCGCGTCGCCAAGCAGGGCAATAACTCCGCCATCTATCGTCATTTCGGATCGAAGGAATTACTGATCCGGGCGATTTACGACATCCGCCAGGCGGAAGTGGACGATTGCCGGATGCTGCGGATGCAGGGGTTGCCGCGCCTGCCCGACGATATTCGCGGCCTGCTCGAATTATTCCTGTTGCCGGTGCTGGACGCCTTCGCAGGGCGGCAGAGGTGGATTTATTCGCAGTTCATCCTGCACCTGATCCTGAACGATCCGTTTGACGAAGCCTTTGACCGAGCCAGAGAAGGACCGGCGGTCGCGCTGGTTCATCAGGCGTTGCGGGGATGCTGCGCCGCCATGTCGGACCAGGTCTTCACCATGCGCCTGTCGGTGGCGGTGACGAATTTCCTGATGGGCGTCAGCTATGGGGACCGGGTCGCCAATCTGACCGGCGGCGCCTATCCGCGCTCCGACCAATATCTTGAAGACCTGATCACCGCAGGCTGCGCCTTGCTGATGCTGCCGCCCTTCGTCGAAGCCGCCGACACGCCCGGCTGACGATTGGCGGGGTCATGGACGAAAATCGAGGGCCCTCTCCGGCGATAGGCACGACTAAGACGATCGTCTTCTACTTCTCCCGACGGCACTGGCAAAGGTCAGGCTTGCGAGAACATGACGTTCTGCTGCTCAGGGAGAGATGAAATGCGCCCGATTTTCACCGCGCGTCTTGCGGTACTTTTAACGTCCGTTGCACCCCTGGCCCTGCCGGTCCTGGCGATCGCCCAAACGGCGCAGCCCCATGCGTCGCCTAGCATCGACGACATCGTCGTCACCGCCCGCCGCTCCGAGGAAAGCATCCAGTCGACGCCTGTGTCCGTCACCGCCTTCAACGCGGATATGCTGCGCGAAGCTAATATCGCAACCACCGCCGACCTGATGATCAAGACGCCCGGCGTCTATCTGTCCGGATCGGGCGGGCGCGAAAATTCGGTGTTCCAGATCCGTGGCCAGTCCAAGGCGTTGAGCGGGTCCAACGCGCCTGCCGTCGTCAGCTATTTTGCCGATGTGCCCGCGCCCACCTTCGGCAGCGGCGTCGCAACCTATGACATGGCATCGGTCCAGGTTCTCAAAGGGCCGCAGGGCACGCTGTTTGGCCGTAACACCACCGGCGGCGCCGTCCTCTATTATCCCGCCGCGCCCGAATATGTCCTGGGCGGCTATGTTGAGGCGGGCTACGGCCGCTATGAACGCAAGCAATTGGAAGGCGCGCTGTCCATCCCGATCGTGGACAACAAGCTGGCGGTACGGGTCGCGGGCCGGTACGAAAAGCGCGACGGTTATACCAAGAATATCGGACTGGGCGGCGACCTGGACGACGTCAATTCCCGCGCGTTCCGCGTGTCCGTGCTGGCCGAACCAGTCGAGGGTTTCAAGAACCTCACTATCTTCGATTGGTATCGCAACAACTACACCGGCGACGCGGTGTTGCTGACCAGCCTGTTCGACAATCCCAGCCTGATCGACCTGTTGGGTCTGCGCAGCGCGATGCAGGAGGCGCTGGCGGCGCAGCAGGCGCGTGGTCCCCGCGTCATCGACAGCGACGTGTCCCCCGCAATCAACCGCACCCGCCGCTGGGGCATCACCAACCGCACCGATATCGACCTGAGCGACAGCGGGGTCAGCTTCACCAACATCTTCGGCTATCGCAAAACCTATGTGAACTATAATATCAACACCGACGGCGTGCCGTTGCTGATCACGACTGGCAATCCTGCTGCCGGACTGCCCGCCGGCTTGCCGCTGACCCTGCTGAACGCAGGCGCTGTCAACAACGTCGAACAATATACCAATGAAGTGCAGATCAAGGGCAGCGCGCTTGACGACCGGGTGGACTGGCTGGTGGGCGGATTTTATCTGAAAAGCCAGCCCTACGGCCCGACGGGCAGCGGCAGTTCGATCGCCCAGGTCGTGCTGCCACCTTTCCTGCCGGCCGAAAATTACGGCACCTTCCAATATAATTTCTACACCGAAAAGAGCAAAGCGCTGTTCGGCAACGTCAACATAAAGCTGGATGAAATCGCCCAGGGTCTGCGCTTCAACGCCGGGCTGCGCTACACCTGGGACAAGGAAATCGCCTGTACGGCGACCGACAACACCACCCAGGGGACCGTCCGCCCCAATGAATGCGTATCGACCAACCCGATCCTGATCGGCGCAACCACCAACACCGCCAAATCCGATGCGCCCACCTGGACCGTGGGTTTCGACTGGCAGGTGACGCCCGACCTCTTCACCTATATTTCCACCCGGCGCGGCTATCGCACCGGCGGCATCAATACGCCCACCTTCGGCGGGCGGCTGGCGCCCTATCAGTCCTTCGGGCCGGAACGAGTCACCGACCTGGAACTGGGGGTGCGATCCGACTGGACGCTGGGCGACGTCCGCGTCCGCCTGAACCTGTCGGGCTTTGTGGGCTATTATGACGGGGTGCAGATCGCACTGAGCGGCCTGCTGACCCAGCCGGGCTGCGTTGCGGGCGATCCGGTCTTTGGCGAAGCGCCCTTTTCCCCCGATGGCGATTGCAGCGCGGACAACGATCCGCAGTCGGGCACGATGCTGGCCAATGCCGGCAAGTCGCACGTCGCGGGGCTGGATTTTGACGGACGCATCCTGTTTTCCGATCGGCTGACCTTCACCTTCGGCGGCAACCTGCTCGACACCAAGACGCGCGAACTGACCGCCCCTGCGCCGATCGCCGCTTATCTCACAACCCAGGAAATCCCGTTCGACCTGGTGGCGAAGGCGACCTTCACGCTGGGCGCGCAATATCGCATCCCACTGGGCGCGATGGGCGATCTCAACGCGTCGGCGGACTATTATCATTCCAGCAAATTGTCCTTCGTCGACACGGCGTTGCCAGCCTATGGCCTGGCCAACATACGGCTGGACTGGCGTAATGTCGGTGGCCGCCCGATCGACGTCGGCGTCACTATGACCAACGTCTTTAACAAGACCTATCAGGCGATCGGTGCCGTATCGGGGGCGGGGTTGGGCTTCAACACAGCTATCTTCGGTCCGCCGCGCCAATATGGCCTGACCCTGCGCTATCGTCTGGGAGAATGAGCATGGCCGACCTCGAAGCGAACAAGGCGGTCGCTCGCCGCTACATGCAGGCGGTGGAAGAGGGGGACGCCGCAACGATCGAAGCGTTGCAGCATCCCGACTGCACATGGTGGATATCAGGCTTTGGCGACATGAGCCGCGCCGATTTCATCGCCAGCGTAACCGGCGGCCTGTTGTCGGCGCAGCGGCGCAGCGCGCAGGTGGTCGGCATCACGGCCGAAGGGGACAGGGTCGCGGTGGAAGTGCGCGGCGAAATGATCTTCCCCGACCGGGTCTATCGCAACGACTATCATAATCTGCTGGTGATCCGCGACGGCCAGATTCTGTCGGGGCGAGAATATATGGACACGCGCGCCGCAGCGGAGGCCTTCGCGCCGTGAGCGGCCCCGTCCCCCTCAACGACTATGACGATGCGGCGGTCGGGCGCATCACCGGCTATGTCGAACACCTGACCGGCGGCAAAGTCGTGGGCCTGGAACGGCTGATCCGTTGGCGCCCTTCCTGGTTCGCCAATGTGGAGGTGGACGGGGTGGTGCGCCGCCTCCACCTGCGCGGCAACCGGGGCGGCGACGTGTCGATCTTTCCCGACCTCAAGCGTGAGGCGGACGTGATCGACCTGCTTCACAGGCAGGGACTGCCGGTACCGGAAATCCATGGCTATCTCGCCGATCCGCCCTGCATCGTCATGGAAGCGATAGCGGGTACGCGCGATTTCTCTACCCTGGACGATGCAACGAGGATCGCGATCGGGCGCGACTATATGCACGCCGTCGCGGCGATGCACCGGCTGCCGATCGAACCCTTCGTCGCGGCCGGGCTACACCAGCCGGACGGTGCCGAGGCGATCGCGCTGGCCGGGCTGGACGCCTATATGCCGCATTATCGGCGCACCAAGAGCCGCCCCGAACCTTTGCTGGCGTTCGTGATCGGCTGGCTGCGTCGCAACGTGCCGGATTACCGCACTCAAGCCAGCTTCATCCAGTTCGATTCGGGCCAATATCTGGTCGATCAGGGCGCGATGACAAAGCTGTATGATTTCGAATTTTCGATGATCGGCGATCCGCTGGTCGATATCGCGACGATGGGGATGCGCGACAGTTTCGAACCGCTGGGCGCGCCGCTGGCGGAACTGGTCGGCTATTATGAAGAGGCGACGGGCGAGCCGGTCGACCATGACGCGGTGCTGTTCCACGTCCTGCAATTTTCCCTGCTGGGCACGATGCAGTTCACCGGGACCGTGGGTGCGCCCAAAGCGGGCGATCCTCATTCGGTCTATCTGATGTTCGACCTGGCACTGCGCCGGTCGATCCTGCTGGCCCTGTCCGCCCTGTCGGGGGTGGCGCTGCCCGATTTGCCGCCACTGGTCGAACGACAGGGTGACAATGCGCCGTTGATGGCCAAGATCGCCGATACGCTGGCCGGACTGGCCATGGCCGACGAAGGGGCGCAGATGCAGAAAAGGCAGGTGGCGGAACTGGTCGAATGGGCGGAGCGCGCCGATGCCCATGGCGCGGATATGGTCGCACGCAACATCGCCGATGTGACGGCGCTGCTGGATCGGCCGTTTCAGGACTGGAACGCGGCCGCCACGGCGCTGGAGGCGTATGTGAACGCTGCCGGGCCGGACGAGGACGCGGCGCTCATCACCCTACTTGGCACGATAGAGGGGCGGCAGCTCCAGCTTTTTGGCCCCACTGCGCTGGGCGTGGCGGCCAGCAATGTGGTGTTGCCGGTCACGCGCAGGGCATGAACAGAACAGGGACAGGCATATGAGCGACAAGATGGTGCTGATGACAGGCGCAACGCGCGGATTGGGGCGTGGCATCGCAAGGGGCCTGGCATCGCGCGGCCATAGGGTCGCCGTCACTGGGCGGGACAGGTTAGAACTGGACGCCGTTGTCGCGGAGATCGACCGGGCCGGGGGCAAAGGGCTGGCGCTGCTCTGCGACCATCGCGACGATGATGCGGTGGCCGCAGCCTTCGCCAAGCTGGCGGAGTGGACCGGCGGCAGGCTGGACCTGCTGGTCAACAATGTCGCGGCCGTACATGCAATGGACCTGATCGCACCGGGAGGTTTCTGGGAAAAGCCACTCCATCTGGCTGACATGATAAATGTCGGCCTGCGATCGGCCTATGTCGCCGCCTATCATGCAGCACCTATGATGGTCGCGGCGGGCAGGGGTCTGATCGCCAGCATATCCTTCTACGGCGCAGTGTCCTATTTCCACGGTCCAGCCTATGGCGCGGCGAAGGCAGGAACGGACAAGATGACCGCCGACATGGCGATCGACCTGGCGCCCCATGGCGTGTCGGCGGTATCCCTGTGGCCCGGTTTCATCCTGACCGATGCGGTTCGCGCCATGCCACCCGAAATGCTGCCCGAAGAGTTGCGCGCGATGTTGCCGTCCTGGGAAACCCCGGAATTTTCCGGCTTGGTCCTCGACCGGTTGATGGACGATCCTGATCTTGCCGCCCTGTCAGGCAAGGCGCTGATCGGCGCGGAACTGGGTGAAGGCTATGGCCTGCGCGATACGGACGGCAAGCAGCCTGTGTCCTACCGCGCAACCATGGGCGCACCACTCAGCTTCCTGCCGAGCTGAAATCAGGCGCGGGGCTGCATCGCGCCAAAGCAGGCCTGCAATTCCACTGCAAACAGCGCAGGCTGCTCGAACGCAGCGAAATGGCCGCCGACCGGCAGTTCGTTCCAGTGGACCAGATCGGAATAGCTGCGTTCGGCCCAGCGGCGCGAGGGGCGAAAGATTTCCTGCGCGAAGATGCTGACACCGACTGGCAGGTCCAGCCGCTGCGCCTTGAACGCGCCCGCGCTTTCCCAGTAAAGCCGCCCCGATGAAGCACCGCTGTTGGTCAGCCAGTAGAGGCTGATGATGTCCAGCATGTCGTCGCGGCTCAGCGCGTCTTCCGCCCGGCCACCATTGTCGGTCCAAGCCTGGAATTTCTCGTAGATCCACGCTGCCTGCCCGACCGGAGAATCCGCCAGCGCATAGCCGACCGTCTGCGGCCTTGTGCCCTGCAACTTGGCATAGCCCGCATCATGGTCCTGATAATATTGCATCCGCTCGACCGTCTTGGCCTCGGCGGGCGTCAGGTCGGCAAAGTCGCCGGCTTCGGGAAAGACCAGCGGCATGTTGAGGTGGACGCCCGCCAGTTCCGGCGGCGCGGCCATGGCGATGGCGGTCGTGACCGCCGCGCCCCAGTCGCCGCCCTGCGCGAAGAAACGATCATAGCCCAGCCGCCGCATCAGCGTGATCCAGGCGTCTGCGATTTTTTCGACGCCCCATCCGGTCGCGATGGGCTTGTCGGAAAAACCATAGCCGGGCAGGGACGGGATGACGAGGTGGAAGGCTGGCGCATCGGCGGTCGCAGGATCGCTGAGCGGGCCGATGACCTTCATGAACTCCAGCACCGATCCGGGCCAGCCATGGGTCAGGATCAGCGGCACGGCATCGGGCCGGGGGCTGCGCACATGCAGGAAATGGATCGCTAGGTCGTCGATCTGCATCATGAACTGGGGCAGGGCGTTGAGCGCCGCCTCACACCGCCGCCAGTCATAGCCATCGGCCCAATAGGTGCACAAGTCGCGCATCGCGGCGATCGGCACGCCCTGGCTCCAGTCCGCAACCGTCTCCGCTGCTGGCCAGCGTGTGTGAACGATCCGCCGATGCAGATCGTCCAGAGCCTCCTGCGGAATGGCCACTGTAAAGGGCGTGATGGAATCCGACATGGCGCTTTTCCCTTATCTTTAGAAAGTGACGCCCAGCGCTTCGACCGTGCCCAAATCCTCGCCCGCGACGAAGATACGCTCGACGATGTGCATCCCCTTTTGCCCCCACTCGTCCATATTGGCGATCCATGCCTGCATCGCATAGGGTGGCCAGCGGCGATAATATTCCCACAATGTCTCGTCGTCCGGTACGCCCTGCGCCCCGGTTTCGATCAGGCAGCGGCGATAATGGCGCAACAGGTCGCGTTCATTGGCGCGCCGCTCCTCGATCGTCAGCGCGCCGAGCAGGAAATAGGTGAAGTCGCGGATCGGCCGCCCCTTGCGTACCAGTTGCCAGTCCAGCCACACCCGCTCGCCGTCGGGGCGCAGATAGCTGTTGCCCTGATGGCTGTCGCCATGGACCAGGCACCATGGTCCCTGTTCCTTATGCTGCGCGAAGTTGACCAGCGCGTCGAACACCGTATGCAGCCGCGACAGGTCGCCCTTGATCCAGCTTGGCAGGAACGCCTGATATTCAGGCATTGCATGGTTTGCTTCCGCAAAACTATACATCATGTGTAGCTGCTGCGCGTCGACTGCCGTCACCATTGACACGGGCAGCCAGTCGGCCGCGTGCAGTACCGGGCTATCCCAGAAGGCACCATGGATTTTCGCCAGGCTGGCGACGGCGCGCGCGGCTTCCTCCACGCCCATATGGTCAGTGCTGACGCCGAAATGGCCGCCCTCGATCGAAAGATCCTCCATCACGACCAGTCCCTGGCCGCTATCATCGCGCGGATCCCACGCCTCGAAGAAGGAGCGGGGCGCGGGGAAGGCGACGAGGCGGCGAAAATCTTCGTAAAACCGGGCTTCCAACCGACAGATGCCCTGGCTTTCGAACTGCGCCCAATTAGCCTTCAGGCATACATTCTCCGGGATACCCGCCGCCTTTCCAACATCGTTGAGCGTCAGCTTGACCTGATATTTGGTCGTGTGGCTGTTGCGCAGGAACACTGCTTCCATCTCCTGCACCACGATGCCGGGATAGCGCGCCTGCATGATCTGTGTCAGCCATTCGGCAGTGACATTCTCCAGCTTTGCAGGGATGCCGACCGGATTTACGAAACTTGTCATGGCATCCATCCCTTATTTCATTTTCTTGAGTTCACGCAGCGCGCGATTGGCCGCGATCCGGCCGGCAATGCCCGACACGCCGCCGCCCGGATGCGCGCCCGCGCCGCCGATCAGAAATCCGGGGAAGGGCGGCTTGGGACCGCCAAAGCCAGTGGCGGGGCGATGCACGCCCGAACGCAGCGCGCCGAAATCGATATGGGTTACACAACCATTGGTGACGTTCAACCGCTTTTCCCGTTCCCGCGCGGTTTCCACGAAACGCCCGACTTCGGTGTCCAGCCCGTCATAATATTCGCCCAGATGGCTGATGACCGATGACATGGTCTTGTCCTTGAGCGCGGGCGACCAGCCCTCGCGCGCATCCACCGCCATGGCAGGCAGATAGACATAGGCCAGCGATCCGCCCGGCGGTGCCTGCGTCGGGTCGCTGTTCGACAGCGGGCTGAGCGACATCGCATGGCGATCGGGAATGTCGCCGCGCCGCGCGGTGGCGAAGGATTCGCGTACTTCTTCGGACGTGCCGATCAGGCCGACCGCCTTATTCAGGTCCGCGTCGTCATGGCGCAAATCCTGATGCTTCTTCAGGCGCAATGGTCCCGACATCGCGATATTGGCCAGGAACGGCGCAGCGTTGGACCGGTTTGAGGGCGCATGTTCAATCCGCTGCATTAGTGCGCGATCGACCCCGCCCGGTGTAGTCATGCGCATGGCGGTGCGCGGGTCGCAGGTGGCAATGACCATCTTCGCCGGGATCACCCGGCCATCCTCCAGCCGCACGCCCTTTGCCGCGCCATCATCGACAATGATTTCGGCGACGGGGGCGTTAAGCAGGATCGTCGCACCGGACGCTTCGATGCTGCGCGCCAGCGCGTCGGAAAAGGACTGGAGCGACCCGATCGGCTTGCCAGTGCCATATTTATGCGTGACGGCAAAGATCATATAGGCCGCCGCATTGCCGTCATCATCCACCGGCCCCGCACCCGCCGCGATGCCCAGCAGCAGCGCGATGGTGGCGGGATGTTCGAACCGTTCGCATGCGACCTGATCCGCCGTCGCCTTTGACAGGGCGACCAGTTCGTCCTTCAGCCGCACGTTGCGCACTGCGCTGCCGATGATCTTGGACAGGTTCTTCATGTCCGGCCGACCTGGTTCCGCCATCATCATCGGAAAGCCGATGTCCATCATGACGTTCAGCGTCTTCATGAATTCCAGATAGGCCTTGCCGTCGTTACGGTTGATCCGGGCTATGTCCTCGGCTGTGCGTTTGTAATCGTAAAACAGCGCGATGGAGCTGCCATCGGGGTGCAGATAAGCATAGGTCGGGTCGGGATCGACCGTTTTGAGGCCATATTTGGCCAGCTCGAAATCCTCGATTATGCCGGATTTGCGCGCGAACAGCAGTTCGACGGCGCAGGGCGTCACCAGATGATTGGGCGCTTCGGGGATCATATAGCCCGAACTGGTCATGCCCCCGACCTTGGCCATCCGCTCGACGACCAGCACCTTCTTGCCCTCGCGCGCCAGATAGCCGGCCGCGGCCATGCCATTATGCCCGGCTCCAATGACGACGACGTCCACCTGATCGGTCATGCTCTCTGTCCTCTGTTGCTTCAGGCGGTGGCGGCGGCGGTATAGGCCTTGCCCCATTCCGCCAGCGCCAGCAGGCGGGTTTTGCGGTCGGCCTGGATCTGCGGGATTTTGTCTTCGTCGGGACCATCGGGCACGATCACCAGCGGCTCCTTGCCCAGCATGGCCAGCGCCAGCGCGCACACTTCGGCCGGATCATAAGCGATGCTATAATCCATCCCCAGCCCTTCGGTCGCGCGGCGCAGGGTGGGCGTGTCCATGATCGGCGCAGCGACGCCGACAATGTCGATATTCTGGCCGTCAAGTTCGGCCCAGAGCGATTCCACGAAGTTCAATTCGAACGCCTTGGTCGCCGAATACATCGCCAACCATGGCTGTCCGCCCAGGCCTGCGCCCGACGACATGATGACGAAACCGCCCTTGCCGCGCGCCTGGAACCGGTTGCCAAAACCATGGACGGCCTCCAGCACATTGGCCGCGTTCATGGTCAGCAGGCGCAGCGACCGTTTGACCGGCACGCCAAAGAAGCTGTTGCCCGCGCCGTCCGCGCCCGCGTTGGAGATATAGAGGCCGATATCCAGATCGGCCGTCGCCTCCACCAGGCGCGATCCCTCGCCCGTTTCCGTCAGGTCGGCGGTCAATGCGCGAAAGGCGATGCCATGTTCTGCGGCCAGTTCCTGCCCTAGCGCTTCCAGCGCAGGCAGGCGGCGCGACACCAGCACCAGGTTGATGCCCATGGCGGCCAGTTGCCGCGCATAGCAGGCGCCGGTGCCTTCCGAAGCACCCGCGATGACGGCCCAGGGACCATAAGCCGCAGCGAAGGCGGCGGCATCGAAAGCAGGCAAGTCGATCTTACGCATCGGATGAAAATCCTCTCTGGGTGCCAGCCGTTCGCCGGCTCTCTGATGGCTAGCGCCAGACCCTATAAGGCAATTGTCTTCACTCTGCCTATCGGGAGGCAGGGGGACTTCCCAAAGCAGCAGATGAAATCCCACCGACAATTGGCCATTGCATATAACGACAATAATGTCATTACATATCCAAGCGGATGGAGGGGAGCCGATCATGCCGGTCGAAATGATGCAGACACACAGGCGCGTCGTCCAAGTGATGGACCCTGTCAGGGTTGCGGCATCGCTGCGGCCCTTGCTGGAACGCTATGCCGACGATTGTGAGCGGCAACGGCGGATCGTGGCACCAGTGATGGCGGGGCTACAGGAATCCGGCCTTTTTCACATCACGGCGCCACGCCGTGCTGGCGGGCCTGGCCATCGCCTCATCACCCATATCGAAACGGTGGCGGAACTGGCCAAAGGCTGTGTCGGCACCGCCTGGGCCTATGGCTTGCTGTCGGGGATCACTGGCACCGCTCTGGCCCTGCCATCGTCGGCAACCGACCTGCTGTTCCGCACTGGGGACGAACTGTTTTGCAGCGCTTCGGCCCTGACCGGCAAGGCGGTGGCGGTGGCGGGCGGCTATCGCGTGTCGGGCCGCTGGGGCTATGGATCGGGCTGCCTACACGCCGATTGGGCGCTCAATGGGGTCATGGTCGACACGGCGCAAGGGGGCGAAGCGGCCATGGCCTTCCTCGACCTGCGCGATGCGGCATGCCGGATCGAGAATAACTGGCACGTCGCAGGCATGGCCGGGTCGGGCAGCAACATGATCGTTGCGGACGACCTTTTCGTGCCCGAAGCGCTGGTCCTGTGGACGGGCCGCGCGCCATCGGCCGATCTGCTGCTAACGATGGCAGGGCTGGAGCCGCGCGACCGCTGGCCTATGGAGCCGCTGTTTCCGCTGGGCGTACTGGCACCGATGCTAGGCGCGGCGAGCGCTCTGCTGGAGGGCGTGACGCAGGCGATGGCCGGGCGGCCCGTGGTGGGGTGGACTTATGCCAGCCAGGGCGGGTCGGAGGCGCTGGTCGGCCTGATGGGCCGGGCGGCGATAGAGATCGATTCGGCTTGGCTCCACATCCGCCGAGCCGCCGCGCTGCTGGACGATAGCGCGCAGCAACGGGTGCTGACCGGCTATGACAAGGCGCAGATCCAGGCCGATTGCGGCTATGCGATGGAATTGCTGCGCGCGGCGGGCAACCGCTTGATGGACGTGGCGGGGCCGGGCGCCTTTGCGCTGGCCAGCCCGCTCCAGCGCCTCTGGCGCGACCTCAATGTCGGCACCCGCCACAATGCGCTCAACGCGCCGCTGTCGATCGAGCTGTACGGCCGCGCGATTGCGGGCATGCCGTCCAACATCCGCCTGCTGCCGGACATTGCGCCCGCACCCGCTTGGGCAACAGCATAACAACAGGAGAGAATGGATGCCGATACCCACGACGCAGGAGATAGCGACATTTCTGACCAGCCAAGCCATCATGTTCAGCGAAGGCCGGATCGATGATTTCATGGCTGCCTTCCGCGCCATAGCGCCGGGCGGGTTCAAGGTGCAGGATCCTGCGACGGCCCCGGTGGAGGCGGGGTGGGACAAGCTGGAGGCGCTATGCGACCAGTTTCTCGGCTGGCAGTTGGTGGTGGAGGATGTGAAGGTCAGCGGCAACGAAGCGGTCATCTACGTCCGCAACGAAGGTGTGCATGACGGGCATCCGATGAAGGTCTACAGCATAGAACATTATGTGTTCGGCGACGATGGCAGCCTGCTTGCGCGCTATTTCCATCCGATGCAGTAGCAGGCCATGTCCGAGACCACATCCGTCCCGCCCGCCATCGACCCGCGCAGCCGGGCGGCGGCGTTGCGGCGGGAACGGATGCGCGACCGGCTGCTCGACACGGTATTCGACCTGTATCAGCCGGGTCAGGCGAACGGCCATCTGGTGATCGACGACGTGATCCAGGCGGCCGCCGTGTCGCGCGGCAGTTTCTACAAATATTTCGAATCGCTGGAAGCCGCCGTCGATGCGCTGGGCGAGCGGCTGACGGCGGGCATGATCGGCGATTATCGTCGGCTGTTCGATGACGATGACGCCCCGTTGCTGCGCGCGGTGGGCGGCGTGGCGATCACAATGTTGCGCGCCTGGCATGATCCGCGCTGGAGCGGCTTTACCTGTCGCGTAGATTATGTCAATTATTTCGAACGCGCCAGCAGCTTTGACCTTATGGTCCGCGATGCGCTCGACGATGCCCGGCAGAAGGGGCAGATGGATTTCGCTTCCAGCGACATGGCCGTCGACCTTATCGTCGGGGTCACGATCGAAGCGCGGCGGCGGCTGATGCGGGGAGGCATGGCTCCGCGTTCCTATATGGACGAAATGCTCTTGCGGACTTTCAGGGCGCTGGATGCTTCGCCCGTCATGCTGGCTGCGGCGTTCGACACGGTGTGGCTACGGCTGGCGCGCGACGGGCCGAGTCTTGACTGGTGGTCCGTGGGGCAGGGCGTTCCGGTCGGCTAAAGCGGGCTCGTCCCGCCGAACGATCAAGAATCAAGCGGCGTCCAGCATGGGGTGCCTGCTTTTTCCAGCGGCCCGCACTGCGCCACGCGGGTCGCGCCATTGTCCGCGATCAGGATCATCCAGTCGCCGGTGTCGCCGCAACCAATGGCCCAGACCGCATTGGTGCCGATGTCGCCCCGAAACAGCGAACGCTTCGTACTTGTACAGACCTCGCCTGCATCATGCATCAGCTTGGCGAAGGATTGCGTTCGTCCGGGCGCATCCCTTTCCTCGATCGCATTGCTGTAGCGGTTTCGGCTGCTGCCAGTGCGATGCGCTTCGGCGATGGCGATGGATGCGCCCAGCGTCGCGGCAATCACGCCGGTCGGGACCAGCGTCCATAACAATGCCCGGCGCAGGTCGCCGCCGCTATGGCCACACGCAATGCAGCCGGTTCCAAAGCCATCGATCGGCGCGCGACATTTCGGGCAGTTCATGACTCCGCACTAGCCTGCATCCCTCTCGCTCGACCCTATCCCTCGACAGGCGCAGTTGGGGCTCGGCGCAATCATTCTATAGACTATGGAATTGCCCAACCTCCCACCGGCCATAGCGCCGTCTTTGCCGCCATCGGGCGGAATGATGGGGGAACCGTTGCGTTCGCCCTCCACCCTGCGGCAGGCGGTGGTCGATCGCCTGCGCGACGCCATCGTGTCCGGCACTATCGCGCCCGGCACCTTGCTACGCGAAACCGCACTCGCCGCCAGTCTGAACGTCAGCGCCACGCCGATCCGTGAGGCGCTTGGCACGCTGGCATCCGAAGGATTGGTGGAGATCGAGGCGCATAGGTTGAAGCGCGTCACCCCGATTGATTTCCCCGCGACCCGCGACCTGTTGCGCGTGCAATGGGAATTGTGGCGGCTGGGCTATGCCTGGGGGATGGGCCATATCGGCGCAGGGCAAGCAGTCCTGCTCGATCAGGCAATCGCTGACTATCGCACGGCGCTGGACGGGGACGACTATGCCGGAGCGATTGCCGCTGGGCTGGATTTCCACACCATCTTCATCACCGCGTCGGCGAACCGCGAACTGCTGCGCTCGACCCTTGACCGGCGCGGTCTGATCGCCCGCTTCATCCTGCTGCATGGCCTCCAGACGCTGACGACGATTGGCCTGGAACAGCATCAGGCGATCCTCGCGGCGTTCAAGGCGGGCGACCATCCCGGCGTGCTGGCCTGCCTCGATCGCATGGCCACGCGCCTGATCGCCATCGCAGATGCAGGCTGCCCGGCCGCATCCGATCACCCTTCCCGATAAGCAAGAGAGACACAGGACATGGATTTCGAACTGCCAGAGGAATATCGTTCCTTTCAGGACATGGCGCGGCGCTGGATCGACAAGGAAGTGCCCAAGGAATGGGCGCGCGCGCTGGAAAAGGACGAACACAACTACCCCTTCGCGCTGTGGGACAAATTCACCGAAGCGGGCTTTCACGGCATCGGCATATCGGAGGAGTATGACGGGCAAGGCGGCGATGTTGTCATGCAGATGCTGCTGGCGCGCGAACTGGCCCGGTCGCTGGGTGGCCTCGCCTGGATCTGGGGCATCACCAGCTTTGCCGGGTCGAAATCGATCGGCCTTTATGGGTCGCCCGAACAAAAGGCGAAATATCTGCCGCTGATCGCCACCGGGCAATTGAAGGCCGCGATCGCCTTTACCGAGCCGAGCGGCGGCACCGACCTGTTGGGCGCGATGACCACGACAGCCGAACGGGTCGAGGGGGGCTGGAAACTCAATGGCGAAAAGATCTGGTCCTCCTCCGCCCATGTCGCCGACTATCTGCTGGTGATCGCGCGCAGCGACAAGGACGCTGAAAAGAAGCACCAGGGGCTGACCCTGTTCTGGGTGCCGATCAACACAGCGGGCGTGAAGATCACCCCGCTCGCCAAACTCGGTATGCGCTCGATGGGCAGTTGCTCGGTGCATTTCGAGGACGCCTTGGTCGCCGACGAACAGGTGCTGGGGGAACCGCACAAGGCCT
Source organism: Sphingobium sp. KKT206 (assembly GCF_055640555.1). Lineage (NCBI taxonomy): Bacteria > Pseudomonadati > Pseudomonadota > Alphaproteobacteria > Sphingomonadales > Sphingobiaceae > Sphingobium > Sphingobium sp. KKT206. Next base: position 761,190 of record NZ_CM145765.1, read on the forward strand.
GGTACATGCTGCTGCCCACGCTCAACAATGAACGGATCATGGTCGGCGCCTTCTGCCTTGGCGTCATCGACGGCGTGCTGGAAGATGCGCTCGATTATATGAAGCAGCGCAAGGCGTTCGGCGGGGTCATCGGCCGATTCCAGAGCTTGCAACATTATGTCGCCGACATTGCGACCATGCAGAAGACCACCGAACTAATGCTGCATTTCTGCGCCGACAAACAGGCGCGCGGCGAAAATGTCGGGGTGGAGGCCAATATGCTCAAACTCATGGCATCGGAAAACGCCAATGCCGCCGCAGACCTGGGCATCCAGATATTGGGCGGGATGGGCTATTCCGCCGAAACCGACATGCAGCGTTACTGGCGCGACAGCCGACTGTGGCGGATCGGCCCTATCACCAATGAAATGGTGCGCAACGGCATCGCCGAAAGCCTAGGGCTGCCGCGTTCCTTCTGAACCCCGGCCCTTCTGAAAGACAGGTGAAATGGCGGGGGCGGGCGCGCAGTCTCCCCGCCGATCAAGGAGACAGACGATCATGATGTTCCCCCCGCAACCCATTCCCGACCATGTGCCGGCCGATCTGGTCAAGCCCGACTTTCCCTTCATCTTTGGCATGACGACGAACCGCGATCCGTTCGACGATATGGCGATGGCGGTGCATGAAGGCCCCGACATCATCTATGCGCCTCACGCCTATCCGGGCGGAACCGCAGCCTGGGTGCCACGGCGCATGGCGCATCTGCGCGCCATTTACCTGGACACCGAACATTTTTCGTCGACCGATTTTTCCCCCTATTCCAAACTGGTCGGCGGCAACTGGATTAATTCGCCCGCTGAGTTGGACCCGCCCGCCCATGGCCCGTTCCGCCAGATGGTAAACCCGGCCTTCACGCCCAAGGCGATGGCCGCGCTGGAGGGCAAGATCCGTCAATATGCGATCGAATATATCGACGCGTTCGCCGCGCTCGGTTCGTGCGAATTCATGAGCGAGTTCGCGTTCGAATTTCCGATCAAGGTGTTCATGGATCTGATGGGGCTGCCGCATGACCGGGTAGCGGAATTCATGGAGTGGGAAAAGAACCTGCTCCACAATCACGACCTCGCGCAGATTGCCGAGGCCACACGCAGCGTGCTCGATTATCTGGGCGGGGAGATTGACGATCGACGCGCCAATCCGCGCGACGACCTTATCAGCTTCGGGGTGCAGGGTCGGATCGGCGATCGGCCACTGACGCAGGATGAACTGCTGGGCTTTATGTTCAACCTGTTCATCGGCGGGCTTGATACCGTCTCGACCAATATGGGTCTGCATTTCCGACATCTGGGCAGCGCGATGGAGGATCAGGCGCATCTGCGCGCCAATCCGTCCGACATCCCGCATGCGATTGATGAACTGATGCGGGCCTATGGCGCGGTCACGACCTTTCGCACCTGCATCAAGGAAACGGAAGTCGCCGGCGTGCGCTTCATGCCGGGGGAAAAGGTCGCGATGTCGACCACGCTCGCGGGCCGCGATCCGGCCGAGTTCGATGCGCCGACACAGGTGCGGCTAGACCGTAAGCCACGCCATGTCGGCTTTGGCTTTGGTATCCATACCTGTGTGGGCATGCATCTGGCGCGGCGGGAATTACGGATCGCGATGGAGGAATTTCTCGCCCGCATCCCGCAATTCCGTATTGCGCCGGGTCACACGGTCGAATGCCATCTGGGCATGATCCAGCCCGTCGCACTCCCGCTGGTCTGGACCCCTGCCGCCTGATCGATGGCGGGCGTTCGTCTCGCGACGGACGCCCTATAGGTCCAGGCAGGCTGCGTCAAAATCCAGGCGCGGGTTCCGCGGATGCAGCGCTTCGGCTCGGCCATAGCCGATATTGCACAGGAAATTAGCTTTCCACCGTCCATCGGGGAAAAATTCACTGTCCACGCCCGCCGCGTCGAAGCCCGACATCGGCCCGCAATCCAGCCCCAGCGTTCGCGCCGACATGATGAGATAAGCGCCCTGCAAGGTCGATGACCGCGCCACCGTCTCGGCGATCAGCGCATCCTTCCCCTCGAACACGCTCCGCATGTCGCGGGACGGGAACAGGGTAGCATATTCCTCGTAAAATCGCGTGTCCCCCGCGATGATGACGGTGCAGGGCGCCTGCGCGACCTTATCGACATTGCCCGCATTGATGTGCGGCATCAGCCGCGCCTTCGCCTCCGCCGAACGAATGAAGACGAACCGTGCGGGATTGCTGTTCGCAGTCGTCGGCCCCCATTTGGCCAGATCGTAGAGCGTGCGCACCATCGCGCCGGTAAGGGGCTGGTCGGTCCAGCCATTATGGGTACGCGCCTGCCGGAACAGCCGGTCCAATATGTCGGTCATGGAGCTCCCCAACTCGGCGCTTCGCCAGCAAGTATGTCGTCCGCCTCCCTGCCAAGCGCCTCCCGGTCCGCTCGGTTCCACACCCGATGATCGCCCCGCGCATAGCCGCGCGCATTGTCGCGATAGAGCAGCGCGTCGATCACATGGTCGCGCAATTTGTCGATTTGGCGCACGACCCGGCCAGGCGTTCCCATCACCAGCGAATGGGCCGGTACAATTGTATCGGGGGGCAGGAAACTATGCCCCGCCACGATTGACCCATGGCCAATGACGCATCGTTCCATGATCGTTGCCCCAACCCCGACCAGGCAGGCCGGTTCGATCGTGCAGCCATGCACCACGGCGCGGTGGCCGATGGTGCAATAATCGCCGATGACGGTCGGATCGTCCCAGCCGATATGGACCATCGCATGATCCTGCACGCTTGCGCAGCGGCCCACCGAGACGAACGCCCGCTCGCACCGGATGACGGCATAGGGCCATAGGCTGCAATCCTCACCCAGCCGAACGTCGCCGAAGAGGCGAACGGTCGGATCGACATAGGCGGGGGACATCGCGATCATCCTTCAACCGACAGCAGCGCCGCCCACTCGGTCGAGCGGGCGGCGCCGAGGGTCAATAGGCGCCCGGCGGCGAAATCGGGTCCGCACCAGTCAAGGCGCGACCGAAGATTTCGTAGCCTATGGTCGGGATATTCTGGATATGCCGTGTCGCCATCGACACGTCGCGCCAATAGCGATTGATCGGCTTGTCCAGCGCGAAGGCCGAAGACCCCACCTGGAACATCAGCGATTCGCTCGCCCCATGGACCAGTTCGATCATTTGCGCGCCTGCTGCCCGGTGCTTGGCCTTCTCCGCCATAGTGAATTCCTCGCCCAGGCCGACCCGGTCGAGCTTAGCGGTCAGGTCGAACAGGATCAGCTTCGCCGTGTCGATCATCGCGGCGGCCTCGCCCAGGTCGCGCATATAGGCGCCGGAACTTGTGCGCGGACCGATGATGGTGGTCAGCACCGGCTTCTTGGGCGCTTCTGCCCGCACGATTTCCAGCATCGCCTCCACTGCGCCGATCAACTGGGCGATGCCGGTCGTGCGTACGACCGGAACGGCGGGCAGCAGGTCGGACGGCGCACCGAAATGGCGCTTGGTCGGGTCGATCTGGCCGGTTCTCTCGGTCATCAGCGCCATCTGCGCGTCGGGAATGAACACGTCCTTGGCGATCGCGGTGTCGGACCCGGTGCCCTGCATCCCCGACACGAACCAGCTGTCCTCGATCGTCATCGCGTCCATCGGCAGGTAGCACATGTTGATGCCCGGAACGACGGGACCGTCATAATCTTCCAGCACCACGCCCTGCTGCGCCCAGGTCGACTGGCGTGACCCGGACATATAGGGCCATTTCCCATTGATGATCCAGCCGCCATCGACCTTGCGCGCCTTGCCGGGCGGGTTGTACGCGCCGCACACCGTCTGCGGACCGTCGGCGAACACCGCATCCTGCACGCCATCAGGGGCCAGGCTGGTGATCCAGCTGGTGCCGTTGATGATCTGCATAACCCAGCTGATCGCTGGATCGCCTTTCGCGATTTCGATCTGTACGCGGCAGAAATCGGTCGGCGACAGGCCAAAACCGCCCAGACGCTGCGGCACCAGCAGGCGCAGGAAGCCTTCGTCCTTCAGCATCTTGTCGACCGCCGGGGTCGGACAGCGCTGTTTTTCGCCGGCAGGCGCCTCGCTCTGAAGGAAATCGCGCAGGCTGCGCGCCTTTTCGACCAGCGCGTCAGCCACGCTCTTGTCGGCGAAGCCGACCTTGGTGGTAGATTCTAACTTTGCCAGGGTAGCCATCAGTTCATCCTCTCTTGTGTTCGGCATGGTGGCCGGCGATTTGCAGCGCCCATTCGCACAACCGGTCGGGCGCCCCGTTCCAAATGGCCAGCCATTGCGGCGTGGCCGGAATGATGAGGGTGCTCAGTTGCAACCGCACCATCGTGTCGCAGAAAATGTCGCGGTCCAGGCGACTGCCCGTCAGCATCTCGAAATGGTCGAGTACCGGGTCCAGCGCCTGCTGCACGGCGGCCTTGTGGCGGCTGAAATGACTGCGCAGGAAATTGAGGTGGAAGGCCGGTTCGACCTCGAATATGCCGTCGGGCGACCGTTCGATGGTGAAGCGGCCGTAAAAGCGCATCACCGCGCGGAACCGCTCGATCGGGTCGGCTATGCCTTGACCCGCTTCGATAATCCCCTTTTCAAAACTGCTGCATATATATTCGCTGACTGCCGCCAGAACGTCCTCCTTGGACGTGAAATAGCGGTAAAGCGTGCCGCGCGACACGCCGCTCGCCTCGCTGATGTCGCTCATCGACAGGCGCCGCGCACCGATGCTGCCGATCGCGCGCAACGTGCCATCCAGGATTTTCTGGACGCTGCCGGATTGATCGGTGGCGACGATATCGCTCCAGTCGGTGTGCGGCATCAATTTCATGTCTGGGCTTCCATCTCGGCAAGATTGTGCGGAACGCTCACATAGCCGGGCAGATGCTGCCCGCCATCCACGTTGATCAGCTCGCCATTGACGAAACGCGACATGTCCGACGCCAGGAACAGCACCACCGGGCCGATATCCAGTTCCGGGTCGCCCGCGCGCTTCAACGGATTGCTGGCGGTCGCCATGTCCAGAAAGCCCGGCACGTCCTGCACCAGTTGCGCGAAAACCTGGCCCATGCCGGTCGGCGCGATCGCATTGGTGCGGATGTTGAACCGCCCCCATTCCACCGCCGCACTGCGGGTCAGGCCCATGATCGCGCCCTTGTTCATATTATAATCGGCATGCAGCCAGGCACCGGTCTGCGCATCGATCGAATAGAAGTTGACGATCGACCCGCCGCCCCGCGCCTTCATATGTGGAAAGGCGGCGCGCATCGCCCACCAACTGCCCCAGGTGCCGATTTCCAGCGTACGCTTGAGCATCTCGTCGGTCTTCTGTTCCAGCAGGACGTTGTCCGACAGCAGCGAGGCGTTGTTGACGAGAATATCGATACCGCCAAATTCGGCGACGGCGCGGTCGATCATCGCTTCTACGTCCGCCTTGACGCCGACATCGGCGGACATGCCGACGGCGCGCACGCCAAACTCCGCCGAAATCTCTGCCGCTACCGCTTCCGCCGCCGCGCCGTCGCGCCCGGTGATGAGCAGATGCGCGCCCTCCCGCGCCAAGCAGCGTGATATGCCATGGCCCAACCCCTTGGCCCCGCCGGTGACGATCGCAACCTTGTCCTGTACCAAAGCCGTCACGCCGCAACTCCCGTTAGTGGCTCGCTCAGGGCACGGTCCATGTCCATGCGTTCCTGGCAATAATCCTGTGTGAAGACATAGCCGCGGATGGCGCCATCGCCGTCGCGGAACAGATATTTCAGGCCCATCGCGTCGTTCGCCGCTTCCTCCCACGCACCCGCCACGCCCTGCGGCGCGGGCAGCAGCACGACGGGGCAGGCGGTCGTCTTGACCTGCACTGACAGCGGCGGAAAGCGAATGTCGGTCGGCGTGCCCAGCGCGCTGGGCGCGATCGCGCGCGCGGCAGCCATGATCGGCGTGACATAGGCGGCCAGGCCGCCGGGATATTGGGCGCAGTCGCCGATCGCATAGATATCCGGGTCGCTGGTGCGGCCGGTCTGGTCGACCAGGATGCCGCGCTCCACGTCCAGCCCAGCATCCTGCGCCAGTTGCACATTCGGGCGCAGGCCAACGGCGGACAACACTACGGCGGCCTCCACCACCAGCCCATCGTCCAGTTCCGCGCGGATGCCACCGTCAGCTTTGTGGATCGCCATCACTTTGCGACCCAGATGCCATTCTACGCCCTTGGCGCTCAGCGCATCGCGGATGCGTGCGCCCACTGCGAGCGGCACCAGTTGCGCCAGTGGATGACCGAGCATGTCGACCACGACCGGCCTATAACCGCTCGCCGCCAGGTCATTGGTAAATTCCGTGCCCACAAGCCCGCTGCCCATGATGAGCACGCGCGCGCCGTCGGGCAATTTTTCACGAAATTCCCGATAATGGTCGATGCTATTGACCGCCATCGCCCGGTGGGCCGCATCGCCGTCAATTGGCGGCCGTATAGGGTCCGCCCCCAGGGCCAGCACCAGCCGGTCGTAAAAGATCGGCCCGCCGGTGGTCAGCACCGCCTTGTCCTGCCGGTCGATCGTCTCGACCACCCGCCCGGCGCGCAGGTCCAGCTTCAACTGCGTCGCCATTTTCTCCGCCGCCGTGGTGACCAGCGTATCGGCCACCTTGCCCTTGGCTAGCGCGGTGGACAAAGCGGGCTTGGAATAGAAATGCCCGTCATCCTGCGTCACCAAGGTCAGCCGGGCGTCCGGCGCGAGTTTGCGCAACTCACGCAGGACGCCATAGCCGGCCAGACCGCTGCCGATCACTACAATATGCGGGGAGCCTGTCATCGCCATCGCCCCGTCAGAGGAAGATCGCGAAGTTGGACATGCCCAGCGTCGATTGGTCGACGATGATTTCGCGCACCGCCAGCTTGTAGGCGCCATCGACCCGCCGCCACACATCCCGCCGCTCGGCCGTGATCGACTCATTGTCCGGGTTATCGAACCGGCTGCGCTCGACGTACAGATAGCTCACAACTTCATATTCGCCCGCCGTGTCGCACTGGGCAATACGGACATTGGTGACGAAGCGGCGCGTGCGCGACGGCGGATCTTCCGCCCAGGCGCTTTTCGACAGGCGCCCGGTCCGCATCAGGATCGACGCATAATTCTCGTCGAAATGCTTCATCGTGCGCACGACGTCGCGGTCCTTGTTGGGACCGTTGCGGGTCAGGCGCAGGGGCGCTGTATAGACCAGATCCTGCTCCAGATAGGCGACCCAGTCGTCGAACCGGCGCTCGTCAAGCGCCGCCGCCTCGTCATACAGGGTTTCGAGCAGGCGGTTATAGACCTCCGAACCCAACGGCACGCGCTGGATGGATACCAGCCCGCGCATGACGCTGGTCTTGTCGATCGCGGCTGTCGCGTAGTTCACGGTCATGTTGTGATCCTCTCTCTTCGCGTCGCTCAGGCTTCGGCCATCAGGTCATAATAGGCCGACCACCAAGCCCATTGCGTGTCGTCCTTGGTAAAGCCAGGATAGAGATCACCCCCGCCGACCCAGCCTTCGGGCCGTTCATGGCCATGCAGCGCCTGATATTTCAGCGTCATGGTCTTGCTCATATGCCCGCGCGAATTGCGCATGATCTGCGGCCATGTGTCGGCGTCGTCCTGCTCGATCGTACCGGAGGTGCCGGTGGACCAGATCGCATTCTGGAGCATGTCCCGCTTTACGTCCTCCGGCGCATCCTTCTCGGCGAAGATGAAGTTGATGAACTCCACCTTGTCCGGTCCCTTTGGAACATAAGTGTGTAGCGAAAGCGCGCCCGACGCGCCGCCATCCATGCGCGGCGCAAAGATGAAGGCGATCAGGATATTGGGGAACATGCCGCCGACCTGCGGAGGGATGGTCGCCAACTGGTTGACCTGCGCTTCCGACAGATTCTTGAACAGCTGCGGGATCATGTCCTTGGTGACGCCCGGCGGGGTGAGCAGGTTCAGCCGCTCCTCGGTCGTCTTACCTTCGAAACTGATGTCGGCAAACATCTTGAAGGTCTGCGCCGCTTCCAGGCAGCGCAGCGTGTGCCCCTGCGGCACCGAGATATCGACGCCATACATGCCGGGCGCGGTGTCGTAGATCGACTCGGCCGTGCCGCCCATGATGCCGCCTTCCATCAGCGACCGGTGCAGCGTCAGCGTGTGGAAACCGTCCGAACCCGACTGTTCGCCGGGGATCTTCCAGTTGCACGGCAGCACGAAGCGCTGCGGGGGGCCAAGCATTTCCAGGCCATTGTCGGTACGGCAGAATAGCTGATCGAGATAGAATTTCGCGTCGCCCAGATAATCCTCGAACGACAGATCTTTGCTCCATGTCGCAAAGATCAGCCCGCCATAAAGATGTACCCGCGCCTTTTTCAGGCCCAGTTCGTCCTTGCTGTGGCGGTTGCCGTGCATCTGTTCCTTTTCGATCGGCGCGCCGATGAAGCTGCCGTCGGAACGGAACGCCCAGCCATGATAGATGCAGCGATGCGCGGCGGCATTGCCCGCTTCGGCGGTGCACACCTTCATGCCGCGATGTGGACAGACGTTGAGCATGACGTGCACTTCGCCGTCGCGTGCCCGCGAGACGATCACATTATCCTCGGCCATGTCGCGCATGACATAGTCGCCCGCCTTGGGAATTTCCGACTCATGGCCCAGCAACAGCCAAGTCCGCGCGAAGACGCGCTCCATTTCCAGTTCGTATAGTTCCTTGTCGTTCATCACCCGCAGCGACACTTCGTTCATGTCGCGGTTGATGAGGTCGTCGAGCGTGGTCCCATCGCTCAGAGTCAAACCGGCCTTGTGCAGCATCTTCCTCTCCTTGGAAAATCCATCGTGAGTCGCGTTATACATATTGAACTAAATCTGTTCAAGTTGTAATGTTGCTCCATAAGGAGAGGATGATGAGCCAGACGTTGAAGGTGGTAATCGATAAGGCAGCTTGCTGCGGCTATGGCGTGTGCGCCGAAATCTGCCCCGAAGTATATAAACTGGATGCCAATGGCATCGTCTATGTGGAAGACCCGATCGTGCCGGCAGGTCTTGAAGACCAGGCACGCGAGGGAGCGGAGGCCTGTCCCCAGGCAGCATTGGCGGTCGTCGACGCCTGATTGGCTGCTGCGTATCCCATGGCTGAAGGCTCTGCTCGTTGGGCCGGCGAGGAACCTGCCGATAGGTAGGTTCCTCGCCGCCGGTCACTGCGGCACCAGCGCGGCCATGGGGCGGCAGGAAGGATAGAGGATGACCGACGCAAGGGACATGCTGTTCACGCCCGTCAATGTGGCGGGCCTGCGCCTGCGCAACCGCTTCGTGATGGCACCGATGACGCGCAACTTCTCACCGGGCGGCGTGCCGTCCGATGGGGTCGCCGCATATTATCGCCGTCGAGTTGAAGCGGACGTAGGCCTGATCGTGACCGAAGGCATCGGCGTGGATCATCCCGCCGCCCTCGGTCGCGAATCCATGGGCGGCGGCGCGTCGCCGCTCCTGCATGGCGACGCAGCGCTGGCCCGTTGGCGCGCCATTGTCGCCGGGGTCCATGCTGCCGGCGGGCTGATCGTCCCGCAGCTCTGGCATCAGGGCGTCATTCGCGTGCCGGGCACCGGCTATGATCCGCAGGCACCGTCGGCCCGGCCATCGGGCATCTGGGGGCCGACGGACAGGGCGATGGTGCCGCCTGATTATCTCGAGGCAGTGCGCGCGCCCACGACGCCGCTGACCGACAGCGAAATCAGCGATATCATCGCCGCCTTCGCCCGCAGCGCGGCCAACGCCCGCGCGGTCGGCTTCGATGGCATCGCGCTGCATGGCGCCCATGGCTATCTGATCGACAGTTTCCTGTGGCACCGCACCAATCTGCGCGATGACCGCTGGGGCGGCGACGCGGCCACCCGCGCGCTGTTCGCAGCGGAAGTGGTCCGCGCCGTCCGCGCCGCGACCGCGCCCGACTTCCCGATCATCTTCCGCTTCTCGCAATGGAAATTGCAGGATTATGACGCCCGCAGCGCCCAGACCCCCGATGAACTGGCATCGATGCTGGCCCCGATCACGGACGCCGGTGTCGACGTCTTCGATGCCAGCACGCGCCTGTTTTCGACCCCCGCGTTCGACGGGTCCGCCATGGGCCTTGCCGGATGGATCAAGCGGCTGACTGGCAAGCCAGTGATTGCGGTCGGTGGCGTCGGCCTCAGCAAGGATCTGCAATCCTCCTTCGCCCAGCCAACGGTGATGACCGATAATCTGGATTTGGTGGTGGCCCGCATGGCGCAGGGCGAATTTGACCTGATCGCCGTCGGCCGCGCGCTGCTGATGGACCCCCACTGGGTCCGCAAGATGCGCGATGGCGGCGCGGTCGATCCGTTCCGGCTCGAGGCTTACGCCACGCTGGATTAATGCGTGTCCGCGGCGGCATAGACCTGGATGCGCGCCATGTTGGTGCGGTCCGACTGCGTCGCCATGTACCGCACGGCATCAGCCACGTCGCCCGGCTGCATTGCGGCGATGAAACTGTCCCAGGCGGGCTGGCCGCGCGCTTTCATGTCCTCGAAAATCTCCGTGTTGGTGGTGCCCGGCGCGACGATGCCGACTTTGACCCCGCTTCCGGCCAGCTCGACGCGCAGGCAATCGGTAAACGCCTCCAGCGCCCGCTTCAGCCCGCCATAGACGCCCACGCCCGGCGCGATGATGTTCGCGCCGATGCTGGATATGTTGATGATCTGGCCAGTGCCCGCCGCCTTCATCGACCGCCCGAACAACGTGCAGGTCCGCACCACCGCTTCATAATTTAGCGCGATCATCGGTCGTAATTGGTCCAGGTCGAACTGATCGATCGACGCGGCATGAAGGATGCCGGCATTGTTCACGAGGATGTCGGCGCGCCCGAACTGCGCCATCACCCTATCATGCAGGCACTGCGGCGCGCCCGCCTCGGCCATGTCGGCAACCAAGGGCAGGCAGTCGGCGCCAAGGTCCGCCGCCAGCGCCGCGAGCCGATCCGCCCGGCGCGCCACCAGCACCAGAGTCGCGCCCGCGCCCGCCAACGCATGCGCCGTAGCTGCGCCGATACCCGACGACGCACCGGTCACGATTGCAATCTTCCCCGTCAGACTGGTCATCGCATCTCTCCTTCATCCATTGTCAGACGAGGCGGATCAGCCGCTTGCCGTCATTTTCGCCGCGATACAGCCCCGCCAGTGCATCCGCGCAGGCTTCGATCCCGTCCAGTATCTCTTCCCGCCACGTCAGGCGGCCCTCGCCGATCCACGCGCGCAACTGCGCCACGGCATCGCCATAGCGGTCCATATGGTCGAAGATGACGAACCCCTCCATCCGCGCGCGCTTGACCAGCAGATGACGTTCGACCCGCGGCCCTTGCGGCCACGGTTCCCAGCGATCGATCGACGCCGTGCCGCACACCACGACCCGGCCCTTCATGGCCAGATGCGGCAGCACCGCGTCGCTGATCGCGCCCGCCACATTGTCGAAATAAATGTCGATCCCCTCCGGCGCGAGCCGCGCCACCGCCGCGCCGACATCTTCCCCGCGATAATCGATCGCGCCGTCATAGCCGAAATCGTCGACGCTGCAGCGCGCCTTCTCCGGGCCACCGGCAATGCCGATCGTGCGGCACCCCAATATGCGCGCAATCTGCCCCACCGCCGATCCGACGGCCCCGGCGGCCGTGGACACCAGCACCGTCTCGCCCGCGCGCGGCTGGCCGATCATCGTCAGCGCCAGATAGGCGGTCACGCCGTTGATCCCCAATATGCCCAGCGCCGCGCGCATCTCCGCCGCGCGGGTGCGCTGCACCACCTGGTCGGTCGAAACGCAGGCGTAGTCCTGCCAGCCAAACCAGCCAGTGACATGATCGCCGACCTGGTAGGCCGCGTCGCCCGACGCCACCACCTGTCCCGCCGCCAGCGCGCGCATCACCGAACCGATAGCGACGGGCGCGGCATAACTGCCGCTATCAGCTATCCAGCCGCGCATCGCCGGTTCGACCGACAGATAATGATTGCGCACCAGTATCTGGCCGGGACCGGGCTGGTTGATCGGGCCGGGCCGGATCGCGAAATCGGCTGCCTGCGCGATGCCGGTCGGCCGCGCGACCAGAATCACCTGGCGGTTGGCCTCACCCATCCAGCCCGGCCTTGACCATCGTGAATTTCCGCCGCGATATGCGCCATCCTGCCGATGTGCGGATCAAGCAATCGTCATAATAGCCGGTCGCCCGGTGGGTCACGCCCTGAATCCGGTCCATCAGGATGGCGTCAACATAGCTGCGCGCGACGATTTCGTCGTTACAGCTTTCCACCACGATATTGCTGATCCGGTGCAGCGTCGCCCCCATATGGCGGTGCGCGCCCTCCATATATTCGGTGATCTGGCGCGACCCGCGCCAGCGTCCGAAGCTGCCATAATCGGCTTCGCAATCGCGCGCGAAGCAGGTGCGGAACAACGGCCAGTCGCGGGTGTCGATCCCGGTCGCGTAGCGCAGCAGCAAATGGTGGATCGCCCGCTCGTCATCCGCCGTAAGCAGCGCCCTGCGCGTCAGGCTGCCATGTGCTGCCATTCTGATCCTCCCTCATGTCGTTGGACAGCATAGGGAAGGGACGGCCGATCTTGCCCGCCAAGCGATAGGATCGAGCCGCCGGCCGATCATTTCTTTGGCAGGGCATAGGCGATCAACTGGTCGCTGGAGCCCGACAGCATTGCGCCATGGCCACCGGCCGCGATCACCACGAATTGGCGTCCGCTGGCGTTGGACCAATAGCTGCTGGGCGACGCATTGCCGCCGGCGGGCAGGCGCGCCTTCCACAGCAGGCGGCCGGTCGCTGTGTCATAGGCGCGAAACGCATGTTCCTGGGTCGCGCCTATAAACGTCAGGCCGCTGGCCGTTGCCACCGATCCGCCGATATTGGGCACCCCCATCGGAATCGGCACGAAGGTCGGCAGCGCCAGCGGCCCGCTGTCGCGCGATGTGCCAAGCAGGCGACTCCACACCATCTTGCCGGTTTTCAAGTCCACAGCATTGATCCGGCCATAGGGCGGCTGCTGGCAGGGAATGGCAAGCGGCGATAGGAACGGTGCGATCTGCGCGGCATAGGGCACGCCCTGTTGTGCTGCGGGGCCACCGACATCGCCCATATGGACGGCGTTCATCGGCTTGATGCCGCGCCGGTCGGCCTCTGCGCGCGGGATAAGGCGGTTATAATTGCCGACCTGGTTGTTGTTGACGATCATCAGTCCGCGCCGGGGATCGACCGATACACCGCCCCAGTCGATCCCGCCCAGATAGCCGGGCCAAGTGATCGTCGGATGCTCTGTCGACAGCGGCGTCATGTCGCCATCGAACCGCGCCTCCCTGAATCGGATGCGGCAGATCGCCTGGTCGATCGGGGTCAGCCCCCACATGCCCTTTTCCGTCGGACGCGGTCCGGTAAAGCTGGGGATGGCAACCGAATAGGGCTGAGTTTTTGACAGGCGCTCGCCCGGCATCACACCCTGCGGCACGGGACGTTCCTCAACCGGTAGGATCGGCTTTCCGGTCACGCGGTCGAGAAAGAAAATTTCGCCACGCTTGGTCGGCTGGAGCAGGCCGCGCACCCCGCCGGGCAGATCGACCAGCGTGGGCTGGGCCGGCACGTCATAATCCCACAGATCATGATGCGTCGTTTGGAACGACCATCGCACCGCGCCGGTCATGCCATCCAGTGCAATCACCGAACTGGCGTAGCGATCATCGTTGGCCGTCCGGTGCCCGCCGAAATAATCGGGCGTGGCATTGCCGGTCGGCACATAGACCAGGCCCAGCGTCTCGTCCGAACTCATCGGCGCCCAGCTATTGGGTGTGCCGGGCGTGAAGGTCGCGCCGGCCGGCGGCAGGCCATGGTCGTCGGGGCGACCAATGTCGAAAGCCCAGGCGAAATCGCCGGTGACGGCGTCGAATGCGCGCACGACGCCGGACGGCTCCCTGATCTTCTGCCCGTCCGTTACCCAGCCGCCCAGTACCAGGCGCCCGCGCACCAGGGCGGGGGGCGACGTAACGAAATAATAGCCCTTGTCCACCTGGCCCAGCCCTGTCTTCAGGTCGACCTGTCCGCCGCGCCCGAAACCTGGGCAGGGCCGCCCGGTCGCGGCATCCAGCGCGATCAGCCGCGCGTCGAGCGTGGCGGTAAAGATGCGTTCGGCGCAGGCCCCCGTTGCGCCGGGCACGCGATAATAGGTTACGCCCCGGCACACCAGGCCATAGACCCCGGCCAGATCCGTCTTGGGATTATGCCGCCACAATTGCCGCCCGATTTCCGGGTCCAGCGCGATAACGTCATTATTGCCCGCGCACAGGAACAGGCGGTTGCCGACCTTGATCGGGTTGACCTGAAAGGCTGTGCCCTGTTTGCCGTCGCCCACCTTGCCGGTGCGATAGGTCCAGGCCGGTTGGAGGTTGCCGACATTGGACGGGCTGATCTGTTCCAGCGGGGAATAGCGCGATCCGCCTCGGTCGTTGCCATAGGCGATCCAGTCACCATCGGCCGCACTGGCGGGGGCCGGACCCCATATCCGACTCGCCGCGGCAGGCGTGCGATCGGCCCAGAACGCCAAGCCGATACTTGCCCCGACGATCAGCGCCAGCGCGGGCCACAGCACGCGTTCGCCCGGCAACGGGGTGGATCGCCCGACGTGGCGCCGATAATAGGGGGTCAGCATATAGAGGCCAAGGCACAGCGGCATGGCCAGGCGCGGGGCCAGCGCCCATCCGTCCAGCCCTACCTCCCACAAGGCCCAGGCGAGGTTCGTCGCCAGAAAAGCCCAGAACAAAGCGATCGACAGCGGAGCCCTGCGCCAGCCCAGCAGCGCGACGGTGACCATGACCAGTCCGGACGCAAGATACCAAGGCGATCCGCCCAGCAACAGCAGCCGCCCGCCAAGCCAGACAAGGCAAAGCCCGGCCACGGCAAGCAGGATCAGGAAGGCGGCATTGAGGAAGCGTTGCATGAAGGCACCTTGGCGCACGGGGGCAGGGAAGAGGGCGACGGATGCGATCAGGCAGGCAGTTGCGCGGCCAGCCAGTCGGGCACGTTCATGCGATAGCATTTCTGTTCGTACAGGCGGCTGATCCGCCATCCCGCAGGCGTGCGGACATAATCATGGATATACCACAGGCCGAAAACCAGCGTGTCGGCGTTCGTGCCATCGCTGACGGTCATGGGATTGATGCAGACGGTCTTGGTCTGCGCGCGGTCGCCATCGATGTTGTAGCGGGTGGTCGATACCCCGTGCTGGAACGCCAGGATCGGCGTCAGGCTGCTCGCCAGAAACTGTTTGATCTCGGCCAGGCTGCCCGAAACGCCGACCATTTCGGAATAGTCGATCACCGCGTCGGTTGTGAAATACTGGTCCAGCGCATCCCAGTCGCGGCCGTCGACCGCGTAGCAATAGCCCACGATCAAATCCTGTATTTCGAACCGGTCCGACATCTCCTGCACGGTCAGCATCACCCACTCTCCTTCATTCTATAGAATGATTGGTCGCACAGGCCGGTTGGCCAGCCGCCTTTCGTTGGGTAGGTGTCGAAGGGATAGCGACAGGGGATGAGGCGTTACCGCAGGCACATGTCAGCGGGCCAATTTGCCTCAAGCGTTTATCTAGGAGAGTATAAATGGGTCTAGCCCCGTTCACCGAAGCCGATTTCGTCCTGTCCGCAGAGACACGGGCTGAAATCACCGCCGGGCTGACCGACAGCCAGGCATATATGGTCAATCACTGGATGGACCTGCACGAAGTCATTAATCGCGGTGACTGGGACGGAATGGATGCCTTCTTCAATACCGACACCATGACCTATGACAATCCAAACCGGCCGGACCTGGGTACTTATCATGTCTGGAAAAGCTCGCCGCAGGGCCTGTACACCACTTTCCCGCCCAGCATCTATCGCACGCTCAAGGCGTGGGGCCGGGGCGACGATGAAATCTGCGTGCTGTGCCATCACCATGGCAAGCATACCGGCGGTCCCTATATGGGCGTCCAGCCGACTGGCAACGAACTCAACGTCCTGTGGTTCTCCTGGCTGCGCTTCCGCGACGGCAAGATCGACCATATCTATTCGATCTCGGACGTGCTGACGATGCTCAAGGATCTGGAAGTCATCAAGGTGCCGCAGCCGGTCGACCCGTATAAATAAGCAAGCGTGGCCCCGGCCGCCTTCTGGGTGGCCGGGGCAATATCAGCCGATGGCACCGATATGGTCGATCCACCGGTGCAGCATCGTCCAGCTTTGCAGCCGGGTCGATGCGAAATTATGGCAATGGGCTGCTTCCGCCAGCGTCGTCAGCGTGACATGGCGCGATCCGCAATACTCCGCCGGTTCGGCATGGGGTTCAGGGCTTACGTCGATGTCGGCAAAATGCAGATAGACCGGCGCGGCGATCGCGGCAGCCTCCGCCGCAACGCCGCCGGGCATGATGGCCAGCCGCCCATAGCTGTTGGGCGTCAGCGACGCCCGCGCATCGTCGGCTGCGATCACCGTTTCGGGCACGTCTGCTGCATGGAAATAGCCGTGCATCGCCGCGCGATTGGCCGCGCCATAGCCTGGCCCTGCCACCTGCGCCCCGATGGCGGATTGCACCTCGTCCGACATGGCCAGACCGATATTGGTAAAGCCAAGTACCGCGACCTGATCGAAACTGGCCCATTGGGCCTGTTGCACGATCGTCAGCATCCCGCCCATCGAATGGCCGATGCCGGTTATCCGCCGCGTGCGCCCCGCGATATGCGCGCCCCATTCCCCGACCTCCATCCGTTCCAGAACCGCCGCCAGCGCCAGATGATGCGCTTGTGCGCCGACATGGGGTGTCAACACATCTTCCCGGCCCGGCTGGCTGCTCTCGCCCATACCCAGCGCGTCCAGCGCCAACACCGCCTTGCCCTGTGCCAAGCAATGATCGACGAAACTATAGCCCGGCCATCCATCAATCTGCGCATCCCAATACCAGCGGCTATAGGTGCCGCCATGCAGGCAAACGAGCAGGTCGATCGGGCCATCGGGCAGTCTGTCGGGTATCGCCAGTGTTGCCGCGATCTGGATCGGTTCGCCGAAATCGACCGCGGTTTCGACGTTCAGGGACAGTGTGAACTTCGGCATGGATCGCTCTATCCGTTCAAAGGCTGAAGCCGCCATCGACGATCAATGTCTGGCCAGTAATGTAGCGCGCGCGCTCCGACGCCAGGAAGGCGACGGCCTGCGCAATATCCTCGCCATCGCCAAAGCGCTGGAGCGCGATCCGCTTGCGCTGCGCTTCCCAGATGGCGGGCGTGTAGAGGGTGGTGAGAAATTCGGCCCCCAGTCCCGCGTTGATGATGCCGGGCGCAACCATGTTCGCGCGGATGCCATAGCGGCCTTCCTCTTTCGCAATGGCGCGGCCCAGCGCCTCGATCCCCGCCTTGGGCACCGAGGACAGGGCATCGCCCGGCGGGAAGCAATAATTGGCGACCGACACCACCGATACGAAATTGCCGAAACCCTGCACGCGGAAGTGGGGCAGCGCGGCGGCGACGATGCGGGTAAAGCCGATCAATTCGACCTCGATCACCTGCCGCCATTGATCCTCGCCGATCTGACTGACGAAGGGTTGGGCAATGTCCACACCGCTGGCGAAAATCACCGTTCCTATCGCACCGAACCGCGCCTTGACGTCGGCAAAGCCGCTCTGGATGCTGGCCATGTCGGACAGGTCGCAATGGACGGCAATCGCTCGGTCCTGGCCTCCGCGCAGCGTGTCGATCACCGCGCGCGCCTTGTCCGCGCTAGAGCGGTAGCCGATCGCCACGCCATCCCATTCGTCCGCGAGTCGACGACAAATGATGCCGCCTAGCCCGCCCGTACCGCCGACGACAAAGGCCGCACCCCGGTTCATAGCGGCAGATACGTGGTCAAATGTCGGAGCAGCCGTTCGGCAAAGGCGTCATTATGGTCGCCGGTCAACATATGGCCCACGCCATGCGCGACCTCGACCTCCAGTTGCGGGGTCAGCGCCTGAAACTGGCGGACACTCTCGTCCGACACGATCTCGCTCAGTTCCGCCTTCACCAGAACGACCGGCGTGGTGACGCGCATCGCGGCTGCCACCAGCGCTTCGCCTTCGGATGGCGGATGCAGAAATTCCTGCGAAGTCGTGCGCGGATCCCAGTGCCAGAACAGCCGCTCGCCATCTGTTCGCATCGCCTTGGCCAGGCCCGACACATCGGCCACACGTGGCTGGCCCAGATGGCGGTGCAGCGCATCGGCGGCCTCGTCCAGCGACGCGAAGCCCGCTTTACTGGCGCGGAAGAAACCGCGTATCTCCTCCACTCCGGCGTCGTCGATATGCGGCGCAACGTCGGCCAGCATGATGAGGCGCACGCGATCGGGATGGCGCGACCCGCCGACCAGCGCGCACTGGCCGCCGCGAGACGCGCCCACCAGCGCGACGGGGCGGTAAAGCGCCATCAGGATCGCCTCGACATCGCGGCCATAGGCTTCCAGCAGATAGTCGCCATCGCTGGCCCAATCGCTGTCGCCATGGCCCCGCAGGTCGAAGGTCAGGCCATAATAGCCCGCCTGCGCCACCCGCCGCGCCGATCCGGCCCAGGACCGCCGACTTTGCCCGCCGCCATGGAAGAAGCATACGGGCGGCGCGGTCGGGTCGCCATAGGCGTCCGCGACCAGGGTGATGCCGTCGCCAGGCAGGCTGATCCGGGTCGCGGACATCATGCCGGGCGCTCCGTGCTTATTCGGCGGCGATCGGCGGCGCGATTTCGGCGAAGCACTCATGTTCGCCGGGACCGGCATAGGCGAACTTGCCCGGCGCATGGTGCCATTTGCCGTCATTGCGGCTTTCGTAGGGCGACGCCACTTCGATCATCGCGCCATGCGTGCTCTTGTGGCCGATCCAGCTCCACTTCTGCCAGGTCATGTCGGGGTCGTTATGGGTCTGGCCGCCACCGGGCAGGTGCAACCCTTCGGCCCGCAGCTTCTCCATGGCACCTGGCACATCGTCGGTCGAATAGCAGAGGTGATGGACATGCTCGCCCACCTTGTCCAACCGGTCGCCCATCGGCGTGCCGGGGGCGGGCTGGATGAACTGGATTTCCGTGCCGCCGTCATTGACGAAGGTCGCCCATTTCATGCCCGCGTCCGCACCGCTGGAAAATTCGTCATATTTAACCAGGCGCTTTTCCAGGCTGGCTGGGTCCAGCACGCGCAGGATCTTGGTCCAGTCCACGATCGCGGTGTCCAGGTCGCGCACGACCATGCACACATGGGCAAAAGGTCCGCTTGGCATAATCTTATCTCCTCGGAATGTTTAGATTTCTATCGTCGCCGTGCCGGAATTGACGGTGCCCCGTCCCTCGACATCCAGCGTGAATGCGCAGGTGATGCTGTTTCCCTCGATGGTCGCGACCGTGCCGGTCACGGTCGCGCGGTCGCCGCCATAGACATTGTCCAGAAAGCGCGAATCCATCGCCTTGATCCGCCCGCCGGGGAAAGCGCGCATCAGCATGTTCATCATATAGGCGACGTTCGCCGGGCCCTGGTTGATGACTCGGTCGCCCAGCCCCTTGGCCTTCACCACCTCGACATCCAGATGGATGGGGTTAGGATCGGCCAAGAAAATCGCCCATTGCTCCATCGCTTCGGCGCTGACGCTCTCGATCGTGAAGAGCGGCAACGTGTCGCCGACGGCATAGCTCATGTGGCAAACTCCTTGCGCGGCAGCACCCAGACATTATCGGTTTCCAGAACTTGCATCCCGTCCAACAGATGCAGGCGCAGGCGATAGGTCAGCACGTCCATCACGCCCAGCTTGCGGCTGCGCTTGCGGATCAGGCTCAATATTTCGCCCGTCACCTTGTAGCTTGTCCCGACCATCAGCGGCGCGTCGAACTTGACGCCGCTGCTGCCCATCATCGGACCGTCATCGACATCGAACTGGCAGGCTTCGCACACGCCCGCGACGGTCTTGCCCATCGCAACCTGCGTGGCGACATAATAATAGATCGGGTGGGCAGTGCCGTCGCTGGCCGGTTCGATCCCGGTGGATCGGCACAGCGCGGCATTCTCTTCCGCGCTGATCGTGAAGACCGTCGTGCCGTCCAGCGAGATGCCGGCAGCGTCGGGAGCGGGGGGCAGGGTGTCGAGATCGCTCATGGCTGGTCCCTAATAAGAGCGCGGCAGGCCGAGGCTTTCGGCGATCGAGTTGCGGACCATCTCGTTGCTGATCGGCGTCATCCGCAAAATCCGGTGATCGCGCCAGTAACGCTGCATGTCGGTTTCCGCCGAATAGCCCATGCCGCCCAATATCTGGATGCCAAGGTCGGCGGCCTTCACCGCATTTTCGGTCGCGACCATCTTGAGCATGTTGGCCTCGACGCCGCAATTCATGCCGTTGGACTGCATCCACGCGACATTGTTGAGCAGCAATTCGGTAGTCTTCTGCCAGGTCGCGATATCCGCGACATAATGCTGCAACACCTGGAACCGCCCGATGATGCCGCCAAAGGCCTTGCGCTGGAGCATATAGGCCAGCGCATCTTCCAGCACCCCGTCGATCGCGCCCAGGCATTGCGCGCCGACCATGATCCGCTCATTGTTCAGCGTCGGCAGCATCGCGTACCAGGCCTGCCCCGGTTCCCCCAGAACGTCCGCATCGGGGACGAACACATCCTCATAATGGACCTCGCACGACCCCATCGCGCGCATCCCCAGCTTGGGCAGCAGCGACGCGGTGATGCCCGGCGTCTTGGCATCGACGAAGAACATGGTCAGGCCGTGATGCTTCTTTTCCACATTCTTGTCGGTGCGGGCCAGGACGAGCAGGCGGTCGGCCGCCTTCGCGCCGGTCGTCCACATCTTCGCGCCGTTCAGCTTCCAGCCGCCATCGACCTTTTCCGCGTGGGTCTTCATCGCGCCCAGCACGTCGGTCCCGCCATCGGGTTCGGTCATGGAGAGCGACACGCGCAGCTTGCCTTGCGCCATCGGCCGCAACCAGCGGTTCTTCTGTTCTTCGGTGCCGACCGCGCTGATCGTCTTGGCCCCGCCAAAGGATGTCAGGCCCCAGACCCACAGCAGCCCGCCCGCGGTCCGTGCAAATTCGCGCGCGAAGATCATCTGCATCATGACGTCGCCGCCCAGGCCGTCATATTCCTCTGGTATGCCGATGCCGAAGAAGCCCTGCTCGGCGATCTTGTCCCATAGCGCGTAGGGGTAATTTTCCTCGTCGGCCTCCAGCGCGCGCATCCAGTCCTTGGGCGCCTCAGCATCGACCCAGCGGCGCACGATATCGCGAAAGGCCTGCTGTTCCTCGGTAAGCGAAAAATCCATTATCTTTCCTGTTCTCTTTGCCCAACTATTAGGCACTTGTCAGGGTCTTTGAGAACCTATCCTCTTATAGGGTCGAGCGATTGTAAAATTGAAACAGTTGATCCACCATCATGCCCAAATGGGCGGGAATGGGATTTTGTTCGACTGGGTCTCCAGTCTCACCGATGGTATTGATGGCAATACCCAATGGTGTCGGCCAGCCGCGCAAGGCATGAGTTATGACACGCAACTGTTGAAGTGTGGCGACCGCGGCTTGCCACCCCGCCGCCGTGGCAATGCAGCCGACCGGCAGGCCGTCAAAATAACAACGATCATCCCGATTCAGATCTTCAACATAATCCAGCGCATTTTTCACAAAGCCGGAAATCGCACCGTGATAACCGGGTGATCCTAAGATGACTGCGTCAGCGGACCGCAGCGTTTCGACATAGGCGCTGGCAAGCTCAGATCGAACTGCATTTTCCGGCGAATAAAGCGGAAAGTTGATGGCATCGCCAGATAACAATGTCGTTCGCGCACCTCGTGTCTCGGCAAGGGCTAGTGCTTTGCGAAGCGCGCGCTCTGTTGAAGAGAAGGCGCGCAAGGTGCCGCCAATAGCCACAAAATGAAGTTGACCCATATTAGATCGACAATCCTCCTTCGACCGGAATGACCGAACCGGTGACATAGGCACCCGCGCGCGACGCCAGATAGATGGCCGTTCCGGCCAAATCTTCCGGCGTCCCCACGCGCCCGCGCGGCACCATGCCCTCCACCATTTTGCGCATCTCGTCCGACGCGATCACCGTCATCTCGGATTCGAAAAATCCCGGTGCGATCACATTGGCGATGATGTTGTCGCGGCCCAGTCGCTTGGCCAGCCCCTTGGCCAGCCAGTGGATTGCGCCCTTTGACGCTTGATAGGCGTAATTTTCTTTCGGCCCGACCTTCAGCGCGCCCACCGAGCCGATATTGATGAGCGAAGCTGGCCGCTCCGCCGTGCCGCCCGCGCGCAACAATGGCAGGAATTTCTGGAGGATGAAGAAGGGCGCCTTCAGGTTCAGGTCGATCACCTGGTCCCAGTCGTCCTCGCTATAATCGTCAATCGGCGCATCGGCCATCGTCCCGGCATTATTGACTAGCATGTGCATCGCGTCTTCGCGCGCAGCCACCTGCGCCACCAGAGCGTCGATCCCAGCAAGGGTCGACAGGTCGGCGGTCAGGCCGATGCAGGTGCCACCGGTTACCTCGCTGATCGCCTGCGCTGCCGCCAACACCTTGGCCTCGGTTCGGGCGCAGATATAGACCTTCGCCCCGGCCGCGGCGTAGCCGGTGGCAATATGGCGGCCGATGCCGCTCGACCCGCCCGTGACGAGCGCAACGCGGCCCTGCACGGAAAAAAGCGCGTCGATATTCATGACGCGCCCTTAGAGGCTGCGATCTTCAGGATCAGGTCGACCGTCCCTTCGGGATCGCCCACCAGCAGCGCATGATCGCCCGGATGGTCGTGGATGGTCCAGCCCAGCGCCCGCGCGCGATGATGCATCGCGGTCATGACGGTGATGGCCGCCGCAATATAATCGACAGGCTTGGTGATCGTTTCAGCCCCTATAGGAATGACACAGGATGTCGCCCGCATCGGCTGGTCGGTCAGATTATCGAGCAGCCATTGCTGCCGGTCAGCGTCCATCAGATGCGGGTGCGTCTTGGCCGCGTCCCGCTGCATCACATCTACGCCAGAGCCTATCGGCCCTTCGCCTGCCTCCAGCATCGCGTCCAGGCCAGCGAGTTGGTCTTCGGGTACATAGCCCATCAGCGACGCTATGCGCTCGCCTGAATGGGGCACGATGGCGTCCAGATAAATGACGCTGGCGATGCGGTCGCCCGCTTGCGCGATCGCGCCCGGCGCCACCGTCCCGGCATAGCTGTGCGCGACCAGCACGACATCATGCAGATCCTCATAATGCAGGACGTTGACGATATCCTGCACATGGACCGTGTTGCCGACATGCCGGCCGGTCAGGTGCGCGCGCTCGCCAAAGCCGGTGAAGGTCGGCGTATAAACCCTGTGCCCCCGCGCTTCGAGCAGCTCGCGGACATATTTCCAGGTCCAGCCGCCCATGCCGCCGCCGTGGAGTAAAACAAATGTGGTCATGGCAGGTCAGCCTCCGTAGGTTCTGTGTTCTGGATGAATTCGGGGAAGGGGTCTGGCCCCCACAGGAACATGCTGTCTTCGGGCGCATGATTGGCTGATGGCCATTCGACGTCATGGGGAATGAAGTCGATGTCGGCCGAATATTCGCTGAAACTGCCCCATGGGTCGCGGACATAATAGAAATAATTGGCCCCCAGCACATGCTGGCCCACGCCCCAGTTGGGACCATAGCCCGCCCGCGCCATAGTCGATCCGCCAAGGCCCACTTCCATAACGGAGCCTACGTCCCAGCTATTATGATGCATCCCGCGTCGGTCCGACAGGACGAGTGCGAGCAGATGATGGTCGCTGCCATGCACGCCGTGCAGAAAGGCGACGCCCGGCTCGCTCTTGTCAGACAGGCGCAGGCCCAGCGTCTTTTCATAATAAGTGATGGCCGCGTTCACATCGGTCGTGAAGATCGCGAAGTGCGACAGGCGACGCGGATGGACCTTGGGTGCCTGGCTGTTGAGGATCGCGCCGGACTGACCGGGCGGGGCGCTAGCAAAGGAGAAATGGCTTTTTTCCGCCGGCGTCGCCTTGTCCGCCGGGCGGATATTGATCGGCAGGCCATCAAAGCCGCTGAACCAGATGCCCTGCGTGTCCGCACTCGTAGGCGCGTCGATATAGGTGACGCCACAGGCATCGAGATGCGCGGCAAACGCATCCATCTCGTCGGCATAGACGCCAAAGCTCAGATAGCGCAGTTGCTTGGCGCCCGCGCCCTGCGTGATGACGCCCCAGCGATGAAGATTGCCCTGTGTGAAAAGATGCAGCCCGCCGTCGCTCTCGCGCACGTCCAGACCAAAGAGGCTGTAGAAGCGGCGCGCGTCCTCCAGATCCGGGACGGCCAGCGCGAAATGGTCAATCGAATGGACGCCCAGTACATTGGCGCGCCGCCCGGCGATGCTCTTGTCGTTCATCCTGTCCTCCTTGGCATGTCGGGCGGCGGATCGTGCCGCCGCCCTTTCGCTGCTCAGGCCGCCTTAATCGGGTTGACCAGCAGGCCGATTTTCTCGATCTCCACTTCGCACACATCGCCATCCTTCATGAACAGCGGGGGATTGCGCGCCAGGCCGATGCCCGACGGCGTCCCCATCACCAGCACGTCGCCCGCCTCCAGCGTGAAGCAGGTCGACAGTAGGGCGACGGTATCGACCACATCGAACACCATGTCGGACGTGTTGGCACTCTGTACGGTCTGGCCGTTCAGGCGCGTCTCGATCTTCAGGCCCGCGCCGCCTGCGGGCAGTTCGTCCGCCGTCACCAGCCATGGTCCGAATGCGCCGGTATCGTCGAAATTCTTGCCGACGGTCCATTGTGGGGTCTTTAGCTGATAATCGCGGATCGACCCGTCGTTGAACACTGAATAGGCGGCGATGTGCGACAACGCGTCATCCTTGGCGATGTCCTTGCCGCCCTTGCCCACGACTGCGACCATTTCCGCCTCATAGTCGAGCTGGTCGGAGCAGGGCGGCTTGATGATGGGCGCGCCATGGCCGATTAGGCTAGAGTTGAACCGGCCAAACACGGTCGGGAATTCCGGCACCTGGAAACCGCCCTCCGCCGCATGGTCCTTATAGTTCAGGCCCAGGCACAGGATCTTGGGCGCCTTGATCAGCGGCGGCAGGAACGTCAGATCGTCAATCGCGACATCCTCGCCGCCCGCCACGACCGCGTCGCCCGCCTGCGTCAGCGCGTCGCCGCCCTGCGCGATCAGCGCGTCGAGATCATAGAGCCCGGCATCGCCGAACAGCGCCTTGACGCCCGCGCCGGTATCGACTGCCAAACCGGTCTGCCCATTTTTCGAAACTTTAGCCAAACGCATGATTCTATCCTCCTGATACCCTGCCACCGTGAGGGGCGCCGCCCTCCGGGTCAACATGAAATATATTCCGATAACTGAAATATACTATTCGTATTTGCCTCTGGCTTCAAAACTGCTATGGCTTTGGCGATGATGAAGAAGCTGAGCCTGACCGAGCGGGCCTATCGCCAGTTGCGGGACGATCTCCTGACGTGCCGGCTGGTGCCGGGCGATCGGATCAATATCAAAGACGTGTCCGACAATCGCGGCTTCAGCCTGGGCGCTGTGCGCGAAGCCCTGTCGCGCCTGACGTCCGAAGGTTTCGTGACGCAAGACGATGCGCGGGGCTTTCGCGCGACGCCGATTTCGATCGGCGACCTGATGGATCTGGTGACAGTGCGCAGCGATATAGAGGGGCAATGCCTGCGACGCGCCATCGCGCGCGGCGGGCTGGACTGGGAATCCGCGATCGTCAGCGCCGCCCATCGCCTCAGCAAGACGCCGACCCGCGATCCCACCGATCCTGCCCGCCTGAACGAGGATTATGCCGACGCCCATGGCGCATTCCACCATGCTTTGGTTGCCGCCTGCGACAGCCCCTGGCTGCTGCGGATGCGCGACTGGCTCTACGCGCAATCGGAACGCTATCGCTACCTGACTGTCCCGCTGGCGACCGGCGAGCGCGACTTGGTCCATGAACATAGCGATATCGTCACCGCGACGTTGCGCCGCGACGCCGATCGGGCGGTCGCGCTGCTGGGCGATCACTTGGTGGCGACCGCCCGCCTGCTGGTTGATGCACAGGACGGCGCGATGCGCCTGCCGGGCCAGAAAACACAGGTGCGGGCGGCCTGACCCCATCCTAATTCTGCCGCTTCTGCCCGGTGCCGCCACCACTGGCGGGCATCAGCATGTTGCTCATCCCGCCATCGACCAATATGTCGATGCCGCTGATGTGCCCCGCATGGGGCCCGATCAGGAATAGGATTGCGTTGGCAACATCCTCCGCCACGCCCAGCTTGCGCAGCGGTATGGTCGCCTCGCGCTGGTCGCGCCTCGCCGGGTCGTCATAGCCTGCTGCCGTCATCGGCGTATAGGTCGGGCCAGGGGACACAGTGTTGCACCGAATGCCGTCCGGTCCCCATTCGATGCTGAGCTGCCGGATCATCATCAGCAACGCGGCCTTGCTGCACGAGTAGAAACCTAGCGCAGGCGTCGGCGCGGTGGCGGACATGGATGCGGTGGCCACGAACGCCCCGCCGCTGGCCTTGAGATGTGGATGCGCCGCCTTGGCCAGCAGCCAGGCGGACCGTGTGTTAATCGCGAATATACGGTCGAAGTCGCTGGCGGGCAGATCAATCAGCGCCCCGCCCATGATGATTCCGGCATTGCTGATGACCGCGTCGATCCCGTCCATATGCGCCATTGCCGCCGCGACGATCCGGTCGCCGCAATCCAGCTCGGCTAGGTCGACCACGCAGGTCGCCGCCGCCGGTCCGATCGCATCGGCTACGCTCTCAAGATTGGCGGCATCCCGATCGGCCAACAGCAACTGATGCTCGCCCGCGATTACGCTGCCTGCGGCCAGCATTTGCGCGCAGGCCCGCCCGATGCCGCT
The DNA here is from genome assembly GCF_055640555.1 of Sphingobium sp. KKT206. NCBI lineage: Bacteria > Pseudomonadati > Pseudomonadota > Alphaproteobacteria > Sphingomonadales > Sphingobiaceae > Sphingobium > Sphingobium sp. KKT206. The sequence goes on from NZ_CM145765.1 coordinate 788,166, forward strand.
CGCCGCGCCTGTGATGATGACCCGCATTCAACCTCTCCTTTTTTTCTGCCTTGTCAGTCGCTCAGGCCTAGTTCGGCCATCAGCGCCGCGCGCAGTTTGAACTTCTGGATCTTCGACGCCGACATCGGCCATTCGTCGATAAATCTTATGTGGCGCGGCACCTTGAACGACGCCAGGCGCGATTTGGTGTAGGCGATCAGTTCGTCCGGCTCCACCGCGACGTCGCCATCGCGCTCGATATAGGCCGCCGGAATCTCGGCCAGCCGATCGTCGGGCAAGCCGATGACCTGCGCCAGCCGCACGGTTGGGTGGCTGGCCAGCACCGCCTCGACCTCGGCCGCTGCGACATTCTCGCCACCGACTTTCAGCATATCCTTGAACCGGCCATGGAACATCATATGGCCGTCCGCATCGATCGATCCGATGTCGGCGCTATGATACCATCCGTCCACGTCGATCGCTTCGGCGGTCTTTTCCGCGTCGCGATAGTAGCCGTCGAACAGATTATAGCCCCGGATCAAAATCTCGCCCCGCTCGTCCACGCCCCGTTCCGCGCCGGTATCGGGGTCGACGATCTTCATCTCGATCCCGGCGAGCGGGTAGCCCAGTTTTCTGAAACCCATTTCCGGGTCCATAGCTGGGCCGCCAGTGGTGACGATGCCGGTCGCCTCGGTCATGCCCATGGTGCCCACTTGCAGCATATCTGGGGCCTTGTCGCGATAGGCCTGCCCAACCCGGTCCGGCATGAACGCAAAGCAGCTATTTTGCAGACGGACGGATGACATATCCGTCTTGTCCCAATCGGGGTGAGCAATCATCGCCTGATGGAAAGTGACGAAGGGCAGGAACATCATCGTCACCTGCTCCGCCTCGATCTGGCGCAGGCTTTCCCCGGCGTCGAAATGCGGCTGGCCGATAAAGGTGCCGCCTACATCCATCGCTCCCAACATGCACAGCATCGCCGCGATATGGAACAGTGGCAGCGGCGACCAGGCCCGCTCGTCAGGCTGGAAGCCCCAGCGATAGCGCGCCAGATTGTTCGCCTCGCGCGTCACTGCCTCATGGCTGAGCAGGCACCCCTTGGGATTGGCCGATGTGCCGGAAGTGTAGAGGATCATCGCGGTATCGCGCACCCGCACGGTCAGGCGCGTGTCGTGGATGTCGCTTTCGCTGACGCTTTGTACCGCCGCATCGAACCGGGCCTGGTCGATGAAGCCGGGCGCGGAACGCCCGCCCAGCATGATGATCTGCGTCAGCAGCGGCGTGCCTGCAAGGGTCAGGGCAGCGGGATCGGCCGCTGTCGGTAGGTCGGGAAAGGCCTCCACCAGCCGCGCGCCGAAATCGACATGCTCGGTTACCAAATCATTGGTCACGATCGCGCGCAGATCGGCATTTTGCGCGACATAGGCCATTTCCGGCGCCTTGTAGCGCGCGTTCATCAGCACCGACACCGCGCCACACATCGCGTTGGCGAACAGCGCCTCGACAAATTCTATGCTGGACGGCAGCAAGATGCCGACATGGTCGCCGCGCCCGATGCCCAGCGCCTTCAGTCCGCGCGCGCGGTTAATTACGCCAGCCACCACATCATCATAGCTTTTGCGTTCGCCCGGAAATACCAGCGCCTCCTTGCCGCCGCCCTTGTCCCACCCCTTCATCAGCAGGTCGCCCAGGGTTGTCGCAGAGATGCGAATTGCGGCGCTGTTCTCGCCCTTGATGCCCACGAAAGACCGCTCCTAATACCCGTAGATCCCGATTGGCCTTCAGATTGCAGCGTGCGTCCGTCCATGCGCCTTTCGTTGGATAGGTGCGGACAGGGCCGCCCACGCCAAGAGCGGACACAGCAAAATATCGGATCACGGATCGGGAATTTACGATGGAAGCCTATATCTACGATCATGTTCGCACGCCGCGCGGCAAGGGCCGCCCGGATGGCGCGCTGCATGAGATAAGCTCGGTCGAAATGGCGACGCAGTTGCTCAAGGCGCTTCAGTCGCGCAACAATCTCGATACCGCGCTGCTCGACGATGTGATCATTGGCATGGCACAGCCTGTCGGCGAACAAGGCGGGGTATTGGCGCGTGCGGCCGTGTTGCAGGCAGGCTATGCCCAGACCGTCGCGGGGCAGCAGATTCATCGCTTCTGCGCCACCGGCCTTGACGCGGTCAGCTTGATCGCTGCGCAGGTTCATGCCGGGATGATCGACGCGGGTATCGGCGGCGGCGTTGAGTCGATGAGTCGCACGGTGATGGGCTATGACTCCGGCGCCTGGACGTCAGACCCCGCCGTGGCTTTCAGCAATTATTACGCCCCCCAAGGCATCGGCGCGGACATTATCGCTACGCTCGACGGATATACCCGCGAGGATGTCGACGGCTTCGCCGTCGAAAGCCAGCGCAAGGCCGCCCATGCCTGGGACCAGGGCTATTTCAAGCGCTCGATCGTCCCGGTGACAGATGTGCTGGGTGAAGTCATCCTCGACCGCGACGAACATATGCGCCCCGGCACCACGGTCGAAAGCCTCGCCAAGCTCAAGCCGGCGTTCGAAGGCTATGGCAAGGCAGGGTTCGAGGCAGTGGGCAAGGCGAAATATCCCGAGCTGGAAGAAATCAACTATGTCCACCACGGCGGCAACAGCTCCGGCATCGTCGATGGTTCTGGATTGGTGCTGGTGGGATCGAAGGCGTTCGGAGAGAAAGCGGGATTGAAGCCGCGCGGGCGTATCCGCTCCTATGCCAATATCGGCTCTGAACCCACGATCATGCTGACCGCGCCCACCGCCGTGTCGCGCAAGGCGTTGAAGGCAGGCGGGATGACCGAAAAGGACATTGACTTGTGGGAACTGAACGAAGCCTTCGCCAGCGTCGTGATGCGCTTCCAGCGTGACCTCGACATCCCCGATGACCAGATCAACGTGAATGGCGGTGCGATCGCTATGGGCCATCCGCTCGGCGCGACCGGCGCGATGATACTGGGCACCGTTCTGGACGAACTGGAACGGCGCGACGCAGCAACTGGCCTCATCACGCTGTGCGCCGCCAACGGCCTGGGCACGGCCGCCATCATCGAGCGCGTCTGAACGCGCCCTTGCGAACTATAGAGCGGGACATTCCATGAAGACCATGCAACTGCAAAAGGCCGATGACGGCTTCGCGATCCTGACCCTCGACGCGGAAGGATCGATGAACGTCGTCAACGACGCTTTTTTAGCCGATATGGAAGCGGTGACGAAGCAGATCGCGGAAGATGACAGCATCACGGGCGTCATCCTGACATCGGCCAAGGCCAGCTTCATGGCGGGTGCCGACCTTAAGCAACTGGTCAACGGCTTCGGCACGCTGACGGCAAGCCAAGCCTACGCTTTCTCCAGGCGCGCGACCGACATGCACCGGGCGATCGAACAGTCGGGCAAGCCCTGGGTCGCGGCGATCAACGGGCTGGCGCTGGGCGGTGGGTTCGAACTCACGCTTGCCTGCCATCGGCGCATATTGGTGGACGACGCAAAGGTGCAGGTTGGCCTGCCCGAAGTCAATGTCGGCCTGCTTCCTGGATCGGGCGGCACGGTGCGGCTGGGCCTGATCGCGGGGATGAAAACCGCGCTCGACCTGCTGCTGTCGGGCCGTTCGGTCGGCCCCGCCGAAGCCCTTAAGCTGAAGATCGTGGACGAGGTGGTTTCCGCCGACACGCTGATCGACGCGGCCAAAGCCTGGCTTGCGACCGCGCCCGACCCGGTCAAGCCATGGGACGTCAAGGGCTGGACCCCACCGCAGAAGAAAGGGCTGACCGTCCCTGAAGACTCGACGGCTTATATGATGGCGACGGGTGGCATCGCCAAAGTGGGCTATAATCAGCCAGCTCCGCTGGCGATCCTCAATTGCGTGTTCCAGGGTCTGCAACTGCCCTTCGACAAGGCGCTGACCGTCGAGGGCAAATATTTCGCCAAGCTGCTGACCGATCCGGTCGCGCGCAACATCATTCGCACCACCTTCATTTCCAAGCAGGCCGCTGAAAAGGGCGCGCGCCGTCCCGAAGGCTTTGAGAAATTCGCGGCGAAGAAGGTCGGCGTGCTGGGCGCGGGCATGATGGGCGCGGGCATTGCCTATGTCTCCGCTAATGCGGGGATCGAGGTGATCCTGATCGACCGCGACACCGCGACCGCACAAAAGGGCAAGGATTATGCGGCCAGGGTGCTGGGCAAGCTGATCGAAAAGGGCAAGACGACACAGGACAAGGCCGACGCCGTCCTCGCCCGCATAACCCCTACCGACGATTTCGCCCTGCTCGACGGCTGCGACCTCGTGGTAGAGGCGGTGTTCGAGGACACCGGGATCAAGGCGGAAACGACGCGCAAAGCCGAAGCGGTGTTGCCCGACCATGCAGTGTTCGCCTCCAACACCTCGACCCTGCCGATATCTCAACTGGCGCAGGCATCACAGCGCCCTGAGCAGTTTATCGGCCTGCACTTCTTCTCGCCGGTCGAGCGCATGGGCCTGGTCGAAGTCATCATGGGCAAGCAGACCAGCAAGGCGACGCTGGCCAAGGGCCTCGATTATATCGCCCAACTGCGCAAGACGCCGATCGTCGTCAACGACAGCCGCGGCTTCTACACCAGCCGCGTGTTCCAGATGCTGATCCACGAAGGCGCGGCGATGCTGGCTGAAGGCGTGCCGCCTGCGGTGATCGAGAATGCGGCCAAGGCGGTAGGGATGCCCGTTGGCCCGTTGGCGCTGCTGGACGAACTGACGCTCGACCTGCCGCTCAAGATCGTCGATCAGGCGATCGCCGAGGAAGGCGACGCCTATACGCCGCCCGCCGGCGTTGCCGTCATGCGCCGCATGAAGGACGAGATCGGCCGCTCCAGCCGCAAGGCAGGCGGGGCCTTCTACGACTATCCCGAAGGCGGCAAGAAGCATCTGTGGAAGGGGCTGGCCGATCATTTCCCCACCAAAGCGGACTGGGACATCGAGGAACTCAAGCAGCGCTATCTCTATGCGCAGGCTATGGAAACCGCCCGGTGCCTGGAAGAAAATGTCCTGGAAACGCCGCAGGATGCCGATCTTGGCGCGATCTATGGCTGGGGATTCCCAGCGTGGACCGGCGGCACGATCAGCTATATCGACACCATCGGCATCAAAACATTCGTACAGGAATCTGACCGTCTGGCGCAGCTTTACGGGCCGCGCTTCCTGCCGTCCGCCTGGCTGCGCGACAAGGCGGCGCGGGGTGAAGATTTCTACACCCCCGCCAGCGAAACCACGGTCAAGGAGCCGGTCCCGGCATGAGACGCCTCATCTTCGAACCGGAACATGAACAGTTTCGCGACAGCGTCGTCAAATTCATGAGCACCGAAGTCGGCGCCCATGCCGAGCGGTTTCGCGAACAGGGCATTGTCGACCGCGAGCTGTATCTCAAAGCCGGGGCGCAGGGTCTGCTCTGCACCTGGGCGGACGAAAAATATGGCGGCGCGGGGATCGACGATTTCCGCTTCGAACAGATCATCATCGAAGAAAATATGCGCCATGGCGATGTGGGTTTCTACATCAACCTGCATAATGATCTCGTCGCGCCCTACTTCGCCAAACTGGGCAATGATGAACAGAAGGATCGCTGGATGCCCGGCATCGTTAACGGCGAAAAGATCCTGGCCGTCGCGATGACGGAACCTTCGACGGGCAGCGACCTGGCCGGGATGCGAACCAGCGCCACCGATCAGGGCGACCATTGGCTTTTGAACGGCGCGAAAACCTATATCTCCAACGGCATATTGGGCGACCTGATCGTGGTTGCCGCGCGGACCGATCCCAACAGCCGCCATGGCCTTGGCCTGTTCGTGGTTGAACGTGGCATGGACGGGTTCGAACGCGGCCGCAAACTCGCCAAGATGGGCCTGAAGGCGCAGGACACCGCCGAACTCTTCTTTAACGATGTGAAGGTGCCCAAGGCCAATGTGCTGGGCGATCCGACCCAGGGCTTCAAATATCTCGCCCGTTTCCTGGCGCAGGAGCGGCTGGTAGCCGCGATCGGCTTCATGGCGACGGCGCAGACCGCCTTCGACATCACACTGGATTATGTGAAGGAGCGCAAGGCGTTCGGCAAACCGATCGGCGCTTTCCAGAATACACGCTTCAAGATGGCGTCGATGCGCGCCGAATTGGACGCGCTCCAGACCTATGTGGACCAATGCGTCCTGCTGCTGAACGCGGGCGAATTGACGGCGGAGGATGCATCGGCGGCCAAGCTGCTGAGCAGCGAACTTGAGGGCCGGGTCATGGACGAATGTGTCCAGTTGCATGGCGGCGCAGGCTATATGGAAGAATATCGCATCAGCCGCATGTATACCGACGCGCGGATCAGCCGTATCTTTGCAGGCACCAGCGAAATTATGCGCGAAATCATCGGGCGGGGGCTGGGGCTGGACGAACGCAAGCTGTCCTAAGTTGCTGCCGGGAGAGTGCCGATGTTGAACCTGGATCGCTTGCGGGACTTCGCCATTCCCGCGGCGGAGGATATGTGCGATCCGCGCAGCGCCATCCTCTACGCACTGGGCGTGGGCGCGGGTCTCGGGCCGATCGATGAACAGAATCTGGTGTTCGAGCGTGACTTGGCGGTGCTGCCGACCATGGCGCTGGTGCTAGGTACGCCCGGTTTCTGGCCGATGGCGGCGGAACTGGGCTGGGACTGGGCCAACATCCTGCATGGCGAACAGAGTTTGCGTCTGTTCCGCCCGCTGGAGCTGGGCCAACTGGTGCACGGTCGGATCGAGATTGGCGATATCGCCGATAAGGGACCGGGCAAGCCTGCGCTGGTGCGTGCCAAGCGGACCCTGATGACGCCGACCGACCTGGTGATCGCGGAGATGGAAGAGACCTGGGTGTTGCGCGGCACGGGTGGCTTTGGCGGGCCGCGCGATCTGCCCGGTGCGGCAGCCGTCGCCATGCCCGACGAGCCGGCCCATGCCTTGCTCGACCTGCCGACCGCGATCAACCAGGCGCTGCTCTATCGCCTGACCGGGGATCGCAACCCGCTGCATGTGGATGCCGGAACCGCCGCGTCGGCCGGGTTCGATCGACCGATTCTGCATGGGCTGGCGACGATGGGGCTGGTCAGCCGGGCGCTGGTTCATTCATGCTGTGGTGGCAACCCCGCTCTTCTTACGGCGATTAGTTCGCGTTTCACCGCTCCGGTCTGGCCGGGTGAAACGGTGCGAACGGAAATCTGGCGCGATGGCGTTGATGTGCTGTTTCGCGCCAGCGTCCCCGATCGGGGCATAGTGGTCATGGATGGTGGACGGGCTTGCGTCGCCGGATTTTGAAGGGAACGGGAAGTAACGTGAAGATATTGGATGGTAAGGTGGCCTTGGTATCCGGGTCGGGTCGCGGCATTGGCAAGGCGATCGCGCTCAAGCTGGCGCGCAATGGCGCGCATATCGTCGTCAACGACCTGGACGATGACGTCGCCCATGCAACGGCCGCAGAGATTGAGGCGCTGGGTGTCCGCGCAGTGGTATGCGTGGGCGACGTAACTGCGCTGGATTTCGGCGAGCAATTCATCGCCGCAGCGGCCGACGCCTTCGGCACGATCGACATCATCGTCAACAATGCCGGCTATGCTTGGGATTCGGTGCTACAAAAGACCAGCGACGAACAATGGATGGCGATGCTGGACGTGCATCTAAGCGCCCCGTTCCGCATCCTGCGCGCCGCCCAACCGGTCATCGCGGCGGCGGCCAAGGCGGAGATCGCCGCACATGGCCGCGCCACACGCCGCACCGTCGTCAACATCTCCTCGGTCGCGGGGCTGGGGGGCAATCCTGGGCAGGCGGGCTATGCCGCTGGCAAGGCCGGGATCGTGGGCCTGACCAAGACCGTGATGAAGGAATGGGGCCGCTATAATGTCACCGTCAACGCTGTCGCCTTCGGCGCGATCATGACGCGGATGACCGCGGGGGAGGCGGGCAGTTCGACCATCAATGTGAAGGGCAAGGACATCAAGGCCGGTGTCAGCGACGAAATCTTGGAAGCGATGGAAAAGGGCATACCGCTGGGCCGCGCGGGCACGCCGGAGGAAGCCGCCGGCGCGGTCTATCTTTTGTGCTTGCCCGAAGCGGACTACATCACCGGCCAGGTCATCGTCGCGGGCGGCGGCTGGCAGCTATAGGCGAGGCGGCGGGGCGCGGCCTCGCCTGCCAGTCAAGCGGGCCAGGTCGGCGCGCGCCCATGCATCCCCGTAAAGATCGGCCGCATAGGTTCGGGCACTTGCCCGGCACCGACACCCGTACCGAAATTCAAACCACGCCGTTCACGGATGCGCCACCCGTTAGGCGTGCGCCGCAGCCGGTCCTCATATCCGCCCACCGCCAGCAGATCGGTGGCACGCAGCGGATCGGCATCGGGAATCGCGAACCAATGCCAGGCCAGGATGCGGCTGGCCGCCCGCGCTTCGTCGCCATCCACCTCGATCACGACATTGGTGACATTGTGGCAGCAGCCCAGTAGCGACCCCTGATAGGTCATGCATTGCGCATGGATGGCGTCCCGTCCCACCGCCTTCGCCCCGCCAAAATCGATGATGCCGTCGGGCGTGAACACCTCGTCCGCAATCCGGTGATACTGCATTGCATCGATCAGATGGGCGTAGCGATACAGGCATGCCTCTATCGCGATCCGGTCGGCCAGAATGTGGAGACTGTGGGTCATGATATCAGCCGCAACCGACCACGCCGCCATCGACCGGAATTTGCGCGCCCGTCACATAAGCGCCCGCCCGCGAACATAGAAATACGACAATCCCGGCGATGTCGTCCGGCTTGCCCAGGCGACCCAGCGGAATATGAGCCAGCAGCCCCGCATCGACACTGTCTTCGTCGCGCATATGCGCGGTCATCTTGGTCGGGAAGAAGCCGGGGATGACCGCATTCACCGTGATGTTGCGCGCGGCCAGATCGCCCGCCAGGTCGCGCGTCATCATATGGACCGCCGCCTTGCTGGCGGCATAACTATAGGCGCTCAGCCGCTCGGTCTTCATGCCCGCGACCGAGCCGATATTGATGATCCGCGCCGGATTGTCGTCGGTTCCTGCCGCGCCCAGTTCGGGCAGCAATTCGCGCACCATGGTGAAGGGAGTCTGGACATTCACCGCCATCACGCCGGGCCACGCCTTGTCGGGGAAACTGTCTATCTCTCCGCCCCAGGTCTTGCCCGCATTATTGACCAGGATATGGCACGCCCCCACGGCATCGCGGTAGCGCGCGACCAGATCGACTGCGGCCTCCGGCGTCGAAAGATCGGCGGGCAGGGGGATGCAAGTACCCAATGCCCCCATCTCGCTCGCCGCAGCCTCGCAGATATCGGCCTTGCGCGACGTGATCGCCACCGTCGCGCCCGCGCGCAGCAGCCCTTCGGCGATCATCCGGCCCAGCCCCTGCGCGCCGCCGGTGACGATCGCCTTCTTGCCCGCTAGGCTGAACAGGTAGCTCACATCGTCACCACGACTTTGCCGAATTTGTGACTGTCGCGCAGATGCAGCAGCGCTTCCTTCGCCTGCGCCAGCGGGTAGGTGGCTTCGATCACCGGCCTGATTTGATGATCACTCGCAAATGCCAGCATCTCTTGGAAATCCTGCGGATCGCCCACTTGGCTGCCGACGATGCTGGCGCTTTTCAGGAAGATGTCGGTCGCGTTGAACTTGATCTCGTTGCCCGCGGTCGACCCGTAGATGACGATGCGCGCGCCCGGATTGATCGCGCGGACATAATTGGCGAAGCTGGGCGCGGGCGCGCCGTCCAACACGACGTCGACGCCGCCGGTCAGCTTGCCGACCTGCTTGCGCCAGTCGGGGTCGGTGTAGAGCAGGCCGCCCTTGGCCCCCATGGCGATCGCGCGGTCGATCACCTCCTGGTTCTCGCCGGTGACATAGACATCGGCGCCTTTGGCGACGGCAAAGGCCAGGCCGAAGGTGGCAACACCGCCGCCCACGCCGCTGATCAGCAGCGTCTCGCCCGCCTGCAACCGCCCCTTGAACATCAGCGCTCGCCAGGATGTCAGCGCCGTCAGCGGCATCGCGCCGGCTTCCTCGAAGCTCATGAAGGCAGGCTTGGGCGCCAGATTTTCGACCGGCACGCAGATATATTCGGCGATCGTCCCGGCAAAGGGCATCCCCAGCAGGCCGAAATCGGCGGCGGGGGCATGACGGTTCGGCCCCCAGTTGCGGGCGGGGTAGAGGACGACCTCGTCGCCTTCGCTGGCCCCGCTCACGCCCTCGCCGATCATGTCCACCACGCCCGCGCCGTCGCAACCCAGCGTCGTGGGCACGGTCATGCCGGGATATTGGCCATGGGTGATGAACAGTTCGCGGTGATTGATCGACGCGGCTTTGATAGCGACCCGGACTTCGCCGGGGCCGGGCACGGGCGTTTCGACATCCGCCATGATAACGGAATCGGGTCCGTCGATCTTTTCGAGATACAGGGCCTTCATGGTGAACCTTTCCTGATGCGTCGGCGCGGCCGTTGGGATCGCCTGCCTTTTTCTGGATGGCGCGCCCGCGACGCAGCCTGTCATGCCATCAGGACAATGTTCTGGCGCGCTCATGACCTATCTGTGGATAGGAAAAGGGGATTGCATTTCAGATTTCAACGGTCAGAATATATTTGCAACAATAAAACGAATCGTGCCACGCAGCACGAACAGGAGAGACTGAATGGCCGTTGTCCCGACAATCGTCCTGCCGCCCCGCATCACTCCGACGCTGATCGAGCGTCCGGCGCTGCTGGCGCTGATCCCAAAGGTTGCCCTATCCCGCATGACGGTGGTGTCCGCGCCGGCAGGCAGCGGCAAGACCACGGCCATGCTGTTCTGGGCCGAACGTCTGCGGGCGGAGGGGCGACCGCTGCTGTGGCTGGCGGCGCGCGCGGGCATCGGCAACAAGGCGTCCTTCCTGCTCGCGCTCAAGGCTGCCGGCGTCGCGGCCCGGCTGGATTGGGCCGATCTCGACGCCGACGCGGGTGATGCCGTGTGGCTCGAGGCGCTGTCGACGGTGGTCGAACCCAAGCCGGTCATCGTCATCGACGACGCGCAACTGCTGGACGAAGCGACCCTGGCCTTCATCGCCCAGCTGTCGTCCAGCGCGCGCGACGGCCTGACCATGATCGTGGCGGCGCGCGGCTCGGTAGGACTGCCGCTGGCGCGGATGCGGGCGCTCGGTTTCCTGGTCGAGGTGGGTAATGCCGACCTCTCTCTGACGCTGGCTGAAGCCACGCAACTGGTAACGATGAGCGTGGGCGCGCCGATCGATGCGCAAAATTTGCAGGATATCGTGCGCGATACCCAGGGCTGGGTATCGGGCGTCGTCATCGCTTGCGATCTCTACCGGCGCGGCGCGCAGGGGGCGGGCCAGATGCGGCTGACCGGCCTGCGTCCGGAATTTGCTGAATATTTCCATGAAGAGGTGCTTGGCCAGCAGCCCGACGACGTGCGCCGTTTCCTGGTCGACACATCAATTCTGGATGAACTCACCCCTTCCGCCTGTGCGGCGGTGACGGGCAATGACGATGCGCGCGCCATGCTGGATCGCGTCTTTCGCGAAGGGCTGTTCCTCAATCCGATCGATCAGGAACATGGCCGCTACGCCTATCACCGCCTGTTCCGCGACATGGTGCTGGGCCGCCTGATGGACCGGGCCCCCGCGCGCGCCGCCATGATGCATTGCCGCGCGAGCGATCATTTCGCCGCGACGGGCGACATCCTCAAGGCGGTCGAACATGCCCGACTGAGCGGGGATCAGGCTTTCCTGGCCGGACAGTTGGATCGGCTGGCCGAACAACTCACCTATTCGGGTTATCTGTATCGGATCGACGAGTTGGGCGCGGAACTCCCCTGGGCCGTATTGGCACAACACCCCTATCTGCTGCTGGCTTTGGCTTGGCGGCGGATACGGCAATTGTCGTTCGCCGCCGCCGACAGGCTGATCGCCACCGCGCGGTCGATCCACGAAGCGCGCAACCAGAGCGACGACGTGTCGGCGCATGATAATGAACAACTGGATCTGATGATCCGCCATCGCCTCGTCATGCTGGCGGCGGCGCGCGACGATATGGTGGAGGTGGAGGCGGAAGCCGAACCCCTGCTTGCGGAAATGGCCGAAAGCCACGCCTATCTCAGCTGCACCCTGCTCGCGCAATTGATGTCGGCGCGGCGCGAACTCTATCATTTCCAGGACATGCTCAAGCTTGAGGCGGAAACCCGGCGCGCTTTGTCTCGCCCCGGATCGGACTTCGCGTCGATCGCGCTCAAGGCCTCGGTCGCGCCGACGCTGATGGCGCAGGGCAAGACGCAGCTGGCGCATCGTTTCCTGGACGAGGCCCTTACCCTGGCCCGCGACATTCATGGCGAGGGGTCGGGCCTTGCGGCGCTGCCCGCCTTGCCACTGGCGGAACTCCTTTATGACGCGGGCGATCTGGATGGCGCGGCGGCGCTGGTCGAACGCCACCTGCCCGTGGTGCGGCAATGGGGATTCGCGGACCAGATGGCGTCGGGCTACATCGTCAACGCCCGGCTGCGCGCCGCGCGCGGCGATCTGCCGGGCGCGCTGTCGACGCTCAACGACGCGCATCTGGTCGCGATCGAATGTGGGCTGGACCGGATGCGCGCCTTCATCGTGGCGGAAGAGGTCCGCCTGCTCATCAAGGGCGGCCAGATCGAGGAAGCCGAACGGCATTTTGCCGCGGGCGATTCGCAACTGGACGGCGAACCGATCCCCACGCTGCATCCCACGCGCCGCAACGAAAGCATCGCCATCGCTTGGCTACGGATCGAGATGCAGCGCCATCGGCTCAGCCGCGCGCGCAAGGTTGCGCATCGCTGGCTGGAATTCGTCCGTCGCGCCGGGGCCGTCCGCTCAGCCGTGACGTTCGAACTGTTGCTGGCGGAAATCGCCGTGTTACAGGGCAATCGGTCCGAAGCTCGTCGCGCCGTGCGGACCGCGGTCGAAATGGCCGAACCGGCGGGCTGGGTCCGCATCTTCGTCGATGAAGGCGAAGTCATCGCCTCGCTGCTGACCGAAGCCTATGCACAGGGGCCGGAACTGGAAACCCCGGCCGACCGCTTCGCCGTGCGGCTGGTGTCGCTGATGCGCAGCGGCCCGCAGATCGAAAGCGACGAGGAGGATGACGATGATTTCGGCCTGACTGGTCGCCTTGCCAACCGGGAAGTCGATATCTTGATGATGGTGAGCGGGGGCCTGCGCAACCGCGAAATCGGCGACCGGCTTGGCCTGACCGAAGGCACGGTCAAATGGTATATGCAGCAGATCTACGACAAGCTGGGCGTTCGGCGGCGGCCGCAGGCGGTGTTGCGCGCGCGCCAGCTTGGCATCCTGCCCTGACGCTCCCGCTTCCGCCTACCCAAGGATAGATTGCGCGTCCTCACGCGCCTGCCATCGCCCAGCCGGGCGAAAGGAACCATCATGGCCAAACGTAAAGTCATCATCAGCTGCGCCATCACCGGCGCCATCCATACCCCTTCCATGTCGCCCTATCTGCCGATCACGGCAGAGGAGATCGCAGAGTCGGCGATCGGCGCGGCGGAAGCGGGCGCGGCGATCATCCACCTGCACGCCCGCAATCCCGTCGACGGGCGGCCCGACCAGAATCCCGACTTGTTCACGCCCTTCCTCAAGGTCATCAGGCAGCGCAGCGACGCGGTGCTGAACCTGACCACCGGCGGCCATCCTTCCATGACCGTGCAGGAACGGATGCGCCCGGCGCAGAGCTTCGCGCCCGAAGTCGCCAGCCTCAATATGGGCACGATGGGCTTTGGCCTGTTCCCGATGCTGGACCGGTTCAAGGACTTCAAGCATGACTGGGAACCGGTCGCACTGGAAGCATCGCGCGACCTGGTGTTCAAGAATACCTATGCGGATATCGAATATCTGCTGGCCACCCTGTCGCCGCTCGGCACCCGCTTCGAATTTGAATGTTACGACACCAGCCACCTCTACAACCTCAAATATTTCCTTGACCGCGGGCTGGTGAAGGCGCCTTTGTTCATCCAGACCTGCTTTGGCATATTGGGCGGCATCGGCAGCCATCCCGACGACATCATGCATATGAAACGCACCGCCGACCGACTGTTCGGCGATCAATATCAATGGTCGGTGCTAGGCGCAGGCGCGCGCCAGATGAGTATCGTCGCCATGGCCGCGTCGATGGGCGGCAATGTGCGGGTGGGGCTGGAGGATTCGCTCTGGGGCGGCCCCGGCCGCCTGGCGCAGACCAATGCCGAACAGGTCGCGACCGCGCGCCAGATCATCGAGGGTATGGGGCTGGAAGTGGCTACGCCGGATGAGGCTCGCGCTATTCTGGACCTCAAGGGCGCGGACCGGACCAACATCTGATGACCAAGCTATCGGGGCCGCTGGCCGGTATCCGCATCGTCGAGATCGACGCTATCGGCCCGGTGCCGCTGGCGGCGATGCTGTTGGCGGATATGGGGGCGGAGATCATCCGCGTCGCGCGACCACCATCGGCGGGCGCGGGCGACTGGGACGATGTCGGCGGCGACATTCTCCACCGCAGCCGGACGGTGATCCATCTCGACCTCAAGCGCGATGATGACCGCGCCCAGCTGCTCGACCTGATTGATCGGGCGGACGGCCTGATAGAGGGCTATCGCCCTGGTGTGATGGAGCGGCTGGGCATCGGCCCGGACATCTGCCTGGCGCGCAATCCGCGCCTGGTGTTCGGCCGCATGACCGGGTGGGGCCAATCGGGTCCACTGGCGATGCGCGCTGGGCATGACATCAACTATCTCTCAATCACCGGCGCGCTGAACGCGATGGGCGAACAGGGCGCGCCGCCGCCGGTGCCGCTCAATCTGGTGGGCGATTATGGTGGCGGCGCTATGTTCCTGATCTTCGGCCTGCTCAGCGCCCTGCTGTCGGCGCAACGAACGGGACAGGGGCAGGTGGTCGACGCCTGCATCACCGACGGCGTCGCGTCGCTGATGAGCCTTTTTTACGCTTGGCAGCCCAAGGGGCTATGGACCGATGCGCCCGCCTCCAACCTGCTGGACGGGGCCGCGCCTTTCTATCGCTGCTATATGTGTGCGGATGGTCGGCATGTCGCGGTCGGTTGCTTGGAACCCAAATTCTTTGCCCAGATGGTCGATGGGCTGGGCCTGTCGGATCGTCGCTACGACCAGAACGACCGCGCGACTTGGCCAGCGATGCAGGCCGATTTTACGGCCGTCTTCGCGACCCGCACGCGCGACGCATGGGCCGATCATTTCGGGGAGACCGATGCGTGCGTCACCCCGGTTCTGGCGATGGCCGAAGCGCCGGGGCATCCGCATAATCAGGCGCGCGGCACCTTTATGCAGCGGGAAAGCATCGCCCAACCGGCACCCGCGCCCAGGCTGGATCGCACGGCAGGGGCCATCACCGAAGCCGCCAGCGCGGACGCGGCGGACATCATCCGCCGCTGGTCCTAATCGCCACGCCAAAAGCCTGCGGCATAATTACCACGAGAGACAGATTAGTTTCAATCTGTTCAACGATTCCTGCCGAAAGGTAGGTGGAGAATGGCGGCTATGACCGCCTCTATGCGCCGGTAAGGACGATGCCTGCAAAAAGAACAGGCGATCCAGATCGGCCAAGGGAGAGAGAGAATGAAATTCGGCATTTTGAGACTGGCGTTGCTGACGACCGGTGCGACCTTGGCGACCCCGCTCTGGGCGCAGGACGCGACCAGCGCCGCGCCCCAGGCTGAAAGTTCCAGCAGTGGCGACATCGTCGTCACCGCCCGCCGTCGCGAAGAACGGTTGCAGGACGTGTCCGTCTCCATCTCCGCCTTCTCGGCCGCCTCGCTGGAACGCAGCACCGTCCAGACGGTCAGCGACGTCAAGACGATCGCACCGGGCTTCACCTTCTCGTCCGAAGGCGGCAAGGACAATGTCGCGCTCACCCTGCGCGGCATCGGCCAATTGCCGCTGGGCGAAGTCACGCCGGGCGTCGTCATCTACCTGAACGACACCCCGCTGCCTGCCGTCGGCTCCAACGTGCCGACCTACGACATCGGCAGCATCCAGGTGCTCAAAGGGCCGCAGGGCACGTTGTTCGGCCGCAACACGCTGGGTGGCGCCGTCGTCATCGGCAGCCAGCGCCCGACCTATGAATTTGAAGGTTATGTCGAGGGCACCTATGGCAGCTTCGACTATCGCGAACTGGAAGGGGCGATCAACGTCCCCATCATCGCCGACACGGTGGCGTTCCGCGCGGCCGGCCAGGTCCGGCGGCAGGATCCTCGTACGATCGCGTTCGACGGTGGCCCCGGCTTTGACAATATCAAGCAGGACGCCTTCCGCCTGTCCTTGCTGCTGGAGCCGATCGAGGGTCTGAAAAGCACCACCATCTACGAATATTTCAAGAGCGACGAACTGGCCGGTGGCCTTTATCTGCTGCGCCAGAATTTCTCGCTCGCCGCCTTCGGCCTCGGCGTGCTGGACCCGCAGGCACAGCAGGCGCTCGAAACGCAGCGCGCCAACCGGCGCGGTTCGTTCGACGGCGGCATCAATGGCGGCCGTTCGTCGCGCAAGATGACGTCGATCACCAACGACACCTCGTTCAGCTTTGGCGACCTGACGCTGCGCAACATCTTCGGTTTCCGCAAGAATTTCAGCAATCAGCTGATCAACACCGGCGCGCTGCAAAATCTGTCGATCCCCACCGGCCTGCCCGCGCCACTCCCCGCTGCTGTGCCCTTCACCCTGTTCCACGCCGCGTCGGTGCTGGATCGCCAGTATCTGACCAACGAAACCCAGTTGCTGGGCGATTTCGGGTCGTTCAACTTCATCACCGGCGTCTTCTACAATAACGACAAGTCCGCCGGTCCCACCGGATCGCAATTCACGGCCTTCTCGGTCGGTGGAGTGCCAGCGCCTGCGGTTAGCGCGCATGTCCGCAACAAGAATTTCGCGGTCTATGGCCAGATCGGTTATGAAATCACGGATAAGCTGAAACTGAACCTCGGCGCGCGTTACAGCTGGGACAAGGTATCGGCCTGCGGCGGCACGATCGGCACCAGCTACGTCGATGAGGATACCTGCCTGGCCACGGCAGCGCTTGGCTTGGCCGATGGCGTCGGCACCGTCTCCAACAAGGGGGAGGAGCCGAGCTGGACCATCGGCCTGGATTACAAGGCGACGCCCGACTGGCTGCTCTACATTTCGTCGCGGCGCGGCTATCGCGGCGTGAACATCAACACCCCGCTGTTCGAAACGCCCTTCACCACCGGCGGCGTCGATCCGTCCTGCGTCGCAACCGGCGGCGTCTGCCCCGACCTGCGCGCCTTCCAGAAGACCGGCGAGGAGCGGATCACCGACGTCGAACTGGGGTCGAAATATGACTATCATGTGGGGGAGGCACGCGGCCGATTGAACATCGCGGCCTATTACAGCAAGTATAAAAACGCGCTGCAATTCCTCAACACGCAGACCATCATCCCCAATGGCACGCCGGATTCGCCGACCAACGGATCGCTGGCGGCCAATGTCGCCAACCTGCGGATATGGGGCGTGGAACTGGAAGCCTCGATCAGCCCCACCCGCAACTTCACCGTGTCCTTCAACGCCGCCTATACCGACGTGAAGGTGGAAAGCGTCAACGTACCGAACGGGCTGCCCGCCTCGGTCACGCTGGGCAAGGCGCAAATCAACACCTACTCGCCCAAATTCTCCGGCACGGCGAGCGTGAGCTGGATCCTGCCGATCAAGCCGGCCGACGGCGATCTCGCCTTCAACTCGGACCTGTTCATGACCGATGATTTCGGTGGCCAGAACGGCGAAAAGCTGCCCGGCTACAAGCTGGTCAACGCCCGCCTCGACTGGCGCGGCATTGGCGGCACGGGCCTGGATCTGGGCGTGTTCGTGAAGAATGTCTTCAAGGAAGAATATTTCTCGGCGTCCAGCGTATTGCTGTCCTCCTTCCCGCTCAGCTCGGTCTATGCCGGGGAGCCACGGACCTGGGGCGTCAGCGCGAAATACAGCTTCTGATGAGAAGGCAGGCGGGGCAGATAGCATCTGCCCCGCCTGCGCCTCGGGCCGGGATAACTGCGGAGTAGGATGTGACTTTGGACGATCTGCATCGCATCGACGCGGCCGCTGGCGAGATTGCGGCCCTGCTGCGCGCCAGCACGCTGGCCGCGATGATGACGCAGGCGGAAGCGCTGACGCTGGAGGGGCATGGCGCCCGCGTCACCTATTCGCGCAAAGTGTTCATTCCGCTCACCAAATTATGCCGCGACGTCTGCCATTACTGCACCTTTGCCACCACACCGGCGCCGGCGGTCGACGCCTATCTCAGCCGCGAAGAAGTCCTGGCGATCGCGCGCGCGGGCGCTGAGGCCGGGTGCCGGGAGGCGCTGTTCACCCTGGGCGACCGGCCCGAGGACCGCTATGCCGCGGCGCGCGACGCGCTGGCCCGGCTGGGCCATGATTCCACGCTTTCCTACCTCGCCGAAATGGCGGAACTGGTCCTGCGCGAAACCGGCCTGTTGCCCCACCTCAACCCCGGCCTGATGGACGCGGCCGACTATGCCCTGCTGCGCCCCCATGCCGCGTCGATGGGCATCATGCTGGAAAGCAGCGCAGATCGGCTGTGCGCGCGTGGCGGCCCGCATTTCGGCTCGCCCGACAAGCAGCCTGCGCGTCGTCTGGCCACGATCGCGGAGGCGGGCCGCACCAAAGTGCCTTTCACCACCGGGCTGCTGATCGGCATCGGCGAAACCCGCGACGAACAGGTCGACGCGCTGGTCGCCATCCGCGACCTGCATCGCCAATATGGCCATATTCAGGAAGTCATCATCCAGAATTTCCGGGCCAAGCCGGGCACGCGGATGGCCGAACATGCCGAACCGGCGCTCGACGATCATCTCTGGACGATCGCCGCCGCGCGGCTGATCCTGGGACCGGACATGACGATCCAGGCGCCGCCCAACCTCCACGACCAAGTCGATCTTGCTCCGCTGATCCGGGCCGGGGTAAACGACTGGGGCGGGGTGTCGCCGGTGACGCCCGACCATGTGAACCCCGAAGCCCCATGGCCCCATCTGGAGACATTGGCGCAGGCCACCCGCGCCGCTGGCCGCACGCTTTCCCAACGCCTTGCCATCGGGCCACGTTACGCGCTGGCGGCGCAGGATTGGGCCGCGCCTGCGGTCGCAACCCTTATCCTGCGCGCGATCGACGGACGCGGCCTGCCCAAGCCCGACGATTGGGCCGCCGGGCATGGCGACGACGCGCCCGCGCTGATCGGCGGCGATGTCGGCCAGGCATCGGCATCGGTGCAGACGCTCCTGCGCCACGCCGAAGCTGGTGCGCGCCTGAGCGAGCGTGACATCGTCACCCTGTTCGATGCCGATGGCCACGACCTTGCTGCCATCGTCGCCCAGGCCGACCGGCTGCGGCAGGAGACTATCGGCGACACGCTGACCTATGCCGTCAATCGCAACATCAACTACACCAATATCTGCCTCTACAAATGCGGCTTCTGCGCCTTTTCGAAGGGCAGTACGAAGGCGATGCGCGGCCCCGCCTACCGGCTCGACTATGCCGAGGTTGGACGGCGCGCGGCCGAAGCATGGGATCGCGGCGCCACCGAAGTCTGCCTGCAAGGGGGCATCCATCCCGACTATGACGGCAACACCTATCTCTCCGTTCTGAAGGCCGTGCGCAAAGCCGCGCCGGACATCCATATCCACGCTTTCTCCCCGCTGGAAGTTACCCATGGCGCGCATACGCTGGGCCTGCCGCTGGAGGATTATCTGGCGCAGTTGAAGGCGGCGGGCCTCTCCACCTTGCCCGGCACCGCGGCCGAGATACTCGACCCCGAAATCCGCGCGCTGATATGCCCGGACAAGGTCAGCGCAGACGAATGGATCGAAGTGATGCGCGTGGCCCATGGCATCGGCCTGCGCAGCACCGCGACGATCATGTTCGGCCATGTCGAGGGCTATCGCCACTGGGCGCGCCACCTGCTGCGCATCCGCGCCTTGCAGGAACAGACCGGCGGCTTCACCGAATTTGTCCCCTTGCCCTTCGTCCATATGGAAGCGCCGATCTGGCGCAAGGGGCTGGCCCGGTCGGGACCAAGCTATCGCGAGGCGGTGCTGATGCACGCCATCGCCCGCATCGTCCTGCATCCGCTGATCCCCAATATCCAGGTGTCCTGGGTCAAGATGGGACCGGAGGGGGCGGCGGCAATCCTGAACGCGGGCGCCAACGACATGGGCGGCACGCTCATGGACGAATCGATCACCCGCGCGGCGGGTGGCGTCAACGGCCAGGAATTTGGCCCCACGCAAATGCGTGCGCTCGCCGCATCGGTCGGACGTCCCGTCCGCCAGCGCACTACCCTTTATGATCCGGTATCGCCCCGGCAAACCCACATCACGGAGTCCCTATGACCGATCTCTTGCACCCTCTGAAGGACAAGGTCGCGATCATCACCGGCGGCGGCAGCGGCATCGGCCGCGCCACCGCGCTGATGATGGCGCAGCGCGGCGCGAAGGTCGCGATCACCGGCCGCACCGAATCGCGCCTGTCCCATGTGGTCGACGAAATCACGGCGCAGGGCGGGCAGGCGCTCGCCGTCGCCATGGACGTGATGGAGGAAGCCTCGATCGCGGCGGGCATAACCAAGGTGGTCGATCATTTCGGCGGCCTCCATATCCTCCACAGCAACGCCGCCCAGACCGGCCTGATGCACGAAGACGCGCTGATCGCCGACATGGACGTCGCCTTCTGGGATCGCACTTTTGCCACCAACCTGCGCGGGTCGATGCTGTGCGCCAAGCACGCCATCCCCCATCTGCTGTCGGCAGGTGGCGGGTCGATCGTCTTCACAGGTTCCGGCAAGGGGCTGGCGGGCGATGTCGACTATCCTGCCTATGGCACGACCAAGGCAGGGATGCTGGGCCTCTCCAAATATATCGCCACCCAATATGGCAAGCAGGGCATCCGCTCCAACGTGGTCGTGGTCGGCCTGGTGATGACAGAGGCGCTGGACGACAATATGCCGCCAGAGGCCCAGAAGCTGATGACCGAACATAATCTGGTCGATTATCTGGGCCGGCCGGAGGATATCGCCGAAGTCGTCGCCTTCCTCGCGTCCGACCAGGCCCGTTATGTTACGGGCGCATCGATCGTCGCCGATGGCGGCTTTACATCCCATTCGGCGGTCTATGCGGACATGATGCGCTTCGCTGCCATGCAATCAGGAACCAGCGCATGAACTTTCCATCCATCGCCGTCGTCGGCGGCACCGGCAATCTGGGCGCGGCGATCGCCTGGCGCCTCGCCCGTGCGGGCTATCCCGTCGTTATCGGATCGCGCAGCGCGGACGGCGCGCAAAAGACGGCGGCGGAACTCGGCCACGGCCTCTCCGGCGCCACCAATATCGACGCGGCGGCCGGCGCGGACATCGTCATCGTCACCGTGCCCTTCGCGGCGCAGGACGCGACGCTGCGCGACATCGCGCCCCATGTCGCGGGCAAGATCGTGGTGGACACCACCGTCCCGCTGGTCCCGCCCAAGGTGATGCGCGTGCAACTCCCCGCCGAGGGATCGGCCGCGCTCCGCGCGCAGGCCGCGCTGGGCGAAGGGATGACTGTCGTGTCTGCCTTCCACAATGTCGCCGCGCACAAGCTGGCCAAGGATGTCGATGTCGGCTGCGACGTGCTGGTGTTCGGCGATGACAAGGCGGCGCGGGGCCAGGTCGTCGCGTTGGCCGACGCGATGGGCCTGCGCGGCCTGCACGGTGGCGCGCTGTGCAATTCGGCGGCGGCCGAAGCCCTGACCTCGATCCTCATCTTCCTCAACAAGACCTACAAGGTTGACGGCGCGGGCATCCGCATCACCGGCGACCTGATCCCGCCGACGGATTGAGCGCAACCCCTTCCGGGCGGAAGGTGCGACCCGGCCACCGGGCGCGCCATCCTGCCGGGCATAAACGATACAGGGGATAGAGGAATGAAGCTCAACATCGGCGTGCCCAATTCGATGCATGTGGCGGCGATGACCCAGCCATGGGAACATGCGCTGACCGGCGACGATATCGGTCGCGCGCTTAAGGTCGCTGACGATCTGGGCTTCAACAAATGCATGTTGGGCGAACATTTCATCATCCCGCAGGAACATATCGCCCTGTCTGGCGACCATTATGTCCATGGCACGGTGGCGCTCGCTTTCCTCGCCGGGCGGACATCGAAAATGCGGGTCAGCTCGTCCGTCTCCATCCTGCCGCTGCAAAGCCCGATCGTACAGGCCAAGGCCTGGTCCACGCTCGACTGGCTGAGCGGCGGCCGCGCGACCGCGCTGTTCGGCGTCGGCTGGCTGAAGGAGGAATTCGACATGCTGGGCGTCGATTTCCACAATCGCGGGCGCATGGCGGACGAATATGTCGCCGCAATCATCGAACTATGGACGTCCGACACGCCGACGTTCGAAGGGGAATTTGTCTCCTTCAAGAATGTCGGCTTCGCGCCCAAGCCGGTGCAGCAGCCGCGCCTGCCGATCTGGTTCGGCGGTGACGCGGAACCGGTGCTCAAGCGTGTCGCGAAATTCGGCGACGGCTGGTCGCCCTTCCGCACCCCGCCCGAAAAATTCCCCGCATGTCTCGACCTTATCCGCGCGCAGCCGACCTATGACGGTCGCCCGATCGACCTGTTCTTCGCGCTGGAAATGCTAAATGTCGGCGCCCATCACGAAATTATGGATGATCCCCGCGCGCCCGGCACCCGCAATGCGCAGAAAATCATCGACCAGATCGGCTGGCTGAAGGATTTGGGCGTCAACGAAACGATCGTGCCGCTGCCACCGGGCATGACGGGCCTGACCGAATATATTGAGCGCCTGCACTGGGTAGCCGAAGAAATCATGCCCAGGGTGTGAGCATTGCCCACCCGCATAGTGAATCGGAGTAGATCATGACCCAATATGATGTGGTCGTCGTCGGATCGGGCGCGGCGGGCTTGACGGCGGCGCTGCGGGCCGCTGCGGCAGGCCTGTCGGTGCTGGTGCTGGAAAAGGCCGCGCATTTCGGCGGCACCACCGCTATATCGGGGGGCGGCATCTGGGTGCCGGGCAGTCCGCAGGCGCAGGCCGCCGGGGTCGATGACAGCGCCGCGGTCGCGCGCCAATATGTGCTGGACGTCATCGGGCCAAGCGCCGACCCGGCGCTGATCGACGCCTATCTTGACGCCGCGCCGGCCATGGTCGCCTGGCTGGAAAACAACAGCGCCGTCCGCTTCCTCCTCTCGCCGCCCAGCAGCGACTGGTATCCCGACATCGCCGGGTCCGCCGACCATGGCCGCCTGCTGTCGCCCCAGGAATATGACGGCAAGAAGCTCGGCGCGCATTTCGCCGACCTGCGCCCCGCGCGCGAGGAATTCAACGCACCCGGCGGCTTCATGATCGACCTGTTCGATCTGCCCTATTTGGCGGAGATGCCTTCGCCCAAATCCCTGTTCCACTTCGGCAAGCTTGCCGCGAAATTCGGCGCGGACAAGCTGCGCCGCTACCCGCGTGGCACCCGTCTGACGATGGGCAACGCCCTTGTCGCGCGGCTGCTGCGGTCCGCGCTCGACGCGGGCATAACCCTGCGCAAGTACGCGGCGGTCGATCGCCTGCTGGTCGCCGACGGCCGCGTGACCGGCGTGCGCGTGGGTGGCGAGGATATCGCCGCCAACGTCGGCGTGCTGCTGGCGGCGGGCGGCTTTTCCGCCAGCGAGCAATTGCGCAAAGCCTATATCCCTTATGCGGAGGACCATGTCTCTATCCTCCCCTACGAAAATACCGGCGACGGCATGAATATGGGTCTGGAGGCTGGCGCATCGCTGGACGGCGACAATCTGGTCAACGCCGTTTGGGCCGTGGTATCCACCATGACCCGGCCCGACGGCTATGTCGCCCGCTACGCGCATCTGATCGACATGTCGAAACCCGGCTGCATCGCCGTCAACGGGAAGGGCGAGCGGTTCGGCAACGAAGCGTCGGTGCATTTCGTTGAGGCGATGCACGCCACCGGTACGGTGCCCGCCCATATCATCGGCGACGCCCATTGCGTCAAGACCTACGGCATGGGCATGGTGCTGCCCGGCGGCGGCGGGCTGAAAAAGCTGATCGCGGCTGGCTATGTGATCGAAGCGCCGACTCTGCGGGCACTCGCCGACAAGATCGGCGTCGATGGCGACGGCCTGCTCGCGACCGTGGCCAAGATGAATCGTTACGCCGAAACCGGCAGAGACCCCGATTTCGGCAAGGGCGATACCCAGATCGACATCGAGATCGGCGACCCGAAGCACAAACCCAACCCCTGCCTCGGCCGCGTCGAAAAGGCGCCTTTCTACGCGATCAAGATCCATCCGGGCGACGGATCGACCACGGTGGGCTTGAAGATCGACGCGCATTGTCGGGTCATCGGCACCGGTGGTGCGCCGGTCGCGGGCCTCTATGCCGCGGGGCTGGACGCCAATTCCATCTGGCGCGGCAAGTCGCCCGCCCATGGCTGCAATGTTGGTCCGGCGATGGTGACGGGCTATATTGCGGGGCAGGCGATGGCGGAAGCGCTGGTGCCCGTCTGACCGTTCAGGCGGGTTCGCTGACCCCGGCCCGCGCCTTCGCGGTGGCGACCAGTGCGTACAGACCCGCATTATAGTCGGTCATCTGCGCCATCGTCAGGTGGCGATAGGGCGTCATCGGGCAGAGCGAATCCACCACGTCCCAGAAGGGCTCGATCTTCTCCAGCACCTCGTCCACCGGGCCGCAGGTCACGAACGCCTCTACCATATCATCGGACACATTGCCGATCACCTTGGCGATGTCGCCATGTTCGCCCAGGCTCAGTTGGCAGGCCCGCGCCTGGTCGCCAAAGCCGATCGCTTCGAAGAACGGCTCATATTCCTTATAGCCCGAATAGGCGGCCACCGTCGCGCGGCTGTCGTCGATCGCCTTCTGCTTGTCGTCGTTGACCGCGATCCAAGGCCAGGCGTTAATCTCTATGTCGCTGCGCGCGCGGCCATATTTGGCCAGCGTCGCTTCGATGAAGGGCAGCTTGCTGCGCGCATAGGCCGCCGACCAGAGCGCATGGACCATCAGCCCGTCGCCAACCTCCAGCGCCAGCGCGGTCATCTTGTCCTGCAACGCAGCGATCCAGATCGGGATTTCCACACGAACTGGCGGCGCCGTCAGCATCATCTCGCCAAAATCGGCGGTGAAGTACTCGCCCTCGATCGGGTCCAGCCCGGTATGCGCGTTGGCAATGACATAGCGGATCACCTTCACGCTCTCGCGCAAATGGGTCAGCAATTTGCGTTCCGGTTCGCCATACATGCCGGTGACACAACTCTTGATGCTGGACCCCAGCCCCAGCACGAAGCGCCCGCCCGAAATCCGGTCCACGTCCATCGCCGCATAGGCGGTTTCGACCGGGCTGCGCGTGCCCGCGATCGCGACGCCGGTGCCCACCTTCAGGCTGCTGGTCAGCGCAGCCGTCGCCGCCATCGGCACGAAGGGCGGGCCGTAAATCTGGAGCGAAAAGCAACCCTCGAAGCCGACCTGCTCCATCTTCTGGCCGATCCCGCCCATCATGGGGGCGGGCAGGGTCGGCATGACCCCCCACCAGCGGCGTTCGCCGCCGACGGCGTTGACGAGCTTTGGCATGAAGCATCCCGAAAAAACCGGGCGGACCATAGTGGTCCGCCCTTCAGGGGGAGGGGGAGATCAGAACTGGAACAGTTCCTTGCGCAGGCCGATGATGTCGCTGCAATCGGCGCTCACATTATCGCGATAGGCGAAGTCGCCCTTTGCCTGGCGATCGGCCAGTTCCATCATCGCCATGCGATAACGCTGCCCGGCCTGGTCGAACTTGCTGTGCAAATCCTTGCGGTCGGTATGGCGCATGTAACGCGGGCTTTGCGGGGAGGTCATATAGCTGTCCTGCCGCGACACCTTGTAGCCCGCCTTGGGCATGACATAGCTGAACATGCGCCCGGCATTGCTGGTGTTCATGACCATTTCCATCCGCGTACGATCCCGCGTTTCAGGGGTGCAGGGGTGGAACAGCGGCACGTCGTCGCCGGGGCTGAACCGGCCATAGGCGATCGCGCAATGCGACCGCAGATAGATGCGGATCACCTGCCGCACATTCTGGGTCGGCTGCTTGATGCCGCTGAAGAATTTCATCACGGGCGCGACCGATTTATTGACGCAGGTGCGGACCATGGTGACGGTCTCGCTGTCATAATAGGTCTCGATCGTCTCGCTGTCCGACCGTTCGTCGCCCACGACGTCGGCGTGCAGGAAATCGGCATGGGTCAGGTCGATCAGATTCTCGAGGCTGATCGGCGCGGCGCTTTCGAAGCGCACCGTCGCCGTCATGTGCCGGGGCAGGCCACCCTTGGGCGGCAGGAAGGGCAGGCTGGGCAAATGGCGCGGATCGGCCGCCAGCGGATTGCCCAGCCAGATCCAGACCACCCCATAATGTTCCATCACCGGATAGTGGCCATGTGCGTCGGTATAGTCGCTCTTGTCACGCACCACGCGCTCATTGGGGTGGAACTCGCTGGCCACGACCACGCCATTGTCGCGCCACAGGAAAATCGGGTTGGAATAGACGGCACGGCGCACCGGCTTGCCCGTCACCGAATAGTCGTGGGCGACCGGGAACCAGCTGTCGCGCATCACGATATTGTGCGGAACCCAGCGGTTGACGACATTCATGGCGATCGGGCTGCCACCGGATGGCGGCGCGCTATTGTCGTCATGGGATGCGGGGTGATCGGCGATGTCTAACATGGTCAAATCCTCCTTCAGGCCGCTACGGTCTGGTCGTGGGTGTCCTGCGGCGCGTCGAGCAGGGCGTTGCGCAAATCCTCGCCATGCAGCGATACGGTCGGCTTGGTGGTCCGCAGCTTCGATCCGTCGATGGACGACAGGACGGTCAGCGGATTGACCCCGCGCAGCATCGCGCCACGCAGCCCCGGCCGACGCACGCCCAGTTCCGCGCGCCAGCGCACGGCGGTCACGCCGCGCGCTGCAGGGACGGGGGACAGCACGGCATGGAGCAGGTCGTTGAAGGCGTCGTCGCGCAGCGTCAGACGCGTCTCGCCGGTCAGCGGATGGGTGCGGGTCAGCAGCGTCAGCGGAAATTCGGCGACGAAATGCGATGGCCAATGCAGCGGGTGCCATTGGCAACTGCGCTCCATCACCAGCATCCCGCCCTCTTCATGCAGTTCGGACATGATATAGGGGCTGAACCGCACGCCCCGGATCGCCAGGATCAGCGCGGGATCGTCATACAGGGCATCGAGATATTCCTGATGGCCGCAACTGACGTTGACCGTGCCGATATAGCCATATTTAGGGTCAGCGCTCAGTGGCGCCTCTGCCTTGGGGTTCAGGCAGACGCGCACGAAGCCGGCCTGTTCGCTGACGCCGAAGGCATTGGCCTTGTAAAGCGGCGGAAATTTCTGTTGATCCTTCATGTTTGGGATCTCTTTCAGCCGCCCCGTCTCGCCATCATAGCTCCAGCCATGATAGCCGCACTGGATCAGCCCGTTGTCGCGGATACAGCCCAGCGACAGCGGCGCGCGGCGGTGGGGACAGCGATCCTCCAGCGCGCGGGCAATGCCCTGATGGTCGCGCCACAGCACCACCGGCTGGTCGCCAATGTCCACCGACAGCGGCTTTTTGGACGTGACTTCCTCAGACCGGGCGACGGCCCACCAAAGATCGGTATCGAGACTCATAGCGGTTATCCTTACTCCTGCGATTAAATTGACGTATGACAATTTATATGTCAACGTCTTTTCACTATGGATCAGCAGATGCTCGATCGACCCCAGCGCGCCCGTGGCCGCCCCGCCCTCAATGCCGTCCAGGCCTTGGATGAGGACCAGTTGCTTGGGCTTGCCTTCGCGACCTTCGCCGAACGCGGCTATGAAGGGACGACGCTGCGCGACCTGTCCAAGCGGCTGGGCGTCAGCCATAATCTGCTCAACGTCCGCTTCGGGCGGAAGGAGGATTTGTGGGTCCGCGCAGTCGATTGGCGCATGGCGCAGGCATCGCCCTTCGTCGAAGCCGCGTTCGACGAACCCGCAGACGCCGAAGTCCGCCTGCGCCACCTGATCCAGCGCTTCTGCCTCTGGGCGACCCGCAATGGCGACATCGTCTCGCTCACCAATGTCGAAGGATGCCGCTCGACCTGGCGGCTCGACCATATCGTCGAACATTTCGTGCTGCCGTTCCAGCGGCGACTGGACGATCTGCTGGACGCGGTGCGGCGGCAACGGCCGGTGCACGATCTGTCCACCCCCGCGCTGATGGCATTGCTGGTACAGGGGGTGGGCTTCTACTTCTCCGCCGTGCCGATGCAACAGCGGCTGGGGGCAGGGGGCGAAGTCGATGACGCCCATGCCGCCGCGCAGGCCGACCGGCTGGCCGGTTTCCTGCTCGCCGCGCTGCTGCCGCCCGTCGCCTGACCCGCGCTGCCGTCAATCTTCGGGCGCGATCGTGACGGTCATGCCCGACAGGGCCTGCGTCAACATGATCTGGCACGACAGGCGCGAAAGGTCGTTGCGATGCGACGATCCGTCGAGCAGGTCGCTTTCATCTTCCGTGACCGGCGGCAGGCTCGCGGCGACCGCGGGGTCGACATAGACATGGCAGGTCGCGCACGAACAGCAGCCGCCACACAGCGCCAGCAATTCGTCGAAGCCGGCATCGCGGATGACTTCCATCACAGAAATGTCGGCGGGCGCATCGATCGTCTTGCAGGTGCCGTCGCGGGTGATGACGTTCAGTTCGGGCATGATATTCCTCGTCTGGAATCGGAATGGTCGACCAGCTTTATGCACACGGACACGCCGCCCTGCCTGCCGGAAGACAGGGCGGGACGCGCTCTATTTCACTTCGATCGCAACCGGAAACCGATCGAAATAGAAGGTGAAGGGCCGCCGCAACTCTTCGGCGGTGACATGGAAATCGCGTTCCAGGTCATAGACGATCTTGCCCTTCGTCTGCTCGCCATGCTCGGCCAGATAGAGATGTAGGTCGGCCAGCACCTCATTGGTCAGGGGGATGTTGGCGATGCGGTAAATTTCCTTCAGGATCGGATCGGGATTTTTGATCCAATCGTGGAAATAGACGTCGATCGTCTGATTGGGCGGCAATATGTCGCGGTCCCGCACGCAGGCGCGCAACAGCCTCTCATAGCGGTCGGGCCAATAGCCCAGCGGCTCCTGTAAATCGACCCACTTGCGAAACATCCGCGCTGCGTAAGTATACATGGTCAGTTGCGACCGGATCGACCCCACCGGATCGCGATGGGTGATGACGAAGGTCGCGTCGGGGAAGATCTTATACAGCGCGGGCAATTGCTCCATATGCTGCGGGCATTTGATAACCCAGCGGTTGGGGCCGTTCAGGAATGTCAGTACCTGCAACGCCTTCTTCAGATAGGCATAGGTGCCCGACTGGTCATGGCTCAGATAATAGTCGCGCCAGCGCGGCACCATTGCCAGCCATTCGATCAGGTAGGAGGAGAAATCGGGCGCCTGCAACTCGATATCCTCACTGATATGGTCGGGCGAAAATTCATGCATGATCGCCATGTGCGGCAGGATAGACTCCATCATCCGCCACCCCTGTTCCGCCTTGGTCCAGCGCGGATTGGCGTCGTCGGGCGTCGGCGCCTCGTCGGGCGCGGGCACCGGCGCGATGGCCTCCCACCAGGGCAGCGACCGGAAACGGCGATCGGCCGACAACAGCCCCAGCAAATGCGTCGTGCCCGATCGCGGCAGGCCCGCGACGATGATCGGCCGCTCGATCGGGATGTCCACTATCTCCGGGTGGCGCTTGACGATATCCTCGATCCGCAACCGGGTCGCGGCATAGCGGATCATCATCTGGAACAGGGTGGCGCGGGCGACGGCGGACGCATTGGCATCCTCGTCGATCGCCTGGCACCACACCGCCAACCGTTCGCGAAAATCCGCCGCGCCGAAATCCGACAGGCCGGTCTGCGCCTGCGCCGCGCCCAATATGAACGCGGGCTGGAACACGATCTGGTCCGCCGCCGCCTCGGCCCCGGCCATCACCTGTTTCTGAACCTCAGTTAGCACCGGATGATGTAGATCGGTAATGTCGATGATGTTCCAGCGTGCGGCCACATCTTGCGGGGAACTGCCCATGTCGCTCTCCTGTTTTTGTTGGCGCATCTAATCGTGCCGACCCTGTCGTCGGCAAGGTGCGGGGCCATCGCCGCTGCGCCAATTGCTACGCCATCGCGCCAAAGGGTCAGGGAAAGGCCCAAGCGGAGAGGATGAATGGACGCTGCTTCCCAAGTCTATGACCTGCCCGTCACGTCCGCCATCGACTGCACAGTCAATGGGCGGATCGCGTTGCCGGGCTTGGTAATGGAACTGCACCATTACCGTTTTCGCGGGGCGCAGGCGGGCGTCTTCTCCTCGCCCCGCAGCTTTCTCGACCTGGCGTTGTCGCCCCGTCCCGGCCCACCCTGCGGCGGCTATGACACGCCCTGCAACGCACTGGGCGATATCCTCTTCATTCCGGCCGGCACGCCGCTGCACACCGCCTGGGGAGAGGGAAAACAGACGTCGATCTGCTGCGGCTTCGACGGCGCAGCGTTCGACGGCGAAGATATGGCCATGTCGGAGGCGGCCTTGCAGGCATCGCTCGACGTCCGCAGCCCGGCCGTACGCGACGGGCTGCGGCGCATCGCGGACGAGATCGCCGCGCCGGGCTTTTGTAGCGATATGCTGGCGCAGGCCCTGTGGGTGCAGGCCTGGGTCGATCTGCAACGCTATCTGCGCCTTTCGGTCAAGGAAGAGGGCGCACGCTCCGGGCTGTCCCGTGCGCAGGTCCGGCGGATCACCGATCGCATCGAACAACCCGGCAAGCCCCCGACCGTCGCCGATCTGGCAGCGGAGTGCGGCCTGTCCAACCGCCATTTCTTCCGCCAGTTCCGCGCCGCCACCGGTCAGACACTCACCCATTATGTTACAGATCGCAAGATCAATCGGGCCAGACAGTTGCTGCGCCAAGTGGGGCCCGCAATTAAGGTTGTTGCCTGGGAGTGTGGATTCGATAGCGCAGCGGCCTTTTCTTCTGCTTTTCGTAGAGCTACCGGGATCACCCCCCGACAGTTTCGGAAAACGATGCTACATTGAGAGCAAGGCGTTTTTGCGATGCCTTTGGCGTGACTGCGAAAGTCGGCATGCTTGTCGCCGAGTGATTTCCCCAACACTGTTACGCCAAAGCGCTGCCCCATGACGGGCGGCTATCAGGAGACACGCTATGCCGGAAAATCTGTTCGATCTTAGCGGCAAAGTGGCGCTGGTCACTGGTGCCAATTCGGGACTGGGGTTCGGCTATGCCAGGGGGCTGGCCCGTGCAGGAAGCGACATCATCCTGTGGGGTCGTCGCTCGGATCGAAATGAAGAGGCAACGCATGCGTTGCGTCAATATGGGGTCCGAGTGTTTGCCGACAGCGTCGATGTGGCCAGCGAACCAGCAATCGTAGCTGGTTTTGCTCGTGCGCTCGACGCGATGGGCCGGGTCGATACATTGGTCGCCAATGCGGGTATCGCCACCCAGGTTGCCTTCACCGACATGGATGTAGGAACATACCGCAAACTGATCGACGTCAATCTCGATGGCGCAGTCTTTGCGCTGCGGGAAACCGCTCGGCATATGAAGGCAAGGGCTGAGGCCGGCGATCCGGGCGGGTCACTCATCATCTGCGGCAGCGGGTCTATCTTTCAGGGCGTACCTACCATGGCCCATTACGGCATCGCCAAGGGCGCCCTTAATTCTCTGGCCAAGGCGCTAGCCGCCGAACTGGGTCCGATCGGAGTGCGCTGCAACGTCATCGCGCCGGGCTTCATCGAAACCGACATGACCTTTGCCGACCCCGCCATCGGCCAGATGCTCGCTGACATGGTCGCGGCCAAAGCACCACTGGGCCGCGCGGGCAAGCCCGCCGATCTGGAAGGCGCTGTCGTCTATCTCGCCAGCGACATGGCCGCCTATCATACGGGCGACACGCTGGTCATCGACGGTGGCAAGCTGTTCGCCAACTGACCGTCCGGCAGGTGCCAGGCCAGCCGCGATGCGGCTGATCGGGCACGCCTTATAGGAGAAGCGCATGTTCGCCCGGCCCAACAGCCATCATAGCCAGATCGCCTATGTGACCAACGATCTGGCCGCCGCCATGGCCCGGCTGACCGCCGAATACGGCACGCCGGGCTTTTTCGAAATGTCGAACATCCAGCCGGGCGAAAACTCGGCGGGCAAGCCGGTGCTCAAGATCGCGCTGGCGCTGGTCGGCGGGGTCGAGGTCGAACTGATCGAACCGATTGGCGACACCGCGCCACTGTTTAGCGACGTCCTGCCCGGCGGCGACGATCTGGCCATCCGCTTCCACCATATCGCTGCCCGCATCGACGGTCCGCTCTCCAACTGGGACGCGCATGTCGCCTCGCTCGACCTAACTACGCATCCGGTCGCGTTCGACGGGGCGATCGGCGACATGCTGCGCTACATCTACACCGACGAGCGCGCCACGCTGGGCCATTATGTCGAACATGTCTGGATGTCGCCGGACCTGCTGGCCCAGATGCGCGGCATCGTGCCTGCCTACCCTCCACTGGAAAGTCCGTCATGACCCTTGCCCTGTCCCGCCTCAACTTCCGCGATATCGGCGGACTGCCGACCCGCGATGGCCGGCAGGTGCGACCCGGCATCCTGTACCGATCCGAAGGCCCGGCCAGTTTCCTTGCAGACCATCATGCCGAACTGGCCGAACTGGGCTTTCGCACCGTCGCCGACCTCCGCTCGGACATGGAGCGCGAAAAGGCGCCCCATGACTGGTGCGGGGCCGATTGCCGCATCCTTGATCTCGACATGAACACCGACCTGCGCGCGCAGGGCGAAGATATGTGGATGACGCTAGGCCGCGACCCGACACAGGCGCGCGCCATCGCCGTGATGACTCATAATTATGGCCTGATGCCCCAGGCGTTCCTGCCCCATGTCGGGCCGATGGTCGACGCGCTGCTGGCGGGCGACACGCCGATGCTGGTCCACTGCACGGCGGGTAAGGACCGGACCGGCGTGGTGGTCGCCCTGATCCTCGACCTGCTGGGCGTCCCGCGCGATGCGATCGCCGAAGATTATCGCAAGTCCGATGTGTTCGGCCAGAATTTGGTGATGTCGGGCCATCTGAAGGGCGATCTGCAAAAGACGTTCGGCTTTGTTCCGCCTGACGACATGGTCGCGGTGCTGATCGGCGTCCATGCCGATTTCCTGAACCGCGCGCTTGATGTCGTGGCGTCGCAATGGGGCGGGATCGACGGCTATTTTCAGGCGGCGGGTGTGGATGCCGATCGGCGCGACGCGCTGCGGCAAACTCTCGTTACTGGCGGAGAATGAGATGACGGACACTGCGATCTACGAATGGGAACAGTTGCTCGACCAACTGCGCCCGCTGGGCCAGCAAATGCGCGATCGCATCCCGGCGCGGCTGCATGAAGACCCGCAGGTGATGCAGGAGGCCATGCGTCTGCTGCTTTCCAGCGTCCTGCGCACCACCAACGACGCGATCATGCATGACCGCAGCCATCCGATCTTCGTGCCCGAACTCAATATCTGCCAGAATATCTTTCAGCCCAATGCAGACACCATCTACAAGGCGGCGTTGATCGAAAAGGGCGGCACCTATCGCATCCGGGGCGATCGCGGCACGACCCGGATGATGATCCTGGCGCAGCTTGGCCCCGACACCCTGCGCACCGGCCAGCATCATCCTGCACAGGACGCCAATGATTTCGACGATCTGGCCGTCGGCCCGGACGGCGCGTTCGACGTCATCCTCTCGCCGACCCGGCCGGAGGGCCACAGCGGCGACTGGTGGGAATTGAAACCGGACACCGAAAAGCTGATGGTCCGCATCGTCGGTTGCGACTGGGGCGTGGAGCGTGAACCGCGCCTAGGCGTCGTCCGGCTGGATGCGGACAAAGCGGCCAAGGGGCGCCCGACGCTGGCGCAACTGGCGCATCGCTTTGCCGAAATACCGAAAACCGCGGCGGTCTGCGCCCTGGCCTTCCCCGATAAGGTGCAGAAGCTGCGCGACGAAGGCCTCATCAACACGCTGAAAGTCGTGGACTTCTCGCAGATGACCGGCCTTGCCCGCCAATCCTATTATGAGGGCGTCTATGATCTGGGCGATGACGAAGCGCTGATTACCGCAGTAGCGATCCCGGCCGACGTCGCCTATTGGTCGCTCATCCTGACCAATGACCTCTATGAAACGACCGACTGGTATCACAACCAGTCGAGCCTGAACGATGCGCAGGCTGTGATCGATGGTGACGGCGTGTTCCGCGCGGTCATTTCTGCGCGCGATCCGGGCGTCCATAACTGGCTCGATACGGCGGGCTATGCGAGCGGCGCTGTCCAGGGCCGCTGGTTCAACAGCGAAGCCCGGCCCACGCCGACAATGCGCAAAGTGAAGCTGGCCGACGTCCGCAGCCATCTGCCCCCCGACACGGTGCTGGTAACGCCGGAAGCGCGCGACGCCGCGATCCGTGAGCGCACATTGCGCGCCCATATGCGCGTCATCTGGTGAGGTCGATATTATCATGAGCGACGCACTGGCCATGCTGCTAGATTATGAGGCGATCCGTCAGGTGAAGGCGCGCTATTGCCGCCTGCTCGATGCCAAGGATTGGGACGGCTTCATCGCCCTGTTCACGCCCGACGCAGTGATGGACGTGCAGGAAGATACCGGAAACCCGCCGATCACCGGCCATGCCGCGATTCTGGAGCAGGTCCGCTCCGCCGTCATCGACGCGCAGACCGCGCATCAGGTCCATTCGTCCGAAATCGCCCTGCGAGGCGATAGCGCCGATGTCGTCACCGCCATGCAGGACCGGGTGGTCTGGGCGCCCGGCACATGCCCGATCCCCGGCGGTGCATCGATCACCGGCTTTGGCCACTACACCGAACGCTATGTGCGCGTGGACGGTGGATGGAAGATCGCGTTCCTCAAACTCACCCGCCTCACTGTCGAAGTGCATCCCGCGCCTGTCCTTTGACAGGTTGCGAAGCGTCGCTCGCGCGGCAATCCTGTCTCTATAGATTTGAGAGGACAGGATATGACGGCAGCAATGGAACCCGGCGCGCAGGCGCTGTTCGACAAGTTCGGCACCTATATCCTGCCTGGACGGGTCAGCGATCCGCGCCGGGGTATCGAGGAAGCGCAGGAGGCTGAGCGTATCGGCCTTGGCTGCGTGTGGATTTCCGAACGCTATGCGCTGAAGGAACCCGCCGTCCTTGCAGGCGCCGTGTCGCAGGCGACGTCGAAGATCCGCATCACCGGCACCATGTACGCAACGATGCGCCACCCGCTCGTCACCGCTAGCGTCGCGGACCTGATGCAGGCGTTGAGCGGCGACCGTTTCCGCCTGATGTTCGCGCGCGCCGTCCCGGCCTATATGAAGATGCTGGGATCGCCGCCGATCACGATGGAACGGCTGGCCGACCTGATTTCCATCTGCCGTCGCCTGTGGGCGGGGGAGAAGGTCGATTATGAAGGCGTGCTGGGCAAATTCCCCGCGATCAGCCTGACCGATCGCCATGGCGGCACCCCGCCGCCGATCATCTTCACCGCCATTGGCCCCAAAAGCCTAGAATTTGCCGGCGAACATTGCGACGGCGTGCTGCTGCATCCCTTCGTGTCGGCGCAGGGGGTGAAGAACAGCACGAAGATCGTGCGTGACGCAGCGGAAAAAGCCGGGCGTGATCCTATGGCGGTCCGCATCTACCACAATATCATCGTCGCCCCCGACCTGCCCAAGGATGAGGAGGAAGCCGTCGTCGGCGGCCGCGCCATCACCTATTTCGAACTGCCCGGTTTCGGCGACCTGATCGTGGACATCAACGGCTGGGACAAGGGCGTGCTGGACCAGATCCGCGCCCATCCCAAGATCGCCAGCCTGAACGGCAAACCCGCCGATCAGGCCTATACGCGCCAGGAACTGGTCGATGTCAGCAAACTGATCCCGCAACACTGGCTGGACGAGGGCGCTGCTGTCGGCACCGCCGCGCAATGCGCCGATCAGCTGATGGACTTTCTGGATGCGGGGGCGGACGAAATCCTGCTCCACGGCGCCTCGCCCAAGGATATGGGGCCGCTGACCACCGAACTGAAGCGCGCGCTGGCGGCAAAGGGCCTGTAGGCGATGGACTATCTGACGCCCGACCGCATCACTACCCAGTTGCAACTTTGGCTGGCCAGCGAAAAGCCCGACTGGCGCGACATTGTCGTTTGTCCACTCAACGTGACCCTGGGCGCGGGCTTTTCGGCCGACATCTTCTTCGTCGACGTCGATTATGTCGACCCGGCGGGGCCACAGAATCAGACGCTGGTGGTGCGCCGCCAGCCGATGGACCTGGAAGTCGTGTTCGGCAGCAGCCTGGCGCTACAGGGCAAGATGATGGCGGCGCTCTACGCGCGCGGCGACCTGCCCGTGCCGCCCTGGATCGGCATGCACCTGGAACCCGACATATTGGGCCTGCCCTTCCTGGTCATGGGCAAGGTGGACGGCGAATGCGCCAAGCAGAAACCTAATTATAATCTCGACGGCTGGCTGGTCGACATGACCCCCGACCAGCGCCGCGCCAGCTTCACCAACGCCATCGCCGCCTTCGCCACCCTGGCGACGATCGACTGGCGCGATGGCTTTGAATTTCTCGCCCAGCCCGAAAATGGCGCGCCGGGCCTCGACCAATATGTCGGCGCGCTCGAAGCCTGGCACCGGGCCGCGGGACGTGGCCGGCCGATGCCGATAGTCGATGCCGCCATGGCCTATGTCCGCGGGAATATGCCTGCGGACGCGGGCGTCAACGTGCTGTGGGGCGACCCAACGCCGTCCAACGTCATGTTCGCGCCCGACGGCAGCGTCAACGCGCTGATCGACTGGGAACTCGCCGCGCTGGGCCCCGCGGAACTCGACCTGGCCTGGTGGCTCTATTTCGACGATCTGTTCGGCCGCCGTTTCGGCGTCACCCGGCTGGAGGGATTGCCGGACCGCGACGAGACGATCGCGATCTGGGAAGCCGCATCCGGGCAAAAGGCACAGCATCTCGATTATTACGACATCGTCGCCGCGCTGCGCATGGCGTTGGTCGCGGTCGGCGCGTTCGACCGGCAAGTCGGCATCGGCAATATCCCTGCCACCAACCGGTCGTTGCAGGATAATTTCATGACGCTCTATCTGGCGGAAAAGCTGGGCCTGCCCATTCCAGAGCTTGGCCCGGACTTCGCTGCATTCATGCAAAATCTCGTCCCGCTCGAAGACAAGGCGGCCTGACGCGGGTTCCGCGTGGCCGCCATGCCTGCCTATAAGCGGGGGCGGGGGGCATGGTCCGCCGCCCCGCCCGCTACAAAGGTTCAGAGCTTCTTGAGGTCAGCGTTCGACAGGCTGGTGGTGACGCCCTTGTCGCTCGCGGTCAGCGTGGCGGCCGGAATGGTGATGAACTTGCCGCGATAGATGAGGCGCACGGCGGCTACCGCGCCGTCATCGCCCGTCACCACCTTTTCGATCTTGCCGATCTTGGTCCCCTCGGCGGAAAAGATCGCTTCGTTACGGTCGATCGCGGGGGCCTGGGCCAGCGCAGGCGTCGCCAGGCCCAGCGCCGCGATCGCGATGATGATCGTCTTCATATGCAAAAATCCTTCTGTCGATAATGCCGATCTGTTGCCGCAGCAGCGGGATGGTTTCAACAGGAAACTGATACAAATAGAAAAGAATCTGTTCTATCTGTATCGTGCTATCGGCGCAAAGCCGGGGAAGAGGCTGAAAGGGAATGCGGATGGGGAAGACCGGTTTTGGCGCGCGCGACCGCTGGTTCCTGCTGCTGCTGGGCGCGATCTACATGTTCAACTTCATCGACCGCACGATCATCGCGGTGGTGGGCGAAGCGATTCGCCACGACCTGCAACTCAGCGACCTGCAATTGGGGATGCTCGGCGGCCTCGCCTTCTCGCTCTTCTACGCGGCGCTCGGCATCCCGCTGGCGCGGCTGGCCGAACGCTATAGCCGGGTGCGCATCATCGCCGCCGTGACCGTGCTCTGGTCCTTCATGACCGCGCTGTCGGGCGCGGCGGGCAGCTATCTTCAGCTGTTACTCTGCCGCATGGGCGTGGGCGTGGGAGAGGCCGGCTTCACCCCCGCGCTAGTGTCGATGATCTCCGACCGTTTCGATCCGGCGCGCCGCGCTGTCGTCTTTTCCCTGATCGCGCTTGGCGTGCCCTTGGGCGGCGCCATCGCCGCGATCGGCGGCGGCGCCATTGCCCAGCATTTCGGCTGGCGGCTGGCCTTGCTGGCGGTCGGCGCGCCGGGGTTGCTGCTGGCGCTCTTGCTGTTCCTGACTATCCCCGAACCCGTCCGCACCGATGCGGGCGACCGGGCGGATACGCCCCCCTTCGGCGCGGTGCTGCGGCGGCTGGGGCGCTCCCCCGCCTTCCTGCACCTGACCTTCGGCAGCGGCTTTGTCGGCATGGTCGGGTTCGGCACCAACCTGTTCCTCATTCCCCTGCTGGTGCGCCGCTACGACCTGCCCCT
The DNA here is from genome assembly GCF_055640555.1 of Sphingobium sp. KKT206. Classification (NCBI taxonomy): domain Bacteria; kingdom Pseudomonadati; phylum Pseudomonadota; class Alphaproteobacteria; order Sphingomonadales; family Sphingobiaceae; genus Sphingobium; species Sphingobium sp. KKT206. Next base: position 826,861 of record NZ_CM145765.1, read on the forward strand.
GGCGCAGGCGGGCATGGTCTTCGCGCTTTCCTTCAGCCTGGCTACGATGGTAGGGCAGGGCAGCGGCGGTTATCTGATCGGCGGTCTGATCCGGCGCGACATGCGCTGGGGCGGCTGGGCTCCCGCCATCGCAGTGGGCCTTGCGCTGCCGCTCTATCTGCTGGCCATCCACCAGAGCGACTGGCGCTGGCTAGTGGGCTTCCTGTTCCTGGCCACCACTTTGCTCTACGCCTTCATTCCCGCGATCATGACGATCACCCAGTCGCTGGTCGAACCGCGGATGCGCGCCTCGGCCGCCGCGCTGCACAGCTTTGGCCAGACGGTCGCGGGTCTAGGCCTGGGGTCGGTGGTGCTGGGCTATCTCAGCGACCGACTCGCCGCTTTCCTCTATGCAGGCGATTATGCCGCCGACTGCCTGGCATCGGCCTCCGCGCGGCCCACACCCGCCTGTCTTGCCGCCTCGGCGGACGGCCTGCAGCTGAGTATGCAGGTCGCCGCCTGCGTCCTGGTGCTGGCGGTGATCCACTATATGCTCGCCGCCAAAGACCTGCCGGGGGAGGCAAATGCGTCGTGACGGGCCGCAAAGCTGTCGATGTTCGGCCACGCCGCGATGATCGGGATGACGTGGGGGCCATGGCTATGCCACGCTGCCGCCATTGTGACCACAGGACCGCGAACAGGCGGCGGAAAGGATGTTGAGGATGGGAAACGCAGGCGTAATTGGATTGGGGCAGATCGGGGCGGGGGTGGCCATCTGCCTGGCGCGCAGCAGCCAGTTGGCGGCGGTCTATGACGTTCGCGCGGACGCGGCCGATACGCTGGACGGCGTTCCGCCAGTGGTCGCCAGCCCGGCCGAACTGGCGCGGCAGGCCGATGTGGTCATCATCGCGGTGGTGAATGCCAGGCAGACGATCGACGTCCTGTCCGGCCCGGACGGCGTGCTGTCGCAGGCGCGACCGGGCATGAGCATCGTGCTGGTCGCCACCGTATCGATCGAGGATCTGAACGAAATCCGGGCGCTGACCGACGCGGCCGGCGTCGACCTGATCGACAGCGGCGTGACCGGCGGTCCCAAGTCGCGCGAAAACGGCTTGGTCTGCTTGGTCGGCGGCTCGGACGAGGGCGTCGCAAGGGTGCGCCCGGTGCTGGAAGGCTTTGCCAAGCTGGTCGCGCATATGGGCGGTCCCGGCGCTGGCATGGCGGCGAAGATCGCGCGCAACGTCATCGTCTTCGGCGGCCTGCGCGCAGGCTATGAGGCGGCGGTCCTTTGCCGCAACGCCGGTGTCGACGTCCGCCAGCTGAGCGACGTGATCGAGGCCAGCTCCGACAGCGTGGGCGGCCCGTTGATGCTGACCATACGCGACGATCCGGCATCGAGCGATCAGGAGGCGGCGATCCGCGAATATACCCGCGCGCTGATGATAAAGGATCTGGACGCCGCGATCGATCTGGCGCGCAGCTACGGCATTACGCTGCCGCTGGTCGAATTGGCGCGCCGGACGGACCAGGCCGTCGTTGGCCTAGCTGATGTGATGGGAGAGAAAGCATGAGCATCGACGAAGCCCAGTGGCAAAAGGGTCTGGAAGTTTTCGACAAGGTCTATGGGCCGGGCACGTCGGCGATGACGCTGCCGTTCCGCGACTCGTCCTTCAACCAGGAAATCGTCGGCAATCAATTTGCTAATCTGTGGGGTAGCGACATCTTCTCGATGCGCGAAAAGCGCCTGCTAGTGTTGGGGGCCACGGCAATGCTGGGGCGGCCCGACCTGGTCGAAATCCAGATGAACGGCGCCCTGACCAACGATGAATTCACGGATGAGGAACTGGATTTCCTGCCCCTGTTCCTCCTCTTCTACGCCGGTGCTGGCAATACGACGGCCGTGTTCCGTGGGATAGAAGCGGCCAAGGCCCGCCGCAAGGAACGCGCCGCCGCTGCGGAATGAACGAACGATCCTGAAGCAAAAGGGGCGGCCCGGTCATAATCGACCAGCCCGCCCCTTTTTTCATGCCACGTCCTGCGCCGCCGCCCGCCGTATCGCGCGCGACGCCATCAGCAACATTAACCCACCGGCAAAGGTGAACAGCATCGCGATGCCGATGCCCCAGGCGATGCCCTCATTCCCGCCCACATAATCGCTGACCGCACCGATCAGATAGGTGCCGGCCCCCACGCCGATCAGGTTTGCGCCTAGTTGCACCATCGACACCGCCAGACCGCGCAGCCGCGGCCCCGCGATCGTGACGATCACGGCATAGATCGGCCCGTTATAGGATGCGCTCAAAAAGCCGCAGGCCATCAGCAGCACCAGCATCGGTTGCAGGTCATGCACCAGCATCGTGCCGATCCCGGTGATGGCGGTCAGCAGCGGAATGATCGCGCCGAACAGCGCGGTCCGCGCAGGGTCGAACCCGCCACGCCGCCGATTGATCGCATCGATCACCCAGCCCGCCAGGAAACCGCCCAGCGACCCAAGCCCGCCATAGGCGATGGCGATAATCATGCCCGCCCGCCCGATCGGCATGACATGGACGCGGATCAGGAAGGTGGTGAGCCAAGTGCTCATCCCGTAAATCCCCGCCGCGATCAGCACGATCGCACCGATGCAGTAAAGCAGCCCCGGTCGCGCCGCGAGCAGGCCGATACGCTGGATCAGGCCCCCGCGCTCGCTATGCTGCGGCTTGGCCGGGCCGTCCAGCCCGCCGCGCCGGGGCTCGCGGACTGTCAGCAGCAGGATCGGCGCCAGCAGCAGCCCCGGCACGCCGGCCGCGACGAAGGCCCATCGCCATCCCGCGCTCTGAACGATCGCGCCGCCCACCAGGAAGGCGATGGCCAGGCCAATGCCCGAACTTAGATACCAGATGCCGATCGCGGTCGCACGGCGATCCTCGCCGAAATAATCGCTCAGCAGCGACATGCCGGTGGGGGAACCACCCGCCTCCGCCGTGCCCACAGCCGCGCGGCCGATCACCAGCGTCCAGAAGCCGGTGGCCAGCCCGCATAGAGCGGTCGCCCCGCTCCACAACGTCAGCGCGGCGGCCATCAGGTTGCGCCGGTTCCAGCTATCGACCGCAATGCCGAAGGGCAGGGCGGCCAGCGCGAAGAAGATGCCATAGGCAAAGCCCGCCAATATCCCTAGCTGCCCGTCCGACAACGCGAATTCCCGCCCGACCGGCGCCAGCACCAGGCCGATGACGGCGCGATCGATGCCGTGGCAGGTCTGCGCCAGCGTCAATATCCCCAGCACATACCAGGGGTAGCGACCTATATCTGGGCGGGCGTCGGGGCGCGCATCGCCGGGCGCTCTCATGGCGCGGCCCTTCTTGGCGTTGGGGGATGATACATGCTGGGCCTCTCCGATTATCAGGATGGCGCAGCCTAGCCGTCGGGCGCGCGCGCACCATCGCCGGGCTATGCCGCCCTTCGGCCAGATACTGTCGCGATAAGGCCACGCGAATACCTACCCGAAGATAGTGCCAGGCGGCATCAGTCCGGCTATGCAGGCGCATACGCAAAAATAGAAACGGGCGGAGGACAGGATGTTTCGACCGGAGAGCGATTGGACCGGCCAGGAAAGGTTCGGAGTTAAAAACTTCTATATAGAGGCGCATGCGACCATGTGCGATGCACGGGTCGATGTACGCCACTTCGACTGGGTCTTGCCTTGCAGCGGCGTCTTCAGCCCGGAAAAACATTATCTCGACTATTCGCTGGACAGCCAGCCACGCCGCAGCATCGTCAGCATGGGCGGGCCGAACCGGCGTGCAGCGGCGGGCGACATCCTCTACATGCCGCCGCACCGCCAATATGTCGGCGAACCCGCTTTGCAGGAACGCCATCTGGTCTGCGTCGTGCTGGGCGACAGCTTTCTGGACGAATTGTTCGATGGCGAACGCCCGCTCCAGGGGATGGAGCCGTGCGCCGACGTCCAGAATATCGCTATGCGCCGCATGTTTGAAGGGCTCGCGGCCGAACTGCGTAACCCCGGTTTCGCCAGCCAGACGCTGATCCAGTCCATGCTGATGGGCCTGGCGGTCGAACTCGTCCGCCATCTTGGGCCGCAGGATCTGAGCGGGGGGATGTCGCGCTGCGGGCGGCAGGTGCGCCATATCGTCGATTATGTGATGGACAATCTGTCGGGCCCACTGGGCGTCGCGGACATCGCCCGCGGCTGCAATATGAGCGTGCGGCATGTCGCGCGCGTGTTCAAGGATGGAACCGGCGTCAGCCTGGGCGAATTTGTCGCGACCAGCCGCATCGCTTTGGCCAAGGAATTACTACGCGGCGACACCGCCCGGATCAAGGAAGTCAGCTGGCGCTGCGGTTTCAGCAGCACATCCGCCTTTTCTGCCGCCTTTCGCGCGGCAACCGGCCAGACGCCCAGGGAATATCGCTGCCTGCCGATCCAGCTGCATTGACGCGCAAACTGTCGGGCAGCGGCCAAAACCTGTCGGGATACAGTCAATCAGGGCGCGCTCCCTTTAGGGTCCACCGCCGCTCCGTTAGCATCATCCCGTAATGACGTGCCCGACTAGGCACCAACATAAAAATAAACAGGGAGGATTTATGACCAAGGCCGTCACTCTGGGAACCATCGCCACAGGCGCGTTCATCGCCGCCATAGCGCAGCCTGCTTGTGCTCAACAGCCGCAGTCCGGCGCGGAAGGCATTCAGGACATCGTCGTCACCGCCCGCCGTACTGAAGAAAGCCTTCAGACGACGCCGATCGCCGTCACTGCGCTCAGCCCGGAAGCGCTGACCACGGCCAAGGTCGAAAATGTCGTCGATCTGCAACGCACCGCACCGGGCCTGGTCATCGGCCGCGGCTCGGCCGGCGGCGACGGCATCGTCTTCGTCGCCATTCGCGGCCAGGGCAATCTCCAGCCGATCCTGGCCAATGATCCCGCCGTCGCCACCTATATCGACGGCATCTATATTCCCCGTCCCTCCACTGGCATGACCGATCTGCAGGACATTCAGCGCCTGGAAGTGCTGCGCGGGCCGCAAGGCACGCTGTTCGGCCGCAACACCACCGGCGGCGCGATCAACATCATCACCAGCGATCCCGACGATCAGTTGAGCGGCACGTTCAAGGCCGAATATGGCAATTACGACAATCTGGGCGTGTCGGCGAGCGTCAACGTGCCGCTGGCGCAGGGTCTGGCCATACGGGTCAGCGGCGCGATAAATGAACGTGAAGGCTATGGCACCAACCCGCTCAACAATCGCGATTTCGCCGACAACAGGTCGAAATTCCTGCGCGGCAAGCTGAAATATGATGGCGAAGGCTGGGATTTCACCCTGTCGGGCGACTGGAACCGCCAGTCCAATCATGGCCAGCAGACTGCACTCTGGGCCTTCAACCCCGCCATCGTTCCCGCCCCCTTCCAACCCGGCCTGACCGCGGGGCTGCTCAGGAAGGCCGACTGGTGGGATAATACAGCCACCGGCACGTCGCTCGCGGCGGGCATCGGCACGCTGACGCCCGAAGCGCAGGCGCTGTACGGCGTGCAGCCGTTCAACACGCTCGAAGTCTATGGCTTTTCCGGCACGCTCAATGTCGAACTGGGCGGCCTGAACTTCAAATCGATTACCGGCTATCGCCACTCGATGAACTATGGCCTCAGCGATACGGACGGCACCGCCGTCCCGCTGCTGGGCACTTTCGCCGGGTCTGGCTCCTATTATGTCTCGCAGGAACTCCAGCTATCAGGCGACATCACCGATAGTCTGAGCTTCATCACCGGCGCTTATGCTGGCAAGGAAAGTGGCTATGAATTTAGCCGTTCGCAGATTTTCGGCGGGCTGATCCGCGACTCCAACGCGGACGTCACCAACAAGACGTTCGGCCTGTTCGCCCAGGCCTATTATGAGATCACGCCTACGATCCGCGCAGTCGGTGGCTTCCGCTACACCTGGGACACGCGCAACAGCGTGCTGCACAATGCGCAGGTTCTGGGCCGCCCCTATGATGTGGCCGTCGCAGGCACGCCCACCGGCATTAACTGCACGGTCACCCCATCGGAACCGGTGACCCCCACGACCTGCAACCAGGTCCAGAACGCCAAGTTCAACTATCCCGCCTGGAACCTGGGCATCGACTGGCAGGCGGCCGACAATATCTTCCTCTATCTCGCCACCCGCGGCGCGGCCAAGGCTGGCGGCTGGAACCTACGCGCCGGCGGTCTTCCCGCCTTCTCGCCGGAAAAGGTCAAGGATGTCGAGGCGGGCCTGAAGGTCGACCTGTTCGACCGGCGCGTGCGCTTCAACACCGCGATCTTCCACACCTGGAAGGATGATAATCAGGCGATCGTCAACAGCTTCGTCCCCGGCATCGGCGTCACCCAATATATCCAGAATAACGGCAAGGTCCGCATCTGGGGCATCGAAAATGAAATCACCGTAATCCCGTGGGAAGGGATGACGTTCAGCGCCAATGGCAGCTTGCAGAACGGCAAATATGTCAAGGGCAGCTTCAGCGAGACGCAGGTTGTCGCGGGCAGCGGCTGCACCAACCCCGCCGGCGTCGTCAATGGCTGCGTCGTCGATTTAAGCGGCCTGCCGCTGCTGCAATTGCCCAAGAGGCAGCTCAACATCAGCGCCACGCAGAAGCTGGATGTAGGTGGCGGCACGCTCGCCGTGACAGGGGCCTATGCCTATGTCGGGTCGCAGCATTTCGACGCGGTCAAGGCGGCGGATCAGGCTTCGGCCGCGACCAAGGCCGCCTATGATGTCGAAAACGCGCTGGGCAAGGTGCCCGGCTACGGCATCTTCAACGGCCGCATCGCCTTCAAACTCGACAATCCCAATGTCGAAATCGCGCTGTACGGCCGCAACATCACCAACAAAAAATATCTGCTGCGCCGCTTCCCCGACCTCTACCGGACGCTGGGGATCGCGGTGGCTTATGTCGGTCAGCCCGCCACCTATGGCGTGGAAACGACGTTCAAATTCTGACCGAACGGGGCTTGGGGGGAGGGCCGACCTGCTTTCTCCCCAAAGCTGAACATGGAGAATAGACTGGTATGATGCGGTTGGAAAACAGGGTTGCGATCATCACCGGCGGCGGGGGGGGGATCGGGTCCGCCGTCGCTCGGCGCTTCGTTGCCGAAGGCGCGTGCGTTGTGATCGCCGACCTGTTCGAGGATGCGGCCGTCCGCGCGGCGCAGCCCTTGGGCGACAAGGCGCTGGCGGTCCAGTTCGACGCGGCCGATCCCGCCTCGGTCAAGGCGCTGGTGGACCGCTGCGTCGATCATTTCGGCGGCCTGCACATCTTGCACAATAATGCGGCCATGACGGACCCGACCAAAAGCCCGCAGGACACCACCGCCGTCGACATCCCCATCGCCATCTGGCGCGAGATATTGGACGTCAACCTGACCGGCTATCTGCTGGGATGCAAATATGCGATTCCCCACATGGTCGCGGGCGGTGGCGGGTCGATCATCAACACTGCGTCCAATTCGGGCAGTGCGGGCGACCTGGCCCGCATCGCCTATGGATCGTCGAAGGCCGCGATCATCGGCCTCACCAAATATGTCGCCACCCAGCATGGGCGGCAGAATATCCGCTGCAACAGCATCGCGCCCGGCGTTGTGCTGACCGAGGCTCTGGAAAAGACGGTGCCAGGCTTGAAGGAAATTATCCAACGTCACATATTGACGCCTGAGTTTGGGACGCCCGACGATATCGCTGCGCTGGTCGCCTTCCTCGCGTCCGACGAATCGCGCTACATCACCGGCGAGAATATCTCCATCTCTGGCGGCGGGCTGATCCACCAGCCCCATTATGCCGACCTCCTGGCCTTCATGCAGGCAGCGGACTGACATGCCCGCCGCCTGCCGATCCTTAATGCGCGGCCCGGTGAAAATAGCGGATGGTCAGCCGTCCGTCCTCGACCTTGTAGGTTTCCAGGCTTGGCAGCGTAACGACGCCGTCCGGGGTCTGGAGCCGATTGGCGACATAGGCCGCGCCTTCGCTGCCGTTGACGATCACCTCGGCCGGTTCGGTGATGCATTGGCCGCCATACTTCGTCCACATGTCGGCCATCGCGGTGGGACCGTCGATCGCCGGTGCGCCCACATATTCGATGGTGAAGCCGTCCGGCCCCATCGCTGCGAACAGACGGTCCAGCTCCTCGCGCTTGCCCTCGTTCCACAACCGGTAATTGTCGCGGATCGCCTGTTCCAGATCCAGCGTCTCTGCCTCGTTCATATCCATCGCCTCCTTGTCTCGCGGTTGATCCGCGTCGCCGCCATCATGTGGCGGGCGGCCATGGCCGCACCTGTCTTTGGCAAGGGGAACCCTTGCCCTTTCACCCCTCGGAGATTTCCATGACCGCACTCGCGCAAAAGCCCCTGCCAGCCCATGTCCCTGCCGAACTGGCGATGGCCCTGCCGCTGTTCGCGCGCAAGGTGACCTATGACAATCCGCACGAAGTGCTGATCCCGCAAATGCACGCGGACCTGCCGGCGGTCACCTATGTCACCAACATCTTTCCCGGCGACCAGCCCGGCTGGCTGCTCAAAAATGCCGAAGACGTGCAGGCGATGCTGCGCGACGCCGACAATTTCACGAAAAACGGCATGGGCAAATGGGCCCAGAATATCGGTGAAAATTGGCTGGTGATCCCGACAGAGGCCGATCCGCCGGTCCACACCGCCTATCGCAAGGCGCTCAACAGCCATTTCGCCCCGCAAAAAATGTTCGCGTTGAAGGACCAGGTGCGCGAGCGCGCCCGCACCCTGATCGACCAGTTCAAGGACAAGGGCGCGTGCGATTTCATCGCCGACTTCTCCGAAAAATTCCCGATCTTCATCGTGCTCGACCTGCTCGGTCTGCCGCAGGATCGGATGGCCGAATTCCTGAAATGGGAAAAGGAACTGCTCCACAGTAACGACTGGGAAGTGCGCGGCAATGCCGTGCGCTGCGTCAAAAACTATCTGATGGAGGAGATAGAGGCCCGCCGGGTTGCGCCGCGCGACGATTATATCAGCAAGATACTGACGTTCGAGGTCGATGGTCGCCTGTGGAATGACGACGAAGTGCTCGGCCATTGTTTCAACCTCTATATCGGCGGGCTGGACACGGTGACGTCGCTGCTGGGCAACATCTTCGCCTATCTCGCCACCCACCCCGACAAGCAGAATGAACTGCGCGCTAATCCTTCGCTGATCGTGCTGGCGGTGGAGGAATTTCTGCGCGCCTTCGCCCCCGTCACCGCCTTCCGCATCGCGACCAAGGTGATCGAGATTCAGGGGCAGATGATTATGCCGGGCGACTATGTTGCGTTCAGCACGCCCGTCATCGGCCGTGACCCTGCCTTTTACGAAGATCCGCAGGCGATCCGCTTCGATCGCAAGGCACCCCATATGTCGCTTGGCAGCGGCATCCACAAATGCCTGGGGATGCATCTGGCGCGTCTGGAATTGCAGATCGCGGTGGAGGAATTTGTCACGACCCTGCCCGAATTTCGGGTCAAGGACGGGTTCCAGATTCCCTATTTCGTGGGCAACATCCTCCACGTCCCCGACCTGCACCTGCAATGGGGCTGATCGCGGCCAAAAGCGTCCGTCCAGACCGCCAGGGTTGACGCAGGGGGCGGCGGCATCGCAGGACAGGCGATGCCGCCGGGAGAAGACGTGACGCAATGATAGAAATCATCCCCCTGACAGGGATTGGGGAGGTCCAGCCGGGCGACGATCTGGCGGACGTCCTGCGCGGCGCGCTGGATCGGTGCGGCATCGAACCGCGCCCTGACGACATATTGGTCGTGACCCAGAAAATCGTGTCGAAGGCGCAGGGGCGCTTCGTCGCGCTGGACGATGTCGTGCCCGGCGATGAAGCGCTCAGGCTGGCGGACATCACCCGCAAGGACGCCCGGCTGGTGCAACTGGTGCTCGACGAATCCAGCGCCATCATCCGCGCCGTGCCCCATGTGCTGATCGCCCGGCACCGGCTGGGCCATGTCATGGCCAATGCGGGCATAGACCGGTCCAACATCGGCGCAGGGGCGGGCGATCGCGCGCTGCTGCTGCCGGTCGATCCGGATGCGACCGCCGCGTCGCTGCACCGGCAACTCGCCATGCCCGTCATCATATCGGACAGTTTCGGCCGGCCCTGGCGCATGGGCGTCGTGGCGGTCGCCATTGGTGCGGCGGGGCTGCCCGCGCTGGACGACCGACGCGGCGAGATCGACCGAGACGGCCGAACCCTGGAAGTCACCCAGATCGCCTTGGGGGACATCATCGCAACCGCCGCCTGCTTGGCCACGGGGGAGGGGGCGGAGGGTATTCCCGCCGCCCTGCTGCGCGGCTACGCCGTGGCGGGCGCGTCGCGCCCCGCCGCGGACTTGGTCCGCCCGTCACATGAGGATCTGTTCGCATGAAGCGCGTCGTCGTCCTGACCGGTGGGGTCGGCGGGGCCAAGCTTGTCCTCGGCCTCTCGCACATCCTGCCGCCAGACACGCTGACCGCGATCGTCAATACTGGCGACGACTTCCGGCATCTGGGCCTGCATGTCTCGCCCGATATCGACACTTTGCTCTACACGCTGGCGGACAAGGCCAATGCCGCGCAGGGCTGGGGCCGCGAAGGTGAAAGCTGGGCGTTCATGGCGGGGCTGCGCGAACTGGGCGGCCCGGACTGGTTTGCCCTGGGCGATGGCGACATGGCGCTCCATGTCTTGCGCACCCATACCCTGGCGCAGGGGGAAAGCCTCTCGCAGGTCACGGCCCGCTTCGCCGCTCGCTGGAACATCCCCATCCGCATCTTGCCGATGAGCGATCAGCCCGTCGCCACAATGCTGGATACCGATCGCGGCCGCCTGGAATTTCAGCGCTATTTCGTGGAACAGCGGTGCGAACCCGCCGTGCGGTCCATCCTGTTCGATGGCGCGGCGCAGGCCGAACCGGCCCCCGGCGTCGTGGATGCGATCCTGTCGGCCGACGTCGTTCTCATCGCGCCGTCCAATCCCTTTCTCAGTGTCGATCCCCTGCTGGCCGTGCCCGCCCTGCGATCGGCGCTGGAACAGACTGCCGCGCCGACCGTCGCTGTGTCACCGTTGATCGGCGGCAAAGCGGTCAAGGGACCCACGGCGAAGCTGATGGGTGACCTCAACATGGCGGTCGATAATGACAGCATTGCGCACCACTATGCCGGGCTGATCGATGCTATGCTGATCGACAGCGGCGATCGGTGCGACGCGCCGGGCATCGCCGTTGCGCATTGCGCGACATTGATGACGACGCTGACGCACAAAATGCGGGTGGCGCAAGCAGCGCTCGATCTGGCGGCCGGATTGCGCGCCTAATGGTATGGACCGCGATCGTCCCGTGGAAACAAGGGCCAGACACCAAATCGCGGTTGAGCGCAACATTGGATGTGCCGGAGCGACAGGCATTGGCCGCTGCCATGGCGGAGGCGGTCATTAGCTGCTTGTCCGACGTGCCATCCATTGCCGCCGTGCATCTGCTCGCCCCCGCCGCTGTTCCGCGTTTGCCGTGCCAATCGTTGCGGGACGAGGGGCGCGGACTGAACGAGGAGTTGGCGGCGGCGCGGGATGATTTGGGCAATGGGCCGATCATTATCGTTCATGCCGACCTGCCCTGCCTGACTGTCGACGATGTGGTGTCCCTTTTGGCCGCAGCTTCAGCGAGCGGCGCGGCGTTCGCGCCGGACAGGCACGGGCGGGGGACCAATGCTGTCGCACTTGCGGACGGTGGCCCTTTCCAATTTGCCTTCGGGCCGGGCAGCTTGGCAAATCATCGGCAACAGCGCACCGATGCTGCCATTATCGTGCGAGCGGGGCTAGGGTTCGACGTCGATACGCTCGATGATCTAGATAAGTATCGAGACATGCTTAAATAACAGTAGAGAGTGAATGTCGGCTTCGGTTGTATCGTCCTCCCGCAACCATAGCAGTATAATAGAGCGCTTTTCGATCAGTCCGGATCATATCCGCACGAGCTGAAGTAGTTGGCGCATTCTCCGGGCTGGAAGATATCCACGAGCCTGCCGATGAGGTTCCAGAGGCCGCTCACCGTGCGCTCGCCGATCTTCCTGAGCATGGCCTTGAGCTTGGAGAAGGCTTTCTCGATGGGATTGAAGTCTGGGCTGTAGGGCGGAAGGAAGCGCAAGGTTGCGCCTGCCGCTTCGATCCGCTCGCGCACCGATGCGCGCTTGTGGCTCGACAGGTTGTCCATGATGACAACGTCGCCGAGCCGCAGTTCGGGCACGAGAACATGGGTGACATAGGCTTCGAACCAGTCGCCGTTGATCGGGCCATCGAGCACCATTGGCGCGACCATTCCGGTCATGCGCAATCCGGCAACCAGCGTGGTCGTCTTGCGGTGGCCGTGCGGGAAGCCCATCCGCAGGCGCTCGCCCCTGGCGCAGCGGCCATGGCTGCGGGTCATGTTGGTCGCGGTCCAGGTCTCGTCGATGAACACGAGCCGTTCGGGGTCAAGATCGAGCTGACCATCGAACCAGTCATGTCGTTGGCTCAGGACATCGGGGCGGTCCTGCTCGATTGCATGGCCAGTCTTTTTTTTGCGCGTCATACCGTGATGAACGAAGAAGCGGTGAAGCCCGGCCACCGAGACGTGCAGGCCCAGATCGATCAACGCCGCCCGCAGTTCTTCAAGCGAGATGTCCTTGCGCGCTTCCCATATGGCGAGGATTTCAGCCTGCCGCTCCTCGATCCGGCGCGATCGCATATCGCCACCCTGAGGCTTGGGAGCAAAGCTGCCGGTCGTACGCCGCTGATCCTGCCAACGGATCGCTGTCGAGGGCGCTACACCAAACCGAGCCGCCGCAGCACGACAACTCATCCCGGCATCGATCGCCGCCAGAAGCCGCTTACGTAAATCCATCGATAGAGGTTGGCCCATCCATGCTGGCCTCCTTCACCAGCACAGACTCTGAATCAGAAATCACGCCCCGTGGAAATCCCTCAACGATTCATAACGGTCGAAAACCGCTTGTCTTATGACTTTGCGGTCCGTTCGGGTCAGGATGCGATGTCCGGTCCGGGGTGGCCACCCCGGACCGGACGGAAGGGGACGGATCGCAAAACCGCTGGTCGTGAAGGGACCGGGTTAGAGTAGGATCGCCCCTTTCTTTTTCATCAGGCCCGAACGGATACCGGGGCTTTCAAGGCCCGGATGACAAGCATGGGACAGCGAAAAAGATGAGCAACTCTCTACCACAAACCATCGGCATCGACATCTCCAAAGCGACGTTGGACTGCTATGTCCATCCCATCGGGATCGAGCGCCAGTTCCCCAACACCACCAAGGGCCACAAGACCCTGATCGCATGGGCCGGGCAATGGGAGGTCGAGCGGATCGCCTATGAGGCTACCGGCATCTACCACCGCGCGCTGGAGGTCGCGCTCGGCCATATGCCCTGCGTCAAGCTCAACCCGGAACGGGCAAGGCGCTTCGCTCAGGCGACAGGCACGCTCGCCAAGACCGATCGCATCGACGCCAGGCTGCTCGCACGGATGGCGGTGACGCTGAAACCCCCGGTCAGGCCCGCCCGAAGCCCGCAGCAGAACCAACTGGCCGAACTCGTCAACGCCCGCGATGGTCTGGTGCGTGATCGCACCGCGCTCAAAAACCGCGAAAAGAACCTCACCGTCACGCTGCTTAAGCGCCAGTGCAGCCAACGGCTCGAACAGATCGCTCGCCACATCGCTGCGCTCGACGCTGAAATCGCGGCCGTCATTGCCGCAGATGAAAAGCTCGTCCGGCGCCACCACATTCTCACCAGCATCGCTGGCCTCGGCACACTCACCGCCAACCAGATCATCGCCACCATGCCCGAACTCGGATCGCTCGATAACAAGCAGGCTGCCTCGCTCGCCGGACTTGCCCCGGTCGCGCGCCAGTCCGGCCAATGGAAAGGCAAAAGCTTCATCCGCGGCGGTAGGGCCAATGTCCGACAGGCTCTCTACATGCCTGCTCTGGTCGCCGCCCGATTCAATCCAAACCTCAAGGCCAAATACCAGCAGCTCATCGCTGCCGGAAAACCCGCCAAAATCGCCATCACAGCCATCATGCGAAAGCTCATCGTCACCGCAAATGCGCTACTCAGGGCAGATCGTCTCTGGACCACTGCATGCGCTTGACTATCACGGATACTCTAAACACCTAGGTTCCTATTTTACCCTCGATCCTCCGGTGCCCGTAGGAACACATCATTCTCACACCGTTGGCACGGTCCCGCCATCGATGACATATTCGGTGCCGGTGATGGTCCCCGCCCGGTCGGACGCTAGGAAAGCGATCAGGCTGGCGACCTCTTGCGGTGTCGATGGCCTGCCGATCGGAATGCCGCCGAGCGAGTCCATGATCATCTTCTTGCCCTGGGCGATGTCGCCGCCATGCTCGGCTGCGAGTCGGGTTGCCAGTTCGACGGCTGATTCCGTTTCGATCCAGCCCGGCGACACCCGCACCACCCGGACGCCCTGGGGCGACACTTGTTTGGACAGGCTCTTGCTATAGGTGGAAAGCGCCGCCTTGGCGGCGGCGTAGGCGGTGGTCGCTTCCGGCAGGGGTAGTTCGCGCTGGATGGAGGTGACGTGGATCACCACGCCACTGCCGCGGGACAGCATGTCCGGCAGCAGCGCGCGATCGAGCCGGACGGCGGGCATGAGGTTGAGGTCCAGGGCGTTGCGCCATTCTGCATCGCTCAGCGCTTCAAATCCCCCCGCTGGTGCCGATGATCCGCCTAGCATGTGAACGATGATGTCCACGCCGCCCAGCCGATCGCGCACCGCGCTTGCCAATTCGCTGCAACCTTCGGCCGTGGTAAGATCAGCAGCAGCGAACAGCGCATCCGGGCTGCCCGAAGGCGGGGTGCGCGCAGTCGTGAGAACCTGCGCGCCAAGTTCGCGGAACAGGCCGACCGTCGCAGCGCCCGCGCCACGGGTACCCGACGTGATCAGCGCGCGCTTCCCCTGCAAGGTCAGAAAAGGCGTCATGCGGTGGGTTCCAATCGGTCAGATATTTGAGAGTTAGCGGGCCTGATCCGGCGATGACCCGCGCTCATGGGATGATTTCAAGGGCAGCGATCTTGTCCCCGTCGAGCGTGAAAAAATAGCGCAGGTCGAGCGGGCTACCGGGGAAGTCGCCTTCGAGATGGCTGGTCACGACCGTCCGCGCGCCATCAGTGGCGATGGCAAAAGGCTCCACCGTATAGCGATAGGTGGTGGAGGATTGCGCCTTCCAGTCCCGGATGGCGTCCTTCCCGCTATGCGTCTTGCCTTCGTCTTTCACCACGGCGTCGTCGGTGAAGCAATGCGCTACCACATGGCCGTCCTTGTTGGCATCGGCCGCGAAATAGGCGGCGATGGGCGGGGGCAGTTGAACCGTCATATCTGGTTTCCTTCCATGCGTTTCGACCTGTCCAGGATAGCAAAGGGGCGGATGATCCGTGTCACGGGCCGCCGTGCATCCAGGGTTGGATCTTGTCACCCAAGTTAGCGGTAGACGCGCGCCATGATAATCGGGATAGATCGGGATGCGCTGTTACGAAAAGCGGGACAATGATGCGGCATGGTCTGATCGAACTCGACGCGGTAATCGCGATCGCGCGCAGGGGGGGCTTCCGGGCGGCGGCGATTGATCTGGGCGTCTCCACCACCGCCCTGAGCAACGCCATCGGGAAGCTGGAACGGCAGCTTGGCGTGCGCTTGTTCAACCGCACCACCCGCAGCGTTTCGCTGACCGATGCGGGGCGCGATTTTGTCGGCAGGGTCGGCCCGGCGCTGCAGGATATTCATGCGGCGATGGATGCCGCCCGGTCGCAGCAGGCAACGCCCTCAGGCACGTTGCGCATCAACGCCTTTGCGACGGCCGCGCGGGAGATATTCTCGCCCCTGTTGCTGCACTATCTTCGCCGCTATCCGCAGGTCCATATCGATCTCGTCACGGAAGGGCGGCTCGTCGACATCGTGGCGGATGGATTTGATGCGGGCATTCGCACGGCCGACCTGGTGCCGAGCGACATGATCGCTATTCCGCTCGGTCTGTATCGACGCTATGCCGTCGTTGCGTCACCCGCCTATCTGGCGGCGCATGGGACGCCGCTGGTCCCGCCGGATCTGCTTGCGCATCCATGTCTGCGTGTCCGGCTGCCCAACGGCAGCCTGTTTCGCTGGCAGTTCGAAAAAGCGGGGCAAGCGGTGCAGATCGATGTCGATGGTCCGATGACGCTGGACGAGGCCAGTCTCGCGCGCATGGCGGTGCTGGACGATGTTGGGATCGGCTTCCTCATGGAGTCCGACATTCGCGAGGACATGAAGGCGGGCCGTCTGGTCCGTGTTCTGGAAGACTGGACGCCGCCGCTCGCGCCACTGTGCCTCTATTATCCCAACCGACGAAACCCATCCGCCGCCTTCAAGGCCTTCGTCGACCTGGCCCGCAATTTCGCCGCGTCGGCAGCATGATGAGCGGTGATGACGATCTAATGGCTGCCCGGCCCATGCGGCGGCGCAGTCGATTCGCGGATGGCGAGCATATAGTCGAGATGGGTCGCGCTTTTTGTCGGGGCATCTCCTCCCCGCGCCAGCATGATGCCCAGCGTCGCCGCTTCCGACGCGATCCTTGCCCCCGGATGGCGAACGGTCGTGAGGGCAGGCCAGATCTTCACCGCAATGGGTGTGTCATCGAAACCCGCGACCGACAGGTCGTGCGGGACATCCAGCCCCTGCCGATGCGCCAGCGACGTAACGGCCGCCGCGACATCGTCGTTGCTGGCGAAAATGGCGGTGGGCCGGGGGGCCAGGCTCAGAAGCGTCTGCGCGGCGTCCAGCCCGGATTCGAAACTCATATCGCCATCAGCGATCAGTTCGGGGCGTAGGGCGATACCGGCTTCCTGTAGCGCGGCGATGTAGCCATCCCGGCGCGTCCTGCTGATCAGATGATGCCCGGCCCCGCGAATGAAGCCAATATCCTTATGGCCGAGGCTGATAAGATAGCGCGTCATGTCGCGCGCCGCCGCGAAATCATCGATGCGGATGCAATATTCGTCAGTCAGATCGTCGCCGGGGGAAAGCGCCACGATCGGCACCGGCGCGTCCTTGGTCAGGCCGTGGCTATTGGCAATCTCGCAATAGGGCGGGGCGATCAGGATAGCATTCGCGCCGTTGCTAATAAGGGTCTGAATACCCGCCGCCACTTCCCCGGCATCGCCCACTTCGAGCGGCTGCAACAAGAGTTGCGCGCCCATGCGGTTGGTGGTTTCGAGGCTGCCGATCAGGATCGAGCTGAGAAACGCATTTTCGATATTGCGATACATCAGGCCGATGCGGGTCATGCCGGAGCCAGCCAGCGACTTGGCCGCAGGGTTGAGGGAATAGTTGAGCGTCTTGACGGCGTCCATCACCGCCTGCCGCGTGCTTTCGCGCACCTTATGCCGGTTGTTGAGAACGTTCGACACGCTCATGGGCGACACGCCTGCGAGTTCGGCGACGGTCTTGATGGTGATCGTCTTGCTCGGCCGTCTTGTCATCTTTTTCCCAAACCCATGCTCTTCCATAGCTTAACGCGCCTGCGCTTCAATCCATGAATCGCCTGCACGGGCGCGCCCTGTGTCGGAAAAGCGACAACCCCACCCGGAAAAATATGTAGCGCTACATATTTGTTTGACTCAAGGGTCGGAAGGCAACATGTAGCGCTACAAGATCAATGGGCGCTTCGGGTCGCATAGCCCAGATTGTTTGCTTGCAAACGTCGGAAATCAATCCGACAGGCATAAAGGGGAGGTACTATGAAAGCTTCTAAGGTCACTCAACGTCTGTCCGGTTCGTCCATGATCGGGCTGATCGCGACGCTCGCCGCCGCCAACATGGTTCCGGCCTTTGCGCAAGATGCAGCGATGGCCGCAGTCGACGACAATAATGCCGGCACCGACATCGTCGTCACCGCGCAAAAGCGCGCAGAGCGGCTGCAAGACGTACCACTCGCGGTCACTGCCGTTTCGGGGGACACGCTTTCTAACCGCCAGATCAACGACAGCGCCTCGCTGGTGCAGGCCGTCCCTTCGTTGACCTTCCAGCAGGGTGCAACGCCCACCAACAGCAGCTTCCGTATTCGTGGCATCGGCACCGCCCTCTTCGGTCAGGGCGTTGAATCGTCGGTATCGACCGTCATTGATGGCGTCGTTGCCGTGCGCCAGACGCAGGGCTTTACCGACCTCGCTGACATTGAGCGTATCGAAGTGCTGCGCGGGCCGCAGGGCACGTTGTTCGGCAAGAACGCGACGGCCGGCGTCATCAGCGTCACGACCGCGCGCCCCTCGCGCGAGTTCGAAGGTCGCGGCGAAGTGACCATCGCAGAGCATGATGAATATCGCGCCCGCGGCACCGTGTCCGGCCCGATCAGCGACACGCTGCGCGCCCGCGTCACCGGCTTCTACAACGACGTGCGCGGCGTCGCCCGCAACATCGCCACGGACAGCTGGGACAATGGCTCCAAATCCTGGGGCGTGCGCGGCAAGCTGGAATGGGACGCGACCGAGAATCTGAACCTCCTCTTCACCGGCGAATATCGCAAGACCGAAGCGGATTGCTGTGCGTCGACCTGGATCGCGATCAACAATCCCAACCTCCAGACGCTCGTCGGTCCGATCAATGCCACCCGTGAAAACCGGAACCTCAATGATGAGACGGTGACCTATTCCAACAGCGACCAACAGACCTATTCGCTACAGGCGGATTGGGATCTGGGCGGTGCAACGGTAACGTCGATCACGGCCTATCAGGACTATAAGCTGGATGTGAACCAGCCGATCGAGCGCATCAACAGCACAGTGCCTTTGTTCGTCGGGGCTGCCGCGCCCTATGCCAATTGGAGCCGCAATGGCGGTGGCCTGGACATCAGCGCGTTCAGTCAGGAACTGCGCATCGCCAATAATGATAGCGGTGATTTCAACTATGTCGCGGGTGTGTTCTACATGCATTCCGACATCAAGCGGCCCTTTGACCGTCGTCGCGTGCGCTGCACGGCGGGCACCTTCGGCCAGCCGTGCGCGCCCGAAAACACCATCTACCAGTCTTCGGCCAGCAATATCCGCCTGAAGCAGGACAGTGTCGCTGCCTTTGGTCAGGTCGAATATCGCATCACCGGCGGTCTCAAGGCCATCGGCGGCCTGCGCCTGCAATATGAAAAGGGCACCAACAGCGGCAGCCGGATCGCACCGCTGGTGCCGGGCGATGCGATTTTGCCAGGGAATGCGCCGGTCAGTGGATCGGTGACAGCGGACGATACGGCCATTACCGGCAAGGCTGGTCTGCAATATGAATTCAGCCGCAATGCGCAGATTTATGGCAGCTACACGCGCGGCTATAAGGGGCTGGGTTATGACATCGAAATTTCGGCCAATCTGGCCAACCAGACGGTGTTGGAACCCGAAGATGTCGATGCCTATGAAATCGGGTTCAAGGGACGCACCGCCGATGGCGTGCTAAGCGTCAGCACGGCGCTGTTCCTGGCGGATTATTCCAACCTGCAGGTGCAGGCCAACCGGTCGGATCTGGTTTTGGGCATTACCCAGTTCGCGCCGACCAATGCCGGCAAGTCGCGCGCCAAGGGCTTCGAAATCGAAGTCACCGTGCGTCCCGACGATCATTTCAGCCTGATGGGTGCGGTGACCTATTCGAAGGCCACGATTGACATTGATGGCCTTAATTGCGCACAGCAGTTCAATGCTGGTGCGCCGGTTCTGACGGGCATGCCGACGAACATCTGCTACCGCCCAGCCGCCGGTGTCACGCCGGTCCAGAACCTGCGCGGCGCGACATTGCCGGTCAGTCCGCGCTGGAAGATCAGCTTCGCACCCCGCTATGACGCCGATATAACGGGCACGAACTTGGCTGCGTTCGCGCAGGTCGGCGTCAATTTCCAGAGCGCGATGAACTTCTCGGTCGAGCAGGATCCGTTGCTGGAACAACCTGCCTATACGCTGGTCGATGCCAGCATCGGCGTGAAGCAGATCGATGGTCGCTACAGCCTGACCCTGTTCGTCAAGAACCTGTTTGACGAAAACTACCTCACCAGCATCGGCCATACGTCGTTCCTGGGCGGCAATACCGACCTCGTGGGCACCTTCAACAAGGATGCGGACCGCTACTTTGGCGCCACCCTCGGCGTGAAGTTCTGATCCGACGGCGCGGCGGCGAGATCGCCGTCGCGCCCCTGTTGTTGGTGGGAGCTGAACCGATGAAGAACCCGCAAGGTTCGCCCGCATGAATATTGGCCGTGAATCCCTGTCGACCGATGTAGCGCAAAGCACCTCTCCGCTTGCCCTGTCACCTGAGGACACACGCTGGGTCGAGCGCACGCGCGACGCCCTGAGTGTCGAGGCGCAGATCGCGCAGTTGTTCATCCTGTCCTCGCGCCATGACAGTGTGGCGGAAACTGACGAACTGCTCGCGCACGCGCCCGGTGGCATTCACCGCTTTCCGACGCGCGATCTGGATGCGGCCTGGGCGGCGGCCCGCGATGCGGTCGAGCGGTCGGACGTGCCGCTCATCCTGTCGGGCGATATTGAAGGCGGAACGGTCAGCTATCCCTTCACCACCGCCATTCCCAACCAGATGGGCATCGCCGCGTGTGACGATATTGCGCTGAGCACCCAACTCGCGACCATCGTCGGCCAGGAAAGCCGCGCGCTTGGCTATAATTGGTCCTTCACCCCGGTCGTGGATATCAACCGGGCATTCCGCAACCCCGTCGTCGGCACGCGCTCCTACGGCTCCGACCCCGACCGCATTCTGGACCAGGCCAAGGCCTATATCCGCGCGCTGCAGGCACAGGGCGTTGCCGCCTGCGCGAAGCATTGGCCGGGCGACGGGTTGGACGATCGCGACCAGCATCTGGTCACCAGCGTCAACGACATGGACCTCGCCGAATGGGAAGCGACCTTCGGCCGTATCTTCCGCGCGCTGATCGACGATGGCGTTATGACGATCATGTCCGCCCACATTGCGCTGCCCGCCTATATACGGGACAAATTGCCGCGCGCGGGTGCGCAGGCCTTTGAACCGGCGTCGGTGTCGCGCCTTTTGAACGAAGAGCTGTTGCGCGGGCAGCTTGGCTTCGACGGATTGATCCTGTCCGATGCCACCGTCATGGGTGGCATCACCAGTTGGATGGGGCGCGCCGAAGCCGTGCCTGCCATCATCGAAAATGGCTGCGACATGTTCCTGTTCAGCCGCGATCCGGCGCAGGACATGGCCTTGATGCTTAAAGGGCTGCGCGAAGGCCGCCTGTCGGAGCGTCGTCTGCATGAAGCGGTCACCCGCTGCCTGTCGCTCAAGGCGAAGCTCGGTCTGCACCGTATGACCCTTAATGAACGGATCGCCCCCCTGCCGCAGGTGCGCGAAGCCTTGCGCCGTCCCGGCCATCTGGATGTCGCCCGGCGCGCCGTCGCGGATAGTCTGACGCTGGTCAAGGATCGCGACGCGCTCCTACCGATCAGCCCCGCGCACCACCAGCGCGTCGTTGTGATATCGGACGCGGGCACCAGCTTCTTCGCAGGCGCACCGGACCGCGACTTCACCCCGCTGGTACAAGGCCTCGAACAACGGGGCTTTGCGGTCCGGCATTTCGACGCCGAAGCTATGCCGACGTCGGAGGACACCGACCTCGTCCTCTATCTCATCGGCCAGGAAGCGACACCGGGCCTTGGTCATATCTTCCTCGATTTCGCCAAGCTCCACGCTGGTCCCCGCAATGCGATGATCCAGTTCAACCGGGAAATTCCGACGCTGCTCATCTCCTTTGGCCAGCCCTATTATCTGTATGACGCGCCGAACTTCTCCACCTATGTCAATGCCTACGCTTCGCTGCCTGACGTTCAGACGGCGCTGGTCGAACGGCTGGTAGGGGAGGCCGCCTTTACCGGGGTCAGCCCGGTCGATGCATTTTGCGGCAAGGGGCAGTTGCGATGGTAGGCTTGAGCAAATGGCTGGCGGCGTCTATCGCGCTTTTTACGCTCAGCGCGGCTGCCGCGCCACCGACGGGCTGGCGCGATCTCAATCATAATGCTCGGCTTGATCCCTATGAGGACAAGCATGTCCCGATCGATGAGCGGGTCGAGGATCTGCTGGCGCGCATGACGCTGGCGGAAAAGGCCGGGCTGATGCTGCACGGGACATTGCCGACGCCCGGATCATCGATCGGCTTTGCCGGACAGGCATATGACCAGGCCGCCACCACCCGCCTGATGCGCGATCGCCACATATCCAGCTTCATCACCCGGCTCGTCGTGCCGCCTGCCCAACTGGCAGCCCAGAATAATGCAATCCAGAAACTGGCAGAGGCCGGACGGCTCGGCATTCCAGCGACGATCAGCACCGACCCGCGCCACCATTTCCAGGCCACCTTGGGGGCCAGCACGACCGGCGGCGGCTTTTCGCTCTGGCCCGACATGCTCGGTTTTGCAGCGCTGAACGACCCGGCCGTCATGCGTCGCTTCGGCGATATCGCCCGCGCCGAATATCGCGCCGTTGGCATCCATATGGCGCTGTCGCCCCAGGCTGACCTTGCCACCGAACCGCGCTGGGCGCGCTTTTCGGCGACCTTCGGGTCTGACCCGGACACGGTATCGCGCCTGGCCGGTGCTTATGTCGAAGGATTCCAGCAGGGGACCGAGGGCGTCACTGCACAGGGCGTCGCCACCGTCGTCAAACATTGGGTCGGCTATGGCGCCCAGCCGGAGGGATTTGACGGGCATAATGGCTATGGCCGCCATGCCACTTTCACCGACGCTTCCTTCGCCGACCATATCCGCGCCTTCGATGGCGCACTGGCCGCGCGCAGTGCAGGCGTCATGCCGACCTATGTCATCGTCCAGGGGCCAAAGGTCGCAGGGCAGCCGATCGAGCCGGTCGGCGGCGGCTTCAACAAACAATTGCTGTCCGGCCTGCTCCGTGGCGACAAAGGTTTTGCCGGTTTGATCGTATCGGACTGGTCGATCACCCGCGATTGTCCGCAGGCCTGCGTCGCGCCGGATGCCGCCAACCCGCAGACGCCCGCATCGATCGGCATGCCTTGGGGCATGGAGCAAGCGGACAAGACCGCCCGCTTCGCCAAGGGCATAGAGGCCGGCATCGACCAGTTCGGCGGTGCCGACGACCCCGCGCCCATCCTTGACGCCATCGCCAAGGGGCTGGTCAGCATCCAGCGGATCGACGAGTCCGCCCGCCGCGTGCTGCGCCTGAAGTTCGAACAGGGGCTGTTCGACAACCCTTATGTCGATGAACAGTCGGCCGCACGGATCGTCGGCAATCCTGAGGCCCAGCGCCAAGCCGATGCGGTCCAGCGCGATGCCCAAGTGCTGTTGCGCAACGATCGCGCAACCCTGCCGGTGGCGCCGGGCCAGCGCATCTGGCTGCACGGCGTCGATCCGGTTGCAGCTCGCGCCGCTGGCTTCGTCGTGGTGGACGATCCCGCACAGGCGCAGGTCGCGCTGATCCGCACCGCGACGCCGTTCGAAACCTTGCACCCCCATCATTTCTTCGGCTCTCGCCAGCATGAAGGGCGGCTGGACTTCCGCGGCGATGACAAGGATGTACAGGCGATCGCACGCGCCGCCGCCCATGTCCCCACCATCGTTGCCATCGAGATGGACCGCCCGGCCATCCTGACCGCGATCGAACCCCTGGCCCGCGCCCTGATCGTCACCTTCGGCGCGAGCGATGCCGCCGTGCTGGACGTGGTTGCAGGCCGCGCCACGGCACAGGGCCGCTTGCCCTTCTCACTGCCCCGGTCGATGGCTGATGTGGAGGCCCAGCGTCCCGATCTTTCCGATGATGGCCCACCCCCCGCCTATCCGCGCGGCGCGGGGATCGTGGTGGGCGGCGACCAATGACCGACGGCATGCGCCATGTGCCCGGCGGCGCGTTCCAGATGGGATCGGACCGTTTCTATCCCGAAGAAGCGCCCGTCCGCCGGGTTCAGGTGGATGGCTTCTGGATCGACGAGGCGCCGGTAACGAACCGGGATTTCGCGCGCTTCGTGGCGGCGACCGGCCACGTCACTTTGGCCGAGGTTGCGCCGGACCCCAAAGACTATCCCGGCATGGACTCGGCCCTGGCGCAGCCGGGATCGTTGTTGTTCCAACGCACACGCGGCCCAGTCGATCTGGCCGACTATAGCCAATGGTGGCAGTTCAGCTTCGGCACCGACTGGCGGCACCCCCATGGCCCTGACAGCAGCCTCGACGGGCTGGAGGATCATCCGGTCGTCCACGTCGCGTTCGAGGATGCGGAGGCCTATGCAAAATGGGCCGGAAAATCGCTGCCGACCGAAGCGGAATGGGAATATGCTGCGCGCGGCGGCCTGGGCGGCGCGGATTTCGCCTGGGGTGACGAACTGGCACCCGGCGGCGCGATGTTGGCCAATTATTGGCAAGGGGCCTTCCCTTTCGCCAACACGTTGGACGATGGCCATGAACGGACCTCGCCGGTCCGCACCTATCCCGCCAACGGCCATGGCCTGTTCGACATGATCGGTAATGTGTGGGAATGGACGACCGACTGGTTCGCTCAGCACCGGATCGAGCGCAAGGCCAAGGGTAGCTGCTGCGTCCCCGCCAATCCGCGCGGCGGCACGAAGCGCGAAAGCCTCGACCCCGCCAACCCCGATGCGCCGATCCCGCGCAAGGTGCTCAAGGGCGGCTCCCATCTATGCGCGCCCAATTATTGCCAGCGCTATCGCCCGGCCGCCCGCCACCCGCAGGCGGTGGATAGTTCGACCAGCCATATCGGCTTTCGCTGCATCATCCGCGACAAGAAGGAAAACCGCTCATGAAGAACGCCCGCCGCGCCTTGCGCGCTGCTGCGCTTGCCGCTTGCACCTTGTTAGGACCGGGCGTGCTGGCAAAGCCCGTCAACGCGCCGCAAAAGCCGACCAACATGATCTTCGTGCTGGTCGATGACTTGCGCTATGATGCGATGGGCTTTCTGACGCCGGGCCTTCAGACGCCGAACATCGACGCGCTGGCCAAAAATGGCGTCTATTTCCCCAACGCCGTTGTCACCTCCTCGCTCTGCTCGCCCAGCCGCGCGACGATCCTGACCGGCCAGACCGCGCGCAACCATGGCGTGGTCGACAATAATAATAGTTCGGAGGAAGGGCTGACCTTCTTCCCCAAATATCTCCAACAGGCAGGCTATCAGACCGGCTTCTTCGGCAAATGGCATATGGGTTTCGACACCGATGCGCCGCGCGAAGGCTTCGACAAATGGGTGAGTTTCAAGGGGCAGGGCACCTATTTCCCGACCGAATTGCTCTCACCCGAACGGCTCGCGGCGGGCGATCGGCAAATGCTCAACGTCGATGGAACGGCGGTGAAGCGCACCGGCTACATCACCGACGAACTGACCGACTATGCGATGAACTGGCTGGAAAAGGGCCGCGACACGTCCAAGCCCTTCTTCCTCTATTTAAGCCACAAGGCCGTCCATAGCGACCCGTTGCCGCCCGAACGCTACAAGACCCAATATAGCAGACTCGACATCAAGCTGCCCGCCAGCATGGCGAACACGCCGGAAAATAATGCGGGCAAGCCTCTTTGGGTCCAGAATCAGCGCAACAGCTGGCATGGCGCGGACTTCCCCTATCATACCGACAATCCCATGACCGAGCAGGTCCGCGACTATTATCGCACGCTCAGCCCCGTCGACGACAGTCTGGGGCGGATCATGGCTTACCTCAAGAAGAACAAGCTCGACAAGAATACCATGGTCGTTTTCTATTCCGACAATGGCTTCATGATCGGCGAACATGGCCTGATCGACAAGCGCAACGCCTATGAGCCCTCGGTCCGCGTGCCGATGATCGTCTGGGCACCGGGCATAGTGCCAAAGGGCGTCACCAATCCGGCGGTCGTGCGCAACCTCGACCTCGCGCCGACCTTCCTCGACATCGCCCATGTCGCCAAGCCGCAGCAGATGGAGGGCAAGAGTTTCCTGTCCGTGGCCGAAGGCAAGATCGACGAGAAGGCCTGGAATCCCGGCGATTTCGTCTATGAATATTATTGGGAATGGAGCTTCCCGCAGACCCCCACAACCTTTGCGATCGAGCGGGACCGGGTGAAATATATCCAATATCATGGCGTCTGGGATCTGGAGGAACTGTACGACCTCAAGACTGACCCGGATGAGATGCATAATTTGATCGCAGACCCGGCCTGGCTCGACACCAAGATCACCCTGCGCAAGGCGCTGTTCGACCAGCTCGGCAACAGCAAGGGCGAGCATGTCGTCCCTTACACCCGCAAGACGAGTTCGGGCCTGGTCCATCGCAAGATCGATGGCACCCGCGCCGCCGATTTCCCGGCCGACTGGTATGTTCAGCCTAACCTGCCATCGAAGATGAACGACTTGTTCGCCGATACGCCCGCCAAACAAAAAGCCGATGCTGCGGGCAAGGCCTATCGGCCATGATCGGTCAACCGACCGTGCATCAGGGGCGTCCGCCGGTGTCGATCGGCTTCATCGCCATCTATGTGCTGGCCCAGTTCGGCATCTGGATCGCCCTGCTGACGCCGGTCGTTATGACCATCGCGCTGCGCGTTAGTGAAATTGCGGGGGAAGCCGAAAAGGGCCGCTGGCTTGGCATCATCCTCGCCATCGGCGGCTTTGTCGCGCTCGTCATCACGCCGATCTGCGGTGCGCTCTCGGACCGCACCCGCAGCCGCTTCGGCCGTCGTCGCCCCTGGCTGGTCGGTGGCCTGTTGGTCAGCGGATTGGGGCTGACCATCCTTGGCACCGCGCCCAATCTGCTGCTGCTGGGCATCGGCTGGGTCATCTGTCAGGCCGGATTCAATGCCATGCAAGCCGCTTGCCTGCCGATCCTGCCCGACATCATTCCCTTCCGCATGCAGGGCCGCGTTGCCGGTATGCTCGGCATGACATCGACCGCAGGCACCTTTGTCGGGAGTTGGATCACGCAATATACGCAATCGTCGGACCTGCTGATGTTCCTGGTGCCCTTTGGCATCACGGTCGCCAGCGTCTTGACCCTATGTGTCATCCTGCCCGATCGTCCAGCGGTCAGCAGCGACAGCAAGATGAATCCGCTCATCATGCTGCGCTCCATCTTCGCGCCGTTCCGCGACTGGGATTTCAGCTGGGCCTTTGGCAGCCGTTTCCTGATCATGATGGCCTGGTCCTTCCTGCTGACCTATCAGCTCTTCTTCCTGACCGACCAGCTATCGCTCAGCCGATCTGACGCGACGCAGGTGATGGTCAAGTCGATGGCGATCATCGCATCGGCCACCATCGCTATCTCGCTGGTTGGCGGTTTCATCACCGACTGGACCGGCCGTCGCAAGCCGCTGATCTTCGTCGCGGCTGCGCTGGAAGCGTCGGGCTTTCTGGTCATCGCGCTTGCGCCATCCGTGTCGCAATTTCTTGTCGGCGTTGCCCTGGCGGGGATCGGCAAGGGGCTCTATTTCGCCGTCGATCTGGCTTTGCTCGCGGCGATCCTGCCAAGCGAGGAAGACCGTGCCAAGGATATGAGCGTCTTCCAGATCGCCAATTCCCTGCCCCAGTCCCTGGCCCCGGCCATCGCCCCCATCATCCTCGCCATCGGCAGCGCGAGCGGCAAGAATTACGCCGCCATCTATATCGTCGGCTGCCTCTTCGCCTTGCTAGGGGCCTTCGCGATCAACCCGGTCCGCCGCTCTCGGTAAGCGGCGGCACCGCGCGTCACTCGCCTTCAAGTACCTGCCAAATCGCTTCGACCCGCGCCTGCCACGACATCTTGCCGACCAGATAGTCGCGCAGCGCCGGGTTGACCGGCGGAATCCAGCCGTTCAGCACCGCCTTGAGCTGGGCCATGAACTGATCGTCCGTATCGGCGACCGCAATATAGGGTGCCAGTTCATCGATGTTGGCGACGGCTGATGCGACGATCGGCAGGCCGGAGGCGAAATAGACGTAGAGTTTGAGCGGGTTCATCCGATCGCTCAGCGCATTTTGCAGATGCGGCATGATCGCGACGTCGAAGCCACGCATGATCTGCAAGGCTTCTTCATAAGGCCTGACGCCCAGCATATGGATATTGGCGTGACGTTCGGCGATGGCGGCCACTTCTGGTCGGCCATGCGCCGATCCGACCAGTACGATGCTGCCATCGGGGTAGGCTTGCGCGATCCGCTCGATCAACGGCCAGTTCACCCGGTCGCGCAGATTGCCGACATAGCCGATGATGGGGCGCGGCAGGTCGCGCAGCGCAGCATGGGCTTCGACCTCGCCGCCCAGCCGCTCGCACCCGTTAGGCACCAGATGAATGTCCGTGCGCAGCGGCGCGAACACTTCCCTTATGGGTTCGCAATTGCTGAACACCATATCGGCATCCCGCAATATCGCTTCATAGCCTGCTTCGACGCGCTGGCGATAGGCCGCGCTCGATCCGGGGAAGGTGCGCTGGTCATCGATCAGGTCGGCGATGACCAGCCGGGGTTTGAAAACCTCCATCACCAACGGATAGTCGAATACCAGCGGCGAGACCCATAGCAATGGCCCATCCTGCACCGCCGCCTCTTCGCGCAAAGCGCGCAGGAAATCGGCATAGGCTTCGGGCGGTGGCAGGGCCTCCCCAAAGGCCTCGCCCGATGCCGCGCGACCGCGATGCAGGAAGGTGCGGCGCAGAAAGTCCGGCGTGTCGGCTTGGCGCAGTACCCGCTTTTTTACGGTCTCGTAAATCTGCCTGCCTTGATGCGCGGCCTGCTGCTGCGCTGCCTCGCTTTGCTGTTCCAGCTCCTGCAGAGCAATCGGCGCGTCGAGATGGATGATGCGGCGTACCTTGCCCGTCTCCAGCATATATTTGGCCAGCATGTCGGGACGACGGCCATAGATGTCGGAGTCATTCTGCTTCCACAGGAAGATCATGTCGCGCGGGGCGTCGTCGCGTCTGAGCGGTGGGCGGCGTGCCGATGGACCAAGCGCAATGCCGGTCTTGCGCGACAGCAGCTTAAGCGTCCGGTCCAGCAGCGGCGTGGCGGCCGGGCGCGCTGCCTGTGCGGCGCGATAGGCCAGGTCGAGGCGCGCCGCATTCACGGCATAGCTCATCTCGGTCAGGAAATAAGTCCGCCCCGCCTGTCCCTGCGATGCAATCCGGTTCGCCGCCACATCGCGCAGGGCAGCATCCAACGCCGCATCGTTCGGCACGGGCAGATAGGCGCGCGCCAGGGCGATATCCTCCAAAGGCGGCACGGTGCGGGCGAGCACGGGCACGCCCATGGCCAGCGCATCGGTCAGCTTGGCGGGCAATTGATAGGCGGCGATCGGGTGGTCCGGGTCTTGCAGGATCACGACGGCATCGGCCATGTTGACGAGTTCGGGCAAGCGATCCCAAGGTTGATCGGGATGCAGCGCGAGGCGAATATCCGTGTACGTCGCCAGCGTCTCGCTCAGCGCCTTGTCGCCAATGCGTCCGATGACGCACAGCGCCAGCCGGGGGTCTTGCACCCGGCGCAACGCTTCGGCGACATCCAGCAAGCCCTTGTGGGCGCGCGGCGTTCCCAGGAACAGGATGACGCGATCCTGCGCGCCATAGCCGAACTCGCCGCGCGTCTGATCGCGATCATAGCGGGCTGGATCGAACAGCGTCTCGTCGCGCGCATGGCGCAGCACTGCACCGCCGAAACGGCGTTGCAGCGCGATATTGGAGACGGTGACATAATCGGCTTCCGCCAACAGCGTTTCGCCAAAGCGCGTCCACAGGTCGCTATGCGGTATGGCAAAGCCCGAAGCGTCCGCTTCCGCTGCCGCCAGCACTTCGTCCCAATCGGCCGGTGTCCGGTCCTTGACGAAGGCCAGTTCATGATCATCGACATCGACGATCATCGGGCAATTATTCGCCTGACTAATCAGATGGCCCAGCAACAGGCTGGGCAGGCGGGGCTTGCCGACATGGACGATGTCGCAGCGCGTGTTGCGTGCCATCTCCGCCGCCCCGCGCAGGAAACTCGCCATATCGCTCGCCGGAAAGCTACGCATCGGCAACAGGGCGTCGGCGATCGGTGGCCAGATGCTGGTCCCATAGGTTTTGAAGATCGGTCCCACCAGTTCGACGCTATGATTGCGAGCGGCCATATCGGCGAGCAGGAAGGCGCGACCGACCGGATTATGCGCCATGTCCCAGGATATGACGCACACCCGTTCGGGCCGTTTGGCCAAGGCAGGCTGGCTCGGCAAAGGGCCACGGGGACGGATGGACAGGGATGCAATCGCCAATGTCCCCGGTCCATCGGCGAAATCCATCGCCAACAATAACGGACGACCATCGACGCTCCCCGCCGTTGAGAAATTGCGAACGATCCGCGATCCCGGTACAAGTCTGATCGGTCCCTGCACCAGCGTCTTGTGCAGAACCCGCTGCCCCTTCGCATCTATGCTCAGCAACACCACCCATTTGAGGATAGGCACACCGTCCCCGCCCTTGGCCGGTGCGCTGAGTGCCAGGGCATAATCCGCCTGCGCCTCATCCGACTGGTGCGGCAATTGTTGCCAGATGCGCAGCCAGGACGCGCCGTCATGGAGCGTCACCGCCACCCCACTGGGCCGGTCGCCTTGCAGCGCAGGGGTTAGCGCAAAGCGGCTGTTCTTCTTATATTCGACATGCCAGGCACCGCAAAATGCGCCATCATTGTCCTGATCGCTGTCCGGTATCCAGTCGTCGAACGTCTCGTTCGCAATATCGCAGGCATGTGTCGGCGCGTCATTCATTATGTCTTGAACCGGGGGTTGGGGAGAGGTCGGATCGGTCATCATTGCTCCGCCGCAACCGGGGTCAGTATGAGGGGCAGGTGCGCGAACACACGCCAATCCTCATGATCTAGCAAGACACCGCGCGCCGCGGCCGGGCGTATCTGGAAGCGGTCGATGATGGCGGTTACCATCATTTCGGCCTCCATCGCGCCAAGCAATGGCCCCTGGCACATATGCGCGCCGCCGCCGAAGGCGAGCAACGGTGCATTTTTCCGGCCGGGATCGACTTGGTCGGGGTCAGCGAATGCTTCGGCGTCCCGGTGGGCACGGTCGATCCGCAGCAACACCAGATCGCCCGGCGCGATCGACACGCCCCCAATATCGACCGCTGCCTGGGCCACGCGCCGGTTGAGACGGCGCAACGGCCCGGCAAGACGCAGCGTTTCGCGAATGAATCCCGGCATCAGAGTCGGTTCCGACCGTAGGCGCGCCTGCCAGGCCGGGTTGCGCGCCAATAGGTCCAGAGCCGCGCTGATCGTACCCGCGATGGAATCCGCCCCGGCGACCAGCAGGAACGCGATCAGATCGAAAGATGCATCGTCAGTCTCAATGCTATCCCGCTGCAAGCCGCTGCGGAGCCCACGGCGCAAGCGACCGGCGGCATCCTGGCAGGCATCATAGTCCCGCAAACTGCAGCTATGCGACCAGGCCCGCGTCACCAGCATCGCGTCCGCGCGCAAGGCCATGGCCTGATCGACCGGCAAACCCAGCATCGATGCCAGGATCCGAGAAGGGAGGGGATCAGCCAGATGCACAACCGCGTCGATCGCGCCGCCAGACGGCACCGAAGTTGCGATGTGCCGGGCTTCCGCCAGAATGGTGGACGCTGGCCATCGTGCCATGCTTTGCTGCACGATATGGCGCACGGCTTGCCTGCTGACCAGATGCGCTGAGCCATTTTGAAACACCATCGTTTGGTCGAGTAATGCCAGCAAATCTGAATAGTCGCGCTTGGCGCGATCAGCGATCCGTTCGATGCCCATCATCGGCGATGCTGTGCGGAAAGCGGGCGATCGCAATATCAGGCTGGCATCGGCGTGGCGCGTGATGACCCACGGGCCGTTCCCTTCGCTGCGGAAGGGCGGCATGGCGGGGCTGATCGGCGCGTCGGGATCAGTAATAGAGGTCATTCGTCAAGACCTTTGGGCGCAGAGGCTTCTGGTTGACGATCGCTCTTGTCGAATATCACGGCCATCCCATGCCGGATCGATTCACCATGATGCCGCAGCGCATCGGGGTGGAAGGGCGCGGCGGGTGCCTGTTCCAACTGGAAATGGCCATGATCCCGGCCACGGACCAACGTCGCGAAATTGCGCGCGCCGCTGCGCTGCGCCACCGTGGCGGGAATATAGCGCATCGCAAAGCCGATACGCCGCTCGCTGGATTGGTTCGGTGGCGATCCATGGACGATGAGCGGATCATGCAACGACATTTCGCCCGGACGCAGCCTGACGTCGATCGCCGACCGCTGATCCACGCCGCCGATCACCTCTTCGCGGCGACCCAGCATGTTCAGCCGGTCGCCGCTGTCGCGATGGGGCAATATCTGGGCATGGCTGCCTGGAATCATCTGCACGCCGCCATTGTCGGGGCCGCTGTCGCTCAGCGCCAGCCAGGCCGTCACCGCGCGCGGTGCATTGAGGCCCCAATGCGTCTGGTCCTGATGCCAAGTGACATGGCGGGGGCTGTGGCTCTCCTTGATGATGAAACTGCTGCCCCAGCATAGCAGGTCCGGCCCCAGCAGATCCTCGATCGCGTCGAGCAGACATGGATTATGGACCATATCCCATAGCCAGGGGATCAGCAGGTGCGGCTTGGCGTTCAGCGCAGGCGGCAGCCGCCCGGCACGGCTCGCCTCGATCGCTTCCAGTGCGGAACGAAATTGCGCGGCTTCCGTTTGCGGATACAGGCGAACGGGGAAAACGACGCCGTCGCGACGAAAAGCATCGATATGGGCATCGGTCAGGCCTTTCCCCATCACATATCCCCCTCAACCAGCGCCTTGATCTCACCCGCCTGATAGGCGGCGCGGGCCGCCTGCCGTCGGATTTTGCCGCTGGTCGTGCGCGGCAGGGCACCGCTGCCGACAAAGACGATCTGGGGCATCAGGGCGCACCGTTCACCAACCTGCTGCGCCACGACCCTGGCCCATTCCCTGCGTTCCATCGCGCTGCTGCGGTTCCGCGCGACTTCGCACAATAGCAGCAGTTGCTCCTCATCCTCGACGGTAATGCCGACGGCCGCTACCGCCAGCAGTGGCGATCCATCCACGTCCAGCGCGGCGGCTTCGGCGTCGGCGGCATGGATATTGCGGCCATGGACGATGATGCAATCCTTGATCCGGTCCAATATCACCAGGCCATCAGCAGCCCAGCTGCCCACGTCCCCAGTGGGAAGCCAGCCTGTCCCATCCTCATCCTCGCGCAATTCGGGCAATGGCACCACGCGGCCCTCCCACCCTGACCAAAGACCCATGGCGACATGCGGTCCGGCGATGCAGATTTCGCCGCGTTCGCCATCAGGGAGCGGGCGTCCATCCTGCGGATCGCAAATCCTGACCTGCGCGTCGTCGGGTGCCCATCCACAGGAGACATGGGCACGGCCCACGCCAGGGACTGCAACCGGCGCGCCATCGTTCCATCGGGTCGATGTCGCCAAAAGCGTGGCTTCGGCCAAACCATAGCAAGGCAGAAAGGCAGCCGGATCGAACCGTGCCGGTGCCAGGCGGTCGGCAAAGGCGTTCAGGCTGCGTAATCGTACCGGCTCCGCCCCGCAAAATGCGACTTTCAATGTCGACAGATCGAGCGTCCCTGCCTGCGCCGGCGTGATGCGACGAACGCACAGGTCATAGCCGAAATTGGGTCCGCCAGCGGTCGTGCCTCGATGGTCGCTGATCGCCTTCAGCCAGCGGAGCGGCTTCTGGATAAAGGCGAAGG
Source organism: Sphingobium sp. KKT206 (assembly GCF_055640555.1). NCBI lineage: Bacteria > Pseudomonadati > Pseudomonadota > Alphaproteobacteria > Sphingomonadales > Sphingobiaceae > Sphingobium > Sphingobium sp. KKT206. The sequence continues at coordinate 860,583 of NZ_CM145765.1, forward strand.
GGGGCATCAGTACGGCGGTGCCGCTGGCATAAAGCGGATGCAGGAGCGCGCCGAACAACCCCATATCATGATGCGGGGGGAGCCAGTTGACGGCCACGATGTCCGGCCCGCTACCGAACATCTGTCCGATCATCGCTTGATTGGCCATGATGTTGCGATGGCTGATGACGATCCCGCGGGGTGCCTGGGTGGAACCCGAACTATATTGGATCACGGCCGCCGCATCGGGATCGGGCAGGGGCACATCTACCCCGTCTCCCGTCATGGCTGCCGGATCGACTGGGCGCAGTGCGCCCATGTCGATGCCATGATCGGCGGGACCGATTACGCTGCCGGTGCCCAGATCGGCGACCATCAAGGCCAGCCTCCGCCGCGCCTCGTCGCCGGTCGGGGGAAAGGGGATCGGTACGGCAATGGCACCCGCGCGCAGGCACGCCAGCAGCGTCACGACGAAGGGCAGGCCCGGTGGCAAGGCCAGCACGACCGGCGTGTCGGCGAGGCCCGCCTGGTATAATCGGCCTGCCATGGTCGTTACCGCCGCATGCAGGTCGGCATAGCATGCCTGCTCGGTGACCGCTTCGCCCCGTTGCAGGAACCGGATGGCGCTGTGGTCCCCACGGGTCGCCGCATGTTGTTCCAGTAGAGCGGGCAAAGTCAGGGCTACAGACAAGCTCAAGACTGCCCCCCCATATTGGGCAGGACATTGCGCATCCATCGGCGCAGCACACCAGAATATCGGTCAAGCGCAGCCGGATGGTAGGGGGCTTCGGGCGCCTGTTCCAGATCGAAATGACCATGGTCCCGCCCTCGTACCAATGTGGCGGAAGCGCGTACTGGGCCGATGGATCGGAGGTGGGCGGGAATATAGCGGATGGCGAAACCGCAACGGCGTTGCATCGACATGTTCGCGCGTGAGCCGTGAACCAGCATGACGTCGTGCAGCGACAATTCGCCGGGGCGCAACTGGATATCCACCGCCTTGCTCTCGTCCACCTCCTCGGCGATCGCTTCGCGTCCGGGCAACATCACGTCATTGTCGCGGGTATCGACATGCACCAAGGGTGTCCAATGGCTGCCGGGACTGACGCGCATGCAGCCATTGTCCGGCAGGGAAGGGGTGAAGGCGATCCAGGCGGTCAGCGCCTGGGGCGCCGACAGGCCCCAATAGGTCGCATCCTGATGCCAGGTCACATGTTGCGGCGTGCCTGGGGCCTTGTCGAAAAAGCCCGCTGCCCAGCAGAGAAGGTCCGGCCCCAGCAATTGCTCGATGGGGTCGAGAATAGCGGGATGATGGACCATGTCCCAGAGGAAAGGGGCGAGAAGATGCACCTTCACATTATGGCCGGGCGCGATCCGGCCCGCGCGCATCGCGGCCAGCGCATCGACCTGGGCGAGTTGGGCGGCCATCGCGGCCTCATCCATCACAGGCAGGGGCGCGAGAAAACCGTCGCGCCGATAGCGGGCGATGGCGGCCTTATCGATGCGATGCGCCGTCATGCGCGCGCACCGATCGGCGGCTGGATGACGGATCGGTTTTGGGCATCATAGAGCCAGCCCGGATCGCGCATCGTGGCCAGCGGGCGACCGCGCCGTTGCCGATACAGGCGACTACCGGTCTGGAGTACCGCTATCGCGCTTTCCGGGGTGCTGGTCGACACGCCGCCATGGATCTGATGGAACGTCCCTTCGCCCACTATGCGGATCTGCTGCACATCGGGCAGGGCACAGGCCCGCAAATAGGTGTCGGGATTGACCACGCCGCCGCCCGGCTCCACGAACGCCGCGTCATAGCCGCCCAGTTCGTCCCATAGCGGCCGGGGCAGGAACAGCGCGTTGCTCTCCAGCATCGGCCCCTCCGGGCCACCACGCAATTCGCTCGTCGCGACGTCGAACAGGCGATAGCCCGCCTGCGGCCAGTCGATCGTATCGAGCAAGTGATCCTCGGCATGGCGATCATAGCCATGGCGTATGCTGTCGAACTGCAGGGTCGGTCCCAATTGATAGTTGAGCGTCGCGACCACGGGCCGGGGATGCAGCGTCGCTGCCGAACGGCAGGCGGCGATCAATCCGGGTGACGCCAGTCGTGCGCCGTCGATCCACACCCCGATAAACGGCGCGCGGGCAAGCGAGAGCCCATGGTTGATCGCCGACACTGGCGACACGCTGGGGTGGGCCTGTTGTACGATGCGAATATCGGCATCCAGATGAGCCACGTCCGTCAGGGTTGGTGGCTGGTCGGAACCATTATCCATCAGGATGATCTCGATATCGGCGCGCGCGATGTCCGTCTGATAGGGCGGGCATAGCGACAATAGCGTGCGGGGCAGTTCCCGCCGCATATTATAGCTTACCAGCACGATCGAGACGGCGGGTTGCGTCAATCGCGTTGCTCCGCGCCCGCCAGCTTCCCGTCCCCATCGCTGGCAAAGGCGGCAACAAATTCGTCGATGCTGGGATTTTCGAACAGTTGGACCGGATCGACCTGCACGCCGAACTCTTCCTCCATCACGCCGGCCATCACCACGGCTTCCACACTGTCGAAGCCATAGGCGTCGAATGTCTGATCGGTCGGCACCTGTTCGGGCAGGGACAGGACGCCGCCGATATAGGCGACCATCCAGGCACGCAGCGTATCGCGGTCACATGGCAAGCGTTGGTTCATGGGTGTTCCTTTGTAATAGGGGACAGGTCGAACAGGCCGCCCGCCGCAGCAGGCTGGGCGCGCATCCGGCGATTGAGAATGGGCTGGAGCGCCCAGCCCGGCCCATCGTTCGCGATCATGTCGCGCATCCAGGTCAGGGCGAAGTCGCGCCTTTCCTCCCACCGCTCCGCAGGCGCGTTGAAGGCAGCGGTGATTCTCGCCCAATGGCGGTCCAGGGCATCGGCGATCGATGCGGGCAGCAGGCTGCCATCCTGGCGTTGGCTCCTCGTCGATGCCATCGTCAAAGCCTCCTCCCAGGTGCGCGCGAGATCCTGTGGCCGCCCGCAATGGGCCAGAAAGCCTGAAAATTTATTATAGCTCGGACGGCCGACCAGAATGCCAGGCACGCCATAGGCACTGGCGGCGACATAGCCATGCAGGGACGCCCCGATATAGAGCGCGCTATGGGCGATTGCGGCGCTGATTTCCTGCAGGCTGAGTGGGTCGTCGAGCATAAGGCAAGGTGCGCCGAGCGAGTCAGCGAATTGGCGCGCGACCGTCGGGTCGTCATGGTTCTGCCCGACGGCCACCAGCATCGGTACCATCCGTCGTGCCTCAGCGAACTGGCGCAGCGCCGATCCAAGCGCCTGGCGATCCACGCCCGCGACCGACCGATTGCGGATATGGATGGCCAGCAATTGTGTGTCGGGTGCCATCCCCTTGCGTGCCAGCAATTGCCGGAATGGGTCGGCAAGATCGGCCTGTGACCACAGCCGCGGCAGATCAGCAATGGGGTCCGGTACGATCGCGATACTGGCGTCTTCCGTCGCAGGAGCGAGCAGATGGCGGCTGCCTTCGTCCCGCACAGAAACATAGGATGCGGCATGGCGGGCGGCGTCGATCACGCGCCTTTGTCGACTGGAAAAGGGATGCGGCACGCCGGGCGCGTTCCAGGCGATGGGAATGTCGCGCAGCGCTGCCGCCAGCGTCGCCCCCAACCAAAGGCCAGCGCCTGCCCAATTGCCAAGCGACGGATCGCCATAATGATCCAGAAAGGCCAGCGAATTGGCGTGGATCATATAGCCGCCGCCGATCAATATCCCGGCCGGGGCGATCGATCCCGACAACATCTCCCCAATATCGATGGTCGGCAGGGCGTCAGGGAAGTCGGCCTGCCCGCCGGTCGGTGACACCGCCACCACATCAAAACCCGCATCGGCCAGACGCGTGCGCGCCACCAGGGGAAACAGCAGGTCGCCATAATTGTTCATATCGAACATGCCGGATATGAGGATGGTGCGCCGCGCGCTCATATCCCGCCTCCTATGGTGGCCAATGCCTTGTCGAGCACGGTGAAGAACAGGCCGTTGTCGATGGCATGTTCGATCGCAAAATGGTCGGCGCAGTCCGCGATCGCATAGAGGGTGACATTGTCGAGACCATCCAGGCAGCGTGCCGCCTCCGCATCGGGGGCGTGCGCGGCGCCGAAGACCTGATGCACATGGGTTTGCGGCACGGACCGGATGAGGCCCACCAAGTCCATATCCGCGCTCGTAAAGGTCGAAAACAGCGAAGCGCGCGTGCCATTGGCCGCAACCGGGGCGTCTTCGGCAGCATCCAGCCCCAGATTGACCGGCCCGGCAAAGGATATGGCCGCATGGCTTTCCATCATGGCGGCGCACCGAATGGCCGCGACACCAGCAATGGACGATCCCATGGTGATGACCGGCACGCCCAACTCATCGGCCATGCGGCGCAACGCTTCGATCATGGCGTCATGGTCCGGACCGAGCGATGCGATGCCGCTGGTGAAACTGCGATGGTTGCGATCGCGCAGATAGAGGATGTTCACGGGGCGCTGGCGCAGCAATCCGTCGGCTAGTCCAAAAGGCAGATAGCCCAGCCCCCCAACGACACTGGCAAACAACAGGATTGTCGCCTGCGCACCTGCCATGGGCAGAATTTGAACGTCGAGGTCGCAACCATGGCGAACCGCGCGCTTATTGTCCCAGGTCGCAGCAGGATGCGCGGCCATAGCCGTGCGCAACGGCCCGGCCATATGGGCGACGGCATCCTGCGTCGCCAAACGATCGATGATCGCCCGCGCATCGGCAACAGCGCCGTGCCGCAGGGCGGCTATCGCATATTGGAACAGCCAGCGCGAATTGCTCGCCTGTTCCGGTGCGCGCGCGCGCAATAGCGCGAACAGCCGCTTGTCCACGCTATCGGACAAAGGGCAGCGATTATAGCGGAACAGCAACAGCCAATCGTCCGGCCAGCGGGTCAGTGCCGCGTCGAGCAGCGCGATCACGCCGTCGATCCGTCCGGTGAAGATGGCCGCCTGGATCGCGCGGCGGGCGAACTCGACCCGGTCGGGGTTGCGCTCCATCAACTGGACGGACAGGGCATAGGCATCTTCGAACCGTGCGGCCGCCAGATGCAGCTCCAGCTCGATCAACCGGCTTTCATCGGTTAGCGGTCCCCAGGCGCGTGCCTTGTCGAACAATGCTTCGGTTCCGCTTCGATCCTGCTGGCGAAAGCGGATCGCGGCGAGTTTCAGCAGGATGAAGCGATCATCCGGGTGCGACCGCAGCAGGGTTTCGAGATAGGCGCGCCGTATATCCGGATCGACCAGGGTCATGAGGATGCGAGACAGCAGCCCGGTTCGCGTCTGTTCTGGCGCGCTACCTGCCCACACGGCCTCACGAAACAGCATGCGGGCATCGTCAGGCCTTTGGCGGCGCAGGAAGAGTTCGACCAGTCGGACCGCAGGCCAAGGGTTGGCGGGATGATTGTCGCGCGCCGTCTGGAAGACCGCCACGGCTTCCTCGACCCGGCCTGTCTTTTCCAGCCAGCCGCCTTCGATAAGACGCAGGCGCAGATCATCGGGCCAGCGCCCGCGCGCCAGAGATATGCGGCGATCGATCGACCCATCGTCGTCGCCCGCCGCTTTCGTCAGCGCCTCCAGTGCGGCAATCTCATCGCGCAGGAGCGATGCGGTCACACCATCAGCTTTTTTGTCTGCCCGGTGTAACATCGGCCCCCCATGTACCCCCTGCCTTCAATGGCCATGACAATGGCTAATCCAAACCGGGTCAATATTGAAGTCCGATTTGGACGGTGTCGCAGGAACTGGTCGAGATTGGACGATACTATAGTCGATCAGCAAGACCGTCGGTTGATCGGGCCATTTCGGCGATGGCGCTGGCCTGTATCCAGTCATGCCGTGCCTGCGTACCCGTCGCGATACACAGCACGGTTTCCGTGTCCGAATAGGGGTCTGACGGCCAGGCGAAGGTCAGGAAAGCATCTGGCAGATAGGTGTCCAGACGCGCTAGCATATCGGTGCCAAAAGCGCGCAGGCGACCATGATCGTCGCCGCGCGGAAATCCCCATTCCAGCGTGGTTTGCCGCGCTGGCACAGTGCGAAAGGATAGCAGCAGCACGCCATCATCCGCCAACGCCGCCCGCAATTGCATCAAGGTCGCCTGAATGTCCGCCACCTGCTCCAGCATGTCCAGGCACAAGATCATATCATAGCGTTTGTCGGGAGGCGGAGGCACCAGCGTAGCGCCTTCATGCGTTGGCGCGATCAGGTCGAATTGGGCAAACCAGCCGCCCGCCGCGACGCGATGCCGCCCATATTGCAATCCCATGGTGCGCAAGGCCGGGTCCGACCGGAGCACCTCCAACACCTGGCGCATGGCGCGATGCCGGGCCGTCCCGTTGCAACCGGCGCAAATATGATCGTGGCCGACCATATCGTCCGCTTGTCGGCGGTTAGGCCGCACCGTCTTGCCGCCACAGATATTGCAATGGAACGGCTTGCTGATCGGCGATACTGCTTGGGGTAGAAGGACGGGCAGGACGGCCTCAAAGCTTTGCCAGTCGCGCTGCCCTTCGGGGCGGTCGGCGATCCAGTGGCGCAGCCTGTCCATGGCTTGCGTTTCGCGTTCGGTCATGGGCTCGTGCAACAGGGCGCGCAATCGTGCCCAATGATCCGCGATCCGCGCGCGCGCAGTGTTGATCGCGCTCCGTTCTTGCTCTTGCAATGGCGTCATCAGGGCCGTTTTGCCCAACGCCTCGGCCCAGCTGTGGCTCAGCCGCTCCGTCATGCCGAGTTGCTCCAGAAAACCGGCGAACTTGACCATGCGTGGCCGGGCAATGACGAGCGCTGGCTTTTCATAGGCAAGCGCCGTGATCAGCCCGTGCATGGAAGAACCGACATAGCAGGCGGCATGGGCGATCAGTGCCGCAATTTCCTTCAAACCTGCGGGCTGATCCAGAATCAGCACTGGTATCGGCAGCAATTTGCCGACGCGCTGGGCCAATTGATCGTCACCATGGCAGGGTCCGATCGCGATGAGTACCGGTACAGCGTTCAGCCGGTCGGCCAGCGCTGCCACTTGCCTCCCTTGCTCGGCCTCATCCGCGTCGAGATAGCGGCTGTTCACATGCACGGCCACCCAGCGATCGGGCACGGCCATGCCTTGCCGCGCAAAGGCCGCCTCGGCGATGGCGCGCAAGTCCGCCGCAGGCCAGAGCGCAGCGAGGTCAAGCGCGGTGTCTGGCAAAATCTGGACGGATGCATCGCCCGATTTTCCCAGGAAATTGCGGCTGGCCTCGTCCCGCACGGTCGCCTGTGCGCTAGCGGCCAGAATGGCGTCGCTCAAGGTTCGCACCGGTCCACGCAGCAGGGGGTGGGGCAGGCCGGGCGCATTCCAGGCGATCCGTCCGCCCGTCTGCGCAGCGATCAACCCCGCGCCCAGCCACAACGCCGCATAGCTGCCCTGCGCGCCAAAGCGCGTTTCGGCATAGTCGGGCAATGGCGTGCTGGTCGCATGGATGATGTTGCCGCCGCCGATAACATGCAGGTCCGCCGGACAATCGGCTGCGGTCTCGATCGGCAGGCAGGGGACGGTGTCGTCCCAGGCCGGTTTGCCGCCACGCGGGGAATAAGCGCGAAAATCCTCTTCGGGGATGCCCAGCCGGTCGCGCAGCAGCAGCGGAAACAACAGGTCGCCATAGTTGAGGACGTCGAATGTCCCATAAAGCGCGACGCGCGGGCCTGCGCCGGAACTGTCCGGCGGCGAATTATTTGCATCGGTCACGCGGCCAAGCCTCCCATGTCTTGAGGACAGAGCTACTATGGCCTATCGCGTTGGTAAACCGCCTTGTTGGCCGATGGACGGGAACATAAGCCATGTTGGAGCAGCACGCAGAGCCCCGCTATCAAGCCATTTCGCGACCCTGTGCGGAGGCGGTCGAATTGGCGACCCGCGTTCTGGCGACCCATGCCGATCCACTTATCGCGGAAGTCGGAATCGGCATCGGCGCGACGTCGCTCGCCTTGGCGCGCGCGATGGATCATCGTGGCACGCTATGGCTGTTCGATTTCGACAGCCGCGTGCAGGAATTGCGCGCTGACCTTGCCGACATCGGCTATCGCAATGTCGAGATTGTCGGCAACTCGCGGCGCACCTTCGACAGCTATGGCTGGACGCTCGCCATGCTGACGCGGCGCGCGCGCATCGACCGGCCCGAAGGCATGTTCGACTTCATCTATCTGGATGGCGGACATCTTTATCAATATGATACGTTGGCAGCGGTCTGTTGTAAGGAACTGCTCAAGCCAGGCGGCTATTTGCTGCTCGACGATTATGACTGGACCATCGCGAAATCGCCGACGATGCGACCCTCGCATAATCCATCCGTGCTGGCGGATTATAGCGAGGAGCAGATCGAATTGTCGCATGTCGAGATGATATGCAGCCTGCTGCTCGACCCCGATGCCGGTTTCGAACAGATACCCCTGGGCTATCGCGACGTGGAGCATCGGCGCGCCTACCGGAAGCTATGAGCCGGGTACCCAGACGCAGGTTCGCCACCCGATGACGGACCTTCGTGCCGCCGACACCACAGCCCTGGTGGCTCTGCTTGCACAAGCACCGCCCGGTGCGCACATCATGCTCGACGCGCCGCACTATGATCTGGCGCACGATATTCTGCTGGATCGTGCGATCACTCTATGGGGAGAGGACGGTCTCCTACCAATCCTGCATTTCATCGATCCGCGTCATGGCCTCACGATGCGGGGCAATGGCGGCCAGCTTCAGTCGCTGGCGCTGACCGGGAGCGGGCATCGGGCTACGCCATTGTTGACGGTCGCTGCGGATGATTGCGTGTTGGACGGCATCCGCATCGTCGGCGTGCAGGGAAGCGGCATGCGGGCGGACGGATGCCAACGATTCACCATTACCGACCTGATCGTTAAGGACGCAGGCCAGCAGGCCGCGACATTTACCCGGTGCGACCAGCTTCGATTGACGGTAAAAGCCCGCAACATCGCCCACCGCGCCGCCGCGCCCGCCATCCATCTGATCGATTGCGATGGGTTTTCGATCGATGCCGACATCGACGATGTGAACGGCAGTGCGATCACTATCGAGCGTAGTGAAGCTGGAGAAAGCGCTTGTGCCGGTGGCATTAGGCTGCGTGCCAGCAAGGTGCGGCGTGCGTTGTCCCTGCTTGGTCGCCGGGATGCGCCGATCGAGGCGATTGCCGTTGATGTCGATGCTGGTACATGGACGGAATGCGCCATGCTGCTTTCCAATGTCCGGTCGGTCCGTGTCGATCTGACGCTCCGGTCGACGGATATTCTGCCGTCGCTCATCTTCAATGGCGGCTTCGGGGTGCGCGACAGCCATATCGACATCCATCAGCCTGCGGATGCGGCGGCCTTGCCGTCATCGCTCGTGCGCGGATTGGACCAGAATTCCGGCAATATCGTCAATGTACAGGAACTGGCTACCGCTGGCTCAGAGCCGGCGGCCTGGGCCGTGGCACCTGCCTTGCAAGCACGGCTGGATGCGATCGGTAGGCCCGGCTTTGCTGTTTATGAAATGGCGGACCGCTGCAATCTATGCGGATGGGAAGGACTGTTTCGCCGCACCCACGCCAGCGAACGGGAAACGCTGGCTTGTCATGATTGCCGGGCCACATTGCGCTATCGCGAACAGGCCAAAACCCTAGTCGATCGCTTGGGTGGCGGCCGTTTCGACACGTTGGCCGCGCTGGCAGCGTCGGACCTATTGCCGAAACTGGACATATTCGAAGCTGGCTTTTCAGGGCCATTGCGCCGTTGGCTGGGCCGCGCGCGCCGCTACGAACAATCCTTCGATGAACCGGGCGTACCCAGCGGAACGCGGCGCGGTGCCTTGACCTGTCAGGATCTGATGGCGACCTCCTTTGCCGATGACAGTTTCGATGTCGTCATCACGTCCGACATGTTCGAACATATCCGCAAGCCAATGCTGGCCTTCGCCGAAGTCGCATTTTGCGTCCGGGCGGATTGCACATATGGACCGTGCCGATCGGCATGCCGCCCCCGCCGGTCACGCGGGCGCGTGTGGACACCAGCGGGCCGGAGGACATCATGCTGTTACCGCCGGTCTATCATGGATCGGGTGCGGACAGCCTGTCGCTGGTCTATACCGATTTCGGCCGGGATATTAACCAGATATTGTCGGCCATGGGGTTGCCGACCACCGCCATTCCTTATCGTGGCGGGGCGGGGCATGTTGTCGGCGTGACGCTCATATCAACAAAGGCGCTTTAAGCCGCGCTCAGGCTACGGCCTGCCCGGATTGTCGCAAATCCTCTGCTGTACAAAAATGTACCTGCGCCTTCCCCTTGGCCTTGGATCGGTACAGGGCGGTATCGGCAAAAGCCATCAGCCGCTCCAGCTCCAGGCCAAATTCGGGGGCCATCGCAATGCCCACGCTGACCGTAATGCGCATTTCTATCCCATCGACCAGATAGGGTTCGCTCAACTGCTTGATGATGCGCCGGGCAAGCAGGTCGGCTTGGTCCTGATGCCGCACATGGCCTTGGAGCAGCAGAAATTCGTCGCCACCCAGACGGCACGCCACATCCTCTGTCCGGATCATGCTCTGCAGCCGCCGCGCCACCTCCCGCAGCACCGCATCGCCAGCGGGATGGCCATATCGATCGTTGATCGCCTTGAAGCCGTCGAGATCCAGATAATGGACCGCCATCTGGTCGCCAATGTCCGATGATTGCACGTTGGTTTGAAAAGTCTCCCGCAACAACAGGCGGTTGGGCAGGCCCGTGAGCGGATCGAAGCGCGCAAGCGTCGCCAGATCATGTTTGGTTGTCAGATGTTCGACGGACGAAGCATAGAGATGCCGCACCGACTGCAAGCTCATCAGCGCGACCGTGACCAGCAGCAGGGCTTGCAGGGCAAAAAACTCGGCGTGCAGCAATTGATCATATTCGCGCGTGGCATGGATCAGCATGGCGACCGCCGTCGGCAGAACCACCAGCGACAAGCTCATGACGCATAGCTTGGGGCGAGAGGCGTTGCGCGATACTATTCCCGCACCAAAGGTGAAGATGAGGCTGATCGTTGCGATATGCACGAGCGGCTCGTGCGCGGACAAGGCACGTATGTGGAGCGCCGCCAGCAATAGCGCGAATATATAGGTCAAAAACGCATAGCGTCTCTCCCATGCCTTCAGCGCTGGGATATCCTGCGTAGTGCTTCCCGCGCGATTATAGGCTTTTATGAGCCAGACACGCGCCATGGTGATCACAATGGCAATACCGGTCAGAACGGCTATCACGCCATCCTGCCATTTGAGAAAGATCAGCGTGCCGACAAGGGCGTAGAGGATGCCAAAGCCGATGATCGGCATCGCCATGGCAAAGAGCGTGGAGACGAGGTCGCGATAGACGGCGTCCGGCAAGGTAAGCTCCGCTGCCGCGCTGAATGCCGAAATTCGGCGATGCGTTCCATTCTTGGCGCGTCTCTCCATACGCCACCATGGGAGCAAGAATGTTAACAGTATCCTACCGGTGCGCCGAACCGAAAAGGCTTCCGCTTCACGCGACCCTCGGTGCCGACCCTGCCAGGCGGTAGCCGACACCAGGCTCGTTGATGATCAGCTTCGGACGCGACGGATCCGCTTCGACCTTCTTGCGCAGGGCGCGAATGGCGACGCGGAGATAATCGACATCGTCGCGATGGGCCACACCCCAGACGGTTTCGAGCAACGTCCTGTGCGTCAACACGCGGCCGGGCTTTTCGCACAATGCCCATAGCAGGTCGAACTCGCGCGGGGTCAGCGCCACCGCCCCGCCACCGATCGTCACGGCATGGGCTTCGCGATCGATCGTGCCGCCCTCGAACGCCCGCCGTTGCGGGTCTGCGCGGCTGCCGGTCTTGCGCCGCAGCGCCGAGCGTATGCGCGCCAGCAGCTCGGCGCTGTCGAAGGGCTTGGTCACGAAATCATCCGCGCCAAGGTCCAGCGCCGCCACCTTTTCGTCGGTGGCATCGCGGGCGGTCAGTATGATGACCGCCAATCCGGCCTCCACCAGTTGCGGGATGATCTCCAACCCGTCCCGATCGGGCAAGCCAAGGTCGAGCAGGGCCACCAGCGGATGGGGCTGAACGGCCGCCAGCAGCAACGCTTCGGCGGCTGTCGATGCCTCGGCATAGGTCAGCCCCGTCCGATCAAGCGCGCCCACCAGCAAGCGCCGGATCGCGGGCTCATCCTCGACGATCAGCACATCCTTATGCATCGGCAGCGCGTCCTTCCGCTTCATCCTTGGGGCGCCCCGGCAATATGACCTCGAACATCGCGCCGCCACCCGCCCGGTTACCGGCCGTGATCGTCCCGCCGACTGCTTCGGTAAAATTCTTGGCGATCCACAGGCCGAGTCCCGATCCACCGACCCGGTCGCTCCCCTCCAGCCGGTGGAAGCGATCGAACAAGGCCTCCGTATCGGCGGGCAGGCCGGGGCCGGAATCCAGCACGCGGCACAGGACATCCCCGTCGCGGCAGAGCAATTCGACCTCCACCTGCGTCGTGACAGGCGAAAATTTCAGCGCATTGTCGATGAGGTTGATCAGCACATGGCGCAACAACAGCGGATCGCTGGACACGAACGGGCAATCCCCGTCGATCCGCGTCGTGACCCGCGCGCCTGCCTCGTCTTGGCGCAGCGCCCGCAGGACGTCGGTGATGACATCAGTCAGGTCGACGCTCTCCCATCGCGGTTCGATCGCGCCATGTTCGATCCTGGACGCTTCCAGCAGATCGTCGAGAAAGCGCTGCAACCGCCGCGATTCCGAACGGGCGATGCCGATCTCTTCGGCGAACGCTCCTTCCGCCGGGATCGCCTCCGTCGCAGCGATCACGGCCGTAAGCGGGGTGCGCAGGTCATGCGCGATGCTGCCCAATAACGCGCCGCGCAGGCGGTCCCGCTCCCGCAAAGCATCGACTTGGCGCGCCTGTCCCTCCAGCACGATGCGTTCATGCGCCAGTGCGGTCTGGTCCACGAGCGAGGCGAGCATGACCGCATCGTCGGGCCGGATGATCCGCTCCTGCGAAGGCCGCGCCAGTCCCAGTGCCCCCATGGTGCCAAGAGATGTCTTGAGCGGATGGAATTGCCAATCGGATGCGTTCAATGTGCCCGTATCGCGTCCCGTCGCTATACCCTGTTCCAGCGCCCAGCGGACCGCGGCTTCGTCGATCATGTCAATCCGGCGATAGGCGTCATTGCCGCGCACGACGATATCGCCATCCTCAATCGTGACGATCACCGCCTCGACATCGAGCAGATTGCCGATTTCGCGGCAAGCTACCCGCGCCGTCTCCTCCTTCTCCGACAGTCCCCCCATCAAGCCCGCAAAGCGCGCCAGCGACGCATTAAGGCGCGCGACCCCGGCGCTCGTTTCGGCCTGCCGCCGGATGCGCCCGGCAAGCCAGCCTACCACGGCCGCAACCAGCGCCAACACGGCAAAGGTGATGACATTCTGGGGATCGTCGATGGTCAGGCTATGCAGGGGCGGGATGAAGAAGAAATTATAGCAGAGCGCGGCCCAGACCGCCGACCAGAGACCCGCGCGAAGCCGCAGCACCGTGGGGGACAGGATGACGGGAATCAACAACAGCAGGTCGATCGCGCCGAACGGCAGCCATGGCTGGACCAGCCGCAGCACGGCAACGGTTGCGACGACGATCGCAAACGCCACTATATCGTCGCGGGCAAAGGCCGCTTCACGCGGCTTGTCGGGCCTCTCATCCGCATCGCTGAGCGGCACGACATGCACCGCAACCCCTTGCGCCTTGCGGATCACGTCCTGGGCGATCGATCCATGTCGCCATTCGAACCAGCGCGACCGGCGGCTCTTGCCGATCACGATTTGGCTGGCTCGCAATTGTCGGGCCTGATCGACCAGCGCGTCCCCGACATGGTCGGCCGCAACGGTCATCAGCGACGCGCCAAGCGACGCCGCCAGCGCCAGATTGTCGGCCAACTGCTCGCGCTGCGCGCCGACGATCGCGCGCGCCCGGCCGCTTTCGACAACTACTGCGGTCCAGGGCGCATGAAATATATCGGCCATCCGCCTGGCATGGCGGACGACCTGCGCCCCGCCTTTGCCGGGGCTCACCGCGACCATCAGCCGCTCGCCAGCGACGAAATCGCCCTCGTCGCCTGCCGTGCGCAACTGATCGGTGAGGCGCCGGTCGACGCTGCGGGCGGCAAAGCGCAGTGCCAGTTCGCGCAACGCGGCCAGCTTGGTAGGTGTGAAGAAATTGGAGAGCGCCCGGCCCGCCGTGTCCGGCAGATAGATTTTGCCTGCCGTCAATCGCTCGATCAGGGCATCGGGGGGCAGGTCGACAATGATCAGTTCGGCATCGTCCAATATCTGGTCGGGCACGGTTTCGCGCACGCGGATATGGGTGAAGCCCGCCACGACGTCATTGAGGCTTTCGATATGCTGGATGTTGACCGTGGTGGCGACATCGATGCTCGCCGCCAGCAATTCCTCCACATCCTGCCACCGCTTGGGGTGTCGGCTGCCCGGCGTATTGCTATGCGCCAACTCATCGACCAGAATCAGCCCCGGATGCCACGCGATCGCAGCGTCGATGTCGAACTCGTCCAGCGCATGGCCCTGATGATCGACGCGGTGGCGCGGCAATATGCGCAACGGTTCGAGCAGCAGCGCCGTCTCGCTGCGGCCATGGGTTTCCGCCACGCCGACGACGACATCCACCCCCTCCGCCTGTCGCCGCGCCGCATCCTGCAACATGCGATAGGTCTTACCCACGCCTGACGCAGCACCCAGATAGACGGTCAGACGCCCGCGCTGCTCCTGGCGCGCCAGCCGCAGATAATGATCGGCATCGGTGGAGGGGGTGGACTGGGTCATCGCTGGACCTGCTCTATGGCTTCACGCGATCCAGCGCCAGATTGAGTTGCAGCACATTGACGATCGGGTCGGGCGCGAAGGCGCCACCCGGTACGATCACCTTGTCATCGACGAGCCGCGTCACCGCCGCTGGATCGATGCCGCGCGCGCGCGCCACCCGCTGCACCTGATACAGCGCCCCGGCGCGCGAGATGTGGGGGTCCAGACCGCCGCCGGACGCCGCCACCAGATCGGCCGGAACCGGATTGGCGGACGTTGCCCCATAGCGCGCGACGGTGTCGGCGGCCCGCTTGGCCAGTGCCTCCCTGGTTGGCGACAGGTTGCTACCCGCCGCGCCCATAGCATCATAATCGGCGGCAGAGGGGCGCGGCCAGAAATAGCGATCGGACGTGAAATTCTGGGCGACCAGTTCGCTGCCGACCGCCCGACCATCGACTATGATGATCGATCCATTGGCCCGGAACGGCGCGACGCTCTGCGCGAAGGCGAGAACGAGCAGCGTGTAGCCGACAACGCAAACAAGCAGCGTCACCAGCCACAGGCGGATCGAGGGAATGAGATAGGCCATTGCGTATAATCCTTTCGACCAAGCGGCCGCTTAGCGCATCAATGTCACATGTTCGGCGATCGGGCCGAGCGCGGCGGCGGGGAAGAAGGTTAGCGCGCCGAAAATCAGGATGGTGATCACCAGCATGATGCCGAAACTGCCGCCCTCCACGCTCAGCGTGCCCGCGCTTTCCGCGCTGCGCTTCTTGGCCATCAGCGATCCGACGATCGCCAACGGCACGATGATCGGCAGATAGCGTCCGATCAGCATGACCAGCCCGGTGGCGATGTTCCAAGGCACCGTATTATCGCCCAACCCTTCGAATCCCGACCTATTATTCGCGCCAGCGGAGCTGAATTCGTAGAGCATTTCGGAAAAGCCATGCGCGCCGACATTGTGCAGCGTCGCTTGCCCCCAGGCGGTCGCCGTAAACAGGGCGGTGCCACCCAATATGAGCAGGGCGTGGCTGAACAGCGCCAGGATGGCGAGCCGCATTTCCCCGCCTTCGACCTTGTGCCCCAGATATTCGGGCGTCCGGCCCACCATCATCCCGGCGATGAAGACCGCCACCACAATGTAGAGGAACATGTTGATCATGCCCACGCCGACCCCGCCAAAGGTGGCGTTGAGCCACATGCCGATCATCGGCATCAGGCCGGTTAGGGGATTGAGGCTGTCATGCATGGCCGCGACCGACCCATTGCTGGTCGACGTGGTCAGCACCGCCCAGAGCGGCCCGGTCGTTGCGCCAAGACGCAATTCCTTGCCCTCCAAATTGCCGACATCCTGCATCACCGGCAGGTGGACGAAGGCCTGGGTCGGCGCGGCTTCGAAGGCGACCGATCCGCCGATCTTCAGCAGCAGGAAGGCGAGCATAACGGCGAAGATCACACCGGCATGTTTCATCCGCCCGATGATCCGGCCGAACATCCAAACGCAAGCCATCGGAATGATAATGATGGCGATCATCGAAAAGCCGTTCGACCAGAAGTTCGGATTTTCCAACGGGTGCGTCGAGTTGGGACCAAAGAAGCCGCCGCCATTGGTGCCCAATTGCTTGATCGCCACGAACGCGGCGGCAGGCCCGCGCGCGATCGTCTGCGCCACGCCCTCCAGCGTCGTCGCATGGGCAGCGCCTTCGAAGGTCATCGGCACGCCGCTCAGCGCCAGCACCAGCGCGACGATAATCGCCAGCGGCAAAAGCACGCAAAAGGTCACGCGTTGCAGGTCGAGGAAGAAATTGCCCATGCTCGCTTGCCCGGCGATTCCGCGGGCCAGGGCTGCCAGAGCGGCGATCCCGGTCGCGGCCGACACGAATTGCAGCCACATCAGCCCGCCAAGCTGGGCCAGATAGCTCCAACTGCTTTCACCCGAATAATGCTGCAAATTGGTGTTGGTGGTAAAGGACGTCGCGGTATTGAACACCAGGTCGAGCGATGCGGCGGTCTGGCCATCGGGGTTGAGTGGGAGCCAATGCTGCGTCGCCAGCAGCGCAAAAACGAACACGAACATCAAGGCGTTGAACGCCAGCAGTGCGACCGAATATTGCTTCCAGTCTTGCTGCGGCGCACGCCCCGCAACCCTCACGAACAGGCCATCGACGCGCCCGAAGCGCCCCGAAAAGAGCGCCGCTATATAGCGACCGAGCGGCCAGGACAGCAGCGCCGCGCCGCCGACGATCAGGATGATGGTGAGAATGGCTGTGAACATGATCTGGTCCTTTCCCGCTCAAACCAGGCCGAGGCCGGCGACGGCGAGGTCGATGAGCTTGATGCCGATGAAGGGGGCGATCACGCCGCCCGCGCCATAGATGCCCAGATTGTGGAGCAACTGGCTGGCCGCAGGCATGGGGCGATACGCCACGCCCCGCAGCGCCAGCGGCACCAGCAGCGGAATGATGAGCGCGTTGAAGATGATCGCCGAGAGGATGGCGCTCGACGGGCTGGCCAGTCCCATCAGGTTGAGCACCCCAAGCGACGGGTACAGCACCACGAAAATGGCGGGCAGGATCGCGAAATATTTGGCGACATCATTGGCGATCGAGAAGGTGGTCAGCGCCCCGCGCGTCATCAGCAATTGCTTGCCGATACCCACCACCTCGATCAACTTGGTCGGATCGCTATCCAGGTCGACCATATTGCCGGCCTCGCGCGCTGCCTGCGTACCGGTATTCATCGCGACACCGACATCGGACTGGGCCAGCGCGGGCGCATCATTGGTGCCATCGCCGCACATGGCGACCAGCTTGCCCTCCGCCTGTTCCTTGCGGATGTATGCGAGCTTATCCTCCGGCGTCGCTTCGGCCAGAAAGTCATCGACGCCGGCTTCCGCCGCGATCGCTGCGGCCGTCAGCGGATTGTCGCCCGTGATCATGACCGTGCGGATGCCCATGCGCCGCAATTCGCCAAAGCGTTCGCGGATGCCCGCCTTGATCACATCCTTGAGATGTACCGCCCCCAGTAGCCGGCCATTCTCCACCACCGCCAGCGGCGTGCCGCCCGCCTGCGCGATACGATCGGTAATCTTCCTGAGCGCGCGGACGATATCTTCTGGGAAGTCGCCCAGCTTGAGGACCGCATCGACAGCGCCCTTGCGGATGCGCCGCCCCGGCAGGTCGATCCCGCTCACCCGCGTTTGCGCGGTGAAGCCTACCGTCACCGCGTCGGCGGGCAGGCCGTCGCCGTCGCCCGCAAGCGTCACGATCGACCGGCCCTCCGGCGTGGTATCGGATAGGCTGGCCATCCGCGCCGCAGCGATCAGGTCGGCCTGAGCCACGCCTGGCAGCGGCACGAACTCGCTCGCTTGCCGGTCGCCGATCGTGATGGTGCCGGTTTTGTCGAGCAGCAATGTGCCGATGTCGCCCGCCGCCTCGACCGCCCGGCCCGATTTGGCCAGCACGTTGAAACGGATCAGCCGGTCCATGCCCGCAATGCCGATGGCGGACAGCAGCCCCGATATGGTGGTGGGGATCAGCGCCACGAACAGCGCGATCAGCACCGGTACCGAGAGCACGCCGCCTGCATAAGCGGCAAAGGCCGGGAGCGTCCCCACCGCGACGAGAAAGATCAGCGTCAGACCGGTGAGCAGGATCGTCAGTGCAATCTCATTGGGCGTCTTCTGGCGGCTTGCGCCTTCGACCAGCGCGATCATGCGATCGAGAAAGCCGCTGCCCGGTTCCGCCGTCACCTTGACGCGGATTTCGTCGGACAGGACGGTCGTGCCAGCCGTCACGGCCGATCGGTCGCCCCCTGCCTCGCGGATCACCGGCGCACTCTCGCCGGTGATCGCAGCTTCGTTGACGGAGGCGACGCCGGCCACGACTTCGCCATCGGCCGGGATCTGTCTGCCTTGCGTGACCAGCACCACATCGCCTTGCCGCAACTGCGTGGCGGGCACTTCCTCGGTCGCGCCATTCTTGCCGATGCGCAGCGCGACAAGCTGGTCCTTGGTCGCGCGCAGGCTTTGCGCCTGCGCCTTGCCACGCCCCTCCGCCAGCGCTTCGGCGAAATTGCCGAACAACACGGTCAGCCACAGCCAGAATATGAGTTGCGCTTCGAGCGCCAGATCGCCTGCACCGATGATCATGTGGCGCAGCAGGATGACCGTCGCCACCATGGCGACGATGGCCGTGGTGAACATCACCGGATTGCGCACCAGCGTTCGCGGATCGAGCTTGATGAACGCATCGCGCACCGCAGGCAGCAGTAGCGCGCGCTCGAACAGCGAGGTGCCGGCCATCAGAAGCGCTCCGGCCGGATCAGCACGGCGGTCAGATAGCCCAGCAGGCCCAACGCCACCAGACCAGCAAGGGCAAAGTCGAACGTCATGAAAGACTCCTTTTCATCGGAGCCGACGATGGCCGCTATGCGCGTGAACTATCGATGGGGGTTCGTGGCCTCATCCATGAAAATCCTGTAAAAATGCCGTGCAGACTGGCCCCTTCTCGCACGACCAATCGGTGACAGCGTGGCTCTATCGCGCTATCGGGCATCGACTTTGGACCCAGGATGGAGAGGCCTCATGCTGCCTGCACGCACCTACAGCATATCGATCGACCGGGATTGGCAGGCGCTCTACGACCGTATCTGGCGGCCGGAAATCTTCCCCAAATGGGCTTCCGGCCTTGCCGAATCCAATCTTCGCCAGGAGGGCGATCGGTGGTTGGCCGATGGCCCGGAAGGTCCAGTGGCCATCCGCTTCACGCCGCATAATGCGTTCGGCGTGATGGACCATTATGTCGATACCGGGAACGGCACGGAAATCCATGTCCCCTTGCGCGTCATCGCCAATGGCCATGGCGCGGAGGTGATGCTGACGCTGTTCCGTCAGCCCGGCATGGATGATGAGATGTTCGCCCGTGACGTCAAATGGATCACCCGCGATTTGCGTGCGCTCAAAGCCTTCGCGATGGCGTAAACACCTTATCTATCCGCTCCCGATCGCGTCGATCACCCCGTGCGGCACGCGAATCAGCGAGCCGTGGCGCGCGCCCGTTGGCAGCGCCAGCCGATCGCTGACATCCTGCCATGTCACCATGTCGCGGGTCATCGTCGCGCCCCAGCGACCCTCCTTGTAGATGTCGTAATAGCAGACCAGCGCATCGCCGATGCGCGCGGTCATCGGCCCTTCGACCCAGGCGGGGGAGAAAGGGGCGGATAGCGCGCCAAAGGGGCCGGACGGACTGTGGGCGCGCGCGCTATGCAACCATTTGCGCGGTGGCGACACCGTCTCATCCTTGACGATCAGGTGCAGGCTGCCGTCCGGCGCGTGCGCAAAACTGCCGTCGATGACGCTGAAACCGGGATCATAAAGCGGTTGCGGCGGTGAAAAGGTCTTGAAATCGTGCGTAGTGGTGGACCAGAGGCGATGGTTGTACCCCGATTCCGACGTGCCTTCGGTTTCGCGGTAGCGGCCGGTGACCGTGCTGGACCAGAAGAGCAGCCAGTGCTGCGCGCGCGGATCATAAATGGCTTCGGGTGCCCAGCAATTGCGCGTACCGGATATGGTCGCCATGACCGAAATAGCCTGTTGCGGCGACCAGTGGACGAGGTCGCGACTGGTGGCATGGCCGATCGTCACGCCCTCCCAGGCGGTGGTCCACAGCAGATGATAGATGGCGCCGTCCCGAAACAGGAAGGGATCGCGCAACAGCTTCTTCTCGCCGACTTGCGGCACCAGCAGGCTGCGCCCGCCCGCCAACGACCGATAAGCGAAGCCATCGTCGCTGGTAGCCAGTTTCAGGCCATCCGCCTCGCCCTTGCCGGTCGTGAAATAGGCGAACACCAACGGATCGGCCCCGACCACCGGGCGCGTCGCGCAAGCGGTGAGCGCCAGCGCCCCAGCGCCCAGCGTGAAGTCGCGGCGGTTCACGGTCGATAATCCTGCGCCATCCGACCATAGAGATCGAGCAGGGGATTGGCGATATAGTCACCGCCAACGCCCATCGGTCCTGTCGGTTGGGGCTTGGGCGCTGGCGCAGCGGTGGCAAGGCCGCCGGGGGCTTCGGCGCTGTTGATGCCTTGGCTCAACAGGTCAGGTTTGGGGCCTTCGCCCGCATTCTCGCCATTGCGGTCGAAGATCGCTTCCTGATGCCGCGTCGGTTCCCAGATGAACGTGCCCCAGCCGCGCTTGTCCGGCAGGGCGTGGACCAGATCGTTGATATAGCGTTTGCGGCTGGAATATTCGGCGACCAGCAGCCCCTTGCCCGGATAGCGTTTGAGGAACTGGTCGAAGCTGTTGGCCCAGTCGCCCTGTCGCTGCTGCTGATAGGCGGAAAAGCCGATGACGTCGAAATCGACATTGCGTGCCACCAGCGCATCGGTCCATTCGCGCACGATGCCCCAATGACGCCCCAGATGATTGTGCAACTGGATGGCGATGCCCGGTTCGGCGCGACGCGCGCCCGCTATGCCCGCGCGCAACAAGGCGGCGAAGGCATCGAAGCCACCAACCTGTCCGACCTTGGCATGATTGGCGTCGGTAATGGGATTGCCCGTTGGGGTAGACAGCTTCACCCGGCCATGGGGCCATAATATGCCAAAGGTCGTTTCGTTACCGATCACCGCCATGTCGACAGGCGCGCCGCCCGCACGCATCGCGACGAGCGTGTCATGCGTGTGGGCATCGACGGCTTTGGCGAGCTTGGGCAGGTCATAGCCTGCCCAGGCAGCGGGCACGCCCTGATGCTCAGGGTCTGCCCAAGTGTCGCTATAATGAAAGCTCAGAACCAGATATAGGCCCGCCTCGCGGACGCGGCGGCCGAGCTTGACGGTCTGTTCCAGCCCGGCCCATGCCTTATCTGGTTCTCGCTTCGAATAGCCATTCGCCGGA
Organism: Sphingobium sp. KKT206; assembly: GCF_055640555.1. Lineage (NCBI taxonomy): Bacteria > Pseudomonadati > Pseudomonadota > Alphaproteobacteria > Sphingomonadales > Sphingobiaceae > Sphingobium > Sphingobium sp. KKT206. The sequence goes on from NZ_CM145765.1 coordinate 882,345, forward strand.
TCGACGAAGATGCGCAGGCGAATGGCGTTGAACCCTGCGTCCCGCAACAGGAGGATGGGGTCCTTCTGCTGATCCTTCACGAAATAGCGAGCCCCTGCGGCCTCATCTTCGGGAATCCAGCTGATGTCCGCGCCGATCAGGAAAGGGCCGGGGCGTGCGCCGGTCTTCTTGGGCGCGGCCAGCGCAGGCGTGGTCAGTAACGGCAGTGTGGCGAGGCCAAGCGTGGCGCGGCGGGTAAGAGCGGTCATGCGCGGATCTCCAACTGATATTCTGGGACGAGGCAAAGGGTGAGCAGGTCCGCAACTTGGGCCGCTTTTGGCAGTTTCGCGCGGGCGCTATCGTCCAGGTAGATTGGCGCGTCGGCACGCAGCGGCAGGATGGTCAGTGTCCATGGTCGCCCCAACCGTTCGGCGAAGCGCTTGAGGCCGATGCGCCAGACGCGGCCGTCCCAAAAGGCATCGTCCAGCATATCCATACCGTCGAACAGGCGACCCATGTCGCCGCGCCAATCGATTTCCAAAAAGGCGTCGCCCGTTGCCAGCGCATCCTTGGGCAGCGTGAAGGTAAAGGCGGCGGCCGCGCGATGCGCTTCGGGCAGGGGTTGCATCGCTGCGTTGGCGGGGCCGCCGATAATGATGGGCGGTGCAGTGCCGGCGGCGCGGCTCTGGGTAAAGGGAATGGCCCTAGATGCCGGGCCTTTCGCCGTTGCCGTGCCCGCTCGACCGGGCAGCATGCGATAGCGGAAGGCGGGATCGCCGCGCTGGCGCAGGGTCAGGCTGTCTGTTCCGAACATCGTGTCGGCCGGTGTCAGGACGAGGCGGCGCTGGCCCGACAGATCGCCAACCCACAGGCTGCGCGCGGACATCTGATCGAGCAGAAGCAACCGAACCTTGCGGCCATCGGCTCCGGTCACGGCCAGCAGCCGGTCCGGGGCAGGCGGGACATCGGCGATGACGTGCGGACCTTCTGTGCGCGATGGCGCGGACAGGCGCGTGCCCGAAGGGAAGGCGAGTTCGACGGACCCTGGCGCAGTGGCGATCAACACATGGATCGGGCCATCCGCATCGGCCAGTCGAGTGACGGGCTGGGCGGTGGCCCAGCTGAGCAACACGCCGTCCAAGTCCAGGCCGATCGGCCAGAAGAAATAGTCGCCTGTTGCAATCGTGACCGGCCGCGACGGCAGGACGACCGGGCCACTGGTCAGTTGGACCGTGAACTGCACGCCGCGATGGGCAGGGGTGGCATATTGGCGGACATGGTTGTTGACGAACAGGAAGCCGCTATCGCCCCGCGACCGGACCGACCAGCGCAGGATTTGCAGGTCGTTCTTGTCGCTGGGTAGTCGAGCAGGGGCCTGAACGGCCATGGGTGCGAGCCGGTCGCCATATTGCCCAAGGAAATAATGCAGTGGTCGCAGTGCCGCATTGACCGGGTTCACCTCACCATATTGACCAAGAGGAGCCTGAAAATCATAGCCGATGATCGGACAGTCATTATAGCCGCCCGACCGCTGGGTCTCTTCCAGGGTGCGGCCATGCGCGAGCGGGTTTGCCCCGCCGTGGAACATATAATAGCCCAGCAGATTGACGCCCGACCCGACCTGCGTGGTGACGGCGGCGGCCACATCCTTGGGGTCGAGCAGCGGTCGGCGGCGATACATGACGGGCACGCCACCGCCATATTCCGCGCCCAGGAAGGGCGTGTCCGCCATATCGTTATCGGCGTCGCCCCGGCGATTGCTTCGGGTCTGCGCGCCCAGGTCACCGCTCACCCGGCTATCGAAACGGAACAGGTAATTTTCCTTGGGCGGCAGCGCGGTGGTTTTGGCCGACCAGGGTTCGTCAGGATAGCCGCCATGGACGGGAACGACCTCGCCCTTGGGATAAAGCGTCTGGTCCCAGCCAGTGACCGTATAGAGCGGCACGTCATAGCCGATCTTCTGCGCCATGGTTTTAAGCGCGGCGATATGGTCGCGGCCTTGGCCTGGACCATCGAGATTATATTCATTCTCGATCTGCATCCCGACGATCGGGCCGCCATCCTTCCAGAACAGACCCCTCACTTGTTCGTAGAGGCTGCGCCAGAAGCGTTCGACCTCTGCCAGATAAGCGGCACCATTGCTGCGCGGGTGCGTGCCTGCGACGATCCAGTCGGGGATGCCGCCAAAGCGCGCCTCGGCATGGCCCCAGGGTCCGGGCCGCAGGAAAAAGAGCAATCCCTCGGCGTCGCAAAGCTGGATGAAGCGACGAATGTCGCGGTCGCCGTTCCAGTCGATCTGGCCCGGCGCCAGCTCCACATGATTCCACAATATATAGCTTGCGACGATGGTGATGCCCGCCGCCTTCATTTTGCGCAGTTCCTCCGCCCAATAGCGCGCCGGGAAGCGGGTGAAATGAAATTCGCCCATCACCGGTAGCCAGGGCTGGCCGTCCCGAAGCAGGGTCAGGTTGGTGAGGCCGATTGTACCGTTGGGGCCAGTCCCGGTGCCCATGCGGAGATGCCCCGCTTTGAGCGGCGGGCTGGACTTTCTAGCACCAAGCGTCAGCGGTGCGTGCGCGAAGGCGGAAGCGGGCAGGGCGGCTCCCAGCGCGACCAGGCCAGTGGCGGTAAGCGCGGCACGCCTGTTGATATCGGGCATCCATCCTCCTGTTTGTGGTTTGGGAGGGTTATCCCTCCTCTGTTTGATCGTCCGTTCGCCCTGAGCCTGTCGAAGGGCGTTGCTTCGCGCAGGTCAGGCGATCAGCGTGCGAGCCAGCCGCCATCGACTGCAAGCGTATGCCCGTGGATATAACCCGCCGCGCTCGACGCGAGGAACACGGCCGCGCCGCCAATGTCGCTGGCTTCACCCCAGCGGCCTGCCGGGATGCGTTCCTGGATCTGTCGGTTGCGGGTCTCGTCGGCCTGCAGCGCGACAGTGTTGTTCGTGGCGATATAGCCTGGCGCGATGGCGTTGACGTTGACGCCCTTGGCCGCCCATTCGTTGGCCAGCAGCTTGGTCAGGCCAGCAACGCCACTCTTGGACGCGGTATAGCTCGGCACGCGGATGCCGCCCTGGAAGGACAAGAGCGAAGCGATGTTGATGATCTTGCCTGCGCCTTGGCCGATCATATGGCGACCCGCCGCCTGACACAGGAAGAACAGCACCTTGAGATTGGTGTCGATCACGGCGTCCCAATCCGCCTCGGTAAAGTCGACGCTGTCGGCACGGCGGATGATCCCGGCATTGTTGACGAGGATGTGCAGCCCGCCGAGCTTTTCCAGCGTCTCGTCCACCACGCGCTGGACCGGCTCTATGGTCGAGAGATCGGCGGAGATGATCTCCGCCTTACGCCCAAGCGCGCGGACCTTGTCGACGGTTTCCTGCGCCGGGGTGCGGCCGACCGCGGCAATGTCCGCACCGGCCGCAGCCAGCGACAGGGCGATGGCCTGGCCAATGCCGGTATTCGCGCCGGTGACGATGGCCACCTGGCCGCTGAGATCAAAGGGGTTGGTCATGGACTTTTACTCCACGTCATCCCCGCGCAGGCGGGGATCCATCTCCCAAGCGTCGTTGCGGCTGCAAGGTTGGGAGATGGGTTCCCGTTTTCGCGGGAATGACGACAATAGGGTTCAGGCGAGCTGGCAGATATCCAGCACATTCATGTCGGTATAATCCTGGTTTTCACCCGCCATCGCCCAGATGAAGGCATAGGCCTTGGTACCCGACCCCATATGCACCGACCAGGGTGGCGAGATCACCGCTTCCTCATTGGCTATGACGATATGCCGCATCGCATCGCCTTCGCCCATATAGTGGAAAACGCGATCCGACGGCCCATCCAGCTCGAAGTAGAAATAAATCTCGCTGCGGCGCTCATGGATATGCGGGGGCATGGTGTTCCACACCGAACCCGGCTTGAGCACAGTCAGCCCCATGACCAGCTGCGCGCTGTCGCAAATGCCGGGGATGACGAGCTGAAAGATGGTGCGCTCGTTGGATTCTTCGAGGGAGCCGCGTCCGAGCGCATTGGCATCGGCGATGCCGAGCTTGCGGGTGGTGAACCCCTTATGCGCCGGGCAGGAGGCGAGATAGAAGCGCGCGCCTGCGCCGGCGAACTGCACATCCTTCGCGCCCATGGTGACATAGAGGCAATCCTTGTTGCCCAGCGTGAAGCGCTCGCCATCGACGGTAACGGTGCCTTCGACGTTCGAGACGTTCACCACCGCCATTTCGCGCCGTTCGAGGAAGGGATGCCCTGCCGCCGAAGCAGGCTCGGTCTGCGCCGGCAGCGCGACCGGCGCATCAACCACGGCAACGCCGCCGATCACGAAGCGGTCGGCATGGGTATAGTTCAGCACGCACTCGCCATCGCGGAACAGCCCGCCGATCAGATAGCGATCGCGCAATTCCTCGTTCGACACGCATTCCATCATGTCGGGGTGCGTCGCGTAATAGGTCTTGTCGAACATCGGCTATCTCCTGAATGACTTTGCCAAGCCTTATAGCGTCCAGTACCACGAAGGAAAGTATTTATCCCTTAATGTGGAATGATGAACCGATATGCGGTCATCATTCTTGAAGCAGAATGACATGCAGGAAGCGCGGGCCGTGCGCGCCGCGCACATAGGTGCCCTCGATATCCGTCGTACCGGATACGCCGGTGATCCAGTAATGGGCGCGCGGTTGCGGACCCGGCAGGGGCGCGTCCTCCAGATGAGCGGCGATGTCGCGGCTTGCCAACAACACGATATGATGCAGCGTCAGGAAATTGGGCAGCATCGGCGCGATCGGACTGGTTTCGAAGATCAGCGATCCGGTTTCCGCGATGCCCTTGCGTGCAATGGCAAGGGTGGCGCCTTCGTCGGGGGCGGCATCGGCGTGCAGGGTGAAGGCGGACCAGTCGCACACCGTCAGGCGCGGATCGGGCGGGCAACAAAGGGTCAAGGGTTCCTGCTGTCCAGTCAGGTAGCGTGCGATGGCAGCGGGCAGGTCTGCCAGGCTGGCGATACGGTCATGGCTGGCATTGACGCTGGGCAAAGCGAGACGGGCGAGAAATTCGGCTTCAAGCGCCGAGGCGTCCACCGCCGGACGTTCGGGGGCGTCGAGCAGGGATACGGCTTCTGAAGCGATCGGCTTCGGACCTTCCAGACGGGCGAGGATGGCGTTGCGGGCGCTCATTTACGCTGCTCCTGCTGATATTGCGCCATGAAGCTGCGGGCGGCGGGTTTGGGCAGGTCGCGATGCTTGGTCCAGCCGCTCGCCAGCGGCAGGCTGGCGATCCAGCCGGTACGGCCGATCAGCCGCATCGCCCGGATCGCTGAGGCGGTGCCCAGGCGATAGAGCGCGGGACGGCGCGCAAACCAAGCCCAGACACCCAACCCCCAGCGCATTGAGGTCGGCTCCAGCCCTTCGCGCCAGCTTTTCTCGCGCCAGCCCTTGAGCAGCGTGGGGAGCGGGATCTTGACCGGGCAGACCTCCTGACATTTGCCATTCAAGGTGCAGGCATGGGCAAGGTCGCGATTGGGCGCTAAGCCGTCGAGCGCAGGCGTTAGCACCGCCCCCATCGGCCCCGGATAAGTGCCGCCATAAGCATGGCCGCCAATCTGGCGGAACACCACGCAATGGTTCATGCACGCGCCGCAGCGGATGCAGCGCAGCATCTCCGCCAGACCTTCCTCGCGCATTTTGGTGCGGCCATTGTCCACCAGCACGATGTGCATCTGCTCCGGCCCGTCGCGGTCGCCAACGCGCTTTGGACCGGTGTAAAAGGTCGTATATTGGGTCAGCGCCGCGCCAGTGGCAGACCGTGCCAGCATCCGCAGCATATGGATAGCGTGGGGCATGGACGGCACGATCTTTTCGATCCCCGCCGTCACGATATGCACGCGCGGCGGGACGAGCGAGAGTTCGGCATTGCCTTCGTTGGTGACGGTGCAGACCGCGCCGCTATCTGCGATCAGGAAGTTCGCACCCGATATCCCGACATCCGCGCCCAGCATCGCCCCGCGCAGTTCGCGCCGGGCGCTCTGGGCCATGGCGGCGATCGTTTCTTCCTCATGCGGATTGGCATGTTTCGCGCGGAACAAGGCGGACACCTGTTCGCGCGTCTTGTGCATCGCGGGCCAGATGATGTGGGACGGCCGTTCGTCGGCCAATTGGATGATATGTTCGGCAAGGTCCGTCTCGACCCGGACAATACCCGCCTCCTCCAGCGCATGGGGCAAGCCGATTTCCTCGCCTAGCATGGATTTGGAGCGGGCGACCGTCTGTGCCCCCGCCGCCTTGCAGATGTCGATGACGATCCGGCAGGCTTCGTCTGCCGTCTGTGCCCAATGGACCTGCGCCCCCGACGCTATGGCGCTGGCTTCGAATTGTTCGAGATAGGCGCCAAGATGCGCGATCACATGATCCTTGATCGCAGCCGCGCGTGTCCGCGCAGCTTCGAAATCGGGGAAAGCATCGACAGCTATTGCGCGCTTGGCCTCCGCCGTGCCAGCCGTGCGCTCGACCGCGATCTTAAGGATCGGATCCGCCAGCGCCGCGTCGGCGCGATCCGTAAAGCCGCTCATGCCTCTTCGCCGATCGCCGGGCCGTCGCCCATGCCCGCAATCAGTTCGATCGCGTGGAAGGCGCGGACCTTGGAGCCATTACGGTGGAGCTTGCCCGCCATGTTCATCAGGCAGCCAAGGTCGCCCGCCAGCAGCAGGTCTGCGCCGGTCGCGTCAATCGCATCGGTTTTCTCGCCGACGATGGCGTTGGAGATGGCGGGATATTTGACGCAGAAAGTGCCGCCAAAACCGCAGCAGGTTTCCGCGCCCGGCAGCGGCGTCATCGACAGGCCATCAACGGCTTTGAGCAGGCGGCGGGGCTGCGCCTTGATCCCCAGTTCGCGAAGCCCCGAACAACTATCATGATAGGTTGCTGTGGCGGTGGCGGGCAGGGCGACGCCCTCCGGTTTCCAGCCGCAGACCTCATCCAGATAGGCCATCACCTCGAAGGTCTTGGCGGCGACGGCCTGCGCGCGCAATTGCCACGCCGCGTCATCGTCGAACAGTTCGGGATAGTGGCAGCGGATCGTCCCGGCGCAAGAGCCGGAGGGAACGACAACCGCCTCATAAGGTTCGAGCGCTTCGATCGTCTGCTCGGCCAGCGCCACGGCATGCGCGCGGTCGCCGCTGTTGAGCGCAGGCTGGCCGCAACAGGTCTGCCCCTGCGGCACCACGACGGTACAGCCCGCCGCTTCGAGCGCACGGATCGCGGCGAAGCCAATGCGCGGACGCATGACATCGACCAAGCAGGTGACGAACAGGGCGACATGTGCGCTCATAGGCCGTGGCGTCTCGCGAAATTCAGGAACAGGTCTGGCCAGGGCGCTGGTGCTGCCGGCGAGGCGACAAGGCCAAAGCCATGGCCGCCATTCTCGAACAAATGGCACTCCGCCGCTATGCCTTTGGCGCGCAACGCAGCCAGCATGGCCAGGCTGTTTTCAGGCGGCACCGCCTTGTCGTCCAACGCATGGGCGAGGAAGACGGGCGGGGTCTCTGCACTCACGTCATGGTCGAGCGAATAGGCGCGCTTCCGTTCCGCCGTTGGATCAGGGCCAAGCAATTGCGCGCGCGATCCGGTATGGACGAACGCGCTCTCCATCTGGATCACCGGATACATATAGGCGGCAATTGCGGCCCTTATCGGTTCGCGGTCGGCGGCATCGACCGGCGTATAGCTTTCCTGGGGCGTGCGACTGGTCAGCCAGGCCGCTAGATGCCCCCCCGCCGAAAAGCCCATCACACCGATCCGGTTCGCGTCGAACTTCTCCCGCGGGGCCAATGCGCGGATCAGGCGCAGGGCGCGCTGGGCATCCTGCAACGGTGCCTCTGCGCCTGCCGCCCAGCCATCGGCGGGCAGGCGGTAGAGCAGCGAGAAACAGACATAGCCCGCCTCCGCGAACCGGCGGGCGATATTATAGCCTTCATGGCCGATCGCCACGCGGCTATAGCCCCCGCCGGGGATGAGCAGGATCGCCGCGCCATTGGGCTTGGCGGGGCGCAGCAAGGTGAGTGTCGGGGTCACCACATGCGCGAACACGCCGTCATCCGGGCCGCTATCGGGCCGACGGAGGCTTTCGACCTCCTGCACCGTGACCCGTTCGCCACCCGGCGCTTTGCCGGGCCAGATCGGAAACCGTTCGAACCCCTGGGGCAGAGGGAAGCTCTGCGCCATAGCAGGCGTTGCTAGCGTGGCGGAGGCGAGGGTTCCGGCAAGGAGGGTGCGGCGGTCGATCGGCGGTGTCATTGGCAATCCGTCCTTCCAAGCGGGGTGGTTCGAGTCACGGCCGGGCGCGGCGCCTCGATTTTCTCGGAAATGGGAAGGGCAAGTGATTTCAGACCCTCGGCAACCAGATCGGCCACCTGCCGCGCGCCCAATTCGCTAAAATGGGTATTGTCGCTGATGCCTTTGGGGAAAGCGGCCACATTGTCCTGCGCGCTATAATGGAGATAGAGCGCTTTCGACCCCTTCGGCCCGGCGCGATCGAGCCATGCCCGTGAGCGGGCCTCCAAGTCGATCAATGGCGTGCCGGTCTTGATCGCCAGATCGCGCATCGCGCCCGACCATGCAGCAAAATCCGCGACGGCGCGGCCTTCCGGCCCGAAATTGCGCCGCGTAACAGGGGTGACGAGGACGGGCACGCCGCCCGCCATCCGCACGTCACGAATGAAGCGCAGTAGATTATCACGATAGTCGGTCTGCGCCGGTGCCCAGCGCTCCGGCTTCGCCCGCGTCGCATCATTATGGCCGAACTGGATCAGCACCGTGTCGCCGGGCAGGATATCGGCACGCAGCCGGTCCCAGCGCCCCTCCGCCAAAAAGCTGCGGGTCGAGCGGCCGCCCATGGCATGGTTGAGAATGCGGACATTGGGCGCCACGGCGCAACGCAGCATCGTGCCCCATCCCGTCTGTGGATACCGCGCCGGGGCGTAGTCAGCCGCGGTGGAATCCCCCGCGATCAGGATGGTGTTGCCAGGACGGGTGGCGTTTGCGGGGGCGGTGAGGATGACGCCTAACAGGACAATCTGCACCATCCTTACAGCATGACCAGCGAGCTTACGCATTCTGCTCTCCCCCCGTTCGGGCTGAGCTTGTCGAAGCCCAGATTTCGCCAAGCGAGAAAGAAAGCCCTTCGACCGGCTCAGGGCGAACGGAGGTGAGGGGGAGCATCACGGTTTACTGCAAATTCACATACATGCCGCCATCCACCAGCAGCGCCGCGCCGGTGACATAGGCGGCCATGTCCGACGCCAGGAACACGATCGGACCCGCCAGATCTTCCGGCGCGCCCAGCCGCCCCAGCGGCGTGCGCTGCTCCATATATGTCCGCTTTTCGACGTCGGCCAGGTCATCCTTGTTGATCTCGGTCAGGATGGTGCCGGGCAGCACGCTGTTGCAGCGAATGCCATGTTTGCCGAGCGCAATGGCGGTGGACTGCATCAGCGAATGAACGCCCGCCTTGGTCGGCGTATAATGGGTCTGAAACTCACCGCCCACAAGCGCGGAGATGGAGGAAACGGCGACGATCGAGCCGCCATGGCCCTGTTTCACCATCTGCTGCGCGGCGGCCTGCACCATGAAATAGGCGCCATGCAGGTTCACCTTGAAGGTGCGCTCGACCACGTCCACTGGCATGTCGAGAAAGGCGTGGAAGGGGCAGATGCCCGCATTGCTGACCATCACATCGACCTTGCCGAAGGCGTCAACCGCTTTTGCCACGAAATCCTGTGCGGTCTGCGGATCAGCGACGTCGCCCTTCACCGCGATGGCACGCTGGCCCAGTGCCTCGATCTCGGCGACACAACTCGCGGCAGGCCCATCGCTATTGGCATAGTTGATCGCGACATCGGCACCATGTTGCGCGGCGCCAATGGCGGCGGCGCGGCCGATGCCGGTCGATGCGCCGGTGACGAGGACGGTCTTGCCTTCAAGCAGTTTCATGAAATCGGGCCTTCCTTGGCTGGTTACCGCCGTGCAGGGCGGTTGGGTGGTTTGACGCCGGGGGTCCAACCCAGATCGGCGCTGATGGCGTGAGCCGCGGCGCGGACATCGGCGCTCAGCGCCTGCATCCGCTCGTCGTCCATATATTGCGCTGCGCTCGACAGGCTGATGGCGGCCACGATCGCCCCTGCGGCATCGCGCACGGGGGCTGCGACGCAGCGTATCTGGTCCTCATTTTCTTCGAGGTCGAACGTGCGCCCCTGCGCGACATAGGCGCGCATACGGTCGAACCAGAGGGCCGCATCGGCATCATGGGTGCCATCTTCGCGCTCGGCGTCGAACAGCCGGGTCCAGACCGTTTCGCCGTCGTCCAACAGCAGCGCCTTGCCAAGCCCGGTCGAGGTCAAAGGATGACGATCGCCGATGCGGCTGGATATTTCGACGCGGCGACGCCCCGCTATCTTGTCGAGATAGAGCGCCTGATCGCCATCGAGCCGACCTAGATGCACCGTATCTTCGCTGGCGGCAGCCAGGGCTTCGAGATGCGGGCGGGCGATCTGCACCACATCGGCCTGCGCTTGCGCCAGGAAACCGAGTTGCAGCAGTTTCGGCCCCAACTGATAGCCTTCGCGCGGCAGGAAGGTAAGGAATCCCCGTTCCACCATCGCATTGGCGAGGCGGTGGGTGGTCGATCGGGTGAGACCCATGCGTTCGGACAGGTCGGCGAGCTTTACCGGCCCGTCGATCACCTGGTCGAGCAGGTCCAGCCCACGCTGCAAGGTCTGCGACCCGGCGGCTTTCGACTTTTCCTCTCGTTCACCCGATTCTGGATTTGACGTTTTCTGTCTCATCTAATAACACTCTATCCCACAAAATGAGAAAAACAAGGGCGAAGGCGAGGACCAAGCGTGATTCTTTCGAACATGTCCCCGTGCCTGCTGTCCGACCTTTATCGCCATTTTGCTCAGATTTTGGAAGTTTCTGCCGCCTTGTCCCATATATTGGACGTCGGCATGGTTCAGGGAGTGTGTGCGTGCCGATCGTGACCTTGCCGAAAATCAAGCATGTCCGGGCCTTCACCGTGCGCGGTGGCGGTGCCGACTATCATGACCAGGGCGAAGGCCACTGGATCGACGACCATATTGCGACGCCGATGTCGCGCTATCCCGAATATCGCCAGTCGCGCCAGAGCTTCGGCATCAACGTACTGGGCACTTTGGTCGTTGAGATCGAGGCGGAAGATGGCACGATCGGCTTTGCCGTGACGACAGGTGGTGAGCCCGCCGCGTTCATCGTTGAAAAGCATCTGGCCCGTTTTCTGGAAGGCCGTTCGCCCACCGATTATGAAAAAATCTGGGACCAGATGTATTTCTCGACCCAATATTATGGGCGCAAAGGTCTGGTCGTGAACGCGATTTCCGGTGTCGACCTGGCGCTGTGGGATTTGCTGGGCAAGTTGCGGCAAGAGCCAGTCTATCACATGCTGGGCGGGGCGGTGCGCGATGAACTGCAATTCTACGCCACCGGCGCGCGGCCCGATGTCGCCAAGGAACTGGGCTTCATCGGCGGCAAGATGCCGCTGCACCATGGTCCGGCCGAGGGTATTGAAGGCCTGAAAAAGAATATCGCCGAACTCGCCGACATGCGGGAGAAATGCGGTCCCGACTTCTGGCTGATGTGGGATTGCTGGATGGCGCTCGACGTCGATTACGCCACGCGCCTCGCCATCGCTGCGCATGACCATGACCTCAAATGGATCGAGGAAGCGATCAGCCCCGACGATTATTGGGGCTATCAACAACTCAAGCGCAACGTGCCCAAGGGGATGCTGGTGACGACCGGCGAGCATGAGGCGACCCGCTGGGGCTTCCGCATGTTGCTGGAGATGGACTGCTGCGACATCATCCAGCCCGATGTCGGCTGGTGCGGCGGCGTGACCGAATTGCTCAAGATCAGCGCGCTGGCCGATGCCCATGGCAAGATGGTCGTGCCGCACGGCTCCTCGGTCTACAGCTATCATTTCGTCATCACCCGCCACAATTCGCCCTTCGCCGAATTCCTGATGATGCATCCAGGACCAACCGAAGTGGTGCCGATGTTCCATCCGCAATTGATCGGCGAACCCGTGCCCGAAAATGGTCAGCTCAAGGCCAGCGCGCTCGACGCGCCCGGCTTTGGCGTCGAACTGAACCGCGATATCGCGATGCACCGCCCCTATACTCATTAAGCAAGAAGCGAGATTGCCATGAAATTCTGCCGTTTTGGCCCGCGTGGCCAGGAAAAGCCCGGTATCGTCGATGCCGATGGCCATATCCGCGACTTGTCGGGCGTGGTCACCGAGCTGACGATCGAGACGCTGGCCGCCGCCAAGGCCGCTGACATCGCGTCGCTGCCGATCGTCGAGGGGACTCCGCGCTATGGCGTGCCATTGAAGGGCGTGGGCAAGATCGTCGCCATCGGCCTCAATTATGAGGATCATGCGATCGAATCCAACCTGCCGATCCCCACCGAACCGATGATGTTCATGAAGGCGCTGTCATCGCTCAATGGTCCCAATGACGAGGTTATGCTGCCCAAGGGCGCAACCCATGGCGACTGGGAAGTCGAACTGGGCGTCATCATCGGCGAAACCTGCCGCTTCGTGAGCGAAGAAGAGGCGCTGTCGAAGGTCGCGGGCTACACGCTGGTCAACGACGTGTCGGAACGCTTTAACCAGAAGCAGCGCGGTACCCAGTGGAGCAAGGGCAAGGGGCATGATACTTTCTGCCCGACCGGCCCCTGGCTGGTGACGCCCGATGAAGTGGGCGATCCCCAGGATCTGGACATGTATCTGGACCTGAACGGCGACCGGATGCAGACCGGCAATACCCGCACGATGATCTTCAACGTGGCACAGCTCATCTCTTATGTCAGCGAATATATCACGCTGTATCCTGGCGACCTGATGATCACCGGTACGCCGCCCGGCGTGGGCGAGGGAAAGAAGCCGACCGCCATTTACCTCAACGCCGGTGACGTGATGGAACTGGGCATCGCCAAGCTGGGCACCCAGACGCAGAATGTCGTCGAATGGCGGCATCTGGGCGACGAGGTGCTCGGATGAGCGTCTTTGCTGGTCGTTATGAAGGACGCTGCGCCATCGTCACCGGCGGCGCGTCGGGCTTGGGCAAACAGGTCGCCGCGCGGATCGTGGCCGAAGGCGGTAAGGTTGCCTTGTGGGACGTGAACGCCGATGCGCTGGCGGAAACCAAAGCAGAAATCGACGCGACCCATGTGGTCGCGCTCGACGTCTCGGATCAGGCGGCAGTGGAGGCGGCAGCCAAGTCCAGCGCGGAAGCACTGGGCAAAGTCGACGTGCTGGTTTGCTCTGCGGGCATTACCGGCGCGACCGCGACCCTATGGGACTATCCGCTCGACAGCTGGCGCAGCGTGATCGACATTAACTTGAACGGCCTCTTTTACTGCAACCGCGCGGTGGTGCCGTTCATGCTCGAAAATGACTATGGTCGCATCGTCAACTTGGCCTCCGTCGCAGGCAAGGAGGGCAATCCCAATGCCTCCGCTTACTCCGCAAGCAAGGCTGCCGTGATCGGCTTGACCAAGAGCCTGGGCAAGGAACTGGCGGGCAAGGGCGTGATTGCCAATGCCTTGACCCCCGCCACTTTTGAAAGTCCGATTCTCGCACAGCTGCCCCAGAGCCAGGTCGATTATATGCGCTCCAAAATCCCGATGGGGCGCTTGGGCGAAGTCAGCGAGTCCGCTGCCATGGTTTGCTTCATGGCCAGCGAGGAATGCAGCTTTACCACCGCGTCGACCTTCGACACGTCGGGCGGTCGCACCACTTTCTGACACAAGTCGCGCGGCGCGACTGGCCGATAAGAGCCAGCGCGCCGCCGAGGGAGAGGACGGCCATGATCCCCTTTGTCGATGCGCACATCCATTTATGGGATCTGGCGCATATCCGCTACGACTGGCTCAGCCCACCCTTCGCCGAGGATGGGCCGAACGGCAGCGTCGAACCGATCGCGCATGATTATGGCATCGCGGAATATCGCGCAGACCTCGCACGCTGGAATGTCGTTGGCGCCGTGCATGTCGATGCGGGTGCGGCGGCGGACAGCGCTCTGCGGGAAACCCAATGGCTAGATGGCCTTGCTGCGATCGAGGGGCTGCCCACGGGCATCGTCGCCTTCGCCGCGCTCAACGGCCCGCACGTCGATGCACTATTGTCCGCGCAAGCCGCGCACAGCCGCGTCAAGGGCATCCGCCATATCGTCAACTGGCACCCCGATCCTCGGCGCAGCTACACGTCCACCGACCTGACCGTCGATCTGCAATGGCAGACGGGCTATGGCTTACTGGCAAAGCACAAGCTCTCCTTCGACCTGCAATGCTATCCGGGTCAGATGCCGGGACTTGTCCCGCTGATCGAGCGCCACCCCGACATCCCCGTCATCATCAACCATCTCGGCATGCCGGTGCTGACCGACGCGGACGGTGTCGGCGATTGGCGGCGGGGCATGCAGGCGCTCGCAGCGCTACCCCATGTCTGCGTCAAGCTGTCGGGCTTGGGCTTCATCCGTCGCGACTGGAGCCGCGAGACGATCGCGCCCTTCATCCGCGAAACGATCGACCTGTTCGGTGTCGATCGTTGCATGTTCGCGAGCGACACGCCGACCGACAAGCTGTTTGGCCCAATCGACCGCTATATGGAGGCCTATCACGCCATCGTCGCGGATTTGCCCGAAGCCGACCGCCGCGCCCTGTTCGGCGGCAACGCCAATCGCCTCTATCGCCTGGGACTTGATATATGATCGGCAATCCTCTTCTCGGCGTCTTGTTCCACTGGCTGGGGGGCCTTGCCTCGGCCAGCTTCTATGTCCCCTATCGCGGTGTGAAGCGCTGGAATTGGGAGATTTTCTGGCTGACCGGCGGCATCTTCTCCTGGGTCATCGCACCCTGGTTCTTCGCGTCGGTCCAGACCAACGATCTGATGGGCGTGATGGCGCAGGTGCCGGGCTCGGTCGTCGGTTGGTGCATATTTTTCGGCTTCCTATGGGGCTTTGGCGGCCTGACCTACGGCCTCACCATGCGCTATCTCGGCCTTTCGCTCGGCATGGCGGTGGTGCTGGGCCTTTGCACCGTGTTCGGCACGCTGATCCCGCCGATCGTCGATGGCAGCTTCATGACGGAGATCGCAGGCACGCTGCATGGGCAGATCGTGCTGCTGGGGCTTGCCGTGACCGTGCTGGGCATCATCGTCGTCGCCATGGCCGGCGCGCGCAAGGATGCGGCGCTCTCGCCTGAACAAAAGGCCGCCGCCGTTGCCGAGTTCGACTTCAAGAAGGGTATCGCCGTCGCCATCTTTTCCGGCATCATGTCCTCCTGCTTCGCCTTTGGCCTTGCGGCGGGCGAACCGGTCAAGGCGCTGTCTGCTGCCGCTGGAACAGGACCATTGTGGACTGGCCTGCCGACGCTGTGCATCGTCATGTTCGGTGGCCTCATCACCAACGCCGTCTGGTGCGGGTGGCTGATCGTGAAAAACAAGTCTGCGGGCCAGTGGCTCGGCGCACCCGACGCAGATGGCAAGCGCCCGGCGCTGCTGCCCAATGTCCTGCTCTGCGCACTGGCGGGCACGGCCTGGTATTTCCAATTCTTCTTCTACACCATGGGCGAAAGCCAGATGGGTCGCTTCGGTTTTTCCAGCTGGACCCTGCACATGGCGTCGATCATCATCTTCGGCACCTGCTGGGGCTTTGCCTTTCGCGAGTGGAAAGACGCAGCCCCCGCCGTTCGCCGCATGGTGTGGAGCGGCGTGGGCCTGCTGGTCTTCGCGACGCTGATCATCGGCTATGGCAACCGGATGGCGGGCTGATGCGGGGCTTGCTTGCCCTGTTGCTGTTGGTGTTCGCTGCTCCCCTGGCGGCACAAGCGCCGCTGCTGACATCCCATCTGCGTATCCATGATCCATGGGTGGTCGCGGATACCGACAGCCAGACCTATTGGCTGTTCAGCCGCAACGATCCCGCCGTCACCGGCGACAAACGGCTGGGTATCATGGCTTATGTCAGCCGCGACCTTGCCCATTGGGAAAAGCCGCGCATCGTCTTCACCTTGCCGGACGGGACATGGGCGAATGAGGGAGCCTGGGCACCCGAAGTTCATCGCTGGAAGGGGCGCTGGCATCTGCTGGCGACCTTCCATAACGAAGCTGCCGCCATCCAGGCAAAGGCCAAGCGCCCGACCTATCGGCGCACCACCTTGCTGGCGGTATCCGACCGGCTCGACGGTCCCTTTGCCCTGGTGCGCGGCGGCGATCCGATCGCCCCGGCCGATGCCATGACGCTCGATGGCACGCTGCATATTGATGCAGCGGGCAAGCCCTGGCTCGTCTATGCCCATGAATGGATGCAGGTCGGCACCGGCACGATCGATGCGATGCCGCTCAAGGATGACCTGTCGGCAGCCGGGCTGCCGCGCTTGCTATTCCGCGCCGATGAGGCTGACTGGGTAGTCGGACAGAAGCAGCCGGAAGGCGACATCGTCCATGTCACCGACGGCCCCGAACTGTTCCGCACAGCGAACGGTACGCTGCTAATGCTCTGGTCGAGCTATGGCAGGGATGGCTATGTCCAGGCGCTGGCCCGCTCGACATCCGGCACGGTAACTGGCCCATGGGAGCAATTAGGGCCATTGGTCGAGCGCGACAGCGGGCATGGCATGCTCTTCCGCGCATTCGATGGGCGGCTGATGATGGTCGTGCATCGCCCCTTCAAGCGCGCCTTGGCCAAATTTTACGAAATGCGCGACACTGGCGATCGCGTGGCGGTAGTGCGCGAGGCGGTGGAACTGGATGGGGAAGCCTATCCCACCCATGGTTGCCCGATGGGAGCGCAAGATGCTGGGTGCTGATCAGGTCTGGCCGCTGCATGGCGCAGCAACAGGCGCCTTCACGCTGGAGGACAACACCGCTCCGCCAGAGCAAGCCGTGGTCACGGCAGTCGAACGCCCCGTCCTGCTAGGCTATGCGCCCTATCGTCCCAATGGCCGAGCGATGCTGGTGCTGGGCGGGGGCGGCTATGTCGCGCTGATGGCGGGGCGGGAAGGGGTGCAGGTCGCGCGCTGGCTCAATCGGCTGGGCTATTATGTCTTCTTGTTGATCCATCGTTTTCCCGATGCGAACAATGGCCCGTCCGCCCCGCTCGACGACGCACATGCGGCGATGGCGCTGGCCCGCGCCAGCGGGCTTGCAAGCGAAGGGCTGGGTGTCATGGGCCTGTCGTCGGGCGGCCATCTCACTGCCTGCCTTGTCGCCGACTATCCGGCGAAATGGGGCAAAGCCGCTCCACAGCGGCCGGATGCTCTGGTCATCGGCTATGCTCCCATCTCGACCAATGCAATGGGCCGAACGGTCGTCGCCGATAAACCGCCATTGTCGCCGGTCGAAAAGCGGGCGCTCTACGATGCGCTGCAGCCCGACGCCCAACTGCTGCCCGAACCACCGCCGACCTTCATCGTCTATGCCGGCAATGACCCGGTGGTCCCGGTGGAGAATGCCCATCGCCTACATGCGGCATTGCGGGACGCTGGAGGATCAGCCGAACTCCATATCTTTGCCGATGCGCCGCACGGCTTTGCGCTCGACACGGCGGACATGCCGGTGTCGATCTGGCCAACGCTATGCGAAGCTTGGCTACGGCAGGTCGGGTTCCTGTAACGGCCGATCAGGGTTTCAGCGCGACCGAAACCGGCGCATTGCGATCGACCGAAATAATCCCATCGCGTTCGACCAGCTCCGCGATCTGGAGGACGCTGCGGCGCTTCCAGTCGGCGTTGTCCACGGCTTCCGCTTCGCCATCCTGATGAACGAAATAGAGGATATAGGCGCGGTCGCCCGCGACGATGATGTCGGGGTGCTGGCCCTTGGCGCGGTCGGTGGGATGGGTGCCGGGAACGCCAAGGATATGGCCCTCCTGCCGCGTCCATGTTTCCGCATCGTCGGACCGCATGACCAACAACCCTTTCCACGCGTCGGAGATCAGCCACCAACGCCCCTTCCAGCGGAATGCCTTGGGGCCTTCGCCGGGCGTGTCGGTCAGGCGCTTACCAACCGTCCAGTGGACCAGGTCTTTGCTGTCCGCCGTGCGGATCGCCTTATTCTCGCGTTCATCATTGAAGAAGAGACGATAGCCGCCGTCAGGCAGCGTTATGACGCTGGCATCAATCACCCGGTCGGAGCCAAGATCGAGCCGCTCGCCGCATTTCCATGTCGCTAAGTCGGGGCTGGTCAGGTGGACGATGAAGCGCGGCGCATTCCAGTCGCGAAACACACCCGGCACGACGGTCAGCCACATATGCCATTGCCCGTCGAGAAACTGGACTTCGGGTGCCCAAAGCGTCTCGCCGGTGCAGCTTTCGGGGATGGCGACCGTCCCGCTGTAACGCCAATGGGCGCCATCCTTCGACCGGGCGGTGCCGATCGCGGTGCCATGGACCCACCGCACGTCCTTAGCGTCTTCCATGGGCAGGTCGGCGCGGCGGTTGGTATAGAACATCACCCATTCGCCGCTGTCCCGGTCATAGACGGTCGAAGCATCGGCTGCCCCATCATGCACGGGGTCGCGATAGAGCGGCTTGGGCGCAATCGGTGCGCTGGCAGCCGCGAGCAGAAGCGCCGCAGCGATCATCGAAACAGGCGCAGATCGAACGCAGCCGCCATCGCCGCAAATCCCGCATCATTGGGGTGCAGCGCGTCGCCCACATCATAGGGTTTCGCTATCCGCGCCGGATCGGCGGGGTCGGCGATCGCCTTGGCGAGATCGACCATGCCATCGGCTTCGTCGGTCGTGCGGATCCACTCATTGACGGCGATGCGAACAGCCTCGCCCTCTGCGCTCCAATAGCCCGCACCCTCATAGGGCAGGATGGTGGCGAGGATGACCTTGACCCCATTGCCCCGCGCCCGCGCGATCATCTGACGATAGGCGCCGATCAGGTCATCGGCGCTCGGCAAGGGGCGGTTCTGTGCTGTCGCCGCGCCGATATCATTGACCCCTTCCAATATCACCACATGGCTGACGCCCGGCACCGCCAGCACATCGCTGTCGAAGCGCGCGAGCGCATTATAGCCCTCGCCTTCGGACAAGAGGCGGTTGGCGCTGATCCCGGCATTGGCGATCGCGACATTCCTCCGCCCCGCCTTCTGGAAGCGTTCGGCCAGCAGGTCGGGCCAGCGCCGGTTGCTGTCATTTGTCGCGCGCACGCCGTCGGTGATGGAATCGCCCAGCGTGACGATGGTGGGGGCGGGCCGGGCGGTTTCCACTTCCACGGCGGACAGGATCAGGCGCGGCCCGATGGTCGTCGCCCCGGTCAGGTTGATGGCGGTGGTCTGGTCGCCTGGCGCGATCCAATTGGTGGCGGCGGCATAGGCATGGACGGTGGGCGTGGCTGCGCCCTGCGGCAGATGGATGCTGATCGTCAGCCGGGTCAGCGGCTTGACCGGCAGGTCGATTGGATCGCTCAGCAGCGGCGCGCGCGGGGAAAGCGTTACCCCCTGCACGCCGTTGAACGCGACGACGCGGTCGGTGCCCGGCAGGGTCGCGCCATCTTCCCCGGCGAGCGCGACATGGACTGCGCCGATCGTCAGCGGCGCAACCGCCATTTCGTTGGACAGGCGCAGCCGGATGCGCACCCCGCCACTGGACAGGCGAACGACCTGCCGCACCGTACGGTCGGTCAGGTCCGGGCGCTTGTCGGCGGGAGCGGTCCAGACGAGCGGCGCAGCCATCCAGCTGCGCGACCAGTGCTGGGCCGCAGCGGGCGTGGCTAAGAAGGCAAGAGCGGCAAGAAATAGCACGGGGCGCATGATCGATCCTTTGTCAGCGGGCGACCGGGTTTCTGCCCCATAGCTGATCATAGCGCCAGCCCGACAGATCCTCGACGATCCGGCCCGCCTCCGGGCTGGTAGGCGTCTGTGCGCCACCCCGTAGATGCTCGATCTCGGCCATCAGCACATCATGCGTGGCGGGGCTGAGGCGGAAGCGGGTGGACACGAGGATACCAAAGCCCAGCATCCCCACCGTGCCGATCCCCAGCAACAGGGCGATCGTCAGGATGGCATCATAGCTTTGCACTGGCGCACCGGACACGAAGCCACCCGCCTGCATGATGAACCCCACGCCCGCGACAGCCGCGGCCTGCGTCGCCTTGCGCACGAAGGTCATGACACCGGCAAAGCTGCCTTCACGCCGCTGGCCGGTGACGATCTCGTCCACGTCGGCCATATAATTATAGGTCGCCCAGGGGATATAGTTGAGCGCGCCACGACCCAGGCCCGCCAGGATGATCGGTAACCAGATCATCGGGCTGCTCGCCGGAATGTCCAGCACCCAAAGGCCGATGAGCGTCAGCGCACCCGCCGCGAAGCTGGCCGCCGCAATCTGATAGGCGCGCGACGGCGACGCCCGCAGCGCCAGGTTGATCGCGATGATGACCGCCACGAACTGCACGATATACATGGTGCCAAGCAGCCCCGATGCGATCGCCATCGACCCCGTCAGTGCAAAGATGACGAAGAAGGTGAAGGCCGCGTTGAAAATATCCTGACTGATATAGCCGCCCAGATACATACCCAGATGGAGCCGGAACGCCCGAATACGCATGGTGGAAAAAAGGTTGCGATACAGCGCCTTGAACGCCTGCCCCATGCCAGCGGTCGGCGCAGCCTGCGTCAGCTCCACGCCGCCTGGCATATGCCGTTCCCAACTGAACAGATACAGCAGCCCGGCCGTCAGCATGAAGAGCGCGGCGAAAATGATACCCATATAGAAAAACGTGTCGGCACTGTCGCGGCCCAGCGTCGTGATCAGCCACAGCGGCAGGAAGCCCGCCAAAATGGCCGACGCCTGCCCGAACAGGATGCGCGCGCCTGCGAACTTCGCCTTGGTCTTATAATCGCTCGACATTTCGGCAGCCAATGTCTCGAACGGGATGATCTCCATCGCATAGACGAGTTCAAACAGCACATAGCTGACAAGATAATACCAGAAGGTCTGGCCCGGCAGCCACATCAGCGCGAAGCTGGGCAATAGCGGGATCGCCGCCAGGATGAAAAAGCGCCGACGCCCGAAACGCTGGCCGAACCGAGTGCTGCCGAAATGGTCTGAAATATAGCCGATCATCGGCGAAGCAACGGCGTCCAGGATACGCGCGACCGCAAAAATCGTCGCCGCCTGTCCGGCGGAAAGCCCGCAAAACTGGGTGTAGAAGATCAATACCCAACCGGAAATGACCGCCATCGACCCTGCGCCCAACACGTCATTGGACCCATAAGCGAGATAATTGCGCAGGCGAACGGGGCGAATGGGTGCTCGGTTGGGCATGTTCGGCTCCTCCGCCTTATTATCATTCTGGCCCTGGACGGCGGCGCTCCTTCCAAGACCCGCCGCCGTCCAAGCTCTCATTATGTCAGATATAGCTGCGCAGAAATTCACCCAGCGCGCAGATGGCGAGGCTCTGGCCATAGGGCATGGAGGTCAGCGCAATATCCTTGTAGAATTGCTGGGTGTCGCCCATCGCGGTGCCAAAGCTCACCTGCTGCAACTCGCCCGCATCGTCGATATTGGCCAGCACGCCGCGTACCGCCTTGATGCCGACAGCCTCATAATGGCGCGGGAGATAGCCCTTCCGCACCGCCTTAAGAATGCCATAGGCGAACCCGGCCGTGGCCGAGGCTTCCAGATAGCTGGTCGAATCGACGATCAGCGTGTGCCACAGGCCCGTATCGGCGTCCTGCGTCTGCGCCAATGTCTTCACCTGGGCGGCCAAAGTGTCGATCAGGAAGGTGCGGAACGCATCACCCTGCGGCAGATCCAGTATCTCGATGATTTCAGGGATGGCGATCGTCACCCAGCAATTGCCGCGCGCCCACAGCGCTTCTGCAAAATTATGACGACCGTTGAAATCCCACCCATGGAACCACAGGCCCGTCTTGGTATCGAACAGATATTTGATGTGGATGAGGAATTGGCGCTTGGCTTCCTCGACATAATGGGGGCGGTTCAGCAGCAGGCCGATCTTGGCCAGCGGCAGCACCGACATCATCAGCGTGTCGTCCCACATTTCGCCCGGATTTTCGTCATTATAGACGATATGCTGAAAGCCGCCCTCTTCGGTCTTGGGCAGGCCATCATCCGCCATCAACCATTCGGCCCAAGTGTCGAGATAGGGAATGTAGCGCGGGTCCGGCTCATGCTCATACAGGTATGCGAGCGTGATGAAGGGCGCCATGGTGTTGATATTCTTGGTCGGCGTGCCTTCGGCAAAGCGATCCTCGAACCATTGCTTGATGATGCCCAACGCCTTTTGGTCGCCGGTCTGCTCATAATAACGCCACATGCCGAACAGGCCGATCCCATGGGTCCATTCCCACCCGGCCCAACCCTTGGTGTCGATGATGCGGCCATCCTCCAGATGGAGCAGAAACTCGCCGGTCTCGTCCTTGATATTGACGAGATTGTCCATCAGCCGGTCGATGGCGTCGACCACTTGGGCGCGCGGGACATCATGATTGAGTGCGGCCACTTATTATTACTCCTTAAGGTCTGAAGGTGCGTTTGGCGCGGTAACCATCTGCACTGGCAGACCGCCTTTCACGGAATGAAGGGTGACGAGGCGCACGGCTTCGAGCGCATCGCCTGGCTGGCCATCGGATGTGACGGCCAGCGCGACATGGTTCTTGCCCCGGTGGTTCAATATGCCTTCGGGAATGGGGAAGGTGCGTTGCGGCCCGACATGGGCGATGAACTGCCCCATGTTCCAGCCATTGACGAACATCAGCACGCGATAGCGAACCGGCGATCGCGGCTTGGTCGCGTCGCCGAAGCTGAGCGCGATGGTCGCGTCCTGCCCCTTGGGCACGGCCAGGTCGAAGCTGGTGCGATACCAGCTGGTTCCCGCTTCTGCCTGCGTGGCAGGGACCGCAGCTTTCGCCCAGCGCTTGTCATCGAAGCCGGGCAGATGCCATCCCATGCGCTCGCCATAGAGGCCGCCATTATTGGCCGGACCGCGGACAGGATCAGCCAGCGTCTCGCCGCCCCGCTTGCCCTGAATCTTCCAGGCGATCGGCACGGCAAAGCTGCGTCCACTTGGGCCACCTTCCAGCGACGCGGAGATCAGGCCACGGGCCTCCTTGTGGAAATCGTCGCTGTCCAGATCCCAATTATGGCCATTGTTGCGGACCATGACGGACAGGATATGCTCGCCACTTTGGGCACTGGCGGGCAGGGCAAAGCGCGCCGTGCCGGTGGTGATTGGCCGCGGCAGGCCGCCCGGCGTTTCCGCCTCGCCGATAAATTGCCCGTCGACCCAGGCCTGGACAAGGCCAGAACCACCCGCACCATAATAGAGCGACAGCGTCTTGGCATCGGGCGTTCCAGTGAAGCGGCCACGATACCAGACATCGCCATCATGAAAGCCATAGGCGTCCATGCCCATATTGGGTTGGCCGTCGGGGCGGGCAGTGATGCTGGCCGATGAGCGATTGTCGATCCCCTGCCAGTCGCTATCGTCGAAGGCTGGCTCTGCTTCGGGCGAACCCTTGGCCATTCGCCAGTCGGTGAGCGCAGGCAGCGCGAACGTAGCAGGACCGGCAAGCGGCTGCGTGGCCGCAAGGCTGCCCGATGGCGTGGCACGGGTGACGATCTTCGTGCCGTTCCACGTCACGCTGCGGATCGCGCCCGGCGCCCAGATTTCGAGCGGACTTTGCGTCGCGGTGTCTCCGGTCAGGGCCAGCGTGCCGCCCTTCACCGTCGCATGGCGCACCAGTTCAGGGCCATGGATCAACATATCGCCCTGCCGCCAATAGCGGACGGCTTCGGCTTCGTCGCCCAGGATCACCGTCAGCGGCGGCCGCCCGCCGCCCTCGATCTGCACGATCGCGCGGCCTTGATGGCTGTAGCTGAGTTTCAAGTCGCCCTTCGCCGCGTCGAAACGGCTGGTGGCTTCCCCCTCGATCACGGTCACGGTCGGCGCGCTGGTGTAGCGCAGCACGGTCTCGCCCGGCTCCCCAGCGCGGCCATAGAGCAGCAGCAGGTCGCCCTTATCCTGCCGCTGCGCCGATTGCAGTTCCGACGTGGAATAGACCAGTCTTTGCCCACCCAGTGTCACGCCCGCGACCAACCATTTCGCGTCAAAGCCATTGAGGCGCATCGGCACGGTATAACGCCCATCGGGCAGGTCGGCAGTAAAGGCGAAGCTGTCGTTCGTCTGCCCGTTGGACGGCTTGTGCGTCACCATCAGGAAACGAGCGTCGGTTTCAGGGCTTTTATTATGGTAAATCTGGATATTGGGCGACGTGATCTCGACCGGCCCGGCCGAAATCATGCCCGCCAGATCGGGGACGGACGCGATGAGGCCGCCCAACTGCTTCATCTCCTGCGCCTTTTCGCGCAGCGCACGGGGTTCGGAAATCGCCGCGCCATAATCATAGCTGGTGAACACCACCGGGCCAGCCAGCCAGCCCCAGCTGGTGCCGCCATAGGTCATGTAAAAGCTCTGGATACCGATGCCGTTGGCTAGGTTGGTGCCATAAAAGACCCGCTGAAACCGCTTGCCGCGCTGGATCGCGTTGCACTCATAGCCGCCGTTCGACCCCCAATAATCGAACCAGCCACCGCCAAACTCGGCCGCAAATCCCGGCGTGTCGGGGGAAGCCGACGCGCCGCCCTTCGCCCCGCCCGTGCCATAATAGCCCCAATCGGGCGCTGCGACATCGCGGGTGGGCTGGCCGTTGACGGTGCAGGTGCCGCCCGGATAGCCATCGAACGCATACATGTCGTTGGGGCCGGTGACGACCTTGTCGACCGTCGAGGATTCCGGCGTCCAATAGCCATTGCGGCCCTGATCATTGTGGAAGATCGGCACGGTGATGCCGTCGGCGCGCGCCTTGGCATAGAGGTGATCCATATAGCGCCGCTGTGCGGGCGTCGTCAGCGCCAGTTCGTTTTCGATCTGGTGCAGGATGACGCCGCCCTTGCGCTGCTTGTCCACATTGATCTGGTGCCGCGCGATGATCGGGTTGATTTGGCTGAGCCATTCATCGACGGCCTTGAGATAATCCGGGTCGTCGGTGCGCGCACGCGCGCGCTGGTTGACCAGCCAGCCGGGAAAGCCGCCGCGCGACAGTTCGGCATTCACATAGGGACCGGCACGGGTGATGACGTAGAGGCCTTCCTCCTCCGCCATGGTGAGCAGCCGGTCGACATCGCGGATGCCGGTAAAGTCGTACACGCCCTGTTTCGGGCTATGATAGCCCCAGTCGAAATAGAGGGCGACGGTATTGAACCCGCTCGCCTTCATCTTCTGCAATATGTCGCGCCACAGGTCGGGCGAGGGCAGGCGGAAGGGGTGGAATTCCCCGCCCCAGATGATCTTGCGCTCGCCATCGATCATCAGCGAGCGCGCATCATAGGAGACGCGGCCAAAGCTCTTGACCGGGGCGGACAGGTTGGCGGTGGGCTTGGCAACCTGCGCCATCGCAGGGATCGCCAGGGCGGAGCCCAGCAGCAGGGCGGCAATTAGGGAGCGCATCGGTCGGATCAATCCATGTGGAACAGCAGGGGGAGCGGCCATTCCTTAGGTCTATTGTCCGGCTCGACCTCCATCAACGGCGCCATATAGGCCCACCATTTCTGCATCACGGGATGATCGGGCAGCGTGTCGCGCTGATTCTCCGCCGCCAGCGTCAGCACAGCGAACAGGCTGAGCGTATCTTCATCCAGAAAGATGGAATAATCGGAAATACCCGACTGGCGCAGCAGATCGGACAGTTCGGGCCATAACTCGTCATGGCGGCGACGATATTCGTCCACGACGCCGGGCTTCAATTGCATCTTGAAGGCGTGGATCGACATCTCGGCTCTTCCCCTATAAACCACATTATGGAACCTTTGACCTATATTTGGTAACATCGTCCCAATTGTTCGTCAACGCCACAGTGGCGTGTTTCGCACCGTCAGATGCCGCACATCGTCGAACAGCAAGGGCGGACGCTGGTCGGGCGAGCGTGTCGCCGCCGAGAACCGCTCGATCGTCAACCGCTCCGCGTGCCGCGCCCACAGCGCCCAGGCGGGCAGCACGCCGAACATACTGGGTTCCGGATAAGCGTCGGCCAGTTCGCCGGGCCGCCGTGCGGCATCCTGCGCCGTGCCGCCGCCCTCATAGTCCAGGTGGATATCGCGCAACGTCACGTCGCGGATCGGATGGCCGGGCAGGCCCGCAATCGTGGCCGGGAAGCGATGATCGATACCACGCGCATCGACCTCGCTTATCTCCACATGGCGGATCGCGCCGATCCCTGTCCCCTCCGGCCCGCGCCGCCGGTCGCCCAGCCGCAGGAAAAGGGGCGCGGTAGTAACGTCGCGCATGGTCAGCCGATGCGCGACGATATGCTCCATCACCCCGCCATCCACCGTCTCCAGTGCCAGCCCCCGGCAGCGGGTGAAGCGGCAATCCTCGATACGGATATTGCGATAACCGCCATTGCTCTCGGTCCCCAGTTTGATCCGGCCCGTGACGCGATCCTGATCGGGGGCGATCTGCTGGCGGGTCGTCCGGGTGCCGTCGATCAGCGATCCCATATCATAGCCCGACACGTCACAATCGCCGATCAATATGTCTTCAGCGGCGATCGCCCGCCCCAGCGCATGGCTGCTCTTGATCACGATGGCATCGTCATTGGGCGAATTGACGCGGCAGCGCTCCACCACCACGTCGCGCACGCAATCGAGATCGATGCCGTCGCGGTCGGTATCGATCGTCAGCCCATCGATGCGCAGCTTTTGCGTACCCGTGGCCAATATGGCGAAATGCCCGCCCTTGCGAATGGTGAAGCCCGACAGGCGGATGTCGCGGCCATTTTTGAACGCGATCGCCTTGTTGCCCTTGCCAGCCATCGCAGCGGCGGTCGGTTCCAGGTCATCAATCTGCGCCTGCGTCATCGCCCGCATCGACAGCGGACGCTCGCCTGCCTGGCGCTTCCAGCGCGCGCCGGGGCCATCGCGGGTCAGGCCCGCGCCATCGATTGCGCCGGGGCCAAGGATAGCGACCTTCCGCACATCATCGCCCCAGATCAGGCTGTTGTGCCAATGGCTATGGCCGAAATCCTGATACAGCTGATCGATCCCCTCTTCGGGCAGGTCATAACGCCCGGCATGGCGCGCCGGATCGGCCGCCTCGATCACCGCACCTTCTCCCAACAGCAAGGTAACGCGGCTGCGCAGCCGGATCGAGAAACACAAATAGCGCCCGCGCGTCAGCAGGACGGTGCCGCCGCCGCCGCGCGATGCCGCCTCGATCGCTGCGTTGATTGCATCGCTGTCGATCGCAATGCCGTCGCCGCGCGCACCATGATCCCGCACATCGAAGCGTCGCGCGGCATGGGCGGGGAAGGGCAGGGCCGCCAGAGCGAGATTGGCCAGTCCCAACGCTAGATCGCGGCGAGTCATGTCCATGTCAGTTCCCGGCCGGGCGCTGATCGCTGTGGATCAGGCTTGGGACAATGGCGACCTGCGCTGCCGTGGGGGGCTTTGCAGGCGCGAAGGCACCGGCGCTCACATGCGGGGCAAGCGCAGGGATGGTATCGCGGATGCGCTGCGCCACGGCGCTCGCCAGCAACCACGCGCCGTAGTTATTATGATGCGTCTTGTCCTTGCCGCCATCGTTGAAGGCTGCGGGCGCGACATCGGGGCCAAGCGCTTCATAGATGGCGCGGCTGTCCGCGTTCAGGTCGATCAGCGGGACGCCATCTTCCGCCGCGACCTTCCGCACCGCCGCCGCATAGTCGCTCAGCGTATCGATGATCTTCCCCTGCGCATCGAAATTGCGCCGTTCGGGCGATGTCACCAGGACTGGATGCGCGCCGCGCCGTCGCGCTTCGGCGATATAGGCGCGCAGATAGGCGGGGTAGGTCGAATCCGGCGCGACCCAGGTCTGCGGCCATTGCTGCTTCTGGTCATTATGCCCGAACTGGATGAACAACCAGTCGCCGGGCCGCATCGCCGACAGCAGCTTGTCGAAGCGTAAGCTGGTCAGGAAAGATTTGAGCGTCTCGCCCGACTTGGCGTGATTGGCGACGACGATCCGGTCATCCAGCAGCGCGGCCAACATCTGGCCCCAACTCGCCGCGGGTTCCGCATATTGATCGGTGACGGTGGAATCTCCCGCCAGAAAGATCGCCGGGGCCGTGACCGGCTCAACGCGGATCGACCGGACCGCCGGTTGGCCGAGGAACTCCAGCGTCAGCTTGTCGTCCCAGGTAAATTCCTGCGCATCCCGCCCATCGATCCGCACCCGGTCGCCACCCGGCGCCGTGGGCGGTGGCGGCGGCAGCGCGGGCGTGCGGACATCCACCAGGAAACGGCGCTCGACTTCCTCTCCTTTGCGGGTGCGTACAGAGCGCAGCATCAGGCGACGCGCCTCGGCCTTGACCGTCGTATCGCCCGCCCGCGTCCGGTCCCCCAATCGCACGGTCACGCGATAGCGGCCTTCGGGCAGCGCGATGGAATAGGCAAAACCCTGCGCATTGCCGCCCGGTTCGACGCCGTGGCTTGCCGCCTGATAGGGTTGCAACGAGTCGCGGTTAAGGACGATGGTCTCCCCCCCGCCAGCGGCCGCCAGCATCAGGAAGAGCGCAGCGCTGGACGGCATGACATGGGCCTTTGCAGAAGTGCAAGAGCGGGGGAGCGCCACGAAGGCCGCCACGCTCCCCCCAGAATATCGGCCCGTGCAGAGGCCAATATCTATCCCGCTAAATAGGTTTATAACCCATATATAGGGATTTTATCAGGGTCAATCGCTTTTCATCCTGCTTCTCCTCATGGGGATGATAGGAATATCCCACAATGTGGATAATAAAATCACATGATGATTTTTCTTTCCATTTCATAACTCTCGATATAAGATGACACCGTAATCCACATAGTGGGACATTCGGATGTCATCGGGGTGATGTCAACCGGTCAATAGGGGAGGAAGTCATGTTGCACACCCGTTCCGCATTTGCGCGCCGCAGCTCGGCCATCGCGATCGCCACCACGCTGCTTGTGGCGGTCCCCGCCATCGCCCAGGATCAGTCCGTCGCCGATCAATCCGAAACCGCCGATATCGTCGTCACTGGCTTCCGCGCCTCGCTCGACAGCGCGCTCGGCATGAAACGCCGTGAAGCGGCAGCGATCGATTCGATCGTCGCTGAAGACATCGGCAAATTCCCCGACTCCAACCTCGCTGAATCGATGCAGCGCGTTCCGGGCGTCGCCCTTGCGCGTGGCGATGGTGGCGAAGGCCGCAACATCTCGGTCCGTGGCCTCGGCGCCGGGTTCACGCGCGTCCGCATCAACGGTATGGAAGGCACGGCCCAGACCGGCGGCTCTGACATTTATGGCGCAGGCAATAATGGCCGCAGCTTCGACTTCAACGTGTTCCCCACCGAAATCTTCTCGGCCCTGTCGGTGCGCAAGACACCCTCGGCCGATATCGAGGAAGGCTCGCTCGGTGCGACCGTTGACCTCTCCGCGCCCAAGCCCTTCGATCAGAAGGATGACTTCGTCCTCTCCATGACGGCGCGTGGCGTCTATAACGAACTGTCGAAAAAGGTCGATCCGCGCGCGTCGCTGCTGGTTTCCAAGCAATTTGGCGATAGCGGTTTCGGCATATTGGCATCGGTCGCCTATCAGCAGCGCAACCTGCGGGAAGTCGGCTATTCTGCGGTCGATCTGTTGCCTGCCAATATCAATGGCGGCTTCTGTTCGCCGCTGGGCGCACCGATCAATACGGCAGGCCAGACGCCTGAACAATTGGCGACGCGCGGCGTAACGGCCGCAAATTGCAGCAACGGCAATCCGCGCACCAGCACGCAGGCGGCCTATGACACGATCCAAAATCTGCGTCGCGAAGGCGCGGAAGGGACGCCTGGCAGCGGCGCCTTCTTCCCCCGCCTGCCGCGCTATCTCAATAGCGAGCAGAAGCAGGAACGGATCGGCGGATCGTTGACCCTGCAATATCAGCCGGACGACCAGACCGATATCTCCGTCGACTTCCTCTATTCGCGGTTCGAAGTGACCCGTCGCGACAATTATATCGCCGCCGTGTCCTTCGCGCGTAACGCCTCAAACCTGGGTCAGCCGATGACGTCGGTGCGCGAAATCGAATTCGACGAGAATGGATCGCTGGTCCATGGCGTATTCGACGGCGTCGATGTCCGCTCCGAAGGACTGGTCGACAATTTCGTCTCGACCTTCAAACAGGCCAATGTCAATTTCAAGCGCGAGCTGAACGACAGCCTGACCGTCGACGCGATCGTCGGGTTCAACCGCTCGATCTGGAACGGCAAGAAGCGCCTGCAAACCTTCATGGATGCCGTCGATGTCGATGGTTTCTCGATCGACTTCCGGGATGGCGGCAGCACGCCGGTTCTGGGCTTTGGCACGGATGTCGGCAACCCCGGCAGCTTCGCCTATGCGCCGCCGCTCGCCGATGGCACCGTGCGCGGCGGCTTCAGCTTCCAGGGCAAGCCGTCCCGCAACAAGACCGACAATCTCACCGCTGGCGCGAACATGACGTGGAAGGCGAGCGAAGCCTTCTCGATCCGGGCGGGCGGCCAATATCGGCGCAGCGACTTCCTCTCCACCTTCCTGCGGCCCTTCAATGCCGACACTGTGGTCCGCGCCCTGCCGGCCGGCACGACGCTGGCAGATATCACGACCACCATCGGCGGCGTCGACAAGCTATGGGGCAATGGTGCGCCCAGTGGCTGGGCAGCGATTGATGCCGAAAAATGGGCTGATACGTTCGGCTTCGATGCAGTACGCTATTGCGGCGTCGAATGTGGCGGTGGCCGTAGCCGGGTCCGCGAAGAGGTGACGAGCGGCTATGTGATGGCCAATTTCGACCTTGAAGATGCTATCGGTTTCAGCGTGCGCGGCGATGCAGGCGTGCGCTACGTCAAGACCGACATGTTCTCGTCGGGCTATATTCAGGTCGCCAGCGCCACGACGCCCACCGGCCTTGCGGGACGGTTCGCTGCCGCTCGAAATGTCTATGACGACTGGCTGCCGTCCGCCAATGTCGTGATCGAGCCGATGCAAAATCTGCTGGTGCGCTTCTCCGGTGCGAAGGTGCTGGCGCGCCCGGAACTGGGTCTGCTGACCCCCACCAGCGGCGTCAATCCGGTCACCCGCGTCGGCAATATCAACAATCCCTTCCTCGACCCGATCCGTGCCAACACGTTCGACGTCGCGGTGGAATGGTATTTCCGTCCCGGCTCGCTGCTATCTGCCGCCTTCTTCTACAAGGATATCAAGAGCTTCGTTCAGAATGTGAACAGCCTCATTCCGTTCAACCAGTTGGGCCTGCCCAATGGTCTGCTCGAAAACAGCAACACCGACCCCAGCGAACCCTTCAACGTGTCGCAGCCGTTCAATACGCCGGGCGGCCCGCTCAAGGGTATCGAGCTGAATGCGCAGATACCCTTCACCTTCTTCGACGGTTTCCTCGGCAATTTCGGCATGCTGGCGAACTTCACCCATGTCACGTCGAAGATCGACTATATCCTCGCCAGCGTGAACGGTGTGCCGACCGTGACCACCACGGCGGACCTTGTCGGCCTGTCGAAGAACACGGCGTCGGGCACCCTCTATTATGAGGATGAGAAGTTCAGCATCCGCACCACGGGCAATTTCCGCGATAAATTCATTCGCGGCATCCCCGCCTCGCCGGGCAGCGATCTGGTCGGCAATGCCAAGACCTTCTACATGGACGCATCGGCCTCTTTCGCTGTGACCGATCGGCTCAAGTTGATCGTCGAAGCCCAGAACCTGACCGATGAACAGAACCGCCTCTACACCGACAGCGTGCGGCAGGACACTTTGTTCGAAACGCGCATCGGCCGCACCTTCACCTTCGGCGTGACCTACCGGATGTAAAGACATCCTCTCCCCCAACCTAAAGGGCGCGATCATCACAATGATCGCGCCCTTATTGTTTCTGGGGAACGTTCGTTCAGCGCGGGCCGCTATAGCCTACCGCAGCGCTGATCTGCTCGGCCGACCGCATCACTTGCAGCGCCAGCGTCGTGCGCAATTCATCGGTCAGATAATGGGCGGCGCTGGCGATAGAGATGGCGATGCAGATATTGCCCTTCGCATCGCGGATCGGTGTCGCGATCGATCGGACACCGTCACCCAATTCGCTGTCATGCAACACTTCGCCCCGCGCCTTGTGGCCCTGCATTTCGGCGATGAAAGCATTGATCGCCGCGCGCGACGGCTTGCCGCCCTTGGCCGCGACATAAAGCCGCTCCCAGGTCGCTTCGTCCTCGTCCAGCAACAGCGCCTTGCCGAGGCCCGTTTCCGCGATCGGCCGACGATCGCCCGGTGCCGTCGCCACGCGCAGCCGCTGCGTTCCCGTCACCCGATCGAGATGGCGGGAAAAATCCCCCTCGCGCTTGCCCACGAACACGCAAAAACCGCTGCGTTCGGACAATAATTCCATGAATGGCCGGGCAATCCGCACAAAGTCGATCTGCTCAGTCGCCAGCACGCCCAACTGCAGCAGCTTCGGTCCTAGCGCAAAACCATCCCGCGTCACGGCCAGATAGTTGCGCGACTTGAGCGCCTGCACCAGCCGGTGCGCCGTGGTCTTGCTCATGCCCAGTTTACGGGCCAGGTCAGCGGCGCGAATGGGGCCGTCAATCACCTCGTCCATGATGTCGAGCGCGCGCATCAGCGTCTGCGTGCCCTTGACGCCCGGTTCCTTGCTGTCTTCGCTATCGCTCATATCATGTTCGCCATGCGTCCCAAATAAAGGAACGTCTATCCTTCAAATCGGCCCGCCTGTCAGCAGATTTGTGCGGTGCGCGCTCAAGCCCGATAGTCGAGCGCGCCCCGCTTTGCCAGTTCGCCGCTCGCCGGATCGAAGATCATGTTGAGCACCAGCCCCACCGCCAGCACGGCCGCAAACAGCGTCGCGAGGTAGAAGCCATAAATGGCATCGCCGAAATAATCGCCGATCAACCCCATTGCCAGCGGTGCCACCACCGCACTGACGCAGGTGAAGAACAGGATGACCCCCGAAATCGCGCCATGCTGGGGCTTTGGAAAGCAACTGATCCCCTTGGAATTGAGCGTCGGATACAGCACCGACATGAACAGGCCCGACAAAGGCAGGGATATGACTGCCAAGGGCCGCCCGCCAAAAATGGCCAGCGCAAAGCATATTAGGATGGCGATCCCGCACGAGGCCAGCACCGCGGTCCAGTTGAATCGCTCCAGCAGCCAGAAGCCGGCAAAGCGGCCGATGACGCGCAGGATGAAGAAGATCGACAGCGCATAGGCCGCCCATTGCCAGCCCGGCCCCGCATAGCCCGCCAATAATGTCGGCATCCACACATAGATGGCGGTCTCGACCCCCACATAGAGCATGATCCCGCTGCTGAACGCCAGCGCATAGCGATTGCGCATCATCGCCAGCATGTCGGCCATAGGCGCGCTGTCCGTTTTCGCCTGCACAGGCGGGTAGGGGACGCGCCAGGCGACGATCATGAGCAATCCGCACAGCGCCGCGGCAATCAGATAGAGCCATTTCCACGACGCATCATGCGACAGCAGATAAGCGACGATCGCCGGCCCGATGATCGCGCCGATGCCGAAAAACCCCTCGACCACATTCATGGTCGCCGTATGCGCGCGCGTCGATGTCGATATGTCGCCGATCAACGCCAACGCCGCCGTCTTGAAGATGCCGACCGCAAGCCCGCCGACGAACAGCAGGATCAGAAACAGGCCGAAACTGCTCACCCAAGCGAACAGGGACGCGCTCAAGCCGAACAACGCCAGGCCTACCAAAATCGTCGGCTTGCGCCCGAACCGGTCCGCCATCGATCCCAGCAAGACCCCGCCCAGCGCGATGCCGCTCATCGTCGCATAGTGAAAGGCACCACCCGCCGTCATGCCCAACCCGAACTCGCGGATCACCGACGGAATGATCACCCCGACCGATTCCGATGTCATCGCGAACATCAGGAACATCAAATAGGTGAGCCAACGAATGCGTGCCATCTGCCTGCGGTCCTAAATCAGCTTGTACATGCGTATGCGCACGGCGGGGGTGTCCATCTCCGGCACCGGGCCGACCGTCCCTGCAAACACGGCTTCGTTCAGCCAGGCGTGCGGGCCATTGGGTACTTCGAACACGGCACTCGTCCGCGCATAGCCCTTGCCCGCCACACCCTTGTTTTGGATGTGGATGACGGTGCCGTCGGCCTCCCGCATCAGATAGGCGGCCTCTAATTCGGTCATCCCGTCCGGGCGGATCAATTGCCAGTCCATGCCTTCGGGGAAGATGGTGCCGCTGATCCGTGGCCCTTTGAACGTGCCGCCGGTGATCGGAATGCGCACGCGCTTGCCATGCGGCGTCTCGCCAATCTCTTCGGGCGGGCCCAATGTCACGATCGCCTCATAGACGAATTCCGCCTTGGGGACGTCCTCTGGCACGGGCGCAGGCGCTGCCGCTTTAGCCATCACAGGAACGGCCGCCAGTGCGCCGGCGGCGAGCAACAGGCTGCGGCGCGTCTGCGGGTCGTTCGGGAATTGCCTGTCGGCCATGATGCTGCCCTTTCCGAAAAAATGGGACGTCCCGCACGGGACGCCCCACCCTAGCTTAGAATTGCATGCCGAGGCGCACGCCATAGGTACGCGGCGGATCATAATTGGCGGTGGTCGAACTCCACACCGTCACCAGATTATTGGCCACGCGCTCATCCTCCAGATTGTTGACGAAGCCGGTGATCGACAACTGCCCATCTTCGGTTTCATATCGCAGGTTGAGGTCGGTCTTGGTATAGGATGCCCGGCGGCTCTGCGCATAATTTTGGATGTCGCTGAACGTCCGCGACTGGACATAGAAGTCCACGCTCGGCGTCAGGCTACCCGCACCGCCCAGGTCGAAGATATGCGCATAGCTCACCCGCGCGCTCCACTTCGGCGCATTGGGCAGTTCATTGCCCGACACGTCCCGCACGACATTGGTGGGCAGGGGCAGGTTGCCGAATGCACCCGTGACGCCGTTATAATTGCCGCTGCCCGAATTGAGATTGTCCGATGCCGTCGGGAACGACCGGATCTTCGCGTCGAGATAGGAGACGAAGCCGCTGATCCGGTCATTGCTCGTCGGCCGGATGATCGCTTCCAGCTCGATGCCGCGCAAACGCGCCGTCGCGGCATTGGTCGTCACCGCCGACACCTGGTTGGTCAGCGGATTGAGCACGATGCTCGATACCTGCAGATCCTTATAGTCCATGTTGAACGCCGTGGCGGCAAGGTAGAGCTTGCCTCCCATCAGCGAGCTACGCACGCCGATTTCGTAATTGGTCACGGTTTCGGGCTGATATTCCCGGAACTCCGGCGCGTTGCCTGTGGCTTCGAGGCCACCGCCACGAAAACCTGTGCCAACGCTGGCATAGGCCAGCGTTTCTGGCGTCAGCTCGTAATTCACGCCGGCCTTCCAACTGAC
Organism: Sphingobium sp. KKT206; assembly: GCF_055640555.1. Taxonomy (NCBI): domain Bacteria; kingdom Pseudomonadati; phylum Pseudomonadota; class Alphaproteobacteria; order Sphingomonadales; family Sphingobiaceae; genus Sphingobium; species Sphingobium sp. KKT206. The sequence goes on from NZ_CM145765.1 coordinate 917,875, forward strand.
GTTGGAAAATTTCGCTTCCGGCCGGTTGGTGTCATCGGTCAGGGCATAGACGAAGGGAATGCCGGGACAGGTCGTGGGCGTGATATTCTCCAGCGTGATCGTGTCGCCGGGACAGACCAGCTCGATATTGCGCTGGTTGACCTGTTCCCAGGTCGACCGCACGCCGCCCAGGATCTTCAGGCCCGGTGCGAGTTCATAGGTGCCCTGGCCGAACACCGCCTGCGACTTGGTCCCCTGACCGCGATAGGAGGTCACGACATCGACGCCGCTGATGGTCGTGATATTATTGCCCGTGCCCGCGACCTTGGCGATTCCAGCCGCATTGAGGATGCTGCCGAACGGCGCAGGCGCTGTATCGCCGGCATGCAGCAGGCGCGTGCCCGATGGCTGCTTGTCCTGATAGAGGAAGCCGCCCAGCACCAGATCGAACCGGCCCGCATTATAATTGACGTTCACCTCATGCGATTGGGTTTCGGTCCGACGGTTGATATTCTGCTGCGTAAACACGCCCGTTGCGGCATCCACGCCATTATTCTTCAGCACCGAATAGCCCGCCAGATAGGTGAGCGACAGCGCGTCGGTCGCCTGCCAAGTCAGGCGCGACCGGGCGGCATAATATTTCAGGTCCATCTGATTGTCGGTGACCAAATCCTGACCCGGATTGACGACTTCATCATAGATGGTCTGGATCGGGCCGAACGTGCCCGCCGCGATGTTGGCATCGGGATAGACGTTGCGGCTGCGCATATAGGTCAGCGGGATCGTGCCCTTATTTTCCCCATAGTTGAGCGACAGGCGCCAGGTCAGGCTGTCGCCCAGACGCAGGATGCTGTTGACGCGCAGCCCGGCCTGGTCGGTCTTGTTGTAATTCTGTCGCGCGCCATATTTGCCCTCGAACCCGTCATCAACCTGGCGATAGGCGGCGATGCGCAGGGCAAAAGCGTCACTGATCGGCAGGTCGACGGCGGCGCGGGCGCGCACTTCGTTGAACCGGCCATATTGGATATCGGCATTGAAGCCCAGATCCTTGCCCGGATCGGCGGTGTTGATATTGACGACGCCTGCGGTCGCATTGCGTCCATAAACGGTGCCCTGCGGCCCGCGCAGCACTTCGACGGAACCAAGATCGAACAGGCCGAGCGTCAGCACGGCGGCGGACGGATCATAGATGCCGTCAATCTGCGTCGCGACCGTGGAATAGCCGCTGAAGCTGTTGTTGCTGCCGATGCCGCGAATGGCAAAGCCGTTCTGGCTCGATTGCAGGCCCGGCACCGTGCTGGTCAGCGCGGCGGCGGAATCAATGCCTTGGCGGGTCAGGCTATCCTGCGACACGACGCTGATCGCGACCGGCGCCTTGGACAATTTTTCGGAGGTCTTTTGCGCGGTGACGATGATGTCGCCGCCATAACTATCGGCCATGTCCGTTTCAGCCTGCGGCTGCGCTACGTCCTGCGCCAGCGCGGGGAAGGACAAGGCGGCGACACTGGCGCCGACGAACAGAAATGAGAAATGCTTCACGATACTCTCCCTTTTTATGGAGGCTTGGATCGTCACCTTGTCTCGATCCAAGTCCTTGTTTTCATGCTATGATTTAGAAGTTGAAATGGTCCCATGCGGCCTTGGCCATGACGGCATAGCCCTCGTCCGACGGGTGGAGTTTGTCGCCGCAATCATATTGGGCGAGGATATGGTCGGGCGCGGCGGGATCGCGGACGGTGGCGTCGAAATCGATCACGCCGTCAAATTCGCCGCTGGTGCGGATCCACTGGTTGATGGCCTGGCGGATCACTTCCTTGGCAGGCGTCGCATAGCCCGGAAAGGTCGAACCCAGGAACGGCGTCAGCGTCGCGCCATGGACCTTGATGCCTTGCGCCCGCGCCCGTGCGATCATCTGGCGATAGCCCGCGATCAGGTCATCGGCGGTGATCGTGTCATGCAGCCCGTCTGTGCGTGGATTGTCCAGACCGCTCAGCCCCAGATCGTTGATCCCTTCCAGCAGGACGATGTCGGTGACGCCCGGCACGGCCAGCGCATCGCGGTCGAACCGCGCAAGGCCGCTTGGCCCGACTTCTTCGCGCAACACCCGATTGCCGCCGATGCCCGCATTGGCGATGCCGACATTGGCGATCCCCTTGGCGTTCAGCATCTTGGCCAACTGCCCCGGCCAACCGCGCAGCAGCGGATCTTTGGCCCCAAAGCCATCGGTAATGGAATCGCCAAAGGCGACGATGGTCCGGGCGTCCTTGTCCGACTGCACCAATACCGACGTCACGATTTCACGGCTCGATACCGGCTTGGCACCGCGCAACGTCGCCGACCCGGTCTGGTCGCTCCCGATCGCCCATTCGGCGCGATGATTGGGGTCGGCCTGCGGCAAGATCACCTTGGTGGGCAGATAGACGCTGACCACGGCGACCGCGCCCGGCTTCACCTGCAACGGCAGCGGGTCGGACAAGAGGGGCGCTCCTGCAGGCAGCCGTACCGATCGCGCGCCGGAAAAGGTCAAAGGCCGGATGGTGGCCGCATCGATCCGGCCCTGCGCGTCGGCCAGGGCGATGGTCGCACTGCCGATCGCGACGTCGGTCGGCTGGGTATCGCCCGACAGGCGAACCTGAACCTTCGTGCCGCCCGCGCTCAGGCGCAGATGATAGCGGATGGTCCCCTGCACCTCCGGTGCCGGCTCCCAGAAATCGAACGGCAGCTTGGCGACGGGCAGGGAAGGGCTGGACGCCCAACTCGCGACCCAGCGGCCATCGTCCGCCGCCACCGCCTGCACCGGCAGCAGGGCCGCCTGCATCGCGATAACCCCAAGGGCAAGTCGGCCTATCATCCTCTTACGCATTCGAAGCTTTCCTTTTTCTCGACATCGCCCTGGCCCTTGTACCGGGCATAAGCGGGGTATCGGCAGATAGGTCGGGTACGGCCCGGCCACGGACTGGCCGCAGGGGCCACGGCATTGAGCTGTTCGGGCGCACGGCCCTGCTCGACCCAATCGACCATCGCGGCAAAGGCGTCATAGCGATCGGTCGATGGCCCGCCCTCGCAATGGTTCATGCCCGGCACAGGGAAGACGCGCACGGTGTCCGCGCCTTTGCCCGCATAACGGGCGTCGACCTCCCGATACCATTGCAGCGTGTCGTCCAGCGAGAAGACCGGATCTGCCGCGCCATGCGGCACGATCAGCTTGCCGCCAGCGGCCCGGAACCCATCAATATCGGGCGACCGCGCCGACATCATGTCCCAGCCCGAAGCCGGGAAGGGGGCCGCCACCCGATAGATGGCGTCGGCATCGCGATCGAAATCATAGCCCATCTGCCATTGCATCATGCCTTGCGGATCAGCCGCGACCAGCTTCGGCGGCGTCTGGAAGATCGCGGACAGGGCCGATCCGCCGACGACGATGCTCAACGCAGGGACGCCCTCCTTGGCCAGTCCCACTTTCCACACCGCCCAGCCCGGCTCTCCCACGCCGCCGTCCCAGGGAAAACGGACATAGAGGGGTGACCCATCGCTCTTGCGCGGACCGGACATGGACCGGACAAGCGCATCGATCTGCAAATTGGATAAACATTGTCCGTTTCGCTGTCCGGTACAGGCAAAACTGCGCAACACCGGCAGCACATCTTCATTGCCGCACTGGCCATAATGCGCGACCAGACCATCGGCCACGCCATCCTTGGCGTCGCACGCCTTCAGTATGGCCTGCCGCACGATCCCCAATTCGCTGGTCGAAAAGGCATTCGCCAATTGTCCGAAAGGTCGCACGCCATCGGGGCCGGGGGGCACCAGGCGTCCGAATGTCTGCACGTCCCAAGCCTGCGCCAACGCCGCACGCGGCAGCGACATGCCCGGTGCCGCCGCGACGATACCGTCAAACGCATCGGGATAGCGATGCGCGACCGCCAACCCTTCCTGGCCGCCTTTGGAACAGCCCGCAAAATAGGAATAGCGCGGTGCGCTGCCATAAAAGGTCGCGATCGCAGCCTTCGCCGCATCGGTCACCGCCCCCAATGACGCATAGGCATAGTTGCGCCGCGCTTGCGGGTCGAAGCCGAACGCCACCGCACCGCCCATGGCCGGGTCGTTGTTGACCGCATTGTCATGCCCGGAATCCTGGCTGACCACCGCATAGCCCTGGGCCAATGCAGGTGTGACGAGGCCAACGCCAGCCAACGCGCCCAACGCATTGCCAATGTCGCCATTGGTGCCACCGCCGCCCTGGAACAGGAAACGACCATTCCATTCCATCGGCAGGCGCAGATGGAATTTAATCGCATAGCTCTGACCATCCATGCCCTGCCGCTCGGCCATTACAGCCTGCACGTCGCAATGTGCTTTCAGCGGAACCGTGCTGTCATATTGAAAACCACGCGGATCGGGCGCAGGCGCTGGCCCTTCCGGGACGAACACAGCACTGGTCACCCTTGTCGAGGCGTCGGGCCAATGGCCTTGCAGTGTCGATGCAAAGGCGGCGCAGCGATCACCGACCGCTGCGGTCGGCGCGACATCGGTCAATGATGTGCAACCGCCCAGCGCCACGATCGCTGCGGCTATGCCGGAATAGCGCCATTCGTTCATGCTTGGCTCCCCCTCAACGCATTCTGACCCACGATGATCGCCCCCAATGGCCCCGCATCGCGCCCCAAGGCAGGCGGCACGATCAACGTCTCCAGCGCAGCGAGATCCAGCCCCGCCAGATAACCGCCCAGATTGGCGGCGACCGCCACCCGTATCTTCGCAAGCAGGGTCGGACGGTAATCGAGCACCCCGCCGCCTATCACCAGTCGCTGGGGCGACACGCACAGGATCAGCATCGCCACCCATTCGCCCAGTTCGCGCGCCACCCGATCCCAAAGCGGATCGTCATCGGGCATATCCGCCAGCGCGCCGTTCGCCCGCGCCGCCAGCGCCGGACCACCGACCAGCCCTTCCAGGCAATCGCCATGGGCAGGGCAGGCGCCTTCGAACATATCACCCGCCGTCCGCCGGATACGCATATGCCCTGCTTCGGGGTGAAGGCGGCCATGCACCGCCTTGCCATCGACCACCAGGCCAAGGCCAACGCCTGTCCCGATCGTTGCATAGCCATGCACCGCACATCCCATCGCCGCACCCCATTGCCCCTCGGCCAGGGCCGCGCCCCCGACATCCGTGTCGATGCCGACGGGCAGGGCAAAGCGGCGCGCAAAATGCCCATGCACATCCGCCCCCGCCCAGCCGGGCTTGGGCGTATTCTCCATGTGGCCAAAATGCGGACTGCTGGCGTCCAGGCATAGCGGCCCGAAACTGCCGATCCCGATCGCCGCGAACGGCGCCTCGTCCTGCCATGCCGCCAAGGCCGCCGAAATCTCGTCCAGCGTCTCTGGCCCTTCGGTCGCCCAGCGCTCCTGCCGCAGGATATCCTTGCCCCGCGCCAGCGTCGCGATACATTTGGTACCGCCCAATTCGACGCCCGCGATCATGGTTTCCGTTGTCGTCATGCCAGCCACGCCTTCTCGCCGTCGATCATAAGCCGCAATTCGGGGGCCGGGGTGCCGCCGAAATGCGCCCGCGCCTGCACGACATCGCGCGGCGGCTCCGCCAACCCGACCAGGTCGGCAAAGCTCTGCACGCATAGATCCGGCAGCACCAGCCAGCTATAGGCCTGGAACGGCGCGGACTGTGGGTTGCCGAACACCAGCCCCGACCCATTGAGCGGTTGCCACGGGCCAAACAGCCCGTCCGCCACCATCCCGTAAAGCCCGGTCGGTCCAACCGGGCCATCTGCCGCGAACACCTTGGTCTGGGTCGACCAGAACAGATAATAGCGCCCGTCCCGCATGATGACATGCGGACGTTCCAGCTCATTGTTCAGCCCATCCGCTTCGACCAGCGGCGGCAATATCTGCCACTCCTGGTCAACGACCCGGCGCGCAATGCCGACCGCCCCATTCCATGCCGACCGCGACCGGGCTATCGATCCGGCAAACAGGATATAGTCTTGATTGTCGGCCGGATCGCGGAAAAAGGCCGGATCGCGAAACGCCTTGATCGTGCCGACCGCACCGCCGCCTGCCATGTCGCGGCTGTAATGAACATCGTCCGGCTCCAGAAACTCGACAGGCTCCGACCAAGGCGAAAGCGCTATGGCGCCATCCCGAATGGTCAACCCTGCGCAAGTGTAGAATAGCCGCTGGGCAAAGCTTGTTTCCACCTCGCCCCGGACGCCGGCCACGGTATAATAAAGCGTGATCGTCTCGCCGTCGGGCGAAAGGATGGCCGAACCGGACCATTCGCGACTGCCGGGCGAAAAACCGTCTGGCAAAACCGGCCCCAGATCGCGCCATTCACCCTCGACGCGATGCAGCAGCCGCATTCGCGCCACGGCATGTCTGGCGTCGGGGTCGGGCAGAATGGGTGCCGACAGCGCGATGAACAGCGTGCCGCCTGCAATATCGGCCGGATGACCATCGACGGTCTGCACCGGCCAATAATCCCACAGGTCCAGCGTCTCGATGACGCGACGCTGCGCCGGGATGACCGGTGCGCAAGGCGCTGTAGCGCGATCGATGCGCTCGACGTCCTCTGCAGTCCAATGGCTCGTGGCAGGCATTTCGCTCATGCGGCGAAGCTCGCCCATGTCATGACCCCCGCCAAAGCGTGCAGTCTTTGGCGGAGGTCCGACTTCGCCCCGGCGGAACGAACGGCCGGAGAAGGCGCTGAAAGAGAGCGCAGGGCAGGATGGTCGTCATGGCCAAATCGACGTGCCGAACCCGGCACAATCCTTACATCAGCCCTCACCGATCATCCCCTATGCCCAGCTATCTTGTTGCCGCTCTGATATTTCCAAAAACAAACGTTTGCAATCTTAAATGCAAACGTTTGCAAAACTTTTTGTACAGCGGGGCAATCGCTTGGTTTCAAAAGGGGTTTTAGGCCGAAGCGCGCAATACGAGCGTTGGCTGAAGGGAGACGGAAGCGGCCTCCTCGCCTGCGATCCGGCGGAACAGCAGGTCGACCATCATCTGCGCGCCCAGCACGAAATTCTGCCGAATCGTCGTCAGCGGTGGCGTCGTCTGTTCGGCGATGAACACATCGTCATAGCCCACGACGGCGACATCTTCGGGCACGCGCAATCCATGGTCGGCAATTGCGCGCAGCGCATTGAGCGCAATCACGTCCGACGCAGCGACGATGCCATCCGGTGCGGCATCCTGCTTCAGATATGCCCGTACCGTCGCATAGGCGGCTTCGGCCGTGACATGCGAGGGCAGGACAGCGCCTTGCGGCACCCCAGCCTGTGCGATCGCCGCGTTGAAACCAGCAAAGCGGGCCGCGAATTCCGGCACCGCTGGATTGCCGACAAAGGTCAGCTTTTTCCGGCCTTGCGCCAGAAGATGCTGCGCGGCCAACCGTCCGCCCTCGAAATTGTCGGACCCCACGGTCAACTGGCTGTAACCGGGTATCGACGCCCCCCAGACAATCAGTGGGGCATAGCGGGCGGACACTGTTTCAATCACGTCGATCTGGTCCGATTGCCCGACGATGATGACGCCATCGACTTTGCCGGATTCGACAAAGGCCTTGAGCCATTGGTCGTTCGAGGGAATGACGCGCGAGAGCAGCAGGTCATAATTGCGATCTGCGAGCGCATCGGCGAGCGACGCGATCAGGCTCATGAAGAAGGGATCGGTCAGATGCTGCTCGGTTTCATGGCCCAGCGGCAATATCACCCCCACTGCGCCGGTCCGCTGCAGCCGAAAATTGCGGGCGGCGACATTGATCTGGAAATCATGCTCGCGCGCCAACTGCTTTATCTTGTCGCGGGTAGCGACCGCGACCAGCGGATTGTCGGCCAGGGCGCGGGACACCGTGGATATGGACACGCCGGCAAGTGCGGACAGGTCGGCAAGGCTGGAGGCTTTCTGGCGTTTCATCCACATATCCCAAATCGACCGCACCCATGCTTCTGGGCGTCGTCGTCCCGCTACAGGCGTTTGCGCTATAGGGCGATTTGTCGGATCGGCGCAAATGGCGCTTTCCTGCCCTGCGGCCAATGCGCTTGCTCACGCAGGCCGCAGAGTCGCCAAACTGTAAGAGAGCGCCACTAGGCGCCGTCCCCGAAATGTCGGCGCGCTGGATCGCAGGCATGGGTTGAGCGGACATCATGTGCTGACATCGTTGCGAGCGTCAAAGCAGAACCTGCACCGGCGAATACCGCTGCGCGAATGGGCAGGGCGCGAAGGTCGGCTGCTCGCTTATTCCTCCGGCAATATGGGTAAGGCGCTGCTCTTTTCCGGGGCCGATCTCACCATCCTGTTTCTCCTGACCGACCTGTTGGGCCAGTCGCCGACCAGCGCGGGTTCCCTGATGCTGGTCGCGGTGCTGGGCGATCTCGTCTTCGACCTGTTGGCGGCAAAGCTGGTTATCCGTCTGCGACGCACCGGGCGAGGTTATCGCTGGATGGTCGCCGCCGCCGCCATACCCTGCGGCGCGGCCTTCGCCTTGCTCTATGCCCTGCCAGCGCTCGGCGTGCGCGATCTGTGGATCGTGGCCGCCGGGTTGCTGCTGTTTCGCGGTGCCTATGCGGTGATCGACGTGCCGCACAATGCACTCATGGCGCGGGTAACCTCGGACAGCCGATCGCGCGGCCGCGTGTCGGGCTATCGCCTGTTCTTCAGCACGATCAGTTCGCTGGCGATCGCGATCATCCTCGCGCCGATGGTGCAGTCCGCCGGGCGGACAGGGGACTTCGATCGGCTTGCCGTGGCCGGTGTCATCGCCTGTATTCTCTTTGCCGCGACCATGATTCTTAGTGCCTTGGCATCGAACAACGGTTCGACGCCCCCACCCGACCCAGCGGTCGAGGGCGACGGCATTGCGATACCGTTGCGTGATCCCCTGATCCTCGCGCTGGCGCTACTCGCCTTCATCACCGGCTTTGCCATCCCGATGTTCAGCCGGATGCTGCTCTATATCGGCACTTATGTGATCCAGCGCCCGGACCTGGTAAAGATGCTGCTGCTGGGCCTCACCACCGGCCAGTTTTTGGGCGTTCTGGCCTGGACGTCGATGACCGGCCGGTTCAGCAAGGCGACCCTGCTGGCTGCAGGTCATGCCGTCTGCATTAGCGGCATCATGCTGTTCGCCCTGTGCCTCGCATGGCCCAATGCCCTGATCGCTTGCACGCTGCTGATCGGCTTCGGGTTCGCCAGCATCTTCATGCTGCCCTGGGGCTTGCTGGCCGATGCCGTGGACGTCGTCGCCTGGCGTCACCATCGCCGGTTCGAAACCGGGCTGTTCGCCTTCTATCTGGTGGTGGTAAAGGCGAGCGGTGCGGCATCGACGGCGCTGATCGGCTGGACACTGGGCTGGCTCGGCTATGTGCCCGAAACTATCCAGCCAGCATTGGTGCAGACAGCTATGCTCAGCCTGGGACTGGCCGTACCGATCGTCGGCAGCCTATGCGCGATAGGACTGATGCGCGCCAACGACATCAGCCATGCCCGCCATGCGCGCTTGCTCACGGCCCTGACTTACAGGCGCCAGCGCGCCGCGCGGCAACAATGTCCCCAGTTGTAAGAAGATCATGCGGCAAATGCAGATATTTGGCGGTGTCGCCGCACGCCACTATGCCAACATTCTCTGATTTGAATGTTCATGATGATGATCGTCGATAGACGCCGTGATGCTCCGCACCGACGGACGCGCGGCGTTTAGCATTTCCTCGTGTGCGAACCCCGCCATCCTGCAATGGCGGGGTTTGCCTATGCCTTATGCGTTCTGCAGCAGCTTCGCGCCGCGCTGCACGGTCATGCGGTGCGTGCCTGCAAGGTCGGTCGTGCGCGTGCGGATATCCTTCATGAAGTGCCAGGAGCCTGCGACCTGCTGCGGCGTTACCTCCAGCGAGACATAGCCGCGCTGGCTGGTATCGCAGAAGGCCATGCCCGGATTGACCGCACGGAGGGCGCGGGCGATGTCGGCTGGCGGCACGCCCTTGGCATAGGCCTCGAAGCCCGGTGAGGTAACGCTGTGCCCCGCAAATTCGACGCCGACCCTATGCTTGCTGTCGCCCTGGCCAGGGCCGCGTTCGCCCAGATTATAGCCCCAGGCGTTGTGGCTGTCGCCCGACAGGACGACAAGGTCGGCATCGGCCGCGAGCGCCGCGTCATAGAGGCGGTTGCGCGCCGCCGGATAGCCGTCCCAGCTATCCATATTATAGGGTAGCCCCGCCTGCGACGCGGCCACCGCACCGGCCAGTCTCGTGCGCACGATCGCCGGGGAATTGGTAGGCACCCAATCGGCCGCATTGGTTGGAAAACGGCCATAGCCCATGATTACTTGCTGTGCGAGTATCTGCCAGGCTGTGCCGTCCTTCTTGGACTTGCCCAGGCCATCATAAAGCCACTTTTCCTGCTCCGTACCCATCAGGGTGCGATCCTGCATGCTCCAGGCACCGTCGCGGAAATCGGCCAGCGCCTTGGCCAGGTCGCCGCGCCCGGCGACCGCTTCGCCGACGTTCAACTGCTTGTTGCGCGCTGTGATCCGGGTTTCAGGACGGAAGATGGTCGCCAGCGTACCGATCTGGAAACTGTCATACATCGCATCGGAGACGGGCATCCATTCACGATAGACCTTCTGCGCGGCCGCTTTGCGCACCGCCCATTCGCCTTCCATGTCGGGCTGATGATTCTCCGCGCCATCCCTATAGGCGTCATTGGTCAGTTCATGATCGTCCCATTGGGCGATCATCGGGAAGGCGGCGTGCAGCGCCTGAAGATCAGGGTCGAGCCGGTAGGAGGCGTAGCGCAGGCGATAGTCGGCCAGCGTCACCATCTCGTTCGCCGGTTCGATGATCCGGCCGGGAACGGCGTCTTCCAGACTGGGATAATGACCGCGATCATATTCATAGAGATAGTCGCCGCAATGGATGACCAGGTCGATATCGTCGCGCACGGCGGCATGGCCATAGGCGTTGAAGAAGCCAAAGGGCATGTTGGAGCAGGAGAAGAGGCCGATGCCGAAGCGCGACACATTACCCTGAGGCAAGGTGCGGGTGCGACCGATCCGGCTGATCGCGCCATCGGGCGCGATGAACCGGTAGAAATACCATTGGCCGGGTTGAAGGCCAGTGACGGTGATCTTCGCTGTGTGATCGGCATCGGCGCGGGCGGTGACTTCGCCGCCCGACACGACCTTGGTAAAGGCCGGATCGGTGGCGACTTCGGCCCGCAACTTGCTGTCTCCTGACCCGACATAGCGGGTCCAGAGCAGCACGCTGTCCATGCCCGGTTCGCCGCTGGCTACGCCATGGCTAAAGCCGCGCGCGCCCAATATCTGCGCGGCGCCGGGAATGGACAGGGCACCCAGGCCCAATATGCTGCCCTTGATGAGCAGGCGGCGATCGATGGTGAAGCGCATGATTGTTCCTTCCTCTCGCCGTTCAGAAGCGGCCGGTGAGCTGCACGCCGTAGAAGCGCGGTTCTGCGGGGATGTAGGTCGGGATGCCGAAGCCGCCGCCGGTATTACCGGCATCGAGCAGATAGTCCTTGTTCGTGAGGTTGCGGATGAAACCTGAAATCTCGTAGCGATCATCCGCAAAGCCGATGCCTGCGCGTACGTTCGCCAGCATGACAGCCTTCTGGCTGATGGCTTCGGTGTTCGGCACTTCGAAATAGATTTTGCTGCGATAGGTGAGGCTGGGCGTTGCGAAGACGCGCATGCCATTGCCCAGCGGCGCGTCGATGGTGAAACCGGCTGCCGACTGGAATTTGGGCTGGAGACGGAACTGATCGCCCGCAAAGCGGCCATTGGCTTCCTTGTTGTCGATGCCGCCATCGATATAGCCGCCATTGGCGAAGATGTTGAGCCAGCTGGTGGGCTGGATCGCGACCTCTGCTTCAACGCCGAGATTGCTGGCCGTCCCGGCGCTGACTGTCCGATTGACGCCGTCGGTGCCGGTCACACTGACCTGGAAATTATCATATTTCTGATAATAGACACCCAGCGAACCGGAAATGATGCCACTATTGGCCTTCAGCCCGACTTCATAGTTCCATACATTTTCCCCCGCGATCCGATTGATGCGGGCAACGCCGCCAGCGGCCGCGTCCAGGCTGACGGTCGGTGACCGGCGGCCCTTCGACACAGTGGCAAAGCCGTTCAGATTGGGTGAGAAACGATAGAGGATATTGAAGCGCGGCAGGAAGGCGGCGAAACTGTCTTCGGCACGCAGGACGCGGCCATTGGTGTTGACCTGACTGGGAATGAGCGGCGCGCCGCTCAGCACGGAGTTGGGTACAGTCGTCACGAAGCCCGACCGGCGCTTTTCAATGAGCGCGCGGATGCCAGCCGTCAGTTCCAGCGATGGGCTGGCGAGCCAGGTGCCATCCGCGAACATCGAATAGCTGTCATTCTTGCCCTGATTTTCAAAGACCGAGTTGTAGGGAATGACGGTCGCCGCGCCTTGCGTGAGGATCGCCGTCGCCTGCGATGCCGTGACGGTGCCGTCGGCCGCTACACAGGCGAGGCCGGGGATCAGGCGTGTGGCGCACTGGATATAGGTGCCTTCTTCCGTCGAGAAAGGCACGCGCTGATTGCTTTTCTCCCGAAACATATTCCAGCCGAACGCGCCACGGAAATGGTCGCCAGCATAGGAGAAACGGGTTTCATGGCTTGCCTGCCAGCCCTTCGCCTCCTCGCCAAATTCCAGATACCAGGCGGCCGAACCGTCCGCATCGAAAATTTCATTGCTGTCGAAATCGCGATAGCCGTGGACCATCGTCAGCGTCCAGTCGTCGGCGATGTCCCAGCTGAAGGTCAGGTTCGCGTCATAAACGTCGCGGCGCAGTCCCAGCTTGTCGCCGCGCAGAGCGGAAGACGATAGCGGCGAACCGCTCAGATTGGCCGCGCCAAAGGGGTTGCCCGGCCCCTGCGAGGTTGGCAGTGCGCGCGAGATGAAGGGCGTACCGGAATTGCGCTGACGGTCATAGGTAAGGATAAGGTCGGCGGTGAAATTGTCGGTGGGCGTGAGGCGCAGCGAGCCGCGCACACCCAACTGGTCGCGGGCATAGAGATCGTCCTGCGTCGCGGACAGATTTTTCACATAGCCGTCGCGCTTCTTCCAGGCGAAGGCGATGCGGCCGGAGACCTTGTCCGACCCGCCATTGACGAAGCCGCTCAGCAATTTGGCATCATAATTACCGTATCCGGCGGTCAGTTCGGCGGCGAAACCGGGCTTGGGCCGGGCGGAGATCATGCTGATCGCGCCCACCGCCGACGCGGTTCCGAACAAGGTCGCCTGCGGTCCCTTGATGACCTCGATCCGCTCCATATCGTAGATGTCCTGATAGGAGCCACGCGAGCGGGAAATGTCGACGCCGTTATAATAAAGGGTGACGCGCGGCGCTTGCTGGGCCGATCCGCTGTCCGACGTGATGCCGCGAATGACGATGCCCGGATTGTTGGCGCTCTGTTCCTGGATGTTGAGGCCGGGGATATAGTTGGACAGTTCGTCCAGGTCGGAAACGCCGATTTCCGCCATCCGCTTGCCGCTGACGGCCGATATGGTGATGGGCACGTCCATCGCCCGCTGTTCGATCTTCTGCGCGGTGACGATGATCTGCTCGCGGCCTGCGGCCTCGACTTCGGGCGCCATGGTCTGGGCCGCAGCTGGGAAAGCGGTGCTGCTGGAAAGCAGGGCGACGAAAAACTGCATACGGCGTGTCATGTTGGCGAACCCCTTTTTGAATGAGGACGCCGATGCCCCAAGGATGTGACTTGCCAGAGGCTAGGAGATGACAATCAGATGAAGCTCGAACCGGATTGATGAAACGAAATCGTCACATTGAGCCGCGCCACGGCGAAGGCTCGCGGAGACAAGCGCCACCCCGGTCTTGTCATTGACCCATCACTACGCACCGAGCCGCCAGCACCGCCGAGCGCCCCGTCAGAACACGACCGCTGCCGGCCTTCCCCGGTTCAGACCGGCAGGACGAATTCGATCGGCGCGGTGAATTCGATCCGCTCGCCGCGCAAATCGTTGGGCGCGGGGGGGTAGGGGGATGCACGCCGCATCATCGCCTCAGCCTCTTCGTCCAGAACGGCGTTGCCCGATCCTCGAATGATCGCGCCTTCCACTAACATGCCGGTGCGATCGAGGATGAAACGAACCTGAACCAGCCCCTCCTGCCGCCGCATCCGCGCGCGGCGGGGGTAGATTTTATGGGCATAGAGCCAGGATCGTATCTTGGCGGCATAGGTCCGGCTGGTGCCGGGCGGTGCCTTGACGTCCAGGCCATCGGTGACGCCGCGACGGGCGGCCGATGTCGTTGGCGATGCCGAGCCCGAAACGGGCTGGGCCGGGGGCGACGGTGCTGTAGAGGGGGTGGCGACCAATACCGTGTGTTGGACCGATGGCGTAGGCGGCAGACTGGAAGCAATTGCGCTGATCGGCGGCGCGATCGATACGGGAATGACGGGCGCAAGCGCTGGCGACGAGGGCGCGACAGGCGGTGGGTCAGCCGCAGCGGGCGGGGTAGGGGGAGCCGATGCCTCCGCTTCGTCTTTCCCCTGCTCCGTCCCCTTCAACACCGCCAGCGACACGACCGTCAGCGCCGGTGAATCCCTGCGCCGCGCGACATGCTCCATGCCAAGGTTAAGCAAGGCCGCGATCAGCAGCCCGTTGACCAAAAGCGATGCCGCTGCTGGTCCGCCGATGCGAAAGGAAGGCGCTGCCCGTGCCATGGCGTTAGAACATATTAGCCACGGTGAACTTGAAGCTCTGCCCCTCTGCTGCAAGCGCGGAGAGATGGCGGCGATAGTTTTTGTCGAAGACATTATCCATCGCGATGCGGAACTCGAAACCTTTCGCCGCGCCGCTCTGCGGCCTGAACGCGAAGAAGAGATTATGGACGCTATAGCCCGGCGTCGGCAGGCCGGACCCGGCCGATGAGAAATTGCCCGTCGTCACCCTGTCCTGCCGTTCGGCAAATTCGCCGGACCAGCCGCCGGACAGGCCGGTGGCGGTATCGACATAGCCCAGCGTCAACCGATAGTCGTTGGCCGGAATCGTGTTGAGATAATTATCCGTTAGCCGGTCCTTGCCATCGACGAAGGACGCGTTGGCGCGGGCGAAGAAACCGCCGAGGCCATATTCCGCCTCCACCTCGATACCCTTGAAGCGTGACCGGCCGATATTCTGGAAATAGGGCGTTCCCGACGTGGCCGCCCCCTGGATGATCAGATCCTTGACGTCATTGCGAAACAGGGTCGTCTTGGCCCGAAACCGGTCATTCGAGCCTATCATGTCATCGAAGGACAGGGTGAAGCCCGCCTCGATATTATCCGATTTCTCCGGGCGAAGACCGGAATTGTTGGGACGCCCCAGGGGCGCGGGGATCGCAGCACGCGTAAACACTTCGTCGACATTGGGCATTCGCACGGTGCGCGCCACCTATCCGAACAGGCCGATCCAGGGGGTGATGTTATAGAGCGCCGCCAGCTTGGGCGAAATGCCGCTATCCTTGACCCGCTCGGTCAGTGTCGTGCCGCCAACCACCGTGTCACCGGGTTTCAAGTCGTTCCAATCGACCCGGACACCCGGCATGATGGTCAGCTTGTCGGACCAGATGATCTCCAACTGCCCGAACAGGCCATAGCGGTCCATACTGCCTTCGGGATGGGTGCCCGCGCCCGGCGTGACCGTGCCGTCGAACGCAACGCGCGGGTTGCGCCGTTCCTGGGTACTCCACTGACCGCCTAGAATCAGGAAGGTCGTCCAGTCGCCGCCCATGGCGAACTCGCTGCTGTTCTGGACCTTGGCCTGCCAGCTTTCATAGGAAAAATCGGAATAGGCGAGGGGGCCAAGGAAAGTGGTTTCGGTCTGATGCACCTTCGATAGGGAATGGGCGATCTGCGCTTCGATATTGAAAATCTTGCTGCCGTCGAAGTCGTTTACATAGCCGAGCACCGCCGTCTTGTCGTGAACGCGGCGGCGCATCAGCGCCGCGCCTGTCGCTGCGGATATCTGATCATAGACCTGCGGCGCATCGCTCACCCAGTCCTGGTAGCTGGCCCAGATCGCATGTTTCTTGTTGCCGCCGATTGCTACCCGGCCCTTGACCAGCCAACTATCCGACAAGGTGGCGGAAGCCGCTACCGTTTCACCATTGCCGCTCTTATAATCGTCGCTGCGCCGGTAATTATAGCTGCCCAGCAGTTCGACCCCCTCGACCGGCTACACCGCGACGATCCCCGACAGGGTATGCGCCTGCGCGTTGGTTTCGGTCGCAGCCTTCAGCCGCACCGCCAGCGGATCGCCATCGGCCAGAAAGTCGGACGCATCCTTGGTCGTGAAATTGATGACGCCCGCCAACGCGCCCGCGCCATAGAGGGTTGAAGAGGCTGGGCCGCGCAGCACTTCCACCCGCTTGTAGAGTTCCGGTTCGCTGAACAGCGCCCCCATGCGATATTGTTCGTAGAATTTGGTCACGCCATCGACGGTCAGCAGGATGCGATTGTCGCTGTCGCCGATCGCCGTGCCGAGGCCGCGAATGTTGAACCCCTGACCCAGCTGGCCGACGCCGCCCTGGACATTGACGCCCGGCATGGCCTCCAGCAAGTCACCAATCGTCGTTGCCTGGATCTGGTCGATATCGTCCTGATCGAGCGTGCTGACCGCCTGCGGCGTGTCGATCGCGACCTTTTCCGTGCCCGCGGATATCACCATCCGATCGAGCGTCATGCGCGTCGTTTGCGGCGCATCGGCGGCGGTGTCCTGCGCCCATGCCTGGATCGGCGTGACGATCAGCGCGGTCCCCAATGCCAGCTTCATTTTGGTCTTCAACATCATATGCGGCCCCCTTCGGCAGTAGGCGGGCGTTGACCCGCCCGGTCCAGCCAGCACCTAGCAGCAATGAATGAGATTGCAAGTGAGTCGCATTAGATATAGTGCTGAGGCTAGAAAGGGGATTTATGAAGATATCGCGATTCCATTCCGCTGCGCTGGGCCTGACATTGTTCTGCACCACCATGGCGCAGGCCCATATGCCCTATATGTTGCCGACCACATTCGACCTGGGGGCCAAGGGCGACCATGTCACTGTCCAGGCGGCCTTTGCCGAGGACGCCTTCCTGCCCGAAGTCGCCATGCGCGACGCACCCTTCCATCTGGTCGCGCCCGATGGCCGGGACGTACCGACCGGCCCCGTCACCCATTTGCGCGACCTGACTGTCTTTGAAGCGGCGATTCCCGCCGACGGCACCTATCGGGTGACCAGCGGCCAGCGTGCCGGGCGCAAGGGCAAGATGTTCCGGCAAGGCGACAAATGGGCGATGCGCGGTGAAGGCGGGACGCCGCCCGCTAATGTCGAGCAGGTCGATGTGCAGAGCATGACCCTCGCCGAAGCCTATGTGACGCGCGGCCAACCGACCGACACGACGCTCAAGCCATCGGGGCGGGCGCTGGAAATCCAGGCGATCACCCACCCCAACGCCATCGTTGCCGGATCCGGCGCCAGCTTTGCCTTGCTGTTCGAGGGGAAGCCGCTTCCTCAGGCCGACATCAGCCTGTTCCGCAGCGCTGGTCTTTATGACGGGCGCAAGGTCGTCGCGCAGATCAAAAGCGGAACCGATGGGCGCTTCGCCCTGACGCCGCCGGATGCGGGCACCTATCTCATCCTTGTACGCCATCGCGGCGCAGCCCCGGCAGGGTCCGAAACACCCTATCGCAGCTACACCTATACGCTGACCTTCGACGCGGCCTGATCGCCCCGTTCTTCCTTCATCGGAGATAGTATGAAAATCCAAATTTCTCTCGCTGCTGCCTTGCTCGCCATCGCCGGGAATGCCGCAGCCGCCCCACATGAAGGTTCCGCCTTCATCCGCGACTATGATGCCGAGAAGGACGGGCAGGTGACCCGCGCCGAATTCGACGCCGGGCGACTGGCCCGCTTCCAGGCGACCGACACCAACAGCGATGGCTGGGTGTCGGAGGCCGAATATGTCGCGGAATATCGTGCCCGGCTGGAACAGCAACTCGCCAGATCGGACCGCAGCGAGGAAAAAAAGACAGAGGAACGGCAACGTCAGATTCGCCAAACCTATGTCCGCTTCGCTGTACTGGACAAGGATAAGGACGCAAAGATGACCCAGGCCGAATATGACGCCTCCGGCACCCGTGCCTTCGCTGAGCAGGATAATGACAGGGACGACATAGTGACTGCCGCTGACGCGACGGCAACGGCTGCTCGCCAATTGGCGGCCCGTCAGGCTGCGGACAAAGCGGATCGTTGATGGCTGATGGGGGGGGCAGGTTGCGACCGCGAACCTGCCTCCAACGGCATAACCGAAAACGATCTTCCACTCCAACCGTGCCGCACTAAAACTAACTCGCCACTCCAGTAGTTTTTTATCGCTGATCCATGGGTGATGGCGCTGCTATCTCATCCATAAGCCAATGGCGAAAGCGGCGCATCGCATCACTTTCCGGGCGTGAGATCAGACGAGTGAGCCAGTAACGGCCGACGTCGACCGTGATTGCAAAAGGCTGCATCAGTTGTTCCGAGGCCAGTTCGCGGGTGAACATCGCGAGCGGCACCAGCGCGACACCATGTCCAGCGGCAGCGGCCGAGGCCATCAGCGCTGAACTATCGAAAACGGGACCGCGCAGCATCGGGACCAGGTACGGCTGCAGCCTCGAACCACAGCGCCCATTCATCGGGTCGGTACGACCGCAACATTTGTTCATGGAAAAGGTCGATGGGGGCCTTCAACCGCGCGGCAATGACCGGCGCACAGACGGGTGCCATGGGTGCAGCCAGCAATGGCTCGGCATGCGTACCATGCCACGCACCGTCGCCAAAGCGGATCGCGAAATCGAGCGCTTCGCCTGCCAGATCGACACGATTGTTGTTGGTCGAGATGCGCAGATCAATCGAAGGATGCAAACGGGCAAAGGCGTCCAGGCGCGCAATCAGCCAACCGGTGGCGAACGTGCCGACGACCCCGACCTTGAGCGCCTCTCGGAACCGGCCATCAGCATATTGGTCGAGCGTCGCGCCGACACGATCAAAGGCTTCGGCAAGTACGGGCACAAGCGCATGCCCCTCGTCGGTGAGCGCGAGGCCGCGCGGCAGCCTGAGGAAGAGGCGCGTGCCAAGGCGACGTTCGAGCTGCGCGACCTGATGGCTGACCGCGCCCTGACTGACGCACAATTCTATCGCTGCGCGGGTGAAATTGAGATGACGCGCTGCCGCCTCGAAAGCGCGCAGGGCGTTGAGCGGAAGTTGGGCGCGATCCATGGCCTTGCCATCGATTATTCTCATGGCTTTGTCGAGAAATCATGCTTTGTAACGTGCGACGTCGGCGGGCATCCCAGCGGTGAATGGGAGACAGGATATGATCGCAATACTGACAATCGCCGCCCTGGTTTCAGGTCCGCAACCAACCATCGGGCACGGGGCACCGTCTTTGGTCGCTGCCAAGGCCAGCGTCCCCGCACGAGGCCAGATCGATCCATTGACCCGCCCGATGGCTACAGAGCGGGCCAAGGAATGGCTTGCGCCAGTGCCGCCGGAAAAAATCTTCGGGAACACCTATCTCGTCGGCTTTGGGGGACTGAGTATCGCATTGATCGA
This sequence comes from Sphingobium sp. KKT206, assembly GCF_055640555.1. NCBI lineage: Bacteria > Pseudomonadati > Pseudomonadota > Alphaproteobacteria > Sphingomonadales > Sphingobiaceae > Sphingobium > Sphingobium sp. KKT206. The sequence goes on from NZ_CM145765.1 coordinate 937,491, forward strand.
CACAGGTGCAGGGCTGATATTGATCGATGGCGCACTTCCGCAAACGGCACCGGCGATAATGAATAATGTCCGCGCGCTTGGCTTCGACCCTAAAGACATCAAATTTATTCTGAGTACGGAACCGCATTTTGATCATAGCGGCGGACTTGCCGCGCTCGCCCGCGACACCGGTGCAACCATCGTTGCAAGCGCGCGCGGGGCTGAAGGCTTGCGGTTAGGGGCGCATATGAAAGATGATCCACAACTGGGTTATGGCGGCCGCTGGCCGCGTGTGACGCGCCTGCGCGTCGTCAAGGACCGCGAAGTGCTGAGGCTTGGGCGCACGGCGGTCACCGCACACGCAACATCCGGTCATACGATGGGCAGCATGAGTTGGAACTGGAAAGCCTGTGAAGGCAAGGTCTGCAAGGCGATCGTCTTCGCCGCCAGCCTCAATCCGGTGTCAGCCGATGGCTATCGCTACATAGCGCCCTCAAGCGCTGCGATCATCAGGGGTTTTGCGGCGAGCTACGAGCGGATGGACAGATTGCCATGTGACATACTGATCTCCGCACATCCGGATAATGCAGGCCAAGGTCGATATAATGATACGCCTGGGGCCTGCCGCCGCTATGCTGCCCGATCGCGTGAATTGCTTGCGAAGCGCCTTACTCGCGAACGTGCTGGGATCGAGCCATGATGCGCGCTTCCTAAGCCAGGCTGGCTGGCAACGTCGCGCGTAAAGCGAGCGGCTTCGCCGTCTCTTCCCTAGGGCCGTTCACCGGTACGGGGATGACCCAAAGAGGGATATCGTCAGCAGTTTGGTCAAACCCCCTTGAATATTCGCACGCGCCGATTTATCGCGAATAATTCGCATTACTAAGCAAGGGGCGCTCTATAATGACCCGCGGCACAATCCGCGTGTGGTATCTCGTTCATAAATGGACCAGCCTCATTTGCACGCTGTTCCTGCTGATGCTGTGCGTCACCGGACTGCCGCTGATCTTTCACGATGAAATCGACGCTCTGTCAGGTGAACCCGACAGCATGGCGGTAGCGGGACCGCCTTCATCCAGCGATGCGCCCGGCCTGAAATCGCTTGATGCTTTGCTGGGCACGGTTTTGGCAAATGCACCGGGCCAAGTTCCGGTATTCATGGCGTTCGACAATGACACGCCGCTGATGACCATCACCACGGCCCCGCAACCCGACAGCAGTGGCGCGGACATGACCATTCACGTTCTTGATCGCGCGACCGGGGAAGTGACGGGTCGGGAGAGTGAGGAGGGCGTGATGCATTTTCTGCTCCAACTGCATACCGACATGTTTATGGGTCTGCCCGGCATGCTTTTCCTGGGTGCCATGGGCGTCCTGTTTTTCATCGCGCTGCTGTCAGGGACGGTTCTCTACGCGCCCTTCATGCGCAAGCTGGACTTCGGCACCCTGCGCGTGAGCCGTAGTCGGCGGCTGCGGCAGATCGACTATCATAATCTGTTGGGCATTGTTGCCCTGGCTTGGATGGGCGTCGTCGGGCTGACGGGCGTGATCAATGCCGCCGCGACGCCGCTGCGCCAGATGTGGCAGATGGGCGAACTTGCCGAAATGACTCTAGCCTATGCGGGCCAGCCGCCATTGCCACCGTCGCGATACGGGTCGATCGACAAAGCCATGGCGGCGGTACGGGCGGCGCGGCCGGGCAACAATCCGCAATTCATCGCCTTCCCTGGGGGTGGGTTCAGCAGCAAGCATCATTATGCCGTTTTCCTGCAGGGCACGACGAAGCTGACCGAACATGTGCTGACGCCAGCGCTGGTCGATGGCGAAAGCGGCGTGCTGACCGACATCCGCCAAATGCCCTGGTACATGGTTGCGCTATCCTATTCGCAACCCTTGCATTTTGGCGACTATGGTGCGCTGCCGCTCAAGATCCTCTGGGCGATCCTTGACCTTTTCACCCTCTATGTCCTGTGGACCGGCTTGCTGCTGTGGCTGGGCAAGCGGCGTGCGGGCGCTGACGCGCATGTCCGAGAGGTCGAGAGCGGTGGTCTCATGGCGGCGGCTGAATGACTGGCAAGTCCCGAAATCATGTCCGGTCGCTTCGCCATATTTTCGCGGCGCCGCTGATCATCGCGCTGCTGATTCTGGTCGGGCTGGTGTCTGCGCTGGCCGGTGACGGCGCGGCGGATCGGTTGTCTTGGGCGGCTCTCTTGGTCCCGCCTCTCGCGGTCGTCTGGGCGATGCGGAAACATAGACGCTGATTCAGCCCATCTTTCGATCTTTTATCCTGGGGGATACCATTGTGACGTCCAAATTTTCGCGCCTGATGATCGGCGCATCGCTCGCGACCTTCGCTGTGCCCGCCTTCGCGCAGGACAGTGCCATCATCGTTACCGCGCAGAAGCAGAACGAGACGGCTGTGTTGCGCGGAGGTAATGTCGGCATATTCGGCGACAAGGCTGCGCAAGACACGCCGTTCAGCATCAAGACCTATAATGAGGCGCTGATCCTCAACCAGCAGCCGCAGACACTCGGCCAGGTCTTGGAAAATGATCCCTCGATCCGCACGACGCTGGGCTTTGGGATTGCGGGCGAACTGTTCGTCATCCGCGGCTTTGCTCTGAGCGGAGACGATGTCGGGTTCGGTGGCCTTTATGGCATAGCGCCGCGCCAGTTGGTCGCGCCCGAACTCGCTCAGTCAGTGCAGGTGCTGAACGGCTCCAGCGCCTTCATCAACGGGGCCGCGCCGGGCGGCAGCGGCATCGGCGGAAGCGTCAACCTGATGCCCAAGCGTGCGGGCGCGCATGATCTCAATCGGCTGACCGTCAACTATACCGGGCCAGAGCATATTGGCGGCGCGTTCGACGTCAGCCGTCGCTATGGGGCGAACGACGAATGGGGCGCGCGGATCAACGGCACGGCGCGACGGGGCGATGTGGCAATCGACGATGAGTTTCGCAGCTCCTACCTGTTGGGCGGCGCCATCGACTATGACAATGGCCCGCTGCGGCTCGCGCTCGACATCGTCTACCAGCGTGTAAGGGTGGCGCACCAGCGGCCCAAGCTGGTGGTCGGCAATATCATTCCTGCCGTGCCGGGGTCATCGACCAATTATGGTCAGCCATGGCAGAATAGCACGCTGCGCGATATCTTCGGGCAATTCAGGGCCGAATATGACATTGCCGACAATGTGCTGCTCTATGCATCATTCGGCGCGCGCGACGGGTCGGAGCGCGGCTTCTACCAGACCATAAGACTGACCGACGCAGCAACTGGCGCGGCTACGGCACAGGGTTCCTATATCCCGCGCACGGATAACAACGAGGCGGCTACCGTAGGTCTGCGTGCCAAGCTGGCATCGCGCCTCTGGACGCATGAAGTCAATGTCGGCGGGTCGATCAACTGGCTGGTCAACCGCAATGCCTATTTATTCTATGCGGCCTCGCCGGTGGCGACCAATATCTATGATCCCGTCGCTGTCCCGCGTCCCGATGTGGTCACCTTCGCAGGCGGCGACATTGACGATCCGTTCCCGATCAACCGGCAGAAATTGAGCAGCCTGTTCGTGTCCGACACCATCGGTTTCTGGAACGACCGGCTGCAGATCACTGCCGGACTGCGGCTGCAGATGATCGGCAGCAAATCCTATGCCGCAAACGCCACGGGACCAATCGCTGCCGGCGGCCTGACCGGCCGCTATGATGAAGATGCCGTGACGCCGGTCCTTGGTCTCGTCTTCAAGCCCGTCAACGGCGTGTCATTCTACGCCAACCGGATAGAGGCATTGGTGCCCGGCGCCACTGCAGCCGTCAGCGCCAATACCGGCACCGGCGTCCTGCCCGTCAGCAATGGCGGTGAGACGCTTCCCCCCTTTCTATCCACGCAATATGAATTGGGTGGCAAGGTTGCGCTTGGCAAGCTGAACGCCAGCCTGGCCTTATTCCAGATCGATCGCGACATCGCTATCTATACGCTCGACGCGGCGCGGCCGGGCTTTCTTGTCTATGGCCCGTTCGGCACGCAGCGGCACCGCGGTATAGAATTAAGCATCGACGCGGAGCCGGTGAACGGCCTGCGCCTGATCGCTGGCGGATCGGTGATCGACGCCGAACTGCGCCAGACCCAAGGTGGGGTCAATGAAGGCAATAAACCGACCGGCGTTCCCGAATATATGCTCAATGCCAATGTCGAATGGGATCTGCCGTTCGTCCCGGCGTTCACCGTTACGGGCCGGGCGGTGCATACGGGAAAGCAGGCCGCCAACCTTGATAACACGCTGTTCCTGCCTAGCTGGACACGGTTTGACCTCGGCCTGCGCCATGTCTCGCTGCTGGGCGACAGCCCGCTGACGCTTCGTGCGGGCATCGATAATATTGCCAACCGGCGTTATTGGGCGTCCGCGTTCGACAGCTTCCGTCCCGACCTGTTGCAGGGCATGCCCCGCACCTTCAAAGCGTCGGCATCGATTGAATTTTGAACATTCTGCCCGACCCAATCTATAGGTCGGGCAGAATCTGATCAGCTCTGCCCCAATGGGCCAGATCCTTCGAAGCCGCGCGTTTCACCATCTCGCTTGCATCCCCGATATGCCAATGGTCTGGGCCATCGAGCGTGCGCAGTTCCTCCCAGCTGATCGGCACGGCGATCGGTGCGAACGGCCGCGAGCGCGCGCTATAGGGCATGACGGCCGTCGCGCCGCGCTGGTTGCGCAAATAGTCGATGAAGATCTTGCCCGTCCGCTTCGCCTTGGCGAGTGCGGCGGTGAACCGGTCGGGGTCAGCCTGCGACAAAGCGGTGGCAAACCGATGCGCGAAATCCTTGACCTGCGGCCATTCCGCGCTGGGGGTCAGCGGCGCGATCACATGCACCCCCTTGCCGCCCGTCACCATCGGAAAGGTCACGAGCCCCATCTGCGCCAGCATATCCTGCAGGTGGAAGGCGGCTGACACCACATCCTTGAATGCCAACCCCTCATCGGGATCAAGATCGAACACAAGCCGGTCGGGCTTCTCGACATCCTCGATCCTAGCGCCCCAGCCGTGAAATTCGCTCGTCCCCATCTGAACGCAAGTCAGCAGCCCCGCAGGCGCATCGACGAAGAGATAGGGTTCTTCATGGCAACATGCTCAAAGGCTATTACAACGCCCCTGAGAAGACGGCCGAGGTCATCCGCGATGGCTGGTTCCATACCGGCGATATCGGGTCGATGGATGCCGACGGGCAGGTGATGTTCCGCGGCCGGACCAAGGATATGCTGAAGGTCGGCGGCGAAAATGTCGCGGCGGCGGAAATCGAGGCGATGCTGCAAAGCCACCCGGCTGTGAAGCTGGCGCAGGTCGTGGGCATACCCGACGACCGCTATAGCGAAGTGCCCGCCGCCTTTGTCGAACTGGTCGATGGCAGCCAGACGACCACGCAGGAACTGATCGATCATTGCAAGGGCAAGGTGGCGAGTTTCAAAGTGCCGCGCCATGTCCGCATCATCGATCAATGGCCGATGTCGACGTCGAAGATTCAGAAATTCCGCCTGCAAAAGGCGCTTGTCGCGGAATTGGGTTTGGCGTGAATCCCGATCAGCTGAAATAGCCCCGGCGCACGGCGACCGTCACCGCATGGGTGCGGTCGTCCACGCCCAGCTTCTCGAATATCGATTTGAGGTGCGACTTGACCGTCTCGATCGAGACCGACAATTGCCAGGCGATCTGCTTGTTCGGCTGTCCTTCGGCAACCAGGCGCAGGACATCGACTTCGCGGTTGGTCAACCGATCCTGCGGGTCGTGCAGCGCCAATTGCTGTGCAACGGCGGGAGAAATGACGCGGCGGTGCGCATGCACGGCGCGCACGGTATCGACCAGTTCCTTGCGCAGGCAGGATTTGAGCAGATAGCCGGCAGCGCCCGCCTGCAGCGCGCGATGCGCCTGCACATCGCCCGGATAGGTGGTCAGGATGAGGACGGTGGCATCGGCTCGTGCGGCGCGGATCGCCTGCAACGCCTCAATGCCATCCATCTGGGGCATCTGAATGTCCATCAGCACGACATCGGGGCGAAGATCGCGAAACAGGGCCAATGCCTCGACCCCGTCTTCGGCCTCGCCGACGATGACCATGTCGTCTTGCCGCGCCAGCGTGGCGCAAATCCCCTCGCGCACCATCGGGTGATCATCGACGACCAGCAGACGGATCGGCCTGTCGCGCTCGGATGCGTCGTTCACACCGCTCATGCCTGCCCACCTGCCGCTATCGCTTTCTGCTGCTGCCATATACCATGGCGGCGGGCACTGTCACGGTCACTTCGGTTCCGCCCTCGCGCCGTCTTTCGATGCGAAAATGGCCGCCGATCCGGGCGGCCCGCTCGCGCATGCCCGCTATGCCGAAATGGCCCTGCCGTCCCTCCTTGGCCATATGTGGCGGGATGCCGATCCCATCGTCGGTGATGCGCAAGGTCAGGCCGGTGCTGCGATATTGGATTTCCGCGACCATGGCGGAGGCATGGGCATGGCGCGCCGCGTTGAACAGGACTTCCGCCGCGATGCTGGCGAGTTCGTCCCAGGCCACGGCATCGATCGGCCGGACCGCGCCGGAGGAGCGTATCGTGATTGCGATCGCCGTCCCCGCCAACTGATGCCCGGCAATCTCGCGCAGCGCCGCTTCGGGATCTTCCAGGCCCTCCGTCCGGCGCAGGTCGCTCAATCTGTCCCGCCCTTCGGCGATCACATTATCGGCCCGGTCCATCGCTTCCTCCAACTGCCCGCGCGCCGGATGCCCCGCAGGCAGGCCATCGGCCGCGAGTTGAAAGCGCAGCATCAGCGCCTGGATCGATTGCAGCAGCGTGTCGTGGATGTCGCGTGCGACCCGCTCCCGCTCGCGCAGCCGATCAAGCAGGCGGGAACGGATTTCGCGCGCCAGGAAGCGCAACCGGATGCGATAGGCTATCCACAGCAAAGCCAGGCCCAGCGCCATGCAAAGCAGCTTGAAAGTCCAGCTTTGCAGAAAGGTCGGCGGGATCTCGATCGCCAATGTCTGGCCCCGGCGGTTCCAGACGCCATCGGTACTGACCGCGATCACCTGGAACCGGTAACGGCCCGGCCCCAAATTGGTATAGGTCGCCTCGCGCCGACCGCCTGCCGCTGTCCACCCGCCACTCTGGCCTTCGAGGCGATAGAAGGCCCGGTTGCGGCTGGGCACGGCGAGGCTGTTGACCGCAAAGCCGATCCGAACCGTATGCGTGCCCGCTGGCAGCGTCAGGCTGGCGGGTGGATCGCGCCGCACCAGCGATCCGGCCGAAATACTGCGGATGCTGACCGGTGGCGACAGCGGACTGCGGACCGCATCGGCTGGATCGACCAGAAGCGGGCCAGCGCGAGTCGCGAAGATAAGGCGGCCATCGCCGGTCGCGGCAACCTGCGGCGTGCGAAAGCTGATCGCCTGACCGCGTGTCGCATAGCCGTCATGGCTGTCGAACAGGCGATGGGGCAGGGCGGTCGTGGGCGCCGCAAAGCCCCGTGCCAGATCGCGGACAGCGACCCGGACAATGCCTAGGCGTACCAGGAACCAGGCGGCACCGTCCTTGCCCAGCGCCATGCCGCGCACACCGACGAGCCAGGGATTGTTCGTCGCCTCGATCCGCTGCACCCGGCCACTGGAAATACGCGCTATGCCCTTTGCGCCACTGGCATAGATGCCATCCTCGCTTGTCCACAGCGCGGCGAGCGCGCCGATGGCGAGGGGCGGGCCAGGCACGCCGCGGCTGGTGACGGCATCGAGCTTCAGCAGGTCGGCATGGCCTGTGTTGACCAGCACCCCGCTGCCATCGGGATCGGCGACGATGTCCAGCGCGCCGCCACCTTGAAGGTCGGCGGGGGCCCGCTGCCAGCGCGCCTTTGCGCCGACCCAGAGCGCGCCCGCGCCATCGATCCACAACCGTCCGCCCCGGTCCTGCGCGCAACTGGTCGGGGCTACGGGGTCGGGTGGCAGGGCGAAGCTGGTCGTCAATGAGCCGGTGGCATCATATCGTGTCATCGACCCGCCATGGGCGATCCATATGCCGCCGTCGGAAGCCGGGCAGAGCGTTGCGACACGACCCAAGCCATCGGCGATGCGCCGCGCGGGGCCGCCGGGTGCGAGGGCATAAAGAGCCTGGCTTCCCGCGACGAAGACCGTGCCGTCGCTGGCGCGGGCCAGTTTCAGGCCATCCTGCACATCGGCCGGGATGGCCGACAGCCGGGCTATGGCGGCGGGTCGATAGCGATCGAGCCCGACGTCGGTCGCAACCCAGATGCTCCCTTCGCGATCGGTGAAGGCATCGATCGTGGCATCGGATGAGAGCATGCGGCCGACTTCCAGCCGCTCGATACCCGTGCCCCTCGCAGGATCGAGCCGGAACAGTCCCACGCCGCGCGTTGTGCCCCAGATGCCACCGCGCCGGTCGAAGGCCAGGGTAGGGACGGCGGCGCCCGCGACTGGCGGGAACAGGCGCGGGCGGACGGGCGCAGCGCCCTTCGCATCGCGGATCATGCGGGTGGCATTGCGATCCGAAATCCACAGCGCGCCGTCGGGCGCGCGGGCGAGCATGGTAAAACCTATGCGGTCGGCCTCTGTCCGGAAGCGGGCGGCACCGGGTGACAGCCGGGCGAGCGTGCCATCCGCGCGGCTGTTGCCCAGCGTCACCCAAAGGCTGCCATCCGCTGTCGAGGCTATCGCCGCAATCTCGCCCGGTGGCAGGTTCAAGCGCCGGTCCATGACCTGCCAATTATCACTACGATAACGAAATAACCTGTCCCCCTGGCCGCCCCAGGACGCCCACAGGGCACCGTCGGCGGTCTGGGCGAATTTCAGGATAGAGGGCGGAGGCGCCAGCATGGACAGGGCGTGCAAGCGACCGGCGCGATAGACGGCCGCGCCCGCATTTTGATTGAAGCCCACCCATAAGCGGCCATCCCGATCGGCAAAGACAGAGGTCGGGATGGCATGGGCGAAACGCGCCTCGCGCGGGGCCGGTATGGATTCGAAGCTCAACCCATCGAAGCGGAAGACGCCCTCGGCCGACGCGATCCACAGATAGCCGTCCGGCGTCTGGGCGATGCCGACGACATTGCTGGGCGCGCCTTGTTCGGGCGTCCAGCTGCTATGCTTGAATCCCTCTATGCCCGCGGCGGCGAGTGGCGTCGCCACCAGCGCTGCTGCCATCAGCAACCATGACCTGATATGGCGCAAAGATAGTCCCCCTGATGCGCGTTGCCGCAACCTATCGGATGGGGTCGGGCGTGACCATAGCGCGCGCTCCCCCAAATGGGGGAGCCGCCTATCCCCCTTGCCAGTGTGGGGCCAGCGGGCTTCGGGTGTAATCATTGCCCCTGCCGATCGTCACCGTGACGATCGCCTTGCAGGAAGCGCCTATTGCTGCCCCCCATTCCTGTCCTCGTCGAAAGGATATTGTCCATGCCTACCGCAACCGCCACACCGGCAACCGCCTTGCTGTCGCCATCCGATCATGCGCTCGTGCTGATCGATTTCCAGTCGCAAATGGCCTTCGCCACCAAGTCGATCGCGCCCGAACTGCTGCGCAACAATGCCGCGCTGGTTGCCAGTTCCGCAGCCGGGTTCAACGTCCCCACCATATTGACCACGGTTGCCGAAAAGAGCTTTTCCGGCCCGATGTTCACCGAGATCACCGATCCCTTTCCAGGCCAGGCAATGCTCGATCGGACATCGATGAACACATGGGAGGATGCCGCCGTGATCGAAGAGATCAACCGCATCGGGAAGGGCCGGATCGTCCTGGCGGGCCTGTGGACCAGCGTCTGCATCGTCGGCCCGGCCCTGTCCGCACTGGAACAGGGATTTGAAGTCTATGTCATCACCGACGCGTGCGGCGACATTTCCGAAGAAGCGCATGAGCGTGCCGTCGCGCGGATGATCCAGGCGGGCGCTCGCCCGATTACGGCGCTGCAATATCTGCTTGAACTCCAGCGCGACTGGGCACGGGGCGAAACCTATGACCTCACCACCGGCATCGCCCGCAAATGGGGCGGTGGCTATGGCATCGGCATCACCTATGCCAAGACCATGTTCGGCGCGTCCGAAGGCGGTCACTGATCCCGGCACCCTGACCGGATCACACTCGATCCGGTCAGGGCCTTAAACCCAATTTCTTCCACCGGAGATTTCCCATGAGCAGTTTCATCACCACCACGGACGGCGTCGATATCTTCTACAAGGACTGGGGCAGCAAGGATGCCCAGCCGATCATGTTCCACCATGGCTGGCCGCTCTCGTCGGACGACTGGGACGCGCAAATGCTATTCTTCCTGGCCAAGGGCTATCGCGTCGTCGCGCATGACCGTCGCGGCCATGGACGCTCCGCCCAGGTCGATTTCGGTCATGACATGGCGCATTATGCCGCCGACGCGGCGGCGGTCGCGGATCATCTCGACCTGCGCAACGCCGTCCATATCGGCCATTCGACCGGCGGCGGCGAAGTGGCGGCCTATGTCGCGCGCCACGGCCTGCCCAATGGGCGCGTTGCCAAGGCGGTGCTGGTGAGCGCCGTGCCACCGATCATGCTGGCGACCGATCGCTATCCCGGTGGCCTGCCGATCGCGACGTTCGACGGGTTCCGCGAAGCGCTCGCTGCCAACCGCGCGCAGTTTTTCCGCGATGTCGCGGCCGGGCCTTTCTACGGTTTCAATCGCGACGGGGCGACCATCCTGCCCGCCGTGATCGACAATTGGTGGCGGCAGGGAATGATGGGCAGCGCGCTGGCCCATTATGCAGGCATCAAGGCCTTTTCCGAGACCGACCAGACCGATGACCTCAAGGCGATTACCGTGCCGACCCTCGTCCTGCATGGCGATGATGACCAGATCGTGCCGTATGAAAATGCGGCGGTTCTGCAGGCGCAACTGCTGCCCGACGCGACGCTCAAACTCTACGAAGGCTATCCGCACGGGATGCTGACGGTGAATGCCGACGTGCTGAACGCCAACATGCTCGCCTTCATCCAGGCCTGACGCCAGAACGGGAGAACGACCCCATGAAAGCCTATTGTCTTGCGCTGGGTGCCGGGCTGCTGGTCGGTATCGTCTACAGCCTCTTGGGTGTCCGTTCTCCCGCCCCGCCGCTCATCGCGCTGGTCGGGCTGGCGGGGATATTGGTGGGGGAGCAATTGATCCCCATCGCCCAGCGCCTCGCCAGCCTGCCCGAACTGACCCGCTTCGTCGCCACCGACTGCGCCCACCATGTGCTGGGCAAATTGCCCGCCAATTCAGGGCGCGACGCATGATCACCCGTCGCCAGGCGCTGGCCAGTGCCGCCTCGACCGCCCTGATAACCGCCACGGAGAGTTTCGCCATGACCGCCAAAGACATGATCCTGATCAATGCCAAGGTGACGACGCTGGATCGCGAAAATCCGGTGGCGGAGGCGGTTGCCATCCGCGACGGCAAGTTCCTGGCGGTGGGCCGCGAACAGGAGGTGCGCGCCGCCGCCGGGCCGGACGCCACCGTCATCGATGCGAAGGGCCGCCGCCTGATCCCCGGCCTGATCGACAGCCATATTCACGTCATCCGGGGTGGCCTCAATTATAATATGGAATTGCGCTGGGAAGGCGTGCCGAGCCTGTCCGAAGCCATGGCCATGCTCAAACGGCAGGCCGAAAATACGCCGCCGCCGCAATGGGTCCGCGTGGTCGGCGGCTTTACCGAACATCAGTTCGTCGAAAAACGCCTGCCCACCATAGCCGAGATCAACGCGGCCGCGCCCGACACGCCCGTTTTCATCCTGCACCTCTATGACCGCGCCCTGCTAAACGCGGCCGCATTGCGGGCGGTGGGCTATACCAAGGATACGCCCAACCCGCCGGGTGGCGAGATCGTCCGCGATGCGCAAGGCAACCCGACCGGCCTGCTGCTGGCCCAACCCAATGCCACGATCCTCTATGCGACGCTGGCCAAGGGGCCGAAGCTGCCGCCCGACTATCAACGCAACAGCACGAAGCATTTCATGCGCGAGCTGAATTCGCTCGGCGTCACCAGTGTCATCGACGCGGGCGGGGGATCGCAAAATTACCCAGACGATTATGCGATCGTCGAGAAGCTGCATCAGGATGGCGAACTAACGCTGCGCATCGCCTATAATCTCTTCACCCAAAAACCCAAGGAAGAGCTGAAGGATTTCGCGAGCTGGTCGACCCAGATCAAACCGGGCGATGGCGACGACAGCTATCGCCACAATGGCGCGGGCGAGATGCTGGTCTATTCCGCCGCCGATTTCGAGGATTTCCGCGTCGCCCGTCCCGACATGGCGCCGGAGATGGAGGGCGACCTGGAGCCGGTCATCCGCCTGCTCGCCGAGCGCCGCTGGCCTTGGCGGTTGCATGCGACCTATGACCAGACGATCGGCCGCGCGCTCGATGTGTTCGAGAAGGTGAACAAGGATATTCCGCTCACCGGCCTCAACTGGTTTTTCGACCATGCCGAAACGATCAGCGACCGGAATATCGACCGGGTCGCGGCCTTGGGCGGCGGGATCGCGGTGCAGCATCGCATGGCCTTCCAGGGCGAATATTTCGTCGAACGCTATGGTGCCAAGGCGGCAGAAGCGACGCCGCCGATCGCCAAGATGATGGCGGCGGGCATTCCGGTCGGCGCCGGCACGGACGCGACCCGCGTCGCGAGCTACAACCCCTGGGTATCGCTTAGCTGGCTGGTGACGTCGAAGACGGTCGGGGGCTTGCGGCTCTATCCCGTCCGCAACCGGCTCGACCGCGAAACCGCGCTGCGGCTGTGGACGGAAAGGAACACATGGTTCTCGAACGAGGTCGGCAAGAAGGGGCAGATCAAAGCCGGGCAACTGGCCGATCTCGCCTTGCTGTCGGACGATTATTTCAGCGTGCCGGAAGATGACATCGCCCTGCTGCGATCCGTGCTGACGGTGCTGGGTGGTAGAATCGTCTATGGCGAAGGAGAGTTCGGCCCACTCGCGCCAACCGCACCCAAGGCTATGCCCGACTGGTCGCCGGTCGCGACCTTCGGCGGCCATTATCGCCGTGACGACATGGCGGCTAAGCTGGCCTCGGCCTGCGGCTGCGCATCTGGCTGCGCCGTCCATGGCCATGACCATGCCACTGCCCTTGGCGCGCAAGTGCCCGCCGCTGACGTCCAGAGCTTCTGGGGTGCGGTCGGCTGCGGCTGCTGGGCGGTTTAAGTCATGGCCCCGCGTCCCATCGCCGCCTTGCTGGCCGATCGCCGTTTCGCGACCGGCGCGGCCATTCTGCTGACCCTGCCTTATTGGACCAGCGGCATCGCCAAGCTGATCGACTGGAACGGCGCGCTGGCCGAAGCCGCGCATTTCGGGTTGCAGCCCCCGGCCGGGGTGGCGGCGCTGACGATCCTGGTCCAGATCGGCGCATCGCTGCTGATCATCATGGGGCGGCAGGCGTGGCTGGGGGCCGGTGCGCTCGGCCTGTTCACGGCCTTGGCGACGGGAATCGCGCATCCCTTCTGGCAGATGGCTGATCCGGTCGCGCGCTTTCATGAGCGGGTGACTTTCTTGGAACATATCGGCCTGATCGGCGGGCTGATGATGGCCGCGATCCTGCGCGAGCGCGGCCAATGACCGCCGCGGACGACAAGCCACTCGCGTGTCCTGTCTTTCGCGCTTTGTGGATCGCGACGATCGTGTCGAACATCGGCACATGGATGCATGATGTCGGCGCGGGCTGGCTCATGACGTCACTGTCCACCGAACCGCTGATGGTCGCGTTGGTCCAGGCGGCCACGACCCTGCCCATGTTTCTCTTCGCGCTCCCCGCCGGGGCGCTGGCCGATATCGTGGACCGACGCAAGCTGCTGATCGGCGCGCAACTCTTTGGTCTTGTTGCGACCGTCATCCTGGCGGTCGCGACCGCGAGCGGGCTCACGACGCCATCGGTGCTGCTCGCGCTGACCGCCGCGATCGCGGTCGGGGCAGCGCTGTCGGCCCCGACCTTTCAGGCGATCGTGCCCGAACTGGTGCCTGGCCCCGCCTTGCAGCAGGCAGTCGCGCTCAACAGCCTGGGCGTCAACATTGCCCGCGCCATCGGGCCGGCCCTGGGCGGCCTCATCATCGCTATCGCCGGGAGCGCCGCTGTTTTCGCGCTCAATGCGGTGTCCGTGCTGGGCGTCATCATCGTCATGCTCCGCTGGCGTCGGGAGGGTGCGGCCCGACATCTGCCTGCCGAACATTTTGTCGGCGCGATGCGGGCCGGCCTGCGCTACGCCCTGCGCGCGCCGGAATTGCAGGTCGTGCTGATCCGCTCGGTCGGCTTCTTCCTGTTTGCCAGCGGCCTATGGGCGCTGTTGCCGATTGTCGCGCGGCGCGACCTTGCGCTGGGGCCAGCGGGCTATGGCGGGTTGCTGGCCTTCATGGGGCTGGGCGCGGTCGCTGGTGCGATCCTCATGCCCCGATTGCGCGCGCGCCTGGGGGCCAATCGCACGACGGTAGCGGCATCCGTGCTGCTGGCGGCGGCGATGGCGGGCCTTTCCTGGTCGAGCAATTTCCTGGCGGCGGCGATGGCGGTAGGGGCGGGCGGCTTCGCATGGATCGCGATGATGGCCGCGCTGAACGGCGGGGCGCAGGCCCGCTCGCCGGGCTGGGTGAAGGCGCGCGCGCTGGCCATCTACCTGCTGGTCTTTCAGGGGTCGATGACCGCTGGCGCTATGCTGTGGGGTAGCATTGCGGGGCAGATCGGCGTTCCGGCGACCCTGATGCTGGCGGCGGCGGCGCTTGTCCTGGCGTCGCTGCTGCTCGCCTGGCGCTATCCGCTCGACAGCGCGGCCCGGTTCGACCTTTCGCCCTCGCTCCACTGGCCCGCGCCCATGATCGAAGCGGTGATCGAGCAGGATCGCGGCCCCGTGCTGGTGACGATCGAATATCGCATCGACCCGGTCCTGGTGCCCGACTTCTTCGCCGCGATGCAGGACATGCGCCGCATCCGTCGCCGCGATGGCGCGATCCATTGGGGCGTCTATGAGGATGTCGCGCAGCCCGGCCGGGTGGTTGAAACCTTCACCGTCGAAAGCTGGCTCGAACATCTGCGCCAGCATGAGCGGGTGACCAATGCCGACCGGGTGCAGCAGGACGCGGTGCGGGCATTTCAGGTGGATGCCGTGCCGCCTTTGGTCCGCCACCTCGTCGCGCGATGATCCGGGCGCTGCTGCTGGCGGCTTTGCTAGGCCTGCCGTCGGTTGCCGAGGCACAGGTCGCGCAGACCAACCTGCGCTATGACGAGGACTGGACGCCGTTGCGCGGAACCCCCGACCGCCGCGCCGACTGGTGGGCGCCGTTGGACCGGCCGCTGGATGAAGACGGTCGTTTCACGCTGACCTTGGGCGCGGAAGCGCGGGTCCGCTATGAGGGCTTTGCCGACAATCTTTGGGGCGCGCCGCCCGCTCCGGACGATGGCTATCTCTGGTTGCGTGTCATGCCCCTTGCCGACCTGCATGCCGGCCCCGTGCGTGTCTTCGTCCAGGGGATTGGCGGCTATGCCAGAGGCGTGGGCGCGGGAGCAGGACCGGCGGATGAAACCGGCCTGGACCTGCTTCAAGGCTTTGCCGATATCCAGCTACCCATCGGCGATCAAGCGTCGCTGACGCTGCGCGCTGGGCGCGAATTGATTGCGCTTGGATCGGAGCGGCTGGTCGGTTTGCGCTATGGCCCCAACATCCCGCAGCCTTTCGACGGCGTTCGGCTGATGCTGGAGCGGGGCAACAGCCGGATCGAAGCCTTCCAGGGAAAGCCCGTCGCGGTGCAGTCCGGCAATTTTGATGACCGCCGTTCGCCGACCAAACAGCTTGACGGCTTTTATGTCACCACACCCCTGGCGACAGGCGTGAAAGTCGATCTTTACGCCCTCCGTTACAGCGACGCCGCCGCCCGCTATGCCAATATGATCGCGCGCGAACGACGGCAAACCTATGGCGTCAGGCTGTTCGGCACCCATGCGGCACTGGGCTGGAACTGGGAAGCGATGCTCCAGCGCGGTCGGTTCGGCTCGCAGTCCATCAAAGCCTGGTCGATTGCGACCGAAACCAGCTATGCGTTTGCCGAAACCCCGCTAAAACCCCGCCTTCGCCTGCGCGCCAATGCCGCCAGTGGCGACGATGACCCGAGGGACAACCGGCTGGGTACGTTCAACGCGCTGTTTCCCAAGGGCAAATATTTCGGCGAACTGACGCTCATCGGCCCGCGCAATATCCTCAACCTGCATCCCAGCATCGATGTCGATCTGGGTCGTGGGCTCACCGTCGAAATGACGGCAATCGCCTATTGGCGCTTCAGTCGCGGGGACGGCATTTATGATGTCCCCGGCCAATTGATCCGCGCCGCAGGGCAGGGGGCATCCCGGTACATCGGCAATCAGGTCGAACTGTCGGCCAACTGGCAGGCCAGCACGATCCTGTCCGTCTCCGCTTCGGCATCGCTGTTCCGCGCTGGCGACTTCCTGCGCCAGACCGGCCCCGCCCGCCCCATCCGCATGGTGGGAACGGAAATCATGTTCCGCTTCTAAAAGCCGGTCGGAAAAATCCTGTCTTTTTAACAACCTGTCGTTCTTCCCACGGCTGTCTGCAATGCCGTTGGCAGTTGCCCGAAGCGAAATGGCCGACATAAATGTCAGTGGTCTGCCATAAGATTGTTGACAGCTTCGGGCCGTCACAATAAATCGGGTTAACGTTACCATTCTGATTTTCGGCAGGGCGGATGATCTGACTGTTCCAGCCGTTCGGCACGCGAATGCAGGCTTAGGGTGATTTCGCGGGTTCAGTTATAAATATCCAATAAATACAAAGACTGGGAGATGGACATGATACGGAAAACGACGGCACAATATGGGCTGAAATGGCGGCGCGCCTATGTGGCCACCGGCTCTATGATAGCGATAGCATCGAATCTAGCCCTGCCATCCGTGGCGCTGGCGCAGCAGGCTCCGCAGCCCGCCGCCACGCAATCGGAAGCGCCGCAATCGGCACCGGCCGCGCCCGCCCCGACGAACCAGGATATCGTGGTCACCGGATCGCGCATCACGTCAAACGGCTTCAATGCGCCCACGCCCACTACCATGATCGGCACTGAGCAGATTGAGGCAAATGCGCAGCCCAATATCTTCACCACCATCGCCCAATTGCCCTCGCTGCAGGGATCGACCGGCTCCACGGTCAATACGTTCAGCACGTCGAGCGGCCAGCAGGGGCTGTCCTCCTTCTCGCTGCGTGGCCTGGGGCCGATCCGCACCCTGACGCTCTTGGACGGTCAGCGCGTCGTCGGTGCCAATGTCACCGGCGTTCCCGATGTCAGCCTCTTCCCGCAACTGCTCATCAAGCAGGTCGATGTGGTCAATGGCGGCGCTTCGGCCTCCTATGGCTCGGACGCTGTGGGCGGGGTCGTGAATTTCATCACCGACACGCGCTTTGAAGGGTTCAAGGGCAACGTCCAGGGCGGCGTGTCCACCTATGGCGATAATGAGCAATATCTCGTCCAACTGGCGGCGGGCAAAAGCTTTCTCGACGGTCGTCTGCGCGCCGTGGTCAGCGCCGAATATGGCGATGAGGCTGGCGTCGGCGGCGGCGATTTCGGTATCGGGCTGGCCGGTGGCCGCGACTGGTTCAAGCAAACCACGCTGATCAATCGCAACGCGCTCAACGACGGATCGCCCCAATATCTGCTGCTCGATAATGCGCAGCCCTATAATTATACTAAATATGGCCTGATCACTGCGGGGCCGTTGCAGGGCATCGCCTTTGACCAGGCGGGCAATCCGTTCCAGTTCCAATATGGTTCCAACGGCACGCCATCCGGCAACGCATCGGGTGCGGTCAATGGCTGTTATCCCGGCTTCTGCATCGGCGGCGATCTGTCGGGCAATGTCGATGCCGGTCGATCGCTGCAATCGAGCATCAAGCGGCTCAATACCTACGGCCGCCTGGGCTTCGAATTTGCCCCCGACAATGAAATTTACGGGACCGTCAATATTGCGCAGGTGAAAACAAACAACCAGCCGGTGGGGGGTATGAACCGGCCCAACCTGACGATCGAATGCAGCAACCCGTTCGTGCCAGCATCGGTGCAGCAGGCGTGCGCCACGGCGGGCATCACCAATTTCGCCTATGGCACCAGCAATGCGGCGCTGGGCAATACGCAGGTCTATACCGACCGCCGTCAATATCGCTTCGTCGCTGGCGCGAAGGGCCGCGTGCCGGTCGCCGGATCGGACTGGACCTATGATGCCTATTATCAGCATGACACCAATTATACCGACGTCGATGTCACCAACATCATGCTGTCCCGCCGCTTCAACCAGGCGATTCAGGCGGTGACGTTGAATGGCGCGATCGTCTGTGCCGATCCGGTTGCCAGAGCCAATGGCTGCGTGCCCCTCAACATCCTGGGCGGCGCACCGCCATCCGCGGCTGCCCTGTCCTACATCATGCCCGAAAACGGTCCCTATCAGCGGACCCGCCAGACGCAGGATGTGGTCAGTCTCAATTTCTCCGGCTCGCCCTTCGACCTTTGGGCAGGACCGCTGTCGGTCGCGTTCGGCGCGGAATATCGCCATGAATATTATAAGGTCACGGCCGACCCCTATGGTGCGGGCGTGTCGGACCTGTCGCCCAACAATAGCGAATATCCTGCCGATCCCGCGCTGTTGACCGATGGCAACAATTGGTATGCGGGCAATTACAAGAATGGCCAGGGTGCCTACAGCGTCAAGGAAGCCTTTGTCGAAGTCGACCTTCCGCTGTTCGACAGCAGCTCCGTCGGCCGCGCCAACATCAATGCCGCGGCCCGCGTAACGGACTATAGCACGTCGGGAACGGTGTGGGCCTGGAAGGTCGGCGGCACCTGGGATCTGCCGATTGAGGGGCTGCGTCTGCGCGGTGTCGCCTCGCGCGATGTGCGCGCGCCCAACCTGTCGGAACTGTTTGCGGCGCCCGTCACCACCACCTTGCCCAATTTCTTCGACCCCTTCCGCAACGTCAACGTGCTGGCCATCCAGAACCAGATCGGCAATACCGACCTGACCCCGGAAATCGCGCGCAACACCACTTTCGGCGTGGCGCTGGCCAATGCCCCCTGGCTGCCCGGCGTCAGCCTGTCGGTGGATTATTACAAGATCAACCTGACCGACGTGATTTCCAGCCTGGGCGCTGGCGACATCGTCAATCTCTGCTTCCGCGAAATCCTGCCCGACGCCTGCAATGTGTTCAATCTGAACAACCAGAACGGGCCGAACTTCATCAATGTCCAGGCCTTCAACCTGGCGTCGATCAAGACCGAGGGCATCGATATCGAAGCCAGCTATGTGTGGCAGCGGCCACTGGGG
This sequence comes from Sphingobium sp. KKT206, assembly GCF_055640555.1. Classification (NCBI taxonomy): domain Bacteria; kingdom Pseudomonadati; phylum Pseudomonadota; class Alphaproteobacteria; order Sphingomonadales; family Sphingobiaceae; genus Sphingobium; species Sphingobium sp. KKT206. The sequence continues at coordinate 956,824 of NZ_CM145765.1, forward strand.
CTGGACGGCACATTGACGCTGCGCGCATTGGCGACCCATATCCGCAAGTTCGTGACCGACAATGGTCTGTTCGGTTCGGTTCCCCTGGACTCGGCGGGCGCGAACCTGGGCAATACGCCCGACTGGAAATGGCTGGCGATCCAGACCTACGCCACCGACACCTTCTCCCTCTATGTTCAGGAACGCTGGTTTTCCGACGGCGTGTTGGGCAAACAATATGTCGAATGTCAGCCCGGCAGCTGCCCGGCCTCGACCAACAACAATCCGACGATCGACAATAATTTCATGCCCGGCGCCTTCTACATGGACATAGGCGGCACCTATAATCTGACGCCTGCGATCACCGCCTATGCCAAGGTCGACAATCTGTTCGATCGTGACCCGGCACGCTCGCCCTATTTCGCCAATCCCGCACTCTATGATGTCGTAGGCCGCATGTATCGTGCCGGTGTGCGCTTCAAATTCTGACCTTTACCGATACGGTCGGCGGTGCGACCTCCCCCTGCACCCGCCGATCGAAACGGCCGCCATCGTCTATCCCGCGATGGCGGCCGTCGATTGCCGCTCGATAAGCTGATGGCCCAGCAGGCATTTGGGATGGCGCACCTTGCGCGAGGTGCTGATTTCCTGGGTCAAAAGGCGCAACGCTTCGGCCGCCAGTTCGCGCACGGGCTGGCGGATCGTCGTGAGTGGCGGCCACAGCGTCACCGCGGCGGTGGTATCGTCAAAGCCGACCACGGTCAGGTCTTCGGGCACGGACAGGTGGCGGCGATGGGCGACGGAGACGACCGCAGCGGCCATGTCGTCATTGCTCGCGAAAATGGCGGTCGGCGGATGGTCGATATCCAGCAACTGCTCGCCCGCCAGCAAGCCGGACGTATAGGAGAAGTCTCCCTGGACCAATATCGTCTCAATACCCCCGGCTTCATGCACGGCGGCGTCGAATCCTGCCAGCCGGTCTTCGCTGGCGGACTGGCCAGGATTACCGATGATGAAGCCGATGCGACGATGGCCAAGGCCGATCAGATGTTTGGTCATGTCATAAGCCGCCGCGCGATCGTCGATCCGCACGCAGATCGCATCGCGGGCATAGCCACCTACCACTGCCATCGGCAATTGCGCCAGATGGATGGGGTCGCGCACTACGCGCGATTCCCCCAGCGGCGGCGCGATGATGATGCCGCCCACGCCCGATCCGATCAGGCGGTGGATCGCTTCGGGCGGCGGCGGGCGACCATCCTGCCCGCCCAGCAGCGTCAATTGCGCCCCCATGACCGACGCTTCCTCGAACACGCCGATCAGGAAATCATGCATGAAAGCGGCGCTCGGATTGGAATAGATCACGCCGATCCGCACCTCGCGCGACGTCACCAGCGCACGGGCCGCGACATTGGGCGTATAGTTCAGTTCCGCAATCGCGGCATTGACCGCCAGACGGGTTTCGGCGCGCACCTTGCCATTGCCGTTGATAACGCGCGACACGGTCATCGCGGACACGCCCGCACGCTTGGCGACATCGACCACGGTCGCGCTGCGCTGCTGAGGATGGGGAGGCTTCAAGATCATCCTTTCGAACCAATCGCACCATTTCTAGCGAGATGGCAGGCCCGTCAAGACAAAGACGATGGCCTCCATCGGGGCGGATGCGCACCCTCCTGCACATTAGCGCTTGCCGCGTCCGGCTGCCTTCGCCTACATCGCTATGATAACGTTAACGCAGGACATGTCTGTTGACCTATTTCCGGCATATCCGTTGGACCATCATCGGTCTGTTCGCGATCGCGATGACCATCAATTATCTGACGCGCAGCGTCCTGGGGGTGGCCGCCCCTACGATCATGGGTGAACAGGGCATCACGTCCGAACAATATTCCTGGATCACCGGGGCATTCCAGATCGGCATCATGTTTCAGCCGGTCGCAGGCTATGTCCTCGACATTGCGGGCCTGCGCTACGGTTTCACCTTCTTCGTGCTGATCTGGTCGCTCATCACCATGGCGCATGGGCTGGTGCAGGGCTGGCTCGGCTTTCTCGCGCTCCGCGGCGCGCTCGGCCTGGTCGAAGGCGGCGCGCAGCCTGCGGGCATGAAGGTCGTGTCCCAATGGTTCCCCGCCCGCGAGCGCGGGACCGCAGGGGGATTGTACCAGATCGGCGCATCACTGGGTGCCGTCGCCGCGCCGCCGCTGGTGGCCTGGGCGGTGCTCACCCATAGCTGGCGCGCGGCCTTCTTCGTCGCAGGCGGCCTCGGCCTCGTCTGGCTCATCCTGTGGCTATTCTGGTATCAGACGCCCGCACGGCACCGGGCTATCACCGCGGAAGAACGCACAAAGATCCTCGATGGCCAGGAAGCGGAGTTGCAGCAGAAGCGCAAGCGCCCGGACCTGCGCACGATGCTGCGCCGTCGCGATATGTGGGGCATCGCGCTCCCGCGCTTTCTCGCCGATCCGGTATGGGGGATGCTCTCGCTCTGGATGCCGCTCTATCTGGTGCAAGTGCGCAATTTCGATATTCAGCAGATTGCGATCTTCGCCTGGCTACCCTTCCTTGCCGCCGACCTTGGCTGTCTTGCGGGGCCAGCCCTGGTCGCCTGGCTCCAGCGGCGCGGCGTCCATCTGATCGACGCGCGGCGCGGCGCCTTCACCATCGGCGCGGTGCTGATGTGTTCGATGATGTTCGTCGGCATCGTGCAAAGCCCGGTTGCGGCCATCGCCCTGCTCTGTGTCGCGGGCTTTGCCCATCAAACCCTGTCGGTCACCGTCATCACCATGTCGGCCGACCTGTTCCCGCAGGATGAGGTGGCGACGGCCACCGGCATAGCGGGCACGGCGGCCAATCTCGGCGTGCTGATCTTCACCCTGCTGCTGGGCAGTTGGGTCGACCAGGTCGGCTATGGCCCCTTCTTCATTCTCCTTGGGCTGCTGGACCTTGTCGGCGCCGCCATACTTTGGACCTTGGTGCGAAAACCGGTATGATCTCGATTACCAATCCTATCCTGCGGGGCTTCAATCCCGATCCCTCGATCGTGCGGGTCGGCGACGACTATTATGTCGCCACTTCGACCTTCGAATGGTATCCGGGCGTGCAGATCCACCATTCCCGCGACCTCGCCAATTGGCAGCTTGTCGCCCGGCCGCTACGTCGCCCGGCCCAGCTCGACATGCGGGGCAATCCCGATTCCTGCGGGGTGTGGGCGCCGGACCTGAGCTATGCCGATGGCCGGTTTCACCTGACCTATACCGACGTCAAACGCTATGGCCGCACCACCCGGTCCGACCGGACGGACGTATCGCTGCGGGACTTCCATAATTATTGGGTGTGGTGCGACCGTATCGATGGCGAATGGTCCGATCCCGTCCATGTGAACAGCAGCGGCTTCGATCCCGCGCTCTTCCACGACGATGATGGCCGTAGTTGGCTGCTCAACATGCTGTGGGATCATCGCCCCGGCCACAAACGCTTCGCCGGGATCGTCATCCAGCAAATGTGCCTCAAAACCGGCCGCCTTCTGGGTGAGCGGCATAATATCTTCGCTGGCAGCCCGCTGGGCTTTACCGAAGGGCCGCATCTCTACAAGCGCGACGGCTATTATCATATCTTGGTGGCCGAGGGCGGGACGGAGCGCAATCATGCCGTGGTGATGGCGCGGTCGCGGTCGCTCTTTGGCCCCTATGAACTGCATCCCGATGGGCCAGTGCTGACGGCGCGCGATCAGCCCGATGGGCCGCTTGCTCGCGCTGGCCATGGCGACCTGGTGGAAACGGCGAACGGCGATCCCTGGCTCGTCTATCTCTGCGGCCGCCCGCTGCCCGCGTCCGATCGCTGCATATTGGGCCGGGAAACCGCGATACAGCCTATGCGCTGGGGCGAGGATGGCTGGCTGCGCACGATCGACGGAACGGGCCGCCCGATGGCGTCGGTCGGAAACGTGAGCGTCGCGCGCACCCTGACCGATGATCGCGCGGATTTCGACGATCCGACTTTGCCCCCCCCCTTTCAATGGCTGCGCACGCCCTATCCCGACCAGATTTTCTCGCTGACGGATCGGCCGGGCCATCTGCGCCTGTTCGGGCGCGAGTCCGTGGGCAGCCATTTCACCCAGGCGCTGGTGGCGCGACGCCAGTGCGAATGGCGCTTCAGCGCGGAAACGTTGGTCGATTTCCATCCCGCCAATTTCCAGCAGTCGGCCGGTCTGATCCATTATTATAACAGCACGAAATTCCATTATCTGCACATCACCGCCGACGATGTGGGGCAACCGGTGATCCAGATATTGTCGGTCGTGCCTGACGAGGCTCGTCCCAGTGTCACTTCACCCGCCATCCCGATCGCGCGCGGCCCGGTCTGCCTTCGGCTGGACGTGGATCATGAAACAATGCGCTTCTCCTATCGCATGGCCGATGACGAAGCTTGGCACGAGGTTCCCGGCGATCGCGACGCGAGCATTCTGTCCGACGAAGCGACCTTGCCCTATTTGCCCAACTTCACCGGCACCTTCGTCGGCATGGCCTGTCAGGACATGGCGGGCACAGGAGCCGTCGCCGACTTCGACTATTTCCATTATGTCGAGCGAGACGGCTGACGCGAAACCGAATAGGGGCGCGCTACCGACAGGCAGCGCGCCCCTTTTGCGTCAGAAGCGGATCGGCGTGTCCGTTGCGGCGGCGGGCAGCGCGCCTGTCGTCGCCACCCCCTCCGCATCGACCGACAGCGTAAAGCCATAGCGGTGCGGCGTCACCGGAATGCGATATGGCTCCAACGGTCGGCCAAGCGCGCTCCAGCTATCAGTGCCACCGACCCCGCTTTGCACCTTGTCGATCAACAGCGTGACGTCGCCATGCGGCTTGATATCGCTGCTGCGCCAGGTGCCGGGCGGACGTCGCGCTAGGTCGTCATAGGGAAAGGCCAGCACATTGGCGGACAGTGGCTCCATGCCCTTCACGGTCAGGGACGGCATGGTGGCGCCGCTAACCTTCATCCAGCGCACGCCCACCTTGTTCCCGGTTTCCTGGGGTCGCATATAATCATGGTGCTGATCGGCGATTGCGCCGGTCCAGCGGCCCAGCGCCGCGCCGGTCTGGCGGTCGGCATAGCTTTCATGCGGCCCCTTGCCATACCATTCGACGCTCTTGAACGCAGAAGGCATGCTATAGGCGAGGCCGATGCGCAGCGGATCGGGCAGATCCTTCTGCAACGGCGTGAATTGTGCCTCCACCGCCACCTTACCATCGCCGCGCAGGACATAGCGGTTCTCGAACCGCGCCACGCCATCGCCGACATTGAACCGGACGCTGACGGCGACGGCGCGTTTGTCCGCCTGGTCCACCGTCACCGCTTCGACGACGCGCTTCTCCGACGCCGTCTGCCACATCGCATGGGTGCGCGCGACGCCGGTGCCTATGTCATTGTCGATGAGCGCGCGATAGAAATGCGGCGCGCCGCCAGACAAGATGGCGCGGCCGTCCTTGCGATAGCCGATCAGCCCGGTCGCGCGGTCGATCCTCAGCTCAGACCCCGCCGCCGCCAGGACAATACTGGCCTGGTCATCGGTGATGCTGACCGGCCCGCCACCATCTGGCGCTTGCGCCATCACGGCGCCCGGCACGACGAACTGGTCCCAGGCGACCAAATGCCCCGCCGGGACCAGCGGCACCGCGCCGCCACGCGCGCGCGCGGTCAACGTCACGACATATTCGCCACCAGCCTTGCGGGTCTGTGGCAAGGCAGCGGTAATCGTGGCCTCCGATCGCGCGGCGACAGCGGGGGAGGGGATAGCCCCACGCGCCACCTCGATCCCGTCTTCCAGCAATATCCAGCCCAGATCGAAATCGGCCAGGTTGCGGAAATCATGGCGATTGATCACTGTGAACCGTCCGCTGCCCAGGTCATCAGCACGGAAGGCGATCGGCTGATAGACTTTATGCAGTTCGAACAGATGCGGATTGGGCGTGCGGTCGGGCTGGATCAGCCCATCGCCAAATTCGATGTCGCCCCCCGGATTGGGACCATAAATCCCGCCCGTGCCCCAAAACGGCTCGCCCTTCTCGTCGCGCGCATGCATCGACTGATCCACCCAGTCCCACACGAAGCCGCCCTGCAATTTGCGATGGGCGTAGATGGCCTCCCAATAGTCAGCCATATTACCCCCGCTATTGCCCTGCATATGCGCATATTCGCACTGGATCAGCGGCTGGGTGAAACGCGGGTCACGGGCATAGGCGATCGTCTGGTCGACGCTATAATACATCGGCGCAAAGATATCGGCATAGGCATTGGGCTTCGGTTCGCTCAGCGTGCCCCAGCCCAGATAGTTGATCAGCCGCGTCGGGTCGCGTCGCCGCGCTTCCGCCGCCGCCTTTTCGAACGCCGGGCCGATCCCCGCCTCATTGCCCAGCGACCAGAAGATGATCGACGGATGATTCTTGTCCCGCTCGATCATATTGACCACGCGTGAGACATGGGCAGCGTCCCAAGCCGGATCATAGCCAATCTGATAAAGTTTGCGCTCGGCTTCGCCCTTCCAGCCCATTTCCATATAGGCGTGGGATTCGATATTCGCCTCGTCCATGACATAGAGGCCATATTCATCGGCCAGATCATACCAGCGCGGGTCGTTGGGATAATGCGACGTGCGTACCGCGTTGACATTGTTGCGCTTCATCATCTCCATGTCGCGCCGCATCGACGCCATCGAAATGACGTGGAACGTGTCCGGGTCATGCTCGTGCCGGTTGACGCCGCGGATCATGATCGGACGGCCATTGACCATCAATTGCCCATCGCGGATCGCGACATCGCGAAAACCGATGCGCTGGGCGGTCGCCTGCACCACCGCACCCTTGTCGTCCAGCAGCTCCAGCAGCAGCGTGTAGAGGTTGGGCGTTTCCGCCGACCAGGCGCGCACCCCCGGCAGCCGGTCGGCAACGCGCACCGTCTGTTCAGCCGTGCCCGACACGACCGCGACCGTTCGGCGCGACAAGGTCTGCTCGCCATCCATCACCGTTGCGCGCATGGTCATCGGCCCGCTGCCGGGCAGCACCTTCGCCACCACCTCCAGCGTCCCGTCGCGCCAATCCTGCGTCAGCCCCGCCCGCACCGCGAAATCGCGGATGCGCGTCTTCGGCGCCGCCATCAGGAAGACTTCGCGCTCGATACCCGATACGCGCCAGAAATCCTGATCCTCCAGATAGGAACCGTCCGACCAGCGATAGATGCGGATCGCGATGCTGTTCTTGCCGGGGCGCAGGAAGCGCGAGACGTTGAACTCGGACGGCAGCTTGCTGTCCTCGCTATAGCCGACCTGCTGTCCGTTGACCCAGACATAATAGGCCGAACCCGCAGCGCCGATGTGCAATATCACATCCTCGCCCGCCCAGTCCGGCGGCACATCGACATCGCGGCGATACGACCCCACCGGATTGCGATCATGCGGGATCAGCGGCCGGTTCGCGGGGAAGGGGTAGGTGATATTATTGTATCGCGCCTGGTCATAACCTTCCGCCTGCCAGTCCGCCGGCACGCTTATGCTCTTCCATCCCGACGCATCGAAATCATCGCGGAAGAAATCCGCCGGTGCCCCATCGACATTGGGCGAAAAATGAAACTGCCACTGGCCATTGAGCGACAGGAAGCGCCGCGACGCCGTGCGATCTCCCGCCAGCGCGCGCGCGCTGTCTTCGAACGGAAAGCCGGTGGCGCGCGCAGGCTCCTTGCCGCGTTCGAAAACCGCCGGATTTTCCCAGTCGGGACGGCTATTGTCGATTTGCGGGGTCAGCGGAACGGCGGGCCGACTCTGCGCGCCAACCGGCGCTGCCATCAATAGGGGAGTGAGACCCGTCAACCAGGTTGCAGCTTTTCTCTTCATCGGCTCCCTCCATCATATGGCATCTGTTCCGATGCGTGGTAACGCTCACATAGCAGGCGCATAGCCCGCTTGCCAGCATCGCTTGCCTATGTCTGTGTGCCCAAGACCGGCATATCGCGATAGGGCAAAAGAGACTTGCGAATGATAGTGGTTCGCATTAGTAGCGGCCCGACAGGGTGATCCTACGCCCGCTATTTGCATAAAAGGGATTTTATGAAGGCCGCAAAGCTCGCGCTGTGCCTCTGCACCGCCATGACCGTCACGCCATCCTTCGCGCAGGCACCCGACGCTGCGGAGGGCGCGGACCAGTCCAGCATCGTCGTCACTGCGGTCGCTGGCCAGTCGAGCGGCGCGGGCACGAAAACCGACGTGCCCCTCATCGAAACGCCCCAGCCGATCAGCATCATCAACGCCGAAACCTATCAGGCGCAGGGCGCGATCTCGATCGCCGATACGCTGCGCTATGTGTCGGGCGTGGTCGCCAACCCCTATGGCGCGGACGGGCGCGAGGACGGGGCCTTCATTCGCGGCATTTCCCCGCTCCAGTTCCGCGATGGCATGCGCGACCTGTTCAGCTATTTCGCCAATATCCGGTCCGACCCCTATAATTTCTCGCAAGTCGAGGTCGTGCGCGGCCCGGCCTCCGTGTTGTTCGGGTCAGGCTCGATCGGCGGCCTCATCAACACCGTGTCGAAGCGGCCCGATTATGAAACGCATGGCGAAATGTCGGTCCGCTATGGCTCGTTCGACCGCAAGGAAATATTGGGCGACATCACCGGATCACTCACCGACGGAATCGCTGCGCGGCTGGTCGCGCGGGTCCGCGATGCCGATACGCAGGTCGATCATGTCTCCGACGACCGCGTGATGCTCGCCCCTTCGCTGCGCTTCAAACTGGGGGAACAGACCGAACTGACGCTGCTGGGCCTGTATCAGGAAGATGATGGCGGCTCGATCTCGCAATTCCTGCCGATCGTCGGCACGCTCGCGCCCAATCCCAATGGCCAGTTGCCGAACAACACCTTCATCGGCAAGCCCGGCTGGGACCGCTATGACGGCCGCACCCTGCAGGGTACGGCCCTGCTGGAACATCGTTTCAACGAGCATGTCCAGTTGAACCTCAAGGCGCGGGTGATCGACTCGGATCTCACCTATTTCACCCATTATCCCAACAGCTACAGCAATCCCGCCAATCCCTATCTCGACTCCGCGCAGCGCGTGATCGGCCTCTATGCCGATGGCAGCTATGCCAGCACCGATGTCTTTTCGACCGACAATAATGTGCGGATCGACTTCAACACCGGCGATGCGATCGAACATATCCTGCTGGCGGGCGTCGATTATAGCTGGAACCGGGTGCGCAAATTGGGCGGGGCCGCGTTTGAAACGATCGATATTTACGACATCGATTATGCCTCCCTGTCCGACTATGGCGGCGGTATCCCGCAGCCGGGCGATGCGGGCTATCTCTACGGCACCAACAGCAATGTGACCCAGGCGCAGCTCGGCTTCTATGTGCAGGATCAGATCCGCTTGTGGGATCGCGTCTCGATCGTGCTGGGCGGACGGCGCGACCATGTCGAAACCAAAAGCCTCGATCCCACGACCAACAGCCGCACCAAGGAAACCGCGAACGCCACCTCCTTCCGCGCGGGCATCATCGCCGAAGTCGTGACCGGCTTCTCGCCCTTTTTCAGCTATACCGAATCCTTCAACCCCATTTCCGGCAGCGCCAATGACGGCACGCTGTGGAAGCCCGAACGCGGCCGCCAATATGAGGTCGGCGTAAAGCTCCACCCCGACGACCGCACCCTGCTGACCGCGACCGCCTATCATATCCGGCAGAGCAATCGGGTCATCAACCTGTCCCCAACCGTCTCGGTGCAGGCAGGCAAGGCGACATCGAAGGGCTTTGAGATCGAAGGCCGCCGCTCGCTGCCTGGCGATTATGAGATCATCGCCAATTTCAGCTACAACAAAGCCTATCTGAACGAAAATGCGGATCAGCAGCAACTCGACAATGTGCCCAAATATGGCGCATCTGCCTGGGCCACCAAGACGTTCCGCATGGATGATGACAAGTCGCTGCGGCTCGGCACCGGCGTCCGCTATGTCGGCGAAAACTGGTCGGGCGGTGTCGTGCGCACCCCGTCCTACACGCTGGTCGATGCCCTAGCCGAAGTGAACTGGCGGCAATGGCGCATGTCGATCAATGCGACCAACCTGTTCAACAAGAAACATTATGCCGCCTGCCTGTCGCGCGGCGACTGCTTCATCGGGGCGGATCGCAATGTCTTCGGCACGCTGACCTACGCCTTCTGATGGCCTGGGTCTGGGCAGGATCAGCGATGACGGTGGCCGCAGTGCTGTTGCTCCGTCACGCCTGGCGGTTGCAAGGGCGTTCCGTGCCGCTGCTGGGTGCTGCCTGGGCGCTGCTGCTCTTGGGCCTGATCGCCGCAGGGGCGGGCCATGGCGCGTGGGGCGTGTCGGTGGCGTGCCTGTCGTTGATGCTCTGCGCCTTCGCCTGCCTAGCCGTCGCGGGCTGGACCGCGCCGCGTGACAAGGCACGCCCGCCCCAACGGCGCGCGCATATGCTGCCTGACGCGGGCGAGCCATCCTATATCGGCCGCCGCCTGCTGACCTTCCTGATCACGGTGCCGCTCGCCCTCGTCACATCGCTCGCCCTAGCGCTGGCCATGCGCGTCTGGGTGTCCGCCAGCGGGGCAGTGGAGGCCAATGCCAATGTCGTCACCCTCTTCCTGACGCCTCTGCTATGGTCGATCCTGGTCGTCCTGCTGATGCTGGCAAAGCGGCGGCGCACGCAATGGCTGATGCTGGGCGCGCCGCTTCTGGTCGGCGGCCTGTCCATCCTGTGGGGAATGATGTAATGAGCAATGGCGAAGGCGTGCGCGCCAAAGGTTTCGACAAGGCGACCGTTCGCGACGTGCTCTCGGCCCATGCCGCCATCGGCCTGCTGGCGGGTGCCTTCCTCTATCTCGTCTGCCTGACTGGCACGATCGTCGTCTTCTTCGCCGAATGGCAACGGATCGAGCAGCCCGCCGCCCCCGAAATGCGCGAAATCGCGCCCCAATCGGTGCAACGCGCGGTGGAAACCGTGCTGGCGAGCGAGAAGGGCAAGCCGCTCACCACGCATCTCTACGTCCATCTGCCGACGCAAGACCTGCCGCGCACCACCATCACCACCGATCATCAGGCGGTGCATGTCGCCTCCGATGGTAGCATCGCCATGCCGGAGGAAAATGCCTGGTCCGACTATCTCCTCTCGCTCCATTATACGCTGCATCTGCCCTCGACGCTGGGCATGATCCTCGTCGGCCTCCTGGGCGTCATGATCGTGGCGCTGGCGATCTCCGGCGTGATCGCCCATCCGCGCATCTTCCGCGATGCCTTCCGCCTGCGCGCGCGCAGTAGCGGCGGTGTGGGGCTTGCCGACTGGCACAATCGGCTCGGCGTATGGACGCTGCCCTTCACCATCATGATCGCGCTGACCGGCGCGATGATCGGCCTCGCGGTCGTCACTGGCTATGGCCTGGCGGGCAGTTTCTACAAGGGCGATCTGGCAGCCGTCTACGCCCCCATCTTCGGCGGCGAAGGTGCAGCGGACAGGGCATCCGCGCCCGTCCCGGATATGGCGGCCCCCATGCGCTATATGCAGGCGCATCATCCCGATGTGCATCCAAGCTACCTGATCCTGCATGATCCGCTGACCGCCGGACAGCATGTCCAGGTCGTCGGCCTTCATCCCAACCGGCTCATTTTCGGCGAATATTATATGTTCGACGCCAAGGGTGGCTATCATGGCACGGCGGGCCTGTCCGACGGCGCGCTGGGGCAACAGGCGGCGGCATCGGCCTATAATCTCCACTTCGGCAATTATGGCGGCCTGCCGGTCAAGATCGCTTATGCCCTGTTCGGCCTTGCGCTATGCGCTATGACCGCGACCGGCACCTCGATCTGGCTCGGCAAGCGGCGACGGCGCGGCCTCGACCATCCCCGCCTGACCCGCGCCTGGGACGCCATCGTCTGGGGCAGCCCGGCCGCGCTGATGCTGACCTTCGTCCTGCGCCAAGGGATCGGCAATGACGCGCCGCTGGTCGCGGCCTTCTGGGGCCTGCTCGTCGCAATTTTGGTCGTCAGCCTGGTTGTGACCGATGGCCACCGCTTTCGGCGCGGGCTTCAGATGCTCCTTGTTGCCGCCACCCTCGCAGGCTGCGTAGGATTCATCCTAGCGCTGTGAAATCCCTGCGCCACAGCGGCGCAGCCAGGCTCTCGCGCAGCACCTGCAGGAACGCATTGGTCCGCCCGCTGCGCCCCTGCCGGGCGCGGAGCAGCGCCACCACATCGGCGGCGGGCGGCGACCAGCGCGGCAATATCGCCTGCAACCGCCCCGCCGCCAGATCCTGCGCGACATCCCACTCGCTCCGCAAGATGATGCCCAGCCCCGCCAGCGCCCAGTCGCGGATGATCTCGCCATCATTGCTCGCCATGACCGGCTTGATCCGCACCGTCACCTTGCCCTGCTTGGCATGGGCAAAGCGCCAGAGCGTGACATCCTCGTCATTCTCGCGCAGCGCGAGGCAGTGATGCGCCGTCAAATCCTGCGGGGTCTGGATCGGGGGATGCCGGGCAAGATAGTCGGGGGCGGCGCACAGGATGCGGCTGTTGGGGGCAAGCGTCGTGACCAGGCGGTCGCTTTCGGGCAACGCCCCGATATGCACGACGATATCCCAATTGTCGGCCATTTGTCGGATCGGGCTGTCGGACAGCGCCAGCGTCACCGATATCGCCGGATGGCTTTTGGCAAAGTCGCAGACCACCGGCGCGACATGCCGCCTGCCAAAACCATAGGGGGCCGCTACGCGCAGATGGCCGCTGACCTGCCGGGTGCGGCTTGCCACCCGTTCCGACAATTGTTCGATCGCGCTGATGATGTCCGCCCCGTCCGACGCGATCAACTCCCCTTCGTCGGTCAGGCGCAGACCGCGAGATGTCCGGTCGATCAGCTTCACCCCCACCCGCTCCTCCAGCGCCCGCAAGCGTTGCGTGACCGCAGGCGGCGTGACATTCAACCTGCGCGCCGCCTCGGCCAGCGACGGCGCGCTGGCGATCATATGGAAAAAGCGGAGGTCATCCGTCGAAAGCATTAAGTTTCATCTTAGCCATAAATACAGAATATGTTAATTGCGGACTTCAGAAATCGGCATATTCTGCGACCCATGGCATGTCAAAACCAATGTACGGGTCGCTGTCCGTTTCATCGAAGAAAGCCGCGTTTATGACCACCCCATCCTGCGATCGGCTCTATATCGACGGAGCCTGGGTCGACCCGGCAAAACCGCTCCCGGCCATCCCGGTGATCAGCCCGGTGACCGAGCGACAGATCGGGGCGGTCGTCCAGGGCAGCGCGGCGGATGTCGACGCCGCCGTCCTGGCTGCCCGCCGCGCCTTCCCTGCCTTCTCCCAGACCGCCCCCGCCGAACGGATCGCTTTGCTCCGCCGGATATTGACGCTGATGGAAGAGCGGTTCGAACTCTTGGCGCAGGCGATCTGTCTGGAAATGGGTTCGGCGATCGGCTTCGCCCGCGCGTCGCAGGTGCCGTTCGGCATCGCCCATGTCCGCGCCGCGATCGACGTGCTGGAAGATTATGCCTTCCTCCGGCAGCAGGGCAGCACCGCGATCCTGCGCGAAGCCATCGGCGTCTGCGGCCTCATCACGCCCTGGAACTGGCCGCTCTACCAGGTCACGGCCAAGGTCGCGCCCGCCATCGCCGCTGGCTGCGCGGTCATCCTGAAACCGAGCGAACTATCACCCTTCAGCGCGCATCTCTTCGCGCAGATCATGCACGACGCTGGGACACCGGCGGGCATCTTCAACCTCGTCAGTGGCACCGGCACAGAGGTCGGCGCAACGCTCGCCGCGCATCCGGGCATCGACATGATCTCGATCACCGGCTCCACCCGCGCGGGCGTACTGGTAGCGCAGGCCGCCGCCCCGACGGTCAAGCGGGTGACGCAGGAACTGGGCGGCAAGTCGCCCAACATCCTGCTGGACGATGCCGATTTCGAACGGGTCGTACCCTTGGGTGTGGCCTCGGCCTTCCGCAATGTCGGCCAATCCTGCAGCGCCCCCACGCGGATGCTGGTGCCAGCCGAAAGGCTGGCGCAGATCGAAGCGCTCGCCGCAACCGCCGCCGCCGCGTTGGTCGTCGGCGATCCCGCTCTGGACGGCACGGACCTTGGCCCGGTCGCCAATCGCAGCCAGTTCGACAAGGTGCAGGCCATGATCCGCATCGGCATGGCCGAAGGGGCGCGGCTGGTGTGCGGCGGTCCGGGGCGGCCCGATGGCCAGGACACAGGCTTTTTCGTCCGGCCCACCATCTTCTCCGACGTGCGCCCCACCATGCGCATCGCGCAGGAGGAAATCTTCGGCCCCGTCCTCTGCCTCATCCCCTATGCCAACGAAGCCGACGCGGTGCGGATCGCCAACGACACGGTCTACGGCCTCGGCGCGCACGTCCAGTCGCGCGACCTGGACCGCGCCCGCGCCGTCGCCGCGCAAATCCGCGCCGGGCAAGTCCATATCAACCATCCGGCCTGGGACGGCATGGCCCCCTTTGGCGGCTATAAACAGTCGGGTAACGGCCGCGAATATGGCGTGTTCGGCCTGGAGGAATATTTGGAGACCAAGGCGATACTGGGCTATTTCCCATGACAAACATGATGATGCCAACAAGGAACCGGCCGTGACGATAGCCCAAACCGTGGAACCGCCGCAGGACGAAGCGGCGCCCGCGCGCCTCGCCGATCTGGAGACGCCCTGTCTCATCCTCGACGCCGACCGCATGGACCGCAACATCGCCCGCCTGCGCGACCGGCTCGCGCCCTTAGGCGTATCGCTGCGCCCGCATCTCAAGACTGCTAAGTCGATCGAGGTCGCCCACCGCGTCATGAGCACGCCGCAGGGACCGGCGACGGTCTCGACCCTCAAGGAAGCGGAATTTTTCGCCGCCGCCGGTGTCCGCGACATCATCTATGCGGTGGGGATCGCGCCTTGGAAACTGGCCAAGGTCATCGCCCTGCGCAAACAGGGCATCGACCTCGCTATCGTCCTCGACACGGTCGAACAGGCGCAGGCCGTGGCCGCCGCATCGCGCGAAGCGGGCGATGCCATTCCTGCGCTGATCGAAATCGACTGCGACGGCCATCGCTCCGGCGTGTTGCCGACCGACCGGGACCGGCTGGTCGCGATCGGGCAGGCGCTGACCCAGGGCGGCGAACTGCGCGGCGTGCTGACCCATGCGGGCGGCAGCTATGCCGCGCGCGGGGAAGAGGCGCTGCGCCGCTGTGCCGAGGAGGAGCGCCGCGCCGTTGTCGATGCCGCCGCCATCCTGCGCGACGCGGGCCTACCCTGTCCGGTGGTCAGCATGGGTTCCTCCCCGACGGCGCACCACGCGCAAGACCTGACTGGCGTGACCGAAGTGCGCGCGGGCGTCTTCATGTTCTTCGATCTGGTGATGACAGGCGTTGGCATATGTCGCGTCGAGGATATCGCGCTTTCCGTGCTGGCGACCGTGATCGGGCATCAGCGCGACAAGGGCTGGATATTGATCGACGCGGGCTGGATGGCGATGTCGCAGGATCGCGGCACATCCAAACAAGCGGTCAATCAGGGCTATGGCGTCGTCTGCGACAGCAGCGGCACGGCCTATGATGATCTCATTCTGGCCGACGCCAATCAGGAACATGGCATCATCATGGTCCGCCCTGGCTCTGGCGCGGCCTTGCCCGACCTCAAGATCGGCGACCGGGTGCGTGTGCTGCCCAACCATGCCTGCGCCACCGGCGCGCAGCATCGCCGCTATCATGTCGTTCACGGCACCGACGATCAGGTCGTGGCACAATGGCAGCGTTTTGGAGGATGGTAATGACCAACACACCGCAACCGATCCTGACCGACACTGCCCCCGCTCCGGCCGGCCATTATGCGCAGGCGATCCGGTCGGGGAACACGCTCTATATTTCGGGTCAGCTACCGATCCGGGCCGACAAGGCACCCCTGTCCGACATGGAATTCGAAACGCAGGCGCGGCAAGCCATCGCCAACATGCTGGCGATCCTGAAAGCGGCTGGGGCTGAACTGTCCGACCTGTGCCGGGTCACCGCCTATATCGTCGGCATCGACAACTGGCCGCGCTTCAACGCCGTCTATGCCGACATGCTGGGCGATGCCAAGCCTGCTCGCACGGTCGTCCCCGTCCCCGAACTCCATTATGGCTATCTGGTCGAGGTCGACGCGATCGCCAGCCTGCCCGCTACAACCGACTGACCCTTCAGGAGCCGATGATGCTGCCCTTCGTTCAACAGGTCGCCAGTGACGACCATCTGCCCGACGCGGTCGATGTCGTCGTGGTGGGTGGGGGTATCGTCGGTACGGCGGCCACCTATTATCTGGCAAAGCGCGGCTTGAAGGTCGCCCTGATCGAAAAAGGCCACATCGCCTGCGAACAATCGAGCCGCAGTTGGGGCTGGTGCCGCCTGCAAAATCGCGATCCGCGCGAAATGCCCTTGTCGTTGCTGTCGATGCGCCTCTGGGACAGTCTGGCGCCAGAGATCGGGCAGGATCTGGGCTTTCGCCGCTCCGGCCTTATCTACACCACCGACGACGCAGCGATGTTGGCAGGATGGGAATCGTGGCTGCCCACCGCACGCGAGTTTGGCGTCGAAACCTATATGTTGAGCGCCAAGGAAGCGGCCGCGCGCATTCCCCAGACGCGCCGCAACTGGGTCGGCGGCCTTCATTCGGTGCGAGACGGCAAGGCTGAACCCGCCTTGGCAGCGCCGATATTGGCGGAAGGCGCCCGCGCTCTCGGCGCGACCATTCACCAGCAATGTTCCGCGCGTGGCCTAGACATTACGAACGGCCAGGTCACTGGCGTCCATACCGAACGGGGCATGATCCGCACCGACGCTATATTGTGCGCGGCCGGTGCCTGGGCCTCGACCTTCCTGCGCCGCCACGGCATCCGCTTCCCGCAGGCCAGCGTGCGGCAAACGGCCCTGCGCACCAAACCGACCGTCAATGTCGGCGAAGTCCTCTATTGCCCGGACCTCGCCATGACCCGCCGCTTCGACGGCAGCTACACCATGGCGATCAGCGGCCGGGCCACGCTGGAACTGACGCCCCAGGGCTTAGGCTTTGCGCGCGAATTCATGCCGCAATTTATCCAGCGACTCAAAGCCGTCCAGATGGGGGTTGGTGCGTCCTTCCTCACCGGCCCGGAATCGCTATCGGCCATGTTCGGCAAAGATGACCGTCTCTTCGAACGCAACCGCATCGCCGCCCCCGTGCCCAACCGACGGCTGGTCCAGGCGATCATGGACAATGTGCGCGGCACCTTCCCGCAACTGGCAGGCATAGAGGTTGACCACGCTTGGGGTGCCTATATCGATTGCACGCCCGACGCGGTGCCGGTGATCTCGGCCGTCGATCCGGTCGGCGGGCTATATCTCGCAGCGGGATGCTCCGGCCATGGCTTCGGCGTTGGCCCCGGCATCGGCTATCTCGCTTCGGAACTGATCGCCAACGACCGGCCAAGCGTCGATCCCACCCAGTTTCGCCTGAACCGCCTGATCGACGGCTCGAAAATCAAGGTCGGCTCGCTCTAACGCGGCGTAATTTATCTGCCCGGAATGGCATGATCCGACCGCTGATCTGCGGTCCATGGTTGACATGGACCAGCTGATGCTATTTGGCCTTACCAATAATTGGGAGAGGTCAAATGCGCGTATCGAAAATCAATTTTCTCGGTCTGGTCAGCATCGCGGCAATGGCGCTGGCGACCGCCCCCGCTGCCGCAGTCCCCGCATCGGCCACGGCGCAACCGGGCGCACAGGCCGCCGGTCCCCGCCAGATCGTCTCCCTTGCATCGGGCTGGCGCTTCCGTTTCGGCGGCGATGCCGATGGCGTCACCGCCCCGACCTTCGACGATAGCAGCTGGGAACGGATCGACCTCCCCCACACATGGAACCGCATGGGCGAATATCAGCTCACCCGGTCGGCACAGAGCAATTTGGAACAAGGCATCGGCTGGTATCGCCTGGCTCTGACCGCGCCATCGCGGGCCAAGGGCCAGCGTCAGTTGATCCAGTTCGACGGCGTCGGCGCAATCGCGGAAATATGGGTGAACGGCGTGCGCGTCGGCGGCCATGCCGGCGCCTTTTCGACCTTCCGTTTCGACATCACTGATCAATTGCGAGCCGGCGCATCGAATAGCATCGTCGTCAAAGCCGATAACAGCAAGCCCGCACCCGGCAGTTCGACGGCGGACGTCATACCGCTCGGCGGAGATTTCTTCGTCCATGGCGGCCTCTATCGCGGCGTATCCCTGATCACGGTCGATGCCGCACAGTTTGATACGCTCGATCATGGCGGGCCGGGCCTCTATATCAGCACGCCGCAAGTGACGGACGCCGCCGCCAGCGTGGCGCTGCTCGCGCGGCTGCGCAACGCCGGACCGGGGCGGCGCAAGCTGACCGTCAACACGCAGATTCTGGATGCCGACGGCGCGGTCGTCGCACGGGACAGCGCCCCCGCCGCGCTGACCGCGAATGGCACGCTGGAACTGCGCCGCGCGCTGATGATCGCGCAGCCGATATTGTGGCAGGGACGCGAAAATCCCTATCTCTATCGCGTCGTGTCCGAACTGGTCGAACGCGGCCGCGTGGTCGACCGGGTGGAGCAACCGCTCGGCGTGCGGACCTTCGCCTTTGATCCCGACAGGGGCTTCATTCTGAACGGCAAGCCCACCCGCCTGCACGGCGCGTCGCGCCATCAGGACCGGCAGGGCAAGGGATGGGCGCTCACCCGGGAAGACCATGCACAGGATATGGCGATCATGGCGGAAATGGGCGTCAACACCATTCGCCATGCCCATTATCAACATGCCCAGGAATGGACCCGCTTGGCCGACGAAGCAGGCATGGTCGTCAAGGCCGAACTGCCCTTCGTCCACCAGTCCGCCTTCGACGACGCCCCGCCATCGCCTGCGTTGATCGCCAATGCGCGGCAGCAATTGCGCGAACTGATCCGTCAGAATTACAACCATCCCTCAATCATGATCTGGTCGGTCGGCAATGAAATCGACATCGGCGCGGCGATCGACGCGCTGCGCAAAGGGGCAAAGGGGCCACCCGCCCAGTCGCGCGACATGCTGATCGAACTCAATGCGCTGGCGCAAGCCGAGGACCCCAGCCGCCCGACGGCCTATGCCGATTGTTGCGAAGCGACGGGCTCGCCCCTGTCGCTGCCCGGCGCGCAAGTCCTCAACGACGTGACCGACATGGTCGGGCTGAATCGCTATTTCGGCTGGTATTATGGCAAGCCCGGCGACGCCGCGACGGCGCTGGCGGCTTTGCATGCCAAATATCCGGGGCGCGCGGTTGCGCTGACCGAATATGGAGCAGGCGGCGCGCTTACCCAGCATACCGACAATCCGCTGGGCGGGCCGGTCAATGCCAATGGTCGTCCCCATCCCGAAGCGTTTCAGGCCTGGGTCCATGAAGAGACATGGAAAGTCCTCAAAAAGCAGGACTATCTCTCCGCAACCTGGATTTGGAACATGTTCGACTTCGCCTCGAACAGCCGCGAAGAGGGCGAGGCCATCGACCTCAACGACAAGGGGTTGGTCAGCTATGACCGCACCATTCGCAAGGACGCCTTTTATTTCTACAAGGCCAGTTGGTCGAAGGAGCCTGTCCTGCATTTGACCGGTCGGCGCTACGTCGATCGCGCCTATCCGGTGATGGATGTGCGCGCCTACAGCAATGCCGCCACTGCCAGCCTCAAAGTCAATGGGCGCTATGTCGGCACGGTCCCCTGTCCCGACCATATCTGCGTCTGGCCCGGCATCGCGCTTAAGCCGGGCAACAATGAAGTGACCGCCACTGCGTCCGCTGACGGCAAGTCCCTGTTGGACACGGTAAGCTGGAAGGCACCGGATGCTGCCGACGGCTTGCGTATCCGGGTAGGAAGTCTGACTGGTCTTACCACTGCTGACGGTAAACGCTATGGCTCGGACACCTTCTTCACG
Organism: Sphingobium sp. KKT206; assembly: GCF_055640555.1. NCBI lineage: Bacteria > Pseudomonadati > Pseudomonadota > Alphaproteobacteria > Sphingomonadales > Sphingobiaceae > Sphingobium > Sphingobium sp. KKT206. The sequence goes on from NZ_CM145765.1 coordinate 976,795, forward strand.
GGTGGCACGGTCCCCGAATTGCGCATGGGCGCACGCGGGAAGGTGGCAGAGAGCAATGTCGTCGGCACGAGCGACCCGGAACTCTATGCCTCCTATCGGGAAGGTAGCTTCTCCTACGCGCTGCCCCTGCCCAATGGGCGCTGGTCCGTCACGCTCCATATGTTTGAGCCGGACGCTTCAAAGGCCGCAACACGTCGCTTCAATTTGGCGGCAAATGGGCGAATCATGCTCTCGAACTTTAATCCTGCTCAGGCGGCGGGTGGACCGTTGAAGGCTGTGACCCGCACATTCCCAGTAAGGGTAACCAACGGCAAGCTGACGCTGGAGTTCACGGCCAACGGCGATGACGCACTGGTGTCGGCCATCAGTATTTCTTCAGATATGTGAAATACGCGTAATTCACAGGAAATGATTGACAGATCGATGCCCTAAAACGTAAATCGGCCTTACCAGTAAGATAAAAATCGGTTAGCAATCATTGCCGGTGAGTAGGGAGGGGATATATGCACATCGTATCAATTCTATTGGCAGGCACGGCGATCGCCATGGCCACGCCAGCCATCGCCCAGGACACGGCACCAGTCATGCAGGGGGCCGATAGCGGCGAAGCGGCCATCATCGTCACCGCGCAGAAGCGCGAACAAAATGTTCAGGACGTGCCCGTCGCGATCACCGTCGTCAGCGCTGACCAGCTGGCCAGCGTCGGCGGCAGCCAGTTGCAGGATCTGACGAAGCTCTCCCCCAGTTTGACGATCACCCAGGGCGGTGACCTGAACAACAATGTCATCGTCCTGCGCGGCGTTGGCACATCGGCCTTTTCGGTCGGCATCGAACAGAGCGTTTTGGTCATGGTCGATGGCGTCGCCAACGGACTGCCGGGTCAAGGCTTCAACGACCTCGACGATATCGAGCGCGTCGAAGTGCTGCGCGGCCCGCAAAGCACTCTGTTCGGCAAGTCGGCCTCGGCTGGCGTTATCAGCATCACCACCAAGGCACCGTCCAAGACCTTCACTGGCAGCGCGGAAGTTCTGGTGACCGATGATGACGAGCAACGCTATTCGGCCAGCATCTCCGGCCCGATCACCAGCACGCTTGGTTTCCGTATCAACGGATCGGTCGGCCGCTTCGACGGCAATGTCCGCGAGTTGCAGACCGATACGATGATCAACGGTCGCGATAGCGAGAATATCCGGGCCAAGCTGCACTTTGAGCCTTCATCCGATTTCGACGCCACACTGGTCGGCTATTATAACAAGACCCGCACCGACTGCTGCTCCTTCGTCACGATCGAGCGCACGCCCGGCGTTACTTCGTCCTTCGGCACGCCATCATCGGTAAGCCTCGCAGGGATCACGCCCGGCAAGGATAATTTCGCGGTGCGTATCGATCCGTTCCAGACGGCGGATTCGGAAAGCTATGGCGGCTCGCTGGCCATGAACGTCGCGCTCGGCCGCCATACGCTCACACAAATCTTCGCTATGTCGCATTATAATTCGCAGGATCTGTCCGACTTCGACGGTGCCTTCGGTCCTGGCTTTGGTCAGCCCAACGGTCTGACCCAAGGTGGTAACTTCAAGGGCGATACGCTCAGCCACGAACTGCGGCTGACATCGCCATCGGGCAACCCGCTGCAATATGTCGTCGGCACCTATTATTCCCGCAACAACAACCAGCGCAGCTTCGTGCGCCCCGGTCCGATCGCCAACGCCAATTGGGCGGGTCGCACGACGTCCGAGGCCGTCGCCGTTTTTGGCCAGGCGGACTGGGAAATCATGCTGGGCACGAAGCTGATCGCGGGCCTGCGCTGGAATAAGGAAGACATCTCTTTCCGCTATCAGCGCTTCAACAGCAACGGCAGCAATCCCCCGTTCGCGACGGGTGGCAGCACGTCCGATACGGTCGTCACGGGCAGGTTCGGCATCCAGCAGGATCTAGCCGACGACGTGATGGCCTTTGCCACCTATTCGCGCGGCTATAAGGGGCAGGGCTATGATCTGACCTCGTCCTTCGTGCGCCCGACCCACCCGGCCAGCCGGCCGATCCAGCCGGAAACGGCCGACGCCTATGAAGTCGGCCTGCGCAGCAGCTTCCTTGATCGACGCGTGACGCTCAACCTGACCGGCTTCTGGACCGACTATAGCAATTTCCAGTCGCAAACGCTGGAGCCGGGCCTGGGCGGATCGTTCATCCTGGCCAATGTCGGTTCGCTGCGCACGCGCGGCGTGGAAGCGGAGATGTCGGCACGCGCCAGCGATTGGCTCAGCCTCAACGGCAGCGTTGCTTATGTCGATGCCAAGGTGAAATCCTATCCCAATGGCGAATGCTATTTCGGCCAGACGGCTGCGCAGGGCTGCCTGCCCAATGCTATTGGTGGGCGCGCACAGGATCTGTCCGGCTCGCGGCTCGCCAATTCGCCCGAATGGAAATTCAATGTCGGCGCGGACGTAAACCTGCCCTTGGGCAACCTGCCGGTCGATTTGAAGGCCAACGCCAATTATACGTGGCAAAGCGCGACATTCTTCGCGCTAACCAATGATCCGGCGTCACGTCAGGGTGCTTATGGCATCGCCAATATGAGCATCGGCTTTGAGGAAAAGACCGACCAGAAATACAGCATCACCTTCCTGGTGCGTAATCTGTTCGACCGCCATTATTTCGGCACGATCCGCAACGACGCGGGCAGCTTCGCTAATAATCCTTATCCCAACCCATCGCCGGTGACGAATATCATCGGCCTGCGCGTACGTGACTCCGCCCGCTATTTCGGGGTCCGGCTCGCCGCCAAATATTAAGCCTAGGCACACGTTGCCTTAGCTTGCTTCATCTCCCCCTAATGGCCGGGCATTCAAGGCCCGGCCATTTTTTTTGAAGGTTCTGACGATGACCACACAGAGGATCGGGCGACTGAGATGGTGGATCATCAGTCTGGTCACATTGGGCACGGTCCTTAATTATCTTGCCCGCTCCTCCCTGTCGGTCGCTGCCCCGACCCTCAAGGCCACGTTCGACATGAGCACCCAGCAATATAGCTGGGTCGTCGCCGCCTTCCAGGCAGCCTATACCGTGTCCCAACCCTTGGCCGGGTTGGCGCTCGACTGGATGGGGGTGCGGCTTGGCTTCGCCTTGTTCGCGCTCGGATGGTCGGCGGCCAACTGCTGCCATGCCTTTGCAACCGGCTGGCCCAGCTTCGCGGTTTTCCGAGGGCTGCTTGGCCTGACCGAAGCGGCGGCGATCCCCGCCGGGATCAAGGTGGTGGGCGAGTGGTTTCCCCCGGTCGAACGCACGGTCGCCACCGGCTGGTTCAACATCGGATCATCGCTCGGTGCCATGATCGCACCGCCGGTCGTCGTCTTCTGCATCGCTGTCTGGGGGTGGCAATCCGCCTTCATCGTCACGGGCAGCGTCGGCTTCCTGTGGGCGGCCCTATGGTATTTCGGCTATCGCAACCCGGAAGATCATCCTCGCCTGAGCGCAAGCGAGCGCGAGCATATTTTGGGCGGGCGCGCGGCCGAAGAGGCGGCATCCGATGCCGCAGCGGGGGATACGCCGCTCGGCTGGCGCGTACTGATCGTACGCCGCGATTTCTGGAGCATCGCCATTCCGCGCTTTCTCGCTGAACCGGCATGGCAAACATTCAGCTTCTTCATTCCCCTCTATTTGGTTGAAGCGCGCGGCATGGACCTCAAGGGCATTGCCGCTTTCGCCTGGCTGCCCTTTCTCGCCGCCGACGCTGGGTCGATCATCGGCGGCTATTATGCGCCCTGGCTCATGCGGCGGTTCAACGTGTCGCTGCTGACATCGCGCAAGATCGTGATGACCACCGGCGCACTTTGCATGATCGGGCCGGGCTGTATCGGTCTAGCTGGCAGTCCGGCCATGGCCATCGCGCTCTTCTGCGTCGGCGGCTTCGCGCATCAGATGCTGTCGGGCGCGCTGCTCACGCTGTCGGCGGACCTGTTCGACCGCCGCGTCGTCGCCACGGCGACCGGCATGGCGGGCTCGGCGGCCTGGATCGGCGGCTTGAGCTTCTCGCTCGTGATCGGCGCTTTGGCTGACACGATCGGCTATGATCCGCTGTTCGCTTGCCTCGCTCTGTTCGATATTGCGGGTGCCGCCATCCTATGGACCCTGCTTCGTAAAAAGCCCTCCGCCATTCCGCTTCCGGCCTGACACCCAGGCGACGAAAGCACAGAAAAGGGCGCTGGAATAAGCCAATTCCAGCGCCCTTTTTCTTACGCGGTCATATTCCGACTATAGTGACCGGCCTTACCAGTTCCACATGGTTCCGTCGGCCAAGCGCGCCACCGGAAGATAGGCGGGCTTATAGGGATATTTCGCTGCCAGCTTTTCGTCGATATCGACGCCATGGCCCGGCGTATCGCCAACGAACATTTCGCCCGCTTCGAACCGGTAATCATGCGGGAATATGGCGTCGGTTTCGGGCGTATGGCGCATATATTCCTGAATGCCGAAATTGGGCACCCATGTGTCGAAATGCAGCGCCGTACCCATCGTCACCGGCGACAGGTCGGTCGCGCCATGGCTTCCGGTCCGCACCTGGTACAGGGCAGCAAGGTCGGCGATCCGGCGCAGATGCGTGACACCGCCTGCGCCGACCACCGTGCAGCGGATATAATCGATCAACTGGTTCTGGATCAGATCCTTACAATCCCAGATCGTGTTGAAAATCTCGCCGACGGCCAGCGGCGTCACCGTATGCTGGCGCACCAGCTTGAATGCTTCCTGATTTTCCGCCGGCGTGCAATCTTCCAGCCAGAATAGCTGATAGGGCTCCAGCATCTTGCCCAGATTGGCGGCTTCCTGCGGTGTATAGCGATGATGCCCATCATGCAGCAGATGATGATCGAAGCCATAAGTGGCGCGCAATTTCTCGAACAGCTTGGGCACATGATTGAGCGCCTTGCGCGTATCCCATCCCGTGACCGAGGGCAGCGCGGCATCGGCCGGTTCATAGAATAGCTTGCCGCGCCCGACGCCGTAAGCATCCTTGATGCCCGGCACGCCCGTCTGCGCGCGGATCGCCTTATAGCCCATGTCGATATAGTGGCCGACCGCATCGACCGTTTCTTCAATATCGCTGCCATTGGCATGACCATAGACCATGATGCCGTCCCGGCTCTTGCCACCCAGCAGGTCATAGAGCGGCATGCCCGCCATCTTGCCCTTGATGTCCCACAGCGCGGTATCGACCGCGCTCACGGCGCGCATCGTCACCGGCCCGCGCCGCCAATAGGCACCGCGATACAGATACTGCCAGATATCCTCGATTCGGCGCGGGTCCATGCCGATCAGGCAGGGAATGACATGGTCCTCCAGATAGGAGACGACCGCCAGTTCACGGCCGTTGAGCGTTGCATCGCCAATGCCATAGACACCCTGGTCGGTTTCGATCTTGAGCGTCACGAAATTACGCCCCGGACAGGTGACGATGACGCGCGCTGATTGAATTTTCATGAGATACTTCCCTCACCAGTGGCCATAGTTGGCAATTACCGTTAGTGTCACTCTTGCCGATTTCAACAAAATTGGTAAGGCCTATTTTCAGGCGAGGGTAGAAAAATGATTGAGACAGGCAAAAGCGCCGGTGGATCGGTCCCGATGGACGGTACCGAGCGGCTATATCAGAAGCTGGCACGCCGATTGTTCGAGGATCTGGCGACCGGCCGCTATGCGATTGGCGACCGCCTGCCGGCCGAGCGCGAGCTGTCGGTCATGCACGGCGTCAGCCGTCCGGCCGTACGTGAGGCGATGATCGCGCTGGAAGTCCAGGGGTTGATCGAAGTGCGGATCGGGTCTGGTGCCTATGTCCGCGCGCTGCCGGGTGATCAGGACCGGCCGGGCTTTACCGTCACCGCCTTCGAACTGATGGAGGCGCGCCTGTTGGTCGAAGGCGAAGCGGCGGCGCTGGCCGCAGTCAACATCCGCGACGACGAACTGGAAGAACTCGACCGGTTGGTCCTGAAAATGTCGGAGGAAAATCTCCTCCCCGGCGTCAGCACTGAAGCCGATCGCGCCTTCCACCTGCTCATCGCTTCGGCCACGCGCAACGCGGTGATCCACAATCAGGTGGAGGAAATGTGGCGCTTGCGCTCGACCTCGCCCGACTGCGCACTGCTGCTCGAAAAGGCGCGCACCGCCAATATCCAGCCCGTGGTGGCGGAACATAGCGTCGTGCGCGATGCTCTCCATGCCCGCGATCCCGCCGCCGCCAGGGCCGCGATGCGCGCGCATCTAGGCTCGGTCATCGACCATCTGCTGTTCACGATCGAGGAAGATGCGATCGAGGACGCCCGCCGCACCATCGCTTCCACCCGTGCGCGTTATGCCCGCGCCGCAACCCTATAGGTTTCGTTCATGCGTCCGCTGATTCTGCATCCAGACCGTCTGTTCCCGACCGATCCGTCCGTCCGGCCGATTGCGCGCCGCCTCTATGAAGCCGTCGCAGGCCTGCCGATCATCAGCCCGCATGGCCATACCGACCCGCGCTGGTTCGCGCAGGATCAGCCCTTCGGCAATGCCAGCGAATTGCTGCTGACGCCCGACCATTATGTCTTTCGGATGCTCTACAGCCAAGGCATATCGCTCGACATGATCGGGCTGGTGCCCAAAGGTGGCGAGGGCACCTCTGTCGATCCGCGCGCGGCTTGGCGCATATTGGCGGAAAATTACACGCTGTTCCGCGGCACGCCCTCGCGCATGTGGCTCGACTGGGTCTTTGCCGAGGCTTTCGGCCTGACCGTTCAGCTCGAAGCGGCCAGCGCCGACCTTTATTATGACACCATTACGCAGGCGCTGGCGACCGAGGCCTTCCGCCCGCGCGCGCTTTATGACCGCTTCAATATCGAAGTGATCACGACCACGGAATCGCCGCTCGACGATCTCGCCCATCACGCCGCGATCCTTGCCGAAAATAATACCGCCGATGGCTGGAAGGGCAGGGTGCTGACCGCCTACCGGCCCGATCCCGTCATCGACCCGCAGTTTGACGGCTTTCGGGACAATCTGCGCAAACTGTCCGACCTGACCGGCGAAGATGCGTTCGACTATAAGGGCTATCTCGCCGCCCACCGCCAGCGTCGCGCCTTTTTCGCCAGCATGGGCGCGACCTCGACCGATCATGGCCATCCAACCGCCGCGACTGCGGATCTGACCGATGCAGAGGCGCAAGCGCTCTTCGCCCGCGTAACCGCCGATAGTGTGTCCGATGCCGACGCCGAACTGTTCCGCGCGCATATGCTGACCGTCATGGCCGGGATGAGCGTCGAGGATGGCATGGTGATGCAGATCCATCCCGGTGCCTATCGCAACCATAATGCGTCGCTCTTCGCGCGCTTCGGCCGCGACAAGGGGGCCGATATTCCGATGGCCACCGAATATGTCCATGCGCTGCGTCCCTTGCTCGGCCGCTATGGCAATGAAGCAAACCTCACCATCATCCTCTTCACGCTCGATGAAACCAGCTATGCGCGCGAACTCGCGCCGCTGGCGGGCCATTATCCCGCGCTCAAGCTCGGCCCCGCCTGGTGGTTCCACGACAGTCCCGAAGGCATGCGTCGCTTCCGCAACCAGATGACGGAGACGGCCGGCTTCTACAATACGGTCGGCTTCAACGACGATACCCGCGCCTTCCTGTCGATCCCGGCACGCCACGATGTCGCGCGGCGGATCGACTGTGGCTTCCTCGCCCAATGGGTCGCAGAACATCGCATGGAGGAATGGGAGGCCGCCGAACTGGCGGTAGACCTCTCCTACACGCTGGCCAAAAAGGCGTATAAGCTGTGAGACTGTCGCAAGAGAACATCGCCGCGCTGAACGCGGACGTCGAACGGCCGGGCTATGACCGCGAGGCTCAGGCCTGCGGCATCGTCCATTTCGGCATCGGCGCTTTTCACCGCGCGCATCAGGCGGTCTATACCGACGATGCCATGGCGGCGGGCGACCGCGATTGGGGCATCACCGGCGTATCGCTCCGTTCGGGCGATGTCGCCGATCAGATGGAGCCCCAGGATGGCCTGTTCACCGTGTCGGAACGCGGCAGTGGCAGCCCGTATACCCGCCTGATCGGCGCAGTGCAGCGCGTGATTGTCGCGCCGCGCGATCCCGCCGCCGTCGTCGCGGCGCTGGCCAGCAGCAGCACGCACATCGTCAGCTTCACCGTGACGGAAAAGGGCTATTGCCGCACACCGGCTGGCCAGCTTGATCTGGCCATGCTCGAACCGGAACTGGTCAAGGGCGCAACCCCCAGCAGCATCTACGGCTTCCTCGCCGCCGGGCTGGCGCGTCGACGCGCGGCCGGCATCGCGGGTCTGACGCTCGTAAGCTGCGATAATCTCGCGGAAAATGGCGCGGTCCTGTCCGGCCTACTCAACGCCTATCTCGATCGCGTCGATCCCGGCCTCGCCGCCTGGTTCCGCCGCGAATGCGCCTGTCCCTCCACCATGGTCGATCGCATCGTGCCCGCCGTCACCGATGCCGACCGCCAGCAGATCGCCGACACCATCGGCCTGGACGACGCCGCCGCCGTCATCACCGAACCCTTCCGCCAATGGGTGATCGAGGATCGCTTTGCCGGACCGCGCCCTCGCTGGGAAGTCGGCGGCGCGCAACTGGTATCCGATGTGCGTCAGCATGAAGCCGCCAAGCTGCGGATGCTCAACGGCGCCCACTCCGCGCTCGCCTATCTCGGTCTCGCCCAAGGCGATGACTTCGTGCATCAGGCGATCGCCGATCCCACCCTGCGTCCCCTGATCGAACGGCTCATGTGCAATGAGGCAGGCGCAAGCCTCGGCAGCGACCCCGGCCTCGACATCGACGCCTATGCCGCGCAACTGCTCGCGCGCTTCGCCAATCCGGCCCTGCCACACCGCCTCGCTCAAATCGCGATCGACGGGTCGCAGAAAATCCCGCAACGCTGGCTGGAGCCGCTGGCGGCTAACCTGGCCGCCGGGCGCGCCTGTCCCGCAACATTGAAAGCGCTGGCGGCCTGGATGCTTCATATCCGCGGCGACGTGCGACCGGTGGATGATCCCTTGGCCGCGCAGCTTGCCGCTTTATGGCAATCGGCCGGGACTGCGGGCATCGTCACCGCCCTGTTCGGCGAACAGGGGTTGTTCGCCGATCGCTGGACCGTGACCGACCAGAGCCGCGCTCTGCTCCAGGCCGAAGTGGATCAGATGGCGGCGGCCTGATCCGCGGCTTCAGCAATCTCATAATGGATGGGCTTGAAACTGCCGCCATTGGAATCAGGCGCTGAACAGGCGGTGAGGCCAATGATCAGGTCCATCTCCGCCCGAAAGCGGATATGATCGCCCGCCTTGCTGACGGGCGGCAGCACGCGCAGCTTGCCGTCCGGCGCGACCGGCACGTTCATGAAACAATTGAACGCAACCGGAATCGTATCTGGCTCGATCCCATAGGGCGCAAGCGCCTCGGCCAGATTGCCGAAGCAACCGCGATGCGGCTCCAGGTCGGGATAGAAATGGTAGAACGTGTCGATCGAACAGGGCGTCAGCAGAAAGTCATGACGGCCCACCGTATCCGCGATGATGGTCAGCATCACCTGCGACCGATTGGAATACAGCGCATGGCCGGTGGTCAGGCTGATTGTCTCGGCATAATCCAGCGTCCGCCCGGACGAGATGACCTCCCGCACATCGGCGGCATTATAGGCCAACAGGTCCGCCACCTGCTCGCCCTTGGGGTCAGTCACCGTCAACACGGCCCCACGCGGTAGCCGAAACGCCGCACCGCTCCGCTCGGCAATCACCTGCACGCCATCGGTCATGCTTTCTCTCCATGATATTCGAAGGGCGCGACCCATTGGTCACCCACCGCGCGCCCGGAATATTGCCGCGCCTCGCTATTTTCGCCGTGCCGCTCCAGCATGGGGTTGCGCGACCCGGCCAGCGCTTCGTCGCGCACCAATATCTTCTCGCGCATCGTCTCATATTTCCCTTCGGCGCGTAGTTGCTCGAACTGATCATGCAGGTTGAAGATCAAGGTGGGGTATTTGAACCGGCGCGCTGGCCTGCTGGCGCGCGGATGCAGGCCGACAATGAAATAGGCTTCGCCCCCGAAGCTTAGCGAAAAATGCGGATTGGTCGGATCGGCGCTGACCCGCTTGTCATAATCCTGGCCCCGCCATGCATCCTTGTCGCTCAACGACTGCACCCGGTCCCACAAGGCGCGCTCGAACGCCTCCTCCGACAGATCGTCCGGTCCTTCGAACACCGCCGCAAAGCTGCGGAACAGCCCCGGCTGGTCCTTATATGCGCTGGTAAAGCCCAGCAGCGCATCATGCACGCGCAAGTCGTCCCACGCGCTGTCAATGCGATTGCACGCCAGCGTCACAAGATTGCCCCGCGCCAGTGCGGCCTTCGCGCCGACGCAGGGGAAGGCGGGCGCAACGATATGGTCCTGCAACTCGGCTTCGAGTTGGACTTGGGACTTATGGGTCCAGGGAAACATGCTGCATTCCGTTTCATTGTCTGCGTCGGGCGGAGCAGGCGCTCCCGACTGGGGCGACCCACTTTCAACCGTTCGACTGTCCGTTTGTTTCGGCTGCGATAACGTCTCGACCCCAAAATTGGTCGCACCCGTCGCACGGGAATCGGACTGATACAGATTAGTGCGCCCCGCTTGGCGTCGCGTCCGGGTCTGGGCTGGGCTCATCGGGATCGCGCCCGCGGCTCCGGTCGAGCAGCCGCATCGCCGGTGTCACGGTCAGCCCATGCAGCAGGATCGACAGCACAGCAACCAGCCCGACGATCGCCCATAGCCGCTCGCCCGTCTCCAACGGCATATGATTGAGCCCATAGGCCAGATAATAGAATGACCCGACGCCACGAATGCCGAAAAAGGCCAAAGTCAGCTTCTCCGGCCACGCAGCCCGGAACCCGATCATAGCCAGCAGACCCGCCAGCGGCCGAACGATCAGGATGATGGCAAAGGCCGCCGCCACATCCGTCCATCGCAATGCGCTCAGCAACCCGTTGGCCAGCGCGCCGCCTAGCAGGATCAGCACCACCATCATCGCCAACCGTTCGATCTGCTCCGTGATATTGTGCATGGCATGGTTGAAATCATGGTCATGCTGCGACCTGCGCAGCGTCAAGGCCGTGACGAAGACGGCCAGGAAGCCATAGACGTTGATGATTTCGGTCAGCCCATAGGAGACGAACGTGGCGGCAATGGCGATAAGGCCATCGCCCGTCTTCGACAATTTCGTTTCCGCCGGAACATGATAGGTCAGCCAACCGAAGACCTTGCCGATCACCCAGCCGCCCGCGACACCGCCGCCAATCTCCCATAACACACTTTCCAGCACCCATTTCTGCGCCCATGGCTCACCGACCGATGCCGCCAGTCCAAGCGCCAGCGCCAGATTGACGAAGGGAAAGGCCAGCCCGTCATTCAGCCCCGCCTCGGACGTCAGGCCGAACCGCACCTCATCTTCCTCGCCCGTCTTGGGCGGCCCCACCTGCACATCGGCGGCGAGTACGGGATCGGTCGGCGCCAGACTCGCACCCAGCAGCAGCGCCGCGACCCAGGGCAGGCCCAGTCCCCACCCGCCGATCGCGGTGATCGCCACGATGCTGATCGGCATGGTGACGATCAGCAATCGCCAGGTCACCCCCCAGCGCCGCCAACTGAACGCCCGGTCCAGCTTCAACCCCGCCCCCATCAGCGCGATGATCACCACGAACTCAGTGAATCGCTCGGTAATGTCGGGATAATCCAGCGGCATCGGCCGCAGCGTGACGGCGGGAATGGAAAAAACGGCCGCACCAATCCCGATGCAGATGATCGGCAATGACAGGGGCAGTTTCTTCAACGCCAACGGCAGCCAGGCGACCAGGGCAATCAACACCCCCGCGCCAGTTAGCCAAAGGATATAGGGTTCGGGCGCGGAGAAATGGAGCATCGTTGCGTAACGGTCGGCGTGCCCAACCGTTCATCTCACACCCTTGCCCTCAGTCTTTTTTATTGCCCACGCCTTTCATATAGCGTTCCATGCCCTCCAGATAGGCCGGGTTGAGCATCAGCGCGCTGTTCGCCATGCGCTCGACATGCCGCCCCATGGAGGGGCCGACCTCGGCCGCCAGTTCGATCGCGATCTTGGCCGCGCCCATCTGCTCGGCATTCTGCTTGGTCAGGTGGCGGCAGAAATCCAGCGCCGCTTCGTCAAACCCTTCATCGGGCAAAACATCATGCACCAGCCCCATGACGAGGGCGCGGTCGGCATCCGCCTTCTGGTTGCCCATGATCAGCCAGCGCGCCCAATGCGGCCCGCAGATGCGCGTCAGGCGGCTGACGCCATTGGACGCGGGCAATACCCCGAACAAGCCTTCGGGAAAGGAAAAGGCAGCGGATTTCGCCGCCAGCCGGAAATCGCACGACAGCGCCATTTCCAGCCCACCACCGACGCAGGTCGCATGAATGGCGCTGACGATCGGCTTTTCGATATGCTCCATCTCGTCATAGATGCGCTGCATGCCGTTGAGGTTGAGCCGATGATTTTCGCGAATGCCCGACGGGGTGCGCGGATAGTCAGGGTTGGTCCCGCTTTTCAAATCCGCGCCCGAACAGAAATAGCGCCCGGTCGCGCGGATCAGCATCACCCGCAATTCCGGCGTATCGCGAAAGCGCAACAGCGCTTGTTCGAACAGCGCCATCGTCTGCGCCGACAGGGCGTTCAACTTGTCGGGCCGGTTCAAAGTTACGATCAGGATGCCGTCCTGGTCCTGCGTGAGCAGATGCGGGGCGTCGCTCATATCGTCATCCTTCAGGCGCGGGTGCGCGGCAGGCCCAGCGCGCGCTCGGCGATCATGGAACGATGGACCTCGCTTGTCCCACCATAAATGGTCGCGCCCTGCGCGTGGCGGTAGAACATGTTGATCTCCGCCGCCGCCCCCTTGCGCTTGGACAGGGACAAGGGCGCGGTCAGGTCCAGCAAGTCGCGTGCATCGCTCTGGAACTTCTCGGAACTGAACATCTTGGCCATCGGTCCATAGGCCAGGTTCGGCTTCTTCTCCATGCTTGCCCAATTGGCGCGGAAGGCGATCAGTTCGGATGCCCACAGATTGGCCGCGGTGCGCGCCAGCCGCGCCTGCGCCCCGGCGTCGGCGATCAACGGCTGGCCATCGCACTGTATCTCCCGGCACAGCGTTTCGGCCGCATGCAGCATCGCGCGCTGATATTTGGCAAAGCCGCCACCATGCTCCAGTTCCAGGCTCGCGCTCATCGTCCGCACCCCGCCGTCGACCGCGCCCAGCCGCCAGCTATCGGGTATCTTCACTCCGTCATAGAAGGTGATGTTGGTGCGCTCGTCCTGAAAAGTATGGACCGGCTGGATCGTCACGCCTTCGGCCTTCAGCGGCACGATGAACATGGTCAGCCCCTTATGCTTGGCCACGTCCGGGTTGGTCCGGCACAGCATCAGCACATAGGTCGACAGGTTCGCCCCGCTGGTGAACATCTTGGTCCCATCGATCCGCCAGCTACCATCGGCTTCCTGCGTCGCGCGGCACTGCGCGGCGAACACGTCGGACCCAGCGCCCGGCTCGGAATAGCCCAGCGAGCAGATGACTTCGCCGCGCATGATTTCGGGCAGGATCGCCGCCTTCAATTCCTCGCTGCCAAAGCGATGGACGATCAGCGCGACCATCTGCGTAACATTCGCAGCCGGATTATTATAACCCTCCGCTTCGAACGCATCCATCGCGGCGGTCTTTTCATAGGCGGAAAGCCCGCGCCCGCCGACATCCTGCGGCAAGCCCACATAGAGCAGATTCTGCGCCGCCAATTTGCGGTTGAGGACGGGGTTATAGCCCTCCCAGCTATAATGAAACGCCTCGCGCATTTCCGGCGTCACATGGGCGGCAAAGAAATCCTCTATCTCCTGGGTGATGGCGCGCGCGTCTTCGCCCAGATCGAAATTGACCGACATGTCGCCCGCATCAGGCAAGGCCGCCTGCTCGCCTGCATAGAGTCGTCGCCCGGCCTCGCCGATCAACCGCTGCGGATCGCCCAGCAACAAAGGCCAGGCCTTGGCGCGCAGGTTGAACAGGAAAATATCATATTCGGTGGTCAGGCCATAACCGCCAAATGTGTGCAGCGCCTGTGCCACCGCCCGGCCCGCCGCATCGCTGTTCCACCAGGCGGCAATGCTGATCGCCGCTCCCGCCTCCGGCGCGCCATCGGCAATGTCGCGGATCGCCTTCCACACCAGGAACTTGCCGCCGTCGACATCGCACAGCAAATCGGCGAGGGGGTGGGAAATCCCCTGAAATTGGCCGATATACTGATCGAACTGCTTGCGCTCGCACGCATAGGCCGCCGCCAGCTTCAACGCCTCGCGCCCGATCCCGGCTAGGCCAGCCGCGATCAGCAGTTTCCATTCCTCGATACCGCTGGCGAAGGTCGCAACGGCGTCCGCGCCGGACGCCAGCACGACCTGCGGCAAGGCGCCAAGGTCGATTTGTGCCATCGGCGTATCGGCCAAATTCTCCTCCGCCACGCGCGCGCCGTCCGGCACGTCGATCAGAAGGATGTCGTCACCCCGCCGCGCCACGACAGCCTGCACCACCTGACCTCCGCCGATCCACTGCACCGGTTGCGTAGCGATATCATGGAAGGCGATGCTCGCGACCGCTTCGCCCGCCATGACCCGGCCGAGCAGGTCGGTCGCCGCGTCGCCGCCCAGCAAAGCCAGCATCCGCGCCACCACCAGTGTTTCGGCCAGCGGCCCCGACACCAAGGTCCGGCCCGCTTCCTCCATCAAAATCACGGCATCGAACAGGCCGAGCCCCAGGCCGCCTGCTTCTTCCGGCACGCGGATCGACAAGGCGCCCAATTCCGCCAAACCCGTCCACAGCGCGGGATCGAAACCCGAAGGTGCCGCCGAGCGCACCCGCGCGATGCTGCTATGTTCGTCCAGAAAGCGCACGAACATGTCGCGCATCATTTCCTGGTCATCGGTCAGGTCGAAATTCATGGGACTATGCCTCTACTCTCAATCCTCCCCTGTAAGGGGAGGGGAACATGGTGGGCGTGTCTGCCCCCTAACCCTGCGCAGGCGCGGACCGGCGCATCATGACGCTCAGGTCCACTTGTCCGGTGGCGACCCCGCCCATGAAACCGCCATCGACCGGGAAAACGACGCCATTGACGATGCTCGCCAGATCGCTGTTGATCAGCACCAGCCCCGCCGCTTGCTCTTCCGGCGTCGAATAGCGCCCCATCGGCTCGGCGGCGGCGGCGACCACATCCTTGCCCGACGTCGCCTCGAACGCCGCCATCATCGGCGTCTGGGTGGGGGAGGGCAGGGTGCAGTTGATGCGGATACCCTGTTTGATCAAATGCGCGCCCATATACTGGGTCCACACGATCACATTCTCCTTGGAGAAGCTGTAGCCCTCCTTGACCGTGTCCATATTGGACTCGCACCAGGCGATCGCCGCGTCGAACCCCTTGGTGGTGACGAATTCCATATTGGTCGGAATCCGGCGGCTCCACCCCATCCCGCCGGTGGACGCGATGCTGACGATCGCGCCACCCGGTCCCATCAGCGGCAAGACCTGCTCGGTCAAATGACGCAGGCCGATGAAGTTCACCTTCATCACGTCCATCGCTGGAAAGGATTGCGGCAGTCCCGCACAGTTGAACAGCGCGTCCACCTTGCCGCCAATGCCTGCCACCGCCGCGTCGATCGAGGCCGGATCGCGCAGGTCGACATTGTGGAAAGACGCCAGCGGCAGCGCGCTGTCCTTATAGTCCAGCCCATGCACCTCCGCGCCGAGGCTCAGCAACAGTTTCGCGGTCGCTTCCCCCATGCCCGAAAAGCAGCCGGTCACGATCACGCGCTTGCCTTTGTAACCCAACAGGTCGCTCATCATACTCTCCGATTATATGGGAATGTCAGGCCTTGGCCGCCGGGGGCCAGCTGATGCGGCCATCCTCTTCTTCAACGAAGATAATGCGTTCGGGGCAGGCCCTCGCGCCATTTCTGGCGGCCTTCTCCATGCCTTCGGGAACAGTGAAGCCCTCGGTTTGGATATAGCCGTCATCGTCCAGCGGATAGAGGGTTGCGGACACGGCGGCACAGCGGGCATTGCCCACGCAACCGGCCTTTTCGATGCGGATCTTCATGCAGCCACTCCAGCGATACTTGTCTTCCTTAGAAAGGAGATTGGGAGACCGATCAACATGTCCAACCGCTCAATCGCCGCCACGATACGCAAGGGAGGCGTCCCAGCCAGCAATCGTCGGAGCGGTATATGGACCGGGGCTGCGCGACGCATTTGCCTTTATGCTCCATGCGCGCGAAACCGGGATAAATGATAAACAGATTTGCCGGAGACTTGCATGGATCACGCCCTCAGCCCCGCCGCCCCGAAACCCGCCCATGTGCCCGACGCACTAGTCTATGATTTCGACATCCATGCCGATCCCGGCCTGCTCGACGATCCGCATGTCCGCATCATGGACCTGCTGCGCAACGCGCCGCCGGTATTCTGGACCCCGCGCAACGGCGGCGGCTGGATGGTATTGACGCATGCCGCCAATTATGAGGCGTCGCGCGATACCGAAGCCTTCTCCAGCGAATTTGTGCCGCAGGACAAGATGAAGGCGATGCTTGCCTCGCTGCCGCCCGGCGCGCCGCATATTCCCCAGCCGATCCCGATCACGCTCGATCCGCCCGAACACACCAAATATCGCCAGCCGCTGCAAAAAGTCTTTTCGCCCAAGACCATCTCGGCGCTGCGCGACAGCATCCGCGAGCTGGCCGGCGACCTGATCGAGGCGATCAAGCCTGATGGCCGCTGCGAATTCATGAGCGCGGTGGCTGAACCTTTGCCGGTACAGGTGTTCCTCAAGATGCTCGGCCTGCCGCTCGATCGGCTGCCCGAATATCGCGCCATCGTGAAGGAGCATATGGAAGCGATCGACGGCGATCGCGAAGGCTCGATGCGTCGCCTTCAAACGATCGCGGCGGCCATGCGCGACACGTTGCTGGACCGGCGCGACAATCCGCGCGACGACATCATCTCCATGCTCTGGAAGCTGGAAATTGATGGCCAGCCGACGACGCTCGCCGACATGGAAAATTACGGCGTGCTGCTCTTCATTGCCGGGCTCGACACGGTGATGAACGGCATGGGCCTCGCCATGCGCGGTCTGGCCGTGGACACCGATCTTCAGCGCAAGCTGCGCGCCGAACCCAAGCTGATCGCCGAAGCGGCTGAAGAAATGCTGCGCCGCTACACCTTCACCGTGCCGATGCGGGTCGTGAAGCGCCCCGTCGAACTGTCCGGGGCCAAGATGATGCCCGGCGACATGGTCAAATTGTTCCTGCCTGCCGCCGATCTAGACGCAAAGGAATTTCCGCAGCCCGACGTCTATGATCTCGATCGCGAAAACAACGTCCACATCGCCTTTGGCGTCGGCCCGCATCGCTGCCTCGGCTCGCATCTCGCGCGTGTCGAGCTGCAGGTTCTCTATGAGGAAATGTTGGCACGCATGCCCGAATTCCGGCTCGATCCCGATCATCCGCCGGTCTTCCATGGCGGCCATGTCATCGGCATCGAAAGCATGCACCTGGTCTGGGACGTCTGATCCATGGCCTGGCAGCGTTCGCGCCCGCGTCTCGACCGGGACAACCGCGCCTTCTGGACTGGCGGGGCGGAGGGGAAGCTGCACATCACCCGATGCGGTGACTGTGGCAACTATACCCATCCGCCACGCGAGCTGTGCCGCCATTGCCAGTCGGAAAATGTCGCGCCCCATGCGGTGGCGGGCACGGGCATCATCGACACCTACACTATCAATCACCAGGCCTGGGCCAAGGATATGGAGGTGCCCTTCGTCATCGCGCGGGTGAAGCTGGACGATGCGCCCGGCGTGTACCTCACCACCAATATCGTCGGCAGCCCGGTCGATGCGGTCGATATCGATGATCGCGTGCAGGTCGTGTTCGAGGAACAGGACGGCATCTGGTTCCCCCTGTTCGAAAAGGTCGCCTGACCATGGCGCAACGCGAAGCCTATATCAGCGGCATCGGCATGTCGGAGGTCGGGGTGCGCCTGACCCGCTCGCCGCTGCTGCTCACGGTCGATGCCGTGCGCGAAGCCATCGCCGACGCCGGGCTGACGCTCGATCAGATCGATGGCGTCGCCACCTATCCCGGCAAGATGCCGAGTTTCCTCGGCTTCTCGCCCGTCAGTTCGGACGACCTGATCGAAGTGCTGGGGCTGAAAACCCGTTGGCATATCGGTGCGGCGGAATCGACCGCGCAATTGGGGGCCATCATCGAAGCCGCCAATGCGGTGAAGGCAGGCCTCGCCCGCCACGTCCTCTGCTTCCGCACCGTTTATGAAGCCGCCGCGCTTGCCCGCCCGGAGGAGTTCCCGCCGATGGAACGGCGCAAGGATGTGTCGGGCAATTCCCAATGGGTCTCGCCCTTCGGTGCCTTCTCCGCCGCCAACTGGACCGCGCAGTTCGCGATGCGCCATATGAAACGCTATGGCCTCACCCGCGAGCAATTGGCGCAGGTTGCTTTGAACGATCATGCCAATGCCACGCTCAACCCGCGCGCGCTGGTCAAAAAGCCGCTAACGATGGACGATTATATGTCCGCCCGGATGATCAGTTCGCCCTTATGCCTCTATGATTGCGACCGCTTCACCGATGCCTCGACCGTGGTGATCGTCTCGGCGGGCGACGCGCTTGGCGACGTGAAGGCGACACCCATCCGCATCGCCGCGAGCGCGGGTTCGGTCGAACGCTATAGCTGGGACCAGGCCGAATGGGCGGGCGCCTATGCCACCGGGCGCGACCTGTGGAAGAACACGGACTACACGGTGGACGATGTCGATACCGTCCAGCTCTATGACGGCTTCGCTTTCCAGCCCATCACCTGGCTCGAAGGGCTGGGCTTTTGTCCCATCGGCGAAGGCGGTCAATTCCTCGAAGGCGGCACCCGCATCGCCCGTGATGGCGCGCTGCCGATGAATACCGGTGGCGGCCAGCTTGGCTGGGGCCGGCTCCACGGCTTCGGCTTCGCCTATGAATCGGTCGTCCAATTGCGTGGGGAGGGCGGCGCACGCCAGATCGGCGGCGATCCCCGCGTCGCCATCGCCACGTCAGGCGGCGGCCCCATGGCGGCGGCGCTGCTGCTGGCCAAGGACTAGCCTGTCATGGACAGTGCTACGCTCGACGCGCTGCCGGGCTTCCGGCGGCGTTTCCGCGTCACGCCTTCTGAGGGGGCGGTCATCGCCGCAGTCGAGGATGACTATCATTGCATGGCCGTCACCCTGCGCCATGACGGCACGCACGTCACTGGCGTCGACTCCCTCATGGAGCGCGTACCCTGGACCACTTGTCCCGGCGCGCCTGCTGTGCTGGCCGCGACCTTCACCGGTGTCGCACTGGTGGATGTCGCGGCGCGGGGAGAAAAAAAGGCCAATTGCACCCATTTGCACGATCTGGCCGTACTGGCCGCCGCCCATGCGGCGGACGATGAACCGATCCTCTACGACATCGTCGCTTGCGACCCCGTCGATGGCCTGGCGGTCGCGGAAATCCGGCGCGACGGCGCGCTACTGCTCAGGCTAACGCATCGCCAGCATATCCTGGAAGCCCCGGCCGCCATCGCCGGCCAATCGCTCCTGAAATTGCGCCCCTGGATCGACAGCCTCGAAGACCCGCAGCGCGAAGCCGCCCGCCTGCTGCAATGGGGCACGATCCTCGCCAATGGCCGCCTGATTCCTATGGAGCGGCAATCCACCGCGACGAAGGTGCCGCCCAACTGCTTCACCTTCCAGCCGGACAATGCCGTTCACGCCCGCCGCGTCGGCCAGGTCATCGATTTCAGCGGTGCGTCGCCGACCCCGCTCGACCATTTCGATGGTCACGCCTTCCACCCGCGATAGACGAAAAAAAGGGGCGCGCCGGAGAGGGAAGGCGCGCCCCATATCGTCCCTTCGCTATCAGAAGGGCAGGTTGTAGAGGCCTGTCGCGTTGGTCTGCAGGACCTTCTTCTTGACCTCGAAATCATAGCCGCCCAGCACGTCGATGACATGCGCCTGCACGCCGGGATAGAGCGAGGTGGGATGCGGGAAATCGGTTTCGAACATCACCTTGTCCACGCCGATGGTTTCCAGCAGCAGCTTGGGACCGACCTTCTCGAACCAGAAGGTGACCCAGAAATGGTCGCGGAAATATTCCCACGGCCGCTTATGCAGCATATTGGCCTTGCTCGGCAGCATCTCGTTGAACTGATGCTCCAGCGCCTCGATCGCGAAGGGCAGCCAGCCCATGCCGCTTTCGATAAGGCCGATCTTGAGCTTGGGATGGCGATCGAGCCGGCCCGACACCATCCAATTGCCCAGCGTCGCGGCATTGCCGATCGAGAACATCGTCGCCACCACCGACAGCGTCTGCTCGAAGCCGAACCCGTCCCAGGTCAGCGTATTGGGGTCGACCGCACTGTTGAGGTGGAAATTGAGCGGCATGCCGGTCGCTTCGCACATCTCCAGGAACGGGGTCCAATAATCGTGCATGAAGCTCGGCACGCCGACACGTTCGGGCGTATCGGGCAGGACAAAGCCCTTGATCCCCATGTCGTAGCAACGCCGCGCCTCGGTCTCCAACGCCTTCTGGTCCCAGAAGGGCAGGTGGCCCATGTTGAAGATGCGGTTGCCCGACACCTGCTGATATTCGGCCGATGCATCATTATACATTTGCACGATGGCGAGCGCGAGGTCGGGGTCACCCAGCGACATCAACGACCCGGCTTGGGTCACGCCCGAATTCTGGAAGCCGATCTGGGCATAGACGCCCATATCGTCCATCGCCTGCAACCGTTCCTTGATCAGGTGGCCGCCCGGATGCGCCTGCTCCAGCTTGGGGAAAGCAAGCCGCCCCAACAGCTTGTTATTGTCGGCGCGAATGACGTTGCCACCCATCGATCCGAAATTGCGGTCACCGACATACCAGCGTTCGACGCCGTCGGCGTCCTGCTTCACATAGGGCACCTTGCCCTTATATTTGGCCGGCGCGCGCGAGGTGAACAGGTCGGGTGCTTCGGTGATATGCGTGTCGGTGTCGACGATCTTGATGCCAGCCAGCGATGGGTCCAACCCGCCCGATTGTGTGGCATAATCCACCTCGCGGATCACGCCGCCTTCGGTATAGCCTTCGGCCGACCAATATTTCTTGGCGGCCTGCGCCATTTCGCTGTCGGTCTTGTCCTTCACATCAGCCATGCTTCATCTCCATCGGCTGGCGGCTGCCATCGAACAGCGGGGAAACGGGCGCGGGCGCCGGTTCCTCCACGCAGCGACGCACCGCTTCATTCAGTGTCCGCAACAGGCTGTCGGCATCGATCTGGTCCGATGGCTCGTAGACGAAACCAATGGCCAGCGGCTGGCTTTCGGGCATGTTGGGCAGCAGCACGGCCGTTACATCCGCGATCGACCCGAAGCCGACCTTGCCACTGGCAAAGCCCTGCTCCCGGCATGACAGCACCTGTGCGCTCATGTCGGCGGGTATGAACTTGCGATCGGGCGTGGCTTCCGCATTCAGGCGGCGGATCATGCCGTCGCGCCGCGGCTGCGGAACGGTCGAGAGCATCAGCCATCCCGCCGCGCTGTCGGACAGATGATCCTGCTGGCCGCCGCAGAAACCGGCGGCTCCGGCGGTGCGGAAGGTGCGCGTGCCGGCCCGCCAGTTGAACACCTGGACCTTCAGGCCCACCATGCCGAACACCGCAACGCCCAGGCCCGTCTGCGCCGACAGGCGATCGATCAGCCCGGTCAGCACGCCATCGCGCACCAGCTTGGGCTGCACGGCGGCCCCCAGCATCGCGGCGCGGGGCGTGGGCGAATAGGAACGCGAGCAGGGATCTTTGTGCAAAAGGCCAAGGTCAACCAGGCTCGACAGCAATTCCGACGTGCTGGACTGAGGCCGGTCGAAACGACGGACGATGTCCATCACCGTAGCCTGCGGATGATCTTCATCGAAGAATTCCAGCACTTCGATGACGCGCTTGGCGATCTTTGCCTTGTTGGACTCTATTTGAGCCATGGTCCTCTCCTTCGGTTTATGAACACAGTTGTTCACTACCGGGGCAGGCCTGTCAATTAAAAATGAGATACTCTCGTTTATTTTGCCCAATTGGGCAGGTGGAAGCAGCCAGAAATCCTCACAACCATCTGAATTATTACTATAAAAATAGACGTTCCGTACAGGTTTCCAGAGCAATGGAGCTGCCGGTCACCGTTCGGTTCCGAAGAAAAATGCACAGCAACCCCGGCGCAAAAAGCCGTAACCATTGTCCGATTCGCTGTCCGCTTGTTGCGCTTCAGCGGGAAAACAGCGTCTTGATTTCCCGCCGCAGCAGCTTGCCCATCTCATTATAGGGTAGGGCATCGGTGAACAGCACCCGCTCTGGTACCCGCGATGACCGCAGCCGCGCTCGTACCATCTGCTTCAGCTCGTCCTCGTCCGGCGCGCTATGGCCTGCGCGCGGCACTACGATCAGGCCCACCGCTTCGCCCCATTCATGCGAAGGAATGGCGACCGCCGCCGCCTCGGCCACGGCGGGATGGGTCATCACCACATCCTCGATCTCGCCGGGCGAGATATTCTCGCCGCCCCGCACGATCACATCATCCGCGCGCCCCGACAGGAACAGATAGCCGTCCGCATCGATATAGCCCGCGTCACGAGTCGGAAACCAACCATCGGCGTCAAGCGCGCTGCGTTCGCGATATTCGCCCGACACCTGCTCGCCGCGCACATAGATTTCGCCCGGCACGCCCGGCGGCAGCACTTGGCCATCCTCGTCGCGTATCTCGATCTCCACGGTCGGCAACGGCCGCCCCACCGATCCCAGCCGCGCCCGCACCACCGGATCGTCCGACCCATGGGCCGCGCGATGCTCATCCGGTCCCAACAGCGCGACGGTCGAACTCGTCTCGGTCAGGCCATAGGCGTTGGTGAAGCCGGTCGTCGGAAACAGGTCGAGCGCCTGGTGGATCAGCTCGGTCGGCATCTTGCCACCGCCATAGGCGATCGCCCGCAGCGCGGACAGGTCCGGCTGCGACGCACCCTTGGCGACCATCTGGCCCATCGCCTCGATGATCCGCGCCAACATGGTCGGCACGACAAACGCATTGCTCGCTCGCTCCACCGCCGCGAGGTTCAGCCAGGCGTCGGGTGCAAAGGCGGGCAGCATCAGGATTCGCCGCATCGCGTAAATGGAACTCAGCAACGCCGCGATCCCCGCAATATGATAGGGCGGCACGCTGACCAGCGCGGCATCCTCTTCCGGCGCAGCGGCGAACTCCACCGTGCCAAGGATATAGGAGACCAGATTGGCATGACGCAAAATCGCGGCCTTGGGCGCGGCGGTCGTGCCACTGGTGAACAGCTGGATCGCGACATCGTCGCCCGCGTCCGCTTCCACCGGCGCATCGCCCGCCAGTGTTTGGGCCTGCGCGACGAAATCCGCGCGCGACACAATGATATTGGCGGCATCCGGGCATAGCCGCCGCACCCGCGCGCCATCCCCGACGATCAACGCCGGGCTGATCCGCGCCAGCAGCGCCCCCAGATCCGCATCCGCCAGCCGATAGTTGAGCGGCACATAAGGCACGCCTGCCAGCGCCGCGCCGAACAACGCCATGACCGCCGCCTCGCTGCTTTCGTCGAGCAGTGCG
Organism: Sphingobium sp. KKT206; assembly: GCF_055640555.1. NCBI lineage: Bacteria > Pseudomonadati > Pseudomonadota > Alphaproteobacteria > Sphingomonadales > Sphingobiaceae > Sphingobium > Sphingobium sp. KKT206. The sequence goes on from NZ_CM145765.1 coordinate 1,000,539, forward strand.
ACATGCGCGACCTCGCTCTGCCGGATCAGCGCAGCCGCGCCGCGCGCGCCCGCCAGCAGGTCAGCATAGGTCCAGCGCGCGCCATCGCACACCAAAGCGATCCGGTCGGGTGCGGCGTCGGCCGTCATTTCCAGGAAGAGGGCGATGTTCATCGGTCTGTCATTCAGTCCGACGCGGGCAGGGGCTTGGCGTCCTTGACCTGCAAGGCCACGCCGTCGACCGAAAGCGATCCTTTGCCCGGCTTGACGCACAGCAATTCGAACGTCCCTGCCGCATCGACATAGCGTTTGCCCATCAACGTGCCAGCGGCGAAATCGGCCGACGGCGTGCCGACCGCTTCCGGCTTCGCCTCGCCCATCGCCGCGCCGCCGCATTCGATGGCTCCCTCGCCGCAACGGATCACCATGACTTCGGTGTCGCATGCCGCGCTCTTCAATTTCGTTCCCGGTTTCATTGCACTGGTCGCCTTTGTTCCAAGCCTCACGCGATCGCGCCGCTGGCTTTCCACTGTTCGATCTTGTCCCACTCGATGCCCATTTCCATCAGCACCGTTTCGGTATGCTCCGACGCCTGTGGCGCGCGGGTGGTTTCCAGCGGCTTGCCATCGAACTGCACCGGTCCGCGCACCAGCCGCAGCGGCTTGCCGCTGCCATCGGCACCCTCGACCTCGATGATCATGTCGTTGGCCAGCGCCTGTTCGTCGGTCAGCAGGTCGCTGAAACTCTGCACCGGCGCCCATTGCCCCTTCATGGTCTTGAGGTGCGCGCGCCAATAGGCAAAGGGCTTCTGGGCAAAGGCCTTGACCAATATGTCGCTCGCCGCACCCGCATTCTCGATCAGCGACAAGACGTCTTTAAAGCGCGGATCGTCCGCGGCTTCCGGCGCACCGACATGCTCGAACGTATCGCGGATCAGGCCGGTTGGACTGACCATGCACAGATTGATCGTGCCGCCATCGGACGTGCGGAAATTGCCCATGAACGGATTGCGCAGCGACCCGCCCGATGTCGGCATCGGATTGCGCGTTTCGATCCCGGTCTCCATCACCTGCGATATCAGCGCGCCCGACGCCCACCAGGCGGCACTCAGCAGCGATACGTCCACCTCGGTCGCCTCGCCCGTGCGCTCGCGATGCAGCAGCGCGCCCGAAATGCCGCCTGCAATGAACATGCCGCCGATCGAATCGCCAAAGGCCGGGATACCCTGCGTCAACGGACCCGGCAGGGCTTCAGGCGTCATCGCATAGGCGACGCCGCTGCGCGACCAGAAGCAGGTGCCGTCGAACCCGCCGACCAGCCGCTCCGGTCCCTTGTCGCCCAGCGCGCTGCCACGGGCATAGATGATATCGGGGTTCACGGCGCGGATATGCTCGACATCGAACCGGTTTTTCTGGCGTACCTGCGGCAGATAGTTGGTCAGGAAGACATCCGCCGTCTTGGCCAGCTCATATAAAACCTCCTGGCCTTCGGGCGTGGACAGGTCGATCCCCACGCTGCGCTTGCCGCGATTGGGATGTTCGAACAACGTGTGGCGCAGCGGATCCAGCGTCACCCCGCCCATGTTGAGAAATCCGCGCTGCGTGTCGCCGCGTACCGGATGCTCGATCTTGATGACATCCGCGCCCCAGTCGGCCAGGATCGCGCCCGCCGCCGGTACATAGGTGAATTGCGCGACTTCCAACACGCGCACACCCTTCATCACCTGGGTCATAAACTTACCCCAATCCCCTCATGCGCCGCACGATGCAGCGCTGTATCTTGCCGCAAAGCCTAGAAGCTGCGGCCATTGCCGCAAGAGCCGACAGGCTGTTGAATGCGGGCTATCGCTCGCACGATGCCCCAGCGGCCACCAACGCCGTCACGATATGCGAACCCCCGCAAAACAGGGGGATTGAGCGGCACGGGCTACGGGCCGAAGGTATGGCGCAAACGTCACCGGAAGGACTCCCATGCTGATCGACTCCTCGCTCTCCGCCATCGTCACCGGCGGCGCGTCAGGCCTTGGCCTTGCCACGGTGAAAGCCTTGCGTGCCAACGGCGCAAAGGTCGCGATCTTCGACATCAACCAGGATCAGGGGGAAGCGATCGCCGCAGACGTCGGCGCGACCTTCTGCAAGGTTGACATCCTCTCGGAAGACAGCGCACTCGCCGGCTTTGACCAGGCCCGCGCCGCTCAGGGGCAGGAACGGCTGCTCGTCCATTGCGCCATGGTGTCGAAGGGCGGCAAGACCGTGTCGAAGGACAAGGATAATGGCGGTTTCAAGCGCCTCTCGACCGAGGATTATGCCCTGTCCGCGCAAGGCATTCTGGTCGCCAGCTACCGCATGGCCTCCATCGCCGCGCTCGGCATGGCATCGCTCGATCCACTGGCCGACGAGGAGCGCGGTAGCATCATCCTGACATCCAGCGCGGCGGCCGAAGACGGGCAGGTGGGGCAGATCGCCTATGGCTCGCTGAAGGCCGGCGTGAACGGCATGGTCCTCCCCATGGCGCGCGACCTGATGGACTTGGGCATTCGCGTCAATGCGATCATGCCCGGCATCTTCGCGACGCCGCCGATGCTGCGGTTCAAGGACATGAACCCGCCCATGTATGAAAATCTCGAAAAATCGGTGCCCTTCCCCCGCCGCCTGGGGCTGCCGGAAGAGTTCGCATCGCTCGCCATGGAATTGGTCCGCAACAGCTATATCAACGCGCAAACTTTCCGCATCGACGGCGCGATCCGCTTCCCGCCGCGCTGACCTGCCTTCTCCTTCGCATCATGACCAAAGAACAAGGGCGCGCCGGGCAATGGCGCGCCCTTGTTCGTTCGCACTTGCAAAAAATAATACTAAGCTAGGTTGACATGTTTTTGGCGAATTACTAACTAAGCTTAGTATTAAATGAATCACTCTCTTTTCTAACCCAGAGGTTCGCCATGACTGCTTTTGCCCAAATCGCTCTTGCCTTCACCCTTGCCGCTTCCGCCCTGCCGCAGGCCGCCGCAGCTGCCGAAGCCGTGCAACTGTCGTCCTCCGCTGCCGTCAGCGCGGCGGACTATAAGGGCAAGATGCTCTACACCGCGTCGGGTGACCGTCTCGCTGCCGTCTACCGCGTCGCGCCCGATGGCGCCGCGCAGATCATCCTCAACGGCAAGATGGTCGTCGTGCCCGCTGCCAGCCTCGCCGCCGCCGATGGCAAGCTCGTCACCAACCTGTCCAAGCGCGATCTGCTGACCGCCCGCTGATCGGCCTGACCCATCAAAAAAGGCCCGCCTTCCAATGCGGAAGGCGGGCCTTTTTGCGTCTGTCGCTTGGCCTGTGATCAGGATTTGGCAATATTCTCGGAAATCATGTCCAGCAGCATGTTGAGCCGGTTGAGGTCGTCCACATCGAAGCGCGCAAAGGCGACATCCTCATTGGCACGGGCAATGCCCGCCAATTGAGTCGTGATCGTCTGGCCTGCCTCGGTCAGGAACACGGCATGCGCGCGCCGGTCGTCATCCTTGGCCCGCCGTTCCAGCAGCCCGTCGGCGCAGAGCCGGTCGATCAATCGCCCGGCCGACGCCTCGGCAATCTCCAGCATATTGGCGATCGTTCGTTGCGTCGCACCCGGATGCCGCGCGACCACGGCGATCACCGTCCATTGCGACCGGGTCACGCCCAGCCGCACCACGCTCTGGTCGAAATGCGCGCGCAACTGCCGCGCGATCACCGTCAGCTTCAACGATGCGTTGCGCTTGAGCGCGGTCGGGTCTTCGGCCAGCAATTGATCGATCGGTTTCGCCATCACCTGGCCACCATAGCGCCACCGCGGCGAAACGAAAGAAAGCTCATCCTGCAATGCACAAGTCGGCACCATGTCCTGTCTCTCAGACACGTTCGATGATGATCGCTGGAGCCATGCCGCCCGCCGCGCACATGGTGATCAGGCCATAGCGACCGCCCGTCCGTTCCAACTCGTCCAATGCCGTGCCGATCAGCACCGCGCCGGTCGCCCCGATCGGATGGCCAAGCGCAATCGCGCCGCCATTGGGATTGAGCTTCGCGCGGTCGATCCCCAAATCGCGGATGAACTTTTCGGTCACGACCGCAAAGGCTTCGTTGACCTCGAAGACGTCGATATCCTCGACCCGCAACCCTGCTTTCGCCAGCACCTTGCGCGCGGCCGGGACCGGGCCGTTCAACATCAATGTCGGGCAATCCCCCATATTGGCGGTCGCAACGACCCGCGCGCGCGGCGTCAGGCCATGGCGCTGCGCATAGTCGGCCGACGCCAGCAATAGGGCGGCCGCGCCATCGACCACGCCGGACGATGTGCCCGCATGGTGCAGTGGCGTGATCGCCAGGTCAGGATATGTCTGGTTGATCAACTGGCGGAATGTCGGGCCATCGGCGCGCGAGGGCATGTCGAGAAAGGCCGCAAAGGCGGGCTTCAACTGCGCCAGCTGTTCGGCCGTGGTATCAGGCCGGGGATATTCCTCATGGTCCAATATCACCGCGCCATCATCATCCACCACCGGCACGGTCGATCGGGCAAATCGCCCTTCCTTGATCGCGATCCCCGCCCGCCGCTGGCTCTCCGCGCCAAAGGCATCGAGCTGCTCGCGCGTAATGCCCTCCATCGCCGCAATGGCATCGGCGGCGACGCCCTGGTTCGACTGGGGATGCTTGGCCTGCAGGCGCAGATTGCCGGTGCCAAGGCCGCCGACCGACGGCACCCCTGCTTCGCGCAATGACTGGCCATAGGACATGACGTGCGACATCATCTCGGTCCCGCCCGCCACGACCAGATCTTCCATCCCGGCCATGATCTGCGCGGCGGCCAAATTGGTGGCGGTCAGGCCACTGCCGCAGAAGCGGTCGAGCGTCACGCCCGACGCGCGCACATCATAGCCCGCGTCCAGCGCCGCCATCCGCCCCATGTCGCCGCCCTGCAATCCCATCTGCGCGCTGGTGCCCCAGATCACGTCGTCGACATCGGCCGTGTCGATGCCATTGCGATCGCGGATCGCACGCAGCACCGTGGCCGCGACATGCTGGGGATGCAGATGGGACAGGGCACCCTTGCCCAGCTTGCCGAAGCTGCGCGGCGTGCGGACGGCGTCGATGATAAAGGCCTCTGCCAAGGCGCGTCTCCTGCAATATTGTTGATGGCGCTATCGCATGGATGCGCGCGCATCCCCAATCGCATGGGCGATTGATCGTGGGCCGGGATGGACGCTGCGGCCGGGCCGCGCGCAGGGTGGTCGGCCAAAGGACAGGAAGTAGGGAGAGTTGCGGAATGGCAAAGGACGGCGGCAGCTTTGCGCCCCTGCGCGAACCGGTCTTCCGCCGCATCTGGACCGCCAGCCTGCTCTCCAATTTCGGCCAGTTGATCCTGGGCGTCGGCGCGGCCTGGGAAATGACGCGGCTCACCCCGTCGCCCGGCATGGTCGCGCTGGTCCAGAGCGCATTGATGCTGCCCCTGATGCTGGTTGCGCTGCCAGCGGGTGCCTTGGCCGACATGTTCGACCGACGGCGGATTGCCATGGCTGGCCTTGCCTTCTCGATGGTTTGCGCCTGCATTCTGACGGTGCTGGCCTGGGCGGGCTATAGTTCGCCCTGGATGCTGCTGACCTTCTGCTTCCTGATCGGGGCAGGGGTCGCGCTTTATTCGCCCGCCTGGCAATCCTCGATCAGCGAGCAGGTCGGTCCGCATCACTTGCCTGCCGCCATCGCGCTCGGCACGATCAGCTATAATGTCGCGCGCAGCTTCGGCCCGGCGATCGGTGGCATCATCGTGCTGGCGGCCGGTGCCCATGCCGCCTTCGCCGTCAACGCGATCGGCTATCTGCCCTTGTTCATCGCCTTCTACCTGTGGCAGCGCCGCCATGTCTCCTCGCGCCTGCCGCCCGAACAGATCCACCGCGCGATCGTGTCGGGCGCACGCTATGCGCTTCACGCTGTGCCGATCCGTACCGTCCTGGCCCGCGCCTTTTTCTTCGGGCTGGCGGGCGCATCGGCCGCCGCGCTCGCCCCCTTGATCGCCAAGCAATTGCTAGGTGGCGACGCCAGCACGTTCGGCCTGCTGCTTGGTGCCAGCGGTGTGGGCGCGGTCGGCGGCGCGCTGCTCGTCGGTCCCTGCCGCGAGAGGTTTGGCACCCATCGCACCGTCACCCTGCTGGCCGTCATCAGCGGCGCGGCGTTGCTCCTGGTGGGCTTTAGTCGATCGGTGCCGCTCACATGCTTTGCCCTTTTCATCGCGGGCGGCGCGAATATCCTGACCATCGCGCTGTTCAACGTCGCCGTGCAACTCGCCGCGCCCCGCTGGGTGACGGCGCGCGCGCTCTCGCTCTTCTCCTCGGCGCTGACCGGTGGCATTGCGATCGGCGCGGCCTTTTGGGGCTGGGTCGCGGGGCAGATTTCGGTCGAAGGTGCGCTCTATCTGTCGGGCCTGGCGCTCGCCGCCTTGCCGCTCATCGGCATGCTCCTGCCTTTGCCCGACACCAATGAAGCCGATGTCGAACCCTTCCTGCTCAATAACGAGCCGGAGGTCGGCATGGCGCTCACCCGCCGATCCGGCCCGATCATCATAGAAATCGATTATGATGTCGATCCTGCCCGTGCGCGCGAATTTTATGGGGCGATGTTGCAGGTCCAGCACACCCGGCTGCGCAATGGCGGGTTCAACTGGTCGATCGCGCGCGACATTGCCGATCCCACCCGATGGACCGAACGCTATCAATGCCCGACCTGGGGCGATTATCTGCACATGCGCGAGCGCTTCACGCAAGCGGACAAGGATATCCAGTCCCACGCCAGTTCCTTCCATAACAGTCCGGACGTTTTGCGCGTGCGGCGGCGGCTGGAACGGCCGTTCGGATCGGTGCGCTTTCGCCCCGACACGCCCGACCCGCAACAGGGGATGATCAACTATATCGGGCCATGATGCCCGGAGGAGAGTCGATGAACGACAGACGATATCGGGTGATCCAATGGGCGACCGGCAATGTCGGCACCCGCGCGCTCCGCACCGTGATCGAGCATCCCGCGCTCGACCTCGTCGGCCTGTGGGTCAGTTCCGATGCCAAGCGGGGCCAGGATGCAGGCGTGATCGCCGGGCTGGACCCTTGCGGCATCATCGCCACCAGGTCGGTCGATGATCTGGTCGCAATGGAGGCTGACTGCGTCCTCTACATGCGCCAGGGAACCGACATCGACGAATTATGCCGCCTGCTGGCATCCGGCAAGAATGTCGTGACGACCCGCGGCGACTTCCACCACCCCCCGTCCATGGACGCTGCCACACGCGAGAGAATAGACGCCGCCTGCCAAGCGGGCGGCACGTCGATCTACAGCACTGGCTCCAGCCCCGGTTTCATCACCGAAGCGCTGCCCATCCCGCTCCTCTCGCTCTCGCGGCGGCTCGATCGCCTGACGATCGACGAATATGCCGATCTGTCCAGCCGCGCCTCGCCCGACCTCTTGTTCGGCGTGATGGGCTTCGGCCGCGCCCCACGCGCCTTCGATCCACGCCAGATCGACCATGTGAAGGGCGATTTCGCCGGATCGCTCGCCCAACTGGCCGACGCTGCCGGAATCGCCATCGACCAATGGGATGCGATCGGCGAAATGGGCGTGGCCACCCAGGCCATCACCATCGCCGCCGGAACCATCGATGCGGGCACGGTCGCTGCCCAACGCATCACCATATCCGGTATGCGCCATGGCCAACCCATGCTGCGCTTCCGCGCCAACTGGTATTGCAGCGACCGGATCGATCGCACCGACTGGGAACTGCGCCCGTCGGGCTGGCGCATCCGGGTGGAAGGCGACACGCCGCTTGATGTCGCGATCAGCTTTCCGGTCGCGCAGGAGGATTATGCCGCCTTCACGCCCGGCCTCACCGCCCATCGCGCGGTCAATGCCGTCGCTGCCCTCTGCCAAGCGCCACCCGGCATCCGCACCACCGCCGATCTGCCGCAGGTCATCGCCCGCTTTCAGTAGCCTGCGACCATCGCCTCGCTCACCTGCCACAGTCGGGCGGCGGCCGCATCATCCTGCGCCGCCGCCGAACAGGGCACGGCCTCGCGCTTATGGAAATAGCCGCCGCTCGACCGCCCCGGTTCAGGCGCGCTCGCCAGCCACACCAACGTATCGGCGGCTTGCTCAGGCGTCAGCGCCTGCTCGGCGATCGACTCCATATAGGCACGCATCGGCGCGTCGCAGTGGCTGGCGAAATTGCTCGCCACAACCCCCGGATGCATCGCATGCGCCACGATCCCGCTCCCCGCCAGCCGCCGCGCCAGTTCGCGGATGAACAGGATGTTGGCGAGCTTGGCATGGCAATAGGCGGCTCCCCCCACGAAACCCTCGGCAAAGGTCAGATCGTCCCAACGAATGCCATCGCAATGTTCATGGCCCGTGGACGATACCGCCACCACGCGCACGCTGCCGGGTTCCGATTGCGCGGCGGCCGCTATCAGATGGGGCAGCAATGTCCGCGTCAGCAGAAAGGGCGCGAGGTGATTGGACGCAAAGGTCGCCTCATGCCCCTCCTCGGTGATAACCCGTTCCGCCATCACCCCGCCTGCATTGTTGAGCAGCACGTCGATCGCCGGGGCCAGCGCAGCAATCTCCGCCGCCGCCCGCGCCGTCTCGCCCATTAGCGCCATGTCCGCCCGGATCATGGTGAAATCCGCGCCGGGCAGGGTGGACAACGCGGCTTCCGCCGCGGCGCATCGCCCGGCGTCGCGTCCGACGCCGATCACCCGCCACCCCTGTTGCAGCAACGCACCCGCCGCCGCCCTGCCGATACCCGCACTCGCGCCGGTCACGACCGCTATCTTCTGCCGATTCGTCATGCGCGCGCGACCTCCATCTTGCGGGAACCATGGCCCAGCGTCAGGAACAGCAGCGCCCCGACCAAGGTGACGCAGGCACCGATAACCAGAAACGGCGCATAGCTGCCCCATAGCCCCAGCGTATAGCTGAGCGTCAGCGACCCCAGCGCCGCACCCCCCGCAATCGATGCGCCGACCAGCCCCATCACCAAGCTGAAGACATTGAGGCCAAAGCGCCGTGACACCAGATAGGCGGCCACATCGCCCTCCGCCCCTTGCGCCAGTCCCATCATCGCCACCGACAGCGCCAGCACGATGGTCGCGTCGAAGGGCGATGCCATCAGCATCATGCCGATCGCCGGCATCGACAGGGTCAGCGCGGCAACATGGTGCGGTTGCATCCGGTCGAGCGACAGGCCACAGGCAAAGCGACCGACCATGACGCCCACCGCATAGATGGAAATCAGCCAGGTCGCGGTCTGCGACTGCGCCCCGCTGTCCATCAACATCAATTTCATTTGCGCCGACACCAATCCTTGCGGAAAATTCACCAAAATCATGCCGATGATCAACACCCAGAAGGCGGGATTGCGCACAATCACGCCATAGCCTGCCTTGGATTCGACCGGCACATCCTCGTCCGGGCGGGTGCCGATATGCGGCGGCGTCATGGCCACCGCGATCAGGCCGAACGCCATGGTTATCCCGCCCATCAACAGATAGCCGTTGCGCCATCCCTCGCTTTCGATGAACCGGCCGAGCAACGGTGCGAGGACCGCGCCGACCAGCGGCGGCCCGGTCATGACGATGGAGAAAGCCAGCCCCCGCGCCCTTTCGAACCGTTCCGCCACGATGCGGGTATAGACTGGCGAGGTGGTCAGCGTGCCGACGACGATCTGCAACACCGCAATGGCGAAGAAGGCGCGAATGCTGCCTGGCTGCATTGCAAAGGCGATATAGGCGCTTGGCCCTGCCAGTACGCCCACCGTCGACACCGCCCGCACCCCGAAGCGATCGGTCAGCCGCCCGGTGATCGGCTGCGCGATCAGCATCAACAGCCCCATGCTGCCCAGCAACGCGAATTGCGACCTTGGCCAGCCGAACTCGGCGATCAGCTTGGGCGCGAACAGGCTCATCGTATAGGCGGACAGGCCGATACCAAAGCCCAGTCCCATGGTCGCGGCAAGCAACGGTCGCCAATGCGTCCGAAATTCGCCCCAATAGGCCGATCCCATCCTCGCCTCCTATAGTCTCATGGCCTGCCGCTGTGGAAGCGGAGGCGGGGCCGCCTGGCTGCCATGTCCGCTGGCACGGCGCAAATCGCCCCGGCGCTATCGCGTAACGGGGGTACAGAATGGCATGATCCAGCCCGCCGCCATCGCGCAAGCGATCCTTCGCATCGCGCCATTGCCCGCACGGGCGAACGTGCCGCACATCCCGCATGTCCGACCGCCATCGCGCGGCGAAAGGCGCCGCCCGGAACGAACGGCCCCAGAGCAATGAGAGAGGCAAGCTACTCCATGGCCGACATCGAACTGCGCCCGCCAGCGCCGACGGAGGCCTTGCCGAGCATGGCCTATCGGTCCTGGTTCCTCTTCATCATGGTGCTGGTATCCGCTTCGGTGCAGGGCGAACGCTATCTGATGGTGGTGATGGTCGAACCGATCCGCCGCGAACTCGGCCTTTCGGACGCTGCGATCGGCATGGTCAAGGATATGATCATCGCCATCGTCTACATCCTGGCGATCATTCCGCTGGCGCGCCTCGCCGATCGCTGGTCCAAGCGTAAGATCGTCGCGATCGCCGCCACCGTCTGGAGCGCGGCGATCATCCTGTGCGGCATGGCCAAAAGCTTCTGGGTGCTGCTGATCGGCCGCGCCGGGATCGGCCTTGGCGAAGGCGGCTTCACTCCGCCGTCCCAGGCCTGGATCGCCGACCTCTTTCCCATTCGTCAGCGCGCCACCGCGCTTTCCATCTTCCTGCTCGGCGCGTCGCTCGGCACGTTTCTCGGCCCCGCCGTCGGCGGCTGGGCGGTGCAGGAATATGGCTGGCGCAACACGCTGATCTTCGCCAGCATCCCCGGCTTCATCCTGGCACCCATCGTCTGGTTCACCCTGCGCGACACCCGTGCTGGCCTCGCCGATGGCGCGCCGGTCGAAACGGGCGCGACGCCTTCCTTCCTCAAGACTGCGCGTGAACTGATGGCGATCCGGACATTGCCGCCGCTCATTCTGGCAGCCTCGCTCAATGCGCTGCTGACCATGGGCTTCATCAGCTGGGCACCGGCCTTCATGGAGCGCACGCACGGCATGCCCGCCAATGAAGCCGGGTTGCAGATGGGCGGCGCGCTCTTCTTCGGTTCGGCGATCGGCCATACGGTCGGCGGTCCCCTGGCGGACTTTCTTGGGCGTCGCGACATGCGTTGGTATGTCTGGATGCTGATGATCAGCGGCGCGCTCGCCACCGGCATCGGCTGGATGATCCTTACCGGCTCGGCCGACCGCGTGTTCCCGCTCTATGGCCTCAACATGCTGATCGGCGGCCTGTCCGCCGCGCCGTTGATGGCCGTGGTCGCGGGCCTTGTCCCGTCCCGCTCGCGCGCGACCGCCATTGCCGTGCTGATGGTGTCGATCCAGGTCATTGGCCTTGGCGGCGGCCCTGTGCTGGTTGGCTGGCTGAGCGACATGTTGCGGCCGATCTACGGCGAGGATTCGCTCGGCATGGCGATGCGCTGGGCGCTGCTGGTCGGCATTCCCAGCACCTTCCTCGCCTGGATCGCCAGCCGCTCCTGCCGCACCGATTTCGCGGCCGCGGGCGGCTGGAACGGGGCGGCCATCATCCACGCGCCGCATTGAAACAGGAGACGCACAATGCCCGCTTATATGATCTTCACCCGCGAAGGGCCGATCCACGATCAGGCGGCGATGGATGCCTATAGCGCCATGAACCGTGCCCAGGCGGGGCGCTTCGTCGCCGACTATGGGCTTAGGCCGCTCGCCGTCTACGGCGCGCTCGACACGCTGGAGGGCGAAGCACCCGATGGCATCATCATCCTGCAATTCCCCGACGCCGCCCAGGCCCGCGCCTGGTACGACAGCCCGGAATATCAGGAGGCCAAGGCCTTGCGGCAAAAGGGCGCAACCTATCGTGCCCTGCTGGTCGAGGGACTCTAGCCGATCGCCGCTCCCACCCCGCAGATGCCAAACCCAAGGAGGTATCCAGCCATGACCGACATCAAGCCCCGCATCCTGCCACTACCCCGCGCGGAATGGACGGACGACGCCCGCGAAGTCTTTGCCTATTGGGGCGAGCCCAATGCGTGGGAAGAAGGCTCCAAGACCAATGTCCTGATGGTTATGGCTAACCACCCTGATCTGGGCAAAGTCTATAATATCTGGGGCAAGCATCTGTTGATGTCGAACACGCTCTCGACGCGCCATCTGGAATTGCTCATCCTGCGCGTCGCCTGGAAGGTGAAGTCCGCTTATGAATGGCATAATCATGTCGGCTATGGCCTCAACGCCGGGCTGACGCTGGACGATATCGCCGCGATCCGTGATTATCCCACAGGCGGCGATTGGAACGAAGCCGATGAGGCCGTCCTGCGATCGGTCGATGAACTGATCGCCGACGGCACGATCAGCGATGCGACATGGGCCGTGCTTGGCCGTCATTTCGACAAGAAGCAGCAGATGGATCTGGTCTTTTCGATCGGCCATTATGTCATGACCAGTTGGGCCTTGTCCGCCTTTGGCGTCGGCATCGAAGGGGGTGCGGACCCGATCGGCTTCGACCTCAAGAGCGCATCGGGCAAGATACCCGGCAAGACCTACAAGCCCGGCGAGACCGAGGATTGGACCGACAGCCGCGGCTATTGACGCGGGCACTATCGCGGCAACGATATCGGGGCGGCACGCCCTGTTGCGCATTGCCGCGCGCCTGCCCCAGCGGGCATGACCAGCGCCAGATCTTCACGAAGGACAAGACCCATGGCGACCGACATATTGCTGCCCAAGATCGGCTTTTCGATGACCGAGGCCCAGATCGCCGAATGGCTCGCCGAAGACGGCGCGCAAGTGACCGAAGGCCAGCCGCTCTATCTGCTCGAAGCCGACAAGTCGGCCAATGAAGTGGAATCGCCCGCCAGCGGTACGTTGCGCATCGTCGCCCAGCCCGGCGAAACCTATGAAGTCGGCACCATATTGGGCACGATCGAATAATGACCCTGCGCGTCGGCATCGTCAGCGCCGCTTGGGGCGCCTTCGCCCATCTTCCCGCCTGGCGCGCCATTCCCGGCGTCGAGGTGACGGCCATCTGCACCTCGCGCGAGGAAACGGCGCGCGCTGCGGCCGACCGGCTGGGCCTGCCGCGCGCCTTCTGGAACGCGCAGGAGATGTGCGCCGACCCGGACATCGACATTGTCGATCTCGGCACCCGGCCCTCGGTGCGCCTGCCGATGGTGCTGGCCGCGCTGGCCCATGGCAAACATGTCTATAATGCCAGCCCCCATGCCCCCGACTGGGCAGGCGCCAAAGCGATCGACGCGGCGTGGCGCGCGGGCGGCAGCGTCGGTGTGGTCGATGCTTTCTCCCAATGGCTGCCCGCTCACCGCCAGATGAAGGCGATGCTCGACGATAGCTATGTCGGCACACCGCTCGGCGGCACCTGCCATTTCAACATCTCGCTGTTCAACAGCCCGATCAAGCAATTCCCCTATAATTGGTTCGCGCAAGGCGGGCAGGGGGTGTCGGCCGTCCGCAACAATGGCAGCCATGCGCTCTACATGCTGCGCCATCTGTTCGGCCCGATCGCCGAACTGGTCGCCGACGACAGCCAGATCCTGCGCGAATGGCGTTTCGCGGATGGCGACACCATCACGCCCGACACCACCGATTTCGCCAATGTCATTCTGCGCTTCGAAAGCGGCCTCACCATGCAGATGCAGATCAGCTGGTCCATGGCGCTGCACGATGGCTGGTTGATCGACGTCTTCGGCGACAAGGGCCGGATTGCCGTGTCGTCGCCGACCTTCCCGACCGCGCGCGACTGCACGTTGCGCGCCGGACAATTGGGCGGGGCGATGGCGGAGATCGCGATTCCCGATGCCTTCAAGGCGGCACCCGGCATCACGCTCGACTGGCAGAGCGAGCCCCAGCCAAGCTTCCCCATGGCGCTCTCGATGCAGGCCATGGTCGAAGCGATCGAGGGCCATGGCAACGCCGCCCCGGACTTTGCCGAAGCGCTGGAGGTAGAGCGTCTGCAGGAAGCCATCCGCCTGTCGAGCGAGGCACGATGTTGGGTATGGCTGGCGGACGTGACTTAACCTCTCCGTTCGTTTCGAGCGAAGTCGAGAAACGCCCGCGCCGCCTTATCGTCCGGTAAAGCGCGGCGCGCGCTTCTCCCTGAGCGCGGCAATCCCCTCGCGATGATCGGCGCTCCGCACGCTCAGCGACTCATAGGCGATCCCTGCCTCCATCACCGCGCCCGCAATTCGCTTGAGTTCGATATTGGTCAATATCTTGGTCCAGCGGATCGCATTCGGCGCGCCCGCCAGCAGCTTCGCGCAAAAGCCATCGACCGCCGCGTCCAGTGCCTCCGGCGCAACGCAGTGGTTGATCAGCCCGATCTCCGCCGCTTTTCGCGCGCTCAGCAGTTCACCGGTCAGCAGATATTCCTTGGCCTTGGCGAGGCCAATCCGCTGCGCCCACACGACCGCGCCGCCATCCCCGGCGACTAGGCCAATGCCCACATGCGGATCGCCGATCTTCGCGCCCTCCGCCGCAAAGATCACATCGCACAGCAGCGCGATCGACGCGCCCAGCCCCACCGCATGCCCGTTCATCCGGCAGACGACCGACTTTTCGATGTCCAGCATCGCAAAGACGATCCGCTTGGCCTGCCGCGCCTCATGGTCGAACAGGTGCGGGTTCGCGGCATTATGCGCCATATGGTCGATGTCGCCCCCCGCCGAAAAGGCCCGCCCCGCGCCGGTCAGCAGCACCACGTCGGAATCGGGATCGGTCCCGGCAAAGGTCAGCGCATCGGGCAATTCGTCATGCAGCACGCGATTGACCGCGTTCATCGCGTCGGGCCGGTTGAGCGTCACCACCAGCAACCGCCCGCGTCGCTCCAGCAGGATCGTCTCATAGGCGGGCAGCATCTGGGTCATCGCTCGGTCTCCTCGACGCTCCCCATATCACGCCCCGCGCCGCCGCCAACGTCGCCCCGGCGATAAGCGCAGGGCTGGCGTGGCGGCCGGCCGCATAACCGATATAGCCTGCGCCATAAGCAGAGGAGAGCGCATAGCATGACCGGATTTGACGAAATGGTCGACTGGCTCGTCGTCGGCAGCGGCGCAGGGTCGATGGCTTCGGCGCTGGTCATGCGCGACACCGGAAAATCGGTCGTCATCCTCGAAAAGACCGCCTTCGTCGGCGGCACGACGGCCAAGTCGGGCGGCGTGATGTGGATTCCAGCCAACCGTTTCATGCTGGCCGATGGCGAAAGCGACAGCGCCGAGGCAGCCATGGCCTATCTCGACGCCACGCAGGACGAGCATCCCGCCCCCGGCACCTCGTCCGCAAAGCGGCGCGCCTATGTCACGCAAGCGCCGCGCGCGATCGATTTCCTGGTCGACAAGGGCGTCGCCCTGCAACGCGGCGCGACCTTCTGGCCCGATTATTATGACGAACTGCCCGGCGGCTGCAAAACCTCACGCACGGTCGTCGCCAAGCCCTTCGACCGCAAGGAATTGGGGCCATGGCGCGACAAGCTGCGCAAGGGTTTCGCCGAATTCAACGTCACTTTGGTCGAAGGAATGGAGGCGCAGGGCCATCGCCGTACCAACAAGGCGTCGGGCAAAATGCTGCTGCGCATCATCGGCCGGACATTGCGGGACAAGCTGCTAGGACGCCAATATACCACCGCCGGCGCAGCGCTGCAGGGCCGCATGCTCAAGGCTGCCCTGGCCGCCGGCGTGGACATAAGGCTGAACGCACCCGCCCGCCAGATCATCATCGCCGATGACGCCGCGACAGGCGTCGAAACGGTGCGGGACGGCAAGCCCTGGCGGATCGGCGCGCGCTTGGGCGTCCTCATCAATGCGGGCGGCTTCTCGCAAAATCAGGCTATGCGCGATCGCTATATCCCCGGCACCAGCGTCCAATGGTCGCAGACGCCCGAAGGGGACACCGGCGACATGCACCAGGAACTGGAGCGGATCGGCGGTCATTTGGCGCAGATGGACCAGTTGGTCGGCTATCAGATGACGCCTGCGCCCGGTTGGGATCAAACCTATGTCGCACCAGGCGCGCAATCGATGACCGGCAAGCCCCACGCCATATTGGTGGACCAGAGAGGCCAGCGCTACATGAACGAGGGCGGCAGCTACGAACTTTATTGCGAAACCATGCGCAAGCGGAACGCGCTGGTCCCCGCCATCCCCAGTTGGGCGATCGTCGACCGCAACTATGTCGAATTATACGCCATCGCGGGTAAGTTCATCGACAAGAAAATCCCCGATGGCTGGATCGAAAGCGGCTATCTCCACACCGCCGACACGATCGCTGACCTTGCCACCAGCATCAAGGTCGATCCCGCTACATTGACCGCCACCGTCGCCCGCTGGAACGGCTTTGTCGCCAAGGGCGTGGACGAGGATTTTCAGCGCGGTGCCCGCGCCTATGATAATTGCGGCTTCGTCGGCGATCCCTTTTCCGACCAAAGCGCCCTCGGCGCGATCGACAAGGGGCCGTTTTACGCTGTCCCCGTGGTGCCCGGCGATGTCAGCACCTATGGCGGCGTCGTCACCGATGCGCGTGGCCGCGTGGTCAATGCCGACGGCCAGGTGATCGCCGGGCTCTATGCCACCGGCACCACCACGGCATCGGTCATGGGCAATGTCTATGTCGGCGCGGGGGCCAGCATCGGTCCTTCCCTGGTGTTCGGCTATATCGCCGCCCGCCACGCCGTAGGGCTCGATAATCAGCCCTGATCGGTAAAGCGCGCCGGTCGGGACAGAAGATAGGGCAGGGCAGGCGAAGAAATACGCGATTCGCCGCCATCGGCATGGATCAGCGACACCCGCCCCACGCCTGGTGAGGATACCACTGCCACCACGCTGTCCACCCATTGGTGCAGCATCGCGCGCGCATGGTCCAATTCCTCCCCTTGCGTCGTCGCTGCGCCCTCGGCCTCCAGTTCGGCCTCCAATTGCAGCACCCGGTCCGTCCGCTCGCTGATGTCGCGTGTGTCCTTGGTCATAAAATCCTTCCTTTCCCGTCGAGCATGAACGCCCCCGCGCGCCGCGCAAAGGGCAGCGTGCGCATATCGGCGGGGCGAATTGGCGGTGTGTTTCAGGGCATCAACGCCGCCTTCCGGGCCTTGATCCCCGCCCGCATCGACATATCGCCCCGGCGAGTTGACCCTCGCCCCGCAACGGCCAATGCAGGGGCATCCCATTGGCCATCTGAGGACTTTATGGCAGAGCTGAGCAACGCCCCGGCGCCGACCCCGGACCAGCTGGTAGACATCTACCGGCGCATGATCCGCATCGAACGCAATGATGACGCCATCCGCAAGACCATCCGGCTTGGGCGGCTCGTCATGCCCTATTATTCCGCGCGCGGGCAGGAAGTCATCCCCGCCACGCTCTCATCGCTGATGACGGACGATGACAAGATCTGCACCATCTATCGCGGCATCCACGACATGGTGGCCAAGGACATGCCGCTGCGCCCGCTCTGGGCCGAAATCGCCGGACGTGTCGATGGCACCTGCAAGGGGAAGGGCGGGCCGATGCACCTTACCCACCCCGAAAGCGGCGTCATGGTCACGACCGGCATCGTCGGCTCCTCCATGCCGATCGCCAATGGCCTCGCCTGGGCGGCAAAGCTGGATGGGTCGCGGCGCGTGACCATCGCCTATTTCGGTGACGGCGCTTCCAACATCGGCGCTTTCCATGAATCGCTCAACCTCGCCTCGGTCTGGAAGCTGCCGGTGATCTTCGTGTGCCAGAATAACGGCTTCGCCGAACATACACGCTATGAGAACGGCACCTCGGTCGACTTCATCGCCAAGCGCGCGATCGGCTATGGAATGCCGGGCTATACGGTTGACGGCAACGACCCGCTCGCCATGTTCGCCGCCGCCCATGATGCCATCACCCGCGCGCGCGATGGCGAAGGTCCGACCCTGCTGGAATGCAAGACGTTCCGCTTCCACGGCCATGTGCTGGGCGACGACGATAAATATATGACCAAGGAAGAAAAGGCTGCCGCGATCGAAAAAGACCCGCTGCCCGCCTTCAAGGCCTGGCTGATCGAACAGGGCCATGCGACCGAAGAGACGCTGGCCACAATGCAGGCGACGATCGAAGCCGAGATCGAAGACGCACAGGAATTCGGCCTCGCCAGTCCCTTGCCCTCGGTGGACGAATTGCGTCGCGATGTCTTTGCGCAGGAGATCCCGGCATGAGCGCCAAGAAGATGAACAGCCTCCAGGCCGTGAATGCAGCCCTGCACCAGGCCATGACCGAAGATGACAAGGTTATCGTACTGGGCGAGGATATCGCCGACCGCGAAGGTGGCGGCGTCACCGGCGCGACCGCAGGCCTGTCGACCAAATTCGGCGACGATCGCGTCAAATCCACGCCCATTTCCGAACAGGCCATCATCGGTGCGGCCATCGGCGCGGCGCTGGCGGGCTACAAGCCCGTCGCCGAAATCATGCTGATGAACTTCACCGCCGTCGCCATGGACATGATCTTCAACCATGCCGCCAAGCTGCGCTTCATGTCGGGTGGGCAAAGCACGGTGCCGATCACCATCCGCACGCTGACGGGTGCCGGCTGGCAGACGGCGGGCCAACATGCCGATCATCTCGAAGGCTGGTTCGCGCATACGGCGGGGATCAAGGTGGTCGCGCCGTCCAACCCGGTCGACTATGCAGGATTGCTCCTGTCCTGCATCCAAGACCCGGACCCCTGCATCTTCATCGAATCGGCCGGATCGCTGTTCATCCCTGCCGAAGTGCCCGATGTGATAGTGCCCGTTCCGCTCGGCAAGGCGCGGATCGTGCAGGAAGGGACCGACGTCACCATCGTCTCCTGGTCCTCGCAGGTCATCCGCTGCCAGCAGGCGCTCGCCCCCTTGGCAGAGGCGGGCATTTCGGTCGAACTGATCGACCTGCGCACCGTATCGCCCTGGGACAAGGAAGCCGTGCTGGCCTCCGTCGCCAAGACGGGTCGCGCGGTGATCGCCCATGAAGCGGTACGCCATTTCGGCCCCGGCGGCGAAATCGCCTCGACCATTGCCGAAGAATTGTTCGGTCAGCTCAAAGCCCCGGTCCGCCGCCTTGGCGCGCCCTATTCGCCGGTGCCCTTCGCCAAGGTGCTGGAAGACGCCTATATCGTCTCGCCCGATCGGGTGGTCGAAACGGTGAAGGCCTTGATGGCCTGACCCAAACAGGGGGCCGATCCACAAAGGACCGGCCCCCATTCTTATACCGCCCCGTCAATCGCCCGTTGAGACACCGTCCGACAGGCCGGACGCCAGCACGATTCCATCGATATCGCGCAACATCGCCGCGAACTGGTCCAGCTCGGTCTTGGCGAAGCGGCTGAAAATCTGCTGCTCCAACTCTAGCGCCTTAGGCACCACCGCCTCATATAAAGCGCGTCCCTCGCTCGTCAGCACCAACAGATGCGATCGCTGATCGGCGGAGTTAGGCCTGCGCGTGATCAGGTCGCGCGCGATCAGGCTCTTGGCCGCGCGGCTCACCGTCACCTTGTCCATGCGCGTGCGGATGCCGATCGCCTGCTGGGTGATTCCGTCCACGCTCTCGGCCGTCACCGCAATCACCCGCCATTCGGGAATGCGGAGCCCGAACAGCGTCTGATAGGCACTCGCCACCGCGTCGCTCACCAGATTGGCGGTGAAGGACAGGCGATAGGGCAGGAAATGATCGAGCGTGAGCGTAGCGGCGGACATGGCAGATAGTAACATTTGACACCAGTTCGGCAAGGCCTATGATGGTTGCAAAGGAAACTATCGGCCGGAGAGGGCAGGGCAATGCGCGCCAGCGACAATATGATGACCGGCTTTGCCAATCATTTCGCGACGCAGGCCGTGCCAGGCGCGCTGCCGGTCGGCTGCAACTCGCCGCAGAAAGTGCCCTTTGGCCTCTATGCCGAACAGCTATCAGGAACCGCCTTCACCGCCCCTCGCGCCGAGAACCGCCGTAGCTGGCTCTACCGCCTGCGCCCGACGGCGCAGCATGGCGCCTATCGACCGTGGCAAGGGGCTGGCCAATTTCGCTCCGCGCCTTTCACCGACTTGCCACCATCCCCCAACCGCCTGCGCTGGGACCCGCTACCGATCCCGACCGATCCTACCGATTTCCTCGACGGCCTCGTCACCTATTGCGGCAATGGCGATGTCGCGGCGGGCATGGGGCAGGGCGTGCATCTCTACGCCTGCAACCGCTCGATGCAGGGTCGTGCCTTCTTCAACGCGGACGGCGAAATGCTGTTCGTGCCACAGGAAGGGGCCATCCGCCTGATCACCGAACTCGGCCGTTTCGACGTCGCCCCGCTCCAGATCGCTCTGATCCCGCGCGGCCTGCGCTTCCGCGTCGAATTGCTGGGCCCGGTCGCGCGCGGCTATGTCTGCGAAAATTACGGCGCGGCCTTCCGCTTGCCCGACCTCGGCCCAATCGGCTCGAACGGCCTCGCCAATCCGCGCGATTTCGAAACGCCCGTCGCCTGGTTCGAGGATGTCGACGCGCCGGTCGATCTCATCCAGAAATTCCAGGGTCAGCTTTGGTCCACCCGCCTGCCGCACAGTCCGTTCGATGTCGCCGCCTGGCACGGCAATCTCGCGCCCTGCCGCTATGACCTGCGCCGCTTCAACACGATCAACACGGTCAGCTACGACCATCCCGACCCCTCCATCTTCACCGTCCTGACCAGCCCCAGCGACACGCCGGGCACCGCCAATTGTGACTTCGTCATCTTCCCGCCGCGCTGGATGGTGGCGGAAGGTACGTTCCGCCCGCCCTGGTTCCACCGCAACGTCATGAGCGAATTTATGGGCCTGATAACAGGATCCTACGACGCAAAGGCAGGCGGCTTCGCCCCCGGCGGCGCATCGCTGCACAATCAGATGGCGAGCCACGGCCCCGACCGCGCCAGCTATGAAACGGGCATCACCGCCGCCTTGGCCCCGCACAAGATCGAAGCGACCATGGCCTTCATGTTCGAAAGTCGCTTTCCCTTCCGCCCCACGAATTTCGCCGCGCAAGCCCCCTTCGCCCAGCCCGACTATGACCAATGCTGGGATGGCTTCCGCAAGGCCCAGCTACCCACCGACAAGGACGCCGCATGATCGACCACACCCACGCCGCCGACCTGCAAAGCTGGGTCACCAGCGCGAACGGCCATGCCGCATTCCCGATCCAGAATCTGCCGCTCGGCATCTTCTCGCCACCTGGCGGCGGCCCGCGCGCTGGTGTCGCAATAGGAGACTATATCCTTGATATAAAAGCAATAATTGACATTCTGCCGATTGACCTGCAGGCCGCGCTGAACCAGACCCGCCTCAACAGTTTCTTCGCCCTACCAACCGTCCTCCGCCGCGAATTACGCAAAGCAATGTCCGCTTCGCTGTCCGATTTGGCGTGTCAGGCAGCAGTCGAACCCGCGCTGCACCCGATGGAAACCTGCGAACTCCACCTGCCAGCAAGCATCGGCGATTATACCGATTTCTATGTCGGCATCCATCACGCCACCCATGTCGGCCAGCTGTTCCGCCCCGACAATCCGCTGCTGCCCAACTATAAATATGTCCCCATCGGCTATCATGGTCGCGCCTCCTCGATCCGCCCCTCCGGCATCCCAGTCGTCCGCCCAGTCGGCCAGACCAAGGGACCACAGGATAGCGAACCCCGTTTCGGCCCGACCCGGCGTCTGGATTATGAGCTGGAACTGGGCCTGTGGATTGGGGAGGGCAATGAATTGGGCGAGCCCATCCCGATCGGCCAGGCGGCCGACCATATTGCGGGCTTCTGCCTGCTCAACGACTGGTCGGCACGCGATTTTCAGGCCTGGGAGTATGTGCCGCTCGGCCCCTTCCTCGCCAAGAATTTCCATTCCACCATCTCGCCCTGGGTCATCACGCCCGAAGCGCTTGCCCCCTTCCGCACCGCGCAGCCGATGCGGGACGCCGCCGACCCCACGCCCTTGCCCTATCTCTGGGATGAAAAGAATCAGGCGGGCGGCGCTCTAGCGCTCGACCTTAGCGTCACCCTGTCCACCACCCGGATGCGCGATCAGGGGCTGCCGGACTTCGCGCTCAGCCACGGCCCTTCATCGAACATGTATTGGACGCCGGCGCAGATCGTTACCCATCATGCCTCGAACGGCTGCAACCTCCAGCCCGGCGACCTGCTCGGCACCGGCACCATTTCCGGTCCCGATCGCAGCGCCTGTGGCAGCCTGCTCGAAATCAGCCGCGGCGGGGCGGAACCGATCACTCTGCCATCGGGCGAACAGCGCACCTTTCTGGAGGATGGCGACGAAGTGGTCCTCACTGCAACTGCGCGACGGGAGGGCTTTGCGTCTATCGGCTTCGGCGAATGCCGCGCCCGCATCCTTCCGGCGAAAGGCGGGCTGGCATGATCCTGCACGGCTATTGGCGATCAAGCGCCGCCTACCGGGTCCGCATCGCGCTGGCGCTCAAGGGGCTGGACTATCGCCAGACGCCCTACGACCTGCGCACCGGTGCGCATCGCGCCCCGTCGTTCCGCGCGCTCAACCCGCAAGCGCTCGTTCCCGCGCTGGAGACGCCAGACGGTGTCCTCACCCAATCCGGCGCGATCATCGAATGGCTGGACGAGCAATATCCTGATCCGCCGCTGCTGCCCGTCAAGGCGTTCGACAGGGCGGTAGTGCGCAGCATGGCGGCGCTTGTCACCTGCGACATTCACCCGCTCAACAATCTGCGCGTCCTCGACCGGCTACGCGGCGATTTCGCGGCTACTCCCGATCAGATCACCGCCTGGATCGCCCATTGGATCAGCGAAGGCTTCGCCGCGCTGGAGCAACAGATTGCCCGCTACGGCGGCGACTTTGCCTTCGGCGATACGCCCGGTCTGGCCGACTGTTTCCTGCTCCCGCAACTCTATGGTGCGCATCGCTTCGGCGTCGATGTCCAGCCCTTCCCGCTGATCCGTGCGATCGGCATCCGCCTGTCGAGCCTCGCGTCCATCGCCCAGGCCCATCCCGATCAGCAGCCCGACGCCGACCGCGCTTAAAGCAGCCCTGCATCCTTATGCGCCAACCGCCGCCCGGTGATCAGCGTCTGGCCGATGAACAGGATGATCAGCAGGCCGCCCACCGCGCCGACGAAAATGTCGAAGCCCGACCATCGCCCGAACAGGCCCGGTCCATAGCCCAGCGTCATCATCATGATGGTCAGGCCGATCAGCATCAGCCGCAATTCGGTCGGCCCGGCCGACAGATAGGAGAGTTTGAACTCGCCCAGCACGCGGGCGGAAAGATAGGCGTGGATCGACAGCAGCAGATAGCCTGCCAGCGCCACCATCGCGACGTCCATCGTGACGAAGGGGCTAAGCCCTATCCCGGCCAGGATCAGCAGCGTGACCAGCCCGTCGCAGCTATGGTCGATGAAATAGCCATAGGATGGCCGCTCGATCCTCCGGAACCGCGCCAGGCTGCCATCCATCGAATCCCCGAACCACTGGACGACATAGCCAATAATGGCGAGGATCAGCCAGGCCGCACCCCAATTGCTGGCCACATAGCCGGCAAAGGTCATCACCGCGCCGATCACCCCGGCGAAGGTCAGGCGGTCGGGCGTGACCCAGCTCGGCATCCGGCTGCATAGCCAGGTCAGCAATCGTCGTTCGGCCTTGGCAAGAAAATTCTGTTGTATGCGATCAAGCGTGCCGGGGCCGCTTTGTAATGAGTCTGTCATATCGCCTTATCGGGCAACCCGGCGACAACGGCAATGCTCCTGTCACTTCGGTTCGTCGCCATCCCGACTCATGCCGTCATCCGTTCGGTGATACTGGCCGCATCAGCCTGCCAGTCGATGCCATGCGCGTTCGTCCAGCCCGCATCATAATAGGTGCAGCCATAGCGATCGCCGCTGTCGCATAGCAGCGTGACGATACTCCCCTGTTCGCCCGCCTGCGCCATGGCATCGGCGATCGCCATGCAGGCCCAGATATTGGTGCCGGTCGATCCACCGACGCGGCGGCCCAATAGGCCCGCTAATGCATGCATCGCGCCGATCGACTGCGCATCCTCCACCGCGATCATCTGGTCGATCACCGAAGGGATGAAGCTCGGCTCCACCCGCGGCCGCCCGATTCCCTCGATCCGCGCGGCACAACCTTCGGGCAGTGTCGTGACCGACGGATCGGCATGGTGGCGATGAAAGACCGAGTTGACGGGATCAGCGACGCACAGGCGGGTGGCATGCCGTTCGTAGCGAATGAAGCGGCCAATCGTCGCCGACGTGCCCCCCGTCCCGGCGCCGCAGACGATCCAGCTGGGGATGGGATATTCTTCCTGCGCCATCTGGGTGAAGATGCTCTGCGCGATATTATTATTGCCGCGCCAGTCGGTCGCGCGCTCGGCATAGGTGAACTGATCGAGATAATGACCGCCCGTCTCCCGCGCCAGTCGTTGGGCGGTGGCATAGACGGTGCGGGGATCATCGACCGCATGGATCTCGCCGCCGTGAAAGCGGATCGCATCGAGCTTGGGCGCCGCGGTAGACGCTGGCACCACGGCGATGAAGCGCAACCCCAACATCCTGGCGAAATAGGCTTCGGAAACGGCGGTCGAGCCGGATGAGGCCTCGATCACCGTCGTCTGCGGCCCGATCCATTCGTTGCACAGTGCATAGAGAAAGAGCGAGCGCGCCAGCCGATGCTTGAGGCTGCCGGTCGGGTGCGAGCTTTCATCCTTGAGGTAGAGGGTTATGCCGGGGTGGCGCGGCAAGGGCAGGCGAATGAGGTGGGTGTCGGCGGAGCGGTTATAATCCGCCTCAATCCGCCGTATCGCCTCGGCCAGCCAGTCCCGCGACACCCCACCACTCATGCGGCCAGGCCCAGCGCGCGCAGCAGCGCAGCCGAATCCGGCTCGCGGCCCCGGAAGCCGACGAAATTGTCGAGCGCAGGCCGCGATCCGCCCCGTGCCAGCACATGGTCGCGGAACAGCCCGCCCAATGCGGCGCGGTCGGCGCGCTCATCGGCAAAGGCTTCGAAGGCATCGGCGGACAGGCGTTCGGCCCACAAATAGCTGTAATAGCCCGCCGCATAACCGCCCGCGAAGATATGGCTGAAGCCATGGGCGAAGCGATGCCATTCCGGCGGATGAATGACGGCTACTTCCTGCCGGACTGCCTGCAGCACTTGCTGTGCGGAGGGACCATCAGGCTGCGCCGTCGCCAGATGCAGACGCAGATCGAACAAAGCGAACTCCACCTGCCGCAGCAAAGCGAGCGCGCCCATGAAGCGGCGCGCGGCGAGCATCCGGCCGATCATTGCCTCATCCAGCGGCGCCCCGCTCGTCTCATGCGCCGACACCCGGCGCAGCATGGCTGGCTCCCAGGCGAAATTCTCCAGAAACTGGCTCGGCAGCTCCACCGCATCCCATTCGACGCCCGATATGCCGCCAATCGAGGGCAGGTCCACCTGAGTCAGCAGATGATGCAGGCAATGGCCCATTTCGTGGAACAGCGTGACCATATCCGAATGGGTAAGATGCGCGGGCCGATCCGCGCCGCCGCTGGCGAAATTGCACACCAGATAGGCGATCGGCATTTGCTCCCGGTCGGCTTCGCGCAGGCGCGGACGGCACACGTCCATCCACGCGCCGCCCCGCTTGCCCGCCCGCGCGAACATATCGCAATAGAGCGCGGCGACCGGCGCATCCTCGCCTGCCCGGTGGAACGTGAAATAGCGCACGTCGGGATGCCAGACCGGCGCTTCGCCATCGGCGGCGCGGATCTCCAGTTCGAACAGGTCGGTGACCAAGGCGAACAGACCGTCAAGCACGCGCGCCAGCGGCAGATGCGCGCGAATTTCCGCCTCGTCAACGGCATGCACCGCGCGGCGCATATGTTCGGTCACATAGGCGACATCCCATGGTTCGATGGTCGCAATGGCGAGATGATCGCGCGCGAAGGCGGTCAGTTCGGCCAGTTCCTCCTGCGCGCGCGGCCGCGCCCGTTGCGCCAGATCGACGAGGAAGGCGTCAACCTCGGCCCCGTCGCGCGCCATCTTGGTCGAGAGCGACAATGCCACCGCATCGCTATGGCCCAACAAGCGCGCGGCATCCTGCCGTAAGGCCAGCAATTGCGCGATCCGATCGCCATTGTCGAACTGGCCCGCCTGCGGCCCTTGTTCGGAGGCGCGGGTGCCATAGGCTTCGTAGACGGTGCGGCGTAGGTCACGATCCTGCGCAAAGGCCGTGACAGCGCGCACCGATGGCGCGTGGAGATCGACCAACCAGCCGTCCAGCCCCTTCGCCTGCGCGGCGCGCGCCATCGCGTCCTGGTCGCTTTGCGGCACCCCCGCCAGGCGCGTGTCGTCGGTCAGGTGTAGCGTCCAGGCTTCGGTCGCATCCATCACCGCATTGGCGAACGCGGTCGCCAATCGCCCCTGTTCGACGCTGTTGGCGGCAAAGGCAGCGCGATCTTCCCCGTCGAGACTGACGCCCGACAATTCAAAGCCGCGCAGCGTCAGGGCAAGCGCGCGGGCTTGCGCCTCATCCAGCCCCTCGGTCAGGATCGCGGCCAGCGCATCATAAAGCGGCCGGTCCTGCCCGACCTCGGCAAAATAGCTGTGGATCAGCGGTTGGGCTTCCCCATGGGCGGCACGCAGTTCGGGGCTGTTGGTCACGCCGATCAGATGATCGACCGTGCCCCATATGCGCGATAGGGCAGCGTCGGCGCTTTCCTTGGCCAGGAAGACGGCGGCAAAGCCCGACGCCTGGGCGCATTGGGTCATGGCGGCGCGATGGGTGGCGATCGCACTTTCCACGGCGGGCAGGACATGGTCGGGATGGATGTCGCCGAATTGGGGGTGCAGGCGGCTGTCGAGCAGGGGATTGGCTTGGGTCATGCCCTTGCCCTTACATGGGACGGGGCATGACCGTAAAGCGCTCCATGGGTCAGAGGCGGGCGCTATGCCAGCGCAGATGATCCTCGATGAAGGTCGAGATGGTATAATAGCTATGGTCATAGCCGGACTGGAGCCGCAGCGTCAGCGGAATGCCCGCCGCCTTGCAAGCCGCATCCAGCAGGTCGGGACGGAGCTGTTCAGCAAGGAAGGGATCGGCCTCTCCCTGATCCACCAGAAGGTCGGCGATCCGCGCGCCATCCTCGATCAGCGCCACCGCATCATGGCGACGCCAGGCTGTGCGATCATCACCGAGATAACCGCTCAACGCTTTCTGGCCCCAGGGCACTTGCGAGGGGGCAACGATCGGGGCGAAGGCGGACACGGCTTTGAACCGATCGGGGAAGGTCAGTCCGATGGTCAATGCGCCATGGCCGCCCATGGAATGGCCCATGATCGACTGCCTGTCCATGTCGGCGGGGAATTGCGCCGCAACCAGCGCAGGCAGTTCTTCGGTCACATAGGACCACATATGATAGTGGGTGGCGAAGGGCGGCTGCGTCGCATCGACATAGAAGCCCGCCCCAAGCCCAAAATCATAGGCGCCATCGGGATCATCGGCCACAGCTTCGCCGCGCGGCGACGTGTCGGGCGCGACGAAGATGAGGCCGAGTTTAGCGCAGAGGCGGCGATATTCGCCCTTTTCCGTGACATTTGCATGGGTGCAGGTCAGACCCGACAGATACCAGACCATCGGCAGTTTCGCGCCTGATACGTGCGGCGGGACATAGACCGAGAAGGTCATGTCGCTACCGCATACGGCGGAGGCATGGCGATAGACGCCCTGCACCCCGCCAAAGGCGCGATTGGTCGATACGGTCATGCCGCTCATTCGCCGTCAGCGTAGCAATAGGCGCAAATCTTGTTGCCGGTGGGGTCGCGCATATAGGCGGCATAGGCGGTCGGCGCGAAGGCGCGGGGGCCAGGCGCTCCTTCGCAGGTGCCGCCATGGGCAAGGCCTGCTTCATGGAAGGCGCGGACCTGCGCACGGGTGGCGGCGGCAAAGCCCAGCGTACCGCCATTGGCATGGCAGGCCGGTTCGCCATTGGCCGGGGTCAGCACCAGAAATTCGGGCGTGCCCTTGCCATAGAGAAAGGCCTTGTCGCCCATCGCGCCCAGATTATCGATGCCGAGCGCGCCAAGGGCTGCGTCGTAAAAAGCCTTCGATACGGCGATGTCGTTGGCGCCAACGCAGGCGTGGGTGAAAATGGACATGGGGTTGCTCCTCGCTCAAAATATCAGAAAATGACGACGCTGCGGATGCTTGTCCCAGCATGCATCAGGTCGAAGCCCTTGTTGATCTCTTCGAGGCTCAGGACATGGGTGATCATCGGGTCGATCTCGATCTTGCCGTTCATATACCAGTCGACGATCTTGGGGACGTCGGTGCGGCCCTTGGCCCCGCCAAAGGCGCTGCCCTGCCAGACGCGGCCGGTCACTAGCTGGAACGGACGGGTGCTGATTTCCTTGCCCGCTTCGGCGACGCCGATGACGGTCGATACGCCCCAGCCGCGATGGCAGGCCTCCAGCGCCTGGCGCATGACTATGGTGTTGCCGGTGCAATCGAACGTATGGTCCGCCCCGCCATCGGTCAGCGCCACCAGATGCTGGACGATATCGCCCTCAATCTCCTTGGGATTGACGAAATGGGTCATGCCAAAGCGCTTGCCCCATGCCTCCCGGTCGGGATTGATGTCGACGCCGATGATCTTGTCGGCTCCCACCATGCGCGCGCCCTGCAGCACGTTCAGGCCGATGCCGCCCAAGCCGAATACGATGACATTGTCGCCCACGCGAACCTTGGCGGTGTTTACCACCGCGCCGACGCCCGTGGTGACGCCGCAGCCGATATAGCAGCTCTTGTCGAACGGCGCGTCCTCGCGGATCTTGGCGACCGCAATCTCCGGTAGGACAGTGAAGTTGGAGAAGGTCGAGCAGCCCATATAATGGAAGATGGGCTGGCCCTTATAGGAAAAGCGGGTCGTGCCGTCGGGCATCAGCCCCTTGCCCTGCGTGGCGCGGATCGCGGTACACAGGTTGGTCTTGCCCGACAGGCAGCTTTTGCACTGGCGGCATTCAGGCGTGTAGAGCGGGATCACATGGTCGCCCGGCTTGACGCTGGTCACGCCAGCGCCGACTTCGCGCACGATGCCCGCGCCCTCATGGCCCAGCACGGACGGGAAGATGCCCTCGCTGTCGAAGCCGTCGAGCGTGTAGGCGTCGGTATGGCAGATGCCCGTCGCCATGATTTCGATCAGCACTTCGCCCGCCTTTGGCCCTTCCAGGTCCAGTTCGACGATTTCAAGCGGCTTCTTGGCTTCAAAGGCGACGGCGGCGCGGGTCTTCATATGTCACTCCCTATCCAGTTGGCGGCCTTCTAGCGCCACGTAAGGGAGATGATAAAGAGGCGTATCGATAAATCTCTAGCTCGTCTTTGGCCGCTTCACCTTTTTGAGTTGGCGGATGCCGAGCCAGACGGCCAGTATGATGGCGGGGATCAAGGCGATGTCGATCCAGCCCGGCAGATGCGCGCCCTGATGCTCCAGCGCTTCCTTGAGATAGTGCCACAACCCCAGCGTATAATAGCTGACCGCCACCACCGACAGGCCTTCGACCGTATGCTGCAGGCGCAGTTGCAGCCCGGTGCGCCGATCCATCGATGCCAGCAGATCGCGGTTGCGGCGGGCGAGCGCGGTGTCGACGCGGGTGCGTAGCATCGCGCTGGTCCAGGCGGTGCGTTGCGACAGATCCTCCAACCGCCGGGTGAAGGCGTCGCAGGTGCGCATCGCGGGGAGCAGCCGCCGTTCGGTGAAATCGTCGAGCGAGCCATAGCCCCGCACCGGCGCGACCTCCAGGGCGCGGATGCGGTCGCGGCAGATGGCGGCATAGGCCTGTGTCGCGCTCATGCGATAGCGGGTGCGCGCGACGATCTGCGCCAGTTCGGCGGCAAGGGCCGACAGCGCCTCCAGCACCGTATCGGCGTCGGCATCCGGCTCGGCGACGCGGCTGGTGATGGCGGTCAATCGCTGTTCAAGGCCGGTGAGTAGCGGGGTTGCGGCCTGCGCTTCGGGAAGGCCGAGCAAAGCGATCTTGCGATAATTGCCCAATTCCTGCAGGCGCTGGACCAGCTGGGCCAGTTCCGCCCCCTGCAACCCCTTATCCTGAACGAGCAGGCGGCCAAAGCCATCGGCATGGAGGCGAAAGTCGCTCCAGATGCGCGCCTGCCCATCGGCCACGTCGGAGATGATGAGGTCGTCCTGGGCAAAATGGGTGGCGATGGTCGCCTCATCGGGCGCGTCGGCGATCACCGCAATCTGGGTCGAGCGGATCACCCGACCCGGCAGCGCGCCGATCCATAGGGCTGCCTGCGCGAAGGGAGTGAGGTCGAACAGCGGCCCGCCACCAGCAGCGAGGAAGCTGTAGGTCATGAACTCGCTATGCCGTTCCCAGGTAAAACCCAGCGCACCGATTTGGCAATTGAGGAAGCGGACGGTCGGATCGAACGGAACCTCATGCGGGGCAAGCAGGCTGCGCATGATCGTCAGGCTGGCGTCGACGTCCGCGTCATCGACCAGCAGGACGAACTGAACGACCCTCGCGGGTGCCTGGAGCCGGGGCATTTTGCGGACATGCATTTCCCGCGAGAGCGAACCGCGCAGCGGGTGGCTGCGCGCGTGCAGGGCCGCAAATGGATCGCCGCTATCGTTCATGCTGCCTCGCCCCCCAGTCTTGGCGCCCATTAAGTCAGACAAAAGCGCGATACGCAAGATCGGTGAGGGTCAGGCTTCTTCGTACAGCTCCAGCGGCAGGCCATCGGGGTCACTGAAGAAGGTGAAACGCTGCCCGGTATATTCGTCCACGCGGATCGGCTCGCAGGCCACATCATGCTTTGCGAGGCGCGCGACTTCGGCGTCGATGTCGCGCACCACGAAGGAGAGATGGCGCAGGCCGCAGGCTTCGGGGCGGGAGGGGCGAGGCGGCGGCGCGGGGAAGGAGAAGAGTTCGATCCGGGCATTGCCCGCGTCGAGATCGCACTTCCAGCTATCGCGCGCTTCGCGATAGACCTCATGCAGCACCGGCAGGCCCAGTACGTCGACATAGAAGCGGCGCGAGCGCGCATAGTCCGACCCGATGATCGCGATATGATGAACGCCGCGCAGCATGCTGATTATTTCTCGATCTGGCTGACGTCGCGCACCGCGCCCTTGGCGGCGTTGGTGGTCATCGCGGCATAGGCCCGCAAGGCCGGAGAAACGGCGCGCTTACGGCCAAAGGGTTTCCAGGCCTTGACGCCCATCTTCTCCATTTCGGCGCGGCGCTCGGCCAGTACCGCGTCGTCCAGGTCCAGCTTGATGACGCGGTTGGGAATATCGATGACGATCGGGTCGCCGGTCTGCACCAGCGCGATCAGGCCGCCTTCAGCCGCTTCCGGCGAGACATGGCCGATCGACAGGCCCGACGTGCCGCCCGAAAAGCGCCCGTCGGTGATGAGGGCGCATTCCTTGCCCAGTCCCTTGGATTTCAGATAGCTGGTCGGATAGAGCATTTCCTGCATGCCGGGGCCACCCTTTGGCCCTTCATAGCGGATGACGACGACGTCGCCTGCCTTGACCTCATTGCCGAGAATGCCGACGACCGAGGCATCCTGGCTTTCATAGACGCGCGCGGTGCCGTGGAAGGTCAGGATCGAGTCATCCACGCCTGCCGTCTTCACGATGCAGCCTTCGGGCGCGAGGTTGCCATAGAGGACGGCGAGGCCGCCATCCTTCGAGAAGGGATGCTCGGCCGAGCGGATCACGCCCTTTTCGCGGTCGGTGTCGAGTTCCTCCCAACGCGCCGACTGGCTGAACGCGGTCTGGGTGGGCACGCCACCGGGGGCCGCGCGGAAGAAATTGCGGACTTCCTCGCTATTGGTGCGGCCAATGTCCCAGCGAGCGAGCGCGGCCGCCATGGTCGGGGCGTGAACGGTGGGGAGCGACGTATCGACCAGCCCGGCGCGTTCCAGTTCGCCCAATATCGCCATGATGCCACCGGCGCGATGGACATCCTCCATATGCACGTCCTGCTTGGCGGGTGCGACCTTGCACAGGCAGGGGACGCGGCGCGACAGGCGGTCAATATCGGCCATGGTGAAATCGACCCCGCCTTCATGCGCGGCGGCGAGCAGATGGAGGACGGTGTTGGTGGAGCCGCCCATGGCGATATCGAGGCTCATCGCATTTTCGAACGCGGCGAAGCTGGCGATGGTGCGGGGCAGGGCGGTGTCGTCGTCCTGCTCATAATAGCGTTTGGCGAGATCGACGATGACATGGCCCGCTTCACGGAACAGCCGTTCGCGGTCCGAATGGGTCGCCAGCGTCGAGCCATTGCCCGGCAGTGAGAGGCCGAGCGCTTCGGTCAGGCAGTTCATCGAATTTGCGGTGAACATGCCCGAACAACTGCCGCAGGTGGGGCAGGCGGAGCGTTCGATCGTCTGCACTTCCTCGTCGGTATAGCTTTCGTCGGCGGCGACGACCATGGCATCGACCAGGTCGAGTGCGACCTCCTTGCCACGCATCACGACCTTGCCGGCCTCCATCGGGCCGCCGGAGACGAAGACGGCGGGGATGTTGAGGCGCATGGCGGCCATCAACATGCCGGGTGTGATCTTGTCGCAGTTGGAGATGCAGACCATCGCGTCGGCGCAATGGGCGTTGACCATATATTCGACGCTGTCGGCGATCAGGTCGCGGCTGGGTAGCGAATAGAGCATCCCGCCATGGCCCATGGCGATGCCGTCATCGACCGCGATGGTGTTGAATTCCTTGGCGACGCCGCCTGCCGCCTCAATCTCGCGCGCGACCAGCTGGCCGAGGTCTTTGAGGTGGACATGGCCCGGCACGAACTGGGTGAAGCTGTTGACCACCGCGATGATCGGCTTGCCGAAATCCTCGTCCTTCATCCCCGTTGCCCGCCACAGGCCGCGCGCGCCCGCCATGTTGCGGCCGTGGGTGGTGGTGCGTGAACGATAGGCAGGCATGATGGCGGTCCTTCAGGGCTTTGAGGCGGCCCCTCTACAGCGCAGGGGCCAGCTTTGGAACAAATTATTCCTTTTGGCGGCCCTGTGCGCCATTTTCTTACGCCGCCGCGCCGCTCCCCTGGAGGAGAGCCATGCGCAGGCATTGGCAGACGATCTCGTCGCGCTGGTTGCGCAGGCGATGGGTGAAGGTGACGATGCCTGCGCCGGGCCGCGATTTGCTGGGCTTCAAGTCGGTGACTTCGGAGTCGCAGCGCAGCGTGTCGCCGATGAACACGGGCTTTGGCATCACCAGTCTGTCATAGCCAAGGTTCGCGACGAGCGTGCCGAGCGTCGTGTCGCCCACCGACAGCCCGATCATCAGCGCGAAGGTGAAGGTGCCGTTGACGAGGATCTGGCCGAACTCGCTGGCTTTGGCGAACTCGGCGTCGAGATGCAGCGGCTGCGGATTATGCGTCATCGTCGTGAACAGAAGATTGTCGGTCTCCGTCACGGTGCGGCGGATATCATGGGTGATCGTGTCGCCGATGGTCCATTGATCGTAAAAGCGCCCGGCCATGTTTTTCCCTTAACTTCGCATATTTCCCGCAGTTTTTGACATTATATGCCAAGATGGGGACTGAATATTTCAAACGGAGGGCTGGCCCGCATCATAGCCCGAAAGGCGGGCTGTAGGACAGCGGCTAAGTGGTTTTGGCGATCTTGGCCAACAACACGCCCTCGCTCACCTGACCGCCTTCGGCTGCGTTCAGTTCGGCAACGGTGCCATCGAACGGGGCGATCAGGCTATGCTCCATCTTCATGGCTTCGAGCGTCAGGAGTTTCTGGCCTTTGACTACAGCGTCACCCGCCGCGACGGCAACCGCGATGATGCGACCGGGCATGGGGGAGAGGATCGCACCGTCGGAGGCGGCGTCCGCACCAATGGTTCTGGGAGCAGTGCTGCTGAACAACCAGCTTTGCCCCGCTTCGGTGACGATGATGGTTCCATCAGGGTCGAAATCAGAGGCTAGGCCGGTAAGCACGTCATCGCTTGTAACGTCCGCGACGACGCGCGCGCCGTTCACCTCATAAAGGTCAACGGTCAGCTTTGCGGACGCATTCAATCGGAAGCCCATCAGCCCAACCTTCATGTGCCGCTCATCAACGTCCTCGTAGGTCAACCAATCACGTCGGAACCTGCGACCCGCAGTGAGGATCGTTTTAGGCGAAGGCCCGTCCACATGCGTCAACTTCTCGCCTTCACGCTCGATCAAGCCCGTATCCAGAATACAATCCCGAAAATTCGGCATGGATAAGCAAGCGAAAAGGAAGGCCTTGTTGGTTTTTAATGGACTTATGTAGCTGCGATCCATCCATCTGAGGAGGCCAGTTCGTGCTTCTTCCCGATCAGCGCCATGGCAAATGACTTTAGCTATCATCGGATCGTAGAACGTACTGACGGTGTCGCCTTCGTCCACGCCAGCTTCGACCCGCGCACCTAAATTGAAAACAAATCTTTCGATTTTCCCCGGACTAGGCAGAAAACCCGTCGCTGGATCTTCCGCGTACAGTCGCGCTTCCATGGCGTGGCCGGTGATGTTGAGCTGGTCCTGGGCCAGCGGCAGCGGTTCGCCGCTTGCCACGCGCAACTGCCATTCGACCAAATCGACGCCGGTGATCTCCTCCGTCACGGGATGTTCAACCTGGAGCCGCGTGTTCATTTCCATGAACCAGATGCGGTCAGCGCGCAGGCCTTCGCTGCCGTCGGCGATAAATTCGATCGTGCCTGCGCCGACATAGTTCACCGCTTGCGCGGCGCGGACGGCAGCGGAACAGATCGCCTCGCGGGTCGCTTCGTCCATGCCCGGTGCGGGGGCTTCCTCGATCACCTTCTGGTGGCGGCGCTGGAGCGAGCAGTCGCGTTCGAACAGGTGGACGACATTGCCATGACTGTCGCCGAAGACCTGCACCTCGATATGGCGCGGGTTGGTGACCCATTTTTCGAGCAGGACATGATCATTGCCGAAGCTGGACGCGGCTTCGCGCTGGCAGGAGGTAAGCGCGTCGGCGAAGTCGGCCGGGGCGTCGACCTTGCGCATCCCCTTGCCGCCGCCGCCTGCGACGGCCTTGATGAGGACGGGGTAGCCGATGGCGTCGGCTTGCGCCGCGAGATGGGCGGGGGACTGGTCCGCGCCGAGATAGCCGGGCGTGGTGGGAACGCCTGCATTTTGCATCAATTGCTTGGCGGCGTCCTTGAGACCCATGGCGGTGATGGAGGACGGGTTGGGGCCGACCCAAATGAGGCCCGCGTCGATGACGGCCTGCGCGAACTCGGCATTTTCGGACAGGAAGCCGTAGCCGGGGTGGATCGACTGCGCGCCGGTCTCGCGCGCGGCGGCGATGATGCGGTCGCCCATAAGGTAGGATTCGCGCACCGGGGACGGGCCGATATGGACGGCTTCGTCGGCGGAGCGGACGTGGAGGGCGTTCGCGTCGGCGTCGGAATAGACGGCCACGGTGCGGATGCCCATGGCCCGCGCGGTGCGGATGATACGGCAGGCGATTTCGCCGCGATTGGCGATGAGGAGGGATTGGATCATGATCTTGAAACCGGGTAATAATAAGCGGGAGCAAAGGGCGAAAGGTAACCATAAGGGTCTCTCACGACCTGCATCTTGCCGTCCCAGACCGCCCAATGATCATAGGTTTCAATCGATATTTTTGTGCTTTCGTCGCTCACTCTAACGATGCTTTGCAGGAGCGGTGCCTTGAAGGTAAATCTGGCCCTTTCCGTGACGCCATTCCAAGGATGCAAGCGGCGCTTATCCCAATCTCTTTCCAGAATTGGTCCCCAAAGCAGGGCATCATCTGATATTTTCAGAAGAGTGTGTCTATCCTCGCTGATCTTTATGCCCTCGCCCATCGCATAACCCCGGTTCGCGAAGGCAGCGCGAAGGTCTTTTTCACTAATACCCTCGCGTTCCCAATCCTGCTCACCGCAGACTTCTAGTGCTTTATCTAGGGAAATATCAGCGAGCATTGCCAAACATGCCGGGCCACATCCAAATTCAGCGCTTTGCGCAATCGTCTTCATATTCTCCACTCCATCACAGCGGCAACAGGCCGAAATGCGCTTCCACGTCCGCCAGCACATTCAGCGTCAGGACGAGCGCCATTCCTAGCACGTTGCGGGTCTGCTCCGCGTCTATGACGCCGTCGTTCTACCGCCGCGCGGATGATATGGCAGGCGATTTCGCCGCGGTTGGCGATGAGGAGGTATTGGATCATGGAGCTACTCCAGAAAATCCTCCCCGAGCTTGTCTCGGGGAGGGGGACCATGCGAAGCATGGTGGAGGGGTGATGGCACAATGCTGAAAGATGGGGCGCCCAAGGCACGAACAGCCACTGTGCGCAAAGCCCGGCAGTTGTGCCGCGCGATGACACTGCCGGAAGTGCTTGTCTGGCAAGGTCTTCGTGCGCGACCGAACGGTCTGAAATTTCGTCGGCAGCATCCCAGCGGGCCTTATATTCTGGATTTTTATTGCAGCGATGCACGGCTTGCGATCGAGATCGATGGCGAGGGCCATGCCGACAGATCGCAAATCGAACGGGATGTTGAACGTGACCGATGGTTTGCCGAAGCGAACATCCATACACTGCGCATTGCCGCGCGGGACGTGTTGGCCGATCTGGATGCGGTCACGCGAGAGATCGTGACTGAGGCGACGGCGCGATTGCCCCTCCACCATCCGGCTGCGCCGGACGGTCCCCCTCCCCCAGACGAGCTGGGGGAGGAATTTTAGGGGGGTGCTCACCGCCATCACATCCGGAACAGGCCGAATTGCGCCTTGTCCGGCACCGGCGCATTCAGCGCCGCAGAGAAGGCCAGTCCCAGCACATCGCGCGTTTGTGCTGGGTCGATGACGCCGTCGTCCCACAGGCGGGCGGTGGCGTAATAGGGGTTGCCTTCTTCCTCATATTTCTGGCGGACGGGGGCTTTGAAGGCTTCGGCTTCCTCCGGTGTCCATTTGCTTGCGTCGCGGTGGACGGTGGCCAGCACGGACGCGGCCTGTTCGCCGCCCATCACGCTGATGCGGGCATTGGGCCAGGTGAAGAGGAAGCGGGGTTGATAGGCGCGGCCGCACATGCCGTAATTGCCTGCGCCGAAACTGCCGCCGATCAGGACGGTGACCTTGGGCACCTGCGCGGTGGCGACGGCGGTGACGAGTTTGGCGCCGTGCTTGGCGATCCCCTCCGCCTCATATTTGCCGCCGACCATGAAGCCGGAGATATTCTGGAGGAACAGGAGCGGTATGCGGCGCTGGCAGGCGAGTTCGATGAAATGCGCGCCCTTTTGCGCGCTCTCGCTGAATAGCACGCCGTTATTGGCGAGGATCGCGACGGGCATGCCCCAGATATGGGCGAAGCCGCAGACGAGCGTGGTGCCGTAGAGCGCCTTGAACTCGTGAAACTCACTGCCGTCCACGATGCGCGCGATGATTTCGCGCACGTCATAGGGGGCGCGAACATCGTCGGGGATGATGCCGTAAAGATCGCTGGCATCATATTTGGGCGGGCGCGGTTCGCGCAGGTTGAGGTCCGGCTGGCGATCGGGTTGCAGGGTCGAGACGATGTCGCGGACGATGGTCAGCGCATGATCGTCGCTGTCGGCGACATGATCGACCACGCCCGACTTGCGGCCATGCAGGTCGCCGCCGCCCAGATCTTCGGCGGTGATGACTTCGCCGGTCGCGGCCTGCACCAGCGGCGGACCCGCGAGGAAGATCGTCCCCTGATTGCGGACGATGATGGTTTCGTCGGACATGGCGGGGACATAGGCACCGCCCGCCGTGCAGCTGCCCATGACGCAGGCGATCTGCGGGATGCCCTGTGCCGACAGGTTTGCCTGATTATAGAAGATGCGGCCGAAATGGTCGCGATCAGGGAAGACCTCCGCCTGATTGGGCAGGTTCGCGCCGCCGCTATCGACCAGATAGATGCAGGGCAGGCGGTTTTCGAGCGCGATTTCCTGCGCGCGCAGATGCTTTTTCACGGTGACGGGGTAATAGGTGCCGCCCTTCACCGTGGCGTCGTTGCAACCGATCATGACCTGTCGGCCCGACACCCGGCCAATCCCGGCGATCAGGCCAGCGCCGGGGACTTCATCGCCATAAAGGCCATTGGCGGCAAGCTGGCCGATTTCGAGGAAGGGCGAGCCGGGATCGAGCAGGCGCTCGACGCGGTCGCGGGGCAGGAGTTTGCCGCGCGCGGTGTGCTTGTCGCGCGCACTGACGGAGCCGCCCTGGGCGGCGGCGGCGACCTTGGCGCGCAATTCTTCGGCCAGCGCGCGGTTGTGCGCGACATTGGCGCGGAAGGCTTCGCTATCGCGCAGGACTTTGGTGTCGAGGATGGGTGCGGTCACTTTGGCCCTCTACTTTGTGTTCTGGGGCACCTGCCCCTCCACCACCCTTCGGGCGGTCTCCCTTCCCCAGCAAGCTGAGGGAGGATCATTGTGCGCCGATGACCTCGCGGCCGATCAACATCCGGCGGATTTCGTTGGTGCCGGCACCGATGTCGAGCAGCTTGGCGTCGCGCAGATAGCGTTCGACCGGCCAGTCCTTGGTATAGCCCGCGCCGCCCAAGGCCTGCACGGCTTCGAGCGCGACCTTCACCGCATTTTCCGACGCCAGCAGGATCGCACCCGCCGCGTCGAAGCGGGTTGTGCGC
Organism: Sphingobium sp. KKT206; assembly: GCF_055640555.1. NCBI lineage: Bacteria > Pseudomonadati > Pseudomonadota > Alphaproteobacteria > Sphingomonadales > Sphingobiaceae > Sphingobium > Sphingobium sp. KKT206. The sequence goes on from NZ_CM145765.1 coordinate 1,039,276, forward strand.
CCGGCGTCACAGGCCTTGGCGACCGCATAGACATAGGCGCGCGCGCTGTTGAGCGCGACATACATGTCGGCGATCTTGGCCTGCATCAACTGGAACGTGCCGATGGCTTTGCCGAACTGCTTGCGGTCGCGGACATAGGGAATGACGGTATCGAGACAGGCTTGCATGATGCCAAGCTGTATGCCCGCCAGCACCGTGCGCTCATAGTCGAGGCCCGACATCAAGATGCCGACGCCGCCATTGAGCGCCCCCATGATATTGTCTTCCGGCACTTCGCAATCGTCGAAGATCAGTTCGGCGGTGGGGCTGCCGCGCATCCCCATCTTGTCGATCTTCTGGCCGATGGAAAAGCCCTTCATCCCCTTTTCGATGAGGAAGGTGGTGAGGCCTTGGCTGCCTTCGCCGGTGCGGGCGTAGACGACCAGCGTGTCGGCATAGGTCGCGTTGGTGATCCAGAACTTGGTGCCGTTGAGGATATAGCGGTCGCCGCGCTTTTCCGCTTTCAGCGTCATCGACACGACGTCCGAACCTGCACCCGCTTCCGACATGGCGAGGCTGCCGACATGCTCGCCGGAGATAAGTTTGGGCAGATATTTCGCTTTTTGCGCGTCGGTGCCCCAGCGGCGGATCTGGTTGACGCAGAGGTTGGAGTGGGCGCCATAGGACAGGCCGATCGAAGCGGAGGCGCGCGCGACTTCCTCTTGCGCCACGACATGGTCGAGATAGCCAAGGCCAAGGCCGCCCCATTCCTCCTCGACCGTGATGCCATGCAGGCCAAGCGCACCCATTTGCGGCCACAGGTCGCGGGGGAACCAGTCCTTGGCGTCGATTTCGGCGGCCAGCGGCGCGATCTTGTCAGCGGCGAAGCGCGCCGTGCTTTCGCGGATCATGTCGGCGGTTTCGCCCAGGGCGAAATCGAAATTGCTCATTGGCCTCTCCTATTTGCCGCAAGACTAACGCAGCCAGCCACCAATTCAAAATTGAAAGAATTGGCAGGGTGTCATAGATGGCATCTATGATCGAACGTTATCAGCTCCGTTATTTCCTGGCCGTGGTCGACCATGGCAATTTTTCACGCGCGGCGGGGCATTGCAATGTGGCGCAGCCGACGCTCTCGGTCGGGATCGCCAAGCTGGAGCGGGCGCTGGGCGGGGTCTTGTTCCTGCGATCGGGGCATCGGGTCGAGCTGACGCAGGCGGGATCGCGCCTGCTGGCCCATGCGCGGCGGATCGAGGGCGAGTTCAACCTGGCGCAGCAGATGCTGGCGGGCGCGGCGCAAGGGCCGCTGACGCGGATGGGGGTGATCCGCAGCCTGCCCGGTGCGACGATCGCAGCGATCACGCGCGCGGCGCGCGGCATCGACCCTGACGCGCGGTTGGAACTGGTGGAAGGGACCGAGCGGGAATTGCTGGGCCATGTTGCGCGCGGACGGATCGACTGTGCGCTGACGTTGGTCGGGCGGGGCAGCGACCGGTTTCTGGAAGAACCGCTACGCGAGGAGGGCTATGCGCTGGCCGTGCCGCTGGATCACCCCGCCGCCGGGCAGGCATCGGTCGCGGCCGAGACGCTGAACGAGGATGTGATGATCGTGCGCCGCCATTGCGAGGTTCTGTCGAATACGAGCCGCTTCTTCACCGAACGCGGCGTGCGGCCGCATTTCGCCTATCGGTCGGTCAATGACGAACGGGTGATGCAGATGGTGGCGGCGGGGGTGGGGATCACGCTGATGCCGATCAGCTATGCCGCGCCGGATGTCGCCCGACCGCGGCTGGCGGGGTTCGACCAGACGCGCACCATCGGGCTGCTCTATGCCACGACGTCCGAAGCGCTGGCCGCGTCACCGCCGCCGATCGTGGCGGCGGCGCGCAGCGTGTTGGCGGACTGATCAGGCGCGCGGGGCGAGGCCGCCGATCAATATATCAACCATCGCGTTGGCGATCTCGCTGGGGGTCAATGGCCCGTCCGGCGCATGCCAGCGGCCCGGCCAGTTGAGCGCACCCGCCAGGGTGAAGGCCGTCATCCGCACATCGACCGGTGCGATCGAGCCATCGGCGATCCCGTCCTCAATCAGCGCCCGGATCGACAGGTCGATCGCCCGCTTGCGCGCACGAAATAGCGCCGCGCCTTCGGGGGAGAGAAATTCGTCGCCGGTGCGCACCACGCATCGACCGAAATCATCCATCATCACCAGCGCATAGCTGCGCAGGACACTGCGTAGTCGGGCGAGGCCATCGCCGGGCTGGGCGCGGGCCGTATCGGCGGCGGCGCTGAGCAATTCCAGCCCGCGCGTCACGCATTCGATCAGCACCTGCTCCTTATTGCCCAGATAATGATAGATGGTCGGCTTGCTGATCCCCAGGCTCGCCGCGACATCATCGAGCGACGTCGCGTGAAAACCGCGTGCGTTGAACATCCGCACTGCTGCACGCAGCACGGCTTCGCGCTTTTCCTCGCGGTCACGCTCGCGCTCTTCGCGCGATCGGAAGGGGGAGGGGGCGGCATTGGGCAGAGGCAAGCTATTCTCCTTACGGCTCCACCCTTGACAAGAAACCTGCGGATAATCAATATACCGACGAGTATATAGGAGACGAATGGGTTTTATGCTGACGGAAATTCAGACGGCCATTCGCGATACGGTGCGCAGTTTCGCGCAGGAAACCATCCGTCCGCATAGCATGCGCTTCGAAGCGGAGGGCGGCTATCCGCCTGAGCTGTTCGAGGAGATGGCAGGCCTCGGCCTGTGGGGCATGACGGCGCCGGAAAGCTATGGCGGGGCGGAGGCGGACGCGGTGTCCTACGCGCTGGCGCTGATCGAACTGGCGGCGGCGGACGGGGCACTGTCCACCATCGTTTCTATCCAGAATAGCATCCTCGTGTCCGGCCTGCTCAAGGATGGTAGCGAGGCGCAGAAGGCGCGCTTCCTGCCCGACCTGATTGGGGGGCGGATCATCGGTGCCTTTGCCCTGACTGAGGCCGATGCCGGATCGGATGCGTCCGCCGTGCGCACCCGCGCGACCAAGGTCGATGGCGGCTGGCGCATTAATGGCTCCAAACAGTTCATCACGTCGGGCAAGATCGCCGGACTGGTAATGGTCGCCGCCGTGACAGATCCCGATGCGGGCAAGAAAGGTCTGTCCGTGTTCATCGTGCCGACCGACCGACCCGGTTTCAGCGTCGACAAGGTCGAGCATAAGTTGGGGCAGGGCGCGTCGGACACCTGCGCGCTGCGGTTCGATGATATGTTCGTCGAGGATGATCTGCTGATCGGCCAGCCGGGGCAGGGCTATCGCATTGCGCTTGCCAATCTGGAGACGGGCCGCATCGGCATCGCCGCGCAATGCGTCGGCATGGCGCAGGCGGCAATGGACATCGCGGTCGCCTATGCCAAGGAACGCCGGAGTTTCGGCAAGCCCATCATGGAGCATCAGGCGGTGGGCTTCCGCCTTGCTGACCTCGCCACCCGGCTGGAGGCGGCGCGGCAGCTGGTGCTGAACGCCGCACGGGTGAAGGATGCGGGCCTGCCCTGCCTGACCGAAGCGTCGATGGCCAAGCTGTTCGCGTCGGAAGCCGCCGAACAGATCGTATCGGGCGCGCTCCAGACGCTGGGTGGCTATGGCTATCTGGAAGAATATGGCGTCGCCAAAATCTATCGCGATGTGCGCGTGTGCCAAATTTACGAGGGCACATCGGACATCCAGCGCATGGTCATCGCGCGCAGTCTTTGAAAGGAATTGATATGCAGGACGATCCGGTAGTTATCGCCAGCTATGCCCGCACGCCGATGGGCGGGTTTCAGGGTGCCTTGTCGGGCCTCAAGGCCACCGAACTGGGCGCGGCGGCAGTCAAGGCCGCGGTCGAGCGGGCGGGCGTTTCGGTCGATGCGGTCGATCGCATCTATATGGGGTGCGTCCTGCCAGCCGGACTGGGGCAGGCGCCGGCGCGGCAAGCGGCATTGGGTGCGGGGCTTGGCCTCAACACCGAAGCCACCACCGTCAACAAGATGTGCGGATCGGGGATGCAGGCCGCGATCATGGCGCATGAAGCGCTGGCATCCGGCGCGGTGGATGTCGTGATTGCAGGCGGGATGGAGAGCATGACCAATGCGCCTTATGCCCTGCCCAAGCATCGTGGCGGGGCGCGGATCGGCCATGACCGGATCATCGACACGATGATGATGGACGGGCTGGAAGATGCCTATGAGCCGGGCAAGGCGATGGGTGTGTTCGCCGAGGAAGCGGTGCGCGATTATCAGTTCACGCGGCAGGATCAGGATGATTATGCCATCCGCTCGCTCGAACGCGCCAATGAGGCGATCGGCAGCGGTGCTTTCGTGCGCGAGATTACGCCGGTGACGGTCAGGGGCCGGGGCGGCGACACGATCGTCGATACCGACGAACAACCGGGCAAGGCACGGCCGGACAAGATTCCCGGCCTCAAGCCCGCTTTCGTCAAGGATGGCACGATCACGGCGGCCAATGCCTCGTCCATTTCGGACGGTGCGGCAGCGTTGGTGATGACGCGGCAGAGCGTCGCGGACAAGCAAGGCATGAAGGTTGTCGCCCGCGTGGTCGCGACCGCAGGGCACGCGCATGAGCCATCGAAATTCACGACCGCACCGGTTCCGGCAATGCGCAAGCTGCTGGAAAAGGCAGGCTGGTCGGTGGACGATGTCGATCTATTCGAGGTCAACGAAGCCTTTGCCGTCGTCGCGATGATCGCCGCCAAGGAATTGGGCATTCCGGCGGAGAAGCTGAACGTCAATGGCGGCGCTACGGCGCTTGGCCATCCGATCGGCGCATCGGGCGCGCGCATCGTCGCGACGTTGATCGGGGCGCTGGAAACGCGCGGGTTGAAGCGCGGCGTCGCCAGCCTGTGCATCGGTGGTGGTGAAGCGACGGCGATGGCGATCGAGCTGGTCTGATAGTTTAGGGGTTGGTTGTTATGGATATCAAAGGTTTGGCCGCCATTGTTACGGGCGGCGCTTCGGGGCTTGGCCGGGCGACCGCGACGATGCTGGCGGCGCAGGGCGCGAAGGTTGCGATCTTCGACTTGAACGAAGAAGCGGGCAAGGCCGTCGCGGCGGAACTGGGCGGGGTCTATGTCTCGGTGAATGTCGCCGATGATGCCAGCGTCGCGGCCGGTTTGGACACGGCGGAGGCCGCGCATGGCGTAGCGCGCATCCTGGTCAACTGCGCGGGGATCGCACCTGCGGTCAAGACGGTGGGCAAGGAGAATGCGCCGCATCCGCTCGATACGTTTGCCAAGACGGTGACCGTCAACCTCATCGGCACATTCAACGTCATTTCCAAATTCTCGGCGCGGCTGGCCGCGGCCGAGGAGATTGACGGCGAGCGTGGTGTTATCGTCAACACCGCATCGGTCGCGGCCTATGACGGGCAGATCGGACAGGCAGCATACAGCGCGTCGAAGGGCGGCGTCGTCGGGATGACATTGCCGATCGCGCGTGACCTGGCGCAACATAAGATTCGCGTCATGACGATCGCGCCGGGCATTTTCTTGACGCCGATGCTCGAAGCCTTCCCGCAGCATGTGCAGGATGCATTGGGCGCGCAGGTGCCGCATCCCAGTCGCCTGGGCAAACCGGCCGAATATGCGCAACTGGTGGAGTCCATCGTCCGCAACCCGATGCTGAACGGCGATGTCATCCGCCTGGACGGTGCAATCCGCATGGCGCCGCGCTGATGGACGGGATCGCCTTTACGGTCGAGGACGGCATCGGGCGGATCACGCTTGACCGGCCAGAGGCAGGCAACGCCATCACTTTGCCGCTGGCGCGCGCGCTGCTGGCGGCCGCGATCCGGTGCCAAACCGACGCGGCGATCCGCTGTATCGTCCTGACCGGCAATGGGCGGTTATTCTGCGCAGGCGGCGATGTGCAATTGCTGGCCGGTGCGGGCGACAAGCGATCGGAAGTGCTGAGCGAATTGATCGCAACCTTTCATGCCGCCGTCGCCCGGCTGGCGCGCGCGCCCAAGCCGCTGGTCACATTGGTCAACGGCCCGGCGGCGGGCGCGGGGTTCAGCCTGGCGATGCTGGGTGACGTGGTAATCGGCGCGCGGTCGGCGCATTTTACCGCCGCTTATGGCGCGATCGGCCTGACGCCGGACGGGGGCCTTAGCTGGTTGCTGCCGCGTCTGGTGGGGTTGCGCAAGGCGCAGGACATCATCCTGACCAACCGCCGGATCAAGGCGGAGGAGGCCGAGGCGATCGGGCTGGTCACGCGGATCGTCGATGACGAAGCGCTGGTCGACGAAGGCCTGCGCGTCGCCACCGCGCTGGCCGATGCGCCGATGGCGGCGCTGGCCGCCAGCCGCGCGCTGCTGGCCGACAGTTTCGAGACCGGGTTGGAGACGCAGCTGGACCGCGAATTGCGGAGCATGGCGGCGGCAGGCGCGGGACAGGAAAGTGAAGAGGGGCTAAGCGCATTGCTTGCAAAACGCCCCGCCAATTTTAGGGGAGTTTGAGACCATGGCCGACGCCTATATCGTAGAAGCCGTCCGTACCGCCGGTGGCCGCGCCCGCAAGGGCGGCCTGATCGACGTGCATCCCGCCGATCTGGGCGCGACCATCCTCAATGCGCTGGTCGATCGCACGGGCGTCGATCCCGCTGCGATCGAGGATGTCATCGTCGGCTGCGTCAGTCAGGCAGGCGAACAGGCCTTTGCCTTTGGCCGCAACCTCGTGCTGGCGTCGAAGCTGCCCGACAGCGTGCCCGCCGTCACCATCGACCGGCAATGCGGTTCCTCGCAACAGGCGCTGCATTTCGCGGTGCAGGCGATCATGTCCGGTACGCAGGATCTGGTGATTGCCGCGGGCGCGGAAAGCATGACGCGGGTGCCGATGGGTTCCAACTATCAGCTTCACGCGGCGGCGGGCGTCGGCATCGGGCCATGGCCCAAGAGCATCCAGAACCGCTATGGTGTGGCCGAGTTCAGCCAGTTCCATGGCGCGCAGATGATCGCCAACAAATATGGCTTCACCCGTGAGGATATGGACGCTTTTGCGCTAGCCAGCCATGCCAAGGCGGCCGCCGCGATCGACAGCGGTGCGTTCAAGGGCGAGATCGTCGGCGTGGGGACGCCCGAAGGCCTGTTCGACACCGATGACGGCGTGCGCCGCGGCGGCACGATGGAGGCGATGGCCAGCGTCAAGACGCTGGAGGAAGGCGGCACCATCACCGCAGCCAATGCCAGCCAGATGACCGATGGCGCTTCGGGGGTGCTGGTGGCGAGCGAGGCAGCGATCAAGCGCTTCAACCTCAAGCCCATTGCGCGCATCGTCAACCTGACGGTGACGGCGGGTGACCCGGTGATCATGCTGGAGGAGCCGATTCCGGCGACCCGGCGCGCGTTCGAGCGGTCGGGCCTCAGCCTCAACGACATCGACCTGTTCGAAGTGAACGAAGCCTTTGCCGCGATCCCGATGGCATGGCTCAAGGCGATCGGCGCGGACCCGGCGAAGCTCAACGTTCATGGTGGCGCGATCGCGCTCGGCCATCCGCTGGGCGCCAGTGGCACCAAGCTGATGACCACGCTGATCCATGCCCTGCGCGCCAAGGGCAAGCGCTATGGCTTGCAGACGATGTGCGAAGGCGGGGGCGTTGCCAATGTGACGATCGTGGAAGCGCTGTAATGGGGATCAGGACGCGCTTTACAGACCTGTGCGGGATCGAGCATCCGATCGTGCAGGGCGGCATGATGTGGGTCGGCCGGGCGGAACTGGCCGCGGCCGTCTCCAATGCCGGTGGCTTGGGCATATTGACCGCGCTGACCCAGCCGACGCCCGACGATCTGCGGCGCGAAATCGATCGCTGCCGTGCGATGACCGACAAGCCGTTCGGCGTGAACCTCACCATATTGCCGTCGGTCAGTCCGCCGCCTTATGCGGAATATCGCAAGGCGATCATCGATAGCGGGGTCAAGATCGTCGAGACGGCGGGGCATAAGCCGCAGGAGCATGTCGACGATTTCAAGGCGCACGGCGTCATCGTCGTGCATAAATGCACGGCCGTCCGTCATGCTCTATCGGCGCAGCGGATGTGCGTGGATGCGATCTCGATCGACGGGTTCGAATGTGCGGGGCATCCGGGCGAGGATGATATTCCGGGGCTGATCCTGATCCCGGCGGCGGCCGACAAGCTGACGATCCCGATGATCGCGAGTGGCGGCTTCGGCGACGGGCGCGGTCTTGCCGCCGCGCTGGCGCTGGGGGCGGACGGCATCAACATGGGCACGCGCTTCTGCGCGACGGTGGAAGCGCCGATCCATGACAATGTGAAGCAGTTTCTGGTCGATAATGACGAGCGGGGCACGAACCTGATCTTCCGCAAATTCCACAATACGGGGCGCGTCGCCAAGAATAGCGTGTCGGATCAGGTGGTCGAGATATCGTCGCGCGACGGCGCGGTGTTTCAGGACATCCAGCCGCTCGTATCGGGCGCGAAGGGGCGGGTTGCGCTGGAAACGGGCGATCTGGACGCGGGGCTGGTCTGGGCCGGGCAGGTCCAAGGCCTGATCCACGACATCCCGACCTGCGACGCGCTGGTGAAGCGCATCGTGGCGGATGCCGAGGCGATCATCCGCGGTCGGTTGAGCGAGATGCTGAGCGGCGAACGGGTCGCCGCCTGAGCGTCACTGTTCGATCAGCAGGGCGGCGAATGGCGGCAGGCTGGCCGACGATGCTCCGTTGACGGCGCTCAGGATGCGACCTGACCCGTCAACGCCAGCGGGCCAGTCCATGGCCTCGCGCGACAGGTTGAAGATGCAGAGCAAAGACTGGTCGCCGCTGGTCCGGCGGAAGGCGAGGCAGGCGGTGTCGGCAACCAGGATGGCGAGCGCACCATGGCGTAGCGCCGGGTTGGTCTTGCGCAGCGTCAGCATGTTGCGGGTGAAGGTGAGGAGGGATTCGGGGTCGGCCTCCTGCGCGTCCACGGCGAGAGCGAGATGATCGTCGCCATGGGGCAGCCAGGGTTCGACGCTGGAAAAGCCCGCCTGTATGGCATCGGCCGACCAAGGCAGCGGCGTGCGCGCGCCATCGCGCGACAGGGTGAGCGGCCAGTTGGCGATCGCTTCGGGGTCTTGCAATCGCTCGAAGGGGATGTCGACCTGGGTGATGCCCAGTTCCTCGCCCTGATAGAGGATGGCGTTGCCGCGCAGCGCCATCAGCAGAACCATCTTCATGCGCGCAAAGGCAGGCCGATCTTCGGGCGCGCACCAGCGCGACAGCGCGCGCGGCGCGTCGTGATTCTCGAACGCCCAGCTGGGCCAGCCCATGCCCGGCTCGTCCGGCCATTGGTCGACCGTCTCCGCCACTAGCGCTGGCGTGAGCGCGGGCGCGTAGAGGAAGGTGAAGCCATAGGCGCTGTTGAGGCGATGATCGCCGGCGGTAAAGGCCTTCATTTCGTGCTCGGCGAGTGCGCCGCCCACTTCGGCGACCGTGAAGATCGCACCATAGGCGTCGCATAGTGCGCGGATGCGTTCCACGAAGGGGACGATGGCGTGATGCGACTGGCTGTAGCGTTTGATCTGGAAATCAAAAGGCCGGGTGCGGGGGCTGCCATCATCGGGCGCGGGAGGATTGTCGCGGAAATCGGGATCGTGCATCGCGTGGTTGAGCGCATCGAGGCGGAAGCCATCGACGCCGCGGTCCAGCCAGAAGCGCATGACGTCCAGCAACGCATCCTGAACCATCGGGTTATGGACGTTGAGCTGCGGCTGGCTGGCCAGGAACTGGTGCATATAATATTGACCGCGCCGCGCGTCCCAGGTCCAGGCCGGGCCGCCGAATACCGATTGCCAATTATTGGGCGGGCTGCCGTCGGCCTTGGGATCGGCCCAGACATACCAGTCGGCCTTGGCATTGGTGCGGTCGGCGCGGCTCTGCACGAACCAGTCGTGGAGGTCGGAACTATGGGCATAGACCTGATCGATCGTGACCTTCAAGCCCAGCGCATGGGCGCGGGCGATGAGCGCGTCGAAATCGGCGAGCGTGCCGAAGACCGGATCGACGCCGCAATAATCGGCGATATCATAGCCAAAATCGCGCATCGGCGAGGTGAAGAAGGGCGATATCCAGATCGCGTCCACGCCCAATTTGGCGACATGCTCCAATCGCTGGGTGATGCCGTTCAGGTCACCCACGCCGTCATGATTGCTGTCCTGAAAGCTGCGCGGATAAATCTGGTAGATCACCGCGCCCTTCCACCAGGGCTGATCGGTCTGCGGGGACGCTGCTGTCATGGCTGGCCTTTTCGGGTCAGGGATTGGCGGTGGACGAAAATATCGACTCACTCTTGCATGCCGGACGGGAGAGGTGAAGCCTGCGCATATCGTCGGCAGAATGCAGGACCCTCACAATGGCTATCACCATCACCGCTTTTGCCCAATCGCCCGATCGCGGCCGGGGGCTGGCACGCGATATGGGGGTCAGATGGGCCTTGGAGGAAGTGGGCCAGCCTTATGCGGTTCGCTTGTTGTCCTTTGCGGCGATGAAGGAAGCCCCGCATCAGTCGCTGCATCCGTTCGGGCAAATCCCGACCTATGAGGAAGGAGATTTGAGGCTGTTCGAATCCGGCGCGATCGTCCTCCACATCGCACAGCAGCATCCCGGCCTGTTGCCGGACGATGACATCGCGCGAGGGCGGGCCATCAGTTGGATGTTCGCGGCGCTCAGCACGGTGGAGCCCCCGATCCTCCATCGCGAAAGCGCCATGTTCACTGAACGCGACAAGCCTTGGCATGTTGAACGTCTGCAGATGATGGACGATCAGACTCGCCACCGTCTCGACGCCCTGTCAAAGCATTTGGATGATGCGGAATGGCTTGATGGTGCGTTCAGCGCGGGCGATTTGCTGATGGTCACTGTGCTGCGTCGGCTGACCATATCCGGACTGCTGACCGCCTATCCCAATCTATGTACCTATGTCGCTCGTGGCGAGGCGCGCCCGGCCTTTAAGCACGCCTTCGCCGATCAGTTGGCGGTTTTCGCGCAGTCATCATAGAGGCAGCCGACCGCTGTGCGCAAAGCATGGATCAGCAAGTGATTCGCCGAGTCGCAATCAGTCATCGCCCATCACAACGCCACAGGGTATCGATCAATTCCCCTACGGAAAGCGTTGCATTGCGCTACGGATGCAATTTTTGCAATCGCACATGATGCTTTCGCACTTGCAGCAAAACGCCATTGGGGCGAAAACAAACTCGCCTTTCAGGCATCCTCTCCTAAAACTTTTACGGGCTGGTCTTCGGATCGGCCCTTTTTTTGTCTTGTGGCGCTTCATCCTCCGGCCCTGCAGGATCGATGCAGACAGTTTTGGCCGGGTCGCGCCAGACGACCCCGACTTCGAGATAGGCTTCGAGTTCGCGCCAATGGCGGTCCCAGCCCGGTCCCCGCCTGGCGACGGGCACTTCCTGCTCCACCATCTGGCGGGCGCGGGTGATCGGGTTGGCAGGCCGCTGGCCGATCCGCTCGACAATGTCGCGCAGCTCTTGCGGGCGGTCCTTGCTCATGGCTCTGCTTTCCTCCGCCGCGCTATCGCCCGTGCCATGGCGCGGGAAAGGCGGAGAGGCAAGGGCGAAGAAGCGGGGTTCAGCGGCGCTGCGGCGCAGCATCCTTAGGCGAGCGCGGTGCCCGCGCACTGATGATCAACTGATTGAGGCGCAGTTCATCCTGCGCACCAGCGGCACATTGCCGACAAAACCAATCCAGATACCGCGCCAATAACAGCATGGTCTCTCTCCATTTATCTTATGGAGAAAGCATATCATAAATGGAAGGCGTGGGAAGAGGTTACTGATCCGCGCCGATCACGCGATAGAGCAGGATGCGGTTGGTGAGCAGAGCGAGGTCGGTGGCGATCGCCGACTGGCGCGCGGCATAGAGCGTGCGCTGGCTGGTGAGCGTCGTGAGGAAGGTATCGATACCGGCGCGATAGCGGTCTTCGGACAGGGCATAGGCCCGTTGACTGGCGATCACCAGGCGACGCTGGGCCGCCTGTTGCGCATCGATCGTGCCGTCACGGGCCAGGGCATCGGCGACTTCCCTGAAAGCGGTCTGGATCGCGCCCTCATATTGCGCCAGCATCATGTCGCGCTGCGCCTTGCTAAAGTCGATATTGCCGCGCACGGGGCCGCCGAAGATCGGCAGGCTCGCCGAGGGCGCGGCCGACCAGGCAAAGGCATCGCCGGTAAACAGCGAGGACAGGGCCGAACTGGCAACGCCGATCGCCGAGGTCAGGCTGATCCGCGGAAACATCGCCGCACGCGCTGCGCCGATATCGGCATTGGCGGCCATGAGCTGATGTTCGGCCTGCAGCACATCGGGGCGCTGGAGCAGGATGTCGGAGGTCAGCCCGGCGGGCACCTTGGCGATGCCCGTGATCAGGCTGTCGAGCGAGGCGGGCAGCAGCGATTCCTCGACGGGCGCGCCAGCCAGCAGGTCGATCGCATTACGGTCCTGCGCCACTTGCGTCACATTGGAGGCGACATCGGAAGCGGCCTGTTCGACCGTGGTTTGCGCCTGATAGACGTCCAGCTTGCCGGTCAACCCGGTGCCGTTCAGCGAACTCACAAGGTCGAGCGTGCGCTGTGCGCTGGCGAGCGTTTGGCGCGAAACGGTGAGCAATTCCTGGTCGGCGGCCAGCGTCGCATAGGCGGTCGCGGTCTCGGCAATGAGCGCGATGCGGGCGGCCCGCGCGCCTTCCTGCGTTGCCAGATAGGATTGCAGCGCGGATTCCGACAGGTTGCGCAGCCGTCCGAACAGATCGATTTCGAACGCACCAAAGCCGATGTCGGCGCTATAGCTGTTTTGCTGTGCGTCATTGCGTCGGCTGAAGGTCGCGCCGGCGTCGCCGGTGATCGTCGGCAACTGGCTGGCGCGCTGGATGCGATATTGGGCGCGGGCGGCCTGCACATTGGCCAGCGTCGCGCGCAGGTCGCGATTATTGGTGAGTGCGCGCGCGATCACCGCCTGGAGTTTGGCATCGCCGACCAATTGCGTCCAGGGAAGCCCCGCCGCGCCCGCCTGCGCCGGGGCATAGGCTTCGCCCGTGGGCAGGGCCGCTGGAACCGGCGCAGCGGGGCGGACATAGGTCGGGGCCATGTTGCACCCCGCCAGCGTCAGCGCGCTGGTCAGCAGAAGGAGCGAGCGGGTCATGCGGGCAATCCTGCGTCCGGGGCGGGGCTTGGCGGCGGGGCTTTGGCCTTGGCCTTGCTGTCGAACAGCCGTGCGATGGTGACGAAGAAGAGCGGGACATAGAAGATCGCCAGCAATGTGGCGGTCAACATGCCGCCGACGACGGCGGTGCCGATCGCGACCCGGCTCTGCGCGCCAGCACCGGTGGCGATGGCGAGCGGAATGACGCCCGCGATGAAGGCCAGCGAGGTCATCAGGATCGGGCGGAAGCGCAGCCTCGCGGCTTCGATCGCTGCCGAGAGTGGGTCTTTGCCCTGTCGATGTGCGAGTTCGGCAAATTCCACGATCAGGATGGCGTTCTTGGCGGCAAGCCCCATGGTGGTGAGCAAGCCCACTTGGAAGAAGATATTATTCTCCAGCCCCCGCGCCCACACCGCGATCACGGCGCCGACAAGGCCAAGCGGCACCACCAGCAGCACCGCGATCGGGATCGACCAGCTTTCATACAAGGCAGCAAGGCAGAGGAAGACGACCAGCACCGACAGGCCGTACAGCAGCGGCGCCTGACCACCCGACAATTGTTCCTGATAGGATAGGCCGCTCCAGGCATAGCTGGTGCCTGCGGGAAGCTGTTGCTGTAGCTCAACGATGCGGTCCATCGCTTCGCCCGAACTGGCGCCTGCCGCCGCCTGTCCCTGCAATTCATAGGAGGACTGGCCGTTGAAGCGCGCCAGCGTGGACGGCCCCATCGTCCAGCGCGTGGTGGCAAAGGCGGAGAAGGGCACCATTTCGCCGGTGGATGCGGATCGCACCATCCAGTTGTCCAGATCGGTCGGCAGCGCGCGATAGGGGGCGTCGGCCTGCATGAAGACGCGCTTCACCCGGCCGCGATCCACGAAATCATTGATGTAGCGGCTGCCCCAGGCGGCGCTGAGGACCGAGTCCACATCGCTCTGACTCAGACCCAGGACGGCGAGCTTTTCGGAATCCACATCGATCTTGAGCTGCGGCGTGTCTTCCAGCGCGGCAGCGCGCACGCCTGCGAGTAGCGGGTCTTTCGCGGCGGCGGCGATCAACTGGTTGCGCAGTTCCAGAAAGCGGTCGCGGCTTAACCCACCGGTGTTGAGCAGTTGAAAGGAGAAGCCATTGGATTGGCCGAGGCCGCGAATGACGGGCGGCGTCATCGCCAGCACCCTGGCATCGCGAATGGCCGATAATTGCTTGTTGGCGCGCTCGGCAATGCCGCCCGCGCTGTTCACCGCACCCTTGCGGTCTTCCCAGGGCGCAAGGTTGATGAAACCCTGCGCGACATTCTCGCCCTGACCTTGAAAACTGAACCCCGTCAAGATGAAGGTGAAAGCGACATTGTCCTTCTCGTCATTCAGAAAGTAATTTTGTACCTGCGCGGCCGTTTCGGTCGTGCGGCTGGACTTGGCACCGGCGGGCAGCGTGAGTTGCACCATCACCTGGCCCTGATCCTCGACGGGCAGGAAGCTGGAGGGGAGGCGCACGAACAGCAGGGCGAGGATGCCAAGGATGACGACATAGCCGACCCAGAACAGCTTGCGGCGTCCCAGCATCTGTTCGGTGCGGCGGATATAGCCGTTGGTCAGCCGATCGAACCCGCGGTTGAACTTGCCCGACCAGCCATGATTGCGCCGTTCGTCATGCACGGGTTTGAGCAAAGTGGCGCAGAGCGCGGGCGAGAGAATGAGCGCCACCACGACCGAGAGCAGCATGGACGAGACGATGGTGATGGAGAATTGGCGATAGATGACGCCGGTCGATCCGCCGAAGAAAGCCATGGGCAAGAGGACCGCCGACAGGACAAGGCCGATGCCGACCAGCGCGCTGCCGATCTCCTCCATCGACTTGATCGTCGCGTCGCGGGGGGAAAGCCCCTCTTCCTCCATGATCCGCTCGACATTCTCGACCACGACGATGGCGTCATCGACCAGCAGGCCGATCGACAACACCATGCCGAACAAAGTGAGCGTGTTGATGGAATAGCCGAATAGCGCCAGCACGCCGAAGGTGCCGAGCAGCACGACGGGCACCGCAATGGTGGGGATAAGGGTCGCGCGCCAGCTCTGCAGGAAGACGAACATGACCACGACGACCAGCAAGACAGCCTCGATCAGCGTCTTGATGACTTCGTTGACGGACAGTTTGATGAACGGCGTCGTATCGCGCGGGTACACCAGTTTATAGCCATGGGGCAGGTTTTGCGCCAATTGATCGACCCTGGCCTTCACCAGTTCGGCGGTCTTGAGCGCGTCGGCACCGGGCGCGAGTTGCAGCGCCATGCCGGTTGCGGGATGGCCGTTCAGCCGCGCGGACGTAGTGTAGCTTTCATTGCCCAATTCCACCCGCGCGACGTCGGACAAATGCACGATCGACCCGTCGCGCTGCGTCTTGACGACGATGTTGCGGAATTGCTCAGGCGTTTCCAGCCGCGATCGGGCGGTCACCGTGGCATTGATCTGCTGCCCGGCGGGTGCGGGGTCGGCACCGATCTGCCCGGCGGACACTTCGACATTCTGCGCCGATATCGCGCTCTGCACGTCCGAGGGCATCAGCTTGACGGCGGCGAGCTTATAGGGATCGAGCCAGACGCGCATGGCATATTGCGACCCGAATATCTGGGTCGCGCCAATGCCTTCGATCCGCGCGATCGGATCCTGGAAATTATTGACCAGATAGTCTGAAATATCGGCCTGCGTTGCCAGGTCGTTTTCGTCATAGAGGCCGACCAGCATCAGGAAGTCGGTCTGCTGCTTGGTGACGGTCAATCCCTGCTGCTGCACCGGATTGGGCAGGCGGCTGAGCGCCTGTTGCACGCGGTTCTGCACCTGCACCTGCGCGGTGTCAGGGTCGGTGCCCTTCTGGAAGGTTACGGTGATCTGCGACCGGCCCGTTGCGGACGATGAGGACGAGAAATACATCAGCCCGTCAATGCCGGTCAGCTGCTGTTCGATGACCTGGGTAACGGCGGTTTCGACGGTGTCGGCCGATGCGCCGGGATAGGTCGCACTGATGCCGACGCCGGGCGGCGCAATGTCGGGATATTGGGCGATGGGCAGCGAAAACATCGCCCCCAGCCCCGCCAACATGATGCCAATGGCGATGACCCAGGCAAAGATCGGCCGTTCGATGAAATAGCGACTGAGCATGGCTTATTTCGATGCCGCGACGGGCTTGACGACATCGTCGGGCTGGACCTTGCCCGTGCCTTCGACGATCAGCCTGTCGCCGGCTTTCAACCCCTTGGTGATCAGCCATTTGTCGCCGATCGCCTGCCCCGCCGTCACGGTGCGGCGCTCGACCTTGTTCGCGCTGTTCACCACCAGGGCGGTGGCATTGCCCTTGGGATCGCGCGTGATGCCCTGTTGCGGCGCCAGGATCGCGCCCGGCACGACCGATTGCGGGGCGACGACGCGCACGAACATGCCGGGCATCAACAGCCCGTCGGGATTGGGGAAGCGCGCACGCAGCGTCACCGTGCCGCTGTTGACGTCAACAATCGGTTCGGCGAACGCGATCACCCCCTCCTGCGGATAGTCGCTGCCATCCTCCAGTTTCAGGCGAATAGTCGCGCTGGCGGGCAGCGTCTGGCCCGACGCCAGCGACCGGCGCAGCGCGAGCAACTGGGTGCTGGACTGGGTGACATCGACATAGATCGGATCAAGCTGCTGGATCGTCGTCAGCGGATCGGCCTGGCTGGCGGTCACCAGCGCGCCCGGCGTGAACAGCGTGCGGCCGATACGCCCGCTGATCGGCGCACGGACCAGGGTGAATTGCAGGTTGACGTTGCTGGTCTGCAGGCTGGCGCGGGCCTGCTGCACGGCGGCGCTGGCCTGCCGCGCGGTGGCGGTGACATCGTCACGATCCTGCGCGCTGACGGCTTCGCTGTCACCCAGCGATGTGTAGCGGCGCGCCCTGGCCTGCGCCGCCATCTGCGTCGCCTGCGCGCTCGCCAGCGCTGCCTGCGCTTCGTCGCGGGAGGCACGATAGAGGCGTTCGTCAATCTGATAGAGCGGCTGCCCGGCGGTCACCATCGCGCCTTCTGTGAACAGGCGTTTCTGAATCAGGCCAGCAACCTGGGGCCGGACTTCCGACATCATCGCCGACACGGTGCGGCCAGGCAGTTCGCTCGCCACCGTGACATTTTGCGTCGTCAGGGTGACGACCCCCACTTCGACCGGGCCTTTTTGCGGGGGCTTGGGTTCAGCGCAGGCGGCGATCAATATGCAGAGCGCCAGAGGCACGGTGCGAAAAGGCGAGGGCATAGAGTAGCGTCGATCCTTGCGTGAACCAGGCGGAGCCTCGCGTCATCGGCGGGCCGGCCGGACACGGGGGGAGGGGGAGGGATCGTGCGCCGGACGGACATGGTCCGCTGACGTCGCGAGGACTCCGCTTGGCGTCGGCTAGGGGGTGCCGACGCTCTCGTCCTGACGCTTTTGCCTGTCACATGGTAGAGCGACTTATGGTCGGCCTGTCGCATCGCCTCGCCGCCGCGTAACGCTTTGTATCAGCCTGTAGCAGGGTGCGGAGAAGCGCAGACTTTTGCAGGTACGCACGATAGAAGACCGCATGATCGACCCTTCCCTTCCTCCTGCCGCCACGGTGCTGGTGGTCGATGACGATGCCGATATTCGCGACCTCATCATCGGGCAGTTACGGCAGGAAAATTACCGGCTGCTGGGTGTCGGCAGCCTGACCGAACTGCGCCAGACGCTGCGCGAGGAGACGATCGACCTCATCGTGCTGGACCTCAACCTGCCCGATGGTGACGGCTTGTCGCTGTGCCGGGAGTTGCGGGCCGAGGGGTCTGCCGTGCAGATCATCATGGTGACCGCGCGCGGCAGTGCGATCGACCGGGTGCTGGGGCTGGAACTCGGCGCCGACGATTATCTGACCAAGCCGTTCGAACCGCGCGAATTGCTGGTGCGCATCCGGAACCTGCTGCGGCGCGGGCGGAGCGAACCTGTGGCACCGGCCGAAGCGATGCGCTACGCCCATTTCGGCCCGTGGCGGCTGGACCTGGTACAACGGCGGCTGGTCGCGCCCGACGAGCGATTGGTGATGCTGTCGTCGGCCGAGTATCGTTTACTCTGCCGCTTCATCGAGGAACCGAACGTAGTTCTGGCGCGCGAGGCCTTGCTGCCCGAACGACGCGCGACTGCTGCCTTTGACCGGACGATCGACCTGCAGATCAGCCGGTTGCGGCAGAAACTGGCGGTGCTGCCGGGGGGTAGCGAATTGATCCTGACCGTGCGTGGCGAGGGCTATGTGCTGGCCAGCGCGGTCGATTATTCATGATCCGTCGATCGCTTTCCCGCGTGCCGGTCTTCTTCCGGTCCATGACCGGCCAGATTTTCGTGATCCTGACGATCGGCATGTCGGTCGCCGCGATCATCGCGCTGATGGTCGCCGAACAGACGCGGCGGCATGATTTCGAACGGGTGCGGCGTCAGCGCGTGGTGGCGAGCGCGATGGACATTGCCGACCGCTTACGCCGTGATCCCGCGCGGATCGAGGCGATGATGGCGACGCATAGCATCATTGGCGCATCGCCCGCCCCGGCCGGCGTCGCGATCAACGAGCCGGACGCCGACCTGCAGGCGACGCTGGCCGACCGCCTTGGCCCGCGTTCGCTGCCCGAAGCGGGTCAGGTGCCGCTCGGCCTTTGCTTCCCCGATTTCGCCCGGACGACCGAGCGCGCGGCCGGGCTGGTCGACGCGCCGCGCCCCGATTGCTGGGTAGTGCGCTTCACCGACACCAGTGGGCAGCGGCGCGCACTGGCCCTGACCTTCCCCCGCCTCGCCAAGCCGCTGCGGGTCATCTATAATCCGCTCTACCTGATGGTCATCATCGCCGCGTCGGCAGGCTTGGCGATCCTTGTCGCGCGCTTCGTATCCAAACCGTTGCGCCGTCTCGAACGGGCGGCCGAAGCCTTTTCCGTATCGCTCGACCCGGAGGAGATTCCCGAACGGGGGCCAGAGGAAGTGCGCGCCGCGCTTTCCACCTTCAACCTGATGCAGCGCCGCGCCCGCGCCGGTTTTGCCGAGCGCACGCAATTGCTCGCCGCAATCAGCCACGACCTGCAAACGCCGATGACACGGATGCGGCTGCGGCTGGAGTTGATGGAGGAGGGCGAGTTGCGCGCGCGTCTCCTGCAGGATCTGCAGGCGATGCAGACGCTGGTGCGGGAAGGGCTGGACCTTGCCAGCAGCACCGAAGCGCGCGAGCCATGGTCGCAACTCGACATTGACTCGCTGCTCGCCAGTATGGCCGAGGATGCACAGGAACTCGGCGCGCCGGTGCGGTTCATCACGGGATGCGGCGGTACGGTGCGGGTGAAGCCCAATGCGCTGACCCGCTGCATCGGCAACCTGGTCGACAATGCGATCAAATATGGCGGCAGCGCCGATATAAGCTGCGCGCGGACGGGCGGGCGCGTGCTGATCCATGTGCGCGACCGGGGACCGGGCATTGCGCCCGATCAGCTCGACCAGATGTTCGAACCGTTCACGCGCGGGCCAAGCGGCCAACCCGGCGGGCGGCACGGCACCGGCATCGGCCTCACCATCGCCCGGTCGCTGGCGATGAGTTTCGAGGCATCGGTGCGCTTGCGCAACGCCGATGATGGCGGATTGATCGCCACCATCGACATGAAGGGGTAGGCAAAGGCTGCGTTAGGCCGACAAGGCCTGCCAACCAGCGATGAACGCGCGCGCCGCTTCGCCGACCTGCGCCGCGGTCGCGCCCGGCTTGTAGAGCGCCGAGCCAAGGCCGAACCCATTGGCACCCGCCTGAACCCAGGGGGCCATATTGCCGGGGTTGATGCCGCCGACGATCAGCACCGGCATATCCTTCGGCAAGACCGCGCGCTGCGCCTTGAGCAGGGCAGGGGTGGCGGCTTCGGCCGGGAAGAGCTTGAGCGCCGTTGCGCCCGCCGCGATCGCGGCAAAGGCTTCGGTCGGGGTGAAATAGCCCGGCATCGAAATCATGCCCGCCTGCGCGGTCGCGGCGATCACGGCGATATCGCTATTGGGCGAGATGACAAGCTGTCCGCCCGCCTGCCGCACCTGTTCAACCTGCTCGACGGTCAGCACCGTGCCCGCGCCGACCAGTGCCCGTCCCTCGAACCGGCGCGCCAGCCGGGCGATGCTGTCGATCGGGTCGGGCGAGTTCATCGGCACTTCGATGAGGGTGAAGCCCGCTTCGACCAGCGCGTCGCCGATCGGTTCGACCTCGTCTGGCTGCACGCCGCGCAAAATGGCGACCAGCGGACAACGGGTAAAGGCGGTGGGGAAATCCAGGCTCATGCAATCTGCTCCCAAAGGCGGGTCATGCCCGCGATAAAGGCGGCTTCGCTATCGACCATGACGGCCGTGCCGCCCAGTTCCGTGATGGCGCAGCTATAGAGGGCGCCAAGCGTCGGGTCGGCCAACAGGTGGACGGTGGCGCCGGTCGCATGGGCGGCGCAATCACTGCCGATCAGCAGGCCGCTGGCGAAGGACGCGGCGTCCGCGCGGTCGCGCAGGCCAAGCAGGCCCGCCGGACGGATGGCGAACAGCGAGGCGAGCATATCCCCGCGTTTGGCTTCCCGCACGCCCGCCAGGAAAGCCTCGCCTGCTATGACCGGACCGGTCATATCTTGTCCGATCAGGGCATGGGCCTTGAGCAGGGCGAACATCTCGCCGGTCATGGCCGTGACGAAGGCGGCGATCGCGCCATCGCGCATCCACGCCCATTTGCAATGGGTGCCGGGCTGGCACAGCAGCGCATCGGCGGGCACCAAGCCAGCGGCGACCGCGCCCAGCAATTGCACTTCCTCGCCCCGCATCACGTCGCCCCGGCCGTCGGCAACATGCGACACACCGGGCACGATCATGACGCCGTCCGCGGGATGCGCCATCGCGGCCGCCAGCGTATCGAGCGTCGCGGGCGTCGACACATAGCCCGCATCGATCCAGCCGCGATTGGACCCGACCATCCCCGCCAGCAACAGCGGGCCGCCGCCCAGCCGCTCGCGCAGGCGATCGACTTCCTGCGCAAAGCCGCCAGCCGGCACCGATGTCACGCCCAGCGTATCGCGGTGCGTCGCGACCACTGCGCCATTCTCGATCCGATAGGTGCGGCGATTGGTCGTGCCCCAATCGACGGCGATGAAATGCTCCATTCCCATTTTGTCCGAGTATATCGAGGCCTTCGCAAAGGCAACGCTGTTGGTCGCTGGTCCAGCCAGAGGGGATGACCGTTCAATCATATTGCCATATCCGTATGCCTGGGATACTTTCGGAACGATTGGCAAGATCGGTCGACGGGCAAAGATAAGCGCGCGACGAAAAGGGGAGAGGATGTTGGCTATGACCCACCATATATATGGCCGCATGATGGCCGGTCGATGAGCGCGGTCGAGCGTTTCTCCACCCGTCTCGTGCCGCCGCAAAGTCGCCAGCTCTTCTGGCGCGAGGTGGTGGCGGAGGCCTTTCCCGGTATGACTGCGCATGCACCCGAAGGGATCAAGGCCGAGCTTGCGCGCTGGTCGCTCGGCGGTGTCGGCTTTGCCCGCGCGCGCAGCGAACGGGCGCAGGTCAGCCGGGTCGCGACGGAAGGCGAAGAGCGGCACTTGCTGCTGCATTTGCTTCACCGGGGATCGATGACGATGATCCATGGCGACCGCAGCAGCATGGCGCGGGTCGGCGACGTCGTCATCGCCGATGATCGTCACCCTTATGCCATCGACATTTCGCAGTTCAACGACTGCCTGATCCTGCAGGTGCCGGTGTCGATGATGGGCGACGAAATCGCCGCGCGCGATTGGCACGGCTGTCTGGTGCCATCGACCAACCCGCATGTCCTGTTCCTTGCCCATGTGTTGCAAGGCCTATGGTCGCAGCGCGACCAGCTCGCCGCACTGGACGATGAGGCGGGCGTGCTGCTGGCCGATGCAGCACGGCTGCTCTGCCGACGCAGCGTGCTCGATCGACCGGCGATCGCCATGCCGCGCTCGCCGGTCGATTATGCGCTGGAGCATCTGGGCAATCCAGATCTTGGCACGGCGCTGATCTGCGAAGCGCTCGATCTGTCGCCGCGCGCGGTGCAAAAAAGTTTCTTTCGCCATGTCGGGCTGACGCCGACCGCGTTCATCACGACGCGGCGGCTCGAACGGGCAGCGGCCTTGCTGGCCCGTGACGACGGCATGACGATCACGGACGTCGCCTTCGATGTCGGTTTCAGCGACTCCGCTTTCTTCACCCGCTGCTTCCGCCGCCATTTCGGCGTGTCGCCCAGCCAGTGGCGCAGCGGGCAGGGTGGTTCGCTTTTGTCCTGATCCCCGGTTCGCCCCTATCCAAGACGCGATGGGGACCGCCGCCTATGATGTCCGACAACACACCGGAACAGGTGGGCCATTATGGGAGGATTGAAGATGGGCAAGTCGATGATCGCGGCGCTGATGGCGTCGAGCGCGATGGCCAGCACGCCGCTGTTGGCGCAGGATGCCGAACAATCGGGCGGGATCGCCGAAATCGTTGTGACCGCACAGAAGCGCGCGGAAAATGTGCAGGATGTGCCGATCGCCATTTCGGCCTTCACCGCTGAGTCCTTGCAGGAGCGCGCCGTCGGCAGCGTGTCGCAGCTTTCCGCCATAGCCCCCAACGTCAATCTGGACGCGGGCACGCCCTTTTCCGGTTCCACCGCCGTTCTGGCCGCCTATATTCGCGGCATCGGATCGGACGATTTCGCCTTCAACATCGATCCGGGCGTCGGCATCTATCTCGACGGCGTCTATCTCGCCCGCACGGTGGGCGCGAACCAGGATCTGCTCGATGTCGAGCGGGTGGAAATATTGAAGGGGCCGCAGGGCACCCTGTTCGGGCGCAATACGATCGGCGGCGCGATCTCGATCGTCACGGCCGATCCGGGTGACGCATTCAAAGCCAAGGGCGATGTGACGCTGGGCAGCTACAAGCTGTTCCAGGTGCGCGGGTCGGTAACGGTGCCGATCACCGATGGCCTTAGTTCCGCTTTCACCTTCGGCATCAAGTCGCGCGACGGCTTCTTGAAGCGCCTGCCCTATCCCGACCAGCGGGCGAACAATACGCCCTCCTTCGACGCATTCTCGGCCGCTGGTTATGACAGCGCCGCCAAGGAAGGTGTCAATGACAATTGGAACCTGCGCGGCAAGCTGCGCTGGGACAATGGCGGCGCGGTGCGCGCAACCTTCGCAGGGGACTATAGCAAGGACAAGGGCACGTCGGCGAACAAGCTGATCGGCACAACCGAGTTCGTGCCCGGCAATTTCGCGGGCACGACCAACCTGCCCGGCACGGCGTTCGACCCGACCGGCACCACCGGCTTTCTGTTCGCTGGCCTCTATAATTTCTGCATCGGCAGCACAGGGGCGCAGATCGCGGCGCGCAACGCCCAGGCCTTGTGCGGTGTGGCAGGCACCCAGTTCAATCCGCAATTCCAGCTGGCCAGCGTCGCCAGCGCCAATGTCGATGGCAATACCGCCAATGATCGCCTGCCCTGGGACGGCCGCTATCTTGTTGCAGACAAGGATCGCAGCTAT
The DNA here is from genome assembly GCF_055640555.1 of Sphingobium sp. KKT206. Classification (NCBI taxonomy): domain Bacteria; kingdom Pseudomonadati; phylum Pseudomonadota; class Alphaproteobacteria; order Sphingomonadales; family Sphingobiaceae; genus Sphingobium; species Sphingobium sp. KKT206. The sequence continues at coordinate 1,063,013 of NZ_CM145765.1, forward strand.
GCCAGCGGCAACAGCTATTCCAACCTCGAAAGCTGGGGCCTCAGCAGCATCGTCGATTTCGACCTGGCCGATAATCTCGCGCTCAAATCGATCACCGCCTATCGCGAGCTGCACTGGAATGCGGGCCTCGATGCGGACGGATCGCCGCTCAATTTCGTACAGTTGAGCTTCACCATGAACCAGTGGCAGTTCAGCCAGGAACTCCAGCTGCTCGGCAACGCCTTGGATGAAAAGCTCAACTATGTTCTGGGCGCCTATTATTTCAAGGAAGCGGGTGACCTGCACGACTATGTGACCTTCGCCGAAGGCTTGGTGCAGGTCGACGGTCCCAATGAACTGGCGACCAAGAATTACGCCTTCTTCGGCCAGATCGACTATCGCCCGATCGACCTGATCGGCATCACCATCGGCGGTCGCTACACCAATGAACGTAAGCGGTTCGAGGGCGGACAGCAGGAGCTGAACGGCTTCAACTACAAGCTGTTCGGTTGCGCCGATGCCAATGGCAATGTCTTCCCCGGCGGCGCTTTCCCGCTGGCACCGATCCCCTGCCAAGCGGGCCTGGGCTATCCCGACCCGAACAATCCGGTCCGCGTCTACACGCCCGGCGTCAATCGCAAGAAATTCAGCGATTTCTCGCCCAAGGTCGGCGTCCAGATCCATCCCACCGACGATGTCATGCTTTATGGCAGCTGGTCGAAGGGCTATAAGACCGGCGGCTGGACCACGCGCCTGACCAACCCACAGGGCAATGTCGCGCCCGACTTCAACGAGGAAAAGGCGACGACTTGGGAAGCGGGCATCAAGTCCACGCTGCTCGACCGGCATCTGCAACTCAACGCGGCGGTCTTCTCGACCAAATATCGCGATATTCAGCTCAATATCCAGGTCGGCACCTCGCCCACCATCGCCAATGCAGGCGATGCGCGCATCCGCGGCTTCGAACTGGAGATGGTGGCCGCGCCGGTCGATGGCCTGACCATCAATGGCGCGGTCGGCTATATCGACGCCCAATATACATCGGTATCGGCGGGCGCTGCGGCGGTCGGCGGGGCTAATGGCTTCCAGGCCGGGACGTTGGTCGGCGAAACCCTGCCCAAGACGCCCAAATGGAAGGTCAATCTCAGCCCCCGCTACGAAGCCAAGCTGGGCAATGGCGCGTCGCTGGTCATGCTGGCCGACTGGACCTATACCTCCAGTGCCTGGAACGACACGCAACGCACGCTGCTGCTCAAGCGCGTATCGACCGACATCGTCAACGCCTCGATCAGCTATCGCGAACCCGATGGCAAATGGTCGGTAACGGCGGGTGGCACCAACCTGACCGACAAGCGCTTCCTGACATCGGGCGGGTCCAACATCGCGGCGGGTGCGATCTTTGGCACCTATAACCGGCCGCGCGAATGGTATCTGCGCTTCGGCTTTGATTTCTGATCATGGGCCGGATCGCGATCAGGGCCGCTGTGGTGGAAGCACCGGGCGGTCCCTTCCACTTCGAAACGCTGGCCATGGACCCGCCCGGTCCCGACCAAATCCGCGTGCGGCTCCACGCCTGTGGCATATGCCACACCGACATGGTGATGCGCGATGGCGCGCTGCCCACGCCCTTCCCGGTCATATTGGGGCATGAAGGGGCGGGTGTGGTCAATGCGGTTGGGTCCGCTATCGACGATGTGGCGGTCGGCGACCATGTATTGCTGAGCTTCCATAGCTGCGGCGCCTGTGGGGCCTGCCATGATCACCAGCCAGGCTATTGCGTCGAATTCGTGCCGCGCAATTTCATGGGGGTAACCAAGGCGGGCGAAGGTGGCATCTGGCGCGGTGATCAGCGGATCGGCAGCAACATCTTCGGCCAGTCGGCCTTCGCGACCCACGCGCTTGCGCATCGCGACAATGTGGTGCGGATCGACCCCGATCTGCCGCTCGACATCCTCGCCCCTTTGGGTTGCGGGATCCAGACGGGCGCGGGCACGGTGCTGGAAACGCTCAAGGTTGCGCCTGGCCAGTCGATCGCGATCCTGGGGGCTGGGGCCGTTGGCCTGTCCGCCGTCATGGCGGCGGTGATTGCCGGTGCCGGACGGATCGTGGTGATCGATCGCCATGCAAGCCGTCTTGACCTCGCCTGTGCAGTGGGCGCGACCGAGACCGGCAATGACCTTGGCACTGTTGACGGCGCGTTCGACCATATCGTCGATACGACCGGCGTCCCCGCATTGCTTGGTCCAGCCGTGGAGAAACTGGCGCAGCGCGGCACGCTCGCGCTGGTCGGTGCCTATCCGCCCGGCGGTTGCGCCATCGATCCTTCGGCGATCATGAGCATGGGGCGGCGGATCGTCGGCGTGGTGGAGGGCGGCATCGACCCGCAGAGCTTCATTCCCCGCCTGATCGGCTATTATCGCGACGGCCGGTTGCCGCTGGAAAAGCTGATCCAGCGCTATGCTTTCGATGATCTGCACACTGCCTTCGCCGCGTCCGAAAGCGGGGCGGTCGTCAAACCGGTGGTGGTGATGGATCATCCCTGACGTTCAGCGACCGGCAAGGCGGTTCGGGTCATAGCGTCAGCCCAATGACAGGGAGACGCATCATGGTGGACAAATTGGGGACAGCGCCGACCGGCCTTTGTGACAGGCGCAGCTTGATCGCGACAATCGCGCTGTTGCCGCTTGCCGCCTGCGCGACTCCGATGGGCCGCTATACCGTGGAGGAAGCGGTGCGCCGCCTGCTCCAATTGTCGAGCCAGCGCGCCTTTGCGCGCCTGACCGAACCGGGCGGCTTTTACGACGATCAACTCACCCGCATCACGCCCCCCGATCTGGGCGGGGACCGGGGTGGCGCGGTGTTGTCCGCGCTGCTGCGCACCCGCGCGGTACGCGATCGGGTCGGCATGGCGCTCAACGATGTCGCCGTCGATCTGGCCGACAATGCCGCGCCGATCGTGATGGATGCGGTGCAGCGCATGACGCTGGCCGATGCCGTGTCCGTCCTGCGTGGCGCGCCGACGGCGGCGACCGACCTTTTGGCGCGCGAAGCACGCGGTTCGGTGGTCGAAGCCCTGCTGCCCGGCGCGTCGCGCGCGCTGCGATCGGACATGTTCGAAATGCTGACGGCGGCGCTGTCTGCCACAGGCGGCCGGGATTATGCGGCGCTGGCGGACAATGTGTCGGGCCAGATCGGCGACGCCATCTTTCGCGCCATCGGCCGCGAGGAAGCGGAGATACGGCGCGACCCCGCCGCCACGCGCGACCCGATTCTGATGGCGCTGCTGCGATAAGCCCCTTGATTTTGGCGGCGCGCCGTGGTGTTCCGGCCCCTATGGAACAGAAATATCCCGGCGTCGCCGCCATCCCCTGGGACCAGCCCGCGACGATGATCGACCTCGACGGCAAGCCGCCACTGATCGGCACGATCCGCGACTGCGCGACCCATTTCGCGCTCTATAAACCCCACGCCCAGACGCAGGCGCGGGTTTTGCTCACTCACCCCGTCCATCGGGAAGGCCGCAAGACGCGGACCTGGCTGCTGGAACCCAATGAGATCGAAGCGCTGGTCGGGCGAATGCGCAGCGAGGCACACTAAGGTTCGACCAGTGCGCGCCCGGCGTCAATAATTCCACTGCACCTGGGTGCGGATAAGGTGGCCTTCGGCGCGGCCGGTCCGGCGTTCGTCGGCTTCGGCGCGCTTCATCCGGGCATAGGCCATGGTGATCTCCAGCGCCTTCCATGGCTGCCATTCCAGGCCCAGTTCGAACTCGTCCGTCTCCAGACGCGGGGCGTTGGTCGCGGCTTTCCAGCCGCCGCGATAATGTTGCCAGCGGCCATAGGGCATCAGCGTGCCGAAACTGTCCGATGTCGGCAGGCGCATCATCATCTGGACATAGCCGCCATTCAGCTTGCTGGCGCGGATCGACTGGCTGGCCAGATCATATTGCGGCGCGCGGCCCCAATTCCATTCGGCCTGAATGCCGATCGGCTGGGGATAGAGCATGGCGTGGATGCCAGCGCGATTATCGTCATAGGAGAGAGCGCTGACGCCGCCGCTGCGGATTTCCGGCTGGATGGTGTTGAGCATCGCCGACCCGCCGATTTCGAACACCTGGCCTGCAAAGGCGTCGCCCAGACCATCCAGTTCGAATGGCCAAGTCGCAAAGGCGACCTTCATCAGGTCTTTATTCTGCTCGGTCTTGTTGATGCCCTGCCCGTTGAACAGGCCCAATCCGAACGCGCCATAATTGCCGAACAATTTTTGCCCGTCATCGGCTAGCCTGTCCCAGATTTTCTGGACTGATGGCGGCGTATAATAGGCCACGACGCCCAGGTCCCGCTCGCCCGGCACGGCGCTGTTGATACCGTCGCTGCGATCGAGCGTCAGGCGGTTGGACGAGGATTGCATATTCTCCCAGCCATAGGGCACCTTCGATTGACCGAACCGCAGCCGGACGCTCTTGGCCTTGTCGAGGAAGATGTCGGCATAGGCGTCGCGCAACTGGCCGAAACTCTCCCGGCGCTCGCCACCACTCTGGTTGCTGACGGCGGTCGCGAAATCCGGCTGCAGATAGAGCGATACGCGATCAGAAATATCGCCTTGCAGGACGAGGCGGACCCGGCGCAGGGTAAAGCCGCCCTTGTCGGAAATGCCGCTGTCATGGACCGACCGCAGGCGGGATGTGCCCGCAGGCGCGCTCTCGTCGCCGGACAGGAAGGCATTGTAGCGCATCTGGGTATAGCCGCGCAGCGACAGGCGATCATACCAGCCTTTCTTCGGCTCTTGAGCAGGTTCGGCATCGACCGGGTCGGGAGTGGGTGCCGAAAGGCTCGCCATCTGCGGCGCAGGGGCGGGTGCAGGGTTGGTCGGAACCGGCGCAGGGGCGGCGGCGGACGCGGTCGCCGGGGCAGGCTGACGGGCGGACAGGGCGGCGGTAAGGGCCTGCACTTGGGCCTTCAGCTCATCGATCTGGCTTTGCAGTTGCTCGACCGTTTGCGCCTGCGCGGCTTGGGGCATCAGCGCCAGCAGGCTGACCGCCAGACCCATGCCGATATGTCTCGATTGTTTCACAGCCTTGTCCCTTGTTCGACAAGGGCGCCAGCTATGGCGGTTCAATGACTCTTTAATGACAGATTTTATCGGTTTTTATGACAGTAGCGACATGGAAATGCCACATATCTGGCGGCACCGTCATAGGTCAGGATGCAAAGAGATCGCCCTGCCGTGGCCGGGTGGCGGGGCGCCTTGCCAGGGGCGGCGCGCTGACCAGCGCGCGGGCGCGTCCGGTCAGGGTATAGACCGCTTGCCGCTGCGCGCCGCGGTTCAAATGATCGACGCGAAACCCTTGATAATGGCGTTTGAGCAATCCGGCCTTCACCAGTTCGGACACCGCGCGGCTGAGGTTCGTCTTACCGGAGGTCCGGACGCGGATACGTACTTCATCCTGCACCAGCGCCTCGTTCGTCGTCGCGTCGCCGGTCAGCCGCTCTTCCTTGCGCAATTCGTCCCTGACACGTTCGACCAGCGCCATCCGCCGGGGGTCGCGATGGCCCATGGGGGTCAGCGCATCGCACAACCAGTCGCGCAACGACACCAGGCTGTCGTCCACCCGCACCAACGGCCCGGCGCTGCCATCGGGTCGCGCCACGTCCGCGATCAAGGTCAGCAGCATGAAGGCATAGCGGGGACGCGAACAGCAATGCGACAATTGGTCGAGCAGCAGCGAGACATCGCTGCCGCCGGCTGCACGGGAGGGAAGGGGGGCGTGAAACATAAGGTGAATCAAGCACAGTGCAGCGCTCCTGTGAATCCCTAATTTCCGCCGAGTCGCACTTTGTCGCGCGTGACACTTTGCCCATCGGTAAAGTGTCACGCGCGAGACTTTGCCAGAGGGCCACCTTTGCCGCCTAGCGTTCGAGGTTCAGGTGACGGGTGAAGAAACGCGCCATGACGTCGAACGCCTCGCGTGATTCAGGCAAGGCCGGATCGTAGAAAAAGGCATGGCCCAGGCCATCCCAGATATGCAGGTCGGCATCGACCCCGGCCTTCACCAGTTCCTTATGCGTGTTGACCGCCGCGCTCATCTCGAACGCGCGCGTTCCCGTGATCACCAGCGTTGGCGGAAACTGCGCCAAGGTCGCGGGGGACTCGATCGGGGAAACGAAGGGATCGGACAGGTCGATATCCTTGAAATAGGCGCGACTATCCTCGCGCTGCGCCAAGGCCTGGAACGGGCGCCCGAACGCACGGCTGTCACCGCCCCACCGTGCATCGGCCGACGCACAGAAGATGCCGATCGCCGCTGGCAGGGGCAGTTTGTCGCGCACCAGCGCCGCGATCGTTTCCGCCGTCAGCAATCCGCCTGCCGAACAGCCGAATATCGCGATATCCTGTGGTTTGTGGGTCTTGAGCAATGCGCGATAGACGGTCAGCACGTCCTGCGTTGCGGCCGGGTAGACATGTTCGGGCGCCTGCCGATAAGTGATGCTGACGATCTCCACCCCGGCAAGACCCGCAAGCGGGATGGATTCGATCATGCCCGTTCCCGGCGCGGCGCCCATGACGAAGCCGCCACCGGGCAGATTGAGCAGGATCTTGGTCCGGTTCGCCTGCGGGACACCGCCTGCCGGTGTCGCGCGAACGGCGGGGACGCCTGCGATCTCCGTCTCTTGCGTGGTCACCTTGTACATCTGTTTCAGCGCATCAATGCGTGGCGCCATGAGCTGCGGCATACGCGCGCGCAACGCACCAGCCTGACCGGCCGCGACGGCGCGCATCATCGGTTCTTCGGGGTCGGACGGTGTCCGCGGCAGCGCCTTCTTCGCCGCCTCGCTCAGATAATCCGACGGCGGCAAGCGGAAGGACGGCACCACGACCGTACCGTCCGGCTCGATCGTGCCGGGTCCGCCCACGGGTGGCGTCTGGGCAAAAGCGGCGCCGATACACAGCGCACAAGCCGAAGTGGCCAAGAAAACCGTTTTAATTCCGTTGGATAGTCTGGACATGCTCATCTCCTATGACTTATGTTATGAAACATAACATACAGACTTGAGTGGGGAGGGCAAGCAGACTATTGAAACCTATGTCCGTGTCGCTGTCCGCTTTATCCGATCTGGTCGATCCGCTCGACACTCTGCTCAGCTATCATCTGCGCCGCACCACCACGGCGGCGACCGCCGCTCTGGCGAATATGCTTCAGCCTCTGGAACTCAATGTCAGTGAAGCGACGCTGCTGCTGTTCCTAGGCGCGAACCAGGGCTGTACCCAAAGCGACATCGGCCGCGCTTTGCGCGCCCAGCCCGCCAATCTGGTGCCGCTGATCAACAAACTGGCGTTGCTCGGCGCGCTGGACAAACAGCCGGGGAAGGGGCGGGCGATCGCCCTGTCGCTGTCGGACGAAGGCCAACAGCTCCATGCAAAAGTGCAGCAGGCTTTCGCGCGCCATGAAGAGGCGATCGGCCGTTCCATACCACCGGAACGCCGGGACGAGATATTGGCGCTACTCCGCCAGGTCTGCCGCGACGCCTGCCACCCCTGATCGATCATTCAGCGTCGGGTTCCACCCACTTGGTGGTCAGTGCGCGGGGTGAGAGATATTTGGTGGTGGTCCAGCCGCCATCCACCACGATCGTCTGCCCATTGATGAACCCCGCGCCCGGCGAACAAAGAAAGGCGATCGTGCTGGCGATATCCTCGACTTCGCCCAATCGGGGGAAGGGCGTCGTTTCGACATTCACCCGCTTGAACATCTCATCGTCGAACCGGTGCCGCACCATGTCGGTCATGGTGACGCCGGGCGCGACGCAATTGGCGCGAATACCGCGTGGACCATAATCGCAGGCGATATGCTGGGTCAGCGCGCCAAGGCCGCCCTTGGCCGCCGAATAAGCGCCGCCCCGCCGCCCGCCGATCATCGCATAGGTCGAACTGACATTCACGATGCCACAGCCATCCCCCATATGGCCAATGACTTCGCGACACAGGCGGAACGGCGCGCGGAGCATCAGTCCCAGAAAATAGTCGAGCGTTTCGTCATCGGTTTCATGCAGCGGCTTGGGGCTGCCTGCACCGGCATTGTTTACCAGGAAGTCGATCCGGCCGAAGCGGTCGAGCGCCAGAGCGACGATGCGGGCAGGCGCATCGTCGGCGGTGATATCGACCGAGAGCGTCGCGATCCGCGTCGGATCGCCGATCACCTGTTCCAGCGTCGCCAGCTTGTCCACGTCGCGCCCGACCCCCACGATCGCCATGCCGGCCTCCGCCAGCATCTTGGCGGTGGCAAGACCAATGCCGCTGCCCGCCCCGGTGATGATCGCAACCTGCATCGTTCATGTCCCTCTATCTGTCTTGAGCCTTTCCTATCGCGCCAGGACCGTCATCGCGAACCGCTGGAGCGATGCCTTGTCGGCCTGTCTTGAACGGGCGGATGCACCGGGTAACCCATCGGCGCGACAACCAGACGAGAAGGATAGGGCCATGGCAGAGCTACGTTTCGACGGGCGCGTCGCCGTCATCACCGGTGCAGGTCGTGGCCTGGGCCGCGCCTATGCGCTGTTGCTGGCCGCCCGCGGCGCGAAGGTGATCGTCAATGATCCGGGTGGCGCGATCCGGGGCGAGGGCGGCGATGCCGGACCCGCAGCCGATGTCGTGGCGGAGATCGAGGCCTTGGGTGGTGAAGCGATCGCCTGCACCGAATCGGTCGCAACGCCCGAAGGCGGCCGCGCCATCATCGACTGCGCGCTCGACCATTATGGCCGCATCGATATGCTGATCCATAATGCGGGGAATGTGCGCTACGGGTCGATGAAGGAATTAAGCCAGGATGATTTCGACGCCGTCCTAGACGTCCATCTGCGCGGCGCTTTTCACGTTGCCCGGCCCGCCTTTCCGATCATGTGCAGCGCGGGCTATGGCCGGATCGTGCTGACGTCTTCGATCGGCGGGCTCTACGGCAATGCACATTGCGTCAATTACGCCATGTCCAAATCCGGCATGATCGGCCTCAACAATATTTTGGCGCTGGAGGGGGAGGCGCAGGGCGTCCGGTCCAATATCATCGTGCCCGGTGCCGTCACCCGCATGGCCGATGGGATCGACGTGTCGGCTTATCCGCCGATGGGGCCTGAACTGGTCGCGCCCGTCGTCGGCTGGCTGGCGCATCAGGATTGCTCGATCACCGGCCAGATGCTGGCCTCGATCGCGGGGCGTATCGCGCGGGTTTTCGTGGCGGAAAGCAAGGGTGTTTATCAACCCGACTGGTCGATCGAGGATGTCGGTAGCCAAATCGACGCCATCATGGACAGCGCCGATCCGCTCGATTTCGGCCTGCACGGCCATGTCGACCATATCCGCTACAGCTTCGAACGGGCCGTAGCGGGGGCCTGAGGATCAGGTCGATACGCTAACCCGCTCCAGGCGGGGCGAGAGCAGGTGGACGGCGGCTAGCGCAACGAAATAGGCACTGCCCGCGACGGCAAAGAGCGGCGTGTAGCTGCCGATGCCGTCGAGGATATAGCCTGCATATTTGGCCATGACCATGCCGCCGATCGCGCCCACGGTCCCACCGATGCCGACCACCGACCCAACGGCACCACGCGGAAACAAGTCCGATGGCAGGGTGTAGAGATTGGCCGAGAAAGCCTGATGCGCGGCCGTGGCGATGCCGATTACCAGCACGGCAAGCCAGAGATTATCGATCGACTGTGCAAAGAAGATCGGCAGCACGGCAAAGGCGCATAGCAACATGGTGAGTTTGCGCGCCGCGTTGACGCTCTTGCCCGCCTTCATCAGCCTTCCAGACATCCAGCCGCCGAAGATGCTGCCACCGTCCGAGAGAAGGTAGATGGCGACCAGCGGCGGCCCGAAGCTGATGAGATCAAGACCATAGCGGGTGCCGAGATAGCCGGGCAGCCAGAAGAGGAAGAACCACCAGATCGGGTCGATGCAGAATTTGCCGATGGCATAGGCCCAAGTCTCCTTGATCGTGATGAGCTTGGCCCAGCCGATGGGTTCGACCGGATCGGCGGGATCCTGGCGGATATAGGCGAGTTCATCCGCCGTTACCTTGGGATGCTGATCCGGCCTGCGGTAGAAGACCAGCCAAGCGATGAGCCAGACGATGCCGAAAATGCCGGTGGCATAAAAGGCGACGCGCCAGCCATAGGCGACGGTCAACCATGGCACGAGCAAAGGCGTGATGATCGCACCGATATTGGCCCCAGCGTTGAACAGGCCGATCGCAAAGGCGCGCTCCTTTTGCGGGAACCATTCGGTCACCGCCTTGATGCCTGCGGGGAAATTGCCCGACTCGCCAATGCCAAGGCCAAAGCGCGCCATGGCGAATTGGGTGACACCATAGACGCCGCCATGCGCCATATGCGCGATGGTCCAGATGGTGACCGCGATGGCGTAGCCAAAGCGCGCGCCTATGACATCGACGATCCGGCCGAAACCGAGATAACCGATCGCATAGGCAGCCTGAAACCAGAAGACGATATTGGCATAGTCGGTTTCCGACCATTGCATCTCTGCTGACAGGGTCGGCTTCAGCACGCCGATCATCTGTCGATCGACATAGTTGATCGCGGTGGCCGCGAACAACAGCGCCACCACCACCCAGCGATAGCGGCCGACCGGCGGACCCTGCACCCCTGCTTCGTTCATCATCCTGGCTCCTGGTCTTTTATATGGTGTCAGAGGTTCAGCGTGGCGGCTGCGCCTCGATCGTGCAATGCAGTGTCCCCAAGGGACCAAAATCGGTTTCCACCGCTTGCCCGGCACGAACCGGATGGACGCCCGTCACCGCGCCGGTTGAAATCCACCAACCCGGTTGAATGGTGATCCCGCGCGCGATCAGATTTTCCAGCAAAAAGCTGACTGATCCGATCGCGCCTCGGTTGAACGCTGCGGCCGTGCCAGACCCAACGTCCACGCCGTCGATCCGGGTCGTCACCCGCTGATCCGCATAGGCCCCGCTGCGCCAATCGGGGATGGCAGGGCCGATCAACAGACCATTATTATTACCGAAGTCCGAGATCGTGACGGCAGGCCCCATCTCGTTGATCCCGGCGAAGGGCGAGCTGGCGATTTCGATACCGATATGCACGGCATCGATATGGTCCGCCGCTTCCTCCAGCGTGAAGCTGATCTGGTCCGGGCGTGGAACAGTGCCGATACGAAACAGATATTCGGCTTCCACCGCGCCGAACCCCCTGGCGAAAACCAGGCCTGTGGATTGGCTGGTGGCAGGAAAGACGGTGGGCGAGAAAATGGGACCGGCGAGGCGATCGCACCCATAGCGGTCGGCAAGCGGAGGCAGGATGCGCCCGACCTTCCAGCCCGCAATAGCATCAGACGTATGCGCAAGAGCGGTATCCTGGATGACATAGGCTTCCTCAAGCGTCGCCGGGGCATCGCCGGGATAATCATCGAAGCCCGTCGCAGCCTTGCGCATTGCCAGGAAATGGGTGGCAATCATTTGGGCCATGCTGCTTGCACTCACGGGTTAATCCTCTTCATCCTATCTGACCTTAACGCTATAGGAAACCGGTGTCATTGACAAGCCGGATCGCGGCGCTGCGTGGTGGCGGGCGTGAAAAACTCCACTATAAGGCTGTATGGCAAAGCAGAATCAGGATGAGGGCCAGACGGCCAAGCTGACGATCAACGACATCGCCAGCATGGCGGGCGTGTCGAAAAAGACGGTCAGCCGCGTCATTAATCGCTCGCCGTTACTCAACCGGGAAACGCGTGACAAGGTCGAGGCGATCATCCGCGAAACCGGTTATGTGCCCAATCCGCAAGCGCGTGCATTGGCGCTGGGGCGCAATTTCCTGATCGGGCTGGTCTATGACAATCCCAATGCGCAGATGATCCTGTCGATGCAGCGCGGCGTATTGGAGGCATTGCATGGGACGGAGTTCGAACTGGTGATTCGTCCGGTCGATCGCGGATCGAACCAGGTGATGGACGATATTCGTGGCTTCGTGTCGCGCCAGCGCCTGTTCGGTGTCGTCATTCTACCGCCCATGTCGGAAAATGACGCTCTTGCGCGGATGCTGGACGAGGAAGGCTGCCGCTATGTGCGCATGGGATCGGCCGTGCTGGACGACCCGGAGCATATGGTGGCGTCGAACGACCGGGAAGCGGTGGCAGAGGCGGTGCGTTATCTCATCGTGCAAGGGCATCGGCGGATCGGCCTGATCGCCGGGCCCCACGGGTTTCGGTCGGCCAAGGAGCGGCGGGACGGCTTTGAACTGGCGCTAGCCGAAGCGGGGATCAGCCTACCGCGCAGTTTGATCGCGGACGGGCAATATACGTTCGAATCGGGACAATCGGCATCGGAAAGTCTCTTCGATCTGTCGCCAAGACCCACCGCTATCTTTGCCAGCAATGATGAAATGGCGGCGGGCGTTCTTTATGCGGCGCGCCAGCGGGGCATCGCCGTGCCGGAGGAATTGTCGATCATCGGCTTCGACGATACGCCCCTGACCACGCGGGTATGGCCGCCGCTGAGCACGGTGCGCTGGCCGATCGTAGCGATGGGGCGCGCGGCGGCGCTCAAGCTGATCGGAACGGCGATCGGCGAAGGATCGGAGGTGAATGAGCCGTCGATGTTCAGTTCGACCCTGATCCGTCGTGCATCGGTTGCGCCACCCGCTTCATCCTGATAGACGGTTGCTCATGACACCGGTGTCTGACGACGCCGCAAGCAGTGCAAGGAAGAGGACCAATCATGTTCGACAAGACCTATTACGCGACGCACCCCGACATGATGGAATGCGTGTCGAACGAGGAATTGCGCGATCGCTATTTGATCGGCGGGTTGTTCCGCGATGGCGAGTGCGTGCTGAACTATACCCATGCCGACCGTTTCGTGATTGGCGGGGTTGCGGTAGCGGAGGCGCCGGTCGCGTTGCCAGCGCAGACCGAGCCTGCTTCGGCGGCAGGGCATCCTTTCCTCGAACGGCGCGAAATGGCGGTGGTTAACGTTTCGAACGTCGAAGGCACCGTCACCGTCGATGGCGAGCGCTTCACGCTGGGCAACAAGGATTGCCTCTATGTCACCATGGGCGCGAAGGATGTGCAGTTTGCCGGTGCAGGCGCGCGCTTCTATCTCGCGTCCTGCCCGGCGCATAAGGGGTTCACCACCCGCAAGCTCGGCATCGCCGATGCCAATGCGCTCGAACGCGGCTCCCTCGAAGAATCCAACGAACGGACGATCTTTCAGCTCGTCATCCCCGGCATCTGCGACAGCGCACAATTGGTCATGGGGCTGACTGTGCTCAAGCCGGGTTCGGTGTGGAACACCATGCCCCCGCATATCCATGAGCGGCGCAGCGAGATTTATTTCTACTTCGAGCTGGATGGGCCGTCGGATCGCGTCTTCCACTATATGGGCGAAGGCGATGCGATGCGGCATATCGTCATAGCCAATGAGGAAGCGGTGATCTCGCCACCCTGGTCGGTGCATATGGGGTCGGGCACCAAGGCCTATGCCTTCATCTGGGCGATGGCGGGTGAAAACCAGGATTATACCGACATGAATGTGCTGGATATCTGCCAGCTCGCCTGAACCAAAGTGGGAGCGCCGTTCGTGTCGAGCGAAGTCGAGACACGCTCGCACAGCGCCTCGACAGGTTTCTCGACTTCGCTCGAAATGAACGGAATTATTGTGACCAACCCCTTTGATCTGAGCGGCCAAGTCGCCATCGTCACCGGCGCGAATACCGGCATTGGCCAGGCCATCGCCCTGTCGCTGGCTGCGGCCGGTGCGGACATTGCCGCGGTCGGCCGCACCCCGGCGCAGGAAACCGTCGACAAGGTCCGCGCGCTTGGGCGTAAGGCGGAGATCATCTCCGCCGATCTCTCGACCATAGAGCCGGTCCAGCGCGTGGTGGACGAGACGCTGGAAAAGCTCGGCGGGCTGCACATCCTCGTCAACAATGCCGGGATCATCCGCCGTGCCGACAGCGTCGACTTTACCGAGGCGGATTGGGACGCCGTGATCGACACCAATCTCAAGGTGCTGTTCTTCCTGTGTCAGGCGGCGGGTCGCCATATGATCGGCCAAGGCGCAGGCAAGATCATCAACATCGCCTCGCTCTTGTCCTTCCAGGGCGGCATCCGCGTACCAAGCTACACCGCGTCCAAGAGCGGCGTCGCTGGCCTGACCAAGCTGCTGGCGAACGAATGGGCGGCCAAGGGTGTCAACGTCAACGCCATCGCGCCAGGCTATATCGCCACCAACAACACCGCCGCGCTGCAGGCCGACGAGACCCGTAATCGCCAGATTCAGGAACGCATCCCGGTCGGCCGCTGGGGCGATCCGTCCGACATTGGCGGGGCGGCCGTGTTCCTCGCGTCGAGCGCGGCGGGCTATATTCACGGGCATACCCTCGCCGTTGATGGCGGATGGCTCGCGCGCTGATCGCCTGACCCGCGCGAAGCAACGCCCTTCGACAGGCTCAGGGCGAACGGACGATCGAACAGAGGAGGGATAACCCTCCCAACCCACATCATGGAGGATGGATGCCCGATATCGACAGGCGTGCTTTCGTGGGCTCAGCCCTGATCCTGGGTACGAGTCCGGCCGTGGCCGCGCAACGCGACCCGGTTGTTTCGACGCGACAAGGGCACATCCGGGGTTTGCGCGAAGGCGGGCTGCAGGTGTTTCGCGGCATTCGCTATGGTCAAGATACGCGGTCGCGGCGCTTTCGCGCGCCAGTCGCGCCACAGGCTTGGTCCGGTGTCATCGACGCTGTGCGGTTTGGGCCATCCTGTCCACAGCGGGCCAAGCAGGAGGCGACCAGCGAAGATTGCCTGTTCCTCAATATCTGGACGCCGGGGCTGGAGCGACAAGCGAAGCGTCCGGTGATGCTGTATATCCATGGCGGCGCCTATGCCAATGGCAGCGTCGTCGATACGCTGAATGACGGGCGGCATCTGGCAGCGGCTGGCGATGTGGTCGTGGTCACGGTCAATCATCGGCTCAATGCGTTGGGCTATCTCTATCTTGCCCGGTTGGATTCGAGGTTTGCCGATAGTGGCAATGTGGGGCAGTTGGACCTGATGCTGGCGCTACGCTGGATAAGGGACAATATCGCGGCATTTGGTGGCAATCCCGCCAATGTGACTGTGTTCGGCCAGTCCGGCGGCGGGGCTAAGATCGCGACGATGATGGCAATGTCAGCCGCCAAAGGCCTGTTCCACCGGGCGATCACGATGAGCGGGCAGCAGGTGACGGCGAGCGGCCCGATCAATGCGTCGCGACGGACGATGGCTTATTTGGATCATTTGGGGGTAAAGCCGGATGCGCTCGAACCCTTGCTGATCATGCCGGTCGAGCGGCTGATCGAAGGGTTGGCGGCTACTGATCCGATATTGGGCGGCGGCGTCTATATGGGGCCAGTGCTGGATATGCGCTGGCTGAAGCGGCATCCCTTCTGGCCCGACGCCGCGCCGCAGGGCAATGCGATCCCGATGATGCTCGGCAATACATTGGACGAGACGCGGGCCTTTATCGATCCTGATGGGCCTTTGGTCGAGGGGCTGGATTGGAGCAATCTGGCGGACCGGATGGCTGGCGAATTGCGGATCGATCTGTTGCCCGAATGGATCGTGGATCAGTATCGCGCACGCTTTCCTGATTGGTCGGCCGAACGGATCTTCTATGCCGCGACCACGGCGGGCCGTAGCTGGCCGGGGCAAGTCATCGAAGCGGAGGCGCGGGCGCGGGCGGATGCGCCGACCTGGGTCTATCAGGTGGATTTCCAATCGCCGACGCAGCCCCGGCGGGGGGCGCCGCACACGATGGATATTGCGCTGGCCTTTGGGACGCTGGAGGCGCCGGGATCTCTTACCGGCACGGGTGCGGGCGCGCGGGCCGCTAGTGAAGCGATGATGGCGCGCTTCGTGGCATTCGCGCGGAAGGGACGGGCCGATTGGCTGCAATATCGGCTCGACCGGCGCGCGACGATGATATTCGATCGGGTGAGCCGCGTGGAGGATGATCCGCGCGGTTGGGAGCGCGAATTATTTGCGCGCGCACCCTATATCCAGCCGGGAATGTGAGCCTCGATACATATGCTCAGCATATTTCGTTGGCAGGCCTATCTCGCTTTACCGTCGGCATGGGGCTTGACCGGATAGCTGATGATCAGGGCCAAAGGCTCTTCTCCCGTCTGCCGAATGCCGACGACCGCGCCGTCGTAGAGATAGGCGGCCATGCCGGGTGTCAGGGTGTGGGTCTTGCCGTCCGACGTCACTTCGCCGGTACCGTACAGGACATAATAGACTTCATCATGGGCTATCGGGTGAAGGCCGATGGCTGCCCCGACATGGAGGATGCGCTTGCGGAACTCCATGGTGCGAGGCTGGGGGACGATGTCGCTGATCCGATAGGCCGTGCTGGCCCCAATCGCGCCATGGGGCGGAGGTTCTTCGACACGCACGCTTTGTTCATCGACAACGACCATGGGCGGCGCTGCAGCAAGGAGCAGGGGGAGAAGAGGGGTCATCGGCGACTGGCCGATGCGTCGCCCTGGCGCATCATTTTGTCGCGATCCGAGAGATGTTCCGCGACGTCCTCGGTCTGGCCAGGATACCGCCCCGACTTCGGTTCCATCGTGTCGAGATTCCAGTCGGCTTCTACAAATGGCGCGCGGGTTTGCGCCATTTTGGGGTAGCCGCCGACTTCGCGTTCATCGTCGATGATGGTCCCGCGACCTTCCGCGACGAAGAAGAGGACACGCAAATCGTCGGCATCGCGATCCCAAGGACGGGCACCGGCCTGATCCAGCACATGGGTTTCGACGTCGCGCACGGGCAGAACCTGGGTGCCGGGCCACCAGATCGGCGGGGTTGCGACTTCGTTCAGCTTGGCGCGGGTTTCGCCGTAGCGGCCGAACATGGGAAGAGCGACGCCGAAGCGATCGACGGCGAGGTTATCCTTGCCATGATAGTCCAGGTCGCCATCGCCGCCCAATGTCAGAAAGGGCAGGCGTGGAGCGGTTGATACGCCCCCGCGCAGGACATTGCCGACCGCGGCGATCTTGCCCGTCTGATAGGGGTGATCGCCCCATTCGAGCGCCATGAGGTTGTAATGAACCGCCCGCTCACCCGGATTATAGAGAATATTGTTCACCATCGCGACCTGGCCACCGCCCTTCACTAGCGGGTTGCGCTCGACATTATGGGCATAAAGGTTCCGATAGATCAGTATCTGGCTGGCATTGTCGTGAATCAGCGTCCCTTTGCTATGTTCGCCCTTGGGGTGGCTGGCGTCGGCAAGGCCTTCGGCCGCGATATTATAGGAAAATGTGATCGCGTGGCTGGTTCCCTTGCGCCAGTCTTCGGGCGTGTTGCCGGTAAAGCGAGGGCCGGAAGCGGACATATTTTCGTCGATCGCCCAGGTGAAGCTGCAATGGTCGATCACGACATGATGCGCCGCAACGGTGGAAAGAGAGTCGGCTTCCCAACCGCTTAATTTGGGTTGCCCATCCACACCGGTACGGATGCGAATGTGGCGGACGACGACATCATGGGTCGCGATGTCGATACCTGTCTTGATGAGGGTGATGCCCGGCGAAGGGGCGGTTTGACCGGCGATGGTGACGAAGGGCTCGGTGATCTTGAGCGTTTGGCGGCCCATGTCGATGATGCCGCCCACTTCGAACACGATGATTCGCGGGCCTCTGGCTTCCAATGCCGCCTTGAAACTGCCAGGGCCGTCAGCGGCCAAGGTGGTGACGCGCAAGATGCGGCCGCCACGTCCCCCCGGCGTTGTCGCAGCCCATCCTACCGCGCCCGGAAAGGCGGTGGCGGACTGGCTTGCGGGGGCGGTTTGTGGGCCGGGTTGGGCGCTGGCGGACTGGCTTGCCATGAGTTGGGCCAGGGCCAGGGCCAACAACATCCATTGGGGGCGGGGCCGGTTGAGTGTCGGCATGGTTATCAGTCTCCTCTCATCTCTGGTGTGCCACCGCCGGGCGGCATGATCAACCGTCGTTTGACACCGGTGTCTGAAAAAAGATGGCTTGTTGAGCGGTAGGGGCGATGGATGCCCCTGGCCGGTGGTGCCTAGCAACCAGACGCGCCGAATTTGGCAAGTATTGGACGCATAGACCTTTCGCGTAGACCGAAGCTTAATGAGGAGCGGGGGATAAAAGGCATTGGTGACGACATAAATTGCCACAGGATATTGACAGGCGGAAACACGACGCGCATTTATGACACCGGTTTCCAATGACGCCAACGGATCAGCAAAAGCTGGCGGCGCATGGGTGGGAGAGGATAGCGGCCCCGTCGCGCCTGCTCTCGCCCCCGACGAATCAGGGCCGTCCCGCCACCCGCGGATGACGGCCGCAACAGGGAAGGAGCGACAAGGTGACGATGCTAAAGGGCGACAATCAAAGCCGGAACAGGCGCGGAGCGCGTTTGTGGCTGGCGGGATCTTCCATCGCGGCCATGATGTTGGCGATGCCGGGCGGCGCGCTGGCACAAGATGGCGCGCCACAAACGGCGGCGGACGAAGAAGTGGCGGACATCGTCGTCACCGGCTTTCGCGAATCCCTGGGCGCGGCGATCAACCTGAAACGTCAGTCGGTCGGTTCGGTGGATGCGATCGTGGCGGAAGATATCGCCAAATTCCCGGACCAGAATCTAGCGGAATCGCTCCAGCGCATTCCCGGTATTTCGATCCAGCGTGACGGTGGCGAAGGCCGCGCCATCACCGTGCGCGGGTTGGGCGCGCAGTTCACCCGTGTCCGCGTGAACGGGATGGAAACCGTGGCGACATCGACCGATGGAGCCAGTGCCAACCGAGACCGTGCCTTCGATTTCAACGTGTTCGCGTCCGAACTTTTCAGCTCGCTGGTCGTCCACAAGACCGCCGAGGCATCGCTCGACGAGGGTTCGCTCGGCGCGGTAGTCGATTTGAACACCGGCAATCCGCTGGCGGGCAAGGATGGCTTCACCTTCGTCGGATCGGCGACGGCCTCCTATAATGACCTGTCGAAGAAATGGGGGCCGCGTCTGGCGGGCCTGATGTCTTGGAAATCGCCGGACGGTCGGTGGGGCGTGGCGCTGTCAGCCGCTTATTCCAAGCTCGACACGCTTCAGATGGGTAATAATACGGTGCGCTGGTCGCAAGCCCGGTTCGACAGTGTCGACGGCACGCCATGCTTCACGCAACCCAATAGCGGCGGCACCTATCTGCCCAGCGCCGGTTGCGATGAAGCCGCGCTCGCTTTCCATCCACGTATCCCCCGCTATGGCGAAATCGCGCAGGAACGTGAGCGTCTGGGTATTACCGGTTCGATCCAGTGGGCACCGTCCGATGCGACCAAAGTGTCGATCGACGGTCTGTTCTCCCGCTTCCGTGAAACCCGCGAAGAGAAGTGGGGCGAAGTGCTGCTTCGGTCGAACGAGCGATCGATCGACGTCGTGAACCCGGTCTATGACAGCAATAATAACCTGGTGTCGGCGACGCTGAACGACGCCTGGGTGCGGACTGAACATTATCTGCGCAAATCCCAGACGAAATTCTACCAGTTGGGTGCGACCTGGGACCAGGATGTCAGCGATAGCTTCCGCTTCACGCTGCTGGGCGGCTTCTCCAAGTCGGATGCCTCGATCCCGGTCGAGACGACTTTGGTGTTCGACGATCGCGATGCGCAGGGCTATAGCTATGACTATAGCAATATGAAGCGCCCCGTGCTGACGTTTGGAACCAGCGTGACCGATCCGGCCAATTTCCAATTGTCGGAAATTCGTGATCGCCCATCTTCGACGGTCAACAAATTCCGTACCGCGCAACTGCGGACCGAATGGGATGTGACGGAGGGCTTCACGGTCAAGGCGGGCGCAGTCTATCGCCGCTTCTCGTTCGATACCGAAAGCTTCACGCGCGATACGGTCGTCTGCGGCAATGGTGGTGTCGATCGGGTTCTGGGCACTCTGAATTGCTCGCCATCATCGGCATTTGGCCCGTCCGCCGTCTATGGTTTTCCGGTTAACGCCGCGCTGGCGGAAATGTTCAATCTCAAGGGCGCGAACGCACCGGCGGGTACCACGACGCAATGGCTGGTTCCCAATCTGGCAGCGGGGACCGACTTTACGAACCTTTATGGGCGCACCCCCACTATCGATGCCGGCAATACCCGCAGCGTGGTGGAAGAAACCAAGGGCGGCTATATCCAGTTCGACGCCAAGGGCGAGATTTTCGGACTGGAATATGCGGCCAATGCGGGCATCCGCTATGTCCGGACCAACCAGAGTTCGGTCGGCCTGAACAATGCGGTTCCGGTGGAGGTCTCGCGGTCCTATGAGGATTGGCTGCCCGCGATGAACATCGCCTTCTTCCCTCATCGGGATTTCGTGGTGCGCGCATCGGTGGCCGACGTGATGACGCGGCCTTCGCTGGGCAATCTGACGCCGGGCGGATCGGTCGATGGGTTCAACTATCGAGTCAGCTTCGGCAATCCCAACCTCAGTCCGTTCCGGGCGACGGCCTATGATCTCGCGCTGGAATGGTATTTCGCGCCGCAGTCGATCGCGTCCGTCGCCATATTCAAGAAGGATGTTCAGAGCTTCCCGATCGGCCAGACGATCAACGGCACTTTCGCCTCGACGGGTCTTCCCCTGTCCGTCATCCCGCCAAGCTCGCCAGCAGCAGGGCAGCCTGAGCGGGACGAAGGCTGGGCGATCAACACGATCGTCAACGGCACCGGTGCGAGCCTGAAGGGTATCGAATTGTCGGTGCAGGCACCCTTTACCTTCCTGCCCGGTTTCCTGTCCCGTTTCGGCGGCATCGCCAATGCGACCTTCGTGGACTCCAGCGCAGACTATAGGGTGGCGGGGCCAGCCGTGGTGCCGGGCGGTGGGACGGTGTCCTCGGTTCGCAATGCCACCCTGTTCGGCCTGTCGAAGCGGGCGTTCAACGGCACCATCTATTATGAAGATGCCAAGTTCAGCGCGCGCGTCTCGGCCAGCTATCGCAGCGGCTATATCGACCAAAATAGCGGCACGGGTAACGTGTTCGAAGGCTATAACAGCACGATCAACGTCGATGCGTCGATGCGCTACAAGCTGACCGACTGGATCGAATTGTCGCTGGAAGGCATCAACCTGACCGACGATTATCGCGATCGCTACACCGACCTCGACGCCAATCGCAATTATGAGCAGTTGCATTATGGGCGCACCATCCAGTTGGGGGCGCGCTTCAAGATGTAAGGCTCATGACCGGGTCGCCTCTGCACGGGCGGCCCGGTTTTTTTGGTTGGGAAAGACT
>NZ_JBVMWC010000003.1:0-252362 GCF_055640555.1 Sphingobium sp. KKT206
ATGTCGATCATCTTTTTCGGGCGGGGAAAGCCGGGGCGAATGGCCCTTGTGGGGGCGGGCTTCCTCTTGCTGGGTACGACACTGAGTGGTTGCTCGCGGTCGAACGAAGCGAGCAACCGGGCACCCGTCGATACCTCGAAAATCGCCGGGAAAATTAACGGTGACTTTATTGTCAAGAACGCTGCGACTTCCGAGGAATGGCCCAGCTACGGCCTCGACTATTCGGAAACGCGCTTCAGCAAGCTGTCCCAGATATCCACTGACAATGTCGCCCGACTGGGTTTGGCCTGGACCTATGATCTGGGCTCGACCCGCGGCGTAGAGGCAACGCCGCTTGTTGTGGACGGGATCATGTACGTGACAGCATCCTGGAGCGTCGTGCATGCAATCAATGTACGGACGGGGAAGCAGTTGTGGACGTTCGATCCGCAAGTGCCGCGCAGCGCGGGCGGCAAGGGGTGCTGTGACGTCGTGAACCGGGGCGTGGCCGTCTATGAGGGAAAAGTCTTCGTCGGAGCCTTCGATGGTCGTCTCATCGCGCTTGATGCGGCGTCCGGCGCCAAATTGTGGGAAGAGGACACCAGACTATCGCCGGACTCGCCAGCCACCATCACCGGCGCGCCGCGTGTGTACAAGGGCAAGGTCATCATTGGTAACGGTGGCGCGGAGCTGGGGTTGCGTGGCTATATCACCGCCTATGATGCGTCGTCGGGCAAGAAGCTCTGGCGCTGGTTCACGGTCCCGGGAGATCCATCGAAGCCGTTTGAGAACAAGGCGATGGAAGCCGCCGCCAAGACCTGGGACCCCAGCGGACGCTATTGGGAGGCGGGCGGTGGCGGCACCGTCTGGAACAGCATGGCGTTCGATCCGCAGCTCAATCTCATGTATATCGGCGTCGGAAACGGGGCGCCTTGGTCGCGCAATCGCCGCAGTCCCAAGGGCGGCGACAATCTCTATCTCGGATCGATCGTCGCGCTCAATCCTGATACCGGCGAATATGTCTGGCACTATCAGGAGACGCCGGGGGACAACTGGGATTACACGTCGACGCAGGATATGATCCTGGCCGACATGACGGTCGACGGCGCGCCGCGCAAAGTGATCCTGCATGCGCCCAAGAACGGCTTCTTCTTCGTCATCGATCGGACAAACGGCAAATTCATCTCCGCGAAGAATTTCGTGCCGGTGAACTGGGCCTCGGGCTATGACAAGGCGGGCAGGCCTATCGAATTGCCCGGCGTCCGCTCGGCCACGCCCTATGAGATCATTCCCGGTCCTTTTGGCGGGCACAACTGGCATTCCATGTCGTTCAATCCGGCTTTGGGGCTGGCGTTCATTCCCGCGCAGCATGTGCCGCTTTCGCTGGCGGACGATCCGAAATGGAAATATCGCTCCAACATTCCAGGCCAGCCCATGAGCGGCATCGGTTGGAACACAGGCAGTTTGCTGGGAGGCGCGGCGACGAAGGCCAAACCCTTCGGTCGCCTGATCGCATGGGACCCGGTGCGCCAGAAGCAAGTCTGGAGTCAGGAACAAGTTTCGCCGTGGAATGGTGGCACGCTGACCACAGCGGGGAATCTGGTGTTCCAAGGAACCGCAGATGGGCATTTCGTAGCCTATGATGCGCGCAACGGCCATAAAATGTGGGAGTCGCCGGTAGGCAGTGGCGTCATCGCGGCTCCGATCACCTACCAGATCGATGGCAAGCAGTATGTCTCGATTGCGGTGGGTTGGGGCGGTGTTTTCGGTGAGTCCCAGCGCGCTACCGACCGCAGTTCGCCTGGTACGGTCTACACCTTCGTCATCGGCGGCAAGGCGCCGTTGCCGCAGTTCGGAAAATATGAGCAGGGGGAACTGCTCTCGGGCGTGCCCTATGACAAGAAGGACGTCGCTCCTGGAGGCGCACTCTACGTCAGCAACTGTCTGTTCTGCCATGGCGTTCCTGGCGTCGACAAGGGAGGCAATTTGCCCAACCTGGGTTATGCGCCCCGCGAGGCGATCGCCAATCTTGAAGCGTTCGTTTTCGAAGGTGCGATGGCCGAGCAGGGTATGCCCGATTTCAAGGGCAAGCTTACCGCAGAGGACGTCAAGAAGCTCAAGGCGTTCATTCAAGGCACTGCAGATTCTGTGCGCGGACAACCTGCCGCGAGCGCAAAACCGAAAAAATAGGCTCGCTTAGAGAGGATGACCGGCGGTTTCGGCGCCCGCCGCCGGTCATCCGATCCTTTGTGAAAAGGCGGCGACAAACGCTTGCGCCGGTCAGGACTGAAGACCGGCGACCATGGGGCGCTCTGGATGCCCTGCATATTCGATTTTCCCACGTATGTGGCTGGAGACAAGCATGTCTGATTATAAGTTGCTGATTGGGGGCCAACTCGTGGAGGGCGATGGCACGCTCGAGGTCATCAACCCCGCACTCGGCGAAGCGTTCGTGACCGTGCCGCGCGCTTCAGCGGCTCAGGCCGACGAAGCCATCAAAGCCGCCAAGGCAGCCTATCCCGGCTGGGCCGAGACGCCCTTCGCGCAGCGCCAGGCCAAGCTCATCGAGCTTGCCGATGCCATCGCGGCCGATGGCGACAATCTCGCGCGCCTGCTGGTGCAAGAACAGGGCAAGCCCTTTGCCGAGGCCCAGGGGGAAGTTGCGTGGACGGAAGGATATCTCCGGCACTACGCCACTCTCGAGCTTCCCGACCGGGTCATACAGGACGATGAGCAGGCCCATATCGTCGTCAAGCATCGGCCGCTAGGCGTGGTCGTCGGGATCATCGCATGGAACTTCCCGCTGCTCGTCGCCTGCTGGAAGATCGGTCCCGCCGTGCTGGCGGGAAACAGCATCATCTTGAAGCCGGCCCCTACCACGCCCGTCACCGCCCTTGCATTAGGCGCGCTGTGCCGAGACATCTTCCCGGCGGGCGTGGTCAACATCATCACCGACGATAATGACCTGGGGCCGCATCTCACCGCCCATCCGGATGTCGCCAAAATTGGCTTCACGGGTTCGACCGCCACCGGCAAGCGGATCGCGGCGAGCAGCGCTGATACGCTCAAGCGCGTCACGCTCGAGCTGGGCGGCAACGATCCGGCCATCGTGCTGGAGGATGTCGATGTGCGTGAGACGGCGCTGGCGATCTTCAACGGCGCGTTCCTCAACTGCGGACAGGTCTGCCTGGCGGTGAAGCGGGCCTATGTGCATGAATCGATCTACGAGGCGATGTGCGACGAATTGGCAAGGCTGGCGCAGGAAGCCGTCGTCGATGACGGACTGAAGCAGGGAACGAATATCGGTCCGATCCAGAACCGCGCGCAATTTGAAAAGGTGAAGGGATTCCTGGAGGCGGCCCGGCGCGACGGCAAGATCATCGCCGGTGGCGAAGCCATGGAGCGAGCCGGCTATTTCATCCAACCGACCATCGTCCGGGATATCAGCGACGGCCATACGATCGTGGATGAAGAGCAATTCGGACCCATATTGCCGGTCATCGCCTTCTCGGATGTGGACGACGTGGTACGCTGCGTCAATTCCTCCGAATACGGCCTGGGTGGATCCATCTGGTCGAAAGATGTCGAGCGCGCCGCGGCGATCGCCGAGCGTATCGAAAGCGGTCAGATGTGGGTCAACCAGCATATCGCGATCGGCCCGCACATCCCCATGGCCGGCTTCAAAAATTCCGGCCTGGGTGTCGAGCAGTCCGTCGAGGGCCTCGCCGAATATACGCAGCTCCAAGTGATCAACATCAAGAGGTGACCGTGCTCTCAATTGCGAAAGGCGCGGCTGATGTTCCGCTGCTGGAGATGACGCTGGGAGAAGCCCTATCGGTGGCTGCCCGGCGCTGGGGGAGTGAACTGGCATTGGTTTCCCGGCATCAGAATATATGCTGGAGCTGGCAGGAACTGAACCGCGAAGCGGAACGGGTCGCGTGCGGACTGCTCGATCATGGGGTGCGTCGCGGCGATCGGGTCGGCATCTGGGCGCCCAATTGCGCCGAATGGACCGTGATTCAATTCGCGACCGCCAAGATCGGCGCGATCCTGGTAAACATCAATCCTGCCTATCGTGTCAGCGAAATCGAGTATGCGCTCGCAAAGGTCGGCTGCAGCGTGCTGGTGACGGCATCTGCCTTCAAAAGCAGTAACTACATCGCCATGCTACGCGAGATCGGGACGCGTAGTTTACCTGACCTTCGCCTGGTGATTTCGCTTGGTGAGCAGGCACATGACGGTTTCATTCCTTGGGAGCAACTGCGCGTGTCGGCGGATCCCCTGCTGCTGGGCGCGGCATCGGAAAGTCTGCGACCGGACGATGCCATCAACATACAATTCACCAGCGGCACGACGGGTTTTCCAAAGGGGGCAACGCTTACGCATCGCAACATTCTCAACAATGGTTATTTTTCGGGACAAACCATCAATCTCACCGTCAAGGACCGCATCTGCATTCCGGTTCCGCTCTATCATTGCTTCGGCATGGTCCTGGGTAATCTTGCATCCGTGACGAGCGGGGCTGCGATGATCTACCCCGGAGAGGCTTATGATGCGCGGATGACACTTGAGGCGGTGCGAGATGAACGTTGTACGGCGCTTTACGGAGTGCCGACCATGCTGATCACGATCCTCAACCATCCGGACCTCGATCAGTTCGACGTCTCGTCCTTGCGCACCGGGATCATGGCGGGCGCCCCTTGCCCGGCGGCCATGATGGAGCAGATCATGGATCGGTTGAACATGCGCGAGGTGACTATCGGCTATGGCATGACCGAAACCAGTCCCCTGACGACGCAGACGTCGATAGACGATCCCGTCGCAGAGCGAGTGGCGACGGTGGGCCGCGTCCACCCTCATGCCGAAGCAAAGATCGTAGGGTTGAACGGCGAGACATTGCAGGTGAACCAACAGGGCGAATATTGCTCGCGCGGATATGCGGTGATGCAGGGATATTGGAACGATCCGGAAAAGACCGACGATGCCATCGACGCGGAAGGATGGATGCACTCGGGCGATCTCGCGGTGATGGATGAGCGGGGCTATGTTCGCATTACCGGCCGCATCAAGGACATGATCATCCGGGGCGGCGAGAATATCTATCCGCGCGAGCTCGAGGAATTCCTGCTTGGCCACCCGTTGATCGTCGATGTGCAGGTCTTTGGCGTCAGCGACGCTAAATTTGGTGAGGAAGTCTGCGCATGGGTCATAGCGCGAGCCGGCCATCGGCTGAGCGCCGACGATGTGATTGCCCACTGCCGGGGTAAGATCGCCCACTACAAGGTTCCCCGCTATGTCCGCATCGTCGAGGGCTTCGCTATGACGGTCACGGGCAAGGCGCAGAAGTTCGAGATGCGCAAGACGATGGAAGCTGAACTGGGCTTGGTGGCTTGAGTATTCCTCTCCCCTTGAGCCACTATGGTCGGCCAGGCGCATGTGTCGCCTGGCCGACCATTTTTGTGATCGCCAGGCATCGATCTGTTTCGGCACGATCGGATCTTCCAGAGAAGGAGAGATGGTTGTTCGCGTCCGTCGAACAAGCTAGCATGACGGGCGATAAAGATGTTCGAATGGAGAGAGGGATCAGCGCCGTCCGGTCCAGGCGCCGGGCACCCCACCGTTCGGAAAGACAACGGTACGAGAGGCAATCCATGAATCTGGAACAGGTCCGCCAGACAAGGAGGGCACGAGATCTTTTCTTCTCGGGCGAGAGTATCGTGTCGCAGTGGGTGCCCGAGCCGATCACGCGTTCCTGGGAGCGATCAAGACGCCTGGGTTTGAGCGCGTCCGACAAGAGGTTGTTCGACATGGCGGCGCCTGGCGAACGCCGGATCGCCACAGAAAGGGGTGAACGGCTCATTCGCTATGCGATGCCGGAGATGACACGGCTTTACAAAGCGTTTCACACGCAGGATTGGGTGCTGGCCTGCCTTGACGTCAGCGGATTTGTCATTTGCTCGATCGGCGACGCCGAAGGGCCGTGCCGCGAACTGGAGAGTCTTTTCCGGAACGGGGTTTCCCTCAGCGAAAGTGCGATCGGCACCGGAGCGCCGGGATGCGCGCTCGTGGAACAGAAACCCTTTATTGTCCACGCCAACGAGCATTTCCTTGACGAGATTCATGGCTATTCTTGCGCGGCCGTTCCTCTGTTCGACGTTAACGGGGACCTGATCGGCGTCTTGAATGCCACCTGCCGCAGCGGCAGGGATCTGTCATCAGTTTGCGAGGCGTTGCGGGTTGCCGCCCGAGCCATAGAAAATCATATGCTGCTTGACCTTCCGGGCGCTCTGCACGTCTCGTTACATTATCACCCTGACCTGCTTCGCACGCCCTTGGCTGCCGTTCTCGCTTTCTCGGAACATGGGCAATTGCTCGGTGGGAACCAGATCGCGCGCAAGCTGCTTGGGCATACGCGTTCGGCGACAGAGTTCGATCACATGTTCGACCTGCCTTTTGCGCGTGCGGTTGACGAGCTTAGCGGCCGCAATGCCGAACCGATCGTGACAGACACGCCGGCCGGCATCCGCGTCCACCTCAGTCTCGCCCGCCATGCAGATGACGTTATGCGGGTTGGTAAGGCGCTCTTGCCGCCGCCCTCGGGCAAGCGTTCGTCTCATGCCTCTTCTGACATGTTCTGTTCCGATCCCGCCCTGCTGGACACCATTGGCGACGCGAAGCTGGCGTTCGCTCGTGATATTCCTGTTCTCCTAACCGGCGAGACGGGAACTGGAAAGGAGGTTCTTGCGCGGGAGCTGCACGCCTCAGGGCCGCGGCGAAACGGGCCGTTCGTGCCGGTAAATTGTGCGTCCATTCCCGACGGACTGATCGAGGCCGAATTGTTCGGATATGTGGAAGGGGCGTTTACCGGCGCTCGCCGGGGAGGCGCTCCGGGTAAATTTGAGCAGGCCCATGGTGGAACACTCTTCCTGGA
The DNA here is from genome assembly GCF_055640555.1 of Sphingobium sp. KKT206. Classification (NCBI taxonomy): domain Bacteria; kingdom Pseudomonadati; phylum Pseudomonadota; class Alphaproteobacteria; order Sphingomonadales; family Sphingobiaceae; genus Sphingobium; species Sphingobium sp. KKT206. The sequence goes on from NZ_JBVMWC010000003.1 coordinate 6,911, forward strand.
TGAGATCGGGGACATGCCGCTCTCGCTACAGGCTCGTCTTCTGCGGGTTCTGCAGGAGCGGGCCGTCATGCCGGTGGGCGGATCGAAGGACAGGCCGATCGATATCTCTCTGGTCTGTGCGACCCATCGTGACCTCAAGGCGCTCGTCGCCACGGGCGAATTTCGGGAAGACCTTTACTACCGCATTGATGGACTCTGCGTCACCTTGCCCCCCTTACGCGAGCGAGCGGATTTGTCGGAACTCATAGGACAAATCGTCGATCGCGAAATCGGCGATCGTTTGACACTTTCCCTCTCGGATGACGCACTGGAATGTCTGCGGTCCTTCGCATGGCCCGGGAACATCCGCCAACTGAGCCTCATTCTTCGTCGGGCCATCGCGCTCGCTGCCGGGAGCGCGCTGATCGCGCCAAGGCATCTTCCAGAGGAGATGAGGCAAACTCGTTCGAATGTGGGGCGCGAGGTGGCTTCGCTCGAACGAACGGAGCGGGATGCGGTATTAATGGCGCTCCATCAATGTGCGGGAAATATTGCCGCTACGGCTCGTCAATTGGGGGTCGGCCGGCCGACGCTTTATCGTAAGATGCGTAAGTATAATATCGAAGTGCAGGGCGTTAAGACCATATTTTAACTCTCCATGACGTGTTAGTTGGTTGCGCATTAGCCTTACCGCAAGGTTTTTCGGTTATTTGCGCGAAACAGATAAATGAGAATCATTACGTAGATTTGATCTGCATCTGCGACTTGCTCGGGCAATGTTGAGTGATATCCTGCTCATCTCATGCCGGCGCATGCTGTGATCTAACTCAGCTCTGTTAAGCCCGGGTTTCCGCGGCGTCGGCACATGCGTGCGACGCGCGATGGCCCAATCAACGAAAGCTCCAAACTCCAGAGGGCGTGGACGCATCATGAAAGACTATCTGCTGCTGATACTTCTGCTGGTGCCATCCGGAGTGCTGGCGCAGCCCCCCGATGATGCAGGCGCCGATGCACCTTCGATCATCGTAACGGGACAGGGGCTGGGCCTGCCACCCGGTACGCCCGCCTATGGATCGGTGGCGATCGACCGGCAACGGCTGCTCGACAATGCGTCGGGCCGGCTGGAGAATGTGCTGGCCAACGTCGCCGGCTCCCAGCAGTTTCGTCGGTCGGACAGCCGGGCGTCGAACCCGTCCAACCAGGGCGCGACCCTGCGGGCGCTGGGTGGCAATGCATCCAGCCGGACGCTGGTGTTGCTGGACGGCGTGCCCGTGGCCGATCCCTTCTTTGGCTATATTCCTTTCTCCGCGCTGGTTCCGGACCGTCTGTCCGTTGTGCGGGTGACGCGCGGCGGCGGGTCGGGTGCGTTCGGCGCGGGCGCTGTCGCCGGCACGATCGAGCTGGCCAGCGCCACGCGCGACCAGTTGCCGGATTTCGCTGCCAGCGCCTTCTATGGCAGCCATGACGCCGCCGAGATGTCGGCCAGCGTCACGCCGGACCTAGGCGGCGGCTATGTTTCGCTGTCGGGGCGCTGGGACCGGGGGAACGGCTTCCAGACCACGCCAAAGTCGCAGCGCGTCGCGGCGACCGTGCCCGCCGCCTATGATAGCTGGTCCACCAATTTACGCGCGGTCGCGCCGCTCTCCGTGACGTCCGAATTGCAGTTCCGCGCCACGATCTTTCAGGACGACAGGACGCTGCGGTTCAAGGGCGCGGACTCCGCGAACGAAGGGCAGGACGCCAGTGTTCGCTTCATCTCGCGCGGCGATTGGCAGGTTGATGCGCTCGCCTATATCCAGGCGCGCAACTTTTCCAATATCGTGATCTCCGCCTCCACCTTCCGCAAGTCGCTCGACCAGCGCAACACGCCGTCCATGGGGCTTGGCGGCAAGATCGAGATCCGCCCGCCGGTCGGGTCGGATCATGTACTGCGGCTGGGCGCGGATACGCGCTTCGCGCTGGGCGACATGTATGAGGACGCCTATGACGCCAATATCGCCAGCAATCCCGTCACCTTCCGCCGCCATGCCGGTGGGCAGCAGGTGACGACCGGCCTGTTCGCCGAGGACGACTGGACGCTAGAAGGCCTGGTGTTGACCGGCGGCGTGCGGGCGGATCACTGGACGATCAGCGACGGCTTCTATCATCAGGCCAACGCCAGCACCGGTGCAGTGACAGCGACCGATTACGCCAACCGGTCCGACTGGCAGTTTTCGGGGCGGGCGGGCGCGATCCTGCGCCTGAGCGGCGCGCTCGCGCTGCGCGGGGCGGGCTATACCGGCTTTCGCCTGCCGACGCTGAACGAGCTGTACCGGCCATTCGTGGTCTTCCCGATCACGACGCAGGCGAACGCGGCGCTGAAGCCCGAGCGCCTGAAGGGCGTGGAGGCGGGCTTCGACCTGACCCCGCTGCCCGGCGTGACCCTGGGCGCGACCGCCTTCTACAACCGGCTGGACGATGCGATCGCCAATGTCACCATCGGCACCAACACCCGCCAGCGCCAGAATGTTAACCGCATCGTCGCCAAGGGGATCGAACTTACGGCCAGCGCGCGTCTGGGCGATTTCGGCCTGTCGGCCTCCTATGCCTACAGCCACAGCGAGGTCGATGCGCCAGGCAAGGCGTTCGACGGCTTCGCGCCCGCGCAGACGCCGCGCAACAGCGCCAGCGCGACGCTGGCCTGGACGCCGGCGCAGGGGCCGACGCTCTCCGCGTCGGTCCATTATGTGTCGAGCCAATATGAGGATGATCTTCAGATCGACACACTGCCCAGGGCGCTGACCGTGGATGCGCTCGCGCGCTTGCCGCTGGGCCATGGCGTCGCGCTGACGGCGCGGGGCGAAAATCTGTTCGACGAGAAGGTGGTGACGTGTCAATCGGCGTGCAAACGGGACCCCCTATCGGCGCGCAAAAGGGACCCCCTTTCACGATGGCGCAAGGTTGATCGGACACGCGCCTTTGCGCTGCGCGCGGCGTAGGGAGGGCGGAGCCCGACCGGAGGCGCGCGCAGCGCAAAGCATCTTTTAATGGCTCTGTTGCAAAGATTGGCGGCAGTCAGAGGTAGGCTGTCGCTCTGCGCCGATCAGGCGGCTGCTGCGAAATGGTGGTTGAGCATGCCCATGGCCTCCGTCAGCGCCGAGGGCCCAATGCCAAAAGCTCTCTCCACAAGGCGCACCTCGCCCCTGATGCCGGGCTGCAGGCACCAGGGGCGAGCCTGTCCTTTGCGCAGGGCTCGCATGACTTCGAATCCCTTGATCGTGGCATAGGCCGTGGGGATCGATTTGAAACCGCGCACCGGCTTGATCAGTATCTTGAGCTTTCCGTGATCGGCCTCGATCACGTTATTGAGATACTTCACCTGCCGGTGGGCCGTCTCCCGGTCCAGCTTTCCTTCGCGCTTCAATTCGGTGATCGCTGCACCATAGCTCGGCGCTTTGTCGGTATTGAGCGTGGCAGGCTTTTCCCAGTGCTTCAGGCCTCGCAGGGCCTTGCCCAGGAACCGCTTCGCTGCCTTGGCGCTGCGGGTCGGCGACAGGTAGAAATCGATCGTGTCGCCCCGCTTGTCGACTGCCCGGTACAGGTAGGTCCACTTGCCCCGCACCTTGACGTAGGTTTCATCCAGGCGCCAGCTCGGATCAAAGCCACGCCGCCAGAACCAGCGCAGCCGCTTCTCCATCTCCGGGGCGTAGCACTGGACCCAGCGATAGATCGTCGTATGGTCGACCGAAATGCCGCGTTCCGCCAGCATTTCCTCAAGGTCGCGATAGCTGATCGGATAGCGACAATACCAGCGCACCGCCCACAGGATCACATCACCCTGGAAATGGCGCCACTTGAAATCCGTCATCGTTCCGTCCGTCCAATCTCCGCCAAGCATGCTCAAGCTTCACGATTTTTGCAACAGAGCCCACACGAGTATTGAGCATAGTCGAGATTGGTGCAGATCACTTCTGATATTGAACTGTCAGGAGCTGGCTGCACAACAGCCATTACGCCCAATCAACTGGTGCAGTCGTCTTCTGAAAATGACATTTGGTATCTCTCATAAACGGATGTTTTTGAGAGAACTATCTTCGGCCTTCACACGCACGAAAGGCGGCGAAGCTCCGCCGTTAATCCGTCCGCCGGAGATCTCGCCCAGGCAGGCTGAAGGCCGAGCAAGCCTGACAGGCCCGAAAAGCCCGGCACGGGCGTCGGCGGCGATGACGGCGGCGGCATTATCCAGGGTTGATGATGGAAGTGGAGGATATCGACAACCTCTCGCGCAACCAAGACATCGCGGTCGGACTGCAAGTGATCTTGAAGCCACGGGCCCGTCCCACCCCGACATGGACCTCGATGCCCGAACGGACGTTAGATTTCGAGTTCTAGGCGTTCTGCGATGAAGGTTGGATCCCAGCCGGGATTGAAAGTGTCGACGTGGGTGAATCCGAGCCGCTCGTATAGGCCACGCAGGTTCGGGTGGCAGTCGAGCCGCAGCTTGGCGCACCCCTGCGTTCGCGCGGCATGGCGGCAAGCCTCGATCAGCGCGGAGCTGACACCCCGGCCCGCATGTGTCCGTCGCACCGCGAGCTTGTGCAGATATGCGGCCTCCCCCTTGAGGGCGTCGGGCCAGAACTCGGGATCCTCGGCCGACAAGGTGCAACAGCCGACGATGCCGTCGCTGCAACTCGCGACTAGGAGCTCGGATCTCAGGACGAAGGTCTCCGCGAATGTCCGGTCGATCCGCGCGACGTCCCAGGCGGGCGTTCCCTTGGCGGACATCCACGCCGCAGCGTCGTGCATCAGCCGCACAACCTCGTCGATATCACCCGAGCAGGCGACCCGAACGTTCGGAGGCTCCTCGCTGTCCATTCGCTCCCCTGGCGCGGTATGAACCGCCGCCTCATAGTGCAGTTTGATCCTGACGAGCCCAGCATGTCTGCGCCCACCTTCGCGGAACCTGACCAGGGTCCGCTAGCGGGCGGCCGGAAGGTGAATGCTAGGCATGATCTAACCCTCGGTCTCTGGCGTCGCGACTGCGAAATTTCGCGAGGGTTTCCGAGAAGGTGATTGCGCTTCGCAGATCTCCAGGCGCGTGGGTGCGGACGTAGTCAGCGCCATTGCCGATCGCGTGAAGTTCCGCCGCAAGGCTCGCTGGACCCAGATCCTTTACAGGAAGGCCAACGGTGGCGCCCAAGAAGGATTTCCGCGACACCGAGACCAATAGCGGAAGCCCCAACGCCGACTTCAGCTTTTGAAGGTTCGACAGCACGTGCAGCGATGTTTCCGGTGCGGGGCTCAAGAAAAATCCCATCCCCGGATCGAGGATGAGCCGGTCGGCAGCGACCCCGCTCCGTCGCAAGGCGGAAACCCGCGCCTCGAAGAACCGCACAATCTCGTCGAGCGCGTCTTCGGGTCGAAGGTGACCGGTGCGGGTGGCGATGCCATCCCGCTGCGCTGAGTGCATAACCACCAGCCTGCAGTCCGCCTCAGCAATATCGGGATAGAGCGCAGGGTCAGGAAATCCTTGGATATCGTTCAGGTAGCCCACGCCGCGCTTGAGCGCATAGCGCTGGGTTTCCGGTTGGAAGCTGTCGATTGAAACACGGTGCATCTGATCGGACAGGGCGTCTAAGAGCGGCGCAATACGTCTGATCTCATCGGCCGGCGATACAGGCCTCGCGTCCGGATGGCTGGCGGCCGGTCCGACATCCACGACGTCTGATCCGACTCGCAGCATTTCGATCGCCGCGGTGACAGCGCCGGCGGGGTCTAGCCGCCGGCTCTCATCGAAGAAGGAGTCCTCGGTGAGATTCAGAATGCCGAACACCGTCACCCTGCTGCGTAACATCGTTGCTGCTCCATAACATCAAACATCGACCCACGGCGTAACGCGCTTGCTGCTTGGATGCCCGAGGCATAGACTGTACAAAAAAACAGTCATAACAAGCCATGAAAACCGCCACTGCGCCGTTACCACCGCTGCGTTCGGTCAAGGTTCTGGACCAGTTGCGTGAGCGCATACGCTACTTGCATTACAGCTTACGAACCGAACAGGCTTATGTCCACTGGGTTCGTGCCTTCATCCGTTTCCACGGTGTGCGTCACCCGGCAACCTTGGGCAGCAGCGAAGTCGAGGCATTTCTGTCCTGGCTGGCGAACGAGCGCAAGGTTTCGGTCTCCACGCATCGTCAGGCATTGGCGGCCTTGCTGTTCTTCTACGGCAAGGTGCTGTGCACGGATCTGCCCTGGCTTCAGGAGATCGGAAGACCTCGGCCGTCGCGGCGCTTGCCGGTGGTGCTGACCCCGGATGAAGTGGTTCGCATCCTCGGTTTTCTGGAAGGCGAGCATCGTTTGTTCGCCCAGCTTCTGTATGGAACGGGCATGCGGATCAGTGAGGGTTTGCAACTGCGGGTCAAGGATCTGGATTTCGATCACGGCACGATCATCGTGCGGGAGGGCAAGGGCTCCAAGGATCGGGCCTTGATGTTACCCGAGAGCTTGGCACCCAGCCTGCGCGAGCAGCTGTCGCGTGCACGGGCATGGTGGCTGAAGGACCAGGCCGAGGGCCGCAGCGGCGTTGCGCTTCCCGACGCCCTTGAGCGGAAGTATCCGCGCGCCGGGCATTCCTGGCCGTGGTTCTGGGTTTTTGCGCAGCACACGCATTCGACCGATCCACGGAGCGGTGTCGTGCGTCGCCATCACATGTATGACCAGACCTTTCAGCGCGCCTTCAAACGTGCCGTAGAACAAGCAGGCATCACGAAGCCCGCCACACCGCACACCCTCCGCCACTCGTTCGCGACGGCCTTGCTCCGCAGCGGTTACGACATTCGAACCGTGCAGGATCTGCTCGGCCATTCCGACGTCTCTACGACGATGATTTACACGCATGTGCTGAAAGTTGGCGGTGCCGGAGTGCGCTCACCGCTTGATGCGCTGCCGCCCCTCACTAGTGAGAGGTAGGGCAGCGCAAGTCAATCCTGGCGGATTCACTACCCCTGCGCGAAGGCCATCGGTGCCGCATCGAACGGCCGGTTGCGGAAAGTCCTCCCTGCGTCCGCTGATGGCCGGCAGCAGCCCGTCGTTGCCTGATGGATCCAACCCCTCCGCTGCTATAGTGCAGTCGGCTTCTGACGTTCAGTGCAGCCGTCTTCTGAAAACGACACCACCCTGCCTGTGGATGTCAGAGCTAATTGGCATGGTTCTGTCAGCGGTAAATGTCATCACGGCCAAGCTATTGCGACTGCCCTTCCGAAAGGCCCTCGCCGAACACCCATTCGGCGAACAGCGGACGCAAGTCCCGGCCGCTCGCTTCCTCCATCGCCCGCTTTAGGTCTATGCTGGTGACCGTGCCGCCCGCATGGTCACGGGTGTAGCGGCGCAGGCCAGACCAGAACGCGGCATCGCCGAGCGTGACCCGGAGCTGCGCCATGAACAGCGCGCCCTTGCTGTATTGGATCGCGCGTCGGACGCCCAATGTCGGGTAGGTGCCGTTCCAAGCCAGCGGCTTGTCAAAACCCATCGCTCGCGCCTTTTCAAACCGGCTTCTGGCTTCATTGAGTTCGGCTTCATACGCGGCGCGACCGTAGCGATGCTGCTTCCATGCGGCCGTCATGAATGTCGTGATGCCCTCGTTCAGCCAGAAGTCCTTGAGGGTTTCGCATGTGATCAGGTTGCCCCACCATTGATGGGTAAGTTCGTGTACGATGGCCCAATCCTGCGACGGATCATCTGGCTGCCTCGGCAGCGCATCGCTGCCGAGGACGGAGTATGTCGCCGCCTCCTGCGCCTCATCGCCTTCGACCAGAAGCTGGCTGTAGTCGGCAACCGGAAGCGGCATGCCCGCCTTGGCGGAGAGAAAGGCGACCATATCCTTTGTCCCTGCCAAGCGTCGTTTCAGCTCGCCCGCGTCGGCAGTGTTGCTCAGATAGGTGAGCCTTTTTGATCCGACCCGTTCGCTGACCCGCGTGAGTCGACCCACCGCAAAGCCGTAAAGATAGGCCGAGTAGGGCCGAGGCGCTTTCCAGGTATGGATCTCGCTGCCGTCCGCTCCCGGTCGCCGCACGATCATGTTGCCGACTGACAGGCTGGTCATCCCGGCCGGAACACGCAGATCGAGCGAGAAGGCCGCTTTCTCGCCGAACTTGTTCTGGGAACACACCATCCAGTCGCAGGCAAAATAGCTGGTGTAGAGCGTCGTCGCCGAGCCGGCGAACCCACGTGCAGGGCGGCCATGATAGGACAACTCCAGCTTGACCGTGCGTCCACGCCGGAGCGGCCGGGGCAGATCGAAGCCGAGCACATCGCCTTCCACAGTATGAGCGAGCGCCACGCCATCGAGGGTTGCACTGTCGATGCCGAGAGTGTTGGCGGAGAAATTCAGCCGCCGGACGCCATCCACCGTCGCGCGTAGCGTGATCTTCTCACGTCCCGCGACGGTCCTGTTCTCGATGTCCGGGGTAAGCGCGAGCCTGTAGCTCGCTACCTCGAATCCATCCCCAGGCCTGTTGGCGGCGAACGCAGGGCTGCACAGCAACCCCAGAGCCGTCCCGGCTAACGGTGACGCCAACATTCTGCGGATCACTGATGCCCCTTTATACTCATAGCTTCTATCGATGGGGCCAACACCTAGGCGCGGTCGTGGTAGGATCACGCCGGCTTTGCCGCAGGCGCGGAAGATTGGCGTCCAAGCGTCCGATACACGGTTGGCCGCGATATCGAGAACACCTCGGCGAGATCGCTGATCGAATAGTCGTCGGTGTCGTACATGCGGCGCAACTCCTTCTGCTGGCGATCCGACAGCTTGGGCTTCTTGCCGCGCAGCTTCCCTTTCGAACGTGCGACCACCATGCCTTCGCGGGTCCGCATCCGGATCAGGTCGGCCTCGAACTCGGCGAAGGTGGCGAGGATGTTGAAGAACAGCTTGCCCATCGGGTCGGACGGATCGTGGACACTGGCCCCGAGCTGTAGCTTTACGCCCCGCATGGCGAGGTCGTCGCCGATCGCGCGCGCGTCGGGCACCGACCGCGCAAGACGGTCGAGCTTGGGCACCACCAGCGTGTCGCCGCTTCGGACCGCCGCGAGCGCCTGATCCAGACCGGGGCGGGTCCGGTTCGTCCCGGTAAAGCCCTTGTCGGTGTAGATGCGATTGGCCGCGACGCCGAGTTTGACCAGCGCGTCCTGTTGGGCGGCAAGGTCCTGTTTGTCGGTGGAGCATCGGGCGTAGCCGATCAGCGTGTGTGTCATGGTGAAATCTGTAACGTAAAGGGGTCCCTCAACGCAAAAGATATAGTACCATCTATATGAGACTCGGCTTTTGGCGGTTTCCCGTGCCTCGACAGGTCAGCTGGCGACCGTCCGCTGAACGATCCTCTTTCGGACGGGGCAGATCACCATGACCGATGATCGTAAGTCGGAATCGGGAAGTGCCGAAGTCGCGCCACGGATGGCTGTGCTCCGTCGGCACCTCCATGATGCGGTGCCGCTGGACCAAGCCGCGACCGACGCCGGCATCTCGCTCCGCACCGCTCGCCGCTGGCTCGCCCGCTACCGCGCCGATGGTCCGGCGGGGCTGGCGCGTCCTACCCGACCCGAAGCCGGCAAGCGTACCTTCCCGAAAGAACTAGTCGAACTGATCGAGGGCATGGCGCTGCTCAAACCGCCGCCATCGATCGTGACCATCCATCGCCGTCTCGCCGCCATCGTCGGCGAACGGCAATGGCGAATGCCGTCCTATGGCAGCGTGCGCGATATCGTGCGGCGGATCGATCCGGCGATGCTGACCTTGGCACATGAAGGTGCTGCCGCCTTCCGCGACAAGTTCGAGTTGGTGCATCGGCACCGCGCCGAACACCCCAATGCGATCTGGCAAGCCGATCACACCCAGCTCGATATCCTGATCCTCGATGCCGGCGGTCGCCCGGTGCGGCCGTGGCTGACGACGGTGCTGGACGATCACTCGCGCGTGATAGCAGGCTACATGGTTTTCCTCGGCGCGCCCTCCGCGCTCAACACGTCGCTCGCGCTGCGACAGGCGATTTGGCGCAAGGCCGATCCGACCTGGCCGGTATGCGGCATTCCCGACGTCCTGTACGTCGATCACGGATCGGACTTCACCAGCCTTCATCTCGAACAGGCTGCGGCCGATCTGCGTATCCGCCTGATCTACTCTGCCGTCGCGCGTCCACAGGGGCGCGGCAAGATCGAGCGGCTGTTCCGCACCATCAACACCGAACTGTTGGCGGAACTGCCGGGCAATCTTCGTAACGGCAAACCGGTATCGCCCCCGCGCCTGACGCTTCCCGAACTGGACGCTGCGATCGGCACATACATCGTGGCGACCTATAACGTCCGCCCGCACAGGGCGATCGGCGTACCGCCCGTCGATGCGTGGCGCGGCGATGGCTGGCTGTCCCGGATGCCGGAAACGCTGGAGGAACTGGACGCGCTGCTGGTCATGGTCGCCAAGCCGCGCATCGTCCACCGCGACGGCATCCGTTTCGAGGGGCTGCGATACTTCAACCCTACGCTCGCCGCCTATGTCGGCGAGCCGGTGACGATCCGCTACGATCCTCGCGACGTAGGCGAGGTTCGGATATTCCATCGCAACGTCTTTCTGTGCCGGGCCGTCAGCCCCGACCATGCCGGCCTGAGTATCACTCTCAAGGACGTGCAAGCCGCCCGCATCGCCTATCGTCGTCGCCTGCGGAGCGAGATCGGAGAGCGGAAGGCCCGCGTTGCGGACTATCTGCCCGCGATCTTGCGCCCGCTGGGTTCCGGCTCGGTGCGCGCCTCAACGCCAAAACCCACGCCTGCCACGTCCCCCGAGGTGACACGGAGCAAGCCGCGTCTCCGCACCTATTACGAGGGCGAGTGATGGCAGACGGCAGCGCTCGCGCCACCAGCTTCATCTCGACGCAGGAACATCGCCGCTTCACCGAGTTTGCCAACGCCGTCCGCAAGCACCGCTACATTGGCTTGTGTCACGGCACGGCCGGCGTCGGCAAAACCCTTTCCGCGCGACGCTACGCGCGCTGGGACGGCGCAGTCGATCTGCTCATGACCTGGGGTGCGCGGCAGGCGTCCGATCTCAAGATATATGCCGACCTCGCCCGTGCGCGTGCCGTGTTCTATACGCCGACAGTCGGCAGCACGCTGCGCGAGCTTCGTCAGGACCTGCCCCGCCTCATCGATCGGGTCGATATCTGTATCGATCAGCATGTCCGGCCCAAGGATCAGATCGTCGTTTCGCCCCGGAAGCATTTCGTCGAACTGCTGATCGTCGATGAAGCCGACCGCCTGTCCAACACGGGGCTGGAATATCTGCGTGACCTGTTCGACCGGCAGGGCATCGGCCTTATCCTGATCGGGATGCCGGGCATCGAAAAGCGCATGGAGCGATACGCACAGCTTTTCAGCCGTGTCGGCTTCGCCCACCAGTACCGGCCCTTGCAGGATCAGGAGCTGACCTTTGTCCTCACGCGGCGCTGGCGCGACCTCGGACTCGCGATGGACGAAGCGGACTTCACCGACGCGCAGGCGGTCGCCACCATCGTGCGGATCACGGGCGGCAACTTCCGTCTGCTCCACCGGCTGTTCGTTCAGATCGAGCGCATCCTGAGGATCAACGGCCTGAACGCGATCACTGACGACGTGGTGGAAGCTGCACGCAGCACCCTCGTGATCGGTGTCACTTAGCGCTGACAGAACGGTGCCAATCAGCGCTGATATCTACACATATGTTTTGCGAAGAAATTCGCCTTGTTTATCGGCATGGGCCGTCCCCTTCGCAAAAGTTGAAAGTTTCGCACGGTATGCCCACCCGTCACCTCACTGACGCCCAGCGTCAGGGCTTTGCCCGCTTTGATGGCGAACCGTCGGCCGATCAACTCGCGCGATATTTCCATCTGGACCAAACTGATCGCGACCTCATTGGAACTCTGCGCGGCGACCACAATCGGCTCGGCTTTGCCGTGATGCTGACGAGCGCCCGGTTTCTGGGCGCATTTCCAGTCTCGCCCGCCGAGATCCCAGCGTCGGTCCTGGCGGCCGTGATCGAACAACTCGCTCTTGAACCCGGCACGGACGTGGACGCCTATTTTGCGGGAAGCCGACGCATCCGGCACCTCGCGCTCATCCGGACGCACTGCGGCTTCACGGACTTTGGCGACAACGCGGTGGCACGTTTCCGGCTGACCCGATGGCTCTACGCCCTTTGCTGGAGCGGCGACGATCGGCCCGGCCCCCTGATTGATCGAGCTGCGGCCTGGCTGATCGCCAACAAGGTGCTGCTGCCGGGCGTCACGGTCGTCGAGCGCCTGGTTGGCAGGATCCGCGATCGTGCGCGGACCAGGCTTTGGCGCCATCTGGTCGCCAGCTTGAGCGATGACCAGCGCGTGCGCATCGCCGCGCTGTTTGACGATGGCGACACATCCACGTTCGCCGCCCTGGACGCGCTCCGGACCGTTCCCTCCAAGCGCATGCCGACCGAACTCTTCCGACACCTTGATCGGCTCGATGCGGTCCGGGCGTTCAATCTGCGGCCGGCGCCACCGCGGGGCGTTCCCGCCACAACCCTTGAGCGGCTCGCGCGGGTAGCGCGCGTCGGCAAGCCCTCGGCCATCGCCGCCCTTCAGGAGCCTCGTCGAACCGCGACCGTAGCCGCGCTCTTCCATACGCTCGAAGCGGCGGCCCAGGACGACGCCGCCGAGCTGGCCGAGGCTCTGCTCGCCGACTTGGTGAAAGGGGCTGAAGCCGCCGACAAACAGGCCCGCCTGCGCAGTCTGCGCGATCTCGATGGCGCCGCGATGCTGCTCCACGCAATGGGTCTGTTGGTTTTGACCGACGACGCCCTGCCCCTCAATGAATGGCGAGATGTGCTCTTCGAGCGGTTGCCCCGTCCCGACATCGAGGCCGCCATGTCCAAGGTGGAGGCGATCGCCAAGCCCGCGGAGACCAAGCCCTATGATCAACTGCGAACAAAATGGCGGAGCGCCCGGCGATTGTTCTTTGAAATCGCTACCCGCATCGAGACCGACGCTGCCCCAGGTGGCAAAAACGTCAAGGCCGCGATCAGCTACCTCAAGGGCGTGGACGACTGGTCCTCTCTCGTCAAGATGCGCGGCGCACCGATCGCTGCGGTCTCGAAGGCGTGGAGGCAACATGTCCTGGATGACGATGGCAGGATGCGCGACCCGAAGGCCTATGTCTTCGCGATCATCGATGCGTGGCGTCTGGCGATCAAGCGTCGCGATGTGTTCGCCAAGCCCGGCATCCGATACGGGGATCCCCGGCGCGGGATGCTCGAGGGCGAGTCCTGGCACAATTCCAGGTTGATGGTAGCACGCGCCCTGGGCCGATCTCTGGAAGCCGACATTGAGATTGACGGTCTCTCCCGCCTTCTCGACGAGGCATATCGACATGTCGTTGCGCGCGCCGGCGACAATCCGGACCTGCGTTTTGAGACGGTCGCCGACAAGATGGGGATTGTGGTCACGCCCCTCGACAAGCTTGATGAACCCGAGAGCCTTCGAGCACTTCGCGCCGCCGTCCAAACGCGCATGCCGAAGGCCGGAATGCCCGACATCTTTCTTGAAGTCATGGCGCGAACCGGATTTGCCAAGTCCTTTACGCATCTGAGCGAGCGTCAGGCCACCGTCGAGCACTTCGAGATAAGCCTGTGCGCGACCCTGGTCGGCGGCGCCTGCAACATCGGTCTTGAGCCGATCGTGCGCCCGGAATTTGCGGCTCTGCGTCGCGACCGTCTTTCTTGGGTCGGTCAGAATTTCATTCGGCCCGAGACCATCGCCGCGGCCAACGCCGCGATCGTTTCCGCTCACAGTCGTCTGGATATCGTCCAACATTGGGGCGCAGGCGAGGTGGCCAGCGCCGACGGCATGCGTTTTGTCGCTCCGTCGAGCGCCATACACGCCGGGCCCAACCCCAAATATTACGGCCAGGAGCGCGGCGTCACTTGGTACAACATGATTTCCAATCAGTTCAGCGGTCTGACCGGAGCGGTCATCCCCGGCACGTTGCGCGACAGCCTGGTCGTCCTGGCTCTCCTGCTGGAGCAGGAAACCGAGCTCGATCCTCTGGAGATCATGACCGACACCGCCGCCTATTCCGACGCCATTTTCGGTCTGTTCTGGCTCTTGGGCTACCGGTTCAGCCCCCGTCTGGCGGACATCGGCGACGCCAAACTCTGGCGTATCGACCGCCAGGCGAGCTATGGGCCGTTCGATCAGACCGCCTGGGGCAGGGTTAAAATCAATCTGATCCGGGAAAACTGGTCCGACCTTATCCGCTTGGCCGGATCGCTCAAGCTCGGCCACCTCAAGGCCGCAGGCGTCATGCGAATGCTGCAGGTCAAAGACCGCCCAACAACGCTGGCCAAGGCCCTGTCTGAACTCGGCCGCATCATCAAGACGCTGCATATCCTGCGATACATCGATGACCGGCCGTTCCGGCGACGAATATTGTTTCAGCTCAACCGGCAGGAATTGCGCCACAAGCTCGGTCGGCGCGTCCATCACGGCGATCGGGGCGAAATCAGAAGCCCTCTGCGTCAGGGCCAAGAGGAGCAGCTTGGGGTCCTCGGTCTGGCCCTCAACTCCATCGTCCACTGGAACGCTGTCTACATGCAGGAAACCGTGCGCCAACTCAGCGAGGCCGGGACGCCGCCGCTGCCCGCCGATATCGCTCGGCTCTCGCCGATATCTTGGCGTCACATCAATTTCCTCGGCCGCTACGACTTCTCCGTGCCTGACGCCGTCGCAAACGGCGGCCTCAGACCGCTACGCCAACCTAATTCCGAATGGGACTTTTGAAAGGAAATAATGCCCCTTACGACACTTTCCTGTTCCGCTCAGCCGCACGACCCGAGAACGCGTGGAATCATGATCATGACCACCGCCACCATCGTACCAGGCGTGGCGAAACCCCAGACCATCAAGCTCACAATCGTTAAGGTTACGCTCGATTGAGGCAGGAAAAGAGAGATGCTCGCCATACAGGCTAAGACGGATATGGTTGCGGCAACGAGCTTGAACGAGTGACCGCGGGAGAGAAGAAAGCCGGTCAATATCCCTCCGCAGATACTGGCGATATTCGAGATCGCTACGGCAGCAGATCCCATGGATACGGAAACACCAAGAGTCTTGGCCATGTATTGAGGCATGACGATATTGACGCCAAAACCAGCGATGGTGAGTATCGCGAATGCGGCCGCCAACCGGAGTACGCCCGATTCTCCGATCACCGCCCGCAAGGCGTCGTCGTTGCCAGCGGTTCCGCGGGACGTCTGTCCAGGCACCGGGAGCAAGCCGACGGAAAGGGCAAGGCCGGCTGCCGCCGCACCATGAATGACGAATGGCAGACGCCAGTGTTCGGTTGCGGAGAATGGAGCGGCAAGGAGCAGACCGGCGCTTATGCCTGCGGCGAAATAGGTCGACCAGAGCGCCATGGCCCCGGTTTGCCGTTTTCCCGATGTAGTCATGATGAGGAGCGAAGGAGCGGCAGCGGTGATCGCTACAAAGCCGATACCTTCGATCAGACGTGCCGCTTCGATCAGGCCCAAGCTGTCGCTTATGTAGCAAATGGCGTTTGCGATCACGATGAGCACACATGCGCCAGCGAGCATGGGCCGAGCACCGTACCTATCGACTGCTGACCCGCCCAGGGTTGAGCCGAGTGTGGGAGCAATGAACAGGAGACCGATAATCCAGCCGATCTCCTGCGGAGAAGAGCCGAGCGCCTTGCCCATATCCGCTGCGATCGGCGCCATCTTGCCGGCGGACGCTATGGCAAGCAGACCGTAACAATAGACAAGAAAGATTGAGCCCCAGCCTGCGCTTTCGGCTTTCGATGTCGTGACGGTCATAAGGTATCCCCCTCTATGCCCGCCCTCCGTCTGCGTGAACTCAACTGCGGAACCGCCGCAGCCTGGTTCAGACTGGTTGGCGGCTATCGATCTCCATGCCAATGAAGCGCATGCCCCCGTTTCGACGGTGACAGCATCCATGCTTTAATCATGCCAGTAGAGTCTGGCCGGGTTGTCCACGAGCAGGCGATGTTGCAACTCAGGCGTCGGTGCGATGCGGGGGATCATATCGACCAGCGCGCCATCGTCCGAAATTGCATCTTGCATGTTCGGGTGCGGCCAGTCGGTGCCCCACAGGACGCGATCCGGATAGTCTTCGACAAGGGGGCGCACGGCCTGTGCGAAAGCATCCCATGGCGGGCCGCTGCCATCGAGGCGGTCGGGACAGGTCACCTTGGTCCAGATATCGTCGCGGCTGTCGAGGAGTGCCCGGAAGACACGCATATCCGGTCCATCCGGTCCTTGCGTGACATCGGGCCGCCCCATATGGTCGACGACGATCAGCGTAGGGATGGCGTCGAGGAACGAACGGAGTTCTTCCAGGATATCCGCCTCGAAATAGACGACGACATGCCAGCCGAGGCCCTGGATGCGACGGGCGACCTCAAGGAATTTGTCCTTGGGCGCATCGTCGACCAACCGTTTCAGGAAGTTGAACCGCACGCCGCGAATGCCGCCTTGGTGCAGGTTTTCAAGTTCGGCATCGCTGATGGCTGGATCGACAACCGCTACCCCGCGCGCGCGTCCATCGGATTTTGCGATTGCATCCAGCGTCGCACTGTTGTCCGTGCCGTGGCAACTGGCCTGCACGATGACGTTGCGGGAGAAACCGAGCCTGTCGCGCAACGCGAACAACATGTCCGGCCCGGCATCTTCGGGAAGATATTTGGCCTTCGCGCTGAAGGGGAACTGCGCCATCGGTCCGAAGACATGGCAGTGCGCATCGACCGCGCCGGCGGGTGGTACAAACCGCGGGCGTGAGGGATCGGCGTGCCAGCTTACGATACGACTCATGCGAAAATCTCTCCATCCATAAGCTTGCGCGCGGTACGCAAGATGGCGGCGCTGGTGACCTGGCCGTCTGCATCCGTCTCCATGACGCAGCTCATCTCGCCGGTAGGATGCTCCACCGACAGGGTCTTGCGGGCACCGCCTGGGATTGACGCGACCTGCGCGGCGGGCGATCCCTCGATCAAGCAGGCGGTGGCGACGCTGACCGCGCCGAGAACACCGATCGAGGCATGTGCGCGGTGGGGGATGAAGCTGCGTACCGTGACGGCGCCTCCGTCGCGCGGTGGTGCAACCAGCATCATCTTGGGTACGGATTTCTCGCGCACGTCGCCGAGGTTCATTCGTTCGCCGACGGCAAGGCGGATCGCCTCGATCCGTGCCTTGAGATCGCTGGCGCCGTCCAGCTCGTCACGACTCTCGTAGCCGGCCGCACCGACGTCTTCGGCCTTCATCACGACGCAGGGCATGCCGTTGTCGATCAACGTGACCGGCACGCCGTTCACGATGTCACAGGCATTTCCGGTAGGCAGCAGCGCGCCGCAGGATGAGCCTGCCGTTTCGCGGAACTCTAGCGGGATCGGAGCCGCCGTGCCCGGTACGCCGTCGATCCTTGCCGCCCCGTCATAGCGCACGCGCCCTGACGGTGTTTCGATTGTCGCCACGGCAATCTGGCCGGTGTTCATCATGTAGATGGTGACACGCGTCTCGCTGTCCTGTGCCGGCACCAATCCGCGTTCGATCGCGAACGGACCGACGCCGGCCAGGATATTGCCGCAATTTTGTGCATCGGTAACGATAGGCTTGTCGACGAATACCTGAAGAAACAGATAGTCGACATCGATGCCGGGACGCTCGGATTTCGAGATCACGGCCACCTTGCTTGTCAAGGGATCCGACCCGCCCATCCCGTCGATCTGGCGGGGATCGGGCGATCCCATCGCGCGGAGCAGGAAGGCGTCGCGTGCCGCGATATCGGCAGGGAGGTCATCTTTGAGGAAATAGCCCCCTTTGGATGTGCCGCCACGCATCCACATGACGCGGGTGGGGTCAGACATATTTCAGGCCCATTTCGGCGAGGCGGCCACGCATATCGTAAATGTCGAGGCCGAGTTCCCCGGCAGCGAGCCGTTGACGCTTCGTTTCCTCATTGGCTTCGCGTGCCTGGGCCTTTGCCAACACGTCGGCGGCGCGTTCGCGCTCGACCACACAGACCCCATCGTCATCTGCAATGATCACGTCACCGGGACGGATCACGGCGTCTGCGCAAACGACGGGGACATTGACCGATCCCAGCGTCGCCTTCACCGTACCCTGTGCGAAGATGGCCTTCGACCAGACAGGAAAGCCCATGGCCGTCAGATCGCGCACGTCACGTACCCCCGCATCGATTACCAGCCCCCGGCAACCCCGTGCCATCGCCGAGGTGGCGAGAAGGTCTCCGAAATAGCCGTCTTCGCAAGGCGAGGTGGGGGCGAGCACGAGAATGTCGCCGGGCTGCAGCTGCTCGATGGCGACATGCACCATCCAGTTGTCCCCGGGAGGCGCGGAGATGGTGACCGCCGAGCCCGCGATACGGGCGCCTGCATAGATCGGGCGCATGCGGGAGGCGAGCAGCCCTGTGCGGCCTTGCGCTTCATGGACCGTCGCAACGCCGCAAGAGGCGAGGGCGTCGATTACCGGCGCTTCCGCTCGCTCGATAGATTGGACGACTAAACCCGACACAACGCTCTCCTTGGCAACGATAACTGGGAGAATGCGCGCCGTTCCGTCCTTGCAGCAAATCCGTTCTTTGCCCGATGAATAAGAATTTGCTAATCGTGCAGCATGGAACGGCTGGACGTGAATCTGCGGCATCTGCGCGCCTTTCTGGCGATCATGGAAAGTGGAAGCGTGACGGCAGCCGCGCGTGAGGTTCACCTTACCCAGCCTGCAGTGACGCAGGGAATCGCCAAGCTGGAGTTGCGGTTCGGGGTGCCGCTTTTCGAACGGCAGCCGCGCCGCATGATCCCCACGGATGAGGCACGAATCCTGGCGCCGCGCGCTACCGCGATCATTCGGCTTCTGGGGCAAACGCGCGCGACGGCGGCGCAGGTTTCCGCTTTTCTCGGCTTATCGCGAGCGGGAAGTTATGCAAATGCTGCGACGGCCATGGGTCTGAGCGAAGCATCGCTGCATCGGGCGGTGAGCGACCTTTCGCTCGCTTTGGGACAGGATCTTGTGAGGCGGCGCGGCAAGGGTGTTGTCCTGACGGCGCGCGGCTTGGCGATGGCGCGCAATTTCCGGCTCGCGCTTGCCGAGCTTCGATCGGCGGATATTGAGCTGGCCGCATTGCGAGGCCACGAAAGAGGGCGCATCACGATCGGAGCGATGCCGCTTTCGCGTGCGCGCCTGTTACCGAGCGCCGTCGCAGCGTTTCATCGCGCGAAGCCGGATATCGATATCGTCATCATGGAGGGCTCCTATGCCGAGCTGACGGGGCCGCTGCGTGACGGCGATATCGATATGATGGTCGGTGCGGCGAGGACAAATATATCGGCAGATATGGCACAGAGAGAACTTTTCGACGATCCGCTCATCATTCTTGCCGGCGCGCACCACCCGCTGGCGCAGGCCCGCCGGCCCCCGACGATTGCGGCGCTCGCGCGGTATCCATGGATCGTGGCCGCGGCTGGTACGCCGTTAAGGGCGCATTGGCAGTCGATGTTCGAGGAGGTCGGCGTTACGCCACCACGCGTGCCGATGGAATGCGGCTCAGTCATGATCGTCCGGCAAATTCTTGTCGAAAGCGATTTCCTCACTCTGCTGTCGCCCGATCAGGTCAGTGTGGAACTGGAGGCGGGGTGGCTCGTGAGAATTGCAGGCCCGGTGCGTCCGATGTCGCGCACCATCGGTTTGACCGTCCGATCGGATTGGCGGCCTACGCCGGCACAGGCTGCTCTGATCGAGGTTATCGAGGAACAGGCCGCAGTGCTGCGCGACGAACACACTTCGTAATTTCTAATGCATTAGGTGCCAATCCGATTGGCGGTGCGTGGACGGTTGCCGCTAATCTCGGCAAATGGATCAGATTGCTGTCGCTTTGATTGGTTTCGGAGAAGCGGGCCGCAGCTTTGCGGAAGCAGGGTCCTGGTCGACTTCGGCGCGTGTCTTCGACGTTTTGACCGATGATCCGGCCAGCGCCGACCGCAAGCGTCGTGAGTATCTGGCAGCTGGCGTTGCGGGAAGCGACACGCTTGCCGATGCGGTGAGCCGCTCGCCGCTGGTGCTTTCGCTGGTGACGGCAGATCAAGCCGTCGTGGCCGCGCGCGCCGCCGCCTCGCTGGTCGCTCCTGCTGCGATGTTCTGTGACATGAACAGCGTGGCGCCTGAAACCAAGCGCATCGCCGCACAAACGATTGAAGCTGCCGGCGGGTGGTATGTGGACGTGGCGGTCATGGCGCCGGTCAATCCCGCCAAGCTCTCCGTACCGCTGTTGCTGAGCGGCGTCAGAGGGAGCGACGCGGCGGCGGCACTGGAGCGGTTGGGTTTCACGAATATCCGGGTAGTGGGCGACAAGGTCGGTCAGGCCTCGGCGATCAAGATGATCCGTTCGGTGATGGTGAAAGGTATCGAAGCCCTCACCGCAGAATGCGTGCTCGCGGCGGAAAGGGCAGGGGTCACGGCTGAAGTGCTCGGCTCGCTCGGCCCCGAATGGGATGCCAAGGCGGACTATAATCTCGACCGGATGATGGTTCATGGCCTGCGCCGCGCCGCCGAGATGGAAGAAGTTGCGCTCACGCTCGAAGGGTTGGGGGCAGCAAGCGGGATGACTCGCGAGGCTGTCGCGCTGCATCGCCGTCTGGGTCGATTGGGGGTCACACCTCCGCCGGAAGGGCTTTCCGCGAAAATCGAGAAAATCACCGATCTGGAATCCAAACTAGTGGGGAGGGTTGACGCCGCATGAGTCTGATTATCGACTGCCATGGTCATTATACCGTGCTGCCCAAGGGGCACGATGCCTGGCGAGAGGAGCAGAAGGCGGCTTTCAAAGCGGGCGTGCCTGCGCCGGCCTATCCGGAGATTTCCGACGATGAAATCCGTGACACCATCGAATCCAACCAGCTTCGCCTGATCAAAGAGCGTGGCGCCGACCTCACGATCTTCTCTCCCCGGGCGTCTGCGATGGCCCCGCATGTCGGTGATGCCGGTGTCGCGAAGGAATGGGCGATCCGCTGCAACGACCTGATCTCGCGCGTGGTCGGCCTTTATCCGGAAACTTTCGTTGGCGTGTGCATGCTGCCGCAATCGCCCGCAGCCGACATGGTGAACAGCATCGCGGAACTGGAACGCTGCGTCGATATGGGATTTATCGGGTGCAATCTGAACCCCGACCCGGGCGGCGGCCATTTCCAGCATCCGCCGCTGACAGACCGTTACTGGTATCCCTTTTACGAGAAGATGGTGGAGCTGGACGTTCCGGCGATGATCCACGTGTCGGGCAGCTGCAATCCCGCGATGCATGCCACGGGCGGATACTACATCGCGGCCGACACGATCGCCTTCATGCAGTTGCTCGAGGGAGATCTGTTCAAGGATTTCCCCACCTTGCGCTTCATCATCCCGCATGGCGGCGGTGCCGTCCCCTATCATTGGGGGCGTTACCGGGGCCTGGCCGACATGCTGAAGAAGCCGGCCCTCGATGCGCATCTGATGAACAACATCTTCTTCGACACCTGCGTCTATCACCAGCCAG
Organism: Sphingobium sp. KKT206; assembly: GCF_055640555.1. Taxonomy (NCBI): domain Bacteria; kingdom Pseudomonadati; phylum Pseudomonadota; class Alphaproteobacteria; order Sphingomonadales; family Sphingobiaceae; genus Sphingobium; species Sphingobium sp. KKT206. The sequence goes on from NZ_JBVMWC010000003.1 coordinate 28,498, forward strand.
GCGTCGACCTGTTGGCCGATGTGATCGACAACAAGAATATCCTGTTCGGTTCGGAAATGGTCGGTGCGGTGCGCGGCATCGATCCTACCACCGGCCATTATTTCGACGATACCAAGCGTTATGTGGACGCGCTCGTGATCAGCGACGCGGAGCGTCATGCGATCTTCGAAGGGAACGCCCGCCGGGTTTTTCCGCGGCTCGATTCCCGATTGAAGGAGAGAGGGCTGTGAGCTTCGTTTCGAAAGCCTTCGTTTCGACTGCTTCCGGTGACAAATATGTCCAGCAGCTCATCAAGCATTGGAGCCACCGGTTCGAGACGTCCTATGCCGATGGAGAAGGCCTAGTCCCCTTTTCTGACGTGGCTTCAGCGAGCTTTACCAGCGATCCGGAGGGTATCCGTATCGTCCTGCGCACATCAGGCGCGGAAGAGGCTGAAACCCTGCGGGGGGTAATCGAGAGCCATCTCGACAGGTTCGCCTTTCGGGAAGCCCCTTTGTCTTATACCTGGGAGGATGGGCGGTGACTGGTCGAACAAGGGATATTCACGCCTATTTGGCCGAGTTCGACGATATCCCCGGCACGCGGGTCTATACGGCAAAACGTGCCCGGCAGGGCTATTGGATGAACCAGTTCGCGATGAGCCTGATGAAAGCCGAAAACCGTGAGCGCTGGAAAGCCGATGAGCGTGCCTATATCGATGAATGGCCGATGACCGAGGATCAGAAGCAGGCCGTTCTGGATCGGGACTATAATCGCTGCCTCGATCTCGGCGGCAATATCTATTTTCTGGCCAAGGTCTTCTCGACGGATGGGCTCAGCTTCCTACAGGCCGTCGGCACGATGACCGGCATGAGCCCCCAGGACTATCAGGCGATGATGATTGCCGGCGGCCGCTCGCCTGAAGGCGTCCGCTCGATTCGGGAGAAAAGGTGATGGCCCGCATTTCCGCCGGCGTCGCGACAAGCCATATTCCCGCGATCGGCGCCACGATCGACAACGGCAAGACGGGCGAGCCTTATTGGGCGCCGGTATTTGCCGGCTATGACTGGTCGAAGCAATGGATCGCCGAAGAAAAGCCCGACGTAGTCATCATTGTCTACAATGACCATGCGTCGGCTTTCGACATGCGGATAATCCCCACTTTCGCGATCGGCTGCGCCGATCGCTACGGTATTTGTGATGAAGGCTGGGGACCGCGGCCGGTGCCGGAGGTGATCGGGCATGCAGACCTTGCTTGGCACATTGCGCAAAGCCTGATCCTGGACGAGTTCGACATGACCATCATCAACGAGATGGACGTCGACCACGGCTTGACCGTTCCGCTCAGTCTCATGTTCGGTCAGCCCGAGGCCTGGCCGGTAAAGGTCATTCCGATTGCCGTGAATGTGGTCACATATCCGCCGCCATCGGGCAACCGGTGCTGGCAATTGGGCGAGGCGATCGCGCGGGCAGTGGCGAGCTTCCCCGAAGATCTCAACGTGCAGGTCTGGGGTACGGGTGGTATGAGCCACCAGTTGCAGGGGCCTCGAGCGGGCCTGATCAATGCGGAATGGGACAACCGCTTCCTCGATTTGATGAGCACAAATGACGGGGAGACGCTTCGTACCATTCCCCATATCGAATATCTGCGCGAGACGGGCTCCGAAGGCATCGAAATGGTGATGTGGCTCATCATGCGCGGGGCGCTGGGCCGCATGGTCAAGCCATTGCATCGGCACTATCACGTCCCGGCGTCCAATACCGCGGTCGGACATCTCATATTGAGGCCGGCTGAGAGTTCGTCATCGGAGGTCTAGTGGACTTCGAAGACCTCAAGGCCAGAGTGATCGAACTGCGTGAGACGCAACAATCGATCGCCTCGGTTGTCCAGGACCAACCGCCTGACTGGCGGAAGGAAGTGGTTCGTTTGAGGCTCGAATTGTCGCGCAAGCTGGGCTTTGTCAGCAATTCTACGAATGACTGGCAAGCGCACGCGAGTGCTTCGGCTGCCTGGTCGCGGTTTCGCAAAAACCTGTCGGTCTTGCGCGCCGCGCTGGCTGAGCATCAAGCTCGCTGGCCGGCGGTGGCGCTAGACGAGAGAGCGACTGATTTTCAGGCGTCTACTCGACGCATACGCAAGGCCTTTGATGACCTCGAGCAGGGGCTCGCTGAACTGCAACTGGCTGCTTCGCGAAGCAACCCAACATAAGGAAATGTCACATATGCGGATTGCACTGGCTGGTGCGGGCGCCTTTGGCGAGAAGCACCTGGATGGCCTCAAGAACATCGATGGCGTGACCGTCACTTCGCTGGTCGGCCGCGAGCTGGAGCCGACCCGGGCGATAGCCGAGAAATACGGTGTCGGCCACGTCACTACAGAACTCGATGAAACGCTTGCCCGCGACGACGTCGATGCGGTCATTCTATGCACGCCTACGCAGATGCACGCTAAGCAAGCTATTGCCTGCATGGAGGCAGGCAAGCATGTCGAGGTAGAGATTCCGCTGGCGGACAGCTGGGCAGACGCGCAAGCGGTCCTGGCCAAGCAGAAGGAAACGGGTCTGGTCTGCATGGTGGGCCACACCCGTCGGTTCAATCCGTCGCACCAATATGTGCACAACAAGATCCGGGCCGGAGAACTGAACGTCCAGCAGATGGACGTCCAGACCTATTTTTTTCGCCGCAAGAACATCAACGCGAAGGGTGAGCCGCGTAGCTGGACGGACCATCTGCTGTGGCATCATGCCGCGCATACGGTGGACCTTTTCGCCTATCAGGCCGGAAAGATCGTCGAGGCACATGCGCTGCAGGGGCCAATCCATGCGGAACTTGGGATCGCGATGGATATGTCGATCCAATTGAAGAGCGAAACCGGCGCTATCTGCACCCTTTCGCTGTCGTTCAATAATGACGGACCGCTCGGCACTTATTTCCGGTATATCTGCGATAACGGCACCTACATCGCGCGCTACGACGACCTGGTGAACGGCAAGGAGGAGCCGATCGACGTTTCCCAGGTGGATGTGTCGATGAACGGCATCGAGTTACAGGATCGTGAGTTCGTCGCGGCCATCCGCGAGGGTCGCGAGCCCAATTCCTCAGTCGCCGGCGTATTCGATTGCTATCGCGTGCTTGGCGAACTGGAAGCGCAGCTTGTCCGCTGATCCCTTCGCGCTACCACAGGCAGGAAGAGCATAGTATGACCGCGACCCTTCCAAAGCGCGCTTTAGGCCCGTTTTCCGTGTCAGCAATTGGTCTTGGCTGCATGAACCTTTCGCATGGGTATCAGCCGCGTCCCGAGGCTGAAGCAGCTGAACGGCTACTGTTACATGCGTTGGATAGAGGCGTCACGTTCTTCGATACGGCTGCTCTCTACGGGTTCGGAGCAAATGAGACGCTGATCGGGCGTGCCTTGGGACATCGCCGCAAGGATTTCGTCCTTGCCAGCAAATGCGCGCTTGGCGAGATCAATGGAAAACGCGGTCTCGACGGTTCGGCGGCGGCGATCACGCAGACATTGGATGAAGCATTGATACGATTGAGGACCGATGTCATCGACCTCTACTATCTTCACCGCCTCGATCCGAAGGTACCGATGGAAGAGTCGGTCGGCGCCCTGTCGCGGGCAGTGGAGGCAGGAAAAATTCGCACGATCGGTTTGTCGGAAGTATCGGCAGAAACGATCCGCGCGGTACATGCGATCCATCCGGTGACAGCTGTCCAGACCGAATATTCGCCCTGGACGCGCAATGTGGAACTTGCCGTACTCGATTGCTGCGAGGAGCTCGGGATTGGCTTTATCGCCTTCTCGCCTCTGGCTCGCGGCTTGTTGGCGGGAAGTGTGGGTACGGCAGGTTTCCAGCAAGGCGACCTGAGAGCCGCGATGCCGCGGTTCCAGGAACCTCATTTGACGCGGAACCTCGGGCTTTATGATCAGATGGCTGGGTTGGCCCGGGCTGCAGATTGCACTCCGGCGCAGCTCTGCCTCGCCTGGCTGCTTTCAAAGCGCGACTTCGTCGTTCCGATCCCCGGGACCACGAACATTGATCATCTCGATGAAATTCTGGATACCCTGTCGTTGACCATCTCCGAGGTCGTGTTTGACCAAGTGGACGCCCTTTTCGCTTTTGGCGCCGTTTCGGGACCTCGTTATTCAAAGGAAGCCCAATCGCAAATTGGTACCGAGATTTGGGAGGGTGAGCCGCTTGCCAGCTAGACTGTTCAGGTGAAACGGGTCGTTCGGGACCGGCGACGCAGGGTCGCGGCCGCAGTTCGCCGGCCGGCCGGTGCCCCGCCCGGTCCGAGGAAGGCTCAGCTTCGGCGCGTCGAAATTCTGGAAGCGGCGAGGCGATTGTTTGTTGAGCGAGGCTATGACGCGACGACGATGGATGACGTTTGCGTTGAAACTGGCCTCGCTAAGGGCACACTTTACCATTATTTTTCAAGTAAGACCGAATTGCGTGCGGCACTTCGGGACAACTTCTGCAACATGATATTGAACCGTGTCAAAAGCAGGATCAGTCTTTGCGAATCCGACGATTTTTTCACGCGGATCGATCTTCTGGTCGAGACGGCGGTGGAAAGTTATCTGGACACGCCCGAGTTGCGGGATGTGATCTTCTTCAGTGGGGATACGCCGCTCAGATCCGTGGCCGTGAACGACGGGCTTGTGGGCTATATCAGCGATCTGCTTTCACAAGGAACGCTGGAGGGCGCATGGTGTGTGGATGATCCCCACGCGCTATCAACGCTGATCTATTATAGCATCCATGCGATCGCAGACGATGCCTTGATGAGCGGTGCGCGACGCCCTCGAAGCGCGGTGCGTGTCTCGAAACTGGTCGCTATCACGCCGGACTAACGCTTCTCATCTGGTTTCGCGCAATCAAGATTCCGCGAGTATCGTCGGGCGTTTACATGCATCAGCTATCAGAATGGATGGCTTCTCATCAAATGAGAGTGTCCATACCGCGAAGGCATCCATCGGCCGGATTTGTTAGGGAATGCCAAACTGGATTTCAGGGAAATAGCAAACGTGAATCTTAGCCTTGCGGAGCCAAAACTGCTCCGGGCGCAAGCTTTTGTCGATGGCGCATGGATCGACGGCGAAGCGCGAATCGACGTCTTGAATCCGGCAGACAGCTCCTTGGTCGGCTCGGTCCCGGATCTCGGGTATCGCGAGGCCGAAGGTGCCGTCGACGCGGCCTATCGTGCCTTGACCGATTGGCGAAAAGCTACAGGCAAGCAGCGGGCCGCGATTTTGCGGCGCTGGTATGATCTGGTGCTCGTCCATACGGATGATCTGGCGCGCCTTCTGACGGCCGAGCAAGGCAAACCGTTGCACGAGGCCAAGGCCGAGGTGGTGTATGCGGCATCGTTCATCGAATGGTTCGCGGAGGAGGCGAAGCGTGTGAACGGAGATGTCTTAGCACCTCATGCGGCCGACCACCGTCTCCTGGTGCGACGCGAACCCGTGGGTGTGGTAGGCGCTGTAACACCCTGGAATTTTCCGCTCGCCATGATCACCCGAAAGGCAGCGCCAGCTCTGGCTGCCGGCTGTACCATGGTGCTGAAGCCGTCGGAATTGACGCCGCTTTCAGCGCTCGCTTTGGCGTGGCTGGCCGACCAGGCCGGAGTGCCGGCGGGAGTTTTCAATATCGTGACCGGTCAGCCCGCGCCGATCGGCGATGTGCTGACGGCTGACAAGCGCGTTCGCAAGTTCACCTTCACTGGTTCGACAGGCGTTGGCAAGATGCTCGCCGCCCGTTGTATGAGCACCGTGAAGAAGGTTTCCCTCGAATTGGGTGGAAACGCGCCGTTCATTGTCTTTGATGATGCGAAACTCGACGATGCGGTTGAAGGCGCAATAGCATCAAAGTTCCGGAATTCAGGTCAGACCTGCGTCTGCACAAATCGCATTCTGGTCCAATCCGGCGTTTATGAAGCCTTTTCCCGGCAGCTGGCGGCACGTGTTCGCGCGCTTGCCGTCGGGCCGGGTCTTTCGACCGGCGCGGATCAGGGGCCATTGATCGATGAACGTGCCGTTGCAAAGGTCGAAAGCCATATCGAAGACGGCGTCAAACATGGTGCCAGGATATTGACCGGAGGGCGACGAGTGCCCGGGGCAGGCCATTTCTTCGAGCCGACCGTTCTCGTAGATGTTTCGCCGGATGCTCTCCTATGTCGGGAGGAAACCTTTGGCCCCCTTGCCGGCCTCGTCCGTTTCCAGACAGAGGATGAGGCGATCAATTTGGCGAATGCCACGGACAGCGGCTTGGCGGCTTATGTATACACGCAATCCCTTGAGCGCAGTTGGAAGGTGAGTGAGGCTCTTGAATATGGGATGGTTGGGCTCAACACCGGCCTGATTTCGACGGAGGTCGCGCCTTTCGGTGGGGTGAAGGAATCCGGTCTCGGGCGGGAAGGATCACGATATGGGATCGATGAGTATCTCAATTTGAAATTCGTCTGTCATCAGATCGGTTAGGACGCATCCGATTCCAAGCGTTTCTTTAGAACTGGATTGTCAAAGAGAAACGGCAAAAAACGAACGCGCTGGCTGTTGATGACAGGCCGTTACTACGGTAGCTGAATCGACCGCGCGATTAAGCTCGTGCGACAGTCGAACAACGTAGTGCGTACGAGCTTATCATGGCGAAGAAGACCGACATTATCAACGAATATGAAGCAGCGGCTGTCGCCTTACGCCACCTATATAGCGTCTGTTCGGCAATCCCGATCTGACGACAGGCCTCGTCGGTGGTCCCGCCTCGCCCGACAATCACATCAACCTCACGCAGCTTCGCGATGATCTGTTCCGGCGTAAATCGCTGACGTCCCATATATTTCTCCATTCCTTTCGCCCGCTCGGGCTCTCTTCAGAAATGGACCAATTTTCTCAAGGCAGACCAATTTTATGAAAATCAATCGACCAGCCGCGCAAAAAGTAACGGCCATACTGCGTCGGCGAACAAAAGATCATGGAGGCGCTCAACCGCCAGTGACGTTCATATGGCGTTCGACAGCCGGCTGTGATCGCGCAATGTCGAACTCGTGGCGGAGTGGCTTGGCGGTCATTACGGCATCCAGCGCCGCGTCGATCGCATCCCGGCCACCAACACGCATCGCATCGCGCAGTTCGATGCGCTGGTCGCGGCCGAGACAACCAAAAATGGTGCCAGTAGCCGATATGCGGATGCGGTTGCAGCCGGCGCAGAAATTGTCGGTGAGGGGCGTAATGAAGCCTATCCGCCGACTGGTTTCGGCAACGTCATAATAGCGCGCCGGTCCGCCGGTTCGGTGGAGCGACGGAATCAGGACATATTCGCGCGCCAGCCGACGTTTCACGAGGTCGAGGGGCAGATAATGATTGGTCCGGTCTTCTTCCACCGCACCCAACGGCATCGTCTCGATCAGCGAGAGATCGAATCCCCGTTCGCCGCACCAGCCAACCATTGTTCCGATTTCATCTTCGTTGAGCGCCTTGAGCGCAACCATGTTGATCTTCACGGCGAGGCCCGCGTCTTGCGCGGCGGCGATCCCGGCCAACACCTGGTCCAGGTCGCCGCGCCGGGTGATCGCCCGGAAGCGCTCGTGGTCGAGGCTGTCGAGGCTGATGTTGAGTCTGCGAATGCCATATCGATGGAGGTCGCGCGCGACTGTGGCGAGCTGGGTAGCGTTGGTTGTCATCGTCAGCTCATCAAGGCCGTTGCCGATGTGTTGGCCGATCGCCTCCACCAACCCGACGATGCCGCGACGGACCAGAGGCTCGCCACCGGTCAGGCGGATGCGTCGCACACCTCGCGCGATCAGGGCATCGGCCAGTTCCGCCAGTTCCTCCAGGGTGAGGAGGTCCTGGCGCGGCAGGAACTCCATGCGCTCGGCCATGCAATAACGGCAGCGCAGGTCGCACCGATCGGTGACGGACAGGCGGACATAAGTGATCGTTCGGCCGAAACGGTCGGTCAGGCTGCGCCAAGGCTTCCCTCTATCGGGAGTTGGAGTGGCCGTGAGGCCTTCCCGTTCAGCCATGGCGCACACGTCCCTCCCTGTTCATGGCCTGTTGCCCCTGATCCAGGGATGATGTGGAGGAGTCATCCTTCGTCAGCAGGCTTCGCAGGCAGCCTATCAAATTCGGCAGCGAGATTGGCTGATATGCGCTCGAGGACCGATCGACAGATTTCAACTTCGCGCGGCTCGATGCCAGCAACAGCGACCTTGTTGATGTCGATCGCGTATTGCATCAGCTCCTTTTCGAGCGCACGGCCATGATCTGTAAGAGTAATCCGCAATTTTCGACGATCATCCTTGTCCTTGGCGCGTTGCACCAGCCCTTGCCGAAGCATGGCGTTTATCATGGCGACCGTCGTATTTTCGGTGACGTTAGTCATGTCGCTCAGATATTTTTGGGTCACCCCGTCCCTGAGCCATAGGACACGAAGATAGTACCAGAAACCGGTTTTGAGTTCGTGCTTGGCCAAATAGGCACTCAAGAGCCGATCGAACCGTCGGTGGCAGCGCCGAACCTGATAGCCCAAACTCAGTTCCGGATCGAGTTTGGGGGCGTGCTTCGACATCTGTTCACTCCTGACGGGTTCAACCGATCCTCCACTCGCACAGACGCCGCACGAACGCATCGCAAAACCGTACCCGGCACCCGAAACCCATATTCCTATGATGGTCCTCGGGATATTAAACGTGTCCCGAGGACCATCATGTGAGCAGTAGACTGGCCTCGTGCAGGATGGTTTCTTAGATGCGGAACTCGGCGAAAGTCTCGGGCGCGAACATCTCTTCTATGGTGAGCTGGCGGGGCGACAGGCCCTGCTCGTGATGGTAACGCGTGAATGTCTCGATGACGTGGCGGTTCTTTTCGATGCCATAGGGCCACCATTCCCTGCCCATCGTAGCAATAGTGTCCTCCACTGCGGCGATCTGCCATGGCAACATCGTTTTCAGCGATGCCGACACCAACAATTGTTCATAGCTCAACCGCTGGGCTTCTACGAATGCCTTGTAAAGCGCCTGAGCAATCCATCGATTCTTCTCATACACGTCTCGCCGGATGGCCACGACATGCATGATCGGGAAGATTCCTGTCTTCGCGAAATAGGCTTTTTCAACGTCCACAAAATTGGGGAAGAGGCGCCGAACCTTGCCCGGCTCCGAATAGAAGGTCGACGGCGCCCGCGCAGTATGCAGCGCATCGATCTCTCCATCCGCCAGCATGCGCTTCAAGGTCTGGGTGGGTCCGATCGGCTCGACCTTGAACTTGTCGGGTAGATTGAGCTTCAGCTTCTCCTCGCGCCCCGGCTCCTCTTCACCACCCGTGACGTAGGTGACCGACGCAGGATCAATGCCATACTCGTCCTGCAGGATGCCGCGGATCCAGACCGGAGCCGTCATCTGATATTCAGGCACGCCGATCCGCTTGCCGACGAGATCCTCGGGCTTTTCGATGCCGCTTTTGGCGGAGACGAAAATGCAGGAGTGGCGGAAGAAGCGCGAAGGAAAGACGGGAATGGCGATGAAGCCAGGATTCTCGCGGCCCAGGGTCACGCAATAGGACGACATCGACAGTTCAGCGACATCGAATTCTCGATTGCGCAGCATGCGGAAGAAGGTTTCCTCGACATCCAGAACCTGAAAGTTGAGGTCGATGCCGTCGGGCCGGACCGCGCCCGTCTGGAGGGCTTCGGTGCGGTCATAGCCCCAACAGGCGAGGGAAAGGCTCAGTCTGGTCATTGTCACGGTTTCTCCGATAGAGTGTCGAGAAGTTGGTTGGGCGCTACGTCCGTATTGCGTCGGCTCGATTCGAGGAGCGCGACGCAACAGGCCATGGTATCAAGTCCCCAGCGCCCGTCATGGATCGGGCGGCGAATGCCTAGGCAACCGCCGACAAACTCGTCGATGACTTCCTTGCGCGGCAGGGCAGGGGGCTCGATCGGCTGGAAATCGCGTTCGGTGTCCCCATAAATTGAGAGCCCCTTGGGCGACAGTTTCAGGTCCGCGCGGTCGCAGCTGACGATGATGAAACCGAAATGCTCATGATGCGGCGCTGGCGTGTCGGCAGCGACAGCCGGGACGCCGTATGTGCGCTTCAGTTTGGCTTCGATTTCATCCTGCGATGATAGCGTCGCAAGCCTCTTACGCGCCTCGCCGTAGCGATCCGGGTCCTTGTCATAGCCAAGCTCCGCTATCCACCCCACCAGTTCGTCGCTGTCATAATGCGCATATCCGCTATAGGTCAGCGACGCTGCAGCACCGGCTTCAAATGTCACCAGCGCCGTATAGGCGCCTTCGCTCGGGCGGCTGCTATCCCAGTTGGCGGCGACGGCGCGAACAGATGAAACGGGCTGCCCGACAAGGCGGCGCACGACATCGATCTGGTGCGCCGCTTGGCTGTAGACGACGCCGCCGCCACGGGCGCTATCCAGTTCTTCCGGACGCCTGGGCCGGAACATGAAATCGGTGAAGTTGAGCGCCGTGACCATCCGCACGGCACCGAACCTGCCTGAGGCAACCAATTGCGCGGCAGCCTGTACGGGTGCATCGAAGCCGTGGCTGGGTCCGACCACGAGCACCTTGCCGGCATCGGCGGCGGCGCGCTCTATACGCGCGCAATCTGCAAGCGTTGTCGCCATCGGCTTTTCGACCAGCACATGCTTTCCAGCCCGCAGAGCGGCGATGGCCTGCTCGGCATGCAACTCATGCGGGGTGGCTATATAAACCGCATCGATAACCGGCGAATACAAGAGCGCGTCGAGCGTATCGAACGCCGGCGCGCCGAATTCGTCCGCGAAGCGTTCCCGAGCTTCGCGGCGCAGGTCGAAAGCCCCGGCAAGCGCTACGCGAGAATCGGCCTTCAGCGCGGGCAGAGTGAGCATGAAACCCCGGCCGAGCCCAATGATTCCTAGTCGCAACGCATTTGCCATTCTTTGCCTGCCGCTCCCTTCAACCCGAAAATCAGGCTTGAAAAAGCCATTACTACGATATAGAAGTAATTTCAAGGGCGCATCCTGAGGGTGATTCGTCTTCGTGCCAAGCCAAAATGAGGAGGGTAGCTAATGACTCCGGAACAAAATGATCTGCTTTGCCGTGTGGAGGGCGAGGCCCCAATGGGGAAGCTGATGCGGCAGCACTGGTTGCCCGCCTGCATGATCGAGGACGTCGCCGAGCCAGACGGCACGCCGTTGCGTGTTCGCTTGCTGGGTGAGAACATGGTCGTGTTCCGCAATACGGAGGGGCGCATCGGTGCGCTCGACGAGCTGTGCCCGCACCGGCGCGCTTCCCTTGCCTTCGGTCGCAACGAGGAATGCGGCCTGCGTTGCCTTTATCATGGCTGGAAATTCGATGTGGACGGCAATGCCGTCGACATGTCTTCCGAGCCGGTCGATGCAAAGCTACGCGGCACGATGAAGACCAAGGCATATCCGGTGGTAGAATCTGCTGGTTTCGTCTGGGTGTGGATGGGTGACCCGGAAAATGTCATCCCTTTCAGCCCGCCGAACTGGTCGGCCGCGCCGGCTGAGAAGATCAGCATCGTGAAAATGCATGGCGGCTGCAACTGGGCGCAGGTTCTCGAAGGGTCGATCGATTCGGCGCACAGTTCGAGCCTGCATTCATCGAACATGCCGACGGCCACCGAAGTAAGCGGCTCGACGGCTACGGACACCGCGTGGCTTCGCCCGTCGGCCGACAAGGCGCCCAAGATTGAAGTGCAGAAAACGCCGTTCGGCTTTCGTTATGCTGCTATCCGCAAGCCGATCATCGATGCGGACAAGCAGGACTATGTACGCATGACTCTGTTCCAGGCTCCGTTCACGGTGCACATCCCGTCCAACGACCAATATCATCTGTCACAGATGCTGGTTCCGATCGACGATGTGAACACCATGTTCTATTGGATCGCCTGGCATCCGACGAAGGGCATCAGTCAGGATGCCTGGCGCAAGTTCTGCGGGGCGGAGATTGGCAAGGACGTCGAGCCCGTTACCTTCAAAAAGCGGCGCAACGCCGAAAACAACTATCTGCAGGACCGGGCCCTGATGAAAGCCGGCGACTTTACCGGCATCTACGGCATTCCCTGTCAGGACATGGCGATGTGGGAATCGATGGGGCCGATCGCCGACCGCAGCGAGGATCTGCTCGGCTCGAGCGACAAGGCGATCTTCACCTTCCGCACCCAGATGTATCGCGCCGCCCAGGCTGTTCAGAAAGGCGAGCCGGCACTGGGTGCTGTAGAACCGCGCGTGCCACTGGCGAAGCTCATGTCGTTCGAGGGCATGGTCCCCAAGGGCGATGACTGGCGGCTGATCAACGTCTCCGAGGAGGAGAGGCGCTTGACCGGCGTCTTCGCCGACAAGGAAGAAGTTGAAGATCTGGCGGACGCGGTTTCCTGATGCGTGAGTCGGATTTGATCGCGGGCCTGGATCAGCAACAACTCGACAACTTCGTCGATTATGTTCTGAGTGAGGATCTGGGGAGCGGAGACGTCACGAGCCGTGTGTCAGTCCCCGCCAGCGCGCGCTTTTCCGCCGTTCTGGCTGCCCGGCAACCGATAGTGGTTGCCGGGCTCCAGCTGGCAGCCGCGTTTTTCGGTAAGCTCGACCCCGAGGTCGCTATCGAATTCCTGGTGCAGGATGGGGACAATGTTGCCGCTGGGCAGCCCCTCATGCGAATTGCGGGAAGCGCGCAGCTCATGCTCGCGGCCGAGAGGTCCGCTCTCAATACGCTCCAGCACCTGACCGGCATCGCGACGGTGACGCGATCTTATGCCGAAGCGATCGCCGGTACGGATTGCGTCCTTCTCGATACGCGCAAGACAATTCCCGGTCTTCGGGCGATCGAGAAATATGCCGCCAAGGTGGGCGGGGCGCGGAATCATCGCATGCGTCTGGATGACGGTATCCTGATCAAGGACAACCACATCGCCGCCGCTGGCAGCATTGTCGAAGCGGTCAAGGCTGCGAAAGCCGCCAATACCGGGCTGGAAGTCCAGGTCGAGGTTGACGGGATCGAACAAATCGAGCCTGCGCTGATGGCGGGGGCGGATCGTCTGCTTTGCGACAACATGTCTCCTGCCAAGCTCAAAGAGGCCGTCGCCCTTGTCGGCGGCCGCGTCCCCATCGAAGCGTCAGGCGGCGTGCGGCTCGATACGATTAGGGAAATCGCGTCGACTGGCGTCGATTTTGTATCAGTCGGGCGCATCACCCAAAGTGCTCCCGCGGCCGATATCGGATTGGACTACGCGCTTTCCCCATGAGCCTTGCGCGCCAAGGCGGCGTGGAGGTTTTTCAGTCGATAGCAGACTGCCAAAAAGCATATTTGGAAATTAGAGGACTAATGGAGATTACCGTTACAACGCGCACTGGCGAGCGCGTGACCGTCACACCGAATGGCGCAACCACGTTACTGGAAGCGATCCGCGACGCAGGCATCGACGAGTTGCTTGCATTGTGCGGAGGGTGTTGCTCCTGCGCAACCTGCCATATCCAGGTCGATGAAGCGTTTCTCGATCGCTTGCCACCCATGAGTACGGATGAGGACGATCTTCTGGACTCGTCCGAGCACCGTTGCTCAAGATCTCGGTTATCCTGTCAGTTGACTATCTCTGATGCTCTGGACGGACTTTGCATCACGATTGCGCCGGAAGATTGAGGGCACTTGAGTTCGCAAAGAGAGCTCAATCAGGCTCTTGCCGTTAACCGACGGCGTGACAAGCAAAGCACGGCTTATGTAATCCTGTAAGGAAGCTATCTATCCCATGAGCGAGCGGTACGATGTTCTTATTGTTGGGGCCGGGCATGGGGGAGCTCAAGCCGCGCTCGCGCTGCGCCAGCATAAATATGCGGGAAGTGTGGCACTGCTGGGAGATGAGCCAGATCCGCCATATGAACGCCCGCCGCTCTCCAAGGAATATTTCTCAGGCGAAAAGAGCTTCGAAAGAATTCTCATTCGACCTCAGGCAATCTGGGCCGAGCGCGATATCGAGTTGCAGCTCCTGCGACGGGTTGTGGCCGTCGATCCGGCGGAGCAAAATGTTGTGCTCTCCGACGGAAGCCGCATTGGCTATGGCAAGCTGATCTGGGCAACTGGCGGTGCGCCTCGTCGCTTGAGCTGTTCGGGAAGCGATCTCATGGGTGTCCACAACGTCCGCACTCGTGCTGACGCTGACCGCATGCTGGCCGAGACGCCGAAAGTGCAGAATGTCGTGGTGATCGGTGGCGGGTATATCGGCCTCGAGGCGGCTGCGGTACTCGCCAAGCTCGGCAAGCAAGTGACGGTGCTGGAAGCGATGGATCGTGTGCTGGCAAGGGTCGCTGGTGAACCGCTTTCTCGTTTTTATGAGGCTGAACATCGGGCGCATGGCGTTGAGATCCATTTGAACGCCAAAATGGATTGCCTGATTGGACATGATGGATGGGTAACGGGTGTCCGGATGTCTGACGGCTCGGTCTTACCCGCAGACATGGTTGTCGTCGGCATCGGGATCGTTCCGGCCGTAGAGCCATTGATCGCGGCGGGTGCGGCAAGCGGGAACGGGGTAGAAGTCGATGAATTCTGTCAGACTTCGTTGCCGAACATTTACGCGATCGGCGATTGCGCGATCCATGCCAACCCCTTTGCTGGCGGTCAGCGGATCCGGTTGGAGTCAGTTCAGAACGCCAATGACCAGGCCATAACGGCCGCCAGGCATATTGCTGGTGACGCCGCGCCGTACCACGCCGTTCCCTGGTTCTGGTCGAACCAATATGATCTCAAGCTCCAGACTATCGGGCTTAGCTTGGGATACGATGAAGTCGTCGTGCGGGGCCAGAGCGCAGCGCGCAGCTTCACGCTCGTATATCTTAGCAAGGGTAAGGTGCTGGCCCTTGACTGCGTCAACTCTGTGAAGGACTATGTTCAGGGTAAGGCACTCGTTATCACGCAGGCCACTCCTGATAAATCTGTACTTGCAAACCCTGAGATTCCTATCAAGTCACTTTTGGTGAGTTGATAGAACTGTTGTTATAATAACAATTCTGATAAATTTCTGAGTATATACAAAATTAACTGAAACTTTCTCTTTACACATGTGAAGGTTTTTCTTGTATTTTCTAGAATCAGTTTGGCAGTACATAGACATAGTTGATATGTATTTTTGATTTCGGGTGGCCGGAATTGCATGTTTTGCGACGAAAAGGCAGGTCGTGCCTGCCCGTACTGATTTGCCGCTTACGATGGATAGCATCATGCACGCCTCCGTCCTTATCATCCTGCATGAGGGTCATAAGATGCTCCAGGTCCACGCAAGCGAGGCGGCTTCCTGGAAGGCACTCCTGGGTTTTGTAGAGCAGCAATGGCAGGCCCGCTTCGGTTCGCTTTTGCCACCTCTGGACGAAACGAAGCGGATTGAGGCGTTTTTCAAGGATGAGGGGGATTACCTGATCGGCAAGGTGGACGTATCGGAAATCCGGCAACAAATCGAAGACCAAGACAGCAACGTTCCCGATGCCGGGGAGCAGGTCCGTATTTGAGTGCCTCATATTGGGCGACAGCATCGGGCTGGGGACCGCACGCGCCATCAACGCGAAATATGCCCCCCAGTGCGATGTGCTAGCGGCCGAGCGTGTGCATGCACATCAGATACTTGGATGGCGTTTCCCAACGAAGAAGTACGGCGCATGCGTCTTTTCGGTCGGATCCAACGACGATGCAAGGTCTGATCTCGCCGCCAGGCTGACGAGTATCCGTATCCGGACCATCTGCCATCGGGTCATTTGGCTTCTTCCTTACAGTCGTCAACATGCCTACATTGTGAACTCGGTCGCTGCGACCTATGCTGATGAGACGATCGATCTGCTGCGCTTTCCGACGCGGGATCGGATACACCCGACGCGCTACGACCTCGTAGCGCGGGTACTACTGCGGTCGGACCCGGACTGACGCGCACGCATCTTCTGCATCGCGTTGCAACGCCGACCTTTGGTAAGCGCCGACGGAACGTGACCTTGTTGCCGGCACCGGAATAGGAAAGCTCGCGGCCTTTAAGGAGGCATGAGCATGGACATCGAGCAGTCAAACGAGCCTCGTATGAGCGGTCGCGGTGATGGCGGAGTGCTTGTACGGGTGGAGCGGCGTCGGAACTGGAGCGACGAGGAGAAGCTGGCGATCCTGAAGGAGACGACGGCGCCGGGGGCGATCGTCTCGGCCGTGGCTCGGCGGCACAGCGTTGGAACAGGCCAGCTTTATACCTGGCGCAAGCAACTGCTCCGCGGAGCCATGGCAGGCTTCGCGCCTGTCGAACTGGCATCGTCGTCGCCGTCGGCCAAAGCTCGGGAAGCTGGGCGGATCGAGGTTCGAGGGCGGTGCGGCCTGACGGTGTCGGTGGATGGCGAAGTTGATCGGGCGGTCCTGAAACAGGTGCTCGATGTCCTGCGGGAGCTGGATCATTGAGCCTGGCGTTCCCGCCTTCGACGAAAATCTATCTGTCGCTGTCGCCGTGCGACATGCGCAAGGGTTTTGACGGGCTGTCGGCGCAAGTGCGCAATATCCTTCAGCTCGATCCATTCTCGGGAGCGGTCTTCCTGTTCCGCGGCAAGCGGGGCGACAGGTTGAAGGCTCTGGTCTGGGACGGCTCAGGGCTATGCATGTATGCAAAGCGTCTCGAGCGTGGAAAGTTCGTGTGGCCCCGTGCTCATGAGGGCGCGCTTCGCCTGTCGGCGGCCCAGCTTGCTATGCTCATCGAAGGGCTGAACTGGAAGCAGGCGATAGTCCATGACGAGGTGATCACGCCGAGGCTCGCATAGCCAAAAAGATCAGGAAAACCGCCATTTTATGTAGGTTTTGCCGTGGGCTTCGGCTATGGTTGAGACCATGCGGTTCGCCCTTGATCGCCTCCCCACAGACCCGGTTCTCCTGCAGAAAATGCTGCTGGAGATGGCCGATGTCATGGAGCGGGAACGGGCCGAACTGAGGGCCGCGGAAGCTACGGTCAAAGCCCAGACCTTGCGGATCGAAAAGCTCGAGCATCGTGTCGCGCGGTTGCTGCGCGTCCAGTTCGGCCGCAGCTCCGAGAAAATGGATATCGCCCAGCTGCGGCTGATGTTCGAGGAGGTCGAGGCGCCGGAACCCGCCAACGATGAGGTGCCGGCGGCGCTGGTAGCAAAATCGGCCCGCAAACCTGGCAGCCGCGTTCCGCTTCCGGCGCACTTCCCGCGTCAGACCGTCGATCATCAGCCCAGCCCATGCAGTGGCGGTTGTAACGGACCGTCAGTCCAGATCGACGAGGCCGTCACTGAGGTCCTCGATTATGTCCCGGCGCGCTTCCGCGTCATCCGCCATGTCCGGCCCAGGCTGGTGTGCCGGTCCTGCGAGCAGATCCGCCAGGCGCCCGCCGTCGATCTGCCGCTGCCCAAGGTGATGGCGAGCAGCGCCTTGCTGGCCCACCTCGTCGTCAATCGCTTTGTCGATCACCAGCCCTGGCATCGGCAGTCGGTAATCTTCCGCCGCGTTGGGCTTCACATTGATCGGGATGTGATGAGCCGCTGGGCGCGAAAACTGGCATGGCTGCTGGCGCCGCTGGGCGAGCGGTTGTTCGCCTATATCCGGGAAGCCGCCAAGATCCACGGGGACGACACGCCGGTCACGTTGTTGGGCAATGGCGATGGCAGCCGGACCGGGCACTTCTGGGTGTATCTGCGCGATGATCGTTCAAGCGGTGACATGAGCCCGCCTGCCGTAGCCTTCCGCTTCAGCGCCGATCGTGGCGGAGCGCATCCGGCAGAACATCTCGCCGGCTATCAGGGGTATCTCCAGGCGGACGGTTTTGCTGGCTATAATGCGCTTTACCGCGATCCCAAAACCAAGGCGCCCAGGGACATCGTCGAAGTAGGATGCTGGAGTCACAGTCGCAGGAAATTTACCGACATACTGGAAAAGAGCCCGTCACCGATCGCGGCGGAGGCGGTCGTGCGGATCGCCGAACTCTTCGCCATCGAGCGCGATATCAAGGGTGCGCCACCCGATGAGCGAAGACGCATCCGCCAGAGCAAGGCGGTGCCCAAGCTGGAGGCATTGCGCGTGTGGCTCGAAACCCAGAACCGAGGCCTGTCTTCCGACAGCAATCTGGCGCGGGCTTGTCGCTATCCGCTCAATCGCTGGCAGGCCATGATCCGCTACTGCGATGATGGTCAGCTCGAGATCAGCAACAATCTGGTGGAAAACGCCCTGCGCGGTGTCGCGCTCGGGCGCCGAAACTGGATGTTCGTCGGCTCTATGAAGGGTGGAGAGGCCGCCGCGCTCTTCTACTCTCTGGCCGGTACATGCCGGCTCAACGGCGTCGAGCCCGAGGCGTGGTTCACAGACGTCATTGAGCGCATCGGCAATCACCCGATCAATCGGATCGATGACTTCCTGCCGTGGAAATGGCAGGCATCAAAGCTGACCAACGATCTGGAGAAGGCTGCGTGAGCAACAGCACTATCGTGCGGATGAAGATTACGCTGGACGATGTGACACCGGCCGTGAGCCGAACGCTGGAGGTGCCGCTCAATATCCGCCTCGACCGTCTGCACACCGTCATCCAGACCGCCTTCTCGTGGACGGACTCTCATCTGTGGGAAATGAGCTTCGGGCAGACCGGCTTCGGCATCCCTGATCCTGAATATGGCTTCGACGGGCCGCTCGACGCCCGTAAGGCCACTCTCGCCCAGGTCCTGGCGGATACGAGGCGCAAGACTTTCCGATATCTCTACGACTTTGGCGACGCCTGGGAGCATAGCGTCAAGATCGAGCGCGTCAGCGCGGCCAGCCCGCACCTGACATATCCGCTCATCCTCGATGCAGTAGGCATGCGCCCGCCGGAGGACAGTGGCGGACCATGGGGCTATGCCGAAAAGCTCGAAGCGCTCGGCGATCCCCAGCATGAATATCATGAAGAGGCGCTGGAGACCCTCGGCGACAACCATGATCCCAACGCCAAGCCCGATATCCCTCTGATCGAAGCAAGGCTGGAAACGCTCGCGAAAAAATGGGCGCCACGGACACGCCGGAAAGCCTGACGGGCCGCGTCAACGCCACCTTCCGTCGGCGCTTACGACCTTTGGCATCTGTGCATCTCAGATGAGGCAAGTTCCAATTTTGCGGTACCTGATACTCCGATTAGCCTTTGTGCACGATTATCGGCTATACAGGTTGCTGAGATGCGATATCTGACGGCGATCGAACTGGCGAACTGGATGGCGCTTTATGTCGCTGCCGGTTCGTGCTGCGTGATCGCCATGGCGCTCTCCTGCGCGACGACAATGGTGGAAGTGGTTCGCGAGCGCGGCTGGTCCAGCGTCAATTCCCTTCGGTCCGCCATCCTGTTTGTCCCGAAAATATGGTGGCGCTGGCAAAAGCTGTACCTGACTTCCATGCCTGTGACGCTCGGCATCGTCATTCTCTTCGCCACATCGATGCGCTGGAGCTAGGCGCCCGCCGCGCGACGGACGATAGCGCCGATGCGGCCCGTTTCCACATCCGCCGGTGATACACACACGAGTGGACCAATTTGCGCCATGCGCGGATGAGTGACAGCTTTTGCGGCTAGATACGTCTCATCAGTTGATCCCATGGCTTCCACGATGATCGACCTGATCTCGCCGGTTTCGCGAGAGCGCAGTTCCAGGATGAAGTCAGGCCGGCAGGCGCCGATCGGCGTAAGTGTGTCGAAAACCGGTTTCTCAATGGTGAGGTCGATTCCGATGCGATCGAACGTCCATTGGAGTTTGATCAATTCGCGGAGCACTGCGCGTTCAAATTCGGAATCTACCGGAACGAAGCGTTTCCCTGAGAAAATAGGCTGGGCGTAGGCACGGAGCGGCGCATACCCATGGGCTTCAGGATATTCCCCAGCAACGACGATCGTCAGGTAAGGCCCCTTGATCTGGTTTCCACGGATCGACGGCGATTGGACGCGATTGGCGAGGACAACCGGATCGCTTCCCGGCACATATATGGTGGAGCCGCGGACATCCTGAGCAAATAGGGCCAGGAACGCCTGCGGAGCATGGCCGCGGGGCCAGCCTCGGGCAAGTTCACGCAGACGCGCGTACATGCGTCGGCTGTGTAGCGCCTGAGCATGCGTCCAGAACGCGCGACCCAGTTCAATGCCTGGCGCGATTTCGACTTTTCCGGCCGCAACGGAGAGCACGCGGAATTCGGTTTTGATGGAACGCTCGGCCGTATCGAACGATGGAGGCAGGCAACGATTCAAGCCGGAAAGAGCAAGAAGCCGCCAAAGCAACCGCGCCAGGCGCGGGATCGATGCCTGACGGGTACGATCATCGGTGCTGTCCTCCTCGGGACGTTGGGCAAGCTTCTCGGGCGCGGGGCGCAGAACCTCGAAATAGCCGGCGGGCGGTTCCGCAGGGCTTTCCTGTGTCCACACTTCGGTGATGCGGTTTGTTGCCTGTTCGCGGAAAAACGGGCAATCGGGTTGATGCTCGGGCCGATCAGTGCTCGTAAGACGCCGCAGGTAGTAGGTTTCAGCTTCCGAGAGGAAGGCGGGAGTCAGGATGGGCGGCGGTTCACCTGGCGGCAAGCAGTCACAGGCGATCCACTTTTCGCCGATGCGCGCTTGCTGGACGAGCATGATCCCCGCTTCTTCATCGGCCCGGGCACCTTGGCCGATGTACCAGCGAACCAGGGCATTCCGAACGGCCTCTGGAAGAGGAATTCGGCCCTTTCCGCAGCCATTGCTGTATCGCGCGATCAGCCACATTTCGCTCTCGCAAGAGCTGTGCGGCCGGCCGTCAGAGTGTCTCGGGGCGGATTGACAAGATGGACTCGGCTGGCGTCCATTTTCCTCGGTTCAAGAATGGGGAGGTCGTCATGCGTGCTTTTTTCTTGGGTGTCGCCACCGTCGGCCTGATCTGTTCCGTCGAAGCGCCCGCCGTCTCGAGGCCTGAACACGCGGTCCGAAGCGTCCAGCTCATCGCGATGGGCGCCCCGGTGAAGCAAGACGTCGCGGCGCCGGCTGCGCCAGTTCGGGATCTGCCAGATGCGACACTGTTGCCGCCGGTTGGGGACTTTCGGGTGCATGACCTCAGTCGGCAATGGGTGGAATTCCAGATGGCGAACAATTTCATGGACACAAATCCCCGGTCGGCGCCTGCCGATGCCGAAGATCCGTTCGCCCATGTGGGCGTCGCGCAGTTGGGCGCGATGGCGGTCGAAGCACAGCTCCCGCCTGCATCCAGCGTGCCTGTCCCGCTCTGGATGCGAGGCGGCGCCATGTTCGCGTCGGCGGCTTATCATTATGTGCCTGGCTGCTCTTCGCCGGGTTACCGGCCGACCGGATTTCTGACGTCCGATGCCGAGATGCGCCGGGCTAGTTACTACGACATGATGAGCAACATCGCATGCCAATATGGCATTCCGGTTGGCCTGTTCGATGCCATGATCATCCGGGAAAGCCGGTATCGGCCCGACGCTTTCTCGCGCAAGAACGCATTCGGGCTCACACAGTTGATGCCCGACACGGCAGTTGCACTGGGCGTCAACCGTTACAGCATCAATGAGAACCTGCGCGGGGGCGCGAAATATCTGCGCCAGCAGCTCGACCGTTTCGGCCACTATCATCTCGCGCTCGCCGCCTACAATGCAGGACCGGGGCGGATTCGGAATGGCCTGGTCCCGCAGATCCCTGAAACGCAAGCCTATGTGGACAATGTTCTGCTCAACTGGTCGCGATTGAGCGGGATCGGGCGCCAGGCGACAATCATTTCGACGACAGCCGGCCCTAACACGCAGCTGCGCCCAACAATCGGAAGGAAGGCGTCCGTCTCGACATTCTAGCCGCATGGTTTGCTGATCCATGTCCACGAACAGTTCGGCTAGAGGTCGAAATCGTCGCCATGGGTGAGGCGATTTCTGCGCTCATGAATAGCTTGGACCTCCTCGGTCACCTTCTTGATCAATGCGTTTTGGAGCGACGGGCTCCAGGCCAGCCTGATCTCGGTTCCATCGAAGCCACCCAATTCCTCGAGCACATCAATCATTCGCTCAGGCGCGCGCACGCATATGTCGCAGAGCATGAAGACAGCCGTCGAATAACATTTCTGATAATATTCATCGAGACCTTTGAAGGTTTTCAGGCACACATATGCGTGCACTAGATTCATGCCGAGCGCGTGCAATATTGTTTCAAATTCAGGAAGCGTCATGGTGACGCGTTTTTCGGGCTTGCTGTGCAGCAAAACGCCCAGCCTCGATTTGCTGATACCGGTCAGGTGGGCGAGTTTGCGTTGAGTTGCTTTCTTGCAAGCCATCGCCCGCAGGATCAGAGGCACATAGTCCCTCTGCAGCTCGTCGCCTTGGGCGAGCTCCACAACTTACGCCCCTAACTTGGCAAGAGATGTCATATCGATCCCCCAATGCCGTTCGGATGGGGAAGACAATCATAGCAGAAAAGCCAATGCAAGCGTGGTTTCGACCAGATTTGTCCGAACCGAAAGGCTAACGCATTGGTGACCGCGCTTGTTAGTGCCGGGACCCCTTGAATGGGCCGGTCTCGCGAGGTTGATCGAACTCGTCCAACTGGAGCTTGGAAATCACGCGAGCTGCCCGCTGCTCGACTATATAGTTGAATAAAAGGGCAGAAAGAGCGTCCCCAACAGAAATGTTGGTTTCGAGTCTTGTTTCGAGCAATTCTTTTATTCTCTCAAGATTTTTGGCACTCGTCTCCGTAATCTCTAAATGGATCTGAATGCTTCCGCCTGTAGGGACAGCCACCAGATGGCGCTTTAGGTTCTCCGCATCCTCATCATCTATCTTTTCTATTCCTGGAACGCGGCTGTTCACGAGATTTTCGAGCGTCTGATAGCACTTAGTACTATTAGAATGAAGGCGAAGGCTCTCAGTCGTGAGATGAAAGAAGCGTTCGGAGATATCCAGTGTAAAGTCTCGTGAGTCAGCGCCCATAGTGCCCACGTCCTGAACTGCCCTCATCCATTAGAGCCCGATCGATGGTCGGTTGCCTTGCCGGGATTATGAACAGGCAATGGTTAATATCTGACGAGTCTTGCGCCGCGAATCTACCGCGAATGAAGCCTGTCCGCAATTGCAGGGCATAACGCCCCGTCAACCCGGCCAATTTGCCCCATATGACGGGGCAGGATGCCCTGATCACCGGGACACGGTGCCCCATTTTCATCACCGACATCGAACATGATCGAAAATTTTCCCGATTCGGGAGGGGGCTGATCCCATACGTCGTTGCGGTGCGGCGATGTGATTGGCCAGCTTTGTTTGGGCGCGGTTCCGTCGCGTCTCCAATCGAAGGAAATCCACATGCAGTCTGTCCTCCAAAAGAGCGGACACGCGGAGCTGGCGATCCTCGCCCTCGCCGTACTCCTGTTCGCTTTTCTCTTCTTCGCCGGTCCCGCCTTCGCCGGCGCCGACACGACGTTCAACACCGCGCTCACTAAGTTCACCGACTTCCTCGAGGGATCCGGCGGCAAGATCATCACGGTGCTCAGCCTCGCCGGCGGCGTGGTCGCCCTCGCTTCGGGTCGCTTCTCGATGGGGCAGATCGCGATCCCGGTCGGCGTCGGCGTCGGTGCCGGAACCGGCGTGCCGATCGTCACGTCCACCGTAACCGCGACGATCTGAACCGATCCCAGGCCTGTGCGGAGTAGCAGCTCCGCCCAGGTCCAGGAGGGGGTGGTGCAATGGCCGCAGACAAGTACGTCATTCCAACTCATCTCGACGATCCCGAGCTGATCGGGCTGTGGACGCTGGATGAGTTCCTGGCGATGGTTATCCCATTCGTCTGGGGGATCCTGTCTCAGCACATCCTTATCGGCATGCTTCTTTCGGGGGCGGGCTGGTGGGGTCTCAGAAAAGCTAAGGCAGGCCGGGCGACGTCCTGGCTGCTTCACCTGGCCTATTGGCATCTTCCGGCCGGCTTCACCGGCCTGAGAGCCACGCCACCCTCATATCTTCGACTGATGGCGGGGTGATATGGAACTTTCCTACAGCCATACGAACAGCCAGCGGATCCTGCGCCAGCGCAACATTCTGGCCGTCGCCGCGGTGGCGCTCGCCGTGATCACCCTGCTGCTCTGCACGGTCAGCCTGTCGCGCGACCGCGAGGTGGTGCTGCAACCAGTGCTGCGTTCTCCGCTGACGGTCAGCTCTGCCGGCGTCAGCCGCGAATATCTGGAGATGATCACGCGCGACACGGTCGTGCTGACGCTCGATCGCAGCCCGCAGAACCTCGAATACTGGATGAATGCGGTGCTCGACATTGCGAGCCCGCGCACGCAGGGCAAGATCAAGGCCGACCTGCTCAAGATCGTCAGCGAGCAGCGCGGCTCCTCGATCTCGCAGTTCTTCACCATCCAGAAGATGGAGATCGACACCAGGAACCTCCGCTCGGAGGTGACCGGCGAACTGCACACGATCGTCGGCAACAAGGTCATCTCCAGCGAGAACCGCACCTTCCGCTACGACTGGGAATATTCCGGCCTGTCGCTGAAGCTGGTGGGCTTCGGGATGGTGAAGACCGGCTCCGCGAAAGACCAACAGGGGAGCTCATCATGATGCCGGTCTATGCTATCGGGAGTGCCGCGCTCGGCACTGCCTTCCTCTCGCGCGTGACTTGCCACGCGAGCCGCTTCATCGGCGCAAGCCTCGTCGCCCTGGCGGTCTTCCTCATCGCCGAGCCGGCCTTCGCCGATCAGACGATCATGGCGAGCGACAGCGCGCAGGTTGATTGCACCGCGTCGGCCAAGGATCTGACCCGCATCAGCCTCGTCGAGGACGAGTTCGCGAGCGTGTCGAAGATCTCGACCGGCAATCCGCAGGACGACTTCTCGGTCGTCAACGAGCCGGTCCGCGGTGACATCTACCTGTCTGTGCCAGACGGGTTTGGCCGACCCGCGCTTTCCTTCTTCGCGACCAGCAAGCGCGGCTACGTCTACAAGTTCGTGTGCCGGATCAGCGGGGACCAGGCCGCCCAGGTCTTTGTTTCGAACCCTGCGATCGCCAACGAAAAGGCGGCCGAGAATGGTCCCGCCAATCAGCTGGGACCCCAGGATGCCGCCGTCGAGCTTGTCCAGGCCATGTATTCGAATGCCGTCGCCGATGGCTACGAGATGCGCCAGCGCACCCTGCGCCCCGTCTATGTTGGCACTCTCAAGGTCCAGATGATCGCCGAATATCGGGGTTCCGAGCTGACCGGCCGGGTGCTTCGGATCGAGAACAAGGGTGACCAGAGCGTCGAGCTTACCACAAGCATGGTCGCTCCTTCGAGCGCGCTCGCCGTCTCGATCGCCGACACCAAGCTCGCACCGGGCAAGGTCACCACGGCCTACCTCGTCTCGCAAAATGGTCCGAGCCCCTTGGCTGGCCAAAATACTCCTACGGGAAGGTGAGGATATGGCTCTTTCCGATTTCCTGAAGCGCAGTCGCCGTCCTCTCGACGGCGGCAGCGAGGGCGGCACCGAAGAGGGAGTTTCCCCGCTGTCGGGCGATCTCGGTGCCAATGACGCAGTCCGCCGCCGCCAGCGTCTGCTCCTCGCCGGCGTCGCGGGCGTGGGCCTGGTCCTTTCGTCCTTCTGGATCTTCGGCGGCGACGGCGACAAATCGAAGGAGACCGACGACGGCGTCAGCGAGGTCGACGTCTCCACCAAGGATCTCGTCAACCGCAACCTCTCCCAGCAGGAATGGATGGCGCTTTCGGAGAACCGCTTTCAGTCGACAGAAAACCAACTCAAGTCGATCGACGGGCAGAATAGCCGGCTCGAGGCGCTGACCGCGCAGGTCGAGGCGCTGAAGGGCCAGAATCAGGCGATGCAGGCCGATGGCCAGCGGGTCCTGTCCGCCTACCAGGCCGAAAACGAGCAACTTCGCCGGCAGGTCGCTGATCGCCGGACTGCCGCAGCACCGGCGCCCGGCCCGGCCGCAATGTACGGGCCCTATGGTCCGCAGGCCTATCAGCGACCGGGCGCGCAGGGCGGAACGCAAGCGGCGGCTCCGATCGCTTCGGCCGCGGAAGTGAAGCTCGTCAACTTCACGACGACGGATAGCGGCAACGCCTCCCGCATTGCCAAGGGCAACACGGTCTATACCGACAGCGTCAACTATCTGCCGCCCAACAGCTTCGCGCGTGCGAAGGTGATCGTGGGCGTGGATGCGAGCGCGGGGGTCAACAGCCAGAGCGATCCCTTGCCCGTCGTGCTGCGTGTGACGGGTCCGGCGCGCTCGGTCTACCAGAACGGCCGCCTGCTCACGACCAAGATAGAGGGCTGCCTCATCAACGGCGCGGCGCGCGGCGACCTCTCGAGCGAGAAGGTCTACGTCAAGCTTCAGAAGATGACCTGCCCGCAGCCCGGCGGCCGCTACGCGGTCTCCGAGGTCAAGGGCTTCATCGCCTTCGGGGGTAAGACGGGCGTGCGTGGCCGGGTGGTGTCCCGCGAAGGCTCGCTCGTGACCCAGGCCTTCCTGGCGGGCCTTGCTGGCGGCTTCGGCCGTGGCTTCTCGGCGAATGCCAACTCGGTCTTCCAGGGCACCAACATCACGACCAACGGCCAGCGCCAGAAGCTCTCGACGGGCGACATCCTCGAGGGCGGTTTCGGCGAGGGCGTCGCCCAGACTGGCGACATGGTCTCCAAATATCTGATCGAACGCGCCGAGCAATACCAGCCCGTGATTGAGATGCCGACCGGCATCGATGTTGAGATTGTCTTCCTGGAGGGTGTCTATGTTCGCAATTGATCGTCTGCGCGCGCTGGGCCGCCCGTCGCGCCTCGTCCTCACCACGCTCCTCGGGCTGAGCGTCGCCGGCATCGCGCTCGCGGCCGACACGAACAGCCCGGAAGACCGGGTCCGGTTGCTCCTAAAGACGCGGCTGCCCAAGACACCGGTCACCGCTATCGATTGCGGCAAGATCAGCGGCCTTTGCGAGATTACCGCGGGCGCCAACCTGTTCTACGTCGATACGGGCGCGCGTTTCCTCGTCATCGGCCGCGTCTATGACATGCAGACCCGGCAGGACATCACGGCCGCCCGTCTGCTCGAGATGAACCCCGACATGCTCGTCGGCGCAGCCGCGAAGGCCAATGCGGCGGCAAATGCGGGCGGCGAAGACGATACTTCACAGCTCGCTGCGGCAACGCCGGGCCGGGTGGAGAAGCCAGTCCGCCCTGCGACGCCGCAGAAGCTCTCGCTCGCCGAGCTGCCCCGAGACGGTGCGATCGTCTGGGGCAATCCTTCGGGCCAGACGATCACGGTCTTCACCGATTTCCGCTGTGGCTATTGCCGGGCGCTCACCAGTGTCCTGAAGGACATGAACGTGCGGGTCGTCGAACGGCCGATCTCGGTGCTCGGAAGCCGCGATGTCGCCGACCGCGTCTACTGCGCCAGGAACCGGGAGGCCGCGCTGCATGCAGCCTATGCCGGAGAGGAAATCAAGGCAGGACCTTCCTGCAACACCTCGGGGCTCGATGCGAACGAGGCCTTCGCCCACCGCCATGGTCTCAGCGGCACGCCGGTCATCGTGCGCGGCGACGGTGCGGTGATCGAGGGCTACCGGCCGCGCGCCTTCCTCGAGAATTGGCTCAAGGGAGGCCAGTCGTGATCCGGCGGTCCTTGGTTGGGCATGGCGGCGGCCGCCGTCGTCTGTGGCTGCCGGGTGTGCTCGGGTTGACCAGTCTCCTGGCGCTCAATGGCTGCGCCAGTTTCGGCGGCAATGTGCGCGGCAGCTTTTCCTGCGCGGCGCCCGACGGCATCTGCGCGCCGAGTTCGACGATCGACGACAGGGCGCTTGCGCTCATCTCGGCGGACCCTTCGGACGGCGATGCTCTGCCCACCGGCAATATGCGGCAGCCGATGCGCGGGAAAACCAATCGCGTGGCGATGGGCCAATCCGCGCGCCTTGCCTCGACCGATGCCGGACGCAGCCAAGAGAAGGTGCTGCGGATCGTCTTTCAGCCCTATATCGACGAGCGTGGCCGGCTCCACGAGGCCAGTGCGGTCCATGCGGTCGTCGCGAGCGGGGAATGGCGGCAGCAGGCTCTGATGCAGGCGTCCATGCCGGCGCGGGCGTCGGCGGTGGCACCAGACATCCAGGAATCGCTTGGTGATGCGGTCGACCGCATCGATCCGCCGCTGACAGGCTTCGCCGACAGCGATCCGAACGGACCGGACCCGGCGGCCGTTGCGGCTGCCCGGGCGCGCAAGCCTGATCCGGCCCCCGATCCGGTCAGTGCGATCAAAGCGGATGTCAGGGCGCGTCTCGCTCCCAGGGCGCCAGCGACATCCGGTTCGGGAACGGCGGCGGCTTTGAGCCATACTCCGCCGGCTGCCGCTTCGACGGTGCCTCATCCCCCCTCTGATGCACCGGCGAGCGGCAGTCCCGAAGCCAAGGCGGCCTCGGCACCCGCTCCGCAGCCTATGAGCGCGACCGGCGCGGCGGCGGTCGCGCGCGTGAAGGCCGATCCCCACTATCAGGAGGTCGCCAATGGCGCGGCTAAGGATGCCCGGGATGCCGGCGTTGCGCAGACCGGAGCGGCAGCCGCGCCGGCGGCGATCGGCGCGACGGTGAAGGCCGCGAACTTCCCTGCTGCCGTGCCGGAGGACAAGTGAGATGGCGGGGAGCTTCTTCGAGAGCCTGCTGTCCGGGATCCTGGGCGACGCCAAGCGGCCCGACGCCGAGCGGCCGGAGTTTGGCGTGCCGATGCTGGCGCATTGGCTGCCCTATCGCAGCTATGATCCCAAGACCGGGATATTCTACAACAGCGCATCGCGCGGCTTCGTGATCGAAGCAGCGCCGCTCGTCGGCGCGGACGAACGCACGGGCGAGATCCTGACCCAGTTTCTCTCGGAGGCGATTCCTGCCCCCGGCTGTCTGCAGTTCCACCAATGGATGAGTCCGCGGATCGGCGAGCGCCTCTCCAAATGGTATCTCCCGCGCTATTCCGCGCGCGGCGTCTATGAGCGCATGGCCAAGCACCGGGTCGACTTCCTGACCGACGGGGTCTGGAAGTCGCTTTCGGCCGACGCGCCCTTTTCGCTTCGCAATCACCGCGTGGCGATCTCCTATTCGACGCCCGAGAGCTCGAGCGTGACGGCAGAGGAGATCGTCGCCGTCATGGACGGCATCATCTCGGCGCTTGCCTCGATCAATGTGTCGGCCAGGACGATGGATCCGCAGGCACTCATTGCCTGGATCGACGACATTACCTCGCCGACTACTGCTGCCGGCGAGGACGTGGTCAGCTATAATCCGCTCGATCCGATCGCGGACCAGGCAATCCGCCGGGACGTCGAATTGCATATCGAGTCTGACCGGATGCTGCTTCGCACCGAGCGATTCCGGCCCACCGGCAAGACCATCGACGAAGCGCCGGAGATCGGTGAAATTCTGCCGGACGTCTTCGACGTCCGCTCGTTCTCGGTGCGCAACCTGCCGGCACGCTGGGCGCCATGGGACGTCGCCCGGCTGATCGGCGACATGTTTACCGACAAGCTGCGCATGCCGTGCCCGGTCGCGACCAATCTCTGTGTCGAATTCCCCGATCCGATGGCCGCGAGCAACAAGGCCAGCTTCAAGTTCATGCGCACAACGAGCCTGGCCGATTCAAAATCGTCGCGCTTCCTGCCGCAGCTGCGCGATCAGAGCCAGGAATGGCGCTATGTGAACGACGAGCTGCGCCAGGGCCGCAAGCTCGTGCGCGTCTTCTTCAGTGTCACCGCCTTCTCCCCGAAGGGCCGGGGGGACGCGAACGAACGGGTACTCAAATCCGTGTACCGGGCAGCGGGCTGGGATCTTCTCGACGATCGCTACCTGCAGATCATGGGTCTGCTCTGCGCGATGCCGATGACGATGGCCAACGGTCTCGCGCGCGATCTCGAGCGCATGAAGCGGATGCGCACATTGCTGACCACGACCGCCGCTAATCTCGCCCCCATTCAGGGCGAGTTCCTCGGGAGCCAGGTGCCCCATCTGATGCTGATCGGCAGACGTGGTCAGCCCTTCTTCTGGAGCCCGTTCGAGAATGCGGCCGGCAACCACAATGTCGCTGTCTTCGGCAAGTCGGGCTCCGGCAAATCGGTGACGCTGCAGGAGCTGTGCGCGTCATTCTGTGGCGCCGGCGCCCGCGTTGTCGTCATCGACGACGGACGCTCGTTCGAGCATTCCGCCAAGCTCCAGGGCGGCGCTTTCGTCGAGTTCACGATGGCTTCGGGCTTTTGTCTCAACCCGTTCAGCATGATCGACGAGGAACTCGCGGCGACCGATGAGGACTATCTCCTCGACTGCATGGCAATGCTCAAGGCCATCGTGAACCAGATGTCGCGCCACATGGATCGGCTCAACGATACCGAGCGCGGCCTGATCGACGGCGCAGTCAACACGGTCTGGGCGGAGAAGGGGCGGGCTGGTTCGATCGATGATATCATCACCGCCCTGGATGCGACCGGCAACCAGCAGGCCACCGATCTTGGCATAGCTATGCGGCCATTCTCCTCCGCCGGCACTTATGGCCGCTTCTTCCAGGGCGAAGTGTCCTTCGAGTTGTCGGCCCAGCTCACCGTTTTCGAACTCTCCGATCTTTCGTCACGTGAGGAACTGCGCAGCGTAGTGCTGGCCGCGATCATGTTCATGTCACAGCAAATGATGCGTAAGGTCGACCGTTCGATCCCCAAGGCGCTATTCCTGGATGAAGCGTGGCAGATGATGCGCGGCGGGGCGATGGCCGAGTTCATCGAGGCCTTTGCGCGTACCTGCCGTAAATATTATGCGTCGCTCATCACCGCGACCCAGTCGCTCAACGACTATTACAAGTCTGCGGGTTCGATCGCCGCCCTTGAGAACAGCGACTGGTTCGTCATTCTCCAGCAGAAGCCGGAGACCATCGCCGACTTCAAGAAGCATGATCGTTTCGAGATGGACGACTATACCGACGCGCTGCTGCGCTCGCTGAAGATCAACGGCCGCGAATATTCCGACATTCTGATCAAGGGGCCAGAGACGTTGGCGGTCGGCCGCCTGGTGCTCGATCCCTTCTCGTCCACGGTCTATTCCTCCAGTCCGGCCGTCTACGCCGCCATTGAGGATCTCGTCACGCAGGGCCTCACCATGGATGAGGCGATCGAGCGGATCGCCTTCCCGGACAACCCGGAAAAATGGGCCTCTCACGAGGATCCCGAGCTCGCGCAAGCGGCGGAGTGAGCCATGGCCAGCAGCACAGAGCCGAGGGTACAGCCATCCGCGCCGCCGTCGATCGACGCGCGCGCGATGCTTCATTTCACCCTGTATTTCGGCGGCTTCCTCGCATCAACGCTGCTCATGACCTGGGGCCTGTTCGCGCTGTTTTTTCTCGCCCTTGGCGGCTTCTCGCTCGATGGCCTGATGAACCAGCTCAACAACCTCAGCACCCGCTACGTCATCGCGACCCCGGATCGGGTCGCATCGTTCAAGACCATCTTCGCCGTCGCACATCTCATCCTTTCCGTGGGGCTCATGGTCCTGCGGAGAGGCAGGATCCTGCCTTCGGCCCGATCGCAGGGAGACCCCCGCCATGGCTGAGCAACCCGAACTCGACCTTCCCGCGCCACCGGTATCGCCAGCAGCGCCAGCGAAGCCCAGACGAACATTCTTCGCTGGCTTCAGCCGTATGCAGATCCTCGCCGGGCTGATCCTTCTGGCCACTGTGGTCTGGGGCATGTGGGTCACCAAGACACTGGTGACGCCCAAGCAGGATCATATCGTCTCGGCGCGGCTCTCCTCGATCGTCGGGGAATATGTGCAGGCGCAGGCGCGCTCGACATCGCCTCCGGCGCAGGTCGAGGCCGAGATGCGGGGCTTCATGGCGTCGCTCGACAAGGAACTGCAGCGGCGCAGTGCTGGCGGCCAGATCGTGCTCGTCGGCGAAGCCGTGCTCACGAAGAACGTGCCCGATATAACCGACAGCCTCAGACAATCGGTCTACGCCTCGGGCGTCCCGCGGCCGCGCCAAGCTTCGGCCGAGGAGCTGCAGCAGATGAATGCCCAGGCGATGGCGGCCGCGAGACCCCAACTTGCAGCCCCGGCTCAGATGCCGGGCCAGATGCCCGGGGCTGCTCCTCCGATCGATCCCATGATGGCCGCACAGGGCATGGCGGCGCCAGGAATGGTGTCTTCAGGGCAGCAGCAGCCGGTTCCGCAATATGCTCCGCCAGCTGCGCAAGTTTCGACCTTCGGAGGCTCCGATGGCATCGGCGGCCAGTGAGGCGCGCCCAAGCTGGCGGCCACGCACGCGGCTATGGCTGTTGTTCGGCCTGTTCATCGCGGGCAGCGTTCTGCTCAGCGCGATCAGCGCATGGCGCGACGATCATCTGCTGCTGATCAACACGACGGGTTCGCTTCCGAACTGGGCCTTCCTCATCCAGCGCCACAAGCTGCCGGCGCGCGGAGACTATGTTTTCTTCGACCCGCCGCCAAGCACGCTCCTGCGTCGCCACTTCGGCGCGAAGCCGCGGATGTTCGGCAAGATCGTCTACGGCATGCCGGGCGACACGATCAGCCACGTTGGCCGCCAGGTTGCGGTGAACGGCCACCTCGTCGCGCAGATGAAACCGCTCACACGCTTTGGTGAACGCCTGACGCCGGGCGCAACCGGCCCGGTGCCGCAGGGATGCTATTTCGCGGCTACGCCGCACAAGGATGGCTTCGACAGCCGCTATGCCGAAATCGGCTTCGTATGCGCGCGCCAGGTCATAGGAACCGGGGAGCCGATCCTATGAGGGTGCTCATCTCAGGCGGGCTGGCCATCGCCGCAACGGTCGGCGGGTTGATCGTCGTTGGGCCGATGCGGTCGGAGGCCAAGGACTATGGCCAGGCCGCGCAGGCGTTCCCGGTCATCGAGCCCGATCTGCTCTCCACCATTGAAAACCGCCTGCGCCGCGCAGAGGCAAGCGGCGAGCTCGCCCGGACCAACGAGATGTTCGCCAAGCGCGTCGAGGCGAAAGTTCGTCGACCCGATCCCGTCACGGGGGTCACCCCGGCCCGGACCGCCCGGAGCTGGGACTTCGATCCGTCGGTCACGATGGAACGCGACATCCGCGACCAGAAGGGCAACCTGATCGCCCCAGCGGGACAGCGGATCAACCCGCTCGACTTCGTCTCGATCCGTCAGGACCTTGTCTTCATCGACGGTGACGATAGCGAGCAGCTCGCTTGGGCCACGACGCGCTACACGGACCTCAAGGCGAAGATAATCTTCGTGCGTGGATCGCCGGTCGAGCAGATGACCGCGAAGAAGCGGCGTTTCTACTTCGATCAGCAAGGCAAGCTCACTTCCCGCTTCGGCATCGAGCATACGCCAGCCGTGGTCACCCAGGCTGGCAAGGTGATGCGCGTCTCCGAGGTGGTGTTGAAGTCCGGGAGCCCGGGCTGATGCCGCTGTGGCTCGACATGCTCCGAACGCCGATGGCGGCACCCGAGACTCGCGATCTTCGGCGGCTGCGCCGGATCTGGCAGGTTCTTTGCCTGCTACTGGCCGCCAGTGTCGCGGGCTTGCAGCCGTTGATGCGGATCAGCGGTCAGGCGGCGCCCTGTGCGATCGCGTCGCTGCTGGCGGCCACGCTGTTGACCACGGCGCTTTACCTCGCGCGCAAGCATCGCGCGGACACCGCCTTTCTCGAACCTGCCGGGGAGGATCAGTGATGCGCGGCTTTCGATCAGCTCTGCGGCTTCTCGTCATGGCGCTGGCAGCCTTCTTTCTGGCGCCGAGCGCACAGGCGGCAGGGCCGACCTGTCACGGGAAGTTCGTCAATCCGATCACCGACGTGTGTTGGTCTTGCCTGTTCCCACTCTCGGTCGGCGGCCTCAAGATCTGGCCGAGCGGCCGGCCGGATACGAGCAATCCCGCTTCCCCGATCTGCTTTTGTGGCAGCCCGCTTCCCAGGATCGGCATCTCGGTCGGCTTCTGGGAGCCGGTGCGGCTCGCGGACGTCACAATGAAGCCCTGGTGCTTTCCTAATCTCGGGGGTGTGCGCATCGCGCCGGGGTTCGACATCGGCCAGGGCTATCTGGCCGGCCCCTCGATGGTGGGCGGCCGCTCGCAGAGCACGGCCAAATGGCACGTGCACTGGTACGTCTATCCGCTGCTCTACTGGATGGAGATCCTGACCGACTTCGTCTGCTTCGAGCAGGCGAGCTTCGACATCGCCTATATGACCGAGGTCGATCCGCTCTGGCAGGACGATAGTCTGACGGCGCTGATCAATCCGGAAGCCGTCGTCTTCGCTAACCCGATCGCCCAGGTCGCCTGCGCCGGCGACTGCATCGCCGGGACCGTCCACCTGCCGCTCGATCCGCTGTTCTGGTGTGCGGGGTGCCAGGGCAGCATGTATCCGCTCAACGGCAACGTGCCGTCCTCGATCGGCCATGTTCAGTCCTCGCGGCTCGCACTGTCGCGCTTCGCCTACAAGATGCACCGCGAAGCTCTTGCCTGGGGGACGATGGGCTCGGCCGGGCTCTGCAAGAAGTACCTCATGCCGATCATGCGCAAGCAGCAATACCGCTTCCAGATGGTCAATCCGATCCCCACCGTGAGCGGCCGCTTCGCCTGCTCCACGATCGGGGCATCCACCATGCCGCCTGACGCAGGTCGCGCCTATCCCGCCGCCGGCGAGGACATGGGCTACCTCGTCTGGCGCAAACGCAATTGCTGCGTGCTGTAGGGGGCCGTCCAATGCGCAAATACCTCTGGGGCTTCGCAGCGATCCTTGGCTTGGCGAGCGTGACGGCCTTGCTCGCGCAGACCGTCGACGGGATCGACGTCCAGGCGATCAAGCAGCGTTCGGCGGACCTACAGGCGGATGCCGAGGCTTTCGTCAACCATGTGAAGGATAGGGGCGACGCCTTCCGCGAGGACGCGCAGACCGTTCGCGACGCTGGCATGGAGAACATGCAGCGGGTCGCCAAGAGCGATCTGCCCAAGGGACCGGCAGGCCCCGTCGATTTCGACGAGATCGTGGCCGGTGCCGCGTCGAACGCGACGGCAGGGAAGGGCGAGGCGCCCCAGTTCATCGTCTTCGCGAGCCTGTCGATGCCACCGCAGTCGCTGCAGAAGCTGATCGGCGACACGGCCAGGGCCGGCGGGGTGGTCGTGTTCCGCGGCTTCCCCAACAATTCGATGAAGGAGTTCGCCACGAGCCTTGGCAAGATCATCGACCGGCAGGACGATTTCGCCAATGTCGGCATCGATCCGCGGCTGTTCCGCGCTTTCGATGTCCAGGCAGTGCCGACATACGTCAGTGTCTCGTCGGACTTCGATCTTTGCGCCGGCTTCTCCTGCCAGACCAAGCTGCCGCCCTATGATCGGCTCGTCGGCAACGTCTCGGTCGAATATGCGCTCGAGCAGTTCGCGGACGGTAATGGCCCGGGCGCACGGGTCGCAGCGGTTGGCCTCGCCAACATGCGCAAGGCCCATCCATGAGGGCGTATCTCGTCCTGGCTGCGCTCTTCGGCGTCGTTATGGCGAGTTCGCCCGCGCTTGCCCAGATGACGCTCGACGAGGCGCGCCAGGAGGGGAAGGCGCTGGGTACGGAGAAGCGCAACGATTCCACGCTGGTGCCGTCCAGCGATGCGCAAGCCGCCGCGGTCCCCGGCTATTCCGGCACGAGCTTGCCCGAAGGATCCTATTTCGACGATCCCGGTAAGCTTGAGTCCGACGCCCAGGCGGCCAAGTCGTCCAACGAGCAATATCGCATCACCACCGATGCCGATCACAGCCGGGCCACGTTCAGCAATTCCGAGATCCTCGCGACCACGGCGCGCGCGACATCGGTCGAAAACGATCCCTCGACCTATCTCGCTGGCGAGGAAATGGGCGGCACCAAGGGCACATGCGTGCCGCTGCCCGCCGCGCCGGGGAGCGCGGGCTATTATGAGGCGAGTTGCAACGCCGGCAGCAAGGTCACCACGGAAGCCCGGACCTGCAACGTCAGCCTTGACGTTCACACCGAGAAGCGGACGATCTACACCTATTACACGGGTCGGTTGAGCTTCCTGCCGACAGATGGCGGGCCCTATCCCGCCCGCGCGGCTTTTGACGACGAGATCGCCACCGGCATCTGCTGGGAAAGCCGCCCGATCGACTATTGCGACAATATGAGCGCCTATGGATATACTGCGGCGCCGACCTGCAAAAGCCTTGGCCACACCGCCGTCGAGGTCAAATGCACCGCCGAGGCCCAGGGGATCACGCCGGGCGAGTATCATCCGGGCTATGTGCTCTCGACCGGCAATTACTGGCTCACGAAGCAGGAAGAACCGGCCGTGCCGGTCATCACGCGCAACGAGGGGCTATGCGCCGCCAATGCCGGCGACCCGAACTGCACGCTCGAGACCGAAGTGTGCACGTCGAGCGACCCGGTCACCCGGATCGTCGACGGCGTTCCTGTCACCCAGCCCTGCTGGGCCTGGCAGCGGACCTATCAATGCCACCGGATCTCAACAGCCAATGACTGCGGTGATCTCGAGGCGAACGGGAGCTGCACCTATCTGCGCACAGAATGCCTTGACGAGGAGCCTGATGGCGGGCCCTGCAAAGTCGAGAACCGCGTCTACAGGTGCCCGACGCCTTCCGGAGGCACGAGCGATGCGCCGCAATATATCTGCGGCGACGACGTCTATTGCATCAACGGCGACTGCGAGCCGATCGTTCGCGAAGCGTCGACCGAGTTCAAGGACGCGCTCGTTGCGCTGCATGCGATCGACCAGGCGGGCAAGGAGTTCAACGAAGCCGATCTCCGGGTCTTCAGCGGCACGCGCGAGACCTGCCACAAGCCGGTGTTCGGCCTTATCAACTGCTGTGCGGGCAAGACGTCGGGTTTGTTGACGGTCGGCGCTGGCGCGGCTGCGCTGGCGGGCGGTCCCGCGGCGATCGCCGCGCTCGCGACCCCCTTCCTGGTCCTTTTCGCATGTTCACAGGACGAGATGAGGCTCGACATCAAGGACCGGATGGGCCTGTGCCATAATCTCGGCACCTATTGCTCGTCGAGTTTCCTCGGCATCTGCAGCACGCGGCGCACCGCTTATTGCTGCTTCGAGAGCAAGCTCTCCCGCATCCTCCAGGAGCAGGGCCGTGTGCAGCTCGGCAAGCCGTGGGGGGCGCCGAAAAAGGAACAGTGCATTGGCTTCACGATCGACGAGTTCTCGCGGCTCGACCTGTCGGTAATGGATTTCACCGAGGTTTATGCGGACTTCATGGATGCGGCCAAGCTGCCGGACGAAGTCCAGACCATGACCGAAATCCAGCAGAAAATTCAGAACTACTACGACCTCCACGGCAAGTGAGATGGGCCGATCCGATCTCCTTGCCGCAGGGGCCGCAGCGCAAACCCAAGGAAAGTGACCATGCCTATCCCTGTTCTCGAGCTGCCCCTCGTCCTGGCATCCCTGGCGCTGCAACCGTCGGCCCCAACGCCCCACCATCGTTGCGGTGGCTCTCCCGCGACCGTGGCCGATTGCTGCGTCCACCCCGCAGCCTGGGACAGTCTGACACCCAACCCACCGCTCGCACTCCCTTCCGCGCAAACCGCCTCAGCCGATGAAAGGACGAAGCGTGATGTCCCCCGTCGCTAAACTCTCGATGCTGCTCGCCCTGTCGATTGGGACTGCTGCTCCCCTGTTGGCGCAGGATGCGCCGCCGTCACGCGACACGATCGAGCAGAACCGGCCGGATGCTTTCTACTGCGGCGAGCGGAAGCTCGGACAATGGTTCTATTGCGACAAGCCCAGACCCTTGCCGCGCGAGGCGCAACCGTCGCCGCCGCCGAGCGCGGTCGACCGGATGGCGGCGATCACGAAGCAGCTCGACGAATTGAAGGCCAAGGCGATCCTGGAGCCGACCGAAGAGAACGTCATCGCCTACGTCCGCTTCCAGCGCGAGCAGCTCGACCGCGCCTCGACTTTCTCCGACGTGTGGCAGCGCGCGCTCTGGCAGAACCCCGACATCGACTACACGTTGCAAAGGCCCGTCTCGACGGTCGGCAAGCGTGCCTGGCTCGACAATCGAAAGGCCGATCGCGACGCGGTCCTGACCAACCTGGGGCAGCGCTACGGGCTGTTCTACTTCTTCGCGCAGAGCTGCGGCGCCTGTGAGCTGTTCGCCCCGATCCTTCGCTCGGTGACCGACAGCCACCGGATGGCGGTCATGGCCGTATCGATGGACGGGGGGCCGAGCCGCGATTTTCCGGAACATGTCGTCGATTCCGGGCAGCGGGCGCGCATGGGCGTGCCGGGCAATGAGACACCGGCGCTGGTCCTCTTCGACACGGTGACCAAACGGACCATTCCGGTTGGATACGGCATCCTGAGCGCCGATGAGATCATGGATCGCATCTTCACGCTCACGAACACGAAAGTGGGGAGCGATTACTGATGGGACAGGATCATCGCAAAGGGCGCGCCCGCCGCTTCTTCCGCTCGGCCGCCGGCTCGATGGCCATGATGGCCGCGCTCAATTTTTCCATCGTCGGGGTCGCGCGCGCCGACGTCGCGTCCGAGATGAACAACTTCTTCTCCGACGCGGGCGGCGCTGCCAACGTGACCGGCCCCTCGGCCTATCAGGGTCAGTCGGCCGGCTATTACTCTCTCGGCAATGTCTGGACGCGTTTCCCGCAGAAGAGCGTGCAGCCGTTCAATCTTCAGCTTCCGAGCGCCCGTGCGGGCTGCGGCGGCATCGACCTGTTTTCTGGAAGCTTCTCCTTCATCAATGCGTCCGAGATCGTGGCGATGCTGAAGGCGACGGCCAACAACGCGCTTGGGTTCGCCTTCAAGCTGGCCATCGATTCCGTCTCGCCCGAGATCGGTAAGGTCATGGACGAGTTCAGCCAGAAGGCGCAGCTCCTCAACCAGATGAACATCTCCAGCTGCGAGACCGCTCAGGCGCTGGTCGGCGGAATCTGGCCCCAGATGGATTCGACCCGGGCGACCATTTGCGAGGCGGTCGGCAACAGCCAGGGCGTCTTTTCCGACTGGGCCGCCTCGCGTCAGGGCTGCAACAACGGCAATCGGCGGGATTCGACAATCGCCGGGAACACCGATGCGTCGATGAAGGACCAGCTGGTCGGCGAACCGCACAACTATACCTGGGAGGCGCTGAAGAAGTCCGCCAAGTTCGGGGCGTTCGACCAGTCCTTCTCCGAATATATCATGACGCTCGTTGGTACGGTCGTGACGACGCCGTCGACGGACCCGAGCGTTGGCGGCAAGGTGGTGATGTTCGGTCCGGCGGAAGACGCCGTCGTCACTGCGCTGCTCGACGGCACGGCGGACGCGCCGCCGGTCAAGATGCTGAAGTGCAACGACGAGAATTGCTACGATGTCGGCGAACAGACCCTGTCGGTCCCGGCATCGTCGGCGCTGCGCCCGCGGATCGCCACGATGATCAAGTCGATGAGCGACAAGATCCGGTCGGACACGCCGCTCAACGCCGCCGAAAAGCAGCTCCTCAACCTCGCGACCGTGCCGATCTACAAGATCCTCGCCGTGCAGGCCTATGCCCACTATGCGCTGACCGACGGCGAGATCCAGACGCTGTCCGAGATTGTGGCCGTCGACCTGCTCTCTGCCATGCTCGACAATATGCTGGACCGGGTCGAGCAGGCGAAGGTTCACTACCAGACCTTCGACCAGGAGACCGCGACGCAGTGGAAGCAACAGATCGCGGCCACGCGCGCCAAGTTCAGCCAGCGGGATGTCCGTCTCAACAACAAACTGCAGGTGACGATGCAGATCATCAACCGCAGCATCATGCTGGAGTCTACCCTGCAGAACTCGATGACGCCGGGGATGGCGTCCGCGCTCAACTTCTCGCGCGGGCTGAACGCCCAAGGTCTGAATTAGTGCGGCTGAACTGAAGCGGGAGCGCGTCGATGCTGGAGGTCTTCACGGTCGGGGGCGGCGAGTATCTCGTAAACGTGTTCAACGCCGTCGCTGCCTGGTCAGGGGGAGGGGGCTACCGCTCGCTCCTGCGGGTCGTGATGGTGATGGGCCTCATCTACTCGCTGCTCGTTGTCGCCTTCACGCTTAACTACAAGGCGTGGATGAACTGGTTCCTCCAGGCGACGGCGATCTATCTTTGCCTGATGGTGCCCACGGTGAGCATCAAGGTGACCGACCGGATCAACCCGAGCCTCGCGCCATCGACTATCGACAATGTGCCGATGGGCCTGGGTGTGCTGGCGAGCTTTACGACGCAGGTCGGGGATTGGCTGACGCGGACGGCCGAGACGGTGTTCGTCATGCCCAGCGAGCTCAATTATTCGAGCAATGGCATGGTCTATGGCGCGCGCCTGTTCGACGCGACCCGCAATTTCGTTGTTCGCGACGCGGAGTTCTCGACCAACCTCGAAAACCATTTCAAGAACTGCGTGTTCGGCGACGTGATGCTCTATCAGAAGTCGCTCACGAACCTCGCCAAGGCGCCCGACCTGTGGGCCGCGATCGGGCCGGGCTCGGAAGCGCGCTCGCAGGAATGGCTGGAGCGCCAGGGCGACGGCACCGTTCAGAACTTCATCATCACCTGCCGCCAGGCCTACCAGGCGCTCGACGCGCAATGGGCGCCGATGATCGAGGCCAATGCTCCGATCTGGGGTAAGGAGGTCTATCCCAGGCTCAGCAACGCCCTGGCCGCCGACAAGCTCAAGCATGACGTGCCGATCGCGAACACGGCGTTCACCGGATCGGGGAGCAATTTCACCGAAACGATGCGGCAGAACACAGCGATCAACGCCTTCATGCAAGCACGCAACAGCATGGCTGGTGGGGCAGGCGCGGCCGCGATAGACACCTTCGCCCAGACGCGCGCCGACATCCAGGCGCGCAACACCTATAATTCGATTGCCCAGCAGGCGATGGCCTGGGTGCCGATCCTCAACATCGTCCTGACCGTCGTCTTCTTCGCGATGTTCCCAGTCATCTTCCCGCTGTTCCTCATGCCCCAGACGGGGGTTGGCACGCTCAAGGGCTATGCCATGGGCTTCTTCTACCTGGCTGCCTGGGGCCCGCTCTATGTCATCCTCCACATGATCTGCATGACAAGGGCGGAATCCGCGGCGAACGGCGTGGCCGGGGGAGGCGTGACGCTTGGAAGTTATGCCGGCATCGGCGCGGTCAACGGCGAGACGGCGACGATCGCCGGCTTCATGCTGATGAGCGTGCCTTTCCTCGCGGCCGGTCTTGCTCGCGGCGCGATGTCGATTGCTGGCCAGTCCATGTCGATGCTGGCGCCGGCGCAGAACGCGGCGGAGGCCGCCGCGCTCGAGCAGACCACCGGAAACTACTCCTATGGCAATGTGAGCTGGGCGAACTCGACTTCGAATATGCGGCAGGCCGATCAGTGGACCACGGCGCCGAGCTATATGAGCGGCGCCCCGAGCATGGGCTGGCGCCAGGATAATGGCGCGATGATCAACGGCTTTGGCAATGGTCAGGACGTCTTCG
This sequence comes from Sphingobium sp. KKT206, assembly GCF_055640555.1. Classification (NCBI taxonomy): domain Bacteria; kingdom Pseudomonadati; phylum Pseudomonadota; class Alphaproteobacteria; order Sphingomonadales; family Sphingobiaceae; genus Sphingobium; species Sphingobium sp. KKT206. The sequence goes on from NZ_JBVMWC010000003.1 coordinate 69,944, forward strand.
ACACGTCGGGGGCCATTTCGCGCCTCGGCTTCACCCCTACCATGACGACCGGGTCGGTCGCGGAATGGCGGGAGATGGCGAGCGAGGCGCACCGACAGTCGCAGGCTTATGAGAATGCCGCGGCCGAGGTCCTGACCGCTACGCATGCCAACCGCAGTGCATTCGGCACCTCGACCGAGCGGTCGTCCGGCTGGGATTCGAGCAGCGGCCGGCAGGCGAACACGTCCGTCGATCAATTCGACCGGCGGACCGGGAGCAGCACGCAGGGTCTGGAGGAACGGGATACGATCTCTCAAGGTCAGCGAATATCTCAGGGCCATGATCGTCAGGCGCAGACGAGCGACCAGATCTCCGGGGTGGTGTCCGCAGGAACGGGACGGCAGACGGCTGGAGGGTCGGGCGGTCGCGGAGGAATTTTGGGCCGCCTTCCCGGCATTGGCGGCAGCGTATCGAAATCAGGGTCTCAGACAGATGCGCTAAGGCATGCGACTGACGAAACCCGCGGCAGCGACAGCGCCAACACATCCTCGAGTGGCGTGCGTGACGAACATTCGAGCGGAAGCGGCGCCTCGATGTCCGATGGGACCTATTCGCGCAGCGGTAGCTTCAGCCGGGCATCCGCCACATCATCGGCGTCGGCGAGTACGGAGGATTCTCTGGCGCTGGCAAAGTCGTACTCTGAGACGGCCCGGCGCCTTGAGGAGCTTTCCCAGCAGCTGTCACGCGACGCCAGCTATGCCGAGACGCATGGCATGCAGCTCAGCGAGAATCTGAGCCAGGATCTTGCGCAATGGTATCGCCGCCAACAGGTCGAAAATCCGGGGCTTGACGCGCCCGAGCTTTGGGCAACCGATCTCACAGACCAGCAGCGGCTTGTGCGCCAGGAGATGATCACGCGCTGGATGCATGACAAGCAGGATGGCATCCGGGCGGAGATTGCGGGGCGCCTCCACGATCCGGACCTGGTCGATGTCAATCGGCCGAGCGTGGGGAACGAGGCGGATGTCAGGGCCTCCTACCGGCCGCATGGTCCTGGGCGGCTGCCCGCCGGTCCTGGCGGCGGCGGGGATGTCGGCGCCGCTGCGATCATCGAGGCCGGCAAGGCAGAGCTGGGGGGCGACCGCGCTGCGGCGCAGACGATGCGAGGGCAGCGGGTTCAAGGGGCCGCTGATCTTGAGCAGGAGGTGAACCGCGACCACGATCGCGGATTCTTCCAAGACCCCAAGCTTCGCGAATAGAGCTTAGAGGATGTAGAACATCGCTCCCACGAGGCCGGCCATGCAAACGTAGGCGAGGGCGTAGCCTATTAGACCGCCACGAGTGGGGTTCCCGTTTTCGTCGGTGATCATTTCGATCTCAGGAATCTCTTCCTCGACAATCGCGTAGATGGGACCGCCGGACAAATCCTTCGTTCGATTATATGTGTCGAGGTCGAATTTTGGGAAGCGCATGCTTTCTCCTGTGACGGAGAATAGCGGTTGGGGCGCTTTTCCGCAACCCTTGAGACGCGACTTATAGCGAGATTATCAAGTTTACAAAAAAACGATAAACCACCATAACCTCGCTATGGATGCTCGTCGTAACCCCTTCGCGCCTGGCGCCGGCACTCGCCCTCCAGAGTTGGCGGGGCGAGATGCGTTGCTTGAACGCAACGCGGTCGCGCTCGACCGAATCCGCGCGGGGCGCGCGGCACGCCCGAGCGTCCTCTATGGACTGCGCGGTGTAGGCAAGACCGTTCTGCTCACGACGATGCGTGACGCAGCCGAGGGGGAGGGCATGGCTATCGTCGCCATCGAGGCTCCCGAGAACCGTTCGCTCCCCGGCATCCTCGTGCCTGCCCTTCGGGCGACGCTGCTGAGGCTCGATCGCATGAAGCAAGCTTCGGACGGCGTTAAGCGCGCGCTTCGCGCGCTGGCCGGGTTCGCAAAGCTCAAGGTCAAATATGACGATCTCGAAGTGGGACTCGATTTCGACGTCGAGCCGGGCCTGGCCGACAGCGGCGACCTTGAAGCTGATCTCGCCGATCTGTTGGTTGCAATCGGCGAGGCGGCGCGAGAGAAGGGGTCAGCTGTGGTACTCGTCATCGACGAGCTCCAATATGTGCCTGAAGAGCAATTGGCCGCATTGATCAGTGCGCTCCACCGGGCCAGCCAGAAGCAGCTTCCCATTACAATGATCGCCGCTGGCTTGCCGCAACTCGTTGGGCAGATGGGCCGGGCCAAGTCCTATGCGGAGCGACTTTTCGAGTTCGTCTCCGTCGGACCGCTCGATGATCACGCCGCGCGCGATGCCATTCGGCTTCCAATCGAGCGGGAAGGCGAAGCTGTCGATGATGCGGCGTTGGACGCGATCTGCGAGCAGACCCAAGGTTACCCTTATTTCCTCCAGGAGTGGGGAAAGCATAGCTGGGATGCAGCTGAGGCGTCGCCGATCACCCAAGACGATGTTGCGGCGGCAACGCGTAGCGCGCTCGCGGAACTTGACGCCAGCTTTTTCCGCGTTCGGTTCGATCGTCTGACCCCTGCCGAGAAGCGCTATCTGCGCGCCATGGCCACTTTGGGCACTGGACCGCACAGGTCGGGAGATGTTGCCGATGCCTTGCACGTGAAGGTTTCAAGCGTGGCGCCGACGCGAAACAGCCTGATCGCGAAAGGAATGCTCTATAGTCCCGCGCATGGAGATACAGCGTTCACCGTGCCCCTGTTCGATGCATTCATGCGAAGAGTGATGCCGGAAGGATGATTTTTGAAGCACCGCCCCGAACGACCGGGGAAGGGCACCAAGCTATGAGTCATCGTTCCCTTTTGTGTCTTGGTTAACGTCAAGAGTGGATTTGACCGCCGCCAAGGAGCGACGTTTGGTGCGAAAATGAACGGGGCTATCTTCATCATCACGAGGTTCACGAGCGAAATTCACCAAGAGGAGCTGAGGGCCTGACCCAACTGCGCCCAACCTGTCTTCGGGGTTTCGCAAGGGGCAGTCGGTGAGGGACATACAGCCGCATCCAATGCAGGTTTCGAGGCGGTCACGCAGCCTCATGAGACTAGCTATCCGCTCGTTCAATAGCGTACTCCACTCGGCACTGAGCCGACGCCAATCCGTTGACGTAACCGGCCCCTCTGGAATCCGGTCAAGAAAATCCTTTAGTTCGGAGAGCGAAAGCCCGACATATTGGGCGGTTCTGATAATGGCGATCCGTCTCAATACGGATCGAGGATACCGCCTTTGATTGCCGGCTGTGCGCTCGCCCTTGATGAGGCCTTTCGCCTCGTAGAAATGGATCGTCGAAACCGCGACTCCGCTACGTTGCGCGATGGCGCCAACAGATAGAGGACGTGTTTTGTCAACAGTCATTGCAAAGACTCGTTACCAAATGTCGGTGCTAGAGCACCGGCAAACTACTTCAGGACTCAGGATGTGGTCATTTCTCGACCGCGCAGACCAAGCCCGTGCCGTGCATCCGCCCCTACATCTACGACGGCGACTATAATCCGGTGCGAGGCGTTTGGTCACTCCCGGCTTTACGGTATCGACGTGCCCGAATTCAGCACTTGCTCTGCGTGCGGGACAATCCCTACGATAGCCGCGAGAATTTGCGTACCTTGCTCGCGAGGGGCAATGTCATGTACCGCCAGCTCGACATCGACCGCTACGAACGACCAATCCTGCAATGCTGGAACATGGATGGCGATCTGTCGTGTCAGCAGGTCCAGGCAGGTCACGCCGTTCGCCGATACAGGCCGTTGCAATGTTCTTCCCGGAGATTATCGCGTCGTTCGATCATTAAAGCCGCGAGTGGCGGTCTTGCGGGAAGCCTCTTGCGGGGAAGGGGGACGCCTCGATCTCTTGGTATCGAGGCGTCAAGCCCGCTTTAGCTGTTGAGCCGGTCCTTGACGGCCTTCGCCACGCTGAAGGAGAGTTTTTTCGACGCTGCGATCTTGATGGTTTCGCCGGTGGCCGGGTTCCGGCCTTCGCGGGCGAGAACGTCCTTGACCTTGAACTTGCCGAAGCCGTTGAGGCTCACCTCTTCGCCTTTGGCGGCGGCGTCAGCTATTGCGGCGAAGACGAGATCGACCGCCTTGCGGGCATCAGCCTTGGTGGCCCCGGTCGCACCGGCGAGATGATCGGCAAGGTCGCTATTGTTCATCATGCTGTTCCTTCTGCAATTTTTCGGGATTCCTCTAATAGTGGCGAGGAGCGTGCGGCGCTATCTCAATGCTCGACCTTATTGAAGGATTCCGGCTTATTGGCCGGACAGGCCATGAGCGATAGTTTTTGCCGGCACCTAGTGGCAAACGCCGGTATCAGGCGTGTCCATAGTTGCGAATTTCGCAGTTGCAATATTCTATGATGCAATGCACAAGAGACGGGCCTTTCAGGCATCCTCTCCCAACTATCAAGCCGCCTCCTTGTGGGCGGCTTTTTTCTACCCGAAACAGAGTCGCCGACTCGACCTGAACGATGTGATCCGGCTGACCATGTCGCAGAACTGCTTCTCGACCTCGAATCGTCTCATCCACGGACCCTATTTGTACATGTCGGGTGGATAGAGCGTCACATACTGAAAATCGCTGTTGCGAAACCGCAAGGCTTCAATCTCCTCGGGATTGCCTGCCTCGTCGACCGCGATCGACATGGCGACGTCGATGGTAAGCTCGATCTCGGTCTCCCCGCTCTCATCCTCGAACGGGATAAGCACCTTGTCCTCGGAATCATACATCGCTTCATCCCAGTTGGGATGAGTGAAAGACACCAATGCTGCGACCTCGATCGTGCCGACCACAAGGATTGATTTACCTGCCTCACTTGGTTTGAAGGCGGTGAGTTTTTTCACTTCGACCGAATTGACGGTGATCTCGTCGATCTCCGCATCCATGACGTCGCTACTGTGCAGTCCCCAATTCGTAAGTTCCTGACTGACGAGGTCGACGATCTGTTCCTCCTGCGTCTCCAGGAAGGGATCGAGTTGCGGCGCGGCCATCTCGAGGCCAAGCGCCGCGAACAGTTCGGGCAACGACTTCACCAGCGAAATATGCTTCGCAGACCCGACCGGGCCATCAAAGTCGCCATCGTTCGAAACGATGATCACCGGGCTATTTCTCGACGCCTCCTTCTTGAGGCACTCGAAGGCAAAGGCGTCGGGGAACTGGTCCTTCTTGCCGTCGCCTGAGAAGAAACCTTCCCCTGCCGCATAGGCGCTGAACACTGCCGACGGCTTCACCTCGTCGATCTGGAGCGTCTTGGCCTCCAGCGCATCGAACATCTGCGTAGTCGACTCATCGTAGATCGATTTCAGCTTTGCGCGAAGCTCCGGCCGCTTGAGCGCGGGAAGCGCAACGCCGGTCGCTCCCTCGACAATCTTCCGGAAATGCGGCTGGCTGATCTCCTTGATCGCGTCGAAATCACTCTGGATGTACTTTTTGGCAACCTCGGTGATGGTGAGATCGGTGGTCAACACCGTTATCAGACCGGCATCGACAAGATCGACGACACGGGCGATTTCAGGCCCGCCTGGTGGTTTGCCGGCACTGATGACGATGTTCGCATCCAGGAAGACCTTCGGCGTTCTTTTGGTCGTTTTCTTCGCCATCGTCAGAGTAGATCCGTGTTGAGGTCATGTTGGGCAGATGCTTGACGGACAGGCAGCATTTTCTGGAACGTAAGGCTTGGTCAGTCCGCCACCCGTCCCCTATCGAAGCATCGCTTTGAACGTGCTGCTCGCCGAGGCTCCCGCATAGGCGTCGCGCGCGAGCTGTCCCAGGATCTCGGCCGCTTTGTCGGTTGCCCGATCGAGCGCAAGTTCCTTCTGCTGCTGGAGCGAAGGCACCCTATCGATGCGGACGTAGCTCGAGCCCAGGACGGACTGCACGAGGTCGAGCGACAGGCTCTCCTGCGCCTTCATCGTCCTCGACACGAGCTCGTCTTTTGCGATCAGCATCACACCGCCGCGGCGCCTGGGCGCACGCGGCACATCCCATCGCAGCTCTCCTGCGGTCCCGACGCTGATGAGGTCGATTTCCTGGGGCGTGCGCCCATAGCGCCCAAGCGCCCGCATCAGGGCGATACTATCCGGAGCGTTCGCGATCAGTCCGCCGTCGACATAGGAATGCCCGTCGATCACATGGTCGGGGAAATAGGTTGGCGCCGCGGAGGTGGCGAGGGCAATGTCCCGTAGCGAGGTTCCTTCGAGCTTCGGTGACATGCCAGTGGTTTCGTATATTGCCGGCGCCCAGGCGCCGAAATCGACCGCGGTCACGATCAGGGGTGTCTTCAGGCCGGACAGGGGCGTCTTTCCCGCTTCGCCAAGAACGGCGTCGATCGTCTGCGCGAGGCCAGCCGCGTCATAGCGCGAGCGCGCCAGCCCCCAGCGACCGAGTAAACCCCGCTTCGGGAAGATCGCCTGGCCGTGCTTCTCAAACGCGGCGCCGATCACGGCTGGGCGAATGCCTTGGGCCAGGCCGATGGCCACGATGCCGCCGATCGAAGTGCCGGCGATGATATCGAAATGGTCTTTGATCGGCTTTCCGATCGTCCGCTCGATCTGTTCGAGGATCCGAACGGTAAAGAGGCCACGATACCCACCTCCGGTCAGCGCCAGAATGCGGAACCGTTTGGCCGGCTGCGCGCGCGCACCTTCCCTGATCCCGACGTCGCTCTCGGTCATATCAAGGGTTCACCACCGTCAGCCCGCTGACGCCGCTATGGTAGGGCTGCGGATAGTCGACGAAGACAAGATTGGTAGCGAGAGCCGAGGCAACGACCATCGTCGTCGCCTCGCTGACCGGGATCACGGCACCGGCCGGGTTGGTGGCGATCAGCTTCTGAGCCCGCAGACCAGGCCACAGCATGGCGGCCTTTTCGTCGAACGGCACGATATTATCGAAGCTGCGCACCATGCCGACATAGCCGCGCAGCGCATCGCGGTGGCCTTGGCGTTCACCCGCCGGGCTTTGCTCGATGGCCAGCAGCGCCTGCCCGAGGGAAACCGCGCTCAGGTGGATCTCTCGGGCAGGCAGCGCATCGATCGAGGCCGGCGCCTGACCCGTGATCCGGTCAAGCAGGCATTGGGTCGAAAGAAGATACATGGCCGCTTAGGCGCTGGCCTGCTGCCAGGAAGCTTCTCCGGATCGGACAGTGAATTCCTGGCTGCTGTCGTCGTCGCTCTCGACATGGACGAGCTTTCCGCGTGACGGCTGGAACTGCGTGGCGGCAAGAAATTCTCCGGCGGAAATACCGCCAGCGGCTGCCTTAATGACATTCGCCAAAGCCGCAACCGAGAGGATCACGGTCTGCTCTCCCTTGTCTTTGCCGACAAGCTGAACCGATCCGTCACGCGCACGCGCAAGCAGCTTGGTGAAGCTGTCACGCGCGGCGCGAATGGTGATAGTGGCCATCGGAGCCCGACCTTCGAGCAGTTTGCCGAGTTCAACCTCTAGCTGATGCTCTGGAAGGGAGCAGATCCTCTCGATTCCGGCTAGAAGCTGCACGTCCATACCAACCAACCTTCGCTGCCAATGACGATGGTTATAGGGCGTGGCCACAAAATGTCAATGATTGTGGCCACGGGGCAGATGCATCGATCAATGACGGCTGCGTCACTTTACCCTTCAGGTACCGGTCGGGTAAAGTGACACGGATGGCAAAACGTCTTTCGGTCGTTTCTGTGAGCGATTGGGGGATTCACAAGAGTCGTGCTTTGTGCTTGATTCGTTCCATGCTTCAGTTCGATCTCTTCGCGCCATCGATCCCAACCCCGGCGCCAGCACCAGTAGTTGGCCTGCCGGATATCGTGCGCATCATCGCGGAGCACTCGGGTCGGCCGCGCTACACCTTCATGGTGCTCGATCTCATCGCCAGGGCCGCCCGGACGAACGGGGAGGCGGGGCCTCTGGTTCGAGAAGGCGAGGTTCTGGTGCCCATCCGCGAATGGCTGGCCGCGGCGATTGCGCCGAGCGGCGCGCGTCACCACCAGCGCCGGGCCACCGCCGATAAGGTCCGGGCTGCGCTCGCAGCCAAAGGAGAATTGCCGGGCGATCCGGTGGAGGCCGCGCGCCGCGTCGACGCGGAACTCAGCGAGCGCATCCGCGAAACCGGCATGACGGCGATCAGCCGGGCGGTGTCGGAGTTGGTGAAGGCAGGACTGATCAGACGGCATTACCAGGGCTTTTTCGTGGACCATGAGAACCGCGGTGCGCAGCGTCATGCGGTCTATACGGTCACGGATGCGGTCCGCGCCGCGCTTCAGCCGAGCATCGTGACCAGCGAAAACCGGCGGCAGCCTTATGTACGAGGCGCACACGCTCAGCCTCGAGCGGCTGCGGCGCGGTAGGATCGCAGCTTCACATTTCTCGGCGACGATCGGTTCCTGCTGGTCTCTCCAAGCGCATTCAATGGGCTTGGCGTGTGCACGACCCAGCTCCACAACGAGCCCGTGGTCTATAATCGCAAACGCCATGGCCGGTTCAAACTGGATGGCCGGATGTACGATTTCCGGATGCGGCCGTCGGTGCCCAGGCGGCTGTCCAAGGAAGTCCTGCTTGTCGACCTCCTCCATAACATCGACAGGCTGCCCGAGGACAAGGTGGCCATCCTGCCGCGTGCGCTTGCCAAGGCAGGGGAGATGAATAGCGCGCAGCTCGCGCGTGCGGTGAAGGAATACGGTTCGGCTCGTGCCGAACGGCTCCTCGCGCCCGTGCTGCGACCGTCTTAATCGGAAAGTGAAGCCCCTAAAATTCGGTGCGTAATCGCCTGCGCCTCTGCGACCAGATGGCTGTTCTTTTCCCTGTACAGCAGCTGGCCAATCACCGTCTCGACAGCCTTCGGGTTGACCTTCTCGACGACTTCCAGCGCCTTGCGGCATCGCTCATGGCCGCATTCACGCAATGCTGACACGACATAGTCGTCACCATGGTGCTCGGCGATGGCAGCAAGATCGAACATGTCGCGTGGCTGCAAGTTCCAGCCCCGGAAGTAAACTTTCTTCGCTGCAATCTCGGCCGGAGTTTCAAGGTCGACCGTCCGCCCCCTCACATCGTGGCGCTCACTGGAAACATCGAGGATGGCGGACGAACAAATGAAGTCGATCTCACCCAGTTCGTCAAAGGCGAGTTTGAGCGCCTGCGTCCCGTCGCTCTTATATTCGTCCGGCCGACGGGTCATTGCGAAATCCTGGATCTCTGGATTGAGAAAAGGCAGGATTTGCGGATCATCAAGGAAGATATCGATGTCGTGGCTTTCACGATGATCGATCTGGAGCATGAGCGCCGTCCCGCCGCCGAAGCTCCACGAGGGCACGAAGCCGACGTTCTCCTCGAATTGGGCGAAGATTTCCATCGCAAGATCGAACAGGACCGGCCACTGGCTTGGGCCGCGCTCGACCATGCGTTACGCCGCCAGCGGGAGCGCGTAGCCCGAGAGGTGGGAGAACTGGTCGGCGACCGCGCAGACCTTGTCGGCGTCGACACCCATTTCCTCGACGAACTGCAGCTGCAGAGCCGGGCTTACTTCCGAGAAGAAGGAAAACACGGGCGCGTTGAAATCGCTCGCGCTCTTTGGGTCGGCGATCAGCGCAGCGAGTTGATGCGCGGAAAGGTTCGCCCCATAAGGAGCGTTCACCGTCGCCAACACCAAGCTTACCGCCTTTGCCATTTCTAACCTGTACCATGATCTCGTGGATCGTTCAGCGCATATAGCGCTTCGGCGTTATCAAAACAAGAACGGCGCCAATCCGCTATCCGGCCAGGCGGGATGTGCAAGGCCGATTCTCCGCGTAAACCGCCCTCCCCGCGTGATTTTCTCACTTACCATAATGGGAGATTATGGTAAGTACAGGGCTGCTGGAACGGCAGGGAAGGGCAAATTTTGCGGATGATGACGAACGGGGAAAAACCATGCGGCACAGATGTGTCGCGCCTTGTGCCGCATGTTTTGAGCAGAACGCCGCCGCTCGCCTCAGTCAGCGCCGATCTCGGGAACCTCGAACAGTTCGATTGCGAAATCGGCGATCTGGTCGGCGGCAAGATGCATCATGGCGATCGGCGCGCTGTCCATGTCGACCCGCTCGATCTTGTCGTCCGTCATCCGGACAATGAAGCGATCGCACTGCTCGAGCACCACCATGCGGATTCCGTCGTCATCGTCGAGCGTCAGGCGCCGGATGCTGCCTTCATAGGCGACCCAGGCACCGTTGTGGCCGCTCGTCGTGCGCACATAACCGACCGCGACATGGCCACCGGCCTCGACCTTCTCGACGATCGGCAGGAGCCATCCGAAGCGCAAGGGCGCGGTTCGGGTCGTAATCGGCTTGGCGCGCGCCATTCTCTCGCAGACCCAGCCGGTCCCAAAGGAAAGCGCCAGGCAGAACAGCAGTTCCAGTTCGATTGCGAGCGCGGAAAGCCCCGATGGGACCTGGCCGGACAGAAGTGCCTTGTAGGGATTGGGATCATAGGGAAGCGAGATCAGCGGCTTCCACGCCGCTATCGCTTCGTTGAAGGCAAAAATTCCCGCCCCGGCGGTGTGCGCAGCGAGCGCCAGCAGCACAATCAGGAAAATGGTGAGATTGGAATTGGGCCGGTCGGGCCGCGGCGACACAAAATCACTCGCCTCGCCAATACGAAGACCGAAATAACCCGCAAACCCGGGAAGCAGAAGAACCAGAGCGCCAAGCAGCGCGTAGCCGAATGTCATTCGAGATCAGGCCGTCTTGGCGAGCTTCTTGGCCTTTTCAGCACGAATCTTCGCCCGATCGATGACATAGACGCCATCGCGCTGGACGGCCGCCTCGCGTGCCTTCTTCCAGCTGCCGAAGGTTTCGCGGACCTCCCGGCCAAGGGCCAGAGCTTTTGCCGAGTTGAGCTGCATCATATCCTCCGGGAAGACATATAGCGAACGATGACCGAGAGTTCCACCAAATCCTCCCCCATGGAAATCATCGTCGTCAGGACGAACGACACTGCTCTGCCGACACGATCGCGCAAGACAGACGCCGAATCCGTCGATGTGCGGCTGCTGCGCACGATCGGGGAAATCATTCCGACCGATCTACCGCCGATCAGTCAGCTCGGTCTCGAGACGACCCTGGCGGCGATGGCCGACGCGACGAAGGCGGCGATAGCCGCCGATCTCGACTGCTGGCGCGACTGGTGCGGTGAAGAAGGCCGCAGGCCATTGCCAGCCGATCCCGAAGATATGGTGCGCTATGTAAACGCGCTGGACGCCAAAGGCAGGAAGCCCGCGACGCTGGCGCGGCGCATCGCCAGCATCGCCTCGGTCCACCGCATGCTGGGCTTGGCCTCGCCCGCCGCGCCGACCGACGCCCCGATGGTTCGCGCCGCGCTGAAGGCCATCCGCCGGCAGAGAGGCGCACTTCAGCGTCAGGCTGCGCCTCTGCGGTTAGGCAAGGCGCTGGATCACCACGCCGCCAAAGGCTTCACCCTGGCTGCGCTACTCGAAGCGTGTGGCGGCGATCTTCAGGGGTTACGGGACGCGGCGTTGCTTTCGCTCGGCTATGACGCAGGGCTCCGGGTCAGCGAGCTCACTAGGGTTGAAGCCACGCATATCGATGCGCAGGACGACGGCTCGGCGACCTTGTTCATCCCCTTCTCCAAAACCGACCAGGAGCAGGAAGGCGCGTGGGCGTGGCTGTCGGCCGAGACGATGCGCAGGGTCGCCTTGTGGCAGGCCGAAAGCGCGATCGAGGACGGGCTGCTGTTTCGCAGGGTTGGTGTCTATCGCCGGCGCGCGCGCGGCTCCGATCCGGAAACGGCACTGGCCCGAACGACCTACACCATCGGCAAGGAGGCCCTCAGTCGGCAGGGGGTCAATGGGATCTACAGGCGCGTGGCGAGTGCCGCCTACGAAATGGGGCTGGTCAACCTGAGCGCCAGCAAGCTGGCCGATGCGGTTCAGGCGCTGTCCACACATTCGCTGCGCGTTGGCCTGACCCAGGACCTCTTCGCCGCCGGAGAGGACGGAGCCGGCATTGCGCAGGCGCTGCGATGGAGTTCACCGACAACCGCGCTACGTTACGGTAGAAAGCTCGCGGTGCGAAGCAATGTCGCCGCACGGGTTCTTTCAAGAGTACGTAGCTGACCTTGACGCCTCGCCGCTCGTGGTTCGGCAGCAGAAGGAGGCATGATCTCTCCCAAATATGGAAGATAGCCTAAATATGGACTGCGCGCCCGAAGGCAGCAAGCACGCTTTCATGCATCGTTTCGGAAATGGTCGGATGCGGAAAAACCGTTTCCATCAGCTCCGCCTCGGTTGTTTCCAGTGTACGACCGATGGTGAAGCCGTGGATCATTTCGGTCACCTCCGGGCCGACCATGTGTGCGCCCAGCAGCTCGCCAGTTTGGGCATCAAATACCGTCTTGACGAAGCCTTCTGGCTCGCCGAGCGCGATAGCCTTGCCATTGCCGATGAAGGGAAAGGTGCCAATCCTCACTTCGTGACCTGCTTCCCTCGCATTTGTTTCGGTGAGGCCGACACTAGCGATCTGCGGGTGGCAATAGGTGCAGCCGGGAATGTTCCTGGGGTCCATTGCGTGCGGATGCTGACCCGCTATGGTTTCTGCCGCGATAACACCTTCATGGCTGGCCTTGTGCGCTAGCCAAGGCGGCGCCGTGGCGTCTCCGATCGCCCAGATTCCCTCGACATTGGTGCGGCATGCGCCATCGGTAACAATGTGGCCACGCTCCGTTTTCACACCCAGTGCCTCAAGCCCAACGGTTTCGGTGTTTGGGACGATCCCGATTGCCACGATGACATGGCTGTATTCGTCCGAAACAAGTTTGCCATCCCGGGCTTTGATCGCGACTGTTACGCCGGTGGCACCGATATCGAGCTTTTGGACACCTGCACCCGTCAAGATCTTCATGCCCTGCTTCACCAACGCTTTTTCCAGGAAGGTCGAGACATCTGCATCCTCGACCGGAACGATCCTGTCCAGCATCTCGACGACTGTCACTTCCGCGCCCATGTCGTTGTAAAAGCTGGCGAACTCGATGCCGATCGCGCCCGAGCCGATAACAAGCAGCTTGTTCGGCATTTCCGGCGGGTTCATCGCGTGGCGATAGGTCCAGACGCGCTTTCCATCGGCTTTCGGGAACGGCAGATCGCGAGCACGCGCGCCCGTGGCGATGATAATATTCTTCGCGGTCAACTCACTGGTCTTACCATCCGGCGCTGTGACAGAAAGCCTCCCTTTGCCGGTGAGCTTCCCCTCACCCATATAAACGGCGATCCCGTTCTTCTTCATCAGGTGCGAGACACCCTGATTAAGCTGCCTGGCAACGCCGCGTGAGCGCTTCACCACTGCATCCAGATCGGCGGTTATCTTCTCCGCGACCAGGCCATAATCCTTGGCATGCCGCATGTAGCGAAAAACCTCCGCCGAGCGCAGCAACGCCTTGGTGGGTATGCAACCCCAGTTGAGGCAGACACCGCCTAGATTCTCGCGCTCGACAATCGCCGTGTTCAACTTGAGCTGAGCGGCGCGGATCGCGGCGACATAGCCGCCGGGGCCTGAGCCAAGGACAATCACGTCGTAACTATCAGCCATGTTCGGAAATTCCTTGAGATTCAGGCCAACAGTGTCAGCGGCTTCTCAACGATGCGCTTGAAAGCGGCCATCAGTTGCGCACCGTCCGCCCCATCGATCGCGCGGTGATCGAAGCTGCCGGTTACCGACATCACCGTGGCAACGGTCAGCGCATTGTTCACTACATAAGGCCGCTTTTCGCCCGCGCCGATCGCCATGATCATGGCCTGGGGCGGGTTAATGACAGCCTCGAACTGCTTGATGCCGAACATGCCCATGTTCGACAGGCTGGCGGTGCCGCCCTGATATTCATGCGGCTGCAATTTACCGTTGCGCGCGCGCTCCGCCCTATCCTTCATCTCGCTGGAGATTGCGGCAACGCCCTTGGCGTTCGCGCCCGCGATGATCGGCGTGATCAGGCCGCCGGGGATCGATACCGCCACCGAAATATCGACGCGGCTGAACCGCAGCAGATTGTCGCCGGCAAACTGCACATTGCAGCTGGGCACTTCGATAAGGGCGGCCGCCAAGGCCTTGACCAGCAGATCGTTGACCGAGAGCTTGACACCGCGTTCGGCAAGCCCGTCGTTGAGATCGGCCCGAAGCTTCAGCAATGGATCGAGGTGGATATCGGCCGTGAGGTAGATGTGCGGAACCTGCTGCTTCGATTCGGTGAGCCGTCGGGCAATGACTTTCCGCATGTTTGACAGCTTGACGACTTCGTGTGGAATGTCGTCTGTGGATGGCTCCCGCGTTGCAAGCATAAAGTGATGATCTGACGTTCCGTCGGGTGCAGTCGTCTGTCCGGCCTGTTGATGCAGTCGGTGCAGACTGCTGGCCCTGATGGGGTCCGCGAACAAGGTCCGATCGGGTTTGCAGGCTATTACGCCTATGACATTCCTTGGGTTGTCCTTGTTCCCGGTCCGACCGGTTTTGCCATCACATCCTTCGCTCTCACAACCTCGTGAAGCTGATCTCCTCAGCTAAACTCTTGATCTATGCTGCCGCCAGCATCGGCGCATGCCCGCGTTCGAAGACGCCGCCGCGCGCCATGACCGCCCATGCGATCCGCGCCATCTTGTTGGCGATGGCGACCGAGGCGACACGCGCGGGCTTTCTGGCGAGCAATGCGACGAAGCGCGGATCGACCGTGCTGGGTTTCTGCTTGGCGTATCGGACGAGCGCGGTTGCGCCGACAACCAGGAGCTGCCGCAGATATCGGTCGCCCATCTTGGTAATGCGCCCCAAGCGTTCCTTGCCGCCACTCGAACTCTGTCGCGGGGTCAGCCCTAGCCAGGCGGCGAATTGGCGCCCTGACGAGAACTGGCTTGGATCGGTCACCGACGCGGCGAGTGCGGTCGCGCCGATCGGCCCGATACCAGGGATCGTCGCCAGACGCCGGGCCCGCTCGTCGCTCCGCTGCAGAGCGGCGAGACGCAGGTCGAGCTTGCGTAACTGGGCGTGAAGCTGGAGCAGTTGCCCTGCCAGCATGGCAACGACGTTGGTCGCCTCGGTCGGCAGATCGATCTTTGACTCGCCGTCGACGATTTCCCGCGCCATCTGCATTGCCTTCACGATCCCGACCGGGATGGCGACGCCCAGTTCTGCGAGCACGCTGCGCATCATGTTCACCAGCTGCGTGCGCTGTTTGATCAACAGCTGGCGCACGCGGTGCAGCGACAACGCCGCCTGCTGCTCGCGCGACTTGATGGGCACGAACCGCATCGTCTGACGTGTAACCGCTTCGCAGATTGCCTCAGCATCGGCGGCGTCGTTCTTTCCGCGCTTTACGTAAGGCTTCACGTAAGCCGCCGGCATCAGCCGAACCTCATGACCCAGCTTGGTCAGTTCGCGCGCCCAGTGATGCGATGTCCCGCAGGCCTCGGCGCCTACCAGGCACGGCGGCAGCTTCTCGAAGAACGGTAGCATCTGCGATCGTCGCAGCGCCTTGCGAATGACGACCTCACCGGTCGCGCTGATACCGTGAACCTGAAAAACGTTCTTGGCCAAATCGAGGCCGATCGTGCTAATCTCCATGGCGGGTGGCTCCTTCTCGGGTTGCATGACAGCAAACCCATCTTGGCACTTAGATGCCGTGAGCGGGAGCCATCCACCGCATCCGGTTCGATCGACGGTACTGCGGCGGCAAACGCCGCGGGGACCCCCGGAGCGACGGCCGGCATCGAGGCAGGCGTCGCGCCATCAATGTCAACCTTGACGATGCGGCCATTAGGCCCGGAGCCTCTTATCGTAGAAAGATCGATGGCGCTTGCCTCCGCCAGACGACGGGCAAGCGGGCTGGCCTTGATACGGCTGGCACCAATTGCGGGTGCGGCTGACGACGCGACAGGAACAGCGGCGGGAATGGATGTAGCGACCTTGTCGGCAATCTCGGGGGCCGGCAGAAGCGCGGGAACAGCCCCTTCCCCGATAGCGGTGATATCCTCGCCTTCGGCGGCAAGCATGGCGACGACGGTCCCGACCTTCACGCCTTCTGTACCTTCGGGGATGAGGATTTTCGCGATAATGCCTTCGTCCACCGCCTCGAATTCCATCGTCGCCTTGTCGGTTTCGATTTCGGCCAGCAGGTCGCCAGACTTCACCACATCGCCCTCCTTCACCAGCCATTTGGCGAGCGAACCCTCCTCCATCGTGGGAGACAACGCGGGCATCTTGAGTTCAATCGGCATTTTCGAAACTCCGCAGGCGTCAGCGATAACGGACGCGCTTGACCGCCGCGACCACGTCATCCGCCTTGATGAGCGCGGCCTTTTCCAGATTCGCGGCATACGGCAGCGGCACGTCCTTGTTGGTGACGCGGAGCACCGGGGCGTCGAGGTCGTCGAAGCCTTCCTGCATGGCGATGGCGATGATCTCCGAGGAGATGGAGCAGACCGGCCAGCCTTCCTCCACCACCACCATCCTGTTGGTCTTGGCGAGCGACTTCAGCACGGTTTCCTTATCGAGCGGGCGGAGCGTGCGCAGGTCGATCACCTCCGCGTCAACACCTTCATCTGCCAGCTTGTCGGCGGCTTCCAGCGCGACACCGACACCAATGGAGTAGCTCACCAGGGTCACGTCACGCCCCGCGCGGGCGATGCGGGCCTTGCCAATCGGCAGGACATGATCGTCCAGCTTCGGCACGTCGAAGCTCTGGCCGTAGAGCAACTCGTTTTCCAGGAACACGACCGGATCGGGCGAGCGGATCGCGGCCTTCAGCAGCCCCTTGGCGTCGGCGGCCGAGTAAGGCGCGATCACGATCAGGCCAGGAACGGCAGCATACCAGGGCCCGTAATTCTGGCTGTGCTGGGCGCCGACGCGGCTGGCGGCGCCGTTGGGGCCGCGGAACACCACCGGGCAGCGCATCTGGCCGCCGGACATATAGTTGGTCTTGGCCGCCGAGTTGATGATGTGGTCGATCGCCTGCATGGCGAAGTTGAAGGTCATAAACTCGACGATCGGCTTCAAGCCGCCCATCGCCGCGCCTGTGCCTATGCCGGCAAAACCATACTCGGTGATCGGGGTGTCGATGACGCGGCGATCGCCGAACTCTTCCAGCAGGCCCTGCGTCACCTTGTAGGCGCCCTGATATTGCGCCACTTCCTCGCCCATCACGAAGACGCGGTCGTCGGCGCGCATCTCCTCGGCCATGGCGTCGCGCAACGCCTCGCGCACCGTGGTCTTCACGATCTCGGTGCCGGCGGGAATATCGGGATCGGCAACCGCCGCGCGGGGCGCAGGCGCCGCAACCGGCTGCGGGGCCGGCTCCGCCGCCTTGGGCGCGGGTGCCTCGACCTTGGGAGCGGGGGCGGCGGCTTGGACCGTCACGGCGCTTTCACCCTCGCCAGCGATCAGCGCGATCACCGCGCCCACTTTCACGCCGTCGGTGCCTTCAGGAATGACGATCTTGGCGATGATGCCCTCGTCCACTGCCTCGAATTCCATCGTCGCCTTGTCGGTCTCGATCTCCGCGAGGATGTCGCCGGATTTCACCGCATCGCCTTCCTTGACGAGCCACTTTGCGAGCGTACCCTCCTCCATGGTGGGAGAAAGCGCCGGCATCTTCAGTTCAATCGCCATCAATATTGCCCCACCAGCACATCGGTATAGAGTTCGGCAAGCTCGGGCTCCGGGGCCTGCTCGGCGAAGTCGGCGGCTTCCTGAACGATCTGGCGGATCTCCTTCTCCAGCGCCTTCAACTCATCCTCGGTGACGCCGGCCGCCTCCAACTCCTGCTTGAGATGCTCGATGGCATCGGACTTGTCGCGGACCGCCTGCACTTCCTCGCGCGAGCGGTACTTGGCCGGATCGGACATGGAATGGCCCCGATAGCGGTAGGTCTTCAATTCCAGGAGGATCGGCCCCTTGCCGGACAGCACCCACTGCCGGGCTTCCTCAGCAGCGCCACGGACAGCGAGCACGTCCATGCCGTCCACCTGGATGCCGGGGATGCGGAAGCTCTCGCCGCGCCGATAGAGTTGGTCCTCGGCCGACGCGCGGTTGACGCTGGTTCCCATGGCGTACTGGTTGTTCTCGATCACGAAAATCACCGGCAGCTTCCACAGCTCCGCCATGTTGAAGCTTTCGTAGACCTGTCCCTGATTGGCCGCGCCGTCGCCGAAATAGGTGAGGCAGACGCCGCCATCATCCGCATATTTATGCTTGAAGGCTAGGCCCGTGCCCAGCCCCACCTGCGCGCCGACGATGCCGTGGCCGCCATAGAAGCCATGATCGACCGAGAACATGTGCATCGACCCGCCCTTGCCGCGTGAAATGCCCGCAGCGCGGCCGGTCAGCTCTGCCATGATGACCTTGGGATCGATCCCGTAGGCCAGCATGTGGCCGTGGTCGCGATAGCCGGTGATGACGCTGTCCTTGCCCACCCTCATAGCCGATTGCAGGCCGACGGCGACGGCCTCCTGCCCGATATAAAGATGGCAGAAGCCGCCGATCATGCCGAAGCCGTAAAGCTGGCCGGCCTTTTCCTCGAAACGGCGGATCAGCAGCATCTGGCGGTAGAGTTCCAGCATCTCCGCATTGGTCGCCTGATAGCGGACGGGCTCGGCCGGACGTTCGCGATTGGAGGCGGATCCAGATGAAACCGAAGCCCGCCTTGCCGGCCCGGCTCGGCTCTCTGCCTTCACATGCTGCTCTTTGGCCACGAACCCTTCCCTTCCCCTGCCTGCTGCGCTTTCGGGGTCTGGCCATGAGATAAATGTCACATCAGTTCAAATCATAGTTCATTCGATGTATGTATAACCAATGGTGATGAATCGGATCGCGCTCTACCATCTGGAAACCCTGCTTTGGATCAACCGCCTTGGCTCGTTCAGCGCGGCAGCGAATCGCCTCAACACCACGCAACCGGGCATTTCCGCGCGAATACGCGAACTTGAGAATCACCTGGGAATTCCGTTGTTCGCGCGACAAGGGCGTAACATGATCCTGTCTGTCCAGGGCCGTGAACTGGTGCGCCGATGCGAGCAGGTGTGGCCGTCGCTTCAACAGGCCCTGCTCAATCCGGTGGACCTCAGCAGCGTGGCCGGCATCGTCCGTATCGGATCGGGTGAAATTGCGGCCGCCAGTTGCCTGTCCGCTTTCGTGAATGCGATCCGTCAGGAGATGCCAGGGCTTTCACTGGAGATCGAAATCGACCTGACATCGAAACTGATCGATGGACTTCTAAGTGGCGCGGCCGATCTGGTTTTCGCGATCGGTCCCGTTGAAATGCCCGGCATCAAGACGCGGCGGATCGGCGAGGTCGAGTTGATATGGCTCGCGTCTCCCAGCCTCGCGAACATGCTGGAGCAGCGACTCGTGCCCCCAAAAGACCTGCTGTTCTGGTCATTGGCACGAAGCTCCCCCATGCATGCGATCATGCATGATGCCTTGGGTGGACTGGGATATCATGACGGGAAGATAAACACCTGCAACGACCTGCATTCTCTGATCGATATCATCGTGTCCAGCGGCGGCGTAAGCTTGTTTCCTCTCAACATGGTGGGAGAGAAGATATCTAGTGGCGAGATCGTTCGCGTTTTCGATCAGTCACCGCCTCCTATTCTGTTGCAGGCAGCGATCCGATCTGCTGAGAAGGACCCGATCATTCTTCATATCTTCGAAATTGCCCATGCGCTGAAAACCGAAGAGGTATCGGCGCCCGCCGCTCGATAGGACCGGGTCTTCGGCCGCGCTTCCGCATGATCGTTCGTTACAGGGGCGCTGGACCGCGCCAGTTGGGCCGTGTCGGCAATGTGCCGTTCGGACGCCTGTGCAGGTCGATGCCATTGCCCCGTTGTCTGGTGAACACCATCAGCGGCACGACGGCGTCATAGGTCGTTGACGAACCGAAAAAGTCCACCGGGCCGTGCCAACGCTGCCCTTCCGCCACTTTCATCCGATAGGTTCCAGGTGGAACCGCGATTATCGCCCGATCGTTCTTGCGGACATAGACCGAGATCACATGCCGCCCGCTTTGAGGGTCGAAGAGCTGAACGACGGCGTTCGCATCGGAGGTCGTGACTGCCATCCGCGATGTCGCCCCGGCCGGATCCAATGCGGGGTTGACCGTCACGCTGCCCGTTTCGGGGAAGGGTAATCCGGGTTCACTATCCGCCAGCCAGCCTTCCCGCTTCAGCGAATGCCACACCGGGATAGCGATGAGAAACAGGCTCAACGCGAGCGACATCCAGCGCAGCATCCCGCCGGCATTACCGCGCGATCCCCTCAACCGGCCGCGCTGATAATCGAAACCGCGGTTGACGGGATCGAACCAGGCGCCCTCGACGCGCCCGGCCCGATCGTTCCATCGGGTTCCCTTCGCGCGCGCGCGATAGCGCTCGCGCATATAGTCGCGATCTTTGAGCCCCATGCCGGTTATCCCTGATATGCGGCGCTCGCCGCACCGTCGCGAAGGTCACCCACGAAACCGAGCACCGTCTGTACCGTGGGGCTTGCACCAGCGGGGATCCGCAATGTGTGATAGCCGGCCCGGGCGGTCATCGCGTCACGCTCCCGATCCTTGCCGGGATCGTGCGAACGATCGTCGATCTCGATCAAGGCGACCACCCTTCCCGTCGTGGGATCCTCGACCACAAAGTCGATGATCTTTCGCTGGAAGCGATTCCAGTCCGCTGGGGTCGGCCGCCGGCCCGGCACCGATGGAACCTTGAGGAGGGCTCCCATCGAGACCTGGGCATGGAGGCGGTACATGGGCAGGATGTGCTCGAGCGCGGCCAGCATGGCTTGCTCGCGCTGCGTCATGAATGGCCGCGCCACTGGGTCGAGCGGTTTCTGTGGAGTGAAGCCTCGGGACATTTTCGACCAGCCAAGCGCGACGATGACGCCCACCAGCAGAAGCGAGGCGAGAAATTCAAATGTGCTCATTGTAGCCCTCCGTTCAGCCCCAGCCGTCCCGGCGACCTTCGCCATTGTCGCGCAGCTTACGGCCATCGAGGGCCGACCGGCGGATGTTGAGTTCGACCTCCTCACCCTTGCGGGTCAGCTGGACATCACGCGGATCGATGTTGTTGCGCTTCGCATAGTCTTCGGCTGCCCGTTCGCTCCCGAACTTGCCAGCCTCATCGAATTCCCAACCCATCGTTCGTCTCCTTCTCTTCGCCGCAGGCACCACGCCGGCGACTTCTCCATTCACAAGTCGAGCCCGAGGCTGCGCTCGGGCAGCGGTGGCAGCGGATCGCCGCGATCGGGTTTCAGATCGGGCGGCGCTTGTGGGGCCTTCGCGGCCGGCGCAGATGCCGCGCCATCGGGCAGAGGCGGCAGATCGCTTGGAACGGGAGCAAGATCGGACAGGTTGACGCCGTCGATCGGACCGGGATCG
This sequence comes from Sphingobium sp. KKT206, assembly GCF_055640555.1. Classification (NCBI taxonomy): domain Bacteria; kingdom Pseudomonadati; phylum Pseudomonadota; class Alphaproteobacteria; order Sphingomonadales; family Sphingobiaceae; genus Sphingobium; species Sphingobium sp. KKT206. The sequence goes on from NZ_JBVMWC010000003.1 coordinate 91,321, forward strand.
AACTTCTCGCGGGGTTGCGCGCCCGGCCCCTTCCTGCCGTCGATATCGAGGCGGCCGAGCGTCTCGAGCGAGGAGGTCTTGTTGCCGGGATTCATGTCGAGCTGCCGCGCGAGCTTCTCCTTGTCGTCCACGACCATTGTCAGCTCGTCGCGCACGCGCGTGACCCCGACGTTGAAGAGGCGCTGGTTCGAGAGGTTGCGCTCATGCGACGACATGACGGTGATCGCCTTGTCGGTGGTGATCCCCTGGGCCATGTGCATATTAAGGCTATAAGCAAGGTCGAGCCGAGATAGCATCGGGTCACCGAGGCTGAGCGTGAGGAGCACCTTGTCCGCAGTCTCAACCTTCACGCCATCGGCATCGACGCCCACAACGCGCGCAAGCGCGGCATTGTGCAGGCCGCGCTGCTTGTCGTTGGCCGTCCAGCGGATGCGGTCCCCTTCGCGCAGCTGAAGGTCCTTCTTTTCAGAAAGCTGCAGGCGATCGCGCTGCTCGGTCGGCGACAGCTTCTGGGGATCGAAGCGTATCCTGCGCCGACCGTCCGACAGTTCGACCTTCCCGTTGGCGTGGACCTTGAGGACGTCGTAGCGTCCCGCCTTGATCCCGACGTCCTGCGCGCCGCCGCGGCCGACCTCGAGCGTCTGGCCCTGACGGTAGGTCGAGGCATAGCGCAGCTCCTCGCGCGTGGTGTTGACCCGCTCAAAGACAGTGAGATGGATCGCCTGGCCCTTGACGCTCCCTTCCGCGATCAGGCCATCTTGGATGCGCTGGTTGATGACGGCGCGCGCGTCGCGGCCCGAAGCGAAGACAGCGGTCGCCTCCCGTTCGCCAGGGGAGAGCTCGAGCCACATGTCGGCCGCAGCGGCGGCCGGCTCCCCCGCCTCGACGACACGGTCCCCCAGCACTTTCAGCGCCGCGCCGGCCTTGCCGATATTGGCGAGCGCCGCGACGGTGCGCAGTTGGTCGGTGCGTTGGCGGATATTCTGATCCATCCGCGCCATCGTGCCGCCGCCCGCCTGGATCATGGCGAAGGCCTTGCCCGCGTCGATCGAAGAGAGCTGCTGCCGGTCACCGACCAGAACGAGCTTGTCGACGCCCAAGGCTGCTGTGATCTGGTGGAGCTTGAGCATTTCGTTCGACGACACCATCGAGGTTTCGTCGACGAGAAGCATGGTACCGGCGAGCTTCTCGCGCGCAGCCTCATATCCCAGCGTGTCACGCTCGGTCACGAACCGCTCGTTGGCGAGCACGAAGGAAGCGATCGTCTGGGCCTTGATGCCCGCCCCTTCGGCGAGGTCCGCGACCATCTTGTTCTGGAAGGCAAGTCCGGTGATCCGGGCGCCCTCCTCCTCGGCGACCCGCGCGACCGCCTGGAGCATGGTGGACTTGCCCGTGCCGGCGGCGCCCTGCACCGAGACGGTACGATCGGCGGATGACAGGATCATCGTCGCGGCGGCGAGCTGCCCAGGATTGAGCGGCCGTTCGGCGGCATCCTGCAATCGCTGCGGCGCATCGGCGGCCGCCACAATTGGCTCGGACTTCCCTTTCCCCTCCTCGACGGCGGCAAGAATCTTCTCTTCGGTCCGCAGCGCCTCCTGCGTGGTCACCATGCGGCCAGTCCGGTCCGCGGCTGTCGCGACGCCCGGGATGAGCTGACGGTTCTGCACGAGCCGGTCGATCCGCCTCTCGATCAGGTCGACGGTGACGCCCTTGAGACCGAGATCGAGCGCGGTCTTGCCGAGCAGATTGACGGGCCATGCGGCCTCACGTTCGGAGAGGATCCGGACGGCGGACGCGACCGCGAGCTGCGCGCGCGCTTCCGCTGGCGACTTGACCGCGCGGGCGAGCGCATTGTCCACTAAAGGGTCCTGGGGGCGGAGCAGCGCACCCAGCGTCTGGCGGGCACCAGTTACGGCATCGACAATGGCGCGGTAGCCGCGCTCGAGAGCATTTTCCGAAGACGCCATCCCGGCGCGCGCCTCGGCTGCTGCCCGCAGGTCCTTGCCGTCGAAGCCGTGGGCAGCGGCCTGGTCGATCCAGCCCTGCTTCAGCGCGGCGCGGTCCTCGACGTCGAGCTTGGGATCGCGCGAGCGTTTGGTGATTTCGCGCAGGCCCTCCGGCGACTTGATGCCGAGCCGCGTTGCGTGATCGAGGATCTCCTCGCGGCGCTGGCTGAATTCGCCGATGACCGCCTTGGGAACGCCGGCAATCTCAAAGGTGCCATGCTTGCCCTTGAGGTCCACCTGATAGCCGATCCGCTCGAGCCCGGCGCGCAGGAAAGCATGGTAGATCGAGCCGATGATGCTGTTGTGGCTCCAGAGTTTGTCGGCGTGGAGTGCCTGCCATTTGCCATCGGGCATGCGGGTGAGGTTGGCGATGACGGCGTGGATGTGGGCCTGCGGATCGAGCGCCCGGCTCGTGTCGTGCTGGAAGAGCGCGTAGACGAGATTGCCCGTCTGGACCGGGACCTTGCGCCCCTCGATGTCGCGACGCCCTTCCGCGAGGTTCTTCTCGACCCAGGCCATGGTCGCCTTGACCGCGGCCATATTGGCGTCAAGCACGCGCTTGTCGCCGGCGACATAGGCCATGACCGAAGCCGACTTCGGCATGGAGAAGGTGAGGTCGTAGCCGGCGCGCCGGTTCTCGACCTGGGCGACCGCTTCGCCGCTTGGGAGGATACCGTTCAGCACGCCCTCGAAGGCGTCCTTCGAGACTTCTCCGGACAGGCCGATCGCCTCGGCGCCCTCCCCTCCCCAGGCGCTGATCTCGGACGAGCCCTCGACCGTGTAATAGTCGTCCTTCGCGAAATAGTTCGCGGCACCGGAAGCGGAGCGGACGCCGGCGACCGAGAGCATCAGATGCCCATGTCCATGCCGTCATCCTCGCGGCCGGTGGAGAAGTCGTGGCGCAGCTCGATCAGGGTCTGGTCCTCGACCTGTGGGCTCGTCTCCCCGTGCCGGTGGCCATCACGACGATCGTCCCGGTCGCGCGCGGAAACCGGCTGTTCCTCGCCGCTGGCGCGCGCCGCCTGCGCCCTGTCCGCGCTATGCGTGCCAGGCGTCGCCTGTTCGTCCCGGTCGTCCGCCCGCTGCGCCGCGCGGCGGGCGGCATCGTCCTCCTCCTCGACCTCGGCCGACAGGATCCGTGCGGCGAGATCGCGGGCGAGATTGGTGATCTCGGCCACTTCCTCCACGACCTGCAACGAGCCGTCGCGCCCGCCCGCCTCCCCTGCCCCGTCTTCCTCGAACACCTCCTCTCCGCGCCTTGAGCGTACCGGCCCGACATCGGGCCGTTGGACGAAGCCCTGGGCGACCTGGGGATAGTCCTTCCACTCGAGCAGGATGCGCGCGGCGGGGAAGCCGTCGGGGAATTTCACGAAGCCGTGCATCGAGGGCAGGTTGGTGATGTCATCGGCGATGACGAGTGGTTCGACCTGCTTGCGCGGGGTCAGGGTCGAAGCGTCGCGGGTGTTATTGTAGCCGTAGCTATAGGCCTCATCCATCTGGCGAACCTCGCGGTTGCCGATGTAGCGCGCGCACTGCTCGGCCGTGTCGAGATCGGCCGTCGCGAGGATGAGCTTGGAGCGGGCGAGCGAGGCGAGATTGCGTGCCCCTTGCTCGCCATAGACTTCGACCAGCTTCTCGAAGCTGTGGATGCCCAGGATCATCGCGCCGCCAAACGCGCGCGCCGTCTGGAGACCATTCTCGATCGCCGGAAGGCGATGCAGTGCGCCAAGCTCGTCGAACATGAACCAGGTGCGCAAGCTGCGGGTGCGCGGCAGCGTCATCAGCCGGTTGATCGCGAGATCCATCCACAGCGTGAGCAGCGCCCGGTTCATCGGCAGATCGACATAGTTCGACGTCACGAACAGGATCGATCCGGGCTTCTTGTCCCGCGTGATCCAGTCGCGGATCGAGAAGGATTCGCCCTCGTCGGGAAGGAAGCGAAGGACCTGCGCATTGGTGTTGAAGACGGCGCGGATCGATTCCGCCATGCGGGCCGCTTCGGGGGCAGTGAGCGGGTCGGCGATGGTGTTGGCGAGGAAGCGGTGGACGCGCTTCAGGTCGGCCGTCATCAGGTTCTCGGACAGCGCCAGATTGCTGGTCTGCCCCCGCTCCATCAGGCGAATGCACATCTCGATGAAGAGGGTGCGCGCTGCGAGCGCCCAGAAGGGTTCGGACGAACCGCCATCCGAAGGGATTAGCGCCGCCGCGGCGGCCGTGAATTCGCTGTGGGTGCGGCAATCGTTGAAGATCGACCAGGCCGGGCAGCGCGCGTCCATGGGATTGAGGATCGTGTCGCGTGTGGGATCGTAGAAGGCTTCGACATAGGCGCCGGTGAGATCGAAGATGACGGCCGTGTCCTGGCGCTCGCGCATCTGGGTGACGAGGCTTCTGAGCTCGGTCGTCTTGCCTGATCCGGTGGTGCCGATGAGCATCGCATGGGATTGTTCGGTGCGGTGCGGAAAGGGGATGCCCGCGAGCGTGTAGGGATGATGGATGCCGGCTTCCTTGCGCGCTCGGAACGGGAGCGCGAGAACCTGCCGCGAGGACAGGCCGGGGAAGAGGTCGGCCGCCTCCTCTTCGAACTTCACCCGGTTATGCTCGTTGATCTCCACCAGAAGCACGCTGCGATCAACCAGCATGGCGCCGCGTTCATGCCGTTCCTGAAGGATCGAACGGCCGCGCCGATGCGAGATGTCGACGAACCAGATGGCGGCCGGAATGGTGATGAAGACCGAGATCAGGAAAGCGCCGATGAGGCCCCGCATCGCGACGGCCCAGGCTGTGATGACCTCGGGAATATAGGGCACCGCTTTCATCACGGTGCGCATGAGGTCGCCGTTCGGCAGCGTGACGTTGACGCGCTTGTTCGGATTGAGGTCGATCCAGTTCCAGAGGGTCGCATAGACCTTCATGCAGACGAGCTGGAAACCATGCTCGTCGAGCTTGAGCGACATGATGATGAACCAGGCGGCGAGAAAGGCGAAGAACCAGAGGATGAAGGGCAGCTTGGCGCCCGAGAACCACATCAGCATCTCATGGGTGAGTAGCTGGCTGCCGCGGGTGAAATTGCCGGCATTGCGCTGCACGCGGCCGCGCGCCGAATGATGGGTGAGCGGGACGGGACGCCCGTCCGTGCGGATGTCCTCACGCGCCATGATATTGCTCCAGACGTTTGTCGGTTTCCGCGATGATGCGGTCGCGATATTCGGGGAATTGTTCGCGGATGATGATGTCGAGCGCGAGATGCTGGAACTCGCTGATGCGGGCGATCCGACGGTGGCTTGAGGTCAAGAGCTGGCCGGATCCCAGGAAGGCATCGACGGCCGCGCGCAGCAGGTCGGACGGCGTGCATCCGCGCTCCGCGGCGAGCGCTACGAGGCGATCATATTTGCTCCGGTCGAGCCGGACCGAGCAATGCTTGTAGGGAATGGTCAAACCGAGCCTCCTAGCAGGGAGGCTGGTGGGGTCTCAGAAACCGATCCGACTTATAGCGCAATCGTGTCGGTGGAGCAAGAAAATCGCATGCGCGGCGCGGAGCGTGTTCTCGTGTAACACGCTGAAATGGCCGATTTTCGTGTGTTTTGTGGGCAGCGAAATCCTGTCCCACAGCCGCACACGCACCAAGACCGCCATAAGTCGCTGGAATTGTTCCAGAACCCAATGCACCGAGGTGCGTTCGGTGTGCTTCTCTGCACCAGGGCTGATCCACTCCCCGGGGCGTCTTGTGACGCGATCAAATGGCATGGGGAAGCGCCTCCGGCGGGACGCCAGGCCGTCCGGTGGACGGAAGGAAAGCCATGGTTGCGGCAGTTGACCAACCGCTTGGCGGGCGCGCATTCCGTGCTTCCGGCATGGCCGGTGAGCGCTTATAGTGGGCCTGTTCATAGCCCGATCAGCGTGAACCGAGAGGCCCTTCATGGCACGCACATTGGAACAGGAAAGAGCAGCGATAGAAGAGGAAGGCCGCAAGCTCGAGGAGCGACGGCAACGGCTGGAAGAGAAGGAACGCGAGGCCGCGATCCAGGCTCTTGAGAAGACCGGCCTGCTGAAGCTCGACGGCAAGCGATTGGGTGGGCTCGTTGCCCGTATCCGGTCGCTCGGCATCGACGAAGTGGAAAAGCGCCTCACGGCCTGAACAGCCCCCGCCGCGACCCTTGTCGCGGCACGGGCATGGGGGGTTCGATGCCCCCCATGCCCGTAACATCGCCACACAAAAAAAGGGAGAGGCGCGTGCGCGCCCCTCCCCGTCTTGCCTCAATATTCGTCGAGCAGTCCGCCCGGCACGCTGTGGACGATCCGGTCGATGATCGTCATCGGCAGCGCGCCGTAATCGCCCTCGTCGATGGTGATGTAGCCCGCCTCGTCGTCCGCCACGACGTGCTGGTCGAAGTAGCTGTGAAGCGCGCGGCGTTCGGCGTTCGCGATGGCTGCGAAGAAGGCGGCGTTGTCGGCGGCGGCGCTGGTCGAGATCATCTGCATGGATTCGCTCCTGTCTGTCTTGAATGACAGGAGCGGCGCGTCAGGCGGCCGAGGCCGGGTCAAGGACCCGCGAAGCGGGCCGCGAAGCGGCGGTGGGGGTCACGATTTTCTTCGGCGGCCACCACGCCGAAGGACGAGCGCCTCCCCTCGATCCGCCGAAGAAAATCGTGGGGCCCCGCCGTCCTTGAGGCGGCCTCGGACGTCTGACAGAATGGGAAGACTGTGAGAGATGTTCCCTCTCGTCGGGAGACCTCGGCCGAGGCGTAGCGACGTGCGGACCGAAGGGTCCGCATGGCACGCGAGCGAGCCGGGGCATCGAGCCATCTCGTCGAAAGAACGGGACCGAGCGCGTGGCCCGGTCCCGGCTGCCGTCAGGGGTGACGGCCGCAATGGCAATAGTGTTCGTCGATGCCGGTCAGGGAGCATAGGCCGGGTCCGAAGTCGGCATATCGCTCGTCCTCGCCCGCGATGTAGCCGTGGTCATTGGCGATCTTGACGGCGTAGCGGCGCAGGTCCGGATCAAGCTTGTTGATGGCGCGTGCACAGGCCGTGGAGAACTGGCGGGCGTAGAGTTCGTACGTCGCGCCGGCGGTGGCCCGCATCTCCGCTTCGGCGAGCCGTTCCGCGTCGGCACGCAACTGTTCGAGGGTCAGAAACTGCGGCGTCTCCTTGATGCACGAACCCCCGGATAGAGCGATAGGCTGGTTCTGGATCACCACGCGATAGGCCGGGCTATCGTCCGAGAGTGCTCGAAGGATCGCGTAGCCGTTCGATCGGGCGACCTGGCGTGCGATGCGGCAAGTTAGGCGGTAGAGCCGGTCATGCTCGGCCCTGAAGAAATCCCGTTCGGTGGAGGTTTGGGCAACGCTGACTAAGCGCCCGCAGGTCTGGGTAAGTGCGAGATATCTTTCGAGCAGGCGAATGAGCCGGAAGCCAGTCGCTTGCGCTGGCCAGTAGCCCGGCTCGTGCGGTTGGACAATATGGGCGGTATCCGGCCGGACGTCGTCGATGTCGTCATCCGGATTGTCCGGCACATGGTCGTCGGGGATCCGATAGACGGTTCCGCAGTGCGAGCAGCGCGCGCGTTCGTCGACATGATCATATTGCTCGGCGTCGAAGAGGGTCGTGCAGTTTGGACAGAATGGGGTGCTGAACAGCGTGCGCAGGGAGTGGTGAAGATTGTCCATCGAAGCCTCCGTTGATGATGGTGCGCTCCCCATCTCGCATCGATGAGGATGGGCTCATCTGGACGCGGTGTTGAGGCGGTCAGGGACGGCATGGCCGCCGCGTGAGCGGGCAGCGGGGGGAGCCGATTTTGTCGCCGGGAAGCGCAGCGCGCCGGCCGGCAAAATTGGGGGGACCGCTGATCCTTGACGGCCGATCGACACCCAGCGTCATGCTTTGGCGATGAAGCCTCGTCTGATGCCGAGATGTGAGAGAGCTTGGGTCCCGTCTCCCATCTTAGGCACGTGTCCGTGCCTGCCGGCAAGGCACTGTGGCTCGCTGTTCAGACGACCCACCTTGGTGTCTTCCCATGTCTGTGATAGGTGGCTGTTTGCGCCGCGAAGGCCGTGGCGCCGGGACTGGTAATCCCGTCGAGAAAGGCAGCTCGGTGTGATCTCACGCCGGGGTGCCTGCGCATATGTCCAGGTGCCTTGGTGCTAAAAGCGTAGGCGCATGTCTCGACGTGTTACCAGCCCCGGCTCCCGCGCCTCGTGCGCGGGAGTTTTGAGCAAGGGTTCGACCTTTGCGCATTGCGGGGAGCCTGGGGATGACCAATTCGGGACGAGAGATTGTTCCCCGCCGCGCGAAAGCCGCACCGCGCACGCCGGAATCAATCGACATATATGATCCGCAGGGAATCGATTCAAACGTCCGCCGGGCCCTCGCAGTCGTGCTGATGCGTGAGGCGATGGCGGCGCTCGAGCAAGCTGGCGAGCAGATGGCGACCTGTCATTTACAGGCGGCGATCGACAGCCTCATGCGTCGAAGGACCGACAGGATCCCGCCGGAGAAGAATTGCCGGGACTAACGCATGTCAGGCCCATGCGAAGCGGGCAGCCTCGCGCTCCTGCGCGCTCGCGACGAGACGCTCTAGTCGGGGCAGGTAATGACCGACACCGCGCAGCGCCGCGCGGCTCGGCGTGGCCGGATCGGACAGCCGGGCGCGTAGGAGATCGATGGGGATGTCACCGACGCTGTCAGGCTCGATCGCGAGCGCTTCGAGCAGCGCGTAGGCATTGCCGTAGGCGAGATCGAGTTCGACGCCCTGATCGGACGTGAGGGCGACGCGCAGGATGATCTCGGCGCTGCTCGGGCAGTGATGGATCGCGATGCGCTTGCCTCTGAACTGGGCCTCCTCGACGACTGCGATGACAGTGGCCTCGTGGTCGAAAATGCCCGTGATCGCGGCGAGCGCGAGTGGACAGACGCGCGCCTCGAAGCTGTCGCCAAGATATTCGTCGGGTTCGAGCAGCGCGATGCCGATACGATCTCCTTCGGAACGGAGGAACCGGCGGAAAGCCGCAAGCTTGCGGGCTGTGATGATGGCGCTGGGCGAGGCTGTATCGTCGGCCGGCTCGGTGATGCGGAACAGGATGGACACGGGCTTGGTCTCCTCGGCTGAAAGCGCCTCGCCTCTCCCCTCTTTCCTTGGCCCTTTCGGGTATTGTCCGTGCGGCGCGCGCCAGCGCCCGGCGGTGCGCGGGGGTTCGATGCCCCCGCGCACCGCATCCTCGCAGCGAAAAAGCAGGAGAGGCCCCGGCGATTGCCGGAGCCTCTCCCGGACGCGTCACCGACGACGGCGACCACCGCCGTTCACCATGGCGGCGTAATAGTCGTCCTGGGTCCAGGGATCGAATTCGTCCCGCGACTTTGCGGTTCTGCCGGTGGGCTGGGCGGGCTGCGGCTTGGCTGACGGTTCGAGCTTCACGATGTGGAGGGGAACGCCTGCCTGCCGCAGCTTCTGGGCGAGGTTCATCTGGATGCCGGAGCCTTCGCAGACGACAGCTTCGACCGGCTTGAGGGCGAGCAGCCGATCGTTGCGGACGAAGGCGGCCTTGGCCCCCAGCCGGCGGTCGAGGCGGAACATGATGACCTTCACGCCGCGTGCTGCTGCCCATGCCTGCGCGATGGCATCGCAGCCCTTGGTCTGTGCTGTCGTGGCGAGGATCATCTCCGGGATGCGGGCCAGGATCGAGTCCAGACCCTTCCAGAGCATGTCATGATCCTCCCAGACCTGACCGCCCGAGAAGGCAACGACCGGACCTTCCGGAGCGAACTGCTCACGGCGTTCCCGCATCCGGGCGGCGAGATAGTCTCGGGCGTCGATCATCGAGGCGGTGACGCCCTTCGAGACCCGGCTGCCGCGCGTCGGCGAATAGGGCCGTCCGGTCTCGACCCGGTAGACGTCGGCGGCGTGGTCGCGCATGCATTCCATGGCATCCCGGCACCCCTGCAGCGTCTGGCAGAGCAGCTGCGCCTCCTCGATCTGCGATGCGTAGATTTCGCTGGGATCGAAGCTGCGCGCGAGTTCGCCAAGCTCCTTGGCCGCATCGTCCTCGCGGTCGCTGATGCGCTTCGCCACCACATGGAAGCTGTTGACGAAGCCCCAGGCGAGATCGCTCGCGAAGGGTTCGAGGCGGGTGTCGCGGAACACATCGAAGAGCGTCGCCATCACCATTTCGACGGCGGCTCGGCTCTGTTCCGGATCGGGCATTTCCAGTTGCTCGCTCTCGTCGACAGGCGAAAGCTTGGCGCGCTCGTCATGCTCGATGAAGGCGGCTTCGTAGAGCGGGCTACGCTGGTCGGTTCCCGTCTCGCTGGCGATGAAGCTGGCGAAATCGGCGAAGTTCGAGAAGGACTTGGACATGTTGGCCTCCGTGGCTTTTGGATGTCTCATCCACGCGATGAGGCCTTGTTCAGGACATGCGGCGGTCAGGGAGGTCGGGGACGTTAACCGGGAAGCCGGCCGCGGCCGGACCCCGGTTGACGCCGCACCAGCGGGGAGCGGGGGAACCGATTTTTTTCGGGTGGGCGCGGCAGCGGCCGCACGAAAAAATTGGGGGGACCGCTCATCCTCGACGGACTGCCAACCCCGCATGCCAAACTAGGCAGACACAAGAGAGGAATAGGGATTTCAAACCTCACCGGGGGAATCCCGCAAGCGGGTTCGTCACCCGAATGGGCGGAGACGGGCCGAAGGCCTGGCTCCGTGAGCTTGGCCGGGGCACGTGCGGTACGCGCGGGCGGCGGCTTAGCGAATAGAGCCCCGGTCCCGCCCGGCGCGAAGCGTTGGGCGGGATGCGCCGAAACCCTCTTCTCTTCTTCTTGTCCGGGCAAAACCTCGCCGGCCCGCCCGGCACTGGATGGTCACCGCAAACCTCCCCGGTGCCTGACGTCCTGGGGCGTCACGGTATCGATCACCTGGATTGAGGAGCTGGCTGCGAGGCAGTTCGATCGCCGGCTGACACGCTCGCGCCCGCATGTCCGAACGGGGCTGAGCGATAGGGCCCGGGCGCAGTGAACGCGGCTCGCGGCAGGGCGATGAACCTCACGCGGCACAAGGCGCGGCACAACCTGCGGCACGCATGAGAGCCGGGTCACGACAGGAGCCGCCGGCGTCCGGATTTCACCGGGAGGTGGGCACGGCAAGTGGAAAACGCCACCAGCGGTGGTGGCGCCCGGCTGTGCGCTCGCGCGGGCAGATGATAGTCAGGCTCGAGCGAAAGGCAGGGCGAAGCCAACGACACTCGCCGGCTTCGCCGCACGGATCAGATAGGCCTGATCCAGTCGGCCGCCGGCTGCCAGCCGATGATGTCGCTGCCGCTATCGCTGACCGCATCGGCCGAGATGTCGCGCCAGGGCGACCGCGGCCGATAGGTCGGCATATGCCGGGCGGTGAGCAGTTCGAAGGTCGAACAGGTGTAGCCGCTCAACCTGATCGCGAGCACGGGCTGGTTCTCCGGCGGTAGGCCCGTGAAGACTGAGATGAAGCCCGCGGGAACCGGATGCAGTGTCGCATCGATCATCGTGCGCGCGAGCCGGGTCTCGAGTTCACCGGCTTCGCTGCCCCAGGGATGGGCATCGATGTCGATCTGGTCGGCGGCGCCGGCCGCGGGGAGGTAGGAGAATTCGCCGGACCAGCACCGGCTCTGGGGATGGAGCGCAGCGACGTCGGCCGCGAGACCGGCATCGCCGGTCTCGGAGCGGAGCCAGTCGGCCATGCCCGGCGTGAGCTTGCCCGAAAGCTTGCGCGCGGCGGTCGGCGCCGCGTCGAGTTCGGGAAATTCGACCAGCCACCAGGCGAGCCGATGGTGAAGGACGATGCCGTAGCAATGGGCGGCGGCGGTGTTCGAAGGGGCAGGTTTGATCATGACGGTACTCCGTTCGAAAGGCGTGTGACGGGTCAGTGGACCGACCCGTCGTGCGCGAAGATGGAATGGGGAATGGTCAGCTGATGCTCGCTGGCGATCAGCGACCAGGCTGCGGCGAGATCTTCGTAATATTCGCAATCGACGATCGCATCGGCGCTCGCCTCGCCGAACTGCACTTCCTCGAAGTCGCGGACATGCGCGGCGTCGGTCGCCTCGGTGATCGCCTGGCCGAGGTGCGCGGCGATCTCGTGGCGGTTAAGGCTGTCTGCCGCGCGGCGGATGCGCTCGACCATGTTGGGGTTGGTGATCTCGACGCCCTGGGCGATTCCGGCGATGTCGTCGAAGCTGGTGAGAGTGAACATCTTGCTCTCCATCTGAAGGAAGGTGGAGGGCGGCCGCGAGCGACCGCCCGGGAGACGGTCAGAGGAACTCGATTTCCTCGGCGACGATGTCGGTGTTGTAGTAGGTGCGCCCGTCGCGCTCGTTGCGGCTGTAGCGGATCTCGCCGACCACCAGGAGCTTGTCGCCCTTCTTCTTGTTGTTGGCGACCGACTTGCCGAGGCCGTTGAAGGCCTTGACCTGATGGAACTCGTCGTAGGTTTCGGTGTAGCCGTTGTCGTCCTTCTGGACCTGGCCGTCCTTGATCACCGGCTTCGAGGTGACGAGGCTGAAGCTGACGCCGCCCTTGCTGTCCGTGCCGAAGCGGGTGATGTCCGAGGTGATGCGGCCCGAGAGAAAAACCTTGTTCATGGCCTGATGCCTTTCGCGTTTCACGCCAGCGGGCCGATCCCGCTGGGATGAACAATCGCGAAGGCCCGTGATCGAGGGGGCACCGCACCTGCGCTTCAGCGCGGGGAAACCCCCATTTTTCGAGTGGTGCGGGCAGAGGCCGTCAGGCCTCAACACGGTCGGAAAATGGCGGGTTGCGGGGATCCCGCACGGGCGTAGCGTTCATCCAGACAAGCGGATGGCCCCGCGGTGATATCGGCAAGGCGCGCGGCATGGACGGTCTTCACACGGACCCGCCACGGCGAGACACGCCGGCAGCACGACTGCAGCGCGCGTCAGACATTCATCGGTGCCCAAATGGTCGGGGACGGCCTGCGTCGCAGCTTGACATCGGCGCGCCTTCCACGGCGGCGTTACGCCGTCAGGTCATGCCGGGCGGCGCTCGGCTAGCGCCAGACACGAGAAGGGCGCGGCGCCAAGTGGTCGGGCATGATCACCGGCCGCGTGGACGGCGATGGGCGCAGGTTCTGACGCCGTCCACGCAACTCGGTCAGGCTCCATGACCATCGGGCCGCGGGGCACCGGCCTGCTTCGTCCTTGGAGCGGTCGGCGAAGCCTCGCCAGCCATGTCAGTGCTTGCGGACGAATTCCGCGCGCAGGACCAAGCCCTTGATGCCTTCGTAGCGGCAGTCGATTTCCTGAGCGTCGCCGGTCAGCCTTATCGCCTTGATCACGGTACCCTTGCGCAGGGTCTGCCCCGCCCCCTTCACTTTGAGGTCCTTGATCGTGATGATGCTGTCGCCATCGGCGAGGACGTTGCCAACGGCATCGCGGACCTCGATCGTCTCGGCGGTCCGGGCATTCACGGCTGCCTCGGCAGCGGTGATCCAGTCGCCAGAGGCTTCGTCATAGACATAGTCGTCGTTTGCGTCGGTCACGATCGATGGCGCCCTTCACGCCAGACGGGCTTCGAGCGCGCCGAGTTCGGCGGTCAAGGCGGCGGGCAGGCGGTCGCCGAAGCGCGCATAGTCACGGCGGATGCGCTCGGCCTCGGCGCGCCATTCATCGTCATCGACGGCGAGCAAGGCGGTGACCGCGTCATCCGACAGATCGAGCCCCTGCAGATCGAGGTCGTGCCTATTGGGAAGGCGGCCGATGGCCTTGTCTTCCGCCTCGACGCACCCGTCGAGCCGGTCCGCGATCCATTTGAGGACGCGGGCGTTGTCGCCGAAGCCGGGCCAGAGAAAGCGGCCATGGGCATCCTTGCGGAACCAGTTGACGTAGAAGATGCGTGGCAGCTTGGCTGGATCCGCTGCTTCTGCTCCCAGCTTGAGCCAATGCGCGAAGTAGTCGCCCATATTGTAGCCGCAGAAGGGCAGCATCGCGAAGGGGTCGCGGCGGACATCCCCGATCTTGGTCTCGGCCGCAGCCGTACCTTCGGAGGCGACATTCGAGGCCAGGAACACACCGTGCTGCCAGTCGAAGGCCTCGGTGACGAGCGGAGCGGTCGTCGCGCGCCGGCCGCCGAACAGGATCGCCGAGATCGGGACGCCCTTGGGATCCTCCCATTCGGGTGCGATGGCCGGGCACTGGCCGGCGGGACAGGCGAAGCGCGCGTTGGGATGGGCGGCCGGCGTCCCGAGATCGGGAGACCAGGCCTGGCCGCGCCAGTCCGTAAGCCCGTCGGGCGGCTCCTTCGTCAGGCCCTCCCACCAGACATCACCGTCGGCGGTGAGCGCGGTGTTGGTGAAGATCGTGTTGGCGTTGAGGCTGGCCAGGGCATTGGCGTTGGTCGTTGCGCTCGTCCCGGGTGCGACGCCGAAGAATCCGGCCTCGGGATTGATGGCATAGAGCCGGCCATCGTCGCCAAAGCGCATCCAGGCGATGTCGTCGCCGATCGTTTCGGCCTTCCAGCCTGGAATGGTTGGCTGCAGCATGGCGAGGTTGGTCTTGCCGCAGGCCGAGGGAAAAGCGGCGGCGACATAATGCACGCCGCCTTCGGGCGAGGTCAGCTTGAGGATCAGCATATGCTCAGCAAGCCAGCCGTCGTCGCGGGCCATGACCGAGGCGATGCGCAGCGCATAGCATTTCTTGCCTAGCAGGGCGTTGCCGCCATAGCCCGATCCATAGGACCAGATCTCGCGCGTTTCAGGGAAATGGACGATATATTTGGTCTCGTTGCAGGGCCAGGCGACGTCGGCCTGGCCGGGCGCCAGCGGAGCGCCGACCGAGTGGACCGCGGGAACGAATTCGCCGTCATCGCCCAGGGCTGCCAGCGCCGGTGCGCCCATCCTCGTCATCACGCGCATCGAGAGCACCACATAGGTACTGTCGGTGATCTCCACGCCGAGCGCGCTGATGGGCGAGCCGATCGGCCCCATGGAGAAGGGCACGACATACATGGTGCGTCCGCGCATGCAGCCGTCGAATAGGCCGTGGAGCGTATCGCGCATCTCATGCGGTGCGCGCCAATTGTTGGTAGGGCCGGCGTCGGCCTCGTCCTCGGCGCAGATGAAGGTGCGGCTTTCGACGCGCGCGACGTCGCGTGGATCGGATGCGGCCCAGAAGGAGTTGGGACGCTTCGCGGGATCGAGGCGGCGCAGGGTTCCGGCGGCGACGAGCTGCGCGGTAAGCGCGTCCCACTCGGCCTCGGAGCCATCGCACCAGTGGACCCGGTCCGGTTTGGTAAGGGCGGCGATCTCGTCCACCCAGGCGGCGAGGCGACGATGGCGAGTCGGGGCGGCCAGCGTTTCAGCGATAAGGGCGTCCGACATCGAAACTCTCCGAATACCTGGGCGTCGCGTCGAGCGCGCGCGGTTAAAAAGGTGGTTTGGGTGCCTGAGCGTTAGCAGTTTGATGGCGCTGAAAGCAAGTTTAGGATAGCATGATAGATACTCTACAACGCTTTTAAGCGATCCTTGACGTCATTTCTGATGTATTTTACATCATGCCGATGCTCACTCCGGCCCAGCTTCGCGCGGCGCGCGCGCTTCTCGGAATCGACCAGCGCACGCTCGCCGAGCGCGCCGGCGTATCGCTTCCCACGATCCAGCGGATGGAAGCGGCGAGCGATGGCTATGTCCGGGGCGTCGTCGACACCTTGACCAAGGTGGTCGACGCGCTCGAACGCGAGGGCATCGAACTCATCCGGGA
This sequence comes from Sphingobium sp. KKT206, assembly GCF_055640555.1. NCBI lineage: Bacteria > Pseudomonadati > Pseudomonadota > Alphaproteobacteria > Sphingomonadales > Sphingobiaceae > Sphingobium > Sphingobium sp. KKT206. The sequence continues at coordinate 107,063 of NZ_JBVMWC010000003.1, forward strand.
AAACAGCGTTAGCACGAGTGGCGGGCGTGGCGTCCGGCTGCGCGATCCCACCAGCCCGACCCTGCGCGAGCCCGTGCGGCGCACGCCGGACAATGCGTCGGCGTCATAGCGATGCCTGACGGAACGGCGACATCGCATCTCTTCCGGCCGAAGCTGCTCACGGTCCTGAGCGAGGGCTACTCCTTCTCGTCGTTTCGCAAGGACGTGCTGGCCGCCGTGACGGTCGCGATCGTCGCTCTGCCGCTGTCGATGGCGATCGCCGTGGCTTCGGGGGTGTCGCCCGAGCGAGGGCTCTATACCGCGATCATCGGCGGATTCCTCGTTTCGGCCTTGGGCGGTAGCCGCTATCAGATTGGGGGTCCCGCCGGGGCTTTCATTGTTCTGGTCGCGGCGACCACGACGAAATTCGGTCTGAACGGCCTCCTCGTCACCGTGATGCTGTCCGGGGCCCTGCTGACGCTGATTGGACTTTCGCGGCTGGGCTCATTGATCCGCCATATTCCCCATCCGGTGACGGTGGGCTTCACCTGCGGCATTGCGGTGACGATCTTCTCCGGAGAAATCCGGGACCTCTTCGGTCTTCATCTCGACGGAGCGGAACCTGGCCCCCTCATCCCCAAGCTGGTGGGGCTGGGCAACGCGGCTTCGACGGTGACGCCCGCGGCCGCGGTGCTCGGCCTGGGATGCGCCGCGCTGATTTTCGTGGTGCGCCGGTTCCGGCCGAACTGGCCCGGTATGCTGATCGCGGTCGTCCTGGCCTCGATAGCTGCCGCCTGGCTGCAGCTTCCGGCAGAGACGATCGGCAGCCGTTTCGGAGAGATCCCGCGTGGGCTTCCGACGCCGCAGGCGCCGCAGCTGTCGTGGGCGCTGGTTCTCCAGCTGCTGCCGTCGGCCCTGTCGTTTACGCTGCTCGGCGGCGTCGAAAGTCTGCTGTCAGCGAAGGTCGCCGACAGCATGTCCGGGCGCAAGCATCGCTCCAACATGGAGCTTGTTGCGCAGGGGCTTGCCAATATCGTGTCCGCCTTGTTCGGAGGGATCAGCGTCACCGGCACGATCGCACGCACAGCAACCAACATTCGGGCCGGCGCGATCAGTCCGCTGTCGGGCATGATGCACGCGCTGTTCGTCCTGCTCTTCATGCTCGTCGCGGCACCGCTCGCACGGTACGTTCCGCTCTCCGCGCTCGCCGGCGTCCTTCTGGTGGTGTGCTGGAACATGGCCGAGAAGGCGGAGTTTCTGCGCCTGATCCGCAGCTGGCCCACGGCCTTGGTGCTCCTGGCGACCTTTGGGCTGACCCTGGTCAAGGACCTGACCTTCGGGATCGTCGCGGGATGCGTCGTCGCTGCGCTGCTGGCCATGGCACGACGACGGGTTCCGCAAGAGGGAGACTGAAGCCGGAATGCAGACGTGCGGGCTGCCGGGTAAATGAAAACAGGGCCCGCTTCGCGAGAAGCGAAGCGAGCCCAGCGGGAGGGTGTGCCCGGCCTGGAGGTGTGGGACCGGGCACGGGGAGGTTCAGACGGTTTCGGGCTCCTCCGCCTGCTCCGGCGCGCGCTGACGACGCTGCCGGCGTCCGCCTTCCTGCTGCTGTTCCTGCTGCGGCTCGCAGCCGAAGGCATGGCTTGCGGAGGACTGTCCGAGGCCGGCTTCGGTGCCCTGTGTGGCGGGGCCGGCGGTCTCGTCGGCGCCGGGCAGCGGCGGCAGGCCCTCGTCGGCCTTGGGCGCCATCTCCGAGGCGAGGTCGCGGCGGCGCGTCGGGCGCGACCACACGACGTTGTAGCTGCCGTCCTCCTGACGGAACGCCGACACGTAGAGCGGCGCGGCCAGGCTCGGATCCTCGATCTTGCCGTTGAGGAACGCCTCGCCCGTGCCGTTAGAGAAAAGCTCGAACAGCGCACCCACCTGCACCCACGCCCGCGATGCCGACAGCGCCAGCACCTCGTACTTCGGCGCCTTCGGATTGGCCGAGTGCACCTCGCGCAGCGCGATCGTCATGGCAATCGTCAGCGTCGCGATCTTGCCGACGAAAATGCCGGCGTCATTCTGCTTGATCGAACCGATATTCATGGGAAAGTCTCCTGAAAGCCGGTCTCGAACACTGTGTCCGAGCCAACTTCCTCCTTCCCCACTCCCCTCCTCGGCCGTTCGGCCGAGCAGGCGCGCAAGCGCCACATCCGAGGCCCGCTTCCGCGGCCTCGGGGCGAAAATGGATCTGTGAGGGGATGCCGCTGATCGCCTTAAAGCGGTCAGGCCGCCCCGGGCCGCCGGTACTGGCTGGGCGATGACAGCTACAAGGAAGCAGGCCGCTCGCTCGCGGTCCTGCTGCGGTCGAAGGCCTCGACATGGCGACGGGCGAGGTCGCGCTTTGCGATGCCGTGCCAGTAATGGTCGTCATGGCCGTCATAGTCGCCGCGACCATTGAGCCGGATCGTGTCGCCATATTGCTCGATCCGCTGGCCGTTATAGGTCAGCAGCACTTCGCCTTGGGTGACGCTGAAACGCTTGCGCTCGATGACCAGCTTGTCGGAATCATAAGGCGGCGGCTGACGCAGATAGTCGGCGCGCTGCCTGTTGGCCGCGATCGCCGTGCAGAGCCGGTCGACATGATCCGGATCGTTCGAGACGATGCTGAAGATATGAGAGCGATCGAAGAAGTTGCCGAAGAAGCTGACGGCATTCTCGACGCCTTCCAGCCATTCGCCGCGCAGATTGCGGGCGTCGCGTTCGACAAAGTCGCCATATTTTTCGAACAGACGGTTGAGCGGATGATCGCGCAGGATCTCGATCAGCGCGTCGATCGCCGCGTCGGCGGTCTCTGTGCGCAAATGGCCGTTGCTCAGGACGATGGTGGTCATGGTCGTTCCCCTTGGGACTGAACGTGGTCGGACGAGGGAGAGCCGACCGGCTTGGCCAGCTCGGCCGCGCGGCGCTCGAAGATGTCGGCGAGCTGCGCGGGATCGCTGCCGGGCCGGGCTTCGATGATGTTGTCGCGGAAGCTGACGTCGATGCCGACCCTCAAGGCGTTGCAGTGTTCGACGGCCTCGCGGCATACATCTGCCGGGTCGCAGCAGGCTGGGGCGCTGGCTGCCAGGACCTTCCATCGCAGGCCTGAAATTACGATCATGTGATCCTCCATGTCGGAAGCGGTAGGTCAGCGGGCCGCGACCGATGGCATGCGGTCACAGCAACGATCGCGGTAGCGCGTGGGCGAGTGCTACGTGCGTGACCCCGGTCAGACTTCAAGATAGCAATCATGGGCGAGGCAGAAGGCCTCGGCGACGGATTCGCCCTCGCACAGCAGCCGCGGTTTCCGCGAACCGCCCCAGACAGGGCGCGGTAGGTCGTCGCCCATGGCGAAGCGCCAGCGGGTCGGACCGTTGGCGGCCTCGAGGATGAAGCCGGTCTCGCTCGCGTCGAACCGCAGGATTGTGGGCCTTTCGGCTCCGAAGTCAGGCATGTCGAGGATCTGATGTTGACCGGCATAGCGATGCTCCCAGGGCGGGAAGTCCGCGAGCTGATCGGGATGCACACCGAGGATTCGCTGATCGACAGCGATCGCAAGTGACCGATGGTCCGGCGCTGGCCGTATCTCCTCGCGCGTGAGCCAGATCCATCCGTCGGAGTAGGTCAGCGGCAGCACCATCCATGATCCCCCGTTGCATTGCCAGCCCGCGAGGCCGACCCCGCCTTGTCCATAGCTCCCCAGATGGCTCGAAAAGGCGGTCAGCGTCCGGTCGATGGGCCACTGCGGCGGCATCGGTCCAATCAGCGAACTGCCGCGCACGGCGCGAAACGAGCCGCGGTCCAGAACGTCCCAGCGGTCGGCCTTGCGGCACAGCGAGTCACGGCGGCGGGACAGATCGAGCACGCGGCGCGCTTTGTGGATCGGATCCTCGCCATGGCGAACGCCTACCTTGACGGTGAACGCGAACGAGGCGGCGCTGGGCCTGTCGGTTTCGGGACAATCGAGATCGAGAATGACCTCATGGCGTATCGGGGAGTGGGCCTTGTCCGGTTCCACCGTAAGCGTGGCGTTCCATTCGAGCCTGCGGCGCTCATACCAGCCTTGCAAGAGGATCCAGCTGCGCGCACGGTCCGTGTTCCCGGCCTCGGCGTGCTCGAGAATCCAGTGAGGGACACGCGCCGTGAAGGCGACATGATAGGTCGACATGGAGAATCCTCCTTGGGATGGTCGGTCTGGGGGGTCAGGAGGGAGCAGGCGCGGACCGGTTGCCTGCGCGTGCGTGGTCAGGCGTATTGCGGCCGGACTTCGGGAAATGCCGGCGGCGCCGTCCATTCGAAGACGATGGCGGCATAGCGCCCACCGTCGTAGAGGACGGAATCGACGCGGCGGCGGTGGCGCTGTAACCGCTCGAGCAGGCGATTGGCGCGATCGGCAAGCTGGACGGCGCGGGTCTCGGTGGGCGCGAGCGCCAGCAATCGAGCCAGTTCGCCGGTATCGTACCACCAGGCACCTTCTTCAGGCCCACCATAGGCGCGGTCGATCTCGTAGAGAGCGATGATGAAGCGCATGGGCGGGCTCCTTCAGGAGATCGGCGCCGGCATGGCCAGCCATTCCGGCTGATCATGGGCGATGGGAACGTCGAAACGGCCGGCCTCGGCTTCGGAGAACACGGTTGCGGTGCTTAGCTCGCCAAAGCCCGTGTCATTGTTCCAGAACAGCAGACCCTCTTCAGCATCTCGCGTGGTGAGGACGTAGCCGTCGGCGCCTTCACGGTGCTCGCGCGAAAGCGCCCGCTCGAGGAGCTGGGCCGATGAGGCGAATTCGAAGCGATCCTCGCGGATCACGACATAGCCGCCGCCGAATTCGCCAGGGCGCAGGCGGTCGCAATCGAGGCAATATTCGAAGCCGGCCGGCAGCGCGGATTTCGCGACCTTCTGGATCAGTTGCGCGGCGGTTTCTACGTCGAACTGATCGCCATGGAGCCAGACCTTGCACCGCCCTGTCCCATCCGACGGATCGACCTGGACGGAGAAGCCGAGCCGTGGATAATCGGGATCGCTCAAGATCGCGAGGAAGCCGCCGAAGGGATCGGAGTCGATCGGGGGAAAACAGGCGGCGAAGCCCGCGCCAAGGTCGGCATAGGCTGCAGCGCGCTGATCGGGTGCGAGGCGGGAATCGCCAACGATCTCGGCAGCCTCGCCGACATGCCGGAAGATTTCGGCCTCGGCATCGGTGACAGCGAAGGTGAAGCTCGCCTTGGTAAAATGGTTGGCCATAATGGCTCCTCAGGAAGGGCGTGCGGCGCAAGGCCGGTCCCCGGCCTCGGAGACAGGCCCGGCCGCCATCCTCTTCCCCCCTTCCCTCCCCGTGCGCGGAGCGCGGACGGCAGAAGACGTGCGGAGAAGCTTCTCGGCCTCGGTCAGCGATGGTCGGAAGGCCCGGCCGGCGTCACCGCCGGGTTGGCGCGTTCAGCTCGTACGCTTGCGCCGGCGGGGAGGCCCGACATGGTCGGCCGACACTTCGAGATCCACCGCGAGCTGGGTGAGCGTACGGTGCGCACCCAACCGCTGGAGCCCGTCCATGCGCCCGTCGAGCTTTATGGTCTCGATCCGCGAGCGAACGAGCGAAGCGGCGACGCGCAGCGTGTGGGGATCAAGCTCGGCCATGGGACTCGACAATAGCGCCGATAGCGTCCCGATGCGAGCGCTCAGCCATCCTCGTCGGCGAAGTCGCGCCAGCGCCCGACCAGTTCGATCATCTCGGCCTTGCGACCGAAGGCATCGGGGTAGATCGCACCTTCATGCTGGCCAAGAAATCCAATGATGGTCGTGATATGGGTCGCGATCGTCGCATCGACACCGAAGAGATCGGCGATGGGAAAATGACCGCAATCCTCGCCATTCCACCAGGCGAGCAGGAAGTTGGCGGCGCGGCGCGCCTGGCCCGTGTCGGACCGGGCAAGATCGATCAGGCGATCGAGAGCTTTTCCCGCAGCGGCCTTGCCGAAGGGTGCCGCGGTCACGCCGGCCGCGTTTCTTCATTGAAAGCGTCCGCTGCTACCGGAGGACGAGCAGCTGCAACATTTTTGCGATCATCTGCATTGAAGTCGGGGAGGCGCAGCACTTCCCGCCTGGATGTGTCGCCTGCTTTCGGATCTTTGTGCCGAGACTTCATGGTCTGTCACCTCAAATCAACTTCGGCTCAGCGCCAGTTCAATGCCAGGGATTTAGGAGGTTGGCCGGCGTGCGCTCGAAATCCGCAACGTTGCGGGTAACAAGCGTCATCGAATGCACAACCGCCGTCGCGGCGATCAGACCATCCCGCTCCGGTTGGGGATCCGGCACATGCAATGCGGCGCACCGCATCGCGACTTCGGTGTCGATCGGGATGATGCGATCATCGAACGCCGCCAGCACGTCGGTTTGAAACCATGTCCGCAAAATGCGGCCGGTAGAAGCATCGACGCGCTCCTTGGCTAAAATGCCTAGTTCAATTTCGAGGACCGATATGACCGAAATGTAGCACTGGTCGACATCGGCTTCGTCCGCCCAGGATGTCACCTCGGGAGGCAGCCGTTCAGGTCTGCGAAGCGCGGAGATGACGTTCGTATCTAGGAGAAACATCAATCCAGATCCGCCGGTCGGACGATATGATCCAGCTTGCTGGGTTCGAAGTCAAAGTCAGCATCGTCGCCGGCTTGCGCCAAGGTCGCGAGCAAGCTGCGGGGCTTCTTGCCCTGCCGTCGATGATAATCCTCGATCGTCATGAGCACATGGGTGGGCCTGCCCCGTTCGGTGATATAGACAGGGCCCTTGCGGGCAGCTTTCTTTGCCCGGCTCGCACCTTGGTTGAAGTCACGACTTGAAATGGTTGTCATGTTCATAAGAGCCTCGCACTTGGGCATGTAGCCATGTTACTACAATTGCGTCGCTGGAGCAACCCGGCACATGTTTTCAACATCTGGATCCAATCCCGGTGACCCGGCCGGGTTGCCCCGAAGAATCCACGGCATCGGCTGGATGAGCCGCGCCCAGTCAGCGAAGGAGGGAATACGGCCAAGATCCTCTTGGACGTGCTGTTCCCCGATCAACCGCACCGGGATATCCCGTCCATCAGCGTTTCGGATCGTCACGCCGAAGACCGTCTCGAGCATGAATATGCCCTCTGCATGGTGGCGCAAGGAACGGTGGCGGGGGTCCGCGACGATCTTCTTCGACTCGTCGAACCATTGGTGGAGGGGCAGATAGTCCTCGGCCTCGCCGCCCCAGCGCTTCACGGAGCTGAGCGCGTGATAATAGCAGTGCGACATCGCCTATAGCTCCGCCTCGGTCGTGTCATAGTCGATGAACCGGCTGTTGTGCGTGAGGGTCACCGCGCCGCTGGCGACGTCTATGGCGATGGTGCCATAAGCGCCCTCCCCGTCCTCCCAGCCGGCGTGCCGCGCGCAGATGGCGTTGTCGACGAAGGCGCTCAGAGCATCCTCGAGGTCGATCGTGCGGGTCGACACTTCGCCGCTATAGGCGAGGCTATGGTGATCGCAGAGGATGCGCGGCAGCGCGATCTCGCCTTCCAGCGTGTAGGCATTGACATCACCGACGCTGCCTTGGTCGCCGCCGCCATCGTAGTGGATTTCGACACGGACAATGCCATGATCGAGCAGATGCGGGAGGAAGGCATCCTTGCAGCGCGCCTCGACTGTCCGCACGGCGGACAGGGCCGCCTGCAACTCGGCCTCGATCGGATCGGTGATGGCGGCATCGGCAGATTGATCTGTCGCGGTCATGGTCAAATCTCCTCGGGGAGGCGCTGTGCGGCCTCGGCGCTGCGGGGATAGCCTGCAGCCAGATTGCGGTGGAGTATCGCGAAGTCGGCGACCGGGAAGTGTCCGTCGGGGCCGGGCCGCGTGGCGAGGAGCGCCCCCATGACGATGTCGTCGATCGAGCTTCGCTCGACCTTGGGGGCCTCCCCGTCCTCATAGCAGACCGGCGCGGCGAAGCCGGCCTCGATCCAGCTGCCAAGGCCGTTCTCGACGGTCTCCGCATAGGTGGCGACGGTGGAATCGCGCCGCGTGGCGCTTGCATCGACCTTGAGACCGAGCGTGTAATAGACGCCGAAATCGTGCCGGTTGGTCAATGTGAGCAGCGCGCAGCCGTCAGGCGGCGGACCGAAACGGGCGATGATTGCCGCGCGGTAGGTGGCGACCTCAAGGCGGTTCAATCGCTCGAAGTCGGATGTGTGCCCGAGCTGGGCGCAATCCTCGTTCGCTGGCGCGCCGCCCAGATCGATGATGTCGGACATGGCCTTCTCCAATTCGGTGAGCAACCAGCCCAAGCCCCCTCTCCTCTGCGGCCGCACGGCCGGGGAAATTGCGAAAAGCCCCCGCTCCGCGAAGAGCGAGGGCCTTTCGTGACTTGGCGTGTGCGATCAGCCAGCGAAGGCATGGCTTGCGGAGGACTGTCCGAGGCCGGCTTCGGTGCCCTGTGTGGCGGGGCCGGCGGTCTCGTCGGCACCGGGCAGCGGCGGCAGGCCCTCGTCGGCCTTGGGCGCCATCTCCGAGGCGAGGTCGCGGCGGCGCGTCGGGCGCGACCACACGACGTTGTAGCTGCCGTCCTCCTGACGGAACGCCGACACGTAGAGCGGCGCGGCCAGGCTCGGATCCTCGATCTTGCCGTTGAGGAACGCCTCGCCGGTGCTGTTGGAGGCAAGCTCGAACAGAGCACCCACCTGCACCCACGCCCGCGATGCCGACAGCGCCAGCACCTCGTACTTCGGCGCCTTCGGATTGGCCGAGTGCACCTCGCGCAGCGCAATCGTCATCGCGATCGCCAGCGTCGCGATCTTGCCGACGAAAATGCCGGCGTCATTCTGCTTGATCGAACCGATATTCATGGGAAAGTCTCCTGAAAGCCGGTCTCGAACACTGTGTCCGAGCCAACTTCCTCCTTCCCCACTCCCCTCCTCGGCCGTTCGGCCGAGCAGGCGCGCAAGCGCCATTTCCGAGGCCCGCTTCAGCGGCCTCGGGGGGTTTAGGAGCGAGTGCCGAAGAGACTCAATTTGGCTCGCGTCTGGTGGACGCCGTCCACCATCCCGATGGTCGCGTGCCGGTCGGCGGCGAGGGACGCCGCCAGCGTTTCGGGAATGTCCGCATAGGCTTCGACGACGCGGATCGCGGCCTCGGGGGTCGGCAGTTCCCCCGGCTCCGTGCCGAGCCAGATCGTTGCTTCGCCCTCGTCGGGCTCGTCTTCGGTGGGCGTGAAGACTTGCGCGAAGAAGCTCTGCAGCGGGCGATCCCATCCGATCACCGCCTTGATGACACCGTTTCCGGGCCTCGGCTTCAGTTCGTAGCGGCTCATGTCTGGCTCCTGCGGATACGATGGTTGACGTGCCGGGCCGCGCCTTCGGCGCTGCGCAGTGCCTTGCGAACGGCCCTGGCGGCACGCGGGGCGCCGCTCCTGGCGAGAAGGTTACGCGCGGCGCGCAGATGGTCAATCGCCTCCGCCACGGCGGCGCGATCGGCCGGCGCCGCTCGTTTGATGGATCGCATGGCTTGGTCCTCCAATTATGCCGTCAGGATGCCGCCACCTGGTTGGTGGGCTGGAGCTCGATGGCGATCGCGTCGCGGCCGATCACCGCCGAGAACTGCCGGCCTTCGGGCACGAACCATTGGGCGCGATAAGCGATGATCGCCCGCAGGCGCTCGACGAGCGCGGCATCGTCGCCGAGCAGAAGGCGGGTAGCCATTTCCCTGGCGTCGAGAAGGAAGCGGTCGTTTTGGGTCTCCCAGCTATCAGCGTCGCGATCGTCGCTCGCGCAGAAGCAAGCGGCTTCCAGCAGATCAACCAGCTCCTCGGGCGAGACGGCGTCGCGAGAGCCCAGCAGGATATTCGCATCTTCGAAGGTCCAGAACAGGCCATCGTCATATTCGATGACGACAGGTGCCGGGACGGTAATCGTTTCGGGCTGCGGACCTGTGATTTCAAGCACGAGGTCGAGCCGTTCGACCGGGCCGCTTTCGAGACCGGGTAGCTCGGTGCAGTCGAAGACATGGGCGCGGCCATCGCGCTCGATCTCGAAGCGGAGCGCGGCGATGCGCTGCAGTGCGTCGTACCAGCTATATCCGGCCATGGCAGTGTCGGGGTCAGCCAAGCGTCCTCTCAGACGGCCATCGCGGGCAAGCGCGAACGCCGCGCATTGTTCGAGTGGCGGACCGAAGTCATCGACGAGCATCAGGTTATCGGCGGGGATGAGCCCCTGACTCTCGCGCCCGCTGTTCTGGTCGGCAGTCGCCGGGATCCATGCCCGCAAGAGCGGCGTCGCCTCGGGCAGATCGACGCCAAGCTGGGCGGCCTCGGTCCACTGCGCATGAGACAGTCGATGGCTGCCGAGCGAGGCGATGTGCCGGTAGATCGTCTTGAGCACCCTATTGCGAAGCGCTTCGAGGGCGGCGTTTTCGACCATCTCCTTGCGGGCCGGCAGGACGAGCTGCAGGGCCGGCGCATCGACGATATCGACCCGGGCCCACCAATGGCGATCCTTCTCGTCGACTGACGGCAGGACGCAAGGAACCGTGAGGCCGTGAAAATTGATGCGCGGTTGATGGGGCGTCGTGCGCCCGTCGGTGAACAGGCCGATCCGCACGCCATCGACCTCCTCGACCACATCGGCCCCGGCGAGCCAGTCGGCTTGCGTAAGGGGTACGCCGTTGAAACGGATCGGTGTGGGACAATAGCGCGCCGCGCCGCTGGCCACTGCTTCGAGATTCCTAGTGCAATCGTCGTCGAGCAGAAGACGGATTGCAGTTCCGAAGCCATGATCGCAGGGGGCGACAGCTATCGGTGCGCCCGATTCCCAATGGTCTGGTCCGATGGTGATAGCCCAGCCCTCGCCCGGACCGCGCGGGCAGGAGCGGATTTCGACATGGCGACCGGCAAGGCTGAAGACGCCCATGCCGGCAGGGTCTTCGCGCCGCGCGATGTTGTCGTCCCAGCCCGAGCGCCCGAGCGCCAGGATCACGGCGGGATCGGCGATACCCGCGCCGTCATCCGCGATGACAAGCCAGCTCTGCCCGTCGGCCTCGGCAACATCGAGATCGATGACCGTCGCGCCGGCTCTGCGCGAATTCTGGATGAGCTCAGCCAGGGTGTCGACCAGCGTGTTGTTGAAGAGGCGCGTCACCTTGGTGATCGCGGCGGGATCGACCTGGCTGTGGATGACGGTGGGAAGGGGCATCGGGGTCTCCTGGACAAGAGCGGACCTGCTCCCCCGGCCCTCCCCTTCTCCCCTTTCGCAACCGATCAGGCACAGCGGCGCTGGTCTCGGCCTCGGTCTCGATGTGGACGTAGCGCTCGCCGTTCGGACGCCGCTTGCGGATATGGAGTTTCCTCGGGACGGCGATTTCGGATGGGAGGACCAGAGCGCGCGGTCAGGTGCCGGACGCGATCTGGTTATCGTACAGTGGCCGGTCGTCCGGACGCCACTCGCCTGGAAGCCAGATACGGCCGTTGTAGCTGATGCGGCCGACAGGCATGTGTTCGAGGAGCAGGGTGGCTTCAGGGAACATACTTGCGCCCAGGCCGTTCATGTCCCGCCGATCGCAGTAAAGGCGCGAGGCGTCAGCCCAGTCAGCCGCCCAGATGTCGGGATAGCCCTTCTGCACGATACGGAATGGTCGGCGCCGACGCGGAGGGCTCTGGCAGACGGCGCCGCCCTTGACGATGAGGGCCATGTCTCACGCGGCCTTTTGCACTATCCACTCGTACAGCAGATGGGCGTCCGGCTCATATTCCGATCCGATCGAGATGCGAACGAACTTGCCATCGCACGCGAAAGCCGACGCCCGCGGGAAACCGAGATAGGATTTGCCTTCGAGGATCAGATCGCCCGAGCGCACCTTGGTGATCGTCCGCGTGGTCCCAATTGCGCGATGCCCTGCCGGCGCATCGACCAGTTTGAGGGCGTCGCCCGCTTTTACGCGCTTCTTGAAGGCGGCCAGCGATACGATCGCGTCGACCGGATTCTTCAGTCCGTTGCGTTTCGCGAGCGCCGACCAATAAACCTGTCCAATGCGCGCTTCGCAGTAGAAGGAGCAGGACCAGAAGTCCTGTAGAGGGTTGGTGCGGGTAGTTCCGAACCGCTCCATCTGGTCGCGGATCGCGACCTGCGCGGCCTCCTGAGCGTCACGCCCGGTCAGATCCTCGGGCCAGTCGAGGATCTCAGCGGTGATCTTGCGTCCTCCCGCGAATTTCTGGGTCTGGATCGCAAAGGACGCGTTCGGAAAGCACCGCGCCAGATGCGGTTCGATGCGGCCAGCGAGGGTCGCAAGATTATCACTGGGACGATAGAGATCGCCCTGATAATGGAAGTTGCCTCGATCGTCATATGGGGTCTGGCTATAGAGGCGCGCGGGCGCGCCCGACGAAGTGGTGTCGGTCATTACATATTTCCTCGGATGATTGGTTTTCCGCCGTTCGCGGGCGGAGAATGTCAGGCGCCCGGAAGAGACGCCTCGATTTCGTTGGTGAGAGGCTCTTCACTCAATGCAGCTTCATTTGCTTGAGCAGGTGAAGGAGAAAGAGCCCCTCAACGAAGCTGTCCGCCATAAATTTTCTCGATGAGACAGTTGCGCGGCCCAATCGCCACGCCATCCATGAGTTTCTTTCTCCCTCCCTTTGACTTGCACGCCGAATGACGGCACGTATCTGTTTACGCTTGCGCAATCACGCATGGGTCAAGACCAGTCTATCCAAACAAAAGAAGGAACCTGCATGGCCGAGGCCGAACAGTCGGACGTGATGTCTCTGACCGTGGCGCTGCTCAGCGCCTATTTTGCGAACAACACCGTGCCGAGCAGCGAACTGCCCGCGCTGGTCGAGGGAACTCGAAAAGCCTTGTTGGGCGATGCACCAGTGGTGTCGCCAGCCCCTGAAGAGACAGTGTCCGCGCCGGTGTCAGTTGAACCAGCGGCTGTGCCGCCGACACCAGCCCCCGAGTTCAAGCCAGCGGTGACGGTAGATGCAAGCCTTGCGTCGCCCGATCAGATACTGAGCCTGATCGACGGCAAGCCTTATAAGTCCCTGAAACGCCATCTCTCGACTCACGGCCTGACGCCCGCAGAATATCGCGCGCGCTATGATCTGCCCGCGGACTATCCCATGGTCGCACCCGGTTATTCCGCCGCGCGCCGGGAGGCCGCCCTGAAACTTGGTCTTGGCGGCAAGCGGAAGGACGTCGCCGCTAATCCGGCGCTAGCCGAGGCGGGCAGCGAAGCCCCGGCAGCCGAAGTGGCGCCTGCGGAAGTGGTCGCGGAAGTGCCCGCGCCGGTGCGCAAGGCTCGAGTGAATGCCTCTGCCCCGGCAACTAAGGCGAAGCCCAATGCCGTAGCCGGGAAGGGCAAGCCCAGCGCTGTCGCCGAGACCGTTGCGGCGCCGGCAGGCGAGCCGGCCCCAACGCCCGAAGCGACTGCCAGCGAAGCTGCGCAAGTGAAGGCGACGCCCGCTCGCGGGCCGCGCGCGAAGGCAGCCCCTGCAAAGGCCTCGCCAAAAACGTCGAACGCCAAGGCCGCCATCGGCAAAGGGAAACCGGCAGCGGCTGTCGAGCCTGCAAAGCCAAAGCGCAGCCGTGCGACGAAAGCTGACACCCCGCCGACAGCACCGGTCGAAATCGCTCCTGCTGAAACGGCCTCGGCAGAATAATGCTATGGTCCGAGCGCGGTGACGCAACCGGACCATCACCGTTCACAGGGGTGGCGAGCCACCTGCTTTAGCACAGGGAAACGACCTTCATAGGTAGCGGGATCGGAACGCTGTACCCGGTGGCAAGATTCACGAAGGCGCCGGCGTGGCCAATCGACCCGCGTCCGAGCAGATCGAACAGGAGCGCCAGCGCGTGGCTCGCAAGCACCCGGTTGACGAAGAGCGACTGGCGCTCGAGCGCCTCGGCGACCGAACAGGAGGGCGCATCGTCTTCGGCCAGGCCCTCGTCGGCGAGTTCGGGAAAAGCCTCGAGCACCGTTGGAAGGCGATTATCGTCGCGGCCGGTTCCACGGCCCGGGCATCCGATCAGATATTGGCCGTCGCTGGCGCGGTTGCCGAGGTCCAACCAATAGATGGGCGGGTTCCGCGCATCCTGCAGCGCCGCGCCCAGCGCGCGGCGGGCCGAGGCCGTGTCGACGCAGCTGATGAGCACATGGCTGTTGTCGACGCCGATCGCTCCGGGTGCGCGGCCGTGGACCGCCTTCCAGGCCAGACCATGGGCAAGGTTGATCCGTTCGGTCAGCGTCCTCGCCTTCGAATTGCCGAGATCGCAGCGGTAGAAGGGCTGGCGGCCGAGATTCGCCTCGGTGACGATGTCTTCGTCGACCACGGTGACCTCGAGCGAGCGTGAGGAAATTGCGCGCAATGCGGTATCGAGCGAGGCGAGCCCCATCAGCATTTGCGCTCCGTTTCCACCGCATCCCACGAGCAGGATTCGGACAGCGCTGTTGTCGAAGGCGGCGGGAAGATAGTGGCGCTTGGGGCTCTCAGGCTGCATGGATTGTCTCCGGAAAATGGACTGCGCGGTACGGCCAGGAACATGCCGCCCGCGCAGAGCCGCGCTGCCATGACCGGGCCAGCGGGATCGTGGAGCCGGCCGATGACGAGCGAAATTTTCGTAGCGTGGGCGTCGTCCGCATCGTCGGTCGCGCTGAAATAGGCGGGCCCCCGCCCGTGGCTGTGGATGTCGCAGACCATGTGCCAGCCCGGCTCGCAGACCGGGGGGCGATAGACGAGGCGTGTCGGCGTGGCGTCGTCGATTGCCGGAAAATCGACCGCGAACGTGTTGGTCGTCTCGTTCCAGAGGATGAAGGCCGCAGCCTCGTTGGGCAGAGCCGCCCGGAAGTGATCGAGGATCGCAGCCAGATGCTCGCCAGGGATCAGTCCGCAGCGCAGGTCGGCCTTGGGTGACCCGATGCTGCCATAAGGAAGATAGGCGGCGATCGGCGGCGTCACCGGCGCATCGAGAGCAAGCCATGGCCGGCGCAGGATGAGCATTACGCCATCCTTGCCCACCGCAAGGCCGTGGCCGGCACGGCTGCCGCGAAGCGCGTCGAGTGCCGGCGAGCCACCGCTCGATGGCACCGGATAGCAGGGCACGACAGCGAGCAGTGCCGCCGCGGTCGGATCTTCGGCGATCATGATCATCTCCCTGCCGCTGCGGCAACGAGCATACCGACCGTGACCGCATCAGCGGCGGGACGGACTTGCCGCTGGCCGGCGGCAGGATGGAAGGATCGGAGCCGCTTCACCGGAAAACGACGCGCGCCGCGCGCGGCAAGATCGTCCCAGAGCCTGACCAGGCCGCCCTTCCCCGTGACCGTCCGCTCCTGGCCGGGGTTGGGGTGAGTTGACCAGCTGTCGAACACCGCGCGCTCGAATTCCGAGATGGCGGCAACGCCCAGTGTTTTCGGCCTCGGGATGTTGCCCCAGCACAGCCGGCCTTGGATGAAGACGTTGAGGATCGGCGAATGGAGCACCGGCGTGTCGGCGGCAGGGCGCTCGCTTGCGGCAAGCGCGTAAACGCCGAGGCCGGAGCGCGTGGCGACGAACAGATGGGCCGGGTATGGCACCGCGACGGTAGTGCGCCGTGCGAGCGCCCGAAGGCCATCGGGGGGCGACGACAGCGCAAAATAGGCTTGGCGCACCTGCTCCGGCACCCACCAGGCGAGGACGTCCGGGTGGGAGACAAGCACATTGGCCGGCAGGATCTCTGGAACCGCGGTCCGGCCCAGCGCCTCTGTCCATTGGCGCAGCTGTGCCCGCGACAGGGGCACGCCGGCGGCGATCGTCGGACGCCCGTCCGCATCGTGCTCGACGGCATGCATGCTGGCGAAGGCCGCCGCATCCGGCCTTGGAGCGCCATAAGGGCTGGGCGTGCGGGGCGTTCCCGCCTGATAGAGCAGAACGGCGTTGGTCAGGACGAGACCGCCGCCAGTGGTTTCGAAGTGGCTGCTGTGATCGGACATGACGGCCTCACGGATTGGGTGGGTCGAAGCGGACGAGGTCCTGGGCGGCGAGCAGGAACTGGACGCCGAGGCGCAGGCTTGCGAACCAGTCGTCGATCCGGCTGACATCGGGCAGCGGGCAGATGCCGCAGACGTCCATGAAGCCCATTTCCATGCCGTGGCGGGCGACATCGTCGAGCTCGCGCGCGAACTCATCGAAAGGCACGAGCGTCAACGGCGGCAGGGACGAGCATTCCTCGATCCCCGGCACATATTCGTAGAGAATGTCGGTATCGAAGTGCCAGGCGTTGCGGTCCGATGGCAGCCGCTTGAGCGCCTTGTGCGCGTCGCGAAGCTGGCAGAGCGCCTCGCGCAGGCCCTTCGGAAGGGCGGCCGGTTTCGCCGCGTTCGCGCCGATCATCCAGTCAGGCCGGCGCGCGTTCATCTCCGAAGGCATGGTCTGCTCTTCGAGTTCCTCGGCGCTGAGGCCGTGATAGGCGATCAGGCTCTGGCGCGCGCCCTCGTCGTCGATCTCCCCGTCCCAGTAATACATGGAGATTTCGTCGAAGAGGTCCTGGTAGCCGAAGATCGGGAGCGCGGTGCCGAGGGTTTCGCCGAGCGCCGCATAGGCCGCGGCACGCCAGGGGGTGGGCGCCTCGCCGGTTTCGATCCAGCCGAGATCCAGCTGTCCGAGGCTGTCACACGCGACCGCGATCGCCGGCGGGTTGGCGTCTTCGCCGGTGAGGACCGCGATCCGCAGGTCGACGATTTCGATCGGGTCCAGGATCTCGAGCACGGCAGCGTTGAAAACCTGCTCGATGCGGCGGCGGGCACTCACACGGGTGTATTGCTTGGCGCTCGGCTCTCGCCCCGCGACCCAGCGGCCGATCAGCTTGTGGTGATTGCTGAGGGGCTGGTCGAAGGTCGCGGGAATGTCGGCCGATAACGCGACCGTTCGCCCCGCGAGGTCAACCGAGGGGCGCGAGCCTGAGACCGGGAGGAGGCTGGAGCGGCTCCGGCGCTTCGCCTTTGCCGTTGTCGGGATCGGGGAGGATCCGCGCGTGAAGCGCCTTGGCCTGGGCGCTGCAGGAAGGCTGGGGGAACTCGCTCGTGTTGCCATCGTCGTGCTCGATCCATTCGAGGAGCGTCTTGCGCGGTGCGGCGGGGATCGGCGCGTCGTTGCCGCAGGGCACGATCAGCCCTTGGTGCCGACGGCGCGGCGATATTCGGTGACGTGGGCGGTGCCCGACACGCCGGCGTCCACCGCCTCGGCAGTGAGAATCGCCGGGTAGAGGGTAGCATGATAGGCGCGCAGAGCTTGGCGGTCGTCCGCAAGGTGCGGCGGCACGGGCAGGTCGATGCCGTCGTAGCGATAGGCGCGGGTGAGCTGGTTGATCTGCATGGCTGGCCTTCCGGGCTGGTGGTGATCGGGAAGTTCAAGGGCGGCGCGTCACCAGAGGCTGGCGGGCTCCTCGGCCTTGGCATCGACCGGCGGGCTGCTGGGAGCCGGCGTCTTCGGTGAGGCTGCAGGCGCGGGCGTCTTGGGCGCAGCCGCCTTGGCTTTGGCTGCCTCGGCGGCGGCCGCCCGTGCGGCTTCGGCAGCCTGTCGCTGCTCCGCGATCTGATCGGCAAGGGTGCGGCGCGAGGCGATGAGCTGGCCGAGCGCGCCGTCAGGGCCCCGGGCGAGCTCCGCATCGATTTCTGCGGCGGTCGCCGTGATCGAGATCGGCCGGGTTTCGCTGGCCTCGAGATTGTCCTTTGCGCCTTCGGCCTTGCGCGGAAGGATGGTCAGGGTGACCGTGTCGTTGGCGCCGGCGACAAGATCGAAGCCGAGCGAGTAGCGGGCGAGCATAGGAAGAAGGCTGGAGATCAGCATGGCGTTCGGTCCTTGTGTGAGATTGGAGAAGCGGGTCAGGCGGCTTGTCGGGAGAGCGGCTCTTCGGCTTGGGCCGGCACGGGGGGCGGGCCATATTGGCCGTCGAGCGTCATCGAGCTCGGCAGGCGGCCGGCCCAGTCGAAGCCGGTGGCGTTGAGCATGCCAGCGATCAGGTCGGCCTTCTTCGCACTGAGCAGCTTGGCGAACGCCTTTTCGCTTACATGCGCGACGAGGCCGCACTCCTGGGCGATGAACCTGAGTTCGTCCTTGGTGTAGCGCTCGAGGAATGTCTTATCGACCTGCCAGACATCGCGCAGGTCGACGTCGAAGGTCCGGGCGAGGTCGGCGACATGGCCGAAGGTGAGCACATCCTTGGCATAAGCGGCGCCGATCGCGGAAAGCACCTTCTCGGCCTGAGCCTCGGGCAACGCGCGGATCTCCGCGATCTTGGCGCTGTAGGCGAGCTCCGGGAACGAGGCGCCCACCAGCAGGCCGGCGCGGGCCTTCAGCGTCTCCGGTTTGATCTGCGAGAGCGTGCCCGACATCGCGGCGACCAGGATCGCGGTCTGGGCGTGCGCGGCATTGCCGGCGAGCGCACGGGCGAGCGCGGTGCGCCACGTCGCCTCGCGCAGGTCGCTGGTGCGGCCGGCGATCGACTTGACGGTGACCGTTGGCTTGTGCGCCTGGACTATACTGCCCTTGGATTGAACGACAGTGGGCGGCGTGGATGCGGGCGTGGCTGCCGTGCCCGAAGGCGAGGCGCGGTCGCCTGCCTCTTCCTGATCGTCCGCTTCCGGCGGGCTCTGGTCGATGGCGTCGTCTTCGTCGTCATCCTGTTCCTCGTCCTCGATGTCGTCTGCGGGCGGCGGCGCCGCTGCCTTGGCCGCGGCAGCGGCGCGCTCCTGCTCCTCGCGTTGGGCGGTTTCCCACGCCTCGGTCTTGAGCTGGAAGCAGCCCGGATTGGTGCAATGGCCGTCATCGACATGGGTTTCGAACAGGGTTCGCTGTGCGGCCGAGTTGAACGGACAGGTGGTGCAGTCGGTCTTGTCGAAGCACGCCGCGCCGAGATTCTGGGTGACGCGCATGAGGAGGTCGCGGGTCTTGCTGACATCGAGACCGGAGCCCAGGATGGTCTCGAGGGCCTTGTCCTGCTTGTCGGCGGGGATCGCGGCGAGGAGTTCAGCATGGCCGACCTTGATCCGCCGTTCGTCGAGCGCAAGTTTGACCGCCTCGGAGAGTTCGGCGAGCGCCAGGCGGCGATCGAGCTTGGCCCGCGACCAGCCCAGACGCCGCGCGGCCTCGGCGCGATCGTTACGGCATGCGGCGAGCACGCGAACGGCCGCGTCCGCTTGTTCCGTCTCCGAGGCGTCGTCGCGATTGTCGTTCTCGTCGATTGCCGCCTCGAGGGCCTCCTGGTCGGTCATCTCGCGGATGATCGCGGGCACCTCGCCGTCGGAACCGAACGCTTCCAGCGCCGCCCTGTACCGGCGCTCGCCGGCGACGATGGCGTAGCTATCGTCCGAGCTGGGTGCCGGACGAACCAGGATCGGCTGCAGGATGCCACGAATGCGGATCGAAGCGACGAGATCGTCGTGCTTTTTCCGGTCGAAATAGTGTCGCGTTGCCCTTAAATCTGAGACACGACGCGTTCGGGGATATTTTTTGCCCTTAATTATGAGATTCCACTGCCATCGCGCCTATGCTTTTCGCGCGCTGCCGGGCGATGTAATCGACCGCGGCAAGCAGACGTGGCTCCTTATCGAAGGCGCGCAATAGAGCAACCCTTGCATAGTCGTCGATGCCGGAGCTTGAGATGGCCGCTTTGACCAGTGGACGGGATTGGGCTGCATCAATTGCAGCAAGGCAAAACAGCCTTACTTCCAGCCTGTGGCCCTGAAGAGCGTATAACGGATCTCCGCGGAAGGCCTTTAATGATATGGCAAAGGTGACCGCGCGCATTGCGCGCCGAAATTGCTTGGAGCTGCGTAATCGCGCGGCGTATTCAAGCCGCGCGGCGCCGTTGCGCGCACGATTTATCAGCTTTTCGGGCATCTGTTCGCCACTGGCCTTGCCGAGCGTCGGCACAAGTCTCGTCCCACAAACCTGGCAGTCGAATGCCCAGGCTCGCCTCCAATGCTTGAGCGAAAGGCCCTCTCTGGAACATTGCAGGCAATGCTGGAATGGTATCTGGGCCGTCAGCGAGGCTTCTCGTGTCGTCATTGCTGGGAAGGTCAAAGATCGCACAACATCTGGGTCAATCCGTGCGGCGTTGGCAATCTTCGCCGCCGCAGCCGCGTCGACGTTGAAGTTCAAGGCGGTGCCATGCGCGGTATCGATTCTGAGATGAGCCAGTAGTTCCGCATCATCACAGTAGTTGGCCGCCGCCAGCCTAGACAACCAACCTGACAACAACTCGTCGGGCAGCGGCGCGACAGTCTTGGGCAGCGGGTGCGGCTTCACACCCCGGACTTCTCGAGCCGCCGATGGGGGTTCGCATGGCGCGACCAAACCGGCGTCCATTTTGCGATTGCGTCATCGGTGATGCATTCATCACCTGTGACAATGGCGTCGATGGAAAGATCCTTGATCAGGGCGAAGATGCGCGAGGTCACCCCGCCGGTCAGCGCAAGTATCTGCTTTAGTGACTTGACCTTCAGATTGGATTTCTTCTCGAGGGGCATTGCCGCGATGAGTGTCTGGATCATGTCCGAGAACTCGGCGTCGTCGCGCCAGTTTGGAAGGTGATGTTCGTCCAGCCGCCTGGCAAGCTGGATATCACCACGGATGGCATCGACGGCCTCGCTGACCCCCAGGCAGACCAGCGACACTTCGAGTTCATTGCTGAGATACCGCAGAACATTGAGAAAGCGGCGCTGTTCGCGGTGGGTCCCGGCCAAGAGGTTGTGGACTTCGTCGATCATGATCATCCGCAGGCCAAGGTCGCGCAAGAGCGCGACGACACGGACTTCGAGGGAGGCCACATTTTGAGCGCGCGCGCTCAGTGCCGTGGCCGGTGCCCCGACGGTCGCCAGGATGTGCAGATAGAACCGTCGTTCGTCGGGAGCTGGTGGTGCTTGTAACAGTAACAGCGGCGTTCGCGTAATTCCCGATGCTGGGTCATATTCCGGTGCATATCTGCGCGAAAGATTGCGGGCGATCATCGTCTTTCCGATCCCGGACGCGCCATGCACAAGAAGGCCAGGCATACGGGTTTGCCTTGGCGCTTCGATCATACACTGCAAACGGTCCAGAACTTGTTCGGCCCGCGGAAAGCCAATCCAGATATCCGATTGAATGAGGGTGATCCGACCGTCTTCCTCTGTTTTTCCTGCCCTCAATTCACCATCTCTCCACCTTGAACAATGGGCGCGATGTATCACCCGTATCGATCGCGCGCAGCCCTTCGGTTGTTGAGACGGCCGAGTTGGCGCCCTCCAATGTCCCTTTTCTTTCACGGGATCGGCGTTCGGCCCTCGTCAGGCTCCGGCTTTCAGACTCGATTTGGCGTTGCTGTCGGATCAGCTCAGCCAGGACCAGCTCATTGGACCCGGACTTGCCAAGGGCACGGGCATTCCTCATGGCTTCGCGATATTCCCAGAGCGACACAGGCGGAATTTCCAGGTTTCGGTACCGAGCTTCGACGTATCGGTCATTATCCAGTTCGACCCAGATCACCGAGAGGTCGCGAGGGTCGTAGCGGACGACCACCTTTCCATCCCCGCGCCCGATGTGGCCTGCAAGCGCATCGGACCAGTACCGTATCTGGAACAGATGGATGCCGTCACGCCTGACCTTGCGCAGTTCACTTGGCAGAAAGCTCACCCGAAAGGCTTCAATCTCGAAGGGGATATCGCCCATCATTTGCTCTGAGAGCGCCTCCCATTTGGCAACGGGCGTGCAGCCAAGACTTGAATGAATGCTGTTGTTGTAGCGGCAGATTTCCAGAGCAAACCAGCGATCGAAGTCGCTTAAGGTCATCGTGGCCATGCCCTCGGCGTCATAGTCGCCCTTGGCCACGACCGAGGATTGCGTTGTTCCAGGCAACAGGTGCACGGCCCCCATCATCGTGCCGATCAATCGTTCGATGTGCCCTCCGAAATGAGGACTGCCTGGCGGCCGATAGACCAGATCGATCCCCCATTCTGCACATGCCGACCGAAAGGCATGCGACCGGAAATCGCGCCCGTTATCGACGTGGATGCTATGCGGTTTACCCTGCGCGGGCCAAGGAACATTGCGCACCAATTCCGCCAGAAGTTCCGCCTTGGGGGCCACAGCCTGTGTCAGGCAAAGCGCCACCGACAGACGCGAAGGTGCCTCGAGAGAGGTGTAATATCCGGTCACCATCCGCGTTGCGACGTCGATCGCCAGCGTGACCCAAGGCCGCCCAATTGGTTTGCGTTCAAAACTGTCGACGAGAATGATGTCCGCAGGCGTATGGTCGATTTGCACGACCTCCAGTGGCCGGTTTGCCTTGTTGTCGCCTACGACCGGCGCAAATTTCTGGCGGGCCGCCTTTGCGCCTTCGCGTGCCTTGGCAATTTCACGGGCATCCATTGCATCCAGCCTGCGCTGAACCGTCCGACGTGTCGGCGGTTGCAAGCCCTGCTGCCAGCACGCGCTTCGGATTTCTGTCACGATGCGCGACAGGCTTGGGCGTTCCCGCCGTAAGAAATAACGGCGAAGATGTTCTTCGATCACCGCTTCCACCTTGCCGGATATCAAGGTTGTACCAGTCGGGCGGCCCCGTTTCCGAGAAGCCAGCGCGCTGGTGCGCCCACCCTCTTCGGCCAGACGCTTTATCCAGCGCCAGACAGTCGCCCTGCTGACACCAAGCTCCCAAACGGCGTCATTGATGCCACTTTCCAGACTGCCAGTTCCTTTGAGATATGCCTGAACAAGCGGACGCAGAACGGCCGCCCTGCGCGCCTCCTCAGCACCAGCGGCAACGAAGTCTTCGCGATCATCATCCATCAATATTTGCCACACGAAGCTGCGAACCCTGTCTCAGGTTTAAGGGCAAAAATATCGGATTTAAAGGCAAAATATCATATTTAAGGGCAAAGCAAGGCCGTTGATTTCGTTGGATTTCTCATCTCACAATTAAGGGCTACGCGACACCAGCGATAGCCCGCAAAGATCGAGCCTGTGAAACTGTCATCGGCCAGATCATACGGCCCGCCAATATCGAACATGTCGCCCTGCGACAGGCCGACCGACCCACCGATATAGAACCCGCCCCAATCGGGGTCGGGCATCGGAACGATTTCGGGAACGTAAGGCGGCGGCGGGGCAATCGGGCCGGTGGCTTGCGCGGTCCCCGCCGACAGAGCGACAAGCAGCGCGGCACAGGAAATACTGGACTTCATGATGACCTCCTACAACGTGGGGCCGCCGAAACAGATCGGAAGCCGCAAAGCCGTGGGGCGCTTATGTGCCGCACGGCACTTCAGGTCTCAGGGTCCGCCTTTGGCCTACGAAAATCAACCATCGGATGCGCGACAGAGTGCCACGGCCCCGCGATGCGCAACCTGTGCGGGCATAACGGCCCCATGTCTGTGCGCCATGGTCGATGATTAAGCGCTCAGAGTGTCCGACGCAGCCAGTTGCTGATCTGCGTGGTGGCCTGCGCCCCTTGCGGCACGGCCCGGCGGGCCGACACGAAACCGTGGATCTGCCCCGAGTATTCGTGCAGATCAGACGTGACGCCCGCAGCCTCAAGCGCCTGATGATACATCGCCCCGTCATCGCGCAACGCGTCATGCCCGGCGGTCAGGATCAGCGCCTGCGGCTGGCCCGTCAGCCGGTCCGAAAAGATGGGCGAGACCCGAGGATCGCCGCGTTGCTCGACCGCCGGGACATATTGATCCATGTGCCAGTCGATGCGGTCGCGCGGCAAAACATAGGCCTTGGCCAGCGAGGTCATGGAGGGCGTTTCCCCCCGGCTGTCCACGGCCGGATAGATCAGCACCTGCGCCTTGGGCATCGGCAGGCCCAGCCCCGCCAGATCATGCATCAGCACGGCGGTCAGGTTGCCGCCCGCGCTGTCGCCGCTGACGGCCAGCCGCGCCGGATCGACGCCCCAGTCATCAGGCGCATCCAGCACGGCCCGATAGGCGGCCAGCACATCATCCGGCCCGGCGGGCCAGGGATGCTCGGGCGCCAGCCGATAATCGAGTGAAATGACGCGGATCCCCGCCTCGAGCGCGATTTGACCGCACAGCCCGTCATGGGTATCCAGCCCGCCCAGCACCCAACCGCCGCCGTGGATATAGATCAGCGTGGGGCGATCCTTTGCCTGGGGCTGGGTGTCATAGACGCGCGCGGGCCGCGGGCCATCTGCGCCCGCGATGCTGACATCGCGCTTGGTGACCTGCGCGGGGGACGGGGTGTCGAACTTGTCTGCCAGCACCACCAGCGAGCGGCGGCTGTCTTCCAGCGTGGGGATCACGCCCGGCACCCGCACCGCGTTGAACAGCTCGCCCAAGGCCTGCGCCTTGGCGTCGATCTTGCGGCCATCGACCACTTTGCGCCGACCGGCAAACCACAGCGCCGCCACGGGTTCGGGCGCGCGAACGATTGCCAGTTTCAGCAGCATCGAGAGCTTGTTCATCCTGTCCCCCCCAAAGGCTTTGCCCCAAGATGCACGAACATCCCGGCAGGATCAAGGGGGGCGTGCGCCTCAGGCCGCGCGCATCCGCCCCTCATTGATCCAGCTATACAGCTGCCCACCGCGCATGATCGCCCGAAACGCGATTTTCTGGCGCAACCGGGTGACCGGGCGACGAATGTCCAAAAGCAGGGCCAGCCGCGGGTTGGGGCCGGGATTGAGCACCTCGTGCGGAAAAGTGTCATCCCACAACAGCCCCTCGCCTTCGGCATAGGGAACACGCTGGCCATCCACCTCAAGCCAAGGGGCCTGTTCGCTGCCGCAATCGGGCGCTGTCGCGTTGCCCTTAAATCTGAGACACGACGCGTTCGGGGATATTTTTTGCCCTTAATTATGAGATTCCACTGCCATCGCGCCTATGCTTTTCGCGCGCTGCCGGGCGATGTAAACAACCGCGGCAAGCAGACGTGGCTCCTTATCGAAGGCGCGCAATAGAGCAACCCTTGCATAGTCGTCGATGCCGGAGCTTGAGATGGCCGCTTTGACCAGTGGACGGGATTGGGCTGCATCAATTGCAGCAAGGCAAAACAGCCTTACTTCCAGCCTGTGGCCCTGAAGAGCGTATAACGGATCTCCGCGGAAGGCCTTTAATGATATGGCAAAGGTGACCGCGCGCATTGCGCGCCGAAATTGCTTGGAGCTGCGTAATCGCGCGGCGTATTCAAGCCGCGCGGCGCCGTTGCGCGCACGATTTATCAGCTTTTCGGGCATCTGTTCGCCACTGGCCTTGCCGAGCGTCGGCACAAGTCTCGTCCCACAAACCTGGCAGTCGAATGCCCAGGCTCGCCTCCAATGCTTGAGCGAAAGGCCCTCTCTGGAACATTGCAGGCAATGCTGGAATGGTATCTGGGCCGTCAGCGAGGCTTCTCGTGTCGTCATTGCTGGGAAGGTCAAAGATCGCACAACATCTGGGTCAATCCGTGCGGCGTTGGCAATCTTCGCCGCCGCAGCCGCGTCGACGTTGAAGTTCAAGGCGGTGCCATGCGCGGTATCGATTCTGAGATGAGCCAGTAGTTCCGCATCATCACAGTAGTTGGCCGCCGCCAGCCTAGACAACCAACCTGACAACAACTCGTCGGGCAGCGGCGCGACAGTCTTGGGCAGCGGGTGCGGCTTCACACCCCGGACTTCTCGAGCCGCCGATGGGGGTTCGCATGGCGCGACCAAACCGGCGTCCATTTTGCGATTGCGTCATCGGTGATGCATTCATCACCTGTGACAATGGCGTCGATGGAAAGATCCTTGATCAGGGCGAAGATGCGCGAGGTCACCCCGCCGGTCAGCGCAAGTATCTGCTTTAGTGACTTGACCTTCAGATTGGATTTCTTCTCGAGGGGCATTGCCGCGATGAGTGTCTGGATCATGTCCGAGAACTCGGCGTCGTCGCGCCAGTTTGGAAGGTGATGTTCGTCCAGCCGCCTGGCAAGCTGGATATCACCACGGATGGCATCGACGGCCTCGCTGACCCCCAGGCAGACCAGCGACACTTCGAGTTCATTGCTGAGATACCGCAGAACATTGAGAAAGCGGCGCTGTTCGCGGTGGGTCCCGGCCAAGAGGTTGTGGACTTCGTCGATCATGATCATCCGCAGGCCAAGGTCGCGCAAGAGCGCGACGACACGGACTTCGAGGGAGGCCACATTTTGAGCGCGCGCGCTCAGTGCCGTGGCCGGTGCCCCGACGGTCGCCAGGATGTGCAGATAGAACCGTCGTTCGTCGGGAGCTGGTGGTGCTTGTAACAGTAACAGCGGCGTTCGCGTAATTCCCGATGCTGGGTCATATTCCGGTGCATATCTGCGCGAAAGATTGCGGGCGATCATCGTCTTTCCGATCCCGGACGCGCCATGCACAAGAAGGCCAGGCATACGGGTTTGCCTTGGCGCTTCGATCATACACTGCAAACGGTCCAGAACTTGTTCGGCCCGCGGAAAGCCAATCCAGATATCCGATTGAATGAGGGTGATCCGACCGTCTTCCTCTGTTTTTCCTGCCCTCAATTCACCATCTCTCCACCTTGAACAATGGGCGCGATGTATCACCCGTATCGATCGCGCGCAGCCCTTCGGTTGTTGAGACGGCCGAGTTGGCGCCCTCCAATGTCCCTTTTCTTTCACGGGATCGGCGTTCGGCCCTCGTCAGGCTCCGGCTTTCAGACTCGATTTGGCGTTGCTGTCGGATCAGCTCAGCCAGGACCAGCTCATTGGACCCGGACTTGCCAAGGGCACGGGCATTCCTCATGGCTTCGCGATATTCCCAGAGCGACACAGGCGGAATTTCCAGGTTTCGGTACCGAGCTTCGACGTATCGGTCATTATCCAGTTCGACCCAGATCACCGAGAGGTCGCGAGGGTCGTAGCGGACGACCACCTTTCCATCCCCGCGCCCGATGTGGCCTGCAAGCGCATCGGACCAGTACCGTATCTGGAACAGATGGATGCCGTCACGCCTGACCTTGCGCAGTTCACTTGGCAGAAAGCTCACCCGAAAGGCTTCAATCTCGAAGGGGATATCGCCCATCATTTGCTCTGAGAGCGCCTCCCATTTGGCAACGGGCGTGCAGCCAAGACTTGAATGAATGCTGTTGTTGTAGCGGCAGATTTCCAGAGCAAACCAGCGATCGAAGTCGCTTAAGGTCATCGTGGCCATGCCCTCGGCGTCATAGTCGCCCTTGGCCACGACCGAGGATTGCGTTGTTCCAGGCAACAGGTGCACGGCCCCCATCATCGTGCCGATCAATCGTTCGATGTGCCCTCCGAAATGAGGACTGCCTGGCGGCCGATAGACCAGATCGATCCCCCATTCTGCACATGCCGACCGAAAGGCATGCGACCGGAAATCGCGCCCGTTATCGACGTGGATGCTATGCGGTTTACCCTGCGCGGGCCAAGGAACATTGCGCACCAATTCCGCCAGAAGTTCCGCCTTGGGGGCCACAGCCTGTGTCAGGCAAAGCGCCACCGACAGACGCGAAGGTGCCTCGAGAGAGGTGTAATATCCGGTCACCATCCGCGTTGCGACGTCGATCGCCAGCGTGACCCAAGGCCGCCCAATTGGTTTGCGTTCAAAACTGTCGACGAGAATGATGTCCGCAGGCGTATGGTCGATTTGCACGACCTCCAGTGGCCGGTTTGCCTTGTTGTCGCCTACGACCGGCGCAAATTTCTGGCGGGCCGCCTTTGCGCCTTCGCGTGCCTTGGCAATTTCACGGGCATCCATTGCATCCAGCCTGCGCTGAACCGTCCGACGTGTCGGCGGTTGCAAGCCCTGCTGCCAGCACGCGCTTCGGATTTCTGTCACGATGCGCGACAGGCTTGGGCGTTCCCGCCGTAAGAAATAACGGCGAAGATGTTCTTCGATCACCGCTTCCACCTTGCCGGATATCAAGGTTGTACCAGTCGGGCGGCCCCGTTTCCGAGAAGCCAGCGCGCTGGTGCGCCCACCCTCTTCGGCCAGACGCTTTATCCAGCGCCAGACAGTCGCCCTGCTGACACCAAGCTCCCAAACGGCGTCATTGATGCCACTTTCCAGACTGCCAGTTCCTTTGAGATATGCCTGAACAAGCGGACGCAGAACGGCCGCCCTGCGCGCCTCCTCAGCACCAGCGGCAACGAAGTCTTCGCGATCATCATCCATCAATATTTGCCACACGAAGCTGCGAACCCTGTCTCAGGTTTAAGGGCAAAAATATCGGATTTAAAGGCAAAATATCATATTTAAGGGCAAAGCAAGGCCGTTGATTTCGTTGGATTTCTCATCTCACAATTAAGGGCTACGCGACACCAGCGATAGCCCGCAAAGATCGAGCCTGTGAAACTGTCATCGGCCAGATCATACGGCCCGCCAATATCGAACATGTCGCCCTGCGACAGGCCGACCGACCCACCGATATAGAACCCGCCCCAATCGGGGTCGGGCATCGGAACGATTTCGGGAACGTAAGGCGGCGGCGGGGCAATCGGGCCGGTGGCTTGCGCGGTCCCCGCCGACAGAGCGACAAGCAGCGCGGCACAGGAAATACTGGACTTCATGATGACCTCCTACAACGTGGGGCCGCCGAAACAGATCGGAAGCCGCAAAGCCGTGGGGCGCTTATGTGCCGCACGGCACTTCAGGTCTCAGGGTCCGCCTTTGGCCTACGAAAATCAACCATCGGATGCGCGACAGAGTGCCACGGCCCCGCGATGCGCAACCTGTGCGGGCATAACGGCCCCATGTCTGTGCGCCATGGTCGATGATTAAGCGCTCAGAGTGTCCGACGCAGCCAGTTGCTGATCTGCGTGGTGGCCTGCGCCCCTTGCGGCACGGCCCGGCGGGCCGACACGAAACCGTGGATCTGCCCCGAGTATTCGTGCAGATCAGACGTGACGCCCGCAGCCTCAAGCGCCTGATGATACATCGCCCCGTCATCGCGCAACGCGTCATGCCCGGCGGTCAGGATCAGCGCCTGCGGCTGGCCCGTCAGCCGGTCCGAAAAGATGGGCGAGACCCGAGGATCGCCGCGTTGCTCGACCGCCGGGACATATTGATCCATGTGCCAGTCGATGCGGTCGCGCGGCAAAACATAGGCCTTGGCCAGCGAGGTCATGGAGGGCGTTTCCCCCCGGCTGTCCACGGCCGGATAGATCAGCACCTGCGCCTTGGGCATCGGCAGGCCCAGCCCCGCCAGATCATGCATCAGCACGGCGGTCAGGTTGCCGCCCGCGCTGTCGCCGCTGACGGCCAGCCGCGCCGGATCGACGCCCCAGTCATCAGGCGCATCCAGCACGGCCCGATAGGCGGCCAGCACATCATCCGGCCCGGCGGGCCAGGGATGCTCGGGCGCCAGCCGATAATCGAGTGAAATGACGCGGATCCCCGCCTCGAGCGCGATTTGACCGCACAGCCCGTCATGGGTATCCAGCCCGCCCAGCACCCAACCGCCGCCGTGGATATAGATCAGCGTGGGGCGATCCTTTGCCTGGGGCTGGGTGTCATAGACGCGCGCGGGCCGCGGGCCATCTGCGCCCGCGATGCTGACATCGCGCTTGGTGACCTGCGCGGGGGACGGGGTGTCGAACTTGTCTGCCAGCACCACCAGCGAGCGGCGGCTGTCTTCCAGCGTGGGGATCACGCCCGGCACCCGCACCGCGTTGAACAGCTCGCCCAAGGCCTGCGCCTTGGCGTCGATCTTGCGGCCATCGACCACTTTGCGCCGACCGGCAAACCACAGCGCCGCCACGGGTTCGGGCGCGCGAACGATTGCCAGTTTCAGCAGCATCGAGAGCTTGTTCATCCTGTCCCCCCCAAAGGCTTTGCCCCAAGATGCACGAACATCCCGGCAGGATCAAGGGGGGCGTGCGCCTCAGGCCGCGCGCATCCGCCCCTCATTGATCCAGCTATACAGCTGCCCACCGCGCATGATCGCCCGAAACGCGATTTTCTGGCGCAACCGGGTGACCGGGCGACGAATGTCCAAAAGCAGGGCCAGCCGCGGGTTGGGGCCGGGATTGAGCACCTCGTGCGGAAAAGTGTCATCCCACAACAGCCCCTCGCCTTCGGCATAGGGAACACGCTGGCCATCCACCTCAAGCCAAGGGGCCTGTTCGCTGCCGCAATCGGGCGCTGTCGCGTTGCCCTTAAATCTGAGACACGACGCGTTCGGGGATATTTTTTGCCCTTAATTATGAGATTCCACTGCCATCGCGCCTATGCTTTTCGCGCGCTGCCGGGCGATGTAAACAACCGCGGCAAGCAGACGTGGCTCCTTATCGAAGGCGCGCAATAGAGCAACCCTTGCATAGTCGTCGATGCCGGAGCTTGAGATGGCCGCTTTGACCAGTGGACGGGATTGGGCTGCATCAATTGCAGCAAGGCCAAACAGCCTTACTTCCAGCCTGTGGCCCTGAAGAGCGTATAACGGATCTCCGCGGAAGGCCTTTAATGATATGGCAAAGGTGACCGCGCGCATTGCGCGCCGAAATTGCTTGGAGCTGCGTAATCGCGCGGCGTATTCAAGCCGCGCGGCGCCGTTGCGCGCACGATTTATCAGCTTTTCGGGCATCTGTTCGCCACTGGCCTTGCCGAGCGTCGGCACAAGTCTCGTCCCACAAACCTGGCAGTCGAATGCCCAGGCTCGCCTCCAATGCTTGAGCGAAAGGCCCTCTCTGGAACATTGCAGGCAATGCTGGAATGGTATCTGGGCCGTCAGCGAGGCTTCTCGTGTCGTCATTGCTGGGAAGGTCAAAGATCGCACAACATCTGGGTCAATCCGTGCGGCGTTGGCAATCTTCGCCGCCGCAGCCGCGTCGACGTTGAAGTTCAAGGCGGTGCCATGCGCGGTATCGATTCTGAGATGAGCCAGTAGTTCCGCATCATCACAGTAGTTGGCCGCCGCCAGCCTAGACAACCAACCTGACAACAACTCGTCGGGCAGCGGCGCGACAGTCTTGGGCAGCGGGTGCGGCTTCACACCCCGGACTTCTCGAGCCGCCGATGGGGGTTCGCATGGCGCGACCAAACCGGCGTCCATTTTGCGATTGCGTCATCGGTGATGCATTCATCACCTGTGACAATGGCGTCGATGGAAAGATCCTTGATCAGGGCGAAGATGCGCGAGGTCACCCCGCCGGTCAGCGCAAGTATCTGCTTTAGTGACTTGACCTTCAGATTGGATTTCTTCTCGAGGGGCATTGCCGCGATGAGTGTCTGGATCATGTCCGAGAACTCGGCGTCGTCGCGCCAGTTTGGAAGGTGATGTTCGTCCAGCCGCCTGGCAAGCTGGATATCACCACGGATGGCATCGACGGCCTCGCTGACCCCCAGGCAGACCAGCGACACTTCGAGTTCATTGCTGAGATACCGCAGAACATTGAGAAAGCGGCGCTGTTCGCGGTGGGTCCCGGCCAAGAGGTTGTGGACTTCGTCGATCATGATCATCCGCAGGCCAAGGTCGCGCAAGAGCGCGACGACACGGACTTCGAGGGAGGCCACATTTTGAGCGCGCGCGCTCAGTGCCGTGGCCGGTGCCCCGACGGTCGCCAGGATGTGCAGATAGAACCGTCGTTCGTCGGGAGCTGGTGGTGCTTGTAACAGTAACAGCGGCGTTCGCGTAATTCCCGATGCTGGGTCATATTCCGGTGCATATCTGCGCGAAAGATTGCGGGCGATCATCGTCTTTCCGATCCCGGACGCGCCATGCACAAGAAGGCCAGGCATACGGGTTTGCCTTGGCGCTTCGATCATACACTGCAAACGGTCCAGAACTTGTTCGGCCCGCGGAAAGCCAATCCAGATATCCGATTGAATGAGGGTGATCCGACCGTCTTCCTCTGTTTTTCCTGCCCTCAATTCACCATCTCTCCACCTTGAACAATGGGCGCGATGTATCACCCGTATCGATCGCGCGCAGCCCTTCGGTTGTTGAGACGGCCGAGTTGGCGCCCTCCAATGTCCCTTTTCTTTCACGGGATCGGCGTTCGGCCCTCGTCAGGCTCCGGCTTTCAGACTCGATTTGGCGTTGCTGTCGGATCAGCTCAGCCAGGACCAGCTCATTGGACCCGGACTTGCCAAGGGCACGGGCATTCCTCATGGCTTCGCGATATTCCCAGAGCGACACAGGCGGAATTTCCAGGTTTCGGTACCGAGCTTCGACGTATCGGTCATTATCCAGTTCGACCCAGATCACCGAGAGGTCGCGAGGGTCGTAGCGGACGACCACCTTTCCATCCCCGCGCCCGATGTGGCCTGCAAGCGCATCGGACCAGTACCGTATCTGGAACAGATGGATGCCGTCACGCCTGACCTTGCGCAGTTCACTTGGCAGAAAGCTCACCCGAAAGGCTTCAATCTCGAAGGGGATATCGCCCATCATTTGCTCTGAGAGCGCCTCCCATTTGGCAACGGGCGTGCAGCCAAGACTTGAATGAATGCTGTTGTTGTAGCGGCAGATTTCCAGAGCAAACCAGCGATCGAAGTCGCTTAAGGTCATCGTGGCCATGCCCTCGGCGTCATAGTCGCCCTTGGCCACGACCGAGGATTGCGTTGTTCCAGGCAACAGGTGCACGGCCCCCATCATCGTGCCGATCAATCGTTCGATGTGCCCTCCGAAATGAGGACTGCCTGGCGGCCGATAGACCAGATCGATCCCCCATTCTGCACATGCCGACCGAAAGGCATGCGACCGGAAATCGCGCCCGTTATCGACGTGGATGCTATGCGGTTTACCCTGCGCGGGCCAAGGAACATTGCGCACCAATTCCGCCAGAAGTTCCGCCTTGGGGGCCACAGCCTGTGTCAGGCAAAGCGCCACCGACAGACGCGAAGGTGCCTCGAGAGAGGTGTAATATCCGGTCACCATCCGCGTTGCGACGTCGATCGCCAGCGTGACCCAAGGCCGCCCAATTGGTTTGCGTTCAAAACTGTCGACGAGAATGATGTCCGCAGGCGTATGGTCGATTTGCACGACCTCCAGTGGCCGGTTTGCCTTGTTGTCGCCTACGACCGGCGCAAATTTCTGGCGGGCCGCCTTTGCGCCTTCGCGTGCCTTGGCAATTTCACGGGCATCCATTGCATCCAGCCTGCGCTGAACCGTCCGACGTGTCGGCGGTTGCAAGCCCTGCTGCCAGCACGCGCTTCGGATTTCTGTCACGATGCGCGACAGGCTTGGGCGTTCCCGCCGTAAGAAATAACGGCGAAGATGTTCTTCGATCACCGCTTCCACCTTGCCGGATATCAAGGTTGTACCAGTCGGGCGGCCCCGTTTCCGAGAAGCCAGCGCGCTGGTGCGCCCACCCTCTTCGGCCAGACGCTTTATCCAGCGCCAGACAGTCGCCCTGCTGACACCAAGCTCCCAAACGGCGTCATTGATGCCACTTTCCAGACTGCCAGTTCCTTTGAGATATGCCTGAACAAGCGGACGCAGAACGGCCGCCCTGCGCGCCTCCTCAGCACCAGCGGCAACGAAGTCTTCGCGATCATCATCCATCAATATTTGCCACACGAAGCTGCGAACCCTGTCTCAGGTTTAAGGGCAAAAATATCGGATTTAAAGGCAAAATATCATATTTAAGGGCAAAGCAAGGCCGTTGATTTCGTTGGATTTCTCATCTCACAATTAAGGGCTACGCGACACCAGCGATAGCCCGCAAAGATCGAGCCTGTGAAACTGTCATCGGCCAGATCATACGGCCCGCCAATATCGAACATGTCGCCCTGCGACAGGCCGACCGACCCACCGATATAGAACCCGCCCCAATCGGGGTCGGGCATCGGAACGATTTCGGGAACGTAAGGCGGCGGCGGGGCAATCGGGCCGGTGGCTTGCGCGGTCCCCGCCGACAGAGCGACAAGCAGCGCGGCACAGGAAATACTGGACTTCATGATGACCTCCTACAACGTGGGGCCGCCGAAACAGATCGGAAGCCGCAAAGCCGTGGGGCGCTTATGTGCCGCACGGCACTTCAGGTCTCAGGGTCCGCCTTTGGCCTACGAAAATCAACCATCGGATGCGCGACAGAGTGCCACGGCCCCGCGATGCGCAACCTGTGCGGGCATAACGGCCCCATGTCTGTGCGCCATGGTCGATGATTAAGCGCTCAGAGTGTCCGACGCAGCCAGTTGCTGATCTGCGTGGTGGCCTGCGCCCCTTGCGGCACGGCCCGGCGGGCCGACACGAAACCGTGGATCTGCCCCGAGTATTCGTGCAGATCAGACGTGACGCCCGCAGCCTCAAGCGCCTGATGATACATCGCCCCGTCATCGCGCAACGCGTCATGCCCGGCGGTCAGGATCAGCGCCTGCGGCTGGCCCGTCAGCCGGTCCGAAAAGATGGGCGAGACCCGAGGATCGCCGCGTTGCTCGACCGCCGGGACATATTGATCCATGTGCCAGTCGATGCGGTCGCGCGGCAAAACATAGGCCTTGGCCAGCGAGGTCATGGAGGGCGTTTCCCCCCGGCTGTCCACGGCCGGATAGATCAGCACCTGCGCCTTGGGCATCGGCAGGCCCAGCCCCGCCAGATCATGCATCAGCACGGCGGTCAGGTTGCCGCCCGCGCTGTCGCCGCTGACGGCCAGCCGCGCCGGATCGACGCCCCAGTCATCAGGCGCATCCAGCACGGCCCGATAGGCGGCCAGCACATCATCCGGCCCGGCGGGCCAGGGATGCTCGGGCGCCAGCCGATAATCGAGTGAAATGACGCGGATCCCCGCCTCGAGCGCGATTTGACCGCACAGCCCGTCATGGGTATCCAGCCCGCCCAGC
This sequence comes from Sphingobium sp. KKT206, assembly GCF_055640555.1. Taxonomy (NCBI): domain Bacteria; kingdom Pseudomonadati; phylum Pseudomonadota; class Alphaproteobacteria; order Sphingomonadales; family Sphingobiaceae; genus Sphingobium; species Sphingobium sp. KKT206. Next base: position 141,792 of record NZ_JBVMWC010000003.1, read on the forward strand.
ACCCAACCGCCGCCGTGGATATAGATCAGCGTGGGGCGATCCTTTGCCTGGGGCTGGGTGTCATAGACGCGCGCGGGCCGCGGGCCATCTGCGCCCGCGATGCTGACATCGCGCTTGGTGACCTGCGCGGGGGACGGGGTGTCGAACTTGTCTGCCAGCACCACCAGCGAGCGGCGGCTGTCTTCCAGCGTGGGGATCACGCCCGGCACCCGCACCGCGTTGAACAGCTCGCCCAAGGCCTGCGCCTTGGCGTCGATCTTGCGGCCATCGACCACTTTGCGCCGACCGGCAAACCACAGCGCCGCCACGGGTTCGGGCGCGCGAACGATTGCCAGTTTCAGCAGCATCGAGAGCTTGTTCATCCTGTCCCCCCCAAAGGCTTTGCCCCAAGATGCACGAACATCCCGGCAGGATCAAGGGGGGCGTGCGCCTCAGGCCGCGCGCATCCGCCCCTCATTGATCCAGCTATACAGCTGCCCACCGCGCATGATCGCCCGAAACGCGATTTTCTGGCGCAACCGGGTGACCGGGCGACGAATGTCCAAAAGCAGGGCCAGCCGCGGGTTGGGGCCGGGATTGAGCACCTCGTGCGGAAAAGTGTCATCCCACAACAGCCCCTCGCCTTCGGCATAGGGAACACGCTGGCCATCCACCTCAAGCCAAGGGGCCTGTTCGCTGCCGCAATCGGGCGCTGTCGCGTTGCCCTTAAATCTGAGACACGACGCGTTCGGGGATATTTTTTGCCCTTAATTATGAGATTCCACTGCCATCGCGCCTATGCTTTTCGCGCGCTGCCGGGCGATGTAAACAACCGCGGCAAGCAGACGTGGCTCCTTATCGAAGGCGCGCAATAGAGCAACCCTTGCATAGTCGTCGATGCCGGAGCTTGAGATGGCCGCTTTGACCAGTGGACGGGATTGGGCTGCATCAATTGCAGCAAGGCCAAACAGCCTTACTTCCAGCCTGTGGCCCTGAAGAGCGTATAACGGATCTCCGCGGAAGGCCTTTAATGATATGGCAAAGGTGACCGCGCGCATTGCGCGCCGAAATTGCTTGGAGCTGCGTAATCGCGCGGCGTATTCAAGCCGCGCGGCGCCGTTGCGCGCACGATTTATCAGCTTTTCGGGCATCTGTTCGCCACTGGCCTTGCCGAGCGTCGGCACAAGTCTCGTCCCACAAACCTGGCAGTCGAATGCCCAGGCTCGCCTCCAATGCTTGAGCGAAAGGCCCTCTCTGGAACATTGCAGGCAATGCTGGAATGGTATCTGGGCCGTCAGCGAGGCTTCTCGTGTCGTCATTGCTGGGAAGGTCAAAGATCGCACAACATCTGGGTCAATCCGTGCGGCGTTGGCAATCTTCGCCGCCGCAGCCGCGTCGACGTTGAAGTTCAAGGCGGTGCCATGCGCGGTATCGATTCTGAGATGAGCCAGTAGTTCCGCATCATCACAGTAGTTGGCCGCCGCCAGCCTAGACAACCAACCTGACAACAACTCGTCGGGCAGCGGCGCGACAGTCTTGGGCAGCGGGTGCGGCTTCACACCCCGGACTTCTCGAGCCGCCGATGGGGGTTCGCATGGCGCGACCAAACCGGCGTCCATTTTGCGATTGCGTCATCGGTGATGCATTCATCACCTGTGACAATGGCGTCGATGGAAAGATCCTTGATCAGGGCGAAGATGCGCGAGGTCACCCCGCCGGTCAGCGCAAGTATCTGCTTTAGTGACTTGACCTTCAGATTGGATTTCTTCTCGAGGGGCATTGCCGCGATGAGTGTCTGGATCATGTCCGAGAACTCGGCGTCGTCGCGCCAGTTTGGAAGGTGATGTTCGTCCAGCCGCCTGGCAAGCTGGATATCACCACGGATGGCATCGACGGCCTCGCTGACCCCCAGGCAGACCAGCGACACTTCGAGTTCATTGCTGAGATACCGCAGAACATTGAGAAAGCGGCGCTGTTCGCGGTGGGTCCCGGCCAAGAGGTTGTGGACTTCGTCGATCATGATCATCCGCAGGCCAAGGTCGCGCAAGAGCGCGACGACACGGACTTCGAGGGAGGCCACATTTTGAGCGCGCGCGCTCAGTGCCGTGGCCGGTGCCCCGACGGTCGCCAGGATGTGCAGATAGAACCGTCGTTCGTCGGGAGCTGGTGGTGCTTGTAACAGTAACAGCGGCGTTCGCGTAATTCCCGATGCTGGGTCATATTCCGGTGCATATCTGCGCGAAAGATTGCGGGCGATCATCGTCTTTCCGATCCCGGACGCGCCATGCACAAGAAGGCCAGGCATACGGGTTTGCCTTGGCGCTTCGATCATACACTGCAAACGGTCCAGAACTTGTTCGGCCCGCGGAAAGCCAATCCAGATATCCGATTGAATGAGGGTGATCCGACCGTCTTCCTCTGTTTTTCCTGCCCTCAATTCACCATCTCTCCACCTTGAACAATGGGCGCGATGTATCACCCGTATCGATCGCGCGCAGCCCTTCGGTTGTTGAGACGGCCGAGTTGGCGCCCTCCAATGTCCCTTTTCTTTCACGGGATCGGCGTTCGGCCCTCGTCAGGCTCCGGCTTTCAGACTCGATTTGGCGTTGCTGTCGGATCAGCTCAGCCAGGACCAGCTCATTGGACCCGGACTTGCCAAGGGCACGGGCATTCCTCATGGCTTCGCGATATTCCCAGAGCGACACAGGCGGAATTTCCAGGTTTCGGTACCGAGCTTCGACGTATCGGTCATTATCCAGTTCGACCCAGATCACCGAGAGGTCGCGAGGGTCGTAGCGGACGACCACCTTTCCATCCCCGCGCCCGATGTGGCCTGCAAGCGCATCGGACCAGTACCGTATCTGGAACAGATGGATGCCGTCACGCCTGACCTTGCGCAGTTCACTTGGCAGAAAGCTCACCCGAAAGGCTTCAATCTCGAAGGGGATATCGCCCATCATTTGCTCTGAGAGCGCCTCCCATTTGGCAACGGGCGTGCAGCCAAGACTTGAATGAATGCTGTTGTTGTAGCGGCAGATTTCCAGAGCAAACCAGCGATCGAAGTCGCTTAAGGTCATCGTGGCCATGCCCTCGGCGTCATAGTCGCCCTTGGCCACGACCGAGGATTGCGTTGTTCCAGGCAACAGGTGCACGGCCCCCATCATCGTGCCGATCAATCGTTCGATGTGCCCTCCGAAATGAGGACTGCCTGGCGGCCGATAGACCAGATCGATCCCCCATTCTGCACATGCCGACCGAAAGGCATGCGACCGGAAATCGCGCCCGTTATCGACGTGGATGCTATGCGGTTTACCCTGCGCGGGCCAAGGAACATTGCGCACCAATTCCGCCAGAAGTTCCGCCTTGGGGGCCACAGCCTGTGTCAGGCAAAGCGCCACCGACAGACGCGAAGGTGCCTCGAGAGAGGTGTAATATCCGGTCACCATCCGCGTTGCGACGTCGATCGCCAGCGTGACCCAAGGCCGCCCAATTGGTTTGCGTTCAAAACTGTCGACGAGAATGATGTCCGCAGGCGTATGGTCGATTTGCACGACCTCCAGTGGCCGGTTTGCCTTGTTGTCGCCTACGACCGGCGCAAATTTCTGGCGGGCCGCCTTTGCGCCTTCGCGTGCCTTGGCAATTTCACGGGCATCCATTGCATCCAGCCTGCGCTGAACCGTCCGACGTGTCGGCGGTTGCAAGCCCTGCTGCCAGCACGCGCTTCGGATTTCTGTCACGATGCGCGACAGGCTTGGGCGTTCCCGCCGTAAGAAATAACGGCGAAGATGTTCTTCGATCACCGCTTCCACCTTGCCGGATATCAAGGTTGTACCAGTCGGGCGGCCCCGTTTCCGAGAAGCCAGCGCGCTGGTGCGCCCACCCTCTTCGGCCAGACGCTTTATCCAGCGCCAGACAGTCGCCCTGCTGACACCAAGCTCCCAAACGGCGTCATTGATGCCACTTTCCAGACTGCCAGTTCCTTTGAGATATGCCTGAACAAGCGGACGCAGAACGGCCGCCCTGCGCGCCTCCTCAGCACCAGCGGCAACGAAGTCTTCGCGATCATCATCCATCAATATTTGCCACACGAAGCTGCGAACCCTGTCTCAGGTTTAAGGGCAAAAATATCGGATTTAAAGGCAAAATATCATATTTAAGGGCAAAGCAAGGCCGTTGATTTCGTTGGATTTCTCATCTCACAATTAAGGGCTACGCGACAAATAGCGACGCGGATTGTCGCCCTTGACGATGCGCGAGAGCGGCAGCGTGGCGCAGCTCGGTTCTGGAGTGCTCAAGACGGATCTCCTCGTGGAATGGGAAGGCCGGGTCGGCCGGGGTCGCGTGCCTTCGGTTCTGCGAGCCTCACGCTCGCCTTCCCCCTCCCCTCGCGCGGCCCGGAGGGCTGGAAGAGCGCGCAGTCGATTTCGAAAGGTTGGATTTGCCCGCGGACGCGGTCAGTAATCGTCGGCGAGCATGACGGTGAGGACGCGCCGAGTGATCGAGGCATCTGCCGGGTCTTCGGAGCCGCACTCGAGCGCCATGTCGTAATAATCGATCTTGAAGAGGACTCGCTGCCCCTGCAGGTCGAAGGCGCCGAAGTCGCGTTCGGGGCCATCACCCGGCTGGAACGCGTAACGGCGCACGGCCGCAAGCAACGCGGCCTGGGCGAGTACCTCAGCGATCCCCTCGCCGTCGCCTGAAAGCCGGGCGAGACAGTTGCGCGTGACCATGATCCGCGCGTTGGGGTCGAGGCCGTGCCGGCAGCGATCGTTGAGCTGGGTGATGCGTTCGGTGACGGGGACTGTCATGCTGCCTCCAACAGGCCGGCGTTGAACATGTCGAGCCACTCCGCCATTGTCGGTCGTTCGGGGAGCGGGACGTGCCCTGCCACGTCCTGGAAGCGGATGAGATCGGCCGGCGCATCGCGGATGATCGCGTCGATGTCGGCCGCAGGGAGCAGTTCTTCGGCGCGGATGAAGTCGGTCATTCGGCCCGGGCGGGTCGCAGTCGAACGGCGCCAGAGGCCTTCGACCGTGCGCAGGCGTGGAGCTGCGCGCGCTTCGACAAGGACGATGAGCCTGAGGCACCAGGAAGGCAGCGCTCGGACCTCGTCGGGCTTCATCGCCCCGCAGATGAAACAGCTCGATTTTGGTGGCACCGGCAGACCTGCGGCCTCTATGCGCGCGATGCAGGCGGCGCGGTTCCAGCCCCATTCGCGCAAGGGGTAGCGGCATTCGAACAGATCGTTCGCGATGGCGGACGCATGGTTATAGCGGCGCGTGTCGGCGGGCGAGGCATCATACCCGATGAGGCGTATGACCTTCTGGCCTCTGGCCCAGGCGGCCTTTGCCGGCTCCCATTGCTTCAGGAAAGCGTCCTGCGGAGCCACTTTCCACTTAAGACTGCAGCTGTGGCGCCCGAGGCTGATGCTGGGGAGTGTGGCATTGGTGAGGACATTGGCCAGCAGGTCGTAATAGGGCGGCCAGTGCTTGAAGCGCTTTGGCGTGTAGCGGACGGTCTCGTAGCGGATGCCGCGCGCGGCCATCCACGCCGCCATCATCTCCTGATAGACATAGGTCTCCGGCTTCTCGATGCCCGGGTCACCGGTGATCACGAGATCAGGCGGCGTGCCGCGGCTTTCGAGCTCGACGAGGAGCGCCGTGCTGTCGACGCCGATGCCATAGGCAAGCACGACGGGAGCCGGCTCGGCGACGCGGATATAGTCGATGTCACGGGGCCGCGCGGACGGCGCGGGGCGATCGCTGGCCAGCATGGGAGTCGCTCCGGTCTCGCGCAGCCATTCTGCGCGCCCGGCTCCCTTCCCCTCACCTCTCTGCCGTAGTCGCCGCCCGCTTTAGTCGCTGTCCTGCAGGCAAGATGTGCGATCGTAGAGGTCGAGATGACCCCCGAACTCGGCCGTTTGCGCCGTTGTCAGGTCGCGGTGGTCGTCGGCCTCTGCGGTGCTGGCCATCTCGATCATTGGATGGACGGACACGGGCGATGGCTCGTTTCGGGACGGCAATTTTACGTCGGGCTGCCCTAAGATAATGCATGTATCAAATGATGCCGGAATCGATGGATGACCGGCCTTCGCTGTCCTATAGAACTTTGTGCGAAGCGCCGAGTGCGTAGTTTGTGTGTCGGTTTGAACAAGTCCGCCGAGATGAGCATAGATGGCTGAACGTAGAATGAGCTAAGCGGCTCGATAGCGTTGCGTCAACCTGGGGCGCTTGACGTCTCGATTGTCGCAGAAGCGGTCGTTCAAGGGCTAGGATAGACCGGTAGAGAGGACCCGGCTCTTTGGACAACTCTATTATTGCAGTCCGAACCTCTAACCACGACTTGTCTGGCTAACTCGCCTGTGCCCATCAACCGGAAGTCGAAATCGAGGAGATGCTCATTGCCGCTTTTGAGCCTTTCAGGCTGCGTTGTCTCGAAAATCAGCGTTTCCGAGACCAAGCGATATATCAACGATTTTCGCCCTCGCCCGTAAACTGATCTGCTCGTCCAACCGGCATCAGGTTTTGATAGGATGAGGCATGGCTAACGAACATGAGTTGGTTGCCGATTCAAGAGTTGTGGCGACTTGGATCGAAGGATGGACCATTGCCCGCGAAACGCCGCCTCCGGTCGAAGATCACGGTGGTTTCAGAGTCGATGTGGGATGGCCGCAACAACGGACGCGCTATGTCTTTACCGATATCTCGCCGGCCCTGCACGAATTGGCCACCACGATCGAGGAGCCGTGGGTTTTTTTGAAAGCTTGTGTCTCGGCGACAGCAATGCGCGTCGCCTTACCAGAACACTGGGTAATACAGCCACCGGGCTTCATGATGAAATATCGGCGCATCATGCCCGGCGATTCCGCGCCTCCTGACGGCTATCTGCTCGATGCGGCTGAACCTCGCCCCATTGTAATCGTGCGGGCGCTTACTCCGAGCGGCGCGCTGGTCGCAATCGGACGTGTCGTTCGCGTCGGTGAGTTTGCCATATACGATCGGATCGAAACCAACGCCGCTCATAGACGGCGCGGCCTCGCGCGAACCGTCATGAAGAAACTTGAATCCATCGCGCGCATCATGGTGCGACGCGGGAGGTGTTGGTCGCCACTGCAGAGGGTCGCGGTCTCTATGCATCCTTAGGATGGGAATTGCATTCCCTCTACACCACAGCAGTCATTTTACGGGCTGACTGATATCCACAAATCGGCACGTAGGTGTTAGTCAAACGCTCTGTTCGTTCGCCTTTGCAGTAGAGGCGGGTACTTCCGGTATGGGCCGAAGCCATTGCAGCGCGACAAACGCCGTCAGCAGCAGCGCGCCAGCGGCAAATACCACATCGCCGGGGGTGCGCATCCACACGAGGAAATGGATCAGCGGCCGATCCATAAACGCGGCCGACCGCGCATAGGCGTAGCCATGATCGAGCGCCGCCTGAAGTTGCAGCACGCCCATCGGCAGCAGCGTGAGCAGGGCCATCAGGGCAAGCCCGATGTTGAAGCACCAGAAGCTCGCGCGTAGCCAGCCTTCGTTCCAATGGATATGATCGCGCAGGCCGCGCAGGCAGAAGAGCATCAGGCCGATGCCGAGCATCCCATAGACGCCGAAGAGCGCGGTATGGCCGTGCAGCGGGGTCAGGTTGAGTCCCTGGACGTAATAGAGCGCGATCGGCGTGTTGATGAGGAAGCCGAACAGGCCGGCGCCGACCAGATTCCAGAAGCTCACCGCGAGGAAAAACATGATCGGCCATTTGTAGCGCGCCATCCACGGCGTCGCGCGACTGTGCGACCAGGTGTCCATCGCCTCGAGGCCGATTAACGCGAGCGGGACCACCTCAAGCGCGGAGAAACTGGCGCCGAGCGCCACGCCCGCCATCGACGTGCCGACGAAATAGAGATGGTGGAACATGCCAAGCACGCCGCCCGACAGGAAGACGATCGTCGCGAACAGCACATTGACCGTGGCCGTGCGGCCGCGCACCAGCCCCAGCTTTACGAACAGGAAGCTGATGACGGCGACCGCGAAAATCTCGAAGAAGCCCTCGACCCAGAGATGGACCACCCACCAACGCCAATACTCAACCTCGGACAGGTGGCTGCGCGCGCCATACATGAGCCCCGCGCCATAGAAGAGACCGATCGCCACCGTGGAGAGGAACAGCAGGCCGACGATCGAGGACATCTCATCCCGGCGCCGGATCGCGGGCCAGAGCGCGCGACCCACGAGGAAGAGCCACAGCAGCAGGCCGATGAAGAGGTATATCTGCCAGAACCGGCCAAGATCGACATATTCCCAGCCTTGATGCCCGAACCAGAAGTTTTCGGTGAGGCCCATCTTCTGCATCACCGCCAGCCATTGTCCGGCGAACGCGCCGACGACGATGACGATCAGGCTGACGAACAGGAAGTTGACACCGGCGCGCTGCCACGGCGGCTCATGGCCGGAGATGGCGGGCGCGATATAGAGGCCGGTGCCGAGCCAGGCCGTCGCGATCCACAGCACCGCGAGCTGGGTGTGCCAGCTTCGAGTCAGGCTGTAGGGTAGCCAGTCGGCGAGGTTGATGCCGTAGAAATGCTGGCCCTCGACCTGATAATGCGCGGTCGCCGCCCCCAGGCCGATCTGCGCGAGCAGGAGCGCGATGACGATCCAGAAATATTTGGCGCTGGCACGCATCGAGGGTGTCAGAACGATCCCCTTGAGCGGATCGGCCGCGGGCGGGGTGAGCGGCGGTTCCTTGCCGTGCCAGACCGCATAGTGCCACGCGAGAAGGCCGATGCCGGCGAGCATGAAGAGGATGCTGAAAAGCGACCACATGAAGGTGCCGGACGTGGGCACGTTGCCGACCAGCGGTTCGGAGGGCCAGTTGTTGGTAAAGCTCACCATATCGCCGGGCCGATCGGTCACGGTCGCCCAGGCTGTCCAGAAGAAGAAGGCCGCGAGTTCCCTGCGCCGCGCCGGATCGGGAAGTGTGTTCTCCTTCATGGCGTAGGCGACGCGCAAATCGCGCGTTGCCGGGTCAGCGGAGAACAGGCTGTCATAATGCCTTGCCACGCCGGCGATCGCTGCAGCGCGCGCGTCGCTGATCGTCAGCGTGCCGGTCGCAGCGTCATAGGTGTTGGCACGGAAGCCGGGACGTAGCTCGGCCTGCAAAGCCGCCTTATCTGCCAGCGACAGCATGTCGAAGCTGGCCGCGCCCTTCGTGCGGGCAACGGCGTCGAGCTGGGCCAGCGCCTCCCGGTGCAGCCAGTCGGCGGACCAGTCGGGCGCGATCAATGCGCCGTGACCCCACACGCTGCCGAGCTGCTGGCCGCCCATCGACTGCCAAACCTGTTGGCCGGTCTCGATATCGTCGCGTGTGAAGACGGTGCGCCCGGAAGCGGTCACGACCCGTTCGGGGATCGGCGGCGCGGTACGCATAAGGTCCGACCCGAGCCACAGCATCACCGCGAATCCTGCGAAGATGACGGCAGCCAGGCCGATCCACAGCCGTTTCGTCGTCGACATCGTTCCCCGTCCCTCTTCCTTTAGAAAAGCCCGTGACTGCCGCCGACGGCGCCGATCAGCGCGATGACCGATGCCGCCAGCAGCAGACGGTGCATACGCTCCATGCGTGCGAAGTCGGCCGCCGGATCGGGGGAAGCGGCCATGCGGCGGTGCAGATAAAGCGGCTCGATGACGAACAGCATGGCGACGAACACCAGCCAGATCGCCACCATCGCTTGCATCCACCAGAGGCGGGGATCGGCGAAACGCTCCCACAGGTCCGCCCGCCAGGTCATCCAGAAGCCGCTAGCGCCGGCAAGGAGAACCCACAGCCGAGCCTGCGGCGCGAAGCGGCCTTCGATCCGGTGAAATGCCGCCAGCCTCTCAGCGGGCGGATTGCCGGCACGCACGGCCGGCATCAGCACCAGCGTCACGAAGGCGACGCCGCCGATCCAGAACAGGACGGCGACGACATGGATCACGCGCGCAAGAGTGAAATCGTCCGCGATCATCAGCTCTTCGGGGGCGGCTCATGGTAAAATTCGACCTGCATCCGCATCGGACCCAGCGGGGTCACGAAATGCGGCTGCTGCGGTTCGATCAGACCGGGATGACCGGGCTTCAGGATGACTTCCGACGCCGGCTCGAGATAGGTGAGCTTCAGTTCACCTTCGAGGACGCGGATCAGTCCCCACACCCCCGCCTTGGTGTCATGGCGCGCGCGCAGCGCCGCCGGCAATGTGTCCTGATCGAACACCGGCGACGAGCTGTAGGGCGCCGGCCCCGTCATGCGGCCTGGGCCTCGTCATAAAGCTCGGCCTCGCGCGCGATCAGAATGTCGGCGAGGAACCAATAGGCTTCGCCCCATGCCGCCAGGATTTCGTCCGTCGCGGCCTCGCCCAGGATGTCGCGAATGGCCGGCAGCAAGGCATTGGCGACCGCAGGATAATGCTCTGGTTTGATATGGGTATCGACGTGCCGCCCGGCGATCCGCTCGATCGCCGGTTTCAGGACGTCGAGCTTGTCCACATTCTGGGCGAACGCCAGGATCGCCGCCGCAAGGCGCTTGGGTTGCGCGCCCGACTCCTGCGCGGCCATGTCGAACAGCGCCTTGATCTCGGGATCGACAAATAGCCGCTGATACATGCGCGTGGTGATGTCCACGCCATGCTGTTGAAGGGCTGGCGCCGTCGCTTTGACCAACGTCATGGTTTGGGGAGACAATGCTTTGGTCACGACGATCCTCTTCATGATAACAGTTTGCTTGTAGAGGCTGTCGGTGCGAGCCGGTTTGCGCTGGCGCAAACTCGGCTCTGTTATTTCGACTAGATCGACCCGAACGAGAGAAGGCAGGAGGCAAATCATCGTTCAGACCCGAGGCCTTGCTTCACACCTGAAGATTATCGGCGCGGTGGAGCTATTTCGCGATCTGCCTCACGAAGCGCTGGTGCATGCCCATGCCTGCGCACGCATCGAACGATTGCCAAAACATGCGAGGATTTTCGAGCAAGGAGCCCGTGCCGAGCGGGCCTATGCGGTGGCGAAGGGCAGCGTGAGAATCATCCAGACCGGCAGTGATGGCGGGCAGGCGATCATTCGCTTTATCGGCTCCGGCGAAATGTTCGGAACAGTGCCTCTCTTCACTGACCACCTTCTTCCGGCGGACGCGATCACAGCGGAGGCGTCGGTCGTCCTCAGTTGGAGCGAGGCGGATATAGTAGTGCTGATCGGCATATATCCGCAGGTGTCGCTGAACGTCATTCGAGTGATCGGGACGCGGCTTATCGAACTTCAGGATCGGGTCCGCGAGTTGGCCACCCAGCGCGCCGATCAGCGTCTCGCCCGTGCGCTCCTGCGCCTGATCCGTAACGATGGTGGCGACGAGGTAGCGTTCCCGCTACGTCGTAAGGACCTGGCGGAGTTCTCGGGAACGACCCTTCACACTGCGAGCCGAATGCTCTCCGCCTGGGCCAGGGCCGGCCTGCTCACAAGTATCGGACGACGCATCCTAATCCATGATCGTACTGCTCTGGACTCCCTCGCAGAGGGCAGGCCACTCCTCTAGCAATTGGGGCGTTAACTTGATGAAAACCGCACCCCGGCCAATTTGCCTCACTGTGGCCCGCATAGAATTATTGGCTTTGGCGGCGACAGCCGCGCTCACGATCGGCGCGACTGCGCCGATAGCCGCGCAGTCCTCTGACCAGAAGCCGGCAGCCCCGCAACCGCGCATGTTATATCTGCCAGGCCGCGGCACTGTTCTTGTTCAGCCCGCGCCGACAGACGATCCTCGCGCGGTTGCGCGCACGGTCATCGTGCCGGGCTACGGCGAGGTCTATACCGTGCCTGTGCGGCCGAAAGACACTCGAAGCCCGAGGCAGCGTTGCGTTGACGAGGAGATAGCGCGCGAGGGAGGTTCTCCCTCCGCGTTGGCGATGGGCGCAATCGACCTGAAATACAGCCAGCGGTAACGGCCTAACCTGGGGAGCGGATAGCTCATGTAGGCCGCATGCGTCTCGAAATTCGAGCGTTTTAGAGACGGGTTGGTTTAATTGTGCAGCCTCAGAGTCACCCCGATCAGCCGGGGTTCGCTCGGAGTGCCGACGATCAGGCCGCTATTGCCCGCCTGAACTGTCAGGTTCTGCATGTAGACCTTGTGGAACAGGTTGCGCGCAGAGCACGAGCCCGCTCCGCGGGAGGGTCGCTTGGGGTGACGTAGCCATCGGGTCAGCGATTTCGTGGCGCATCAGTTTGGCGCCGACCGCGAGAAAGTAATGCCCAACGCCCATTTCATTGATGATCTCGGGGCAGACAGCCTGGATGTCGTCGAGCTGGTCATGGCGATCGAGGAAGAAATTCGGAATCGCGATCCCCGATGCCGACGCGGAGAAGAACCAGACGGTCGGTGAGGCGATCACCTATGTCGAAGGCGTCAAGGCCTGAGAGCGATCACGGCCCCGGCAATAGTTTAGGATAGGGCAACCGCGGGAGTGCGCGGCCCTGTCGGCGCGCGTTGCGGGTGAGCTCGAAGCAGTAGGTGAAGAGTCCGGATTGGCGGTGGCGGGTCAGGAGCTGCTCGGCCTGAAGGCGGGCGAGCCATGCGGCTGGGCTCTCGCGCAGGCCGGGCGCCGGTAGACCGAGGCGGACGATCTGGTCGATGGCGCCATCCATCCCGCGTTCGCGGAGCCGGATCTTCGAAAGCGTCCGATCGGAGATCGTCTGGCCTGCGGCGCGAAGGACTGTACGCGGGCGCGTGGTGCCCCGGTGCGCCCCGGAAAGAGCGGCGTAAACCCGGCCGGTATGCCCGAATTCGGGGTCGCTGTAGGAAACGACGGCTTCGATCGCTGGCCGCGCCTGGCGAAGCAGTCGGAAGGCCCGTGCGCAAAAGAAGCTTTCCCCGTTCTGCGGGACCCGGTCGAGAAGAATCAGGCGTGCGAGAACGCATCCCTTTGCCGGATCGGTGAAGCCCGTGTGCCGGGTGATGACGGCGTCGGTCGCGGGAACCGCGAAGACGGCCACGCCTGCCAGGACCGCGCGGAGTCCAAAGAGGCCGACTGCGACCTGGGCTGCCGGATAGCTCGGCAGATAATGATGCTCGGCGATGAACGTACGCGCTACGGCGTGATCGATGATGTCGACCGAATAGGCCTTCGGATTGATGATGAGAGAGTCCGTCGCCCATAAGGCGCGGCGTTCCCGCCATCGCTGGCTTCGTGAGGTCTCCATGTCCTGGCTCCCGGGTGGAAGGGGTCGAAGGCGCTTGGCCTCCGACCGGTCTCCCCGGCCCATTCCCCTCTTCTTTGGACATGAATCGACATGAAGGGATTTACGGAATGTTCGGGTTTGGACGCGATCAGATATCGTACGTCCCTGTTTGGCGCGGGTGAATAGGTGCTCCTGTGAGCCTTTGGGAACTTCACAGGGCGCCATGTTCCCGGTAGCGAATAGTCTTCCGGGTTCTTCAACCAGAGAAGGCAAGATCATCATGAGCGACGTATCGGAAAACGATAGCACGCTGATTACCCTGACCGCTGATATCGTCGCGGCGCATGTGACGAACAACAGCGTGGCGGTGGCGGATTTGCCGTCCCTGATCCAGAATGTTCACGGAGCGTTGAGCAATCTCGGCAAAAGTGAAACGGCGCCCGAGACAAAGCAGGAGCCGGCGGTATCCGTGCGTGCCTCGGTGAAACCTGACTACATCGTCTGCCTGGAAGACGGCAAAAAGCTCAAGATGCTCAAGCGTCATCTCATGACGCACTATCAGATGACGCCGGCGGACTATCGTTCGAAGTGGAATCTTCCGGCCGACTATCCGATGGTCGCGCCCAATTACGCCGAGCAGCGTCGCACGCTCGCCAAGAGCATCGGACTTGGCCGCAAGCCCAAGGGGTCCAGCGCTGCCGCATCGGCAAAGGCGACGAAATCTGCGCCGGTTCGTCGCGGAAGTCCGAAATCCACCGAAGGGCAGCCCGCCTAATAGGACTTCCTCTGGGGAGACGGCCGGTTTGGAAAAGGGACCATCGGATCAAGATATTTCGACGCGGCGCTCGACAACACCTCCGGGGCTGATCGAGACTCGCACCCCGTCCTATCCCGGCACGGAGGCGTCGGTTGGTACGGTCATGACCTTGGCCGACGCCTACTGGGATGCCGCGCACAGGCTGCTGCCGCAGATCGAGAAAGGCCGGAGTGTCTCGTCCACCCCGGCTAGGCTGTGCGCCATTCAGTCGATCGAGACTTACCTCAATGCGTTTCTGCTCTTTCATTCGGTCGATCGAAAGCAGGTCCGGGGATTGCAGCATGATCTCGCCGAACGGACGCGGTTGGCTGTCGAGAAGGGATTGTCTCTCCGGCGCCGTACCGCGGAGCATCTGGTCCGATTGAGCGATCAGCGCGATTATCTCATGGTGAGATATGGGCCGGAACAGCTCAGCGATCTGTCCGAAATCAATCGGATGTTCGCCACGCTCAAAGAGATCGCGGAGAAGGTGCGGGCAGCGATTTTCGAACAGCCCTATGATCGCTCTGACCGGAGGTTCCGGGTATATTGGTGATCCAGAGCCCGCCTCAGAGTGTGATGTCCAGAGCCGAGGCGCGCTGGCGGGATTGCAATTCAGAATAGGGTCAACTGCTCGCCGACCGTTCTGGTCCTTGGCTCTTGGGCTTGCTTATCGTGGGTTGTGCGTTCCGGTGTCGTTTCAGTAAAAAATCGCGGGGGTTGTTCGACCAAGCGTTCCTGGCTGGCAAGCCTGGCGCCCCAGCCGCCGAGGATGTGGGCCGGCGTGAACCAGTGTTCGCGGACCTCGTTGCTGAGAGAGTTACCAACGATCACGTGGGCCGGAATGTGGAGCAGCGAGAACTGGATATAGCCCATGTGTACGGCGCGTTGGTCGATATCGATCGCCGTCACGTGGAGATGGCGCTGATAGTTGATCCCGGCGGCGCGCATCGCTTCGGCGAGAGCAATGACCATGGCGCCGGCACCGCAGGCGGGTTCCATCGCGCTGACGAAACCCTTGTCGTCGATCAGCGCCAGGGCGTCCTTGGCATCGCCAAGCGTGACCTGTGCCATCATCTGGCAAACCGGATAGGGCGTGAAGAATTGCCCACGGTTCTTGTTGTGGATCTCGAGCGCGGTGAAGATGCTCCCGAGGACGTCCCCTGGCGCTTCCTCCAGTGCCATTGTGATCTCTCCGAAGACGCGAGGGAACATCTCGATGGTGTGCTGCTCATATCGTCCCACGATCTCGAGATAGCGCGCCTCGCGCGTTTCCCGGGATCGGCTGTCGACGCTGTTCGAGATGCTGATCGCTATGAGCTCCATGCAGTCGGAGAAGAGCGTGTAGCGGTCGTGACGATAGCAATGCGCATCGAAGAGTTTCAGGACGTTCCTGATGTGTCGATCCTGCGGCGGCATGAGAGATCCCCGGTCACGGGGCCGCTTCGCGCGGCATCGCGACGTTCTGATTGGCGGGCGTGGAAGGGCTCGGGCGAATGGCTCGGCGCCCGAGCCCGGGTCAGTTCGTGGCCAAGAGCGCTTCGAGCGTCACGGCGCGGCGCGGCCGGCGGCCGAACTGATAGCCATGGTTGGTCGCGTATTTGCTGAGCGACATGGCCTTGCGGTTGAGCGCCACCGCGAGATCGGCGAGCGACACACCGGTGTTGAAGGCGACGTCGAGCGCGCGCGTTTCATCGTCGCTGAAAGGCCGAATGTAGCCGTGGACAAGGCCGAGGCTATTCGCGCGCGAGGTGAGCGCAGCTTTGGTCCGTCCCAGGCTTGCCGCCAGGACCTTGGTCGGGACACGGCCATAGTCCGCACGAAGGCGCGCCTCGTCGGCCTCGGTCCAGTCCGGACCAAGCCGCCAGCCATTGCGGTTGGCATGAAGCCCGCGCAGGCCCAGATATTCGGCGCGGTGGCGCAGCGATCCAGCGGTGCGGCCAAGCTGGCGGCGCAGCGGGGTGAGACTCGTACCGTCGATGTAGGCCTTGCGCAGCAGGGCGTCTTCTTCCGGCGTCCAGGCCCTGCCCCAGCCGCGGCCATAGCCCAGCTTGCGGATGGCGAGGCCGAAGCCGCGGACCGTGCGTTGGGGAAAGCCTTCCTGGCCGAGCATCCCGACGATCGCCGTGTAGCGATGACCCGCTTCGGCCAGGTCGAGAGCCCTCGCCGTTTCCGCCTCCGACCAGTCCGGCGGATGGTTCGCATGCACGATGCCGAGAGCTCCGGCCCGGCTGGATAGGCCGCCGAACGGCCGGCCGATAAGGGTGGCGATCTGCGCCAACGGCACGCCGCGGCGATAGCCTTCGACGAGCTGGGCGTCCTCCCAGGGCGTCCATTCCGCCGGATTACCCTCGGTTAGGTCGAGGATCCTGGCGCGGGCATAGACCGCCGAGCAGGATCGACCGAGGTCGGAAGCTATGGCCGCCGTGGGTTCGCCGCCGTAGCGCCGCGACAGTTCCGCATCATCGAGTTCGGTCCATGTCCGCGTGGAATTGCGGCGGAGCCCGAGCAGCGCAATACGTTCGGCGACCGCTGCCCTGCCCCGGCCGATTGCCAGCGCGATGTCGGCGATCGCGGTGTCCTCGAGGAAGAGCGCGCGCAGCCGTTCGCTCTCCTGCGGTGTCCATGCATCGGCCCGATAGGCCATCTCGCGCAGCGGCGTGGCAGGCAATACCAGCCTTGGCGCGGGTACCAGCTCGACGATGTCGGCATCCAGATCGAGCGGTTTCATGCCAGCGCCACCACGGGGATGTCGCTGATCTTGGCGCGGAGGCGGGCATGAAGCCGGGCGATGCGATCCTCGCCTCGAGGCATCGTGTCCACCGCGGAGATGGCGGCGAGCATGTCGAGGGCGTTGTCGACGGCTTCGCGCGGGGCACCGATATGGCCCGCAAGATCGTTGGCGGTCGTGGCGTTCGGCGCGATGCTCTTGAGCGCGCCGATGATCGAGGCCGCGTGCGGCGCGGAAGGATCGAGGAGGAAGGCATCGAGCGCCCGGGTGCCCTTGAGCGTCAGAGCCGCATCGCGCGAGCCGTTCGAGACCTCGCGGAGAGCCGACAGGTCGAGCAGCTTCTCCGCTTCTTCACTGTCGACCGCAGCGGCCGCGGTGAGCCTTGGCGTCGCGCCGAGATGCTCGGTGATCGTCTCTTCCATATGGGCGAGGACAGGCAGCGGCGACATCGCTGGGCCCATCGCGAAGAACTCACCGGGCGCGAGCTTTCGCAGGGCATCGGCCTCCTTCGCCGAGAAACCGAGGAGATCGGCCGCGCGCGCGATGTCGCGATCGAACACGTTGAGGCCAACGAGGAAGTTCTGCAGCTCCGAGATCACCGAGGATGAGAGCTTGGCGAGGCGCTGCGTGGCGATGACCGGGGCGATGCCGCGCTTGCGGCCGCGGGCACAGAGGTCGGTCAGCGTGGCAACGCCAAGGCGCCGGGTCTCGGCATCGCGGGCCGATCCGGCATGATGTGGCGCGAGCAGATGGCCCTCGTCGATGCAGACCAGGACGGTATGCGCCCAGTACTCGCGCGGCGCGCCGATCAGTCCGGCGAAGAGCGCCGCCGCCTTGATGATCCGCTGGTCGGGATCGAGATCGGTGAGGTCGACGTGAAGCGACAGGCGGTGCTGCCTGGCGCGGGCCGCGGCTGCCGTCAGGCCATCGGAGGTCAGCTCGCAGCCCTTTAGGGAGGTTGCGCCGATGTGGGCGGCGAGATTGCCGAATTCGCCTTCGGGATCGACGAGCACGATTGTCGTGAAATCGAAGGCCTCCTCGATAATCTTGCGCAGGGTTCTGCTCTTGCCCGCGCCGCTGCTGCCCTGGATGAGCAGCCGCCCGGCGAGCAGGCGTTCGAGGTTCAGCATGAGCGAGCCACGGCTGTGCCTGCCGATCGGCACGGACCATTGGTCGGCGGAGGGGTCGATCTGTACGACTGTTGCCATGGTGGGATCTCCTGGGGCTTGGCCTGTCTGGCCACCACCCAATCGCTCCCCCTTCCCTTTGCCTGCTGGTGCTACGAGCTGGCAATCGGCGCAGCGTTGTCGCCGCGGCCGCGCAGGCCCCAGTCAGGCTCGTAGTCCGGTCCGTAGTTAGCGCTCCGCATGAATTCCGGGTCACCCGCTTCATCGACGAGATAGCCGGTCACTTCCCCGGCATAGTCCGCATCGAGCGCGCCTTCTGCGGTCGGGATAAGCCGCACACCGAAGCCCCTGGCGAAGAGTGCGGCATCTGCTGCGAGCATCGCTTCGTGATGATCGTCGGCGGAAACGGCCATCTTGACCCTGACGGTCGCATAGACGTGGACGAAGTGGGTCGGCTCGGACATCATCTGTCTCCGGTCTTGGAATGTGGGGGGCCGCCGCCGCGATCAGGCAAGCGGCACGTCGTATCCGGGCTCGCAGCCCGGCTCGCCGGGATAGGTGCCGCCCGGATCGCAGAGCAGGATCTGCAGCACGTCGTATTCCTCGTGGCGGAAGTAACGTCCTGCCTGGAGCGTATAGGCCTGCCGGGCCCCTGCGGAGGCTCGGCGCACGCGAACCGGGAAGCGGCCGCCCACGTCGATGTCCCCTTCGAGCGGCCTGCCTGCCTCGCGCATGCGCTGGCCGAGCTCGTTCACGATGCCGCCGGCAACGCGCGGGGGGAAATTGCCAATGAGAAGCAGCTCCGGCGGTCCCCGCAGCGCGTTGCCGATGGTGTAGGCGAACGCCGGCGTTTCCCCATCGGCGAAGATCAGGAAGAGATGCTGGCCGCTTTGCGCGATATTGCGCTCGATCGCAGCGTAGAACTCTCGGTTGTCGGGGATATTGGGTTGATGAGTGCGTCGCACTGATACCTCCTCACGACAGGATATCGGGTTGATTTTGCTCGAGGCATGCCCTGATCAGCGGGAGGTGGACCCAGTAACGCTGGGCGCCAGCCAGGCTGTCGACCTTAGGATCATTCGTGCCTCGCGCCTGGTAGCCCCACTTCGTGCGGTAAGCCGCGCTCTCACGATCATAGCGCTTGTAGGCGGCGTCGCTGCGCTTGGCCCATTCGGGCCATCTCCGGGCGATCTGCTCGGTAGTCATGGAGGAGCCGGACGCAATGAATGCCAAAAGGTCGAGAGGGTCGATCTTGGCCATTACAGGTCTTCCGGCTTGAACCCGTGGTGCTCGACGAGCGAATGCATCACCGCATCCCACAGCAGCTCCTTGAAGGCTGCGCGGTTTTCCAGGTCGGTGTCGTAGACGTAGAGGTCGGCCAGCTCCTGGGCCGCCTTGCCGATTCCCTGATAAAACCGGCTCCGCATCGTGTACGTTTTTGGCGAAGGTTTTAGGCATGTACGCCTCCATATCGGTTGGAGCGGTTCAAATGGCAGAGGCCGGAGCCAGAACTTCGAGATAGGCCGCTTCGACCAGTTCGGTCTTCTGACTGCGTTCGCGGGGCGTCATGTCGAGCTTCACATAAAAGCCCGCGAAATGCGTCTTCACGATCACGCCCTCGCGGCCCGCAAATCGGTCCCCGCCAACGCGCGGACGTACCCGGATGCGCACGCGGTCGCGGATCCCCGGTTCACGCACCGCGTCAATCGGCGTGGATCGCTCGGCGAGGAACAGCGCGAGCCGCGCTGTGTCGTCCAATCGGTCGGATGCGGGAGCACAGGCCCGGGCAAGGATCCGCCAGGCCCGCAGGCTCATCGCGTCGCCGGCGAGGTGACGGTCACGTGGCTCGCCTTGGCCATGATCGAGGTGCCCGGCGGAGACGTGAGCGTCGGGATCGAAGGCGAGGATCGTCGCGGCGTGATATTCGGTCTCGGTCAGTGCCACGGTTAGCCGGTCGAGCTGATCAATGAGATCGGAATCGGCGGCAACGGGGACGCGAGAGGGGGCAAGCGTATCGGACATGGTGAGTTCCCGTGTTTGAGGGGGCGAAGATCCGGTCTGTCAGCCTGCCGGCTCTTCTCTCGCGCTCCCCCTTCCCTCACCCCAGCGCCGGCTCAGGCGGCGAGCGCATCGAGAAGATCGGAAATTGGAGCGGCGGACAGGCGCGTGGCGCCGCCGAAGGCCCGCAACCGCGCGGCCATTTCCTTGCGGAGATGCGATCGATTGCCGATCACGGTTTCGGGTGAGAGCGGTTCGCCCTGCGGCGTCACATAGCGATGGGCGGGCTCGCCATCCTCAGTCTCGACCACGATACGATGGCCGCCGGCGGGCGACTTGCCGGCATAGCGGGCGGTGAATTCGCCGAGCTTGCCGGTCAGACCCTTGGCCGCCTTGCCCCACCGAATGTGACCGGCGCCGACGCTCTCGCCCGCCGACAGGCCGCGATCGAGCCATATCCGGAAATGGGCGCGCTGCTGGAGGACGGTGTTGCGCGTGCGTTCCATGGTCCGGCAGAGCGGCAGCGCACTCGCATGGGCGTCAAGGAGCGCGAGATAGCCTTCCTGGGCGGCAATCAGGACATCATCGAAGTCGCGGCCGGCAAGCAGTGCGCGGAGCTGGCGATCCAGTCGCGGATCGGATCCCGACACAACGCCGGAAGCGGCTTCCAACGGTCGAGCGTCCGGCGGCTGATTGCCGAACGCATGGAAACCGGCGCCGGAAATGATGATGACGAAGAGTTCGCCATAGCCCTGACAGGCCTGCAATGTCGGGAGGAGCACGGCGACGTCGGGCTTCGCGTCACCGCTCGGCGGGACCAGGCCTGCCTCGGGCGCGCCGAGCAGGAGCAGCCGCCGGCTCCAGCGGGCGGGCAAAGGCTCGTCGGTCGGTTTCGGCCACTCACTCGGGCGCGGCCGGCCGGTGGCAAGCAAGGGCGGCTCGATCTGGGGCGCGGCCGCTTCGAAGGCGCGCCGGGCGGTATCGAAAAGATCGTCGCGGTTGCCGCCGCCCTCAGCAAAGCCCTGATCGTAGGCGATCGTCGCGGCCGTCGAACATCCCGGCCGGCGCACCCGCGGTTCCCATCCAGCGATCGCAGCATACCAGCCATAAGCGTACTGCACCGCCCGATCCCAATCGTAGCCGTGGAGGCTGCGCGCAGACAGGATCGCGCGATCGCGATCGTCGCCCTCCCCTTTGGCGATGCGGGCTTCGGTGAAGGCGAAGTTCCGCGCCTGGCGCTCTTCCTCGGCGGCGCGCGACATAGATTCCATCACGGGCCGCAGCGCCAACGCGCGCTGTCGCATGCGCGCGAGGCGATCTTCCGGTGCCGCCGCCGCTGGCAGATCCGGAAAGTGGCGCCAGGCCTCGGCGATGACGGCGGCATGCTCCGGCCTGCGTCCTCGGGCGATCCAGGTGCCAGCATCGGCCGGGTCGAACGGCTCCGAGATCATCGGTCGGTCTCCAACCGGAAGCCGAGGCTCGCGGCGGTGAGGCTATCGCGCGCCTGGACGAGCATCTCGTAGCGTCCTGCGAGGTTTTCGCTTCGCCCGAACCGCCGCGCGTTGGGCGGCACGGACGCGACATCCAGGCGGAACGGAAGGATCCGTTCCGTCATCTCGGGAAAGGCTGCACCGAGGAGGACGGCAGCGAGACGATCGGCAACGCCATCGATGGCCTTCGCGACGTTGTGCTTGTCGAGACCGGACGCGGCCTCGAGGTGCGCCATTGGCGCGATAACATCGGGCAGACGAGCGAGGAGCCCGGCGCCGTGGCCATAGTCCGAGTGCATCGAGATCAAGGCCTGACGTTCGAGCGAGATCTCGGTGAAGGGGACATAGGTGCGGTAAGAATAGCTCGGCACGTCCACGCCGATCCTGATGCGGGTGAGAAGGATGCGCATGATTTGCCCCCTTCAGGCGACGAGCCGCGGCGCGGTGGGCGCCGCCGCGGGGAGCTTGAGTTCGCGGCGAACACGCGCGGCGAAACGATCCGGCTCGACCAGCTCGCGAACCGATGCCCAGTGGTTGCGCTCGCCGATATGATCCTGCCGGCCCTGCACCTTGCGAAAGCAGACCTCGCGGTCGGGTCCGAACGGCCCGATCGAGAGCTGCACCCACAGCGTTTCGCCGTGCAGGGTGATCTCGCCGGATACGGCCGGCCCGGCCTTGTTGGAGCGGATATCGAAGCTGCCCTCTTCAAGGCCGAGCGCCTCGGCGAGTCGTCGCAGCGCGGCGCGGCCCTCGGAGTGGAAGAGACGCTTTGCCGGTTCGTCATAGGCGACACCGCGCAAGGCGAGGGTCTTGAGCATGGGACGGTTCCGCAAATCGGCGATACGCGCCATGCAGTCCCGGCGGAGATCGGCGTCTGTGCCGCGATCGGCGCAGACCTGCGACAGATGCCGCACCAGCAGGATGACGGCGGGGTCGGTTTCGACATCGATGCCGGCGTTGCGGCAATCCGTGATCGCCGCCTGCACGGCGTGCAAGGTGGTACCGATGGTGATCAGCGCGCTGGGGTCGAGCGCTTGGCTATAGCGAAACGCCACGTCGTAGCTCATGGGGTCCTCCGGAAATCTCGAGCGGTCTTTCCACTCGCGACCCCGGCCCCCCTTCCCTTTTCAGCCTTGCCGCATGGCTTCGCGATTGGTCCGTCGCCGGAGCGCACAGATCAAGCTTGTGATGACGATAGCGACGCGCACTGCGGCAAAGCCCAGTCCCTCGCCGCCATGATCACGGCAATGATTACTGCAGCAAATCTCGGCGCGAAGGCAAAGAGATCGGGTCAAACATGCTGCACTTCATAGCGAGGGTCACAGTTCTCCTCGCCAGGGTAGCGGCCGAGCGGATCGGCAAACAGGAGCTGCACAACCGCATAGTCGGCGTGACCAAGATATTTACCCGCGCTGTCGGTATAAAACGTCATTGCCGCCGGCCCTGCGATACGTGTTTTGATCGGATAGGTACGACCCAGATCGATGTACATTCCCGGCGGCTTTCCCGCCTTGCGCATTTCGTGACCGATCTGGGCAAGGATTGTGAAAATGCGCTGTGGCATGAAGGCGCCAAGCCCGAGAAGCTCGGGGAGGCCGCGATTGGCGTTGCCGATAGTGTGGGCCTGAGAAGGTGTTCCTTCACCGTTTACGACCGCGACGACGCCTTGGCCGCAACGATCGACGCTCTCTCTGACCGCGCGGAGCAACGGTGTATCATGATGATCAATCATACGATTTTCTCCGGGAAATAGTGCTAGAAGCTGCTGCAATCAGGTGAGCGGAAGGTCACAGCGGGCGTCACAGTCGGTCTTGCCTGGACAGCTACCACGCGCTTCATGAGGAATAACCGGACAGCTCCTAAGGGGCTTTGGACAACTTACGCTCGCTTTCCGCGCCGGCGGCCGACGCCCGCCCCGATGGCGCGAGCGATGTGGCCTGCATAGACGCCGCAGGCTGCCCAATATGCTGCGACCGGCGGCTTGCGCCGCCGCCAGCTCGTCTCCGCGCGCGCCCTAGCGTCCTGCTGCAGATCCAGCAGCAGTTCCTGCAGGGCGACACGGACTTCAGGATCGAGTTCCCGTAGTCGCGCAATGGCGGGGAGCGCGAGGATGGGGTTGCGGATTTCTGCGCGGTTCGAGCGTTCGGTTGCCCGGTGCGTGACGATCGTTCCGAAGTGCATGAGGGTTCCCCAAGGCTGCAGGAGCCTTCAGGCCCCAGTTTCGTCGTCCCCGCCTTCCCGCTCTCCTTTCATGCGCGCTTCCAGGTTCTGGCGATTGAGGATGACGGGACCATTCAGCGCGTCATGCGTTCGCGATAAATGTCAGCCGCCCATTGCTCGATCCAAGGAGCGGTGGTTTCGTCATGATCGAGATCACCAAATTCGATCAGTTCGCGGATTTGCTGCCGCGCTTCCGCGATGGCCGCCTCCCATGGGTCGTCGGGTCGCGCGGGTTCAGCTACAGGCACCTGCATCGGAAGCTGGCGCTGCGCTTGGCGCATGCGCGCATGCTGGGAGCAGACCCAGAGTTCCATATGGTCCGCCACGATGGCGTCGCTCTTCGCAATGCCGCCGCGTCGCGCCGCATTCCTGGCCGCTACGCCGTAGGCTTGGCTGTCGATCGAGGCGATCCGATGCGCGAAGACCGTAAGATAAGGGATGGCCTCGCCCTTCACGCCGAAGAGGTGGAGCCGGATGCCCGGCGGTAGCACGCGATCGAGATGATCGACGACCGCCATCAGGCCTTCGGGCCCGTGGATCGGGCGCCGGCACATCGACCCGACACCGACCAGTCCGGCCCGTTCGATCGTGCCTGAAAGCGCGTCGGCGCAGCGCTCGTAGTCGAACGGCAGTCGTCCCTGGATCACCGGCATGAAATTGGTCAGGATGCCTTGATCTTCAGCGCGCAGGCGACACTCGACATTGGCGCGAATGGTGCGCGAGATCCGGTCGAGCACCTCGTCGCGGTCGCCCGCGACCTGATGCTCGACGCAGTAGTCCAGACTCGCCCACCACTGGAAGGGAAAGGCCGCGGCGAGGCGAATGTAATCGTCGATTGTCCACGGATAGCCGCCATAGGTCACCATGGCGCTGAAGCCGGCGCTGTCGAGGCTAAGGCTCTTGAGGCCGGTGGCGTTGGCGAGCGCGCTGATCCGCCAACCCGCCCACTTGCGCCAGCCGCGCTCCTTCGTCCAGCGCGAGAGCGCGTTCGCCGAGATGAGGACCGGCTGCTGCAACCGCCTGGCACGCTCGAGCAGCTTGCCGTCGGCGAGGTGTGGCAGACCCACCATGACCGTGATTGATCTTTTCTTTGGGAGCGGATCGTTCATATAATGTTCCTCATGAAGGAGAATCACCGTGTCCGCTTCGACCGCCCGCTATCTTGACCATTTCGATCTGGACGTGACGCTGCGCGATGCGGCGATCGACGAGCAGAACCGCCCGACGCGCCGGATGATCGCCAATGCGGCCATCGGCATGCATATCGAGGACGCTTTCTATTCGGTCCGCGAGCTCCGCGAGGCGGTGAGCTGGATTCACGAGGGCGAGCCGGGCGGCAAGCGCAAGCTGGCCTCGATCCTCAGCAATCCGGTGGGCGACGACTTCCAGCGCTGCATTTATTATTGCCTCGCGGGCCGCGGTGTCGTCGAGATGATCGACGATCTCATGTGGCTCGAGGAGCTGCTGGAGGCGCGCGGCCGGATCGCCGGCGACATCCATCGGCGCCGCATTAAGGCGCGGCCGCTCGTCTCGCCCTATGTCGCGGACGAGCCCGATGGGCCGATGGTGTCGGCAGCGGACGATTTCCGGCAGGGGCGTTCGTGGTGGGCGGATCCGGAGCTCGGTGTCTGAACCCGGGCTTGCCTCGCTAGATCGAGGCTTGGCTTGACCCATCGGACCGGGTCGGGTGGATAATGAGCTACGTCAGTCGAATCGAGGTTGGCCCATGGCCGGTGATTGCTGCGGAGGCGGATGCGGCGAGGAGCGTTCGCGGGACGAGAGGTGAGAACGCGTCCTGCTGATCGCCCTCGGGCTCAATGCCGGCATGTTCGCGGTCGAGATGATCGCGGGCGTCTCGGCGCAGGCGGCTTCCCTGATGGCCGACGCGCTCGATTTCCTCGTCGCTATCGCTCGCAGGTGAGACGACGCCCACGTCGCCACTGGGTGGGTTCGATCCATTCGCCCCCGAAGGCTCCGGCGCCGCGGCGCTTGGCATCCGCGAAGACTGCCGCATAGCGCGCGGCACGATCGGGATCGGCCTTGAGGAACTGGGGCTGGGGAATGGCGAGTCCCGAGCCGATCATGACTTCGCCGAGATCGCGACCGTTGACCGTGACGACGGCCACCGGCCGTCCGTAGCTTGATGGCGAGGACAGGCGGATATTGGCATCGCCGCCATGCAAGGTGCGGGCGGCAAGATCCTGCGCCGCCTTCCCGCACTCCCAGCACGCGCCCGCCTTCTGGCAAAGTTGCCGTCGCTCGAAGGCGTCAACGCCGAGAAGCCGGAAATCGGCCGCGACCGTATCGCCATCAAGCGCCCGCGCGGTAGCATTGAAGGAGGTGTCCTCGGCGGCATCGCTCGGCGTGCAGGCGGCGATAAGCAGGAGAGCCAGGGTCGGAACGCGCGTCATGCGACCATTTCAAGGACGACGAAACCCGGCGCCGACGGATCGGTGGATACGCGAAAGGGCTGGAGCGGGTCCGCCGTGCGCAAAATGCTCACTTTCCTTGGGTAATGATCGAAGATGCGCCCAGCGACGCGCATGGCGTTCTCGCGGCTGCAGAGCAGCGCGCGTTTGGGAGAGAGGCCGTCCCTGTCGATGCTGATGGTCATAAAATGATCCCCTTCGTCACGAGGATATATCGATTGAGGTTCAGGCGAACACCGTCTTGTGGACCTTGGTGACGGGCACGACCGACCAGGCGCGCTCCATGAGGCGGCTGATCCGGTAGAAACTACCGTTGGTGGGATCGCGAAGGAGGAGCTTTCGCCTGCGCTTGGACACCACGAACTCCTGCCCGACGTGACCGTCCGAGAAAGTCACCGGCGCCTCGAGCCGGATGCGATCACCGTCCGACAGTTTGCGTCCACGCCTCGCGAGATTGGCCCGGCAACGCTCCCGCCAGTCGAGAGCGTATTTGTTGTCGGTCGCCGTCAGGAGATCCAGGATATGCGCGGGACATCCATCCTCACAGGGACCCATGGATTCCTCCATATCCTTGTATCCGAGGATCATTCCCTCCTTGTCGCGAGGGTTCCATCGGACGAGGCAGACGATCGCGAAGATTTCGCCGCCGACACCGTTCGTCATCACCTGGGTCGCGGCGTAATAGACCCGGTTTCCGGGGCAGGCCGAAGCCAGGACCTTGAGCCCGCGCGAGCCGCCCTCCTCCTGCGGGCGTTCATGGGTGAACTGAGCGTCGAGATAGGATTTCGCGGATGCGTGTCCGCCGAGCGATTGGCGAGGCATGTAGAGCCAGCCCATGGTGGTGCTCCTTCGCGATATGAGTGGAATGGAAAATCGATCGGACGTGGCGATCAGGCGGCGAGAGCTGCCGCCGCCGTTGGCTCGTCCCGAACGCTGTCGTCGGCTGCGCCACCAAAGCTCTTCAGGTAAGCAAAGGCCTGCTCGGCCTTGGCGGCCGCGTGGATGATGGCGGTCTTGTCCCCGCGAAGGATGCCGAGCCAGTGTCCGACATAGCTTGCGTGGCTGTCGTGTAGGATATTCGGGAGATCCAGATCGGCGCAGCACAGCCCTGCCCCGATTTCGGCGACAAGCTCTTCAAATGCATAGGCTTTGTCGCCGAAGCGCTTGCCGAAGGTGCGAGCGAGTCTGTCGGCATGGCCCGACCAGTGGACTGTCTCATGGCACCTTGTCGATGCGTACAGATCCATGCTGCGGAACGATGTCCGATTTGGCATCTGGATATAATCAAAGGTCGGCGTGAAGTAGGCTTGGTTGCCGCCATGGCGCACATCGGCGGGGATGCCGGCGAAGAAAGCATCGATTGCCGCCTGGCGGAGGGAGGGCGCCACCGGCATCTGCGGCTCGTCTGGCGCATAGAAATAGGCGGGCAGCGCATCGATCTGGTCGGCGTTGAAGACGATGTAATGGCGAAGGAAGCGGATGTTGCGCTCCACCTCCTTGCCCGTTTCGGGATGCTCCTCCAGCTTCTTGAACGAGGAATAGTAGACCGAGATTGCGCCGGTTTCGCCGCGCCGAACATTGGCCCCGAGCGCCTCGGCCTGGCGATAGGTCATCCAGAACCGGGAACGATATCCCATCGCGTCTCCGAGCGCCCATAAATAGAGCGTGTTGATCCCCGTGTACGGAGTCCCGCAATGACGGAGCGGCCGACCGCCGCCGCCGCTTATGCGCCACGGCCTCGACCACGGTGGGACGCCTTCCTCGAGCTTGCGGATGATGAGGTCCGTGATTTCCGCGGCAACATCGCGGCTGGATCGCCGAGAGACTGGCATGGCGGGGACTCCCGAGTGGAGAGGAAAAGGAACCGCCGACGCGGGAAAGCACGCCGGCGGTCAGGACATCCAGAAGGCGAGGCTTCAGGCCGCGAGCGCGCCTTGTTCGTCAGCGTGCGGTTCGAGCCCCGTTTCGCTCGCTTCAACCGCGTCGACGGTCTCGGCATCGTCCGGCTGTTCGCCGGCACCCTCCTCGAGGTCGAGATCGTCGACGTCCACCTGGTCGCGGAACCTCATCGCGTTCGGTACCCAAGCGAGCGCCGTATCCCGAACTTCCGGCTCGACGATCGCCTCACCTGCGAAGAGCTTCGCGCAGGACTGCGAGATCTCCGTCTTCTTCATGGTGGCGTGACGGGCGGTCAGCGCGGCGCCGCCGACTTCGGCGAGCAAGGTCAGGATCGAGCCCTTGCTGACGCGGTCGAAGAAGTTCTCCGAGGTCGGCCGCCACCAGCTTGCGACGTCGACTCCCATGATCGTCGCGAGACGGTTCTGAAGCGGGCACTGATCGGCACGGTAGCTCGGCGCTTCGAGCGACATCGCGACGATATAGGCGAGCCAAGCCGCCTTGCCGTCGTCGTCAAGCGCCCGGAACGCCTCGAACCGCTCGACTTCGCTGCTGTGCTCCGTCCAGACCGCGTCGAGCCCGTCATGGGCTTCGGCCAAATAGGCTCGGGCCCGCGTCGACGGCAGCTCGCCCGATACCGGATCCTGAGGGGAGCGGGCGCGAATGGTCGAGCCGTAGGCGGCGGAGCTGCTCATGCGGTCGTCGATCATGACGAACAGCGCATAGTCGAGCGCGAGCGCCGGATGGCTGAGCAGCGTCGCGGCCAAGACGTCGCGGCGCTGCATGGCGAGCTCATCGTAGAGGCGCGCGCTGAGCGGCTTGCCTCCGGGGGCCACGGCCTCGGGACGAGGGACTGGAGCGGCGCCTTCCCGGCCTCCCCCGGTGGGACGACCGATCGTGACGCTATCCTCGCCTTCCTTCGCCTCGTCCTCGGTGCCGCCGACCCGCACCGGCTCCTCGCTATAATATTCCGTGTCGAGTACCATTGCGCCCTTGGGCGTGAGCTTGAGGAAAGCGCCGACTTGCGGCCGCAGCTCATCGGGCAACGTGGGCGCCACGTTCCGGATCGCATAATCCTCGTCGGTGAGCGCGTCATATTCCTGGTCGAGGGCCTTGCAGGCATCCTCACCGATGGAATCGTCGGCCATCTCCTCGGAAATGGCCTGTTGCCGCGCCGAGATTTCTTCGAGCCGGGTCTCCTGCTCCTCGGTGAGTTCGGGTGCAGGCAGGATGACGCGATAAAGACCAGCGGCGGCGCTGTGCGTGAAGTTGGACGCGATCGGGCGGATCCATCCAAGGCCGAGTTCCTCGCCGACGCGCTTGGCTTCCGCCTCCATGATGTCCGCGGCGAGCCGCTGCGCGATCTCGGGATTGACCCACTTGTCGCCGCTGTCGCTGAAGAGATCGCGATCGACCTTGCCGCCGGCTTCCGCGTAGCGGTCTTCGCCCACCAGGATGGCGACGGGATCGGTCGAATTCATCGTCTCGTTGGCGATGACGCGGCGGATGGTGTCCGCGTTCGAATAGCTGCTGCCGTAGCTGCTCCAGACGAGGAGCTGTTTCTCCTGGTTCTCGGTCGATGCATAGGCCTTGGCGACGTCGAGCGTGATTGAGCCCTCGCTCAGCGCTTCGAAGATCGGCTCGGCCAGGGTCGCGAGGCGCAGGCGACCTTCGACGAACCGGCGGGTCAGGCCGAAGCGCTTGGCAACGCCGTCGATGTCGCCCTTGAGGCCGATGAAATACTGGAACGCGCGGCATTCCTCGGCCGGCGTCATCTTCAGCTGATGAAAGTTCGCCGCGGTCGAGGTCTCCGACAGCGTGGCTTCGTCGCCGACCAGGACCTTGACGGGAACATCGTAAGTCTCGGGGTCGATGACGCCGCGCTCGACGAGCATCCGCAGACCGCGCAAGCGGCGCCCGCCGTCGAACACCTCGAAGGTACCGCGCGGCTTCTTCAGCGGCGTGACCAGCAGGTTCTGCAGGACACCCCGCGCCTCGATATCGGCCGCCATCTGGGGGATTTCGAGCAGGTCGTCGGGCCGCTTGCGGACATTGATGGGCGAGAGCGTGAGCTTCGCGAGCTTAACGGAAGTGGTCATGGGAAGAGCTCCATCTGGCGTCCGGATCAGCCCGAACACCAGCTTCGCTTCCCCCTTCCCTCTCTCGAGCTTCAGGACTCCAACGACCCGGACACGGCCGGGAGCCGAGCGTCCGTTTGACGCTGATGCCAGGTACGACCAGACAAGGGCATCCCCCTAGCCAACTCGGATCGGCTCGACACCGTTCGTCGAGGATTCAAAGGGCGCGTAGTAGTCATCCGGGCTCGGCGAAAATCTGGGCCAGAAGCGTCTCAGCCGAGGCCATCGGCACGAAGATGCGGGTGCGGTACTGGATCACTTCGGTGAAGCAACCGATGGATTTGAGCCAGGCCAAGCGGTCATATGGGCAACCGACGAGCTCAATTCGCGGTGAACCGTTGACGACCGACCGCTTGATCGTGAGCGGAAACGGATGGGAGACGTCGATGCTGCGCCCGGCCGTCACCGCCCTGACCACGGCATCGGCCGGCAGTGTTTCGGACCGATCGATGCCCAGCTTGGTGAAAAGCTGGGGCACATGATCGTCGAACACCAGGCGCCCGAGCCAGGACCGCCCTTCCCCGTCGACGATGCGGTTGACTGCCATGTGATCGCTCGGCAGCGCCGACCAGATCGGCAGGAGCAGGCCCGTTGCGAGGCGGATGGTCTCACTGTCGACGGTCTCGCGTGCGATCTCGACTTCCGCTGACCATTCGGTGCAAAAGGCTTCGCGGTCGACCTCCTCCCAGGAGGATTCGTAGAGATCATCCTCGCGCATATATTCGTTGCGCGTCGGCCGCATCATCTCGACGCGCGGGATCGGCGTGCCCTCCTTCTCCTCCATGAGCGATCGCGCCCGCATCCGCAGCGCCGCCTTGCCCGACTTGCGGTTGATCATGAAGCCGGCGCTTCCGTCGCCATCGGCGATCCGCAGGATGCGCTCGAGCGAGACGGGATTTCGGCGCCGCGCGATCTCGATGGTGAGCAGATGCGAGGTGGCGCCGGTGCGCGCGTCTGTGCGCAACACCACGTCATCGATCAGCGTCGCCTTGTCGACCAGGATCGTTTCGACGCCGACATCGAGGCGCCCCGCTTCGCGCGCGGCAGACACGCGCGTTTCAATCAGGGAAAGGAACTCGTCGAAGATGCTGTTCTGGAGCGCGATCGGCAGCGCGAGGATGCGATTGAGCCAGCGCTGGATCGGTGGCATCTCGTCCTTGAGGACACCGTCCTCGTTGGCCAGTTCAAGGCCGGTGCGATGCTGGAAATCGTCGAGTGTGGTGCTGGAGAGCTTGCCCGCAGCCAGCAGGTCGAACCAGGAGAGAAGCGCGGCGCAGGCATATTCGCTTTCGAGGTTGTCGGCGGGATCGAACAGGCCCTGCCCGCCGGTCTGGCGCTGGCCGCGCGTGAGCGCCCCGAGGCTGTCGAGACGCCGTGCGATCGTACTGGTGAAGCGCAGCTCGCCCTTGCAGTCGGTGGTCACCGGGCGAAACAGCGGCGTGGTGGCCTGATGCGTGCGATGGGTCCGGCCTAGCCCCTGGATCGCGCGGTCGGCGCGCCAGCCCGGCTCCAGCAGCAGATGCACGCGCTGCTCCTGGTTCGCCACGTCGAGCGAGGCATGGTAGCTGCGCCCGGTGCCGCCGGCGTCGGAAAAGACGAGCATCCGCTTCTTGCCCGCCATGAACGCCGCGGCTTCGGCTTGGCTCGTGCGGGCCGACCGGTTCTCCAGTTTCTGCCGTCCATCGCTCGCGGTGATGAGCCTTTTGGTTCGGCCAGTGACCTCCGCGACATTGTCGTGCCCGAAATGCTCGAGCAGCGCGTCGAGCGCCGACTTGATTGGCGGCATCGCGCAGAGCTTCTCGATAAGCGCGTCGCGCGCTGCCTGCGCCTCGGGATTGTAGACCGGATGGCCGTCCTCACTCACCATCGGCAGCGATCGCGGCGTGCCGGTGTCGTCCTTGAAAACGCGCATCTGGCGGGTCGGAAAGGCGCGTTCGAGGTAGTCGATTATGTACTCCCGAGGACTCAGATCAATTTCCAAGTTCGCGCGCTCATCCGGCGAGAGCTCGCCCAGCCGCCGGTCGAGGATCGATTCCGCGGTCGTCACCAGCTGGAGAACGACCGATTGTCCACCGGCCAGGTGCGCCTTCACCGCAGCGATCACGGTCGGAAGCTTCATGCTGAGGAGAAGCTGGCCGAAGAAGCGCTGCTTGGTGGATTCGAAGCGAGATCGCGCCGACGCCTTGGCCCCGCTGTTGAGGGTCGCATTTTCGATCCCGTCGACCACGGCCGTCAGTTCGAGCGCATGTTCCATGTTGCGGTGAATGATGCCCCAGGCGTCGGCATAGGCATCGTAGATCGCGATCTGCTCGGAACTGAGCTCGTGGCGCAGAATCTCATATTCGACGCCGGCGAAGCTGAGCGCCCTCGCCGTGTAGAGTCCGAGCGCCTTGAGGTCGCGCGCGACCAGCTCCATCGCCGCAATGCCACCCTTGCGGATGCCCGAGATGAACTGCTCGCGATTGCTGAAGGCCGTTTCCGGGCCCCAGAGGCCCAGCCGCACCGCATAGGCGAGATTGTTGACGTCGGACGCCCCCGTCGCCGACGCATAGAGGACGCGCGCGCCGGGAAGATGGTTCTGGAGCAGCACGCCGCAGATTCCCTGCTGCGAGCCTTCCTTCTTGCCCAGCGCGCCCTCGCCACCGGCGACCCCGCCCATCTCATGGGCTTCGTCGAAGCCGATCACGCCCTCGAAGTCCTCTCCCGCCCAGTCGATGATCTGCTGCAGCCGGCTATGATCGCCACGCGCCGAGCGGAGCGTCGGGTAGGTGACGAAGAGCACGCCCTGTTCGAGCGGGATCGCCTGATCGATCTTCCAGTTGGCGAGAGGCTGGATGTCGGCGGCGAGGCCGCCCAGCGCGGTCCAGTCGCGGCGCGCGTCTTCGAGCAGCGCCTCGTTCTTCGAGATCCAGATGTTGCGCCGGCGTCCGGCGAGCCAGCTGTCGAGAATACAGGCCGCGACCTGCCGCCCCTTCCCCGCCCCGGTGCCATCACCCAGGAAATAACCTTTGCGATAGGCGCGGCCGTCCTCGGCATCTTCGAGCCCGACGCCCTCTTTGGCGGGCCTGAACTTGCCCGGCAGGAACTGATCCCAGGCGTGGCCGGCATAGACCACGGTCTCAAGCTGCGAGGCTGAGAGCAGGCGCTCCGATACGGTTCGTTCGGGAAGATTGGGGACATAGGCCGGGATAGGTGCCGCGATCGAGCCCATCGCGACGGATTCGACCAGCGCGGTCGGATGCTCGCCGGCGGCATCGAAAGCGATGCGGCTCGGACGATAGGGAAGATAGACGCCCACCTGTTCGAGCAGCGGCGCAGGCGTGTCGAGCGGCATATAGTCGACCGGCAGCACGTTGTTGCGCACGGGAGCATGATACGGACGGGGCTGAGCGCGGCCGCTTTTCATCGCTCGGAACAGCGAAGGACTGCTCGACCGCTTTGGTGCCGGTGCCGAGGGTGCGCCAAGGGGCCCGCGTTCGTGGATGGTGAGAGCGCTGATGAGCTCGCGGATGGAGCTGCGCTGGATCGTTGCGGGGATGGCTGTGCCGGGCATCTTGTCGATGACAAAGAGCCTGACGGCGATCGACGTGCCATGCTTGAGATAGCATTTCTCGAGACGCACGGATGTCCGGACGCTGACGTCGCGCAATGTCGTCTCGAAGAGATCGCGCATCCGCGCATTGGGCCCGAACCAGTCGGGCATGATCGCGACCAGCCGTCCGCCGATCTGCAGCCGCCGCAGCGCCGCCTGGAGATGGCGCACCGCGGCGTGGGCGTCCGCGCCCAGTCCTACCGAGCGGGAAAAGGGCGGGTTCATCAGGATGAGGTTGGGGCGCGGCGCATCGGCGAGGGTCGAGTTGATCGTGGCGCCGTCATGTCCGGTGACGACCGCGTCGGGAAAGACGTCGGCGAGCCGCGCGCGGCGGGCGGGCGCATATTCGTTGAGCTGGAGCGCGGAGAAGTCGCGGCAGTGTGCTACGAGGAGACCGTTGCCGGCGCTGGGTTCGAGAATGACATCGCCGGTCTGGACATTGGCGAGCAGGACCGCGACCGCGGCGAGATCGACGGGCGTCGAGAATTGCTGCCATTCGATCTGGTCCTCGCTGCGCACGGTCTGGGTGGGCAACCGGTCGAGCAGGTCGCACGCCGCCGCGACATCGCTCAGCGAGCCGAGCGGATAGGGCCTGAATTGGAGGTAATGCGCGAGAACGTGCTCCAGGATTTCGAAGCTGTCGCGCTGGGTCCAGAGGCCATCGGCATCCGTTCCGCCATAGCCCTCGACCATCGCGGCGTTGAGGTCGGCGCGGGTGATCGGCTCGGTCGAACGCAGACGATCGACGAGAATCGTGGCCGCGCGGCGCTCGGCCGCGGTGGTGGTATCGAAGAGATCGGACATGGTGGGGTCTCCGGACTGGCTGCCCCATCGGCAGCATCAATCCTTCGCTCCCCCTTCCCTTTGACTTCTCCGCCGCGGTGCCCGACCGCGCCGGCTGCACCCATAGGGTGGCAGACGCCCTGCCGAACAGCGCGCCGCGTCAAGGTTATTGATGTTTCAAACATCAAAACTCGCATCTTAACGATGCAGGCAAGCGTTTCGTATAAGGATAGGGCCAAACGATGGATCATGCCGATCGGACGGCAGTCCTGTGGGAGTTCGCCTTGCCTGGCCGGTTCGCGTCACCGTTCGATCCCCAATCTCTCGATAAAGAGGAGCGGAGCAGCGATGACACCGACACGCGCGCTCCGCGTGCTGGTGTCGGGATCCTACGCCGGCTGCGCTGGCCACGTCGATCGGGCGGGCGCCGCGCGGCCTGATGAGCACACCATCACACGCCTGCATTCCCACGCGTTCCGCAAGAAGGTAATCATGGTCATTTTCGCGATCATCGTCGTCTCGATCCTGCTGCTGATCCTGTGTTTCGCGGTCACTGTCGCTGGGGGACGCGCGCATGACCGGCAAAACGCGCGCCGGAAAAACGATGACAGATAGCGGCAGCCTGCTTGCCAACCGGGCATTCGTTCAGAGCGCGTTAGAGGGATGTGCTCAGCTCGAGTACGCGTGCCCAATCCTTGATGCGGGGCGGCGGCGGCATCCGCTCGATCACGAGACCGGCCCTTGCATAGGCGTCTTCGGCAAGATCGGCGGCTCGGCGACCCTCAGCATCATTGTCCTGCGCAAGAACGAGCGTGGTGACGTGCTCCGGTAGCAGGATCTGGTTGAGGCGCCGCGCGCCAAGGCTCGCCCAGCAGGGAATCGCATTGAGCAGCGTGAATGCGCGTGCGGTCTCGAACCCTTCGGCGAGCGCAAGCCTGCCCTCCTGGGTCCCGCCGCATTGCCATGCCCCCCGCAGCGGCCTGCCGAGCATCAACTTCATGCGGTAGCGCGCCGTTTCCGGAACGAGGAAGATCCGCTGCACCGCCGTAAGCGTCCGACCTTCCCGCACGGCCACGAGTAGGGCTGGATGATAGGTGGTCCAGGGACGCGGTCGATAAGGGCAGCGCGGATGGAAACGCAGGTCGCCAGGGATCGGCAGCAAGATACGGCCGCTCAGATAGCGCTCGGCCAGGGTTCCTTCGACCGGCAAGGCTTCGTCCCAGAGACGTAGCGCATTGCCCGCGACCGTGGTCGGCGTGTCGGTGTAGGCGAAACGGCGGCTGATCGGTATCCGGCGCAGCTCGCGAAGCACGTCCTCCCGGCTGCAGCCAGCAAAGCAGGTCACCAGGATTCCCCGATCCCCCTGCCTGATCGACAGGCTTGGTTCCCGGTCGGCATGGGCGGGGCAAAGGCACATGGCAGTACGACCGTGCCAGCTGCCTCCGAGGCTGCCGACGAGATCGATGAGGTCTTGGGTTGGTCGTATCGCGGTGAGAGCCATTGATCAGCTCCTTTCACCAGCGGGTCTCCCCCTCCCCTTTTTCAGAGCGCCAAAGATCGCACATGGGCAGCATTGAGGATGGTGGAATGTCGGAACGCCAGGCTCTTGGGCGAAAAAGGCGCTCAACCATCGAACCACGCTCCTCAATTCATGTCGTGCGTGCAAGGATCAGGCGTTTCCCCACGGTGAGTCGCAAGACATCGATTTGCGCGTCTTGGGCCTGCGCGATTCGGACGAGGTTCGTGATTGGGATCGCTGGTGGCTGCGGTCTTCTTTGGATAGGGGCTCGCGGAAATCTATACGCCGCGCCGCATGGCATTTGTGAGTATTGCCTGCCGTGTGTAGATTTTTGGGGTTATTTCGGCTGCTGGACGCGTCCTGAAAGACTCAGCCGTTCTCGGGTCTGTACCGGCTCGTTGACCCGCAATGGCACCAATTTGACTAACCACCCTCAATTTGGCATAGTTGTCCCGAATTATGGTCATTTCAGGGTCCGTTTTCACGAACCCCTGCCAAATATTGCTGAGAAGGGGGACATCACGATGCTTTCGGGTCAGATTCTCGACGCGATGATCACCTCGTGCGAGAATGCCAAAAGCGTGCTTCGCCAGGCGGCGATCGACCCCTCCGACCGGAAGACCTTGAACATCTCCATGGGCGCTACGGTCGCCGCGGAATTTCTCGGCCGCACGCCTGAGGCGTTGTCCAAAGCGGAAGCGCGCGGGCGGCTTCCCGCGCCCAAGACGGCGGCCAATGGACGCCGTTTCTATACCGTTGAGGACCTGATCGCGATTCGCGAGGCCCTGGGTATCAAAATGGGCAAATTGCCCGAGGAACGGGCGGTCGTGCTCGCCACGCAGAACTTCAAGGGCGGGGTCAGCAAGACCACGACCGCCAAGCATCTTGCGGATTATCTCGGTCTGCGCGGATACCGCGTCCTAGTGGTCGACTGCGATCCGCAGGCCTCCATGAGCGTGATGTTCGACGTCAATCTCGAAGCGCTGGTCGACGAAACGCACACGCTATCAAACTTCCTGTCGCCGCGCATCGACGAGGCCGATTCGCTCCGCAAGACGATCCAGAGGACCTGCTGGCCGAATATCGACATCTGCCCGGCGAACCTCGGATTGCAGGATACCGAGTGGGAGTTGACGGCGACGATCGAGGAGGGTCCGACGGCCATCGCCGGGGCTTTCCGGATGCTGCGGATCGGGCTGGAAGAGGTTCGCTACGACTATGACGTCGTCATTCTCGATCCGCCCCCGGCAATGGGGTTCCTCGGCGTCAACACGCTGACCGCGGCTGATGGCTTGTTGATTCCCGTTCCCGCGAGGCAGCTCGACTATCTGTCGACCATTCATTTCATGCAGACCTGCCGTGAGGCCATGGAACTGGTGTCGAAGTTCGATTCTTCGATCGACTACGGGTTCATCCGGATCGTCTGCACCATGTTCCAGCCCAGTCGCACCAATGAAGCGCAGATGTTGCAGGTCATGGAAAAGACCTATGCCGGGCAGATGCTCTCGACACCGATCCTCCTCTCCGAAGAGGTCAAGAACGCCGGGCTCTCAATGTCGTCGATCTACGAGATAAACAAGCCCTATGGCTCGCACCAGACCTACACGCGTTGTCGGGACAACCTGAACATGGTGTTCCGGGAGATTGAGAAGGATATCTGCAAGCAGTGGCCGTCCCGGATGGCGCAGCTTGGCACCGATCGGCTGACGGAGGCGGCATGAGCAGCGCGGGCGGCAAGCGACGGAGTCTCCTGACAAACGCCATCGAGAGCATCGGCACGACGCCGGTGCCAACCCCGATTGCGAAAGACGATGGCCAGGACCTCGCGGTCCAGGAATTGCCGGGCGAGGAGCCCGCTGCCCCGTCCTTCTTGGAGCGGCGCGGCATCGCGTTCGATGAGATCGCCCGCACCGTCAAACGGCCCACGATTCGCCTGAAGCCCTCGGAATGCTCGATCTGGCGCGGCAACGCGCGCGATTACGCGGCGCTCAGCTACGATCGTTGTTCCTCGTTGATCGAATCCATTCGGGAAGAAGGCACGAACCGCGAGCCGGTGGTCGTTCGCCGGACTCCCAATAGCGATCGGCCCTACGAGCTCATCGTCGGAACGAGGCGCCATTTCTGCGTGTCCTGGCTCCACGCCAACAACCACTCGGAAATCGAGTTGGTGGCGCGGATCGAAACGCTCGACGACGAAGGTGCCTTCCGGCTAGCGGACCTTGAAAACCGCGAACGGGAGGATGTCACCGATCTCGAACGCGCGCGCAACTACCGTCATGCCGTCGATGCCTATTATGGCGGTGTCCGGACGCAGATGGCTGACCGGCTCGCGATCCCCAAGCAGAACCTTCACAACCTCCTGCAGCTCTCGGAGCTCCCGGACGAAGTCGTTTCCGCCTTTGCTGATCCAGGCGATATCAAGGTTCGTCACGGCATGCGCCTGGCGCCTCTGCTGAAGGACGAGCGGCATCGCGATGGCATCGTTGCAGCGGCGATCGAGATCGCGGCTGAGCAGGCCGCCTTGCGTAATGCCGGTGCCGACCGGATCGAAGGCAGCAAAGTGTGCGAACGCCTTGCCGGCGCAGCGCAGCCGACCAAGGCGCAACCGGCTCGCAGGGCAAAGGCGGCTCTGACGATGGCCGGCGGTGCGCAGATCGGGCAGATCCTCGTCGACACCAGGGCCAAGGGGATTACGGTCAATATCAATCCGCGCGGCGCGGCCTCGATCGATGAGATCCTCGAGACCCTGCGGCCGGTTTTGGAAGCTGCGAAATTCACTCGGTGACGACGGACGGATTTAGGGATTATATTTGTAAAACAATCAGTTAGATGAGAGTAAAACGTGTTTTACTCCGCCCAGGACATGCGATGCCAAAGAACGCCCGCGAAGACGGTCAGGTCGACCTCTTTCTTCCTCAGCTCACGACGCTGCCCCTCCGGGACCAGCGCGAGACGATGGAGCGGCCGTTCTTCTCTCTGTCCAAGCGCAAGCGCCTGAAGCCGATCGATTATGTAAGCCCCGACCGGAAGATCACCGTGCATGTCACGGCGAACTCGGAGTATGGGCTGGCGACGATCTACGATCTCGACATTCTCATCTACTGCGCGTCGGTGCTCATCGAACACAAGCGCCGCGGAACGAACGACATTCCCCAGACCCTGCATGTCGTGCCCTATGACATGCTCCGGACGCTTAAGCGCGAAGTTGGCGGGCGCGCCTATGATCTCCTCGGCAATGCGCTCGACAGGCTGCAGTCGACGACCGTCAAGACGAACATCCGCTCGGGAGACTCGGTCGAAACGACATTCTCCTGGATCGATAGCTATAGCCAGCTGAAGGATCGCACGGGCAATATCCGCGGCATGCGGATCACCCTCGCCAAATGGTTCTATGACGGCGTGCTCATGGAGGGCGGCGTCCTCGCGATCGATCCTGCGTATTTCTCGCTAACGGGCGGACGCGAGCGGTGGCTCTATCGGGTTGCCAGGAAGCATGCCGGCGGCGCTGGTTCCGATGGATTTGCCATTTCCATGCCCACCTTGTTCGAGAAATCCGGCGCTGAAGGCGACTACCGTCGGTTCAAGTTCGAGATGACCAAGATCGTGAAAGAGGATTCCCTACCCGGTTATTCGCTCGAGCTGGAATCGCGGGATGACGCTGAACCCTTCCTGCGCATGGTCCGCCGAGACCTGTCCCAGGAGGCAGTAGGAACCCCCTCCCCTGCCCCGGTCCCCGCGCCAGCTTCCAAAACCGTGTTGAGCAAAGCTTCGGCCGACGAACGGGAGATCGTCTTCCCTGACGGTCATATTGCGCACACACCGTTCGGCGCGATCGCTCGCGCCAACCTACCGAGCCCGCAGCGAGACTACGGCCTGGTGGCCAGCGACTTTCGTGCGTTCCTGCGTCAACGCGAGATCGCCTACAACGCCAAGAACATCACCCAGATATTCGCGACGTTCTGCTCCAAGCAGCGCCCTGCCCTCTAGGTCAACAGCCGCAGACCGTGGAACTGCCCGACCGACCGTTCCTGTAGTACCGCGTCAAACCCGCCGGCATCGCGGCTGACCAATCACCCTGCCCGGCGGCCCACCCTCACCTGCGGATTCTCCGCCCGATCCGTACGCCGTGATCGCAATAGGGTCCTCGCAATGGCGACGGTCAGTGAGACGTCCAGCGCCCGGCACTCAGAAATCTGAAAGCAGAACAGCACAACAGAGCGCGACCGCAAGATATCGGTATATTGGGAACGCGCGCCAGACGCCTGCAAGACGCGCCGAGGCCGGATCAGGCTGCACGACGTCAATGTTCAGGCTCGCCCGACGGTCACGGGAGCCACGCCGAGCGGGCGGGTAGGGGGCCTCTCCATGTTGACCAACAGATGCGCAAGGCCCTGAGCGCAAGGCCGTTCCTGAAATACCGTGAGAATGCCCCACACTGGCGGAGCCGGCGCCCAACTCCGTTGCGGGGCCACTGGAATAGCCGTTCCCCAAGTACCGTGTACGGCCCGATGAATTCGGTCCAAAGGCCAGGAGGGCGCCCGAACGGCCGGACGAAGTCGCTGCCGGCACGCACCTATGAGCCAGTCTCGCGCCATCGATTTAACCAAACGGCGATGTCCTACAGCGGCGAAGCACCCCAGAGGGCACCTCGGCGTTCCTGAAATACCGTGGCGAGTCGCTATTGCGAATCTGGGGTCGCCGAATCGATCCGTAAGCCGCTAACCCGCGGACGCAACCGCCCGCCAAATGAGGCAATCTGAAATAGCCTGAACGCTGGAAAAGACCCTGTTTTCCGGTATATAGGTCCCGGTAAAACGCATTTTACTCACAGGACAGCACGAGCCGAGGCACGGTATTTCAGGAACGCAGCACGGTACTTTGGGAACCGAATCACGGTTCAATGGGAACGGATAGCTAGGTACTTCGGGAACGGCCGAACGGTATTTTAGGAACGGGGCAATGCGCGCGACTCGTGATGAATCCGTGAGTCGCAGGCAAGCCGTCCACAGGCTAACTTTTGAACCTTAGAGTCTAAACGAAGTAACGCCGCCTGCGGCGCTTCCTCTCTTTGAAAGAGATTCAAGAGGGAAGGGGAAACGAACTCGGAAGGCTGCAACACAAGCGAGAGCATCATAGCAAGGCCGGTGGTGACGAATTCCAACGATGGTAGCGCCAGCCTGAAGAGTGTTTCGATTCGTGGCTTGACCGGATCGCGCGGCGCCACGACACCTCGCGCAGAACCTTGTTCCGCTATTTCGATTTCGATACCGATCCGGAAGATTATGATCCGGCGCGCGGCAAGCTCGACCTGCCGACGTGGCATCATGCGGCCATCGACGAACTCGTTACCGGGCTGGGATGGGCAGTGAATATCGGCAGCGCTGCGGTGATGGACGGTTTTTCCGCGTGGCCCGCGCATTGGTTGTTGCCACCCGCCCTGCGCCACTATGGGTGCGCATGCTGCTGGTCCGGCATGCTAGCCGAAGGGCGGTCGCTTCATATCGCAAGGAATGAATATCGAGCGCCAACTTGTGGTGTCACGAGCATCAATTGCCCTTGTCGGTGATGCCGGCATCCGATGGGTCTCGCCGCGATGACAGGCTTGCGACGTCGCTGGCACGCCTCGATAAGGCCGCGCGCGACTTGGCGCGTGCGGTGCGCCCGACGGGGCGGTCCGATCGGTCGCCATGCGGCGCGCGATTACGGACATGGCTTGTTCGGCTTCATAGGCAGCTCATTGGTGCAAAATTGGGTGGATGACGGTCGGCGTGGCGCGCTCGGCATGTAAATTTGCCCTGAGAAGCCCGTACAGCGCGATTTGAGGCCCTTGCTATAGTCGTGCCTGGCTCAGTGTCGTTTTGGCGCTGTAAGGGGCATTTGCGGGGACGCGATTTTCGCCGGATTTCAGCTTTCGCCGTCCGATCGATCGTCTCGATCGTCGTAGCGCGCCAGCAGGGCGTCGATCTGCGCGAGCGCGGCATCATAGTCCTCGAGCGCCTCACTCGAAAAGTGGCCCGGTTCATCGGTCAGCGCGGATGGCGCAAGGGGCGCCCGAGTGTGCGTAACCGAATAGAGCTTGACCCCCGACAGGGTTTCGATGGTCAGGTCGCCTGCCTGCGACAGGGCGGCAAGCATGGTCCGCACCCCGAGGCGGGTGGCGCCCAGCACGGCTTCGATCTGGGACGAACGCAGCGGGCCAAAGCCGGAGAGGAGGCCGTAGAGTTGCGGGGCACGTGAACTCGCGCGCTTCCCGCTATAACGATCGGCGAGGTCTCTGCATATGTCAGCCGACAAAATAGGCTACATTTCAATAATATCATGTAATATCAATATATTACATCGGATGCTCTGCGAGTAATTCTGTCTAGGGCAATATACACGTCGCGGTGTTCGACAAAATAAGCTACATTTCGCGGACAGCAAAAATCATTGGGGAGCCCGTTCCGTGATTGAGCGCAAGCCGTCTCCAGCGCCCCGGCGGAGCCTCAAATCGCTTGAGGCGGGATTGGCTCTCTACCCCCATTTCCGGCGACATATATCGCTTTCCGGCCCGGTGACAGCGGCTCAGGTTCAGGCGATTTCCGAGGCAACCGGCCTTAAAGAGCGGCAGATACGGACACTGGCCGCGCGCTTCCGGGTGCATCCGGTCGCGGAAACGCTGGCTCCAAAACCGCGTGGACCCGCTGTTGGATCGCACAGGATCGATCCCGAGGTGAGGGCCGCCATCGAGACGTTGATCGACGAAATTGCGCTCAAGATGGTGCCGCCATCGCGTGCGGAAGCGGCGCGGCAGATTTGGGGCCTGTTGCACGCGGACAACGGAGATCATCGCTTTCCCGCCGATCTGATCCCAAGCGAGAAGACGATCGAGCGGCTTCTGGCTGAGATTCCGAGCCGTGTTTGGGCGAAAGCGACGATGGGATCGAAGACGCGGAGCGCCCATGAACCGCACCCCGGCGAATATGCAAGCGAGGGATTTCTCGACCTGGTTCAGATGGATCACACCAAGGGCGATGTCATCCTGGTCGATAGTCTGCGGCGCGAACAGCTCGGAAGACCGTGGATCACCTTCCTCATCGAAATCTGGACCCGGTCCATTCTTGGTTACTATGTCAGCTTCGGCGACCCCTCGATATTCCGGTGCGGACGGGCGGTTGCGAGCGCTGTGTTGCCCAAAGAGCCGGCCCTCGCCCACCTGGGCGTCGATGTCAGCTATCCGATGCACGGTTTGTTCCGGCGCTTGCATGCCGATCAGGCCAAACCGCATCGCTCCGAAGCCTTCCGGCGCGCCTGCGTCCGCAATGGGATTGGCCCCGATGTGCGGAGGCCCGGGCCGGCCCATCTTGGCGGGCATATCGAGCGGCTGATCGGCACGATGATTGGAAAACTGCGGCTTTTGCCCGGTGCGACCGGATCGAACGTGGCGGCGCGCGACGGCTATGATGCCGAGGCGGACGCGGCGATGACGCTTGTGGAATTCGAGCGCTGGCTGCTGTGCCAGATCGCGATCTATCATCACGCGCCGCATAGCGCGCTGGGCGGCCTGTGTCCGGCCCAGATGTGGGAGCGCGAGGCGGCGAAGCACAGCCCGCTGCTGCCCGTGTCGGTCGATGCGGGCGAACTGTTCCGCCAGTTTCTGCCGTCGAAGTCGCTCACGGTCCATGCCAAGGGTATCCAGATCAGATATCGCCATTACTGGCACCCGATGCTTGCCGCCAGGATCGGCCAAAGGGTCGAGATCAGCTGGGATGAGCGGACGATCCAGCATATCTACGCCGACCTCGACGGCCGCTATGTCGAATTGCCGGTTGTCGGCGACTATCCCGACGTCTGGGAGGCGGATTGGGAGGCCGCCAGGGCAGGAGTGCGGGCGCTAGGCCGGGCCTACCAGGCCGATGGCGGTCGCGCGGCGACGGCGCGGGCGGTGGCCGCCGCCAATCAGGAAATCCACCGCGCCCGCGTTCGCACGAAGGCGGCGCGGCGCCAGGCAAAGCGCCGCGAAGGCGAGGGGACGACGCTCGCGGACCTCCGGTATGGCGAAGCGCCGGAAAAGCCGCCCATTGACTGGAAACCGGTCGCCGAGCTCAGCGAAGACGACTGGTTGCAGGAGCGGACATGAGCGCCGCTGCGACCGCGCCATCGCTGGCGCCCTCCTTCTGGATCGATTTCGAAGAAGCGCGGAACGCGGTCGAGACGATCGTCGATGTCGCGCATGACGATCCCGAGGAACGCCCGACCTGCATCGTGCTCACCGGACAGTCCGGCATGGGCAAAACCTCGATCCTGCGCGAAGCGCAGCGCCGCCTTGCCGAAGCCTTTCCCGAGCCCGCCGATTGGGGCGAGGCGCGCTATCAGCCCGTGCTGCGCACGGTCATTCCCTCGAGTCCGACCTCGCTCAAGATCAACCTCGCCCTGCTCTGGAAACAGGGCTGGCCGATCCGCACGAACACGCACAAAACCGCCGATTTGAAGGTCGTCGACCTGCTGGCCGAACAGGGCACGCGGCTGGTCGCGATCGACAATGTCCATGTGATCCTGACCGCGAGCGGCGTTGCGCGGCGCGATACGCTCGATGCGTTCCGCTTCCTGATGAGCGCGGGCAATGTGCCGCTGGTCGTGGCGGGCCTCGATGTCGCCCGGCAGATCTTCGCCGACGATGTCGAGCTGGCGTACCGCTCAATCATCCTCAAATTGCCGTTATGGGAGCCGGGCGAGCCCGCGCAGCGCCTGATCCGCGCGCTGGCCCGCGGCATGGGGATGGAGGAGCCCGACCATCTCGCCGAACCCGCGTTCGCCGAGCGCATCTGGCGGACCAGCGGCGGGGTCACCGGGAACTTCAAGCGCATCCTGCACTGGTCGGGAAAGGTCGCGCGGCGGCATGACCGCCGGTTCGTGACCCAGGACGATATCACCGAGGCGCTGCAATTGTTTACGCCTTATAGCCC
This sequence comes from Sphingobium sp. KKT206, assembly GCF_055640555.1. Classification (NCBI taxonomy): domain Bacteria; kingdom Pseudomonadati; phylum Pseudomonadota; class Alphaproteobacteria; order Sphingomonadales; family Sphingobiaceae; genus Sphingobium; species Sphingobium sp. KKT206. The sequence goes on from NZ_JBVMWC010000003.1 coordinate 186,622, forward strand.
GGAATGAGCGGGCGGGAGATCGAGCCGCTGGCGTTTCGGGTGAGGCCGCTGCCCGAGGAATGTTTCGAATCCTGGCTGCGCCGCCTGGCCGCGCGTCATGAGACCACGCCCAAAGCGCTGTTTCGCCATCTCGGCATCGACGCGGCGCTCGCCGATCGCGACCTGGCCGTGTCGCCCGTACCGGCCACGTCGCGCGTACCGGCCACGTCGCGCGCATCGGCTTGGTTGGCCGCGCCGGCGCCGGCGGTCGCTGGCGTGCCGGACCGCCGCCAGGTGATGGTAGAACGGCTCGCGTGGGCGACGATGGTGCCCGCGAAGGCGATTTCTAGGACGTTCGTCGGCTGTGGGCGCGGCGATCTGTTGCCGCTGACGCTGCGGTCAATCGGCTGCGCCCAGTGCTGGCTTGACTGGCTGGTGTCCGGCGCGCCGTGGCGGATCGAGCGGAGCTGGATCTTGCGCGTGACGACCTTCTGCGACCGTCATGCGCTGTTGCTGACCGATCTTGCGGGGATCAGGGCCCTGGGGCGGACGCAGGCCGCCGAGCGGGCGCTCGCGGCCCGGGTCGCGCGCACGCGCGCGCAAATGGCGCGGTTTGCCTTCGTCAAAACCCGAGTGCTGTGGAACGGGATGATTGCGCGGGAGCAAATCCGCGGCGCCCGCCCCGGTGACCGGGTAGGTTGGGAGCGGTACCGGGCGGCGCTGGTCGGCAACCGCTTCCACTACGCTCCGGTGCGTCATCTGCTGCTGGCGGCGCTCCACAGCAGTGACGGGCTGAAAGCCGGGCGATGGGAGCAAATCTTCCGCTTCGATGCGCAGCCGGCACGCCTGCCGCGAAAGGCGGCTTCCGGCGTCGGACCCCAATTATCGGATCTGGCGGAGGCGATCGCCAGGGTCGGCCTGCGGCAGCTCGACCGCGAGCGTCGCCGGCTCACCATGGTCTGCGAGCAGCTCGAGCAGGCCAAGCGCAATTATCCCCGTGCCCATTTGATGCAGGGGCTGAAGGCTCGCCGCGCGGCGCTGGCGCGCGCGGTACGAGACGCCGCCGCGACGGAGAGCGCGGCGATGTCAGCGCAGCGCCGTGGTTTCCAGGAGGCGCTGTTTTACCTGCAAGCATCGGGGATGGTGGGCGCGGCGATGTCCGCCGGCTGCGCCGAGCCGGCTTGCAGCGCGAATGGCGATCTGTGGCGGGCGCGGCTCGCCGCCTGCTTCGCCGCTCCCAGGTTTCGCATCCTGCTCGATCTGCCGGGTCATGGGCGCGGATGGTAAAGCCGGACGGCGACGGTCGCCCATTGGGCATTTCGCGCGAATTTGCCCTCAGGAGGCCCGTAGGGCGTGGTGGCGGCCTCTGGGCGCCCCCTCCTATCCGAGACCGCCTTTTTGCGCTCCCAGGGGCTTTTGCGCGAACTTTCCTTTGATCGTTCAAAGACAGGTCATGGCCTGAAACGGCGGCGCGAGTCCCGTATCGGGCGCGTCGATTTGAAGTTTCTGCCGGGGTTTCCTATCTTGCCGTGTTGCCGGGGTCATTCGCGCGCCGTCTCCATACGGGCGAGCACGCGCTCGACATCGGCCATGGCCGCGTCGAACGCGGCGAACGTCGCGCCGGAGCTGGTTTCAACGGATCTGCTTTCACCCTCGGCCGCCAGCGTGGCACGGCGCGCGCGGGGCAGGGCGCGGATGATCGTGTGATGTTCGTACGCCGCCCGCTCGGCGAGGCCCGCTTTGACGAGGGCGGCGACGAGATCGCGCACGCCGTTTTTCGAAACGCCAAGGGCCTTCTCGATCTGGAGCGGGCGCAGCGGTCCGAAGCCCGCGAGCAGCCGGTAGAGCAGCGGCGCGCGCGAGGTCGAACGCAGGACGGTCATCGCCTCATGCACTTCGCGCACGCTCGCATGGGCTGCATCGAGCTGGTCGCTCAGCCGCTGCGCAGCTTCGCCGGCGGCCTCGGCCGTGATAATGGCGCGCTCGCGGGACCAGAGCTCGGGTCTGAGCGCCTCGGCGCGCACGGCTCCGGGCAGGGGCAGCGGCCTGGTCGCTGGCGCGCTCCGCGCGATCAGGGCGCCGGCGAGGAGATCGAGCGCCCACAGCGGCGTGGCCGTCCGCGTCTGCTCGAAGGAGACCGGCCCGGCGGGCAGGGGGAGCAGCTGGTAGCTGCGCTCGGTGGGCGCGAAATGCGGCGAGGCGGCCGCGGCCCGATGCAGGCGATCGAGCGCGGCGAGGGGCCAGTCGTCCGCGCGATCGTCGGCGGGCGGCTCGGCGAGCCGCGCCGCTTCCGCTACGGCGAACGCGGGGGCATCGCCGCGCTCGCCTTGCGGGGCGCCCTCGCCGCGATGGAAATGCGCTGCGGCGCGGATTTGGATGGCCGTGTCGGCGAGCGGCGCCCAGGCCGACAGCGAGAGCTCGGCGAGCAGCGTGTCGGCGACCAGCGAGGGCGGGGCTGCGACATGGGCGGTGGCGTCGGGCACGGGCTGGAGGCCGGAAAACCATGCGGAAAACCAGCTGTTCGCGCCGGAAAAGCCGCTACCCGTGAGCGCTTCGACGAGGAGCAGGCGGGCGAGCGCGGCGCAGAATTGATGCGCAACTTGCGCGGGCACATGCGCTAAACGGCCTTGCAGCTGGCCCCAGGTGAGCGCCGCGCGCACCCTTGCCGTCATCAGGTCTTCGATCGGCGCATCTTCGTCCGATCGGAGCGGATGGAATCGGGTCGATGGATCGCAAAAATCGGGCATGTCGCAAGGGTAACCTAAACTGCCTTAACTGCACCATCCCTAGCACGCCCTTTTTTGCACTATCGATAATAGAGTGTTATCGATAGTGACTTCGGCGAAATCGGGGTTATAGTCCCCCGGTATGCGCGCCAAATCCGTCCTGTCGATCGCTGCACAGACAGAGCGTCTGCCCATGCCCAAGCGCTCGGTTTCCGCGGAGATCGTGACGATCCTGGCACCCGGCGAGGCGCCGCTGCCCCAGCGGCGGTCGGGCGCCGCGCAAGATCGCGCGGTCCAGCTCGTCGAGTTGCTTCAGGAGCTGACAGGCGAAGGCGCCAGCCTGGTCGAACTCAACTTCCAGAAGAGCATCGAGGCGCGGGCGCCCGCCAGCATCAAGGCGCTCGCGGTCGATCTCGATTGCTACGCGCGCTTCTCGGCCGAGCGCGGCGGGATCGGCCTGCCCGCCGACGAAGCGCGGCTTGTCGCCTATATTGACTATTGCGAGGCGCGGCGGCTCAAGCCGGCGACCGTGTCCCGGCGCCTGTCCTCGCTGGCGGTGGCCCATCACCTTCTCGACGTTCCATGCCCCGTCGGTGCCGTCGTGGTCCGCGATGCGCTGCGTGGGCTGCGGCGTCGGGCCGGAGTCCGGCAGCGCCAGGCCGGCCCGTTGCGGCTCGGCGAAGGGATCGGGCGGGAAGCCGTCAGGGGGTTCACGCTGTCGGTGCTGCTCGAGGCGTGTGGGCGCGACGTCGCTGGCCTGCGCGACGCGGCGATCCTGTCGCTCGGCTATGATGCGGGTTTGCGCGTATCGGAGCTGGTGGCCGTCGCCGTCGAATTGATGGAAGCGCAAGAGGATGGATCGGGGCTGCTCGAGGTGCCCCACTCGAAAACCGACCAGGAAGGGCAAGGGGCCTGGGTGTGGCTGTCGCCCGACACGATGCGGCGTGTCGCTCTTTGGCGCGAGGCCGCATCAATCCGCGCGGGCGCCTTGTTCCGCCGCGTAGCGGTGATCCGGACCAAACCCCGCGAAGCGCGCCGGGCGCTCGCGATCGAGGATCTGGCCTATCATGCCCGGGTCGATCGGGAACGCATGGCGGCGCGGCCTGCGCGCGCGGCCACGGTGACCTACGGAATTGGCGAGCGCGCGCTGACGCCGGCGGCGATGCGGCTGATCATCAAGCGCACGGCGCTCGCCGCAGCCGACCAGGGCCTGGTCGATCTCATGGGCGCCGATCTCGACCATGCGATCGATGCGCTGAGCACGCATTCGTTGCGCGTCGGCCTGACCCAGGATCTGTTCGCCAATGGCGAGGATGCGGGACCGATCGCGCAGGCATTGCGATGGACCTCGACCGCCACTGCACTCCGCTACGGCCGCAAGCTCGCTCCGTCGTCCAACGCGGCGGCGCGTATGTTGAAGGGTGTCAGGAAATAACGCCGGTGCAGAGAATTTTGTCGGTCAGGTGAATTGGCGTGGGGTGTCGGATGCAGTGTTCTTTGTCCGTTCACAACAGAACGTCTATGACAGCGCGACGGGCAAATACCTCCTGATCCCGCAAGGCGCGCGGCTGGTGGGCTCCTACTCCGCTGACGTTCAATATGGACAATCGCGTGTGCTGATCGCGTGGCAGCGGATCGTCTTTCCGGATGGCAAGGCGATGGACATTGGCGCGATGCCCGGCTCGGACAGCGCCGGCTATGGCGGCTTCAAGGACAAGGTGAATAATCACTATCTGCGCATCTTCGGATCGGCCTTGTTCATGTCTGGCGTGACGGCGGGCGCAACGCTCAGTCAGCCCCAATCCAACTTCGATAGCAACGGCAACAGCCGTCAAAGCGCAAGCTCGGCCCTGAGCGAAGCCCTCGGGCAACAGCTTGGTCAAGCTACCGCTATGATGATCCAAAAGAACCTCAATATCTCCCCTACGTTGATGATCCGGCCCGGCTTCCGGTTCAACGTCGTGGTCACGAAAGACCTCGCGTTTTCAAAGCCGTATCGTGCTTTCGACTATTAACCCCAAGGAGTGAGTCCAATGCGAAAGGTAATTTTAGCCGCTAAAATTGGCTTCGGGCTGGCCGTCATCGCCGCCCCGATGACAACGCCCGCTTACGCGCAGTTCGCCGTGGTCGATGTGGCGAGCGTCAAGCAAAACACCATCACGGCTGTCCAGAGCGTCGCACAGGTGGCGAAGCAGGTTCAGCAGTACCAAACCCAGCTTCAACAATATCAGAACATGCTCAAAAATACGCTGGCTCCTGCGGCCTACGTGTGGAGCCAAGCCCAAAGCACCATCGACGGGCTGCAAAATACGTCGAATACGCTCAACTCGTTGACACGCCAGACGGGCGGGATCGACGCCTATCTGAGCCAATTTCAAAATCCGAATTACTACAGAAACTCGGCCTGCTTTTCGGCGACAGGTTGCACCGCTGCACAGCGCGCCGCCCTTCAAACCAATCAGCGTGCCAAGCAACAGCTTCTCATGGCGTCAAACGACGATGTGCTGCGGGGTATCAGTGACCAACAGACGCAGTTGAAGCAGGAAGCAGCGACGCTCGAACAGATGCAGCGCAACGCCCAATCGGCGGACGGGCAGGCGCAGGCCCTCGGCTATGCCAACCAGTTCGCCGCTAATCAGGCCAACCAGCTTCTCGCCCTGCGCCAGCAGCTAATGGCGCAGCAGGCCGCCACGCTGGCCGTCCAGCAGGCCGCTATGGACGAAAAGGCTCTGCGGGTCGCGGCGTCTGAAAAGGCACGCTCTGGCTCTTACACAAAGGATGCGGCCGGCACCTATGGCTATACGACGCCAAACTGATCGCGCCGATAGGAGGATGACGAAATGAATATGAAGCTCGTGGGTCTCTTGGTGGCGGTTATCGTCATCCTCCTCGGCCTGCTCGTGATGATGATGCGTGCCAAACCCGAAGTGGTCGAACCCGTTGCTGTCACCGCGCCAGCCCCGATCCAGCCAAAACCGAATCCGCGCGGCGGGTCTTATAAGAAAACACCGCCGGGGAAGTACGAATACACAACGCCGAAATGAGCGAGTGAAGTTCGGATAACTGAGGGCCGGAACGATGGTTGTATCTCGCAATAAGCTGGCCCTGTTGGGGCTCTGCACGTTGGTAGCATTAACGGTAGCGACGCCTGCCTTGGCCCAAACTGAGGGCGGCGGCATGTTCACCGATATCCAGAATCGCTACGCGGCGGCGGCCCGTGGCTGGTCCTCTGCGATGACAAGTGCAGCCTCGTTCCTGTTTTGGGGTCTGGCGGCGATCAGCCTAGTGTGGACGATGGGCCTCATGGCTCTACGCCGCGCCGATCTTGGAGAGTTTTTCTCCGAGTTCATCCGGTTTGTGGTCTTCACCGGCTTCTATTTCTTCCTGCTGACGAATGGCCCCTCGATCGCGGACGCCATCATTCGATCTCTGCAACAGCTAGGCTCCAACGCAGCGAGCATAGGCCCTGTAACGCCGGGAAGCATTGTCGATATCGGTTTCGATATCGTCTCCACGACGGTCGATCAGTCTTCGATTTGGGAGCCTGTGGATTCTGCGGTCGGGATCATCATCGCGTGCATTATTCTCGTGGTGCTGGCCCTTGTGGCGGTCAACATGCTCCTGCTGCTCGTGTCAGCATGGATACTCGCTTTCGGCGGCATCTTCTTCCTTGGTTTCGGGGGTTCCCGTTGGACCTCGGACATGGCGATCAACTATTTCAAGACGGTGCTCGGCGTGGCGGCGTCACTAATGGCGATGGTTCTACTCGTCGGCATCGGAAAGACGTTTGTTGACCAATATCACGCCAGCATGTCGTCAGTGACGACGATCAAGGAACTGGCGGCGATGATGGTCGCCTGCGTGATCCTGTTGGCGCTGGTCAATAAGATTCCCGGCATTGTCGCCGGCATCATAACCGGGGCGAGTGTCGGCGGTGCTGCGAATGTCGGGTCGCTCGGCGCGGGCGCGGCGATGACTGCGGGCGGCATGGCTGTTGCGGCGGCGGCAACTGGCGGCGCGGCGCTCGCGGCCGGGGCTGCGAACGCCGCTGGCGGCGCAAGCGCGATAAGCGCCGCGTTCAAGTCGGCGCAGGAAAACATGGCAAGCGGCGGCGGCATGTTCTCGGGCTCGGGCGGCGGTTCCTCGTCCGGCGGCGGGTCCAGCGGGAGCGGTAGTCTCGGACCTGACGGCGGCGGCGGCGGTGGCGGCGGTGGCGGTGGCGGTGGCGGCCCTTCTCCGCTTTCCTCGGCGATGGGTGGCGGTCGCGCTGGTGGCGCGAACGACAACGCCGGGGGTGGACGTAGCGCCGCGACGGCGGAAGGCGGCGGCGCTGAGACTGCGACCTCTGGCGCTGGCTCGCCGGCTGGCACTACCGGCGGCGGGATCGCCGGGGCGGTCGGGGAGCCCGATGGCGCGGCGGCCGGGTCAGCCGAAGAAGTCGTGGCCGCGACGGCGGAAGCCGGCTCTGCGGCGCAAGCGTCCGCTGCGCTGGGTGAAGACGGCGGCGGGGCCGGCGGCGCGGGAGAAGGCGGCGGCGGATCGCAGGGCCGTAGCGCGTTGGCGACGGGTGCTCTGTTCGCGGCCGATATGGCTTCTAACCTCGGCGGTGGGATCGCGCGAACCGCTTCAAACAAAATGGGCGCTGTAGCTGACGCGGCTCGCGCGCGTGTCGCCGGAACGGTCGGCGGCCAAATCGCATCGGAAATCCGCAACCCCGGCTCGGCGGCTGCGAGGCGGAAAGGCGGCGGCGAAACCCTGACGCCAGCAACCGGGGCAGGGGGATCGCGCGGGGGATCGCGTGGCGGTGGAAGCTCGGGCGGCACTGGCGGCGGCGAGTTCGGCTCGTATGGATCAACAACCTCGCCGATCGGCTCCTATTCGTCCGGTAGTTCGGGCTCGTTCGGTGGTGGTGGCTCTGACGGCGGCGCGCTCGATGGCGACGGCGGCCCTTCGGAAGCGATCGGCGCGGACCCCGGCGGGTTTGGCGGCGACGCGATCTCGGGAAGTCAGCGGGGTAGCAACCCCTCAACTCGTGTGGACGCCAGCAATGAAGTTTCCGAGTTTGTGAATCGGGGGAATAATCCATGATGCCAGCGGATATCCCGCCCGCGATCCATGAAAAGGTCGTCTGCTCGATCGGCGCGGCGGCCAAGTATGGCGTGCCTGCCAACATCATCCTTGCCGTCGCTCAAAAGGAAGGCGGCAAGCCGGGGCAATGGGTCCGCAACACCAACGCGACCTATGATATCGGCTCGATGCAGTTCAACACCGCCTATATTCGCACGCTCGCGCGCTACGGGATCGGGACGGCGGACGTGGCGCAACCGGGCTGCTATTCCTACGATCTGGCGGCGTGGCGGCTGCGCGGACACATCAAAAACGATCGCGGCGATATCTGGACGCGGGTGGCGAATTACCACTCGCGAACGCCGATCCACAACGCCCCTTATCGGGCGGCGATCATGGTCTATGCACGCCAATGGGGTAGCTGGCTGTCGTCGCGCTTCCATACCTATGACACTCTGACCGTGACGCCTCAGACGATCGCGACGGTGAATAATGCGCCGGTCACAACCGCCCCTGTCATCGCTGCGAGGCCGACTCCCCAAGCCTCGCCTGTTCGGGTGGCGGCCGTAGCGAAGCGCGCTCCTCGGGCCTCTCCGAAGGCCGGGAGCATGAACCCCTATTCGTCGCCGATCCGGGTGGTTTCCTACAATCCCTCCGGATACGTCCCGCGCTCGATCGCGGCCGTGGAGGAATGACGGTGGGCGGCTCTTGGCCCCCGCACGCAACGGAAGGTGACGTGCCACTGATCCTCGACGCTCACGATATCAATCGGGCGGTCTTGGAAATGCTCTCGACGGGTGGATTCAAGGATACGCCGGCACTGCGGCGCTGGGCGCGAACGCCGGGAGCTAATGCGGTCCTGCGCTATTTTCTGATCGCGCGAACGATGCCGCTTCCAACCGAATATTTCCAAATCGATCTGGAAGCGGCGTCGGCTGAAATAGCCGCGCAAGACATGCTTGCGGCGGCAATAGAGGCGAATTTCGGTGATGCTGCTCGCGTCCTGCCTGATCCTTGGCGATAGTCACGCGGACGGCACGGCCGCTGCGGTGCGGGCTGCGCTCGGCAACCGCTGCACGGTCGTAGCGAGGGCCGGGATCGGCTCGGCCGCGATCCTCGATCGGACGCCTGCGGGTTCCTATGGTAGCGCCGTGATCTCGGCCGGCGCGAATGATGCCGGCAATCCGCACCTCGCCGACAATCTCAACGCGATCCGGGGCAAGCTCCAGGTCGGCAAGGTCGTTTGGCTTTTGCCCTATGATCGCCGCGCCACGGCCGCGATCGAAAACGTCGCTAAACGGTGGGGCGATCTCGTGATTGATCTGGCGTGGGCTCGCGCGCGCCGCGATGGAATCCACTGTCAGTCCTATAGCTGGGTGGCGCGCTCGATCGCGCGTGCCGGCTATGCAGGATCGGTTCGTGTGGCCTTTTGAACCGAATTGCCGTCGCGATCGGCGCGGGCGGCAGAAGGGGGCGGGTTGCCCCGCCCCCCTGTTAGCTTCGATTAGGGCGTGACGGTCAAAGCAGCGCCCGTGTTGAGATTGGCGTTGTAGTTGCAGCCGCTTCCGAAGTTCACCGAGTTGAAAAAGAACGACGTTGCAGCGTTGCCGTTCTTCATGATCGTGAACGGCACGTCAGACGAGGTAGAGCAGGAAAGCCCGCCTCCCGAAATGGTGAGGCCGTGGAAAACGCCCGTGGTGGCCGAAGTGACGGCTGTGCATGGCGGTGACAAACCAGGCCAATGGAGCGCCGGCGTTTTGCTGAGCGCGGCGGTGTAAAAACCGGCCATTGGATAAGGTTGCTCTTTTTGGAGCGGCCAGGGATGTTTGCCGTGGAGGTCTACGCAGCGGTTCGCCGTTTTGTGTTTGTGGAAGGGAACAGTCAGCGTGAGGCGGCGAAGGTCTTTGGCCTGAGCCGTGATACGATTGCCAAGATGTGCCGGTTCTCGCTGCCGCCGGGCTACACGCGCACGAAGCCGGTGGCGAAGCCGAAGCTGGGGCCGTTGCTGCCGGTGATTGACCGGATCCTGGCGGAGGACCGGATAGCGCCGGTGAAGCAGCGGCACACGGCCAAGCGGATATTCGAGCGTTTGCGCGACGAGCATGGCTATGGCGGTGGCTACACGGTGGTGAAGGATTACGTTCGGCAGTGCCGAGCGCGCAGCCGCGAGACGTTCGTACCGCTGGCGCATCCACCGGGCCACGCGCAGGTGGATTTTGGCGAGGCGGTGGGGGTGATCGGCGGCGTCCGGCAGAAGGTGCATTTCTTCTGCATGGACCTGCCTCAGTCGGATGCCTGCTTCGTGAAGGCCTATCCGGCGGAGACGACCGAGGCTTTCCTCGACGGGCACGTTTCGGCATGTGCGTTCTTCGGCGCCGTGCCGTGCTCGATCCTGTACGACAACACGAAGATCGCGGTCGCGAAGATCTGCGGTGACGGCAAGCGCGAGCGCACCCAGGCCTTCACCGGACTGGTCAGCCACTACCTGTTCACCGATCGCTTCGGGCGCCCCGGCAAGGGCAATGACAAGGGAAAGGTCGAAGGGCTGGTCAAGCACGCGCGGACACACTTCATGGTGCCGATCCCGCAGGCGGCGAGCTACGACGACTTTAACGCGGAATTGGAACGCCGCTGCCGCGCTCGGCAGGAAGAGCGGGCCGGACGGCACAGCCAGACGATCGGCGAGCGGCTCGTGGCCGACCTGGCTGCGATGCGTCCCTTGCCGTCAGGGACGTTCGAGCCGTGCGAGACGCGGATCGCCCGCGTATCGTCGACAGCATTGGTGCGCTACCGGACCAACGACTACTCGGTTCCGACCCGCTACGGCTTCCAGGACGTGGTGGTGAAGGGCTTCGTCGATCAGGTCGTCATCCTGTGCGGCAGCGAGGAGATCGCCCGTCACCCGCGCTGCTATGGCGAGGCCATGTTCGTGGCGAACCCGCTCCATTATCTGGCGCTGATCGAGACCAAGCCAGGAGCACTCGACCAAGCTGCCGCGTTGCAGGGCTGGGACTTGCCCGAGGTGTTCCAGCATCTGCGTCACCTCCTGGAGGCGCGGATGGGCAACAAGGGCAAACGCGAGTTCATCCAGGTGCTGCGTCTTCTGGAGGCCATCCCGATGGAGGTGGTCACCTTGGCGATAAACGAGGCGATCCATATCGGCGCGATCGGCTTCGATGCGGTCAAGCAGATCGCGCTGGCGCGCATCGAGCGCAGACCCGCCCGGCTCGATCTGGCCTCCTATCCGCACCTACCCAAGATGGAGGTAAAGACGACCCGCGCCGCCGACTATGCCACGCTCCTGCCGGAACTGGCAGCATGAGCAGGGCAACGGACGACAAGATGCCGGCCGGCACCACGGCAGGCACGCCTCAGGTTCTGCTGACGCATCACCTCAAGCAGCTCAAGCTGCCGACGGTACTGCGCGAGTATGAGAAGCTGGCCCGGGAATGCGCGCGTGATGGCGTCGATCATACCCGCTACCTGCTGCGCCTCATCGAACTGGAGCTGATCGACCGGGAACGCCGCACGGTCGAGCGCCGGATCCGTGCCGCCCGGTTCCCGGCGGTGAAGAGCCTCGATACCTTCGACTTCACGGCCATCCCCAGCCTCAACAAGATGCTCGTCCTGGAGCTGGCGCGTTGCGAATACATCCTGCGGCGGGAAAACATCATCGCGCTGGGTAACAGCGGCACCGGCAAGACCCACGTCGCGCTCGCGCTGGGCCTGGCGGCCTGCCAGAAGGGCTTCACCGTCGCGTTCACCACCGCCGCGGCGCTGGTGAACCAGTTGATGGAAGCCCGCGACGAAAAGCGGTTGCTCAAGATGCAGCGCGACCTTGCCGCCGTGAAGCTGCTGATCGTTGACGAACTGGGCTACGTTCCGCTCTCGCCCACGGGCGCGGAACTGTTGTTCGAAACCTTCTCGCAGCGTTACGAGCGGGGATCGACGATCGTCACCTCCAACCTGCCGTTCGAGGACTGGACCCAAGTTCTGGGGTCCGAGCGGCTCACCGGAGCGCTGCTCGACCGGCTCACCCACCACGTCAGCATCCTCACCATGAACGGCGACAGCTACCGCCTCAAGCAGTCCGCCCACCGCCGCCGCGCTGCCGGGGCGGAGCAAAACCAGGCCACTCCCGCCCACGCCACCGACTGACCCGCCGCAAAACGGCAAATATGCAAAGGGCCCCGATCGGGGCCCTTTGCATATCATCCGCGCTCATCTTCAATGGCCTGCTTTTACTCCGCCATCATGGCCTGGAATCCGACCGCCGTTGACACTCTTGACACCATCAGCTGTATTAGACCATATCGGTCAGCAAGACTGAAGAGGTACTTTGCTGACAGCATCGCCGATGTCGCTAGGTAGTGATTTGCGCTCAAGACTGATTGTCCCTTGAGCAAGCACGGAACCAGACGAAGTTTGCGATAGTTGTGAGATGGTACCACTCGGCAATCGAAGCGACTGCAACAAGTAGTCGACTAATAACTTGGCAGGAGAGGTATGATGCTGACGAAGCACAATTCGATGATGTTCACGGTGTCCGCGATCTCGCTGGCGCTGTCTGTGCCCGTGGCCGCGCAAGAGGTGTCGGGCGACGCTCAAGTGGCCACGCCGGTCGACAACGCGGTGAATCCCGTGCCTGAGGCGCAGGCGTCATCGCGCCAGGCCACCGTCGCAGACGGAGAGATCATCGTTACGGCGCAGAAGCGCGACCAGCGTCTGCTCGACGTGCCGTTGTCGATCACCGCAGCTTCGGGTCAGCAACTCGCGAGTGCAGGTATCACCAGTACTGCCGATCTGGGTAAGATTGCCCCCGGCTTTACTTTCCAGGAAAGCCAATACGGTACGCCCGTCTTTGGTATTCGCGGCATCAGCTTCTTCGACTTCTCGAGCGCTTCGAGCCCCGCCGTCAGCGTCTACGTCGACCAGATCCCGCTCCCGCTTTCCATTCTCACCAACGGCGCTTTGCTTGACGTGGAGCGGGTCGAGGTGCTCAAGGGCCCGCAGGGTACGCTGTTTGGCCAGAACTCGACCGGCGGTGCGGTCAACTACATCGCTGCCAAGCCGACTGATGAATTTTCGGCTGGCCTTAACGCCACTTACGGCCGTTTCAATGAGAAGAAACTTTCGGGTTTCGCCAGCTTCCCGATCACCAGCACGCTGGGCATCCGAATCGCGGCGCAAGCCGAGGATCGCGGGGATTATCAGTACAGCATCACCCGCGACGACACCGCTGGGCAGCGCAGCTACTTTGCCGGCCGCGTTATCCTGGACTGGAAGCCCACCGACACCGTACGCTTCGAGCTGAATGCTAACGGCTGGCTCGACAACTCGGATTCTCCCATCCAGCAGTTCAAGGGGTTTGCACCGCAGTTCCCCGGCGCCAACCCGCCGCTTGAGGCAGCGCTTTCCGCGTCGCCGATCGCGCCGAACAACAACCGCGCCGGCGACTGGGATCCAGGTTTCAGCCTGAAGCGTGACAATCGCTTCCAGCAGATCTCGCTGCGCGGCGACATTGACCTGAGTTCGGACGTCACCCTGACCTCGCTGTCTTCGTACATTGACTTTAAGGGCTTGATCCCGACTGACAACGACGGTTCGGCCGTGCGCAACATCGCGACGCGCAGCATGCAGAACTTCAAGATCTTCAACCAGGAACTGCGCGTCGCTGCCACGATCGACAAGCTGCGCCTGATGGTCGGTGGAAACTACCAGCGCGCTAATCTTAACGAGACGCTGTTCCAGCCCGGCAGTGCCACCAACACCGTTCTGGCTCCGATCCCGGGCGGTTCGTTCTTCGGCCTGCGCCAGCAGAACGACCAGTTGATCAAGACCAAGGCCGCCTTTGGCAGCGCGGAGTACGAGATCACGCCCGAACTGACCATCCAGGGCTCGGTCCGCTACACGGACCAGAAGAACGACTTCGTGGGCTGTACCGCGGACCAGGGCACCGGAGACGCGGCGAGCGCGTTCGGCATCCTCTCGACCGCGCTGCGTAGCCAGCTGCCCGGCTTCAATGGCGTGCCGACCACGATCGCGCCGGGCGCGTGCGTCACTCTCGGTGACGACTTTCGACCGGTCGATATCGTCAATTCCGACCTGGACGAGACCAACACGTCCTGGCGCGGCGGCATCAGCTACAAGCCGAGCTCGACCAGTCTGATCTACGCCAACGTTACCAAGGGCTTCAAGGGCGGCTCGTTCACGCCGGCGCCGTTCATCCGCACTTCGCAGATCACCCGCGTGCAGCAGGAATCGGTGCTGGCGTACGAGGCCGGTTTCAAGACCAACCTGAGCCGCCTTGCCCAGATCACCGGTGCGGCATTCTACTACGACTATCGCAACAAGCAGATCACCGGCTTCGTCGACGTGTTCCCCTTCGGCAACCTGCCCGCTTCGGTGAACGTGCCCAAGTCGAGCATCAAGGGCGCTGAACTGTCGATCGAGACGCGTCCGCTCGAAGGGCTGCGCGTCACGGCTTCGGGCACTTACGTCGATGCCAAGGTCGATCGCTCGTTCGTCACCGCGACGCCTCTGTCGCGTCCCGTCGACATCAAGGGTGAGCAGCTTCCGAACGCACCCAAGTGGCAGCTGAACGGCGATATCGAGTATCGCCGCGAAGTCAGCGTCGGCACCGAAGTGTTCGTCGGGGGCTCGGTCAGCTACCGTTCGGACAGCTACGCGCTGTTCGGTCGTGAGCCGCAGTTCGAGATCCCCGGCTATGCGCTTGTCGATCTGCGTGGCGGTATCGAGCTGCAGGACGGCCGCTGGCGTGCGGAGGTCTTCGGCCGCAACATCACGAACAAGTACTACCTGAACAACGTCTCGCGATCGATCGACTCCATCACGGCGATCGCAGGCATGCCGAGCACTTACGGCGTGACGCTCGGCTTCCGCTACTGATCGACCACGAGCGGGCGGAGCGATTACTTTCGAAAATTCGCGGACTCCGCATTGGAGACGCACACGGCTTCCACCCCACTGGCCTGCCGATTGCCTAGCAGTCGGCAGGCATTCTTTTTGAGATTTGACGCACGTTCCTGAGCAGAACGGAGTCTGGCTATCAGCGCGGTAGGCATGGCCTGCCAATCAGGGCGGACATCATGCCGGTCCGTGTTTGCCTGATCCGCCAACCTCATCATTGAAGCAGTTGCAGGCTCCGCGCGCGCGCCAAGGCGGAGGTGCGGTTCTTCACGCCCATCTTGGCGTAGAGATTGTGCAGGTGCCATTTGACGGTGCGCACCGAGATGCCGGTCGATCCCGACATCTGCGCATTGTCGAGCCCCGCATCGAGCATCCGCAGCAGCTCCAGTTCGCGGCGGGTGAGCGGGTCGGACAAGTGAATGGCCGCGCCTGTCGCCGGCAGTTCTTGCGCGCCGACTAGCGCTACCACCTTGTCGTACATGGCCCGCGCATCGTCGCTGGCCAGCGCCAAGTCCTTCACCCGCGAATGGCGCAGCACGTTAGTGACGAGCAGGCGCTGTTCGTAAAACGGCCGTGCCGAGCCACAGGTCGCGGCATGGTTCAGCGCTCGCGACAGCGCGCGCGTCGCCTGCCGCTCGTCGCCGCTGGTCATGTGCAGCCCGCATTGCGCCAGATGCAGGTCGATGATCGCACCGCGACGGCCTGCACGCCTGGCTGTCGCAGTTTCCTGCTCGATCAAGTCGCCGGCAGCCTTGTGCTCGCCCGCCGCGGTCAGCAGCGCGATGCCCGCCATCGCCGCCGCAGTGCGCTCGTTCTCAAGCACGATGTCGTCCAGAGTAATGTATCGGCAATCCTGGCTCCAGATACCGACCCGTCGGCCGAGCGCCTGCGCATGAGCCGGATCGCCGACAGCGCAGTGAAGCCGGATGAGCGCAAGATCGAGCAGGCTGGTCAACCGCCGGGGATAGTCCGAGGCGACGCGCCGCAACTGCTCGAGGGCGATCGGCGGCGGCGCGTCCTGCGCGTGGACGGTGGCGGGGAGGAGCACCTCCAGTCCCAGCCACACGAAGTCCAGCAAACCGCAGGTCCGGCCGACCGGCAGCGCCTGCGCGGCAAGTTCGAGAGCCGTGGCCAGTTCGCCACGCTCGTAGAGCAGGCGCGCTTTGACGCAGGCGGTCACCGCGGCGATCAGCGTGTCCTCGTTCCGGCTCGCCCGCATCTGTGCTTCGAGATCGTCCAGCACGTCGCCAACGCTGTCGATGTCGCAAGCGGCAATCTCGATGGCCGCCGCGATGTTGGAGGCCCAGGCCC
Source organism: Sphingobium sp. KKT206 (assembly GCF_055640555.1). Classification (NCBI taxonomy): domain Bacteria; kingdom Pseudomonadati; phylum Pseudomonadota; class Alphaproteobacteria; order Sphingomonadales; family Sphingobiaceae; genus Sphingobium; species Sphingobium sp. KKT206. The sequence continues at coordinate 202,635 of NZ_JBVMWC010000003.1, forward strand.
GGCCGTAGATGCTTGTGGTGGGTGCAACGGCGGACATCGACGTGCGTGCGGCGCTGCGCCCGGCGGTGAATTGGTTGTCGACCATAAGCGCCAACGCGAGCGTTCCCGCCGCCGCGCCGCGTTCGAACGGATCGGCGTCGGACGCGTGCTCTAGCCACTGGGGCACGATCGCCTGCAGCGCGCGCATGTCGTCCATGTGCAGCTTGAGCACGATCCTTGCCAGGCCGGCTTTGGCGCGGGCGAGCCGCTTGTGCGCATCTGACGACGAACTCGTCTCGATTTTCGCCTCCATGTCGGACACTGCCGCCGAGGCGTCTTCGTAGCGGCGTTCGAAGACGAGCGCCCACGCCAGCCAGAAGCTCGCTTCGGTGCCCGGCATGCCGCCCAGGCGCGTCACCTTGTCGGCCCAGGCGATGAACGAGGGCAGGTAGCCGTTGCGGCGCACCAGACTCCACGACAGCTTCTCGAGCAAGCGGACCGACAATGTCGAATCTTCGACCTGCACCGCAAGATCGAGCGCCGGCTCGATGAAGCCCTGGCGCTCCAGCCACTGCGCCCCGCGCCGGGCGACGTGCTGTCGGCGCTCGGCGGGCACCACCGTGTCGGCGATCCGCAACAGGTAGCGGCGGAACAGCGCGTGGAAGCGGAACCACTGGCCCTCTTCACCCAGCGTCACGATCAGGATGTTCCTGTCCACAAGGTAGCCCAGGAACCCGGCCGCGCGAGGGCCTTCAACCGACCATGTCAGCAGTTCGGGCGAGAAGCTGGCGAATGGCGCGATCTCAGCCAAGAATTGCTGAAGCTCCCCCGGCAACCGGCTCATCAGGTTTTCGAACAGGCTATCGGCCAGTCGCTGGCCCTCGAAGCGAAAGGGCGCGTCCAGGCTGGCGGGGCCGTTGCCGGTGGATGCCAGGACCTGGATTAGACGGATCGCGGCCGGCCAGCCCTCGGTCTGGGCGAGGACCTGCGCGATCGTACGCGGCGTGTAGCCGTGCATACCGGCGTCGTCGAACAGCGCCGCCACCTCCTCGGGTCCGAAGCCGAGTTCGGCCGGACCGATCGACCGCAACTGCAGCTCCATCATCGCGCGGCGCATATCAAAGGGCGCGTCGGTGGCGCACGAGACCACCAGGTGGCAATCGAACCCGGCATCGAAAGCCAGTCTGTCGATCAGCTCCCGATTTGCGTCTGCATCGCCTAGATCCGCGTTGTCGATGAAGATCGCCACTGGCTCGGGCAAGGCGGCGAGGGCGCGCGCGATTGCCGCGATCCGCTGCCGGGTGGACGGTCCGCGCCGATAGTCAAAAACCGGAGGGGCGTTCGCGGTATCGAGGCCAAGATGCTGCTCCAGAGCGTCGATCGCAGAGGCCTGGCCGCTGTCGTAGGCATCGATGCCCACCCACAGACAGGGCGGGCCTGCCGCGGTGCGCAGGCGGAACAGCTCGGCCAGCATGACCGTCTTCCCATATCCCGGCGGCGCCGTGACCAAGGTGAGCCGGGGCAGGGCGTTGTCCTCAAGGAGCGCCAGCGCCTTGCTCCTGACCGCGGTGAAGGCATAGCGAGGTGGGGCCAGGCGGAACGCGTTGGTCGTCGACGTGCCGGCATCGACCTCATCTTCGGACGTTTCCTGTCCATCCACTGCGGTTCACCTCCCGTCGCAACGCCATTCGCGCCATCGTTGTCTCGTGAGCGGCAATAGGGGCACGCTCGCCAAAGGTGAAGCTATGCGCCGCCTCTCTTTGCGACGGCTGTGAGCCGGTCGCCCGCAAATAAAGCGCGGTCGGGTTTGTAAACCAATACTTTGGGTCGGTGCGACCCGCCCCCGGGCCTGTCAGAGTTCCTTCACAGACGGCGAAGAGCCGATGACGCGGCAAGTCGAGAGGATGCACATGCTCAAAAATCCCAACCAGGCCTCGCCCACGCCGACGTGGTCTCCGGAAGCGATCAAAGGCTTGTTCAGCGAAGACGGCGGGTTCGTCGATCCGCGCATCTACACCGACGCCGGCATCTACGAGCTGGAGCAGGAAATGATCTTCGGGCGCTCGTGGCTGATGCTGGGCCACGAGACGCATGTGCCCAAGCCGGGCGACTTCCTGTCCACCTACATGGCCCAGTCGGCCCGAAGCTGCGATTTTGGCCATGTTGAAGAACAAAGATTGAACATGGCGATCTACCAGGCTCGCTCTTGTCCTCCAATCTCGTAAACATCGGTCTCGATCGAGCACCTGTAGCTCTCTGCGATGTTGAACATCTCTGTCTGGAGAGATGCGATCTCATCATCGAGGCTGACGCCATCGGCACCCTGATCATAGGCGACGGTCAGCGTGTAATCGCAGTTCCCGGTCTTTTGCATCTGGTAATCCCGCTCCAGCATCGCCTCAATGCGCTCGCGAGCGGGCTTTCTGCCACGACCATGCTTGTTGAAGTTCTCGATGGTCAGATGCAGGGCGATGGTGACAGAAGGCGGCTTTTCCGGCAGCCCGATCCTTGAAGGAATGACGTCAAGCGCCCGATAGACGGTCATTCTTGAGATCTTGAGGTCGCGCGCGACGCTGGCCTTGCTCGCGCCGGCGGTGATCCGGCGTCGGATTTCATCGTCATCGATGTTTTTCTTCCGGCCTTTGTAGACGCCTTCGGCGCGCGCCGCCTCGATCCCGGCGCGCTGCCGGTCCTTGATGAACGTCAGTTCCATGTCCGCGACCATGCCCAGAATGGTGATCACCATCCGCCCCATGCTTCCGGCCGTCGTCACCTCCGGCTCAAGCACCCGCAATGAGGCTCCCTTCTGGTCGAGTTCATGAACCAGATTGAGAACATCGCGTGTGGAGCGACCGAGCCGATCGAGACGCAGGACGACGAGTTCGTCATCGGCGCGCAGGAACTGCATGATCGTCTCAAGCTCCGTGCGTCCAGTGCGCGATGCGCCCGAGCCTGTTTCGGAGCGGAGGATTTCACAGCCCGCTGCCTTCAACCGGGCAACCTGGATGTCGAGATCCTGGTCGATGGTGCTGACGCGGGCGTAGCCGACGCGGGTCATGGGCAAATCCGTCACATTAGGGTGGCTTTGCCCTCGTACAGTAACATTGGTGACGGAACCACCCTTTTGTGACATGTCGTATATGTCACTTCCGATCGTCACGTTCGGGTGCACCCAAATGGTGCGAGCGGAAAGGCCCCGGTCAGGCAGCAAGCCGCCCAAAATCGATCCGGCTATTCAGATCGAGGTCGAAGCGGCCATAAGGATTGACGTGGCTGTAAATCAGCGGTGTGAGGCCGCGATAATCATCCGGCGTCATCCGGCCCGTCCATTTCGGTTCCACCAGCACGCTCTGAAGCATTCGGGTGTTCACATAGACAAGCGACGCTTGCAGCAAATGTAGCGCCAGGACCGAGAGCTGCTGCTCATCGATGCGGTTAGTGGCGATCTCGCCGCCCTTGCCGAAGAAAACGAACCCATTGGCACTGTTCCAGTTTTCAACGACATTCAGGCCTTCATGAATTTCGCGGCGGAAGGACTCCTCGCGCAGATACCGGCACAGGAAGATCGTCTTGACCGCGCGGCCCAGCTCACTCAACGCCTTGTAGGTCGGGTGCATCACCTCGGAGCGGCTAAACCGGCGCAGGATCGCCTCCGGGTCGGCGGTTTTTGTCTGCATCGCGGCTGCATATTTGACCATCTCGTCATATTGCTGCTCGATCTCATCCCAGTTGATCGGACTGGAGAGGATCGGCTGCAAGTGGGGAAGCCGCGTTCGCATGCCGACATCGGGAAGAGCCAGCTTCTGGCGAGCGATCGCTTTCAGGCGGGGTGCAAGCTCAAATCCGAGAAGCCGGCAAAATGCAAAGCCAACCGCGCTTTGGCCATGACTATCAACATATTGTCGCTGGATTTCCATGTCGGTGCAATGGCGCAGCACGCCCTCGATCATGGAGGCGACCTCGGAGGAAGAGCAGCGCTTGAGCTGGGAATAGACGCATGTCGCGCGTCGTTCGACATGCCAGTAGATCATGACGCCCCGTCCACCATAACGCGCATGCCATTCCGTCATCAGGTTGCGATCCCAGGCTCCGAACTTTGTGGAATCTGACGCACAGGCCGTGCCGGCGTCCCCCCAGACTGCAGCATTGCGGATTGCCAGGGTCGCATTCGCAACCCTGGCACACGCCTCCTTGAGCGCCGCGGCATGAACGAAGCGGCGATGGACATGCAGCAGCTCTTCATAGCTGACATCGGGGGTGGCGCCGGCGATCCGCTTGAGCCCGGCATTCGTTCCCAGGCCGTAGAGGCATAGCAGGAGACGTTGATCCAGCGCGGTTTTCGGCAGTGCAACACGCGAGGCCGATGTTTCGAACGCTTCGAGAAGTCCCGTATCAAGGGCAGCCTCCTTCAGTACGTCGAGCAGCCCGGTCATCGGCCAGCGTTGGCCGATCTTGGTCTTGATCGAGGCGAGACCCCTGGGTTCGGGCAAGGGTTTGAACGGGGTGAGAGATATACGGTTCTCGCCGCGCCACAGCAGCCGAACCTTGTCGTTCCGGGGAATATTGGCATTGAGGAGCAACAGTTCCTGAGCAAGCTCTTCCCGGATGGCGCTTGAAAATGCACGCGCATCCGCCGTCAGGTTCAATCCTGTGTAATATGCTTCTCGCCGCGCATCGAAGTCCTTGGGAAGATCGTCATCGGGATTGCGGTATCGGTCCGCCCCGACAACCCAGATTTCCTTAGAACGGATGCGATCGCGCAGTTGCGCGAGGACACAAAGCTCATAACTGATCCGGTTTACGCGCCCCTCTTCATCAATGACGGAACTGCGCCATCTCGCCGGAATGACCTCGTCGACCGGCACTGCGTGCGGCGGCACGTAGCGGCATCCATCATCCACTTTGCTTCTGATCCAGTCCAGGGCCGCCAGCACCGGACGCCACACGGCGTTGTTCGACCGGAACTCCAGTGCCGAAAGCAGGCTTGGCAGCATACGGCGATAATGATTGGCCCATGACCTCCGCATCACCTTGTAGATCCGCCGATCCAAGGCGCCCTTTGCCTGGCTTTCCTTGATGATCGCCGCCAGTTTGTCCTTGCCGGCGATTGGGAAAATGACATCGCAGATGCGCCCGGATGGATCGTCGATCGAAGCGCTGGCAATCTCGACCAGGAGTCGCTCCTTGCCATAGACCCGCTCGATGTCTTTCGCGATATCGCCCACCACCTTGCGTTTCGAGCGCGATCCGATCTTATGGACCGTCTCGATCAGCAGGTCGACCATCGCATCCGTAAGCTGAGCTTCCCGCGCCATCAGATAAACGGCATAGAGCCCGAGCTGGCGCGCCGGTACATGCCGGCGCATCTCCGAGGCTTTCTCGCCGGCAACCCGGCGAACGATCTGATCGACCCATGCCTTGCCCGTGACCGATAGGAAATCTCGGGGAAGAGCAAGCCGTTGGATAAAGGCGAGTTTGGCGGTCACGCCAAGAATGTTTTCGAGCGTCGCCTGACCTGCATCCCCCTTCATCGTGTTGAAGCCGGTCGGGCCATCGGGATCGGCGAGCGAGGCTTCCAGCAAGGCGACCGCATCCGGCGCAAGCCGATCGCGGACTCGGGCCAACAGGGCCTCCAGATAGAGGTGTCGTTGCGAACGGACGAGGCGTTCCAGCTCCTTGCGCGACGGCCCATAGATACGGCGGTCGCGGCACCACAGGAAAACATGCTCGAGCATGGCATTGATCGGCTGCCCGCCCGCACAAAGATCGTCGGAAATCCACCTCGACAACGCCCTGCGATCCGTCTGCGTCATACGGCGGAACCCGAGATGCCGCAAAATCTCCGCGCAATGCCGGCGGGCGGTGCGCCCGGAAAAATCATAGTGGTTCACGGATTTGGCATCGAGACCAAGTTGCTCCGCCAGATACAAGACACCGTCGGAGGGTATCGACGCATGATCCGGCACAAAGAAGCCATGCCCGGCGAAAAATCTAAGCTGAACCGCCAATCCCAGTCGTGCCGTCTCCGCTTTGCCGGTCACGAACGCGATGTCCGAAAAACTCAGGCTCCAGGAGCCGATCAGATCCCCACTCGAAACGCCAAGGCTCATAACGCCGCTCCCTTATCGGAGCGGAACGTCGTTCCTCGCATGGGCGATCGTCAACAACAACCAGCCCGTTCCCGACGTGTTCTCCAAGATGACCAAAATCGCAGCTTCGGGCCGACTGGGCCAAGCTGTTGCGTTGACGAGGTCGCTTGGCTGATCGCCTGCAGCCCTATGCTCGGTCACCGCTTAGCGCTTCAGGTGGCAGATCTTTCATCAGCAAGACGTAGGTTTCGACGCCAAGCTCCTTTGCAATCTCATCGAGCCGATCAATGGTCACGCTGTATTTCTGTCGTTCGAGCGCGCTGATGTAGGTCCGATCAACCTTTGCTGCATCTGCCAGCGCCTCCTGTGACAAACCTCTCGCAGCGCGAAGAACACGCAAATTATGGGCAAGGGTTTTCCGGCTCGACATGAGCCTTGTTGAGCCTGGTTGCAGCTAATTGCGCCATGGCGTATGGTCTTCAAATTGATGAGTAAACATCACATTTGGAGTTTTTTGTGCTGCTAAATGTAGCGCCAAGTGGTCAGGTCATCGCCTATGATAGGCAGAACCTCGCAGTTTATGCAGCCTTTGTGCATGGCGGTGACAAACCAGGCCAATGGAGCGCCGGCGTTTTGCTGAGCGCGGCGGTGTAAAAACCGGCCATTGGATAAGGTTGCTCTTTTTGGAGCGGCCAGGGATGTTTGCCGTGGAGGTCTACGCAGCGGTTCGCCGTTTTGTGTTTGTGGAAGGGAACAGTCAGCGTGAGGCGGCGAAGGTCTTTGGCCTGAGCCGTGATACGATTGCCAAGATGTGCCGGTTCTCGCTGCCGCCGGGCTACACGCGCACGAAGCCGGTGGCGAAGCCGAAGCTGGGGCCGTTGCTGCCGGTGATTGACCGGATCCTGGCGGAGGACCGGATAGCGCCGGTGAAGCAGCGGCACACGGCCAAGCGGATATTCGAGCGTTTGCGCGACGAGCATGGCTATGGCGGTGGCTACACGGTGGTGAAGGATTACGTTCGGCAGTGCCGAGCGCGCAGCCGCGAGACGTTCGTACCGCTGGCGCATCCACCGGGCCACGCGCAGGTGGATTTTGGCGAGGCGGTGGGGGTGATCGGCGGCGTCCGGCAGAAGGTGCATTTCTTCTGCATGGACCTGCCTCAGTCGGATGCCTGCTTCGTGAAGGCCTATCCGGCGGAGACGACCGAGGCTTTCCTCGACGGGCACGTTTCGGCATGTGCGTTCTTCGGCGCCGTGCCGTGCTCGATCCTGTACGACAACACGAAGATCGCGGTCGCGAAGATCTGCGGTGACGGCAAGCGCGAGCGCACCCAGGCCTTCACCGGACTGGTCAGCCACTACCTGTTCACCGATCGCTTCGGGCGCCCCGGCAAGGGCAATGACAAGGGAAAGGTCGAAGGGCTGGTCAAGCACGCGCGGACACACTTCATGGTGCCGATCCCGCAGGCGGCGAGCTACGACGACTTTAACGCGGAATTGGAACGCCGCTGCCGCGCTCGGCAGGAAGAGCGGGCCGGACGGCACAGCCAGACGATCGGCGAGCGGCTCGTGGCCGACCTGGCTGCGATGCGTCCCTTGCCGTCAGGGACGTTCGAGCCGTGCGAGACGCGGATCGCCCGCGTATCGTCGACAGCATTGGTGCGCTACCGGACCAACGACTACTCGGTTCCGACCCGCTACGGCTTCCAGGACGTGGTGGTGAAGGGCTTCGTCGATCAGGTCGTCATCCTGTGCGGCAGCGAGGAGATCGCCCGTCACCCGCGCTGCTATGGCGAGGCCATGTTCGTGGCGAACCCGCTCCATTATCTGGCGCTGATCGAGACCAAGCCAGGAGCACTCGACCAAGCTGCCGCGTTGCAGGGCTGGGACTTGCCCGAGGTGTTCCAGCATCTGCGTCACCTCCTGGAGGCGCGGATGGGCAACAAGGGCAAACGCGAGTTCATCCAGGTGCTGCGTCTTCTGGAGGCCATCCCGATGGAGGTGGTCACCTTGGCGATAAACGAGGCGATCCATATCGGCGCGATCGGCTTCGATGCGGTCAAGCAGATCGCGCTGGCGCGCATCGAGCGCAGACCCGCCCGGCTCGATCTGGCCTCCTATCCGCACCTACCCAAGATGGAGGTAAAGACGACCCGCGCCGCCGACTATGCCACGCTCCTGCCGGAACTGGCAGCATGAGCAGGGCAACGGACGACAAGATGCCGGCCGGCACCACGGCAGGCACGCCTCAGGTTCTGCTGACGCATCACCTCAAGCAGCTCAAGCTGCCGACGGTACTGCGCGAGTATGAGAAGCTGGCCCGGGAATGCGCGCGTGATGGCGTCGATCATACCCGCTACCTGCTGCGCCTCATCGAACTGGAGCTGATCGACCGGGAACGCCGCACGGTCGAGCGCCGGATCCGTGCCGCCCGGTTCCCGGCGGTGAAGAGCCTCGATACCTTCGACTTCACGGCCATCCCCAGCCTCAACAAGATGCTCGTCCTGGAGCTGGCGCGTTGCGAATACATCCTGCGGCGGGAAAACATCATCGCGCTGGGTAACAGCGGCACCGGCAAGACCCACGTCGCGCTCGCGCTGGGCCTGGCGGCCTGCCAGAAGGGCTTCACCGTCGCGTTCACCACCGCCGCGGCGCTGGTGAACCAGTTGATGGAAGCCCGCGACGAAAAGCGGTTGCTCAAGATGCAGCGCGACCTTGCCGCCGTGAAGCTGCTGATCGTTGACGAACTGGGCTACGTTCCGCTCTCGCCCACGGGCGCGGAACTGTTGTTCGAAACCTTCTCGCAGCGTTACGAGCGGGGATCGACGATCGTCACCTCCAACCTGCCGTTCGAGGACTGGACCCAAGTTCTGGGGTCCGAGCGGCTCACCGGAGCGCTGCTCGACCGGCTCACCCACCACGTCAGCATCCTCACCATGAACGGCGACAGCTACCGCCTCAAGCAGTCCGCCCACCGCCGCCGCGCTGCCGGGGCGGAGCAAAACCAGGCCACTCCCGCCCACGCCACCGACTGACCCGCCGCAAAACGGCAAATATGCAAAGGGCCCCGATCGGGGCCCTTTGCATATCATCCGCGCTCATCTTCAATGGCCTGCTTTTACTCCGCCATCATGGCCTGGAATCCGACCGCCGTTGACACCTGACTGGAGTACGGTAATACGCAATTATAGTTGGATAACTAAGGATATGGCCATGGAGAGAGGATTGCCGACAAAGGCGCTATGGGATCGCCTTCCCGAAATCGTTCGCTTCCGCGATCAACCGGGGATGACGGAGACCTACAGTTTTGCGGGCGCCGAGGGCACGACCGAGCTGGAAGGCCAGCTGTTCCGGCAGAGAGCGCGGCCATCTAAGGCGGTCTATTTGTTCATGCACCCCACAGCCACGCTCCAGCTGCTCCCAATGCCTGAGGCGCTTGCCGATGCGGGGTTGCACGTACTTTGCGCGTCGAGTCGCTACCCGAGAAACGATAGTGCGCTGATTATGGAAAAGGTCGCCTACGACATGGGCCAGTGGGTGCGCCACGCGCGCGAGTCGCTGGGTTATGAAAAGGTGATCCTGGTGGGATGGTCGGGCGGCGGCTCGCTATCGCTGTTTTATGCGGCCCAGTCTGAACATCCGACAATCACCCACACGCCCGCCGGCGACCTTTATGACCTGACAGCAGCGCGGCTGCAGCGGGTTGACGGAATAGTCTTAATCGCCGCCCACCTCAGCCGGGCGGAAGTGCTGACCGAATGGCTTGACCCCTCCGTCATCGACGAATTCGACCCGGACACGCGCGATCTCGAATTCGATATCTATAGTCCGGACTGCCCGAACAAACCACCATTCACCGCTGACTTCATCGCCGCCTTCCGCGAGAGGCAGCGGGCCCGCAATCGCAGAATTACCGCCTGGGCCGAGGAAATGCTTGCCACGCTCCGTCGTCGCAACGACGGCGAAACCGAACGCGCCTTCGTCACGCACCGCACGATGTGCGACGTGCGCTGGATTGATCCGACGATCGACCCCAATGGACGCGCGCCGGGGGCATCCTATCTTGGCAATCCACGCACGGTGAACGTGGGACCCGCTGGTTTGGCGCGATTCTCAACCCTGCGCTCGTGGCTGTCGCAATGGTCCTACGACCTATCCAACTCCAAGGCTGCCGTTAACGCGACAAAGATCCATCGGACCCCTGTGCTGCAGATCGAGAATGAAGCGGACGACGCGGTTCCCGCGAGCCATAATCCGATCATTCACAACGCGCTCACCGTTGCGAACAAGGAATTTGTGAGCATCAAGGGCGCGACCCATTTCTACCAGGGCCAGCCCGAACATATCAGCGCTTGTATCGACGGGATCATCGACTGGAGCCACCGCAACGATTTGTGATCTGGCCGCCGCGATCGACGCGGCGCCTCCGCATTTTCGCTGCGGCGCGGCCGGCTTACGCCGGCCGGTCGCGGATTCCTTGCGGGGATCAGTTGTAGACGGCGTCCCGGATGTCGGACACGAACTTCCCCGACATACCCTCAAAGGCCGTGTTGGTCATGGCCACGACCGTCAGCGCGTTTGCACGATCGATGAACCAGCTATTGCCGTATCCGCCGGTCCAGTGAAGCGTTCCGGGAGACTGCGGCGACGGGACGGCGTGCGGATCTGCAAGCACTGCCCAGCCGAAGCCGAAGCCCCAACCCGGCCCCCAGGCCGCAGCCTGAGGTCCGAGCTGATCGGTCGCCATCATCTCGACTGTTTCAGGCTTCAGGATCGGACCACCCCCGAGCCGGATGGTTTCCAGAAAGTGCAGGACGTCGCCCGCAGTCCCCACCATCCCACCCCCGCCTGACGGATAGGAGTTTGGATCCAGGATACGGCTCGGCGCGAACGTTAGCGACCCGTTGAAGGCATCCAGAGGCACTACCATGCCGTCCGTGATGCGGACGGGAACGGATTCGCTGTTGAAGTAATTCGTCGCGAGCCGCTCAACATCCGCAACGGCAAAGCCGGTATCGACGATACCCAGCGGATCCGTGACCAGTTTGCGCACAGCATCGCGTAGCGAACCACCGGTAACGCTCTCAACCACCCCTCCCATCACATCCATGCCAAGGGAATAGCGAAAACCCGACCCCGGTGCGGCGGTAAGCGGGGCGGCAGCCAGGCGCCGAAGATTCTCGGATAGCGACAATCCCGGTTGATCCAACCCGTCGGAGACGTCGAGGCGACGATAATGGCCATCGCTCCCTTCCTGAAACGGATAGCCGAGCCCCGATGTGTGCGTGAGCAGATGGCGGATCGAGATGACCGGAACCGATCCATCGGACAGGCGCGGCTGAAAGTCGGGCAGGAAGCGCGTCACTGGATCGTCCAGCCTCACAACACCATCCTCGATCAGGCGCATCACGGCGGCGGTGACAAAGGGTTTGGTCACCGATGCAAATCGGAAAATGCTATCCGTTTGCATCGGCTTTTGCGATTCACGGTCTGCAAATCCCGCCGCGCGGCGATAGGCGATCTTGCCGCCCCGGGCGACGATCACGACCGTTCCCACCAAACGATTGTCGGCGAGAGCATTGTCTATCGCGCGATCCAGGCGATCGGACACATCCGCGCCTTTAAAGGCTGATGAACTCATAAGTTCAAACTCTCCCGATACTCTCGCAGACCGGACGCGGCCCGCACCTAAGCGATTGCAGTCATCAACCGCGCGGTGGAGAGCGACGACGATTCGGTCGGAGGCAAGGCCTGACCATCAGCACACCTCTCCACGCAACCTTCACGTCGCAGACCGCCACCGTGCAGTTCCTTAGTTATCTAACCATTAGTGATGTAAGTATCGGCGCGCAACATTGATGTGGGGCATCCATGGTGGCGAGGACACCCACTATCGCATCAGTCGCCTGCCTCATGAGTGATGCCGGCGACCCCTCGGTCCTCTCGGCGCCGCCGACCCGGCTTCGCGTCGGGCTCCTCGGGGGAGAGGCTCCGAATCGCAGCTTCTAGATTGGTCTGCAGCTCGCCCAATAGGGCGATCTGGAGATCCGCTTCGCGGCGCGAAATGCCGGTCTTAGCGATATCCCCAACTTCGATGCCAATGGGCAGAAGCTTCCTTTTCAGCTCGTGACCGTAAGGGGTGAGGAAGATGTTGATCTTCCGCTTGTCCGCCGCGTTGCGGACCCGGGCAACGATTCCCCGTTGCTCCATGGAAGCGATCGCCGAAAGCGTGGTCGGCTCCATCGTTCCAACAAGGTCGGACAGTTCCTTCTGGGTTAAGCCGTCCTGGTCCCACAGGACGCGCAAGAAGTACCACAAGTGTTGAGTTGCACTGAGAAGTGACCCGGGATTTTCATTGAGAAGTGACCCGGGTGGGCGTGGATGATGTGCTGCCTGCGACGAGCAGGGTCAAGCGGGTGATTTGTCCTTTCTGGATTTTGGGGCGGCGGAACTGGCTCTGAAGCGGAAGCTGTCATTGCCGGTTTCAAGGATATGGCAATGATGCGTGAGGCGATCCAGCAGGGCGGTGGTCATTTTGGCATCGCCAAAGATACTGGACCACTCGCTGAAGCTCAGGTTGGTGGTGATAACAACGCTGGTCCGCTCATAGAGTTTGCTGAGCAGATGGAACAGCATGGCCCCGCCTGAAGGGCTGAAGGGTAGATATCCCAGCTCATCAAGGATGACGAGGTCGAGGCGCAACAGACGCTCGGCCAACTGGCCCGCTCTGTTTGCGGCCTTTTCCTGCTCCAACGCATTGACCAGATCGACGGTGGAGAAGAAGCGGATCTTTTTGCGGTGATGCTCAACCGCCTGGACGCCCAAAGCCGTCGCGATGTGGCTTTTGCCGGTGCCTGGTCCGCCGATCAGTACGACGTTGTCGGCGCTATCCATAAAGTCACCACGGTGAAGTTGACGCACGAGCGCCTCGTTGACCTCACTGACGGCAAAGTCGAAGCCTGCCAGATCCTTGTAGGCCGGGAACCGGGCTGCCTTGATCTGGTAAGCAATGGACCTGACCTCCCGCTCGGACATCTCCGCCTTGAGAAGCTGTGAGAGGATCGGAACGGCAGCATCAAAGGCTGGCGCGCCCTGCTCGATCAGATCACCAGCGGCTTGCGCCATGCCATACATTTTGAGGCCACGTAGCATGACAACCACAGCGGCGCTGGCCGGATCATGACGCATGGCGTAACGCCCTCAGCGTGTCGTAGCGTTCGACATCGGCAACAGGCTCCTGGGCGAGGCGCAGGGCCTGCGGGGCATCGATTGGGGATGCCGGTGGAGCCTTGCCATCGATCAGGCGGTGCAGAACATTGAGGATGTGGGTTTTGGTCGGCACCCCAGCTTCGAGGGCCAGTTCGACGGCGCTGAGCACAGCCTGTTCGTTATGCTGTAGAACAAGGGCGAGGATTTCGACCATCTCCCTGTCACCACCGAGCCGCTTGAGCAGATGCCCCTGCAGTTGCCGGAAGGCTTCGGGCATTTCGAGGAATGGCGCCCCATTGCGCAAAGCGCCAGGCTTGCGCTGAACAACTGCCAGATAGTGCCGCCAGTCATAGATCGTCTGCCCCGGCTTCTGGTGAGAACGGTCGATAATCCGGTTGTGCTCGCACAAGATTTGCCCCTCGGCCGCGATGACCAACCGATCAGGATAGACCCGCAGGCTCACTGGCCGGTTCGCAAAGGATGCAGGAACGCTATAGCGATTGCGCTCGAACGCGATCAGGCAGGTCGGCGACACGCGCTTGGTATGTTCGACAAAGCCATCGAAGGCCCGCCCCATCGGCATCAGGCTGATAATCTCAACGGCGTGCACATCGGCAACTGTGCCGGGGAGGACGCCATGCTGGATTTCTCCCCATTGTGCGATGCACCGCTCTTCCAACCAGGCATTGAGGGCATCAAGATCTGGGAAGTTGGGCATTGGCTGCCATAACCGTCGACGCGCATCCTGAACGTTTTTCTCGACCTGACCTTTCTCCCAGCCTGAGGCCGGATTGCAAAAATCCGTTTCGAACAGGTAGTGGCTGGCCATGGCAGCGAACCGCGCATTGACCTGTCGGACTTTGCCCTGGCCGATCCGGTCTACAGCCGTCTTCATATTGTCGAATATTCCACGCTGAGGCACGCCGCCCAGCACCCGGAAGGCCTGCGTCAGTGCGTCGAACAACATCTCGTGCGTTTGCAGCAGATAGGCTCGCGTGATGAACGCCCGACTGTGGGAGAGCTTGGTATGGGCCACCTGCAGCTTGGTAGGCCGGCCATTCAGAAGGGCGTAATCTTCACTCCAATCGAACTGAAAGGCCTCACCGGGCTGGAAGATCAGCGGTACGAATGTGCCGCGCCCACTGGTTTGCTTTTCATATTGGCGTTCGGTCTTCCACGAGCGGGCGAAGGCGGCAACACGGCTGTATGATCCCTCGTAGCCCAGCTTAACCAGATCTGCATGTAGCTGCTTGGCTGTTCGCTTCTGTTTGCGCGACTTGCCAGATTCCACCCGCAGCCACGTCGTCAGTTTTGTAACCGTCCGGCCTGACCCGCTTGCCGAAGCGCAGAGGAGTGCGCAGGACGTCCTTAAGGTCGCACATAAGGACGCGCTTAAGGACAGCCATGACGCAGGTGACGGTGTTGACGGGGGCTGCTCGCCGCCGGGATTGGTCGGATGAGGAACGGCTCGAGATTCTTCGTGAGGCGTTTTCGCCTGGTGCCAAGGTCCAGCACGTTGCGCGGCGGTACGACGTCTCTCGTAGCCTGATCTATCAGTGGCGTCGTGCGGCTCTGCGCCGGGTGCAAGAGGCGTTCGTCCCGGCGGTGATCGACAATACGCCGGAGCCGGCCGTGGTCCCCACCGCACCGACCGAGCCGGAAGCGGCGATCGTGCTGGAGCTGACCGATGGTCGGCGGATGCGCATTTCGGCATCGACGCCGCCGGCGTTGGCAGCGGCTGCGCTGAGGGCGGTGCGATGATCCCGTCGGGTGCGCGGGTGTGGATCGCGATGGGCCATACCGATATGCGGCGCGGGATGCAGAGCCTGGCGGCGATGGTCCAGCAGCACTTCACCAGGGACCCGTTCGCCGGCGATCTCTGGGTCTTCCGGGGCCGCTCCGGATCGCTGATAAAGATTATCTGGCATGATGGGATTGCCATGTCGCTGTACACACGGCGGCTCGAGAAGGGTAAGTTCATCTGGCCCTCCGCGAAGGACGGCGTGGTGTCGCTGACGAGTTCGCAATTGGCCTGCCTGCTCGACGGGATCGACTGGCGCAACCCGCAGTATAGCTGGCGTCCGCAGAGTGCCGGATAACTTCACAAGACCGCGCATTTTCGGCTTGCCCTCGGGGCCTGGGGATGATTCACTTCGTTCATGGAAGCCGCCGTTTCGCCCTTTCCGGACGACGCCGATGCGCTCAAGGCGCTCCTCGCAACGGCGCTTCTGAGGGCTGACGAGGCTGAGCAACGCGCCGCAAGCGTCGAGGCCGAGCTGGCCAACGCCCGCGCCCTCGCGAGCGCCACCGAAGCGCTGATCGCACACCTCAAGCTGCAGAACGCCAAGCTGAGGCGTGAGCAGTTCGGCCCCAGTGCCGAACGCACGGAGCGGCTGCTCGCGCAGTTTGAGCTCCGGCTCGAAGACCTCGAAGCCGACGCGGCCGAGGACGAACTCGCCGCCGAAGCCGCCGCGGCAATGACGGCAACCGTTTCCGCTTTCCAGCGCAGGAAGCCGGTCAGGAAGCCATTTCCCGACCACCTGCCGCGCGAGCGCGTCGTCGTGCCCGCGCCGTGCTCGTGCCCGGCTTGTGGGGGCGGGCGCCTGTCGAAGCTCGGCGAAGATATAACCGAGACGCTCGAGGTGATCCCGCGTTCGTGGAAGGTCATCCAGACGGTGCGTGAGAAGTTCGCCTGCCGGGATTGCGAGAAGATCACGCAGCCGCCCGCACCCTTCCACGTCACCCCGCGCGGATGGGCTGGCCCCAGCTTCCTCGCCATGCTGCTGTTCGACAAGTACGGCCAGCATCAGCCGCTCCACCGCCAGGCCGAGCGCTTCGCCAGCGAAGGCGTGCCGCTCAGCGTGTCAACACTGGCTGACCAGATCGGTGCGGCCTGTCAGGCGCTCATGCCAGTCTTCCACCTGATGGAGGGCCACACCTTCGCCGCCGAGCGCCTGCACGGCGACGATACCACCGTGCCGGTCATGGCCAAGGGCAAGACCGTCACCGGTCGATTATGGAACTATGTGCATGACGATCGACCCTTCGGGGGCAATGATCCGCCCTCGGTCGTCTTCTACTATTCCCGCGACCGATGCGGCGACCATCCACGGCGCCACCTCACGGCCTGGTCAGGGATTCTGCAAGCCGACGCCTATAGCGGCTACAATGAGCTCTATGCGCCCAACCGGCAGCCCGGGCCGATCCTCGAGGCGGGATGCTTCGCGCACGCGCGGAGGAAGTTTTTCGAGCTCGCCGACGTCGAGGGCGCGGCACGCAAGAAGAGCCGCGGCAAGAAGGCGCCGATCGTCTATCCGATCGCGCTCGAGGCCGTGCAGAAGCTCGACGCCCTGTTCGCGATCGAGCGCGACATCAATGGCAAGAGCCCGGCCGAGCGCCTCGCCGTCCGTCAGGAACTCAGCGCGCCGTTGATGGCCGAGCTCCACAAATGGCTGAACGCGCAGCTGGCCCGGATCTCGCGCAACCACGACCTCGCCAAGGCCATCAACTATATGCTGCGCCGCTGGGACGCGTTCACCCGCTTCCTCAGCGATGGCAAGGTCTGTCTCTCAAACAACGCCGCCGAGCGTTCACTGCGCTGCGTGCCTCTCGGGCGCAAGTCGTGGCTGTTTTGCGGCTCGGATCGCGGTGGCCAGCGGGCGGCGGTCGCCTATTCGCTGATCCTGACCTGTCGACTCAACAACGTCGATCCGCAGGCATGGCTCGCCTACGTCCTCGCCCGCATCGCCGACCATCCCGTCAGCCGCCTCGACGAACTGCTCCCGTGGAATTGGAAGGCCGCCCAAGTCGCGCTCGCCGCCTGATCCAAACTGCGCCGCGGTACTCGGCGTATGCTTACTCAGTTTTTCTGCAAACTGATCAAGCTTGCTCGGCCGTTTGGGAACCTTGAACGTCGGCTCCACCGCGTCATCGCGCAGATATTTGCGGATCGTGTTGCGCGATAATCCAGTCCGCCGCCGGATCTCGCGAATGGGGATGCCTTGCCGAAAATGCCAGCGGCGGATCACACTGAGTAGGTCCATGTCGATCACTCCGATGCCTCCTGACTGTCAGCCAGGGGCGAGGAAAACATGGGTCAATTCTCAGTGAAAACTTATAACCCTCCCGGGTCACTTCTCAGTGCAACTCAACAGCTTTGCGCTCAGAGGCTGTCATGCACACCTGTTCATACAGCCATTTATCGGGAAAAGCTTGCTCATCGACGCGCACGCGGCGCCGGTAACGGGATTGGTACCGAGACTTTTCCTCCGGCGATAGCGACTGGAATGAACAGTCCCGTGAGCCGGGCGGCATCTGAGCAATCGCGGGCGAGGATAGAGCAGCCATCGACCCGGCTGCCAGACCTGCGAACAGAAGTTTGGTGCGCATGGACAAAAGGTTCACCGAAACTCGCATCCAAGTGTGGCGTTTGTCGACAGAACGTGGCTAGCCCACGAGCAAGGGTTGGCTGGGACTGCGCGGCATCGGACTCCTCGATCGATCACTGTGCAATTTGCGCCTCGCTGTCGTCAGACCGGGGTCTGAGCCAAAGACTGGCGACAAACCAGGCGAGCGCTACCGCCCCGGCAGAAAAGACGATATCTCCAGGAACCCTCAGCCACACCAGCAGATCGACCACCGGTTGCTGCATGAACTCGGCCGAGCGAGCGTACCAGTAGCCCTTGTCAATCGCGGCGATCAGCTGAAGCGTACCAAGTGGCAGCAAGGTCAGGAGCGCCATCAACGCAAGGCCGATGTTGAAGCACCAAAAGCTCGTCTTCAGCACGCCTTCGTTCCAGATCAGGTTCGGCAACATGCCACGCAGGCAGAACAGGACGAGCCCGACGCCCAACATGCCGTATACGCCGAACAATGCGGTGTGTCCGTGCAGCGGCGTCAGATTGAGACCCTGCATGTAATAGAGCGACAGCGGCGGATTGATGAGGAAGCCGAACAGGCCTGCTCCGACGAGATTCCAGAAGGATACCGCGAGGAAGAACATGACGGGCCATTTATAACGCTGCATCCAGGGTGTCGCGCTGCTCAGCTTCCAGTGTTCATAAGCTTCGAAGCCAATATAGGCGAGCGGCACGACCTCGAGCGCTGAGAAGCTCGCGCCAAGCGCCAGCACCGCGATCGAGGTTCCCGCGAAGTAGAGATGGTGCAACGTTCCCAGCACTCCGCCTGCCATGAAGATGATCGTGGCAAACAAGACGGCGACCGTGGCGGTGGGTGTCGGAATGAGGCCGAGGCGCGTGAAGAGGAAGGCGATGACCGCGGTGGCGAACACCTCGAAAAAGCCTTCGACCCACAGATGGACCACCCACCAACGCCAATATTCAATCATGGAGAGCGCTGTATGCTCATTCCAGAACAGCCCGGCACCGTAGAAGAGTCCGATGGCTACGGCGGATAGGAAAAACAGCATCGTGATGTGGCGGGATTCGGACTTCTCTTTGAGCGCAGGCCAGAGCGCCCGGCCGACGAGCACAAGCCAGAGCATCAGGCCGATGAAGAGAAACCACTGCCAGAAGCGCCCCATATCGACATATTCCCAGCCCTGGTGTCCGAACCAGAAGTTCCTCTCCAGTCCCAGTTTCTGCATCACCGCGAGCCATTGCCCGGCAAAGGAGCCCACGACGATAATCAGGAGGCAGGCCCAGAGGATGTTGGCACCCAGAGCCTGGAACCTCGGTTCATGGCCCGAGATCGCAGGAGCTATGTAGAGGCCCGTTCCCAGCCAGGCTGTCGCGATCCACAGCACGGCAAGCTGCGTGTGCCAGGTGCGGGTGATCGAATAGGGCAGGATCTCGGCCGCTTCATAGCCATAAACCAGCTGCCCCTCGACCTGATAGTGGGCCGTCATTGCACCCAGCATGATCTGCGCGAGAAACAGTGCGAGAACGACCCAGAAATATTTGGCTGTCGCCCGCATCGAAGGCGTCACCGCGATCTCGCGCAGCGGATCTTTCGCGGGGAGGTCGTGCTCCTTCTCCCTTCGTCCGTGCGTCACCGCATGGTGCCAACCCAACAGCGCGATGCCGGCAAGCAGGAAGGTGACGCTGAAGGCCGACCAGATGAATGTACTTGATGGTGGGCGATTCCCGACCAGCGGCTCGCTCGGCCAGTTGTTCGTATACGTTGTCGTCCGCCCTTGTCGTTCCGTTGTGGCCGCCCAGGCCGTCCACCAGAAGAAGGAGGTCATGGCGGCTCGGTGCCCTGCGTCGGGGACCGTATCGTTCTTCATGGCATAGTTTTCGCGCAGCTCGGCGGTGGCGGGGTCGTTGCCGAACAGATTGACGTAGTGCTTTGCCACCCGCTCGATTGCCACCGCGCGATCGTTGCTGATCGTGATGGTATCCGTGCTCGCTTCAAACGTGTTTCGGCGCATTTCCGTTTGCAGCCGCCGCTGGAGGAGCGCCTTGTGTTCCTCGTTTAAACTCTCAAAGGCGCCGCCCAGATCCCGCTGTGCCCAGAGATCGAGAAGTGCCAGTGATTCCCGGTGCAACCAGTCGGCTGACCAATCGGGCGCTACGTAGCCGCCGTGTCCCCAGATCGAGCCCAGTTGCATGCCGCCCATAGATTGCCAGACCTGGCGGCCACGCTGCATCTCGGCACGGGTGAAGACGGTTTCGCCGTTTGCGGTCACGACCTTGGCGGGAAGCGGCGGCGCCTGAATGCTGATGTCGCGGCCAACCAGAAGCAGGACGGCAAAAGAGACTGCCAGCAATGATAGAAGCCAAATCCAGAGCTGACGTGTTCGATCCATGGTTCTCCCCTATGGGCTACGAGGCG
This sequence comes from Sphingobium sp. KKT206, assembly GCF_055640555.1. Taxonomy (NCBI): domain Bacteria; kingdom Pseudomonadati; phylum Pseudomonadota; class Alphaproteobacteria; order Sphingomonadales; family Sphingobiaceae; genus Sphingobium; species Sphingobium sp. KKT206. Next base: position 222,706 of record NZ_JBVMWC010000003.1, read on the forward strand.
GTACAGCAAAGCGACTAGCGCGCTGCGCGCCGTGCCATCATGCCGCCCGTGATCAATTCTTCCTGGGGGCAGGCTGATCCGATTGAACGACCGGACCGCCTTCCGCTTCCCACCGGTCGACACAGTCGCAATCGTCATAGGCCTCGACCGCCAAGGTCTCGGTGCCGGCTTTTGCCTGTGATCCTTCTACAGGCGGAAAGAGGATCGTCAGAAGCAGCACAGAGTTTTCCGCGCCCTTGACCGAGTGCGGCGCGCCTCCTTCGAGATAGACCCACTGGTTACGCCGCAGTTCGATCGAGCTTGCGCTGAGCTCGACTTTCACATGGCCCTCGAGGCAATGCAGCATGATGCTGCCCGGCACCTGATGCTGGCGCATTTCGGTGCCGCTCGGGATCACCAGCCGGATGGTTTCGAAATGGTCCGCCTTCACGATCGCTGTGGAATGTTCTTCATGTGTCGTCACGTTCTCGGGCAAGAGATCGACGACTTCTCCGGGCGCTGCGTGGTGAAGGGCCATATCGTTCAATTCCTTTCCGTGTTCGTGGTTTTATGATTGGAGCAAGACGGGCAAGCGGACTGCCGCGTGCGGTCCGGCTTGGAGCGTCCAGCGCGCAATAGCTTTACCCATCGCGCGCCGATTTGGAGTCCTGCGGCGATCCATGACCGCGACGCGCGGCGACGACCGTCAAAGGGAGCGGGATCGACCGGTTCACCACATTCTGGACAGAACATGTCACGTTCCTCCTTTTCGGCTTCGATGCGCCAAGACGTCAATCATCCATCTGGCGCCGCAGGGGTTTCGAACCGATCGGCCGCGTTACGCTCGAAGAGCGACGCGAGATCTCGCCGCTTCGTCAGCAGGTCTGCAAGCGTATAGCGGTCAAGTACCGCCAGGAACGCGCCGAGCGCCTCCTTCAGCACGCCCGTCAGCCCACATGCAGGCGCGACCACGCATCCGCCGCAGTCAACGAGATCGAAGCCGTCCTCGGTCTGGCGTATGAGTGCGCCGATGTTGATCTCTTCGGGCGGCCGCCCCAGGCGGATGCCGCCCGACCGTCCACGCACACTCTCCACATCACCACTGCGTGCGAGTTGGTTCACCACCTTCATCAAGTGATTCTGCGAGATTCCGTAGGCCTGCGCGACCTCACCGATCGAGCACAGGCGGTCAGGCCGCGCGCCCAGATAGAGCAGCACGCGCATCGAATAGTCGGTGAACAGGGTCAGTTTCATGGGGCGTTCCCACTCTCTTCCTCAGCTCGTCGCATTAAGATGTATTCACCTTGCATGTTTTCAGGGAAAAGTATAGATGCATTCGTGATACATGATTGGAGTCGGGCGAATGACCGAGCTGGAACTGAAGGATGAGGCGCTCAAGCAGCTTGTCGACGCCTTCTACGCGCGCGTTCGCGCAGATGCCGACCTGGGGCCGATTTTCAACGACGCGATCGATGACTGGCCGGAACATCTCGAAAAGCTGGCGGCGTTCTGGTCATCCGTCATGCTCGCCAGTGGCCGATACAAGGGCCAGCCCATGCCAGCGCACCTGAAGCACAGGTCGAGGATAACGCCAGCGCTTTTCGACCGCTGGCTCGCGCTGTGGGACTGTACGACAAACGAGATGATGGCGCCCGACGCAGCTGCGGCTCTGCAGGCGAAAGCGAAGCGGATTGCCGAGAGCCTGCAGCTTGCCATGTTTTTTCGGCTCGATCGGCCAAGCGTCGCTGACGGCGAGGCCGGGTCCATTCATTGCGAACGGCGAGTACCCACCCATGCCTGACATTCTACCCTATCGTTCGACGCCGGTGTTCGATCAGGACACGCTCCCGGCCGCCCTGCGGGCACGCTATGATACCAAGGCGGGTGTCTGGGGTTTGATCCGTGTTCTGGAGGGTGAACTTCGGCTGACCTATCTCGATCCACCGTCGGAGGTTGTCCTGACGCCCGAACGGCCCGGATTGATCCTTCCGCAGCAGCCGCACTTCGTGACGCCCGTCGGCGCCATGAAAATGCGGGTCGATTTCTATGATCAGCCGCCCGGCGACTGATCGTCGGGAAACTCGAACCCCTTCCAACAAGGAGAAGTTTATGTCGCAGCCTCTCAGCGATCAGACCATCGCGCTCGTCAAGGCGACGGTCCCTGCACTTGAAGCGCATGGCCTGGATATCGTGCATGAAATGTATTCCAGGATGTTCCAGAACCCGGAGATCCGCGACCTTTTCAACCAGTCGCATCATGGTGACGCCGGGTCGCAGCCGCGGGCGCTCACTGGCGCCATTCTCGCCTATGCCAGCAATATCGATAATCTCGGCGCGCTTGCGCCGGCGGTCGAGCGCATCGCGCAAAAACATGTCGGTCTCCAGATACTGCCGGAGCACTATCCGCACGTCGCCGAAGCACTGCTCGGCGCGATCAAGGCGGTGCTGGGCGGTGCGGCGACCGATGAAATCTTGGGTGCCTGGGGGGAAGCCTATTGGTTTCTCGCCAATATCCTGATCGCGCGGGAACAGCGCGTCTATACCGAACAGAAGGACGCGGCCGGCGGCTGGAACGGCTGGCGCGATTTCCGCGTCGAAGACGTTGTGCGCGAAAGCAGCGTCATCAATTCCTTTGTCCTTCGCCCCGTCGACGGCGGCCCCGTCATGCGCCACAAGCCGGGCCAGTATCTTACCTTCTGGCTCGAAATTCCCGGACATCCGCCGGTCAAGCGCAACTACTCGATTTCGGCCGCCGCCAATGGCGAAACCTACCGCATTTCGGTCAAGCGCGAGCCGCAAGGGCTCGCTTCGGGCTGGTTGCACGACGAGGCGAAACCCGGGACGATCCTGAAGGTGGCCGCTCCCGCCGGCGAATTCTTCCTTGCCGATCATGTCGAACGGCCGGTCGTACTGCTGTCGGGCGGCGTGGGCCTGACGCCGATGGTGGCGATGCTCGAAGCCCTCGTTCAGAACGGCGCCGAAGTGCCGGTTCATTACATCCACGGCACGCATGACCGCGACACCCATGCGATGCGCGACCATGTCCGCGCTGTGGCGAGCCATGGCCAATCGATCGCGATCACCGATTTTCACCAGACCCCGCTCGAGGATGAAACAGAGGGCAGCGACTACGATGTGGCCGGCATAATTACCGATGAATGGCTGGTCGCCAGCACACCGGTCGCACAAGCGGACTATTACATCTGCGGGCCGCGTCCGTTCTTGCGTCATGCGGTCTCGACCCTGTCGCTGGCGGGTGTGCCGTCGGACAGGATCCACTATGAGTTCTTCGGCCCGGCTGACGAACTGCTCGCGGCTTGAGGGAGCGGAGGCATGGACGACATCATCCTGGCCCGAGCCATTCATGTCCTGGCGGTCCTTGTCTGGATCGGCGGCGTGGCGTTCGTGACGCTTGTGGTGATGCCGTCCGTGCGCGCCGCCAATCCGCCGGCGGAGCGGCTGGCGGCCTTTCATCGACTGGAGGGGCGCTTTGCGGCGCAGGCGCGCCTCTGGGTGCTGTTGGCAGGACTGAGCGGTTTCTGGATGATCTATCGCGCGCAGATGTGGGACCGCTTTTTCGATCTTCGGTTCTGGTGGATGCATGCGATGGTTGGGCTGTGGGCCATTTTCGCCGCGATGCTTTTCGTGATCGAGCCGCTGTTTCTCCACCGCCGAATGATGACATCGGTCAAGCCCGCCGCAGATTTTGCCCGAATGGAGGCCCTTCACCGAATATTGCTGGGTATCGCGGTTGTCACGGTTCTCGGCGCAGTGGCGGGAAGCCACGGTTTCTAGACTGCGCTTTTCGTATGGTTCCAAAATTCGTGCCTGTCCTCCCAAGGACGGGATCAGATATCCGCCCGGCGGCCCGCGCCAATCCAGCCCAATCTTCCGCCCGCCATCGGACTTTCATGGTTCGGAACCATCCTATGCGAAGTCGATTCCTACAGGACAGCCGCTTGAAGTCCCCCATTATGCTGACGCCATGGGATCCGCCTGACCCGCTCTCTTCCGCTCCAATCGCACAGCAAAGTGAAAACGCCATGTTCAACAAGCCCTTCATTGCCGTACTGGCGGCGACCATGCTCACGCTCGGTGGCTGCGCGACAGACGCGCGATACGTCGATCGCCAAGCCCCTGTCGCCGAGCTGAGAGACAAGGTCGTAACCGGCAACGCATCCTATCGTCAGCGCATCGCTCTGCCTGCCCGCGCGACATTCAACGTAAGACTGCTGGACGTTTCGCGCGCCGATGCGAGATCGGCGATCATCGCCGAGGAAACGCGCGAGATAGCAGGGCAGCAGGTTCCTTTGCCATTTTCGATAAGGGTGAAGGAACACAGGACTTGAAGACCAACATGCGTTACGCAGTCCGCGCGACGATTACCGATCCCGAGGGCAAGCTGATATGGACCACAGATACGGTCCATTCGGTCGATCCCACGCGGTTCGAGCAGGATCTCGGGACGCTCAATATGGTTCGCGTTGGTGACCGCCCGGCGGCTTCAGGCTTGATCGGCCCGCAATTCAAGGTGGAGGATATCAATCAGACGGGTCTGATCGACAGATCCAATGTGACGGTGCAGTTTTCGCAAGACGGCCGAGTGAGCGGATCGGCCGGCTGCAACAGGTTCACCGGCGACTACTCGATCGAGGGACAGTCGCTTCGGATTGGGCCGCTCGCCGTGACGCGGCGGGCTTGCGTGCCGACGCTCGGAAACCAGGAAACCAGGTTCCTGGCCATTCTGCAGGATGTGACCTCATGGTCCGTCAACAGCAATGGGTCAGTGCTCTTTCCGTGCCGACGACGGACGATACCTGGCGGCGATACGCTGATTCGACCGCAGTATGCTGAAGAGCGGCTGCCGCTCAGTCCTGACCGATCGGAGACGGAGGTCGAGCCAGTCTTGGACACAGGCTTAACGGTCCAAGAGCTTGATCGGCAAAAGTCCATTGCGCCGTCGCCAAACACAGGTTCAAATTCGGCCGCGATGCGTGGCGAGCGACGCTGACCACTGATTTTTTGGTGTTTACCGCGGGAGACGGCAGGGCAATAGTTGGGAACTTCCGTCCGACCCGCGTGTTGCTGGTTCGGCGCGAGCTGTGTTCCCATCGGGAGCGAACCTGCTGCTGCGCTGTCAGCCCGTGGCGATGACCGATGAGGGGGGAAATAGATCGGCCATGATACTGACCTTGACCGAGACCGAACGCCAGATCGCGCTCGCCATTTCCGTTGCCGTCGGTCTGTGCGGCCTCGTTCTCGCAGCGGCAGGCAATCAGGACACAATGGAAATCCACGGCTGGCTGATCCTGGCCATTGCCGCCATTTGCGCCATCATCGTAATCCGCGGCATCTGGGGACCGGAACCGCCAAAATCCCGTTTGCAAAGCTACTATGACGAGCCCATCAAGGCCGGCATCATCGCCAGCATGGCTTGGGCGGTGGTGGCGATGTTCGTGGGGGTCTGGGTCGCCGCGCTGCTGGCATTCCCTGACCTGACGTTTGACAGTGCCTGGGCGAGCTTCGGCCGCTTGCGACCGGTGCACACCAGCGGCGTGATCTTCGGCTTTGGCGGCAACGCGCTCATCGCCACCTCGCTGCATGTCGTGCAGCGGACCTCGCGGGCGCGTCTTCCCGATCAGCTTTCGGCCTGGTTCGTGCTGGTGGGCTACAACCTGTTCTGCATCCTCGCGGCCAGCGGTTATCTGCTCGGGGTTACCCAATCGAAGGAATATGCCGAGGCCGAATGGTATGCCGACATCTGGCTGGTGATCGTCTGGGTGACCTACTTCATCCTCTACATCCGGACGCTCGCACGCCGCAAGGAACCACACATTTATGTGGCCAACTGGTACTTCATGGCCTTCATTCTCGTCGTCGCGATACTCCATATCATCAACAATCTCGCGATTCCGGTCTCGCTGGGCCATGCGAAGAGCTACACCATCTGGTCGGGCGTCCAGGATGCTATGGTGCAGTGGTGGTATGGTCATAACGCCGTCGCCTTCTTCCTGACGGCGGGCTTCCTGGGCATGCTCTATTACTACCTGCCCATCCGGGCCCAGCGGCCGATCTTCTCCTACCGTCTCTCGATCCTGAGCTTTTGGGGCATTACCTTCTTCTACATGTGGGCGGGTTCCCACCACCTTCATTATACCGCCCTACCGCACTGGGTTCAGACGCTGGGCATGACCTTCTCGGTGATGCTCCTCGTGCCGTCATGGGCTTCGGCTGGCAACGCCTTGCTAACATTGAACGGCGCCTGGCACCGCGTGCGCGATGATGCGACGCTCCGCTTCATGATGGTCGCGGCGGTGTTTTATGGCATCTCGACCTTTGAAGGTTCGTTCCTCGCCATCCGGCCCGTCAATTCGCTTTCGCATTACACCGACTGGACGGTTGGCCATGTTCACGCCGGCGCGCTCGGCTGGGTGGCGCTCATCACCTTCGGCTCGCTCTACACGCTGGTGCCGTCCTTGTGGAAGCGCGAGGCGATGTATTCGCCCGCCTTGGTCGAGTGGCACTTCTGGCTCTCGCTTGCCGGCACTCTTGTCTACATTTTTGCCATGTGGAACTCGGGCATCATCCAGGGCCTGATGTGGCGGACCTATACGGAGGAAGGCACGCTAGCCTACTCCTTCCTGGATTCGCTCAGAGCCATGTATCCCTATTACATCGCGCGTACGCTCGGCGGCCTCCTGTTCCTGATCGGTGCTGTGATCGGCGCCTACAATATGTGGAGGACCATTCGCGCCGCCTCGGCCCAGGCGCCGTTCGAAGGCGACGTCCCGCTACAGGCCGCGACGGCGGCGGGGAGGGCCTGAGCCGTGGCGGAACTGTTTCATCGCAAGCTCGAACGTTCGGCGATCGGCTTCGTGCTCGCCATCATCGCGGCTGCCAGTGTCGGCGGCCTCGTCGAGATCGCTCCGCTTTTCACGATCGACGAGACGGTCGAGGAGGCGCCAGACATGCGGCTCTACACGCCGCTCGAACTGGCGGGGCGAAACATCTATGTGCGCGAAGGATGCTATGCCTGTCACAGCCAGATGATCCGGACGCTGCAGGACGAAGTTGAGCGCTATGGTCCCTATTCGCTCGCGGTCGAATCCAAATATGACCATCCGATGCTCTGGGGTTCGAAGCGCACCGGACCCGACCTCGCCCGCGTTGGCGGCAAATATTCCGATTTCTGGCACGTCGCCCATCTGACCAATCCGCGCGATGTGGTGCCCGATTCCAATATGCCGGCCTATCCCTGGCTGGCGCGGACGCCCTTGCGCCTCGCTGATCTGCCCTTGCACCTCAAGGCGCTGCGGGCCGCGGGGGTGCCCTACACCGATGCCATGATCGAGAATGCGAGCGTCGATGCCTTCGACCAGGCGACACCGGAAAGCTCGACCTCGTCCGGTATCACCGAGCGGTATGGCGAAGAAACGCAGGTTCGCGTGTTCGACGATGTGGCGACCGAGGTCACCGAGATGGACGCGCTCGTCGCCTATCTTCAGGTTCTCGGCCGGCTGACCGACGTGCCGTACAAGAATACGGCCGCGCCGCAGAAGCCGCCAGAGCCGGTGAAATGACATGAGGAGGCAGGCATGGACATAAGCCACGAGGCTCTTGTTGCATTCTCGAAAAGCTGGGGGCTGTTCTACCTCATCGGTCTGATGATCGGTGTCCTCATTTATACGTTCCGGCCGTCCAATCGTGGCAAGTTCAACCGAGCCAAACAAAGCGTTCTCGATCAGGACGACAAGCCATGGACGTAGAGCGCGATCCCGTCAGCGGTCATGAAACGACCGGCCATGTCTGGAATGGCATCAAGGAGCTCGATACGCCGGTCCCCAAGGGTGTGCTGATTTTTCTGATCGTCACCCATCTCTTCGCTTTCGCCTGGTGGATTCTCATGCCGACTTGGCCCTTGGGCGACACCTACACCAAGGGAATTCTCAACATCGACCAGCGCACCTCGGTCGAAAAGCACCTGGTCGATTCGCAGGCGGGACGGGCCGACTGGATAAAGCGGATCGAAAGCGAGAACCTCGAGCAGATCGCGGCCGACCCCCGGCTCATGACCATCGTGCGTAGCACCGGCCACCGGTTGTTCGGCGACAACTGCGCCGCCTGCCACGGCATCAATGCCAAGGGGGGTTATGGTTATCCCGATCTGACCGATGACGACTGGATCTGGGGCGGCGACCTTGAGACGATCGCGCAGACCATGCGCGTTGGGGTCAATGTGGAGCATCCGCAGGGGCGCGTCTCGCAGATGCCCTCGTTCGGACGCGACGGGATACTCGATGCCGATCAGGTCAGTCTGGCGGCCAACTATGTCTACGCCTTGTCGCATCCCAAGTTCGTGACGAATGCCAATCGGACGTCGATTGTATCGGGGCGCGAGGTCTTCATGGCCAATTGCGCGATTTGCCATGGCGAGGATGCGCGCGGGAAGCGCGATGTCGGCGCTCCCAATCTGACGGACGCGCGTTGGATCTATGGAGGAGACATCGATCAGATCGTGGAGACCGTCCATGGCGGACGCCAGGGGCATATGCCGACATGGGACGAGCGGCTTACGGACTCGGATATCAAGATATTGGCGCTCTATGTTCATTCGCTGAGCGCGCCTCAGCGATGACGGCCATGCGATCCCGATCCCGGTGGCTGGTCTGGACGCTGGTGGCAGCAGGCCTTTTGCTGTTCGTTCTTGCGAACGCGCATTTTTTCTACGTCGCCTTTCGCTCGCAGCCCGAATGCGTGGGACATTTGAAGGAACGCGCGAACGGGAGCGGGCAGTATCGCGCGGCGAAATCGGCATGCTGAAAGGTAGCGGGACATGAGCGATAAAAGCCCCTCTTATGGCTTGCTGAGCCAGACCTCGGGCATCGAGGAGACGAAGAGCGCGCGGTTTCAGCGCCATCTTCCCGCTTCCATCGGCTTCCAATGGCTCAAGGCCGGATGGCAGGATCTTTTCCATCGGCCGATGCCGAGCCTGGCCTACGGTCTGGGCATTTTCCTTCTGTCTCTCGCTGCTGTCGCGATGCTCGCGCTGTATGGCCGCGACTATATTCTTTTTCCCGCGCTCGCCGGCTTCATGATCATTGCCCCGCTGCTGGCCATCGGACTCTATGAGAAAAGCCGCAACCGAGAAGCGGGACGCGATACGTCGCTGCGCGAAATGCTCCTGGTGAAACCGGCGGCGGGCCCGCAGGTGCTTTTCACCGGGGTCCTGCTCAGCCTGCTGATGCTACTGTGGATGCGATCCGCGGTGCTCATCTATGCGTTGTTCTTCGGCGTGCGCCCCTTTCCCGGCTTGCCTCACATAACCGCCTTCCTGCTGACCGAGCCGGTGGGATGGATTATTCTCGGCGTCGGCACGGCGGTGGGCGGCCTGTTCGCCTCATTCGCTTTTGCGATCAGTGTTTTTGCCATTCCGATGCTCCTCGATCGCAAGGTCGATGCGCTCACGGCGATGGGAACAAGCACGGCGCTCGTCTGGAACAACCTTGCGCCGATGATCGTCTGGGGCGCCATCGTCCTTGCGCTTTTCATACTCTGCGCGGCGACGGGCTTGATCGGCCTCATCGTCATCTTCCCGTGGCTTGGACATGCCACATGGCATGCCTATCGCGCGGTCTCAGACACGCAGGCCTAGACATGGCCAGCCATGCCATGCCTGCCGTCCAGGCGCCGACATCATTGACCGGGCAATCGGTCGATGAACTCATCTTCGCCAGCCAATCGCTGGATGACGGAACGATGAGGACGCAACTGTCGGTCCCGACCGCGCATTGCGGCGGATGCATGGCGAAGATCGAGCGCATCCTTGGTAACCTCGAGGGCGTGGTAGCGGCTCGGGTCAATCTATCGACGCGGCGTGTGACCGTCACATGGCGGCAAGCGCAAACCGCGAGTGCACCGCCTTTGCTGGCAACGCTGAACGAGGCGGGCTTCGAGGCAAATCTTCTCAGCCAACCGGACGATCGCACCGACCCCGAAAAGCGCCGGCTGATCGTCGCGACAGCGGTCGCCGGCTTCGCGGCGATGAACATCATGCTGCTTTCGGTGTCGGTCTGGTCAGGCGCCGACCCCGCTACGCGGCAGCTGTTCCATCTCATCTCGGCGCTGCTCGCGCTTCCCGCGGTATTCTTTTCGGGGCGCATCTTCTTCTTGTCGGCATGGTCGGCATTGCGCGCGGGACGCACCAATATGGATGTGCCCATCTCGATCGGCATCGTCCTGACACTGGGTCTCAGCATCTACGACACGCTGCATTTCGGACGCCATGCCTATTTCGACGCGGTCGTGACGCTGATCTTTTTCCTGCTTGTCGGACGAACGCTCGACCATGCCATGCGTGACAAGGCCCGTTCGGCCGTGCTCGGGCTGACGCGAATGACGCCTGCGGGCGCGAATGTAATCGGCACGGATGGATCGCGCGCTTTTAGACCGCTCGAGGATGTCTCGGTGGGTGATGTCATCCTCGTCGCGCCAGGCGAGCGTGTTCCGCTGGATGGTCTTGTCCTTGCGGGCGAGGGCGATCTCGACACTGCCGCGGTCACGGGCGAGGCGATGCCGGTGCCGGTACGACCGGGAAGCACGCTCGTTTCGGGCATGCTGAATCTCAATGGTTCGCTCAAGGTGCGTGTGACCAACAGCCACGCGCGGTCCTTTCTATCCGAAATGGTGCGAATGATGGAAGCGGCCGAGCAGGGCAGAGCACGCTATCGCCGTCTCGCCGACCGTGTTGCGGCCTATTACTCGCCGATCATCCATTCGCTGGCCTTGGCCGTGTTTGCCGGGTGGTTCCTTGACACAGGCGATTGGCATCGGGCGCTGACCATTGCCATTTCGGTGCTCATTGTGACCTGTCCCTGCGCGCTTGGTCTCGCCATACCCATGGTTCAGGTCGCCGCGGCGAAGCGCTTGTTCGAGCACGGCATCGCGCTCAAGGATGGAAGCGCGCTCGAGCGGCTTGCACAGGTCGATACCGTGATTTTTGACAAGACCGGCACGCTCACTCATGGCGATTTGCGAGTGAGCAAGATCGCCATCGATGAACCCTATCGCGCAATCGTGATGGCGCTGGCGTCGCGTTCCAACCATCCCGTCGCACGCGCGATTGCCGCCAACGGCGGCGCCTTGTCCGGCCTCGATCTGGACAGTTTTTCCGAGCTGCCGGGCCGGGGTTTGGAGGGCCAGCGGAACGGCCATCTGTTTCGCCTGGGGCGTGCCGATTGGGCTTTGAATCCAGGCACGGGCGAGAGTGGCGGTTTCCAGACCGTGTTCTCGGTCGATGGTGAGCTTGCCGGCCATTTTGCCTTCTTGGACGTTGAAAAGACGAGTGCGCGGGAAGCGGTGGCCAAGCTTGACGCGCTTGGGCTGCCTATCGAACTGCTTTCGGGCGATCACATTGCTTCTGTGTCGGGGTTCGCGAACGCGATCGGTATCGCCCACTGGCGTGCCGGATTGCTGCCGCAGCATAAGGTGGAGCGGCTTCAGGCGCTGGCGGACAGTCAGCGCCTGACCTTGATGGTGGGTGATGGGCTGAACGATGGACCGGCACTGGCGGCGGCGCACGTTTCGATGGCTCCTTCCAATGCCGCCGACATCGGTCGGGCGGCCGCGGATATTGTTTATCTCGGCCAGGATCTCGATGCGGTTCCGCGCGCTGTGCAGATCGCGCGCGCGGCCCGGCAACGTGTCCGCCAGAACCTGGCGCTTTCCGTCGGTTATAACCTTTTGGTGATTCCTGTGGCCATGGCGGGCTATGTCACCCCACTGCTTGCTGCCGTCGCCATGTCGCTTTCGTCGATTTCGGTCGTTGCGAACTCCTTGCGAATTCCCGCAGCACGCGGATCACGCCTTAGCAGTCGGGCGCCGGCGCCGCCCCTCGTTCCATTGGATGTTACCCGATGAGCGGGATCCTGTGGTTGGTGCCGGTCGCGCTGGTGATGGGTCTTGCTGGGCTGGGCGCCTTTCTCTGGTCGATGCGCACGGGACAATTTGATGATCTTGATGGAGCGGCCGAGAGAGTCTTGATTGACGCCACGTTAGACCGGCCTCTTGTCGAACGTGACGATTGGCGACCCGAAACCGAGGGCGAGGCAAATCGTTTGGGATAAGGATGGCGGTGCGGGTATTGTTGGGCAAAGGACGCAGTGATGGTACAGGCACGGAGTTGGAATTGGGTGGGCGTCTTCGCCTTCATCTGCGGAGCGGCGGTCATCATCCCGAGCCTTGTCGCGCTTGTACTCAGTCTTGCCGCGGTTGCCCGAAATCTCCTGTGATGCTGGATCTGACGAGGGATAGCACGCAAGCGGCTTCACCGCAGGTCCTCGAGAATGTCGGCACGGGGAGAATTCTGGGGAGTGCCGGTGGAGAAGTTCCGGTAGCTTTCCGGGGAGGCGGCCTGGCGTTTGGCCAGACCTGGCCGGTCTCAAAATGGAGATGGCACGTCAGGAATGCCTTCTGGTCGCAAGCGGAAAGTTTATCGATGAGATCGATGAGATCGATGAGGCTTCAATCGAAATCGCTTTCAGCAAGAAAACCCGCAGCTTGGATAGGACATAATCCGCGCAAAGACGGTGGATGAGCAAGATGCGGTTTCTACCCTATCGCTTCCTGGTGTGCCCCCGACAGGATCCATGACGAATTTTTCGGACCTGCCGACGAATTGCTCGCGGCCTGATCGTTCGGCACTTATCGCAGTATTATCATGATGTAAAAAATTGCTGGGTTCCATGCGCTTCGATGGCTTCTGCCAGTCGTCCGAGCGCATGGACATAGGCTGCGGTTCGAAGCGAGATCTTGGCGCCACCGGCTCTTTCCCAGATGGCGCGGCCCTCAGCCTCCATGCTCGCTTTGAGTCTCTCGTGAATTTCAGCAACGGTCCAATAAAAGCCTTGCCGGTTTTGCACCCATTCGAAATAGGAAACCGTGACACCGCCGGCATTGGCGAGAATGTCCGGGAGAACCGCGACACCCTGTGCAGCGAGTAGGGCGTCTGCCTCAGGGGTGACCGGACCATTGGCCAGTTCGAGGACTACTTTCGCTTGAACGCGCTGGGCATTGTCCGCGTGGATCAGGTTTTCAAGGGCGGCGGGAACTAGCACCTCACAGTCGGTTGCAATGAGATCCTCAAGCGCGATCGCCTCTGTTCCGTTCGATCCGACAAGGCTGGCAAGTCCTTTGCCATGTTTAGCCTCGACTAAACGATCGATCGACAATCCGTCAGGGTTAGAAACCGCGTGCCGCGAGTCAGACACGGCGACAATCAGATAGCCGGCACCGTCAAGCAGCCGCGCTATGTGGCTTCCAGCATTTCCGAACCCTTGCACCGCGACGCGCGCGCCGGGACCGACACCAAGTTCCGCTTCGAGATGGCGAAGCAGATAGAAGCCGCCGCGCGCGGTAGCATCATCGCGGCCCAGCGATCCGCCCAGTGCAATGGGTTTACCGGTGATGACTGCCGGTGAGACACGGCCAACGATCGAAGCATATTCGTCGGCCATCCAGCCCATGATCATGGCGTTGGTGTAGACGTCCGGTGCCGGAATATCCCGATCGGGTCCGATGATCGAGGAGAAGGCCTGCATATAGGCGCGCGACAGCCGCTCGAGCTCGGCCTTCGACAGTTTGCGGGGATCGACCTGGACGGCGCCTTTGCCACCGCCATAAGGCAGGTTCATGACCGCGCATTTGAACGTCATCCAAAAAGCGAGCGTCTCTACTTCGTCGACGGTGGCATCCGGATGGAAGCGGATGCCACCTTTGGTCGGGCCGCGTGTATCGTCATAGCGGCAGCGCCAGGCCATGAACGATTTGCGCGAGCCGTCATCCATTCGGATCAGCAGCCGCGTCTTTGTCGTTTCGCGGGGATATTTGAGTTTTTCCAGAACGTCTGGATCGAGCCTGAGATGGCGGGCAGCATCCTCGAGACGAGTCAGTGCCTGATCCAGCATGGATGCGCTCATGAATAAGCCTCTCTAGAAAATAGGATTAAATAGCTGTTTGCGCTTGGGAAACGCGCGTGATCTTCAGCGTTCGTTCGTGGCCGTCGCGATCCGGCCACAAGATCGATTGTCCTTCGCGCAGGCCGATAAGGCCTGCCCCGACGGGGGTCAGAATGGAGATTTTACCAGCGGCAATGTCTGCATCGCGGGGATAGACCAACTGATAGCTATAATTCTTGCCGCTGGCTTCATCGACGAACTCGACGTGGGCATGCATGATGACGACGTCGCGGGGGACCCGATTGGCAGCGTGCACATTCGCGCGACCGATTTCGGTCAACAACAGCTCGCTCACCTGCGGTAGCCTATCTTGCGCTGCCATTGCGAGGTCGGCAAGCGCATCAGCTTCGGCTTCGATCATATGGATGGGCGGCCGACGGCTCGCCTTGCTCTTGCTCATAGTATTTTCGCTTTCCGCGAGTGACGCCATCCGGCCGAGCCGGACTGGTCCGTTGAAACGGGATATGTCAGAAGCCCCGAGTTCGGGGCAGCGCGCACCAGAACCCGGGGCTAGATGCCCGCGAGAAGCTGACCCCCATGGTGGCGGAAGCGATAATGACAGCGTCGAGTCTGCATCGGTACATGATGCAATCGGGCGGTTACAAAGTCAAATGATGCGGGTCGCGATCCGCGTTTCCGGCACCGTCATCTCATTCAGCCAGTGATGGGCAAAGGATAATGCCAACCGGGGCTCCTGTTGCGCGATGCCTCAAACTGCTGCGCCGCGAAAGACCAATTGGCCAGCTCCTCCCACCAGGATTTTAGCCAGTTCGGCCTGTCCTGCTGATAATCGAGATAGTAGGCATGTTCCCAGACATCGCAGGTGAGGAGCGGCGTGCTACCCTCTTCGAGGAACGGCGTGGCTGCATCATGGGTCGAAACGACCTCGAGTGTGCCATGTCGGGCAATCAGCCAGACCCAGCCCGAACCAAAATGACCGGCGCCCGCAGCAATGAACGCTTCCGCTAAAGCGGCGGTGCTGCCGAAATGGGCTTGGATCGCCTCGGCGAGCGGTCCGGACGGCGCCGATCTGGCTTTCGCCATGCTCTCCCAGAAAAAGGCGTGGTTCCACGCCTGTGCAGCATTGTTGAAAAGAGCCGTAGTCTCGCTCGCCCGTGCGATCGCAATGATCTCCTCAAGCGAGTGCGCCGAAAAATTCTCCTCTGCTAGCAGGCGGTTCAGCGTGTCTACGTATCGTGCGTGATGCTTGCCATGGTGAACGGCCAGGGTCCGCGCGGACAAAGTCGGTTCCAGATCGGCCAGATCATAGGGCAGTGGTGGCAACTCAAAAACGGGCGCCATCCTTTCCGGTTGCTCACTCATGCCAGTCTCCCGAGAGGCTGCCTCTTCCCAAACCAATCGAATATTGTGACAATCTTGCGCTCAAAGCCGCAATGCATAGAGCAATCGGCTCGACAGCGTGATCGCCAGCCCAATGGCCGTCGGCCGTATGAACGATTGCCGCGCGACCCGCGCGTTCCATCCAGCCGCCCATTGGCACGAGGGTGGCTGCGGCACGCTCCTGCGACGAGTAATGCAACGCACGCACCCGGCTGCCATCGCCATGTTGCCAGACCCCCTGCTCGATCACTGCCAGGTCGGCGAGACCTGCAAAGATTGCCCTTGCTATTTCCGCGTCGAGACTGCGGCTGCTCGCCGGAGAAGACTGGCATGCCGCGATCGCAGCCGCCAAAAGTTCGGCGCGCTTCGCTGATGCAGCGTCTCGCACGGGGGCTGACAGCGTCATGGTGGCGATGCCGTGGTCGATGACGGTCGTTCATGGGAGGCCGGCCCTGCGCGCGCAGGGCAGACTTGTTTGAGCAAACCATCGCCGATCCCATATACCCAGCCATGGAGCGTCAAGGATGGTCCCTCGCGCCATCGCCGCAAAATGACCGGGTTGGTTGCGAGCGCTTCGATTTGGGCGTTACCTCAAGGTTCGTGCGCCAGACAACGATTTCTCGGACATAAGCGGAACATCGGCTACGCAACACGCTTCAACCGCGCCATTGGCTCGTTGAGTGGGTGGAATTCACCTGCGGGAAGTCGCCTTGCCTGTTCCCAGAGGTAATCGCCGGTCAGGCTGATATGCGCCCAGCCCATCGGAGACAGGTGCGCGAGCAGTGCCGCATCGAACGTTGTGCCGACGGCGTTGAGGTGCTTGGCGGCGCGGTCGAGATAGACCGTGTTCCAGTAGGAAATCGCCGCGATCAGCAAGTTCAGCCCAGATGCACGAAATTCCTGATTTTCCAGCGAGCGATCGGTGAACCGGCCCTGCCGGTTGGTATAGATGGCGGCGGCAAGCGTGTGCCGCGCTTCGCCTTTGTTGAGACCGGCCTGACAGGCACGGCGCAGTTCCGGTTGTTCGAGCCAATCGAGCGTGAACAAAGTGCGCTCGATACGGCCCAGTTCAGCCAATGCAAAATCCAGCCTGTTCTGGCGTTTGTAGGCGGCAAGCTTTCGCAAGATTACTGACGGCGCCACCGTGCCATCCTTGATTGAGGCGACAATCCTGACGATGTCATCCCAATCAGCCTCGATCGCTGCGGTTTTGATGGTGCGGCCCATCAGGCTTTCGATGCCCTTGTATGTCGATGGCGCAGCGATCGAACCCAGTTTGCGGTCGGCAATATCGCGCAGTCGGGGCGCAAAGCGGAACCCGAGCAGGTGGCAGAGTGCGAAAACATGATCGGTCGCGCCGCCGGTATCGGTATAGTGCTCATGCAACGGAAGGTTGCCAGCGCCCAGGACAAGGCCGTCGAGCACGTAGGGCGCTTCACCTGCCGTCGCGGACATGATCCGTGATCCGAATGATGCGAAGTGATCGGAAAGGTGGGAATAGATTTTCACGCCAGGTTCGGTTCCATATTTGGCATTGACGTCCGCCGCCCCTGAACGGCTCCGCCCCGACCGGAAGAACTGGCCATCGGACGACGAACTGGTGCCAGCGCCCCAATGCCGCGCGAAGGGTAATTCGTGATGGGCTGAGATGATCATGGCCAGCGCGGCCTGATAGTTCTCGGGTGAAAGATACCAGTTGTGGGTCCATGCGAGTTGGGCATAGCTGACGCCTTCGCTGGCATTGGCCATCCGCTCCAGCCCGAGGTTGGTGCCATCAGCCAGAATTGCGGCGAGTACCGTGCTGGGGTTGTCGTGCTCCTTGCCTGAGCGCAGGTCACGGAATGCGTTCAAAAAACCAGTGCGTTCGGCGACTTCAAGCAGCAGCTCGGTGATGCGCACGCGGGGAAGCAGGGTATCGAGCTTGCGATCGAGGGCTTCAGCTTCCGGTGGGGTGACAGGCGGCATTTGCTGAAGCTTGAGCCGGTCTCGTTCGAGCGACACTCCCTCAAGCTTGTTTGTTTTCAACTGCTTGGCAAATCGGCGCAGCCGCCAGTCAAGATTTCGTGCCCGGTCAGCGAGGTAGGATGCAGCATTTGAATCGAACGGAAGCACATCCGCCACTTTGGCGGCGTCGCGCCGACCCAGCAAATAGGCATCGAAGCGCTGATAGTTGCGGGTTCCCTCGATCCATACATCACCGGCGCGCAAACGATCACGCAAGGTTGCCATGATCGCAATTTCATAACGTCGGCGGTCGATACGGCCGCTTTCGGTGATGAGACGCTTCCACTGCCGATTGGGGAATGGCAGTGGAACGCCATCGGGAAGGTCGCGCGACTTTCGTGTGTTCGCATCGCGAATGACATCGATGGCTTTGATCAGTGCCGTCCCTGTTCCAGACGCCTTGAAGGTGAAGGCGTCCAGAAATGCCGGGCTGAAACGCCGTAGCGTGGCGTAACGCTCGGTTGCCGTTACCAGTGCGTCCTCGCCGGCAAGATCAGCAAGGGCATCTACTTGGGCCTTTGCCGCAACAAGCCGGTGCCAGCCCACCGCTTCGTCAATCAATTCGAGCGGATCGCCGCCATTCTGGACAGCCTCATCAAGTGCTGTAATCGTGGCGCCAAACAGCCGCATGAGTTGCCCCACCGACTGAATACTATCTTGGTAGCGACGCTCGCGCCCACGCCGCGCGCGCGTGAACATGCCGCCGATAAGTCGGTCAAACATTTGGATCGCGGCATCGGCAAGTCTGGCCTCAAGGTCGATCACTGCGGCCGTCAACGTCGCCCGCCTGCGATTGACGCTGTAATCCGAAAGCAGGAATGCCGGTGCCACGCCGCCCTCGCGGACAAATTGGGCAAAGCGGAATTCCGGAATGGCGCCCCCAACTACCGGGTAGATACCTATGCCGCGAACATAGCGCAGGCGCTCAAGCAAGCCATTGATATTGGCCGCAGTCGGGGCTTCTTCGAAATTACGCAACCACGCCAGCGGTGTCATGCCGAAATCCGGGTTGTTGATTACGAGTTCGTCTAGCCGTGTCAGTTCAGCAGAGCTGAGGCCTTCGACGATTGCGGCTGCGGCAGCTTTGCGTGCGCGTGCCCGGCCAGCAAGACCGGCGCGTTCCAGTGTGTCGCCTGACGGAAGAATGAACCGCTCACCCTTCAGGCCAACCATGAGGGCGCGAACAATCGGTTCACCTCTGTCTGTATACTCGGCGGCTTGCGCGGCAAGATTCAGGGCAAGTGCCAGGTCGCCGCGTCGAAACGGGCGTATGCCAAGATAACGCGCCACGAGATCGGCATGATCGGTACGGGTTTGCGCGCGCTGACCATATGCAGAGAAGGAGGAAGGATCGACGAATAACTGTGCCGCGAGGTACTGAAGAATGACGTCGGGAAGCCCGATCTCGGGTTGCAGACCAAAGCCGGGATGTCGCATCAAAGCGATTTGTGCAGCCAGACCGAGGCGATTTGCTGGACCATAGCGGCGCCCAACCAATTCAACATCTTCCGCAGAAAGGGTATAATGCCCAATGATCGCGGTTTCTTGGACAGGAGGATCGAACAGGCGCCGGCGCTCGTCTCCGGTCAGAAGTCGGCGTCGTGCCATTTTGCTCTCCCGCTGAGGCGAATAACAAAATTGACACCAAAGCGGCTTGCACTGGAGGGAGGCCATTCGTTGCCGGTTGATCCCCGAGCAATCACCCGGCGCAGCAAGACAGTTTGGCGACATCCTTATCAAACGTTTGGGCCGCCAGTTTGAGGCCTTCCACAGTGGTCAGGTAAGGAAATATCGTTGCACCCAATTCCAGGGTGGTCATGCCGTGTTTGATCGCCAGCACCAGTGTCTGGATCGAATCCGCGCCTTCGGGTGCCATGATCTGGCCGCCCAGCAAACGGTCGTTCGCCTTGTCGGCAATCAGTTTGATGAGACCCCGCGTATCGCGTGCTGCCAGTGCCCTTGGCACAGCATCGAGCGGGAGCAGCGAAACCTTGATGTCCAGGCCTTGCGCCCGTGCTGTCGTTTCAGTGAGGCCGGCGCTGGCGACTTGCGGGTCGGTGAAGACGACGGATGGCATGGCGGAATTGTCGTAGCGGTATTGGTTGCCCGTCACCGCGTTGCGCGCGGCCAGTTTTGCGGCATAGGCGGCCATGTAGACGAACTGGTCCCGTCCCGTTACATCGCCCGCCGCGTAAATGCCTGAGACCGACGTTTCGAGGTGGTCATCGACGACGATTCCACCATTACGGGCAAGCACTATGCCGCGCTCCTCCAGCCCAAGCCCGTCGCTATTGGGTCGGCGTCCGGTGGCGATGAGCACCTGTTCCGCCGCGACGGTGTCACAATGCCCCTCGCAGGTCAATTCGACCCCGCTCTGTGTTTGGGCGATACGCTGATAGCCGACACCTGCGCAAACCCGCACGCCCTCGGCTTCCAAATAGTTTTTCAGCGCGGCACTCACTTCCGGGTCCATTTCGGGGAGCAGGCGGCTTCGGCAGCAGATGGTGACATCAACGCCCAGACGCGAAAACATCTGTCCCAGTTCTACCCCGATCACCCCGCCACCGATCACCAGCAGCGATTTGGGCAAGCGATCCAGCGCCAGCGCCGATGTGCTGGTTAGGTAGGGCACGCTGTCCATCCCCGGAATCGGCGGCACGGCGGCGTGCGCACCCATCGCCAATATGACCTTGCCGACTTTTATCGGCACATCGTCAACGATCAGCGCACCGTCTGCGAAGCGTGCCTTGCCCTCGATATAGCTTACCCCGGAATAGGCGGGCAGAAGATCGACATATTTTTTCTGGCGCAGCGTGCTGACCAATTCATCCTTTGATGCCGCGAGCTGCGCCCAATCGCCTAGTTGAATGTTACCGCCAAGGCCGGGAAAGCGCGTGGCGGCTCGCCCACCGTGCACCGCCTCGGCGGCACGGATCAGCGTCTTGGACGGAACGCAGCCGACATTGACGCAGGTGCCGCCAATCGTGCCATGGCCGATCAGCGCGACTTTCGCCCCGAGTTCGGCGGCGGTGATCGCGGCGGAAAAACCCGCCGAGCCCGCACCGACGACGGCCACGTCATAT
Organism: Sphingobium sp. KKT206; assembly: GCF_055640555.1. Classification (NCBI taxonomy): domain Bacteria; kingdom Pseudomonadati; phylum Pseudomonadota; class Alphaproteobacteria; order Sphingomonadales; family Sphingobiaceae; genus Sphingobium; species Sphingobium sp. KKT206. Next base: position 243,125 of record NZ_JBVMWC010000003.1, read on the forward strand.
CCATCCCGCCCAGGGCGGTTGCAACAATCGTTCATTGGATACAGCTTTCTTCAGGCGCGACGGGCGCCGTCATTCAGTTTTGAATAGCGCGCGCCGTATAACCCGCATTGGTCGACGCAGCGGCAATCGCAGCAGCATTCGCGCGGCGAGGATCATATGTTACGCGCGCGGTCTTGGCGGCGAAATCAACCGTCACCGCGCTGACACCTGCCACGCCTTCCATCGCCTTCTTCACGGTGATCGGGCAGGTGGCGCAGGTCATGTTTTCGATGGCAAAGGTGGCTTGCCTCTGAGCGGTTGCGGTGGCCGCAGGGCGATCCTGTGCTGAATTGTCAAGTGCTAGGGCGACCCCGCCACCGGCGGTTGCCAGCACGGCCAGCCCAATGAGTATAGTCTTCTTCATGGGTGTACCCTTTCAATAAAACCAAGGTGCCCACCAGTCGATGGTGAGCGCGAGGATGACGATGGCGAGACCCAGCCACAGCACCGCTTTGGTAGTGCGGGCCGATTGCGGACGAGCGCAATATGAGCCGTCCTCACAGGGTGGGTTCGGCTTGAAATAGACATGCCAGAAGCCGTAGCCGAGCAGAGCCAGCGTCACCGCCGCGACATAAGGCTTGTAAGGTTCGAGCGCGGTCAGGTTGGCGATCCACGCGCCGGATATGCCAAGCGTAACGAACAGGAGCGGCACGACGCAGCAGGCGGAGGCCAGCCCCGCGCCGATCAGCGCGCCCGTGGCGACCCAGTTCGCCCGCTTCGGCTCGTCGTTTTCAGTGAGGGCTGACTGTCCTGATTCAGGCGCTGAGGCCATGCCGCAAATCCTTTCTTCCGCCTTCGTGATTCGCAGTGTAGCCTCTGTAGTAGGTACAGACTCAAGAGGTTTTTCATGCAGCCACAATCTGGCATTTTACGCGCTCAGCTTGCCCGGAGGACCGGCTGCAATCTCGAAACCGTCCGCTATTACGAGAAGGTCGGATTGCTGCCAGCACCGGCGCGCAACGCCAATGGCTACCGGGTCTATTCGCCGGAACTGGTGCAAAGGTTGCAGTTCATCCTGCGCGCCCGCGATCTGAGCTTTGCGATGGATGAGATTCGGTCTTTGTTGTCGCTGACCGACGTTGGAGCGCAAACGTGCGCAGAGGTGATGGGGAGAGCCCAAGCACACCTTGACGATGTCCGTCGCCGTATTGCCGATTTGCAGAAGATAGAGGCGGCGCTGGCGACAACATTAGACAAATGCACCGGCGACGACGTTGCCGAATGTCCTATTTTGGACGCACTTCAGTTTTCGTCCGTATAGGACAAGTGAGGCCGCTATTTTTGCGGGATTTGATCTTCTGTCGTCAATCTGGAGTATAGCCTAACCGGACGTCAGGGCGCTACCGCGGTTTCTGTCAGATTAGGGTACTAAACGGAATTTGTTGACGAATGTCGTTGCGTATCATAGATTTCAACCTGACATTTTGATGGAGAGAGTGCGCAGTGAAGGGGCAACGGATCGGCTATGTCCGGGTCAGCACGTTCGATCAGAATGTGGATCGCCAATTGGAAGGTCAGTCGCTCGATCGGACCTTCACCGACAAGGCATCGGGCAAGGACGTCAACCGCCCCCAGCTTGAGGCTCTGCTCACTTTCGCCCGCGAAGGCGATACCGTCGTCGTCCACAGCATGGATCGGTTGGCCCGCAATCTGGATGACCTGCGCAAGCTGGTCCAGGGCCTCACCAAGCGAGGTATCCGGATCGAGTTTGAGAAGGAAAGCCTGTCCTTCTCGGGGGAGGACTCCCCGATGGCCAATCTGATGCTCTCGGTCATGGGTGCGTTTGCTGAGTTCGAGCGCGCCCTGATCCGCGAACGGCAACGCGAAGGCATTGCGATCGCTCGGCAGCGCGGCGCCTATCGGGGGCGGAAACGGTCGCTCTCGGATGAGATGATTGCCGATCTGCACCGCCGCGTTGCCGCCGGTGAACGCAAGGCGACCATCGCGCGCGACATGGGCATCAGCCGCGAAACCCTCTACCAGTACCTTCGCGCCGCTGCCTGACACCAATGTTCACATTATGTCCGGAAAATCGTTGTTCAGCGTACAAAGCTTGAGGTGACGCCTACTCGCCGGCCCCCGCTCGTGCGGGGTGGGGTCGCCACAATGCCGACGCGCTCGAAATAGCGGATCGTCTCGATGTTCACGCCGGTTCGGCGCGACAACTCGCCGATAGCTAGGCCTTTCTCATCCCTCATAATTCGCTTGCTCCTGTAGCCGCTACAGGAGGCATTAGGGGGTTATTCCGCCGGAGACGACTGATGAATAAAAGGATTTTGCCGCACGAAACCCTGGCCGCTTCCGCATCGCCACGCCGCGCCGACGCGGGGCTATCCGCCCTGGGTGCGCTGGCGAGCTTCGGCGCGGTCCTAGCCGCCGCATCCTGCTGCGTCTTGCCGCTCGCGCTGGCGGCGCTGGGCGTGGGGGCGGGCCTGTCGAGCACCTTCGCCGCGCTGATGCCTCTGCGCTGGGCCCTGACGGCGCTTTCCCTCGTCGGCCTGGCTGCCGGGTGGTGGGCGTATGTGCGGCGTCGGAGGACCTGCGCTGCGGATCGGTCCTGCACCGTGACCCTACCGTCCCGCGCAACTCCGATCATGCTCACGATCGGCACGACCCTGACGCTGACCGCGCTGATATGGGATCGCATTGAAGCGCCGCTTATAAAGGCGCTTTCCTGATGCAGCTCACCTCCACGCTGACCTGTCCCGAGTGCGGCGGTGTCGCGACCGAGACGATGCCCACCAACGCCTGCCAGTTCTTCTATGATTGCCGACATTGCGCGGCGGTGCTGCGGCCCCTGGCCGGCGACTGCTGCGTGTTCTGCTCGTTCGGCGATGTCCCATGCCCTCCGATTCAGGAGGCGAAGGCGAACGGGACCGTGGCGGGCTGCTGCGGGTGAGGGGGTATCGCACCTTTCAATCCGGGATGAGCGCGTAACCCCGGATTTGTAGATTCGCCAAGGTTGTAAGCGCCGAATCATCGATCTCAACGCCCGAAGCCACTTGGTTCGGCATGATCTCATTTCCGACCATGGCCTGACTGCAAACGCGGATTGAAACACCGGCTTTCTGGAGAGCGGCAATCAGCGCAGCGTTCGGGTTGGCCGCTACCTTCATACGCGCCGCATATGGCGCGTTCTGCAGGACGAGCGGGGTCGCGGGACCATGAATGATGACGGCGATGTCACCAGCCGGATGGACCTTGTCCGCGCCTAGCAGGTTCACGAAGCGCGCGACCTTCTCAAGGCTGGGATTCACTTTGTCGGGAGAGCTTGCGGCCTTGGTGACATTGAACAAGACGCGGTAGCGAAGCTTGGGATCGGGCCGCTCGGCAGCACTGGGCACGGCCACGATCCCGCCAAATCCCGGTATTACGGGATAAACCAGATTATCCTGTGCAGCTAGCGAGGTGCCGCCGGTCAGCATCGTTGCCGCGAGCAGAAATGTGGCGAAAGCTCTTTTTGGCAACCTTGCTCTCCTGTTGGACGGTAGGCGCTGCATAAACTCTCCAGAAGTGGGAGCCTACGCCTACGCAACACTGAACTGGCCCATCATTCCATTATCCTCATGTTCAAGGATATGGCAGTGATACATGAAGGGAGCGCTCTTGGCCGGCTGATCAAATCGGATGAGAAGCTCCACCGGTTCCTTGACGAGGACCGTGTCGCGCGGCCCCTGGTCGAGAACATCGGGCTGCCCGCCACCGCGGGTGAGAACATCAAAGTGGACGCCGTGAATATGGATCGGGTGGCGCATCATTTCGCCAGACACCTCCCATATTTCGGTGGAGCCTAGCTTCACCGTCTCATCGATGCGATTCATGTCGAATGGCTTGCCATTGATCGTAAGGCCGCCACCGCCGCTTCCTGAGCCCATCATGCCGCCCATGCCCATGTTGAGGCTCAGACGGCGACGGCGCACCGCCTTGCTGGCGTCGGGCCCAGTTCGTGATGCCAGAAGGGTCGGCACGACGCCGCTGGCACGAGCCTGTCCCAACGGCCGTGGTTCAAACCGCAGCACGGTCGCTGGTGCCGCGGCATCGGTCCTTCGGGCGCCACGCCCCATCATACCCATGCCGCCCATCATCGAGCTGTTGGTATCAGCCGCCGTCACCAGCGAGGCGGACCTACCGTCCGTGAAGTCCACGAGAAGCTCGGCACGTTGGCCCGGCGCCAAGGTTATGGCTTCCAATGCCACTGCGTGTTCGAGCAGCCCCCCTTCGGTTCCGATCCAGTGAAAGCTCCGCCGATCGGAAAACGACAGCTCATAAATCCGCGCGTTCGATGCGTTGACGAGCCGCAGGCGAACCAACCGATTTGGCACCGCCGCCAGCGGATTCACCGCGCCGTTCACAAGGATCGTGTCGCCGCGCCGGCCCTGCATGGCGACCATCATGCCGCCTGGCATGACAAGGCGACCATTTTCGAACTGGCGATCCTGGATGAGCAGGGGCAGATCGTCCACGCCATATTCTGACGGGAGCCCCAGGCCCTGCTCTTCGTCGTCGGTTACCAGCAACGCCCCAGCCAGGCCCGAATAGACTTGCTCGGCCGTCAACCCATGGACGTGTGAGTGATAAAGGAGGGTCGCTGCGGGCTGCCGGATCGGGAGCGTGGGCCGCCAGGTCGCGCCCGGCGCGATGATCTGATGGGGGCCGCCATCCAGCTCTCCGGGGATCAGAAGCCCGTGCCAATGCACAGTCGTGTCCGCGTTGAGCCCGTTGGTCACGACAGCCGCCACGTCGTCGCCACGGCGCACCCTGATCGTCGGTCCGAGATAGCTGCCATTATACCCGAGCGTGTCACTCGGCCGGCCTGGATAAAATGAAGTCGTTCCGGACTGGACCCGTAGCGCGAATGAGCGGCCAGGCCGTGCGTCCAACAGCGGCGGCATCGGAAGCGGGTTTGCACCTCCCCCGCCGAGGCCCGGCGTGGAGCGCGAGCAAGCGGTGGTTGTGGACCTATCGGCGTTCTCGAAAATCGGCATACTAATCAATATGTTGCAACAAGACACGGTGGGAGTGGAGCCGTTAATAGGGGTATGTAATTCGCCTCGACTAGTCGAAAATTCGGTGTGCCCGTGCCGATCCCGCAAGGGACCGGACCTACACGCTGATGCATGACTTTCATGACTCATCGCCACTGCAACAACAAGGGCTGACCTCCGATGAGCCTGCGGACCGCAGTCGTCAGGTTTCTGAGGCCAGCCCCCATCTCAATTAGTGTCGGCCTCAGATTGATCTGTGGCGGCAGACGCGAACGATACAGGCCGATAGCGCAGACCCGGATGCGATCACGCGCGCCGTGAGCGAGGCCGTCTCGGCGCTCGGTGGTCTTGATATTCTCGTCAATAGCGCGGCGATCGGCCATTCCGGTCTGATCGCCGACCTCGATGTGGCCGAGTATCAGAAGCTGATGGACGTCAACGTGCGAGCACCAGTGCTATTCGCGAAGGCCGCCATTCCGCATCTCTCCGCTGGGGGGCGCATAATCTCGATTGGGTCGGGGCTCGGCGAACGCGTCCCATTTCCGGGCGTAACGGCCTATGCGATGTCCAAGGCCGCGCTTACGTCCTTCACTCGCGGGTTGTCACGTGAACTCGGGCCGCAGGGCATCACCGTGAACCTCGTGCAGCCCGGATCTGTGGATACTGACGCGAACCCCGCAGACGGCCCGGCGGCAGATTTCCAACGGAGTTTGACGTCTCTGGGCCGCTTCGCCAAGCCGAGTGAAATCGCGAATGCGGTCGTGTTTCTATCAAGTCCCGCGGCGAGTGTAATTACAGGCGCCACCTTGACCGCCGACGCGGGCGCGATCGCCTGACAGCGGGCGCTCGGTAGCGGTTGGGCGCGAAATCGGCGTCAGGGGATCAGCACGATACGGCCGAGGACCTTGTTGTCCTCGGCATACCGATGGGCGGCCCCTGCCTCGGCGAGCGGAAACCTTCTGTCGATTGGCACGGTGAGACTGCCTTTCGCAACGTCGGCGAGCATCATGTCGATGGTTTGGCGCACCGCTGCACGTGACAGGACGGTTCCCATGAATACGCCGATGACCGTTTGATTTCGCTGCACCGCTGGCCAAAAATCCACTGTCAGAGCCCCGCCGCCGGCATTGCCCACGGACACCAAGACTCCTTCGTCGCGGAGCGCGGCGAGGGATGTCGCCAAGGTGGAACCTACCGGATCGACGATGAGGTCAACGCCTCGGCCGCCGGTGAGGTCACGGACCACGTCCACGACCGATTCGACGTTATGGTCGATTACACGCGATGCACCGAGCTCGATGACGCTGCGGACGCGATCCTCACCGCTAGCGACGGCGATTACGGTCGCGCCGGCCTGGCGGGCGAGCTGTACTGCCGCGACCCCGACACCCCCCGCTGCACCTTGGATGAGGACGGAGCTTCCGCTTGAGAGCCGCCCTCTCGCGAACAGGCAATGATGGGCAGTTCCGAAGCCGATCGGGATCGCCGCGGCTTCTGCTACGCCTGCGCCTGCGGGCAGCAGCCAAGTCTGATCTGTCGGAACTGCGCGGAGTTGGGCGTGGGATCCATCCAAGCCCCATGAGGTAACTCGGTCGCCGGGCTTGCGGTCCGTGACCGCGTCACCGATCGCCACCACCGTGCCCGCTGCGGCATAGCCGACGACATATGCGGGGTGCCCCGGCGGCGAACTGCGACGGTTGATCAGGTCTCCGCCCTCAACGGATATCGCCTCGACCTGGATCAGGACATCCCGCGAACGAATTTTGGGGTCGGGCACGTCCGTGTAGCGAAGGACTTCCGGTGGACCGTTATGATCGTAGACAGCCGCTTTCATCGTCGTTCCTTTCGATGCGCGACGGACCGAGGCGGTTGCGTAGGAATTGCTGGGACCGGAACGCAAATTTATCTGCATGTGGCACTGCCGATCACGATCCGGTAGCATCGGCGAACGTGCATCTGTGTTGCATAATCAGGAGCGCTGCCGCCGACATCAATCGCCATCGGTGGAGTTAGGTGCTTCCTCAGCGTGCGCAGCTGCTGTCATCAGTGTTCCCCTATCGGCGACGGAGTTTTCAGGACGCGGGACTACCGAGACGGTGTTGGCAACGCCAAACTCCGGCACAAAACGCGGCCGTCCGAAGCGGATATTGGCATGGGGGAGTGATGTTTGCCGAATATGATCTTGGATCTGCGAAATCTGCGCTGCGCGATCGCGGCGGCGGAAACTGGCAGTTTCGATGAGCGAGAGAGATGCTGGCATTGTCCCAATCGTCACTCAGCCGACGCATTCAGCATCTTGAGCACCGATTAGGCGTTCCCCTGTTCAAGCGAAGTCGAATTGGTGTTTCGCCCACAACGGCAGGCGCTGCCTTCTTGGAACGGGCAATGGCCGGCGCCCAGCAATTAGATCTCGCCGCTCGTTACGCAGTTGCTGTCGACAGTGGGGAGGCGGGGCAAGTCCGCATCGGAGTTACATCATCGCGCACCGGCGGGTTGTTTGGTGATGTGCTGCGTCAGTTTAAAGCTCTATTTCCATCGGTGAACATCACCCTCACGGAAGATACGACGAGTAGGACAAGCCATAACGTGGCCATGGGAACGCTCGACGTCGCCTTCGCTGATGATGCCGAACGAAAAGGTATCGATAATCACGTCCGTGGGTCCAGGTCCATCACGAGCGCAATGGTCCGCGCATTTTGCTGATCCATAGGTCCGTTCCTCGACCTGCGGCAAGGGGTCGAGAAACGGCCTACGCGTGGGTGGTCGTGATCTCCATTGCGAAAGCCTCTGGCCGAACAACAAGATTTGCTCACGCCAGTCCGAAATTGCCTTGGCTCGCGTCCGACGTGCTGCTTGTCGGGCGGAATATCGGCGGATGGCTCCTCGCAAATATGACAGGAGAGATAGCAATCCTGTTTTGATCGGCCTGGATGCCGAAGCTCTCGGTTTGATCCATCTGCCAAGGTGAAACCTGACGATACGGGTGTCCGAATACACCTGTTCTATTTCGTTACAGTTAGCTGAGACGCGTTCCCCCAACCGTGGTCATTTTCCAGCAGATTGGACAATCTCCGATTTGGCACGCTTTGTGCTTAGGGGTTACCAACTATGATATAATGGAGGGAGAGGATAATGGGTAATCTCAATAAAGGTTCGCTTTTGAAGGCGGCCCTGTGGGGAGGCGTTGCGTTGTGTACGCCGATGGCCAGCACGGCGGCATGGGCGACCGACGTTGATGCCGGCGACTATGTCGCACTGCCGCCGGGATCCAATCTGGCCATTGTCTATGCGCAATTTGCCGAGCGCGACGCCATTGAAGGCGGCCCTGTGGGGAGGCGTTGCGTTGTGTACGCCGATGGCCAGCACGGCGGCATGGGCGACCGACGTTGATGCCGGCGACTATGTCGCACTGCCGCCGGGATCCAATCTGGCCATTGTCTATGCGCAATTTGCCGAGCGCGACGCCATCTATGCCAAGGGCGACAAGCAGCCGGGTGATCCCGGATTTGGACTCGACCGTATTCATTCTGCGCGGCGTTCACTATATGGACATTGCCGGCCTGACGGTCGACCCGCAGTTTCTGCTTCCGCTCGGTCAGCTGGAAGGGAAGGGCGATACGCACGCTTTGGGTAAAAGCGGCGGCGCGGCCGGCGATCTTATCCTCGCAGCCACCGTTTGGCTGGTGAACAAGCCCAAGAGCAATACCTATTTCGGTATCACGCCATTCGTCTATGTGCCGACAGGATCATATGATCGCACCCGCCCCCTGAACCTGGGCGAGAACCGTTGGAAGTTCGTGCTCCAGGGCGGCTTCGTTAAGGGGGTCACGCCCAAGATCTCGATCGACCTCGTCGGCGACGTGACCTTCTATGGCAAGAATAACGACTTCGGCTCGTCTTCCGCGCGTCTGACGCAATCCGCAAGCGGGCAGTTCCAGGCTTTCGCCCGTTATCAGCTCAAGCCGAACCTCGATTTCCGCGTCGGCGGCTCGTTCGTCACGGGTGGCGAGACGAGGATCGATGGCATCAGGCAGCAGGATCAAGCGAGCAATTGGAAGGGCAATGTCGGAATGGCCTGGTTTCCGGCGAAGACCGTGCAATTGCTCGCCACCTACGGCCGCGACATTTCGGTGAGGAGCGGATTTCGGGAATCGAACCGCCTCAATTTGCGTCTTCTGAAGGTCTTCTAAGTATTTGAGAGAAAGAACAAAGAC